>NZ_CP170156.1:5812500-9101011 GCF_042258955.1 Bradyrhizobium sp. ma5
TCGCCACCGGCGTGTTCGCCGAGCTGCAATATGTCGGGTTGCGCCGCAGCGGCGAGACGGTCGCGGCGTAGGGCGAATGCGGAACGTTGCGAGCGGCCGTCGCGGCAAACGCTGCGGCCGTTCTCTTCTGTCAGCTCAGAACCACCGCGACTATCATGCCCGCGAAGGTCAGCGCGAGGCCAATGATCAGCATCGGCACCAGGCTGCTGCCGGAAAACGGATCGGCCTGATCCTGTTGAAACCACGCACCGTCGATTGCACGTGCGATCGCTTTCGCCCTGTTCCTCATTGCACTGCTCCTGCTTCGCTTCGCCTGTAACGTTCCCCAACCCCAAGCATCACGCCTTGCCCGCTGGCGACGCCCATCTCAAGACTCGCCGCGATGCGCCGCGCGCGCTCGATGAAATGAAGCGCCGCGACCGGCGGGCACAGCTCATGCGCCGTCGCCTCGAACAGTTCGAGCCAGCGGTCGAAGTGCGCGGCATCGACCGGCAGCTTCATGTGCTTGACCATCGGCGTGCCGTGATAGCGCCCGGTCATCAGCGCGACCGACGACCAGAACGCGCCCATCTGCGCCAGATGCGGCTCCCAATTAGTGATCCTGGCATCGAACACCGGCCCGATCATTGGGTCGTTGCGGACCTTGGCGTAGAAGGCGTGCACCAACTGCTCGATCATGGCCTCGGTGATCCCGGTTCGCGCAACGATCTCGGCGGTGATCTGCTCGCGGCGCTCTGCTCCTGTCATGCCTCACATCCTAAATAGGTATTTTAAATACCTATTTAGACTGCTATAGCGGATCCGCCAAGTGCTGATTTCGAAGGGCTTCCATGCGCCTGACATCATTCACGGATTTTGCGCTGCGCGCGCTGATGCGGCTGGCCGGCGAGCCGGACCGCTCATTTGCGACCAGCGAGATCGCGGCTGAGTTCGGCATTTCCCGCAATCACCTCGCCAAGGTGGTGCGCGACCTGGCCGAGGCCGGCTTCATCGCGACCCAGCGCGGCGCCGGCGGCGGATTTTCGCTGGCGCGCGCCCCGCAGGCGATCACGCTCGGCGAGGTGGTGCGCGCGCTCGAAGGCGGCAGCGCGCTGGTCGAATGTTTCAGGGACGATGGCGGCGATTGCGTGCTGCTGCCGCGCTGCCGGCTGAAGGCGAGGCTTGCGGCGGCCCGCGAGGCCTTCATGCGCGAACTCGACGGAACCACGCTCGCCGAATGCGCCTATCTGCCGCGTCCCGCGCGCCATCCGGCACGCGCATCATGACGATCGCCGAGCAGGATTAGTTTCGGAACTCAGGCCTGCAGCACGCGTGCGGCGCCGCGCTTTGACGGGGCCGCCCGCTTGCCGGGCGCGGCCATCAGGTTGTGGCCGTTGAGGTGCTTGCCGTTCAGAGCTTTGCCGTTCAGGGCCTTGCCATTCAGCGCGGTGCCATTCAGCGCGGTGCCATTCAGCGTCGTGCCGTCGCCGACCTTGCCGTTGGCTTTGGCAGCTTTCTTCGCGCCGGCCTTCCTCCGCCTGGCCCGCGCCTCGGCGAGCTTCTCGGCCTCGCGCTTGGCTTTCCGCTCGGCCTTTTCCTTCAGCCGCAGCCGCTCCGCCCTCGCCTCCGCGCGCTTCTTCTTGCGCTTCTTCTCGCAGGCATCGCACTTGCAGCCGATCGGCTTCAGATAGGCTTTGAAATAGTCGGTTCCGTAGTCGTAGTTGATTTCGTCGCCCGGCTCGATGTCCTTGATGGCGCGGATGAACACCTTGCGCTTGCGCGGCTTGACGTCGGATTCTGCATTCGGCCGGCAGGCGTGGTTGATGTAGCGGGCGACATTCTCGCGGATCGAGCCGTCGATGGTCCAGCGGTTGGTGAGCTCGAACAGATACTTGTTCTCGATCGCGTCCTCATCCTTCTTCTTCGAGTCGAGCAGCGGCCCGAAATAGCGGATGATCTTGGTCCCCTTCTTGATCGGCTTGGTGGCGAAAAGGCCAAGGCCAGTACGGGAACGGCCGACGCGATAGGGCTTGTGCGAGAATGATGTGGTCATGACGATCGAGATTACGGCACGCAAGGTGCACACGACAGAAATTGCGAAGCCGCCCTTCTAGGACGATTCCGCGCGCCTGTCAGGTGTTTCCCGCGTGTCTGTTGAACCTTCCCCAGATTGCATATGTCAGACACAAAGTAACGTCCGGATCGCAGGTTTCCCCCGATGAAATACCCTGCTTTTGCAACAATCGTTGTGGCGCTCGCCAGCGCAAATCCTGGTCAGGCTGGCGCCCAAACGATCAGCAGCTTCTATACGTCGACCGCGCCGAAGGCCTGCCGGATGATCGGCGAGCCCAACGCGGAGGACGGCAGCGGCACGCGGGTCTGCCCGGGGAAATCCGGCCTTGTGGTGCTGATCAACGAGGGCGATCTGCGCGAAGTGGTCTCGGTGGGCCGAAACCGCGCGGCAGCAGCCAGGGAACCGGCGGCCCAGGCCTGGTTCGGCCCGTTCAGCTCGACCGGCGATACGGTCGAATGGCGTGCCGCGGGCAGCAAGCCCTTCGCGATCATCCAGCGCTGGCAGATCGCCGACAGCAGCGAGCAGGACAAGAAAGGCGGCCCCGTCTCACGGGCGATGCTCGCCGTGACGCGGCTGCCGCCAGGCGAGGTCTGTCACGTCGCCTATGTCGACGTCGCGGCCAACCCCAACGCCAATGAGCTGGCGCGGCAGGCCGCCGACGATTTCGCCCGCGATTTCAAATGCGGCGCGGACCAAGTGAAGACGATCGGGCAGAGCGGCCGCTCCACGTCGCTGACGAAACGCTAGAACGCCGCCTCAGGCGCAATAACGGTTACGGCCGTGCTGAGCGGCCCGCGGACAAACGCAGCATCGCGGTCAACAACGCCTCCACGGATGTGCCCTCGGGCGACCGATCCAGAATCGTCTTGAGGCGGCCGTCGAGCAGCAGCATGGTGAAGCCATGCACCAGCGACCAGGCGGACGCGATCGCGGCCGCCTGGTCCAACGTAAGCTGCTCCTTGGAAATCTGCTCATGTCGGCTGGCGCCGACACCGCGGGTCAGCCCGGCGAACGACGCCTCGGACGCCTCGTGCAGCGACGGCCGCGCATGATCGAGCCGCTCGCTGCGGAACATCAGCCCGTACATGCCGGGATGCGCCTGCGCATAGGCGACATAAGCCTTGGCGCTCGCCACGCCCATTTCGGGCGGTGTCGCCGCTGAAGCGTCCGCCGCTGCCATCGCCTGGCCGAATTGCCGGAAGCCGATCGCCGCGAGCTCGCTGAGCAACCCGGTGAGATCGCCGAAATGATGCGTAGGAGCGGCATGCGATACCCCGGCGTCGCGCGCCACCGCACGCAGTGTCAGTCCGGCCAGTCCATCACGCTCGAGCACACGCTCCGCGGCCTTCAATAGCGCTTCATGCAGATCGCCATGATGATACGGCGTGTCATTGGTCCGGCGCCGCGGTGCCGGACGATCGGCTGCACGCGCAACCCGACGGGTCGGAGGCCGTGTTGGCCGAGTCGCCTTGTTTTCTTTGGATAATCTTGCCATGCCGCCGTTATAGGTCGCAATTTTTACACTGTAAAGATTTTGCTTGACGATCGATGGCGTCATCCCTACTGATATCTTTACGGTGTAAAGATCAAAATGCAGGGAGATGCGGAATGCTCGACCAGGTCACATCCAACACGGCGCGAACCAATCTGGCGCCGATCCCGTTTGAAGCCGATGCGCCGTTCCTCAAGATCACGGGCGAATTGCCGCGCGAGCTGAACGGCACGCTGTACCGCAACGGTCCCAATCCGCAGTTCGAAGCGCCGGGCGCGCACTGGTTCGTCGGCGACGGGATGCTGCACGCCTTCCACCTCGAGAACGGCCGTGCCAGCTATCGCAACCGCTGGGTCCGCACCGCAAAATGGCAGGCCGAGCATGACGCCGGCCGCGCGCTGTTCGGCGGATTCGGCCGCAAGCTGCCGGACGCCCCCACCGACATCACGACGGACGGCTGCGTCGCCAACACCAACATCATCTTCCACGGCGGCAAGCTGCTCGCGCTCGTCGAGAGCCATCTGCCGACCGAGATCGAGCCCGGCACGCTCAATCGCCTCGGCTATTGCGACTACAAGGGCGCGATCTCAGGCCCCTTCACTGCGCATCCCAAGATCGATCCGGTCACCGGCGAGATGGTGTTCTTCGGCTATAACGCCGCGGGTCCGCTGACGCCGGCGCTGTCGTACGGATCTGTAAGCTCATCCGGCGTGGTGACGCGCTTCGAGCGCTTCGAGGCGCCCTACGCCAGCATGGTGCACGACTTCATCGTCACCGAGAACCATGTGCTGTTTCCGATCCTGCCGATCACCGGCAGCATGCAGCGCGCGATGCGGGGACAGGCGCCCTACGCCTGGGAGCCCGAGAAGGGCGCCTATGTCGGCGTGATGAAGCGCAGCGGCGCATCGAAGGACATCGTCTGGTTCCGCGCCGAGACCTGCTACGTCTTCCATGTCATGAACGCGTGGGAAGACGGCAACCGCATCATCGCCGATGTGATGCAGTTCGAGGAAGCGCCGCTGTTCAACCATCCCGACGGCTCGCAGACCGATCCGAAGAAGAACCGCGCGCGCTATTGCCGCTGGACGTTCGATCTCTCCGGCAACACCGACCGCTTCACGCAAACCTATCTCGACGATCTCACCGGCGAATTCCCCCGCGTCGACGATCGCCGCGCAGGATTTGCGAGCAATCACGGCTGGTACGCCTGCGCCAACCCCGACCTGCCGATGTTCGGTGCGCTGTCGGGCATCGTGCATGTCGACGGCCGCGGCAAGCGGCTCGGCCACTATCTGCTCCCTGCCGGCGACACCATCTCCGAGCCCGTGTTCGTCGAGCGTAGCGCTGACGCGGCCGAGGGCGACGGCTGGCTGCTCGCGGTGGTCTGGCGCGCCCTCGAAAACCGCAGCGACCTCGCCGTCTTCAACGCCACCGACGTCGAAGCCGGCCCGACCGCGCTGGTTCATCTCGGCCACCGCGTGCCGGATGGATTCCACGGCAATTGGGTGGGAGCCGAATAGCGTCGCACCTCCGTCATTCCGGGGCAGCCCGCAGGGCTGAACTCGGAATCCGGAGATTGTCGGTCAAGAGATTCCGGGTTCATCGCTGTGCGATGCCCCGGAATGACGTTGTGGGAGACATGTCGACGACGCACCGAGGAGGTTCGCATGCACATGCCTTCGATCACGGCAGGCTACCTTGCAATCCTCGCCCTGCTCTACGCGGTCCTCGCCTTGCAGGTGATCCGGCTGCGGCGAAGCAGCCGAGCGCCGTTCAGCGACGGCGGCAACCTCGCGCTGCGTAACGCGATCCGTGTCCATGCCAATTTCATGGAGTATGTTCCGATCATCACGCTGATGGTCGCTTTCCTGGAAATGGCGGGAGCATCGCCGTCGCGCGTGCACCTCCTGATGGCGGCGCTGCTGCTGTCGCGGCTGATTCATCCGCTCGGGATGTATGCGGCGCCCGGCTCGCTGCGGTTCTCGATCGGGCGGGCCGGCGGCATCTTCATCACCATCGGCCTGCTCATCACCTGTGCGGTGACGACGCTGTCGCGGATCAGTTTGGGCGGCATGAATTGATTGCTCGCGAGCAACTCATTGATAAGTCTTATTTTTCCTTCTATCCATCACGATTTTGACACTGTAAAGATTTCACTTGACGCTTACCCTGCCCACCCCTACTCTATCTTTACGATGTAAAGATCAGCCTTTGAGGCTCCCAATGACGATCTTCCTGATCCTCGCTCCCTACGGCGCCTTCGCCACCCTGATGCTGGTGACCTCGGCCACGGTCAGCCTGCTCGCTGCCGCACTGATTTGCCTTGCCGTCATCGCGTTCGATATCGCGCGCGGCCGCAGCATCAAGATCCTCGGCATCGGCTCGGTGATCGTGTTCACCGCAGTCGGCGGCTACCTCACCTTCGTCGATCCGACGCCAAGCACCATCGCGGTGAAGATCGCTGTCGATGCCGGCATCCTGCTGGTGTCGTTCGCCTCGATCCTGATCGGCCATCCCTTCACGCGGCAATATGCGCTCGAACAGGTCGACGCCGAGATCGCGAAGCAGCCGGGCTTCCTCTATGCCAACTACCTGATCACCGGAGCCTGGACCGCTGCGACGCTGTTGATGTTGATCGGTAACATCACGGTGCTCTATGTGCCCGCCCTGCCGCTGTGGACCGGCCTCTTGATCGCCTTCGCCGCGCGCAATGCCGCGGTGTACTTCACCCGCTGGTATCCGCAATATCGCGCGGCCAAGTACGGGACGCCGCCTACGGGCGCACTGCCGTCACGCTAGACGCTGCAATAGCAACATCACAACGATCATCCTGCCCGAGGAAACGGAAAGCACGACGATGAAGAGCGTATTTGCCAGGCTCGCGAGCGACTTCCTCTCCACCATCGTGTTCCTGGTGGTCTATCTCGCCACCGACAATGTCCTGATCGCGACCGCTGTTGCGATCGTGGGTGCGATTGCCCAAGTGGTCTATGCGCGCGTGAAGGGACAGGCGCTCGGCTACATGACCTGGGCGAGCCTTGGGCTGGTGATCGTGCTGGGCGGCGCGACGCTGCTCACCAATGATCCGCGCTTCGTGCTGGCGAAGCCCGCGATCGGCCACATCGCGATCGGCGCGATCATGCTCAAGCGCGGCTGGATGCTGCGCTACCTGCCGCCGATCGTGACCGAGACCATTCCGGAATACGCCACCCTCGCCGGCTACGCCTGGGCCGGGCTGATGTTCATCCTCGCCGCCGGCACCATCGCGATCGCAGCAACCGGCGACATGAAGCTGTGGGCGTTCTACGTGTCGGTGGTGCTGGTCGGCGCCAAGATCGCCGCCTTCGCGATCCAGTATGTCGCTTTCCGCTTCCTGGTCGGCAACCGGCTGCGCGCCGCTGCCCGCGCCTGATCGCCGCAGCCGCGAACTAGGCGCGCGCGGCAAGATGGGCTATACCCGCGCACGCTCTGGTTTGACGCGTTTTCTTCACGCGAACCGGTAGCCACTTCGCTTGAAAACGCTTTCACCTGGAGGGGAGACATCAATGGCGGTGGACGGAAACTGGAATCTCACGATGACGACGCCGATGGGCGAGCGCAAGGCGACGCTGTCGCTGGCAAGCTCCGGCGGGACGCTCACCGGCACGCAGGGTGCCGAGGGCAACTCCACCGAAATCTTCGACGGCACCGTGAACGGTGACAGCGTCGCCTGGAAGGTCTCCATCACCAATCCGATGCCGCTGACGCTCGAATTCTCCGGCAAGGTCGCAGGCGACGGCATCTCCGGCGAGATGGGCATCGGCCCGATGGGCAGCTTTCCCTTCACCGGCACGCGGGCGTAACCCTTCAATTTAGAACCAGATCTGCATCGGCAGATCATGCGCATCCAGCGGCTGCGGTCCCCCGGGAACGCAGCCGCTTGGTTCATGAGCCGCCAGCGCCACGGCGCAGGCATCCAGCACGTCGTCGCGCTTCGCACCGGTGCCGATCCGCACCTCGGTCACCCAGCGATCGATCTCGCTGAAGCCGGCGCGCTTCAAGAGCTTGCGGCGGAGCGCATCGCCCTCCTCCGACTTCTTGCGCGGCAGGGGCTCGCCGCCGTTCAGCCGCAGGAACACCAGCTCGGGATGCACCTCGCGGATGTCGCGCGCGGCGTTCGCGCAGACGAACGCATCGACCTCCATGATCTTGTTGCCGAGATGCCAGAGCTGGCGCGAAACGCGGGTCTGGCCGCGGCGCAGCGCTTCACGGTTCGCCGCATCGGGATCGTCGAATTCCTGCCACAGCCAGCGCCGCGCACCGGTGAAAACGCGCGAGGTATGCGGGCGCAGCCGCGTTCGGGCAAGCAGGTCGCAATCGCGCTTGCCGTCCTCGGTCATGCCGATCGGGATATCGATCCCGGCGCGATCGAATGGACGCGTCAGCGCGTCCGCAACATCGCGGTGGAAGGAAAGCGTGCGGCGGTCGCCGTCGATGCTGACGGCGACCCAGCCTTTGGAGAATCCGTCGAGGCCTGTTGCCCTCAACCCAGATTCAATTCCTTGAAGAAGTCGTTGCCCTTGTCATCGATGATGATGAAGGCCGGGAAGTCGACCACCTCGATGCGCCAGATCGCTTCCATGCCGAGTTCGGGATACTCGACCACCTCGACCTTCTTGATGCAGTGCTCGGCGAGATTCGCCGCAGCACCACCGATCGAGCCGAGATAGAAGCCGCCGTGCTTCTTGCAGGCCTCGCGCACCGCGACTGCGCGGTTGCCCTTGGCGACCATTACCATCGATCCGCCCGCGGCCTGGAACTGGTCGACGAAGGAATCCATGCGGCCGGCCGTGGTCGGGCCGAACGCGCCGGAGGCGTAGCCATCGGGCGTCTTGGCCGGGCCGGCATAGTAGACCGGATGGTTCTTGAAATAATCCGGCAGCGGCTCGCCCTTCTCCAGCCGCTCGCGCAGCTTGGCGTGGGCGGAGTCGCGCGCCACAATCATGGTGCCGGTCATCGAGACGCGGGTCTTGATCGGATATTGCGACAGCGTCGCGAGGATATCCTTCATCGGCTGGTTGAGGTCGATCTTGACGACATCGCCGCCGAGCGACTGCTCGACCGCGGGCAGATACTGCGCCGGGTTATGCTCGAGCTCCTCGAGATAGACGCCGTCCTTGGTGATCTTGCCGAGCACCTGTCGGTCCGCCGAGCACGAGACGCCGAGCCCGATCGGCAGCGAGGCGCCATGGCGCGGCATGCGGATCACGCGCACGTCGTGGCAGAAATACTTGCCGCCGAACTGCGCGCCGACCCCCAGGCTTTGCGTCATCTTGAGGATTTCCTGCTCCATCTCGAGATCGCGGAACGCGTTGCCGTCAGCCGAGCCGTGGGTCGGCAGCGCATCGAGATAGCGCGCGGAAGCAAGCTTCACGGTCTTCATGCAGAGCTCGGCCGAAGTGCCGCCGATCACGATCGCGAGGTGGTACGGCGGACAGGCCGCGGTGCCGAGCGTCAGCACCTTCTCCTTCAGGAAGGCGAGCAGCCGATCTTTGGTCAAGACCGAGGGCGTCGCCTGGAACAGAAAACTCTTGTTGGCCGAGCCGCCGCCCTTGGCCATGAACATGAACTTGTAGGCGTCGTCGCCCTCGGCATAGATCTCGCACTGCGCCGGCATGTTGTTGGCGGTGTTCTTCTCCTCGTACATCGACAAGGGCGCGACCTGCGAATAGCGCAGATTGCGGCGCAGATAGGCGTCGCGCGCGCCTTCGGAGAGCGCGGCCTCGTCGTCGCCGTCGGTGATGACGTTGCAGCCCTTCTTGCCCATGATGATCGCGGTGCCGGTGTCCTGGCACATCGGCAGTACGCCGCCGGCGGCGATGTTGGCGTTCTTCAGGAAGTCGAAGGCGACGAACTTGTCGTTGTCACTGGCCTCCTTGTCCTCGAGGATCGAGCGCAGCTGCTTCAGATGGCCCGGCCGCAGATAGTGGTTGATGTCGCCGAAGGCGGCCTCTGACAGCGCCCGCAGCGCCTCGCGCGACACCACCAGCATGTCCTTGCCCAACACCTTCTCGACCCGGACGCCCTCGCTCGTCACTTTCTTGTAGGGCGTGGTATCGGCCCCCAGCGGGAACAGCGGGGTGTGCTTGTAGGGCGGAACGGGCTTCTGGTCGGGGAAGGCTGAGGGGGCGTTCATGAGCTGCTCTTTGGGCTTGCAGGTCGGGTTCGTGAGGCCGGTCCGGCCGTGCGGCCGCCGGAATGTAGAGCCGTTCTAAGCCTTTTTCGGCCAAAGGAAAGGGAAGCCGGCCGCCTTCCAGCCATGCACGGGACCGGCAATCCATGTGTTACCTTTCATCCGTCGGTAATCTCTGGTTGCCACAACGCTTCAGCGATCCGCGAAGCGGTCAAGAAAGTCATCGGGAGACCATCATGAAGACAGCGCTTTTCGTCTGGTTTGCGGCGCTGGCCTTGTTGATCGCGGTCCCGACCGGCGCCGACGCGGCCCGCCTCGGCAAGTCGTGCGGCGGCCTTGCCGGCGTTCAATGCAGCCGTAGCGGCCAGTTCTGCCAGTTCAAGCCGGGACAATGCGGCCGTGCCGACCAGACCGGCAGCTGCGCGTTCCGGCCGACGATCTGCAACAAGATCTTCAAGCCGGTGTGCGGCTGCGACGGCAAGACCTATGGCAATGATTGCGAACGCCGCGCTGCCGGCGCCTCCAAGGCGCAGGACGGCAAGTGCGCATCCTGACGGACCGGCCGTATTGACGCGCTGCGCGGGAGCCTGCATGTAACTTCGCGTATTTTCATACCGCGGGGGTATTTCGTGACAGCACAGTTGCGCCGACGCTTTCCCTTGAGCATCCGCTCTTTCATGCCGGCCGCGCTGATCGCGCTGGTGACAGCCTTCACTGCCGCGCCGGCGCATGCCGATCCCTGCGAGGACATTGCCAAGCAGCTCGCCGGCCAGATCGACGGGCTGAAGGTCAATTTCAGCGCCGCCAACATCACATACCTCACACATCCGGCGGCGAAGGAATTGTCGCTCGGCTGCCGCGGCAAGGACTATTCGATCGAGCTCTTTGCCAAGACCGATCGCAAAATGAAGCCCGAGTTCTTCAACCTGGTCGGCTCCGCCACCGCACTGGTCTTCACCGTGCCGAAGGACGACGCCGCCACCGGCACCTCGCGCTGCCTGAAGCGCATGGGCATCCTGCGCGGCAACACCATCACGATGCGCTATCGCCGCCTCAACCTCGAATGTACCCGCAACCGGACCGATGCCTCGATCACGGTGCGTCGCGGCAAGAACGAGTGACCAGCCGCATCGCGGCACGCCAATGTTGCCTATATAATTGTCAATGCAGGGGCCGCACCGGAACGTTCCTCCCGCTCCGAAAGTTGATAATTGCGGTCGCATGTTTGCCGGAAAACGGTGCGATAATCGTGGATGGAATCACGGAGCCCGCCCATGATCGCAAAGCTCCTCCTGCAGAATACTTTCTTCGTCGTCGCAATGGCCGCGCTGCTATTTGCCTTCGCCGGTACGCTGCACTGGCCCGGCGCATGGGCTTATCTGATCGCCTCGGCGCTGATCGGCCCGGCCTGTGGGCTGTGGCTTGCCAAGGTCGATCCCGGCCTGCTGGCCGAGCGCATGCGGCTCACCGCGCGTGAGGGCCAGCCCGCCGAGGACAAGCGCTTCATGCTGGTGTTCCTTGTCATTGCCGTGCTGTGGTTCGTCGCGATGGGCCTCGACCGCCGCTTTGGCGGCGCCAATGCCGGCGTGCCGCTGATCGTGCTCGGCCTCGTGCTGTATCTGACCTCGACTGCGCTGATCCTGTGGGTGTTCCGTACCAATTCGTTCGCAGCCCCGGTCGTGAAGGTACAGACCGAGCGCGACCATCACGTGATCTCGACCGGACCCTACGCGCTGGTGCGCCATCCGATGTATGCGAGCGTGATGCTGTTCTTCATCGGCGTGCCGCTGACGCTCGGCTCCTGGTGGGGCCTTGCCTTCGTGCCGGTGTTCTTTGCGGTGTTCGCGTTCCGCACCGGGATCGAGGAGCGCACGCTGGTGGCAGGATTGTCAGGCTATGCCGACTATGCGGCGCGGGTGCGCTATCGCCTCGTGCCCGGATTGTGGTGAGGGACCATCATGGCAGAGAGCAAGATCTACACCGGCGGCTGCCATTGCGGCCAGGTGCGCTTCGAATGCACCACCGACATGGCCATGGTAACCGCCTGCAACTGCTCGATCTGCACCAAGAAGGGCCTGCACTTCGTATTCATGCCGCCATCGAGCTTCCAGCTTCGCGCCGGCGCGGAGAATTTGAAGGAATACCTCTTCAACCGCCATGCGATCCGCCACCAGCTCTGCGTCGATTGCGGTGTCGACGTGTTCGCGCGCGGCAAGAAGCCCGATGGCGCCGACATCGTCGCGCTCAATGTCAACTGCATCGACGGCATCGACCTGTCGAAGATCGCGATGACGCCGGTGGATGGGAAGAGCCGGTAGTTTCCTATCCACCCTTCGTCATTCCGGGATGCGCCGAAGGCGCAGGCCCGGAATCCATACTCACGATCGTGGTTATGGATTCCGGGCTCGCGCTTAGCGCGCCCCGGAATGACGGTCGTCACAAATCCAGCGCCTTGTAGCGCCGGAAGATCCCCTCCTCGTTGAATGGAATCCGCCGCGCGCTGGCGAGATAGGCCTTGATGTTCGGCCGCTCCGCGACGCGATCGCGCAGTGCGATCAGGCGCGGGACCTTCTTCTCGAACGCGGCCATCCGCTTCGGAAACGCGTAGCGCAGGCCTTCGACGATCTGGAACAGCGACAGGTCGACGTAGGTCAGCCGGCGTCCGGTGACGAAGCCGCCGCCATTCGCCCGCACGAGATCCTCGAAATAACCGAGATATTTCGGCACCCGCGATTTCCAGAACTCTTCCGTGCGCTTCTTCGCCGGCGCCTTCTGGTCCTCGTAATACAGCGACGGCCCGAGCGGGTGATGGGTGTCGTGGATCTCCAGCACGAAGTCCGCGATCGTCAGCTGCAACTCGTGCACCCAGAGCTTTCCCGCCTCCGCCTTCGGCGCGAGACCATGGCGCGCACCGAGATAGAGCAGGATGTTGGCAGTCTGCCCGATCACGAGTTGGCCGGACTTGAGGAATGGCGGAGCAAAGGGCGGCGTGCCCTTGCGCGCGTCCATCATCTTCATCATGGCGCCGGTGCCGCCCTTGCCGCGCGCGACATCGGTATATTCAGCGCCGGCATCCTCGAGCGCGAGGCGGACATATTCGCCGCGGCCCTGGATCATCGGCCAGTAGTAAAGCTGATAGTGCATGCACTTACCTCCACAAACTTCACCGCATCGCTTTGCTTCACCGTGATCGTAGCCGTGCTGTGGTCAGATCGTCCACCGCGCATGCGCTGCCTGTCTGAACTGCGCGGAGGCTGCTAAGATTACGGCATCGAGTCTTCGATGAAGGATCAACTTATGGCGGACAACAAGAAGAAGCGGGGCGCACAAGATCGGGCCCTGATCGCGTTGAGCGAGTCCTACGAAGTTGCGTACTGGTCCAAGAAGTTCAAGGTTACGCCGGCAAAGCTCAAGGCGGCCGTCGAGAAGGTCGGGCACTCCGCCAAGAAGGTGGAAGCCCACTTCAAGGAGCAGCGGCACATGGCCGCCGACCGCGCGCGGATCGCGATCAGCGAGCCCTACGAGGTCCGCTACTGGTCGAAGAAGTTCAAGGTGACCCCTGCCCGCCTCAAGGCCGCGGTGGCCGAGGTCGGACATTCCTCGAAGAAGGTCGCGGCCCATTTCGCGAAGAAGAAGAAAACCGCGAAGAAAAAGAAGGCGGCCAAGAAGACTGTCAAGAAGGCCGGCAAGCGCAAGAAGAGCTGAGCGGTCGAGGGTACGCCGCTCTCGCCTCGTCATTGCGAGCCAACGGGTCGGCGCGAAGCGCCGCCCGATGACAGGCTCCGCGAAGCAATCCAGCGCACCGCATTTGCGGAAAGATGGATTGCTTCGTCGCCATCGCTCCTCGCAATGATGGGGACGGGCTCCGCCCCGTTCGCCGCTCCCCTCAATTCGCCGCGAAACAGTACAGCAGGCCGTCGCCGCCGGTGCTCTTCAGATCGGCCTGCGAGCAGCCCCCGTCAGGACCGCGCGAGGGATGCGACATGTTCCAGGATTTTGACGGCTCGTCATCCCGCAGGCCCTTGCGGTCGAAGTGCCCGACCATGGCGGCACCCTGCGTGCTGCTTGTCCAGTTCTTGCAGGTGCGGTCCTCACCGGCCGCAAACGCCGTACCATCGGCCTGCGATCCCGTCAGCACGTCGTGGCGGTTCGGCGTGTCGCCGGCACCGTTGATGACGTCGCCCTTCTCGGACAGGGCGGTCTGCTTGGTGAGATTGTTGCCGGCGCTGTGCAGGTCGGCGACGTCCTTGGCGACCACGACGCCCTTCACGTTCTTCCACGGGCCCTTGCCGATGCGATCGCGCGCGTTCACCGCTGCCTTGCCATCGGCCGCCTGGGTCGAGAGATAGGCGCGCCATGTCTTCGGCGCACCGAAGCCCGCGGCCTGCGCCAGGGTCTGGCAATGATTGTCGGCGCCGGCGAGGCCGCCGAGATTGCCGCCATTGCCGATGCCGTTGCTGGTGACGAAGAAGCCGGTGTCGGCGGTCTGTGCCGCAGCCGGGGGCGCGGCCATGACGACGAACGCAAGACAGGCAGGAACCGCGATATGCGCAATGAACTTCATTTCGATCTCCCGATGGTTATTTTGGCCCGATGACACCAACCCGCAGCCTGTCCGGATATTCCGGCGCCACGACACGCAAATGAAGCCCACAAAACAAAAGCGCCGCGGACGATGCCGCGGCGCTTTGTATTGTCATGTCAGGCAATCGATCAGTTGGTCTGCTGGATCGCCGAGAGTTCCCAGTTGCCGCCGCGCTGGCGCACGAAGGTCCAGACCTCGGTGATCTCCTCCGGTTGCCCGCCACTGACCTGACGGCCGGTGCCGCGCTCCAGCATAGTGTCGACCAGCGAGTAGCGCATCGCGACCGTCGCATATTCGCTGTCGCCTTCGCGCCAGGCTTCCGCCAGATCGCCCTGCAGCAGCTTCACATTGGACGTCTTGTTAGTGACGTTGCGCGCCTTGTTCTCCTCGAGATCCTTCGAGAAGTACGACACCATTTCCGGCGTCGCGAGCGTGTGCAGCTTGGCGATGTCTTCGTTCGACCACGCGGCCTGGATGTCGCCGAGCAACCGCTCGAACGTCTCGTAGTCACCAGGCGTGATCTCGACCGGGGCGTTCGACCCGCCGCCGAGGCCGAAGCCGAAGCCCGAACGGGCGTTCGCCTGCGGACCGGGGCCGACGTCGGGTCCGCCCGCGTAAGCGGCGGCCGGCGCATTGCGCCGCTGCCACCACGACATCGCGAGCCGGACCACGAGCACGATCAGACCGATCTGCAGCAGCAGGCCGAGCATCGACGACAGGCCGCCGAGACCCGAGAACAGGCCGCCGCCGAACAGCATGCCGAACAGGCCGGCGCCAAGGAAGCCCGCGGCCAGGCCGCCGAGCAGGCCGCGCCCCATTCCGCCGCGGCCGAACAGGCCACCGGAATTCGCCGCCGCCGGCGAACCCATGCCGGGGCTACCAGGCTGGCTGAAGGTACGGTTCATCGGAGCAACCGAGCCCGGCGCTGTGCTGGTCGAGGGCGGCGCGGAGAATGTCCGCGAGCCGCGCGAGCCGCCGCCGCCGACGCGGGCGTCGGCCGCCGAAACGGTCATCATCACGGGCAGCGCCAGCGCCATCGCGACGGCGATCGCCCGGACAATTCCACGCGTGCGTTGCGAGAAATTCATGTTGGTTTCCTCAAAGGATTCCCCGGCATGGGGAAACGCCCCTAACATGGGCAGAGCCGGTTAAAAGTGAAGCGGGAAACGGGAACCGCGGCTGCGGCCCTCGGTCGCGGCGATGTGACACTATGGGCCTTGTGGATGCGACATTGCGTCCTAGCCCGAGATGAGGCTCAGGTTCAACCGCGACCGCATTGCAACATTGGCTCTGCTCCGCGGGAAAGCGAAGGGATATCGGGGCCCATCGCCCGGGCCTAGTTCGCCGTCATGGTTTCCTTCACCGCAGCGACCAGCTGCGTCAGCGTGAACGGCTTCGGCAGGAATGCGAACTGCTGGTTTTCCGGCAGGCTCTTCTCGAAGGCGTCTTCGGCATAGCCGGAGACAAAGATGATCTTCAGCTCCGCATTGCGGCTGCGCATCTCCTTCAGCAGCGTCGGCCCGTCCATCTCCGGCATGACGACGTCGGACACGACGAGATCGACCTTGCCGTTGTTCTCCTCGAACGCCTCCAGCGCCTCCACGCCGTTCGCCGCCTCGATCACGCTGTAGCCGCGCGAACGCAGGCCGCGCGCATTGAGCGAGCGCAGGCCGTCCTCGTCCTCGACCAGCAGGATGGTGCCCTGCCCGGTGAGATCCGGCTTCGGCTTGGCGGCATCCGTGGCGGCGGCTTCCTTGGCCGCGCCGTTGCCGGCATGCGCCTCCGGCGCAACCTCCTGCTCCTGGTGGTGCCGCGGCAAATAGATCCGGAACGTGGTGCCGCCGCCCGGCACGGAATCGACATAGACGAAGCCGCCGGTCTGCTTGACGATGCCGTAGACCGTCGACAGGCCAAGGCCAGTACCCTTGCCGACTTCCTTGGTCGAGAAGAACGGCTCGAAGATCTTGTCGATGATCTCGTGCGGAATGCCGGTGCCGGTGTCCGAAATTTCGATCTTCACGTAATCTGCCGCCGGCATGCCTTTGTTGGCGAGCTGGGCGGCTTCGTCGGTCGACACGTTGGCGGTGCGGATGATCAGCTTGCCGCCGTCGGGCATCGCGTCGCGCGCGTTCACCGCGAGATTGACCACCACCTGCTCGAATTGCGAGACGTCGACCTTGACCGGCCACAGATCGCGGCCATGCACGAGGTCGAGCTTGACCTTCTCGCCGATCAGCCGGCGCAGCAGCATGGTGAGGTCGCTCAATGCGTCGCCGAGGTCGAGCACCTGCGGCCGCAGCGTCTGGCGGCGCGAGAACGCAAGCAGCTGCCGCACCAGCGTCGCGGCGCGGGTGGCGTTCTGCTTGATCTGCATGATGTCCTGGAACGACGGGTCGGTCGGCTTGTGCGCGTTCAGCAGGAAGTCGTTCGCCATCATGATGGCCGACAGCACGTTGTTGAAGTCGTGCGCGATGCCGCCGGCGAGCTGGCCGACCATCTCCATCTTCTGCGACTGGTTGATCTGGTTCTCCAGCGCACGCCGCTCGGTGGTCTCGAGCATGTAGACGATCGCGGTCTCGGCGTCGCGCTCGTCCTTCTCCACGGTGGTGACGAAGAACTGGGCGGAGCGCTCCTTGGGCCCGTCGAGCATCGCCTCGACCGGTGCGATGTCGCCCTGGCCTTCGGCAGCCTGGTTGATCGCGGCGATCAACAGGCCGCGGTCGCGCGGATTGACCGCGCGGAAGATCGACTTGGCCGCGCCGCCATCACTGTTCAGCCCCTGCGCCAGCTTGGCATAGCGCGCATTGGCGCCGACCACGTTGCCGCCGCGATCCACGGTCGCGATCGCCATCGGCGTATGGTCGAAAAAGCGCATGAAGCGCACCTCGGCGGCGCGCTCCGGATCGGAATGCTCGTCGCGAGCACGGCTGATCACCAGCGTGCGCGAGGCGCCTGCCGCGCCGTCGGCACCGAAGGCGAGCTTGTGATAGAGCCGCACCGGCACGGTCTTGCCGCCGCGCATCCGCAGGTCGATGTCGAACACCTCGGTCTTGACCTCGCCGGGCACCGGCGCGATCGAGGTCAGCAGCGCCGCGCCGTCGCCCGAGACGATGTCGGTCAGCTTCAGGCCGCCCGAGCCGATCTCGGCCAGATCATAGTCCAGCCAGTTGGCCAGCGTGGCGTTGACATAGGCGATTTCGCCGGCCGGATTGACCGAGAAGAAGCCGCACGGCGCATGATCGAGATATTCGATCGCGTGCCGCAGCTCCTGGAACACGTCTTCCTGGCGCTCGCGGTCGCGGGTGACGTCGGCGATCGACCACACCGCATATTTCGCGTCGCGCTTGCCCTCGCCGAGCGGGCGAACCCTGAGCCGCAGCCAGCGCCCTTGTCCACCACCTTGCCCGGCCTCGTGCCCGGCGACACGAACCTCCTCCTGCTGCCGCTTGCCCTCGCGCGCCGCCTTCAGGAGGCGGAACACCGCCTCGGAGACGTCTGGGTTGCCGATGAAGACGCGTTCGACGGGGCGAACGTCCTGCGGGCCGGCCGCGCCGGTCAGCGTGAGATAGGCGGCGTTGGAATAGACCACATGGCCGCGGGAGTCGGTGACGACGAGCCCTTCATGGGCGTGGTCGGCAATCCGCCCCATCACCGGGTCGTCGCTCGTGCGGTCGGAGAAGCGGATGATGCCGGCGGCAAGGGCGAACAGGTTGAACAGCCCGACGGTGGCGAGCAGCGCCAGCACAAACAGGATATAGGGCTGCGCCTGGGTACGGCCGATGGTCATGAGCCAGACGGCCACCGCGACGATGCCGGTGGCGATCAGGAGCACCAGCAGGATACTGCCGCTCCGCCGCGCTGGCCCGTGAGCCACGAACGGCTCGGTCGCGGGAGGATCGTTGCTATCGGCGGTCATCTGGAGAGACATGGCTCGTCTGCATCACGAAGGCGACCGGCCGGCCACCTCGCCCCTGAGTGCCTGAATCGGACCCGAAAACGCAAGTCCATCAGGCGGCTATTTCGCAAGTTACGCGCATTTCAAGCGGTTTTCCGCCCCCTACTGGCGCAGGCCGGACAGGCCGCGCCTCAGCCGCATCACGTAGCCGATGATTTCGGCAACCGCATGGTAGTGCTCGACCGGGATTTCCTTGTCGATTTCGACGGTCGCATAGAGCGCCCGGGCCAGCGGCACGTTCTCCACGATCGGAATGTCGTGCTCCTTGGCGATCTCCCTGATCTTGAAGGCGAGGTTGTCGACGCCCTTGGCGACGCAGATCGGCGCCGACATGCTGCGGTCGTAGGCCAGCGCCACCGAATAGTGGGTCGGGTTGGTGATGATCACCGAGGCCTTCGGAACCTGGGCCATCATGCGCTTCTTGGCGCGCTGGACCCGCAACTGCTTGATCCTGCCCTTGACGTGCGGGTCGCCTTCCGACTGCTTGAACTCCTCCTTCATCTCCTGCAGCGACATCTTGTGACGCTCGTACCAGGTCCGGTACTGGAAGAAGTAGTCGGCGATCGCGACCGCAGCCAGGATGGCGACCACCGCCGCCAGCAGGTGCACCGTCATGCCGGTGATGGCGGGCAGCAGCTCGGCCGGATCGACCCGCAGGAACGATTCCATCCGCATCCGATCGGGCCACAGCACCATGACCATCACGACGCCGAGCGCGATCAGCTTGAACAGGCCTTTCAGGAAGTTCGCCACCGCCTGCTTGCCAAACAGCCGCTTGAAGCCGGCGGCCGGCGAGATCTTGGAGAATTTCGGCTTGAGCTGTTCGCCCGACCAGACCAGCTGATGCTGGATCATGTTGCCCGCGATCGCAGCCAGCGCCAGCATCAGGAACGGCACGCCGATCGCGGCGACCACCGCGTAGCCAAGCGTCTGGGTCAGTTGCAGCAGGCCGGCACCGTCGGTGCGGATCATCCATGAATTGGCGATCAGATTGCGCAGCGGCATCAAGATGCCGCCGCCGACCGAGCCCGAGAAGGTCGACAGCACCAGCGTAGCGCCGGCGATAACGAACCAGGTGTTGACCTCCTGGCTCTTGACGACGTCGCCTTTCTCAAGGGCGTCGTCGAGACGTTTTTGCGTAGGGTCTTCTGTTTTGTCTTCGGTATCGTCGGCCATCTCTTCTCCTGATTAATTCATCGGAGCGAGTTGGCGCATGACGCCGTTGAAGTAGTCGAAATAGGTATTCATCATCGCGGCGAGCACGACGGCGAAGATCAGGAAGCCGACCACGATCGAGAGCGGGACGCCGACGAAGTAGACCTGCATCTGCGGCATCAGCCGCGCCAGCACGCCGAGCCCGATGTTGAAGACGAGGCCGAACACCAGGAACGGCGCCGACAGCTGCAGGCCGATCTTGAAGGCCGCGGAGAACGCAGACGTCGCAAGCGCAGCGACGTCGCCGGTCGGCATGATCTCGCCCGGCGAGAAGATGCGGTAGCTCTCGCTCAGCGCCGCGATGACGAGATAGTGGCTGTCGGTGGCGAACAGCAGCGTCAGGCCGAGGATGGTGAGGAAGTTGCCGATGATCTGGCCCTGCTGGCCCTGGGTCGGGTCGACCGCGGTGACGAAGCCGAGGCCGAGCTGCTGGGCGATCACGGAGCCCGCGACGTTCAGCGCCGACAGCGTCACCCGCGCGGTCGCGCCGAGCACGATGCCGATGATCAGCTCATGTACCATCAGGACACCGAGCGCGGAGATCGACGTCAAATCGACATGATAGGCGTTGCGATGCAGGGGGAGGATGATCAGCGTCAGCAGCAGCGCGATCGACAGCTTGACCCGTGCCGGGATGTTGCTCTCGCCGAAACCGGGCAGCAGCATCACCATCGCGCCCACGCGCGCAAAGACCAGCACGAAGATTGCGGCCAGCGCCGGAAGCAGGGAGACATCGATGCGCATGACCGCGGCATTAGTGCATCAACCGCCGATGATTCGCGATGAAATCCGCATCATGTGGCTACTGAGCGCGTCCGCCATGAAGGGCAGCGCCAGCAGCAATGTGACGAAGATCGCGAGAATCTTCGGCACGAAGACCAGCGTCTGTTCCTGGATCTGGGTCAGCGCCTGGAACAGCGACACCACGACGCCGACCACGAGGCCGACCACCATCAAAGGCGACGACACCAGCACGATGGTCCAGATCGCATCGCGCGCCACGTCGAGAGTTTCAGGGCCGGTCATTGTTGTGTTCTCGCTGTCTGCTGCTTGTTTTCGTCATTCCGGGGCTCGCGAAGCGAGAGCCCGGAATCCATACTCCCGATCGTGGTTATGGATTCCGGGCCTGGTCCTTCGGACCATCCCGGAATGACGGCTAGATCGGCATCTTCATGATGTCTTCATAGGCCTGGATCACGCGGTCGCGCACCGAGACCAGCGTTGACACCGCAACGTCGGTGTCGGCGACCGCCGTCACCACGTCCATCACATTGGCCTTGCCGGAGGCCATCGCCATGGTCTGCGCGTCGGACTTCTTGCCCGCTTCCAGCACGCTGCCGACGGAGTCCTTCAGCAGCGCGCTGAAGGACGGGCCGGCGACGGCCTGCCCGGCTTTCTCGACACCACCGCGCTCCATCATTTTCGCGAGGTTGGCGTAAGCGTTGGCGGCGACTGTCGGTGTAGCCATGATTTACGTTCCCTGTTCTTGTTGCGTCAGGATTTGAGGATGTCGAGCGTGCGCTGGATCATCCGCCGCGTCGCACTGATGATGTTGAGGTTCGCCTCGTAGGAGCGCTGGGCGTCGCGCATGTCGGTCATCTCGACCATCGGATTGACGTTCGGATATTTGACGTTGCCGGAGGCGTCCGCCGCCGGATTGCCCGGCTCCTGCTTGATGCGGAATGACGACTGGTCGGGGCGGATCCGGCCGAGCGTCACGACCTGGGCGTCGAGCGAACGATCGAGCGCGGAGGAGAAGGTCGGCACCTTGCGGCGGTAGGGATCGCCGCCCGCGGTCTGCGCCGTCGAATCGGCGTTGGCGATATTTTCCGAGATCACCCGCATCCGCCCTGCCTGCGCGCGCAGGCCCGAGGTCGCGATGCTCATCGAGCGGGCAAAATCGCTTGTTCCATCTGCCATGGGATCCTCCTTGCGCCGTCAGGCGGCCTAGCCCTTGCCGATCGCGGTTTTCAGCAGATGCAGGCTTTTGCTGTAGAGCGAGGTGGCGGCCGCGAAGTCCATCTGGTTGGCGGAAACTTTCAGCATCTGCTCTTCGAGATTGACCGCGTTGCCGGCCGGGCGGGTCTGGAACCCGCTCTTGCCGCGATCATTGTCGAATGTGTCCG
Source organism: Bradyrhizobium sp. ma5 (assembly GCF_042258955.1). Classification (NCBI taxonomy): domain Bacteria; kingdom Pseudomonadati; phylum Pseudomonadota; class Alphaproteobacteria; order Hyphomicrobiales; family Nitrobacteraceae; genus Bradyrhizobium; species Bradyrhizobium sp. ma5. The sequence goes on from NZ_CP170156.1 coordinate 5,834,099, forward strand.
GCGCGCCCGACGCCGCCATGTGAGTGACGCTGGTCTGCGTCATCGGCAGCGTTCCCATGCCGCCGCCGACCGTGGCGCCGGCCCGGTCGAACTTCGGCTCGACCAGGTCGCGGGGCCGGAAGTTCGGCGTGTCGGAATTGGAGATATTCTCGGCGAGCACCCGCTGGCGCTCCTGGTGCCACTGCATCTTGCTGCGCAACGCCGACAGGATCGGCAGATCGTTCATGGACATCGCCGCGGCTCCGTTAACCTCTTGGGCGCCGCTTGGGCCCTCCGAGGTAGGCAGAATTTGCCCGGTGTATGGTTAACGGGTGGTTAAAATGTCGGACGGAGCCGTGGAGAACGCCTTAACTGCGGCCGGCGAGCGCATTTTCGCCACGAATGCTGCGTTAACCAGCACAAACCAAGACAGCGTGGGGCGCTGAGAAGTCGTTTTGGGACAAGCGATTCTTGGTTTATTAATAGAACAGTCGGCTGCAAGCCGCTGGGAATTAAGAAATAAGGCGAATCTCGGGCGCGATTCGCTGCGCAAACCGCACCTATCAATCCGCGCTCGTTGATGGCGGAAGCTGAGGAAGGCCACGATGGCCGGGGACTCCAATATGCAGGTCATTACATTCGTCTTGGCATTCGTTGTCGTGCTGGCGCTGATCGGCGTCACCGCATGGCTCGTCCGCCGCTTCGCCGGAAACCGCCTCGGCGCCAACGCCAACCGCGGACGGATGCCGCGACTTGCCGTGATCGACGCCGCTGCCGTCGACGGCCGCCGCCGGCTGGTGCTGGTCCGCCGCGACAACATCGAGCATCTCCTGATGATCGGTGGCCCCACCGACATCGTCGTCGAGCCGAATATCGTCCGCGCGATGCCGGGGCGCGACCAGATGTCGACCCGCCCTGCCGTTGCAACCGATGCCGCGCCGCCGCGCGTGGCGCCGCTGCCGGATGCTGCCTGGAACGAAAGCGAAGCCGCCCGCTCCGACAATTTCGACCTTCCCGAGCCGGAGCTGCCGCCGCGTCAGGCACGCCCCTCCTTTGCCGACGAGTTGCGCCGGCCCCCGCCGCCGATCGCCGAGCGTCGCAACGATCCGCTGACGAGCTTCACGGCCGAGCGCAGCGAACCGCGGCCCGATCCGATGCCGCCGCGCCTGCCGTCGCGCTCCGAACCCGTGATCCCGCGGCCGCCGCGCGCTGCCGAGTCGCCGAAGGCGCCGCCGCGCGCCGTCACGCCGCCACCACCGCCTCCCCCTGCTCCGCCGCCGGTCGCAACCCAGGCGCCTCCGCCGGTGCCGCTGGCATCGAACGCAGATGCCAATCTGGCCGAGATGGCGCAGCGGCTCGAGGCGGCCCTGCGCCGCCCGACCGGCGCCAACGAGACCGTCGCGCCGCCGGTTGCGCCCGAGGCGCCGCCGGTTCGCGCGCCGCGTAGCGAGCCGCCTGCCCCGCCCGCCGGCGGACAGAAGAGTGGCTTCGAGAATCTCGAGGACGAGATGGCATCGCTGCTCGGCCGACCGAAGAATCCTTCGTGAGGTTCGGGTCGGTCCCGCGTAGAGTTTTTTTCATCGCTGTCCTGATCGCCGCCGGATCCTTCGCCGATCCGGCGATGGCGCAGGATATCAGCATCAATCTCGGCGGCGGCAATGGCGGCGTGACCGAGCGCGCGATCCAGCTGATCGCGCTGCTCACGGTGCTGTCGATCGCGCCGTCGATCCTGGTCATGATGACATCGTTCACGCGCATCGTGGTCGTGCTGTCGCTGCTGCGCACCGCGCTCGGCACCGCGACCGCGCCGCCGAATTCGGTGATGATCGCGCTTGCGATGTTCCTCACCGCCTTCGTAATGGGGCCGGTGCTGCAGAAATCCTATGACGACGGCATCAAGCCGCTGGTCGCCAACCAGATCGGCGTCGAGGAAGCGTTGCAGCGCGCTTCGGTCCCCTTGCGCGGCTTCATGCAGAAGAACGTTCGCGAGAAGGATTTGAAGCTGTTCATGGACCTCTCCGGTGAGCCGCCGCCGGCGACGCCGGATGAGATGTCGCTGCGCATCCTGGTGCCGGCCTTCATGATCTCCGAGCTGAAGCGGGCTTTCGAAATCGGATTTCTCCTATTTTTGCCGTTCCTGATCATCGACCTCGTGGTCGCCTCGGTCCTGATGTCGATGGGCATGATGATGCTGCCGCCGGTGGTGGTCTCGCTGCCGTTCAAGCTGATCTTCTTCGTGCTGGTCGACGGCTGGGCGCTGGTCGCCGGCAGCCTGGTGCAGAGTTACGGGGGGTAGCCCCGCGAAACATTCATGGCCTCATCGCTGGATCGGCCGTGCCGTTGCACTATCATGCGCGGCACCGCATCCAAGGAGCCGCGCCGTGCAGCAGCCATTCGACCGCGCCGCAGAAGACCTCGGCAACGCCATCCATCTCGAGCACGTCAACGTGCAGGTGCCGGACCAGCGCCTCGCCACGCTGTTCTACATCGCCGGCATCGGGCTGACCCGCGATCCCTATTTGATGGTCTCCGACAGCAACATGTGGGTGAATGCCGGCCGCAGCCAGTTTCATCTGCCGAGCGGCCGGCCGCAGGTGCTGCGCGGCCGCACGGCAATCGTGATCGCCGGACGGCAGGCCCTGCTCGCGCGGCTTGCCGCGGTCGCGCCCAAGCTCGAGGGCACCGCGTTCAGCTATCGCGAGCACAACGATCACGTCGAGGCCATTTGCCCATGGGGCAACCGGCTGCGCTGCTACGAGCCGGATGCTGAGCGGTTCGGCCGTATCGCGCTCGGCATGCCCTATGTCGAGTTCGAGGTGCCGCGCGGCACGGCTGAAGCGATCAGCCGGTTCTATCCCGAGATCATGGGCATCCCGGCCACCGTCATGAACGGCGACGGTGTCGTTGCGCGCGCAAAAGTCGGCAAGGATCAATATCTGCAATTCCGCGAGACCGACCAGGCGCAGGGCGAGTTCGACGGCCATCACGTCCAGATCTACATCACGGACTTCTCCGGCCCCTACAGGCGGCTGCGCGAGCGCAACCTGGTGTCCCGCGAGGACAATCAATACCAGTACCGCTTCTGCGATATCGTCGATCCCGCCGACGGAAGACACCTGTTCACCGTGGAGCATGAGGTGCGCAGCGCCACCCATCCGATGTATCTGCGGCCGCTGATCAACCGCAATCCGTCGCAGACCAACCGCACCTTCGCCAACGGCTACGACCAGGCGCCATGGGCGATGGGGCCGGACCAGTATGACGGATGAGCGCGCGCTGATCCGCATCGCGACATCATCAGCAATCCCAGCCACGAGACGACATGCTTCCCTCCCAGCGCCATCTGTTCGAGATCCCACGCGAGGTCTGCTACCTGAACTCCGCGTCCTACAGCCCGCTGCCCTTGAAGACGGTCGACGCCGGCCGCGCCGCGGTCGGACGCAAGGGCCAGCCCTGGACGATCGATGCCGGTTTTGCAGGCCGCCAGCATGAACGCGCCCGCACCGCGGCCGCACGCCTGATCAATGCCGACCCTGATGACGTCGCTCTGATCCCGGCGATCAGCTACGGCATAGCGACTGTGGCGAAGGCGCTGACCATTCCGCGCGGCACCCGCGTTATTGTGCTGGAGAACGATCACTCCTCGCCGGTGCTGGAATGGCACGCCCGCGCCGAGGCGCAGGGCTTTGTCGTCGACACCGTGCGCCAACCCGCCGACGGCGACTGGACGTCGGCGGCGCTTGCAACGATCGACCGCTCGGGCGCGCCACCGGTCGGCCTCGCCTCGATCTCGTCGGTGCACTGGTCGGACGGCGGCATCATCGACGTCGACAAAGTGCAAGCCGCACTGCGGCGGCATGGCGCGATGTTCGTGATCGACGCGACGCAGAGCGCCGGTGTCGTGGCGATGGACGTGACAAAACTCGACCCCGACGCCGTGATCTTCCCGACCTACAAATGGCTGATCGGTCCCTATGGCCGCGCCTTCCTCTATGTTGCAAAACGTCACCAGAACGGTGTGCCGCTGGAGCAGACCTCCGCCGGCCGCCGCGACGTCAATTCCGAGAAGCCGGTCTATTTCGGCGACCTCGCCTATGTCGACAATGCCCGGCGCTATGATATGGGCGAGCGCGATCATTTCATCACGCTCGAGATGGCGTCGATCGGCATGGAGATGATGGCGGAATGGGGCGCTGCCGCCGTCAGCGCACGGCTCGCGATGCTCACCGATCGGATCGCCGACGGTGTCCGCGATCTCGGGCTCAATCAGCCGGCGCGCAGCCTGCGCGCGCCGCATATTCTGAGCCTCGGCATGGCCGGCGGCATTCCGAAGGAGCTGATCGCGCGGCTCGCCGCCGAAAACATCCATGTCGCGCTGCGGCTCGGCCGGATGCGGATCTCGCCGCACGTCTTCAACGACGAGGCCGATGTGGATCGCCTCGTCGCCATCCTGACGAAAGCGCTGCGCGGCTAACTCCGCTTGCGTCCCAGCGCCACGACACTGAACAATTCAATCGCGAGCGCGACAGCGACTCCGACCGCGCCGATCACGAACAGCAGCGCATAGTCGCCGCCGCTCCGCGCGAACAGATAGGACAGGCCGTAGGCGCCCGCCGCCTGGAACAGCGCGAAGGTCGTGGTCGCCTGCGCCCAGGCGGAGCGCTGGCTCGCGGCGGAATGCGGGATCAGCTCGTGGATGCGGCCGATCACCAGCGGCACGATGCCGGGCGTGAAGCCGCCGACGATGAGGCTCGACACGATCAGCGCGGCGGGCGAATTCGTCACGGCGGGCAGCGCGACCGCAACTGCCTCGATCAGGAACGCCGCGCGCAGCGCCGCGGCGAAGCCGGCGCGATCGGCGAGATGTCCTGTCAGCAGCGGTCCGATCACGGCGCCGATGCCGTACAGCACCCAGTAGTACGATCCTGCCGCGATCCCCTGTCCGAGGCCGCGGGCGACGTAATCAACCAGGAACACCATGTGCGGCACCAGCGCCAGGGCATTGAGGCCATATTCCACGCACAGCGCGATCACCAGCGGCGAACGCACGCCATGCGCCGCAACGGGCTGCTCCGTCACAGCATGTGCGGCAGGCACCTCCGCCGGCCACGCCTTCCAGCTGATCAATGTCAGCACTGCCGACAGCACACCAAGGCCGTACCAGGCCTGCTTGACGCCCTGCTGCAGCAACAACGGCACCAGCGTGCCCGACGCGGCGACACCCAGTCCGACACCGGCGAAGATCACGCCGCCGATCAGGCCGCGCTTGCTCGGCGCGACGTGCGGCAGGATCGCGGTCGCCGCCAGCACCATGATCACGCCACCGCTGATTCCGGCCAGGAAGCGAAAACCGAAGAACCAGATGAACGAGATCGGCACCGCGCAGGCAAAGCAGGTGGCGGCGGCCAGAAGCATCATGCCGCGCAGCGCCCACACCGAGCCGATGCGTGCGCCGAGATCGCGGGCGATCAGCGCGCCGGCGAGATACCCGGCAAGGTTGGCGGCACCGAGATAGACCGCTTCCGCCGGCGTGAACCATTTTGCCGCGATCAGCGCCGGGATCAGCGGTGTGTAGGCAAAGCGCGCCAGCCCGAGCCCGACCAGCGAGGCGCACAGTCCCGCGGCCGCCGACAGCCACAACGGCCCGCCTGCATCGCGATGCGGCGTGGCATGATGGCCCCGATGATGATCGACGTTGGCTGACATGGACATGGCAGTAGGCCCTCCGGCCGTTCGTGAAAAATGATTAGTTGCGATCGCAGCAATCGCTCGCAGCGATCACGCCTCACCTCTCCCGGTTGGGAGAGGCGCCCAGTTCAAAGGCCTTCAGCGCTAAGACTTCGACGCCGCAGCGGCAGCAAGCTTCTTGCGATAGTCCAGCGCGGGCAGTCCGCCCCAGCCCCAGTTGTCGGTGTCGACTTCCTCGATGATCACGAAGGTCGACTCCATTGGCTTGCCCAGCACGTCGCGCACCAATTCGCTGGCGCCCTTGATCAACGCCGCCCTCTGCTCTGGCGTGGTGGACGACGCACCCGGCGTCGTCCCCTCACGCGTCACCTGGATGGTGACAACAAGCATCACACGCTCCCGATCGTCGTCAGTGTCCGGCGCTCTGGCCGCCGTCGACGTGCAGGATCTCGCCGGTGACGAAGCCCGCGCCTTCCAGGAACAGCACGGCGTCGACAATGTCCTTCATCTCGCCCATGCGGCCGACCGGATGCAGCTTGGCGAGGAAGTCGTGGGTCTCGGGAGCGTGCATCGGCGTCTTGATCACGCCGGGCGCCACTGCGTTCACGCGGATCCCCTTGGCGGCATATTCGATCGCGAGCGACTTGGTCGCCGCGCTGAGCCCGCCCTTGGTCAGCGAGGCCAGCACCGAAGGCACGTTGCTGTTGGCGTGGTCGACGAGGCTGGTCGTGATCTGAACGATGTGCCCGGATCCCTGCTTCACCATCTCCTTGGCAACGCGGCGGGTGATGTAAAAGAAGCCGTTGAGGTTGGTGGCGAGCACCGACGCGTAGTCCTGATCGGTGTGATCGGTGAACGGCTTGGCGACAAAGATGCCGGCATTGTTGACCAGCGTATCGACGCGGCCGAAGCGCGCCAGCGCCTGCTTGACGATGCGATCGGCGACCTCGGGATCGCCGATATCGCCCGCGACCGCCAGCACATCGGCATCGGTCGACGGCTTGATGCTGCGGGAATTGGCGACGACGCGATAGTTGCGATCACGATAGCCCCTGACGAGCGCCTCGCCGATCCCCTGCGACGCACCGGTGATGACGGCAACCTTCTGCTCTGCACCCATGATCTCTCTCCATCTGTTGGTGAGGCTGCAACAGCGCCGCCTCGATGGAGAGCAAGCTAGATACATCCGCATTTCGCGCGAATGCCCGCTATTCGGCAGACACTCTTCCGCGGCGCGAACGACTGGCCCGGCTGGCCTCGCGTGACAGCCGCTCGAAATAGCGTTTCAGTCGCGGCGTCGCGAAATCGACGAAGGCGCGTACCTTGGGCACGTCGAAGCGCCCCTGCGGCGCCAACAGATGCACCGGCAACGGCGGAGGCTCGTCGCCGGCGAGCAGGATCCGCAGCCGTCCGTCACGGATTTCCTCCGCGATATGATACGAGAACAGCCGGGTGACGCCGTGCCCCTCGCTCGCCGAGGCGACCGCCGCCCGCACCGTGTTGACGACCAGCCGCGGCGCGAACTGGACCGCGCGCGCGACCTTCGACTTCGCGGCCGGCGGGAAGCTCCAGGAGTCGAGCCCGAAATGCGTCATCGCAATGATCTGGTGCCTTGCGAGATCGGCCGGCTCGCCGATCACGGGATGCTGCGCAAGATAACCGGGCGACGCCGCGACCACGCGCCGCACCTCGCCGAGCTTGATCGCGATTGAATTGGAATCGGCAAGATGGGCGATGCGCAGCGCAACGTCGATGCCCTCGTCGATCAGATTGACGGTGCGATCGAGCATCGCGAGCCGCACCGACACCGCTGGATGCTCGGCCACGAAGGCATCGAGCAGCGGCCGGAGCACGTCCTCGCCGACGACGACCGGTGCGGTGATGGTCAGCGTGCCGCGCGGCGCCGACCGTTCGCCGCCGGCCGAGATGTCGGCTTCCTCTAGCTCGCTGAGGATGCGCCGGCACGCCGCCGCATAACGCTGGCCGGCCTCGCTCAGCTTCAGCGACCGCGTGGTGCGGTGAAGCAGCTCGGCGCCGACATGATGTTCGAGGAACGCGATCGCCCGGCTGACCGCCGCCGGCGAGCGCCGCAGCTTCCGCCCCGCACCGGCAAGGCTGCCCTCGTCGACCGCCGCGACGAAGACCTTCATGGCGTCGATGCGGTCCATCGCTCTCCCCGGTTCGCTGCCGTGGCTAACCCTCTACGTCATACTGCTTGCTGAGGTGATCGCCGATCTGCACCAGCATCGCGACGCATTCGGGGTACCCGGGCCGCGCCACCGTGGCCTCGTTGGCGCTGGCGCGGAATTCCCAGCTGTCGCCGTCGCGCAGCACGGAGATGTCGATGCCGTCGGGGCAGTCGGCATGGACTTTCAACTCGGCCCGCGCCATCGCGATGAGTTCGGCTTCGGTCTTGATCGGCTTGCTCATGTGACGACGTCCTCCCGGCTGGCGACATCAGCCATGGTTGCCGATTTGGCAGCGAAATGTCGAGAGGACGCACCCGATCACGGGCTGTTGCAATTGACAAATTGCGGGTCCCCGGCGAACATCGGATCGGGTCGATACCACCCGCCGCTTGCACCCCGCCCGGGGACGGTAAACGTATCAAGCCAGGTTTCAGGCTTCCTTTGCCCGCACGAACGGGTCAGCAACGCAAGCCCCTGACGCTTTCCGTTCGTCGATGCAAAGGTTGATCTCATGCGCGACTTTCGTGATGCCAAGGCCATGGCGCAGACGCTGCGCGAAGCGCTCGCCGCCAAATCGATGCCCCTCACCCATAGCGACAGCCTGGAGCTTGTCGCCAGACTGTTCGGCCAGCGTGACTGGAATACGCTGGCGGCGCGGATACAGGCTGCCGGACCGCCGAGCACGCCGGTACCAGCTGCAGACTCCACTGCAGAATCACCGCCGATCGCCGCGCGGCAGGAAATCGCGGTGGATTCCGCCGTACTCGACAATTATGCCGGCTTCTACAAGCTCAGCGACCGCGCCGTGTTCACGGTGACACCCGACGAACATCATCTGGTGATGCAATTGACCGGGCAGCGCTCGGTGCGGTTCTTTGCGGAGAGCAAGACCGAATTCTTCGCCAGGATTGTCGACGCCCAGGTCAGCTTCGTCGTCGGACCGGACGGACGAGGCACCTCGCTGATTCTGCATCAGAACGGCAGCGATATTGCGATGGCGCGTATCGATGCCGCGGCGGCACGGAAGATCGCCGATCAGACGGCGGAGCGCGTCAAGAACCAGTCGGCCAATCCCGGAACCGAGGCTGCGCTGCATCGCCTGATCGATGGGATCGCCTCGGGGAATCCCAACTACGCTGAGATGAGCCCGGCGCTGGCGGCGGCGACCCGCAAGCAGATGACGTGGCTTCAGCCCCTCGCGGACCTCGGCACGATCCAGGCGATCCGCTTTCTCGGTGTCGGCGAGCAGGGCGAAGACGTCTATAGCGTCAGACAGGCGAACGGCGCGGCGCACTGGCGCATCGCGCTCGACGACAAGGGCATCATTTCGACCGCGTGGGTGACTCCCGGCCCGTAGCAGCCCGTGCCGCCAGAGCGTTTTCGAGCGAAGTGGACACCGGTTCGCGTGAAGAAAACGCCTCAAGACTAGAATCTAGAGCTTCGGTTCTGATTCAATCCGAACCGAAACTCTACGGCATCGCGCCGGCGCGGCGCTCGCCCTTGATGACCGGGAGCGTGCTGACCGGCGCGGCCTTTGGCCCGTCGGGCAGCGATCCGGTCGTGACCGGATCGGGCAGCGGCGCGCGGGCGGTGGCGTCCGGGAAGCGGGTCTTCATCTCGCGGATGAAGCCGTCGAGCGTGTCGACGCTGGCGGCCATCCGCGCGATCTGGGCGAATTCTGCGCTCGAGGTCGCGACCGGCTTGCTGGCCGCGTCGAACGCCAGTCTGTCGGCATCGCCGGACATCAGCGGCGCGTATTTTTCGCGGAACCGGGACAGCCCGATGGCATCCTCAGCGAGCGCGTAGCCGACGACCGCGCGGATGATGTCGGCCTTCTCGCTCGGGTCGAGCGGGGTGAAATCGCGCCAGCGGTCGCCGTAATAGAGCTCGATCTGCTCGGACGCCTCACGCCAGTGCCGCGACGCCCAATAGATGTCCGAGCGCAGCCGGATCGCCTCGCGGCCGGTGATGTTCGAGATGATGTCGAGCGCGAGGTCGTGCCGGCCGACGTCGCTCTGCGCGCGCGCCTCGAGCAGCAGCCGCTGCTGGCGCAGTTCGCCGGAGAGATCTGCGATCCGGGTCGAGCGCAGCGCGCCGATGGCGCGGTCGGGCTTGCGGTTCATCAGATAGACCATCGCAAGCCGCGCGGCGACCTGGGCGCGCGCGGCGCCTTCGAGCCGCTTGTCGACCTGGTATTGCAGGAGGTCGGCGGCCTGGTCGAGCAGATCGACACCGACGAGACGGTCGGCGAGACGGCGGATCATCTCGTCGCCGCGGCGGCCGATCGGCGTCAGCTCGCGATAATCGTAGAAGGTGCCGAGCGCATCGATCGGCGCCATCTCGTCGCCCTTCGGGCCCAGATAGAGCTGCACGAACAACGCCGACGCGGCATCCTGCGCCTGGCGCGATTCCGGCGCGTTCGGCTGCAGCCGGGTCGCCGCACGGGTCACCGCGAAGGCATCGGCATAGCGCGCGGTCTCGGCATAGATCTTCGACAGCACGTACAACGTCTTCAACTCGATATTGTCGCCGCGCCACAGCATCGACAACAGCTCGAACTCCTTCAGCACATCGTCGCGGCCGATCTCGCCGCGCTTCTGACGCAACAGCGTCTCCAGCAGTCTGCCTTCGGCGGCGGCTTGACGGTCGGGCGAATTGGCGGCGAAGCGGTAGGCGTCGAGCGCATCCTTCTCCTGGCCGAGCGCTTCGGCGAGCCGGCCGCGCAGCACCGCAACCGCGGGCTTGAGCGCGTCGGGAACGCCGACCACGTCGAGATCGCTCTTGCGCCGAGCAGCGCCGGCATAGTCCTTGACCTCGAGCGAGGCCTTCATCGAGTCGATCGTGACGATGCGCTGCAGATCGGGCGGCAACGTCGCGACCGCGAATTCGGCGTTCTTGAACTTTTCGCGCGCCTCGGGCCATTTGCCCTCGCGAGCGAAAGCCAGCCCCTTCCACAATTGGGAATCGTAGCCATTGCCGATCACGGGATTGGCGAGGTCCTTGAGACCCTGCGCCGGGTGCCCGATCAGGATGCTGGCAACCGCGTGTACCATCACCACGGAGGCCGCCTCGCTGCCGCGCTTGCTTTCGGACAGCATCAGATTGGCGACACCATGGGCTTCCTGGTACATGGCGCGCGCCATGTAGAAATCGGCGAGATCGAGCCGCGCCTGCGGCAGCTGCTCGGCGTTGGCCGTCGAGGCCGCCGCAATAAGCCCGTCGAGCTGCTTGAGGAAGTTCTCCGACTGGTTCTTGCGCCACTCGTCCGGATCGAACAGCGGCTTCACCGCCGCGGTCGCGCGCTCGGACGCGACGTCGGCCGATGACAGCGTCAGGCCGCCGGGCCGGCCCAGCGTCACCTTGTCGGCACCGACCTCCGCCTTGACGTCGTCGGCGTTCGGATGAACCACGACGCCATGAATCGATTCCAGCAGCGAGAGCTCGACGAAATCCTGCCGCTTGATGATGCCGCGGGTCGGCGGCGGTGCGGTCACGACCCAGAGCGTATCGCCCGCGTCGGGATCGATCAGCCTGTGGAGCTGGCCGGGATTGGCGAGCGGCACGCTGACATTGGCGAGCGAGGGCTCGCTGATATTACGCACCACGCTGAGCGGCAGCGGCGGCTTCTGCACCCGGTCGGCGAAGGTCAGCGTCCAGCTCACGCCGCGCGAGCGATCGTCGCTCTCGAGCGACGGCATCTGCGGCCGGTTGAGGCGGAAGCGCACCGCCTGCCCCTTCTCCAGCGCGATCCGGCTGACATCTGATATCAGCGAGCCGGCCTTGGCGCGGATCGGATCGACGTCGATCGCCTCAGGCGTGTCGAACACCATCCATACTGTGTCGGCGCGACGGAACAGCGCCGCAGGCGTCGCGCCGGGGAATGAGAACGTCACCCGCAACCCGTCGCTGTCACGCTGGGCTTCGACCGAGGAACTGGCAGCAGACTTGGCGCTGGCGCGAGCCTCGGCAGGCGACGATGGCACCGCCGCCGGCTTCGGTGCCTCCATGGCCGGCGCGGTCGCGGCAGCAGGCGCAGGCTTTGGCGCGTCGCTCGGTTCGGTCGGAGTGCCGCCCTCGCGCGGCGCGACCGGTGCAGCGGCCTTCTCGACCTCAGCCGCCGGCGCCGCGGCGATCTTCGGCATCTCCGAATTGGGCAGCTCGGATCTCGGCTGTTCCGATTTGGCGGGCGCGGTCGCCGGTTGTTCGGTCCCGGCCCGTTCGGGTTTGACCGGCTCGGACTGCACCTGCTCGGACTTGGCCGGCTCCGCCTTGGATTGCTCTGCCTTGGGCTGCTCGGACTTGATCTCGATCTTGGCTTGCTGCGCGATGCTCTCCGATGTCGCCGGCGCGATCGCAGCCGCCCCCTTCGGCTTGCCGCGCGACGTCGGCAACAACGCGCTCAGCGAGGGCTTCGCCGCCTGCTGCTGCTCGGCCTGCTGGAAGGCGACATCGACGATGTAGTTCTTCTCGTCGCGGAACGAATGCACGTCGACATCGCCAATCAGCGTCACGTCGACCGCTGAGGTATCCGTATCGGCGCGCGAGCTGATCGACGCGACGTTTGGGGGAGCGGCGACCTTGGCATCGGCCAGGTCGAAGGCCAGGACGGAGTTGAAGGACAGCGTCAGTTTCTGCTCGTTCAGCACCGAGGAGACGCTGACCCCGTCGGGCACTTCGAACACGAAACGCACGAAGGTGGGCTGCACCAATGCGCGGACACGGATCGGCGGCTTCTTCTTGGCGACATCGGCCGCGCGCTGGATGCGCAACAGGCGCTCGGCGGCACGGGCGCGCTCCGCCAGTTCGCGGATCACCTCCTGCGGCAGCGACGGCGGCGGGCCGGTCCAGCTGTCGGGCAGGAAGTCGACGAAGATGCGCTCGCCGGCGGTCATGGTGTTGATGGTGACGCGCCGCGCCAGCGACAGGCGGATCGCCGAACCGTCAGGATCGCGGCGCGCGGCGCCGACATAGTCGGGCACCGCTTCGGAGAGTTTCTCGACGGGGATATCGACCGGACGCCTGAAGCGGATCACGATGATCGAACCGGCGGTCGTGACCTCCGACTCGACATCCTCCTTCAGCTTCAGCACCAGCCGGGCATAGCCGTTCGCGGCCGAGAACGTCGCCTCGCCCGGTACCGGCGGCGGGTCTTGGGCCCGCACCGTGGCTGGATATGTGAGGGTTGTAAGGGCAAGGCCGGTGGCAAGCAGGCACAGACGCGCGGTCCGCGCCCAGGCGCGGCCTAGCGACCATGTTTCAGCGGCAGCCGTTCGCGCCATCTCGAAACGTCTTCTCGGACCTCAGCCATACCAGCGCGAAGCGCCCTCGCCCACGCGTCCCGATCTTGGATCGGGCGGCGTTAAGGAGCTGTTAACGTCAATAGATTGTTTAGGGGGCTGCGAAGGAACCGGGCACCTGCGCTACCGGCAATGGGTGTTTCAGACCACGGTCGAACGTGCTTGTGGTATGGTTAAAGAACACTTGCCATCGCATTGGAACGGCTCGCGGAAACTGGGTGGTTCAAGCTGCCGCTCAATACGAAGAGATTCGACATCCAGGATCATCGGAAAGCCCTAGAGCAGCAAACCGCTTGTATTGCAGCGGCGCGGGATGAGGACGATCCATCTCTCGTCGCGACGGCCATCGCCGACATTGCGAAGGCGCGTCGCCCGGCTCGCGGGCGCAACCCACCGAAAGTTAGCCTCTGAGGCTAGCGCGCTCCGTCAATTCGTCTTCGGCGCGAGCATCTTGCCTTCGATCTTGGGCAGATCGTCTGTCGATGCCGACTTGTCGCCGCCGGCGCGGCGCGCGAGTTCGACCGTGAGCCGTTCGGCAGCCTCGGGCTGCATCAGGCCGAGGATGTCCGACATCTTGCGCGGCTGGATCTGCGAGGCGATCTGGTAGAGCACGGTCATCTCCAGCCGATCGAACACCTTGGCGGCGTCCTTCGGCTTCATGTTCTCGTACATGGTGACGATGCCCTTGAAGCGGGCGGCGTCGGCTTCGACCTTGGCTGCTGCATCGGCATTCGCCTTGGCATCGTTGGCCTTGGCCTCCTCGACCTTGGCCTCGATGCGCTTCTCGGCGGCCTTCAACAGGCTTTCACGAATCTCGACCTCGCGGGCGCGCGTCTCGAGCTCCTGGCGGCGCGACTGCAACCGCTCCAGGATCGCGCGTTCGGAAGCCGACACCGGCGGCGGCGCATCCAGATTGACCACTACGCCGTCGGGCTTGGGCGCCTCCGCGGCCGGTGCGGCCGGCTTCGGTGCCTCGTCCTTCTTCGCGTCCTTGCCCTCGACCGATCCGGTGATGTCGCCGGGATCGGCCTTGATCTTGCTGTCGGCAACCGCCTTGGGAGCGCCGGGGAAGTTGAAATTCTGCTGCGCCCAAGAGGGACCGGCCGGCGGCGCGTCCTCGGCAAACACGTAACCGCCATCGAGCACCAGGCCCGCGACCTTCAGCACCATCAGGCCGAAGATCGCGACCAGCACCACAGGCATCACTCTGATGTCACGAAGCAACTTCATGCAGCGAGACCGCCGGCCCTCCTGCGCTCGGTGAAGGCTTCGGCCGCCGCGGCAACCGCGCGCGCCGCCGAAACCCTGGGCGCCTGCGCCACCGGCGCGGCGGGCGCAGCTGCTGGTGCCGGCGCATACGCGGGCTCAGCCGGCCGCGCGGCCAGCGCGATCTTGGACAGACGGCGCACCACGTGGTCGCCTTCCGCCAGCTGGTTCTTCAGCTGCGCCGACATCTGCACCGCCGCATCGAGTTGGTTGCCGAGGTTCTCGTTGACGTCCCGCACCGCGTGCTTCAACCCGCCGATCGCCCGCTCGGCGATCTCGGTCGCGGTGATCAATTCGGCAATCGTCGCCTTCAGCGAATGCTCATCGGCCTTCAGCCGCTGCAGGCGCTTGTTGAGCAGCCAGCAATAGCCGATCGTCAGCATCAGCAGCACGGCCACCAGACTCTCGATTGCTAGTCCAAGCACATGACTCATGGTGCCTCCATCATCTTGGTCCGCTCATCCGCCTTCTCGAACATCGCGAAGGTGGTTTGGGGTTTGCGCAAATTCTTGGTGACGCGGATCGCGACGCGGTCGCCGACGCGGCCCATGCGGCCTTCCGTCAGGGTGACGTTGCCGCAACGGACCGAGACCAGCGCGTCGGAGCGGATATCCAGCGGCAGCGTGTCGCCGACCTTGAGCTTCATCAGCTCCTTGAGCGGGATATCGGCCTCGTACAGCACTGCATCGACCGCAATCTCGGCCTGCGCCACCTCGGTGGCGAAATGGCCTTCCCAGATCGGATCGCGGCCGAACTTCTCGCCCATGAACATCTGCAACAGCACGTTGCGGATCGGTTCGATGGTGGCATAGGGCAGCAGCAATTCGACATTGCCGCCGCGGTCTTCCATGTCGATGCGCAGGCGCACCAGGATCGCGGCATTGGCCGGGCGGCTGATCGCGGCAAAGCGTGGGTTGGTCTCAAGCCGGTCGATCGAGAAGGTCACCGGCGACAGCGGCCGGAACGCCTGCTCGGCATCCGACAGCACCACCTCGACCAGCCGCTTCACGAGGTTGGTCTCGATCGTGGTATAGGGCCGGCCCTCGATCTTGAGCTGGGTCTGGCCGCGGCGGCCGCCGAGCAGCACGTCGATCATCGAATAGATCAGGTTGGAGTCGACCATGGCGAGGCCGAAATTCTCCCACTCCTCCGCCTTGAACACCGAGAGCACCGCCGGCAGCGGGATCGAGTTCATGTAGTCGCCGAAGCGCACCGAGGTGATGCGGTCGAGCGAGACTTCGACGTTGTCGGAGGTGAAATTGCGCAACGATGTCGTCATCAACCGCACCAGGCGGTCGAACACGATTTCGAGCATCGGCAGACGCTCGTAGGACACCATCGCGGAATCGATGATGGCGCGGATGCCGGAATGATCGTCGAGGCTGACGTCGCCGACCGTGAAGCCGAGGAGATTGTCGATCTCCTCCTGCGACAGCACGCGCTCGCCGTTGGTCTTGCCGCCGAAGTCGCGGCTGCCGTCCTCGACCATGGCGGCCCATTGCAGCGCCATGTTCTCGGTGAGCTCGTTCTTGGCAGCTTCCGCCGCGGCCGCCGCGGGATCCTCGGAATCGAGCGAGGCTTCCCATTGGGCCGCAATGGCGTCCTGGTCCATCTGGTCGTTGCCGGCCATGGCTTTACATCCGCCCCGTCACTGGATCACGACTTCCTTGAACAGCACGGCGTTCACCTGGTTGGGCGCCAGCGCGAGGTTGACACGCTTGGTCAGCTCTTCCTTGAGACGGAACAGGCCGGCCGAGCCGTTGAGATCGCTCGGGCGCAGCTCGCGCATGTAGGTCTGGAACAGGTCGGTAACGCGCGGCAGCGCCGGCTTGATCGCCTCGACCTGCTTCTCTTCCTTGATCTCGAGCACGAGCTTCAGCTTGAGATATTGCACCCGCTCGCCGGGCGCACCGACCAGATTGACCAGCATGTCGGGCACGTCGACGAAGCTCGGCGGCTTCGGCGGCGGCGCTTCGGCGTGCTGCTCCTCGCCGTGACCGCGCATGAAGAAGAACCATCCGCCTGCGCCCGCGCCGAGCACGACGAGGAAGCCGACGACGGCAATGATCAGCTTGAGCTTGCCTTTCTTCGGAGCGGCCGCGCCCTCGCCGCCTTCCGTCTTTTCCTCATCCGCCATCGTCCGCTCGCTTCAACCCGAAGGATGCGAACGCGATTTGCCCCAGCTTTGGCTTGAAGACGCGATACAAAGGCCGCCGGCGCACACGCGCCCCAATGCCGGCAACACTGGGGCCATAATGGTTAACGGAAGCTTAGGATTTACCTTCCACTAGGAAAAAACTGCCGGGCAAACATGGTCAACAAGACCTTTCTGCCGCCCGGCAAGGCGCCCTGCAAAACACCTAACCCATTCAAATATCTCATTATTTTAAGTTGGCACGGGTTTCGCTGAGAGGACGACGTAACTGGCGGGTTTGGGAGAACCCAATGGTTACCGACGGTCCGGCGTGAAGGTTTGGGAGAACCTTTCGCATCGGATCACCTCACAGGGGAGAACCACCGATGCAGAATACGCTTCTGGTCGGACTATCGAAGCAGATGGTGCTGGAACGGCAGTTGGATGTCGTTTCCAACAACATCGCGAACATGAACACCAACGGCTACAAGGCCGACCGGTCGCTGTTCCAGGAATATCTGTCCTCGAACGCGCATGAGGACAATTTCGCGTCCTCCGACCGCCGCGTCTCCTTCGTGCAGGACCGCGCGACCTTCCACGACTTCTCGCAGGGCCCGACCGAAGAGACCAAGAACCCGCTCGACGTCGCGATCGACGGCAACGCCTTCCTGGTGGTGCAGACCCCGGGCGGCGAGCGCTACACCCGCGACGGCAACCTCGCGATCAACAATCGCGGCCAGCTCGTCACCGCCTCGGGTTACCAGGTGCTCGGCACCGCCGGCCCGATCACGTTCCAGCAGACCGATCACGACGTCAACATCGCCCCCGACGGCAACGTCAGCGTGCTCGAGGGCACGTCCCGCCTCGACTCGATCCGCGGCAAGCTGCGGCTGGTCTCGTTCGCGCAGGCCCAGCGCCTGCTCAAGGAAGGCTCCAACCTCTATGTACCGGGCGAAGGCGCGCAGCCGTTGCCGGATACCAAGGCGCAGATCCGTCAGGGCTTCATCGAGAAGTCGAACGTCAATTCCGTCGTCGAGATGAGCCGCATGATCGAGATCACGCGGACCTACACCCAAATCGCCTCGCTGCTCCAGCAGCAGAGCGACCTGCACAAATCGGCGATCGAGAAGCTCGCCGACGTGCCGAACTGATCCGGGGGATTGAACGATGCGCGCACTTTATACCGCGGCGACCGGAATGGCGGCACAGGAACTCAGCGTTCAGGTGATCTCCAACAACATCGCGAACCTGCGTACCACCGGCTACAAGAAGCAGCGCGCCGCGTTCCAGGACCTGATCTACGACCATGTGCGCCGGGTCGGCGCGCAGGCCTCCGACCAGAACACCATCATGCCGATGGGCATCGACCTCGGCGGCGGCGTCAAGACCGTCGGCACGCCGCGGATGATGACCCAGGGCACGCTGTCGCCGACCGGCAACGATCTCGACATCGCGATCCGCGGCGAAGGCTTCTTCAAGATCCTGATGCCGGACGGCACCTTCACCTACACGCGCGACGGCTCGTTCCAGATGGACAATCAGGGCCGCATCGTCAACGCGCAGGGCAATCTGGTGCAGCCGACGATCACGATCCCGCAGAACGCCTCCGGCCTCACCATCAATGCGCAAGGCCAGGTCTCGGTGACGCTGCCGGGCCAGACCGCGTCGACCACGATCGGCCAGATCGGCCTGACCCGCTTCATCAACAAGGCCGGCCTGATGCCGATCGGCGACAACCTGTTCCAGGAAACGCCGGCCTCCGGCCAGCCGCAGGACGGCATCGCCAACACCGACGGCTATGGCGACATGCAGCAGAGCAACCTCGAACAGGCCAACGTCGAGGTGGTCTCGGAGATCTCCGACCTGATCGCCGCGCAGCGCGCCTATGAGATGAACTCCAAGGTGGTCTCCGCCGCCGACCAGATGATGCAGTCGACCTCCAACCTGTTCCGCTGAGGATGATGTCGATGATCGCCCGCTCATTCCTGATCGCAGCCGCACTCCTCGCGGTGACCGCGCTACCGGCCACAGCGCAAGTCCGCGGCGAGACCATCGCGGTGCCGACGCTGCGCGCCAACGTCACGGTCGCGGACGACATCGTGCGGGTCGGCGACCTCATCGACAACGCCGGCAGCGCCGGCAGCGTCGCGATCTACCGCGCGCCCGATCTCGGCACTACAGGCACGCTGCCGGTCGCGCAGGTGCTGAACCTGCTGCGCACCCATCAGGTGATCGGCGTCGATACCCGCGAACTGAAGGAGATCACCGTCACGCGGCTGGCGCGCACCATCGACAGCAAGGAGATCGAGCAGCAGCTGTCACGCGCGCTGGAAGGCCGCCACGGGCTCGGCAGGGCCGGCAATATCGCACTCACCTTCGACCGCGATCCCGGCGATATCAGGCTCGAGGCAACCAACACCGGCGCGATGCAGCCCGTCGCCGTACGCTACGACCCGCGCTCGACGCGCTTCGACGTCACCTTCGAGGTCAGCAACGAAGCCGGCACGGCGCCGTACAAGCTGCGCCTCACCGGCACCGCGATCGAAACCATCGAGGCCGCCGTGCTGACGCGCAATGTCGAACGCGGCGACGTGCTGAAAGCCTCCGACGTTGCGGTCGAGCGCCGTCCGAAGGCCGAAATCGGCAACGACGCGGCGGCGCGCGACGGCGCCGTCGGCATGCAGATGCGCCGCCAGATCCGCGCCGGCCAGGCACTGCGCACCGCCGACA
Source organism: Bradyrhizobium sp. ma5 (assembly GCF_042258955.1). NCBI lineage: Bacteria > Pseudomonadati > Pseudomonadota > Alphaproteobacteria > Hyphomicrobiales > Nitrobacteraceae > Bradyrhizobium > Bradyrhizobium sp. ma5. Next base: position 5,853,382 of record NZ_CP170156.1, read on the forward strand.
TGGCAAAGCCCGATCTCGTCACCCGCGACCAGAACGTCACGCTGGTCTACCGCACCTCCGGTCTCTACCTCACGATCCGCGGCAAGGCGATGGATGGCGGCGCCGAGGGCGATGTCGTCAACGTGATGAATTTGCAATCTAAGCGCGCCGTCACCGGCGTCGTCACGGGCCGCGGCGAGGTTTCGATCTCGGTCGCGTCCCCGCGCGCCGCGCCGGCCGCCGACGCCGCCTCTTCAGATTCCGCTCCCGTCAAGCTGAGTTCAGTCGCACCAAACGCCGAGTAAAGTTCATGTCCCAGTACCGCATCAACCGCCTCATCCTGACCGGTGCGCTGCTCGCACTCGGAACGATCGCCAGCGGTTGCTCGTCGATCGACCGTCTCTCCCAGATCGGTGAAAAGCCGAAGCTGACGGAGATCGAGAACCCGACGGCGCAGCCCGGCTACAAGCCGGTCCAGATGCCGATGCCGAAGCCCGAGGTCGCCTCCTACAGCCCCAACTCGCTGTGGCGCAGCGGCTCACGCGCCTTCTTCAAGGACCAGCGCGCCGCGCGTGTCGGCGACATCCTGACCGTCATGGTGAACATCACCGACAAGGCCGCGATCGCCAACGAAACCCAGCGCAGCCGCACCAATTCCGAAGATTCCGGGGTGACCAACTTCCTGGGCTCGCAGACTATCACGCAGGCGAACAAGATCCTGCCCGGCCGCATCCTGACCGCCGACTCCACGGCTTCGAGCGACGGCAAGGGTTCGGTCAACCGGCAGGAAGCATTGCAGACCAACGTCGCCGCCGTCGTCACCCAGATTCTCCCGAACGGCAATCTTGTCGTCGAAGGCAAGCAGGAGATCCGCGTCAACTACGAAATCCGCGAGCTGGTCGTGGCCGGTATCGTGCGCCCGGAAGACATCCAGAGCGACAACACCATCGACTCCTCGAAGATCGCCCAGGCCCGCATCGCCTATGGCGGCCGCGGCCAGATCACCGACGTGCAACAGCCGCGCTACGGCCAGCAGGTTCTCGACGTGCTCTTGCCCTTCTAGCTTCTCGAGCTCCCACATCTCGTCGCGAACCTAGGCGCGGCGCGGTGTACCAACACGGCCCTCGCTAGCTCCCCTGGCGAGGGCCGTGGCGTTCTTGTGACCGGTCGCATGCACTCGCGCGATCGTCGCGCACCAGTCCGATACTGCTTCGTGCAAGTCGCGCGATCGCTTTCTCGGTTCGTTAACCGTTGCAGCAACCCGCAGTAGCAGTCCCGACGCTTGCAACGTAGCTAGACGACAACGCAGGGTTTGCAGTTCGTGACGGTCATGCAAAGAGACGGTCGATATGCGGCGTGGTTTCGCACGCCGCGCGGCGAAGGCACCGGAATAGTCCAGCTCGCAAACGGCAGGATCTCAGGCGGCGACGCCATGTTCACCTATGGCGGCTCCTATCAGCTCGATGAGGACCGCTTCACGGCGGTCCTGACGACGCACAGATATGCCGACGGCCCGTTCACCACCGTGTTCGGATGCGACGAGGTCGAGGCGCAGCTGACCGGCACCTTCAGCGGCAATCGCGCGGTGTGCTCGGGCAGCGCCAAGCAAGCCCCCGGCGTACTGTTCGAGGCCACGCTGTTCCTGCAGCAACAGGAGCAGGCGCCCGCCGGTGGCCCAAAGACCACGACGACCCGCGCGGATGTGACGAGGCTGCCGAAGCTCCCCGACCGCCGCACGACCGTCGTGACCAGGCGTTTCAGCTGATCCGTCCGCAATCGCGATGGCATCTCCGCGCCTTCAGGCGTACCATCGGCCATGCGCGAAGCGCAGCCCGATCGATGCAGCCGGAAGGAGGAGCGCATGTATGCCGCCATCCGTCACGCCAAGGCGAAGACTGGTAGCGCCGAAGAACTCGCGCGCCGGATCAAGGAAGGCGCAATTCCGATCATCAGCGACGTCGAAGGCTTCATGGCCTATTACGTGGTCTATGCCGGCGACGACACGGTCACCGCGATCAGCGTCTTCAACAATCATGCCGGCGCCGAGGAAGCCAACCGCCGCGCATTGGCCTGGATCGATGACAATCTCGGCCCATTGCTGGTCGGGCAAGTCACGGCGATTGCGGGTCCAGTGATCGTGCACACCAAGGCATGAGGGCCGCAACCGGATTGCCGGTCCGGTGATCGTGCACACCAAGGCGTGACGGCCGCTTCCCCGGCAGAGTTCGCCCGGCAGAATTTTCCTGCGGCACGTCTAGCGCGTACCGCATCATCGCGATCTCCTTGAATTCGCTGACGCGCCGGATGGCACGCCAATTGCTCCGCGGTTGCAGCATTGCAACGGGGACAGCGCGCGCAGATGACGTCGATCTCGGCCTTTGGACCAGTCACAGCCAGCATGACGACTGGCACACTGAAGAAGCCGCTGACGGCCGACGCTAGCGGATCCACGCAAGCTGCCGGCGGCAACCCATCCGACGGCACCATCGAGCAGGAATTTCTCAAATACGCGCAGATGAGCCCGATGGACCGCATGCGCGCGAACATCCTCAAGAGCATGGGTCTGTCGGAGCAGGACCTGAAGACCATGACGCCGGATCAGCTCGCCGCGGTCGAGCAGAAGATCAAGCAATTGATCGAGCAGTCGCTTCAGAAGAACGCCGGCAAGGCCGGCCAGGCGGTCGACATCTCGGCGTAGCGACGTCGCGCGGCGAGCGCCTGGACGGAGCTATCGGAGCTCCGATCCACGCGACAATCGCCAGAGTTCGCGGTATGATGGCGCAACCGCCACGTGGGCCGACCGATCACGGACACGACCGCCATGGGCACAAGGCCGAGCACGGTCATGAAGCTCGTCGCACATGCGTCCTGCGGCGCCGTCGGCGCCTTTGTGTTCGGCCTGTGCCTCGCAGCCGCGATCAGGCGCTTCGATGGCCTCTATCTCGCTGTCACGGTTCTATTCGCGATCCCTGTCGTCTCCGACTGGTTCTGGACGCGCCGTGAGGTTCGCCAGCTCGCTGCCGGCGATGCCGCCAATCAGCAGGCAACTCAATTCCTCTGGTCATATCTCTTCATCACCATGCTCTCGTCGGGCTTTGGCATCGCGGTGATGGCCGTGGTCTTGCAGTCGGCAGACTTCACGCGAACATTCGGCGCAATCGTGTTCGGCGTGCTTACGTGCATCGGAATCTACCCGCTGGTCCGCGACGCAAAACGCCTTGCCGATACAGTGGAGCCGCGAACAATCCCTTGATCATTCATCCGCTCCGCGCTGGCGCGCTAGGCGGACACGGCTTCCGGCATCGGCATTCCGCGCAAGGTCATGAACGATCTGCCGAGCATCGCCTCGATCTTCGTCGCCGCCAGCCACAGCAGCGCACCGCAGGTCAGGTCGATGACGTAATGGCCGCCGATCGGAAGCGTCGAGACGAGGACGAGGAGATTCCAGACCAGCGTGATGCCGAACAACCACCGTGTGCCGATCGTCGCGAAAATCGTCATCAAGGCAAGACAGGTGTGGAACGACGGAAAGGTCACCACGCCCTGCAGATTGCTCAACGACAATTCCGGAGACGCCCCGTTGCGGAAGTACTCGAACTTCGCGAGATGATAAATCCCCGCGTGCTCGGGCAGCGCATCGAGGATCGCGACGGGATGGTCAAAATAGACAAAGGCCCCCTTGGCAGGCCAGAACACCGAAAACATCGTCGACGCAACGATCGTCAATGCGAAAACGAACGCCAGTTGCCAAAGCTTGTCGAAGCGCTTTGTCGCCGCCAGCAGCACGAACAGCGCGGCCACCTGGACGAAGGAGCTGCAATAAGCGGCGGCGAGCAGCTCGGTCAGCCAGGGATGCTTTGCAAACCACAAGATGATGGACGGCAAATCGATCCCGATGACGCGATCGGCGTCGGCGAGACTGTCATCGATCAGGGGAAACTTGTATCTCAGGCCAACCAGGCTGATCGTTGCTGCCGCTGCAGCCGACCAGAAGAACACGGCAACCGCTCCTGCCAGGTTGGACAGAACCGGCGCGGACCGCCATCTGCCATAGACGGTATCGACGGCAAGGTGAAACCCCATCGGGCCCAAGAACAGCGCCAGACTTTCGGGCTCGACGGCGATCTCGAATCTCCAGAGCAGGAAGCCGGCGAAACCGCTGGCCGCGATGCCGATCAACCACGCGCCGCGCTCGACCCGCTGATGGGGTTGCGGGATGCGAGTTTCCTCGCTCGTGGCTGCTGTTCTCGGAGAGGCCTGCTGTGCGATATCGGTGTCGGCCGATGTCGCGGTCCGTGACGGACCAACCAACTGACTGAACATTGCGACTGCCATTCCAACGGGCGACTCGACACGAGGCCCGCTCATTCCACAGCTACAGGTTTAGCAGCCACGCCTTCGATTGCATTGGTAAGCCGATACAACCGGTGGCATGCCGCCGGTCTTTCGTATCCGACGGTGAATGATCTATTTCCCGATGTTGCTGACAACGGGACTGGAGTTCCCGTGTGCAGAACTCAGGTTCCCGGCGGGTCCGGGCTATTTGGGGCGGGCCCGTCGCTCAGGACCACGAAAACCTTGCCGCCGAAGTCGTATCGCGCGACCTCGCGCATGCCGAGCCGCAGATGCGCCTTGAGCGAGCGCGGATTGTCTTCCCTGATGAACAGGATCGCTTCGCGGGCGGGAAAAATTGCCTGAAGCCTTGCGTAGAGCGCGTCGAGAACGCCGAGGCCACGCGCGTCAGGGGAGACGCACACAGGGCCATACACATACGCACCGGGGCCGCCCGGCCAGGCCTTCAGCATGGCTTGCACCGGCGCGGCCTCGCCAAATCCTTTCTCCGACGTCAGGAGCGCGCCGAGCAACCTGCCCTCATCGCCGGTCGCGATGACGATCGATTGCCCGCTTGCGATGCGCGTTGCAATCACCTCGCGCGGCCATTGCCCGAGCAGCATGCCGCCGCGATCGCCGGCGTTGGCTGTCAGCAGCGCCGAGATCGCTTCCGCATCCGACGATGTAGCGAGCCTGGTCTCGATCATCTCGGACGGACCGAAACAGCGGGCCACATGCCGGCGCAGTTCATGCCTTCTTCTTCGCGGTTGCGCGAGCGCCCGCGGCCGCTTTCTTCGTCGGCTTCTTCGTAGTTTTGCTGGATTTGGCCTGGTTGAGCTCGATCGCAGCCCGGATCAGGGCTTTCAGCGCGCGATCATTGATCCTGTCGCCCTCGAACAGATCGATCGCGCGCCGCACATTGCCTTCGAAGCCGGTGTTGAACAGCTTGTCGGGGTCCGGAAGTTGCGCGCCGTACATGAAGGTCAGCTTCACCTTGCCCTTGTGGGCGTTGCCGACCGCGATGATGCCGTCGCGCGACCACACCGGGCTGCCCATCCACTTCCATTCCTCGATGATTTCGGGGTCGGCGGCGAGGATGCTCTTGCGCAGGCCGGCGAGCGTCTTGCCGCGCCAGTCGGTGAGATCCTCGATCATCTGGTCGATACGTTCCGATGCCGTCATTGCTGCCTCGCGTTCCCAGCCAGTCCCATGCAATCACACTTGTGAGGCGGAGGTCGATCCTCCCTGCATCCGCCGCGGCGCCAGATAGGGCAACGCGAACAGATACAGGCCGCTGAGCAGCATCAAGATCAGCGGGAACAGCGCCAGCAGGCCGATCCAGACGGCTTGCTGCTGCAGGACCATCGCGACGATGTTGATGATGACGGCAACCGTAAAGGCGATCGAGAGCCAGCGGTGAAATTGCCTGATGCAGTTGTTCCGGTTCAATGTGACCTCCTGTTGGATGATGTGTGTAAAATCGTCATTGCGAGGAGCGAAGCGACGAAGCAATCCATCTATCCGTACATGCGGCACGATGGATTGCTTCGCGGAGCCTGTCATCGGGCGGCGCAGCGCGCCGACCCGTTGGCTCGCAATGACGAGAGACGATCAGCCTTCCCGCACCAGCAGCTGATCGAGATTCTCCAGGAACTGTTTCCACCCGGCATGGGCGCCGCCATAGGCCTGCTTCTGATGCGGCTGGAAGCCGGACTGCTCGACGCGCAGGTGGGTGCCCTTCGCCGTCGGCGTCAGCGTGAAGACCACCACGCTCTCGAGATTGTAGGCGGCATCCGCATGTGCGAAATTCCAGGTGTAGGACAGCGTCTTGTGCGGCTCCACGGCCAGCACCTTGCAGTCCAGCACGCCGCCCCACTCGCCGCGCAGATTGAAACTGTGCCCGACCTCGGGCTTGAAGTCGTTCTTCATCAGCCACTCCTCCATCAGATGCGGTTGCGTCAGCGCGCGCCAGAGCTTTTCCGGCGGATGGGGAAATTCGCGCTCCACGATTGCGGAGCGCGTCTCAGGGGTGGTCTTGTTCATTGGTCCATCCTTTTGAGCAGATCTTCGAGGTGGTCGAACCGGTTCTGCCAGAAGCCCGCCATCTGGCTGGTCCAGTCGATCAGCGGCGCCAGCGCGCCGAGTTGTGCGCTGTAATGCGTCTGCCTTCCTTCATGGCGATCGCGCACCAGCCCGGCCTGCTTCAGCACGCCGAGATGCTTTGACACCGCCGGCTGCGAGATTTTTGCCCGCGCCGTCAGCGCACCGACGGTCTGCTCGCCCTCGCGGCACAGGCGCTCGAAGATCGCCCGGCGGGTCGGGTCTGCGAGGGTTCGAAACAGCGCGTCGTGAGCGTCCGGCATTTTGTGATCAATAACCCGTTGGCTATGGATTAACGTATAACTGAGCAGCTATGGATTGGTCAAGTGAGAAGTAGAGAAAATCTACCGGAGTCCTGACTGACTTCATTCTCGAGCAGTTTCGCGTAAATCGGCCGCGCCGACGCACTCATAACTGACTGGCTATCTCCTGGCCGCTGAGTTGCCCGTCGGGCAACGATGCAAGACTCGGACAATGCGTGTCGCGAGAACGCGGATGTGTGGCTCACGGATCGCCCCACACTCACCGTCGTCCCGGCGAAGGCCGGGACCCATAACCACAAGAGGCTGTTGTTGAGCGCCGCTGGAACGACAAGTCCCGTCAACTACAATTGCTGCGGCGTATGGGTCCCGGCCTTCGCCGGGACGACGATTGTGGATACGGCCGATGCCAGCCTACGCATGCACCTCGTTGCGACGGCGCTGCGCATGACCTACACATATCGCGCTGATGCGGTCCTTGTTCACGGAGAACCTTGATGTGCCAGCTCTGCGAGATCACGCTTCCCAGCCGAACCTCCCGGCGCGTCTTCCTCGCTGCTGCGGCGTGCACCGCGGCCAGCCTCGCCCTGCCACCGGCTGTGACGGCCAAGGAAACAAAACCGTCGCCGAAGCCGCAGAACGTGCTGCCGCCGGACGCCGCGCTCGACCGGCTGGTGAAGGGCAATCTCCGCTATGTCGAAGGCGTCTCGCGGCGGCATGATTTCAAGCACGAGCGCGAGGCGCTTGCCGGCGGACAGAACCCGTTCGCCGGCATCCTGAGTTGCGCAGACTCCCGCATCGCGCCGGAATACGCCTTCGACACCGGCCGCGGCGACCTGTTCGTCTGCCGCGTCGCCGGCAATTTCGCCAGCGACGAGATGATCGCGAGCCTGGAATATGCGCAGTCCGTGCTCGGCGTGCCGCTGTTCATGGTGCTTGGCCACGACAGCTGCGGGGCGGTCGACGCCGCGATCAAGTCGCTAAAGGACAACACCACCCTGCCCGGCCATCTGCCCGAGCTGGTCACCGCGATCGCGCCTGCGGTAAAGGCGACCGAGGGCAAGCCGGGCGACCGGCTCGCCAACGCCATCAGGCAAAACGTCATCGACAATGTCGCGAAGCTCAAAACGGCAACGCCGATCCTTAGCGCTGCGGTCGATCAGGGCAAGCTCAGGATCGTCGGCGCGGTCTATCGGCTGACAGACGGCAAGGTCGAGCTGGTCACGGACGCCAAGCGACCGGCGACTTGAACCTCGGCGCCACCTGCGACCACTGAAGCCAAGTACGACATCGCGTGAGTGACATGGAGAAGCCGGATGTGGCGCCGGCGCGGATGGATTGCTGGAGTGCTGCTCCTGGCCGTGGCCCCGTTGCCGGCGCGCGCCGGCGTCGAGCCCTGCAACACGGCGCAGAAGCGGATCGAAATGACCGCGGTGCTCCGCCATGCCGCGGAGGATCGGCCGGTCAACATCACCTTCGCAACCCGGGCCGATGGCGTGAAGCTGCCCGCCGCCGTGATCGAGCAATATCCCGAGGAGATCACGATCATCCTGCAGCACGAATTCGATCGCCTTGTGGTGAAGGATGACGGCTTCGAGGTCGGCGTCTGGTTCAGTCGCAAATATGCCAGGCTGGCCGTGCCGTTCGACGCGATCAGGAGCCTGTGGGACGGCAAGGTTCTGATGTGCACGAACAATCAACTGTAGGAAACAGTGACGTCGCGGCGCAGAAAGCATGCAAAGTCAGGTGAACGCCGCTTCCACCTTGCCGAGCCCATCGAGCTCCATCACGACCGCGTCGCCGGCCTTCAGCCACAGCGTCTTGACCAGGCTGCCGGTCAGCACGATCTGGCCGGCATGCAGGCCACGGCCTTCAGCGGCGAGATGATTGGCGAGCCAGGCGAGCGCGTTGTGCGGATGGCCGAGCACGTCGGCGCCGGTGCCGCGCCCCTCCTCCTTGCCGTTGACGAGCGCGCGTCCGGTGACCTTGCGCAGATCAGGCACGGTGATGCGCGGCACGGCTTCGCCGAGCACGCAGCCGGCGGCGAAGAAGTCGTCGGCAATCAGCGTCGGCGCGCCGAGCGTCTCCCATTTGACATAGCGGTCGTCGACGATCTCGATCGCCGGATGGTAGGCCTCAATCGCCTCCGCGACCCATTCGGCGGTGAACGGCGCCTCGCCGGGCGCGAGACTGCGCGCCAGCCGCACCGCGATCTCGCATTCGACGCCGACATGGACGAAATCGGCCGCCGGCAGCCGCACGCCGCTTTCATGCACGACCTTCTCGAACACGCCGCCGCCGCAGGGGTGCGGGATGTTGATGTATTTCTGCATCACCGCGCTGGTGCAGCCGATCTTGTAGCCGACGAGGCTGCCAACTTGCGGCTGCAGCAGATCGTGCAGCGCGTATTGCACCTGATAGCCTTCGGCCTCGTCGCGCGGCACGATGTCTTTGGCGAGCGCCTTGAGCGGCGCGCGGCTGCGGCGCGCGCTGGCGATCGCCTTTGCGGCCGCGAGGATCCGTTCCATCTGCGCAGCCTCCCTGAAGTTCTCCGGCGGCGCGGTGGCGCCTCCGTCTGCTCACGGCAATTCAGCACTCGCCGACGCGTCTGGCAAGCACGCCGGACGGGAGAGGCCGTCAGGCCTTGACCAGACCGAGCCTGATCAGGCTCTCGGCGGTCACGACGATCATCTCCTCATTGTCGCGCGGACGCCAGCCGAGCAGGTTCTGCGCCTTGGCGCTGGTCGAGCGGCGCACCTTGCCGAGCAGCGGCAGGGTGGCGCGGGCCAACGGGTTGCGGCGCGCGGCGAGCCGGATCATCCAGTCCGGCGCCTGGAACCGGGGCACGCGCCGCGCCTTGCTGCCGAGTTTCCTGCGCAGCACCCGGGCCACCTGCAGCACCGATAGGGTCTCGCCGCCGACCGCGAGGAACCGCTCACCGCTGGCCTTGGGCGATGTCATGGCGCGCAAATGCAGGTCGGCGACGTCGCGCACGTCGACGAGGCCGAAATGGATCCGGGGCACCGCCGGCATCGCGCCGTCGAGCAGCGCCTTGATGATTACGATCGACTCGGAGAAATCAGGCCCGAGCGCAGGGCCGAACACCGCGGTTGGGCGGCAAGCTCGAGGCCATTGCCTTCGCGCGCGACGAAATCCCAGGCGGCGCGCTCGGCCAGCGTCTTGGATTTCGGATAGGCCTGCACATCGGGGCCATCGAGATTCGACCAGGTGGTCTCATCGAACGGCTTGGTTTGCGGCGGATGGCCATAGCCGATCGCCGCAAACGACGACGTCACGACCACGCGCTTGACGCCGGCGTCGCGCGCCGCGCGCAACACTCGTAGCGTGCCTTCGCGCGCCGGAACGATCAGCTCGTTCTCGTCCTCCGGCACATGCGCGCCGAGCGGTGATGCGACATGCAGCACGTAGTCGCATCCCGCGGCCGCCTCGCGCCAGCCGGCATCGCGCGTGAGGTCGGCGGTCACGAAGCCGACCTGGTCGGCTGCAAGCGCGCCACCCTCGCGCAGCATCGCGATCACGTCCTTGCTGCGATCCGGATTGCGCAGCGTGGTTCGCACCGTATGCCCGTCGGCAAGCAGCTGCAGAATTGTATGCACGCCGATGAAACCGGATCCACCCGTGACCAAAACCGTGCTCATGTCCCTAGCCTCTTCATGGTTCGGCAGATGGGGCACACATTGGGCCGCCCACCCTGCACAGGCCGCATCTGGTCACTATCTGACGTTGGACAAGTAGAATGAAATTCGAGACCGGTATGGAAAACAATACCAGCGAACTGTGTGACGGCGGTGAATGCGAGAGCTGCCCGACCGCCCCCAATCTGCTGATCGAGTTCAAGGGCGCGATCCACGCGCTCGGCGGCAAATGGAAGCTCGAGATCCTGTTCACGCTGATGAACGGCGCCGTGCGATTCGGCGCGCTGCGCCGCGCGCTGCTGCCGATCACCCAGCATATGCTGACCGCGCAACTGCGCGAGCTCGAGCGCGACGGGCCGGTGTCGCGCAAGGTGCTCGCCGAAAAGCCGTTGCAGGTCGCATACGAGCTGACGGATTCGGCCTGGGGCCTGACGCCGGCTTTCCGCGAATTGCTGGCGTGGTCGAAGACCTACGGCCCGCGCCGTCGCTCAGAGGCAAGCGAGACGACACTCGGGGCCGGACTGGCCTGAACGTCGTCTCGCCTTCAGAGCGGCACGCGGTCAACCCATGCCGAGCGCGCGCCGGATCGCGATCTCGGCCGGCGAATAAACGCCATCGTCACGCTCGAGCCGGTACGGCTCGGCAGGACTGAGCGACGGTTGCGCCATGAAGCGCGGCCTGGTGCCCCGGTGCTTCTGCGCGGCATGTACCAGGAACGGATGGCACAGATAGACCGTGCCCGCTTCACCCGTCGCCAGCGCGAGCTCGCAGTCGGCACCCATTTGCGCGAGGTTCATCCGCGCGCGTCCGGCCTCGCCCGCCGGCGCCAGATGACGCGCCATCGGAAAGTGCGAGCCGACCCTGATCCGGGTCGGCGCGTCGTCATCGCCGACATCGGAGAACAGGAACAGCATCAGCAGCGCCCGGCCGCGCGAGTTGACGTTCACCCGCCATGCCGAGAAGTCGCTCCGTTCGTTCGGATCGCAATCCTCGCCGGGAAAGCTGACATCGACATGCCAGCCGGCATCACCGGGATCGTCCGGATGCGGGAACCGCACCGGGAAGGTCCCGATGTTGTGGCGCGGGGACCAGCGGCCGGGACCTGCGATCTGGTCGAACGCCCGATGCAGCAGCGGCGAGTTGATCGCCAACCGGAACGGCTCCTCGCCATAGCCGGGCAACCGCACCACCGGTCGCGTCCAGGTCGAGGGATCATGCTCGCTGCACGGCAGGTCGCGCCACATGATGGCACGTCCCGCATCGGCGAGTTCGCGGGGAAAGGCGTTGTCGATCCGGACAAAGCCCTGTTCGATGAATTGCTCGATTTGCGCGTCGCTGAGCGCACGCGTGTCGTCTCGATCGGTCATGATTGTCTCTCAAATCGTCGCCAGCCGTCGATGCTCCGCTGCGCGCGGAGTTGGCCGGCTCATTCGGTTCACTGGAATCCCGCGAGGCCGAGCGCGCGGGGACGATCAGCGCTTCCGTACGGAAGCGTGTTTCCTGGCGGAAACGAGATCAGTCCAGAAAGAAGACCGATGCGATGTTGAGCGTGCATGTCATCATGGCGGCGCGAACCTACAACCGGTGCGCGCCGGAATCAATCAGTGGGGGCGATCCGCCACCACTACTCGTCGCGATAGACCTTCTCGCGCTTCTCGTGGCGTTCCTGCGCCTCCACCGACAGCGTCGCGATCGGGCGGGCTTCGAGCCGCTTCAGCGAGATCGGGTCACCGGTCTCTTCGCAATAGCCGTAGGTGTTGTCTTCGATGCGCTGGAGCGCCGCGTCGATCTTGGAGATCAGCTTGCGCTGACGATCGCGGGCTCGAAGTTCGATCGCGCGGTCGGTTTCCGAGGAAGCTCGGTCCGCGAGGTCGGGGTGATTGACGTTCTCTTCCTGCAACGTCTGCAGCGTGACCTTCGATTCGCGGAGGATCTCATCCTTCCAGGCCAGCAGCTTGGCGCGGAAATAATCACGCTGCCGCTCATTCATGAAAGGCTCTTTTTCAGTCGGCCGGTAGTTCTTCAGCTTTTCCAAAGGCAGCCATGTCCCTGTCTGGCGGAGGGAACAAAACCCCTCCGCGCGGCGCCTTATATAGCCACGTCATGTGACAGACAATATCTGCCACCGCGAAAGGCGGGCTGCCCCCAAGGCCTTGCACAGGCAAACTTATCCGCCCTGCCTGGAGCCAGCCCTTCCCCCTCTCCTCGCCCGTCAGTAGCCGACCGTAAAACGCTGCCGAATATGGGCGGGGCGCTCGATTTCGTCGGCGAGTGCAACTGCGAAGTCCTCGAACGAGATCGAGCTCTTCCCGTCGGCTGCGGTCAGAAGCTGGTCGGACCCGAGCCGGAACTTGCCGGTCCGCTCGCCCGCCACGAACAGCGCCGAGGGCGACAAAAAGGTCCAGTTCAAGTCCGTTTCCTGGCGCAGCAGGTCGAGGAACTCGGCCCCCTTCGAGGCCTCGGCCTTGTACTGGGCCGGGAAGTTCGGCGTGGTCACCAGGCGGACGCCCGGGGCCACCTCGAGGCTGCCGGCGCCGCCGACCACGAGATAGCGGCCGACGCCGGACGCCTTGGCAGCCCCGATCAGCTTGGCCGGGTCGCTGACGCTGAAATGGACGGAACTGATTGCGGCATCGTGGCCGGCCCATAGCGCGGCCAGGGCGGCCTGGTCGTTCACATCCCCCTTCACGACGGTGACGCCCGGCAGGGTTGCGATCTTCTCCGGGTTGCGGGCGATGGCGGTCACGGTATGGCCGCGTCGGGCGAGTTCCGCGGTAAGGCGCGAGCCGGCCTGGCCGGACGCGCCGGCGATGGCGATCTTCATCAAAGTCTCCGATTGTTGGTTTCCAATGGTGACTAGATAGCGAAATGCATGTAGGTGTGAAGAAGGCACTCTTGTCTCACCTGATTACGCCGGAGTAACCCGATGAAAGCCGCCAGCCTGAAACCGGACGCCTATGCCGCCAATTGCCCGACGCGCCAGATCCTCGACCGGGTCGGCGACAAATGGGCGGTGCTGATCCTGCTGCTGTTGCGCAACGAGCCGATGCGCTTCAACCAGCTTCGCCGCGCCATCGAGGGCATTTCGCAGAAGATGCTGTCGCAGGTGTTGAAGAGCCTGGAGCGCGACGGGCTGCTGCGTCGCCGTGCGATCGCAACCGTTCCGGTCACCGTGGAGTATTCGATCACGCCGCTCGGATCGACGCTCGCCGAAGCGGTCGATCCGCTGCGCGACTGGGCTGAGCAGAATCTGAAGGAGGTGCTGGCCGCGCAGCGCCGCTACGACACGCAGCGCAAGGCACTGGCGGCCTGAGGCACTGCCTGCCAGCGTGAGATAGGTCAGGTGATCGAGAGGAGCCTAATACTGCCCGGCCTTGGCGAGCTCGACTTCGACGCGCAGTTCGATCTCGCCCAGCACGGCATCGAGGCCGGGGTCACCGGAGGATTCCTTCAGGCTCGCCGCGGCGTCGCGCAGCCGGTTCACGGTGGAGGAATCGAAATTGCCGGACAGCAATCCGAGCTTGAGCGCGTCGAGCACGTCGAGGGCGCCCTTGCCGCGCGCCACCGAGCGCTTGCGGCGTTCGGTCGGGTCTTCGACGCCCTGCAGCGCGAGCAGTGCATCGAGGCTGGTGGCGGCCTTCGGCGCAGCGGTGGAGCGAACCTCCTCCTGCGCGCTAGTCGCATCCGGCAGCGAGAAGCCGCTCGACGAGCTGCGCCGCGTCGAGCTGGTCGACGTGCCAAGCGTGGTGCCGTTCGGTCCGTAGATGCGCATCGTCATGATCCCGCAGGCCTGAATGCCGCGAGCATCGCCGTTTTATGGTTAACGGTGCGTAAACGACCCGGCAATTTCTGCCGCCGCACGGCAGTTTCGCGCTCCCTGACGAACCGGAACCGAACGGCGGTCCAACAATTTCGATAAATATATCAATACATTGCCTCAACGAAACGAAGTGGCACGCGGCTCGCATGGTTAATGGCGGATCGCCGTCATGGGAGTGTCGCGTGATCCGCGAGTTGCAGTTCGAGGGGAGCATTGGATGCCCGGCATCCGCATCGTAAGCATATTCGGGTTGGCCTGCGCCGCGCTGCTGGCGCTGGCGGCCTCCGTCATGCCGGCGGCCGCGACGTCGCGGATCAAGGATCTCGCCAATATCGAGGGCGTGCGCCAGAACCAGTTGATCGGCTACGGCCTCGTGGTCGGCCTCAACGGCACCGGCGACACGCTGAACAACATCCCCTTCACCAAGCAATCGCTGCAGGCGATGCTCGAGCGCATGGGCGTCAACATCCGCGGCGCCACCATCCGCACCGGCAACGTCGCCGCCGTGATGGTCACCGGCAATCTGCCGGCGTTCGGCACCCAGGGCACGCGGATGGACGTCACCGTCTCCGCGCTCGGCGACGCCAAGGATCTGCGCGGCGGCACCCTGCTCGTCACCCCCCTGCTCGGCGCCGACGGCAACGTCTACGCGGTCGCGCAGGGCACGCTGGCGATCTCCGGATTCAACGCCGAGGGCGAGGCCGCCAAGGTGGTGCGCGGCGTGCCGACGGTCGGCCGCATCGCCAACGGCGCGATCATCGAGCGTGAGATCGAGTTCGCGCTCAATCGCTTGCCCAATGTCCGCCTCGCGCTGCGCAACGCCGACTTCACCACCGCCAAGCGGATCGCCGCCGCGGTCAACGACTATCTCGGCGTCAAGACCGCGGAGCCGCTCGATCCCTCCACGGTGCAGCTCTCGATCCCGCCGGAGTTCAAAGGCAACGTCGTCGCCTTCCTGACCGAGATCGAGCAATTGCAGGTCGAACCCGACCTCGCCGCGAGGATCGTGATCGACGAGCGCTCCGGCATCATCGTGATGGGCCGCGACGTTCGCGTCGCCACCGTCGCGGTGGCGCAAGGCAACCTCACCGTCACGATCTCGGAGAGCCCGCAGGTCAGCCAGCCCAATCCGCTGTCGCGCGGCCGCACCGTGGTGACGCCGCGCAGCAATGTGCAGGTCACCGAGGACGGCAAGAAGTTCGCCGTCGTCAAGGACGGCGTCTCGCTGCAGCAGCTCGTCGACGGCCTCAACGGCCTCGGCATCGGACCGCGCGATCTCATCAGCATCCTGCAGGCGATCAAGGCCGCCGGCGCGATCGAAGCCGACATCGAGGTGATGTGATGGGAAGCCTGATCAACAGCACCACCGGCAGCATGCCAAACAAGGCGCTGATGCCGATGTTCAATGGCCGCCCCGATCCCGTGCTGCAGGATGCGATGAAGAAGGTCTCGCCGCAGCAGATCACCAAAGCGAAGGCGACCGCGACCGATTTCGAATCGATGTTCCTCAATACGATGTTCTCGCAGATGACCACCGGCCTGAAGGGTGAAGGCCCCTATGGCGACACGGTCGGCACCGGCGCGTGGCGCTCGATGCTGACCGACGAATATTCGAAGAATTTCGCCAAGGCGGGCGGCGTCGGCATTTCCAACGAAGTGTTCCGCTCGCTGATCCTGCAGCAGGCCAACAAGAGCTAATTCGGTTTTCAAGGAGCAGCGCGATGAATCAGCGTCCACAGCAGCATCGGCCGGCCGCGCGGCCCGCGACGTCGACGCCTCCTGACGTCGCACGTCTCGCCAACGAGCTGACCGAAGTGATGAGCGCACTGCTCGCCGTCGTCGAGCAGGAGACCGAGCTCGTCCGCGCCGGCAAGATCCGCGAGGGCATGCAGCTCGAGGCACAGAAGTCGGAGCTGTCGCGGCGCTACATGCTCGCGGTCGAGCACCTGAAATCGATGCAGAAGATGCTGTCGCAGACCGAACCCGAACTGCTCGCCACGCTGCGGCGTCACCACGAGACGTTCCGCGCCATGCTGCAAGTCAACCTGACCGTGCTTGCGACCGCACACGCGGTCTCCGAAGGCATCGTGCGCGGCGTCAATGCCGAGGTGCAGCGCCGCAACATCCCGAACACCTATACCGCGAACGGACAGCGCGCCACGCCGGGTCCGCGCAACATGACGCCGATCGCTGTCAGCCGCACGCTCTGACGCGCACGCCGACAATTTAGTTCAATTCGGCGCGCTCGCGGCAGCGCGGCATTCAGCGTGTTCCCTAACAGCCTGTTGAGAGGTTCCACGTAGAGTTGCGGATCGTGAGGGGTTGGGATTTGACTCAAGCAAACTAGTGCCTGTGCACTACGAGGCTGCCATGAGTACAGATTTCAACATCAAGCCGGTGGGGACACCGGTTGCAGCGCCGATAATCACTCCTGTGAGTGATACGGCGCAGAAGGCGGTGAAGACCGAATTGCCCGCGAGCCAGAGCGTCACTGCTCCGGAGCCGAGCGTGCGCGTCACGATCGATCCCAACGCCGTCAATGCGTCGCTCTCAAATCAGGCGCCGTCGGTCACCGACCAGGTCATCATCGACCGCGACGCGCGTGCCGTGGTCTATCAGGTGGTCGACAATCGCACGAACCTGGTGGTGAGGCAGTTTCCGGAAGAAGCCGTATTGCGCCGCCGCGCCTATTTCCACGCGCTCGATCTCAGCAAGGACGCGCCGACGCGGGCGCGCGCGACCGACCGCCGCGCATAACGCAAGCGATCGGGCCCCTCACTTCTGTGTGGCGTAGGCCTTGTCGAGGTAGGTCGATCCGGTGGCCGGATCGGTGACGACATTGGCGATCAACGCAGTCCCCTGCTGCACCAGCGAGAACTTGGTATCGCCGACCCGGAACGAGCCGTCCTTGATCAGGACGTCCTGATACTTGCTGGTGCCGTCGCTCTGATAATGGACCTTGGCGCGGAAGCCATCGACGTTCGACACCGAGATGTTGAACGACTTGTTGTTGGCGTACTTGCCGCTCCAGCTGCCCTCATAGAGCTTCGGATCGACAGCCACATACGGCGTCTTTGACGGAACCGTCAGGCCGGCGGCCTTGTAGTTGGCCGACAAGATGCTCAATACGTCCGCCATGCCGAGGGCTCCGTCGTGAACCGGTCGATCAGGCGCGGCCCGAGAGGCCAGCGGCGATATTGCAGTTGATGTCGATCAGCGACTTCAGCTTGGCCGGGTCCGGATTCATCTGGATGTCGATGGTCTGCTTCATCACGAACACACTGATGTTCGCGATCTTCTGACGCACCTCGAGCGGTTGCGGATTGTCGGCGCCCTCTGCGGCGCTAAGAAAGATCGACCACAGGCGGCGATTGAACAGCAATGCATGATCGAGCGCCTTGTCGAGGCCGTTCCAGTTCGCCTGGACTTCCTGCAGCTGCCGCGCGGCCTTCAACAACGCCTGCGCTTCGATTTCACGGGGGGAGGCCGTCGTCGTTGACGTACGGGCGTAGGCCTGGGCTGCATTCGACATTAATAACCTCGATGGGATGCGGATTTCTCGGGCCGCGGAGACGCAATTCTAGCGCTCGATATTTATGCATCCGGCGCCTTTAAATATGGTTAGCAGGCGTTACGAAATGCGCCGTTCTGACGGCAGGGAAAGACACCGTAATATCCCGGAGACAAAGAAAAACGGCGGGGTTTCCCCCGCCGTTGTCGAAGTGCTTGTCGGTGCGTTTAGCGGAGCAGTTGCAGCACGCTCTGCTGCGACTGGTTGGCCAGAGCAAGCGCGGACACCGCGATCGACTGGCGGGTCGACAGCGCCTGGCTGTTGGCCGCTTCCTCGTTGGTGTCGGCCAGCGTCAGGTTCGACGAACCGGTCTGCAGCACGTTGATCAGGTTCTTCGAGAAGTCCTGACGGATCTGCACGATCGACAGGTTCGAACCCAGCGTCGAGGCTTCGCTGCGCAACGAGGAACTCGCCGAGCTCAGCGACGCAATGACGCTGTTCGCCGAGTTGTTGTCGAGGAAGTCGGTGCCGGCGGCCAGCGATTTCAGGCCGAGGCCGGTCGCATTGAAGGTGACGCCGCTGATCGCGAGCGTCGACTTGCCGGTCTCGTTGAAGGTCAGCTTCAGGTTGTCGCCGTTCAACAGGTTGATACCGTTGAACGAGGCGTCCTGCGCCGTGGTCGTGATCTGCGCGATGGTGTTGTTGTACTGCGTCACCAAGGCGGCGCGCGCCGACTGCGAGGCCGGGTCGGCAACCGGAGCCGTGCCGGCTGCGCTGAACGTCGCAGTGCCGCCGCCGGTGTTGGTGAAGGTCACCGCACCGATCGTCGAGGACGCCGCATCGTTGGTCGTGGTGATCACGAGCTTGTTGGAGCTGTCGAGGCTCGCAGTCAGGTTGCTGGCCGCGAGCGACGCATTCAGCTGCGTCAGCGAGCTGCTGGCCCCGAAGGTGAAGCTGAAGGCGGGCTGACCGGCCGAGGCCGCGATCGCCAGCACGTCGCCGCTCTTGATCGTGGTGCCGTCGACGAGGTTGGCGGACGTGCCGCCGAGCGCCGCGGTGGAGGTGACCTGCGACCTCGTGGTGTAGCCGGTCGGGCTCTGCAGCACCTGGTTGGCGATCGACTTTGCGGTATCGACCAGCTTCTGCAGCGAGGTGATGCCGGTGTTGGCAGCCTGCAGCACCTGCACACCATTGCCGATGCCATCGAGCAGGTTGTTGATGTCGCTGGCGCGGTTGTCGAGCGACTGTGCGGTGAAGAAGTTGGTCGGGTTGTCGAGCGCCGTGTTGACCTTCTTGCCGGTGGCGAGACGGTTCTGCGTGGTGGAGAGCAGATCGGCGGTGGACTGGAGGGAGAGGAGGTTCTGACGAACGGAGGAGGAGAGAATGATACCGGACATTTTCATACCTTTCTGGTGTGAAACTGAGGAAAAAGCCGCGCCAATCCTTTCTGATCGGGCGGATGGCCGATCCTGCCGGTCAAGCCTCGAAGGAAAAAGAAATCTCCAACGCGGCATTTAAGGCAAATGCCGAAGAATAAAATTGTCGCCATTGGGCGAAGTTCGCCGCGAAAACTACTGAGACGATTGCCAATTTCGGCCGAGGGCTGCTTCCCGCGCGGCCCCGCCGTTCACCAAGCGTTAACCATCATGGGAAAGGATCGCTGTCGCATCGGCCCCGGGCCGCAACGGCGGCTGCTAAGCAGCGCCGAACATGTTCCGCTAGCGGCGATATCGCGCGACTGCCGGCAAAGGAGAACGGTCATGGCCCTGAAGGTTGAACTGAAACCGAACGAGCGCATCATCGTCGGCAATTGCGTGATCACCAACACCGATCAGCGCGCCCGCCTGTTGATCGACGGCGACCGCATCCCGATCCTGCGCGAGAAAGATATCCTGACGCCGGAGACCGCGGACACGCCGGCGAAGCTGATCTATCTCGCGGTGCAGCTGATGTATCTGTCGCCGGACCCGATGGCGCACCACCCGACCTATTTCAGCCTGGTGCGCGACATCATCACCGCGACGCCCAGCGCCTGGCCGTTCATCGAAAGCGTCAACAACTTCATCCTCAACGGCGATCTCTATCACGCGCTGAAGGAATCCAAGAAGCTGATCGCGCACGAGGAGAAGCTGCTGGAAACCGCGCGCGGCCGGCAAACCGGCAATCAGGACGATACCCGCAAGAGCGCCTAGAGCTTCTCGTTCCGGCGCGTTTTCTTCACGCGAACCGGCATCCACTTCGGTTGAGAACGCGCTAGCCCTCGCCTGAACGAAAAAGGCCTCCGCGAGGAGGCCTTTTTGCTGGCTGGAGATGAGAGCGAGCGTTCAACCGGGCGGCAGATATTTCAGCAGCGTGGTCTGATACAGCATCGACGTGGTCTGGTACGACGCCTGCAGGCTGGTCTGCAGCGCCAGGATCTTGGTCGCGACCTCGTCCTGATTGACGCCCTCGACCGAGTCGAGCATCGTCTCCGCCATGGCCTTGAGCTGGGTCTGACGATCGGTGGCCGCCTTGGTCGCCGTCTGCGCGCCGGCGAACTCGGCCTGCACGTCCTGGATCTGCTGCTGGCCGTTCTGCGGCGCGAGATTCGCGCTGACGCGCTGCGCGAGCGCCGTCACCTGCGCATTTGCATTTGGATTGCTGGCGTAGGTGGTCACCGCCGCATAGACCGCGACGTTCTGCAGCATGTAACGGAACGCCTGTTCGTTGGCGCGCGCGCCATACTGCACGGTGATCGACTGATCGACCTGCGCGACGGCGGTGCCGCGCGCCGATCCCGGGCCGTTCTCGCCGGTGTACCAATACACGGTGTTATCAGGCGTGCCCGCGACCAGGTTGGTCGCCGTGTCGAACGGCGGTCCCCCTACCCTGAGCGGCGCCGGGGTCGCGGTCGTGTTGTTGGCGATGCCGAGCGCGCCGAGTGCGGCCGTGTTGGAGCTCGAGATCGAGAGGTTCGCGCCGTCGGCGCCATGGAGCGTGATCGCACCGTTGCTGATGGTCGACGGGTTCTTGGTGCCGCTGACCTGGTCGATCTTCGCCATCAGCGTCTGGACGCTGTCGGTGATGTTGAGCTGGTTGCCGGTGGCACCCGAGGCAACGAAGGTGATCGGCGTGCCGTTGACGGTGATGGTGTCGCCGGCCGCGAAGCTCGTCGACAGCGAGTTGGTGCCCGCTGCGCCC
This sequence comes from Bradyrhizobium sp. ma5, assembly GCF_042258955.1. Classification (NCBI taxonomy): domain Bacteria; kingdom Pseudomonadati; phylum Pseudomonadota; class Alphaproteobacteria; order Hyphomicrobiales; family Nitrobacteraceae; genus Bradyrhizobium; species Bradyrhizobium sp. ma5. The sequence goes on from NZ_CP170156.1 coordinate 5,874,220, forward strand.
GAAAGGGCCGTGGTGCCGCTGATCGGCGCCGGTGGCGCGTTCTGGTTGTTGACGGCGGCGCCCGCGACGGTCGCGACCGGATTGAAGAAGTTGTTGGACGCCGCGACCGCGGAGGCCGCCACCAGCGACGTGTCGCTCAGCGTCTTGATGGACGACGTCAGCGTCGACTGAAGGTTGGCGGTCGTCGCCGTGGTGTCGGTGCCGATCAGAAACGAGCCTGCCGGCGGCGGGTTCGTGGTCGTCGCCGTGAGCTCGATCGCATCGGTGGTGCCGTCGGGCAGCGTGAAGTTGAACTTGATCTTGTCGCCATCCTTCGGATTGACGGCGCCGAGATCGACCGAGGTGGACTTCGGCGTACCGGCCGGCTGGGTCACGGTGGCGCCCGTCAGTGACGACTGCACCGACAGCAGCTTGAGGCCGAACGGCGAGCCGTCCTCGGCGACGCTGGTCACTGTCGTGGTCGCCGGCGGCGACGAGACGCTCAGGCGTCCCATCAGGCTGGTGCCCTGATCGGCCTGCTTCCGCTCGTTGATGAGCTGGGTGAGGCCGGCCTGGGTTGCCGTGCCCTTCAACATGGTGTCGGCGGACACCGTGGCCGGCGTATCCATGGCGCGGCCGGAGAACAGATAGCGGTCGCCCGACTGGCTGTTCAGCATCGCAACCGCATTGGAGAACGCGGCCTGCGCCGTGATCTGGCCCGACGTCTGCCCGCTGTTGTTGAGCGTCAACGTCGCGGTCGTCGCGGCATTCTTCACCTGGCTCCCGACGTCGGACAGCCCCTGCAGTGTGAGGTTGGCGACACCGAGGCGGGTGTTGAGGTTGGTCGCAGTATCCGAGAACGCGTTGATGCCGCTGATCTGGGCGCGCAGGCTGAGCGCGAAGCCGCGATCAAGCCCCTGCCCTGCATAGGTCGTCGATACCTTGCCGGTCGCAAGCTGCGTCGTCAGGTCATTGAGCTGACTGCGCAGGTTGAGGATCGTGGTGCCGATATAGGAAGTTCTGCCGCTTACGCCGTCGATCGACATGTTACCCTCACGTGAGCTGCAGCAGCGCGTCGTACATCTGCTTGATCGACGACATCACGCGCGCGTTGGCGGAATAGGCATTCTGCAGCGACAGCAGATGCGCCATCTCCTCGTCCATGTTGACGCCGGAGGTCGAGTCCATCTTGGTCTGCAACGTATTCAGCACGACGTCCTGACCATCGGCCAGTTGCTTGGCCGCCGTCGCCGATTCGCCCTGCTGGCTGATGAACTGCTTGGCAAAGTTCAACAGCGTACCGGTGAACGGCGCGCCTGACGTACCGAGGCCGGTCTTCGGCGAATAACTGTACGACGCGTTCGACAGCTGGTTCAGAATGAGGTTGGCGCGCGTGGTGTCGCCGGCCGGGGTCTGCGGATTGGTCGAGTACACGACCATGCGCGAGGGATCGCCGACCAGAGCGGTGTTGACACTGATGCGCGCGGCAAGGCCGGTCGACTGCGAGCCGTTCGCGGTGATCGCGCCGGTGTAGAGCCCGCCATTGTCGGTGAACAACGGAAGCTGCGGATCGCCCGACGTCAGCGACGAAACGGTCGACGTGACCGACGCAGCGGTCACATCGGCCTTGTTGGCGGCGCCGTCGTCGAGCACGCGCAGCGTCGACCCGGAGGGATTGGAGAATTGCAGACCGGTTCCGCCGAGCGCGCCGTTAAGCTGCGACAGCACCGAGCTCATGCCGCCGGAGAAATCCACACCCAGCACCTCGTCGTTCGGATCGACGGTTGCGTTGTTGCTGAGCGGCAGCACGCTCGGATCGTCGACGCGGACGAGCGACAGATTGTGCGTGATGCCGGTGGTGTTGTCCTTGTAGGAGACGTGAATGGTGTTGCCGCTCTGCAGCCCCGAGAGATCGAGGTCGAAGCCGGACTGCGCTCCCGCCGTCGCCGCGGTGCCCGCCGTCGTCTTGTCCGACACCGCGCTCGACATCGCGGCGGCGAACTGGTCGATCTGCGTCTGGGCCTGCGCCAGCGTGTTGTCGCGCAGCTCGAGGTAGGCGGCGATCTTGCCTGACCGGATCGAGTTGGTCGACACCATGTCATAGGTGCCGCCATGCGGGAAATTGATGGTAATGGTGCCGACGGTGCTCTTGGTCGGGTCGGTATTGTATTGCGTGTTGGGCGTCATCGTGCCCTGGGCGTTGAAGCTGAGCGTCGCCGCCTCGGTGCCGACCAGCTGCACGCCGGAATTGGTGAACACGGTCACCTGGTTCTGGCTGTTGGTAACGGTGCGGATGTCCATCAGCTGCGAAAGCTGGGTGACGTAGCGATCGCGCTGATCGAGCAATGCCGCGGTCGAGGCGTCCTGCGTGCCGCCAGTGGCCTGCAGCTGGACATTGAGGCGCGCGATCTGCTGCATCGCATTGTTGGCCGTGGTGACGGAGTCGCTGATGCCCGCCTCGGCGTTGGCGCGCAGCGACTGGATTCCCTGCGAGGTCGCGTTGAGCTGCTGCGCCATGGATTGCGCGGCATTGACGACGCCGATCCGGGCCGACTGCGAGTCCGGACTGGTCGACAAACCCTGCAGCGCAGTCAGGAACTTGTTGTAGGCATCCTCGATCGTGCCGGTGGAGTCCGGATTGCCGTAGACGCCCTGCAGATTGGCAAGGAAGCTGGAACGGACGTCGGCGTAGGACGCGCCCGACGTCTCGGTGCGAAGCTGGGTCTGCAGGAATTCGTCGAGCTGGCGGTTGACGCCGGTGATGAGAACGCTCGACCCGAACTGGCCGGTGGTGCCGGTATCCTGGTTGAGCGTCTTCCTGACGTAGCCGGGCGTCTCCGCGTTGGCGACGTTCGACGAGACGAGCGAGAGCGAGGCCTGCGTGGCGCGCAGGCCGGACATCGCGGTGGAAAGGGCTTGGCTCAAACCCATGATGTGTACTCGCCTTTACTGCTTCACACGTGCATGACAGCTGCGATCAGCGCACGACGTTCAGGAGATCCTGCACCATCGAATTCGTTGTCGTGATCACCTTGGTGTTGGCCGAATAGGCCTGCTGGGTCACGATCAGCTTGGTGAACTCGTCAGCGATATCGGTGTTCGAGCTCTCGAGCGATGAACCGACGATGGTGCTGCCGCCCTTGCCGAACAGCGCGCCACCGGACTCGTCGGTCGCCTCGAACGCACCACCGTCGATGCGCTTCAGGAAGTTGGTGCCGTTGAATGTCGCCACCGAGATTTCGGCAAGGTCGATGTTGCGGCCGTTGGTGTAGTTGCCGACGATGCGGCCGTTGGTGGAAACGCTGACCGACTGCAGCTGGCCGGCCGGGAAGCCGTCCTGCTGGATCTGGTTGACCTGGACGTTGCCGTTGGCGTCCGCGAACTGGGTCACGCCGCCGGAGCCGAAATTGATCACGGGGCTGCCGAGCGACACGCCGTTGACGACGGCATTGTTGAGCGCCACCGAGGAGATCGCCGGCGACATCTGGCCGTTCGAGGCGAAGGTGAAGTTGATGTTGGCGTTTTGCCAGGAGACTTGCGTGCCCGTAGCATTGGGATTGACCTGATAGAACAGGTTCCAGCTATCGGTATGTCCGGAGCCCAGCGAGGAGCTGTCGGTCTTGGCCCAGCGGAATTGCAGGTTCACCGGCGCACCCGACACGTCGTAAGCCGTGACGGCGCCGCCCGAGACGGATTGGTTCAGGAAGGTCGAGTTGTCGTTGCCGACCACCTGACCGGTGCCGACCGTGCCGCCGCCGCCGCGGGTCGCAACCGCCGAGCCGGTGAAGCCGAGCGCCGCGAGCGCGGTCGAGTTCGAGCTGGTCACGTTGAGGTCGGCCGACGTGCCCGAATGCAGCGTGATCTTGCCGCCGCTGATGGTCGATGGCGTCGCGGTGCCGGTAATCGCGTCGATCTTGGCGAGCATCGTTCCGATGCTGTCGGTGACGTTGAGCTGGTTGCCGGTCGCGCCTGAGGCCACGAAGGTGATGACGGTGCCGTTGACCGTGATCGTATCGGCGGGCACCACCGGCGGGCCGGCGGAGCCGGCGCTGAAGCTGGCATTGATCGAATCGCTGCCCGCAGCACCCGAAAGCAGGGTCGCGGCGGTATTGGCGACCGACGGCGTCGCCTTGTTGTTTTGCGCGGTGCCGGTGACGGAGGAATCGGTATACGGCGCGGCCGGCGTGCCCAGCACCAGCGGGTTATGTCCGGCGCTGAATGCGCCCGGCCGGATCAGCTCGGAGCCCGGAACCGAGGTGTCGTGCGCGGTGGTCAAGGGATAGGACGCGAGGTTGGCGCGATAGTCGATCTTGGTGGTCTGCTGCGCCGGCAGGAAGTCGTTCTTGAACCGCAGCGTTTGCGGCGAAGAGCCCGAGGGGTTGCCGGTGGTCGGATCGATCGGGACGCCCTCGAGATAATAGCCGGCGCCGTTGACGAGGTAGCCGTCCTTGTTGAGCTGGAAATCGCCGCGGCGGGTGTAGCGGTCGACGCCGTCGAACACCGGCGAGCCGTCGGTGAAGCCGCCGGGCTTTTGCACCGCGAAGAAGCCGTTGCCGTTGATCGCCATGAAGGTCGCGACCGACGCTGACTGCACGTCGCCCTGCACCGAGTTGGTCGAGCGCGACTGCGCCGTGACGCCGCCGGCGAGCTGCGCGGTCAGTGCGGTCTGCGGAACGAGGTCGAGAAACGAGGTATCGATGCGCTTGAATGCCGTGGTCTGCGAGTTGGCGATGTTGCCGGAGATGTTTTCGAGCGCGTACGACCCTGCGCGCAAACCACCGACCGCCGTCGTAAGAGCGCCGAAGATACCCATGACATGTTCTCCAATTCGATTCCCGGCGGCTGGCAATCACAGGAATGGCCGCATCGGCGGAGCATGTCGCAAAGGTCGTGCCACGAAACGAAACGTAACAAAATCATGCGCTTGAAAAAAAAGCCCCGGCCGTTTAACCGGGGCACAATTGCCGGGCAGGCAACAATTGCCGGGCGGAGCGCAGTTCTGGCCGCGCTCTATCCCTCCTGCTTTAACGCGTTTTCCTAGCGCGAACCGGTAGCCGCTTCGCTCGAAAACGCCTCCTTGTTGACGCGCTTTCTTGACGCGAATGGTACCCACTTCGCTTGAAAACGCTGTGGGCGTCAGGTCGCCGAGGGCGCGGCCGGGTGAAACACCAGCGCAAAACCGTCCATGCAGTAGCGCAGCCCGGTCGGCTTCGGGCCGTCGTCGAAGACATGGCCGAGATGGCCGCCGCAGCGGCGGCAATGCACCTCGGTGCGCAGCATGCCGAAGGTGCGGTCCGACGTGGTGCCGATCGCATTGTCCAGCGGCTTCCAGAAGCTCGGCCAGCCGGTGCCGCTCTCATACTTGGTCTCGGACGAGAACAGCGGCAGGTCGCAGCCGGCGCAGGCGAAGATGCCCTTGCGGTGCTCCTTGAGCAGCGGGCTCGATCCCGGCCGCTCGGTGCCCTCCTTGCGCAGGATCTCGTATTGCTGCGGCGTGAGTTGCGCGCGCCATTCGGCGTCGGTCTTCTCGATCTCGAATTTCTCGGCTGCCTGTGCCGGCGAGGCGCGCAGCCAGCGGAAGGCGGCAAGGCCGAACAGGCTGGCGACGGAAGCAAGCAGGATGCGGCGATCGATCATCAATCATCTCCGATGCGGGCGGCCAAAGCTGGCGAACAAGACTGGCTTGCTACCAAATACGAACCCCGCCGCCGGACGTTACATCCGCCCGTCGGAGATCCGCTCACTTTCTTGCGAGGGACGAGCAGACGGCTGCTCACCGTCCTCAACCTGCCGGGGCGCGGGCGCCAGCACCGGCCGCACCGCGGACGGCGGCGGACGGCGGGGCGCCGGCCCCCGGGTTCCCGCCTTGAGATTGGCCTCGGCCAGCCGCGCCTCGCGGCGGCGCTCCTTCGCACGTGCACCCTCGCGGTAACGCGCCAGAACGCCCGCTGCAGATGCGGCGCCCCTCGTCCACAGGCCGATGAAATGACCGGCGACGCGGCCGGTGGTGCCGCCGGCCCAGACCAGCTCGAACGGCGAAAACAGCCGCCAGCGGTCGTCGCCCCACAGGATGCTGCGCGCGATCAACTGCCCGGCGAGCGCTGAGGTGTTGAGTCCCTGCCGGCCGAAGCCGCTCGCCACCCACAGGCCTCGGCGCAGCTGCCCGATCTGCGGCATGCCATGCACGGTGACGCCGACTGCGCCGCCGAACGTGTCGGCGATCGGAACCTTGCCGAGCTGCGGAAACACCGTGGCGATGCGACGCTGCACCGCCGCACCGAGCCGCTTCGGCCGCGCGTCCCAAGTGGTTTCGGGGCTGGCCCACAACAGGCGATCGCCATCGACGACGCGGAAGTGATCGATGCCGTCGCTGTCGACGACCGAACCGGAGAAGGCGATCGCCTCCGCCAGCCGTTCCCCAAGCGGTTCGGTCAACGCCGCGTAGCGCCACACCGGCAGCAGCGTATCCGACAAGCGCTTCAGCGGCGCGCCGAGATGGATATTGCCGGCGAGGACGATATGGTTGGCACGCAGTCGCGCCGTCGGCGTCACGATGCGTTTGCGGATGCCCGAAAAATCGATGCTGACGACCGGCGTCTCCTCGAAGATCCGCACACCCGCCCGCATCGCCAGCGCGGCGAGACCGTGCACATATTTGCGGCCGTCGATCTGGAACGCCTTCGGATAATAGATGCCGTGGAAATAGCGTCCGGTCCTCAGCACGCTGCGCACGCGATCGACCTGCCAGCCTTCGACTTCGGTGGCGAATTCCTCGCCCAGCGTCTGCAGGCGGCTGATCAGCGCTTCACCGACATCGACGTTGGAGACCTCCAGCGCGCCGTCGCTCGGGTTGATGCCCGGTATCAGGTCCTCGGCGGCGGTGGCGCGAACGTAATCGGCGCCCTCCTTCGACAGCGCCCACAATTCGCGGGCATCGTCGAGGCCGACGCGCTCGATCACATCCGATATCGGCAGGCCGAAGCCCGGCAGCACGGTGCCGAGATGATGGCCGGAGGCGTTCCAGCCGACCTGGCGGCCCTCGAGCACGGCGACGCTGGCGCCCAGCCGCGCCGCCTCGCGGGCCACGGTCAGTCCGGCCAGCCCCGCCCCGACCACGCAAATGTCGACGTCGAGGTCGAACGCCAGACGGTCGCGGGATGGCGAGGCCGCCTCGTCGGGGCCGTCTGCCGCACTTGTGGAAGTCTCGCTCATGTCGTTTCTTACGAACCGCTGCGGCGCTTGTCACCTTGTCCAGGGCATGCGCCTGTAGAATTAATTCGACCAGACCGAATCGAGATGGAAGTCCATGCGCCGTTTGCTGCTGCTGCGTCACGCCAAGACCGAAACCGACGCGCCTTCGGGGCAGGACCAGGACCGTCGTCTCGACGAGCGCGGCCACCGCGATGCGGCGGAGATCGGGGGCTGGATCGCCCGCCACCCGCCCCTGCCCAATCTGGCGCTGGTGTCGCCGGCAGCCCGCACCACGCAGACCTGGGAGATCGTGCGCGAGGCGCTGAAGGGCGCCGGACCCGCGCCGAAAGTCGAATTCGTGCCGGAACTCTACGGCGCCGATCCGGCGCAGTTGCTGACCGCGATCCGGATGGCCTCCGTCACCGACCCGAAGCGGCTGATGCTGATCGGCCATAATCCCGGCATGCACGAGCTCGCGCTGACGCTGACCGGCAGCGGCGACGAGGCCGCCAAGCGCGCGCTCGGCGACAATCTGCCGACCTCAGGGCTCGCCGTCTTCGACTTCGCGACCGACGACTGGAACGAGGTCTCCTTCCGGCGCGGCAAGCTCGTGCTGTTCGTTAGCCCTAAACTGTTGAAGCAGGCCTCGCGCGGCTGACGCAAGCGGACAACGCAGCTCTGCCATGCTATATTGATGTCGGCGCGACAGGGGGACCGGTTCGCGGCGACACGACGACTACCGAAGAAAAAGAAGGCGCGCGTCCCGGCACAGGGACCAAACGGCTCCAGACCAATCGCGGACAGGAGGCGCAGATGTACAAGTCAATTCTCGTGCCGATCGACCTCGCCGATACCGATCTGGCGAAGCCTGCGATCGCAACCGCTGCGACGCTGTCGCAAACATGGAACGGGGCGGTGCGTCTGCTCAACGTATTGCCGATGACGCCGGTGATGCTCGCCGAATATGTCCCGGCGGATTTCGACAGCCAGCAGCGTGAAACGTCGGAAGAAGCGCTTGCGATCGTCGCGCGCGAATCCGGCATCGCGCCGGGGCGCATCTCCGGCGTGGTCCGCCAGGGCGGCATCTATCACGAGATCCTCGAAGAGGCCGCCAACATGAAGGCCGACCTGATCGTGATGACCTCGCACCGCCCGGCGATGCGCACCTACTTTCTCGGCTCCAATGCCGGGCACGTCGTGCGCTACGCCAAATGCTCGGTGCTGGTGGTGCGGCACTAAAGCGGGACGAGTTACGGGGCCGTCGCAGGCGGCGCCGCCAAAATATCGAAAACAACCCCATGCAAAGTAGCGGGCGGCCGCCGGCGTTCGACCAGGCGACTTGACACGTCGGGCAACTCAGGGATATTCTTCTAATATTCCGAAATTACAGCCGCGTCCCCTCGCCCCATATATCGTAGGCGGGAGAGGGAACGCGCCCTATTTGCGGCCACAGCCTAATCTCATCCTGCTTTGATCCGACACAGGATGTGGACTCATTAACGCGCAGCCATAGCAGCGGGTAACCTTCTGGACTTGTGTCGGCTTTCGAACAATTGAGGACGAAGTTTGCGCCCTTTCGATCAAAGCGACGGGGCGCAATTGACCCCATCGGCGACATGCGAGGCGAAGTCTGCTATCATGCAACGCGGGTGCGGGGAGCCTAGCTGAACGAGATGGCCCGCATGTTCGACCTCTTGAGTGATGTCTTTGAGACCATCAGGCTCAAAGGAACACTTTATTTCCGTACTGACTATTCGCCACCTTGGGCCATTACCGTTCCGGCATACGAGCAAGCGGCGCGGTTTCATTTTGTGATCCAGGGCTGCTGCCATGTGAGTCTTCCGTCCGGCCGCAATATCGTTCTTGAACCAGGCGATGTCGTATTGATTCCCCGCGGTCGGGGGCATGTCCTTGCCGATCGTCTCGGCCGGGCGCCGGCGCCGCTGGAACGCGTGATCCAAGAATCGGGTTACGACGGCAAGGGCGCGTTCGTGATTGGCAAGGGCGACCCTCAGGCCACAACGCAAATGGTTTGTGGTCACCTCGGCTTTTCGCAGGGCGCCGATCATCCGCTGCTTGGCGCATTGCCCGAAGCAATCCTGATAACCCAGCCCGACCGCGGTCGTTATCCGCTGCTTGACGAGACACTGGGCCTGGTTGCGCGGCGAGCACTGAGTGACGAGGTCGGTGCCGCCGCTTCGATCGCGCGTCTGTCGGAAATCTTTTTTATCGAGGCTGTGCGGGCAAGCGTCGAACGTCATCCGCCACTGGCCAACGTCATGACCGCGATGACGGATCTTCATATCGGCCGCTCTCTTGAACTGGTGCACAAAGCGCCCGGCGATCCATGGACGGTCGAAACTCTCGCCAAAGCAAGCGGCATGTCGAGGAGTCGCTTCGCGGAGCGGTTTACGGAACTCGTCGGTGTTGCGCCTATGGCCTATGTCACGGAATGGAGATTGCAAAAGGCTTTGGCCAGGCTCAGCAGTTCCAAAGCAAGCGTGAAAGAAGTTGCAGCTCAGGCCGGATACCAATCGGCGGCCGCTTTTGCGCGGGCATTTTCCCAACGCTTTGGAGTTCCTCCGACCGATACTCGTGATCTTGAATCGTCATAGGTTTGCATATCGTCCCAACTGTCTTGCAGACAGTCCGTACTTTGTTCGCGTGTCTTGCTCCTGCCTCCTGCGCGATCCTAGGTGAGTGGTGTTGCGAACAGTCGCCACTCAAACCAAAGGAGTCGATCGTGCAAATCACTCAACAAGCCAACCAGCCCTCTACTCACTTCGATCCCAGGTTCGTCACCAAGACGCTGCACGCTTACCTGGACTATCCTGTTGCTGCGAGCTTGATCGCATTGCCCTTCGTACTCGGACTCGGCGGTTCAAATGCTTCGGCAAAATGGATCGCTGTCGTCACTGGCGTGGCGGCGATCGTTCTGACGTTCTTCACGGATCACAGGACGGGCGTCATCCGGATTATCCCGTTCTCATTCCATGTCGCGGTTGATGCTCTCGTCTGCATCATCTTCGTGACGGTGCCGTTTGTACTCGGCTTTACCGGTCTCGATGCCTGGTACTACTGGGCGAACGGCGGAGCGCTGTTGGTGGTGCTCTGCTTGCAGAAGTCCGACGCGATGCCGATGCGGACCGCAAGCGCTTGAAGTCCACTTGCTCCAACGCTGCAACATGTCCAGCAAAGAGACAGAAGACTCGGGAGAAATAACCATGAAGGCAATTGTGGTAACGGACCAGGCTGCGGGAAAGGTCGGGACGAAGCTGGCGGAGCGGCCCAAACCGCAGGCAGCGATAAACGACGTCGTCGTTCAGGTTCATGCGTCGGGATTCGTCGGGACTGAGCTGGAGTGGCCCTCGACCTGGACCGATCGCCTCGACCGCGATCGAACACCGTCGATCCTCGGACACGAACTGGCCGGAGTGGTCACCGCTCTCGGCTACGGCACGACGGGGCTGTCGCTGGGACAGCGAGTGTTCGGCCTCGCCGACTGGTATCGCGACGGCACCCTGGCGGAGTATGTAGCCATGGAGGCTCGCAACCTCGCGCCGCTCCCGGGCGACGTCGATTTCACGGTGGGCGCGAGTCTGCCAATCTCGGGCCTCACGGCGTGGCAGGGACTGTTCCAGCACGGCCGCCTTCGGGCAGGCAAGAGCGTCCTCGTGCACGGCGCGGCTGGCGCAGTCGGTTCGATGGTGACGCAACTCGCACGAGAGTTCGGCGCCCACGTCATCGGCACCGGACGCGCCGCCGACCGTCAGAAGGCGCTCGACTTCGGCGCGCAGGAATTCGTCGACCTCGAGAACGACGCCTTGGGAGACGTCGGCGGCGTCGATTTGGTGTTCGATCTCATCGGCGGCGACATCGGGAAGCGATCCGCGCGTCTGGTTCGAGCCGGGGGAACGCTGGTGTGCGTCGTTGGACCATGCGAGGCACGGCCCACCGACGGCCAGGCAGTCGACTTCGTTGTCGAGTCTGATCGCGCCCAGCTGAGTGAGATCGTCCAGCGGGTGCGTGACGGACGACTGCGGACGAACATCGGCACCGTGGCGATCCTCGACGATGCCGTCGCCGCTCTCAATCCGACCAAGCGGATCAGCGGGAAGACGATCATCCGCGTGCGTCCCTGAGCGACACACGCCCATTGATCCACGCAGCCGGCTGGCGCGCGTCCCATACAGCGAAAACACTCCCGTACTTCAACCTAGCCCTTCCACCAAGAGGAATCACCATGACCGACGGAATCCCCACGAGCGACGGAATCACCATGACCAACGCCGTCATCGAATGCATCCTGAGCCGCAGCGCCGCCAAGTACTACGACCCCGATGCCACCTTGAGCGACGGCCAAATCCGCGAGCTGGTGCGGATCGGCACCACCGCGCCGACGTCCTTCCACTTGCAGAACTGGCGCTTCATCGCCGTACGCACGTCTGAAGCCAAGGCTCGGTTGCGTCCGATTGCCTGGGATCAGCCTGCGATCACCGAAGCCGCCGTTACCTTCATCGTCTGCGGCCAGTTGGCCGATGCCAGCGTAATACCAGGGCGCCTGGCACCGTTGGTGGAAGCGGGCATCATGCCGGCAAAGATGGTGCCGGATTGGGAGATCCCCGCACGCGATCTGTATATGGAGTACCCGCAGCGCCAACGCGACGAAGCAGTACGCTCCGGCACCTTCGGCGCGGCGGCGATGATCTACGCGGCCCGCTCGCTGGGCCTGGGTTCGACGCCGATGATCGGTTTCGATGCCGAAGCAGTGCACCGCGAGTTCGAACTGGCCGAGGACGAAGTGCCGGTCATGCTGTTGTGCGTGGGTCCGGTGCGTACGGGAAACTGGCCGCAGAAGCCGCGCCGTCCGGTGGCCGATGTGCTGGAACTCGCATAGTTGCGGAGTCCGGCCTTAGCGGGCGAATGATGGTGACAGTGCACTCAATTTCCGATGATCAATCGTCCTACGCCGCGGATAGCTTGCGCCCGCGTTTGCCAAGCGAGTCAATTGAGTGCGCTGTCACCGGTTCGGCTACAAGGGCGGCTCCCTTAGCTGTCCTCAAGCGTTCCCTGCAGAAGGTCCCCAACCCTTTCGAGCCGCCGTACGGGATCGAGGGTCGCGAGCAGCGCCTGCTTATCCGGGATCGAAAGCTCGATATAGCTGGCCGACTGTAAAAAACGACGCGATTGACCCTGAACGGACGTCGCGAGCCGATTGCTGCATGCAGATTACTGAGACAGCGCCACCCCGGCGATTTGCATGACGCCAAGCTGGTCGAACAACTCAATCTGTTCACCGTTAAGCACTGGAATGTAGCAGCGACGTCTGGCACCCAAGATACAGAGCTTATCCTCCGCGACCGTCCATGTCCCGGCTGCAGGTCCAAGGGCCTCGTTCCAGTGCGGATAGGTCATCCGGCCGTCGGGCTCGAATCGCATTGTGAACGGACCATCCTTGAGCCTGGTACCGAAGCTGATCGTCTTGCCCTGGAATTTTGCGGCCAGGGTCTCTCCTGTCGGTCGTTCTCCGGTCGCTGCGGTGAGCGAGGCATCGGGCCCCGGATCATAGCCCTCGGCCTTCAGGATCAGCCAGAAGAGCCTGCCAACGCTACGCATAGAAGGCTCGGTGAACGGCATGTCCTGGTCGACACGATGCACCACGACGAGGTCGAGCGCGGGCACGACTAAGGCGTATTGGCCACCGAACCCTTCGGCCAAAAAGCTGCCCTCCGGCAAAGTCACCGTAGGCGCAACGGCGCCGCCCAGAAAACCGATCCACCAGAGATAGCCATAGCCCATCCCGGACGTCGCTCTCGAATAGCCACGCGTGCTCTCTTCCACCCACTCCCGCGGCACGATCCGGTGTCCGGCCCAATTGCCTTTGTGCAGATAGAGAAGTGCAAAACGCGCCAAGTCCCGTGCGCTCATGCGGATCGCATAGGCAGGGTGGATAGACGCTTCGCCGCGGACGTAGCTGCCATCCTGTTGCCGGTAGTCCTGCAGGCCGATTGGCTTTGCGATCTTTTGGTCGAGCGCCTCGAAGATGCCGCTGCCGGTTGCGTGCTCGTAGATCGTGCCCAGCGCGTTGAAGTCCCAATTGTTGTAATACCAGAAGGTGCCGGGCGGGTGGCTGCCGCGCGGCGGTCTCATCTTGGCCATGTCCGGCGTCTCATAGAGCGCCGCGTGGTAGACCCCGGAACGCGCTTCGAGGAGTTCGCGCACCGTCGCGCCCTTCTCGATCCCGGTCAAGCCAGGTGGATTATCGTCGATGCCGAGTTCGCCAAGCGTGCTGTCGAGGTTGATCAGGTGATCCGACACTGCGATGCCGATCAGGGCGCTGAGCAGGCTCTTGCGGATTGAAGCGAGCTCCGTTGGCTTCGTCGTATCGCCCCACTCGGCCACCACCTTTCCGTGCTGAACGATCACAACCGCGCTCGAGCGAATCTGATCCGAAAAGGATCGCGCTTGGGCCAATTCGGTCTCTGACCAACCCAGTTCTGCAGGGGTGACGCGCTCCCACTCCGCTGCCGGGAAGCCATCTTCAGCTGCGGCAGCCCCGAACCGAACCAAAGCGCCGAGCAGCACGACGGCGAAAACAACCTGGCGAATATACATTGGATCCCACGTACTGCGAGCTTGGCCTGATCGCAGCACAATACTCATTAACGAAGCTAGAACGGAGCCAGGCAGAACGCCTGTTGAAGTGTTTTCATTGGATTCCCGTCAACGCGTTCTCATAGCGACATCTCTTGTTGGCTCGCCGCCGAAGTCCACTCGCTTGTCAGCACGTCAGCTCGTTTGGGCAGAGCGGACGTTGCTCGGTTTGGCCGCAACAGGCGGCTTTTGACCCACAGCAGACGTTCAGAGAACTGCACGCAAAACAGGCGTTCGCCGGGCCACAAAGCCGACAATGAGAAAGCTTGCCAAGATGCCGCCCAGACTGGCGAGCGCGAACTTGAGGGCAATTGAAGCCGATAAAAAGTGCAGCAAACGCGTAATCGCGACCAGGATCGGCGCGTGCAAGACGTAGACGCCAAACGCGCTGCGCGTGAGGAAGCGAGCGACGGGTCCTTGGCCGTCAAAGCGGTCTCGGTAGAGGACGATTGCCCCAAGCGAGAGAGCAAGACAGGTGAATGAGCGCCAGGCGTCGATGCCAGCAGCCTGCCAGTGCCAGCCCCCGCCATAGGGGGACACGTCGCCGCGCATGGCACCGCCCGCAGCGACGAGGATGATCCACAGCGCACCACCGATCCAAATGCCATTCCACAACCAACGCCTGCCGACGCGTGATGGTATCTGGCGCAACCAGTCACCTTTCCATGCGGCAATACCGGCAACGTACATGAAGGGGTATTGCGGAAAGTCGTGCACATCGATGTTGAGAACAGTCGTCGCGTTCGGAAAAGCAGCGCCGACGACAAAGGTCACGATGGCAATCAGGGCCGCGTAACCTAACACGGCCCCTGCCGAAGGCGGATCACGCGGAGCGAACCGTATCGGGCGCACCTGGCACACCGCTGCGTAGGCGCCGGAGAACAGGAGAAGGACCAGGCAGAACCATAGGGGTCCCGAGCCGTCGAGTAGTTCCCCGGAACGAAGGTGCAGCCACCAGTCCTGGATGAACGTTCGCGGCGGGTTCGACCGCCACGACCCTGCGACGAAATATTCGGTCAGCGGACCGATCAAGGTCACATAGAGCAGCAATGGCAGGCCAAGTCTTTGTAGCCGCTCGCAGATGAAGCTACGGACGCCATTGCGTGCAACGGCGCCGGCTGAAAAGAAGCCTGCGAGGCCGAACAGCAGACCCATTGCCACCGCGTGCTGGAACGATTGATAGGCAGCGAAGGCAATCTTCGCTCCGATACCCAGCTCCGGATGCTCACGGTAGTACCACTCGCCAAACGGCGAGTAGGTCACGGCCGCGTGCATGACGACAACCATGCTGATCGCTGACCAACGCAGGTTGTCGATATATAAAAGGCGATGGCTCGGCCTCTCTCCAGGCATGACCTGTCCTCCGGTTTGCGCCGGGATCAGGCCTTAAGCCGAGGTCGGGGTCTTGCCAGAAGTCGCGTCGGGCCTGGCTGATACTGGCAAAACATGGCCGATTGCGAAATCGGCCAGCGCGCGACGGCGAAACTCAGTGGGGGTCTGCCCGGTTTGACCCTTGAAGGCGCGATTAAACGGACCGATCGATCCCCAACCGGCATCGAGGGCGATGGTCAGGACCGGGACGCGCGATTGCGCGGGGTCAGACAACGCCTCCCGCGCCTCTCTCAACCTGTGCTCGTTGACGAAATCAGTGAAGTTCCGATAGCCGAGGCGCTGGTTGATCGTTCGCCGGAGACGATATTCAGGCACTCCCAACTGCTCGGCCAGTCGATCCACCGAGAGGTCCGGGTCGCGGTAGGCACGGTCTTGCTCCATCGCCCGTCGCAGCCGCTCCGCCAGTTGGCGCTCCTCAGCGCTCATTTCCGTTGCCGCGATGGGGATCGTAAGGCCCGCTCGCGCAGCCGGCGCCGGTTCAAGCGTTGGCTCAGGCAAGACAGCACGCAGACGTGTCATGGCGGCGACTATGGCCAAGCCCAGCACGGCCGAAAGCCCAGGGAGCCAGCGGACACCGGCTGCATCGAGCATCGTTGTTGCCAGAATGACCAGACCCACAGCACAGGCGAAAATAATCCGAAAGCGCCGTCGCCCCTCAACCAAGTCTGCCTTACGTCCTGCAAGTACCCGAGCGGTTTCGATGACGACCACGATCAGCGTCACGGCATGCGTCGCATTCCACGCCAGGCTCGAGCCGGATAAGGTTGCCACGGCCGCGAGCGGCAAAACGACAACGAAGACCGCCCACCGCCATGGCGTCGCCGCGGATGCATCACCGAACACTGTCTCGGCCCACACAACGAAGATGCCTGCGATTGAGTTGCTGAGAATCCGCAGTGGAATGATCCACCAGACGAGCTCTTCGTGTATTCCGGGAGCTGTTTCGATGAGAAACGCGATGACGCACAGGTCGAATAGCAGTGTGGCGCGACCGATCGACGATCGAAGCGTGCCAGGAAGACCAATGATCGCAAGTAAGCCGAGCAGCGCCAGTGCGGCGCCTCGGAGCCCCGTTTCGAGCAGCATTGACGACCCTTCAAAGCCTATCGGACTTGAACAATAACCGGATGCAAGGCCTCAAGACACTGCGAAAGGCGGATCGTTGCATCGATGTGCTCATCACCGTCCGGTTGCCATGGCGCTTGTTGGCCCGAGGCCGACACGCAGCGACGTCGGCTTCAACGTCAGCTTTCGAGACCAAAGGGGACGCGGCGAGTTCATGAGTACACGCCCTAGTCCGATAACAGCTCATTTCTGTGACGCGATGCACGGATGCTTTCTCGAAGCATTCGCAGCGTAACCCCCTGAACTATGCGCGCTCGCTCACCACCTCCTCTAATCATACCCGCAGGCCGACTATCTCTGTTGGTGATGTCGTCAGGTACGCCAGCCTCCTTAGCGACAAGGCGCCACTTGCGTCTAAACTCTGCAGCGCTCCACGGCATGGCGGTGATCTCGTTGATCACGAGAGGTCCGCTGGTTGTCCGGTGGATCACGTACTGCAGTTCATCTATGACCATAGGGGCCGTCTGGAGGTCGACTTGGATCTGCCGCTGTTGTTTGCCAACGGAGTGCCGCAACACATTGTTTGAATCGATGTTCGACCAGCGCAGGCCCCGTAGCCACTTTTGCTCTCGCCATCTAACATCGGATACGCCTTCTTCGGTGAGGGGCACCCATTCTCCGATCACGTCTCTTTGATTAAGCAGGAGCTCAAACTGCAGCGCCTGTGCGAGTGCTATCGATGGCCAACCAAGACCGTGTGCCGCCAAGCGGATTGCGTTGGCCTGATCTAAGGTCATGGTCTGATAGCGAGGACCGATCATTTCAAAGCGGGCGCTCGATAGTGCATCGAACAGCCGGGCGCACTCTTTGTCTTCAAGTATTGCCGCGCCAAATCGAAACAGGACACGAAGCCGCCCCACGAGCGAATGCGCCATTGCTACCTTGTCGTCGTCGCCGAGCCATTCGTTGTACCAGGAGATCAAGTTGCGTGTTCGAATACGCTCGAGCGAACTGCTCCCATGTTCGCGAGCAATCCGCGACAACAATCGCTCGTGTTTGACTCGGACTTCGTATTTGAGCTTGCGAAAGTCCGAGTCCGGGTCCGCGCGGTATTCCTCAATCAGCTTCCCGAGCTTCATTCGCGTCTCCGGCTTCAACTTCCAAAGTAAAAAGCCAACACAATGGCGGCAATCGCAACAGCTCCGATGATGCCTGCAATGCCTTCGGCATGAACGTATGTTCCTACAAACTTGAATTCGATGCGCGGTGTTTCGCTCACGATCTGTCTCCCTCTGCGAGAATGCGGCGGCCCAAGTGGGCGCTGCTTATGGGTGACATTCGATCCGCGCTTCAAGCAATCAGACTTAGCGAGGAAAGTGAGAACCGACGTAGAATCAATAAGATGTCAAAGGAGGCGGCCCATCAGCGCTCATGAGAAAAGAGCGCTGATGCCCCGCGCGGTGCACAGGCGTATTAGTAAGCGTCTGAGTAGACGAGAGAAACCCTGCGCGATTCACGAGTCAGGCCAATGCCCGGTTGCGTCGATAGAGGCCCGACTGATGAAATTGATAGCTTGGTCAATTAGATAGCTTCCTATCCGCGCTCTTTTCGCTGGAGCGCGGGAGGATTGCACGGCGGGGAGTTGTCGCAATCCGAGGCAAAGCCACGGGCAAAAGAATGCTGCGGAAGCAGTTTTCGCCTAGAGGCGATTCCGTTTTGGCTCGATCCGGCGCGCCTCGCGCTCGATGCCGGCGGCCACCAGCGGCGCCTTGTCGGCGGCGACCGGCGGGGAAAACACGAAGCCCTGCACCAGGTCGCAATCGAGCCCGCCGAGCACGTCCACTTCGGCCGGCAGTTCGGCGCCCTCCGCCACGACGGTCATGCCGAGCCCGTGCGACAGCGCGATGATGCCGCCGAGCAGCTTGCGTTTCTCCGGCGCGGTGGAAATGCCATCCACGAAGGCGCGGTCCACCTTCAGCCAGTGGAACGGCAGGCGCGTCAGATAGCCGAGTGAGGAATAGCCCGAGCCGAAATCGTCGAGCGCCAGCCGGACGCCGAGACCGGAGAGCGCCGTCAGCGTGCGGCTGATCCGCTGCTCGGTATGATCGACGAACAGGCTTTCGGTCAGCTCGAGGCAGAGCAGCTTCGCCGGAAAGCCGGTCTCAGCCAACACCGCCGAGACGGCCGCATCGAAATCCACGTTCCAGATCTGCGCCGGTGAGACGTTGACCGAGACGGAGCGCGGCGGCAACCCGGCATCGAGCCAGGCGCGGCCTTGCCGGCAGGCCTCGCGCAGCACCCACAGGCCGAGATCGACGATGAGCCCGGTGCTTTCGGCGATCGGGATGAACTCGGCCGGCGAGATTGGTCCGCGCTCGGGATGGGTCCAGCGCAGCAGCGCTTCGAAGCTGGTGACGCGGCCGGTCCTCAGGTCCACCTGCGGCTGGTAGTGGGCCTCGAGGGTGCCGGCCTCAACCGCGTGGCGCAGATGCCGGCCGAGATCGAGCCTTTGATCGACGGCCTGGGCATAGACCGGCTCGAACAGTTGCGCGCGGCCGCGCCCGGCCTCCTTGGCCATATAGAGCGCCAGGTCCGCATTGCGCACAGCGGTCTCCGCCGTCGCCCCATGCTCCGGCAGGCGAGCGATGCCGATGGTGGCGCCGACAAAGGCCTCGCCCTCGGCGAGATCGACCGGGACGGACAGCTTGCCGATGAGCCGATCAGCAAGCCTGGTGAGCGCTATGTCGGACGTGCCGCATCCCTCCGCCAGCACGGCGAATTCGTCGCCGCCGAGCCGGGCGATGAAGGCGCGCGGCCCCAACTCCTGCCGCAGCGCAGCCGCCACCTGGATCAGCAATTTGTCGCCGGCGGCATGGCCGAGGGAATCGTTGACCTCCTTGAAGCGGTCGAGGTCGATGAGCAGCAGCGCGGCGCGTCGGTTTTGCCGGGTGCAGCCCTCGATCGATGCTGCAAGCTGGCGCGTGAACAGCGCGCGATTGGCGAGGCCGGTCAAAGGGTCGGTATAGGCGAGCTGCTCGAGCTGGCGTTCGGCCTCCTTGCGCTCGGTGACGTCCTGCACGGTGCCGATGATGCCGATAACCTTGTCGTGGGCGATCTCCGCCTTGCAGATGACAGCCAGATCGCGGGCTGTGCCGTCCGCGTGCAGGATGCGCAGGTCGGTGGCCTCGGTCCTTCGGGTGCGGACGACCCTCCTCTGCAGGTCCTTGAAGCGGTCGGCGTCGCCGTCCAGGAAATAGGGGCCCATGCTCTCGTCGGTCGGCTCGAACGTGTCGGGGTCGAAGCCGAGCAGTTGGTAGAGCTCGGGCGCCCAGGTCGTGCGGCCGGTGTCCAGGCGGTAGCCCCAGGTGCCGATCTTGCCGAGCCGGTGGGCTTCCTCCAGCGCCCGCGTGCGCTGGTCGAGCAACGCCTTGGCCGCCCTGAGCTGGGTGATGTCGCTGGACGTGCCGCGATAGCCGAGAAAGCTGCCATCATCGGCGTAGATCGGCTTGCCGCTGGTGCAGATACTGACGCGCGAGCCGTCCTGGCCGATCAGGGTATAGATGAAGTCGCGAAAAGGGCGATGGGCCTCCATGTCGGCCCGGTGCCGCGCCATGGCCTCGCCGTCCTCGGGCGCATAAGCCAGTTCCCAGCGCGCCTTGCCGCCGGAGGCCACCGTCTGGAAGGCCGCATTGCCGGCCAGCGATTTGGGATAGGGCAGCAGCCGGTGGGCGGCGTCGCTCTCCCAGCACCAGTCCGAGGCGGTCGAGACAAAATCGGCCAGCCGTTGCTCGCTCTCCGTCAGGCGCCGCAGCGCGGACGTCTCTTCCGTGACGTCGCGGACGATGCCGGACACGCGCCGGACCTGACCGCGCGCGTCGAATTCCGGCTCGCCCTGCACCACGCAGTCGAGCACGCTGCCATCGGAGCTGCGGAGCCTCGTCCGCACCGCATAGGGCTGTCCCTCCGCCCAGCAGGCCGCGTAATGCGCCTCCAGGACCTTCCGGCTCTCGGGCAAATAGCGCGCGCGCACCGTGGCGATGGGGATGTAGCCGTCGACCGTCTCGAATTCGTAGAAGGCAGCAAGCTCGGGCGATATCCAGAGATCGGTCGCGGCGGCGCTCTGCGATTCCCAGTAGCCCATGCGGGCCAATCTGATGGCGCACCGCAGCGACCGCTCCTCGTGCCAGCGGCGGCGCGCTTCCCGGGTCGGGGCCTGCCCTTGCGACAATTTGCGAGCGGCCATCGGTCCCCAACTACAACGCTAGCGTACGCAACCAATACGCTAGCATGGAGCGTCACAACCTTGCAGCGACGGCGATCACATACCGAGGCTCTTCCGCATCTTTGGTGTAGTTTCGGTGAATTCTGCAACCGGCCTGGTGTCCGGGGCGCGGCCCAATCTGAACAGTCCTTCGCCACGCTCAAACACATGGACCATCGCGGCCGTCTGCGATGCGACCGCTCCGATCACGCGAAGCCGTCGCACCACGCCGCTGCTCAGCGGATGCGCACCAGCTCGATATCGAAATCACCGGTGACGGCGGGCTCGATCTGGCAGCGCGAGATTCCGATATCGCGCAGCGTCCGGTCATCGAGCTGCCGCAGCGTCTTGATCGCCTCGCGGCGCACCCAATAGGTCGCGAGTGCATCGCCCCACGATCGGAGCAATCGGAGCAATCCGCCCAACTTAATGGACCGCGCGGGCGATGCGGCGGCTGAGGATATCATCGTCATTGTCATCTCCTTCGATGCCCAAACGGCAAAGCTATGCCGTTGACGCAAATGTCGTTTCGACACCTGCGCCGTCGTAACCTCGGATCGCTTGCGCGCTCTTCGGTGCAATCATGGGCTTGTTCCCTCTTAAATGATCCGGTACATTGCTCGGAGCAAGTAAAACATTGCTCTCGGTGCAATAATGTCGCGGTTCGAATATCTGAAGCTGGCGGATGCGGTGGCCGCCGAGATCGCCAGCGGCGCACTGAAGGCGGGCGACCGCCTGCCGCCGCAGCGCCATTTCGCCTATGACCGCAACATCGCGGTCTCGACCGCGAGCCGGGTCTATACCGAGCTGTTGCGGCGCGGGCTGGTGGTCGGTGAAGTCGGCCGCGGCACCTTCGTATCCGGCGAAGCGCGTCGCGGCATCGCCGCTCCGCCCGAACCGCGCGGCGCGCGCATCGACCTCGAATTCAACTATCCGCTGCTGCCGCATCAGGCGACGATGATCGCCAAGAGCCTCGAAGGGCTGGAGCGGCCCGAAGTGCTCGAGGGCGCGCTGCGGCCGGCGACCAGTTTCGGCACGCGGGCGGCGCGAACCATTTCCGCGGAATTCCTGACGCGCAAGAGCTGGGCGCCGAATCCCGACCAGATCGTGTTCACCGCCAATGGCCGGCAATGCATCGCCTCGGCGCTCGCCGCCGTCGTGCCGCCGGGCGGACGCTGCGGCGTCGAGGCGCTGACCTATCCTTTCGTCAAAGGCATTGCCGCACGGCTCGGCATCGCGCTGGTGCCGCTCGCGATGGACGAGCACGGCGTGCGCCCCGACGCAGTGCAGAAGGCGCACCGCGAGGCGCATCTGTCCGCGCTCTACATCCAGCCCACGATCCAGAACCCGCTCAGCATCACGATGCCGGCCGAGCGCCGCGCCGAGCTGTTGCGCGTGGTGGAGAAGCTCGGCCTGGTCGTCATCGAGGATGGCGTCTACGGATTCCTCGACGATGAGGTGCCGCTCGCCGCGCTCGCGCCGGACAGCTGCATCGTGCTCGACAGCTTGTCGAAGAAGGTCGCACCCGGTCTCGCGCTCGGCTTCATCGTCCCGCCGCCGCGGCTGCGCGAAAACATCATGGCCGCGGTGCGCTCGGGCGGCTGGACCGCATCGGGCTACGCCTTCGCCGCAGGGCAGCGTCTGATGGCCGACGGCACCGCCGCCGAACTGTCACGACTGAAGCGGATCGACGCCGGCCGCCGCCAGCAGATCGCGGCCAAGCATCTGGCCGATTTCGAGATCCAGACCAACCCGAAATCCTATCATCTGTGGCTGACCTTGCCGCCGCACTGGCGCTCGCAGACCCTGGTCGCGGCGGCGGCGCGACGCGACATCGCACTGACGCCGTCGACAACCTTCGCCGCCACGCCGGGGCACGCGCCCAATGCGGTGCGGCTCGCGCTTGCCGCGCCGCCGATGGAGCAACTCGACCTCGGCCTGCGGACCTTGGCGGGAATGCTGAGCGCGACCGAGGAGGATTTTGATTCGACGGAATGACGTCGCATCTGCACGCGGGGTAGCGGCCTGCTTCCGTCCGCAATAGCAGTCCGGTGAACACTCTCACCTCCGCAATTCTTGTCGAGCACGACCTCGGCCCGATACGTCGTCAGCGCCCCGTAAGTCCCCCGTCAGCGGCGGAAGGTAGCGTCGCGCAAGGGGGCTCTGATGGGCGATTGGCTCGTAAGCGGCGCAACAGTTCAGAACTGGATACTGGTCGCGCTCGCGATCACAGCTGTTGCAGCGGCCTATTCGTGGTGGTCGGAGCGCTAGGCTTCAAAAGCCACAGGCCGCATAGGTCTTTCTGGCGAGACGAAAATGCCCGCCCTCGGCGACGAAGTCCACATCCAGGCATTGGTTGCCTCTGCGATATTCCCCGATCACGCCGCACTGCAGATATTCGAGGTTGATCCGCCAGCGCTTTTCTTGCGGCGAGTAGGTCGCGAAGTCGTGCTGTGCGACAGGCGTGCCCTTGCAAATTCCGGCAACGTACTGCCGCACATCGAGGGGCAGGTTGTCGACGTGATTGTGGTCAAGCGGATCATGTTTGTTGCCTACGCTGCCCTTGGAAAGAGCCGGGGCGATGCTCAGGAGCACGAGGCATAGAGCCAAGAATGGAGTCCGGATTGTCATCTGACACTCCAGCCAAAAGCAGATCAGGCGCCGAGTTTACAGCGCGTTGCTTACAGCCTGCTTACAGTTCGGTCGCGAGCGGTGCCTTCAGGCAACCGGCCATTCCGCGATGAACCCCCTCGCCTTGTACGGCTCGATCTTGTCCCATTCGCTGAGGACCCGGCGGCGAAACTCGGGAATGTGTGCCAATGCGTACGCGGCACCGCAAAATGATCTACCGTCACCAGCATCTTCTCGACCTCCGGCCAGTGCCGGTGCAGCGTCATCGGATAGCGCCGCGCGGTCCAGCTGTTGCCGAGGCAGATCACGCTCCTGATATTGGCGAGCCCCAACGCCGCGTCGATCACCGGCAGCGAGAAGATCACGTTCTCGCCAGTGTTGTGCGCGCGATGCTCCTCAAGAATCCGCTCGGCGGGTACGTCGCCCGCCACCATCGCAGCCTTGATGATCTCGCATTCCGAGCGGTCGTCGCCCGGCGTCACGCCACCACTGACGATCGACCAGCGCGCAAAGCCGTCGCGCCAGAGCCGGACCGCCGCGTCGACCCGACCGGCAACATCGCCGCGTGTGCCGAACACGAACAGCAGATCGGCGGGCTTGAGCGGCGTCTCGATCAGGTGCCGGGCATTGATCGCGGCGATCTCCGCGCGTGACGGCATCCGCAAACTTCGATCGTCCATCCCGATGCTCGCTCCGCCGGCCACACCATGCGCCGACGATGCCGCGCACGGACGGCCGCACGAAGTCACATTTCATTGCGCTTGATTGCGATCAGCCTTCGGCAAGAGCGCATCGGGCAACTGATCGAAGCTGTAGCGCCGCGGGCGGTTGCGGGTGACGAAGCCGCCGACCTGCCAGGTGAACAGCGCGGCAAAGCCGACCAGGAACAGCGCGCCCATCCAGTTCGCAGCCAGCAGCGCCATCACCAGCAATCCGGTCATTGCCACCGCAAGACACGCCAGCAGCGCCAGCGCGGCGGTATATGTCTTCGGCCCGAGGCCTCCGACCAGCCTCGCCGTGCTGCCCGCCGCCTGCATCCGGCGATGCAGCTCGACGATGAATTCGCGGTAGAGATGTCCTTGCGGCGCGACCAGCGTCGCGGTCTGCCAGGTGGTCGACAGGATCGCGATCCGCCCGCCTTTGGCGTTGTCGATATCGGCGCGAAACCGCTGCTGCTGCATCGAGACCGGACGGTAGGACAGTTTGACGGCGGAGATGTCTTTGTAATCCCACACGCCCGACCTGCCGGCGATCCGCCACGACAGCCCGGCCCCGGTCAGCTCGAACTGG
Organism: Bradyrhizobium sp. ma5; assembly: GCF_042258955.1. Lineage (NCBI taxonomy): Bacteria > Pseudomonadati > Pseudomonadota > Alphaproteobacteria > Hyphomicrobiales > Nitrobacteraceae > Bradyrhizobium > Bradyrhizobium sp. ma5. Next base: position 5,898,683 of record NZ_CP170156.1, read on the forward strand.
TGCGCCGAGCCGACCAATGAGGCCTTGTAGGCATAGCGCACCGGCGAACCCTCGCCTGCCTCCGACCGGTCCTGCAACGTTGTTGGCAACCGCCGTTCCACCTGTTCAGACGCATCCGCGCGCTTGCATGGGATGTCACGCCTATCCTACAAGCGAGCCATGCCTGAGACGACCTATTTTCCACGTTACCTCATCCTCGGCGGCGCGATGATATCCGGCGTGCTGCTGGCGCTTGCCGTGCACATGCTGGGCGCGCGCTACGGGCTGGATCTCGGCGGCCTGTGGCGCTCCGATACCCACGAGTTCATGCCGGCAGGCGCGGCGATCGCTTGGTGGCTGATCGCGAGCGTCGGGTTTTCGGGTGGCTACTTCACCGCCAATCTGATGCACAGTGCGGCGGCCGGCCAGATCCCGCAGCGGATGCGGCAGTTCCTGATCGTCGTCGGCGTGCTGATGCTGGCCGGCGCCGGCCAGGCCGCGGCGGCGCCGAGCACGGTCTCGACCATTTCCGCCGTGCTCGCCGGTCTCGCCGCCCTGTGCCTCGGCGCGGTGATGGCGTTTTGCGGTGCCTATTTTGCCCAGCGCAGGAGCTAGGCGACCGATCGTTCCGGCGCCCGGCGCAACATCTTGGCGACGTCAGCCGCCGGCCGCGGCGGGCTGAACAGGTAGCCCTGCGCCTGCGTGCAGCCTTCCTGACGCAGCAGGTCGAACTGGGTATCGGTCTCGACTCCCTCGGCGGTGGTGACGATGCCGAGGCTTTTGCCGAGACCGGTGACGGCGCGCACGATCGCCATCGAGTCCTCGCGCGTCGCAAGGTCCGTCACGAAGGAACGGTCGATCTTGATCTTGTCGAAGGGGAAGCTGCGCAGATAGCTCAGCGAGGAATAGCCGGTGCCGAAATCGTCCAGCGAGATCCGGACGCCGAAACCGCGCAGCTCATGCAGCACCGCGAGCGTCGCCTCGCTGTTCTGCAGCAGCACCGATTCGGTGATCTCGAGCTCGAGCCGGTCCGCCGACAGGCCTGACGCCTCCAGCGCCGCCTTCACCGACGACACCAGGTTCGGATTCTTGAACTGCACCGGAGACAGGTTGACGGCGACCGCGATGTCCGCAGGCCATCTCACGGCCTCCGCGCAGGCCTTGCGCAGCACGATCTCGCCCAGCGGAACGATCAGCCCGGTTTCCTCGGCGACCGGAATGAAATTGTTCGGCGCGATCAGGCCACGCAGCGAATGATTCCAACGCACCAGCGCCTCGAAGGCGACGACCCGGTCGCCCACGACATCACGGATCGGCTGATAATAGACCTCGAACTCGTCGCGCTGCAGCGCAAGCCGCAGGTCGCGCTCGAGCAGACGGCGCGCCTGTGCCCGCGCATCCATCCCGGTCTCGAAGAACCGATAGGTGCCGCGACCGTCGGCTTTGGCGCGGTAGAGCGCGAGATCAGCCTTTTGCAGCAGTTCGTCGGGATCCTTGCCGTCCTCGGGCGCGAGCGAGATGCCGATGCTGACGCCGATCACGAGCTGATGGCCCCCGATCTCATAGGGTGCGGCGATCCGCTCGACCACCGCGCTTGCCAGCGACGACACCACCGACGGCTCGCAGTTGCTGCAGAACTGCACGATGGCGAATTCGTCGCCGCCGAGCCGCGCCACGGTGTCGTGCTCGGTTACGCATTCGCCCAGCCGGCGCGCGACCTCGCGCAGCAGCGCATCGCCGATCGGATGTCCGAGCGTGTCGTTGATCTCCTTGAAATGATCGAGGTCGAGGCACAGCACCGCGAGCTGGTCGGAGCGCTTGGCCAGTCTCGAAGCCTTCTCGAGCTGCTCACGGAACAGCGTCCGGTTCGGCAAATTGGTCAGCGCGTCATGCCGCGCCATGTGTGAAATCTGTTCCTGGGCCTGCTGCCATTCGGTGATGTCTTCGAAGGTCGCGACCCAGCCGCCGCCCTTCATCGGCTGATCGACGACACGAATCGCGCGCTCGTTGCGGCTGACGATCCGCGTCGCGCCGTGGCCGGCCTTTGCCTCGGCGACGAGCGCGTTGCAGAATTCCTCGGGCTCACCGTCCCATTCACCGATCGAATGCAGGTCCTGCAGCACGTCGATCAACAGGCGTCCCTGCAGCGGCACGCGATTGCGCCCCATGATCTCGCTGTAGCGCTCGTTGAACAGCATGATGCGGCCGTCGGCATCGAACATGCACAGTCCCTGCGACATGTTCTCGAGCGCGGTATCCAGCACCAGTTTCTGCTTGTGAAGCTCGGTCTTAGCGCGACGATCGAGGATGGAGGCGATCAGCGAGAGGCCGAGGATCGCGAAGGCCGCAACCGCGGTCATGAAGGAGAGCACGCGCGGCGAGACCGCAAGTCCGTCGGGAGCGATGGTCGGATCCGGCACCAGCGTCACCGCACCCATCCCGGTGAAATGATGCGAGACGATCGCAACGGTCAGAAGACCGATCGCAGCCGCCGTGGTGCCAAGGCGTTCGCCGCGCGTGGCGACGACCAGCGCAATCGCGCCGAACAGGCTTCCGAATACGATCGATGCGATGACGATGCCCGGCGACCAGATAATGCGCGCGGGCAACTCCAGCCCCAGCATGCCGGTGTAATGCATCGCCGCGACACCGACGCCGACGATCGCGCCACCGGCCGCAACCGTCTGCCAACGTTCGTTGAGCGTTGCGACCGCCAGGCCGACGGCCAGGATCGCAACCGCGAGCACCAGCGACAGCAGCGTGATCGGAATGTTGTATCCGGCCTCGATGCCGGGATCGTAGGCCAGCATGGCGACGAAATGGGTGGCCCAGATGCCGCAACCGCCGACCGCCGCATCGAGACCGATCCAGATCTCGCGGGCCCGGCCTTCGGCCGCTCGCGCCCGGTGAAACAGGCTGATCGCGACGGCGCTGGCGAGCAGACAGATCACACCACCGAGGACGAGCAACCGCCAGTCATGTTCCAGGGTGAGACAGGTAAAAACGCGATACATTATAGGCCCCATTTATGGACCCATAAAAACAGGCGCATTCGTGTACGAACGGTAACCGCACCGCAACAAGGCTCCACGCATGGTGAAGAAGCCTTGAATGCACGCGAGACGACCTGCGAAAACCGCAATCCGCCGATGTAATTGGCCCTAACCGCGCAGCCCGGGCACCAGTTCAGCCCCGGTCTCGACCTTGAGCGATGAGCCGGTGAAATCGTTTCCGATCGGCTGGCAATTGCCGCCGAGATGTTTGGCGAGGAACGCTTCGGTGACGCCATAGAAGGCAAGCCGATTTTCCGGCCGCACAAAACCGTGCCCCTCGTCGGCAAATGTGATGTAGGTCACGGGGACGCTGCGCTGCCTGAGCGCATTGACCATCTGCTCGGATTCGGCCGCCACGACCCTCACGTCACGCATGCCCTGCGCGATCAGGATCGGTTTCACCGCACGCTCGATGTGGGTCAGCGGCGAACGTTCGACCAGGAACGCGCGACCGGTCTCGGTGCCGGGATCGCCGAGCCGATTTTTCCAGACGCTGATCCACGGGCCCCAATAGGGCGGGATCGTCGCCATGAAGGTGACGAGATTGGAGATGCCGAACAGGTCGACGATGCAGGCGAAGACATCGGGCGTCTTGGTCGCCGCGACCAGCGCCGAGTAGCCGCCATAGCTGCCGCCGAAGAAGCCGACGCGCTTCGGATCGGCGATGCCTTGCGCGATCGCCCAATCGACCGCGTCGATCAGGTCGTCATGCATCTTGCCGCCCCATTCGTGGTCGGCGGCCGTGATGAAGGCTTTGCCGAAGCCGGTCGAGCCGCGGTAGTTGACGGCAAGCACCGCATAGCCGCGGTTGGCGAGCCATTGATGGACCGGGCTGAACCCCCAGGTGTCGCGGTAATACGGCCCGCCATGGATCACCAGCACCAGCGGCACCGGTCCGGCCGCGGCTTCGACCGGCCGGGTCAGGTAGCAGTTGAGGCGCAGGCCATCGCGCGAGGGGATCACGACCGGCTCGAGCTTGCGCAGTGCAACGCCGTCGAGCGTGTGGCGCTGGGTGAAGAGCTTGCGCACCTGACGGGTCTTGCGGTCGAGCAGCGCGAATTCACCGCTCTCGGTGTCGCGCTCGAAATGGACCGTGCCGAGCCGACGATCGTCGCTGTTGCTGACAAAGCTGATGTCGCCCGCGCCATAGCGGCTGAGATCGGCGAGGTCGTTGGCGACGCTCTGATCGACGGCGTGCCAGCGCATCCGGTCCGTGATCGCCAGCGCCGCCAATGGCCGGCGATTCTCGTCGAACATCGCCCGCACGATGTCGGCATCGTCATCGGCGGCAAGCAGCGTGGTCTGGCGCGTCGCCATGTCGAGGGCGAACAACGCCGCCTTGTCGCGGCCGCGTGAATCGATCAGGTACAGCGTCTTGCCGTCCTCGCTGAAATCCAGCAGCTGGGTCGTATCGGTCTCGGCGATCGGCACCGTCATGAACGGCGCCCAGCTGCCGTCCGGACCGCGCTCGAACACCTCGGCGGAGCCGTCTGCGATCAGGCGCGACGCCAGCCGCAACTGGAATGTGCTGTCGGTGATCAGCGCGATATAGTCGTGGTTCTCGTAGACGAGCGCGCTCGCGCCGGTCACGATGTTGACGCGGTACATGTCGAAGTAGCGCTTGTCGCGCTGGTTGTGCCGCAGCAGCATCTCCTCGGGGAATCTGCGATCGGACTCCTGCAAGAAGGCTTTGACCCCGGTTTCCGGCGTCAACGGCACAATCTTGCCGTCGGTGATGTCGACGCTGGCGGCACGCCAGTTCTCGTCGCCGTCGCGCTCGCGGAAGAACACCACATGGCGGTTGGTATGCGCCCAGCGATAGCCGGCCGAGATGTTGCGATCGGTGACGCGGGTCACCGGCCGCGCCGCCTTGGGATCGGACAGCGGGGCGACCCAGAGATTGTTCACACCGTCGAGCGGCGCGACATAGGACAGCTGCGTCCCGTCCGGGCTGAGGCGGACATTGATGTAATCGGGATTGTCGAAGAACACCCTGCGCGCGATCAGAGCGGACGCCTCTCCGCGCGCCGGAGCGATCAGGTTGGCAAACGGCAGCGAGGCCCCGAGCATGGCGGCGCGGCGCAGCAGCAGACGACGGTCGATCGGCGCAGGCATCTGGTCAGCCCCCTCGGCGACAGTCCCCGACGCCGCAAGGTTAGATGCCGCGCCGTGACCGCGCAACGACGGCCTCGCTCATTGCCGCGCTTGTGATGATGCTCCGATCCAGATCAGCGCGGCGGCGGCAAGCAGCACGCCGGCGGAGATCACGAGTGCCGCATGCAGGCCGGAAATGAAGACCGCGGACCGGCTGACCATCGAGCCGAACAACGCGACACCAAGCACGCTGCCGGTCTGCCGGGTGGCGTTCAGCACCCCGGCCGCGATCCCGGCGTGCTGCGGCTCGGCATTGCCGAGCAGCGCCGATGTCAGGGGCGGCACCAGCAGGCCGAGGCCGCCGCTGATCGCCAGCAGTTGCAGGCAGATCGCGAGATAGCTGGTAGCGGGACCGATGAACAGCATCGCCAGGCATCCGGAGGCCGAGAGCGCGGCGCCGAGCGCGATCGTCCGCGGCGCGCCGATCCGCTCCGCGACATGCGGCGCGATCAAATTGGCGGGCAGCACGGCGCCGAGCATCGGCACGAACGCGAGGCCGGTGGCGAGCGCCGACAGCCCGTTGACCTGCTGGAAGTAGAGGCTGAGCACGAAGATCAGCCCGTAGAACGCAACGTTCACCAGCAGGCCGACCAGTGAGGTCAGAGCAAACATCCGGTGGCTGAACAGCGAGAGTGGCAACATCGGCCGCGCGGCGCGCGCCTCACGCCAGACGAACAGCACGGAGAAGACGGCCGCCAGAACGAAGCCTGCGACCACGAACGGATTGCCCCAGCCGAGCGCACCGCCTTCGATGAGCGCGCCGGCCAGCATGCCGAGCGCGGCGATCGCCGCAATTTGTCCCGGCAGATCGAGCCGGTGCTGGTGATGGCGCGTGGTTTCGCCGGCAAAGCGCCAGGCAAGCCACAGCCCGGCCAGGCCGATCGGCAGATTGACGATGAAGATCGCGCGCCAGCCGACCAGCGTGATCAGCCCGCCGCCGACGAACGGGCCCGCGGTCAGCGCAAGGCTCGCGCCTGCGGCCCAGATGCCGACCGCGCGTCCCCGCGCCTTCTCGTCCGCATAGGCGTGGCGGAGCAGCGCGAGCGAGTTCGGCACCAGGATGGCCGCGGCCAGCCCCTGCACGCAGCGCGCGGCGATCAGCGTCACGGCATCAGGCGCGACGGCGCAGCCAACCGACGCCGCGGTGAAGATGGCAAAGCCGGCCATGAAAATGCGCTTGGCGCCGATCCGGTCGCCGAGCGCGCCCGCGGTCAGGATGAAGGCGGCGAACGCGATGGTGTAGGCGCTGACCACCCATTGCAGCTCGGCGACGCCGCCGCCGAGCGAACCGCCGATGGCGTTGAGCGCCGTGTTGACGATGGTGACGTCGAGCTGCACGACGCCGTAGCCGAGACTCATCGCTGCGAGCGTCAACGTCGCCGCAAGCCCGGTCGGCTGCTGATGCGACACCGCGCGCTGGTCCGGCACGCGCCGGAGGTTCAGGGATGTCTGTTGCATGGTCTTGACCTCGCTTCTCGGCAACCAATGCGAGAGATAGGTCTTCGTTTCTCGATGATACTTCGCTGCGGATCGAAGTGTGGCGTCGTGGTGCCGGCCGTGACCATGTGGCCGCGCGATGTGCGCGGCGTTTTGCCTCAATAGACCTACGGACCGCCCCGCGGCCGCCTCATTGCGGCCCGAACCGCGGTCCACAGCCCGATCACGCAGTTGCGCACAGCGACTTCACACTTTGGTAAACGCCGCAGCCGGCCCGGACCTCCCCCACGCTGATGCATATCGTCTATTCGCTCCGCTCCGACGGCTCCGCAGTGCCGCTGCGACAGCGGCGAAATCGGCAAAAATACCGACGAAATCGCCTGGAACGGCTGAGGGACGGTGGAACATGCAGTGGTCTCGTCGCGGACCACGACATGGCAGCGACTCACATTCCGCAGAGCGAGAACATATGTAGCCAGTATGACAACAACGCTGGACGGGAGCCGAAGGTTGGATTGTCAAGGGCTGCACAACGCATCGGTTTTGCCTTATGGGTCATCGCGTACGGTGCGGTTGCCCGTCACCCGTCGCTGTTCGTGACCGGGTCCCACTGAAATTGTCCCTGCCGGGAGGATGAATGCTTCGGCTGCTGACCACGCTTGGGCGTGGCTTCAAGGAAAAGATCGGCTGGAAACGGCTCGGGATCGCTGCGAGCGTGCTCATCATCGTGTTCGCGGTCACGACGCTGGTCCACACCCTGAAGGGCGTCGACACCGGTATCATCCTCACCGCGCTGACTGACATCGCGCCGCACCGGATCGCGCTCGCGGCGCTCTGCGTCGTCGGGGCGTTCTGCACGCTGACCTTCTATGACTTCTTCGCGCTGCGCACGATCGGCAAGACCCACGTCCCCTACCGCATCGCAGCGCTGTCGAGCTTCACCAGCTACACGATCGGCCACAATATCGGCGCCACCGTCTTTACCGGCGGCGCGATCCGCTTCCGGATCTATTCCGACTACGGCCTCTCCGCGATCGACGTCGCCAAGATCTGCTTTCTCTCGGGCCTGACGTTCTGGCTCGGCAATCTGTTCGTGCTCGGCTTCGGCATGGCCTGGCACCCCGCGGCGGCATCGGCGATGGACCTGCTGCCGCCGGCGATGAACCGGCTGATCGCGCTCGGCTGCCTTGCCGGCATCGGCGCCTATTTCGTCTGGCTCCTGACCGGCGAGAAGCGCCGCGAGCTCGGCCAGAACGGCTGGAAGGTGGTGCTGCCTTCGGCGAAGCTGACGCTGCTGCAGATCATCATCGGCGTGGTCGATCTCGGGTTCTGCGCGCTCGCAATGTATCTCCTGATGCCGACCGAGCCGCATATCGACTTCGTCTCGCTGGCGGTGGTGTTCATCCTGGCGACGCTGCTCGGCTTTGCGAGCCACGCCCCCGGCTCGATCGGCGTGTTCGACGCTGCGATGCTGGTGGCGCTGCCGGAGTTCAGCAAGGAGCAATTGCTGGCGACGCTGGTCGTGTTCCGTATCCTCTATTTCCTGATCCCGTTCGGGATCTCGATCTCGATCATGGGCATGCGCGAGCTGTGGCTCAACGTGGTGCGGCCATGGCAGGAACGAAAAAGACTCAGCCAAGCCTGCACGGCTTCGGCGACCGTGCGGCAACCGATCGAAAGCCGGCAGCAGCAGATCAGGCGGCTGAGACGGTAACAGCGAACGTTATCGGTCCCTCGCCCCGGTGTCTCGGTCCCGGATTTTGGTCTCTGCAGCCGCTTCTCTTATTTTCGCCGTACCACTCGCGTCAAACCGCGCCATGATTGGCTCTTTGGTTCGATTTTCGTTTCGTGCAACGGTCTGCAGCGTGCTGCTCGGCAGCGCGCTCGCGGCGGTATTGGCTTCGGCCGCGGACGCGCAGGATAGCCAGCTCTCGATCTCCTGGGAGGTCCGCAACCGCTTCCGGCTGTTCCGCGAGGAACGCGACTTCCGCCTGCATGTCGAAGGCGGGCTCGGCCGCAGCGTGCTGGCCTCGGAACAGGCGCTGGAACTGCAAAGCGACGGCCGCGGCTGGGCGCGCAACACGGTCAACCGGCTCTGCATCGATCTGCAAGGCCGCGTCAGCGAGCCCTGCACCCGCGACAACGTCAAGGAAAGCTATCTGACGCCGATCGATCACCCGATCGTGGTGCGGCTCGCGGGTCCGGTTCCGGTCGGCGCGACCTGCGCCTGGTCGTTCGACGACGGCGACGGGCCGCAATCCTCGACATTCGATTGCGCCGAGCCGGTCAATCTGCGGGTCCGCTATGGCCGTACCACGGTCGCGACCGTCGACGTCGCCAGCGGCTCGGATGCCAACCAGCGCGTGACGACCCAGATCGCGGTACGCGATTTGCTGATCGCCGGCCTCGGCGACAGCATCGCATCCGGCGAAGGCAATCCCGATCGCGCCATCGCCCTCTCCGACGAGGGGTTCTGCTTCCGCTCCTATCTCGGCGGCGCGCAATATTACCGGCCGAGCCGCGCCGGGTTCAAAGGCGGCCGCGCCTGCGAAGCGCCGGACACCCTGACCAACTGGCAGCGCCAGAGCGCACTGTGGCTCAACTCGGCCTGTCACCGTTCGCTGTACAGCTACCAGACCCGCACCGCGCTTGCGCTCGCCGTGCAATATCCGCATATCGCGGTGACCTATCTGCCGCTGGCCTGCACTGGCGCCACCATCCCCGACGGCCTGCTCGGCTCGCAACAGGCGCGGGAATGTCTGCCGACGAAAACCGCCAACACCTGCTCGGGCACCGTCAACGGCCAGATCGCGGAGCTGCGCACGGCACTCGCAGCCGCCAAGCGCCGGCAGCCGGACCGCACGCTCGATCTCGTGCTGCTGTCGGTCGGCGCCAACGACATCTACTTCTCCGGCCTCGTCGCCAACGTGATCGTCGACACACCGACCGAACGCGCACTGTTCAGCCAGGGCGGCTCGATGGCCAGCGTCGACGATGCCCGCTCAGCCTTGGCGCGCGACCTGCCTGCCGATTTCGCCAAGCTGCGCGATGCGCTGAAGCCGTTGGTCGGCGGCGACCTCTCGCACGTGGTCTACACGGCCTACGCCAATCCGGCGCTGGCCAATGGCGGCGCGCCCTGCCCCGGCGGCCGCGCCGGCTTCGAGATCCATCCCTCGTTCAACGCCGATCCGAAGCGGCTCGCCGCGGTCTCGGGCTTCGTGCAGAACGAGTTCCTTCCGCAGCTCAAGGCGATCGCGCAGTGCCAGTCCGGCATCATCTGCCGCAATCCGCAGGCCGACCGCATGACCTTCGTCGATGCGCATCAGGATGCGTTTGCAAGCCACGGCTTCTGCGCACGCGCGTCGACCGATCCGGAGTTCGACCGCGACTGCTTCGCCGCCAACGGCGACAGCTTCGTCTCCGACATCGTCGCCGCAGCCAGTCAGCCGCTCAAATGCGGCCGCAGCGCCGGCGAATACCGCGCCTATCTGCCGCGTGCACGCTGGATCCGCGACGCCAATGACAGCTATTTCGCGGCGATGACCTACCCGCAGGGGCTGCCGTCGTCGATGCAGCCTACCGACATCCACGATGCGACGTGGGGCATTCTGTCGGCGGTGTATGGCGGCGCGGTGCATCCGAGCGCCGAAGGTCATGCGGCGATGGCCGATGCTGCGGTCCCCGCAGCCGCCGCCGTGCTGCGCTTGAACACCACGGTGCCTGAGGTGATTTCCGAGCCCGTCGCGCCGTTGCCGACCGCACCGGAGCAACGCTGAACGCTGCACGCTCGCGAGGCCGCGCGCGTGCGGCCGCGAACGAACCCGATCCCAATGAGGGTCCTAGTGCCGCTTCGTCGCGGGCAAAGGCGCCGGCGGAGGCGGCGGCTTCATCGCTGCGGCTTGCGCGGGCAGATATTTGGCGACGATTGTAGGATCGAGCTGCGCCATCGCCGTATCCGGCAGCCGGGTCCAGACCTCGTCCTTGCCGAACAGCGAGATGCCGAGATAGCCGCGCATGGTTAGCGTCTGTCCATCGGCGCTCAGCGTCATCTTGGCCTTATAGATCTTGCCGTTGCGCGGATCGAGCACGTTGCCGCCTTCATAGGCGAGCCCGTTGCGCTTCATGTCGCGGATCAGGGGAATGCCAAGCCACGGCATGTCCTTGCGATCGTCGGTGCATTTCGAGCAGACCGGATTGGGCGGATCGCCGGGCGCCGAGAACATCTTTGCGATCATGCCTTCGAACAGGCCGTTGCGCTCGATCACCAGGAACCAGCCCTCGGGCTTGCCGTCTTCGATCTTCTGCCAGAGTCCGGCCGCCGACAGCTCGGCCGCGGAAGCTGCAAGCGGAGCAGCTAGCGCAAAGGCCGAGGCGATCGCCAGGATCAGCCGAAGTCTGGATAGCGTGTTCCGCATCATCATCACCTGATCAATCGACAAACCCGACTACGAGCAGACTACGGCCATTTCGCGAAGTGTTCCAGTACCCGCGCCGCACGGTCAATGACCCATGCCCCTGGCATTGGTCGCTGCTGAAGTGGAATCAGTTCACTCCAAGCTTCTTCTGCAAACTTGATGACGAGGTTGTGTACTGGAACACCAGGCGCTTGTCCGGATACACGTAGCGATGCGCCTTCTGCGCCATCAGCGCGCCCTCGTGGAAGCCGGACAGAATGAGCTTCAGCTTGCCCGGATAGGTGTTGATGTCGCCGATCGCGAAGATGCCTGAAACGTTGGTCTCGAACGCTGCGGTGTCGACCGGCACCAGATTGTTCTCCAGCGCCACGCCCCAGTTCGCGACCGGACCGAGCTTCATGGTGAGCCCGAAGAACGGCAGCATCGTATCGCAGGCGATCGTCGACATCGCATTGTCGTTGGCCTTCAGCGCGGCGCCCGAGAGTTGACCGTTGGCGCCCTCGAGCCCGGTGACCTGGCCGATCTTCAGATCCATCTTGCCGTCGGCAACCAGCGAGCGCATCTGCTCGACGCTGTGCGGCGCTGCGCGGAAATCGTCGCGCCGATGCAGCAGCGTGATGCGCTTGGCGATCGGATGCAGATTGAGCGTCCAGTCGAGCGCAGAGTCGCCGCCGCCGACGATCAGGATGTTCTTGTCGCGGAATTGCTCCATCTTGCGCACGGCATAGAACACCGACGTGCCTTCATAGGCCTCGATGCCCGGCACCGGCGGACGCTTCGGCTGGAACGAACCGCCGCCCGCGGAGATCACGACGACCTTGACCTCGAACTCCTTGCCGGCATCGGTCTTCACGCGGAACAGCGGATCGCCGATCTTCTCGATGCTCTCCACCATCTCGTTGAGATGGAAGGTCGGGCCGAACGGCTTGATCTGCTCCAGCAGCTGCTCGGTCAGGCCCTGGCCGGTGACAAAGGGAATGCCGGGAATGTCGTAGATCGGCTTCTCGGGATAGAGCTCGGCGCACTGCCCGCCGATCTTGTCGAGGATGTCGACCAGATGCACCTTCATGTCGAGCAGGCCCAGTTCGAACACGGCGAACAGACCGCAGGGGCCCGCGCCAATAATCAGCACATCGGTCTTGATCGCTTCGCTCATGTCCGCTTCTTTTCAGTTGAGATCGACTGGACGGCTCTCGCCTGCCCAGCCAAATGGGCCGGATCGGGACATGCATAATAGGGACAGTGGCTGGCGCGGCAACCCCTTGCCGAGCCTGCGTAACTCGGCTGTATGGGCGGGAAACCGATGGAGATCCCCCTCGTGAATGCCCCTGTCCGCGCCGACGAGGCGCTGCGCCTGGAAGACTTTCCCTATCGCCTGTCCGACAATGTGCGCTTTGCCGATCTCGACCCGAACGGGCACGTCAACAACGCCGTCTATGCGAGCTATTTTGAAACCGGCCGTGTCACGCTGGTGAAGGACCTCAGCATGGGGCTGATGCCGGCCGGGCTTGGCTGGATCATGGTACGGCTCGACATCCATTTCCGCGCCGAGTTGCACTGGCCGGGCCAGATCGAACTCGGGCTCGGTCTCGTCAAGTTCGGACGGACGTCGACCACTTTCGATCAGGTGGTATTTTCGGAAGGGAGATGCGTGGCGTCGGCGAAGGCGGTCACCGTGATGATCGATGAGACCACGCGCAGACCGACGCCGCTGCCGGCGGAGGTCAAGGAGAACTTCCGCCGCTGGGTCCGTCGCGGTGTGAACCCGGACGGCGAATAGAGACGACAGAGCGTTTTCGAGCGAAGTGGATACCGGTTCGCGTGAAGAAAACGCGTCAAAACAAGATCTAGAGCCTCGTTCCGATTCAATCGGAACGAAAGGCTCTAGGCTTGGCGCTCGGGCGTCGACACGACCAGTCCGTCGAGATCGTCGGTCACCTTGATCTGGCAGGACAGCCGGGAATTCGGACGCACGTCGAAGCCGAAATCCAGCATGTCTTCTTCCATCGGCGACGGCGCGCCGACCTTCTCGCGCCACGCGTCATCGACATAGACATGGCAGGTCGCACAGGCGCAGGCGCCACCGCATTCGGCTTCAATGCCGGGAATGGCGTTGCGGATCGCGCCTTCCATCACCGTCGCGCCGTTCTCGATATCAATGGAGCGTTTCTCTCCGGAATGGTCGATAAAGTGGATTTTGGCCATGATTGCTCGTGCTGCCGGAATGCGCCGGACGATGGTTGGAAAGGTCCCGGGCAGTCGTATAACGGGTCGATCTTCACAGCGCTAGCGCGGAGACCGAAAACCTGCCGGCCGGCCGGGACGGCGCCCAGACCATTGCCGCAGGCCGTGGAGTTGCTGGAAAGCCTAGGAGCGGCCCAGAATCAGCTCGATCGCCGTACGCGCCTCGGCGATCGCGGCCCCGAGCGCGGCGAGCGGCTGGGCCGGGTCGGAACCGGCGATCAGCGCGGTTTCCAGGTTGGCGGCAGCCTCGGCGACACCGAAGGCGCCAATCGCCCGCGCCGATCCCTTCAGGGTGTGGGCGTGGGTCGGAGCCTCGGGCGGCAAGGCAGCCAGCTCGCCAAGGATCCGGGCCGACTGGGTCGAGAACATCGCCAGCACTTCCCGCTCCAAGCCCGGGTCGCCCAGCGTCATCCGTCGAAGGTGATCGACGTCGATCGGCCCGTCGCCCGGCGCGAGCGGCGGCGATTGCGTCCATTCAACCCGTTCGAGATGAAGCGGCATGGCCTGTCCCTGTCGTCTCTGCCGGGCTTCACCGGCGGACCGTTCGCCCAGCCAATCACGAAACTGGTTAACGAATTGTTGTCGGGATGATCGGCAAAACCGCCCGATTCTGGACAATTTCCGGACACAATCGGCCCTCTCCGGCGGGAATTTCGAGCACCCATAAGGCCTTATGGCGCAAAGCTGTTAACGATGATTAAGAAAGTATTAATCGCAAGCATTTCATTCGCATCGCTCTCCCAATAGGATGTTTGCGGATGTAGCGGACAAGCCGCCGAGGGGGCGCTTGCGCTCCGCTTGTGGGCACCGGCTTCGAGCTTGCGCGGGGACGTTTCGCAGGCTCGCCGACGCGTAAAATAGTGAGAGGGCTCAGACTGAACATGGCGAACACTCCCAAGAAGGTCAAAGATCCCACCGAGGTCGCGCTTTCTGCCATCCAGGAAGCCCTCAACATCGGCGAGCAAGGCGCTGAGAGCCGCAGCCCCCTCAACGAAGGCGCCGCGCCGCCGAACCTGCCGCCATCAGCTCCGGATTTTTCAGCCGCATCGTTCGAGTCCCGCTCGAATAGCGATCGTTCGGTGTTCGAGCCGAGCGAGGAACCGCGCGCGCCGCGCCGCGCCGCCAATGATGATCGCGAGACCATCGGCCAGATGCTGCAGACGCTGCAGGGAGGCCGCGCCCGCAACGCCTTCACGCTGTTCTTCGTCTGCTCCGGCGCCTGGCTGCTCGGCGGCGTCATCCTCACCATCGCGTTCTGGCCGGCCCTGCAGGCTTCGATGGCCCAGGGCACCGGCGTGCTGGTGCTCGCCGGCCTCGCCGCGCTGTTCGCCGTTCCGGTGCTGCTGTTCTATTACCTCGCCAGCCTCGCCTCGCACGGCCAGCGCATGCAGATGATCGCGCAATCGATGGCGCAGGTCGCGATGCGATTCTCCGAGCCGGAAAACGCCGCCGCCGATTCCATGGTGACGGTCGGCCAGGCGATCCGCCGCGAAGTCGCGGCGATGGGCGACGGCGTCGAGCGCGCGATCGCGCGCGCCGGCGAACTCGAGACCCTCGTTGCCAACGAGGTGGCGGCGCTGGAGCGCGCCTATTCCGACAATGAGGTGCGCATCCGCGCGCTGCTGCAGGACATCGCCCACCAGCGCGACAATCTGGTCGGCCAGGCCGAGCAGGTGCGTAGCGCGATCTCCGGCGTGCAGATCGACCTGCGCCACGACATCGCGCTGATCTCGGACGCGATTGCCTCGCGCGTCGACGAGGTCGCCAAGAGCATCACCGGCGCGCTGGAAGAGCGCGGCCAGCACATCACGACCGCGCTGAGCCATGCCGGCGACAACATGATCCTCGCGCTCGGCGAACGCGGCGGCGACCTGCTCGACCGCCTCGAGGAAGCCAGCGCCGAGACCACGCGCGCGGTGATGGACGCCTCCGAGCGACTCACCACCAGCCTCAACTTCAAGACCGGTCACGTCCATGACGAGTTCGTCGATCTGGCCGACCGCGTCCACGAGATGCTGAACGAGCGCATCGACCGCATCACAGGCGAGTTCGAGCAGCGTTCGTCCGCGATCGTCGACGGCATCTCCGACCGCACCGAAGAGGTCCACGACTCCCTGAAGAACTCCGCGGACTCGCTGCTGCTCGAGCTCGAGCTGCGCAGCAACGACCTCGTCAGCAAGATCGACGACGCCGGCAACCGCCTCGCCGGCCAGATCATGACGTCCGGCGACAGGGCGAGCGAAGCGCTCGACGTCACCGTCAACTCGCTGGTCGCCAAGGTGGTGGGCCAGACCGAGACCGCGCACGACTCGCTGTCGCTGCAGATGAGCGCGTTCGATGACCTGGTGAAGAACCACGGCAGCGAGCTCGCCGAGAAATTCGCCCGCGACTCCGGCACGCTCGGCGCGCTGATCACCCGCCACATCTCGGAATTCGACCGCACCGTGAAGACCTTCGGCGGCGACATCGTCGAGCGCATGGGCCAGCGGACCCAGGACATCGCCGACAGCCTGAAGACCTATGTCGACACCTTCGACAATCGGGTCACCTCGAATAGCGGCGAGATCACCGCTTCGCTCGACCAGCGCCTGCTGCAGTTCGAGACCACGCTCGGCAGCCGCGTCACCAATCTCGACGCCTCGCTGACCGACAAGCTGTCGTCGTTCGATTCATCGCTCGCCACCAAGATCGGCTCGTTCGACGGCCGCCTGCAGTCGCTGGATGACGCGATCGACGGCCGCATGAGGTCGCTCGAAGTCACCTTCGAGAGCCGCGCCAAGTCGGTCACCGACACCATCGACGGCCATCTCGGCACGCTCGCGACCCAGCTGACCGAAGGCGCCACCCAGGCGATCCACTCGATCGACTCGCGCCTCGGCCTGCTGACCACGACCCTGACCGAGGGCACCGTGCAGGCGATCGCCGCGGTCGACCATCGCATCAACGGCGTCACCGAGACCATCGACGGCCACAGCAACCGCCTGGTCGACACCATCAACGGCCACAGCACCCGCCTCGCCGATACCATCGACGGTCACAGCACCCGCCTCGCCGATACCATCAACGGTCACAACACCCGCCTCGTCGAGACCATCAGTGGTCATAGCTCGAACGTGACCGACACCATCTCGGCGCGCTTCGCCGACATCCAGCAGGGCATCGAGAGCCGCGTCGGCGCCATCGCCGGCGACATCGACACCCGCGTCGCGCAGTTCGAGGACCTGCTGGGCTCGCGCGTCGAGGCCGTCGCCGGCCGCATCGAGAGCAGCGGCCGCCAGGCGAGCGAGGACATGATGTCCCGCGCCGAAATGTTGTCGTCGAGCATCAAGTCCCATGTCGAGGACGCCGAGCGCTCGCTGACCAACCTCGTGGTCAACACCAGCGAAACCATCCAGACCGGCGCGCGCACCGCGCAGCAGGCGCTGCTCACCGTGTCCGCGGATGTCGGCAACCAGCTCAAGCTGAGCTCGGCCGAGGTCGAGGGCGTGCTGACCGCCGTCGGCACCAGCGCCGCCAACTCGATCCTCACCAGTGCCCGCGACGCCCAGGTGTCGTTGGTCTCCGCATCCGGCGACGTCGCCTCGCAGATCAAGGCGCTGTCGGAGGACGTCGAGCGCACGCTGCAGGCGGCCGGTAGCGCCACCGCGGCCTCCGTGCTGTCCGGCGCCCGCGACGCGCAGACCACGCTGGTCTCGGCCTCGATCGAAGCCGCAAGCCAGGTCAAGTCGCTTGCCGCCGACGTCGAGCAATCGCTATCGATGTCCGGCTCTGCCGCTGCCGAAGCGATCATGACCGGTGCCCGCGAGGCCCAGACCACGCTGATCGCGACGTCGAACGACGTCACCGGCCAGGTCAAGTCGCTCGCCAGCGACGTCGAGCGCTCGCTGTCGATGGCCGGGTCCGCTACCGCGGAAGCCGTCGTCGCCTCCACTCGCGAAGCTCAGAGCACGCTGGCCGGCGCGTCGACCGAAGCCACCAACCTCGCCCGCACGCTCGCGGCCGACATCCAGCACTCGCTCTCGACCGCCGGCACCGCTACCGCGGAAGCCGTCGTCGCCTCCGCCCGCGAGGCCCAGAACACGCTGGCCGGTGCGTCCACCGACGCCACCAATCTGGTCCGCACCCTGTCGGCCGATATCGAGCGCTCGCTGTCGATGGCAGGCTCCGCCACCGCGGAAGCCATCGTCGCCTCGGCGCGCGAGGCCCAGAGCACGCTGGCGAGTACATCCACCGAGGCCACCGATCTGGTCCGCACCCTGGCCGCCGACATGGAGCGTTCGCTGTCGATGGCCGGCTCCGCCACCGCGGAATCGATCACGTCAGGCGCGCGTGAAGCCCAGAGCATGCTGGTCAACGCATCGACCGAGTCTGCGACAAAGGTGTCGGCGCTTGCCGCCGATATCCAGCGCGCGCTGTCGATGGCCGGTTCCGGCACCATCGAGGCGCTGACGGCCGGCGCTCGCGAGGCGCAGAACACCCTCGTCACCGCGTCGACCGAAGCAGCCAACCACGTCAAGTCGCTGGCAGCCGATGTCGAGCGCACCCTGACGTCGGTCGGCACCAACACCGCCCAGACGATCGTCGGCAGTGCCCGCGATGCCCAGAACTCGTTCGTGGCAACGTCGAGCGAGGCCGCAAGCCAGATGCGCGCGATCTCGGTCGAGATCGAGCGCTCGCTGACCGCGGCCAGCGCCGAGACCGCACAGACCATCCTGGGCAGCGCCCGCGAGGCCCAGAGCTCGTTTGCGGCGACCTCCGCCGATGCCGCCGCCCAGATCCGCACGCTCTCGACCGATATCGAGCGCGCGCTGGGTTCGGTCACGGCCAAGACCACCGACAACATCCAGACCTCTGCGCAGAACGCACAGGCCGCGCTGATCACGATGTCCAACGAGGTCTCGACCAAGGTCAAGACGACCTCCGCCGACATCGAACGTTCGGTGCTGTCCGCCTCCAGCGCATTCGGCTCGGCGATGACCGGCAAGACCGACGAGATCGTCACCTATGTGCAGCAGCAGACCGAGCGGCTGTCGCAGATGGTCGACGGCCGCCGCGGCTCGCTGGTCGAGGCGCTGACCGCCAAGACCACGCAGCTGTCGAACGACATGGATCGCGCCACCGCGGACGCGCTGAAGGCGATCGAAACCCGCGGCCTCGCCTTCTCGCAGTCGATGGCGGCGCACGGTGGCGACGTCGCGCGCAACATCACCTCGGCCGGCGATCAGGCGACCGGTGCCGTGGCGAAGTCGCTCAAGGAGCTCGAGCATGCCTCCCGCGCGGCGATCGACCAGTCGCGCCAGGTCTCGATCTCGGCCGTCACGGAGATGCAGGAGACCAGCAAGATCCTGCGCACCGACACGGTGGCGCTGTTCGAGCGGCTGCGCGAGGGCAACATCCTGCTGCAGGAAGTGTTGACCGGCGCCCACGACAACCTCAACTCGCTGGAGCGCGCGCTGGTGACCCGCGTGGCCGACTTCGTGTCCGCCATGAACGACGTCACCTCGCGCAACGGCGTGGCGACCCAGACGCTGGAAGACCAGCTCACGGTGTTCAACAGCAAGACCGGCAAGGCGCTGGAAGATCTCGGCGCGCTGTCAAGCCAGTTCGAGACCCATGGCAAGGCGCTAATCGATGCGGCTGCCGTGGTCGAGCAGGCCAACCGTTCGACGACGACCTCCGTCAGCGAGCGCAAGTCGGCGCTGGAATCGCTGGTCACGACCATCGACCTGCGCACCACCGATCTCGACCAGCGGCTGTCGCGCTTCACCGGACTGCTCGATGAATCGCTCGGCGCGGCCGAGGAACGCGCCCGCGACATCGCGCGCGTGGTGGCGGAGACCGCAGGCGCAGGTTCGGCTGCGATCAGCAAGCAGTTCGAGGCGGTGCGCATGGCCGCCGAGAACGAGCGTCAGCAGACCGTCGACGCCATGAACGACCTCTACCAGCAGAGCAATGCCGAGACCGATGCGATGTTCAGGGAATCGACGGAGAAGTTCTCCGCGATGGTCACGGCGATGAAGCAGATGGCGAGCGAGATGCACAACGAGCTCGAGGCCACCCGCAACGAGCTGCGCCGCGGCGTGCTGGAAATGCCGCAGGAGGCCGCCGAAAACACTGCGCAAATGCGCAAGGTGATCGTCGACCAGATCGAGGCCCTGGCCGAATTGAACCGCATCGTCGCCCATCACGGCCGCGGCCTCGACGTGGTCTCGACCAACCGCGCCAGCGTCCGCCACGAGGAGCCGGCGGTGATGGCTGCCGCCGGCGGCCGCGCCGACGTGCGCATGCGGGACAGCGTGCGCGACAATGGCAACAGCGCCTCGACGCTGCCGCCGCCGGATCTCGGCATGTCGACCTCGCGCCGCACCGAAGCTCCGTCGGTCAGCCCGGCCGGCCCCAACAACGGTGATGGCTGGCTGTCCGACCTGCTCAACCGCAGCGACGCGCCGCCGCCTGCCCCGCAGGGCCGCGACGCCCAGCAGCGCCCGCGTCCGCAGCAGCCGCAGCCGCAGCCGGCCGCCAATCCGCTGGAGTCGCTGTCGCTCGACATCGGCCGGCTGATGGACCGCACGCTCGCCGCCGAGATGTGGGATCGCTACCAGCGCGGCGAGAACAAGGCGTTCTCCAAGCGCCTCTACACGCCGGCCGGCCAGAAGGCCTTCGATGAAGTGGCCCGCAAGTACCGCGCCGACCGCGGCTTCAAGCAGACGGTCGACCGCTACATCGCGGAGTTCGAGCGCCTGCTCGACGAAGTCGCCCGCGAAGGCCGCGGCCAGCAGGAGCTGAGCAGCCACCTGACCTCGGAGACCGGGCTGGTCTACACCCTGCTCGCCCACGCGGCAGGACGGCTGGGGTAAGCTGCGACTAGCGAATGGAGAACGGAGACCTAAAGGTCTCCGTTTTTGTTTTGGCTAAGGCGAACGGCTCGCGGAGACGCGATGGAGAACAATCGTCATTGCGAGCGGAGCGAAGCAATCCACCTCTCGACTCGGCGCACGATGGATTGCTTCGTCGCTTCGCTCCTCGCAATGACGGGCCTGGCAGCGGGGAAAAGAGCTACTCGCTACTCGCGCAACCCACTACCGCCGCCGCGGCCCGGTCGGCGCTGCGGCGGGAGCCGGCGCGGGCTCGGGTGCGGCGTTGTTGCTGCCGCCGAAGATCACCCGGCTCGGGTTGCGGTCGAAATTGTTCACGGCGCGGCTGATGTCGGACAGTGTGCGGCGGCCGTCGTTGATCAGCAGATTGGACCGCTTGTCGACGTTGTCGGCGAGCTCGCGGATCGACTTCACCATCAGGTTCAGCTCGCTGCCATTGTTGCCGCCAGCGATCGCGTTGAGGCCCAGCATCAGATTGTCGGCCTTGCCCATCACGCCGTCGACCTTGAGCATGACGTTGTCGATCTTCTCGGAATTGCGCGCTAAGGCCTGGGTGAAGACCTCGAGATTCTTCAGCGAATTCTTCACCGACTGCTGGTTGTCGGCGACGATGCGGTTGACGTTTTGCAGCGTGGCGCGGATCGCCTCGGTGACGTCCTGCAACGCGTTCGGGTCGGCGGTCAGAACCGGGATGCCGTCCTCATCCAGCGGCACCGGCGGGGCGGCCTCCTCGCCACCTTTCAACGAGATCGCGGCGACGCCGGTCAGGCCCTGGAATTCGAGGCCGACGAGGGTGTCCTTGCGCAGCGGTGCGTTGTTCTCGATCATCGCCAGAGCGACCACGCGGCGGGGGTTGTCGAGCTTGACCGAGACGACCTCCCCTATCCTGATACCGTTGAAATTGACGTTGCCGCCGTTGCGCAGGCCCGACGCCGGCCCCTCGAAGATCACCCGCAAGGGGCTGCGCTGCTTGGTGGTGTGCAGGCTCTGGAACCACAGCACGAAGCCGAACGCCGCGGCGATTACCGCCAGCGTGAAAGCCCCGATCAAGACGTAGTTCGCCCGCGTTTCCATCAACTGCTCGCGTTCATCACTCTTGGGCGCTCGCGCAGTCAGCCTGCGTTCGAGCCCGTCGAATTCCCTGTTGGCGCATGATCTCGTCCGAAAACCGGTCTTTTCGCTTCGGGATCATGAGCTAGGCCACAACGGCGCGGGCGCGCTTGCCGTTGAAATATTGCTGCAGCCACGGATGCTGCGATGCCTTCATGTCGGCGATCGATCCTGCAGCAATGATCTTACCGTTCCCTAAAACCGCGATACGGTCGCACGCCGTGTAAAGACTGTCGAGATCGTGGGTTACCATGAAAACGGTCAGCCCCAAAGTGCGCTGCAGGGTGCGCACCAGCTCGTCGAAATCGCCGGCGCCGATTGGATCGAGGCCGGACGTCGGCTCGTCGAGAAACACGAGCTCGGGATCGAGCGCGAGCGCGCGCGCCAGCGCGACGCGCTTGATCATGCCGCCGGACAGTTCCGACGGATACCGATCGGCGACCTCGGGCTTCAGCCCGACCATTACCAGCTTCGCCACCACGATCTCGTCGAGCAGCCGCTGCGAGACGCGCAGGTATTCGCGCGCCGGAAACTGGATGTTCTGGCGCACCGTGAGCGAGGAGAACAGCGCGCCCTGCTGGAACAAGACGCCCCAGCGCCGCTCGACGCCGCGGCGCTGCGCCGAGTTCGCGGCATCGAGATCGACGCCGAACACTTCGATGCGGCCGGAGACCTTCGGCACCAGGCCGATGATGGTGCGCGTCAATACCGACTTGCCGGCGCCAGACGGGCCGACGAAGCCGAGGATCTCGCCGCGCTTGACGTCGAGGTCGAGGCCGTCGAGCACGCGCGTGTTGCCGAACTGAACGGTAATGTCGCGGACCCGGATGACGGCGTCGATATCCTGCTCGGCCATGATCACATCCCGATCGAGGCGAAGAAGATCGCGAACACGCCATCCATCACGATCACGAAGAAGATCCCTTTCACCACCGACGCGGTGGTGTGCTGACCGAGCGACTCCGCCGAGCCCTGCACCGCAAGCCCCTCGACGCAGGCGACGATGCCGATCACCGCCGCCATGACAGGCGCCTTGACCATGCCGACGATGAAATGGTCGATCGATATGGCATCACGAAGGCGGAGCAGGAACGCCTCCGGATCGACGCCGCCATAGAGCCAGGCCACCAGGCCGCCGCCATAGAGCGCGGCCATCGCGCCGAGGAAGGCCAGGATCGGCAGCGCCAGCACCAGCGCCAGCATGCGCGGCAGGATCAAGACCTCGATCGGATCGAAGCCCATGGTGCGCAGCGCGTCGATCTCCTCGCGCATCTTCATCGAGCCGAGCTCGGCGGTATAGGCCGAGCCGGAGCGGCCCGCGACCATGATCGCAACCAGCAGCACGCCGATCTCGCGCAGCACCAGCACGCCCAGCATGTCGACCACGAAGATGTCGGCGCCGAACCTGCGGAAATGGAAGATGCCCTGCTGCGAGATGATGCAGCCGATCAGGAAGGTAATCAGCACCACGATCGGTACCGCCCGCAAGCACACCTGCTCGAGGTGATGCACCGTCGAGGTCAGGCGGAAGCTGCGCGGATGGATCAGCACCTTGCCGGCGGCGGCCAGCACCGCGCCGAGCATATCCACCAGGCCGATGATGGTGCCGCTGATCCCGGCCACGGTGCGCCCGATCTGCTCCAGCATGCCTACTATCAAGAGCTGGTTGCTCGCGGTCTTGGGCGCAGGGCCGACGCGGCGCACCTCGTCGACCAGGCTGGAATAATTGGCGGAGAGGCCCGCGATCTCCGCTTCGGCGCTGGCATCGCTCAGGCTGCGGCGCAGCCGCTCGATCAGCCACGCGCCGAACGTGTCGAGGCTCGCGACCTGCGACACATCGATGAAGATGTGGGAACGGCTGCCGCGCAGTTTCTCGGCGTCGGAGACGATCCGCTCGAGCGCGGGCGCAAAGCGGGCTGTCCAGTTACCCGCCGCGCACAACGCCAGTCCTTCGCCTTGGGCTATCCGCTCCAGTGTCGGGTCGCCGCTCACCTTTTGCCTACCCCTCAAGCCGGCTGGCCGTTGATCTCCGGCGGCTTGCCGGATCGGCTTGTCGAATCTGCCGCTAACCAGCCATAGTTGGTTGCGCGTCGCAAGCTACGGTTCAGGAAATAGTAGACTTTAAAATGACTTCCACCCCTCCCGGAGCGATTTCCTTGACCACGCGGATCGAGCGCTGGCCGATCGCCGGGACCTTCACGATCAGCCGTGGCGCCAAGACGGAGGCTGTCGTCGTGGTGGCCGAGGTGAGCCGGGGTGGCCTCACCGGCCGCGGCGAATGCGTGCCCTACCCGCGCTATGGCGAAACGCCCGAGGCGACGCTGCAGGCGATCCAGGCGATGCAGGAGCCATTCGCCAATGGCATGGACCGGATCGCCTTGCAGGCCCGGATGCCCGCCGGCGCCGCCCGCAATGCGCTGGACTGCGCGCTGGCGGACCTCGAGGCCAAGCGCGCCGGTCAGCGGATCTGGAACCTGCTCGGCCGCCCCGCGCCCGAACCGCGCACCACCGCCTATACGATCTCGCTCGGGACATCAGAGGCGATGGCGGAAGCCACGGCGAAGGCCGCGCATCGCGCGCTGCTCAAGATCAAGCTCAGCGGGGATGGCGACACCGCGCGGATCGCCGCCGTGCGCAAGGCGGCGCCGGCATGCGAACTGATCGTCGACGCCAATGAAGCCTGGACCGAGGACAACCTCGCCGCCAATCTCGCGGCCTGCGCCGATGCCGGCGTCACGCTGATCGAGCAACCGCTGCCGGCGGGCAAGGACGAGGCGCTGCTGCGGATCAAGCGCCCGGTCGCGGTCTGCGCCGACGAGAGCGTGCATGACCGCGCCTCGCTCGAGGGCCTTCGCGGCCGCTATGACGCCGTCAACATCAAGCTCGACAAGACCGGCGGACTGACCGAAGCGCTGGCGATGGCGGATGCCGCCCGCGCGCTCGGCTTCGAGATCATGATCGGCTGCATGGTCGCGACCTCGCTCGCGATGGCGCCGGCGATGCTGATCGCGCAAGCCGCGCGCTTCGTCGATCTCGACGGCCCGCTGCTGCTGGCCAGGGACCGCGACAACGGCCTGCGCTATGAAGGCAGCCTGGTCTATCCGCCCGACGCCGCACTCTGGGGCTAGTGGGTTAGTCGTTTGCGCGCGAGCCACATCACCAGCCCGCCCGTCGCCGCCATCGCCGCCATCATGTCGTAGACGCCAAGCCCGAAGCGCGCATAGACCAAGCCGCTGACGATCGCCGTGGTGCTGGCGACGATGCCGCCGCAGGCGGTGAGATAGCCCTGCGCGCGCGCCATCACATGAACCGGCACGTGATGCACCATCAGGCCCATGATGCCGACCTGGGTCAGGCCGAAGCTCAGCCCGTGTCCGAGCTGGACCACGGCCAGCACCGCAAGCGGCGGGTCCTGCGCGGTGATCGCCCAGCGCGCCATAGCGCTGGCGGCCGCGATCATCACCAGCACAGCCGACGGCAGCGTGAAGCGCGGCGAGGCCGCAAACAGCACGATCTCGGCGATCACGCCGAGCACCCAGAGGGCCGCGATGGTCAGGCCGCTGAAGCCGGCCTGCTGCCAGGCGATCGATGCGAAGATGTAATAGGCGCCGTGGCTGCCTTGGATCAGCGCGGAGGACACGATGATGGCGAGGAACGTCGGATTGCGCAGCAGTTTTGGGGCGCCGGCCGTAGGCGTGACTGCTGCCGTCGGGCGACCCAGCGGCCGCAGCGTCAGCCCGACCAATGCGCCGAGCACGGTCACGGCCGTGATGATCCAGATCAGATCGACCTCGGCGACATAGCGCAGCAAGAACCCGCTGATCAGCGCGCAGACCGCGAAGGCGGCCGAGCCCCACAGCCGCAACGGTCCGTAGCTCAGGCCGAATTGCCTGACGCCGCGCAACGCATAGGCATCGGTGAGCGGCACCATCGGCGTCCAGACGCAGCAGGTCAGCGCATAGACCGCGAGCAACACAAACGGCTGGTGCTGGGTGCCGATCACGGCAAAGCCCACCGCGGTGGCGAATCCCGTAGCAATCATCGCTCCGCGCAGCATCTGGCGCCGCTCCGCCGCCGCGGTGACCAGCGGCAGCACGGTGAAGCGCGTCACCGGCGGCACTGCCGTAATGAAGCCGATCCAGGTGGCATCGATCCCGATCGCCTTCAGCCACACCGTGAAAAACGGCAGGTGGACCCCGGTCATCCCGAACGTCGTGGCATAGAACGCCGCGAGGCTGCGCGCGAATCGCCGCGACGCGACCTTTGCTGCAATGGGGATTTGTGATTCGGAAGACATCAATTCAATTGCGATTCGCGCGATATCGTGGTGATCGTTAGCGTAACGCGCAGTGATTTGCGCGGAGAGATTGTGATGGCCGAAGAAGCATTCGCCCTGTCGCCGATTTCCGCCCGCGCGGCCCTGCCGAGCGAGGAGGACTATGCTGCGATCAGCGCGGCCTTCATGGAGACCTCGCGGGGCCGCTGGTTCCTCGGCGAATACGCCAAGCGCAACCGCAATGCGGATACCCGCATGGTGCTCGATGCCGTGGCGCGGATCGAGGACAGCCTCAGCGCGCAGCGGCAAGCCGCCGCAGCGGCCATCAGGGACGAGCAGCTGGCGCAGGCGCTGGCCGCCCTGCGCGGCGCGATCGAGGCCGCCCAGGCCTCCGCCATCGAGGCGCTCGACGGCATCAGCTTCGAGCCGAACCTCGCGCCGGTGCGCAAGGGCGTGCGGGTGATTCGGGAGATCTCCTGGCGGCTGCGCGAGATCGGCAATGACGGCCGGATCTGCGACATCATCGATTCCCAGGCCAGCGCGATCGAGGCCGGTGCGACCGAGGTTTCGATGGACGACGCCAAGGCCGTGCTGGATGCCGCCTTCGCGGCACTCGCCCGCCGGCTCAGCGAATTCGATCCGGACCAGGCAGCAGCGCCCGTGACTGAGCCAGCAGCCGTAGCCGAAGCACCGATTACGGAACCGCTCGTTGCTGCGCCCTCGCCGCAACCGGTAGCCGAAGGCACTGCCGCCGAGAGCGCTGCGCCCGAAGCCACGATCGCCGCCACGCCGCCGGCGCCGCCTCAGGAAGCCGTCGCGACGCCGCCCGCCGAAGCCGCCGTGCCTGCCGCAACGCCGAGCATTGAGGCTGCCGCCACGCCTGAGCCGAACGAAGCATGGCTCAAGGCGGAGGCCGCGCTGGCCGAAGCCGAAGCCGCAGAGCTCGCCCGTGTCACCGAGGCCGCCGCTGACGCCCAGGACGAAGCGATGCTCGACCTCATCGCGATGGAGATGGGCGCGCCCGATCCGATCGACGAAGAAGCGATCGCCGAAGAGATGCGCGCCGCCGAGGAGATGCGCGTCGCCGAGGCAATGGCTGACGAGCCCGAGATGGATGCACCGGCGATTCAGCCCGAGCCCCCACCGGCGCCCGAGCCGATCGAGGTCAAGGTCGAGGCGCCGCTGATGGCCGCAGCGCCGACGGCTGCGGCACCAATTGCTGCAGCGCCAGTTGCTGCAGCTCCGGTTGCCGCGACTCCGGCCGCCGTGCCGCCGCCCCTCCGGCCCGCCGTCGAGGCTGCCGCGGCTCCCGCGGCAGAAATCTCACTCGGCTCGACCATCATCGCGAGTGGGCTTTTGAAAAAGCCGAGCGTCGCAGCCAACGATCCGCTCGCGCCGATCCGCCGTATGAGCCAGGTCGAGAGAACCGCGTTCTTCTCGTAAGCGCGGTCCGATGCCCGACGAAACCGACGCGATCACTCTTTGGCGGCCGGTGGGCCCCCAGGAGCTCGCGCTGATCGAACAGGGTGGCATGCGTGCCTTTCCGCCGCGGCTTCCCGATCAACCGATCTTCTATCCGGTCCTGACGGAAGAGTACGCCGCAAAGATTGCGCGCGACTGGAACGTGCCCGCGAGCGGCGCCGAATTCGTCACACGGTTTCAGGTCAAACGAAGCTTCATCGATCGCTATGGCGGCTTCAGGCATTGATCAGCGGCGTCGCACAACGAAACGGGGCAGAGCGACTACCGCCCTGCCCCGTTTCTCTTCAAGATGCTGTTCTCAGGCGACGAGCTTCGCGAACAGGTCGGCGTCGACATTGCCGCCCGAGAGCACGATGACGACGTTCTTGCCCTTGGCGTCGATCCGTCCCGCCAGCAACGCCGCGAGGCCGACCGCCCCGCCGGGCTCGACCACGAGCTTCAACTCGCGATAGGCGAAAGCCACGGCAGCACCGACCTCGTCGTCAGAGACGCTGACGCCGTTTGCGAGCAGCTTGCTGTTGATGGCGAAGGTGAGTTCGCCCGGCATCATTGCCATCAGCGCATCGCAGATGGTGCGCGGCGCGACCGCATGCGCCTCGCGATGGCCGACCTTGAGCGACAGAGCATGATCGTCATAGCCCGCGGGCTCGGCGACGATCACCTGGGCCTCCGGATATTTCGCCTTCACCGCGGTGGCAACACCCGCGATCAAGCCGCCGCCGGAAGCCGGCGCCACCACGATGTCGGGCACGAGCCCGAGCGCGGCCATGTCCTCGGCGATCTCGCGGCCGGCAGTGCCCTGGCCTGCGATCACGAAGGGATCGTCATAGGGACGCACCAACGTCGCGCCGCGCTTGCTGGCGATGCCATTGGCGATCGCCTCCCGGTCGTCGCGATCGCGATCGTACAGCACGACCTCGGCGCCATAGGACTTGGTCCGCTCGCGCTTGGTGATCGGGGAGTCCGCAGGCATCACGATGGTCGCCTGCATGTTGAGGATCTTTGCCGCCGCGGCAACGCCCTGGGCATGGTTGCCCGAGGAGAACGCGACGACGCCCCCGCTCCGCTTGTCCTGCGGTATCGAGGCGAGCTTGTTGAAGGCGCCGCGGAACTTGAACGATCCGGTCCGTTGCAGCATCTCGGGCTTGAGGAAGACCTGGGTGCCGACGCGTTCGTTGAGAACCGGGAAAGTCAGGAGCGGCGTGCGCACCGCGAACGGCGCGACCACCCGTGCGGCGGCATCGATGTCCGCGGCAGCGACGGGTGGATTGAGAGTGATGTCCGTCATCCACGATTTGTATCGCGGCGGCGGGCAGCCCGGCAAGACGCTTTAGCGTGACTTGTTTAGCGTGAGTTTGGCTGAGGCGCCGGCAATGCCGCGAAATGATGCTCTTCGGCGCCGAATTCGAACGCCTCGCCCTCGCCGTCGGGCGCGACGGGGCGGACGTTCATGCAGCGGTCGATGAACACCCGGGCCGACGCCTGCCAGGTGTGGAGTGCGGCAAAATCGACGCAAGCCTGCCGCGAGATGCCGAGCGCCTCCAGGCAGGCGTGGTGCAGATCCTCGTCGAGCACCCCGACCGGCGCGGCGCCGATCACGTCGCGGGGGCCGGTGACCGGAAAAGCGGCAACCGGCAGGCCACTGGCCAGCGCCTCGAGCAGCACCAAACCGAACGTATCGGTGCGGCTGGGGAAAACGAACACATCGGCCGCGGCATAGATTTCGGCCAATTCTTCCCCATGGCGGGCGCCGAGGAAGACGGTCTCCGGATATTTCCGCTCCAGCGCCGCCCGCGCCGGGCCGTCGCCGACCACGATTTTGGTGCCGGGCAGGTCGAGATCGAGGAACGCCTCGAGGTTCTTCTCCACCGCCACCCGGCCGACGCTTAGATAGACCGGCTGCGGCAAGCAGAGATCGACATCGCGCGGATGGAACAGTGCGGTGTCGACGCCGCGCGACCACAGCACCACGTTGCGGAAGCCGCGCTGGCGCAATTCGGCGGCCAGCGCCGGGGTCGCGGCCATCACCGCCCGGCTCGGCCGGTGGAACCAGCGCAGCGCGCGCCACACCCAGGCCTCGGGGACCGGCGTCCGTGCCGAGACGTATTCGGGAAAGCGGGTGTGGAAGCTTGTCGTGAACGGCAGGCCGTGCTTGCGGCAATAGCGGCGGACCGACAGCCCGATCGGGCCTTCGGTCGCAATATGGATGCTGTCGGGCTTGGCCGCCTCGATCAGGCTTGCGACCTTGGCCTGGTACGGCAGCGCAAGCCGGAGGTCGCGATAGCTCGGCATCGCGAAGGTGCGGAACTCGTCCGGCGTCAGGAAGCTCACCTCGACGCCGAGCGATTTCGCCGCCTGTGCCATCATGGTCAGCGTGCGGACAACCCCGTTGACCTGGGGATGCCACGCATCGGTCGCGACCAGGATATGCGTCATGCAGCGCGTGCCGTCACTCGCGGAACTGGCGCGATCCGGCGCACCGGGTCGGTCCAGGTGATGATCTCGAAATGGCCGTCCTCATGCTCGGCGAGCGCCGTGCAGCTCTCGACCCAGTCGCCGCAATTCATGTAGCGGATGCCCTGCTCGTCATGAATCGTCGCATAATGGATGTGGCCGCAGATCACGCCGTCGCAGCCGTGACGCCGCGCTTCGCCTGCAAGCGTCGCCTCGAATGCGCCGATATAGTTCACCGCCTTCTTGACCTTCAGCTTGGCCCATTGCGACAGCGACCAGTACGGCACGCCGAACATCTTGCGGAAGAAGTTGACGAAGCGGTTCATCTGGATCGCGAAGTCGTAGGCCTTGTCGCCGAGATGGGCGAGCCAGCGCGCGTTCTGCACCACGAGATCGAAGATGTCGCCGTGGATCACGAGGTAGCGCTTGCCGTCGGCGCCGGTGTGAACGGTGTTCTCCACCACGTCGATGCCGCCGAAATGAGTGCCGTAATATTTGCGCAGGAACTCGTCGTGGTTGCCCGGGACGTAAATCACCTTGGCACCCTTGCGCGCCTTGCGCAGCATCTTCTGCACGAAATCATTGTGGGTCTGCGGCCAATGCCAGTTCGACTTCAGCGCCCAGCCGTCGACGATATCACCAACGAGGTAGATCGTGTCAGCATCGTGGGAGCGGAGGAAGTCCAGCAGGCGGTCGGCTTGCGAACCGCGGGCTCCGAGATGGACATCGGAGATAAACAAAGTGCGAAAGCGCCGCTCGGGGCTTTCTTCACTCAAGGAGTCACTTCCCATGCCTGTGCACCTAACAGATTCCTGTGACAAGGCGATGACGATCCCCGCGACCCAAGGCCTCACTAACAGTTAACGAGAATCAGCAGCACGCCCCCTTCCCTGCGGATAACAGCGGCGTGCGACAATCTGGCGACATGGGTGGACGAAGCTGTGCGGAACAGGCGTTGTGTTGCCTCCATATCGCGGCGGAACAGCGCGTGCAGCGATGAACACGTAGCCCGGAGGAAGCGATGTGCAATCCGGGGTCTTGCATCCGCGGATGGTCTGTTCCCGGATTCCGCTGCGCTCCATCCGGGCTACGCAGCGGCCGCGCTTCAATAATATTTGTGGAAGTGATGCACCGGCCCGTGGCCATGTCCGACGGCGAAGCGATCGGCGGCGGCGATCGCATCAGTGATCCACGCCTTGGCATTGCGCACGGCGGTCTCCATGCCTTCGCCCTTCGCGAGTCCGGCTGCGATCGCCGATGACAGCGAACAACCGGTGCCGTGCGTGTTGGCGGTCGCAATGCGTGGCGCTGCGAGCGCGATGCTGCGCTCGCCATCGATCAGATAGTCGATGCTCTCGGCACCGTGCCCGTGGCCGCCCTTGACCAACACCGCGCGACATCCCATCGCCAGCAATTGCTTGCCCTGTCGCTCGACGTCGGCCTCGTTTGAGGCGACCGGCTCGTTCAGCAGCGCCGCCGTTTCCGGCAGGTTCGGCGTGATCAGCGACGACAGTGGAAACAGCGTGGTCTTCAGCGCATCGATCGCCTCGGCGGCGAGCAGCCGATCGCCCGAGGTTGCGACCATCACGGGATCGAGCACGACATGGCGCGGCGCCCAGCGTTTCAGCCCGTCGGCAATCGCCACGATGGTCTCGGCCTGCGCCACCATGCCGATCTTGACCGCGCCGACGTCGAGGTCGGAGAACACCACATCGATCTGCGCCGTGACAAACGAAGCGGGCACCGGATGGATGCCGCTGACGCCGGTGGTGTTCTGCGCCGTCAGCGCCGTGATCGCCGAGGCCCCATAGACCCCGAGCGCGGCAAAGCTCTTGAGGTCGGCCTGGATGCCCGCCCCGCCCGAAGAATCCGAGCCGGCAATGGTGAGCGCAACCGGCGTCATTGTGCGGCACCGGCAGTTGAGACGAATGAGACCGTTGCGAACAGGATCATGGCCTGTCCTAGCCCGGCCGCCCATCGGCAGCAAGTTCGCCTGACTTTACCGCGAGTTGGCCTTGTTGCCCCGTTGCCTTGCCCCCTTGCCTTGACCGCCCGTTTTGGGCCTATAGTCGCCGAAATCCCCGGAGACGACTTTGATGGTTCCTTTCTTCGTCCAGATCAAATGCAAGCTCGGCCAGTCCTACACCGTCGCCAACGCGCTGGCGGAAGCCGAGATTGCGTCCGAGATCTATTCCACCGCGGGCAATTACGATCTGCTGGTCAAGTTCTACGTCGACCACGACACCGACATCGGCCATTTCATCAACGAGAAGGTTCAGGTGCTCCCGGGCATCCAGGACACCCTCACCATCATCACCTTCAAGGCGTTCGGCGCGAAGTAGCGCATCGATCTTCACACACGCCCGATTGGCGAGGCGCGCGCCGCTAGGCGGCCGGCGCCGAGTCGATCAGCGCCTTCAGGAACGTGACGACGATCCGGCCGCTGCGACTGACTTCGCCGCCCCTCGACAACAGCGCCATGCCGCGGCCCAATGCGATGAAGCCGGTAGCGATCTCCACGGGATCGGCGGGCGCCTGCTTGCCAAGCACCTCGAACAGGCGCGTCACCAGCACGCCGAGCGCGCGGCGGTGCTTACGGTTGAGTTCGTTATAGCCTTGCGCGAAAGTCGGGCTGCGCAGCGCCTGCAATTGCAACTCGATCGCCAGCACGGCAAACCCCGGGTCCGAATTGGCGGTGGCGGCCCATTTTTCGAGGCCCGCCATCACCTTGGCAGGCTCGCCCGGCGTCTGCCCCAATACGCTTTCGATTTTTGCACGCTCCTCGGATTGGTGCTGTTGCACCAGCTCCAGGAGGATCGCCTCCTTGTCGGGAAAATTCGAATAGAACGCGCCCTGCGAAAATCCGGCGGCGTCGGCGATGTCGCGCACGGAGGCCTGCGCAAACCCCTTCTTGATGATCTCCTCGCGCGCCGCCTCGATCAGGAGACTCTTGGTACGGGCCTGACTTTCCTCGCGATTTAGCCTGGGCAACGGATAGGGCTCCCGAACTTGCAAATACCAATTGATTTTCAGATATCATCTGATATCTACTTTCAGATAGCAGCTGATATTTGTAACTCGACGAGTCGGCTTAACGCACACGGAGTAGCTATATCATGCAGATCAGCCGATTGGACCGCACGCTCGCGATTCTGGCGACGCTCGCGGCGTCGACCGTCGCAGCCATGGTGATCGGTATCCTCACCACCAAGGGTTCGCAGGATTTCTTCCAGACCGCCCGCTCCGTCGAAGCCTATGGCGCATATCTGGGGACCCCCCTGGTGCCGTTCGGCCTGCGGCTCAATCTCGGGCTCGATAATCTCTTCATGATCTTCTACGGCGCGTTTTTCACCGTGCTGGCCGCCCGGCTGCGCACCATCATGGACCCGTATCTGCTGGGCATCGCGCTCGCCTCCATGATGCTCACGGTGATCCTCGATTGCGTCGAGAACCACCACATCATGACCATGGTGCATGCGATCCAGAACGGATTGCCGCTGTCGCCGGCCGATGGGGAGCTGCAGATGATCGCTTCCCAGGTCAAGTTTCACGCCAGCTATCTCGCAGTCTTGCTGTTCTCGTTCGGCTTCCTGCAGTTCGGCAGGCTCGGCAGGACCATCGCCGTTGTGCTGTGGTGCTACATCCCGTTCGGGGTGCTGATCTCGGTCACGCCGGTGGAGCAGGCGAAGGCGCTGGTCCTGGGACGGACGATCTTCTTCGTCTTTGCCTTCATCCTGTCCGCCGTCCTGTTCGCTTCACAGGCCAGAAGCCACGGTCAAAACAACCAATAACAAGCCCGGAGGATCCCCCGATGCCGATCACGATGGTCACGATTGCCGGACGAAGCCTGCTTGCATTGCTGTTCATCCTTGCCGGCGGGGCCAAGATCGCCGGCCCGAAGCCGTTCCTCGACCACATGGCGGCACACGATATTCCCGGCATGCTGCTGCCGCTGGTCATCGCACTCGAGCTTGGTGCGGGCCTGGCGTTGCTGATCGGCTGGCAGTCGTCATTCGCCGCCGGCGCGCTGGCGCTGTTTTGCCTCGCGACCGCGTTCGGGTTTCATCTCGACCTCGCCAACAAGGTGGAACGAACGCTATTCTTCAAGGACCTCGCGATTGCCGGCGGCTTGATGGTCATTGCCGCCAGTGCTTGGCGCGGATAGCAGGCCAAGTATCACCAGGCGCCATCAGGAAGGATCAGTCTTGTCCGTCTTGCGCGTCGGCTTCGGCGGCCCGTCGACCGGCGGCAGCGACTTGATGTATTCGGCGATTGCGTCGCGATCGCTTGTTGAGAGCTGCGAGGTGTTGCGGATCACGCGCACCATCGATCCGCCGGCGCTATCGCCGTCCGGCGTCTGTCCGCTCTCGAGGAAATAGGCGACGTCCTTCGCGCTCCAGTCCGAGAGCCCCCGCGGCGTGATGTTGGGCACCCAGCCTTCGCCTTCCGGATTAGGGCCCCCGGCGAAGCGCTGCGAAGTGATGATGCCGCCGAGCAAATTGCGCGGGCTGTGACACTCGGCGCAATGGCCGAAGCTGTTGACGAGATAGGCGCCGCGATACCAATGCGCCGAGCGGCTCGCATCGGCGACGAACGGCTTGCCGTCCATGAACAGGAATTTCCAGACCCCGACATTGCGCCTGATGTTGAAGGGAAACGGCACGTCGTGGTCGCGCACCTTGCCAGCGACCGGCGGCAGGGTCTTCAGATAGGCGAACAGGTCGCGCACGTCGTTGACCCTGGCGTGCTGATAGGACGTGTAGGGAAACGCCGGAAAATAGTGCGTCCCCGCCGGCGAGGTGCCTTTCATGACCGCGGTGACGAAATCCGCCTCGCTCCAGCGGCCGATGCCGTCGTTCGGGTCGGGCGAGATGTTCGGCGCATAGAAGGTCCCGAACGGCGACGGTATCGCGAGGCCGCCGCCGAGCCTGGTGCGGTCGTCCTGCTTCGGCACCGCGTGGCAGGAGGAACATCCTCCCGCATTGAACGTTGTGAGCCCGTTAGCCAGATTGGGCTGGTAGGCAGGCAGCGCGCTCGCGGCGACGGTCGCGGGGATCGTCAGCCACCA
Organism: Bradyrhizobium sp. ma5; assembly: GCF_042258955.1. Taxonomy (NCBI): domain Bacteria; kingdom Pseudomonadati; phylum Pseudomonadota; class Alphaproteobacteria; order Hyphomicrobiales; family Nitrobacteraceae; genus Bradyrhizobium; species Bradyrhizobium sp. ma5. Next base: position 5,933,230 of record NZ_CP170156.1, read on the forward strand.
GAACACACCGAAGCCGATCAAGCCGGCCAAACCGGCCAGGAGGAGAATTCGTCGCAACATTCACCGATCCGTCATTGGTCGCGTCAGTTCATCAACCAGTATGATGGCAACCGTTCGCACAAGCTCGCATCAAATTTGCCGCACTCACGATCATTTTGGGAATAAATCCGGAGAGCTGCGGTTTGAAGATTTGCAACCATCGTGTGACGTCAAAGGGGAGAGAACCATGCCAAACAAGACCTTGCTTGCCACGCTGACATTGGGCGCCGCAATCGCCCTCGCCGGTCCGGCCTTCGCCGAGAAGCTGACGGCGAAGCTGGACGGCAAGTCCGAAGTGCCTGCCAACGCCAGCGCCGGCACCGGTACCGCCGACATCGACTACGACGCGGCCTCCAAGAAGCTGAGCTGGAAGCTGACCTATTCCGGCCTGTCGGGCCCTGCGACCGCCGCGCATTTCCACGGCCCCGCCGAGGCCGGCAAGAATTCCGGTGTCGCGGTTGCCATCCCGAACGCGACGTCGAGCCCGGCCGAGGGCAGCGCGACGTTGACCGACGCGCAGGCCGCCGATCTCCTCGCCGGCAAGTACTACGTCAACGTCCACACCGCGGCCAACCCAGGCGGCGAAATCCGCGGCCAGGTCACCAAGTAGAGGCACACCAGCAAGAAACGGCCGGAAAAAAAAGGGCGGATGCTTCACAGCGTCCGCCCTTCTCGTTGACCGAATGGCGATCAGCCCTTCTTCAGGCGATAGGTCTCGTGGCAGCCGCCGCACTGCTTGCCGATCACGGTGAGCTCGGCCTTCAGCGTGTCGACATCCTTGATCTTGCCCTTGGCGTCGGTGACCGATTTGGCAAAGCTCGCGATGTGCTGCTCGAAACCGGCCTTGTCTTCCCAGATCTTCGGCCCGGCGGAGTAATCGCCATCCGTCTTGAGGCCCTTGCTGCTATCAGGGAAGAGCGTCGGCAGCTTCTTGGCGGTGTCCTCGAACTTCGCCAGCGCGGCGTCGACCGTTGCCTGGTCGTAGGGCTTCTCGCCCTTGATGATGGCGCCGAGCGCACCGGCGTTCTTGCCGGTTTCCTTCATCTGGGCCTGGGTCACCTTGACCTGCTCCTGGTCGGCCACCACCGCCCCCGCACTCAACGCAAGCACCGCTGCAACGACGACAATCCGCTTCATCGGAAAAACCCCTCAATCCTGCTCTGTCCCGGTCCGCAGGACGCGGCCGGCCTGGTTTGCAAACACCGCAGGCGGAATCTTCATTCCGCCTGCGACAATTCATCAGAGATTATGGCGGCGCTGGGCCTCGCGGATCGCGATCCAGACCCGCTCCGGCGTAGCCGGCATGTCGATGTGGTCGATCCCGAACTCGCGATGCAGCCCCTCGACGATCGCGTTGACGACCGCCGGACACGAGCCGATCGCGCCGGCCTCGCCTGCGCCCTTCACGCCGAGCGGGTTGGTCGTGCACGGCACGTTATTGGTCTCGAACACGAAGGACGGCCCGTCGGCGGCGCGCGGCATCGCGTAGTCCATGAAGGTGCCGGTGACGAGCTGACCGTCGGTCGGGCTGTAGACCGCCTGCTCCATCAGCGCCTGCCCGATGCCCTGCATCGCACCGCCATGCACCTGGCCCGCGAGCATCAGCGGATTGAGCGTCACGCCAAAATCGTCGACGATGACGTAGTTGACGATCTTGATGATGCCGGTGGCGGGATCGATCTCGACCTCGGCGAGGTGCGTGCCGTTCGGATAGGTGCCGTCGGCGCTGGCGAAGGTCGCGCTCGAATTCATCTTCGACGTATCGCCGCCGGGACGCTTGGCGAGATCGGCAAAGCTGACCGAACGGTCGGTGCCGGCGATGCGGATGCGGCCGTCGGCGATTTCGAGGTCGCCGGCGCCGGCTTCCAGCGCCTGCGCCGCAAGCTCCTTCAGCTTGTTGCCGAGCTCGTGCGTCGCCCGCTGCACGCTGACGCCGCCGGACGGGATCGAGGCCGAGCCGCCGGTGCCGAGGCCGGTCGCGATCTTGTCGGTGTCGCCCTGCAGCACATGGACGCGCTCCGGCGGCACGCCGAACTGCTCGGCGACGATCTGCGCATAAGCGGTCTGGTGGCCCTGCCCGCTCGACTGCGTACCGATCAGGATCGAGATGTCGCCATTGGGATCGAGCGCCACATTGGCGGTCTCCTCGCCCATGGTGCCGCAAACCTCGACATAGCTCGCCATGCCGATGCCCCGCACCAGGCCGTCCTTCTTGGCGGCCTTGGCGCGCTTCGGAAACTCCTTCCAATTGGCGATCTCCATCGCGCGCTTCATATGCGCGACGAAGTCGCCGGAGTCGTAAACCTTGCCGGTCGCCGTCGTATAGGGCAGCGACTTCGGCGGGATGAAGTTCTTCCGCCGGATGGCATCCGGCGTCATGCCGAGCTTTCGCGCGGCGGCATCGACAAGCCGCTCGATCACGTAAGCGGCCTCCGGGCGGCCGGCACCGCGATAGGCATCGACCGGCACCGTGTTGGTGAACACGGTGCGGACGCGGCAATGGAAGGCCTTGATGTCATAGAGACCCGGCAGCATGCCGGCGCCGCCATGCGGGATGTAGGGCGCGAACGTCGAGAGATAGGCGCCCATGTCGCCCATCAGGTCGACGTCCATGCCGAGGAATTTTCCGTCCTCCGCGAGCGCCATCTTCGCAGTGGTCAGATTGTCGCGGCCCTGCGCGTCGCCCATGAAATGGTCGGAGCGCTCGGCCGTCCATTTGACCGACTTCTTGAGCTTGCGTGCCGCGACCGAGATCAGCGCATACTCGCGATAGGGAAACAGCTTGGTGCCGAAGCCGCCGCCGACATCCGGGCAGATCACCCGCATGTTCTCCTTCGGCATCTTCAGGATCATGTCGCAGAGGATCTCGCGCAGGCGGTGGCTGCCCTGGCTGCCGATCGTCAGCGTCAGGTGATCCTTCTTGGCGTCGTATTCGGCGACCGCGGCGCGGGTCTCCATGAAGTTGGTGATGACGCGTGGATTGACGATGGTGATCTCGGCCACCGCATGCGCCTTGGCGAAGGCGGCCTCGGCCGCGCCCTTGTCGCCGATCGAGACGTCGAACAGCAGATTGCCGGGCTTGTCCGGCCACACCTGCGGCGCGCCCTTCTTCACCGCATTGACCAGGCCGGCCACCGCCGGCAGCGGCGTCCATTTGACGTCGATCGCCTCGATCGCGTCGCGGGCATGATCGAGGGTATCGGCGACCACAAAGGCGATCGCGTCGCCGACATGGCGCACTTCATCCTTGGCGAGGATCGGATAAGGCGGTGCAGTGAACGGATCGGTTTCGAGATTGAACAGGCACGGCAGGCCGCCGAGCTCGGCGACATCGGCCGCGGTCAGGATCAGCGCCACGCCGGGCATGCCGCGGGCCTTGCCGGCATCGATCGTGTAGGTCGCATGCGCATGCGGCGAACGCAGCATCAGCGCGTGCAATGCGGGAGACGGGGCGACGTCGTCGGTATAGCGGCCCTTGCCGCGAATCAGAGCGTCATCCTCCTTGCGCCGCACACTTTGTCCGACGCCGAACTTGATGGGAGCTGCCATCGTCTCTCCAATTGCCTTGGTTGTTTGCGCGCATATTGGCGTGGTTGCCAGCGAAGCGCAAACCGCTTTCCGCCGCACGCGGCGCTATCCCACGGCCAGCCCCTATGCATTTGATTTGACAGGTAAAACTATACGCGCCGCAGCGCGAACAACCAGCCACGACCGAACAGCGTGAGGATCAGCAGCGCGTAGACGAAGGCGCCGACCGTGATCAGCAACAGCAGGATCATCTCATCGCGAAAGATCTGCATCGGCGCGAACCACACATAGGCGAAATGCGAGGTCAGCCACAGCGCAAGCGCGAGCAGCACGCCGCACAGCGCAAAAGTGCCGAACGAGCGGATCAGCGCGCGATCGAACACGAGATAGCCGCGGCGCACCGCGAACAGCAGCACCAGCAGGAGATTAACCCAGGCCCCGACCGCGGTCGCGAGCGCGAGCCCGACCTGCGCCAGTGAGCCGACCAGCGCGATCTTCAGCGCGACGTTGACCGCGACCCCGGTCAGCGCCGCCTTCACCGGGGTTGCGGTATCCTTGCGGGCGTAGAAGGTCGCAACCGCGCTGCGAATCATCACGAAGGGAATCAGCCCGACCGCATAGGCCGCGAGCGTGGCGCCGGCGCTGGCGGCATCGGCCTTCGAGAACGCGCCGCGGGCAAACATCGCGCGCATGATCGGATCGGCAACCGTCAGGAACGCCGCCACGAACGGCACCGAGAACAGCAGCGTGAAATCGAAGGCGCGGCGCTGCGCGGCCATGGCGCCTGTGTGATCGTCGGCGGACAGGCGCCGCGACATCTCCGGCAGCAGCACGGTGCCGATCGCGATCCCGATCACGCCGATCGGCAACTGATTCAGACGGTCGGCATAATACAGCGCAGACAGCGCGCCTGCGGGGAGGAAGGTCGCGATGATGGTATCGGCGAACAGCGCGACCTGCGTTCCCATTGAGCCCAAGGTCGCCGGCCCCAGCGCACGGAAGAAGGCGCGGACATCCTCGTCCAGCTTGAGCGGCGCGAATCGCGGCAGGCCACCGTGACGCCCGAGGTCGCCGGCAAGCAGGGCAAACTGCAGGAAGCCCGAGATCAGGACGCCCCAGGCCGCGGCGTGGCCGGCGCTGGGGAAGAACGCCGCGAGCGCCAGCGTCATCATCATGGCGAGGTTGAGGAAGATCGGCGCCGCGGCGGCGCTGGCGAAGCGGTGCATCACGTTGAGCATGCCGCCATAGAGCGTCACCAGCGTGATCAGCAGCAGATAGGGGAAGGTGATCCGCGTCAGCTCGATCGCGAGCTTGCGCTGCGATGCGTCCTCGGTGAAGCCCGGCGCGAGAATGCTCATCGCCAGCGGCATGAACGCCATCGCGACGACCAGCAGGACCACCTGCGAGGCGAACAGCAATGTGAAGATGCGGTCGGCGAATAGCCGCGCCGACGCCTCGCCGCGCTCGCCATGGACATGGGCATAGGCCGGCACGAAGGCGGCGTTGAACGCGCCCTCGGCAAATATCGCGCGGAAATGATTGGGCAGCCGCAGGGCCACGAAGAAAGCGTCGGCGACCGGCCCGGCGCCGAGGATCGCCGCGAGCATGATGTCGCGCGCGAACCCGGTGACCCGCGATAGCAGGGTATAGCCGCCGACGGTGAAGATGCGCCCAAGCATGGCTGCTTCTAGCGCATCATCATCCTACGTCAAAATGACGTATCAGGACGCTAACGATTTAGGCATGATCCAGCCCGAAAACCGGAAGCCACTTTTCGGGATCATGCCTGTAGCGCGCTGCGCACAGCCGCGATGACGCGGTCCTGCGACGCCTCGTCGAGATAGGGGTGCATCGGCAGGGCGATGACGTCCTTTGACAGGCGCTCGCTGACCGGCAGGCCGCCGTCGGCGACCGGATAGTGGCTGTAGGCGGTCTGCTGGTGGACCGACTTCGGATAATAGACCATGGTCGGCACGCCCTGCGCCTTCAAGGCGGCCGCGAAGGCGTCACGATCGATGCCGTTGGTCAGGCGGATGGTGTACTGCGCCCACACCGAGGTACAGCCGGGAGCCACGCGCGGCACCGCGACCAGATTGCCGAGCGCGCGCGAATAGCGTTCCGCCACCTTGTTGCGCGCCGCGATCTCGTCATCGAAGATCTTCAGCTTCTCGAGCAGGATCGCCGCCTGCATGGTGTCGAGCCGCGCCGTGAGGCCGAGCCGCACGTTGTCGTATTTGTCCGAGCCCTGGCCATGGACGCGGATGCTGCGCAGCGTGCGCGCCAGTTCCTCGTCGTCGGTGAAGATCGCGCCGCCGTCGCCGAAACAGCCGAGCGGCTTGGCCGGGAAGAAGCTGGTTCCGGTCGCGAGCCCGAAGGTTCCGAGCTTGCGGTTCTTGTAGGTTGCGCCAAAGCCCTGCGCGGCATCGTCCAGCACGAACAGGCCCTCGGCCTCGGCGACCGCGCCGATCGCGTCGTGATCGGCGCTCTGGCCGAACAGATCGACCGGGATCACGGCAACCGGCTTCAGCCCGCGTGCCCGCGCCGTCGCAATGCCGCGCTTCAGCGAATTGACGTCGATGTTGAAGGTTTCCTCGTTGACGTCGACGAACACCGGCGTCGCACCGGTCAGCGTCACGACCTCGCCGGTCGCGCAGAAGGTGAAGGTCGGGCACAGCACCGCATCGCCCGGCCCGACATTCTTCGCCATCAGAACCATCAGCAGCGCATCGGTGCCGCTGGCGCAGCTCACCACGTGCTTGGCGCCGCTATAGTCCGCCAGCGCCTTCTCCAGCGCGATGACTTCCGGGCCGTTGATGAACTGGCAATGGTCGAGCACGCGCGCGACCGCGTCATCGACCGACTTGCCGAGCCGCCGGCGCTGCGCGGCGATATCGATGAAGGGAATGGGCTCAAGCTGCATATGCTGGTTCATGGAAGCTCTTTGCACGTGTTGAATGAATGACAATCAGCCAGTGAAGGCAATCAGCCGGCGATGCGGCGCGGTCCCTTGCGCATCGTCGATGCGGCGGGCCGCGCCGGCGATTCCAGGCAGCGGATCGCGATCTCGAGGCTCGCCACGCCTTCGTCGCCGGACACCGCCGGCACCTTGCCGCTGCGCACGGCATCGAGGAAGGCGATCAGCTCGGCGCGCAACGGCTCGTCGTGACCGACCGGCAGATGACGCATCGAATAGCTGCCGTCCGGCTTGAAGCCGAAGCATTCGGTGACCTGACGGGTGAGCAGGTCGCCCATCACGTATTTGCCGCGGGTTGCGACCGTCACGTTACGCGCCTTGAACGGCGTCAGCCAATTGGTGTTGATGTGGGCGAGCACGCCGGACGCCGTGCGGAACTGCAGCAGCGCGATGTCCTCGCGCTCGGCGACCGCGCTCGAGAGCTGCGGCTGCACCTCGACGATGTCGGACTCGGTGAACCAGCGGATCAGATCGATATCGTGCACGGCAAGATCGATGACGACGCCGACATTGGACATCCGCGGCGGGAACGGGCCGACCCGGGTGATGCCGATCGACAGGATATCCTCGCCCGAGATCGCCTGCTTGATCGCGGCGACCGCAGGATTGAAACGCTCGACGTGACCGACCATCAACGTGACGCCAGCCCGCTCGGCGGCCGCGACGATCTCGCGGCCCTCTTCGACCGTGGATGCGACCGGCTTCTCGACCAGGATGTGGATGTTGCGCGCGATGCAGGCGAGCGCGATCTCGTGATGCAGGTGGGTGGGGGCTGCGATCGTCACCGCATCGACGCCCTCGGCAAGCAGCTGATCGAGGCTCTCGAAGGCGCGGCAACCGACCAGGTCGACAGCGCGCGTGCGGTGCTCCGGCAGCGGGTCGACGATGCCGATCAGCACGACGCCGGGCAGTCCGGCCAGCACGCGGGCATGGTTGCTGCCCATTACGCCGGCACCGATCACGCCGACGCGCAATGCGCGGCCGATATCGGCCCTCGCGCCGGCTGCGGACACTTTTGCATTCATATCGTAGACCCCAAGTAGCGTTCTGGCGGTTGTCCCGGCTCCTCAGGGAGCCATCCCGGCTCCGAGGGAATCAGACCAAGGCCCCTCGTCCCGATCTGCGCCTCTGGCGCAAATCACCCCGCTTCGTTGGCAGCCGCTATAGCACGGCGTCACAAATGTGGCGAATGCCAAGGACGAAATCCGGACACGTTTTGATTCAAAGAGTTACATCGTCCCGCGCCCGGCGATCGGCGCGGGAACCGGTTCGCCTCAGCTGCGCCGGTAGTCGTCCTCGATGCGGATGATGTCGTCCTCGCCGAAATAGCTGCCGGTCTGCACCTCGATCAGCTCGAGCTGAATCTTGCCGGGATTCTCCAGCCGGTGCACCGCGCCGATCGGGATGTAGATCGACTCGTTCTCATGCACCGTCTTGACCAGCTCGTTGACGGTGACCTGCGCGGTGCCGCGCACCACGATCCAGTGCTCGGAGCGGTGATGGTGCTTCTGCAGCGACAGCCGCCCGCCCGGCTTGACGATGATGCGCTTGACCTGGTGGCGGTCGCCATTGTCGACCGACTGATAGGAGCCCCAGGGGCGATGCACCTTGATGTGGTTCTCGGTCACCCCGGGCGCCGCCACTTTCAATTTCGCGACCAGCCGCTTCAGCCCATTGGCGTCCTTCTGGCGTGACACCAGCACGGCGTCCTGGGTCGCCACCACGACGAGATCGTCGACGCCTTCGAGCGCGACCAGGGCCCGGTCGGTCGAGACATTGCAATTGCGGGAGTCCTCGAACACCGCCGCGCCGCGCGCCGCGTTACCCAGATTGTCCTTGTCGGAGAGCTCCCAGACCTGGCGCCATGAGCCGATGTCGGACCAGCCGCACGCCACCGGCACCACCGCGGCATGCGCGGTCTTCTCCATCACGGCGTAATCGATCGAGATCGCCTTCGCCGCGCCGAACGCCGACGCATCGAGCTTGACGAAGCCGAGATCGCGCGTCGCGGCAGTGACCGACTGCTCGACCGACGCGATGCTGTCGGCATCGACATTGCGATACTCGTCGAGCAGCACGCTTGCGCGGAACATGAAGTTGCCGCTGTTCCAGAGATAGCCCGCATCGATATAGCCTGCCGCCGTCGCGGCATCCGGCTTCTCGACGAATTTTGCCACCGCGCGCACCTCGCCGGCGACCACCTCACCCGGGCTGATGTAGCCGTATTCGGTGGCGGGGCGTTCCGGCTTGACGCCGAAGGTCACGATACGGCCGGCTTCGGCAGCCACCAATCCGCCGCGGCACGCGGCGACGAAGGCCGGCGTATCCCGCACCAGATGGTCGGCGGCGAGCGCCAGCACGATCGCCTCGCCGTCACGGCTCTGCGCGAATGCCGCACCGGCCGCGATCGCGGGCCCGGAGTCGCGGCGCATCGGCTCCAGCAGCACATCGGCCTCGCGGCCGATCTCGGCGAGCTGCTCCAGCACCATGAAGCGATAGGCCTCATTGGTGATCACGATCGGCCGCTCGAACAGGCCGGCGTCGGAGACCCGCAGCAGCGTCTCCTGGAAGGTCGAGCGCGCCCCGAACAGCGACAGGAACTGCTTCGGATGCACCTCGCGCGACGCCGGCCAGAGCCGCGTCCCCGCGCCGCCACACATGATCAGGGGAATAATTCGCTGGTCCATCGATGCCTCAAGTCCTGTCGTGCCAGTCCAGTCGTATCCATCCGCAGGCGGCACACCAAATTGGCCCGGGCTGCCGTGGCCGGCAGCCCTGTTACCTGGGAGGCACGATCCGGGCAGTCACGCGCCCCCACGCGTCTGGTCGGATCTTACCGGTCTTGTAAACTCCCGGTGAACGGCTGGCCGTCCCCCGTTCCGGCATCTTTAGCCGCCCCTTCGCACCTGCCGCAATAGGGACCAGTACGGGTATTGCCAGATCGGTGCGGAAACCATACCAAGGCGGCGAATTTGGGCGCGCGAAAGCGTTTTGCGCTGTTTTTGACACATTCTGAAAACCTGGCAGCGCGAACGGAAATGCGCCGAATCCTGCTTTCGACCGTCAAGATCCTGATCTCGGCTGCGCTGCTGTATTTCTCGCTGCGCAAGGTCAACCTGTATGACCTCGCCTCCCGCATCCAGGTCGAGAGCCTGGGCTGGCTCGGCCTCGCGATCGCGGTCACGTTCCTGCAGATCTTCCTCGGGGTGTTGCGCTGGCGCGAGATCAGCGTGGAGTGCGGCGCACCGCTGGAAACCGCGCAGGCGATGCGCTTCAACGTGATCGGTACCTTCTTCAACCAGACACTGCCGTCCTCGATCGGCGGCGACGCCGTGCGGCTTTGGCTTGTCGCGCGCGCCGGTGCGGGCTGGCGCGCCGCCACCTATTCGATCTTCGTCGATCGCGCAGTCGGACTGATCGCCCTGGCCGTCGTCATCGCGGCCACCCTGCCCTGGAGCTATCGGCTGATCGCCGATACAAACGGCTGGATGGCGTTGCTGCTGCTCGACCTCGCCGCGCTCGCGGCCGGATTTGGTTTCCTCGTGATCGGCCTGTTGCCGTGGCCCTGGCTGAAGCAGTGGTGGGCCACGCACCACATCCACGCCTGCGCGGTGATCGCGAACCGGGTGTTGTTCAGCCGCCAGCACGGATTGCGGGTCGCGACCCTTTCGATCGCCATTCACGTGGTGACCGTCGTGATCGGCTGGTGCGTGGTAAAGTCGATCGCGGCCCCAGTCACCTTCGGCGAGATCTTCCAATTGTTGCCCCCGGTGATGCTGATCACGATGATGCCGATCTCGATCGCGGGCTGGGGCGTGCGCGAGGCCACGATGGCGCTCGCCTTCGGCTATGCCGGCCTGATCGCGAATGAAGGCGTCAACATCTCGCTGCTGTTCGGCGCAGTGTCGTTCGTGGTCGGTGTGTTCGGCGGCCTGGTGTGGATCCTGAGCCCGGAAAAGGCCGCCAAGGGCGCCGAGCCGATCGAAGTCCCGGGATCTCAGTGACCGGACCAATGAGCAGTTTCGAGACCCTCCTGTCATTGATCGCGGCGGTGCTGGCCGCATCGCTCTCGGCCGTCCTGATCCAGGCGACGCGGCCCCTGCTGCTGCGCGTGGCACTGGCGAAGCCCAACGCGCGCTCGTCGCACCGTATTCCAACGCCGCAGGGCGCCGGCATCGCGGTCATCGCAGCCACGCTGCTGGCGGGCGGGATAGTCATCGTGCTGGCCGGATCGCCGGACCTCACGATACCTTTCACTGTGTTCGCGGCCTGCCTGTTCATCGCGGTGGTGGGCTTTGCCGACGACATCCGCTCGCTGCCCGTCGTCCCGCGGCTGTTGCTGCAGGCCGCCGCCGTCGCAGCCGTGGTGTTTTCGGCGCCGGCCGATCTCAGGCTCGTTGCGGCCTGCCCGGTCTGGCTCGAACGCGGCCTGCTGCTGGTCGCCGGCCTCTGGTTCGTGAACCTCGTCAACTTCATGGACGGGCTCGACCTGATGACGGCGGCCGAGGCCGTGCCGATCACCGTGGCCGTCGCCCTGCTCGGCAGCTCCGGCCATGTGCCCGCTGCTTGCGCGCTGGTCGCGGCAGCGCTGTGCGGCGCGTTGCTCGGCTTCGCGCCCTTCAACCGGCCGGTGGCAAAGATATTCCTTGGCGATGTCGGCAGCCTGCCGATCGGCTTGCTGCTGGGCTGGTGCCTGCTTGAGCTTGCCCTGCATCAGCAATTCGCCGCCGCGCTGCTGCTGCCGCTATATTATTTGACCGACGCGACGGTCACGCTGTTTCGCCGCATCGCGCGGCGCGAGCCGTTCTGGTCCGCGCACCGCTCGCACTTCTATCAGCGCGCGACCGACCACGGATTTGTGGTGTGGCGCGTCGTCGGCGAGGTCTTTGCGCTCAACGTGGTGCTGGCGCTGCTCGCATTCGCCTCGGTCGCCCTCAATTCCCTCGCAGCAGACATCGTCCTGCTGCTGGCCGGCGCGCTCGCCGTCGCCTGGCAACTGCGCCGGTTCGCGCGGCCGCTCTGATCGGGCCAGAGCGTTTTCCAGCCGCGTGAAGAAAACGCGTCAAAATAAGATCTAGATATCCGTTCGGCGCAGCGCGCGCCGCAGCCCCTCATCGAGGCTGATCGGCTGCTGCCATCCGGTGCCCGCGACCTTGGACAGATCGAGTTCAAGCGAGGCGAACAGGCTGTCGTAGGCTTCCTTGCGGCCACCCACCGTGAGCGACACCTTCAGGAGCGGCGACGGCAGCCAGAACAGACGCGGCGAGGTTTCTGCCGCGCGGGCAAGGCGCTCGACGAACTCCCGCGTCGAGACCTGCTCGCGGTCGGCCACCAGAAACACGTCGAAATCATTTCCCGGTCGCGACAACCGATACAGGATGAACGACGCGAGGTTTTCCGCGGACAGGAACGCGCGGCGGTTCTTCACAAAGGCGAGCGGAAGCGGCATGCGATTGATCACCGCACGCTTGAGCAGGGCGAAATTTCCCTTCGCGCCGGCGCCGTAGATCAGCGGCGGCCTGATCACGGTCACCCTCATGCCGCTGCCCGGCACAATCCCCTTCAGACCAACTTCGGCGGCCGCCTTCGAGTTTCCGTAGAGGCCGCGCGGTGTCAGGACATCGTCCTCGCGAAACGGCGGGCGGCCGTAATTGCTGCGCCCATGCACCAGGATCGTGCTGACAAAAATGAAATCCCGAACGCCCGCCGCAACCGCCGAACGCGCCAGATGCAGCGTGCCTTCGATATTGACGTTGCGGTAGAGCTCGATCGCTTGTTCGTCGGACTGCTGGTGAACGCGAGCCGCGAGATGAACGACGGCGTCCACCCCGTCGAGCGCGGCGCGCCAATCGGTGGCCGGACTGAGCGAGCCGATCGCCACGTCGTTTGCGTCTTGCAGCGGGGTACGCACCGCGCGCCGCACCAACCAGCCGTTCTGCTCCAGCTCAGGCACGACGTGGCGACCGACAAAGCCGCTCGCACCCGTCACAAGAACCGTCGGCCGGTGATCATTCATGCTGTCCGCTCCACATCTTGATTGGATAACAGCTCCGCCACCAGCGCGGCGTAGCTCGACAGCGCCCGCTCGGGACTGAAGGTCCGCGCGGTCGCGACGGCGCGCTCGGCCATCGCGGCGTCCTGCGATTGCGCCGCCATCCTGATCGCATCGGCGAGTTGGTCGGGCCGTCCCGGCGTGACGACCCAGCCCAGCCGGTTCTCGCTGACGGTCAGCGCGGCCTCGGCTTCGGGCTCGGAGACCAGGATCACGGGCCGGCCGGCTGCAAGCAGATTATAGAACCGGCTCGGGACCGATACGCCGGCAACGTCCTTGCGATAGGGAATGAGCCAGACGTCGGCACTGGAGAGCATCGCATCGAGCTCGCCATCCGCGACGCGCTCGACCAGCGTGACGTTGGCGAGCTGCGCCTCGGCCTGCATCTCCTTCAATCGCGCAAAGCCCATGCCCCATCCCGACAGCAGGAAATGGATATCGCGCTCGTCGCGCAACAGCCGCGCAGCCCCGAAGACGATGTCCGGATCGTGGGTGAAGCCCAGATTGCCGGACAGGCCGACGACGAAGCGGGCAGCGATCGCCTTGCGAAACGGATTGTCGGGGCTGACGGGACGATCGCCGGGGGCGAGCGTGGCCCAGTTCGGGATGAACCTGATCTTGTCCGGTGTCATTCCGCGATAGCGCAGCAGCAGCTTCTCGGCGTCGCGGCCGATCACGATGACGGTGTTCAAGGCACGGAACATCAGCGCGTTGATCGCGCGCATCGCCCGCGCAACCAGCGATGACGGCCGCAGCAGCCCGGCCATCACGAGAACATCCGGAAACAGGTCGTGCAGGATCAACGCCGACTTGGCCCCCTTCAACCTCGCCGCGGCGGCAACTGCATAGGGAAGCGCGAAGGGTGCCGTCACCGTCAGCGCCACGTCGCCGCGCTGCAGCCGCGACAACAACGCAAAGAACATCCGCACCGTGAACAGTGCCTCGGCCAGCGCGCGCTTGAGCAGTGCCGCCTTGCCCGGCAGCCAGTTCCTGATCTCGACGACGACGGGCCGCCCCGGCGCCGGCGCCCGCGCCGAGCCCGGCATCCCGGAGACCACCACCACGTCCGCCTCCTGCGCGATCCGTTCTGCGATCGCGGCCATGATCGCGGCGGTCGTGCTGTGGTCCGGCGGATAATGCTGGCTGGCGACCACGACTTTTCGGGAGCTGGGCATCAATAGCTTTCGAAACGGTCCTGCCTGATCGCCCGCAGGACGGCGCGGTCAGGCGGCATTCGATCCGAACTCGGGCACGGCGTCCTGAAGGACGGCACGGATGGTCACGCGGTCGTCTCTCTCGATCGCATCTTCCAGCGCCGCGAGCCACTTGCGCAACGTCGACATCGGAGGCTGGTTCGGCTTGGCGGCCATCACGCCGGCAACGCCGATTTCGAGCGTCGGCTCCTGGCTTGCGAACAGGATCTCGTTCAGCCGCTCGCCGGGACGGATGCCGCTGAACACGATCTCGACGTCGACGCCCGGTTGCAGGCCCGACAGGCGGATCATCCGCTCGGCGAGATCGACGATCTTCACCGGCTGCCCCATGTTCAGCACATAGACCGAGACGTCGGGCCGTGCCGGCGTCATGGCGTGCGTTGCGGCGGTGATCACGAGATCGCAGGCTTCGCGGATCGTCATGAAATAACGGACCATGTCCGGATGGGTCACCGTGATCGGTCCGCCGGCCTCGATCTGGGCCTTGAATTTCGGCACCACGGATCCGTTGGACGCCAGCACGTTGCCGAACCGCACCGAGATCAGCCGCATGTGCGACCTGCCCTTGGCCTCGGCCATCAGATCATGATCCATCGCCTGACAATACATCTCGGCGAACCGCTTGGTCAGGCCCAGCATCGACACCGGCTCGATCGCCTTGTCGGTCGAGATCATCACCATGGCGCTCGCGCCCGCCGCACGCGCCGCGTCGGCGACGTTGACGGACCCGAAGATGTTGGTCTTGACCCCTTCGCTCCAGTCGCGCTCCAGGATCGGCACATGCTTGAGCGCCGCGGCATGGAACACGATGTCGGGCTTGAACTCACTCATCAGGCGCGTGATGCGCTCGCGATCCCTGATGTCCGCGATCCGGCCCTCGATCTCGGGGCCGATGTCGCGTGCGGACAGCGCCTCGGTGACCGCATAAAGCGCCGGCTCCGAGTTCTCGACGACCAAGAGGCGCGCCGCGCCGAAGGTCGCGACCCTCTCGCAGATCTCCGCGCCGATCGAGCCGCCGCCGCCGGTCACGATGACGGACTTGCCCTTCACCAGCGTCTCGAGCCGCGCGTAGTCGATCTTCTGGCTCGGGCGCAGCAGCAGGTCTTCGACCGCGACATTGGTGAGCCGTGGCGTATCGCCACCCTCCAGCGACGGCAGGCGGCTGACCATCAGACCGAGCCGCTTGGCGCGCATCAGCACACTTTCCGGATGCGCATCCGGCTCGAAGGCTGAGGGCATCATGACCACGCGCTTGATCGGCCGCTGGCGGCTCTCGAAATCCCGAATCACGGCTTCGATATCGTCGACGCCGCCGACCACGGGAATGTTGCGGATCATCTGGCCGCGGTCCGCGGCCGACGGCGAGAGCACGCCGACCGGCCAGAGCCGCTTGATGGCGCCGTTCTCGATGCCGCGCAGCACGACTTCGGCGTCGGCCGTGCGTCCGACCAGCAGCGCCGACGCGGCATCGTCGGATCGGGCATGAAGACGCGTGCGTGAATAGCGGAAGTAGCGATAGCCGAGGCGCAGCGCGCTCAGCGCGAACACCTCGAGGAAAAAGAACAGGATGATCGTGACCCGGCCGAGGAACACCGGACTAGGTGAATTCGCCCCGGTGAAGAAGTAGACATAGTCCACCACGACCAGTGCCAGCGTCAGCACCGCGGCGACCCGCAGGATGTTCATCGCGTCCGGCAGCGAGGTGAAGCGCCATTTCGCCGTGGTCAGATTGGAGAAATAGCTGACCACGATGCTGAACAGCACGAACCAGGGCAGAATGCGCAGCAAATGCGGCAGCCGATCGGTCAGCAGGCTGCCCTCGAAGCGCAGATAAAAGCTCGCCAGCAACGCGAACGTCGTCGCCAGCGCGTCATGTGCCAGGATCAGGAAGTTGCGCGAGGTGAATTGTGAAAGGCGCGTCATCTAACGGACGGGTTACTGGCAACTGGGAGTTGGCGACGGGACATGGGCAGGCTGTAGCGTATCTGCGGAGCCCTTGCCAGCGATCATGGACGGATCGGAGGCTCGGGTTCCATATCCGTCCCCAATCGCCCCTTCAACGCCATGCCGCCCGCAACCCCGACGCCCAGCACGTACATCCAGCCTTCATGAAAGTCGAAGATGTGTGAATTAAACAACGAACTTGAAATATTCTGTACCACGACGAGAAGCCCGATCCAGTTGACGAGACCGTCGCCGCGGAACAGCAACAGGTGCAGCAGCCACATCGCGTACAGTATCGCTACACCCACAATGCCCCACTGCACGGCGACGTTCAACGTTTGATTGTGGGGGTTTCCGATCACTTCGCCGGAAGCCTGGTTCACGCCGCCGGCCGCGACGCGCTCGAACAGGCCCCGCGTCGAGCCGGTGCCGTGGCCGATGACCGGAGCCTCGGCAAAGAAGCCGAGCGACTTGCGCCAGAATTCGAGCCGCAGACCAAGCGACGTCGGCTCGTTGCGCTCCATGTAGAGCTTGTAATCGCGCTGGAATGAATCGGCCGTCGCGCGCAGTTGTGGCGATGCATACCACGCCGCAACGGACAACGCGCCGGCAGCACACAGGATCAGGGCGATGCTGCGCCAGCGCAAATGCAGCAGCGCAAACACCGCGAACATGATCGGAATGGTCACCAGCGCGGTCCGCGACACCACCACGAACGCCATGTTGGCAAGTAGGCTGAGCGCGATCCCGACCAGCAGCACGGCCGGCAGGACGCGATTGGCCCGCAACAGCATCACGATCGGATAGGCCAGCGCGACCGCACACAGCGTGAATTCCTGGCTCTGGTCGATATAGTTCTTGACGAAGACGCCCTGCTCGCCGGGGGCCGGCGCCCGCAGCGCGAGGTGGGGATAGGCAAGCACCAGCCACGACATCAGCATCAGCAGCGTGCAGGAGACGAGGAAGGCCACGAACACCCATGTCCCGCGGCTCGAGCGCTGGAAGTGATAGAGCAGGACAGGAAGCACCAGGAGCTTTGCGGTCGGCCCGACCGCGTACAATCTCGCGCCCCAGGCGGCGTCCGACCAAAGCGTGCCGGTGAGCGCGAGGCAAAACAACGCGATCGGCGCCACGCAGATCGGCCGCTTCAGCAGCGTCCAGAACGCCCGCAGGTCGACGGTCGGCGCAATCGAGATCAGCAGCATCACGCCGAAGATGCCGACCAGCGAGGTCGACCACGGCAGCGACACCGCAATCAGGACCGCGACCACATCGGTCGTGGTCTGCCAGCGCGCCGGATCGCGCCAGGCCGGGCACGCCGCGGCGCCTGCCGGCGATGCCATGCTCGCGCTCACGCATTGCCCTCGCGGGCCCGCGCAACCAGCGACGTCGTGCTGTGGCCCTGCAGGATCTCGACCAGCACCACCTCGCCGCCGGCGGCCTCGACGATCTCGTGGCCGACCACCTGCTCGCGGGTGTAGTCGCCGCCCTTGACCAGCACGCTCGGCCGCACCTTCGTGATCAAATTGATCGGCGTGTCCTCCTCGAAGATTGCGACGAGGTCGACGGCTTCCAGCGCCGCCAGCACCTCGGCCCGGGCGCGCTCGTTCTGCACTGGACGCCCTTCGCCCTTCAGTCGCTTCACCGAGGCGTCGCTGTTCAATCCGACGATCAGGCGGTCACAGGCGCTGCGCGCGGCGGTCAGCACCTTGACGTGGCCGGGATGCAGGATGTCGAAACAGCCATTGGTAAAGCCGATCCGCAGATCCTGCCTGCGCCATTCCTCGAGAGACGCGTCGACATCGCCGCCGGCCGGGACGATCTTGTCCTCGGCGGCCAACGTAGCGTGCGGCAGGATCCTTCGCCGCAACTCGGCGGACCTGACGATCGCGGTACCGGTCTTGCCGACCGCAACCGCGGCTGCGGCACTCGCGATCCGCAGCGCGCCGTCCCAGTCGGCACCACCCGCCAGCGCCAGCGCCAGTGCGGCAGCAACGGTATCGCCGGCCCCGGAGACGTCGCGCACCTTGACCGGCAGCGCCGGCACATGGATCGACTCCCCTGTCCGCGTCACCAGCGTCATGCCGCGCTCGCCCTGTGTCACCAGCATCGCCTCGCAATCGGCGAGGACCATCGCATCGGGCGCGGCCTGCGCGATGCTGTCCTGGCTGTCGGCGCGGCTACGGGTCGCCTCGGCGAATTCCTTGCGGTTCGGCGTCAAGACGGTCGCGCCGCGATAGATCGCGAGATTGGCGCTCTTCGGATCGACGATCACGCGCTTGCCCGCCTGGCGCGCGGCGTCGATCACATTGCGGATCACGCGCGCGGTCAGCACGCCCTTGGCATAGTCGGACAGCAGCACGATGTCGGCGCGCGCAAGGTGCGGCAGGATCGCGTCGATCAGCTGCTGCTCGATGGCGGGCGCGGCCGGCGCGGCCAGCTCCCAATCGGAGCGCAGCATGTGGGTCGAGAACTGTTCGGAGACGAAGCGCACCTTGCGCGTGGTCGGGCGCGCGGCGTCGCGCACCAGCACGGTCTCGATCCCCGCCTCTTTCGCCAGCGCCTCGGTCAACACCGTCCCGGCGGCATCCTCGCCGATCAGGCCGACGAAGATGCAGCGGCCGCCGAGCGCGGCGATATTACGTGCAACGTTGCCGGCGCCGCCGATATTGATCTCGCTGCGCCTGACCGCGATCACCGGCGCCGGCGCCTCCGGCGAGATCCGCGACACCTCGCCATACACGAACTCGTCGAGCATGAGGTCGCCGACGCAGAGCACGGTCTGGCCGGACATTGCACGCGAGATCGCTTCAAAATCGAACATCAGTCACCGTCATCCGCTCTAGCGATAGCGATCCGCGCAATCGAGAAAGCCGTTCACATAGGCCCCGACCGCGTCTTCCAACTGCGTAAAACCGCCATTGTATCCGGCGCGCCCGAGACGATCGACGACGCTCTGGGTGAAATATTGGTAACTGCCGCGAATCTGCTCCGGCATGTCGACATACTGGATGTTCGGCTGCTGGCCGAGCGCGCCATAGGCCGAGACGATCAGATCCTTGAAGCTGCGCGCCTTGCCGGTGCCGACATTGAACAGGCCGGAGACCCGCGGCGTCGCGACCAGCCACATCATCACCCGCACGACGTCGTCGACATAGATGAAGTCGCGGCGCTGATCGCCATCGGCGATGCCCTCGCGATGCGACTTGAACAGCTGCACGACGCGGCCCGCTTTGATGTCGTCGAAGCGGCGCGCCAGCACGCTCATCATCGTGCCCTTGTGATATTCGTTGGGGCCGAACACGTTGAAGAATTTCAGCCCTGCCCATTGCGGCGGCAGAGGCTCGCCTCTCGCCGCGCGCTCGGCGACGGCGAGATCGAACAGGTTCTTGCTCCAGCCATACAGGTTCATCGGCCGCAGCCGCTTCAACGCCTCAACGGAACCGTCGTCGTCAAAACCCTGGTCGCCGTCGCCATAGGTCGCGGCCGACGAGGCATAGATCAGCGGGGTTCCGCTCGCGGTACACCAGTCGAGCAGCCGCATCGAGAGACGGAAATTGGTCTCGATCACCAGATCGCCGTCGGTCGCGGTGGTCGCCGAGATCGCACCAAGATGGAGGACGGCATCCAGCCGCCGGCCCTGCAGCCAAGCCATCAACTCGGCCGGCGGCACGAAATCGGCGAGCTGGCGCTTGGCCAGGTTCCGCCACTTGCCGTCGTCCCCAAGAAAGTCGCAGACCGTCACGTCGCTGCGCCCGGCGTCATTCAACGCGGCCACGACGTTCGATCCGATAAAACCGGCGCCCCCGGTTACCAGAAACATGATGAAATCCCGCCAGATTCCTTTGCAGCCGCCAGCTTTGCCCCACTCCTGCGCCGCAGGCAACGACGGCTTTACCTCACATCGCGAACCGGTTACCGACTTGGCCGCACCGATCCGGCTTTGGCCCGTTTAGAAATGAATATTGATTCAATATCTGACATCGAAACACAGGATACCGAGGATACCAGACCGATCCTCATCGTGCCCTATGTTTGGATCGGCGATTTCGTGCGCGGCCACACCGTGGTCAGGGTGCTCCGCAAGCGCTGGCCCAACAGGCCGGTCGACCTCCTGACATCTAGGCTTTGCGCCCCGCTGGTCGATTATATGCCCGGCGTCCGCGCCGCCGTCGTGTTTGACCTGCCGCGCAGCCGGCTGGCGCTGGCCCGGCAGCGGGCGCTGGCGGCCGAGTTTCGGAAGCGGAACTACGCCACCGCGCTGGTGCTGCCGCGCACCTGGAAGGCTGCCATCGCGCCGGCCCTGGCGGGCATCCCGGAGCGGGTCGGCTTCTTCGGCGAAGCGCGGTTCGGCCTGATCAACGCCATGCGATGGGGCGAAAAGAAGCAGCCGCGCTTCATCGACAAGAACGCCATCCTGGCGCTGCCTGATGGCACTGCTCGGCCGCCCGAATGGCCGGTGCCGCAGCTGCGAGTTCCCACCGACGAGGTCAACCGATGGCGGCAGGCCAACGGCCTCGGCACCGGTCCGGCCATCGCACTCGGACCCGGCTCGGTCGGCGTCTCGAAGCGTTGGACCTATTATCCGGAAGCCGCGCGGCTGTTCGTCGAACACGGCTTCGACGTTTGGGTGGTCGGCGGCCCCGGCGAGAAGGCGCTGGCGCAGGAGATCGCCGCCGCCGCCGGCGCGCGGGTCCGCGATCTCACCGGCACCGACCTACGCAACGGCGCGCTGGCGATGGCCGCGGCCAGCGTCGCCATTACCAACGACTCCGGGCTGATGCACATCGCAGCCGCGATCGGCACGCCGACGATGGGCATCTTCGGCCCGACCGATCCCTATCTCTGGGCGCCCCTCAACGGCCTCGCCGCCACGGTGCAGCAGACCAGGAGCAAGCTGCCATGCCAGCCGTGCCAGCGCACGGTCTGCACCATGAACGACCATCGCTGCATGCGCGACATCGCCCCCGAAGAGGTCGTCGGGATCGCCGAGCGCGTGCTGGCTCAGATCAGCGTGCGATAGACCGCGGCGATCGCGTTCGCCTCCGCATCGAGGCTGAACTTATCCACAACTCGTTGGCGCGCCCGCGCCCCCATTGCCGCGGCCGACGCCGGATCGCGCATCAACGGCTCGAGCGCGGCCGCCAGCGCGTCGGCATCACCTGCAGGCGTCAGCACGCCGGTCGCGCCGTCTTCGACCACGAACTCGGCGGCGCCCGCGCGCGCGGCCACCAGCGCCGCGCCTGCCGACATCGCCTCGATCAAGGTCAGGCCGAAACCTTCGTTGCGCGAGGTGAACGCGTAGATCGTCAGCCGCTGATACCAGCGCACGACATCCTCGATCGGCAGCTCGCCGGTGATGATGATGCGCGATTGCAGGCCGGCGGCCTCGATCTTCCGCTTCAGCTCATTGGCAAAGGCCAGTTGCTCCGGCACCACCGCGCCGACGATCACCGCAGTGAATTCGGGATAGCGCGGCAGCAGCCTGCACATCGCCTCGACGAACACGTCGCTGCCCTTCTGCGCGCGCACCCGCCCGAAGCAGCCGATCGCATAGCGCCCGGGTAGGCCGCTTTCGGCGAAGGCACTGGAGCGGTCAGCCGGCGGCGCATAACTGATGGTATCGACGCCGTGCATCACCACGGTGGCGTCGCGTTTCAGATAGGAGGCCGACAGCGGACTGGTGGCGATGATCGCATCCTGGTGGCGGATCAGCCAGCGCGTCAGCCAGGTGTGATGGCGCTGCGCGGCTGACGTGAACAGCAGCTTCAGCGGCCAGCCGAGCGCGCGCAGCGCGAGCCCGACAATCATCTCGTTATTGCGTCGCGAGTGCCAGATCACAGGCCGGGCGCGCCGCCACAGCCGCATCAGATCGACAAATCCGATCGCGTCGATGCCGTCCGGCCGATGCGAGCCGAGCCAGCCTGCGCGAAACATCTTGGCAAGCTTCGGCGCGACCATGCGATTGGTCGCGGTGACACCCGAATAGCGTCGGTGCAGATTGGGCACGATGAGCACGAGCTCGCCGGCAGGTGTGTTCTCGATCGGCACGCAAGTCTCCGTTTCGTGCCAGTTCCTATACGCAACATTAAGCATAGTGGCCAGTTCGGCCGCCGCGAAACCCCCTCTTCACCGCACTCCCGCTAGCATCGTCGGTTAAAGATATCGGGAGAGCTCTATCCATGACCGTGCTTGTGACCGGCGGTGCCGGCTATATCGGAAGTCACATGGTTCATGCGCTGGTCGATGCCGGCGAGAGCGTCGTCGTCGTCGACAATCTTTCCACCGGCTTCTCCGCGTTCCTGCCCGAAGGTGTTCCGCTGTTCATCGGCGATGCCGGCGACGAGAACCTCGTCGAGGGCGTGATCGCACAGCACGGTATCGACAGCATCATCCATTTCGCAGGTTCTGTCGTGGTGCCGGATTCGATGCGCGATCCGCTCGGTTACTACCGCAACAACACCATGACGACGCGCAGCCTGCTCAACGCGGCGGTGAAGGGCGGCGTCAACCGCTTCATCTTCTCCTCGACCGCGGCCGTCTACGGCAATCCCGACCAGGTGCCGGTGCCGGAGATCGCGCCGACCCGTCCGCTGTCGCCCTACGGCTCGTCGAAGCTGATGACCGAGATCATGCTGCACGATGTCGCCTCCGCCCACGGCATGAGCTACGTCGTGCTGCGCTATTTCAATGTCGCCGGCGCCGACCCGAAGGGCCGCGTCGGTCTTGCCACCATCGGCGCTACCCATCTGCTCAAGATCGCGGTCGAGGCCGCGACCGGCCAGCGCGCCAAGATCGACGTGTTCGGCACCGACTATCCGACCCAGGACGGCAGCTGCGTGCGCGACTTCATCCATGTCAGCGACCTCGTCGAGGCGCATCGCTCGGCGCTGTCCTATCTGCGCGGCGGCGGGCAATCGGTGACGATGAACTGCGGTTACGGCCGCGGCTATTCCGTGCTCGAGACGATCGAGGCGGTGCGCCGGGTCTCGATGCGCAATTTCGCGGTCGCCTATGCCGCACGCCGGCCCGGCGACATCATGACCATGGTGGCCGATACGACCCGGATCCGCTCGCTGCTCGACTGGACGCCTCGGTATGACGATCTCGAGACCATCGCGAGCCATGCGCTGGCTTGGGAGGAGAAGCTGTTCCGGGACCGCGGAGGCTCCGCGCGACAGGCAGAATCGGCCTAAAAATCAAGCCGTTATCACGCTGTTATTATGCTTGAAAAAGCCCCGCCAAGCGGGCAAGGAGGTCCGCAACCCTGATGGCCGGCGCTGCCCGCCGTCAATGGAACGCGGATGGCTCAGTTTCCAAAGAAAATTACCGACGATCCCTATGGCGCGGCGATCCTGATTCGCCGCCTGGTCACGGAACAGGGGATCACCTACTGGCGACGCTATCTGACGGCGTTCGCCCTGATGGCCGTTGCGGCCGGCTCGACGGCCGGCGCCACTTACGTGCTCGGCCAGGTGATCAACCAGGCCTATGTCGACAAGAACATCCCCGGCATCGCGATGTTTGCCGGCGTCACGGTTGTGCTGCTGTTCATCAAGGGCGTGGCGACCTACGGCCACATGGTGATCCTGTCCAAGATCAGCAACGCCATCCTGGCGCGGAACCAGCGGCAATTGTTCGCCAAGCTGATGAGCGAAAGCATCGGCTTCTTCTCGCAGCGGCACTCGTCGGAATTCCTGGCGCGGCTCACCGCCGGCGCCAAGTCGATCACCGACGTGCTCAACATGCTGGTCAATGCGATCGGCCGCGACTTCCTGATGCTGATCAGCATGGTCGCCGTCATGGTGTGGCAGGACCCGCTGATGTCGTTCATCGGGCTGGTCGCCGTGCCGCCGGCGATGCTGGTGCTGCGCAAGCTGGTGAAGCGGATCAAGGGCCTCGCCTACAACCAGTTCACCGGCACCGCCGACATCATGGAGACGATGCAGGAATCGCTGCAGGGGATCCGCACCGTGAAGGCGTTCACGCTGGAAGGCGCCATGCAGCAGCGGATCGACGAGAACATCGCGATCGTCGAGCGTAACGCCAACAAGATGGCGCATGTCGCCAACCGCTCCAATCCGCTGATGGAAATGCTCGGCGGCTTCGCGGTCGCCGGCTGCCTGATGTATGGCGGCTACAGCGTTGTGGCGCTCGGCTCCACGCCGGGCCAGTTCTTCACCTTCCTGACCGCCTTCCTGATGGCGACCGAGCCGGCCAAGCGCCTGGCGCGGCTCAACATCGACCTCAACAGCCAGTTGGTCGGCGCGCGGATGCTGCTCGAGGTCGTCGACAGTCCCGCAAGCGAGCAGGCCGACGACGACAAGCCGGCGCTCAAACTCTCCGATGCGCGGATCGAACTGCGCGACGTCAGCTTTGCCTATCGCCCCGGTGAGCCGGTGCTGAGCCGCATGAGCTTCATGGCCGAGCCCGGCAAGGTCACCGCACTGGTCGGTCCGTCCGGCGGCGGCAAATCGACGGTGCTCGCTTTGCTGCTGCGCTTCTACGAGACGCGCGAGGGCGACATCCTGATCGACGGACAGTCGATCCTGTCGGTCTCGCGCAAGTCGCTGCGCCGGCAGACCGCCTATGTCGGCCAGGATGTCTACCTGTTCCGCGACACCATCCGCGCCAACATCGCCTTCGGCAAGCCAGGCGCCACCGAGGCCGAGATCGTCGACGCCGCCAAGGCCGCCTGCGCGCACGACTTCATCATGAGCTTCCCGCTGGGCTACGACACGCCGGTCGGCGAGCACGGCGCGCAACTGTCCGGCGGACAGCGCCAGCGCATCGCGGTCGCGCGCGCGCTGATCAAGAACGCGCCGATCATCCTGCTCGACGAGGCCACCGCCGCACTCGACTCGGAGTCCGAGAAACAGGTGCAGGAGGCGATCGAGCATCTCTGCCAGGGCCGCACCACGATCGTGATCGCGCACCGCCTGCACACCATCATGCACGCCGATGCGATCCTGGTGGTCGAGGGCGGCACGATCGTCGAGCGCGGACGTCACGAGGAGCTGCTGCGCCGCGGCGGCCGCTACGCCTCGTTCTTCCGCCTGCAGCATCACCACGACCCGTCGCCGCTGGCATTGGCGCCGATCAGCGCCACCGGCTAGGGCTCATTGCTTTTCATTCCTTGGCCGCAATGCCTGCGCGCAGCACGCGCAGGACATTGCCGCCCATGACCTTGCGGATGTCATCCTCGGAGAACCCGCTCGACATCAGCGCCTGGGTCACGGCGGCAATCCCGCTCGCATCGAATCCCGTGGTGGTCGAGCCGTCGAAATCCGAGCCGAGGCCGACATGGTCGATCCCGACCAGGTCGCGGACATGGGCAATCGCCCGCGCCACATTCTTTGGATCGAGCGAACAGACGGCACCCTGCCAGAAGCCGATGCCGACCACGCCGCCGGTCCGCGCGACACCCCTGACCTCATCATCGGTGAGATTGCGGTTGACCTTACAGGTCGCCTGAACGCCGCCATGGCTCGAGACCACCGGTCGCGTCGCTATCGCCAGCACGTCGGCGACCGCCGCGTGGCTCGCATGGGCGAGATCGACGACCATTCCCTTCGTCTCCATCCGCTGCACCACCTGGTGGCCGAGCGGCGTCAGTCCGCCCTTTGCCACACCGTGCATCGAGCCGGCGACATCGTTGTCGAAGAAGTGCGCGAGACCGGCCATCCTGAATCCGGCGGCGTAGAGCACGTCGAGATTGTCGATGTTGCCCTCGAGATCCTGCAGGCCCTCGATTGACAGCATTCCGCCGACCACCGTCGTGCCGTTCTTGCGATCCGCCAGCAGGCGATCGATGTCGGCCGGTGTCGTAATCACGCGAAGCCGCCCAGTGGACTTGTCGGCGAAGCTGCGCAGTTTCTCGGCATGCCATAGCGAGCGCTGCAGCAACGAGAACCATGTCCGCACCGGCTGCAGATCGATGATGGCTAGGTTCGTGATCGTGTCGGTGTCGCCGGCGTTGGCATCATAGTTCTGGCCCTTGGGCGACTTGGTGACCGACGAGAACACCTGCAGCGCATAGCGGCCCTCGATCAGCCGCGGCAGGTCGATATGGCCGCGATCGGATCGCGCGATCAGGTCGCGCTTCCACAACAGGCTGTCCGCGTGCATGTCCGCCACATCGAGCGTCGCCTGCAAGGCCTGCGCGGCCGGCGTGATCTCCAGCGCCACGCGCTGGACGTTGTTCTGGCCCCGGTCGATCCGTTCCGGGGTCACCACAAAGAAGCGAACAGCGGAAGCGAACAGGACCGCGACAACCAGCGCCAGGCCGACCGAAAGCCATCTGCGCATCGGCATCACCGCTCTCGCCGGCCAAGGCCGGCCGCGCTCGGCGGAAAGCTGGCCTCACCTCTGCGCCGGGTGCAGCCGCAGCCCCTAGCCCCCAGCGCCGTAACCGCGTAAATACGGCCCGCGCTCCCTCCTTCAACCCTCCGGGACCCGTTCATGAACGCCGCCTCCACCGTCATTCCGCTTCCCCCGCAGCCCTCGCTTCCCGTCGTCGGCGAATCCGGCACCTATCCGGTCCGCCGCATCTGGTGCGTCGGCCGCAACTATCTCGAGCATATCAGGGAGATGGGTAATGACGAGCGTGCGCCGCCGTTCTTCTTCGGCAAGCATGCCGACATGCTGGTGCCGGACGGTGCGACGATCCCTTACCCGCCGCTGACCAAGGACCTGCACCACGAGGTCGAGCTGGTGGTGGCGATGAAGAGCGGCGGGCTCAACATTCCCGCCGACAAGGCGCTCGAGCATGTCTACGGCTATGCCGTCGGCATCGACCTGACCCGCCGCGACCTGCAGATCGCCTCGCGCAAGAAGGAGCGGCCCTGGGAGATCGGCAAGTCGTTCGACTATTCGGCGCCCTGCTCGGCGATCCAGCCGGCCTCGAAGATCGGCCACCCGGCCGCGGGCAAGATCTGGCTCACCGTCAACGGCAAGGAAGCGCAGAAGGGCGACCTCACCGAACTGATCTGGAACGTGCCTGAAATCATCTGGCAGCTCTCGCAGCAGGTGAAGCTCGCCGCCGGCGACATCATCATGACCGGCACGCCCGCCGGCGTGTCGCAGCTGCAGCCCGGCGACAAGCTCGAATGCGGCGTCGACGGCGTCGGTACGCTGAAGGTGTCGATCGGCAAGCCGGAATAACCGACTTCAAGACTTGAGCTCAAGCCAAGAGCCCCGGACCTCGGTCCGGGGCTTTTTTGCTGCGCGCGATCAGCGCATCGTGCCGGGCATGCAGGGCGGTTCGGTGAACGGAGCGGTCGCGAACGATCCGACGTTCGGCGCGCGCACGCAATCGGTCGTCTTGCTGCTGACCGGTGTCGTCGTTGTCGTCGTCATCGAAGCATGAGCGCGCCGCACCGCAGCATTGTTGCTGGCCGCGGACGCCTGAGCCGAATACGCAGCTGCCGCAACCAGGGCAAGCGTCACGAAGGTCAATTTGGTCATTGGGTTTCTCCGCACGTGGATGAAGCCGACAAGCTCGGCTCCTGTGATCAATGAGTGTGGATTCCGAAGAATTATTTCATCACGCGCGATCACCGAACCGCGAGCGCCTGATCACATCAGATCGACCGGGGAATACCGGAACGCGAGAGCCACTCCATTTCATCAAGGCCGCGCACAAACGCGGCGATGACGGTATGGAGATTCTGATGAGCGATCTTCGACGACTTGGCAGAGCACTTGGCCTGGCCGCAATCCTGTCCGCAGCCATGGCGACATCTTGCTTCGCACAGGCGACGGTGCAGGAGCCCGGTGTATTTGCATCAAATGAAACCGCGACGCGGCCATGGTTGGCGCCGGTCGGTCATCGGCAGCCGCGCGCCGCCGACATTCCGGCAGCGGCGGCGTCATCGCAGCAGATCATCGATCAGGAAGACGCGATCGTCGACCGCAAGATCAAGGGCATTTGCCGCGGCTGCTAGGATACACGCACCGCAAAATGCAACCTGCATCCGCGATCAGGAAGCGCCGGCTCCCGTGCGCCGATACGGAACGTAGCGCGGCGTCCAGACCTTGGCCTGGATGCGCGCGTCGACCTGGTCGATCGGAATATCCTTGGCGAGCCCTTCCTTGTGCGCCTGCAGCGCGACCGCCAGCGCCACCGTCAGTGACACATCGCGCAGCGCGCTGACCGGCGGCAGCAGATTGTGCTTCGGGTTGTTGCGGGCCGGCGAGACGCTGGCCAGCGCCTTGGCGGCCGCCATGAACATCCCGTCGCTGATCCGGCTGGCGCCGACCGCGAGCGCGCCGACGCCGACGCCCGGGAAGATGTAGGAGTTGTTGGTCTGGTCGACCTTGAACCGCGCGCCGTCGCGCGTGATCGGCGGGAACGGGCTGCCGACGCCGATCAGCGCCCGTCCCTCGGTCCAGGCTTCGATGTCGGAAGGCGTCGCTTCCTCGCGCGAGGTCGGGTTCGACAGCGGAAAGATCACCGGCCGCTGGTTGCACTCGGCCATCGCGCGGACGATCGGCTCGGAAAACGCGCCGGCCTGGCCGGAGACGCCGATCAGCACGGTCGGCCTGGCGTTGCGCACGACGTCGAGCAGCGCGATCTTGTCGGGATGGCTGAGCGGCCAGCCCGCGATCGCCTGCTTGCTCTGCACGAACGGAAGCTGGAACGGCGCGAGCCCGCTCATGCCCTCGAGCAGCAGCCCATCGCGATCGACCATGAAGAAGCGTTTCGCCGCTTCGCTCTCGGAAAGGCCGGCATCGACCATCGCAGCGCGGATCAGGCTGGCGATGCCGCAGCCGGCGGAGCCCGCGCCGAACACCGCGACGCGCTGCTCGGTCAGCGGCACGCCGGTGACGTTGATGGCCGAGAGCAAGGCGCCGGTCGCGACCGCCGCCGTGCCCTGGATGTCGTCGTTGAAGGTCAGGAGGCGGTCGCGATAGCGCTCGAGCATGCGCGTCGCGTTGTTCTTGGCAAAGTCTTCCCATTGCAGCAGGACGCGCGGCCAGCGCTTCACCACCGCCGAGACGAACGCCTCGATGAAGTCGTCATAGGCCTGACCGCGGACGCGCTCGTTGCGCCAGCCGATATAGAGCGGATCGGCCAGGCAGTCCGGATTGTCGGTGCCGACGTCGAGCAGGATCGGCAGCGTCGTTGCCGGATGCAGGCCGCCGCAGCCGGTATAGAGCGAAAGCTTGCCGATCGGGATGCCCATGCCGCCGGCACCCTGATCGCCGAGGCCGAGGATGCGCTCGCCGTCGGTCACCACGATCGCCTCGACATGATCGAAGCGCGGATGAGCGAAAATGCGGTCGATCCGGTGCTGGTGCGGAATGCTGAGGAACAGCCCGCGCGGCTTGCGAAACAGCCGGCTGAATTTCTGGCAGCCCTCGCCGACCGTCGGCGTGTAGACGATCGGCAGCAGCTCTTCCAGATTGCCGACCAGGAGCGCGTAGAACAGCGTCTCGTTGGTGTCCTGCAATTCGCGCAGAAAGGCATAACGCTCAATGTCGGTCTCGTAGCCGCGCAACGCCTCGAGGCGGCGCGAGACCTGCTCGTCCAGCGTCAGGATATTGGGCGGCAGCAGGCCATGCAGGTCGAACGCCTCGCGCTCGGCCTCGGAGAACGCCGTGCCCTTGTTGAACTGCGGATCGGCCAACAGCTCGTAGCCGCTCAGCGCAGTGGTGGCAAAAGCTCCAGTGGTCTCGGACATGACAAGGCCCCCTCAATGCGAAATACCTGATGAGACCCTATCACGCCCGTGTAACGGATCGGAGTGCGAAGGCCCCGCGCCGCACAAAGTTGAACGGCGCCCGACCTTGCGGCTGGCGAGATGGACCCCGTGGAAGACCGGAGCAGCCCCGCCGAATTTTGGCTAAGGAGCCATCGGCGTCCGCCCGCACAAGGCAACGCACTCCCGCCGCACCTCCGGACAGAATATACCTTGGTATAGCCTCTCTGACTCCTTGTGATGCCCCGTGCTTACCCTCGTACAGTTGAGCGATGGCGCGCGACTTTTATACTCGCGACTACTCCAACGGATGTGCAGCTCACAACTTCTCTCCGGGGTGCGACGAACGATAGCAATTCTGAGCGGCGCGAACTGCGATCCGAAATCTGTGATCGGGATCACTGCCCCGAGGCGTGAATCGCAGGATTATCACGCGTAGCAAGTGCCGACTGGAACGCGGGTTCTCGAGGAACACTCACATGATCGTCAACATTCAGAAGCTGAATGGCCTGTGGCACCTCATCGTCGGGTCGTGCACGATCCGGACTCCGTTCCTGGAAACCCAGAACCGCGAGTGGGTCGTCGCATACGCCAGGCGCGTCTACCCCGGCGCCAAGGTCTTCGAACGCGACTGATTTCAGCCATTGCGGCTCAGCTTGTATTTGCGGAACTGGCGATATCACCGAAACGGCCGCGCATCGGCACGAAGCAGACTTTCGATCCGGCCGAACGAATTGGACTGAGCAGCGGCGCTCTTCACTCCCTGGACTGTCCATGCTCAGGTTCTGAGCGCATCGCGCCGCAGCCCCGGAACCATGCGCGTCAGAAGCAAGGCCTGGAGTTCGCTCCAGGCCTTGTCCTTGTCCAGCGCTATTCAGGGATCGAGGCACGGATTAGCCGCGAGGCTTGATCCGCCATGCTTCACTATCGATGACGCGGAGCAACGGGCCGCGCTTCGCGCGGACCCGGTGGGCTGATCCGCCCTCCGCATTCACATCACCGCAGCGCCGACACCACGATCAGCCCGAGGATCAGCGCGGTCGCGGAATATTTGAGCGTGTAATACACGTTGCGATTCCATTCCTTGACCTTGCGGCTGGCGAGATGGACCTCGTAGAGCTTGCCGAACACCTTGTTCAGCGCGCCGACATGCTCGCCGTCGACGTTCTGGGTGGCTGACGCCTTGACGATGTTGTGGCTGACCCAGCGATTGATCCGGGTCATGAAGCCGTACTTCATCGGGCGCTCGACGTCGCAGAACAGGATGATACGGTTGACGTCGGTCTTGTTCTCGGCGCTGTGGATGAAGGTCTCGTCGAACATGAAGGCTTCGCCGTCACGCCAGACGCATTCGACGCCGTCGACCAGGATGCGGCACGCGTTCGAGTTCGGCGTCACCAGGCCGAGGTGATAGCGCAGCGAGCCGGCGAAGGGGTCGCGATGCGCCCCGAGCTTGCCGCCGGGCGGCAGCATCGCAAACATCGCGCCGTGCACGTTCGGGATCGAATTCAACAGCTCCACCGTCTTCGGGCACAGCGTCCGCGCCGACGGCAGAAAGTCGTCGTACCATTTCAGATAGAAGCGCTTCCAGCCGCTCTTGAAGAACGAATAGAAACCCCAGTCGTTGTTCCTGGAGGCGGCGCGGATGAAGCCCTCGTCGAACAGGCGAGTCGCCTCGTCGCGGATCGTCTCCCAATTGTCGGAGAGGTGCTTGAGCTCGGGAAACTGCTCGACCGGAATCACCGGCGTGTTGGGCACGGCGGAGCCCGCATACATCAGCACATTGTAGGGCGCGAGGTAGGTCGAGTGATCGCCGAGTTGGCGGGCGAACCGCAGGCGCTGCTTGCCGCGGAAGTGGACGTAGAGTGTAGAGGCCACCAGCACGTAGAGAATGACGAGCTGCGGCGCGAAGAGTTGTCTCAACATGATCCGCCTATGATCACGGCCCGCCGATGCTCTCCATACACCGTCCCGTAGCAGCCTGGACCCTTGATGGGCGGCTTAGCCCCGGGCGGCGAATAGCAACGCCGTCCGCGAAAATTCCCCTTGTTTCATAGTGACTTGGCATTGCCGCTGTATTCTGGCGCGAGCCCGAGGCCCAGCCGCGATGCCATCCCGGATGAGCCATGTAAGCGTCTACTCACCAGATGTGAAGCACCGTCACATTCGAGCGGGCAACCGTGTGACATCATTCACACACGTCTAATTCGCCATTGACAAACTGATTAGATAATTCCTAATCGAAGGACGCTCCGCCTGAGAATGCGGACATCCAGAGGGAGGAATGATGAGACATTATTTGGCGGCAGCCATTCTCGCGGCGATGACGACGGCCGCTCACGCCCAGGTTTCCGATGACGTCGTGCGCATCGGGGTGCTCACCGACCTGTCGAGCTGGGGACGAGACAATTCCGGTCCGGGCTCGGTCGAAGCCGCCAAGATGGCGGTCGAGGAATTCGGCCCCACCGTGCTCGGCAAGCCGATCGAGATCATCTCCGCCGACCACCAGATGAAGACCGATGTCGGCGTCCAGATCGTGCGCGGCTGGTTCGACAACGGCAAGGTCGACGCGGTCGTCGACATCCCCAACTCCGGCATTGCGATCGCCGTGCACAACATGGTGCGCGAGCGCAACAAGATCGCGCTGCTGTCCGGCCCCGGCGCAAGCTCGCTGACCGATGAGCTGTGCAGCCCCAATACCGTGCACTTCACCTACGACACCTACGCGCTGTCGAAGGTGACGGCCTCGGCCGTGATCGCCGAAGGCGGCAAGTCCTGGTACTTCATCACCGCGGACTATGCCTTCGGCCAGCAGCTCGAGAAGGACGCGACGCGCTTCATCAACGAGATGGGCGGCAAGGTGCTCGGCAGCGTGCGCCATCCGACCAACACCGCCGACTTCTCCTCGTTCGCGCTGCAGGCGCAGAGCTCGAAAGCGGATGTGGTGGCGTTCGCCAATGCCGGCCAGGACACCGACAATTCGATCAAGCAGTCCGGCGAATTCGGCCTCGTGCAGGGCGGCCAGAAGCTTGTCGGCCTCCTGATGTTCGACACCGACGTGCATGCGATCGGCCTCAACGCTGCGCAAGGCACCTACATGACGACGGCGTCGTACTGGAACATGGACGAGAAGACCCGCGCCTGGTCGAAGAAATTCTACGCCCGCACCAACGTAATGCCGACCATGATCCAGACCGGCGTCTATGGCTCGGTGCTGCATTATCTCAAGGCGATCCAGGCCGCCGGCACCGATGATCCGCAAAAGGTGATGGCCAAGATGCGCGAGCTGCCGATCGAGGACACCTTCGTGCATGGCGGCAAGCTGCGCGAGGACGGTCGCGTCATCCGCGACATGTATCTGGCGAAGGTGAAGAAGCCCTCGGAATCCAAGGAGCCGTGGGATTATCTCGACATCATCAAGACGGTGAAGGGCGAGGACGCCTTCCGCCCGGTCTCCGAATCCAAGTGCCCGCTGCTCAAGAAATAGGATCGATCGCGTGGCCAACGAAGAAACGCAAGAAACGTACAACTGCGACGCGCTCGTCGTCGGCTCCGGCTGCGCCGGGCTGTCGGCGGCGGTCACCGCCGGCCATCACGGCCTCAGGGTCCTCGTCGTCGAGAAGGAGCCGCGCTTCGGCGGCACCACCGCGCGCTCCGGCGGCTGGCTGTGGATTCCCGGCACCTCGCTGGCCAAGGCCTGGGGCATCGAGGAGAGCCCCGACCAGGCCAAAACCTATCTGCGCCACGAGGCCGGCAACAGCTTTGACGCCGCGCGCGTCGATGCGTTCCTGACCGAAGGGCCGAAGGCGGTCGACTTCTTCACGACCAAGACCGCGGTGCGCTTCGACATGCCGCTGACCTTCCCGGATTATCACGCGGAAGCGCCCGGCGGCGCGCAGGGCGGCCGCTCGATGGTGACGCGGCCGTTCGACGGCCACGAGCTCGGCGATGCCATCAAGGATCTCGGCAGCCCCCTGCCCGAGCTCACCGTGTTCGGCATGATGCTCGGCTCCGGCAAGGAGATCGTCCACTTCATGCGCGCGACGCGGTCGCTGACCTCGGCAGCCTATGTCGCCAAGCGGCTGTCGAAGCATGCGATCGACGTGATGCGCAACGGCCGCGGCATGACGCTGACCAACGGCAATGCACTGGCCGGCCGGCTGGCGAAATCCGCTTTCGACCTGAAGATCCCGCTCTGGCTCAATTCGCCGGTGCGCGAATTGATCGTCGAGAACGGCGTGGTGCGCGGCGCGATCATCGCGCGCGAAGGCCGCACCATCCGCGTCAACGCCAAGCGTGGCGTCGTGCTCGCCTGCGGCGGCTTCCCGCATGACGTCGCGCGGCGGCAGAAAATGTTTCCGCACGCGCCGACCGGCAAGGAACATTATTCGCCGGGCCCTGTCGGCAACACCGGCGACGGCTTGCGCCTTGCGGAATCGGCCGGCGGCCGTGTCGAGGACTCGCTGCCGAATGCCGCGGCCTGGGTGCCGGTCTCGGTCACCACCCGCAAGGACGGCTCGAAGGGCGTGATGCCGCATTTCATCGACCGCGCCAAGCCCGGCGTGATCGCGGTGATGCGCGACGGCAAGCGCTTTGCCAATGAGGGCAACTCCTACCACGACTTCGTGCAGGAGATGATCAAGGCGGCGAAGCCGGGCGAGGAGATCGCGGCCTATCTCGTCTGCGATCACGAGACGCTGCGCAAATACGGCCTCGGCTGCGTGCCGCCGCGCCCGATGCCGCTTGGCCACCATCTGAAGACCGGCTATCTCAAGCGCGGCGCGACGCTGTCCGAGCTTGCCGCGCAGTCCGGCATCGATGCGAAAGCGCTCGAGGCGACGGTCGCGGCGTTCAACACGACCGCGGCAGAGGGCCGCGACCCTGCCTTCGGCAAGGGCTCTCGCGCCTATAACCGCTACCAGGGCGATGCGCTGCACGGCCCCAATCCATGCATCGCGCCGATCCAGCACGGGCCGTTCTACGCCATCAAGATGGTGGTCGGCGATCTCGGTACCTATGCCGGCATCCGCACCGACGCCAATGCCCGCGCGCTCGACGCCGACGGCCAGCCGATTGCCGGACTCTATGCCGCCGGCAACGACATGGCGAGCATCATGGGCGGCAACTATCCCGGCGCCGGCATCACGCTCGGCCCTGCTCTCACCTTCGGCTATATCGCGGGCAAGCACATCGCCGGCGCGGCGGCAGAAAGCAACGCGGCATGAGCACGATGGCGACGCTGCTGGCGGGCAAGCGCGCATTGGTGACCGGCGCCGCGCACGGCAACGGACGCGCCATCGCGCTCGGCCTCGCGGCGCACGGCGCCGAAATCGTGGTCGCCGACATCGATCGCGCCGGCGCCGAGCAGACCGCAGCCGACATTCGCCAGCGCGGCCGCGCAGCGTGGCCGTTCGAACTCGACGTGACCGATGCCGAAGCCTGTCACGCTCTCGCGCAGAACGTAGCGCGCGAGGTCGGGCCGATCGCGATCCTGGTCAACAATGCCGGCATCATCATCCGTGAGGGCATCTCTTCGCCCCGTGCGCAGGAGAACTGGCGGCGGGTGCTCGACGTCAACCTGACCGGCACATTCAACGTCACCCACGCCTTCCTGCCGGCACTGCGCGAGACACGCGGCGCGATCATCAATCTCGGCTCGATCGCCTCCTTCCTCGGCGTTGCCGATACGCTGGGCTACGCGCCGTCCAAGGGGGGCGTAAAGCTCCTCACCCAGGCGCTGGCCCGCGAGCTTGCCGCGGACGGCATTCGCGTCAATGCGATCGCGCCCGGAGTGATTGAAACCGCGATGACCGAAGCAACCCGCAACGACCCTGCCCGGCTCGCCGGCTTTCTGGGCCGCACGCCGCTCGGCCGCGTCGGACAGCCGGAGGAGCTGGTCGGCCCGGTGGTGTTCCTGGCGTCGGAGCTGGCATCTTATGTGAACGGCGTGACCCTGCCGGTCGACGGAGGGTTTCTCGCCGTATAAGCACATTGTCGAAGAACTGACAGGGCGACATGACGAGAGAAAGCCGCGGCATCCAATCGATCGAGGTCGGCGGAGAATTGCTCCGCGCGCTCGCCCGCAGCGGCGAGCCGATGATGCTGCGCGATCTCGCCCGCGAGGCCGGCATGCCGCCGGCCAAGGCGCATCCCTATCTCGTCAGCTTTTCCCGCATCGGCCTGATCGAGCAGGACGAGACCACCGGTCGCTATGAGATCGGAGCGCTGGCGCTCGAGCTCGGGCTGATCAGCCTGCGCCGGCTGTCCGCCGTTCGGATCGCAACGCCGCGGATCGCAACACTCGCCGACAGCATCAATCATGCGGTGTCGCTGTCGGTGTGGGGCACCCACGGCGCGACCGTGGTGCGGCTCGAGGAGCCGAGCCACCCCGTGCATATCGCGATGCGCGTCGGATCGGTGGTGGCGCTGCTCGAAACCGCGACCGGCCGCGCCTTCGCCGCCTTCATGCCGCCGAACGCCGTCAAGACGGCGCTCGAGAGCGGCCTCGATCGCCTCGGCGTCGGCTACAATCCGAAACGCGAGACCATCACCGCGAAGACCACGGAGATGCTTGCCGAGGTGCAGAGCCGCGGTCTCGCGCGCGCGATCGGCGATCCCCTGCCCGGCGTCAACGCCTTCGCCGCGCCGGTGTTTGACCACGCCGGCCACGTCGCGCTGGTCATCACGGCGATGGGACCGGAGGGCACCTTCGACGCCGGCTGGGACAGCGCGATCGCAGCCGCACTACGTGATTGTGCGAACGACATTTCGCGGCAGCTCGGGCACGGCTCGGTGCGGGTGCCGGGATAATACTCCAGCGTTTCCGCCGTTATTCCCCGGTGCGAATGCGAAGCTGCGTCCCAGCACCCATCTGTCATCGCCCGGCTCGACCGGGCGATCCAGTACGCCGCGGCCTCTCGGCTCAAGCACAGGCGTCTCTGGAATACTGGATCACCCGCATGCGCGGGTGATGACACCGCACTGTTTGACATCTTGAATTGCGCCTCATCTTCATCGTCGTCCTGGCGAAAGCCAGGACCCACTACCCCAAATCCCAATTGTTGCGCGATGCTGGGGCCGCGATCCCCTTCACAATCAAGTGCGGTGG
Source organism: Bradyrhizobium sp. ma5 (assembly GCF_042258955.1). Classification (NCBI taxonomy): domain Bacteria; kingdom Pseudomonadati; phylum Pseudomonadota; class Alphaproteobacteria; order Hyphomicrobiales; family Nitrobacteraceae; genus Bradyrhizobium; species Bradyrhizobium sp. ma5. Next base: position 5,969,792 of record NZ_CP170156.1, read on the forward strand.
CTATGGTCCTAACTTTCACCAAGACGACGAATGGAGAGAGCCGCTGCAAGTCAGCACAGCAAAAAGCCCCGGACGACGCCGGGGCTCTTCACTTCATCGATCGCGGTCAGCGCAGATCAGTAGCGGTAGTGGTCCGACTTGAACGGGCCTTCCTGCTTGACGCCGATGTAGTCGGCCTGGTCCTTGCGCAGCTCGGTCAGCTTGGCGCCGACCTTGGCGAGGTGCAGGCGGGCAACCTTCTCGTCGAGCGTCTTCGGCAGCACGTAGACCTTCTTCTCGTACTTGCCGCTCTTGTTGTTGGCCCAGAGTTCGATCTGCGCCAGCGTCTGGTTGGTGAACGACGCCGACATCACGAACGACGGGTGGCCCATCGCGTTACCGAGGTTCACCAGGCGTCCTTCCGACAGCAGGATGATGCGGTGCTTGTCGGGGAATTCGATCTCGTCGACCTGCGGCTTGATGTTGGTCCACTTCAGGTTCTTCAAGGTCGCGACCTGGATCTCGTTGTCGAAGTGGCCGATGTTGCAGACGATGGCGCGATCCTTCATCGCGCGCATATGCTCGATGGTGATGATGTCCTTGTTGCCGGTCGCGGTCACGAAGATGTCGGCGCGCGGCGCGGCATCTTCCATGGTCACGACCTCATAACCTTCCATCATCGCCTGCAGCGCGCAGATCGGATCGATTTCGGAGACCATGACGCGGCAACCGGCCTGGCGCAGCGAGGCAGCCGAGCCCTTGCCGACGTCGCCGAAGCCCGCGACCATCGCGAGCTTGCCCGACATCATCACGTCGGTGCCGCGACGGATGCCGTCGACCAGCGATTCACGGCAGCCATAGAGGTTGTCGAATTTCGACTTGGTGACGCTGTCGTTGACGTTGATCGCGGGAAACAGCAGCGTGCCCTTGTTGGCCATCTCGTAGAGACGATGCACGCCCGTGGTGGTCTCTTCCGAGACGCCCTGGATGTTCTTGGCGATCTCCGCGAAGTAACCCTTCGGCTTCTCCTTCAGCAGGCGCTTGACCAGCGCGTAGAAGATCTCCTCTTCCTCGGAGGTCGGCTTGTCGAGGAAGGCGGTGTCGCCCTGCTCGGCGCGATAGCCGGCATGCACCAGCATGGTGGCGTCACCGCCGTCATCGAGGATCATGTTGGGCGTGCCGCCGCCATGCCAGTCGAACAGTTTTGCGGTGTAGTCCCAGTACTCGGTCAGGGTCTCGCCCTTGATCGCGAACACCGGAATGCCGGCGGCGGCGATCGCGGCCGCGGCGTGATCCTGGGTCGAATAGATGTTGCAAGAGACCCAGCGGATATCGGCGCCGAGCGCGGCCAGCGTCTCGATCAGCACGGCGGTCTGAATCGTCATGTGCAGCGAGCCCGCAATGCGCGCGCCCTTCAGCGGCTGGTTGGGGCCGTACTCCTCGCGGGTGGCCATCAGGCCGGGCATCTCGCTCTCGGCCAGCGAGATCTCCTTGCGGCCGAAATCGGCGAGCGCAATGTCCTTGACGATGTAGTCGGTGAAGCCGGGCTTCGTGGGGGCGTTCATTTGAGCGTCCTATTGTTGAACTGGTCATTCCGGGGCGCCGCGCAGCGGCGAACCCGGAATCTCGAATTGATGAAAGGGGATTCCGGGTTCGCTCGCTCGCACGAGCGCCCCGGAATGACGCAAGTGTCAGAGCGCGCGCTTCAGCGGCTCGACGAGATCGGTCTTCTCCCAGGAGAAGCCGCCCTCATTGTCGGGCGTGCGGCCGAAATGGCCGTAGGCCGAGGTGCGCGCGTAGATCGGACGGTTGAGGTCGAGATGGGTGCGGATGCCGCGCGGCGTCAGATCCATCGCCTTGGCTGCCGCCTTCTCGAGCTCATCCTCGGACACCTTACCGGTGCCGTGGGTGTCGATGTAGATCGACAGCGGACGCGCCACACCGATCGCGTAGGCGAGCTGCAACGTGCAGCGATCGGCGAGACCGGCTGCAACGATGTTCTTGGCGACATAGCGCGCGGCGTAGGCGGCCGAGCGGTCGACCTTGGTCGGATCCTTGCCGGAGAACGCGCCGCCGCCATGCGGAGCCGCGCCACCGTAGGTGTCGACGATGATCTTGCGGCCGGTCAGGCCGGAGTCGCCATCGGGGCCGCCGATGAAGAACTTGCCGGTCGGATTGATGTGCCAGATCGTCTTGCCGTTGATCCACTCCTTCGGCAGCGCCTCGCGGACATACGGCTCGACGATGTCGCGGATCTGGCTGGACGAGAGGTCCTCGACCAGATGCTGATGCGACACCACGATCTCGCGAACGCCGACCGGCTTGCCGTTCTCGTACTGCACCGTGACCTGGCTCTTGGAGTCCGGACCCAGCACCTTCTCCTTGCCGGAGTGGCGCGCTTCGGAGATCAGCCGCAGGATCTTGTGGGCGTAGAAGATCGGCGCCGGCATCAGGTCCGGCGTCTCGTTGGTGGCGTAACCGAACATGATGCCCTGGTCGCCGGCACCCTCTTCCTTGACCTCGCCCGGCTGCAGCGCGTCGACGCCCTGCGCGATATCGGCCGACTGCGGATGCAGCAGGATCTCGATGTCGCAGGTGTTCCAGTGGAAGCCGTCCTGCTCGTAGCCGATGTCCTTGATCGCAGAGCGAACCACGCCCTCGATCTGTTCGTTGGTGACCGAGGCCGGACCGCGCGTTTCGCCGGCGATCACCACCTTGTTGGTGGTCGCGAGCGTCTCGCACGCCGCGCGGATCTGCCACGGGTCGATGCCCGCCTTCGGCCCCTCGCGATAGAACAGATCGACGATCTCATCCGAGATGCGATCGCAGACCTTGTCCGGATGGCCTTCCGAGACCGACTCGCTGGTGAAGAGATAAGACGCGCGCATCAAGCAAACCCCTTGTTTCGTCGAAGTCCGACGTTGGTTGGTGAATATGTCCCCGGAATGTCAGTCTCGTCGCCGCGAGATGACGTAGGATTCGTCGTAAAACCACAGCCCGTTGTGTTTACGGAGAACCTCGCGTGTGGCCTCGAGAGCTCGTCCGTTTTCGGTCGTTTCAGTCAACCGCTCATCTTCGATCTGCGCGACATACACTGCTGCGTTCCAGGCGGCGAAGGCGGTCGAGGTTCCGATCGAGCCGGTCACCTCATTAGGCAGCGCTTCCATATCATATCGGAAGATCGAACGGTTATCGGCGTAGGCGTTGAAATTCAGCTCGCGGCCGGCCGAGCCCAGCTCGTATTTCACCGCGCGCAGTATCTCATGACGGCTGACGGCGAAAGGATTTTCTCCGGGCCAGACGGCTTGAATGATTTCAAGTCCGGGATCGCTTCCGTGGGAGTGGATTCCTATCAGCCGCCCGCCGCCGCGCAGCGCGCGGGCCAGCGGCGCGATGATCCGCTTGGCGCGGAAATTCACCGAGGATTTGGCGCGATAGGGCTGCGAGGCGATCACCAGGTCGAAATTGGCCTCGGTCCGGCCGGCGCGGGGAATGATGGAATCGAGCAGGAACCGGTGATCGTCGCGGTACAGCACCAGCGCTACCGGCCGCTCATAGATCGGCATCGCATTGCCGGGGCTGAGATTGGCCCGCCAGTTCTGCTCCAGGAAGGGTCCGAGTTCCGCGATCTGGGTCTCGAATTCCCCCGAGGACGCGCCCCGCAGGGCCACCTCGTGCCAGATCATGCTGGCGGCCGCCGCCGAGTTCTTGGGCGTCAGCCAGGGCGCCTCGGCGTAATACATGTTGGTGAACACGAAGACGCTCGCCGGATGCTCGAACAGGCGGTCGGGCACCTTGTCGAGGGTGAGGCGGACGTCCTCCAGGCTCAGTTCCTTGCCGGCGACATAGAACGGCATATGTGGGAAGCGGCCATGCATGGCACGCAGGACCCGCGCCAGCACCGTGCCGTCGCCCATCCCGGCATCGAATACCCGCAGCGCCGGCGGCCGCGGGTGGATCGCGGCCAGTTCCAGAGCGACCCGGTCGGCGATCACCCGCTTCTCGCTGCAGGTGTGCACGAAAAGCAGATAGCGCTGGCGGTTCTCGAAAAAGCGGAAATTGCCCCTCGGATCGCGCTTTTCCGGCGGCACCACGAGGCCGCGCGGCGGCGCGACGCCGCCCGGCGTCGAGGTCGCGATGAACGCATTGATGCGGTCGAGCGTATCGATGGTGATGCGCTTGCCCTCGCGCAGCCGGTGCACCAGCTTGCCGTCGTTGACGGCACGGCGGCCAAACGTCGTCTCCGCCATGTCGGAGTGACGGCAGAAATCCGTGATCTGACTGAGGATTTCGTCGTTCTTCATGGTGCCTGGAGTGGGCAGCGGCCAGTGGGACAAGAGTGGGCAGAGATAGTGTGCGGCGATGTCTTATCACCATTTTCCCACCAGTTGAACCCCCCTCCACGGCCAATCACCAAACAGTCATGGACAATCTCCCGGACCGCCTCGCCGCCGACCACCGTGATGCCCTTACCCCTGGATGACCAATGCGCCGCCTGCTCCTGATCCCCTGCCTGCTCACGGCCACCCTGTGGTCGGCACCCTGCTTCGCGCAGGCGCGCTCCCAGCTCGGCCCACTCTGCACGACCGACACCACGCCGGCCGACCAGATGATCGACGCCTGCACCAAGATCATCGCGTTGAAGGTGTTTTCCGGCGAGAAGCTTGCGACGATCTATTTCTGGCGCTCAGTCGGCTGGAACAAGAAGGGCAACTACGCGCAGGTGATCGCTGACGCCACCGAGGCGCTGCATCTGAAGCCCAGCACCCCCGTCTACAATCTGCGCGGCTCGGCCTATTACGACAAGGGCGAGTACGACATCGCGATCGCCGACTTCAACGACGCGCTGCGCATGGGGCCGCTGAGCGGCATCATCTTTCACAACCGCGGCAATGCCTATCGCGGCAAGGGGGACTACGCGAGGGCGATCGCCGACTACGACGCCGCGATCAAGGCCGGCCCGAAATCGGCGTTCTCCTATCAGAACCGCGGCGCCTCGAAGCAGGCGCTTGGCGATCTCGACGGCGCGCTCGCCGACATCAACGAGGCCGTCAGGATCGACCCGTCGCTGCCGCAGCCGCTGATCAGCCGCGCCGTGATCTGGCGCGCCAAAGGCGACATCGCGCGCGCGATTGCGGACACGACGGAAGCGATCCGGCTCGCGAAGGCGAAGGCGCCCGTCAACATCATGACGCCGCCCGGCAGCGTGCTGATCTCGGCTTACACCCAGCGCGGTCTCGCCTATGAGGCCAAGGGCGACGCTGCGCACGCCAAGGAAGATTACGCGTCAGTGCTCGAGGGCGTGGCATCCGACGCCGGCAGCAAGGCCAACCAGGCCACCGCCAAGGTGCGGCTCGCGCTGCTGAAGGAGACCGACGCGGCGCCGCGCAAGACCGCGGCGGCGCCTGCCGAGAGCAGCCCTGCGCCTGCACCGCCAGCGCCGGCGGCAGCAGCTCCTGCCGCACCAGCGGCACGCGTGCAGGCCGCAGCTACCGTCCGGCGCGTGGCGCTGGTGATCGGCAACGGCGCCTATGCGCATGTGAAGGCGCTGCCCAATCCGCCGAACGATGCCCGCGCCATCGCCAAGAGCCTGCGCGACATCGGCTTCACCGTCTCGGAGGGTCTCGATCTCGATCGCGACGCGATGCAGACGACGATCCATGACTTCCTGCGCGAGGCGGCGCGGTCACAGATCGCCGTGGTCTACTTCGCCGGTCACGGCGTGCAGGTCGACGGCCGCAACTACCTTGTGCCGGTCGATATCGCGTTCAAGGCGGGAGCCCGTATGACCGACGCGATGGTCGACATGGACACCATCATGGCCGGCCTCGACGATCAGATCCGTACCAACATTTTGATCCTCGATGCCTGCCGCAACAATCCGATGGCGCCGCAGGTGGCGTCCGCAGGGCCGAGCCGCGGTATCGAAGCCGGCTCAGGCCTTGCCGCGCCCGCGTCGCTCGGATCGGGCTCGACGCTCGGCGCGGGCACGTTGATCGCGTTCGCGACCGCACCGGGCCAGGTCGCGCTCGACGGCGAAGGCGCCAACAGCCCGTTCTCGGCGGCGTTGTCACGCCATGTCGGCACGCCCGGCCTCGAAGTGCAGCAGATGCTGACGCGGGTCCGCGCCGAAGTCGTCGCCGCGACCAAGGGCAAGCAGGTGCCGTGGTCGAACTCCTCGCTGCTCGGGGAGGTCTATCTGGCGGAGCAGTGATGCAGAACTCCTTCCCCGTCATTGCGAGCGAAGCGAAGCAATCCATGCCTCCAGAAATAGGAACGATGGATTGCTTCGTCGCTATCGCTCCTCGCAATGACGCGGGGATAGAGCGAAACCTATTTCCCCCACACCTCGTTCGCGACCTCGACCGCAAGCCGCAGCTTGGCCCACTGCTCTTCCTCGGAGAGGATGTTGCCCTCCTCGGTCGAGGCGAAGCCGCATTGCGGGGACACTGCAAGCTGCTCGATCGGGGCGAACTTCGATGCCTCCTCCAGTCGCCGCTTGATGTCGTCCTTCTTCTCAAGCTCACCGAACTTCGAGGTGATGACGCCGACAACCACGACCTTGTTGCCCTTCGGCAGGAAGCGCAGCGGCTCGAAGCCGCCAGCACGATCGGAATCATATTCGAGGAAATAGCCGTCGTAATTGGTGCCGGCCAGCATGGTCTCGGCGACCGGCTCGTAGCCACCGGAAGAAATCCAGGTCGAACGGAAATTGCCGCGGCAGACATGCGTCGTGATCACCATGTCAGACGGACGATCGGCGATCGCGTAGTTGATGACGCGCGCATAGATCTCCTGCAGGCCATCGGGATTGTCGCCGCGGTCGCGCGACTTCTGCAATTCCTCCTGCGAGCACAGATAGGCCCACACCGTGTCGTCGAATTGCAGATAACGGCACCCGGCGTCGTAGAACGCCTTCACCGCCTTGCGATAGGTCTTGCCGAGGTCCTGATAGAACTCCTCAAGGTCCGGATAGACCTCCTTCGAGATCAGCTTGCGGCCGCCGCGGAAGTGCAGCACCGCCGGCGACGGGATCGTCATCTTCGGGGTGACATGCGCCTGGTCGGCGTACTTCTTCAGGAACCTGAAGTGATCGAGCATTGGGTGGTGATCGGAAAAGTCCAACTTGCCGATCACGCGGATGGCGTCGTGCCGGGTCTGCACGCCCGCGAACTGGATGCCCATGTCGGGGTGGAACAGCTCGCAGCCGGTCAGATGACTGAGGAAATCGAAGTGCCACCAGGAGCGGCGGAACTCGCCGTCGGTCGCAAGCTTGAGGCCGACCGAGGCCTGCTTGTGCACGACCTTTTCGATCTCCATGTCCTCGATCTTGCGCAGCTCGTCGGCCGAGATCTCGCCCTTCTCCAGCCTGGCGCGCGCTTCCTTGATCTTCGGCGGACGCAACAGGCTGCCGACCTCGTCGGCGCGGAACGGTGGCTTGGTTCGCTGCATGGTGAACTCCCTGAGGGCGTCAGTGTTTTTTGGTCCCGGCGACGCCGAGATGGCGCTCGAGGACGGCGGGATCGGCCTTCAGCGCGCTGCTTGCTGCATCGTGCACGATCGTCCCGCGTTCCAATATCACAACGCGGTCGGCGAGCCCGAGAATCTTTTGTGCATTCTGCTCGACGATGATCGAGCAGATGCCACCCGAGCGCGTGATAGTCCCGATCGCCTTTAACAATTCCTCAACGATGATCGGCGCGAGGCCCTCGGTCGGCTCGTCGAGCAGCAGCACCCTCGGGTTCAACGTCAGCGCGCGGCCGATCGCCAGCATCTGCTGCTCGCCGCCCGACAGCTGGTTGCCGAAATTGCCGCGCCGCTCCTTCAGCCGCGGAAACATCTCATACACCCGCTCGACCGTCCACGGCCCGGGCTGCGCCACCGCGGTCATGTTCTCTTCCACCGTCAGCGAGCGGAAGATGTTGCGCTCCTGCGGTACCCAGCCGATCCCGGCGCGGGCGCGCTGGTCGGGCCGCAGCGCCGTGATGTCTTGGCCCGCAAGTACGACGCTGCCACTGAGGCGCCTGACGATGCCGACGATCGAATTGATCAGCGTGGTCTTGCCGGTGCCGTTGCGGCCGAGCAGCGCGAGCACCTGTCCCTCGGCAAGCGCCAGCGACATGTCAGGCAGCACCACCGCCTCGCCGTACCCGGCGCGCAAGCCCTTGATGGAGAGCAGGTCAGGCATCGGCGGCCTCGCCGAGATAGACCGCCCTCACCTGCGGATCGCGCGCGACCTCGTCGGGCGCACCCTCGGTGAGCAGGCCGCCATTGACCAGCACCGAAATGCGGTCGGCGAAGGAGAACACCAGATCCATATCGTGCTCGATCAGCAGCACCGTGACGTCGCGCGGCAGCGCCGCGACCGCCGCCAGGATATCGTGGCGCTCGCTCTCGGGCACGCCGGCCGCGGGCTCGTCGAGCAGCAGCACCCGCGGCCTGGCGGCGATCGCGACCGCGATCTCGAGCAGGCGCTGCTTGCCGTAGGGCAATGTCGAGGTGAGCTCGGTCATCACATCGAGCAGATGGAAGCGCGACAGGATCTCGGCGATCTCGGTGTTGACGTCGCTACGCGTTCCCATCCGCCGCCACCAGTCGCCGCCGCGGCCCATCCGTTCGGAGACCGCAAGCCCGATGGTTTCGAGCGGGGTCAGGTCGGCATAAAGCTGGTTGATCTGGAAGGTGCGCGACAGCCCGCGCAGCACCCGCCTGTGCACGGAGAGGCCGGTGATGTCGCTGCCTTCGAGGAGGATGCGTCCGCTGTTCGGCATCAGCACGCCGGTGAGCTGATTGATGACGGTGGTCTTGCCGGCGCCATTCGGTCCGATTAGCGCGTGGCGGGCGCCCTGCATCACCTTCAGCGAGAGGTCGCGGGTGACGCGAAGGCCGCCGAAGGCTTTCTCGAGGCCGCGGGTTTCGAGCGCGATCGTCATGGCGCGTCGCCCTCGGGCATGGCTACGGCGGCCTTGCGGCCGGCGAACTGGCGGATGATCAGGTTCGGCACGAACAGCACCCAGCGGTGGATGCGCGCGCGGCCGACCATCACGATCACGACCAGCACGAGACCGATCCAGAACAGCCAGTATTGCGGGGTGATGCTCTGAAACAGCTCCTGCAGCATCTTGAACACGACGGCGCCAATCAGGCCGCCATAGAGATAGCCGGTGCCGCCGATCACGAGCACCAGCATCAAATCGGCGGAGCGCTCGAAGGAAAACACGTCGAGCGAGGCCAACGCCGTGGTCTGGGTGAACAGCGCGCCGGCGATCCCGGCATAGAAGGCGGCGAGCGCATAGACCGCGATCAGACGACGGTTGACCGGTATGCCGATCGCGGCCGCGCGCAGCGGATTGTTCCTGATCGCGCGCAGCGACAGGCCGAACGGCGAATGCACCACGCGACGGGCAAACAGGAACAGGATGAACAGCACGATGAGCGAGTAGAACAACCCGGTCTTGCCGAACATATCGAAGGCAAACAGCCCGAGGATCGGCTGCATCTCGATGCCCTGCAGGCCGTCAGTGCCGCCGGTGACATCCGAGAAGCGTTCGGCGAGCGCTTCCAGCAGCAGCGCGATGCCGAGCGTCACCATCAGCCGGGTCAGGTCGACGCCGCGGATGACGAGGAAGCTGGTCAGAAAGCCGAGCACCGCCGCAACGAGACCGGCGGCGACCAGCGCAATGACCGGCTCGTTGATGATGCCGTGCAGCGCCAGCAAGCCGGCCGAATACGCACCGACGCCGAAGAACGCCGCATGGCCGAGCGAGACGATGCCAGCATAACCGAGGATCAGGTCGAGCGAGAGCGCGAACAGGCCGAGCCGCACGATGTCGGTCATGATCAGATAGCGCGACGGGAACAGGAACGCACAGGCGAGCGCCAGCACCCAGAAGGCGACCTCGCTGATCCGCCAGCGCGCGCTGGCCATCGCGTGAGTGGAGACGTCGGACAGCGCGGTCATATCAGTCTCACCGCGCCGCGGTGCGGCCGAACAGACCGTTCGGGCGCCAGAGCAGGATCACGATCATGACAGTGTAGATCACGAAGGGCCCGACCTTGGGCACGTAATACTTGCCGGCGACGTCGGCGATGCCGAGCAGCAGCGAGGCCAGGAACGGCCCGGTGATCGAGGAGGAGCCGCCGACCGTCACGACGATCAGGAAGTAGATCATGAACTTCAGCGGGAAGTACGGATCGAGCCCGAGGATCTCCGCGCTCAGCGCGCCGCCGAGCCCGGCGAGGCCGCAGCCGAAGGCGAAGGTGAACGCGAACACCTGCGGCACGTTGATGCCGAGCCCGATCGCGGCGCGCGGATCGTCGACCGCGGCGCGCAGGCGGCTGCCGAACCGCGTCTTGGCGAGGATGAGCTGCAGCGCCAGCGTCAGCAGGCCGCAGATCACGACGATCATCAGCCGGTAGCGTCCGATGCCGACGCCGAACAGATCGATCTGCCCTTCCAGCACCGCCGGCAATTTGATGAAGACCCGCGACGATCCCATGATGTAGTCGACCGCCGCGACCGACATGAACACCAAGCCGATCGAGAACAGTACCTGGTCGAGATGGCTGCGGGCATATAGATGGCGGTACAGCGTGCGCTCCAGCGCGACGCCGATCGCGGCACTCCCGACAAAGGCAAGCGGCAACGCTGCGAAGAACGGCCAGCCGGAATTATTGACCAGCACGGCGCAGATGTAGCCGCCGGCCATCGCGAAGGCGCCATGCGCGAGGTTGACGAAGTTCATCAGTCCGAGCGTCACCGCAAGCCCGCAGGCCAGCACGAACAGCAGCATGCCGTAGGCGACGCCGTCGAACAAATTGGTGAGAATTGAGGCCATGAAGTCAGCTTAAGCGAGAGGGCGCAAACGACACCACGTCAACAGGATCGTCATGGCCGGACTCGTCCCGGCCATGATGTGCAGCGAGCGGAGCTTTCGCGCGTCACTTCTTGGTCTTGCCGGAATCCTTGACGGCCTCGAAGGTCGCGAACTCGACGTTGTAGAGCTCGCCGTCGACCTTCTCGACCTTGCGGATGTAGATATTCTGGACGATGTCGCGGGTTTCCGGATCGATCGAGATCGGGCCGCGCGGGCTCTCCCACTTCATGCCCTTCATCGCCTCGATCAGCTTGTCGCCATCGGTCGCACCATTGGTCTTCTTCAGCGCCTCGTAGATCAGATGGATGCCGTCATAGCCGCTCACCGCCATGAAGCCCGGACGGTTGCCGTATGCCTTCTTGTAGGCGGCGACGAAGTCCTTGTTCATCGCGGACGGATGCGCCGCCGAATAGAGATGCGCGGTCACCGCGCCAAGCGCGGCATCGCCCATGTTGTTGAGCAGGTCGTCGTCCATGACGTCGCCGGGGCCGATCACCTTGATGCCGCTCTTGTCGAGCCCGCGCTCGGCATACTGCTTCATGAAGTTGCCGCCCTGCCCGGCCGGCACGAACACGAACATCGCGTCGGGCTTGGCATCCTTCATACGCTGCAGGAACGGCGCGAAGTCAGGATTGGCGAGCGGGACCTTGATCTCTTCCACGATCTCGCCGCCGCCGGCGGTGAAGTGCTGCTTGAAGAAGGTCAGTGCATCATTGCCGGGCGCGTAGTCGGAGGTCAGCGTCGCGACCTTCTTGATGCCGTTCTTGACCGCCCAGTCGCCGATGATGGTGGAGGACTGCGCCAGCGTGAAGCTGGTGCGCACGATATAGGGCGAGCGCTCGGTGATGATCGAGGTGCCGGCGGCCATCACGACTTCCGGGATCTTGGCCTGCGTCGCCAGCGGTGCCGCGGCCAGCGCCGCCGGCGTCACGCCGAAGCCGGCGATGAAATTGACCTTGTCGTTGACGATCAGTTCCTGCGCGAGCCGCTTGGTGTTGTCGGGCACCGCGGCGTCATCCTTCAGGATGATTTCGATCTTCTTGCCGGCGACGGTGTCGCCCTTCTGCTGCATGTAGAGCTTGATCGCGTTATCGATCTGCTTGCCGGTCGAGGCCTGGCCGCCGGTCATCGGCAGGATCAGGCCAATCTTGACGGCGTCGTCCGCCCACGCCGGCATGCTGGCGCACAAACCCGGAAGCACGGCCGAAGCGGCGCCCCACAGCAACATTTTGCGACGATTGAACATCGGCATCCCTCCCCCTTCCATTGTTCTGCGTCGAGCCGAGTGCCCGGCCCTTGCCTTACCTTAGCCCAACCAAGTCACGGCCGAGCCGTAACGCGACAAGGCGTTTCCCCGCGTCCTCTGTCAATCGGACGATGGGCGTGGGTCGCGCGCGCCGCGATTTGGCCCAGTCGCAGAAACAAGTATCAGGATACCAGAATCCGTTCCCAAAACTCAACGCCGCCACGAGTACCGGTCTCGCTCGCTCAGGCGGCCGCCAGCTCATTTCATTTGTACGATCGTACAAATCAAGCAGCAATGTCAACAAACAAGCACAATTGCAGCCGAACGGTCGCGCCTGAGATCATCATCCATAAAGACCAGGGCTGTATGCTGCCGCCAATGCCGATCTTCACACGCCACGTCCCTGTCCTGACTGCCCTCGCGCTCGCGGCCTGCGCGCTCGGGGGATGCAGCACCGTGAATCAAAAGGTCTCGGCCGGCATGGCCGACTACATTCCGGCCTGGGCCGGCGGCCTGCCTGCCGACGCGCCGCCGCGGGCGGGCACCCCGGAATACGACAAGTTCATGCAGGAGCGGGAACGCAAGCGCCTGATGCCGGCGGCGGAGCGCGGCGATGGCTCCAAGCCGGCCGCGGCGGCGCCCGCGCAGAACCCGACCCAATGACTGCCTAGCCCGGCGAATCCTCGCTAAGGATTTCGCCGCGGTAACCGAACTCCACCATATGCACGGTGACGTAGTTCGCGCCGATGAACGCCACGCCGTAGGACTCCGGCAGATCGGCGACGGTCAGGACCTCCGCGAACACGGGGTCGCCGGCGTGGTTCGTTCCGCGCAGCGAGGTCGTGGGGACACCGGCAACCGAACCACTCAGCACCATGTGGCAGTGACCGAAGAAGATATGCCTGATCTTGCTCCGGTGCTTCGCGACGATCGACCGGAACGCGGCATCGTCGAGCAGGCCGATCCGGTCGACCGGGGCGATATGCGTCGGGAATGGATTGTGATGCATGAACAGGAAGAACGGACCGTCATGCTGCGATAGCTCCCGCTCCAGCCAGGCCTGCCGCCTCTCGCAGAAACTGCCGGCGGCGGTCTGCGGCTCGTAGGTGTCAAGGAGCAGGCAGCGGCCGAACGAGGCGTCGTGCGCACCTTGAGCGAACCCGTCGGCGTCGGCGCATTCGGGAAACACGCCGAGAAACGTCTCGCGATGGTCGTGGTTGCCGATACAAAGCCGCACAGGGATCGGAAACCGGCTCAGGCGCTCGCGCAGCAATTGATAGTCGGCGAGGTCACCGAGATCGGAAAGATCACCCGAGATCACCATGAGCTCGGCATCGCGATGATCGGCAAGCACATGGTCGAGCGCACGCTCGAGGTTCAGCAGAGGATCACGGCCGAAGATCGTCCGCCCCGGCGCCGTCAGATGAATGTCGCTCATGTGGATGAGTTTCATGCAGCACCTCGATGCAGGGCGACACCACGGCCGTCAGCACGACAACCGGGTGAACGGCGGATCAGTCCACGAACACCACGGTCTTGCGCCCGTTGAGGATGACGCGGTCGGCGAGATGGTAGCGGATCGCCCGCGCCAGCACGCGACGCTCGATGTCGCGGCCCTTGCGCACGAGATCCTCGGGCGTGTCGCGATGGCTGATCCGCTCGACGTCCTGGTCGATGATCGGCCCCTCGTCGAGATCGCTGGTGACATAGTGCGCGGTGGCGCCGATCAGCTTGACGCCGCGCTCATGCGCCTGGTGGTAGGGCTTGGCGCCCTTGAAGCCCGGCAGGAAGGAATGATGGATGTTGATGCAGCGGCCGGACAGCCGCGCCGACATCTCGTCCGACAGGATCTGCATGTAGCGGGCCAGCACCACGAGATCGGTGTTGGTGTCCTGGGCGAGCTTCCACACCGCGTCTTCCTGCTGCCGCTTGGTCTCTTTGGTCACCGGCAGATGATGGAACGGGATATCGCCGAAATCGAGCGAACCGTAGCTCTCGCGCGGATGGTTGGAGACAATCGCGGTCGGGATCATCTCGAGCTCGCCGGTGCGCCAGCGATAAAGGATGTCGACCAGGCAGTGATCGGACTTCGACACCAGCAGCATGACCCGGCGGCGGCTGGCGCGATCGCGCATCTGCCAATCCATGCCGAAGCGTTCGGCAATCGCAGTAAAGCCGGTTTGCAGCGCAGCCAGCTCCACCGCAAGATCGGCCGCGGTGAACACCACGCGCATGAAGAACTTGCCGGTCTCGATGTCGTCGAATTGCTGGGCGTCCAGGATGTTCTGGCCGTTATGCGCCAGGAACGTCGAGACCGCAGAGACGATCCCCGGTCGATCCGGACAGGACAGGGTCAGAACGAATTGATGGTCGGGCATGCCAATTGACCAAAGCTTGAGCAGATATGTGGAACGGTCATTTTCGGCCCTCGTCTACACCGCAGGCGGCCTTGCGCCAATCCCGGCGCGGGGGTCAAATCGAACAAATGACGACAATGTTTGTTAGGGACCATCATGGCTGACCGGCTGAACGGCTACCGCATCCTGATCCTCGAGACGCGCGAGGAGGCGCAGTTTTCCCGCCTGCTCGCCGAGCAGGGCGCCGACGTGCTGCAATGCCCGATGTTCACCATCCACGACGCGCCGGATCCGGCGCCGATCGAGGCCTGGATTCGCCGCGCCATCGAGCGGCCGCTCGACGACCTCGTGCTGATGACCGGCGAGGGCCTGCGGCGGCTGATGAAGGTGGTGCGCCGGATCGGGGTCGAGGCGGAGTTCGTCGCGAGCCTCGGCAAGGCGCGCAAATTCGCCCGCGGCCCCAAGCCCGGCCGCGCGCTGCGCGAGATCGCCCTGGAGCCGCAAATGACGACGGAGAAGCCGACCTCGGAAGGCGTCACCGAGATGCTGTCGAAGTTCGACCTCGCCGGCCATCGGCTCGGCCTGCAGCTCTATCCGGACAAGGATCACGCCACCCTGATCGGCGCGATCAAGGCGCAGGGTGTCGAGGTCGATACGGTGCTGCCCTATGTCTATGACGCGCAAGCCGCCGACGCCAACATCGTGACCGCGATCGAGGAGATGGCGCATGGCCGCATCGACGCGATCGCGCTTACGAGTTCCGGCCAGGTTCGCCGCCTGCTCGAGGTGGCGCAGGCGCACAAATGCGAGGCGCAATTGCGCGAGGGCCTGCAGCAGACCCCGATCGCCTCCGTTGGGCCCGTGGTGTCGGACGAATTGAAGACCTACGGCTTGCGCACCGACATCTACCCGCCGAACGATGCGTTCTTTATGAAGCCGCTGATCTCGGCGATGGCGACGGCGCTGTCGAAGGCTCCGCCGCGCGCGACGGCGAAGTAACGCTCGGCGCTACTCCGCAGCCTGCTTGGTCTCGTTCAGATAGGCCTGGTACGCGAGCTTGATGCCATCCTCGAGCGAGGTTGTGGCACGCCAGCCGAGCTTTGCGAGCCGGCTGACGTCGAGCAGCTTGCGCGGCGTGCCGTCAGGGCGCGAGGTGTCGAAACTGATCTCACCGCGATAGCCGACGGTAGCGGCGACCACGCGGGCGAATTCCGCGATGGTGATGTCCTCGCCGGTGCCGATATTGACCAGCTCCGGGGAGGAATAGGTCTTCATCAAATGGATGCAGGCGTCGGCGAGGTCGTCGACATAGAGGAATTCGCGGCGCGGCGTGCCGGTGCCCCACACCACGACACTGCTGGCACCGGAGACTTTGGCCTCGTGGAAACGGCGGATCAGCGCGGCGACGACGTGGCTGTATTCGGGATGATAATTGTCGCCGGGACCGTAGAGGTTGGTCGGCATCACGCTGATGAAATCGGCGCCGTATTGGCTGCGATAGGCCTCGGCCATCTTGATGCCGGCGATCTTGGCGATGGCATAGGGCTCGTTGGTCGGCTCCAGCCGGCCGGTCAGCATCGAATCCTCGCGCAGCGGCTGCGGCGCCAGGCGCGGATAGATGCAGGACGAGCCGAAGAACATCAGCTTCTCGCACCCATTGGCATGAGCCGCCTGGATCACGTTGGTCGAGATCGCCAGATTGTCGTAGAGGAATTCCGCCCGTAGCGTGTTGTTGGCGACGATGCCGCCGACCTTGGCGGCGGCGAGGAACACGGCCTGCGGCCGCTTCGCGGCAAACCAGGCGCTGACCGCAGCCTGGTCGCGCAGATCAACCTCGCCGCGCGACACCGTCAGCAGCTCGGCCCCTTCGCGCGCCAGCCGGCGCATCAGCGCCGAGCCGACCATGCCGCGATGGCCGGCAACGAGGACCGTCTTGCCCTTCAGTTCAAACGCCGTGCTTGCCATTGGCCGCATCCTGCCTGGCCTCGACGAGATCGCTGGCGACCATTTCCTTCACCAGCTGCGCGAACGGCGTCTTCGGCGTCCAGCCGAGCTTGGCGCGCGCCTTGCTGGCGTCGCCGATCAGAAGATCGACCTCGGTCGGACGGAAATAGACCGGGTCGATCTGCACGACGGTGTTGCCGGTTGCCTTGTCGACGCCGATCTCCTCGACGCCCTTGCCGCGCCATTCGATGCTGCGGCCGACCTCCGCAAACGCCAGCTCGACGAATTCGCGGACCGAGCGCGTCTCGCCGGTCGCGAGCACGAAGTCGCCGGGCTCGTCCACCTGCAGGATCTTGTGCATACCCTCGACATAGTCGCGGGCGTGGCCCCAGTCGCGCTTGGCATCGAGATTGCCGAGAAAGAGCTTGTTCTCCAGGCCGACCTCGATGCGGGCGACGGCGCGGGTGATCTTGCGCGTCACGAAGGTCTCGCCGCGGATCGGGCTCTCATGGTTGAACAGGATGCCGTTGCTGGCGAACATGCCGTAAGCCTCACGGTAGTTCACCGTGATCCAGTAGCCGTAGAGCTTGGCGACGCCATAGGGCGAGCGCGGATAGAACGGCGTGGTCTCCTTCTGCGGCACCTCCTGCACGAGGCCGTAGAGCTCCGAGGTCGAGGCCTGGTAGAACCGGGTCTCCTTTTCCATGCCGAGGATGCGGATCGCCTCCAGCAGGCGCAGCACGCCGATGGCATCTGCGTTGGCGGTGTATTCCGGGCTCTCGAAACTGACCTGGACGTGGCTCTGAGCGGCGAGGTTGTAGATCTCGGTCGGCCGGATCTGCTGTACCAACCGGATCAGATTGGTCGAATCAGTCATGTCGCCGTAGTGCATCAGGAACGGCACGTTGCCGGCGTGCGGATCCTGGTAGAGATGGTCGACGCGCGCGGTATTGAACGAGGAGGACCGGCGCTTGATCCCGTGCACGGTATAGCCGAGGCCGAGCAGATATTCGGCGAGGTACGCGCCGTCCTGCCCGGTGATGCCAGTGATCAGCGCAACGCGCCGCTTTGAGTCCTGAGCCGCCGAATCCTTAACCGCCATGTCATCTCCAGAGAGCGCGAAAACCGCGCGGTCCCGACGAGGCCGGTCTGTAGCATCCGATCTGCTTCAAGTCTAATGGCATAATCGTTTGAAATCAGGACTTTAGAGCATCGCGAAATAGCCAGGTGCGGTCGGGCCCCGGTCACTCCCCGTAGTGGCGCAGCCGGTCGAGCTCGATGATCGTCACCCCGCCATATTCGAGCCGCAGCAGGCCCTCGCGCTCGAGCCGTTTCAGGCACTGGTTGGCATTCTGCCGGGAGATGCCGGACAGCGCCCCGATCTCCTCCTGGGTGATCTCCAGGTGCAAGGTGAGCTCGGGGTAGAGAATCGGATTGGACAGCGAGGCGATCGAGCGTGCCAGCCGCGCGGTGGCGTCCAGCGTGCGGCCATATTCGAGCAGCGCGATGAACTGGCCGAGCCGCTCGTTGAGTTGTCCCACCAGGAAGCGGTTGAAGCCGACGCTGTTCTCGAACAGCCAGACGAAGGTCCGGCGATCCATCATCGCCAGCCGCGTGTCGCGCAGCGCGACCACGTCGTAGCGCCGCAGTTCGTTCTTGAGCACGGTGCCCTCGCCGAACCAGGCGCCGGCGGTCAGGCCCGCGAAGCTCGCCGCCTTGCCGCCGCGCGAGACGATGCCCATCCGCGCCAGCCCGGTGACGATGCCGGTCCAGTACTGGAAATTGTCGCCGCGCATGAAGATGAATTCGTTGGCGCGATAGGATTTCTCGGAAATGCCGGCGCGCGCGATTTCGATCTCTTGCTCGCTCAGCTCGCGCGACCAGGCCGCGATGCGCTTCAGGTAATCAGCAGCAATCATTCTAGCGACGGCATCCCACCCCAAGATACTGACCAACATACTGGCACGATATTGCACCGCAGCAACGCCGTGCGAAGCCAGGAACCCGCTTCCTGGAATGCCAACGAAAATTCCTGACCAATTGTCGGGCACATGACAATTCAACCTATCGCTTTCTCGTATTCAGAGCCACCTCGCCTAACGCCGCGTGCAGCGCCTTGATGGATCGCTGACCACGGATGACGCGAGAGACGGGCTTGCAGGCGGGGTGCGGCGTTACCGCGCATGACGCAGGCGATCGGGGCGAGCGATGCTCCCGAACGCCGGCTTCATTAGTCGGATGGTCTCCCTCCGGTGGCCCATGTAAGATCGAAGTGTA
This sequence comes from Bradyrhizobium sp. ma5, assembly GCF_042258955.1. NCBI lineage: Bacteria > Pseudomonadati > Pseudomonadota > Alphaproteobacteria > Hyphomicrobiales > Nitrobacteraceae > Bradyrhizobium > Bradyrhizobium sp. ma5. Next base: position 5,988,472 of record NZ_CP170156.1, read on the forward strand.
AGATCGAAGCGAAGATAAAGAGCGCGCCGAAGCGCCCCTATCTGGAGGGAACAGGGTGGCCAACAGTCTCGAGGTGCGCGGAGTCTCATTGCGCTTTGGCGGCGTCCGCGCGCTGACCGAAGTCAGCTTCGGCGTCAACGAGGGAGAGCTGTTCTCCATCATCGGCCCGAACGGCGCCGGCAAGACCTCGATCGTCAACTGCATCTCCGGCCGCTACCGGCCGACCGAAGGCCAACTGTTCTATCGCGGCCAGGACATCACCGCCCTCACCCCGAATGCGCGGCCCCGTCTCGGCATCGGCCGGACCTTCCAGAATCTCGCGCTGTTCCACCATATGAGCGTGCTCGACAACATCATGGTCGGCCGCCATCATCTCTTGAAGAACAACTTCATCACGGGATCGCTGTACTGGCTGACCGGCGCGCGCCGCGAGGAGCTGGAGCACCGCCGCAAGGTCGAGGAGATCATCGACTTTCTCGATCTGCAGTCGGTGCGCAAGGCGACCGCCGGCACCCTGCCCTACGGCTTGCGCAAGCGCGTCGAGCTCGCCCGCGCGATGGCGCTGGAGCCACAGCTGATCCTGCTCGACGAACCGATGGCCGGCATGAACTTCGAAGAGAAGGAAGATATGGCGCGCTACATCGTCGATCTCAACGAAGAGTTCGGCATGACGGTGATGATGATCGAGCACGACATGGGCGTCGTGATGGACATCTCCCACCGCGTCATGGTGCTGGATTTCGGCCGCAAGATCGCCGAGGGCGATCCGGCCGCCGTGCTCGCCGATCCCCACGTCAAGCGCGCCTATCTCGGCGAAGAGGACGAGGTGCTGGTCGATCCCGACGACAAGCCGGCGGTGCGGGAGAGCGCGGCATGATGGACTATGCCGGTCGCGCCGCGCAGGCCGACACCTTTCCCAAGATGCTGCGCCTCAACGCGAGGGAGCACGGCGGCGAGATCGCGCTGCGCGAGAAGGATTTAGGGCTGTGGCGCGAATTCACCTGGAGCGACTACCAGACCCGCACCCATGATTTCGCGCTCGGCATGGTCGAGCTCGGCCTCGGCCGCGGCGACGTGATCGGCATCATCGGCGACAACCGGCCGGACTGGGTCGCCGCCGAGATCGCGGCCCACGCGATCGGCGCGATGAGCCTCGGCCTCTACCGCGACGTGCTGGACGAGGAAGCTTCCTATCTCCTGATCTATGGCGAGGCCAAGCTGGTCTTCGCCGAGGACGAGGAGCAGGTCGACAAGCTGCTCGCCCTTGCCGACCGCGTGCCCAATCTCAAGCACATTGTCTATTCCGACCCGCGGGGTATGCGGAAATACGACGATCCGCGGCTGATGGAGGCGAGCAAGCTCGTCACGCTGGGCCGCGACCGCTCCGCGCGCGAGCCCGGACTGTATGACCGGCTGGTCGACGCCACGCGTGGCGAAGACGTCGCGATCCTCTGCACGACCTCGGGCACGACAGCCAATCCGAAGCTTGCGATGCTCTCGGCCAGACGTGTGCTGCGGCACTGCGCGACCTATCTCGCCTTCGATCCGAAGGGGCCGGACGACGAATACGTCTCGGTGCTGCCGCTGCCCTGGATCATGGAACAGATCTACGCGCTGGGCAAAGCGCTGCTCTCCCGGATGAAGGTCAACTTCGTCGAAGAGCCCGACACCATGATGAACGACTTCCGCGAGATCGCGCCGACCTTCGTGCTGTTCGCGCCGCGGGTCTGGGAATCGATCGCGGCGGATGTCCGCGCCGGTGTGATGGATGCCTCGCCGTTCAAGCAGAAGCTCTACGATCTCGGCATGAAGGCCGGGCTCGCGGCGCTCGCCGAAGGCAAGCACTCGATGTTCGCCGACAAGGTTTTGTTCCGTGCGCTGCGCGACCGGCTCGGCTTCACGCGGCTGCGCTCGGCGGCAACCGGCGGCGCGGCGCTCGGGCCGGATACTTTCAAGTTCTTCCAGGCCATGGGCGTGCCACTGCGCACGCTGTACGGCCAGACCGAGCTGCTCGGCGCCTACACGCTGCATCCCGAAGGCAAGGTCGATCCCGATACCACGGGCGTTCCGATGGCGGATGACATCGAGATCCGCATCGACAATGCCGATGTCAACGGCGTCGGCGAGATCGTGGTGCGGCATCCCAACATGTTCCACGGCTATTACAAGAACCCCGAAGCATCGATCGCCGACATCAAGGACGGCTGGATGCATTCGGGCGATGCCGGCTACTACAACGACAATCGACAGCTTGTCGTGATCGACCGCATCAAGGATCTCGCCGAGACCTCGCGCGGCGAGCGCTTCTCGCCGCAATATATCGAGAACAAGCTGAAGTTCTCGCCCTACGTCGCCGAGGCGGTCGTGCTCGGCGCCGGCCGCGACGCGCTGGCCGCGATGATCTGCATCCGCTACTCGATCATCTCGAAATGGGCGGAGAAGAACCGGATCTCGTTCACGACCTATACCGATCTGTCCTCGCGGCCCGAAGTCTACGCGCTGCTGAAGAAAGAGGTCGAGACGGTCAATGCCACTTTGCCGCCGGCGCAACGCATTTCGCGCTTCCTGCTGCTCTACAAGGAGCTCGATGCCGACGACGGCGAACTGACGCGGACCCGAAAGGTCCGCCGCGGCGTCATCAACGAGAAATACGCCGACATCATCGAGGCGATCTACCGCGGCAAGGCCAACATTCCCGTCGACACCGTGATCCGCTTCCAGGACGGCACCACGCAGCGCATCCGCACCACGCTCGAGGTCGTCGATCTCGGCCGTGCCGTGATCGCGGAGGCCGCGGAATGACCATTCAAGCCGCGCGATCCGCATATTCGGCCGTCGTGCGTTGGCTTGACCCGCGCATCCATCCCCTTCGCAAGGGTCCTCTTTCGCGATGGATCGCCGGGTCAAGCCCGGCGATGACGATCTGCAAGATTGGCAACACCCCATGAACATCCAGTTCCTGATCCAGCTGATCGTCAATGGCCTCGTGGTCGGCACGCTCTACGGCGTGGTCGCGATGTCGTTCGTGCTGATCTACAAGGCGACGCAGGTCGTGAACTTCGCGCAGGGCGAATTGCTGCTGGTCGGCGCCTGGGTGTGCTGGGCGCTGCTGACGAAGTACCAGGTGCCGTTCTGGGTGGGCATGCCGATCACACTGGTGTTCATGTTCATCTTCGGCATCGCGATCCAGGTCGTGATCCTGCGGCCGATGATCGGCGAACCGATCATCTCCGTGATCATGGTGACGATCGGCCTCTCGACCGTGTTCCAGGCCGCGCTGAAGTGGATCTTCGGCGTCAACCCGCAGCCGTTCCCACGCGTGTTCCAGAGCCAGTCGGTCAGCCTGTTCGGACTGCAGATCCAGACCGTCTATGTGATGAGCCTCGTGGTCTCGCTCGCCATGATGGTGGGCATGGCCTGGTTCTTCCGTGCATCCAAATACGGCCTGGCGATGCGCGCCACCGCCTTCAACCAGCAGGTCGCGCAGTCGCTCGGCATTTCCGTGAAGAACGTGTTTGCGATGGCGTGGGCGATCTCGGCCACGGTCTCGGCGGTCGCCGGCGTCGTGGTCGCCGTGGTCAACGGCGTGTCGTCCGGCCTCTCCGCCTACGGCATCAAGGTGTTTCCGGCCGCGATCCTCGGCGGGCTCGACTCGGTCGGCGGCGCCGTGCTCGGCGGCATCATCATCGGGCTGCTGGAAAACGTCGCCCAGTATATCGACAGCGAATATCTGCACTGGGGTAATCTGTACGAGATCGCGCCGTTCTACGTCCTGATCATCATCCTGATGATCAAGCCGTACGGGCTGTTCGGCACCAAGGACATCGAGCGGGTCTGATCAATGGCAACGAGCACCCTCATTCCGTCGGGCGATTTCCGCACCAGCTACGCGGCCGACACCACGATCTTCCCGACCGCGACCAGCCGCAACTTCGCGATTCTGGGCATCGCGCTCGCCTGCTGCGCGCCGATGCTGCTGTCCAACTACCTGCTCTCGATCGCGATCCAGATCGGCATCTTCGCGATCGCAGCGCTCGGCCTCAACGTCCTGGTCGGCTTCACCGGCCAGATCTCGATCGGCCACGCCGCGTTCTTCCTGTTCGGCGCCTTTACCTCGGCCTACATCTCCAACAACGCACCGATCCCGGTGTTCTTCGCGATCCCCCTCGCCGGCGTGATCACGGCGCTGGTCGGCCTGGTGTTCGGCGTGCCGGCGGCACGGCTGAAGGGGCTCTACCTCGTCATCGCAACGCTCGCCGCGCAGTACATCCTGCTCGACTTCTTCTCGCGCGCCGACTGGTTCTCGGGCGGTTCGGTGCCGGCCAGCGCCAATCCGTTCTCGATCTTCGGCTACACGCTGCGCGGCGACAAACAGTATTTCTACGTCGTGCTCGCCTACATGGTGATCAGCTATCTGCTGGTCACCAATTTGATGCGCACCCGCGACGGCCGTGCGCTGGTTGCGATTCGCGATCACTATCTCTCCGCCGAGATCATGGGCATCAACCTGACCAAGTACCGGACGCTGTCGTTCGGACTCGCCGCCTTCTTCGCCGGCATCGCCGGCGCGCTCTACGCGCACTATCAGCTGGTGGTCTCCCAGGAAGGCTTTGGCATCGAGCGCTCGGTGCTGTTCCTCGCGATGGTGATCATCGGCGGCACCGGATCGGTGATGGGCACGCTGATGGGCACGGCCTTCGTGGTGCTGCTGCCGGAATCGATGGAATGGCTGAGCGCCTGGCTGAAGGGCAGCGCCATCGACAAGGCGCTGCAGCTCAACAACAACATCACCTTCCTGCGCGAAATCGCGATCGGCCTGATCATCATCGGCTTCCTGATGTTCGAGCCTGATGGCCTCGCGCATCGCTGGAGGCAGATCAAGGCCTACTGGAAGCTCTATCCGTTCTCGCACTGACGCTTGGAACAACTCAAATTCGGTTCAACGAATAAAAGCAGGAGGAAACAACAATGACGATTAGATCCCTTTTGAGCTCGGTCTCACTTGCGCTGCTGATCAGCAGCGCGGCCGCCACCGCGCAGGCGCAGATCGCCATCGGCCATCTGCAGGACCTCTCGGGCGGCACCTCCGACGTCGGCACGCCCTATGGCCAGGGCGTCGCCGACACCTTCGCCTGGGTCAACAAGAACGGCGGCGTCGGCGGCAAGCAGCTCAGCGTCGACAGCAACGACTACGGCTATCAGGTGCCGCGCGCGATCGCGCTGTACAAGAAGTGGTCGGCGTCCGACGCCAAGGTCGCGGCGATCATGGGCTGGGGCACGGCGGACACCGAGGCGCTGACCGGCTTCCTCGCGCAGGACAAGATCCCCGACATGTCGGGCTCCTACGCCGCCGCACTGACCGATCCCGAAGGCACCAGCGGCAAGGCCAAGCCCGCGCCGTACAATTTCTTCTACGGCCCGAGCTACTCGGATGCGCTGCGCGCCGAACTGACCTGGGCGGCCGAGGACTGGAAGGCGAAGGGCAAGCCCGGCAAGCCGAAGTTCGTCCACATGGGCGCCAACCACCCCTATCCGAACGCGCCGAAGGCCGCAGGCGAAGCGCTCGCGACCGAGCTCGGCTTCGAGGTGCTGCCGCCGCTGGTGTTCGCACTGTCGCCCGGCGACTACTCGGCGCAGTGCCTGAGCCTGAAGAGCTCCGGCGCCAACTACGCCTATCTCGGCAACACCGCGGCCTCCAACATCTCGGTCATGAAGGCCTGCAAGACCGCCGGCGTCGACGTCCAGTTCCTCAGCAACGTGTGGGGCATGGATGAGAATGCCGCCAAGACCGCGGGCGATGCCGCCGACGGCGTGATCTTCCCGCTGCGCACGGCGGTCGGCTGGGGCGGCAATGCGCCCGGCATGAAGACGGTGATGGAAATCTCGAAGATGTCCGATCCGGCGGGCAAGGTCTATCGCCCGGTGCACTACATCGCCGCAGTCTGCAGCGCGCTCTACATGAAGGAAGCGCTGGATTGGGCCGCCAAGAACGGCGGCGCCACCGGCGAGAACGTCGCCAAGGGCTACTACCAGAAGAAGGACTGGGTGCCGGCCGGCATGGACGGCGTCTGCAATCCCTCGACCTGGACCGAAAAGGATCATCGCCCGACGACGAAGGTCGACCTCTATCGCGCCAAGGTTTCCGGGGCGACCGATGGCGACATCAACGACCTGATGGGCAAGGGCACGATCAAGCTTGAGAAGGTGAAGACCGTCGAACTGCCGCGCAAGCCGGAATGGTTTGGCTGGTGAGGTTGTAACTCAGGAAGTCGTCATCCCCCGCGAAAGCGGGGGATCCAGTACGCCGCGGCCTGTCGATTGATCGCTGGCGCCTCTGGAATACTGGGTCACCCGCTTTCGCGGGTGACGACAGTGGAGAGTGATCAAGACCATGAACGAAACCCTCGAAGCCACCCGCCCGGTGCCGACGGCCGTCCCGCCGCCGCCACTGCTCAGCGTCAACAATATCGAGGTCGTCTATGACGACGTCATCCTGGTGCTGCGCGGCCTCAGCCTCGAGGTGCCGAAGGGCGCGATCGTGGCGCTGCTCGGCGCCAACGGCGCCGGCAAGTCGACGACGCTGAAGGCGATCTCCGGCCTGCTCAAAACCGAGGACGGCGAAGTCACCCGCGGCGAGATCCTGTTCGAGGGCCAACGCATCAACGGCATCGATCCGGACAAGATCGTCCGCCGCGGCATCTTCCAGGTGATGGAGGGCCGCCGCATCGTCGCCGACATGACCTCGCTTGAGAATCTGCGGCTCGGCGCCTTCACCCGGCGCGACGGCGAGGTCTCGTCCGACATCGACATGGTGTTCAAATATTTCCCACGCTTGAAGGAGCGCACGGGCCTGGCCGGCTATCTCTCCGGCGGCGAGCAACAGATGCTCGCGATCGGCCGTGCGCTGATGGCGCGCCCGAAGATGATCCTGATGGACGAGCCCTCGATGGGGCTGTCGCCCCTGCTCGTCAAGGAAGTGTTCGCGATCATCAAGGAGATCAACCGCGATCTCGGCGTCACGATCCTGCTGGTCGAGCAGAATGCCCGCGCCGCGCTGTCGGTCGCGAGCCATGGCTACATCATGGAGCAGGGCAAGGTGGTGCTCGACGGCTCCGCCGACGAGCTGCGCGACAATGAGGACGTCAAGGAATTCTACCTCGGCGGCGCCGGCGACCAGCGCAAGAGCTTCAAGAACCTGAAGAGCTTCAAGCGGCGCAAGCGCTGGCTGTGAGGATATCGGGGGTTTTCGGGCGGAGTTGCGTGTGCAGAAAACGCATCAGACCAGGAAGGCGGTTCTATCCGAGCACCTGCTCGGCTTCGGTGACCGCGCAGAGCACATGGTAGAACGACGACGCCGGGATCGTGGCGACCAGCGAGCTACCGTCGCGATCGAACTGGTCGTACCAGCCGCCGGCCACGGGATGGCTGAGATAGTGCCGCTCCAGCAGCACCAGCGCCGCGCGGGCTTCGTCCGCCGCACCGACTTCGCCCGACTCCGCCTGCGCGATCCAGGCCTTCGCCAGCTCGCTCTGCGGCCACAGCCGCCTGCTGTGGCGGCGGATGTTGCCCTCGGTATCGCCCTCGTCGATCAGGCAGCCGGTGGCGTCGCGATAGCGCAGCGCAGAGGCCAGCAGCTCGCCGCGCGGGCGTCCCGTGGGGCAGCCGGTGATCCGCTCAAATCCCTTCAGCAGCCAGACCCATTCCGCGAGATGCCCGGGCTCGACGCTGACCGGCGGGATCCTCGACCAGTCCTCCTCGAAATATTCGCCGAGCGTGTGCGTCTGCTTGTCGTAGAGGTTGGCCAGGAACAGCGCGAAGAAATCGCCGGCGCGGTTCTGGAACGACAAATCATGCGTCGCGTCGAAGCAGGCGATCATCGCCTCGAACAGATGCATCTGCGGGTTCTGCCGGCGCGGCATCGACGGCGGCAGGCCTTCCTGGAAGCCGCCATGGGGCGAGCGCAGCTGGGTGTCGAGGAACGACAGCAGCGCGTCGATCTCGGCGCGGATCTGGACGTCTTGGTCGAGACCGTAGGCGGTCGCCAGCGCGAGCAGCACGAAGGCATGGCCGTAGGTGTCGCGCAGCGGGTCATGCACGGCGCCATCCTGCGTCAGGCTGAACACGAAGCCCGGCCGGCCATCCGGCGCCTTGGCCTTGGCCAGCAAATATTCCAGCCCCTTCAGCGCGATCGCGCGGCCTTCGGGATACCAGCCCATTTGGGCCGCCTTGGCGTAGCAATAAATCTGGCGCGCCTGCACAAGCAGGCGGCGCGGCGCGGCGTTGTCGGCTGTCCCATCCTGGTGCAGCCGGTCGACAAAGCCGCCGGCCGTGGCGTCCCAGCCGACCGTCGACCACAGCGGCAAGGCGTGGTCGATGATGCGGCGCTTCAACCTCGCGACGACGTCGGCGGCCCCGTCCGCCGCAACGCTCTCTGCCTCAGCCATCGTGCTCCCTGGAACCGTCCCCATGTCAGCGCTCATCGTTTGATAGCACGGGCGGACGGGCACGCCACCTGCGCAAATCCTCTCAAGGACCTGCCATGACCGATCATTACGATGCCCTTGAAACGCGCGATCCGGCCCAGCGCGAGGCCGCCCTGTTCGCCCGGCTGCCGGACGTGCTGCGCAAGGCGATGGCGGCGCCCGCCTACGCCAACCTGCTGAGGGGCATCGATCCCGCCTCCATCGCCAGCCGGAAGGCGCTGGCGGGGCTGCCGGTGCTGCGCAAATCGGAACTGCCGGCCCTGCACAAGGCAGCGCCGCCCTTTGGCGGTTTCGTGGCCGACAAGCCCGGCGCGTTCGCCCGGCTGTTCACCTCGCCCGGGCCGATCTTCGAGCCCGAAGGCCGTCAGGCGGACCCCTGGCGCGGCGCGCGGGCGCTGTTTGCGGCGGGCTTTCGCGAGGGGGACGTGGTGCTCAACACGTTCAGCTATCACCTCACTCCCGGCGGCTTCATCTTCGACACCTCCGCGCGAGCGCTCGGCTGCGCGGTGATCCCGGCTGGCCCAGGGAATACCGAGCAGCAATTCGAGCTGATCGAGGCCTATCGCCCGGTCGGCTATAGCGGCACACCCGATTTCCTGAAGATCCTGCTCGACGCCGCCGCAGCTGATGGCCGCGACGTGTCCTCGATCAAGCGCGCTCTGGTCTCGGGCGCCGCCTTTCCGAAATCGTTGCAGGAGGAGATGAAATCGCGCGGCGTCGAGGCCTACCAGGCGTTCGGCACCGCCGATCTCGGCCTGATCGCGTTCGAGACGCCGGCGCGCGAGGGGATGACGGTCAATGAGGATTTGATCCTGGAGATCGTCAAGCCCGGCACCGGCGATCCCGTTACGCCGGGGGACGTCGGCGAGATCGTGGTGACCTCGCTCGATCCGCATCATCCCTGGATCCGCCTCGCGCTCGGCGACCTGACCGCCGCCCTGCCCGGTGCCAGCTCGTGCGGACGCACCAACATGCGCATCAAGGGCTGGATGGGCCGCGCCGATCAGACCACCAAGGTGAAGGGGATGTTCGTGCGCCCCGAGCAGATCGCCGAGATCGCCAAGCGCCATCCGGAGCTCGGACGGCTGCGCCTCGTGGTCACGCGCGCCGGCGAGGCTGACGCGATGACGCTGAAGGCCGAATGTGCTTCAGCGCCGGATGCCCTGCTGAACGAAGTTGCGGCCACGCTGCGTGCCGTGACAAAACTCGGCGGCGCCGTGGAGCTGGTCGGCGCAGGCTCGCTGCCGAACGATGGCAAGGTGATTGCGGACGAGCGCACCTAGGAGCAAGTAATGCGACGCGCAATCGACAAGCGCCCCAAACAGCAGATCGCAGAACGAACCCAATTTTTGATTTTTTCCATTCTCGTTCAGGTAGTTAGCTTCTTAAGCTTGGACTCAACCCTCCTCAGATAACGATCATTCTTTTGTAGCAGATCGATGGCCTTGCCGATTGCCTTCAGGTCATTCGCCGAGCAGGCGCGACCAAACTCCATCACGATGGCTCTTCTCTGCTGGGAAACCTCGACGAGACGCTCTTTTAACTCGCGTATGGTGAGGGCTGACCTCTCTTCCCACGTGATTCCGAGGTGCCCCTTGGCTGCCAATCCGTGGCGAAACGCATTCTTTGCCGAGCGCGCCTTTCCTTGCGCCGTCCGTGGACCGGTACTCTTGGCTGCATTCCTTCGATTCGCTTCCAGTTGCTTTGCCGAGGTCATGAACCCGGTCCCTGCTTCCGCTCATCGACTCGCCTCGCAGCGTTGCTGCGCGGCAGCGGCTGCTCAGGGTCACGCCGCAGATAGGTGACCTCCAACTCGCGCAGCATACGCGCAAGGCGATTTTCAGCCGATTTCATCAGGTGCTCGATCTTGGAGAGCGCCATCAACGAACGAAGATACGCATCGGCTTCGATAACAACGGGAGAAAAGCCGGCTTGCTCAAGCTTCGCCGCGAACTGCTGCCGGTAAGCCGGGTCAGTAAAATACCGCATCGGCAGCTCCGGCTCGGTCTTAGGGCCGCTCTTCTGGCCGGATGCAGCGGAATTGCAGCGCCGGTGGACACGATCGACCGCGGCATGCTGGTGAAGCTGCAGAACCGACGACTTCATGCGATCGTACCGCATCAATTCCCAGCTGATGGTCGTGGCCTGCGCCACAAGCATGTATTCGCGATCCGTCTTGGGCCGGTGGGGGGACATGAAATCCAACTCGTAGGATTCGAAAAGCGCACCGAAAGCGTCTGCACTTTCACCGGCAGCAATCGGAGGTTTATCCAGCAGTTCGAGGATGAAGTAAGGCGCGTAGTCCGTATCATCGTACTCCTCTTCATCTTCCTCCTGTTCTCGATCACTGTGATCTGCCGCTTGCGCGAGCACCTCGTCCGCTTCGACAGCGGTGTTCCCCGGTGGCCCGTTGTCTTCACTTGCTGATTGGGCGGGCTGCTGCTCCTGCAGCACGCTCGCACAGTTGTTCACGCTCTGATCGGGGCGATTCCCCCCCGTTTGATCGTGCGATTGAGTGGACGGATTGTCCAAGATCTCCTCCCGCCTAGCCGTTGTGTCCTGCGCCAGGTGTACATGGAGAGTGGGGGAGATTCGCTAGGGGCTAGTTGTGGGAGAAATTGGGTTGGCTTCACCTTGCTTTTCAATCGCCAGCCGCACGATGGTGGAGATTGTAACCGGCGCTAGATCTCGCTGTGCCAAAAACTCCCGAAGAGGGGTGAGAACGATATCCAGAAAAGCGTGGAACTTACTGCCCTCAGCATAGAAAATGACCGATTCGCCTGCTCGCATACGAACCTCTTTTCTCCGGCCCCGGCGAATTCTTGCGCCGCTTGCACGAAAGATAGGCCCCAATTCATTGGCCAAGATTGACGCAGCTTCATTTGGCGGCCGGCCGAATGATCTGCGCGCTTTAACAACGCCGAGGGCCCGCTGAGCTGCGGCACGGAAATTCTCCCGCGTTGGCAGTCCGTAGACATAAGTCGCCTCGATTTGTTCGCCGCCAATAATGTCCAAAAAGAAGCGGCCCGGCTCCTCGGCGCCGCGCCGATAGTTTCCTGCCAGAAGCCATTCGAGCTCCGCACCTATCGTCCCAAGCAGAGCCGGGTCCGGCTCGTCGATAATCTTCTCAAGCGCGGCGACTAAAACACCATCAGGCTTTGTCTGGGACGCAACAGCCGCCTTGGTAAGCGCAGTCGCCAGTCGCCCAAGCGCAACCAGCTCTTCGGCAAGAGGCGTCTGCGAGCCGGCGTCCAAATCATGTCTCGAGTAAAAGTCGAGCGCAGTCAGAATCTCTCTGCGGCGCGCGAGCAGCCCATTGAACATATGGTCCCAGATATCCAGCCATGGGGCTTCGACCTCTTCAAGTACCGGCTTATACTTCGTGGGCATCGACATCTCTCGGCGGTCATCGGGATTGACCCGAACGCTGTTAAAGCAGGATGAGCGGCGTTGCTCGCCTTGAGCCGTTGGGCTCAGAGTATTGAATCCACGAGCGGGAAAGCAGCATCATGAAAAAGACTATCATGACAGGGCGCAGATGCGACCACGATGTTGGAAGCGGCTAGACCGGCAGCTCTCGTCGCTTAGGTATTTCCGCGGCACCACCTCCTTATAGTCCGAAGCGATCACCGGCCGCTCCACTAGCGAAGCCAGATCTTAGCTCGGCAGGGCGTGGAGAACGACGGCTCGACTTCGCTACTTGCGGCTTTCCTCCGGACGAGCTTGGCCGCTTCGACGTGATCGGTTGGCGTGAGGTGAAGCTTCGACAATACCATGCGGCCTCCGCGACGTTCCTTTCATAATTCCTCAGCGACGAGACAGCAGCTTCAAGCGCAACGGCGAGCAGGGGCTCGTACTGATCGCTTTTCAGCACTTGCGAATTTGTATGAGCCCTCGTCGCATGCAGCTAACCTCCCTTACGAAAGCGCGCCCTGCTGCATCTCAATTCTCGTGTATGTTGATACCGGCTATCTACTTCGAGCGCTTAGTTCGCTTCGCTAGCCGGACACCCGCACCACCACCGTTCTCGGGAATGAATTCAACGCCCGCTCTTTCGAAGGCGGCGCTTACGTCATCTAAGGTGCGCGCATAAGGCTCGCGAGCGCCCCTCTCAAAATCTGCGATCGTCTTGGTGGCCGTTTCGCTGGCCTTCGCGAGATCGGACTGCGACCAGCCCAATAAGCCACGCGCCGCTCTGCACTGCTCGGGCGAGATTGCCATTTTTAATGTAACCTTACATTTTTGATGTTGACTTGATGCATTCTACAAGGCTACATTTTTCGTGCAATCTTTCCACCCCCACATCAAGGGACCCTGAAATGCAGAAAAACACCTTCCCGGTGAACGGCGGAGCTATGCCTAACAGCGGCCGACGCGCCGAGCCCGCCTCCTCATCAAAAGTTCAAGTGAGCACAGACCGCCGTTCCTTCATCGGCGGGTCGGACGCCCGCATCATCATGGGAGACGATGGGAATAGACTGATCCGGCTCTGGCGGGAGAAGCGGGGCGAACTCGAGCCCCAGGACCTAAGCCAGGACCTCATCGTCCAGCTCGGTAGTATCACTGAGGACCTCAATAGGGCTTGGTACGAGCGCAGCAGCGGTCATACAATCGAAGACATTCAGCGGAAGGTCCGACATCCCATCCATAAATGGATGGCCGCAACCCTGGACGGGCGCGTCCAGCAGACCGGTGCTGTATTCGAAGCGAAATTCATGCTGCCCTGGAATTTCTCGGAAGAAGCAGCGGCCGATAAGCATATGGCGCAGCTCCAGCACAATATGTGGGTGGTCGCGGCACGTTCGGCCGTGCTGTCTATCATCACGGGGGGCGGCAAATGGGTCGAAATCAAGGTGCACGCCGACCCGCTCTATCAGCACCTGCTCTTGACGGCCGAAAGGAAGTTCTGGCGGTGTGTAGGGACCGGTGAGCGCCCCGCCCTCTTTGGGATTGAGGCGCCTCGTCCGCGACTCGAAGCCATCAAGGTCGTGGACATGACCCCATCGAACTCATGGGCGGACTTAGCGGCAACTTACCAGCGCACCCGGGAAGCTCATGGAGAGCACGAACTGGCCAAAGCGGAGCTGAAAAAGCTCGTGCCTGAGGATGCCAGGGAAGCGATCGGCCACGGCGTCAAAGCGAGGCGCTCCAAGTCGGGCGCAATCAGTTTCGAATTCTTGCCGTAGAGGTGACTCATGCACCAGTCCAGTGAGCGTATTGGCGCGATCGCCGCAGCATTGGCGCGGGCACAGACCGAGTTGACCAACCCCGAGAAGACCCTCACCGCGATCATTCGGTCGCCTTTCCCGAAGGAGGAGGATCGGACGTTCCGGTACGCTTCTCTCGCAAGTGGCCTCGATATTGTCCGCAAGACCCTCAGTCAGCAGGAGATTGCCACTATCCAGACCACCCGGATCGAGTCCGACACCGGACAGATCCGCCTCACGACACTACTTGCGCACTCCTCCGGAGAATGGATCTCCTCCGACTGGCCTGTATACACCAGCAAGGAAACCGAGGTGCCGCACCGGATGGGGGCGGCTCTGACCTATGCCCGACGCTATGCGCTGTTTGCGCTGGTCGGGATCGCCGGCGAAGACGATCTGGACGCGCCGGACGCTATCGCCGGTCCTCCTTCGATCGCAGAGCCGCAAACCGTCCCACCAAGGTCAAAATCCAAGCCTACGAAAGGCGTATTGAACAAGCCGTCGGTGTTGGGACCGCAACGCTCGGCTGACCTCCGGAACCAACTCCTCGCCCAACTCGCGGCCATCCCGGACGACGCGAACCTGCTGGCCTGGGCCAAGGCCAGCCTGCCCCTCAAGAACACCCTGCTAGAAGCGGACGCCCGACTGGTCGAGGCCGCCTATCTGACGAGGCTGGGGGACGACGCTTCTCCGCCTGTCCCCGTCGACACCAGCCTCAGTGCCGCTACACCTCCTCAAGAGCCGGATCGACCCAAGGCGCTTCTCGCTGCCGCGACCGACGCCAATTCCACTGGCGACGATCGATCCACCCAAGGTCCTCAAGGGCCCGCCCTTGCATTTCCCAAGGACCTGCCGCGCAAACGCAGCAAGGCTCACCTCCTCTTCGTCCGGGGCCAGCCCTGCCTGATCTGCAAGCAGACGCCGTCCGATGCCCATCATCTGAAGTTTGCCCAGCCTCGGGCGCTCGGCCGCAAGGTCAGCGATGAGTTCACGGTTCCCCTGTGCCGCGCGCACCCTTCAATGGGCGCAGCGCCACGCACGGACTGTTGCAGCGCTTCACGTTGTGCGATTGAATGCAGCCAGAAACCACCTTCAATCGAACGAACACCCCAAGCTCGATGAACAGCTCTCTTATTGGCCACGCAGGAAGACCTGCTGTTTTCTTCGATCGGGACGGCGTCCTCAACCGGGACATCGGCTATCTGTTCGAAAGCCACAGGCTGATCTGGATCGACGGGGCGCGCGAAGCGGTGAAGGCCCTCAACGACATGGGCTGGTTCGCATTCGTCGTGACGAACCAGTCAGGCGTTGCGCGAGGCCTCTATGAAGAGGCGCACGTCCAGCAACTCCACGACTGGATGGCAGCCGAGTTCGGCAAGATCGGCGCGCATATCGACGCCTTTGAGTACTGCCCGTTCCATCCTGAAGGGACCGTGGAGCGATATCGGCAGGTCAGCCACCGACGCAAGCCGTCGCCGGGCATGATCACCGATCTCCTGGAGCGCTTTCCGGTCGATGTCGAACGAAGCTTTCTGGTCGGTGATCAGCCGACCGACCTCGAGGCCGCACGCGCAGCGGGCCTGAGCGGTTACCTGTTTTCAGGCCCCAATCTGGAAGTGTTCCTGAGGCCGCTGCTGCAACGAAGCTGAGCCCCGCGCCCGTGCGCGGCCACCATCGCGATCAGAACTTGCGAACCAGCTCGATCACCTCATCCTGCTGCGGGCGCGTGATCTCGGCGAAGATCGGCAGCGAGAGAATCTGGCCCTGATCGCGATGGGCGTTGGGGAATTGCTCCGGCCGGTGGGCAAACCGGGCATAGGCCGGCAGGAAGGGCAGCGCGGTGGGGTAGTTGATCGCGGTCTGCACTCCGTTGGCGTTGAGATGCGCGGCGAGCGCGGCGCGGCGCGGATGCCTGATCGTATAGAGGTGGTAGACGTGGCTGCGCGCCGGCGCCACTTCGGGCACCACGACATCCTCGATCTGGTTGAGGCCGGTGTCGTAGACCTCCGCTGCGGCCTGCCGGGCTTCGGTCCATGCGGTGAGATGCGGCAGCTTGGCCGAGAGGATCGCAGCCTGCATGCCGTCGAGCCGACTGTTGACGCCCTCGATATGGTGCTGGTGCTTCACCAGCCCGCCATGGCGCGCCAGCATCGCCATCTGCTCGGCGAGCGCCGCATCATTGGTGACGACCGCGCCGGCATCGCCCATCGCGCCTAGATTCTTGCCGGGATAGAATGAATAGGTCGCGGCCTCGCCGAACGTGCCGACCATGCGGCCCTTGTAGCGCGCGAGATGGGCCTGGGCGCAGTCCTCGATCACCCAGAGCTTGTGCTTCTGCGCGATCGCCATGATCGCGTCCATGTCCGCGGGCTGGCCGTACAGATGCACCGGGATGATGCCGACGGTGCGCGGCGTGATCGCGGCCTCGATCGCAGCCGGATCGATCGTGAACGTCGCGTCATCGGTGTCGCAGAACACGACGGTGGCGCCGGAGTGGGTGATCATTGCCGCAGTCGAGATCCAGGAATGCGCCGTCGTGATCACCTCGTCGCCCGGCTGCACCTTCAGCGCGCGCATCGCGAGGTAAAGCGCATCGGTGCCGTTGGCGCAAGATACGCAATGAGCCACCTCCGCAGCCGCAGCGAATTCGCGCTCGAAGGCGTCGACATAGCTGCCGCGGATGAAGGCATTGTCGCGGATCACGCCGGCGATCGCCGCGTCGATCTCGCCCTTGATGGACTGGTATTGCAGTTGCAGGTCGGCAAACGGCACCGGCATCGATGTTCCCCTATTGGCTCGCCAGCAGCCGGCGCGCCGGATTGCCGGCATAGGTGCCTGATATCGTGATGTCCTTGGTCACGACAGACCCTGCGCCGATGACCACGTCGTCGACGATCCTGACCGGCATGATCGTGGCGTTGGAGCCGATCGACACCCGGTTGCCGATGACAGTCTCGCGCCACAGCTCCTTGCGCCCGCGCGCCGGGCCGCCGGTTGAGAACGTGTCGTTGACGAACATCACGCCGTGGCCGACAAAGCAGTCCTCGCCGATGGTGACGAGCTCGCAGACGAAGGTATGCGACTGCACGCGGGTACGGGCTCCGACGACCACGCCCTTCTGGATTTCGGTGAAAGGCCCGATGAAGCAGTCGTCACTGAGCGTGCAGCCATAGAGGTTGCAGGGCTCGACGATCTTGACGCGTTCGCCGAACGTCACGTCGCGCACGCTGGCCTGATGCACTTCCGGCCGATTCACGAAACGACACCCAGCCGGCTCAGCCGCGGCGTGAAGCGCAGCGCAACTTCCTCTCCGGTCTCGATCGACTCATAGAGGGCCGAGATCAGCTCCAAGCTCTTGCGGCCCTCGAGCCCGTCGACCAGCGCCGCGCGCTGGTTCTCCAGGCAATCGACCACGTGATGATAGTAGGCCTGATGGCCGAAGCCGTAGACGTTGGGCGGATTGACCGAGAACTTCTCCACGACGTCCTTGTCCGACGGCAGCTCGTTGACAAAACGCCAGTGCCGGATCTGGTTGACGGCGAAACCGGAAATTTCGACGGTGCCCTTTTCGCCCAGGATCGACAGCGAACCTTCGAGATCGGTCGGGCGCGCCGCGGTGGTCGCCTCGATGATTCCGAGCGCGCCGTTGCGGAACTTCAACGTCGCGACGGCAGTGTCCTCGGTTTCGATGTTGGCCAGCGCCGTCGTCGCGCGCGCATGCACGCTCACCACGTCGCCAAAGAACCATTCCAGCATGTCGACATGGTGGCTCGCTTGATTGGTCAGCACGCCGCCATCATAGGCCCAGGTGCCGCGCCAATCGTCCTGGTCGTAATAGGCCTGGTCGCGGCACCAGCGCACGCGCACCGTCCCCAGGATGAGCTTGCCGAAGCGGCCGGCATCGAGCGCCTCGCGCGCCTTGACCACCGGCACGTTGAAGCGGTTCTGCTTGACGATGAACATCTTGATGCCGGCCTCGTCGCAGGCCCGGATCATGTCGTCGGCGTCTTGCAACCGCAGCGCCATCGGCTTCTCGACCACGACGTGCTTGCCGGCCCTGGCGCAGGCGATCACGTGCGCGGGATGCAGCCCGCTCGGCGTCAGCACGGCAACGGCGTCGATGTCCTTGCGGCCCAAGAATTCGTCCATGTCGTAATGGGCGGGAACGCCGAACTTCCCGGCAATCGCATCGGCACGCGCACGAAGCGGATCGCAAACGGCAACCAGGCTCGCTCCCGCGATGTGATTGCCACCCAGGAGGTCGGAATGGCGCTTGGCGATACGCCCGCACCCGAGCAGGCCAAATCTGATCATGCAACAGGCCCTATCTTGTCTCGTGACCAGCCATTGCAGCCAGCCGAAGAGCCGAGGGAACAAGCGGCCTTGCGAGCCGCAGCATAGCGTCCATTACCCAGAAAACTCGGGATAAGGCAAGGCCTTGCCCCGATCGGGCTACACGGCCCGCGGCGGATTTTTTGCACAAGGCAACGCCGCGGCATCACCGGGGCAGGAAAAGCAGCGCGAAGCACCAGCCTATCCTTGTCGTCCTACCGGCGCCGTGCCATGTCGTGGGGCCCAGGAGGCGTCATCGCAGGGCGATTGTTCGGGCCCAGCCTGCCCGAATACGATCACCAACGAGACAGTCCAAACGCATGGCCCGGTACGGCGGCAAATGAGAATGAATCATCGCGTCATGCAACTGGAGCCGGATTTGGGCCGGCGCCAAGCCAGGCTTGCCCTGCTCGCCTATGCTCACGTCGCGATTTGCTGCATTTCGCTGTACTGCATCACGATCACGGATTCCTTCCCCGGCGTCATCGGCTTCGACAAGTCGCACCTGACATCGGCAATCCTGAACGTTCTGGTATTCAGTCCCGTCGTCATCCTGTTCGCATTCAGCCGCTTCAGCTTCGGCTATCTCGTCGGCTTCTACTTCTACATCATGGTTCTGGGATATCTCTGGCTGATCGAGTTCTCGCTGCTCGACTATGATCACCGTCTGGCGCTCATCTCGATCGTGCTTTCGGCGTTCACCTTCCTTGTCCCCACGCTGTTTATTACCTCGCCAACGCGGCAGGTCGTCGTCATGCCGGCCCGCGCCTTCTACATGATGCCTTCCGTCATCCTGATCGCCTCGGCTGCGATCATCGGCATCGGCGCCCTCTACAACCTCAAGCTGGTCGATCTCAACGAGATGTACAAATATCGCGCGGAGGTCGCGCTGCCGGTCATCCTGCGATATGCGGTCTGGATCGTCTCAAACGCCCTGTTGCCGCTCGCCTTTGCCTGTTTCGTCACCAGCAAGCGGTTCTGGCAGGCCGGGATCGCGCTCGTTCTAATGCTCCTGATCTACCCAATCATGCTGACCAAGATGGCGCTGTTCGCGCCGGTCTGGCTGCTGTTTCTCGCGCTCGTCTGCAAGCTGGTGGAGGCCAGGGTTGCAACGATCCTGTCGTTTTTCCTGCCGGTCCTGATCGGCATGATCCTGTTCGTGCTGGTCAAGACCGACTTGTTTCCACTGACCCCCGGACTGGTCTATTTCGGCACCGTCAACACCAGGATGGTTGCGATCCCGTCGCTCGCCCTCGAAATCTACAACAACTACTTCTCGGCACATCCGCTGACCCACTTCTGCCAGATCAACGCGGTGAAACTTGTGGTCGCGTGCGCCTACAACGAGCCGATATGGGCCGTCATGGCCAGGTCCTATGATCTCGGTGCTTTCAACGCTTCGCTGTTTGCCACCGAAGGCATCGCTTCGGTCGGCCTCGTGCTCGCCCCGGTGTCCGCGCTGGGCTGCGGCCTGATCATTGCCCTCGGCAATCGCCTCTCATCCGGGTTGCCGCCGCAATTCGTGCTGCTGTCCGCCGGGCTGCTCCCGCAAGTTCTTCTCAACGTACCGCTTTCGACAGCCCTGCTCACGAACGGCACCGGGCTGCTCTTCCTGCTCTGGTACGTCGCGCCGCGGTCGGCCTTCGACCAGACGGCAGCCTCGACGGCCGCGGTAAGCGACCGTCGATCAAATGCTGAGGCCGCCTAGAGCTTCGGTTCTGGGCGAGCGCCTGCGCGGTCGCCTAGGCGCGAATGATATTATCCGCCGGCTGAGGAAACTTTCCACGGCAATCGACCAGCAGCGGCGCGTGCGCGCCGAGCAGTTGATAGTCGAACTTGTCGTGGTCGGTCGCAAGCAGGACGCAATCGAATTGCCGCAGACTGTCCTCGGTGAGCGCGACGCTCGACAGATCGAACGAATGCGCCCGCATCTTCGGGAACGCGGGGACGTGCGGATCGCTGTAGGACACCTTGGCGCCGAGATCGCGAAGCCGCTCCATCAGCGCCACCGACGGCGATTCGCGGACGTCGTCGACATTCTTCTTGTAGGCAATGCCGAGAACAAGGATCGAGCTACCGCTGATCGACTTGTGCCTCTGATTGAGCGCCAGCGAGATCTTTGACACCACGTAGTCCGGCATCGAGGAATTGATCTCTCCGGCGAGCTCGATGAAGCGTGTGTGCATGCCGTATTCCCGCGCTTTCCACGTCAGGTAGAACGGGTCGATCGGAATGCAGTGACCGCCGATGCCGGGACCGGGGTAGTACGGAACGAAGCCGAACGGCTTGGTTGCCGCCGCACGGATCACCTCGTGAATGTCGATCCCCATCTTGTCGGCAACCATCTTCATCTCGTTGACGAGACCGATGTTCACCGAGCGATGGATATTCTCCAGGAGCTTCGTCAGCTCGGCGGCCTGCGTCGAGCTCACCGGAACGACCTTGTCGATCACCTGACGATAGAGCGCGATGCCGGCCTCGAGACATGCCGGCGTGCAGCCGCCGCAGACTTTCGGGATCGAACGCGTGGTGAAATTCTGGTTGCCGGGATCTTCGCGTTCCGGCGAGAAAACAAGAAATACGTCCTTGCCGACAGTGAAGCCGCACTTTTCGATGCGCGGCTTCAGTTCCTCCTCGGTCGTACCGGGATAGGTCGTGCTTTCCAGCGACATCACCATTCCCTGTTGGAGATACGGCAGCAGCGACTCCGTGGTGTTCAGCACAAAGCTGAGATCGGGCTCGCGATACTTGTTGAGCGGCGTCGGCACGCAAAGGATCAGCGCATCGACCTCGCGGGCGCGCGAGAAATCGGTCGTCGGCTCGAAGCCAAGCTCCATCGCATTCTTGATGCTGGCGCTCGAGATATGCTCGATATAGGAGCGGCCAGCGCGCAGCGCGTCGACCTTGGTCTGGTCGATATCAAAGCCGATCACCTTGTAGCCGACCTCGCAATAGCGAAGCATCAGAGGCAGGCCGACATAGCCCAAACCGACGATGCCGATCTTGGCCGTTCTGTCGTTGAGCTTCGCGATCAATTCGGAATTCATTTCATCACTCGTACGGGGTTGTTACGGACAATCGGCCTGAAAACCATCTAACTGGGCCTCTGATAGCGCCATAGCGGCAAAGCCACAACCCTGGAAGGCCTGCTGGAGGCCTCCTCAAGCGCCGCGGCACGAAACCGAATGGGAGCACTTGCCACAACTGGCGGCAGCTCCGGGCGGAGCGCCTGGTCAAATTCCCGGCGGCAAGGCTACCGCGGGCCGCCCGAGCTCAACAGGCGCGCGACATCGTAGGCGGCGCGACCGGTCCCATACTCGCCGATATCGCGCCGGACGGCCTGCGCCGGCTGCTTCCAGAGCCGGTTCCACCCGTGCGTGATGGTCTCGGTCCACTCGGTCTCGTCACGCAACGTGATGCACGGCACACGATGGAAATAAGCCTCCTTCTGCACCCCTCCCGAGTCCGTATAGACTTCGAGGGCGTTGTGCAGAAGCTTCGCCATATCGACGTAACCCACTGGATCGATGACGTTCAGGCCGTCCAGATCGACCCCCATCGCCAGCGCAGCCTGTCGGGTGCGTGGGTGCAGCGGGAGGACAACGGGAAATTTGCGCGACTGATCCTGCAGGAACTGCACGACCGCGAGAAGCTGCTGCCGATCGCCGGTGTTCTCGGCGCGATGGATCGTCGCGAGCGCATATGTCTTCGAGGCCAGCCCGAGATTGCTCAATATCGCCGAGCTCTTCTCTGCCTTGTCGGTCACGAACAGGGTGGCATCGTACATCACGTCCCCGACGTGATGGACGCCGGCCGTCACGCCTTCGGCGGCCAGATTGGTGACGGCGGTCGTCGTCGGACAGAGCTGCAGCGCGGAGAGATGGTCCGTCACGACCCGGTTGATCTCCTCCGGCATGCGGCGGTTGAACGATCGAAGTCCCGCCTCGACATGCGCGACCGGAATGTGCAGCTTCGACGCCGCAAGAGCGCCGGCCAGCGTCGAATTGGTGTCGCCGTAGACGACGACCCAGTCGGGCTTTTCCTCGAGCAGGATCGGCTCGATCGCCATCAGCATGCGTCCCGTCATATCGCCATGGCCGCCGCCATTGATATCGAGATGATGCCGAGGCTTGGGAATGTCGAGCTCTTCGAAGAAGACGTCGGACATGTTCGGATCGAAATGCTGGCCGGTATGCACCATCACTTCCGAAAGCCCGTCGGTCTCCCGGATCGCGCGACTGACGGCCGCGGCCTTGATGAACTGCGGCCGGGCACCAACGATGGTCAGGATCTTCAGCGTCATGGGGCTCTACTAACGGTGTTGCGATTCAGCCAGGCTATGATCCGGTGCGTCGACAGCGCTCGCCGAGATTGTCCTTTGAATTCCTTCCTTGAACTGCACAAAGCGTCGCAAGTCCAAACGAGATGCAAGGCGGCTCAGATCAGGAACGATGTCGACGGAGGGAGTGTTCGGATTCACGATCTCGAACTTCGGTTCGATACCGAGCTGCTGACCTATCGTGTCCGAGATCTGTCGGATCGAGAGCGTCTCCGGGGCGGCCACGTTGAGCGTATCCGTCCAGCACGACGCAATGCTGGCAAGGATGACATCGACGATGTCGTCGATGTAGGTGGGAGCGAGGCGGATCCCCTCCGTGCCACCGGAGAGCTGGATCGCCCCGCCGTCCTGGATCCTGCGTACCAATTGCGGAATGAGCCGGTCGCGCTGGCCAGGGCCGTAGGGAAAGAACAACCGCAGAATGCTCAAGGAAAAAATGCTGGAGAACGGCTTCGCAACGACTTCGGACGCAAACTTGCTCGCGCCGAGGAAGCCGGGGGGCGCCAGGCCGGCGTCCTCTCTCAGCGCTGCCGCGAACGGCTCATAGACCGCGCCTGACGAGAGCAGGCAAAAGTGCTTGACCGCGGCCTGCGCCGCCCAATCCAGCAGCTGCATCGTCATGCCGACGTTGACGTCAAACATCTCGCGCGAATGCGCGGGGAAATCACGATAGCGGCGCGACTGAGCGGCATGAACGACAGCATCGATCGCCTTGGGGAAGCTGGACGTTTCGATCGAAGCCGCTCCATCCCAAACCACCTTCGTTCCGAAGGCGACCGACGTGCCCGGCCGGCAGACGCAGAAAAGCTCATGCCCCTCGGCCACCAACCGAGGGCCGAGAGCAGAGCCGACGAAACCGCTACAGCCCGTCAATAATATCCGCATGCGCGTGTCAGACCGTTGGCTTCGTCAGCAAGACTGAAATCCCGTTCGGATTGGAGTCATTGAAGGCATAGTCCTTCACTCCGAGCTCCTTCATCCAACCCGCAACCTCGTCGTCACTGTGCTGCCAGGCGTTGTGCGGATGATACCAATCGAAGTTGACCATGTTGTTTGTTTCATAGTCGAACGCCTCGTTCCAGAAGCATTTCAGGAAATTATAGTACAGCAATCGCTGGACGTTGTGCATTCCTGCGGGAATCCCGAGCACCGGAATCGGCTTCTCAAGCGTGATCGTGGCATTCAGCCGCGAAAGCTCCCGGCCCAACTCCGTGATCCCTTCGCACGCCGCGTAGCATTCCTCCGCGGAGAGCGGCATGAAATTCTGGCGGATGTGATCGTCGGCGAAGACGCGCACGGCGCCCATCTTCCGATAGACGTAGAAGAAGAACTGGCCGCCGGGCCTGACCTTGCGGTACAGGGCCTCCACCGCCGCCCTCGTGTTGGGCGTGTGATGCAGCACTCCGTCCGCGATGATGAAGTCGAACGTGTCATCGGCGAAAGGAGCTTCCATCAGGTCGGCCTGGACGACCGAGCAGTTCTCGAGATCGCGGGTGTTCTCGAACGTCGTCAGCGCCGCATCAGAAACGTCGAGCGCAAACACCTCGCCCGGACAGTTCTCGGCGATGAACCTCGTGTTGAAGCCCGACCCCGGACCGACCTCGAGCACGCGCTGCTTGGACCGGTAGAAAGCCTTCAAGGCGTCCAGATCGGGCAGCCCGAGCTTCTTGCAATACCAACCGAACAGGAATTCCTTGTGCTCGGGTTGCAGCCCATACTGCTTGAAGCGGCGCCACTTGTCCGAGAAGGTCTGATTTGTCTTGGCCTGCTCATGGGCTTCCGGCCGGCTCTGCGCGGTCGCCGGCTTCGGCAAGCCGTAGCGTGAGCAGAAATCGGTCAGGTCAGGCTGCATCGGGCCGCTCAGGAAGCAGGGAACCCCGTGCAAAATCGGATACCATAGCGATGCATCGGGCGTCCGAAGCACGCCTTCGATGACCTGGCCATCCTGTTGCGTGAAAGCCTCTAGCTGAAGCTCCATTCCGTTCGGACGGAGACGTGAAGACGCAACGGTTCGCATAAATCTAGCTCCTACAACTGCAACTAATGGAGGGCGCCGCCATAGGCACCATGTTGCTTGCACCAGGACTCGAAGCTGAGCAAACACCAGATCAACGCGACATGGTTTGCCTTTTGCTCGAAATGCTCGTCCAGAATCCGGCGTACGAAATCGTGTCGGAATACGCCCCGCTGCCTAATGCGGGATTCCGGGAGCTGCTCCTCGATCCATGAGCGCAGAATCCCTCTGTACCAAGACGCGTCCGGAGGACCAAATCCCATCTTCGGTTTCCGGTAGATGGTGTCGGGGACCAGCGGCCGGACGGCTTCGCGAAACAGGATCTTGCCCGTGGAGCCGTCGGACAGCAGGCCCCAATCCACGCCGAGCAGATAGTCGACCAGCTCGTTATCCAGAAGCGGCACCCTGGTCTCAAGAGAATGCGCCATGGACAGCTTGTCTTCCAGCGACAGAAGACCTGGAAGATAGGTCGTCAAGTCAACGTGCATAACGGCGTCCCAGGGATCCTGCGACAGAACCGACCCGATCGCATCTCCGATCGCAGCGAGCGGATCGAAACCACCTGCGGCCCGCAGAAATTCCGGCGTAAACGCATCGCCGATCTTGTCGGCCGATACCGGGACGTTGAGGCTGGCCCGATAGAGGGCAAACGGATCCCGCGAGGCCGCCGGATCTCCCGCCGCGGCACGAAACCGCTGCATGACACGCTGCATCAGGGAAGCCGGAGCCGCCCTCGGCACAATGGCGTATCTGCCGACGTATCCTCCGGTGACTTCGTCACCGCCCGTGCCCGACAGGACGACCTTGGCGTCCTGAGCGACCCGCTGCGCGATCAGATAGTTCACATAGGCCATTCCCATGCGGGGATATTCAATCGCGCCAACGGTTGCATCGAGATGACGCGCCAAGGCATCCTGCGGCACCATCAGCTCGACACGCTCGATGTTAAGCTGCTTTGCGACCTCGCGGGAGAACTCGCGCTCGTCGACGAACTTGTCGACACCGACATTCTCAAGATCGAAGATGCACGAATACGCGCGGACGACCGGATCGATCTGGTGCGCGCCTGCGGTGATCGCCGAACTGTCGATCCCGCCCGACAGATACGCCATGACCGGCACGTCCGCAGCCAGCTGCCTGCGCAGCGCCGCCTGCAATATTTCGCCGAATTCGCCCGAAGCCCGCGCCAGACCTGGCGCGTATTTGCGATGGTAAGAGGCAGCCCAATAGGTGCCGCTCGAGCTCCCGCTCGCCGTAAATCGCTCGAACGTACCAGGCTTGAGGAGACGGACGCCGCGGAATGGCGTGCGCCCTCCCCAATTGTTCATCAGCGTGAAGTACTCCAGCGTCGCTGATGCATCGAACTGCTTGTTCACCAATCCGCTGGCGTACAGCGCACGCACTTCCGAGCCAAACACGAGGCCCTTGCCGGGCAACTCCGCGACGTAGACCGGCTTGATCCCGTATCGGTCGCGGGCGATCACCAGCTCACGCTGGTTTTCGTCCCAGATGGCGCAGGCGAACATGCCGTTCAGCTTGTTGAACAGCCTGTCCTTCCACTGCTCCCAGCCATGGACCAGAACCTCGGTGTCCGAATGGTCGGTCGCAAAAACGTGCCCGGCGGCCTCGAGCTCTTTTCTCAGTTCGCGGTGATTGTAGATCTCACCATTGAAGACCACCCATACGGTTGCATCTTCGTTGCTCATGGGCTGGTTGCCGGTGGCCAGGTCGACAATCGCAAGCCTGCGGAAGCCCAACGCGACGTCCGCCGTCACATGGAATCCACCGTCGTCAGGGCCGCGGTGCTCGATACTGGCCGCCATACTCCGGATCCGCGCGTTCGCGTCCGGACAGGCGCCAAAATGCAAAATGCCAGCAATGCCACACATCTGGATCTACTCGACCTCGGCGCCCGCGGGCGCCAGCACGAACTTACTGTCAGGGCTGCGATAGGCTTCGATCATCGCCCCGGCAATATGATCAGGATCATGCCATCGCTCGACATAGCGACGAGCCCGCTTCCCCAGCTCCGTCCACTCGGCGCGACATTCGAGAATGGCCGCGAGATCTTCCGTGAGCCGCCCGGGATCGACGTTCAAGATCGCAAGATCATCCCGCATGGCCGGCGGGACGAACTGCAGGTCGCTTTCCCTGATGTAGCCTACCACCGGCTTTCCCATAGCCATCATCTCGACGGCAAAGCCGCCGTACCAACCCGCAAGCACCTGGTCAATGGCAAGATCGGCGGACCTGTAAATGGCCATCGCCTCTTCATGGGTTTTCTTTTCGACCAGGATCAGCTCGAAGTCG
Source organism: Bradyrhizobium sp. ma5 (assembly GCF_042258955.1). Taxonomy (NCBI): domain Bacteria; kingdom Pseudomonadati; phylum Pseudomonadota; class Alphaproteobacteria; order Hyphomicrobiales; family Nitrobacteraceae; genus Bradyrhizobium; species Bradyrhizobium sp. ma5. The sequence continues at coordinate 6,015,157 of NZ_CP170156.1, forward strand.
AACCGGGATTTCAGCCGCTCCAACGCATCGAGGATCATCTGAGTGCCCTTGATACTCGGATCGCTCGGCGCATGGACAATTCTCGGCCTGCCTTCAGCGCGGGGATACTCGGGCGAGAAATGACCGATCTCCACATTGGCGTAAGGCAGGAACTGGCCTCCCGGAACGACGTGCCCTAGCTCCGGATTGAGATAGAACACGCGGTCAAACAGCGGAAGCACGCGATCGATCAGGCGGGACCGACGCGCATCCAGCGACGTGACGCAAGTTTCATAGGCCGAGCAACGCCCGCTGGCGCACATGGTCCACGCATTTCGCCGATTGCCCTCGCCCGCCAGCCTTGCGTCGCAGCCCTGCAAGGTCATGAACCGCTTCTTGCCCAACCCCTTGGCCAGCTGGAGATCGATCGTCACGAGCCGGTTCAGCAGCGGCCCCATCCGGCCTACGCCCTCGAACGCATAGCCTGGATACAGGAACGTCGTTCCAAAATAGTAGTGCAGCACGTCGTAGCGCAGCAGCGCGGACAACCCGAACCACGCGCTTCGGGCCACCTTCTGAAAGTCAGTTGCCGTGTCGTCATACAGGACCTTGTCGGCCGGGTATCGAAACCAGGTCCCGCTTCGGATGACCAGGTCGCTCGTGTTTCCGCGCCGGCGCTCGGCACGCGAGAGTGACCAGGGCTGATTGCCGATATTGAAGGGGCCGTGAAGGATTTTCATCTTGCTGAGCGAATGTGACGATCTGTGCGCGTCGCTTTCATGCATCGCGATGGCGGTTCAGGCCCGAACGGATTCGATCTGCCGTCGGTACGCTGCCAACTGCAACTCGACGATTCTCGCCGCGGAATGATACTTCTGGATCCAGGCTGCTCCGGCCGCACCGAGCCCATGCCGGTCATCCTGATCCGCGACGATCTTGCGAAGCGCCTCGGCGATCTCGCTCTCGGTCGATGCCGACAGGATAGGAGGAGCTTCGGAAAAGAACTCTTTGGCCGTACCCGAATCCACGTTCGTGATGACGCGCCTTCCAAGCGCCAGTGCCTCAAACGTGATTCCACCGAATGAAGGAAGAACGAATTGATCCAGCACAGCGTGGCTGCGCAGATACGTGCTCCACAACTCCGGTTTGCGCATCGGCGCAAGCCACTGCACCTTATCGTCGAGCCCCAGACTCCGTATGAGCTCCCGCGAGGCATCAAGGTCGCGTCCCCAGGCGATCATCGCAAGTCGCAGCGCAGGCGCTTGCTGCGCAACGCGCGCGAAGGCACGGATCAGCCGGTCATTACCCTTCACCAGGCTAAGGTCGGAGTCCCGCCAGTCCTGTCGGGTCGGATGAAAAACAACGACCTGGTCGTCCGGCGGCCTGATCGCGCTATTTCTCGCTCCGAATTCGACGAGCTTCGTATCGTCGAACGCATGCGGCAGCGGCGTGATCCGATCCGGCGGCACGCCAAGCCGTCGTGCGGCAGATACGCAATCGATGTTGGTGACGAACACGTGGTCGGCTCCGAGGAATACCGTGGCGGTGAGCCGCCCGAGGCCGTCGTCCTGAAACGGGATTGCTCTCAACGTTCCATGCTCATATCCGAAATAGGGGCGCTGTGCGAGCAGCGGCCAGGCCCCATCGGTTGCGTAGGCCTGGATGACGTCAAACCGATCCAGCAGGCCCATAAGCGGTGCGAGCCGCGCTCGGTAGCTGCCAAAGTCCGCGGCGCTTGGCGGAGAACCCGGCGCGCGCCCTTGCCGCCAGACATCGACAAGCCGCCGCTGTTCCGGGTCATCCTTTGCCAGAACGCGTCGCATGAAGATGTCGCGCGCCATTGCGGGGGATCGACGAATCCTCCGTCTTATCTTCTGGCCAAGACGGATCACGCGGGCCGACGCTCTCTGCGAGCACACGGACTGCCGGGCTCGATCCAGCGCGCGTCGGAATTCCTCGGCGAGGTCCGGCTGCCCGCCAACCTCAGCGGCAATCATTGAGCAACACAAATTCAGGGGTCCGGAGGCAAACCATCTCGGTCGCTGGTAACCTCCGAGATCGACCCCGGTCCAATCCGGAAAGAATGGATCTCCAAGATCTCCCTCAAACGTCGCCTCCTCCCATTCAGGCGAAGCCATGATGTGGTAATTTTCATAGGCGATGACATAAGCGTCGATGCCGTGCTGGCGCTGGATCCTGGCATTGTTGAACGCATTGTTCGCGATGTTACCAAGATGCAGTACGCGTAGTGCTCGCCCATGCTGTTGCTGGAAACGCCGATGCCAATCCAGCCCTTGTGGCTGCGGCGATCGCGCGATTACGCCTGATGTGTCGACCGATGTCACCAGAAATGCCCTTGCCGCCCGATCATCAGGGAGTCGTCCCGGCGAGCGCACTGAGATCTTCCGGGGCAGGCTGCTTCGCGATCTGGAATGGATGCTGCCAATTCCTCACGAGGGGAATGGCGTTGCGCCGGGCTTCCTCCTGCTCCTGCTGGTACCGAATGCGATCGACGACAGCGGGCGGAAAGTTTGCAGTGTCCCGATAAAGCTGTCCAAGCCGCGCAGCGATCGCCGATATGCCGTGCCATCGCTCGACATAGCGCCGGCCTTGCTCGCCGATTGTGCGAAGGCTATCCCGATTGCGGATGACCCACAGCAATGCCTGCTCAAGTTCATCCGGAGTTGCGTTGATGATCGGGCATTCCTCCGGCGCTTCGACCAGATCCGCACTTCGCACGAAGCTGAGGACCGGCTTGCCGAGCGCCATCGCCTCGAGCGCGGTGTAGCCGTAAGCACCGCCGATAAACTGATCCGCCACGATGTCGGATTGGGCGAACAGCGCGAGAACCTGGCTGTTGGGAACGCCTTGTACCTTGCAGTATTCGATGTCGTATCCCTGCACCTTCAGCCTGTCGATCGTCCGCTCCAGGTATTTCGAGCCCTTGAAGTGCGTGTGATTTGGCGCGTGAGCGATGCGAAGAGGACCGGATGGCGGGGTATCCGGGAGAACTGCATCGAACCGATCCAGATCCAACGGCCAGTAGTTGATATGTTTTGCCGTGGGCATGTAGGCAAGCATGTCGCCGAGCGAGACCAGGGCCGTTACTGATTTGGTCAATTCGGAAACATAGTGTTGCCCCTCTGCGTCGTGACACGTGCAATATTTGGGCGGCTCCGTGCAGTCGACGCAGAAATTCCATTTGCCAAGAGCCAGAGTCGCAAGCCTGGTACGAACATCAGCACCGTAGGCATAGACATAGACCCGCTTGCCGGCCCGCCGCAAAGCCGCAAGCTCCTCGGAATTGATCTGCAAACGTTCCGTCGAATCAAGCAACCCGCGGTCGGCGAAGAAGTGAAACACATCATACCGAACCAGGGCCCATGCGAGCACCAAACGCTGGAACGCCCGCCCCAGGCCAAACCTCAGTGCCAGAACGTAAGGCCGTTGGAGATTCAGATCGAAGCGAGACGTTATGACGTAGGTTACGTAGACAAGAGAGGTCGATCGAAAGCCAAGCTCCCGATCTGCCCTGGCTTTGAGCTGCAGGGTCAGGATCGGCGTTACACCCCACAAGGTCCTCAGCCGTCCGCGCCGCATCCGCACGGCTTGAAGTCCTGGAGCGGCGTAAATCGCAAGCTCTAGAATGGCCTCCGAAAGTATGGCGGCGGCGCTGCGCACGACCGAGCTTGGGAGCTTTTGCTTGAGGGTCTGCAGCTTGTAGCGGACTATCGTCTCTCGATTCGGCGATCTCGCAATCGACCAGACTATGAGCATCCCCTTCCGAACGCTCCGAGGCAACACCAGCCGCGCAAGCGATCTCAGTCGATCTCTCATTGCCTGGATCCGGAATGCGGCGGTGTACTTGAAGAGAGGCTGTCGTAGATCGAGACGACCTTCTGCCACTCCGACCTTGCGTCGAGCGTTGCGAGAGTCTTTCGCGTGTTGGCGCCGAAGTTCGCTCGTAGCCGTTCATCCTGTACCAGGCGGTTGATCGATTCCGCGATCGAACGTGGATCGTAAGGATCGAACGTCAACCCGACCTCGTTCTCGACCACAAGGCGCTTCGCCTCGGGGTAGTGCGCAACGAGAACCGGAAGATCCGCCGCCAGGTACTCAAATATCTTGTTGGGGAGCGCAAAGGTGAAGTTACGACACAAGGCCGGCAACGTCCAGATCCCGGCATCCGCTCCTCGGGCGGCCGCGACAACGTCCTTCGATGGCACCGGCGGAGCAAGCACGACCCTGCCCTCCACGCCGGCGCGCTGCGCCAATGCCAGATAGTCGGGGCCAAATAGATCCAGAGCAGGACCCCGGATGACGAAAATACAATCAGGTGCGTGGGCTAGGGATTCAATAATCGGCTCGATCAGACGCGTCGGACCGGTTCCTCCCTGCCACAGCAGAACGAATGTCGAGTCCGGCAACCCCAGTTGCTGCTTCAGCGGCGGATACTCGCGCGACGGCGTGACCGCGATATCGGGAATGTTACGAACCACGACGGGACGGCTACCGCCGAGCTCGGTCTCCATTGCATCCGCAATTGAGTCACATACGGTGATCGTGGCTGACGCCTCGTTAAGACAACGAACTTCCAACTCCTGGAGCGCCCGTTTCCACTCGGCAGGATACGGCGCCCAGGCGGACTGGCCTGCGCTCCAATGTACATTCTCCGAGAACCACTCGTGGAAGTCGACCACCAGGTGCGCGCCTCGGCACTTTGCCGCCGCCATCGCGGCATAGGCGGTGGAGAGATCGTGCGCGTGGAACGCAAATGGCTTGCTCTTCACCGCTTCCAGGTAAAGCTGATCGGCAAGGTAACCCGGCTGCTCGCTCATGAACGTCGCCGCCGTCCAATCGGCGTACTGAATATGGACGTGCGGTCCCCAATCAAGATTAAAGGATGCCCCTGCCCCCTTCGAGGGCTCTGGACAAATCACCGTCACGTCATATCCGGCGGCGCCGAGCGCACGAGCTTCCCTTTCAACTCTTGGGTCGACACGCAGATCGGAGACGACAAGCATCACCACGTCGCGACCAGAAGCAGATCTCCCAATCTGCCTCTTTCGCGACTTATCTTCAGCCGCAGCACGCATCTCCGGAATTCGAGCTTGCGCGAGCCGCGCGCGACGAATCACATACCGCGTGATCGACGCATTCCACAGCCCGAAAAGGAAATAGAATACCGGCCGCAACGCCCGGAAAAGGGGAGGATACTGCTTGATGAAAGATGAGATCTGCTTAAGCATCGTTCTGTGGCAACTCTAAGAAATCAGCATCGGCGCCGCCGGGGAAACGCCATCACCACTGCCCCGCCAGCAAATTGCTGTACGCCTTGCACTGGACAGCAACGGTTCTTTCCGCGGAATGGAAGGTCGACATCCATTGAGAAGCAGCTTGGCCTCGGCCCTGTGAATCAAGAGGATCCTGGATGACTTCCCGCATTCGCGCGGCGCATTCAGCGACGTTCCCGGCCGCGAGCAACGGCGGTTCTTGACCGAAAAACAAGGCCGTCTGCTGCTTGTCGATGGCCGAAATCAACCGAACGCCCAACGCCATTGTCTCGAACCCCACGCCGCCGAGAGCAGGAACAACGAATTGGTCAACCACGGCATGCGATACGCAGTAGCGCTGCCACAGTTCACGTTTGGACATGGTCGGGATCCATTCAACCAGTTCGGACAGCCCGAGCTCCTCGATCAAATCCTTGCTGTCGGCGACTTCTTGGCCCCATTCGACGAATACAAGCTTGAAGTTTCTCGTCTCGCGCGCGACTGCGGCCGCTGCGCGGATGATCACGTCGTTGCCCTTCAGCCAGGAGGAATTTCCCCGCCTCCAATGGTGACGCGAGGGACTGAAGAAAATGACAGGCCCGCTTGTCGGAGGATTCAATTCTGGGCAAGCCTCGCGGAATGCGCGCAACTTGTGATTATCAAATGCGTGCGGAAGGTAGAATACCTTATCCTTCTTTAGTCCCAGCCGCTCGACCGAAGGCAGCACGTCCGAATTGGTTATGAACACCGCGGGCGCGCGCTGAAACGAGAAACGACAGATCAACCCGGTGAGATTGTTCTCGAACGGGATTTCACGCAGAGTTCCGTGCTCGTAGCAGCTAAAATTCTTGACGCCGTTGATCATGGGTATCAGCCCGTCGATGGCATATCCCTGAATGATGTCATAGTGTGAGAGGATGTCCTCGAACGGCCTTGGATGCAGCGTTAAATACTCCTCGCGATAGCTGAGCGATTGACCGTCGAGCTCGGCAGGATCCGTCCTAATTTCATCGAGCAATGTCTCAATTTCCTTTGCTCGCGTTACTGGATCGGACATTGAGCGCCCCACGCAGCCGGAAGCTGAGACCGGGAAGAGCTTGAGCATGGCTCGTTGCTGGAGCGCCAGGAAGCGGGAGACGAGCAAGCGGGTAAACGAAGACGACTTCTCCAGAATTCCGCCGACGCGGAGCCGATGAACATCCTCCCGTAGCGCACTGAGTGCGTCGCGAGCCTCCGCATCGACTTGCGGACCACGACGCGTAGTTTTCAACCATGCGACAGCTGAGATTCGTTCCAGCCAATTCGCCTCGGATCGGCCCGTCTTGGATTCCGGTCCGAGCACGCCATTTGCCACGAACGTTCCAAGCCACATTTTATACAGGCTGAGAGGTTGCCTGTTCCCGTCCGATGACCGAGCGCCCCCCCTGAGCCAGAGTAGGAATTTCAGATGTCTAGGAACATATTTGGCGAGGAAACCCTTACTGTCGCCGGAACGAGCATCCTGAAGGGCGGTCAACTCCAGTTCCAACCATTTCAAATATGCCGTGGTTCTCCAACCCGCGTTCTTGGCGCGAAGGTATTCAATGCAAAGCGCCGATGGACCTTGCACAAACCAACGGGGTCGCTTCCATCCTTTCAGACTTGTCGCCCACCAGTCTGGTCTGAAATGGTCCTGTCCAAGTGCGGAGGGCCCCTCATGTACTGCATCCTCCCACTCTGGACATCCCATAATGTGGTAATAATTGTAGCAAAGCACGTCTGCTTCGATGCCGAAGTTTCGCTGAATGCAGGCGTTGTTGTAGGCATTGTTGGCTATGTTGCCGATGTGAAGAACACGAAGCGGCCGCCCCGCTCTTTTCCGGAATGCCGCAACGAAGTCGCGACCTCTCTTATTTAGCTCTCTAATTTCGTGTGATGTCATCTTATCAGTACTAGCGCCTCATCATCCAAATATTCTGGTGCGGACGTTTCTGTCCGAACTTGGAAGTGCCACGCCATGCATGAACCCGGAGATCTATGCGTCTCGAAGACCAACTCAAGGACGGGACCTTGACTGCCCCTCGGTCACCGAAACATGGAGAAGTCTTCAACCCACTGGACGTTGAAAAGATTCGCGGTCCTTGCGCCTTGCAAAGAGCCTGTCGAAAGGCGTGCGCCGCTCATAGACTGTGAACCGATGGCATCTGCTATGGGTCGACGTAGTGAGGAAAAGGCGGAGCCGATGCAAGTTGATCTGCATGGTATTCTAGCTCTTCCTTGGAAAGCGGCTCGAGCAACGGCGAGCCAGAAAATGATAACGGAATCCCAGCTGCTATGGCTTCCAACAGCACGCGGTAAACCTTAGACCATCTTTCCGACGATTGTGCCTTGATAAACCAATCTCGCGTCCGCCTTCCAATGCGCCGGCACAACGCACGATCGCCGTAGAGAGCGCTAAGATGCCCTTCAACGTCCAAGCCATTCTGTGCATGTAGCACCGGTGGCGCTCCGACGTCGATGAGAGCATCATACTGCTCTCGCTCGATTCTCATGATGATCGGCTTTCCGCAAGCCATTGCTTCGAGCCCTGATGCACCATAATAGCCCAGAACAAACTGTTCGATCGCTACGTCCGCTGCACGCAGATACCGCACGAGCCTTTTCTTGCCGACGGTTGGCAGGAAAAGAACCCGATCAAGCAAGCCTAATTGCTTGATCTGGTTCCGCGCAAACTCCAGATCATCCCCCCAACCCAGGACAAGTAGTCTTGCTTGCGGAGCCTGCGACGCGAAACGGGCAAAGCCGTCGAGAGCGTGCTGAGCCCCCTTCCAGTAGCGATCCATTCGCATCGACGTCAAAACGAAAAAATCGCCTCCTATGCGGTCTTGCCATTCAGATCGAATGTCCGCGCTGTCACCGGGACTGTAAACGTCCTCATCGAGAGGCAATGGAACGTAAAGCAGATTATGCAGGCCGTAGCGGCGAGCGTGCGCGAGCGTAATCGGGTTCGACACAAGCACCGCATACGAGGCGCCAATCGCCTTGCGGGTCAGGATGCCAAACGCGTCATTTCGCGACGCTTCGAACCAGATCTCTCCGCCAATCTGTCCAAACAGATACGGGCGGCCCGAAAGAAAACCAAGGAACGGAAATTGCGAAACCAAAAGGGCGTCGTACTGCGATAACGCCGCGGTCGTCGAGAGATAAGGCATGTACTCGGGCCAAAGGAGAAGTTGCTCCGGCGTCACGATCATCCTTTCCGATTCCAGCAGCATAGGCTCCCAATTCGCCTCGGTTTGATACCGATGCACCCAATCTGGAGGTCGCCTCTGGAGAAGCCGCGCGCTTGGATCTTCTCCCAAGTCAGTTATCTCTCCCTCAAATTCTTCCCACGCCGGCTGTGCAAACACGAAATCGTCGTACGGATAGAGCACCAGATCTACGTCCAGGTTTCGCCGCCTAAGAGGCGTCGCTCGGATGTAGTTGACGTTCGCCATGTTTCCAACAAAGGCGTATCGATCCCTCCGCGGCTTCGATTTCGAAGAAAACGGACGAATCCATCGCCAGAGTCTCGCCTTTCGCTTGCGCGCCTCCAGCGCATCCTCGAGTTGAGCTAATCGCAATTTGCTATAGGCGGCGAAGCGCCGGATATTGTCTGCCTTCATCCAGGGATGCTGCCAAGGCGTGCGATCAAAACTATGCCACTCATCCCTTGGCATGCAGCCCTGGCCGGCCAGCGCCCACCGTGTCTCAGCGGGTAGAGTACGTCGATCCAGCGCCTCCCTGAGCGCCTTTCTCTCTTGGCTGGAGAGCGCCATTAGCCGACAGCTCGCAAAATCTTCACAACTTGATTCTGATCATCCTCGGTCATTCCCGGAAAGATCGGCAGTGTTATCGTCGTATCCTCCGCAAGCGCCGCGTTGGGGAACTGCTCCGGTTTCAAAGCATATTTGTTGGCGTAATATCCCAAGCGGTGAACCGCGTGAGTGCCAGGCCGGGTCTGAATTTTCTGGTTCGCAAGAGCAGTCATCAGAGCATTGCGACGCATGCGCCCACCTTCGAGCACGCGAATGACATATGATTGGTAGGTGTGCCCATCGAGATCCCCGCCCAACGGCCTGGCGATTGAATTCACTTCCGTCAGCAATTCGGAGTAACGACGTCCGAGACGTCTACGCTCCGACAGCAGCCGGTCTAGCTTGCCCATTTGCGCCACGCCGACCGCTGCCTGGATGTCGGACAAGCGCAAGTTGAAGCCGAGGTTGTCAAACGTCGCCATCGTCCATGGGCCGTGAGGCTCGATCGACGGATCCGGAGCGCCGGTGGCGCCGTGGTTGCGCTGCGATCGGACGCGCGCCGCGAGATCATCACGGTTGGTCGTTACCGCCCCGCCCTCTCCGGTCGTCACGGCCTTGCGCGGGTGAAATGAGAAACAGCCGATGTCGCCAATCGCGCCAACCAACCTGCCCTTGTAGGTCGTGCCGATCGCGCATGCGGCGTCTTCGATCACCTGAATGCCACGCGGCCGCGCAATGGCCAGGATCTCGTCCATCGGGGCGGCAAGGCCGAACAGGTGGACCGCGATGATCGCCTTCGTGCGTGGCGTGATCGCGGCTTCCAGCCGTTCCGGATCGATATTGTAGGTCGACAGATCGACATCGACGAAGACGGGCTTCGCACCGACGTATTCAGCCGAGTGCGCGCTTGTGACCCAGGTGAAAGCGGGAACGATCACTTCGTCTCCCGGCCCGAGCTTCAGGGCCATGGTCGCCAGATGCAGTGCGGCGGTGCAGGACGTGCACGCCAGCGCATGCTTGACGTCATGCTTCTCTGCGATGAGCCGCTCGAATCGTTCCGTGAGCGGCCCCTGCGTGACCCACTTCGAGTCGAGGCACTCTCGCAGCAACGCAATTTCAGCTTCGTCGAAACTCGGTTCTGTGATGTTCATTGGATCGCTACTCTCGATGCCTGGAATCCGGCGGGGAGTTGAGGGAAAGGTCTTTGACCTGACCTCAGGCCGAATACACTTCCACTCCGTAAGGTGCCAGCTTCGCCTTCACTTGATCGAAATAGACCGGGCTGATCGCCAGCGCCACGTGCCGGATCCCCAGTTCCTTGATCTTTTCGAGACCGCCCACCGGACGTCCGTTCAAGCCGCTTCCCCATGTGGAACGATTTTCATCGAGATAGGCCGCGATCTTCTCGGCGTCGAAGCCGAGGTAGAACGGCGCAAACAAGCCCGACGACCCCAAGCCGAAAATGGCGAATGGCTCGCCGGACGCATCGGCTGCCTTGCGGCACCGATCGATCGCATCCATCGCAACCTTGGCCACGTTTGCGTTCTGATCAACTGTGTGCCGATTGAGTTCTGCCACGTTCACCGTGTGCGGCTTCGGCGCAGCGATCTTCCTCAGCAGAACAAAGATCGGCACACCTGCCTCTTTCGAGGACACCACATCAAATCCGGCGGCGTGCGCGAGTGATTCCAATGTATGGAGGGTGAGCTTCGAAAGGTGGTCTGCGCAAAACAGATCGTTCGGATTCTTCGCAAAGTTGGGAACGCGAATGTAGAAGAGGCCCGCCTCCTTGAGGCGGCTGTGCGCCCACTTCAACATGTCGAGCGGATTCTCGACATGCTCCAAGACGCCCAAGGCGACGATCAGATCGAAGCTCGCCGCCTCGGCGTCGAAATCTTTGTAGTCGCAGCGTCGAAGCAGGGCGGAGGGAAATCTCTTCTGCAGCACCTCGAATGCCGAGCTCGGCTCGAATGCCGCCGCATGCCAGTCGGGAGATTCTTCAACAAAATGTCCCAGGAAGTCGCCCTTTCCGGCACCAATCTCCAGCACCGATCCGTCGGCCGGCAGATTGGTCATTTCCCTCAGGATCTGGTGCGTGCGTTCCGCTTGAGAGATGGGAGCCGGACCCGAGAAGCTCTGAATTGCCGCGTCCGGGCTCTTCATCATCAGATTGTAGCTGTCCTTGTAGAAGGCTTCGGCACGCCCCCGCGTCCCGCCGGCATTGAAGATGAGGCCGCATTCCTTGCACAGCCGATTGTCGAGGGATGCCTCGCGAAGCACCATCATGTCGGACGTGATGCAGGTCCCGGAGAAGGACGGATAGATATCACCTAGCTGCGTCGATTCGCATACCGGACATTGCGCTGTCATAAGCTCACTCCTTGTTGATCCGCTGCCGCCTGTCGAGTTCAGAACGCTCACTTAGCCAATCGAATGCTCTTGCAAGCCCCGCAGGATCGTCATTTCCTTGTATGGAAACCGCACCGGAATGTTCTCGCCGTAGACATCCCTTCGAACGAGAATGTCCGGCTCGTTGTATCCAGCCATTGCCCTCAGCGAGGTCGTTCCCGAAAATCTGGGATTGATCTCAAACGGAACGACGGCACCGTCCACGACACGGCACTGCACGTTGATCGGAGCTCTCGGTGAAAGCGAGCCGGCGATTTTCTCGCATGCGCTTCGCACATCAGGCCAGTCGGCAATATGTCCCTGCGAAATGCCGGTCGAGATCACAAGCCGCGATCCGAGATCGACACGCCCCGACCGGTTGGGGACCTGAGTACGGATCGTCAGGGCGTTGTTGATGACCCGCCTGATCGCAATCGAATTGAGGAGGGCGCCATCCGCACCGAACAGCACACCGACCGTATATTCGTCGTCCGAGGTCCCGATGTATTCCTGGATGATGAAGGCTTCAGACGTCGCAAGCAGATAGCGCGAGAAGGCCAGCAGCTCTTCGCGCGACTGAACGATGAAGACATTGGCCGACCCGCCGCCGCCGACCGACGGCTTGAGGATTGCCGGCAGGGTCTCCCATTGGTCGAGATCCGACAGATCGCGCACTTCCATGAAGCTCGGCGCCGACAATCCGCACGAGGCCAGGTGAGCCATCGTCTTCGTCTTGTCCTGACAAATCTCGAGAACGGTCGGTGGATTCACCGGCACGTACAGGCCGTCAGCCTCGAGCGCGGATCGCGCCCGGCTCAGAACAGCCATCTCGGGTTCGGATCCATGAAAGACCGCAACACATTTTTCCGAGTGGGCCAGCGATCGAAGCTCATCCAGATACGCGGGGTGGCTCGCCCGCGGCAGTTGCACGAATTTGTTGACGAGGTTCCGGTTGGCGCACAGATCGCTCACGTCGGTGCCAACGATGTCGTACTCGAGCTCGCCCAACCGGAGGGCCTTGAGTATTTGCTCGCCGTGACCGCCGCCGCCGATCCCCGTCAGCAGAACCTTTGCGCGTCTACTCTTCAAGATTGCACCTCATTCGCTTTGAAATCGGCGCACCTCTCAAGCAGGGACGCGACCGGGGGCGCAAGCGGGTAACGCGACAGGACTCGACGACAGGGGCCCGAGATATCGAAGCGGATGATCTCTGCGGTCCGCTCAGCTTGATCGAAAATGCAGACCGATCCCCGAAGGTCACTTCCTCGCGGAAGGCCGCAACTCCCGACATTGACAAACAGCTTGTCCGCGTGCCGCCGCACAAAGGGATGATGCGTGTGTCCCATGAAGACGACGTCTGCGTCGTTCTCCGCATAGTCCGACAGGCTGCTGTCCGGATAGACGTAGCCCTCCAACGGGTCCTTCGGGCTGCCGTGAACAAACAGGATCGTTCCACGCTCATCGCGGACGGTCAGTTTCGACGGCCAGCTCCCGACAAAGTCGCGCTCATCGTTGCTCAGCAGCGCAAACGTCTCGCGATGACGATAGATCGCCTCACGGTCCGCAGCCGTCGTCTGCCGGACGAGCATGTCGTCGTGATTTCCTCTCACGATGTGGATGCCGCCCGACCGAAGCGCGCTGACAACTGCCTTTTCCGGGATGTACCCAACTGCGTCCCCCAGGAAGTAGATCACATCGGCTTTCGCGTCCGCCAGGATGGTCAACGCCAGCTCGAATGCGTCGATGTTGCCGTGAGCGTCGGACAGAATGCCGAAGCGCATGTTCAGCTGCTCCGCCGGCGCAAAAGCCGCGCCCAGGAGAAAGCCGGCCGCACATCAGGCTGGCGCTGCTCCGGACGCCTCTCGAACCACTCCAGGCATTCGCTCATCGTCCATGGAACGAATCCGTCGTCGACGACCTTGCGAACGGCGTGATGCATCCCGCGGGTCTTGTCGATATTCTCCGGATGCAGATTGACGACGATCACGCCAGGGACGCCGCTCTTCCGAATATCGTCCGCTAGTCCGAAAATGCAATCCGCCGATTGATCATCATTCCAGCCGTGCACGAACACGATCCCGTCGCCGATGGCGGTCAAGATGCTCCAGTGACCGGTAAGCTTGTCATCGAGCAGGAGCCTTGCGGGCAACAGCGAGCCGTTGAGCATACGGCCATCAAGCCCGGGCAGGTTTGAGCTCCCCTTCACGCCGTGCGCATTCCATGACTTGGCATGCTCCCAATACCCGTCGTTCAGAAATCCATGGTTTCGTACAGTCCGCGTGTCTTCTCCCGTCAGCTGCTTGAACCAGTTCGCCTGCTCCGAGAAGAGCTCGGCATATTTCTCCGGCTCTTCGAGCGCATCGGGATGCAAACCAAGTTCAACGCATCCGCGCGACTTGAGTTGCACCAACGTCTCCGGCGTATGCTTGGTAAGGGGATGAAGAAAATATGTAACCGGCAGCGGGCCGAGCGCTTCCAGCTGCTGGGCATACCGACCGAGCCCGGCCTGGTCGTCATCGCCCGTAATGACGATCGCACCCGGCGCGCCATTCGGCAACATCGGAAGCCTGGTCTCGCCGCACAGGCGCGTCAGCGCGTCCGACAGGGCTTCGCACCACCAGTCGGCATGCCGCTCACGCGGGTTCTCACCGGCAAGCTGGCCTTCAAAGAGATAGTTTGGCCGCTCACCGGCAATGCCCCACAACGGTTCGGTAGGCCGCTTGTTGGCGGCCGCAGGATCGCCCTGGCGATACCGAACGAGGTCCGAGACGATATCGGTGCCGACGAATATCAGCGCCCCGCCTGCGGAGGTGCGCAAGCTGAGCCAGGCAGCTCGCCCTTCGTCATCGGTGACGACAGGCACGCCTTCCGCGGCCACAAATCGCATATACGAGTGAAGTGTCCGCAGCCTTTTCCAAGGCTTCTGCCCCGCCATTTCGGCCCGCAGGACCCGCGGAGAATCGACGGACCTCGCTTCCGACGTAACGGCGAACGCCTTCGCGAACCCAACGGCCGGCAACACGGCAACGACGGAGCCGCCGCGATAAAGAAACTCGGACGCTCGGCTCACATCCTCGCGCTGAGGACGGTACAGAACCAGAGGCTTGCCGTCCGTCGACGCCTCGGCACCAGGAAATCCGAAAACACGTAGAAGGTGGGCAACAAATTCACCACCGGCTTCGGCTGGGATCGCAGAAACTGGCCGCAAACGACCTATTTCGGCAAGTCGTTCCTTTAAGGCCTCGAGGTTTTGTAGATACCGCTCAGGCCGCCGGAAAAGGCTTCCCTGGATAATAGGCACTGACCTTGATCCAAACTTCGTCTTGAAGCTTGAAACCCGAGATATCGGCCACTCGCGAGGAACTTCTGGAAAACTGGGCCCGAACCGATAGGTCCTTAATCCAGCGTTCTTCGCCCACAGTATGGCGCTCCAATGCAAAAAGTCGTTCGGCCTCAAATGCAAAGAGTTCGGCAACGACACGTTAGCAAAGTAGCTTGCGGCTCCTTTGTCCGTTAACAGTATGAGTCCCGCTACTCGGACAGTCTCAGCAAGTACGAATGCAATGTGGACCTTCCCCCTAGGTCCAAAGCAATTCAGGACAGAATAGTAGTAGTCGTCCTGCGGAATCGGTTCACCCGTCCTCGCGCTGGAAGCTTCCGCAATCGCCATATAATCTTTGAGCACAGCGACGTCGCTTGTTATCTCAAAGGCTAGATTTTGCTTCATTGCCTGGCGAACAGATGCACGATCCCGCAAATTCTGAAACAGAACTTCTGTCGGCGGCTCCAGATCAAGCAATTGATCGGCGTTCAGAGTTGCAACCCCCGGACAGGGCGCCATCCCTCCCGGGCCAAATGCAACCCCCAATTGGAAACCATAACGTTCGACCCAAAATGGAATCTCGTCGCGAGAACCGGATCTATTCCTGGAGGTCAGGTTGTGACTGTTAAGTTGTATCCGGTCGACATCATATACCTCCGCTAAGGCAAGGATCTCCTTCATCGCAGCGTGCTTGGCTGCATTCGCTCTACCGACGCTTAGGTCCGGAGGGAGCGCCAAACCGGTATGACGATGAATCCCCGAGTGCAACAATCGCTCACCGAGCGCTGTTCCAGCGCCTTCGCTCAAGAACAGAGGCTGGATCGCGACTACTTCATCATCGTCGAGGATCGCAAAAGACAGATTCGCGTTGACAAAAAAGCGCTCCTCAATCTCGATCCACGACGAACTGTGATTTAGCCAGGTATCGGGTGACGAATCGACAAACTGATCCCAGCGATCAGCTTGGAGAAGCTGGAATTTAACAGTCCTCATTTTGCAATGAACAACACATTGAATCGCGTCCCCCGATAAGGATTCAGAGGATGAATATCGACGACTTTGGTCTCGAGCTGAGCACGCTCTCCGAAGGAGATGAAGTCTTCCTTGTTAAAGCAATACGACGTGACTTGCGGCTTTACCTCAACAGATTGTTTTGCGGCTCCTCCAGCAAAGCCCAACGGACCGAGCGCTTTCCAAAACCAACTTGACTTGGGTTTGGTTTTGATAAGAGACGTTAGCGGCGGTCGATCTGCTTGCGCGAGAAAACCCGCCGCCAGTCTTTCCGCAATTTCTTGCGCCTCGCTGATTTTGCTTTGATCCGGAACAGATCCGATCAGCACACGCCCACCCGGTCGCACAACTCGAAGCATCTCCATGATGAGCGGCTCGGCGCTGGCGAAAGAAGGGAAGTTGGACAAGACATCATAACAGAACGCAGCATCAAACTTGCGGTCGCCGAATTGGAGACGCTCGCCCTCCCCCTGCATGAAGGTGGCATTCTGCAGCTTGAGCTGTCTTGCCACCTGTATTGGCGCCTCCGCGAGGTCTACACCTACGTACTTTGACGTGCAGGGTGCGACAAGCAAAGCGACCAGACCGGCCGCACACCCAACCTCCAAAACGGAGGATGCGTCGTTTAGATGCAGTAGACCTACGATGCTAGCCTTCATGTCAGCCAGCAGGTGTTCATCAGTCCAAAGTGCAGGATTTCGGCCCGCGATGTAGCACAAATCATCCAAGGTTGGCTCGCTCGCCACCTGTCGAGCGCGCAACTCAAAGAATGCCTCCAGTCTATCGCGCCAATCTTTGCTCATGGCTACTCGGTCTCTACGTGGCACGTGAACTTTGGATCGTAGAGGTAGCTAAAATGCCATAACGATCTTCGCGATACAGAGAATTGGGCAGCGCCTTCTAGATAGTGCAGGATAGCCTCCCCACCCTTGGGAAGCATGTGACGGCACAAGGAGGCCGAGACGTAATATTGCCCCTCGCCAAGAGCGAGCTCGGGTATCTCGTAGACGACACTCCCACGCTCGGGCATGTGACCGTCCGCATCAAGGAAGATGCCGCCGTCGTACCCCTCGATTCCCGCGACAGCCTGCAACCGAGGACTATCGATACGAAGGCTTGCATAGATCTGCGTATGCTCAGTGAGACCAGCCCAGAATATCCGAATCCGGAGGGTGTCACCGTTTCTTACGACCCCGACGGCCTTGCCGTCAGCGTCGACAATTTCAACGGACGTCACTCGAAGATCTTTGCCTCCAAGCTCATACTTCCCCGTTCGCACCGTATTTTCGATCGATTGGCTGACCTTCTTTGTCTCTCGAAGATTGCGCGCTTCCTCGATATCCCAAACACTCTGCTCATATGCCTTGCTGACGCCCTGGGCATTTCCGTGCATCAGCACCCGCCCCTTGTCGATCCAGATCGCCTCGTCACACAGTTCGCTGATCAACCCGCTCGAGTGCGAGACGAACAGGACGGTCGCGCCGCTTTCGCAGATCTGACGAACTCGCTTCATGCACTTGTTGACGAATGCGGTATCGCCGGCAGCGAGAGCCTCGTCGACGATGAAGAGCTCTGGATCGACGCTGATCGCCGTGGCGAAGGTGAGCCGCGCCTGCATGCCACTGGAATAGGTCCGGAACGGCTGATCGATCACCTCAGCAAGCTCGCTGAAATCGATGATCCAGGGAACCTTCGCCTCGATTTCGGCTCGCGTCATACCCAGGCACATGCCGCCCAGCACGATGTTGTCGCGACCCGACACATCCGGATGAAAGCCGGTCCCCAATTCCAGGATAGCGGACAGCTTTCCGGCCACCTCAACCCGCCCGGTCGTGGCATCCAGCAGTCCGGCGATGATCTTCAGGAGGGTGCTTTTTCCCGCGCCGTTCGGCCCGATGATGCCGACCACGCGTCCGCGCAACACCTCAAAGGAAACATTCTGGATCGCCCAGTGCTCATGGTGCCGGGGCTTTCCGGTGATGATCTCCTTCAGGAAATCCAGCGGCTGCTGATAGAGTCGATAGGCCTTTCCCAGGTCAGTCACGCGAATGGCGCACTGCGGGTCCAATGACCCGGCAAGCGGAATCAGTTCGCCAGCGTCTCGATTGTCAGAGTGCATTGCCATAGTACGGTTTCAGCTTTTCAAACATGCGGTATCCGAGCCCCAGACTCAGCAGCGCGAACACGAGGGTCACCGCCCAAGCGTACGGATGCTTGAACGAGCCGAAGAAGAGAACGTCCTGGTAGACCCAGACGAGGTAACTGAAGGGATTCGAATAGATCAACGGACGAAGGGCACGCGGCATCCAGTCGGGCAGATACACCGTCGGCATCAGATACATCGCGATCGAAGTAAAGACCGTAACGATCTCGCGCAGGTCGCGAAAGAAGGGAGTGACTGCAGCAAGGGCGAAGCTCAATCCGATCGCCAGAATTGCATGAACGGCAAATACGACCGGCAGCAGCAGGATCATCCAGCTGAGCCCCCCCACATAGGCCTTGTAGAGAATGACGAGCGCGAGGGCCGGCAGATGAGGGATCGTCGCAGCAATGGTCGCCGCGATCGGAAGCAGCTCGATCGGGAACACAACCTGCTTGACGAGACTTGCGCTTCCGATCAGGGCTCCGGGGCCGCGAGTCAGCGCAGCCTGCATCATCAGCCACGGAACCAGACTTGCGAGGATGTAGGCAGAGAAATCGCCGGGAAAATCTGCGCTGATCGATAGCTTGCTGCCCAACACGAAGCCGAAGATGAGCAGGTAGGTTCCGACGACAACGAGCGGATGAATGAAAACCCACAAGGCGCCAAACCCGTGCCGCGCATGCGCAGCGCTCAGGTCACGGTCGACCATCTCCCGCAAGAGATCGGGATATCGCCGGATCTGGCTGATCGTGATCCATAGTGCCTGAGAGTTGCGGTATGGCGACAAGCCAACGCGCACCCATCTTGCCGCGGGGAAGAGACCGTTCATCTGCAGCGCGCTCCCATTTGTGCGTGCCTAAAAGCTGCTTTCCATGATCTGCTCGAGATTGAGCAAGGACCAGATCAGCAGCCGCCTGTTTTCCCGGCCTTCCAGATGTTCGTCGACCAGCGAGCGAACGGTCTTTCGGTCGACCAGGTCGTAGATGCGGGCCGTGTTGCTGAAGAGCCTCCGCTTGACGTATTCGATGCTCTCGCCCTTGAACCAGCTGGCATCCGGCGCGGAGAAGCCCTGCTTCTCGCGCTCGGCCACTTCGTCGGGGATATGCCGGCTCATCATCTTCCGCAAAATCAGCTTGCCGTCCTTCGTGCGCTCGTAATAGCGCTGCGCCTTGCCGCCGGGCTCGTTCTCGTTGAGGCGAATGACCTCGGTCAGATTGCCGAGCTTCATCTTGGCAGGCAGCTTCATTGCGAAATCGACGAGATCATTGTCGAGAAACGGCACCCGGCTCTCGAGCCCATGCGCCATCGCCAGCTTGTCCTCGACGACAAGCAGCCCGTTCAGGAATGTCTTGGCCTCGAAGTAGAGTGAGTGATTGACGTAATCCTCGGGCCGCCGCAGCTCCGAGGCGTGCTCCTTGAACACTCCCCTGAAAATATCGATCGGTGAGGTCTGCCTGGCTTCATCCCATACCGGCCCCAGCAGCTTCGGCATCGTTCCGCTCGGAACCATGCGCTGCCAGAATCCGAAGTACTTCTCGATATAATGATCGAAGTCATCGTTCACGACGGCGCGGTAGTAACGCCAGGGGTACCCGCCGAAGAGTTCGTCTCCCCCGGTTCCGGTCAGGACCACCTTGCCAAATTTGGATGCGAGTTTTGCCGCATAGAAATTCGGATAGGATTGGCCGACGCGTGGCTCTTCCAGATGCCATGCAAGCTGAGGCAGCGCACGCTCCATGTCGCCGGCCTTCAAGACCATCTCGTAGTGCTCGGTCTTGAACAAATACGACATGTGCTCGGCCTTGGTCCGCTCGTCGTATCCGAGCTCGACGCCGGAGGCCGAGTTGAGATCGAAGCCGACCGTAAAGGTCCGCATGAACGGCAGTTGGCTCGATGCCAGTGCGGTGATGGAGCCGGAATCCATGCCGCCGGAAAGATAGCACCCGACCTCGACGTCGCTCACGAGCTGGCGGTTGACCGCCTGCCTGAACAGGCGATCGAGCTCGTCGGTCGCCTCGTTCTCGTCGACGGCGTACTCGGGCTCCTCGAAATGGAAATCCCAGTACTGCACCGGCTCGACGGCCCTGCTGTCCAGCGAAATCTGCAGATAGCAGCCGGCCGGCAACAACTTCACGCCGGCAAACAACGTTCGCTCGGCGAAGAAGTTCTGAAAGCTCAGATATTCCGACAGCCCGCTGATGTCGACGCGCGGCTTGTACTCCGAGAATGCCCGAAAAGCCTTGTGCTCGGAGGCAAACACGAAGGTCTGACCAAGTTCGGCGTAGTAGAGCGGCTTCACGCCGAAGCGATCCCGGGCCAAGGTGAGCTTGCGCTCCTTGTTGTCCCAGATCGCAAAAGCGAACATGCCGTTGAACTTGAGAAGCGCACCGAGGCCCCACTCGGCGAAGGCGTGCAGCAACACCTCGCTGTCGCCGGAGGAGTTGAAGACGTGTCCCCTCGCCGAAAGCTCGACCTTCAACTCCTTGAAGTTGTAGATCTCCCCATTGTAGGTCAGCACAAATCGGCCGTCGCGCATCTCCATCGGCTGCCGCGCGGCGTCGGTCAGATCAATGATCGACAGCCGGCGATGACCGAGCCCAACGGGACCGTTGCAGTAGTGGCCCTCGCCGTCCGGCCCGCGATGCGCAATGATATCGGTCATTGCCGTCAACGTGGTGATTGAAGCGGGCCGCCCGTCGCGGTGCAGAATTCCGGCTATGCCACACATGTGATTCTGGCCGATCTATTCCATGATGTCGGATGCGAGCTCAGATCTGAGCCTTTCAGATCTGAGCCTCTTTTCAGATCTGGGCCTTGGCACGACGCTGATCGACCTGATCGATATGGCTTCTGCGCCAGTCGATCAGCCGCCGCAGCCCTTCGTCCAGGTCGATCGCGGCGTTGAAGCCGATTTCCTCCTGCGCCCGCTTCGGCGATCCGATCCGGTTGCGCACCAGCGTGGCCTGGCTCCGCGGCGCATAGTTGATGGGCTGATTGGAGCCGGTGAGGTTCAAGAGCTTTTCGGCGATCTGCTTCAGCGAGGTCCGGTGTCCCGTGCCGACGTTGTAGAAGCGATCCGTCGCACTCGCGCCCATGGCGCACAGATTGGCGCGCGCGCAATCTTCCACCGCGACGAAATCGAACGCCTCCGAGCCATCGCCTAGGATCGTCGGTCCCTCGCCCTTGTCGATCGCGTCGAGCATCTTCATGATCACGGCGATATAGGCGCCTCGGTAATCCTGACGCGGTCCGTACACGTTCATGTACCGGAGCCCGACATAGTCGAGGCCATAGCGGAAGTGGTAGGCACGGGCCATGGCCTCGCCACAGATCTTGGTCGCACCATAGAAGTTCTTGTTGTTGAACGGATGGTCCTCCGTCATCGGCTCCTCGACGGCATCGCCATAGACGGACGCCGACGATGACCAGACTAGCCGCTTGACGCCGTTGCGCACGCATCCGTCGAGGACGTTGAACATTCCGTTGACGTTGACGTCAAAAGCCGTGCGCGGGAATTCGTGACACTGCAGCAGCCACAGCGCAGCGAACTGAAATACCCCGTCAGCTCCCTTCAGGGCTGCATCGAGGATGTCGACCTGCGTGATGTCGCCGCCGGCCTCGAAGATCTTGACGCGAGGGTCGCGCAGCGCGCCGGCAAGGTTCTCATTCGTGCCACGCACGAAATTGTCGTAAATGACGATCTCGCCGACGTCAGTCTGCGTCAACTGATCGACCGCATGCGACCCGATCAGCCCGGCGCCCCCGATAACGACAACCTTCTTTCCGCGAATGTCCATTGTCTTCAACCCTCGATTTCAACAAGCGCTTCATTGTGAAGCTCATAACGTCGGTGAGTGCGTGGGCAGACCAGATCACTGCCCAGCCGCTCGCCTGCTCTGCTCATCCAACCAATTCGGCGGGCCGGATTGCCCGCCATCAACGAAAATGCAGCGACATTCTTCGTGACGACAGCACCGGCTCCGATGAAGCAGTACTCGCCCAGCGAATGTCCGCAGACGATGGTCGCATTGGCGCCGATGCTGGCGCCGCGTCCGATCGGTGTCTTGCGAAACTCGTCCTTCCGCGACACGCCGGCGCGCGGATTGTTCACGTTCGTGAAGACGCAGCTCGGGCCGCAGAACACGTCATCGTCAAGTTCGACGCCATCATAAATCGAGACGTTGTTCTGGATCTTGCAGCCGTTTCCGATCTTGACGTTCGGACCGATCATCACGTTCTGGCCGATCGAGCAATCCTCGCCGATCACCGTGCGCGACAGAATATGGCAAAAGTGCCAGATCTTGGTGCCGCGCCCGAGCACCGCCCCATCGTCAACGTAGCTCGATTGGTGGATCAGGACGCCGGGAAAGCGCGGGTCCTCGCGCATCTCGCTCATTTGTGCATCGCCTTCTGGGCAAAGGCGTGAACGCCGTTGCTTCTGACGATCGGCGCATGGCGGAACGTGGAGACGATATCGATCGAGGGGCGGACTTCGTCCAGCCTGAAGCCGCGCCCGGCGACGATCTCCTCATAGCTCCGCGTATGGAGATCAGTGAACCCTTCCGAGAATTCGACCTCCTCGCCGTCGACCGTGATCGAGCGATAGGTCGTCTTCTTGCCCTTCACGCTGTCGGGCAGATCGTTGCGGTCCAGCGACAGAAACCAGCTCACATCCGCGCGCTCGCACTCCAGGGAGCCGGCCGCCCTCTCCTCCTCGCGCAGGTGCGCCTCGTTGCGGCTGGCGGGGCCGAACACGAAGCTCAGCATGTCGAAGAAGTGCACCCCGATATTGGTCGCAACACCACCCGACTTGGCGTCTGCGCCCTTCCAGGAGGTGTGATACCAGCGCCCGCGCGAGGTGATGTAGGTCAGCTCGACCTTGTGGCGCTTGTTCGAGTTCGCGAAGCGATCGCGCAGCGCGATGATCGCCGGATGCAGCCGCAATTGCAGAATGGTCGAGATGCGGCGGCCGGTGTCCTGCTCGATGGCGGCCAGTTCGTCGATGTCGCCGGGATTGAGGACCAGCGGCTTTTCGCAGATGGCATCCACGCCCGAGCGCAGCGCAAACCGGCAATGCGCGTCGTGGAGATAGTTCGGCGAGCAGATCGACATGTAGTCGATCTTGCGGCCGCCTCGGCGCAACTGATCGACGCAGCGATCGAACAGTTCGAACTGGGTGAAGAACTCGGCATCCGGAAAGTGGCTGTCCATGATGCCCACGGAATCGTTGGGATCGTACGCCACCGCGAGATTGCCGCCGGTCTCGGCCATCGCCCGCATGTGCCGCGGCGCGATGTAGCCGGCAGCGCCGATCAATGCGTAAGTCGTCATGGGCCCCTCTCTCAAACGTTTCTGCCTGCTTCAGGCAAGCTACCGCACTCGGGGTGAATCGAACATCACACCCAAGCCAAACATGTCCATCACGCCTGCCCGAGGGCGGACGCAGTTACGCCGCAGCGATCAGGTCCGTTCCGACAAGAACGCGAACCTTGCGGCCCAACAGATTCAACAGAACCGCAACGCGATGCTGATCGCTGGCGTCTTCAACGAGCGCAAGACTGTCGACGAACGCACCTTCGACAATTCGCACTTTATCCCCGGGCGAGAACGCCGGCCGGCGCGCAAGCGTGATGAAGCCGGCTTCGTCCGCGCGCCCCTTCAAGGCATCGATGACGCGGTCTTCCACCACGGCCGGCCGGTCTCCCACGCACACGAGATGCGACACGCCGAGCGTCGATTGAATGGCACGCCAGCGCTGCGACGCGAGATCGATCCCGACAAAGAGATAGCGTGGAAACAGCGGACGCGGCACAGTCTCCACCTTCCGGGCGTGGCTGCGGCGCTTCAGGTAACGGGGGAAATAGATCGAAAATCCCTGCCGCTCGAGGTTGACGGCCGCCTTTGCTTCGGCATTGACTTGCGTCTGGACGACGTACCAGCGTGAACCGTGCTCCATGGCCATCACGCCCCCAGCGACTGCTTTGGAGGCAGGCCCAGCAGGTCCGGCGCGAGGACTTTCTCCGCCCCGAAATTGCTGACCGCCTGCTCGAATACACTGCGCGCCGCCGTCAGATGCGTCACGACGACCGCATCGAACGGCTCGTCCACCAACGCGTAGGAGGAAACGACCTTGACGCCAATGAACCGGGTCGCGGTTGCATCGGGATCGACGATCGCAATGACGGAAATTGGCCCGTCGACCGCGCACAGGATCGCGATTTCGCAGAGGTCGGATTGTCCGGCGAGCACCACCCGCCTGAAGCCGAGCGCCTGGGCGCGCTCAAACAGCCTGCCATACTCCTCCTTCGCCTTGCGGAAGAGCGAAAACGAGTCCGTCAGGAATTGGACGGTCAGTCGCGATTTCTCGGAGAAGCCCTGCGGCGTGAGGTAATAGGCATAGCGCCGTGCCGGCGCCTGCCCGACCTTGACGAAGCCCTTCTTGATCGCCCGCTTCAGGTAGGCGTTGACCAGGCCGAGCGCGACGCCGAGATCGGCTGCGATCCGCCGCTGCGACTGCGCACCATCGGCTTCAAGCGAGGTGAGCAGACCGAGCACCAGCCGGTCGCTGTCATTCTCATCTGTCGGTAGAATGCCCGCCATCACGCCTATCCCCACTGGAGTGGCTGATAGCGCGTTCACCGGATGAACGTCAAGCGAATTCGTTCACGCGATGAACATGTTAAATTATTGATATCAAAGGAATTTAGCTAAGATCCATGTGTCGCCACAGCCACACCTAGGCCGGTTCCCCGGCTTCGGCCAGGTACCGCGCGGCCAGCATCGAATAGCTGTACCGCTGCGCGATGGCGACGCGTTCGGCCCGCGAACGCGCCGGACCGTCCAGCGCCGCGCGCAGCGACGCGGCGAGTGCGGTGGAGTCGTCCGGCGCGCATCGCGCTGTCACCAGATCCTCGAGCCCGGCGAGCGCTTGGGCTTCGCAGGCAATGACGCTGCGCGGCGCGAACAGGCAGTAGTCGAACAGCTTGTTGGGGCTGATGCCGTGGTGGTAGAGCGCGTTCTTGTGGAAGGCAACGACCGCGCAATCGGACGCGTGCAGCATGCCATGCACGATCGACCGATCGACTTCGTCGTGAAACTCCACATTGGCAAGTCCCGCCGCCCGCTGCTTCAGTGCGGCGAGCGAGGTGCCTGAACCGATCAGAACGAAACTGATCCCGGGGCTTGTGCTGCCGAGGACCGCCGCGGCGTCGAGAACGACCTCCACTGCGTTTGGCGGTCCCATGCCGCCAGCATAGAGGACAACCCGCCTGCCCTGCAGCCTCAGCTGATTGATGCGGTCTATCAACGGATGACCGAGAGTTTCGATCGTCAGCGCGCTCTGGATCTCGCCGTCGGACACCCCGTTGGGGATCCAGACGAACTTGCCGGCGCTCAAGCCACGCGCCCGCATATGCGCTTCCGCACCGGCCAAAAGACAGATCACGCGATCCGCGGCGCGATAGGCGGAGCGCTCCTTCCGGCCGAGCAACCTCACGAGGGGGTGCCAGGTCGGGGTCATTCCAAGCGCCACGATGCTCTCCGGCCAGAGGTCGCGAACCTCCAGCCAGAACCTGGCACCGAAGTGCCGCGCGATCTGACGCGCCGCCGAAATGAAGAACAGATGCGGGCTGGACGCGATCATCAGATCCGGCTCGCCGAATTGCGCGGCGATCGCGGATGTCGCCGAACGAAAGGCCGGCGCAAAGCTCAGGTTGTTGCGAAGCCGCCCCAAATTGCCGCCATCATAACGCGGGGTATCGAGGAACCAGAAGTCGACACCGCTGATCCGCTGCGGCCCCGGAGCGCGCGGCTCCCTGTGCAGGTGATGGAAACCGGCACTGACCACCACCACCCGATGCCCCATCTTTCCCCAGGCATCCGCGAGCCAGAACGGACGCCAGTGACGGCCGAGGCCCGGCCCGCCCGCGAACGGATGCAACAGCCAGATGTTCATCGGGCCACCCGCAAAGCAGCAGCCGACAAGCCGGCGCTCGTCGACGGCGACGATGACATCCAGGAACCATCAGGCCTCATGGCGCTTCGACCCGAAAGCGCTCACCCCAGAGCGCAACGCAATAGAGCCGCCAGCGCATTCCAAGATCGAGCCGATGAAATTTCCTCTTCAGCTTCGGCATGTCGACATAGCGGGCCAGGAGCTCGCTTGCGATCACCTTGTCATACATCGCGGCGGAGTGTCGCGTGAGCCAGATCCGGTCCGGGGCAGCAAAACCGATCTTGTCCCTCCGCCAGGTGATGCTGGCCGGCAGCAGATCGCTCATCGCTGCGCGAAGCGGCCATTTTGCCCATCCCTTGTTCAGCTTGATGCGTGTGGGAAGCGCCAAAGCGAACTCGACGAAGCGATAGTCGAGGAACGGAAGTCGCGTTTCGATGCCGAACCGCATCGAGTTCTTGTCCTCGAAACGCAGCAGCATCGGCAAATTGGTCTCGGTAATCTCCAGCACCTGCATGCCCTGCGCATCCCTCGTCTTCGACGCAAAGCGGCGAAGCGGCTCTGGCAAGTCGGGATTTTTGAGGAAAGTGTAACGCAAGCGGTAATAGGCCGCGCGCAGCCCTGCCGAACCGGCGCCGAACAGATACATCAGCAACCGCCGGCGCGAAATGCCCGCCCGTGTGGCGGCGCCGAAGGCGGACAGAAATCCGCGGACGCCACCGCTGCGAAGATGGTCGAGCAGCCAGGCTGCATAGTAGCGATGGTACCCCAGCAACGTTTCGTCACCGCCCTGACCGTCGAGCAGCACGATGACGCCGTTCGATCGCGCGGCCTGCATCACCGCATACTGCATCATGATCGAAGGACCTGCGAACGGCTCCTCCTGGACGTCGAGCAAGGTCTCCGCCGTCGATGCAAAATCCTGATAGGTCGGCTTGGTGCGCAGCCAGTTCAGCTCCGCCCGTTCTGCAACCTCCGCCGCATAGGCCTCCTCATTGTTGGATGCCTGCTCGCTCACGGCCGTGATGGCAAAGAAGCGCTCGCGCGAGCCCGGCGCATAGCGCCGCGCAGCCAGCGTCGCGACACTCGAACTGTCCAACCCACCCGACAGGCAGGTTCCGACACGAACATCCGAACGCAGACGCAGCCGCGTCGCGTCATCGAGCAGCTCCCGCAACGATTTCGCCGCGCTGCCTTCATCAGACACGGCCAACCCGGGCGCAAGCGAATAGTAGCGCTCGATTTCAATCCGCCCCGTCGACACATCGACGCGCATCCGATGCCCGGGCGGCAACTTCTCGACGCCCTTGAAGAAGGTCCGGCTGGTATGGTCGGTCATGCCGCAAACGAGGAAATCGTTGATCAGATCGTCATCCGCGATCGGGCGCTCGATCAGCGGAAGAAGCTGGCGGATCTCGGAGCCGAAGGCGAACTGCCTCGCCGCATTGACGTAGTAGAACGGCTTTACGCCAAATCTGTCGCGAGCGCAGAACAGCGTGTTGTCGCGCTCGTCGTGGATCGCAAACGACCACATGCCGTTGAAGCGTTCGAGGCACGCTGCGCCCCAGCAAACATAAGCTGTGAGCAGGACCTCGGTATCCGAGGCCGTATGAAAGGTGTATCCGAGAGCCTCGAGCTCCGTGCGAAGCTCGACGTAATTGTAGATCTCGCCGTTGTAGGTGATCCAGATCGGAAGCCGTCTGTCGCGCATCGGCTGCGCGCCATCATCGGTCAGATCGATGATGGCCAGTCGACGGTGTCCCAGCCCGACGTTCCCGTTGACCCTCACCCCACGCCCATCCGGACCACGGTGGGCAACGAGATCGGTCATCTGGTCCACTTGGCGGGCATCGACGGGCCCGGTCTTATCTATGAGGCCAAATATGCCGCACACGAAATGCCTATCCAGATTGATTCGATGGCGGAGCCCGGTATAACCGCCGCGTCAGAATATGCGCGCATTTGGAACAAACCGCCGCTGTCTTAGCCCGATCATCTACTGAGCGTCAACGTTCCCGGACCGATCGAAGCTGCTTTCATACGCCGGTGAAACCTGAGATAGCGAAGGCCGACCGCCAACTCTGCGTTTCCTCTCGTGGACCGCATCGCATGGCCGCTTCGGACCAAACATGTGCTAGAAGCTGCTGGCTGATGTTGAGTTGGCATCCATCGGATTCTTGAGTGAACAAGATCGAACCCATCGGACCAGCGTCCCTGACGGAAGTGCCGCTTCCCGCCGACGACGTTGCATCCTCCCGGCCGGCCCAATCTGCCGTCGCAGGTTTCGTCACGCGCATGCTTGTTCGCGCGGCCCGGCGCGCCACCGAGAAGCGGCTTGCGAAGGGAAAGGTGCGTACGTTGTGGGCCGCCACCCCGATCCTCACCTTGCCGCTGCTCGCACGCTGCGATCGAATGTTGGGATTTCGCTCCTCGTCGCTGGTGTTCAACACGTACTATGTGACGAGATCATTCGACATCAATCTCATCCTGTTCGAGGGCTTCCTTCGACTGCTGCGCAGCCGAAGAGGTCTCGGCCTGTTTCGCCGCGTGGTCCTGGCGTGGGCCCTGCTGCGCTACGACATCTTCAACTACTTCTATGACCGCGGCCTGATGCTGAGCGACGGACGCTATGGCATCAACCCTGAGGAACTCGACCTCCTGTTCCAGTCGGGAAAGCGATTGTATACCTACGCCTACGGCGCCGACGTCCGAGCACGGGAAGCAACGCTCGCACTCGGCCATCCGAACCTGTGCGAAGAATGTCCGTCCCCCGGCAAGTTCTGCGTCTGCACGACAGAGATGCACGCCTCATCGATCAACCGCCTCAAGGGCCGTGCGACCGCGCAGATCGCAATGGGGGATATGGTGACGTATGTGCCCGGCTGCCGGGACATGCACTACTGGCCGATTGACGCAAGCAAGCTCGCCGCGAAGCCGCCGGTCTACAAGGCCGGCGACGTGCTGAAAGTGGCGCATGCGCCGAACCACGGGCATTTCAAGGGAACCAGGCTCTTGATCGAGGCGATTGATCGGCTGGTGAAGGAGGGAGAGAAGATCGAGCTGGTCTCCGTGCAGGGCGTTCCCAACAAGAAGGTCATCGAGCTTTTCGGCGCCTCGCACCTTGTTGCGGATCAATTCGTCGCAGGCTTTCACGGCTATACGGCCCTTGAGGCGATGGCCATGGCCAAGCCCGTGCTGTGCTTTCTGCGCAATGACCGAATGATGATCGATCCGGCAACCTGCCCGATCATCAACACGCGTCCTGACGAAATCTATGATGTGCTGAAGCGATGCTTGAGGGGTGAACTCGACCTAAACGATATCGGCCAGGCGGGGCGCCGCTATGTCGAAGCACATTACAGCTTGCAAGCGGTCGCAGCGAGGCTCGGGAAGCTCTATTGTGAAACCGCTGATCTGCCCGAGGATCTCAGGGCAAGCCTGACGAGGCGTGTCAGCGAGTTCGAGAGATGATCATGCCTCATAGCCCTGTGCGGCCTTCGCGCCCGTCAGCGGACCTGAATACGCGCACATGAGAATCCTGCACGGACCAGTCAATGTCGGAAACCAGCCCTGGGTGCTGTCCCGCGCCGAGCGGCAGCTCGGAGCATCCAGCGACGTGGTCGTTCGAAACGACACATGGCTCGGATACTCGGCAGACCGGATGCTGTCGGCAAAGGATGCCGGGTTTCTCGAGACGGCCATTCGCAGCGCGGCGTTCGGTCTGAGGAACCAGTGGCACTACGATGTTCTTCACTACTATTTCGGCCAGACCTTTCTGTCGCCGGGCTTCCCCCTCTCCGCGCCGGGCTCGGTGCTCTCCCGGCCATCGCTGATGACGGACATCATCAACAGACTCGCTGCCGCAGACCTGCACGCCGCCCGCCTGTTCGACAAGAAGCTGTTCATGACCCTGCAAGGTTGTGATGTCCGGCTGGCGAACGAGGGGAACAAACGAAACGAATGGACGATGTGCGCCCCGCAACACTGCGAGCTGTATCAACGATGCACGGACGCTCTCGACCATCGACGGCACTTTCTGATCGAAAAGGTTCTGCCGCTGTTCGATCGGGTCTTCTATCTGAATCCGGAACTCGGACACGTCGTACCGAACGGCCAGTTTCTCCCATATTCAAACGTCGAGATCGAGAAGTTCGAAATTGTGCCGCCTTCCGAACAAGGCCGGCCAAAGATCGTTCATGCCCCGACTGCCGGCCGGATCAAGGGTACACCGATGATCCTGGATGCCCTCGAACGATTGCGGTCGCGGTACGACTTCGACCTCATCCTCGTCGAGAAGACGAGTCACGAGCAGGCGCTGGAGATTTATCGGTCGGCAGACCTCGCAATCGACCAGGTGCTGGCAGGATGGTACGGAGGTTTTGCCGTTGAAATGATGGCAATGGGAAAGCCGGCCGCGTGCTACATCAGAGAAGAAGATATGATGTTCGTTCCGGATGCCATAAGGCGCGAGTTGCCCGTTTACAGACTGAGCCCGGGAGACCTGGTCGAAAGCATTGCCGCCATTCTTGACCGACGGGCCGAATGGTTCAGGCGTGGCCAGGCATCGCGACGCTACGTCGAACGGTGGCACAATCCGAAGCTCATCGCCAAGGCGATGCTGGGCGCCTATGAAAGCCCCGACAGCAAGTTCGAATTGATCCCGAGCGCCGGTTAAGGCTGGATGTTTGGCTTTTGTTTAAGGTCCAGTGCTTGCGGCACGGGCCCGCCTGTCGACGGTTGTTCGGGCGAGGCGCCGGCGATTGCTGCTGCCTCACAACGCCAGCAACCAGCCTATGTTGCGAGCGGCTTGTCGACATCAGCAGCCTGCCGCATCGTCGCTGCAAAACTCGCCGCAAACGTGCTGACGTTGTCATCCTGATGCGGGACAACATTTCGAACCACGAACCCGTGCGCCTCCTGTGAGGCCTGCATCAGATGATCCGCCAGTGCGACCGGATCATCGACGCCGAAATAGCGCGCAGCGCCGGCGGTCTGCTCCCGGTGCACGTCGATGTCGGAGAGGATCATCGGAACGCCGAACGACTTCGCCTCCTCCACCGTCGTGCTCCAGCCCTCGAAGCGCGACGGGTTGAGCAGGGCTGTGGAAGCCCGCAGCAGCGCGTAGACATTCGGCAACGGGATCACGCCGAGGTGACGAAAATGC
Source organism: Bradyrhizobium sp. ma5 (assembly GCF_042258955.1). Lineage (NCBI taxonomy): Bacteria > Pseudomonadati > Pseudomonadota > Alphaproteobacteria > Hyphomicrobiales > Nitrobacteraceae > Bradyrhizobium > Bradyrhizobium sp. ma5. Next base: position 6,046,164 of record NZ_CP170156.1, read on the forward strand.
GTATCGAGGCCACGCCTCCGGATCTCGGAGTTGACCAGATCATAGTAGCCCGGCTCACGCCGATCTTCCGTGCTGCCGGATGCACAGACAACAACGTCGACTCCACGACGCCTCAGGATATCCAAGGCGTCGACGACAAGCTGATGGTTCTTGTGGCGATAGAACTGATTGGGCAGATAGAAGTAGTTCGCCGGCAGATTGTACGCCGCGATGACCTCTGATGGGTCGATGTTCAGGAACGCGGCCGGAGGCTGGGTCGCAAAGCGAACGACGCTGACCCGGTTGCTGGCGTGTGGATAGTAAGCCCTGAAATCGCGAAAGGCGCTCTCGCTGCTCAGCATGATGGTCCGCCCGGACGCGATCTGAACGCGAAAGCCAATCTCGCGACGCCAGCGTGCCGTCCGCGGGAACAGCTGAGGCAGCGAATGGTGCTGCAGATCCGGAATCCACGCCACTGCAGGGAGCGCCAGCCGCCAACCGAAGAAACGCGCGGATTCGACAACAACATCCACGTGCGCGGAGCGAAACGCCGCCGCGGCTCCGCGGTCCAGACCAAGCGCGAGTGCCGCCGCGAGACCTGGCTGCCCGTCGAACACCTCCGACCGGACGATCTCGACGCCTGGTATCGCACCAAGCTCGGCGATTTCGTTCTCGTCGGCCCGCGTCCCGGCAAAGACGACCGGGGCGAACTCGCCGGGCAAAAATTGGGCAAGCGCCGCGAACAGATTGCGCTGATAGTTGAACCCGCCGGCCCAAATCCGTCGCGAAATGTGATTGAACGCGAACCGCAATGGGCGGGACGTCACGAAGCCTGCCCCTTGAACCAGGCTACGTAATCGGCGAGGCCCTGATCGAGCGGAATGCGCCAATCGAAGCCGATCTGGCGCAGCATCGCATCATCGGCCAACAGGCTCATGGGATCACCGGGGCGGCTTACACCCGAGTGCCGCACGATCGTCTTGCTACCCCACTGTCCGTTGAGACCGGCGGCGATGTCGGCAACGCTGGTCCCCCGGCCCGAACCGCCATTGATGACCCGGAAGGCCTGCTGTGACGGCGATGCGTCCGCAACGCTCGCAAGCAGCCTCGCGACATCGCGAACGTCGGTCCAGTCACGTATCTCGTTGCCGGTCCCACCGAGCGTGAGCACCTGCTCCCTGGCGTTGAGCCGCGAGCAGATGTCCCAGAGCAATTGTTTGCGCAGGTTCGGCCCATAGACCGAGAACAGCCGCACGATCGTGCAACGCAAGGCGAACGACCGCGCGTAACTCGCGCACAATTGCTCCATCATCAGCTTGTGCTGCCCATACGGCGACATCGGAGTTACGATCGCGCTTTCAGCGATCGGGCCGAAATGATCGGCGCCATAGACGGCCGCGCTCGACGCCGCGATCACCGCGCAATCCGGCGCCGATCCGCGCAGCCATTCCAGCAGCCGCGCGGTGCTCGTGACAGTGCGCGAAAAATCCTCGAACGGCCGTTCGATCGAGACGCCGACGGATGATCCGCCAGCCAGATGAAAGACACGCGCCGGCAGCCCGTGCGCAGCCGCAAGCGCGTTGAGATTGGCCGCATCGATCTCGCCGTTGATCCAGCTCTGCAAACCGAGCCGCCGGGCTTCCGTTGCGTCAAGCGCCCCGTGTCCGACGCCATGCACCGCATGGCCTGCCCCCGCCAACGCATGCGCCAGATGGCGGCCGATGAACCCGTTCGCGCCTGTAACCCAGACGATCATCGCTCAAGCCTTGTGACAGACAAAAGAGTAGAGCCGGCCCGGACGATGGTCGAAACGTTCGGCCATCGACAGCAGCGAGCCCAACAGCCGGGGTGAGGCAAGCGCAGCTCGCCATAGCGGAGCAACCGGAATCTTTTGCGACAATTTGGTCACGATCGCGGCTTTCAGGGTCTCCGACGTATAGGGAAACAGGTTGATCGGGCTTTGCAGCGGAGCCAACGTGTCGACCGTGGAGAACCCCGCCTTGGTCAGCGCGCCGGTGTAGCGATCGAGCAGGAAGGCATGTTCGCCGCCGTAAAGGTGATGCAGCGGATGCTGCGCCAGGAACTGCGGAAGGTCCGCTTCCTTGCTGATAACATGCTCGCGCGCCGCGATCAGCATGCCACCGGGCCGCAGCACGCGAAACATCTCCCGGCACGCCCCCTCGAGATCGCGCGTATGGTGCAGCACCGCGCGGGCGAAGACCAGATCGAACGTCGCATCGGCGAACGGCAGCCGCTCGGAGAACTCCTCAATCACCTGGATCGGCAATTGCGTCTGTTGCGCCAGGTCGCGGATCGCCGCCCCTCCCACGATCGCGCTCGGGTCCGGTTCGAGCGCCGTCACGGCAAACCCGATTCGGGCGAGCGCGTAGCTCGCAATGCCGCGACCGGCGCCAACGTCGAGCGCGGCACCTGACCGGCCGCTGAGCAGCGTGGCAACCGCTTGCCACTCGGAGCTCTGGAAGTAGCGCTCGGCAGCGTCAACCAGCGGATCGTCGTAGAACGCGTCGAGCACGAGCTGGCGCTGGTCCGGCTGATTGCGCAGCCAGACCACCGCATCCTCCCAGGTGGTAAACTGGCGTTCACCGTTCATCGGGGCCAAGCTCCCGTACCAGCACGGCCGGATTGCCCGCCACGATCGTAAACGGCGCGACATCCTTCGTCACGACCGCGCCGGCCGCAACGATGGCGCCCTGCCCAACCGTCACGCCGCGCAAGACCATCGCGCCCGCGCCGACCCAGGCGTCATCGCAGATCTTCACCGGGCTCTCGTCAAGCGAGATATCGTTCGGATGTCCGAGCGTGAAAATCTGCTGAACCTGCCGGTGCCGCTCGGTTGCGCGCAGCGGATGCGTGAGATTGTCGAAAACATTTGCCGAATGCGAGATCAGAACGCGGTTGCCGATCTCGATCGATGCAGCCGACCAGATCCGGGTTCCCTCGCCGACATAGCACCACTCGCCGATCTTGATCTCCCCACCATGCGCGAAGGTCAGGAGCTCGCCCAGGATGCGGCTGTTGCGGCCGACGACGATCTTGTCGGAATCGCCGCGGATGTTTCTGATCCTGGCCGAACGCCCGAGCGCCGCGTCGACCTGCAAGCGGCACGTCGCGCGACCGAGCAGACGCTGGATCAGATAATCGAGATTCATGCCGTCAACTGCAGGCATGCGACGGCGCGCGATGACGCCGCAAGGTCGTTGCCCTGCCCCTTGCCGGTGTGGATGTCGAAAACGGTGGCATCGGCGAGCGCCTCGGCGCTCTGGCGCGACCAGCCTTGTCGCGAATAGCCGAAATAGTCGACATGGTGAGACGTCGCACCGAACGCCTCGATGATCCGCTCGATCATCGCAAGATCGAACACCTGATACCAACCGAGATTCTCGCGCTTGCCGAACGGCACCGAAATCAGGCAGGTGCCACCGGGCTTGAGAATGCGCTTGAACTCCTGCACCGCCGGAACAAAGCCGTCCCGATCGGTCTCGGCGTCGCGCGGATCGCCCGTGTAAAGCATCTGATTATCGAGGCCGATGTGCTCGATCGTCGAGATGCTGGCGACGGTGTCGAAGACCTGATCGCCGAACATTGTTTTTCGGAGATCGCCGAACACGTAGGAGTAGCCATCATGCCAATAGCACCGCCGCTCGGGTGCCAGCGTCATGATGGTGAGATCCGCGCCGCGCAGCGGCTGACGCTGCAGCAGGAAGTCGTGGTTGAAGGTCGATCCAGCGTCCAGCATCTTGCCGACATTGTTCAACCGGCCATAGACCCAGGGATATTCCACCACGCGCTCGTCCATGGCGACGCCGTAGCCCGGCGGAAGCTCCTTCCCTGCCTGAAGCAAGCCCGCGTCGATGGCCGCAGTAATCGTGTCGCGCTTGACCGTCTGATAGCCCGGCCCGAACGGCCGCGGCCGCAACCTGAACAGCGGTGCGGCAAGCCCGTCGGCCACCCATTTCAGTTGATGGATCAAGTCACTTGCAGACATCATCTCGGCCCGATCGCCCGCCCACCGGCCGGCACTGTGCTCCGTCTAGAGCCTTTTTCGTTCCGATGGAATCGGAACGGGACCCCAGATTCTCGTTTCGGCGTATTTTCTTTACGCGAAACGGCATCCAGTTCGCTCGAAAAGCCCTCTAGCACGGCTCAATCCGCGCCACGAGATCGCTAAACTGGGCCCATTGCGAGGCCTTGCTGTAGGTCTGCTGCACGCGGCTTCGACCGGACGCGGCGATCCCGGCCCATTGCGGCCAATCCCGCAGGCTATTCGAAATCGCCTCGGCGGCCCTCTCAGGCGCGTCGTAGGTGCGCATGGTCACACCCTCCTCCATCGCCTCCGGATAGTTGCCGGAATCCGACACGAGCAGCGACCCGCAGCCCATCGCCTCGAAGCAGCGCATGTTGCCGCGGTCGTTGCCGGCCATGTCGATTGCGCCGTTGAGCACGATCTTGGCGGATCCAAACAACTCGTAGAGGTCCCTGCCGAACAGCGGCAGCCGCGCTATTCGCGCGATGACGTCGGGCCTGCGGTGCTTTTGCAGCGGCAGCAACCGACCGACCGCGCTCTCGGCAAGCCGTGTCAGGCGCGACGCATCGAGACAGAACACGATCTTGCGTTCGGCAGCCAGAGCCGCGACCTGTTCGAGCGTTCTGCCGCGCGCGCTGTGATGCCGCGAGTATCCACCGACAAACGCCACGTCGATCGGCCGTTCGCCGTAACCGTACTGCTCCATGACAGGATCGATCGCGGGGAAGAACAGCTCCGCCCGGCAGCCTTTGCTGCGCCAGGCCTCGAGGATCGAGGGAAAGTTTCCAAGCACCGCGCCGTAGGCGGTCAAGTCGGCATTTCCGGAGGGCGCCGCGCGCCAGCACAACGTCTTCTTCACACAGCCCGGAAGCTTGGCGATGAACGCACTCGGATAACGCACCGGATCGAGATTGTAGAACACGTCGGTCCTGTGATGCTCGATCTGCGCAAGCAGGATGGCTTCGAGCGTCGGCGTCCCCTTCATACCCTGCTCACGCGCCCACTGGCGCTGCAGCACGTCGTCGTCGCCATTGGTGAAGAAGGCTTCAGGCGCACCGTCGAGCACAGGCTCGAGAAAATGTGCCGCGCCGAAGCGATCGTGCAGGAACACGTCGCGGCGTGCCGCGAAGCTCGACGCTTTTGCCGCAAGCTGGTTCAGCCGCGGCAGATAAGACGGATAGAGACCGCTATTCTGGAACAGACGCATTGGTTATACGGACCTTGCCAACATCCATTTCATGTTCAGGTATGGCCAGATCCGGCCGACGGATTCCCAATCCCAGCTCTGCGATGCCGTCAAGTGGCCGACCGTCTTTCGAAGCGGCGCTTCGTCGACGAACTCGGCAAACGCCGGGACATTGCGATTGAGCAGCTCATTGGTCCAGCCCGCCAATGGCCCGTTCAGCCACTCCGGCATCGGCGAGTTGAAGCCGACCTTGCGGCGCGCGGTGCGGATGCTTTCGGGCATCAGGTTCGCCATCGCCTGACGCGCGACCACCTTGGTCATGCCATCGGCCGATTTGCTGGTTTCGGGCAGCGCCATCGTGTAGGTCACCAGCCGCCAGTCCATGAACGGCATGCGCACCTCGATCCCGTGCGCCATCGAGAGCCGGTCGAAATTGCGCAGAATGGTGGGCAGCGTGGTCGAGTGGAACATGCGATAGAGACGCCGGTTCAGCGCGCCCCACGTGTTCGGCAACTCGTCATCCTCGGCGACCAGCGGCAGCGCCGCAGGCATCGCGGTCAGGCCTCCCCGCAGGAAATAGTGCCCCTGCCGCCTGATCATCTGCGCCCGCAGGAAATCTATGCCGCGCTGCGCCAGTTGCGATCGTGACGTGAGCGCCGCGGCGGCATTGCGGATCCGGAATGCGGTCGACTGCCCCTCCTGCAAATAGGCACCCATCAATTCATCCGCTCCGTGGCCGTCAAGCGACACGGTGACGTTCTGGCGCCGCAGTTCGCGATAGATCAGCCACGGCGCGCTCGGCAGCCCGATATAGACATCGTCGTTGTCGTCAAGGATCCGATCAAGGTCAGTGAGCGCATCGGAGCGCCCGATCTCGAGAAAGCTCGGCGCCACATCGGCCCACGCGGCCGCTTCCTCCGCCATCGGCCGCTCGTCGTTGCTGGCGCCGGGAAAGGTGGCGACAAAGGCGTGCCGCCAGGCAGTCGAGTCGCGCGGTCCCATGCCGGCCTTCTCATGGGTCGCCATCGCGCAGATCACCGCAGACGAATCGAAGCCGCCGGACAGGCAGGTCCCGATCGGAACGTCGCTGCGCATGCGGAGCGCGACGGAATCCTGAAACAGGTCGCGAAAGCGCTCGATGCGTTCGGCCTCGGTGTCCGGGATATCAGGCAGATGATCCACGGTCCGCCACCAGCGGCGCACTTGCACCCGCCCCTGGCGCAACCACATGCAGTGCCCGCCCTGCAGGCGACGCAGTTGCGCGAACAATGTCCGCTCGCTGCCTTCGATGCCGAACGGGTCCAGCAACAACCGCCGCGCCACGTCGATATCGAGCGACGTCTCGACCAGGCCGCTCCGCGCCAGCGCCCGCTGCTCGGATGCGAACACGAACCGCTCGCCTGACAGCGCGTACAGCATTGGCTTGATGCCGAACCGATCGCGCGCGAGGAACAGATCATCCGTGACAGTGTCGTAGATCGCCAGCGCCCACATGCCGTTGAAGCGCAGCAGCATGTCCTCGCCCCACGCCTGCCAGGCGGCAAGGATCACCTCGGTGTCGGACTGGCTGCGGAACACCGCGCCCCTCGCCTCGAGCTCGCGGCGCAATTCGAGAAAGTTGTAGATCTCGCCGTTGTAGACGATCACATGGCGGCCATCGCCGGATGCCATCGGCTGATAGCCGCCCTCGCCGGGATCGATGATGGCGAGCCGGCGATGGCCGAAGGCGACGTTTCGCTTCGCGTTGAACCAGGTGCCCTCGCCGAACGGACCGCGATGCGCGATCAGGCTGGTGAGCCGCGAGATGTCGGCCGGGTCCACGGGGCCGCCGTGCAGATTGACGATGCCTGCGATACCACACATGTCTAGGCGGCCTTGAACGGCAAGAAGCGTGCGACGATGACGCGGAGATCGCGCCAGCAGACGGCGCGATACGGACCAAGTTGCGACACGGCAACGGCGGCGACAAAGATCGCCGCCGCCGACACGCCGTAGAGCGACACCACATACCACCATGACGGCGCATGGTCGAACGACACAAGGCCAAGCCGCGCGCGCAGCACCAGCGCAACCGCAATGCCCGTGCCGAGCGGGATCAGGACGAAATGCAGCATCCGCGACCACATGGCCGAGAGCCTGAAAGTTCGTCGCAGCAGCAGCACCGTGACGACCATCTGGGCAACCATCCCGACGCAGGAGCTCCAGCCGGCGGCCTGCCAGCCGAAATACGGCAGCGCAATGGCGCTGGTCGCCAGCGTGAAGATGCCGGTGACGAGCGAGATCAACGCGTTGAAACTGGAGCGTCCCTGCGACAGCAGATAGAACGCGAACACGTTGGCGCTCGACCCCAATATCCCGCTGATCGCAAGCACCACCAGCACGAGCTGCGCCTCGGCGGCGACCTCGGCGCCGGTCCATCGATACAGCAGCGCGCCTGCGACCGGGATCAGGCCGCCAAGCGCACTCGCGGCAAGCACGTTGAGAATCCAGGATGAGCGCAGCAACAGGTCGACCTTGCGGTCGTCATCTTCCTTCTGCAACGTGCTGAAGAACGGGAACAAGATCTCGCCGCTTTTCAGCACACCGATATAGACCGCCTCCTCCAGCCGCTGCGCGACGCTGTAGAAGCCGACGAATTGCGGCTGCAGCAGCGCGCCGAGCAGATAGCGGTCCGCCTGCCCAGCGAACAGCGCGCCGCTTTGCGCCGCGACCTGCCAGCCGCCAAGTTTCACGAGCGCACGCAACGCGCTGCGATCGAGTGCGGGCCGTGCCAGCCAGTCGTGGATGGCATGCCGCGACCAGGCCAAGGCCATCAGAAGATTCGTCGCGAAGCCCAGGGCCTGACAGCCGATGAAGGTCGAGGCGCGCGGCGCGTGTGGGATCAGCAGCAGCATCGACATCGTCGTCACCACCGTGCCGGCGATGCTGATCGACGCGATCCGCCGGTAATCCTGGCGCGCCGTGAACAGCGAGAGGAAGACCGCAAACAGGCACTGGAACAGCCAGCCGGTACCGGCCAATGCAAAGGCAAGCCCGAGGTCGTCAGACGCTGGACCACCCAGGTGAAATCCCAATCGCGCCAGCGGCGGTCCGGCAAGGATGAGCAATGCCGAGATCAGGCACCCCACGGCGATGGCTAGCGCAAGCGCTGTCGCGAAGAAACGCCGTGCCTCGCCGCGATCGGACGGTTCCAACCGTTGCGCGAGCTCGCGCGCCGTCGAGAGGCCAAGCGCATTGCTGAACATCAGGGCAGGCGCGACGCAGGCTGTCACCAGGCCTGCAACACCGAAGGCAGCAAGGCCGAGCCGGAAAATCACGAATGGAAGAATCGCGAGATTGAGCAAAACCGCGACCGCGAAGGCAGTCGCGTTCCATGCCGAGTTACCGAGCAGATGGGATGGACCCTTCTTCATCGCCATGCCCGCTTTCGGTCCATCGCCTCGATACGCCTCAAGTGCCTCTTCCATAAGGGCAAAACCCATTCGGCATGGCGACGGGCTAGCAGCCGGCGAAGTGATTGTCGAGGGTTGGCGGGTGGCGGCGCCTGTAAGCAGGTGTGGGGAAACCTGAACGACGGCCAAAGCGGCGAGCCGATCTCCACGGAACCATGCCTGTTTGTTTCCAGCCCGGTTTGTTGCCCGGGTAACAGTTGGAAAGGTCAGCCAAATTGTCTATGGCAGATAGGCAGTAGCCCCCAGAGCGGCCCGCCAAACAAGAGGTGTCTCAATGCCCTTTCCCCGCGCATCCCAAGCCCTGTCCCGTTTCACCGTGCTGGATTTGACCCGGGTCCGGTCGGGGCCGACCTGCGTACGCCAGCTCGCCGACTGGGGCGCCAACGTCATCAAGATCGATGCGCTGCTGGAGGACGGCGGCGGCGAGCAGCCGGGCGGCCCGCGCGGCGGGTCGGACTTCCAGAACCTGCATCGCAACAAGCGTGCCATGACGCTGAACCTGAAAGACCCCAAGGGGCTCGAAGTGTTCAAGCGGCTGGCCGAGCAGGCCGACGTCATCGTCGAGAACTTTCGGCCTGATGTGAAGGCCAAGCTCGGCATCGACTATGAGAGCGTGCGCAAGATCAATCCGCGGATCGTCTATGGCAGCATCTCCGGCTTCGGCCAGGACGGGCCCTATCACAAGCGCCCGGGCTTCGATCAGATCGCGCAGGGCATGGGCGGCCTGATGTCGGTGACCGGCGCGCCCGGCGAGGGACCGATGCGGGTCGGCATTCCCGTGGCCGACCTGACCGCGGGCCTGTTCTGCGCGATCGGCATCCTCACCGCGCTGCTGGAACGCGACGTCTCCGGCGAGGGCCAGTGGGTGCAGACCTCGCTGCTGCAGGCGCAGATCTTCATGCTGGATTTCCAGGCGGCGCGCTGGCTGATGGAAAAGGAAGTCGCCAAGCAGGCCGGCAACAACCATCCGACCTCGATCCCGACCGGCGTGTTCAAGACCACCGACGGCTACATCAACATCGCCACGACAGGCGGGCGGATCTGGGAGCGCTGCGCCCAGGCGATCGGCGCGCCCGACCTGGTCACCGACCCCGACTACGCGACCGCACCGGCGCGCTCGAAGAACCGCGACGCGCTCAACGCACGAATCAATGCTCTGACGGAAAAGAAATCGACCGAGACCTGGGTGCACGAGCTGAACGCCGCCGGCGTGCCGTGCGGGCCGATCTACTCGATCGACCAGATGTTCGAGGATGCCCAGGTCAAGCATCTCGGCATGGCCCAGCACGTGCCGAATGACGAGAACCGGCAGATCCAGCTGGTCAGCCAGCCCGTGACGCTGTCGCGGACGCCGAGCAAGATGGCGGCGCGCCCGCCGGAATTCGGCGAGCAGACCGAGGAAGTGCTGGCCGAATTCGGCTTCGGCCAGGACGAGATCGCCGAGCTGCGCCAGCGCAAGGTCGTCTAGAGATTCTCGTCTTGACGCGTTTTCTTCACGCGAACCGGTATCCACTTCGCTCGAAAACGCTCTATAGCCTCACGCCTTTGCCGGCCGCACCAGACGCGCGACGCCGGCAAAGGCCCGATCGATCACCGGCCAGAACAGCAGCACGATCGCCAAGGTCGTGATGGAGCCGACGAGGCCGTTCGACCAGAACACCTTCATATCGCCGCCGGAGCCGATCATCGAGAGCCGGAACGCGTCCTCGGCGCGGCTGCCGAGCACCAAAGCGAGCGTGAACGGCGCAAGCGGGATCCCGATCTTCTTGAAGACGTAGCCGACGACACCGAAGCCCAGCATCAGCCAGATATCGAACATCGCGTTCTGGATCGCATAGGCGCCGATCGCGCAGGACACCACGATCATGGGCGCGACGGCCGCGAATGGCACGCGCAGGATCGAGGCGAAGATCGGCACTGTGGTCAGCACCAGGACCAGGCCGACGACGTTGCCGAGATACATTGAGGCGATCAGGCCCCAGACGAAATCCTTGTGCTCGACGAACAGCAGCGGACCTGGATTGAGGCCCCATACCATCAGGCCGCCAAGCAGGATCGCCGCAGTCCCCGAACCGGGAATGCCGAGCGCGAGCATCGGCAGCAAGGCCGCGGTGCCCGACGCATGCGCCGCGGTCTCCGGCGCGAACACTCCCTCGATACGGCCCTTGCCGAAACTCTCCTGATCCTTGGCGAAACGCTTGGCGAGGTTGTAGCCCATGAAGGAGGCCGCGATCGCACCGCCCGGCGTGATCCCGAGCCAGCAGCCGATCACCGACGAACGCAGCAGCGTCACCCAGTATTTCGGCAGGTCCTTCCACACCGAGAGCACGACGCGCAGGCTGATACTGGCGGCGTGTCCGCGCAGCGCCAGGCGTTCCTCCATCGTGAGCAGGATCTCGCTGATGCCGAACAGGCCGATGACGGCGACGAGGAAGTTGATGCCGCGCAGCAGCTCCGCAGAACCGAACGTCATGCGCAGCTGCCCGGACACCGTATCCATGCCGACGCCGGCAAGCAGCAGCCCGAGCGACATCGAGATCACGGTCTTGTGCTTGGCTTCGCGGCCGAGACCGACGAAGGAACAGAAGGTCAGCAGGTAGACGGCAAAGAATTCCGGCGGACCAAACTTCAGCGCGAACGATGAGATCATCGGCGCCAGGAAGGTGATCAGCAGCACCGCGACCAGCGAACCGATGAACGACGAGGTGAACGCCGCGGTGAGCGCTTCGGCCGCCCTGCCCTGCTGCGCCATCGGATAGCCGTCGAACGTGGTCGCAACCGACCAGGCCTCGCCCGGGATGTTGAACAGGATCGAGGTGATGGCGCCGCCGAACAGCGCGCCCCAATAGATGCACGACAGCATCACGATGGCGGATGTCGGATCCATCGTGAAGGTCAGCGGCAGCAGGATCGCGACGCCATTGGGACCGCCCAGTCCGGGCAGCACACCGACGAAGATGCCGAGCACGAGCCCGACCATCATCAACAGCAGCGTCTTCCACGTCAAAAGGACGGCAAAGCCGTGTAGCAGAAGACCGAAGGCTTCCATGTCTCGAAATCCCGTCGGTTAGCTCAGTAGCCGAAGGCCGCTTCGAGCGGCCCCTTCGGCATGATGACGTCGAATGCGATGTCGAAGGTCACGAACATCGCGGCGGTGAAGATGAAGGCGGTGAGCAGCGACTTCCACAGCGCGATCTTGCCGACCAGGCGCATGAAGCCCGCGATCAGGAGAAAGCTCGCGACATAGAGGCCGAGATATTGGGTGGCGAAGCAGAACAGGAAGGTCGGCACGAACACCGCCATCACCCGGCGAAGCTGGGCGCGGGTGACGAAGGTCTCGGCAGCCTCCCGGCGCGAGACGAAGGCCGCGCCGAGACCATAGAGGCTGGCGGCGCCGAGAATCACCGAGAGATAGAACGGAAAATAGCCCGGCTGCGGCCCGGTCGAATCCCACGATGCGCCGGTGCGCCAATTATCCCAGCCGAGCACCAAGGCGAGCGCGAGCAGCAGCAGCGAGACGATGACGTCGACCGCGCCGGTAGAGACGACGGCGGGCGAGTTCTCTTCAGGCGCGGTCGGATCGTCGACGACGATCTCAAGTTCGGTGTTGGACATGGACTGGACGGTCTGGGTTGCGAGGGCAACGATTGGGATAGCGTGCTGAACCAATCACCGTCAATGCAGCCTTCAGCTAAGCAGTGGAACGTTCGGGAAATGCGCTCGCAAGCGCAGCACGAGTAGCGCCGAGGACGCCGCGCTCGGTGATCAATCCCGTCACCAACCGCGCCGGCGTGACGTCGAAGCCGAAATTGGCCACCGAAGAGCCGTCCGGAACCACGCGCACGGTCTCGATCCGTCCGTCCGCCGTGCGCCCGGTAAGGTGCGTTACCTCACTGGCCGCACGCTGCTCGATCGGAATCTGCCTGACGCCATCGTCGATACTAAAGTCGATGGTCGGCGACGGCAGCGCGACATAGAACGGCACCTCGTTGTCGTGCGCCGCGAGCGCTTTCAGATAAGTCCCGATCTTGTTGCAGACATCGCCATTGGCGGCGACGCGGTCGGTCCCGACGATCGCAAGGTCAACCATGCGATGCTGCATCAGATGGCCGCCGGTGTTGTCGGGGATCACGGTATGCGGCACGCCGTGGTGACCGAGTTCCCATGCGGTGAGCGAGGCGCCCTGGTTGCGCGGCCGCGTCTCGTCGACCCAGACATGGACCGCAATACCGCGGTCATGCGCCTGGTAGATCGGCGACGTCGCCGTTCCCCAATCGACGGTTGCAAGCCAGCCGGCATTGCAATGCGTCAGCACATTGACCGGCTCGCCCGGCTTCTTGGTCGCGGCGATTTTTTCGATCAGGCCGAGGCCGTGGCGGCCGATCTCGCGGTTGATCTCGACATCCTCATCGGCGATCTCGCGGGCGCGGGCATAGGCCGCTTCCGCGCGGGCGGACGCGGCGAGCGGCGCGAGCGCGCGTTGCATCTCGTCAACAGCCCACTTCAGATTGATCGCGGTCGGCCGGGTCGCGGCCAACATCTTGCCGGCCCGGTCGAGCGCCGCATCGGAGGCATCGGCGCGCATCGCAAGCGCCATGCCATAGGCTGCGGTCGCGCCGATCAGCGGCGCACCGCGCACCAGCATCGAGCTGATGGCCTCGCCGGCCTCCTCCGCCGTCGTGATCTTCGCAACAATGAACTCGTGCGGCAATCGTCGCTGATCGATCGCGCCGACCGACCAGCCGTCGGGTTCGAGCCAGATGCTGCGAAAATGGCGACCGTCGACTTTCATGCGCGCAACACCCTTCCGGCGACGGCATCGAGCTTGGCAAGCAGCTGCGGATCGCGCGCCGTGGGCGCCGTGATCAGCGCGGTGTCCAGCGCCCGGTCCGAACCGATCGGACACGGCTCGTGCGCGCGCGGGAAATCCCGCGCCAGACGCGCGACCAGCGCCTTGGCCTTCTCGGCGTTCGAGTTCAGCACGCGGATGATATCCTGCACCGTCACGGCATCATGCGCTGGATGCCAGCAGTCGAAATCGGTGACCATCGCCACGCTGGCGTAGCAGATCTCGGCCTCGCGGGCGAGCTTGGCTTCGGGCATGTTGGTCATGCCGATCACCGAATAGCCCTGCGCCTTGTAGGTCAGGCTTTCGGCGAGCGAGGAGAATTGCGGCCCCTCCATGCAGAGATAGGTGCCGCCGCGCGCGAACGCGATGCGCTCGGCTTCGGCCGCGGCGGCGAGGTGCATCACCAGCAGCGGCGACACCGGATGCGCCATCGACACATGCGCGACGCAGCCCCTGCCGAAGAACGAGCTCTCGCGCTTGTGCGTGCGATCGACGAACTGGTCGACCAGCACGAAGGTGCCCGGCGGCAGCTCTTCCTTGAAGGAGCCGCACGCCGACAGCGCGACCAGGTCGGTGACCCCGGCCCGCTTCAGCACGTCGATATTGGCGCGATAATTGATGTCGGACGGCGACAGCGCGTGTCCCGGGCCGTGCCGCGGCAGGAACACGATCGGCAGTCCCGCCATCTCGCCACGGCGCAGCGGCGCCGACGGCTCGCCCCACGGGCTTGCGATGGTTTCATCCCGGACATTTTCCAGGCCCGGCAGGTCGTAGATGCCGGATCCGCCGATGATCCCCAACACGGCTTTGGTCATGATCGCTCCTCACAGTCCCGCAACGGCGACGGAGGGGTGACCCAGCCCGATCGGGCTCGCCGGACGTTCGGCCATACTGCGGCGCAATATCGATGGGGCGGCGACGCGATGCAAGGCGATTTCGAACGGAAGGTAAAGCAATCAGACGGGTCATTCAGGGGCGATGCGAAAGCATCGAACCCGGAATCTCGAGATTCCCCGATGCGCCTTGCGCATCTGAGGTTCACGCTTCGGGTGCCCCGGAATGACGACGTAGAAATGTACGACAACGGCAACCTTATTTCGCGACGAAGCCTGCGGCATTCATGAGCGAGGCATTCTGCTTGTCGTCATCCTCGAGGAACTCGACCATGTCCTTGCCGGTGAGGAAGATCGGCTTCAAGGCCTGCTTCTCCATGTAGTCCTTGTATTCGGCCGTCTGCGTCACTTTCTGGAACAGGTCGACATAGAATGCCTGCTGCTCCTGCGTGACCTTGCCCGGCAGGAACATCGCGCGCAGCATCAGATACTGCACGTCCAGCCCCTCTTCCTTGCAGGTCGGGATATCGTTCCAGGATTGCGTGTCGGTGACCTTGGTCTTGTAGGAGATGCGCTCCTTGTCGAACACGCAGAGCGCGCGAACCTGTCCGGCACGCCAGACTTCGAGGTTTTCGCTGGGATTGTTGACGTTGGACTCGGTGTGGCCGCCGACCAGCTGGGTCGCGGCCTCGCCGCCGGACTTGTAGGGCAGATAGGAGAATTTCGCGCCGGTCTTCTGCTCCATGAAGACGGTCAGCACGTGATCCTCGCGCTTGGAGCCGGTGCCGCCCATCTTGAACGGCGCGCTCGCCGCCTTGGCGGCCGCGATGAAATCCTTCACCGTCTTGGGGCCGGAGGCATTGTCCCACAGCACGAACTGGTCGAGCGCGATCACCGACACCGGCGTGAGGTCGCGCCAGTTGAACGGAATCTTGGCCGACAGCGGCAGCATGTAGATCAGCGAATAGGCGATCAGCACCTTGTTGGCATCGCCCTCGCTGGACTTCATGTACATCAGCGCTTCCGCACCCGATGCGCCGCCCTTCAGCGACACCACCATCGGCTGCTTCATCAGATTGTTCTTCTGGATCGCCGCCTGCATCATGCGCGCCATCTGGTCGGACGCGCCACCAGCGCCCGCCGCAACCACGATCTCGACCGGCTTGCTCGGCTCCCAGCCGGCGAAGGCCGGCGTGCTCAGCAGCAAGGCCGCGATGGCCGCCGTGGTTTTCACAATCTGTCCCACGTGTTCTTCCTTATCTATTTGTTCGGCTTCGCAAAACCGTCGAGGTGGCGAGTTTGGCGTCATTGTGCCGAGAATGCAGGTGAGTTCAAGCCGCCGAACTGCCGCATGACCTATGACTTTGGAATGAGGCGGGTGTCGTTGCTTCGCTCGCATCGACAAACGGTGTCATCGCCCGGCTTGACCGGGCGATCCAGTATTCCAGAGGCAGTCGCTGTTGAAAGGCAGTCGCTATTGAACCGATGGGCCGCGGCGTACTGGATCGCCCGGTCCATGTGCGCAATTGCGCACAGGCCGGGCGATGACAGATGAAATGGGGACGATCCTCGCAGCCGTTACTTGCCCTTGAAGTTCGGCGCGCGCTTGTTGAGGAAGGCGTCCATGCCTTCGCGGAAATCCTCGCTCATGTAGGCGCGCAGGATCAGGTCTTCGCCCTCGTCGCGCGACAGCGTGCGGCGGATGCGACGCACCGCTTCCTTGGTCACCTCGAGCGTGATCGGCGCATGGCTCGCGACGAGCTGCGCGGTCTCGGTGACGCGGCGTTGCAAGGTTTCCACATCGGGGACGACTTCGTTCAGCAGCCCGAGCGCCAGGGCTTCGGGCGCCTCGACCAGGCGCGCCTTGAAGATCAGGTCCTTGGTCCGCGCCGGACCGACGAGCGAGACCAGCCGCGAGATGTTGGACATCGACAGGCAGTTGCCGAGCGTACGCGCGATCGGGAAGCCGATCCGCGTCGCCTCGGTACCGATGCGGATATCGCAGCATGCGGCAATGCCGGCGCCGCCGCCGGTGCACGCGCCGGCAATCGCCGCGATGACAGGCACGCGGCACTGTTCGAGCGTTCCCAGCACGCGGTCGATCCGCGCCTCGTAGTCCAGCGCATCCTGCGCGGTCTTGAACGCCCGGAACTGCGAGATGTCAGTGCCCGAGGCGAACGCCTTGTCGCCGGCGCCGGTCAGGATCAGCGCCTTGATGGAGCGATCCTGATTGATGTTCTCGCAGATGGTGGCCATCTGCTCGTACATCGCAAAGGTCAGCGCGTTGCGGGCCTGCGGCCGGTTGAACGTGATGCGCGCGATCCCATCCGCGACGGAGTAGATCAGGTCTTCGGTCGGTGCGACGGGCGCGTTCATGTCTCGCTCTTTCTGTTCTTTGCGATGAGGTTTCAGGCCAGCCTACTCAAGCAACGGCTTTCGACGCCTGCGACGGGTCGCGTCCCTTGAGGACCTCCATCGCCGCCAGCACGCCGCCACTGCGATGCGGCACCTTGGCGAGATCAAGACCCATCTCGACGCCGGACAGCGTGCCCATCAGCATCAAATCGTTGAAGTGGCCGATGTGCCCGATCCGGAACACCTTGCCCTTGACCTTGTTGAGGCCGGTGCCGAGCGACATGTCGAAATTCTCCAGCACGACCTTGCGGAAGTGGTCGGCATCGTGGCCGTCGGGCACGCGTACCGCGGTCAGCGCCGGCGAATGCGCGCCCTGCTCCTGGCACTGCGTCTCCAGCCCCCAGACCTTGATGGCGGCACGGGTCGCTTCGCTGTGGCGCTTGTGGCGGGCGAAGACATTGTCCAGCCCCTCCTCCTCCAGCATCTTCACGGCCTCGCGCAGACCGAACAGCAGGTTGGTGGCGGGCGTATACGGCCAGGTGCCGGCCTTGTTGATGTTGATGACCTCCTGCCAATCCCAATAGGAGCGCATCCCCGGATTGGCCTTGGCCACCGCCAGCGCCTTTTCCGACACGGCGTTGAAGCCGAGACCGGGCGGCAGCATCAGCCCTTTCTGGGAGCCGGCGATCGAGACGTCGATGCCCCAGGCATCGTGTTCGTATTCGAGCGAGCCGAGGCCCGAGATCGTGTCGACCATCAACAGCGCCGGATGCTTCAGGGTGTCGAGAATCTTGCGGACGTCGCGCGGATAGGTGACGCAGGCGGTCGAGGTCTCGTTGTGGACCACGCAGACCGCCTTGATCTTGTGCGCCTTGTCGGCGGCAAGCCTCGCCTCGATCTGCTCGAGATCGGCGCCGTGGCGCCAGTCGCCCGGAATGAAATCGACGTCGAGCTTGAACTTGTCGGCGATGCCGTGCCACAGCATCGCGAACTGGCCGGTCTCGCACATCAGGACCTTGTCGCCCGGCTGCAGCGTGTTGACGATCGCGGCTTCCCAGGCGCCGGTCCCCGACGAGGGGTAGATGATCACGGGCTGCTTGGTGCGGAACACACGCTGCATCGCGGCAAGCACGGCAAAGCCGATCTCGGCGAATTCGGCGCCGCGATGGTCCATGGTCGGCATGTCCATCGCCCGCAGCACCCGGTCCGGCACGTTGGTCGGTCCCGGAATCTGCAGAAAATGCCTTCCAGTATGCACGGTCATGAGCGTCTTTCCCGGTCTTGCCTTGGTCTTGGTAAGCCGCTCGCATATCACTATTCGCCGGGTTTGTCCTAGGCCCGGCGGGGGGCCGTCATGCATATCTGACGGCGCTCCGCGGAGGCCGGCAGCCGCTCATTCGGCGGCCACCACCTTGCCCGGCACCACCGATTCGTTTGCCTCCTCGAACGGGCGCTCGGGGTGCATCAGGAACGCCGAGAAACCACCGAGCAGCAGCAGCCCCATCGACATCAGGAACGGCAGGTACCAGTTCCCGGTGGCGTCGATGACGAAGCCGGCAACCAGCGGCGAGACGATCGCCGCAAACGCCGAGCCGCTGTTCATGAGCCCAGCCGCGGTGCCGGAATATTTCGGCGCGATGTCCATCGGGATCGACCACATCGGGCCGATCACGAGCTCGGCGCAGAAGAAGCCGGCCGACAGGCAGAGCGCGACCACCGTGATGTCGTGAACGAACAGGATCGGCATCAGCGAGAGCAGCGCGCCCGCGAAACCCACGACAGTCACGCTGAGTCGCGCCAGCCGCACATTGCCGGTGCGTTCGAGGATGCGGTCGGAGATGACACCGCCGATGCTGTCGCCGACGACGCCGGCAAAGAACACGCCGGATGCGAACAGGGCCGAGTTCTTCAGATCGAGGCTGTAGTTGTTCTTGAAGAACAGCGGCAGCCAGTTGAGGTACAGCCACAGGCACCAGCCGTAGCAGAAGTACGTCAAGGTCACCGGCCACATCCGCTGCAACAGCGGGCCCCACGGCACCTTCGGCCGCTCGCCTTTCGGCCGCGGCGGCAGCGTCGCAAGCTCGGCCGCGGTGATCGAACCATGGTCGGCCGGCTGGTTGCGGAAGTACCAGACCCACACAACACCCCAGATCAGGCTGACGATGCCGAGCGCGACGAAGGCGCCGCGCCATGTCAGCCAGAGGATCAGGAGCGCGACCACCGGCGGGGTCACCGCGTTGCCGAGCCGTGCGAAGGCGTGTGTGAGGCCTTGCGCGAAACCGCGGCGGTTCGCGGGCGTCCAGTACTGCATCGCGCGGGTCGCAGTCGGGAACGTCGCGCCTTCGCCGAAGCCGAGCGCGAAGCGCGCGACGAACAGCGCGGCGAGACCATGGACAAAGCCGGTCATGATGGTCGCCGCAGCCCAGATCATGCCGCACCAGAACAAGGTCTTGCGCGGCCCGAAACGATCGCCGACCCAGCCGCCGATCACCTGGAACAGCAGATACGGATAGGCGAAGGCCGAGAACACCAAGCCAAGCTCGGTGTTCGACAGACCGAGCTCCTTCTGGATCTCGCTGGCCGCGGTGCCGATGTTGACGCGGTCGACATAGGTGATGAAATACATCACGCAGAGCATGGCCAACACGACATGGGTGGCCTTGAACCGAAGCCTCATATCCTTCCCCTCCCTGATCCGCGATTTTTTAGTTGTTGGTGTCGCTACGTGCTGACCACCTTCAGATGCGACGCGGCGTTGCGTTGATCGCGCTGCTCGAGCAGCCGCATCGCCGCCTCGACGCCGCCCGAGCGGTGCGGCACGCCGGCAACCGACAGCCCCATCTCGACGCCGGTGAGCGCGCCGAGCAGCGTCAGCTCGTTGCACTCGCCGAGATGACCGATGCGGAACACCTTGCCGGCGACCTTCGACAGGCCGGCACCGAGCGACATGTTGAAATTGTCGAGCACAGCCTTGCGGAACGCATCGGCATCATGGCCGGGCGGCATCATCACCGCGGTCAGCACCGGCGAAAACTCCGACGGCTCCTGACAGAGATTCTCGAGCGCCCATTGGTTGACGGCCGCGCGCGTCGCGGCGGCGAGCCGCCGATGGCGGGCGAACACGTTGTCGAGCCCCTCTTCCAGCAGCATCGCGATCGCCTCGCGCAGCCCGTAGAGCAGGTTCGTCGCCGGCGTATAGGGGAAGAAGCCCTTGGCGTTCGGCTTCAGCATTTCCTCCCAATCGAAATAGGAGCGCGGCATCTTGTTGGTGCGCGACGCGGCGCGGGCCTTTTCCGAAATGGCGTTGAAGCCGAGGCCGGGCGGCAGCATGAAACCCTTCTGCGAGCAGCTGACGCTGACATCGACCTTCCACTCGTCGTGCCGGTAGTCGACCGAGCCGAGCGAAGAGATGGTGTCGACCATCAACAGCGCCGGATGGGCGGTGCGGTCGATGGCGGAACGGATGTCGGCGATCCGGCTGGTCGTGCCGGTCGAGGTCTCGTTGTGGACGACCATCACCGCCTTGATGCTGTGCGCGGTGTCCGCGGCGAGCCTTGCTTCGATCAACGCAGGATCGGCGCCGCGCCGCCAATCGCCGGCAATGAAGTCGACCTCGATGCCGAAACGGCCGGCGAGCTGCCGCCACAGCGTGGCGAAGTGCCCGGTCTCGACCATCAGGACCTTGTCGCCGGGCGAAAGCGTGTTGACGATCGCGGCTTCCCAGGCGCCGGTACCCGACGACGGGAAGATCACCACCGGGCCTGCGGTCTGGAAGACCTTGCCGCTTCCCTCGAGCACAATGCGGCCAAGCTCGGCGAACTCGGCGCTGCGATGGTCGATGACCGGCATGTCCATCGCGCGAAGAATGCGATCCGGAACGGGGCTCGGCCCCGGAATCTGCAGAAAATGGCGTCCTTGATGCATGAGAACCTCCCAATCGCCGGATTTCGGCTCCTCGGGTAACCATTTTGCATTCATTTTTTGTATTATCAATCGAATTTTGGTATTCGATTGTGGAGATCGACGCGACCGCGCCGGCAAATTATTGTTCAGAATATGAAATCTGCGATTCCCGAGACCGGGGTTCCAATCACCCAACCCGCCGCCGGCAGCGGCAGCGACCGCCATGAAGTCTCGCTTCACGGCGAGATCCTGCTGCGGCTGCGCGACTATGTGGTGGAAGGCAACATTCCCGAAGGTGCTCGCGTTCCGGAACGCCAGCTGTGCGAAATGCTGGGGATCTCCAGGACGCCGCTGCGCGAGGCCCTCAAGGTGCTGGCCGCCGAGGGCCTAATCGAGCTGTTACCCAACCGCGGCGCGCGGGTGCGCCAGCTCAGCCAACGCGACCTCGAGGAGCTGTTCGACGTCATGGCCGGGCTGGAAAGCCTGGCCGGACGGCTGGCCTGCGAGGCCATTACGGACGAGGAGATCGCCGCGATCGAGCGGCTGCATTACGAGATGTACGGCCACTATCTGCACCGCGACATGCACGGCTATTTCCAGACCAACCAGCAGATCCACGAGAGCATCGTCGCGGCCGCCCGCAATGAGACGCTGAAGACGACCTACGCCAACTTCGCGGGCCGGATCCGGCGTGTGCGCTACTCCGCCAATTTCGCCCGCAAGCGGCAGCGCTGGGCCGAGGCGATGCGCGAGCACGAGGCGATCCTCGATGCGCTGCGCCGCCGCGCCGGCAGCGAGCTCAGCGACATCCTGTTCGCCCATCTGCGCAACAAGCGGGGCGCCGCCCTCGAGCACCTCGCCGAGGGGCCGGACGCCGCCCCAGAGGCGACGCCTCAGGGCAGCTAGTTGCTCATTTTGAATTCATAATATAATTATCGGCTCAATCGAATGAATAATTCCCGGGCAATATGGATTGCGCCGCGGATCACATCGGATCTGGGATGAAGAACGCCTCCTCGCTCGAACAGCGCCTGCGGTCCGACCTGACCGGCGACGTGTTTTTCGATGCCTTCAACCGCGGCCGCTACGCGACCGATGCCTCGTTCTACCAGATCATGCCGGCCGGCGTGGTGGTGCCGCGCACCGTCGACGAGGCGCTGCGGACGCTGGCGATCGTCCGCGACGCCGGGCGGATCGTCACCCCGCGCGGCGGCGGCACCTCGCAATGCGGCCAGACCGTCAATGACGGCATCGTGGTCGACCTTTCCAAGCACCTGAATCGGATCCTCTCGCTCGACGTCGAGAACCGCATCTGCGTGGTCGAGCCTGGCATCGTGCTCGACGACCTCAACCGTCAGCTGAAGCAGCACGGGTTGTGGTTTCCGGTCGACGTCTCGACTGCGTCGCGCGCCACGATCGGTGGCATGGCCGGCAACAATTCCTGCGGCGGCCGCTCGTTGCGCTACGGCACCATGCGCGACAACACGCTATCGATGGACGCGGCGCTCGCCGACGGCACGCTGCTGCATTTCGGCGAGGTGCCGCGCGACCTGACGCGGGTCAATGCTCCCGACAGCGGTGAGAGGCTGTTTCGCGACATGCTCGATCTTGGCGAGCGCGAGGCGGCCGAGATCGCGGACAAATTCCCCAAGGTGCAGCGCCGCGTCGGCGGCTATAACCTCGACGCGCTGGTGCCGCGCAATGCGCCGAACAACATGGCGCATCTTCTGGTCGGCTCGGAAGGCACCCTCGCCTTCACGACGCAGGTCGAGCTGAAGCTGTGGCCTGTGATCCGCAACAAGGCGCTCGGCGTCTGCCATTTCGGCAGCTTCTACGAGGCGATGGATGCGGCCCAGCATCTGGTCAAGCTGCGGCCGATCGCGGTCGAGCTGGTCGATCGCACCATGATCGCGCTCGGCCGCGAGATCGCGATGTTCCAGCCGATCATTTCCGCCGCCGTGCGCGGCGATCCGGACGCGATCCTGGTGGTCGAGTTCGCCGAGGAGGATCAGGCCGAAAACCTCGCCCGCCTGAAGCAGCTCGACGAACTGATGGGCGATCTCGGCTTCGGCTGGGACAGACCGCAGCGCAAATGGGGCGGCGTGGTCGAGATCGTCGAGCCCGCGCTGCAGGCCGGCATCGCAGATTTCCGCGCGGCCGGGCTCAACGTCATGATGTCGATGAAGCAGGAGGGCAAGCCGGTCTCGTTCGTCGAGGATTGCGCGGTGCCGCTGCCGCATCTCGCCGACTATACCGAACGGCTCAATGCCGTGTTTGCCAAGCACGGCACCCGCGGCACGATGTATGCGCATGCCTCCGAAGGCTGCCTGCATGTGCGCCCGGTGCTCAACCTCAAGCTCGATAAGGACGTCAAGGCAATGCGCGCCATTGCCGAGGAAGCCTTCGCGATGGTGCGCGAATACAAGGGCTCGCATTCCGGCGAGCACGGCGACGGCCTGGTGCGCTCGGAATTCCACGAGACCATGTTCGGCGCGCGCATCGTCGCCGATTTCCGCGAGGTCAAGCAGCGCTTCGATCCGGACAACACGCTCAACCCGGGCAAGATCGTCGATCCACCGAAAATGGACGACCGCTCGCTGTTTCGTTTTTCGCCGGATTATCGCGTCGGCGAATTCAAGACGGCGCTCGACTGGTCGGCCTATCCCGGCGCCGGCGGCGGCTTCCAGGGCGCGGTCGAGATGTGCAACAACAACGGCGCCTGCCGCAAGCTCGAAGGCGGCGTGATGTGCCCCTCGTATCGCGCGACGCGCAACGAGAAGGACGTCACCCGCGGTCGGGCCAACACGCTGCGGCTGGCGATCTCGGGCCAGTTGGGTGCGGACGCGCTCGCCTCCGACGAGATGATGGACACCCTGAAACTCTGCGTGTCCTGCAAGGCCTGCCGCCATGAATGCCCGACCGGCGTCGACATGGCCAAGATGAAGATCGAGGTGCTGGCCGCCCGCGCCGCGTCGCACGGCCTGTCGCTGCGCGACCGGCTGGTCGGCTATCTGCCGCGCTATGTCGATCTCGCCTCGCGCTTTGCGCCGCTCGCGAACTGGCGCAACAAGAGCCCGCTGCTGCGTGCGCTGTTCGAGGCACTCGCCGGCATCAGCGCGAAACGCGCGCTGCCGGAATTTCGCCGCGACACCTTCCGGCCGGACGCCGAGGTGCTGGGTCCGCCTGAGGGGCGCGAAGTCGTGCTGTTCGCCGATACGTTCAACCGCGGCTATGAACGAGAAAATCTCGACGCCGCGGTCGAGGTCCTGGTCGCCGGCGGCTACCGCGTGCATCTGCCTCGGCCATCAGGCGGCGGCCGCCCGCCGTGCTGCGGGCGAACGTTCCTGTCGGCGGGTCTGGTGGAGCAGGCCCGTGCCGAACTCGAGCGGCTGGTTGCGACCTACGCGCCGTTCGCGGCGCGCGGCGTGCCGATCATCGGCCTCGAGCCGAGCTGCCTGCTGACCCTGCGCGACGAGCTGTTGTCGCTGCGATCGGACGACGCCGCCAAGACCGTCAGCGCCCACGCCCTGCTGTTCGAGGAATTCCTGGTGCACGAGGCCGAGGCCGGGCGCCTCGCTCTGCCGCTCGGCGCGGTCGCCGGCAAGGCCGTCGTACACGGCCATTGCCACCAGAAATCCTTCGGCGCGTTCAAGCCGGTGGAGAAGGTGCTGCGCCTCGTGCCGGGCCTCGACGTCAAGACCATCGAGTCGAGCTGCTGCGGCATGGCCGGCGCATTCGGCTATGGCGCCGACACCTATCAGGCCTCGATCGAGATGGCCGAGCTGTCGCTGCTCCCCGCGGTGCGCAGCGCGGATCCGGACACGCTGATCGTGGCCGACGGCACCTCCTGCCGGCACCAGATCAAGGACGGCAGCGGGCGTACGCCGCTGCACGTTGCCAGCGTATTGGCGATGAGCCTGAAACGTGCGACATCGAAATCCGACCAATTATTGCCGACAAAGGAAAAGGCCCATGGCTGAGCTCACTCTCGACACCGCCCGCAAGATTCTGGATGCCGCACTCGCCAAGGGCGTCGAGAAGAAGCTGAAGCCGCTGGTGGTCACCATCCTCGACGCGCGCGGCGCGGTGAAGGTGACGGCGGCGCAGGACGGCACCAGCCTGATGCGGGCCGAGATCGCCCATGGCAAGGCCTATGGCGCGCTGGCGCTCGGGATGGGATCGCGGGCGCTGTATCAGCGCGCGCAGGAGCAGGCCTATTTCATCGATTCCGTGAACACGCTGGCGCAGGGCCGGCTGGTGCCGGTCCCCGGCGGCGTCCTGATCATGGACGGCTCGACCCTGCTCGGCGCCGTCGGCGTCAGCGGCGACACCTCGGACAATGACGAGATCTGCGCCGTGGCCGGCATCGAAGCCGCCGGCCTGAAGGCCAACGCGGGTTAGAGCGTTTTCGAGCGAAGTGGATACCGGTTCGCGTGAAGAAAACGCGTCAAAACAAGAATCTAGAGCCCCGTTCCGATTCAATCGGAACCGTATAGGCTCTAGCGTGCGATGGCCATCGCGCTCCCTCACCTCGTTCTCCCGGGGAACGGGTGCGCGGCGCGCTCGCGCAATTTCGGTATAATAGAATAATGCCGCTGATTTGCCCGACGTGTCAAGCTGCCGCGTCGAACGCCGGCAGCCGCCCGGCTACTGTGCATGGGGTTGTTTTCGATATTTTGATACTGCGCGGCTGAGAGGACGTGAAGCTTTGTCCTCATCCACTGTTGTCGTGGCCCGGCCTGTGCGCAAATTGCGCACATGGACCGGGCGACCCAGTACGCCGCGGCCTATCGGCTCAAGCACAACCGTCTCTGGAATACTGGATCACCCGCATGCGCGGGTGATGACACTGACCAAGCCAATTCCGTCACCCTGAGCGGCCGTATGCAGCGAGGCGAAGCGGCACAGTGATGCCTCAGCGCCCCGTCCAGGTCGGCTTGCGCTTCTCGCCGAAGGCCTTGAGGCCTTCCTTGGCGTCCTCGGTCATCGCGAGCAGCGCGATCTGGCTTTCGGTGTAGGCGATGCTCTCGTCGAACGACATCGACGCGATCGCCCGCATCGCGTATTTGCCGCGGCGGATCGCGGTCGGCGACTTGTCGACGATGCGGCCGATCAGCCAATCGACCTTGGCGTCGAGCTCGGCCGCCGGCACGACGTAGTTGAGCAGACCCGCGGCCTGCGCGGTCTTCGCATCGAACGGCTCGCCGGTCAGCGCCCATTCGTTGATCAAACGTGCGGGGGCGATCGATTGCAGCAGGCTCAGCACCTGCATCGGAAACACGCCGACCTTCACCTCCGGCAAGCCGAAGATCACGCCATCGGCGGCCACCGCCATGTCGGTCATGCACAGCAGGCCCATGCCGCCGGCCATGCAGACGCCGCCGACCCGCGCGATCGCGGGCTTGGTCGCGTTCTGCGACAGCCGCAACAAATCAGCGTAGTCGACATTCGGACGCGAAAAATCCATGGAGAACGCGGCGCCACTGTTCTGCAGATCGGCGCCGGCGCAGAACGCCTTGTCACCTGCACCCGTCAGCACGATGACGCGCACGTCCTTGTCGTCATGCGCCTCGCGATAGCCCTTGGCGATGCCCGCGATCACACCGGCATTGAGCGCGTTGCGCTTGTCCGGGCGGTTGATGGTGATCCAGAACGCCTGCCCGCGCTTCTCGAGAAGAACGCTGTTGTCGGTCATGTTTCCTGCCTGTTTTTGCCTGTGCGCTATTGCTAGCGCACATTTGCGGCAGGATCGGCGCCGACTGCAAGCAGGAATTAAGCGGCGGCGGACGCCTTCCTGATCCAGACCTTGTTGTCGTGGAACGCGGCGCCGCCGAGCGGTGCGACGGCCTCCGCCCCGGTCAGCATGTTGATGCCGCGCCCGCCGATGTGGGACTTGTTCGGATGGATCGACTCGGCGATCAGCACGCCGCGGCGAACGCCATCGAACAGTTTTGCAGTCAGCGTGGTCTCGCCGCGCATGTTGCCCAGCGTCACGGCCTCCCCGTCAGCGATCGACAGCGCGGCCGCATCATCGGGGTGGATCATCACGGTCGGCGCGCCCTCGCGGGCCTGCGACGACGGCGTTTCGTTGAAGCTGGTGTTGAGGAAGCTGCGCGACGGCGACGTCGCGAGCCGGAACGGATGCTGCGCGTCCGCCTCCTCGATGATGGTCCAGTGGTCGGGCAGCGAGGGCATCTTGTCCCACGCGCCCATCAGCCCGCCCGCGCCGACCGGGACCTTGCCCCAATCGACCTTGAAGTGGAACTTCTTGTCGGCATGGGCAAAGCCGTCGAGATAATGCGAGGTGCGGAAATCCGGCTGCAGGTCGCGCCAGATATCGGCCTCCAGCGTCTCGATATCGCCGTGCCCGCTTTTCTTCAAAGTTGCGTCTATCAGCTGGCGCGGCGTCATGTCGAAACCGGGATGCACCGCATTGAGCCGGCGGCCGAGCCCCTGCAGCACCTCGTGGTTGGAGCGGCACTCGCCGGGCGGATCGATCAGCTTCGGGCCGACCGAGATATGCTGATGACCGCCGCCGTAATAGAGGTCGTCGTGCTCCATGAACATCGTCGCCGGCAGCACTATGTCGGCCATCTGCGCCGTCTCGGTCATGAACTGCTCGTGCACCGCGACGAACAGATCCTCGCGGGCAAAGCCCTGGCGCACCAGCGCCTGCTCGGGCGCCACCGTCATCGGATTGGTGTTCTGGATCAGCATCGCCTTGACCGGCCCGCCGCCCTTCAGCGCCTCGGCATCGCCGGTCAGGATGCGGCCGATCTTCGACTGGTCGAGCACCCGGGTGGTGGGATCGATCGCGTCGTGGCCTTCGATGATCGACTCGTCGAAGCGCCAGATGCCGGCATTGTTGAAGAATGCGCCGCCGCCCTCATGTTGCCAGGCGCCGGTCACCGCAGGAATGCACAGCGCGGCATGCATCTGCGCGGCGCCGTTGCGGCTGCGGGTGAACCCATAACCAAGGCGGAAGAACGAGCGCTGGGTCGTCCCGACCAGCCGCGCGAATGCCTCGATCTCCTCGACCGGCACACCCGAGATCGCTGAGGCCCATTGCGGCGTGCGGGTCTTCAGATGCGCTTCCAGTTCGTCCGGGCAATCGGTATAGCGCGCGAGATAATCGCGATCGGCAAATCCCTCGCGGAACAGCACGTGCATCACGGCGCAGGCGAAGGCGCCATCGGTTCCCGGCCGCAGCAGGATCTTGATGTCGGCCTGCTTCATGGTCTCGTTGTTGTAAACGTCAACCGCCGCAATCTTCGCGCCGCGCTCCTTCCGCGCGCGCGATGCATGCGTCATCACGTTGACTTGGGTGTTCACCGGATTGGTGCCCCAGATCACGACGAGATCGGAGACGCCCATCTCGCGCGGATCGACGCCGGCGATCTTGCCGGTCCCGGCGGCGAAGCCGATGCGCGCGATGGTCGAACAGATCGTGCCATAGAAGCGCGAATACTTCTTCACATGCGACAGCCGGTTGAGGCCGTCGCGCATCACCAGCCCCATGGTGCCGGCGTAGTAATAGGGCCAGACCGACTCGGCGCCGAATTGTCGCTCGGCGGCGTCGAAACGCGCCGCGATCTCGTCCAGCGCCTCATCCCAGGAAATCCGCGCGAATTGGCCGGAGCCCTTCGGGCCGGTCCTGCGCAGCGGATGCATCAGCCGTTCGGCATGATGAATCCGCTCGGCATAGCGCGCGACCTTGGCGCAGACCACGCCGGCCGTGTAGGTCTGCCGCTTCGAGCCACGCACCCTGCCGATCGAGCGCCCTTCGATCACCTCGACGTCGAGCGCACAAGCCGAGGGGCAGTCGTGCGGACAGGTGGAATGGCGGATGTCGATCTTGGCATGCTGGTTCATGCCAAATTGGTAACATCAAATATCCGCTCCGCCGAGGGGCATTATTGACCCAATCCGGGCGAAAACCGCGCATAAGCCATGCGGCAAACGCCCAAATGCTCGGCCACCAGCCCACTCCGTCCGCTAGACTCGGAAGATACGGGTGTAGTGGGATTTGATCGATTCCCCTTCCCGCTCCACCGCGTCCGGGTCATCCTTCATCGTCTTGATGTCCTTGAGCGGCTTGCGCCCGGCCTTCTCCTGGGCCTGCGCGTGGACCGACCTGAGGCCACCGATCTCGACGTTGAGCTGCTGCCCCTCGCGTCCGAGCGCGAACGATTGAAACAGCCTTGCCGCATTCGGATGCGGACAGTCCTTGAAGATTCCATTGGGGCCGACAATGATCGGCGAGCCTTCGGTGGCGTAGACCGGCTCGACCGGGCGGCCCATCTCCTTCAGCTGAAAGATGTTGTACTCGTTGCCGTCGGCCATCACCGCGCGCTCGCCGAGGTCGAGCTTCTTCGGTGGATCGGTCGAGGACTGCACCTGCATGATGTTCTGCTTTGCGAGCTGCTCGAAGAAGCTCCAGCCGAGATCGCGCTGCATCTGATAGGTCGCGGTCATGATGGTGCCGCTGTAGCCGGGGTGCCCCTTCACGATCTTGCCCTTCCATTTCGGATCGAGCAGATCGGCGAAGCTCTTCGGCGCCTCCTCGGCCTTCACGAGATTGGTGTTGTAGGCGATGATCGAAAGCCACACCCGGAAGCTTGCGAACTGGCCATCCGGATCGCGATGCTCGTCCGGATAGTATTTCGCGACCTCCTCCGGAACGTAGGGCGCCAGAATGCCGTCGCGCTTCCACACGATGAAATGTGCGGCGTCGGAGGAATTGACGACGTCGACGGCGTGGATGTTGCTGGAATATTCCTGGCCGACCCGTTGGAACACACGTTCCGCGCCGGTGCGTTCGACGCGCACGGTCATCCCCGCGTATTTCGCCTCGAACGCCTTCGCCAGTTTCTCGGCGACCGGCAGATCGGTCGAGGTGTAATAGACGACCTGTCCCTCTTTCTTCGCCGCCTCGATCAAGGTCGGCGTCACCGGTTCCGCGGGTGGCGCGGCGGCCATCACTCGCGTTGAAAAGGCGGTCCCTGCCAGCACGGCGCTGGTGCCCTTCAGCAGATCGCGGCGCGACAGCCCAGGATGTTTCCTCATTTGATTCCCCGCACGCGATGGCGAAGTTTGAGTACACCGTCCTCCCGCCCTTATTCCGATGCGCGAAGACGATGTCTGTCGTCGACAGATGGTTCAGGTTGCAGCTAGACTTCTGGTCAAGAAAGAAGACTAAAGTTGGGGGAGACGATCAATGGCGGGCTTTCGGTACGCCTTGATGTGTGTCGCGGCATTGCTGACCGTGTCGATGTCAGGCGCACATACGGCCGCCGAGGATTACCCTGCGCGGCCGGTCAGGATCATCGTTCCCTTTGGTCCCGGCGGCCCGGCCGACGTCGTGGCGCGCCAGATCGGCATCATCCTGCAGGAAAGCCTCGGCCAGCCCTTCGTTGTGGAGAACCGCACCGGCGCCGGCGGCGTGATCGGCACGCTCGAGGTCGCGAAGGCGCTGCCCGATGGCTACACCCTCCTGGTGATGTCGAACACCCAGACCGCCAATGAATCGCTGGTGCCTCAGCGCAAATATGAGCTGATGCGCGACCTGACGCCGGTCGCATCCCTGAACACTTCGGATCTGGTGATCGTGGTCCACCCCGCCGTGCCGGCCAAGACCCTGCAGGAATTCATCGCGCTTGCAAAAGCAGAGCCTGGAAAGCTGAACTACGCGTCGTCGGGTCAGGGCACGCCGTATCACATGGCGGGCGAGCTGTTCAAAGCCATGGCCGGGATCAATATCGTGCATGTGCCCTACCGCAACAGCGGCGAGGCCCGCAGCGGCGTCATCGGCGGTCAGGTCCAGATGATGATCGACGCCGTTCCAGCGATGGCGCCGAATGTTGCCGAGAACCAGGTGCGCGCGCTTGCAACAACCGGCAAGACGCGCTCCGCGGTGTTGCCGAACGTTCCCACGGTCGTCGAGGCGGGCGTTTCCGGTTATGAAGCCACGATCTGGCTTGGCCTGATGGCACCAATGGGTACACCGAAGCCGATCATCGACAAACTCAATGCGGCCGTGAATTCAGCGGTGAGGCGGCCGGAAGTCGAGAAGCTCTGGGCCGAACAGGGCGCGGTGCCGATGACCATGACGCCGGAAGCCTTCGACAAATTTCTGCGCGCCGATATCGTGAAGTGGGCAGACGTCGTCAGAAGGCTGGACAAGAACGAATAGACACGTAGCGGCCAAGACCGTGGTGACGGAACAGGTGCAAATGAAGACGTTGAACATCCTGAGCGGCGGCGCAGCGCAAGGACTGGTGCGCAGCCTTGCGCCTGCGTTTGAAACCGAAACCGGCTTCGGCATTGCCGGTGATTTCGGCGCAGTGGGCGCCATGGCCGACAGATTGCGTGCCGGTGTTCCGACCGACATCGTCATCCTGACCGCTGCGCTGATCGCGAAGCTCGCCGATGAAGGGCTGGTGCTGCGCAGCTCGATCGCCGACATCGGCCGCGTTGAAACGGCGCTTGCGGTCCGCACCGGCGATCCGCCGGCAAGCGCTGAGGACGCCGCCGGCCTGCGCGCAGTGCTGCTCGATGCAGATGCGATCTTCGTGCCCGACACCAAGGCATCAACCGCCGGAATTCATGTCGCCAAGGTGCTGGCGCAACTCGACATCGCCGATGTCGTCGCCGAGCGGCTGAAGGTCTTTCCGAACGGCGCGACGGCCATGCGGCATCTGGCCGAGTCCAGTGACCGGCGGCCGATCGGTTGCACGCAATCCACAGAGATCATCAGCACGCCGGGTGTCGTGCTATCGGGCACGCTGCCGCCGGGATGCGGGCTCGCAACCATGTACACGGCTGCCGTTGCGACGCAGGCGTCGGCGGCATCACAGGCGCAACGCCTGATCGCGCTGCTGACGTCGCCGGACACATCGGAGTTGCGCCGCCAGGCTGGATTCGTTTCCGGTCCAACGCCGTAGACACCAGGCAGTCAGGCTCAAGGGCGAAAATCAACCCGGTCCGTCGTTATCCGGCCGGTTCCAATGTGCTAGCTTGAACCCAGGATTGGCAGGAATGTTGCCGATCGGCACTTCTCTGCCGTTCGCGGCTTGGCGAGGAGAGACCATGAAAATTCTGGTCATGGGTGCCGGCGGCATTGGCGGCTACTACGGTGGGCGTTTGGCGGCCGCGGGGCAGGACGTCACCTTCGTCGCGCGCGGAGCACATCTCGACGCGATGCTTCGGGATGGGCTGCAGATCATTGGTATCAGCGGCGATCGCACTGTGAAGCCGGTGAAGGCCGTCGGCGATCCCGCCGGGGCTGAGCCTCCGGAGATGGTGCTTTTTGCAACCAAACTCGGCGATACCGAGCGCGGGGCGAAAGCGTTGCAGGCCGCGGTTCGGGACGACACCACGATCATCTCGCTGCAGAACGGCATCGAGGGGCCGGACCTCATCAGGGCGCACCTGCCGCGTGCGCACGTGGTGCCGGGCGTGGTGCGCATCTCGAGCCACATCGCGCGGCCTGGCGTGATCGAGCACAAGGCGCAACCCGGCCGCATCGAGTTCGGCGAGCCGGATGGGCGAGCGAATCCGCAGCTCGAGGCCTTCCAACACGTATGCAGGGAGGCCGGCCTCGATGCCGTGCTCACACCAGAGATCCGCTACAATGTCTGGCTGAAGTTCGCATCACTCGCACCGAGTTCGGGCATGATGACGCTGACGAATGCGTCGTACGGACCGATGCGCGAGACGCCCGGCACCCGCGCCCTGTTTGAGGATGCCGTGCGCGAGGTGATCGCCGTCGGCCTCGCAGCCGGCGTGCCGTTCAAGCCCACCGACTTCGCGACGATCATGAAGGCCGCCGACGCCAATCCCCGCGAGATGATCACGTCCATGCTGCTCGACCGGCGAGCCGGCAAACCGCTCGAGATCGACTATTTCTCGGGCGCCCTGGTACGCATGGGTGAGAAGCTCGGCGTACCGACCCCGACGCACAAATTCATTGCCCAGGCGCTGTCGATCGATGCCAACGGCCGCAAAGCATGATTCGAAAGCAATCGTGGCTCGATCGAGATAAACTCACCTATTCTACCGCGTCAGTTGCGTGAGGCCCGTCGGCGGTCCGTCGACCGCCGTCCAGCCGCCATCGACGAACAGCGTGCTGCCGCTGACATAGCTCGCCGCATCAGATGCAAGATAAGCGACGGCGGTGGCGACCTCGTCGGCGCTGCTCCAGCGATTGAACACGGTGTGGCCGGCATAGAGATTGTAAATGTCCGGCCGCTGCTTCAACGGGCCGGTCAACGCGGTCTCCGCAATGCTCGGCGCGATGGCGTTGACGCGGACGCCGGAGCGCCCGACCTCAGACGCGAAGCCCTTCACCAGGAGACCGATCGCCGCCTTGGTCGAACCATAGACCGCAAGCCCCGGCTCGATCGTCACCGCGCGCACCGACGAGCAGGCAATCAGGCTGCCGCCTTGTTGCCTGACCATGATGCGGCCGAACGCCTGGAAGAACCACACCGTGCCCTTGATGTTGAGGTTGATGACGCGATCGAGATCCTCGTCGGTGTAGTCGAGGATGGTCTTGCGGATGTTCAACCCCGGCGTGGTGACGGCAATGTCGACGCGCTGAAATTCCGCGAGCGCCTTCGCCGCCAGCGCCTCCACGTCCGTACGGTCGGCGGCATCGCAACCGGCGGCCGTTGCCGATCCGCCCTGCTCACGGATCGCCGCGGCGGTCGCATCCGCGCCCTCCAGCGTGCGATCCGCACACAGCACGCGGGCGCCAAGCGATGCCAGCGCTTCAGCCGAGGATCTGCCGATGCCCGAGGCTGCGCCCAGCACCACGGCGGTCTTGCCGGTGAGATCGAATAGCTTGCGATAGTCGGTCATGTGACCTCCCGGTGTTCGTTTGCCTTCTATGACGACTTCATATACTAATATATTAGTTATTGGAGCACGAATGCCCGCCCGCGCGCCGAAAAAGTCGGAGCTCCGCAACCCCGTCGGCCAGCGGCGCACCGGTCGTCCGCGGACCGCAACCGCGGCGGCGCGGATCTATGCCGAGCTGCGTGCCGAACTGGTCTCGCTGCAGCGCAGGCCCGGCGATCCGATCATCGAGGCCGAGATCGCGCGCGCATATGGCGTCAGCCGGACACCGGTGCGGGAAGCTATCCTGCGCCTGTCGGACGAGGGCCTGGTCGAGATTTTCCCGCAATCAGGCATTTTCGTATCTCGCATCCCGCTCGCCGCCCTTCCGGAGGCGATCATCGTCCGCCGGTCGCTGGAGGAAACCACGACCCGCATGGCAACTGAGCGCGCCAGCGCCAGCCAGATCCTCAGCCTGCATGCGATCCTCCAACGCCAGCGCGAGGCCGAGATGGCCGCCGATCGCGAAGCATTCCATCAGGCCGACGAGGCCTTTCACGCCGCCATCGCCGAAATTGCCGGACATCCCGGCATCTGGAAGCTGATCCTGCAGGTCAAGGTTCACGTGGATCGCTTCCGGTGGCTGACGCTGCCGCAGCGCGGGCGGATGGCCGAGGTCATCGCCGAGCATGAGGCCGTGATGGCCGCGATCGAGGCGCGCGACCCGGCATCGGCCGGAGCCGCGATGGCCAGACATCTCGAACGCCTTCTGGCCGACATCTCGGCCACCCAGCACAACAATCCGGAGTTCTTCGACGAGCAGAGCCAGCCGGCATGACCGCGGCCGGACTCCGGCCAGGCACTTTGGGAGGATATGACATGAATCGTACAGATCGATCGCAGCGCCGCGGCACCGGGCTCAACCGTCGCGACGTCATCAAGTTCGGCGCCGGCCTTGGCGCAGTCGTTGCGACCTCGACGCAGGCCGCCCTCGCCCAGTCGAAAGCCGTCTTCAAGGCGTCGGACGTGCAGCCGCCGGGCTACCCGACCGTGGTCGCGACGGAAAACCTCGGCAAGAAGCTGGCGGCGGCGACCAACGGCCGCCTGTCGCTGCAGATGTTCCCCTCGATGCAACTCGGCGGCGAGAAGGAAACCATCGAGCAGACCCAGATCGGTGCGATCCAGATGCTGCGCGTCAGCGCCGGCTCGATCGGCCCGATCGTCGATGACATCAACGTCGTCAACATGCCCTTCCTGTTCAAGAACATGGCACATGCCGAGCGGATGATGGATGGCCCGATCGGCCAGGAGCTGCTGGACAAGATCACGGCAAGCCCGAATGCCGGACTCGTCGCACTGTGCTGGATGAATTCCGGAGCGCGCAGCCTCTACAACATCAAGCACGCGATCAAGACGATCGCCGACATCAAGGGCCTCAAGTTCCGCGTCATCGGCAATCCGATCTTCATCGACATGATGAACGCGCTTGGCGGCAACGGCGTGGCGATGGGCTACGACCAGGTGTTCAGCGCGCTGCAGACCGGCGTTATCGACGGCGCCGAGAACAATCCCCCGAGCTACGTCTTCAGCAACCACTACACCGCAGCGAAACACTTTTCGCTCACCGAGCACCTGATCGTTCCCGAGCTGCTGGTGTTCTCGAAACGCGCCTGGTCCGCGCTGGCAGCCGATGACCAGACGCTGATCAAAAAACTCGCCCGCGAGGCGCAGATGGAAGAACGCGAGCTCTGGAACGCCTACGAGAAGCAGGCGATGGAAAAAGCGAAGGCTGCCGGGTGCGAGATCATCGAGATCGCCGACAAGGCGCCGTTCCAGAACGCGGTCAAGCCGGTCTGGGACAAATACGGCCCGAAATACCAGGGCATGATCGGACGTATCCAGTCCGCCTGACACTACGCCATACGGGAAATCGTCCTCTTACAGGAAATGGACATGGCCGGATCATATCGCCGCGCGATGGACTATTTGTATCTTGCCTGCGTCATCACGGGCTCTGTCGCGCTGATCCTGATTTCAGCCGTCATCCCCTGGGCAGTGTTCACGCGCTATGTCCTGAACAGCGCCGCATCCTGGCCTGAACCGCTCGCGGTGCTGCTCACCATCGTCGTGACGTTCATCGGTGCGGCCGCCGGATATCGGCTCAATCTGCATATGAACGTCGCCTACTTTGCCAATAAGCTGCCTGCCCCGCTCCGCAACCTGACCGA
This sequence comes from Bradyrhizobium sp. ma5, assembly GCF_042258955.1. NCBI lineage: Bacteria > Pseudomonadati > Pseudomonadota > Alphaproteobacteria > Hyphomicrobiales > Nitrobacteraceae > Bradyrhizobium > Bradyrhizobium sp. ma5. The sequence continues at coordinate 6,081,831 of NZ_CP170156.1, forward strand.
CCTTGTCGTCCAGTTGATGATGGGCCTGATCGCGCTGTTCATGATCATCTGGGGCGCGCGGCTCGTCGAGGTGACCTGGTACAACACGATCGCCGACTTCCCGTCGCTTTCGGTCGGCGTCACCTATCTTCCGATTCCGATCGGCGGCGCCTGTCTGCTGCTGTTCATCATCGAGCGGATTTTCCTGGGTGCGCCACCCGATCCGATCGCACCACACCGCGACTTTTCCGCCGACTGATCGCGAGAGGCCACGATGGACATCCTCATTCTGCTCGCGACCATGCTGCTGTGCTTCCTGATCGGCATGCCGATCGCCTACTCGCTGGCGATGGCGGCGATCGTCGGCGCCTTGTGGATCGGCATTCCCCTGGAAGCGGTGATGCTGAAGATCTCCGACGGTGTCAGCAAGGTCGCGATGCTGACGATCCCGTTCTTCGTGCTGGCCGGCGCGATCATGGCGGAGGGCGGCATGGCCCGCCGCCTGGTCGCGTTTGCCGACGTGCTGGTTGGACTGACCCGGCTGCGTGGCGGCCTCTCGATCGTCAACGTGCTGGCGACGACATTTTTGAGCGGCATTTCCGGATCGGCCGTCGCCGACACGTCCGCCATCGGCTCGGTGATGATCCCGCAGATGGAGAAGAACGGCTACCCGCGCGTGTTCGCGACCAACCTGACGATCACCTCGTCGGTCCAGGCCCTTCTCGTGCCGCCGAGTCACAATGCAGTGCTCTACTCGCTCGCAACGGGCGGGACGATCTCGATCAGCGCCCTTTTCATGGCCGGCGTGTTCCCCGGGCTGTTGCTCGGCTTCTCACTGATCATCCTGTGCCTGGCCGTCGCCTATCGCGAGAAGCACCCGCACGGCCAGACCGTGCCGGCCAAGGACGCGATCCGGATCGCCATCGATGCCTCCTGGGGTCTGATCACCCTCGTCATCATCCTAGGCGGCATTCTCGGCGGCATTTTTACCGCAATCGAAGCCGGTGCCGTCGCCTGCATCTGGGCCTTCTTCGTCACCATGTTCATCTATCGCGACTATCGCTGGCGCGACCTGCCGGTGCTGCTCCATCGCACGCTGCGCACGGTCGCGATGGTGATGACGCTGATCGCGTGCGCCTCCAGCGTTGGCTACATCATGGCCCTGACGCAGATGCCGGCCAAGATGACCGCCTTCTTCCTGTCGATCTCCGACAACAAGTACGTCATCCTGCTCCTGATCAACGTCCTGCTGCTGGTGCTCGGCACACTGGTCGACATGGCGCCGTCGATCCTGATCGCGACACCGATCCTGTTGCCTGTCATGAAGAACTTCGGCGTCGATCCGGTGCATTTCGGCATGATCATGCTGCTCAATCTCGGCATCGGGCTGTGTCATCCACCGGTCGGGGCGATCCTTTTTGTCGGCTGCGCGGTCGGCAAGGTCACGATCGAGCAGGTCATGCGCAAGATCTGGCCGTTCTATGCGGTGATGTTCTTTGTCCTGATGTGCGTGACTTATCTGCCGGAAATCTCGCTCTGGCTGCCGCGGCAACTGCAGGTGCTGCACTGAGGGCAAGCGGCACCTTGCACAACCGCGGCAAACCCGTCAGCATCATGGGCAGAAGCGCGCCTGCGCCGGCTCCGTCAAGAAAGGGCATCCATCGTGAGGATCGTTGACCTGAGCCGCGAGCTCTATCACCGCACGCCGAGCTACCCCGGCCACCCGCCGATCATGCACGGGATGTGGAAGAACCACGAGGAGGCGCTGGCGGAATCGAGGAATGTCTATGGACTAGCATCGATGTTCATCTCGATGCCCGACCACGGTGGAACCCACATCGATGCCCCCCGGCATTTCGGTCCCAGCGGCATCCCGATCAATGAATATCCGCTGGAGAAGTGCATTGTGCCCGGCATCTGTCTCGACCTGCGCCACATTGCGCCGCGTGCCGAGATCACTCCCTCCGACCTCGATACGGCCGTGAAGGCGGCCGGACGGCCGATCCCGAAAGGCGGCACCGTCCTGCTCTGCACCGGCCATCATGCACGGACCTTTCCGCGCAAGGAATATGCGACCGACAATGCCGGGGTGAATGTCGCCGCCACCGAGTGGCTGGCCAAACAAGACATCGTTCATTTCGGCATCGACTCGATGCGCCCGGGTCCGGACAGCGACGAGAACCTGCTCGTTCACAAGGCCTGCCTCGATCTCGACATCACCCACATCGAAAGCCTGTGCAATCTCGAGGCCCTGCTTGGCCAGGGACCATTCACCTTCATTGGCCTGCCGATGAAATGGCGCGACGGCACGGCATCGCCGATCCGCGCGGTGGCAGTGTTCGATCTTTAGAGGCGTGATGCAGATGAGGGACATCCGATGACAGCAAACGGATCGGCCCCTCCCTCGCGTCGCGCGATCCTGAAGACTGTTGGCGCGCTCGCGATCGCTGGCCTCACCGGGCGGGCCAATGCCGCCGGTTATCCCGAACGTCCGATCAAGATCATCGTGCCGTTCGCGCCGGGCGGGCCGACCGACATCATGGCTCGCATCCTCGGCGCCCATCTCGGCGAGGCACTCGGCGGCACCATCGTGGTCGAGAACCGTCCCGGCGGCGGTGGCAATATCGGGATCGGCATCGCGGCACATGCCGAGCCTGACGGCTACACGCTCCTGATCACGTCCAGCGCCTATGTCGTCAACCCGGGCCTCTACGCCAAGATCCCGTACGATCCCGACAAGGACTTCGCGCCCATCGCCGAGCTTGGCACGTCTCCGAACGTGATCCTGGTCAATCCGAAGCTCGGCATCAATTCGGTCGCCGACCTGATCGCGCGTGCCAGGGCCAACCCGGACGAACTGAACTATGCGAGCCCGGGCCTCGGCACGACGCCGCATCTCGCCGGCGAGCTGTTCAAGATCATCGGCCGAATCCAGATGACGCATGTTCCGTTCTCGGGTGCAGGCCCAGCGATCCAGGCGATCCTGAGCGGGACGACCCAGGTCGCGTTCGCGGCGCTGCCGCCCGCCCATCCGCATATCGCGTCGGGAGCGCTCAAGGCGCTGGCGGTCACCGGAACCAATCGATGGTTCGATTTGCCCGATGTGCCGACCATGATCGAACTCGGCTACCAGGATTTCGTCTCCGACACCTTTCAGGGCTTTCTCGCGCCCGCGAGTACGCCCGCCTCCATTGTCGCGTTGCTGTCGGCGAAATCGATTGCGATCCTGAAGACACCGGAGATCGCCGGGCAGCTGCGCAATGACGGCTTCGAGGTGCTTGCGAACGGACCCGACGGCATGCGCAAGCGTATCGCCGACGAAGTTCCGAAATGGCGCGACATCATCGCCAAGGCCGGGATCAAGCCGGTCTGAGCAGATCAACATTGCGCGACACGCACAGCGTGTGGTCTTGCGACCGCTAGCCCACGTCCCTAGGCTGCCTGCCCATAACAAAACAAGACCGGGGAGGCGATCGTCATGACCACAAGGCGGGATTTCCTGAAAGCGGGAGCGACGGCGGCGGCAGGCATCGTGTTCTGCGGCTGCGGGCTCGTCCACAACGCGCATGCGCAAGCATCGCGCCAGAAGTTGCCGGTCACAGTCGACGGCAAGCGCATCAAGACGATCGACATTCACGCGCATTGCCACTTCCGCGAGGCGGGTGCGCTGCTCGGGGCAGATTCCGGAAAATATCAGCTGCCGCCGGTCAACGGCGCTGCGGAAGCGTTCATCGAGATCGACAAGCGCCTTGCTGCGATGGACGCACAGGCCGTCGATATGGAGGTGCTGTCGATCAATCCGTTCTGGTACGACCGCGATCGCGATCTCGCCGGCAAGATCGTGAAGATCCAGAATGAAAAGCTCGCCGAGCTGTGCGCCTCGAAGCCTGACCGGTTCGCGGCCTTCGCCTCGCTGACGCTGCAGGCTCCGGACCTTGCGGTGCAGGAGCTGGAGACGGCGGTGAAGAAACAGGGACTGAAGGGCGCGGCGATCGGCGGCGTGGTCGATGGCGTCGAATTCTCCGACCCCAAGTTTCATCCCGTGTGGGCCAAGGCCGAGGAGCTCGGCGTCCCCCTGTTCATCCATCCGCAGGGCGTGCCCGAGCTCAACAAGCGGCTCTCGGGCAATGGCTGGCTCGGCAACACCATCGGCAATCCGCTCGAGACCACGATCGCGCTGTCCCATTTGATCTTTGAGGGCACGCTCGACCGCTTCCCGGGATTGAAGATCATCGCCGCACATGGCGGCGGCTATCTCCCCTCCTATGCCGATCGTTCGGACCACCCCTGCCTGGTCGGACCCAAAGGGTGCAATCCGGAGACCAAGCTCCAGAAGGCGCCGACCGAATATCTCAAGCATATCTACTTCGACTCGCTGATCTTCACGCCCGAGGCGATCCGACACCTCGCCGCCCAGGTTGGCGCCGGCCAGATCGTGCTGGGAAGCGACTATCCCTATCCATGGCAACTGGCACCGGCCGACCATATCTTCGCCTGCTCATCGCTGAGCGACGACGACAAGGCCAACATTCTCGGCCGGACCGCGGCGAAGCTGCTCGGCGTTGCGGCGTAACGAGGATGCCAACGATCAGTTGGTCTTCACAGTCCGCGCCTCATTGCGCGGCAGCGCGGTGGGCGCCGGCTGCGCGATCTTGGTCAATGGATCGGCATCGACGGCGTCGGTACCCGCGAACTCCGCTTGCGCCGCGTCCGATATCCATTTGACCGCGGCGGGGTGGCTGACCAGCATCCCGACCAATGCAACGATCACGAGCACCGGCAAAGCGATCAGCTTGATGCTGAAGCTCCTGTAGTTGCTTTCCGGATCCCGCTGCCGCGCGGCCTGCTGCCGGTTGTCGAAAGAGCCCTGCATGGATTCCTCCACAGTGCGAGTGTGCTCCACCGAAGGGTCACTTACCGCAGGGCACGCGCGACCGATGTGAATGGTTTCACAGGCTTTGTCCGGTTCACCATTTCGTGAAACGTTGGAGCGACCGCGCCGACCGGAGAGCGACTACTCGCCATCATCAGCCCCGGCGTCGACCAGCGCCTGCAGCGACTCGGGCTTCAGCACGACGATCGCGCCATGTTCGAGCCTGACCCAACCGCGTGTCGCCCACGCGCGGAGCTGCTTGTTGATGCTCTCGCGGGTCATCCCGACCATCTCGCTGATCTCCTGCTGGGTGATCGAGATGGTGCGCCCCTGCGGCTTGTGCTTGTCGCTCAGGCGCAGCAGCGCGCTCGCCAGACGGCCGGGCAAGTCCTGCAGGATCACCTGTTCGACCTGGTCGCTGGTCCAACGCAATCTTGCGCACAGCAGCTCGATGAACTTCATCGCAAGCGTCGGCTGGCTGCGCACGAACGGAATGAACTCGCGCCGGTCGATGACGAACAGCTCGCAATTGGAGTTGGCGGTAGCATCGGCCGTCCGCGACAAGCCGTCGAGCAGCGCGATCTCTCCGAATATCTCTCCTGCCTCGATCAGGTTCAGGATCGCGTTGCGACCATCCGGCGAAGAGATGCTGATCTTCACCGTGCCCGAGATCACCGCGATCAGGCTGGTGCCCGGATCGCCCTTGGAGAAAATCGTCGTTCCGCGCTTCAGCGTGGTGTGCTTGGCATAGCGGCAGAGCTGATCGAACGCCTCGGGCTCGAGATCGGCAAAGTAAGGATGCTTGCGCAGCACCGATAGCTTGTTGTTCGAAAACAACGGCGCGCCGGCAGTTCGTTCTATGGGCAGCGCACCGGTCATTGTGATCCAGACTGATTGTGTTGCGTTCAATCGGCGCGCCACCAGCGCGACACACCGACAAGCTATCGATCAATGAAAGCGGAGAGGACTATAGCCCTACCGGAGACCTACAGCAACAAAAGGTCCAGGCCGGTGAGATCGGGCTAGAAGGCATCGAAAGTACAATTTGGAATAAATATGTGTCTAGTTGCAACGCTCAATTGTAGGCAACGGCCGCCCTTGGTCTTGAAAACTCGCCCGTCACTGGCAATCCCGCCTGGCGAAACCCGTCCGTGTGAGGGGTCGACACGCCCCACTCACAGCAGCTTGCCGTCCGGCCCAAAGAACGGATGCGGCCCGTCGAACTGACCGATCGGGATCTGGTGTGTGACCAGCTGTCCAAAGTCCTGCCCGGGAAACCATGTGTGCAAATGAAATGCAGGCGGTTCCACCCTGAACGATGGTTCGCGCAACTGTCCGAGGTCCAGGTCGACCGCATGGTTCGGAGCGGGGCATAGTGTCACGGGAATCCCGGCGAAGGTGGTCAGCATCGCACGATGGACGTGCCCGCACGCGATCAACCGCACACGCGGATGACGCCTGACGATCTCCGCCAATGCATCGGCATTGAAGAGGTCTTGCCGGTCCATATGCCAGATGCCGCCCTTGAATGGCGGGTGATGCAGGAAAAGCAGCGCCGGCCGGTCGACGGCCGTGGCCAGCGCCGCGTCCAGCCATTGCAGCGTAGACGGTTCGAGCATGCCGTGCGGCTTGCCGGTGACGCTTGAATCCAGCAGCAGGAGATCGAGACCACTCACCTCGATCTTCTGGTCGAGCGCGCCGGTCGGGTGAGCATACGGCGCGGCCGGAAACGCCTCGCGCATCCACTGACGCGAGTCGTGATTGCCGGGAATGCCGGCAAACGGCAGGCGCAGCGGCGCGAGCAATCGCTTGAGATAGTCGTATTCCTCGACCGACGGCGTGTCGACGAGGTCGCCCGAAATGACAACGAAATCGGGCGCCGGCTCGAATGCGCTGAGCGCCGCCACACAGCGTTCCAGCGCCTTCGCGGTATCGACCCGGCCATAGGCCAACGCTCCCGGCGGCTTGATGTGGAGGTCGGATATCTGCGCGATCAGGACCGGTTTCGAAGGCATCGATGACTCTCAAGATTCGGACGGCAGCAGGCGAAGCGCATCGGGCGCGATGGACAGCCCTATTCGATCGCCGACCTTGGCCTGGATGGTGTTGGGCGCGTCGATATTGAGCGGCTTGCTCGATGCACCGCTCACAACGAGCCGCTGCCGGTCGCCGATGAAGCTCACGGAATCGACTATTCCCGAGAGCGCCCCTGCCCCGGCATCCGTCACGCGAATGGTTTCGGGACGGATCATGACGGTCGCGTTCGCAGCCGTCGCGCCACCCTCGATCGGCAATCGTCCGCCGGGCAGGATCAATCCGCCGTTCTCGATCGGAGCTTCCACGATATTCGCCGCTCCGATGAACTCCGCCACGAAGCGGTCCTTCGGTGCGAAGTAGACCTCGCGCGGCGTGCCGATCTGGGCGATCGCACCTTTCCGCATCACGACAACGCGGTCGCCCAATTCCATGGCTTCGGCCTGATCGTGGGTGACATAGATCGTCGTGATTCCGAGTGCGCGCAGCAACCGGTTGAGCTCGCCTCGCAGCCGGTCGCGCAAGGCGGCATCAAGCGCGGTCAAGGGCTCGTCGAGCAGCAAGATGCCGGGCCGGATCGCAACGGCACGCGCCAGTGCCACACGCTGGCGCTGGCCGCCCGAAAGCTGGTCGATGCGGCGGTTCTCCAGTCCCGTGATGTTCGTGAGGGCAACCAGCTCGGCGACGCGCCCGGCACGCTCGCCCCTGGCAACGCCCCGGATCTTCAGGCCATAGGCGATATTGTCCGCCACCGTCATGTTGGGAAACAGGGCGTAGGACTGAAACACCATGCCGACATTGCGCCGCTCGATCGGGACCGAGGTCATATCCTTGCCGTCGAACAGCACCTTGCCGCCCGCATCCGGCAACTCGAGGCCCGCGATAATGCGCAGCATCGTGGTCTTGCCGCAGCCGGATGGGCCGAGCAGCACCAGCGTCTCGCCTCGCGCGATGTCGAGGGTCGCGGGATCGAGCGCACGCGTCCCATCGGCAAAGGTCTTGCCGCATGCCTCGATCCGCACCGCCGCACCGTGCCCCACCGTACTCATCGCTTGTGGTCCTTGTCGGCCAGCAGTTGCATCGCGACCAGCAGCGGAATGATCATCACGAAGAAGATCAGCGTGTAGGCCGAGGCCACTTCGAGTCGCATCGAGGCGTAGCTGTCGGCGAGCCCGATCGGCAGCGTCTTCGTCAACGGCGTATGCAGCATCCAGGTCAGGTTGAACTCGCCGAGCGACAGCGTGACCACCATCAGTGCGCCAGCCAGAATTCCCGGCAGCGCGTTCGGCACGATGACATCGCAGAATCGCCGCCACGGCGATGCCCCGAGCGAGGCAGCCCCCTCATCGAGCGTCTTGATGTCCACGGTCGCAAACACCGCCATGACCGACCGCACCATGAACGGCATGGTGAAGATCACATGGCCGACCAGGATGAACAGCCAGGAGCGGCGGAAGCCGCTAAAGCTCCCATAGGAGAGCAGCAGTGCGAGCGCGATCGCGAGCCCCGGGATCGCCAGCGGCAAGGTGATGACCTCCTCGACGATGCGGGCGAGCCGACCGCCTCGCGTATGCAGGGCATAGGCCGCGGGGACGCCGGCGAGCAGCGTGACGGCAAGCGTTGCGAAGGCGATCACGAACGACAGCAGGATGGTCCCGGCATAGAGCTCCCAGACCTGCGCGACCCATTGCAGGGTCACGCCGGACTGAATGCCCCGGAAGTAATTGACGGTGACGCCGGCGGAGATCGAGAGCGCTGCGGGCACCACCAGGAATGCGGCAACGAGCAGCGTGAAGATGAACTGGCCGGTGAAGATCAGGCGATCGCGCATGCTTTCACCCAGCCGCCGCGACCGCGCTGCCGCTGAACGTGCGGGCCAGCGCAAGGATGAGCCAGGTGATCAGGCCAAGCCCGACCGACAAGGCTGCCGATGTCGCGAAATTGGCGGCCAGCGTGAACTCGGTGTAGATCAGCATCGGCAGCACGTCGATATTGGTCGCCAGCGTGAAGGCAGTGCCGAAGGCGCCCATCGCGGTCGCAAATGCAATCGCACCGGACGCGACGAAGGCCGGTGCCAGCGCCGGCAGCACGACGTCACGCTGCACGGCCCATGGGCTTGCGCCGAGCGAACGCGCGGCCTCCTCCAGCCCGACGTCGAGCTTTTGCACGGCCGCCATGATGGTGAGGATCACGCGCGGGATCGAGAAATAGAGATAGCCGAGGAAGAGCCCATAGATCGAATAGGCGAAAACGAACTTCTCGCCGAAGATCCGGTTCGAGAGGTCGCCGATCAGCCCTTGCCGGCCTGCCAGCAGGATGATCATGAAGCCGACCACGACGCCGGGAAACGCCAACGGAAAGGTCAGCATCGCAATCAGCACGGCCCGCCCGGGAAAGCGGTGCCGCTGCAGAAACATTCCGGCGATCGTCGCCACGATCAGCGTGACGACCGTGGTTGCCGCCGCCAGCAGCACGGTGTTGATCAGCGTCGCGCGATAGCGGCCTTCGGTCAGGATGGCGAGATATCCGGCAAGGCCGTGCGGCCCCTCGGCGCCTGCCACCACCAGCCGTGCCATCGGCAACAGGAAGAACGCCGCGGTGACCAGCACGAGCGGCAGCAGGCAGAGCCAAACGAAGGATTTTTGCGACATCGGAAGAATGGTGCCCGTCGAAGGGCACCATATTGCCTCAGCGAACCTCGGCGAGATAGCGGTCGACGAAGGCTTTTTGCACGTTTTCCATCTCGCCCCAGTCGACGCTCTTGGCGCGGGCATAGTCGCTGTCGGGGAGGAATTTGCCCTTCACGGAAGCCGGCAGTTCGATCGGGCGGGCCGGACGCAGATAGGCATTGGTCCAGATCGCCTGCCCCTTATCGGACAGCAGATAGTCCATCACCTTCTTGGCCTTCTCCTTGTCGGGCGCGTTCTTCACGAGACCAACGACATAGGGAAACACCACCGACCCCTCGCAGGGAATCACAAACTCGAAGCTGCCCTTCTCTGAGTATTTCGCGCGATAGGCGTTGAAGTCGTAGTCGAACAGGATCGGCATCTCGCCCGACACGACGCGGGCATAGGACGTCTGCTTGGGCACGATCGGATCGTTCTTGCGCAGTTCCTTGAAGAAGGTGATCGCCGGATCGAAATTGGTGGGCGAACCGCCCAGCGCGAGATTGACAGCGACCGCGCCGACATAACCGACCGCCGCGGATGACGGGTCGAGATAGCCGACCATGCCCTTGTAGTCCGGCTTCAGGAGGTCCTTCCAGCAGGCCGGCACCGGCTTGCCGCCGAGCGCGTCCTTGTTCACGAACAGGCCGAGCGTGCCGGAGTGGATCGTGGTCCAGTAGCCGTCCGGATCCTTGAGACCGGCCCGGACCTGATCCCAATGCGCGGGCTTGTAGGGCTCGAGCGCGTCCTGGGCCTTGGCCTTCATGCCGAAGGTCACGCCGAAATAGCCGATATCGCCGACCGGATTGCTCTTCTCGGCCAGGATCTGGGCCAGCGCCTGCCCGGAATTCTTGTTGTCATGCGGGATGTCGTAATTGAGGTCTGCCTTGATCGCCTTCAGCATCGACGCCCAATCGGCCCATTCCGGCGGGCAATTGTAGCAGATCACGTCGGCCGCCTTGGCGGATTGCCACGGCGCGATCAGCGTCAGCGCCAGCAACGCAAGGACAAGGCGGATCTTCATGGGAGGCTCCGGTCTGGGAGAGGATGCAATGCGGATTTCAACATCAACGGGGGACCAAGTATAGGCCGCGCATGAAGGTTTTGCGACGCGCTTGCTGCCGTGCAGCAAATGCAACAGCCCGGATGCCAACGATCGGATGCTCGCGGCAAACCGCCGTTTCGCGCTAGGCTGAGAGCCAAAACAGGAAGCGCCCATGTACCAGCCGCCCGGCGTCAAGACATCGCCCGATCTTCCCGTCCCTGACCAGATGAAGGCCTGGGTCCTTGGTGATCCCGACCAGCTCCTGCTTCGCCAGAAGCCTACGCCGATCCCGTCACGTGCCGAAGTGCTGGTGCGCATCGACGCGGTTGCGATCTGCGCCACCGATCTCGAAATCATCCATGCCGGGTCGCCGGCAAGCATTCAAGGCGGCGCGCCCTTCAACAAGAACTTTACGCCGGGTCACGAATATATGGGCACGGTTGCTGCCCTTGGCCCTGATGTCGACGAGTTCAGGATCGGAGAGCGGGTCAGCGTCGAGATCCATGCCGGCTGCGGCCAATGCAAACGCTGCCGCCAGGGCATGTACACATCTTGCCTCAACTATGGAAAGCCGGAGAAGGGTCACCGCGCCAACGGCTTTACGACCGATGGCGGATTCGCCGAATACGCGGTGAACCACATCAATACGCTGGCGCGCGTCCCGGATACCATGAGCGATGCGGAAGCAACGCTCGTGGTGACTGCCGGGACATCGATGTATGGCTTGACGGAATTGGGGGGATTGGTGGCCGGCGAGAGCGTCGTGGTAATCGGCCCGGGGCCGATCGGACTTCTCGCAGTTGCCGTGGCCAAGGCGCTTGGTGCAAGCCCGGTCATCCTGACCGGAACGCGCAACAAGCGGCTAGCGATCGGCGGGGAATTGGGGGCCGACCGCGTCATCAACATCAACGACGAAGACGCCGTTGGGGTCGTAAAGCAACTAACGGGGGGGATCGGCGCGGACTATATCGTCGAATGTGCCGGCACCGAAGCGACACTCAACCAGGCCATTCACATGACCAATCGCGGCGGCAAGATCTGTCTCGCCGCCTTCCCGCACGAGGCCGCAACGCTGGACGTCGCGCATCTCGTGCGGAACAACATCTACGCTTACGGTATCCGCGGCGAAGGCAAGAGCGCCACGCACCGCGCGATGGAACTGATGGCCGCGAAGCGGTTCGACGCGACCAAGATACACACCCATACGTTTCCGCTGGCCGACCTGCCGACGGCGCTCAGATATGCGCGGGACCGCGTGGATGACGCGATCAAGGTCGTCGTTACCAATCGGAACGCCGAAGCAATCGCAAGCGCTGCGGAGTAACGTTCAGTACGTGCCGATCCGAGAGCGTGCTCACACCGAGCAGTAGCGCTCCTTGATCTCGTCGTCGGCGAGCAGCGCCTGCGCGGAGGCCTGGTGCACCACCGCCCCCTGATCCAGCACATAGGCACGATCGGCGATGCCGAGCGCGAGCTCGACGTTCTGCTCGACCAGCAGAACCGTCGTTCCCTGCGCCTTCATGCTGCGGAACAGCTCGAACATCTCGTCGACCAGGATCGGCATGATGCCCTCCGAAGGCTCATCCAGCATGATCAGGTCGGGCTTTGCGATCATCGCCCGCGCGATCGCCAGCATCTGCTGCTCGCCGCCGGACATCGTGACCGCCTCTTGATCCATACGCTCGGCCAGTCGGGGGAATATCTTTGCGATCTCGTCGATCAGCTCGGCTTCCCGCTTCTTCTCCTTCGAGGCGACCAGCCCGAGCCGCAAATTCTCCCGCACGGTCAGCCCCTGCACAATCCGCCGCTCCTCTGGAACGTAGGCCAGCCCCAACGCGAAGCGCACATGCGCCGGCTGGCGCAACAGTTCTTCACCCTTGAAGGTGACCGAGCCACGCGTGCGCCCCATCAACCCCATGATCGATTTGAGCGTCGTCGTCTTGCCGGCCCCGTTGCGCCCGATCAGGCAAACGATCTCGCCTTTGTTCACCTCGAGGCTGATGTCCTGCAACGCGTGGCTAGCGCCATACCAGGCATTGAGCTTGCTGACCTGCAGCATCGCGTCAGTGCTCCCGCTGACCGAGATAGACACGCTTCACCGCCTCGTTTTGCCGGACCTCCTGTGGCGTTCCCTCGGCAAGCAATTCTCCGTGGTGCAGCACGAGGATACGATCGCTGATCCCCAGCACCAACTTCATCTTGTGCTCGACGAGGATGACCGTACGTTCCCTGGCGAGTTTCACGATGAGATCCATCATGGTCCGGGTTTCTTCCGGGCTCATGCCGGCCGTCGGCTCGTCCAGCAGCAGCAAACGGGGCTGGCTGGCAAGCGCCATGCCGATCTCCAGTGCCCGCTGCTCGCCATGGGCCAATGTCTTGGCCGCACGCTCTCGGGATTCCCACAGCCCGACGAGAGCCAGCAGTTCGTCCGCCCGCTCGATCAGTTCGGTCAGGCGCGCACGGGGGCGCCAGATGTCATATCGCGACACCAGCGCCTGCAGGCCGACTCGGATGTTCTCCCGTGTCGTAAGCTGCGGAAACACACTGGTGATCTGGAAGGATTTCGCGATCCCCATATGCGCAAAACGGTGCTGCGGCAGACCGGTGACATCCTTGCCCTCGAACTCGACACTGCCTTTCGTCGGCGGAAGGGCGCCGCACAGCAGGTTGAAGTAGGTGCTCTTTCCAGCCCCGTTCGGACCGATAATGGAGGTGATCGCTCCCCTGGAAAACTCGGCCGAGATATTGTTGAGGGCGACGAACTTCCCGAACGTCTTGCCGACGCCCCTGGTGCGCAGAATGATTTCCCCTGCCTGGCGTTCTGCGGCGCTCATCGTCTGCCCCGCGCAATCAGCGTGCCCCAGATGCCCGCCGGGAAGAACAGCACGCATGCGATGAAGATGGCTCCAACGATGAGCTGCCAGTGGACGGTCCACACCGAGACCACATTCTCCAGGACAAGGAAGACAGCTGCGCCGATCATCGGCCCGAAGAACGTCCCCATGCCGCCGAGGAGAGCGATCATCACGACCAGGCCCGAGGTCTCATAATGCAGGATTTCGATCGGAACGATCGACAGGTGCAACGCCTGCAACGCACCCGCGAGGCCGCAGAAACCGCCTGACAGGACGAAGGTCAGCAGCCGCGTCAGGGTCACGTCGTAGCCGGACGCGCGGGCACGCCCCTCGTTCTCGCGCACCGCTTCGATGACGGCACCAAAGGGCGACGCCAGAATGCGTGACATCACGAAGAACGCGGCGATCACAAAAGCCGCGATGACGTAGTAACGGGTCATCGGATTGATGAAATCGATCCGCAGGCCGAACAGATCGATGGTGCGGACGTTGATGCCGCGAAGGCCGTTCTCGCCGCCGGTCAAGTCAACCGCCTGGTAGAAGAGGTAGTAGACACATTGCGACAGCGCCATCGTGACCATGGCGAAGTAGATGCCGCGGGTCCTGATCGCGAGCACACCGATCAACAGCGCCATGAACAATCCACCGGCGACCCCGGCGGCGATCGCCGCATACCACGGCCAGCCGAAGTGCACGATGGCGATGCCACAGAGGTAGGCACCGGTCCCGAACAGTGCCGCATGACCGAACGACAGGAGACCCAGATATCCAAACACGAGGTTGAAGCCGAGCGCGTATAACCCATAGATCAGGATATTCACGGCGAGGGCCGTGAACGGCATCACCAGCGGGAAAACGAGGATGACCGCCGCGACAATGCTGGCACGATACCGCGTTGCGAACTCGTACCAACTACCCGTCGCAGCACCGGGCTGTTTGATCGATTGAGTGGTTTCGGTCATGCCGGGCTCAGCTCATCAATCCGGCGCGGCCGAAGAAGCCCTGGGGACGAACGATCAGAACGACCGCCATCAAGGCAAAGATCGAAACCTTGGCCATCTCGGGTGCGAACAGCGAGGTCATGCTGACCACCACACCAACCAGCAGGCCTGCCAGTACGGCGCCGCCGATCGACCCCATCCCTCCTACGACCGTCACGACGAAGGCTTCGGCGAGGATCGTGCCGCCCATTTCCGGAATGACGCCTTGAAGCGGCGCGGCCAACAGGCCGGCAAAGCCCGCGATCGCGGTACCTATCCCGAACACGATCAACCAGACCTTGGAAACATCGACCCCAAGAACACGCACGATCTGCGGATCGCGCGCCCCGGCGCGGATAATCAGCCCGAAGCTGGTCTTCTCCAGAAACAGCCAGAGCGCCAGCAGCACGACGGCTGTCGCCCCAATCACGAACAGGCGGTAGAGCGGGAAATAGCCGACACCAATGTCGACGGCGCCCTGCAGAACCTCGGGCGTATCGAAAGGATAGCCAGTCTTGCCAAAGGCAATGCGCACGCATTCGACCATCACGTAGCTGAGCCCAAAGGTCAGTAGGAGCGGATAGTCGATGCCGCGGCCGTAAAGCGGCTGGATCAGCACGCGCTCGACGGCAAGGCCGAAAAGGCCGACGGCGATCGGCACCGCCACGAGGCAGATCCAGAAATTGCCCCCGATCGAGATCAGATAGAGCCCGACATAAGCGCCGACCATGTAGAACGCGCCATGGGCAAAGTTGACAACCGTCAACATCCCGAAGATCAGCGAGAGGCCGATCGCAAACAACACGTAGATGGCGCCGAGCGCCAGCCCGGCGAACAGTTGCAGCGCGATCAGGTCAAAGCTCAGGCCCGCCATTTGTCCCCCTCCGCACGGCGCGCACCCGCGGCGCGCGCCGTCGCACGAGCTCAGCTCTTGTGACCGAGCGCCTCGCAGGTGCGCAAGTACTTCTCGTTGGGTTCTTCGGTCGACAGGACCTCGAACACGTCGGACTCGTTCCTCAGGTCCTTGGACTTCGACTTGATCACGAGCACCGATTGCACCGACTGGTGGTCGCACTTGCGATAATACTGCGGCCCCTTGTAGTAGTCGTACTTCAGTGCTTCCAATGCCGCGACGACCTTGTCGGTCTCCACGCTGCCGGCGCCCTTGACCGCCTCCAGCACGGTCCGAACACCGCCATAGCCGAGCGCACCGTAATCGGTGGGCAGCTTGCCGTCGTACATCTTGCGGAACGCATCGTTGAACGCCTTGGTCGAGGCGAACTTGTCTTCGATACCCCAGTAGAACGAGCAGCCGCCGACGACGCCCTCGAATGCCTGGGGGCCGGCCGCGACGCGGCTGGCATGCGAGAGCAACGGAGCGATGATCTGGATCGACTTCTTGATGCCGAAGTCGGTCGCCTGCTTCAGCGCGATCTGCTGGTCGCGACCGAAATTGCTGATGCACAGAATATCGGGCTTCAGCGCCTGGAGACGCGGCAGCAGGGTCGAGAAGTCGGTCGTTCCCAGCGGATGGCGGATGTCGCCGAGGTTCTCGACGTTGAACTCCTTGCCGACCTCGAGGAAACCGCGAACCATCTCGTGACCGTAGGCATAATCCGCCGTGAGAAACGCAACCTTCTTGCCGAATTTGGCGAAGGCATAGCGGCCGACCGCGCCTGACGTCATGTGCGGGTTCAGCGCTTCGTGGAAGGTGTATTTGCTGAAGTCGGCTGCCTCGTTGATGGCGTCGGACTGGCTGATCGAATTGAAGATGACGCCGCGCTCTTTGGTGACGTTGTTGATCGCAAGCTGAACTGCGGCCGACAGACTGCCGACGACGAAATTCACCTTCTCCTTCTCGACCAGCTCCAATGTCCGCGTCGCGGCCTCCCCGGGATTGAGCTTGTCGTCGCGCACGACGAGCTCGGCCTTACGGCCATTGAGGCCACCCGCATCATTGAATTGGGCAACAGCGAGCTGCCCCGCCCGCACCTGGTCCTGGGCCTCGGCGCCATACGGACCGGTCAAAGGAACCGGGAAGCCGATCTTGATGGGGGCTTCCTCAGCCTGGAGCAGATTGATGCGAAAGGGTGAGACGGCGAGTGCGGCGCCGACGCTTGCCGTCGTCAGCAGACGACGCCGCGATATCGATCCAGCTTTGGTGACCTTGTTCGTCATGACCTATTCCTCCCCAAGAACTGTCTGTGTTTTGCTTAGCGTATTATCGTTGCCCGGAACGTCCCCATTCAGATCCGTCCCAAGGCCGTCAGGATAACCTGTGGCGTGAGCGGAATCTCGGTAATTGTTGCGCCGAACGGCCGCAGCGCGTCATTGACCGCGTTGGCAACCGCAGCTGCTGCGCCGGCCGTACCTGCCTCACCCGCCCCTTTGGCTCCGAGCTCCGTTTCCTGCGTCGGAGACACCACATGGCCAATTTCGATATCGGGCATCTCGCCGGACATCGGGACCAGGTAGTCCGCCATATTGGCGTTGGTCAGCTGACCGCGTTCGTCATAGATGCATTTCTCGAACAGCGCCGCGCCGAGCCCCTGCACGACCCCGCCCCGGATCTGCTCGTCGACCAGTTGCGGGTTGATGATGGTGCCACAGTCTTCGACGACCCAATGCTTCAGCAGCGTCACGAACCCGGTCTCGGTATCGACCTCAAGCCATGCGGCCTGAACCCCGTTGGTGAACGCAAAGGGATACTGCCGTGGCACGAAATGCCGCGTCGCCATCAGCTCGGGCTGGACGCCCGGCGGGAGGGTATCCGGTCGAAAATAGACGATCCGCGCCAGCTCGTTCAGCTCGATGCGCGGCGCACCGTCGACAGCATTGACGATGCTGTTGTTGACGATATCGAGTCCAGCCGGCGTCGATTGCAGGATGGCCGCGGCGACATCCAGGATATTCTGGCGCAGGGCCTTGGCGGCCTGCAACGCGGCTTCGCCGCCGATGCCGGCACCGCGCGAGGCCCAGGTGCCGCCGCCATAGGGCGTGTTGTCGGTGTCGCCCAGG
This sequence comes from Bradyrhizobium sp. ma5, assembly GCF_042258955.1. Classification (NCBI taxonomy): domain Bacteria; kingdom Pseudomonadati; phylum Pseudomonadota; class Alphaproteobacteria; order Hyphomicrobiales; family Nitrobacteraceae; genus Bradyrhizobium; species Bradyrhizobium sp. ma5. The sequence continues at coordinate 6,099,284 of NZ_CP170156.1, forward strand.
GTCACGCGGACCCGGTCCATCGAGACGCCCAGCACGCTGCCCACGATCTGGGCAGTCAGCGATTCCGACCCTTGCCCCTGCTCCGTGATGCTGGTCTGGCAGATCACCGAGCCTTGCGCGTCGAGCCGAACCGCAACGCCATCCTGCGACGAGATTTTCGCGCCGCCGACGCCGTAAAAGGCGGCACTGGGATTGGTCACCTCGATGAAGCTGGCGATTCCGATACCCCGGTGAATGTTTCTGGCGCGCAATGCCGCTTGCTCGGCACGCAAGACGTCGTAATCCATCATCTGCAGCAGCTTGGCCAGCGAGGCATGATGCGAAAGCTGCTCGAATTTCATGCCGGAGGGGGATGCACAGGGATAGGCATCGTCGGGGATCAGATTGCGCCGGCGGATCTCGACAGGGTCCATGCCGATCTTCGCTGCGGCAAGGTCGACCAGCCCCTCGGTGACCGAACAGGCAATCGGGTGTCCGACCGCCCGGTACTGACACATCACGTTCTTGTTCTGGAAGACGACCCGCGCTCGCGCCCGATAGTTCGCCGTGACATACGGCCCACCGACCAGGTTGACCACCTGATTGGCTTCGATGGCGCTGGTGCGCGGATACATCGAATAGGGACCGATCCCCGTCAGGTCGTCGATCTCGAAAGCCGTGATGGTGCCGTCCGGCCTGACGCCGATCCGGCCCCGGCATCGATGATCGCGGGCGTGAATGTCCGTGTTGAAGCTCTCGACACGGTCGGCCACGAACCTGATCGGCCGCCGTAGCAGCTTGGACAGCGCATAGGTCGCCATTTCGTCGGCGTAGATATGAACCTTGATGCCGAACGAGCCGCCGACATCCTTGCAGACCACCCGGACCTGCGCCTCACGTAGTCCGAGATGCAGGGCTGCGATGTTCTGCACCATGTGGGGGGCCTGCGTGCCCTGATAGATCGTCAGCCGTGCCTCGGCCGGATTCCAGTCGGCAACCACCGCCCGCGGTTCAAGTGTCACGCCGGTGTGACGCCCGAATACAAAGTCGGCCTCGACCACCTCAGAATCCGACAATGCCTGGTCGACATCGCCTGCGTTGAGGGTCCGTTCAAAGGCGAGGTTATCACCGAGCGCGCTGTGAATGACCGGCGTCGCCGGATCGAGCGCGGTACGCATGTCCGTGACCGTCTCGAGCTCCTCGTAGTCGACGACAACATGCTCCATCGCATCTTCGGCTGCCGCACGGCTGGTTGCGACAATCGCGGCGACCGCCTCACCCTGCCAGCAGGCCCGATCGACCGCGATCGCGTGCTGCGGCGCCGACTTCAATCCCTTCAGATGCGAGAGCACCCCGACCCATGGCGTGATGACAGCCTCAAGCTCGCGACCTGTGACAATGGCAATAACGCCTGACATGCGCCGTGCCGCGTCGGCATCGATCGCCACAATTCTGGCGTGAGCATAGGGCGATCGCAGGAAGACCACATGCGCCATCCGCGGCAATTCCAGGTCACTGACGTATTGTCCACGCCCTTGCAGCAACCTGTCGAGGTTCGGCCGTGGCACCGTCTTGCCGATATAGGAATTCGGGCGATCGAGCACCGAAAGTGTCTCTGCCGGAGCACGGGTCACGGTCATGCCGGCCGCTCCGCGCGCGTCTTGGCTGTTGCCTCCACCGCATCCACGATGGCTTGATAGCCGGTGCAGCGGCAATAATTGCCGGAAAGATGCTCGCGGATCGCCTGGCGATCAGGCACGGGCATATGCTTCAGCAAGTCTTGTGCCGTCATCAGCATTCCAGGCGTGCAATAGCCGCACTGCAAGGCATTGCGTTCGCGAAATGCCGCCTGAAGGTCGGCGATTTCACCACTGTCGGACAGCCCCTCGATGGTCTCGACCGACGCCCCCTGCGCCTGGACGGCCAGCATCAGACAAGAGCGGACGATCTCGCCATCGAGCCGGACCGTACAGGCACCACAAACGCCGTGCTCGCAACCGACATGGGTGCCGGTCAGCCTCAGGTTCTCCCGGAGGAAGTCAGCGAGATTGAGCCGCGGCAGGACAAAGGCATCGATTGGCTCGCCGTTGACCAGAAGCGAAACCGACACTGGGGCACTCACCTGGCAACTCCCGCTTCCAGATCGGGCCGCGCCAGGAATGCGGCCACGCAGCGCCGGAGCAAGACCGCAGCAAGATGTCGCCGCATTGCCGCGGTCGCCTGCTGATCCTCCTGTGGATCGAGTTCAACGGCCAACGCTGTCGCAGCTTCTGCAAGCAAGGCAGAGGTCACTGAGGCATTGATCAACCTGCCTGCGGCCGCGGCTAGCATAGGCCGATCGCCAATCGCAAAGAAGCCGAGCCGGAGATCAGTAAACCTGCCGGCTGCAACAACAGCACGTGCAGCAAGTCCGACGACGGCGTAGTCACCATGTCGCCGGGCATACTCCTGAAAGAAAAATGTCGAGCCCTGGCCCGCGACGGGCACCTCAATCGCGACAAGCAATTCGTCCGGCGACAGCGCCGTTTCGTAGATGCCCTTGAAAAACTCGGTCGCAGCAATCCGGCGCTCGCCGGAGGGACCGCGAACAACGATCGTGGCGTCAAGCGCGATAACACAGGCCGGCAACTCCGATGCCGGATCGGCATGCGCGAGGCTCCCGCCTATCGTTCCGCGATTGCGAATTGCAGGATGAGCAACGTGGGCAACGGCATCCCGCAACAGCGGCGCGTGCAGCGCAATCTCCGGCGACCTGAGCAGGTCGACATGCCGCGTCAGCGCGCCAACGATCAGCACGCCTGCCCTCACGGCGATGCCGCGCAGCTCGGCGAGGCCACCGATATCGACCAGAATGTCCGGGGAGACGAGCCGCAAGTTCATGGCCGGCATCAAGCTCTGGCCACCCGACAGAACCTTCGCCTTGTCGCCGTACGCGGCAAGCAACTCCAGCGCATTCACGACGCTGGTCGCGCGGGTGTAGGCGAAAGCCGCAGCTTTCATGTGGCGTGGCCTCCCGGCCCAATTTTGGTTTGCCCGATTAGAGGGCCGGCTCCTTCAAAGGTCAAGTTTGTTTATCGAGTGATTATTTGTGCGGCAGGGCTTGTCTTCGCCCTGGGAAGGCAGCAGGTTCCTTGCCAACTAAAGTTCAACGCGGAGGGAGGCGGATCATGAAGATCGGATTCTTTACGATGCCGATCCATCCTCTCGAAAAGGATTGGCGGCAATCGCTCCAGGAGGATCGGGAGGCCTTCCTACTCGCGGATGAGCTCGGGTACACGGAGGCGTATGTCGGCGAGCACGTCACCGACAAAGCCGAGAACATCACCTCCAGCATTGCGTTCATTGCCTGGCTCGCAGCCGCGACCAAGCAGATCAAGCTTGGAACCGGCACCATCAACATGCCGAACACGCATCCGGCAGCGGTCGCCGCATCCGTCGCCATGCTCGATCACATGCTGGATGGCCGCTTCATATTTGGAATAAGCCCCGGCGGATTGCTGTCCGATGCAGAAGTTTTCGGCAATCTCGATGCCGACCGCAATGCGATGTTCCTCGAGGCGATCAATCAGGTTCTGGGGATTTGGGCTGGCAAGCCGCCCTATGATTTGCGGGGCAAATATTGGAATGTCTTGGTCGAGCGAACCCTGATCGAGGACATCGGCCAAGGATTGATAGCTCGCCCATTGCAAACCCCTCACCCGCCGATCGTGGTGACCGCGGTCGCGCCGTTCTCAAAAGGCGTCACGGAAGCCGCCGCGCGCGGCTGGGATCCGATCTCGGCGAACTTCCTGATGCCTGCCTGGGTGAAGAGCCACTGGCCCAAATATGTCGAGGGTTGCGCGCGTGTGAACCGGGCAGCGGACCCCGCCAACTGGCGCGTCGCCAAGAGCGTGTTTGTGGCAAAGGACGCAGCAACGGCGAAGGCCTATGCCACGTCGCCCGATAGCCCCTACGTGTACTATTATCACCAGCTGTTCACGAAGCTGAAGCGCGGCGGCCGGCTCGAACTGTTCAAGACGCGGCGGGATCAACCCGACGCGGAGGTCACCCTCGAGTCGATTTGCGACAGGCTGATCATCTACGGCACGCCCGAAAGCGTGGCTGATCAACTGCTGGCGTTCCAGGAAGAGATCGGCACCTTCGGAACCTTGCTCTATGCCGGCAAGGATTGGAAGGATCGCGAGCTCGGCCGTCAATCGATGATCCTGATGGCCGAGAAGGTCTTGCCGCGGATCAACGCCGCCACCGGATCATCCGCGTGACGAAGGGAGTTTCGACGTGGCTTTCACTGATCGCATTCCGTACCAGGCTCAGATCGACCGACCGAAACTGACATTGCCTGATGGCAAAAAGCTTGCTGTCTGGGTCATCCTCAACGTCGAGGAATGGCGTATCGAAAATTCGATGCCACGCACCGTGCTGAGTCCACCGATGGGCCAACCGCTGCTGCCTGACGTGCCGAACTGGTCGTGGCATGAATACGGCATGCGCGCCGGCTTCTGGCGGCAGTTCAAGGCCCTCACGGACCGGAAGATACCGGTGACGCTGGCCACGAACGCCAACGTCTGCAACAGCTATCCGCGCGTAGCGTCGGCAGCGCGCGAGGCGGGCTTCGAATTCATGGGGCATGGGTTCGTGCAGGGCCCCATGCACAAGATCGAGAACCAGGCGGATGCGATCAAGCGTGCTGTCGATACGATCGCCGCATTTGCCGGCAAGCCGCCGCGATCGTGGGAAAGTCCCGGCCTGACCGAGACCGAAGAAACACTGGATCTCCTGCGCCTCAACGGGATCGAATACGTGGCCGATTGGGTGATCGACGATCTTCCTCAGGACATCGCAACACCGCACGGAACTGTGACAACGATTCCCTATTCCGTCGAGACCAACGATATTGTCATTCACGCGCTGCAGCATCTGCCCTCGGAGCAGTTCCTGACGCGCTGTACCGACCAATTCGATCGGCTATATCTCGAAGGCGCAGAGAACGCGCGGATCATGGCAATCTCGGTGCATCCTTACATCACGGGGGTCCCACATCGAATCAAATACCTGGAGGCGTTGCTCGATTACGTGATTGGCCATGACGGCGTCGCGCTCATGACGGCGAGCGAGATTGGAGATTGGTATCGGGATCAGATGGCAGCAAAGTAATCCTGCTCAGCCGACGACCTTGATCGACGTCCCCCGACGATCGGTCGCGCTCTCCGCCATTCTCGCAAATCCCGCCAGAAAGATATCCAGCGCATCACTGATCATCTGCGCCTTGTCCTCCAGGACGGGCGCTTCGTAGATGTACTTGCGTACACCATAATAGAAGATGCCGCCGTGAAACACCCAGGCCAGCTCCAGTTCGGCCGCGCTGGGCCTGGCCTGCGTCACGAGGCCGGCATCGTGGCGGCACTCCCTGAGAATACGTGTCAGGATCTTGTCCTTGACCATGCCAACATACCAACGATTGATATCGAGGCCCTTCAGTCCTGAGTAGAGATAGATCCGCAACCATCTTCGGTTGAAGATCGCGCCCGTATAGACCTCGTAAAATTCCTGCAGCCGCATGCGGAGCGGACGCGACCGATCCGAGAGCAATTTCTCCCAGCCGATTTCAAGCGGCTCGAGATAAACCTTGCGGTAGACCTCCTTGATGAGATCGTCCTTGCTCGGAAAGTAGCGATAAAGCAACGGTTGCGTCACACCGAGCCTGCGAGCAAGAGCACGCGTGCCGCCGCCAAATCCTTCCTCCGCAAAAAGCTCTGTCGCCTTGGTGACGAATTCACTGCGACGATCGTCGGCCGACAGCCGCCTCTGCTTGGAACGAGTTCGCTTGATGGGCATCTTTCGATTCATGATGCGTTGCCGTCATCGTCAGCCAGGAACCGGCCAAAACCTCCCTGCGCGAACAGCAGCGGATCGTTTCGGTTGTAGCCGTAGGCCTCCACCGCCCCAAGGAAAATGACGTGATCGCCGCCGTAGTAGCGGTTGGCAGCCCGGCATTGGAAATTTGCGACTACGTCGGCAAGCACGGGAGCGTTCCCTAGACCTGGTGACCAACTCACACCAGCGAATTTGTCACCCGATGATCTGGCAAACTTTATCGCCAGCGTCTGCTGCGACGCGTCAAGAACGTTGATCGTAAAATGGCTGGCATTCTGGAAGATCGGCAATCCTTGCGAAAACATCCCCAGGCTCCACAACACAAGTGGGGGGTTAAGCGACACCGACGCAAACGAATTGCAAGTAATTCCGTACGGTCGTCCTTCGGTCGACATCGCGGTGACGATCGTCACACCGGTCGCAAACATACCGAGAGCATTGCGGAAGTCACGGGGATCGATTGTCGAGCTGTCGCTTGCGAGCTCGCTGGCCGGGTCCGGCGGACGTTTGGGTGCGTCAGACATCCGGCCAGCCTCAAAGTGTCAGGTTTTCAGACGGTAGCCCAAGAGCTACTCGCCCATAGTTGGTGCCGGCCGCGTCGAAATTGAAGGCGAGATGCGAATTCACTGCATGTGCATCGCGAAATTGGCGCTGCAACGCTCCCGAGGTGAACAGGCTGCGCGCCCCGCTCGCTGCAAACAGAAGAGAGACCGCTTCGGTGCACAAATTGACCGCGAACGCGCCATCGCGCCGGAGCCTCGTCTTCGCTGCAATGCTGGGGATATCACCGCACCGAATCGCTGCAAGCACCTCAGCGCAACTCGTGCGCATGATCAGTCGTGCGGCATCTATCTTCGCAGAAGCCTCGGCGATCTTGATCTGTGTACTTTGCAGGTCGCCGAGCTTGGCCCGATTATATGTCGAGGCACGGTGTCGCGCGATCTCGACGTAGTCATCGAGGCAAGCCTGGGCATTTCCCAGACCGACCCCAGACAGCACATAGGGAAACAACGAGAAAACGGGAAGCATGTAGAGCGCGTTCGGATTGACGACACTGCCTGGCGTTGCGCCACCCGCAAGATCGCTAACGGCAACCGTCATGTGCTCGGGAACGAATGCGTCAGTTGCTCGCACATCGTTCGATCCTGTTCCGCGCAAACCCGCTGCGTTCCACGTGTCGTCGATGTTGTAGTCCCGTCGGTTCAACAGGAACAGCCGATACTCGACGCCGTCGGCCTCATCATCCGAGGCAACTACGCTCCCGAGCATGTTCCACCCGCACGCTTCCACACCGGACGAGAACGGCCAATGACCGCTCAGCAAATAACCGCCACTTGTCTTCCTGGCCCGTCCTGCCGGGAAAACAAAGGAAGACGCGATCAGCGTATCGGGATTCTCGCCCCACACAGCGCTCTGCGCCTCGGACGCGAACATACCCAGCATCCAGTGGTGGCTCGCAAGATTGGCAAAATTCCAGGAGACCGAGGCGTCGCCCTGCCCCAGGGCGTCGGCACAATCGACCAGCGCAACATAGTCGAGCTCGCTGCCCCCGACGCGCTTGGGCTGCAGGATTCGGAAAAGCCCACTATCGTGTAGATCCCGCTCGGTCTCGGGCGGCAAACGGCGCAATTCTTCGGTCCGCGCTGCCCGTTCACGCAGAGCCGGTGCCAGCGCTCGGGCTCGCGCGACCATGAGCGAATAATGATCCCGATCTGACCCTGGCGGCATCTTGGTGTTGAGCCCGCGGCCAACCTCAACCATGGTCTCTTCCTTCGTTCGATCTCCGAAACATTCGCGCAACGGGTCGTTTGGCTCAGTTTATCGAGCGATCACCAGAGATCAAGACGCGCAAGCCTGCGTCCTGCGAATTCAAGGCACAGAGCTCTCAACTGCCGCCACCGGCATCCAGTGACGGGAACGCTCTCGGCCATGTTTCGTCCGCGCGGGACAGGGCACCCTAGCATTCTCCCACAAAAAATTCGATGCGCGGCCAAGCTCCGGCTAACAACCGCAGCTTACCGAGGGGGCGACCTACGAACCAGAAACGCCACCGGGCGTCCTACGTCGTCAAACTGTCGGCAACGGTCAATTCCACCTCGCAGGAACTAGACGAGCTCCTTCCGCCAATACAGCGTGTGCTGCCATGCCCAGGGCGAGGCAGGTTGGAAAAGCCGATACCCCTGCCGGATGAAGTTGTTGGCCGAGAAATGATTGTCGGTCGTGTCCGAGACGATCGCATTCCAGCCCGACCGCCTCGCTCGCGCTTCCGGCGCGCGAGTAAGCCGCACTTGCAGGCCGTGGCCGCAGTGCGGCATCACCACCCCAACACGGCACAGATATCCGGCGTTGGCAACATGGGTTGACGGAACGACGCCCGCGAATGCAATCGGCTTGAGTCCACGAAAGGCGAGCCACCAATACCCCTGTTCGAAGTCAGGCACGCGCGTCCCATCGCAGAAAGTCAACTGATGAAGCTCGACGAGCGCATCCGTGACCTCTTCGTCCTGCGGATCAAGCGCGCGTATCCTGTACATTCCTAGCACCTCGAGATTCTATCGTCCGCCACGCGTACTTGGCTCTCCAGTCTGGAGAGAGATGCACCCACTCCGGCTGCAACACGGATTACTTTCCAAGCGTGGCCTTGATACCCAGCCAGACGGCGCCGAGGAATCCGGTAGCGATCACGGTGATCACTGCCTTGAAAGTATAGCTTTGCGCCTGCTCCACGCTCCGTCGCCATCGCCGGAGGTGCTGAAAGTCCGCGCGCAATTCTCGTCGGTCACCTTCCTCAAATCCAAATGAAGTCAAGACTGTCGCGATGGTCTTGACCACGACGGCGTCGATGTCGCTTCGGCGCACCCGATCCTGTTCGATCACCGTTTCCATCACGATTGCTTTGACGCGCCGATCGGAGTCGCCGGTCTTGGCCAGCGGGATCGAGATCATATTGCGGCCGTTGAGATAGGCGACGGCCCACTTGTCCATCTCGAGCACCAGAACGTCGCGCGGACGCTGGAAGCGATTGGCGACGACCTTCAGCTTGCCAAAGTCGGATTCGTAGGCGTCGACCGAAGCCACGATCTTCTTCGACTTGGCCTCCTCGATCGCGGTCGAGCGGCCGGTGAAGGTCGAGAATACCTGCTTATTGAAGGCGCCGGTCATGATGGTGCCGGGCTTGCCGCCATTGGTCCAGATCGACGACAGCACGGTCTTCAGCCGCACTTCGGTGAACGCCAGCTGAGTGCCGTCGGTGCGCGTACCGGTGCCGTCGGCTGCGGCCGGGTCGGCGGCGCCGCCCGCGGTTCCTTTCGAAGTATTGCTCACGATCCACGACAACACCGACGCCGTCTTGCGCGGCGTGCTGGTCGAGCCGGCAGTCTTCGCCTGGCTGCTGCCGACCAGGATCGTCTCGATGTCGCGCTTGAGCTCAAGGCCGCGCAACATCTCCTGGTAAGCGAGCTCGTTGTCACGGCCGGCATGGTCGACCGCCTGCTGCGTGCCCGAAACCTGCGCCATTTTGTAGGAGATCTGGCAGAGATTGCCGAGCCGCACGGTCGGCACCAGCGCGTTGGCAGTGGGATCGTCACCCTCGAGCTGGGCGTTGGCGTTGGAGGCCGGCGCCAATGCCTGGGTCTGCCATTCGTGGTTGACGGCAGAGGCCTTCTCCTTGTCGACCCCGCTCATGAACGGGGTGTCGGTCGGATCGATTCGATAGATCATATCGCTGAGATCTTCACGGTTTCCGATCGCCTGGTAGGTCGTCACCGTGTTGGTAGGCAAAGCCATGTGCTGGTCCTTGTGCTGTCCGACAACGCATGCGGCAGCGCCGCCGATTGGCGGACGCGTTCGGCATCGTGATGAACGGACGTGATGATCTTGGGTGGTTGAGCGCTCGGCTGCACGATGGCGCGGAAGCACGCTTCCGGTTCGGCCCGCCTTCGTCTCCGCCGTGGTGCCTGCGTGTCGCGCAGGGTCGGCGTCATGAAAAAACCCGCGACGTTTCCGGCGCGGGCTCAAAACTTTCGATGGTGAGATTATGCTAGTGAGTTGCCCGACGTGTCAACACGCATCGCATCTTTTTCTTTGCGCCGAAGCGAGACGCCATCCGTGTGACGACTCGAGAGCCGAATACGCGCAGATTGCCGAGCGCGGCTGCGGCTGTCTCCATCCCGAACGTCAGTACCGGACGCGTGTGCTACCCAGATAGCGGACAGGCCGGTCCGGCTGCGGTGGTGAGATCGACGGTTGATCATCGCTGTCTGAGGTCCCCATCGGAGGGGCGGTGCTTGCAAAGTGATCGATATTAATTGCACCTCTTGCGGCCGCGGAGGTCGCCACCGCGCTGGACGAAGGAAATCGGAACCCCGCTGTGCGCGACCGAGTCACGAACCAATGTTGTAGCTGAGCCGGGAGGCTGGATCTCGGGATTGAGTTCGTGGCGGATGTCGGAATCGACAGATTTCCAAAGCAGCGGCGCGACGATCTCGTTCGCGAAAGGAAACTTACCCGTGCCGTATCCATGTGTCATGACGTAGAGATCATCACCGTCCTGAACGATGGATCGGTGCACATTTCCGGGATAAAGCTCGTGGCCGGGCTGCGTTGTATTGACGATCATCAAGCGATCCGGGTCGACGATCTGCCGGACTGGCCCCCAGATCGGGATGTCCATCGTGCCGCCATCGACGCTGCCCCTGTCTTGGCCAGGCGTTGCATGCCGCGACAGGGATTCGAATGCTTGCCTCGGCGCAATCCCATCAGACACGCGACCGATCCACGTCTTGTTGGAATAGAAGTGCGGACCGCTCGGAATCGGAATATCGATTCCGTCGGAGAATGGCGTCGGCACGGTTATTCGCATCGGAGATTGGGTGGTCGGATCCATTGCAGGCTCGCTCTGTGATGAGTTGCAGGCACAAGTTTGGGGCCAGTGAAGACTGCAGCGGAGAGATCGACAGCAGTCGATCAAGCTTGAGACTTGGCGATATCCAGGAGACCACCGGTGGCGGCGACAGGCAGAATTGGCACCAGATTGGTGACAGCCACGATCGCGCTCAGGAGCATGTGATCAAGGACATTGCCCGAGACGGACAAGACCGCAGCGAAACTCACGATGAAGAAGAGGTTGGCGAAGATCAGCACGAGCACTAACTTCAGGGGACGGCTGCGCTGAACGGTCGCAGTTTGAAGCGATCCCACAAACCTGTTGCCAAAGAAGAGGCAAAGGAAATGAAGGCTCGAAAGCGATGCAGCCATCAAAATGATGGAGATCAAAGGCACGAAACCCTGAAGAGTAATCATGCCAAGAGTAACGAGAGCAGCCTGCCAATAGATAAGTGCGGCTTTGATCAGGACGTCCAGGATGAACGCCGCCCACCATTGCAATGTTGAGAGATTCATCCTGAGGCTCGCACGAGAAACACCAAGCAACCCAGAATTGAACATAACAAGAACGCTGTCAAGCGCATCTCACAGGATGCCAAACCGCTTCCTTCGCTCCGCCGTCTGGGCCAGTTCTTTCAGCTCGGCTTTCGCCAGCTTGCCGTTGGTGGCCACAGCGGTCAGGTGATCACGCACCTTCCCAACCACGTTGATCGCGAGGAACAGCTTCTCGCGACCGGACGCATCGTCGATCGTCGTCGATCGCCACGCGGTCGTGTAGGCCTGCTCGAGGGTCGCGAATGCTTCGACCAGCAATTCGTCGGTAAGCAGGCGTTCGGCCCTGACACCACGGCCGACGGCCTGATCAAGTCTTGATTCATCGGCAATCGTCATTGCGGAGGTTCTCCAGAGAGAGGATCGTATTCGACAGGTTCGAGCGGCATTTCATTTGCCAGCGCCGCCAAGCGGGATGAAGCCGGGGACATTGCGCGTAAGGCCAGATCGTTCGCGGTATACCGCTTCATCGCAGCATTGTGCGCGTGCTGCTGCCTGGCCGCTCCTGATGCGCGACGATCGTGACACTGTCCTACGCTCGCGCCTGCACCACCATCGTTGTCGGGATTGTCACCGGCGCTATCAATGTTCAGCTTCCCACACCGCCTCAATAATTTTCATCGAGGCATCTTCGGGATGACATCGGAAACCACATGCCGAAAGTATCAATCTGTCATTACCTCGCCAAAGGCCATACCGGTCACGCAATCGTGGTGCCGACGTCACCCCGCTGGCGCCAGCGCATCAGGAATTTGGAAAGACCTCGATGCCCAGGTTGACGTGCAGAGCGGAAAGGCGCGCCATGTCCTGCCACGACAAGGTATCGCCGATGTTCATCTCCCCGGACAAGTGTATGATCAATTCAATGGTGCCGCCGCCCTCGGATATCTCAGCTAGAAAGGCCTTATGAGATTCCAGTTTGACCAACACTTCTCCAACATCCGAGAAGAACGGTCGCTTTCCTCCGACATCGTAGGAATGCCCCCAACCGCTGACTTTATGCACGCCGGAAAGAATAGTCCCCGTCGGGGTCTTTCGTACACCGCCAGCGATTGCCGTGTATCTAGGCTCCAGGCCAAGGACCGACGTTATGCGCGCAGGATCGATGCTTGGATGCTTGATCAGTATCCGGACCGTATATCTCAGCATATGCTGCATGTCGTCCGCTTCATCCTCGGTCATCGCCGGTCCTTATCCTTTCCTCGTCTACCGCTGGGCTGACCAGAACCCGCAAAGGTGCCCGCGGGCCCGTGGTTTGTCCAGCTGCCGTCAAGGCTCCTTGACCAAACCTCGTCTGTCGGCGAGATCCTGACATCGCCCGTCGCCGCAGCTCCTATCGCATCCTTAATCTGACCATGATCGCCCGACCATGGTGTCTGATCAACAGGGCGAGATCCGGCGGGCGGTCTGCTCGCATCATCGCTATTCAGGACGTTGCCGATTCCGACTGCGCGACCGGCCTTGATTGTCGAGCTGACAAACGCGTCATTCTCGGGCGTACCCGGCAGGAAGACGGGAGGCAGCGGCGGCATGCTCAGCCTCCCGGGAGCATACTGCGCGTATTGTTGACCCACTCGTATCCGGTCAGTCTCAGCACCCGCCGCGGGCAAATTCGTTCCGGATTGCGGACCCAAGCCACCTGCGTCGAATGGATCGTGCTCGACCGGAATCAAAGTAACATCGTCGAAATCCGGCTGATGGTCCACCGGCACCAGGGAAACGTCAGACATGATGAACGACCATCAGGAATTTTCCGGGCCGCTTCGGGTCCGGAACATAGTGGTGGCCGTCCCTGGCCTTTCGCGCACCCGACATATGGGCGCGCTCCGATTTGCGCGCCTCCGTCGCCGCCTTCAGATGCGCGTCGAATACCTTGATCTGGGCATCGAGCTCGGCCTTGATCTTGGCCAGTTCGATCTCCGCTTTGGCTTTGAGCTTTTGATGGATCGCATCGGCCTGTGCCTTCTGCTGCTCGATTTGCGCACGATGGGCGACGGCGAGCTGATCGGCCTGTGCCTTGGCCTGCAACGCCAGCACCCGCGGATCCGGCGGCGGCGCTGGCGGCGTCGGCGGCGGATACAATAGCTGGCCGGTCTGCGGATTGACCGCGGTCGGGTCGTTGAAGAAGCGGCCCGGGTTCTTGTGCCCCATGATCCGCGTCAGCTCGACGGCGGTATTGTAGAGCTCGCGGTCACCGACCATGTTGGCCTTGCCGCCGCCAATCAGTTCCTTCTGCACATTGGCAAGCGCCATCACCTGTGCGAACTGCTGCGCCTTGCCGCCGGTGCCGAGACCGACATTGATCGTCATGTCGTCGCGGGTCTTCCAGTTGCGCGGATCGACGGTGATCCAGGCATTGCGTAGCAGCACGGTTTGCTGTTGCTGGCCGTGCTTGCGGATCGTGCCATGCATCAGTGCGAAGATATCGCGTACACCCTCGGCCATGATCCGCGCGATTAGCTTGATCCGCATCTGCGAGGCCGAGAACACCTGCGCGACCGCAGTCGCCGACTGGTTCTGCAGCGCGTCGGCGTCGATGCCCTGGGACTGCCGGCTGAGGCCGGTGCGGCTCTCGAGCTCGGCGTCGAGATACTGCATCATCGGATAGATCGAGGTGGTGATGTCGGGCACCACCTGCCAGTTCAAGCCGCCCGCCGTCTTGGTGCGCACCACGCCGCCCGGCCGCGACACCAGGAGATCGTCGAGCGTGTTGGGCCCGGCATTACTCTCGGCCACCTCGACGCGCGGATTGTTGTGCAGATAGAGATTGTCCAGCGCGCCGCGCTTCAGCGCGGTCTTCTCTCGCTGCAGCGGCATCACGAGGTCCGCGATCGAGCGCCCGAAGAAGCGGTGCGTCATCGGCACCGGCGTGGTCGCAGCGAACGGAATGGCGTCGAACGCCGTGATACAGTCGCGCCCATCCTTGCGCAGGATCTCGCTCTGGTCGCCGCCGGTGATTACCTGATAGAGGCAAGGCCGGCCGTTGCCTTCATAGTCCATCCGCACATAGTGCTCGGTGATGCGCACCAGCCGCGCCGCTGAATTGACGCCACCGGCACCGGTGCCGAAATGCTCGTCCGCGGTGTCGCGCGCCAGCGTCTCGATATTGGCATAGCCGGTATAGTCGTTCAGCGACTTGATCTGCGTGGCATCGAAGCCTTCGGCAACGAGTTGTGCTTCCGTCTTGGTCACGACCTCGTGGAAGCAATAGTTGCAGTCGCGGATGCTGCGTGCGCCGCGCTCGATGCCGAACTCCTCCGGCGGCACGCCCATCACCCTCGCCTGGGCGAGCTTTCGCGTGCTGACGATGGTGACGTCGTGAGCAATGGGTGAGCCAAGCGGCAGCGCCGCCGGCCCCTGAAGCATGGGAACAGCCATTTTCGTTGAGCTCATCTTTTGGAGGTGTGCGACGGCTTGAACGCCTGACAAGCGCTCGTGCAACGCGCCGGCCGTCTATCTGCCGGGATAATCGCGGCGTGCGTAGCTTTGCAGAAGATCGGCCAACCCGTTCAGCGACAACTCGGGGTCGCGCAGATCGGAAGAGTCAGCCTGACGACCGGGAAGACCGGAGACCCTCTCGAGAAATCGCACAGGAGGCGCCCCCTCACTGAAAGCCTTGCCTGATGACGGTGACGCTATCGCCGGCGTCCGCCAATCCGCGCCGTCCGCGCCATTGTCAGTCAGAGCGATGATCCGACCCAGAAGCCCCCCACTCGCCCCCGACCGCGCGGCCGCACCGCCCACGGGCATCTCCGGATATCCATACTCACGCGGCGAACGAGATCTCCCCGCGTCGCCGGAATCGCCGGACGGCGCAACTGGACGCGATCCGGCATCGGGATAGTCATATTCCCAAACGTTGCTTCTGCCTGGGATTCCTGCAGCCGCCGCGCTATCGCGGATGAAGGGCCTCTTCCAGGGCTGCGAGTAATCGTCGGATAATTCGTAGGGCCCAAGCCCGTACGTCACACCAGCGCCAGGCGTCCCGAAGCCAACACCATGGGCGCCTCCGCTGGTCCCGACATTTGCGCGAACTGGCCCGAATCCGATGCTGCCTGATGCCGACGGCCCAGTCAGCAATCCTTCAAGGTCTGGCGTATATCCCGCAGACAGACCCCAGCGCGGCGCACCCGCATACACCTGGGGATAGAGTCTGCCGTGATTGTCGATGTACGCGCCGACCCCACCGCCCCATGGCCAGCCAAACGTCCCCCCACCATAAGTCCCTGCCGTCATTTGTGTTCCTTATCCCGTTGATCGACTTCCAGCCCGCAGTTGGTTCGATAGGTTTTCCAAGACTTGAATGTCTGATAAGCAGCCCAGCTGAATCCAATCAGCACGAAACAACCAAACGCGACATTTCCCGCTGCGAAGAATCCAAGCGAGCCACTCAAGGCAGCGGCGCACCCGCCATACATGGTCTTCATGTACTCGGCTTGCAGCGGCAACGACGTCGAAGGCGCAAGCGCATAGGTATGAAGCGCATAGCGCGACATGTCGAAGTCCTGGAATTGCGGAGGAAACGCATCGACAAGCTCGCGACGAATGACCTCGGACTTGACGGCCGACCATATCGCGACAATCGCGGCGACGGCAAAGAAGGCGACAGACATGGCAATTCCCCGAACATTTCGACGACAGTCGAGACTATGCACCAAACTCCGTGCAGTTCGCCATCCCGCCTCGAAGTCGTCAACGGTCCGAGGGGTAGTTGCCGCGCAAGTAGTCGAGCATCAGACCGTACAAGCCACCGGGGCGCGGCGGCGTCACGGCGGGCGGATTCGATGAATCGACCGGCATCGTCGACGCTCGCCAATCACCCATGCCGTCTCCGATTGAATATTGCTCGCGTCGGCTCAGATATCTGACCGGCCTTTGGCCGGGACCACCGATCGTGCCAGCACCAGTCGAGTCGGCCGAAACCATCTCTCGCGCCTGGGACAGCCCGCCATCCGGGTCGGGATATCCATACTCGAACACGTTGTTACGACTGGGTACGCCGGCCGCGGCTGCCGAATCGCGGACGAAGGCCCGTCGCCACTCAGGACTGGGAGGTGGACGGTCATAGGTGCGCAGGAATTCCGCGACTTGATGCGGAGTGAAAGTCGTGGTGAATGCCGGCGACGCATTCGGAGTGCCGATTCCTGCTTCGACAGTGGTCACCCTGGGAGTGTAGTTGCCGCCGAATGGGACCGTCCCATTTAAAGTGACCGACGGCAGAATGGTCGATACGTTCGCGCTGACGCCCGGCCCGAGCGTGTCACTGGACGTCATTCCCTTTCTGAGAAAGACTGCGTTCACGCCAGCGCCAGGCAGGCCAGAACTGTTCGTCACCGTAAAGTGCGGCGCGCTATCGGCACCCGGACTCCAGTAGTAGGTCCCACCGATCCGCCCGGGAAGAAGAGGCCTCGGCAAGGACAACGAGACGCCATCCGGCCATCGGATTTTTCTCTCATTTTCTGCCATTTCGAACTCCGGAGTTGAAACTTCTGGTAGCGACCAATATCTTGAGCAAACAAGTGCGCCGATAGGCGAAGCCGGCTGAGCCGTTCGATAGCGGCGTCGAATCCGATCCGCTTCGGGCAGTGAGATGACGATGACTTATCTGTTCTTCGGTCTTATCGCGGTCTGGCTTTTTGGGCTGTCTTTTCTCGCATCGCTGAATGTGCGGGATGCGGAGGCTGTTCTCGAACATCTTGCGCCAGGCGAACGGTACGTGGACGTTGAGCCTTCACCATGGCGCGCGCCGCGTACTGTGTTCGGCTGGTTGTTTGGCTCGCTGTTTTTCGGCGCCATCTTGGCGGCCGCCATACACTTGTTTGGACGCATGCTTAACCTCGACGGGTCCGGCAACGCTCGCGTAACCAACATTGATCCCGCGCGTTTGACCGAAGAGGGCCGCCCATATCTCGATCGCGCGATCCGCAATGAGCTGATCTTGTATGGATGGATAGCGATGGGCATCGTGCTCCTGGTGGTCGCTGGACTCTATTTCAGAGGTTAGGCACCGACCGTCTGGCCAGCGCGCCTTTCTGCCAGATTGAGGCACGCGTTTCGCCTCAGGTAGCAGCCTTCGAGCGGATACCCTATGAAGTGACGGCGTAGCAGCATTCCCGGCTCGATCCGAATTGGGAGCGCGCAAAGTTGGGATCTCCTTTTCGGTCGAACCAAATAAGTACCGGCGCCATCAGCTCGCCGCCCCTGTCACGGCATCGTCAGCCGCGCCATGCACGGTGTGCTCGACGATCTTCATCGCGCCGTCCGACTCCATCACGGCCTGCGCCAGCAGCGCAAACTGGTCGTCGGTGAGATCGTAATAGGTCTCCCGGCTCTCCTCCTCACTTTCCTCCCACCACACCTTGACGATACCGACCTTCGACAGCAGCGCGTCCTTGATGAAGGAATAGAGCGTCATGAAGCCGGGATTCTGCTGCATGAAGACATGATTGACGTAGTCGGTCTCCTGCTGCGCGGCGGCTTCGTCTTCCGGTCCCACCGGCTCGAAACGCACGACCTCGTCAGAGCCGGCGAAGATGTCCATCAGCGAGGGCATCAGCCCCTCGATGGTATCGGCGACGTCGGTCGAGACCGCACGCGAGCGGCCGTCCTGCGCCGGCATGTCCTTGCGCATGTCGCCGAGATAGTAGTCCATCGCATCTGCCCGCTCCTCGGCAAGCCGCGCCGCTGATAGCGCCGCGAGCGCATCGGCCTTTTCGGAGGCGAGCATCGCCTTGAGATCGGACGTCGACATCTTTGCCATTGGTGGAAGCCTTAGGTTGTGGTGCAAGCGTGAGGAGTTCCGATTTTCGTTAACCAAGATCGTCCAGAGCGACCGCGCGAATGGAACGCTCCCGGAATTCTGGATTCGGTCCAGACGCTGGCGAACGGTTCGGGATGGAGCCGCGGAACGGGCCCGACAGTGAAGCAATCAGCCCGCGCCCATGATCCGAATCAAGCGCGTCAGCCAATCTTCGTTGTCCGCGTCGGCGCGCTCGGAGCTTTCCGATCACTCGAACCGGGCAAGGCCGTGTGGGACGTCGGGCTCACGGTCAAAGGGGGAAGCGTAGTTTCCGAAGTACTTGTCCGTCGTCAGACGCTGGGCCCGTTGAGCGAAGTCTGGAAATGGAACGGGCCGCGCAGCAATAGTTGCCTGAGAGAACTTCGAATTCGCTGGTGACAGCGCGGCCGCTTCAGGACTATTCCATTTTCCAATTCCATCCTGAAACAGCGTGCGACCATCTTCCATGTTGGTCCAATTATCTTGAGTGCTGCCATCTCTCCTTATGGCGTGAAGCAAGAGATATTCGACCCCATCGACCGGAAGAATGGCGAATTTCGTAAGATCAAAACGCGAGCCGTCACGCAAAGTTACGATGCCGGAGCCGGTTGATAGCGTCATGTCTCCAACTCGGAAGGTTGGATTACGTAAGAAGGGAGCATAAGCATCGGTCCAGCCGGGCAAGCGGACAATAATACGGAGCACATTTGCAACCGTCTCACACCCACCCCTGCTCGCGATACCGGATCACCCGATTGAAGCTGCCTGTCCTTCCCGGCGCCTCGTAGCAGATCGCCATCAGGCCAAGCGCGTCGGCGGCGTGGCTTGACCAGTCGTGCTCCGGGCCGAGGCCGACATTGCGCACCTCGTCCTTGCGCTCGTGGTAAAAGCCGATCGCGTCGCGGCCGGCTTCCGTCGTTGCCTCGTTCCACCAGATCTGCGGCCCGAGCCGGCGCAGCGCCTCGATCCGCATCATCGCCGCGCCGCGGCCCTGGTTCTTTACCGGCGGCTCGACGGTGAAACCGGCGTCGCGCAGATGATCCTCGTAGCGCTTTCCGGTGATGTTGTTGGTCGCCATGCCGTCATGCGGCAGATAGAGGACGGCGTTTTGATAGCCGCGCGAGCGCAGCCAGTTGACGTGATACGCCAACACCTGGCCGGCGCTCTCATAGTAGTCGAGGATCCTGATTTCGCTGCCGGCCCACTGCACGATCCACATCGTGAAGGCGTCGGCGGTCGCACCGGCGCCGCCGATGTCGACGAAGGCGCGCAGCGGCAACAGCGGATCTGCGGCCACCTTGCCGACGCGGCCGTCATTGTGCGCCCGGGTTAGGAGTTCCGCGAAGTACGCGCCTTCGAACGCCTGCACGTAGCCTCCTTCCCAGATGTGATTGTAGCGATCGGAATAGAGCGAAAGATCCGTACGTCGCTCTTCATCGAGCACCGCAGGAAACCATGGATTATCGCGCCAGTTCGCGTTGACGACGATTGCCCCTGGCGGCTTGCGCACCCGGAGGAAATCATCGACCGCGTCCGACTTCCGTCGCGGATTCCAGCTTGCCCATAATTCCGAGCCCGGCGCACGAATCGTCGGCCGCAGCAAGGCGAGGCTATGCGCGCTCAGCGATTGCGCTTCGTCAACCCATGCAATCTTGAAGCCCTCGAGGCTCTTGATCGAGTCGGCCGTATGATCTCGCATGCCCCGGAAGATCATCACGCCGTCACCGGGGGTCGCGATCCTGTCCGAATAGTTCTTGAACCCTTGACCGACACCAAGCGACGCAATCTTGCTTTCGATCAATCGCTTCGATGATTGCGCCAGCGTCCGCTGCGCCTCGCGGATGCAGACCGCCAGCGTGCCGCGCTCGGCCTGACACATCTCGACCAGAAGCTCACCGAAGAAATGAGATTTTCCCGAGCCCCGGCCGCCGAATGCGCCCTTGTATCGCGCCGGCCGAAGCAGCGGCTCAAAGACTTTTGCGGTTGGAATTTTCAGGATCGACAAGGCTGCTCTCGGTAAGGCAAATCGGATCGGACGCCCGCCTGGTGCCGAGCGGTGATCATCTCGCTCGAACGGTCATTGACGAGGGCGCGCCCCGAGCAAGTCGGCAAGCCAGTCGGTCAGATTGCTGTTCGCGCTTGAGGCGTCCGGAAGACCAAACATCGACGGCGGCGAATATCGCATCGGCTGAATCGCCTGAATGGCGTTGTGGAATTTCACTCCCGCCGGACCAAAGTCAATAAGCAGAGGATTTCGGATTTTCTTCCGAATATCCGGTCCTACCGTTATCGCGTTTGGGGCGACGTTGTACCGGTTAAGGATATAGTCCGAAGCACCGCGCTCGGGGTTGAGTGGGTTCATTGCCACACCCGCCGCGTACGCGTCTGCGAGAGATTTATATGCGTAGAAGGATGAACCGACAGCTCTCGCCTCATTCCAATAGCTGGCAGTTCGGTCGAGTAGCTCTTGGGCCAAACTTCCGGCAATCGCTTCGGCGGGCACTCCGTACTTTGCCGCTGCAGTATTGATCTGAGGCTATTTACGAAAGTGCCCAGAACAGACCGGCAAGGTGCGCCCAATCTACAATGACGCATATCAGCACTACTGTGCTCCACAAACCTACACGAGTGATCCGTGTTATCCGGGCCAGTATTCCGATCAAGGCAACAGTGAATGGTGGAAAGATAAACGCCAGGAGATGCGGAGTAACGAAGACTATTACCGCGATCTCTGCGGCCAGTCTCGCAAGAGAGAAAGCGATTCCCAAGGACAGAAACACTCTATAGGTCGCAGGACGAAGGTGAAGAAAATACGTTGGAAGCACGCATCCAATTGCTGCGAGAGTAGAGACGTGCTTGATCGCCGGCAACGCGTCGAAAATCTGATCAGCATCCATGGTATGCTCTGCGGAAATGATCTATGTAAGCCGTAGTCCCTTTACTGCTCATTGTTGAACCATATCGACAAAGAGCAACGAGCGGGGCCATCGGCTCAGCATTTGTTGCGCATGGATCAGGATTTTTTGTGCAGTATGGCCTGTGCTTGCACGTGGTCGAGAAGACCGAGAAACTCTCTCTGTATGCGATCAACATAAGCCTCTTTGCGGCGCGGGTTATCGGGCCGCGGCCGCTGCTCTCAGGTATCTTCGCCCTCAACCTCCTCAGGCTCGACGATGATCCGCTCGATGCGGTGCACAAGTTCGAACGCTCCGTCGCCGTTCTCGATCGCCTGCGGCGCTTTGCCCCAGCCGCGATCGAGGATGGCATTGGCTGCGGAGACGCGGGCAGCCGGCGTTGCGCTGGTCGATCGCATCACCCCGACCAGCGCGTTGAGCGCGCTTCTCGTATGGCTCCGCGCAAGCGAGCGAATCTGCGTAATCGTCCTCGCCACTCACTTCTCCTCCCAATCGGACGGGAGATATTCGCTCGGAGCCGTATCGACATCATGCGTATCAGGAGGCACCACCGAGCGAAATGCGATCGTGGGAAAATCCGTTCGCTCGCCTTCGTGACGCGGACGGGGGATGAACTGTATGATCTCTGCGCTCATGCGAACTCCGACAATGCAATGGCGATCAGGCCCGCGAGCGCGAGCGATATCAGATAGGCGGTCATGCAACCTCGTTGATCGGCCGTCCGCGCGTGATGCGGCCATCGAATGAATGTGCGGCAGATCGCGCAGCGGGCGGCGATCTTTGGGGCGCGAACCTTATCCCTGACGAGTGGGGGCCGCTGGCGGCGCCGGCTTGCGCCGCGCCGCAGGACCGGCGCGTTCGCGCGCACCGGCCAATCTCGTGCTCGTTTCAATGGGTTCGGACGGCGGCTCGCTTGCGACGCTCAGGCGACGGGCTGGGAGGATGTGGCGTCGTGACGTTGCGGCCGCCGTCCGATTGGCGAAACGGCAAACAAAAAGCCCGCCGCGGATTGCTCCGCGCGGGCTCAACAATTTCTGATTTTCGGATTATGCCCCTGAGTTGCCCGACGTGTCAAACGTTTTTGCGAACTGAATGCGATCGGTAAAATGTGAAGCGTCGGCTTCGACGGCGGGAAACCGCTTTGACCGAAACTCTGCGCATGATCCGGAATCGCAACACGAGCCGGCGCCGATCGCCTTATGCTGGTTGCGATGATGTCAGTGTGCCGCTGAGTTGCCCGACGCGTCAAGCGGACAAGCGGCTCACAACATTTGGATCGACATCAGGACAGTTTTGGCTCGGGTCGACCCGCGCCGCAGTTTGATTGCAAGGAGGAAGCGCCGATGTATTTCGTTGCTGCCGTGCTCGCGGTCCTGTCCGGCCTGTTCTATGCAGCGGGCCATCATGAGATCGGTTCGATCGGTGCCACCATGTGCCAGTATGGCGGTATCTTCTGCGACAGTCCGGTGCTGGTTCTCGTCGGTGCCGGGTTCGCCGCGGCGTGGGGCATGCTCGTCAGCGTGCGCTGATCGGCCCGCAGTGTTCCGACTATAGTTTTGCGCCGCTGATTTGCCCGACGAGTCAATTCCTGCGCTTTGCGTCGGATGCAATCTCAAGAATGCCCCGCATCTGTTACTGCGTGCTCGGATTTGCCGGTTGAGCGGGCTTTGGGCCGGGTGGATCAGGCTCAATCGGTGTCTTGGGCTCGGTCGGCATCACCTTTGCGCCGGCCGCGTGTGCCGCCTCGCCCGTCGTTGAGTAGTTGGCGGAAGCGGCCGGCTGCACCTTCGGCTTGCTCCACGGACCGTGGTCGACCATCAGCATGCCCAGCACGCCAAGGATCGCTACCAGCGCCGCGATCAACAGCGGCGTTCCGCCGTGCCGATTGCGATGCTTGACCGAACGGCCATCCGATATGCCATGCGCCTGCATTGTCATCATCGTCTCCTCCACGGAAACAAGCCGCGACCGGCGCGTAAGTTTCCGGTTCCCCGATGTGAAAGCGAGGCATGTTGGTGGAACCAATCCGCAGCTGCCGAATTTCCCCGATACGTGGCCGTCGCCGCGCGCACGCGCCGGTAACCAGGGTAACAACCACCTCACCCTTAGCGAAACCGCGGGACGACGCATGAGCTCCGAAACACCCGAGTCTCCGCTTCAGCCCACACTCGGTGAGCGGGCGATCGACACCGCGACGGACGTTTCGCGGACCATCACGGAGGTGTCGGACGGACTTCGAGCGGCGGCCGATCGCCTCAGCGACGCGATCGCAACCTCACGCCGGCCGGGCGGCGTCCTCGCCACCGTAAGCGCGGTCACGCGCGAAGCGCCACTGGCAAGCCTGTTCGTCGCGTTCCTGCTCGGCGTTGCTGCAGCGCGCCGGCGCTAGACGTCGACGCGCCGTGAAGGCCGCCTGCCCTAGAACTTGCCCTTCGCGGCGTCCTTGGTGGCGGACATCACGCTTCCGCTGATCTGGCGCATATGTTCGCCGGCATTGGTGAACTGGCTCCGCAGAAATTCCGACTGGATCCGCATCGCCTCCTGCAGATCGGTTGCGTGCACGAGCTTGCGCGCGTGCTCGAACGCCGCCTTCATGTTCTGCTCGGTGAACGACAGCGCCTGTTTGGAAATCTCGGTCCCGGTGCCCGGCATCGCCGTCATCGACTTGCTCGCGGCATCAAAGAACAGGCTGAACGCCTGCTCGGCCTGGTCGATGGTCTTTTCCGCCAGATCGCGCAACTCGGCGGGAACTTCAAGCTTCGGCTCAATCATGATCGCGCCCCCTGAAAAAAGCGTCTGCCGAGGTTAGCATAGATTGTGACGGCGTCAGCGCCGTATCGCCAAAACCATGAGGCCCACTCGCTCCTGCACCCAAGGAAAATTTACCTAACAGCGACCGGACTGCACGCAGGCCGATTCCAATCATGTCAGCACTGTGGCATAGTGATTCGGCCTCGTCGTTGGTCGCGTTCGCGTCTCTTGTGGGGAATAAGGGGATCCGATGCTGCGCGCCATTCGTCCAACGCCGACCTGCACCCGCTTCAAGACCAGCATAGAGATGCCGTGCATGAAGTGCGGCACGCAGATGCGGCTTGCCTTGATCGAGCCACGCGACCAGGTCTACGACGTGCTGACCTATCAGTGTGCGCCCTGCAATTCCGGCGAAAGCTTCCTGAACGCGCGCTAGGCTACCGGCCCGTTCAGTCGTTCAGCACCGCGACGCCCGCCTCCGTCAGCTCGGGTGCGCCGTCATATAGCTCGACCAGACCGAGCTCCGTGAGAGCGCGCAGATCCTCGTCACTGACCGGTGACAGTTTGAGCCTGCCCGCCTGGATATCGCGGAGGGTCCAGCGCAGGGCGATCGCGCGCTCAAGTGAAAATTCAGCGAATGGATTGTTTGCCATTCGCCTCGACTAGTGCGGCATTTGGATCAGACTTTGTCTTTGCCGCGGCGGCTTCATGAACACCACAGATTGACGGCGAGCCGGCGCGATCGAGGTATCCCCGATCGCGTGATCGCTCCCTAGTCTCTCGCGGCGGCGCGGCTCAGTAGCGGTACGGGTCGATATCGAGCAGCGGGAATGCGCTGAACACGCTCGGCGGATTGGTCGGCGTCGCCGGATGCAGATAGGACTTGTCCAGTTCGGCAAAGCTCGTGACGCCGAGCAGACCGAGGCAGCGGATCACCTCGTCCTCCAGCAATTCAAGCATCCGGACGATGCCTGCCTCGCCGGCCGCGGCGAGTGCCCAGCATTGCAGACGGCCGATTCCGACGAGATCGGCCCCCGAGACGATGGCCTTCACGATATCGGTGCCACGGCAGATCGAGCCATCGACCATGATCTTGGCGCGGCCGGCGACGGCCTGAACGATCTCGGGAAGAACATGCATGGACCCGCGGCCGTGGTCGAGCTGCCGTCCGCCGTGATTTGAGACGTAGATCCAGTCGACGCCGTGATCGAGGGCGATCCTGGCGTCTTCGGCGGTGGCGATCCCCTTCAGGATGAGCGGGATCTTGAACTTGTCCTTGATCAACTTCACCGTCCGCCATTCCAGCCCCTTCTGGAAATCGCCGCCAGTGGCGCGGATGCGGCTTTCACGGACGTAGCGCTTGGCGATGTCGCGCTCACGCCGGCTGTAATGGGCGGTGTCCACGGTGAGGCAGAACGCGGCGTAACCGTTGTCGATGCTGCGGCTGACCGTATCCTCGACGAACGCATCGTCGCCGCGCACATAGAGCTGGAAGATGCGCAAGGCGTCAGGCGCCGCCTTGGCGGTATTCTCCAGCCCTGGCTCCGACACCGAGCTCAGCATATGCGCCGCGCCGAACGTCCCCGCTCCGCGCGCGACGGCTGCGCCTGCATCCGGATCGAAGATCTCGAGCGCGCCGACCGGGGCGATCATCACCGGAAGCCGGAGCTTGCGGCCGAAGACCTCGGTGGATGGATCCATATTGATGACGTTGCGCAGCACCCGCGGCCGGAACGCGATCTCATCGAGCGCCATTCTGTTGCGGCGCATCGTGGTCTCGGTTTCCGAGGCGCCGACGATGTAGTCCCAGGCGTTCTGGTTCAGCGTGGCGCGGGCCTTTTGCGCGAATTCGTGCAGGTTCTGGAATTCCTCGCCGCTGGCACCGAGTTCGACATTGCGCGCCTGCTGAATGGGGGTCCCGTCATTCATGGTCGTTTCTTCTCCCGATTTGGCCGGCACATTAGCCGCAGACAAACCGGAAAAGCTACTACCTTGACCTACGAAACCAGCGAGCGAAGGCCAGCTATTCGCTTGTGAGATAGATCGGGTTTCGACCCCGCCGAACTGAGCTGTCCGACACGCGCTAACTGCCCGAAAACCGGTTTCGGTACTCGGTCGGCGACACGCCGAGGTGGCGGAGGAAGGCCCGCCGCATTCGTTCGTCGTCGCCAAATCCCGCGCGCTTGGCGACCTCGACCACGCCGCCGACCTGGCGGCTTTCGAGCAGCAAGCGCGCAGTCTCAACGCGCAGTGCCTCGACACCGCTAGCGGGTGTCATGCCGGTGCGGCTGACATAGGTCCGGGCAAAGGTGCGCGGCGTCATCCCGGCCTTTTCCGCGAGGGTCTCGACCTTGAGGTCGCTCGTGATGTTCTCGATGATCCAGGCGTGCAGCGCGCTGAAACGTCCCTCGACGTCCGAGGCCTGGGCCGCAAGGACGGTCGAGAACTGGCTCTGACCGCCCGGTCGCTTCAGAAACACCACAAGTCTGCGCGCGACATCGAGCGCGATGGTGTGGCCAAAATCCTCCTCGATCATCGCGAGCGCCAGATCGATGCCGGCGCTGACACCCGCCGACGACCAGACATGTCCGTCCTTGACGAAAATCGCGTTGGGCTCGACGCGGATGTTGGGAAAGCCGTCCTGCAAACGCGGACAATAGCGCCAGTGCGTTGCAGCACGCTTGCCATCCAGAATCCCGGTCCAAGCCAGAGCAAATGCTCCGAGGCAAACTGATGCGATACGGCGCGCCTTCGGCAGCCCCTCTGCAATCCAGTTCATCAACTCGGCGTCGTTGCGGATCTTCCAGATGCCGGGCCCGCCGGGGATCACCAGCGTATCGACCTCTGTGGGCGCAACACTGGCGATCGGCGCCGTGTCGATCATCATGCCGACATCGGTCGGCACCAGGCCGCCTGAAGTCGACAGGTACGACAATGAGTAGTCCGGCCCGGGCAGTTCGATCGCCTCCAGCTCCGCGAACACCTGAGCCGGCCCCGAGATGTCGAGCAAGGTCACGCCCGGAAAGGCAACGATCGCGATCCGCCGCGTTGCTTTCTTGTCGCGCGGCTCAGGCCGGGGCGGCTTGGCAGTTTTCGAGGGCATATTGTCCTTTAAGCCATTCGAGGCTGCCCTGTATAGCTTGCAATGGAATTCTGGAGTTCTGCCATGTCGCGAAATCTAGGCAGCGGATACGAGGCGATCAAATCGCCTTGGGCGGATTACGCGATCTACAGTCTACCCGATGCCTCCCGGATCGAAGCCTGCGACCGTCAGCCGCTGATGGACGCCATGAACGGCATCATTGCCGTCAACTGGCAGGCCGCCGAGCCGCACTGGACGGCAACCTCCTCGCCCTTCGACCAGAAGTACAGCCTGATCCTCGTCTATGACGGCTCCGGCCTCGTGGCCTTCTCGGTCTATCGCATCCTGCAGATGTCCGCCGGACTTGGAATCTATCGAAGCGGCACAGAAGTGCTTCCCGCGCATCAAGGCCGCGGCCTCTACGGCTTCTTTACTGCGGAAGTTCTGAAATGCTCGGGCGCCGCCGAGAGGGCCGACCGCAACGTGCTCTACGGCTGGCGGACCCGCAATCCGATCGTCTGGGCAGCGAACGCTAAAATTTGCGAGAAAGTTTCTCCATCATTGCTCGACGATGCGCAGGACCCGGCGTTGCAGGCGGCCTGTGTCGAGATGTGCACCTCGCTCTATCCGGGCAAGCCGCTCGAACTGCCCGACATGATCATGCGGGGCGCCTACGGCCATATTAAGCACCATCGGCAGGCCTATCGTGGCACCGCTTCGCTGGTCGATGCCGCGATATCGCGCAAGATTCCGAATTCAGCGGATGCACTTTTCTCGGTGGGTTACGCGAGGGTGTGATGTCGATGCTCGGACAACAAGCCGTTTACGCTCCGACGTCGCGCTTCACCGACCGCGCCTATCTCGCCTGGACGGCAGTCGCCATCGCCTACGCCATTGCCTTCCTGCAGCGCGTATCACCGCAATCGGTCAGCCTCAGTTTCATGCACGATTTCAACACCGATGCGGCCGGTGTTGCGATGCTCGCCTCGAGCTACTTCTGGGGCTACACCTTGATGCAGATTCCGGCCGGCCTTCTGGTCGATCGTTACGGCGTCAAGCGCGTCGTCCTCGTCAGCATGATCGCCTCGTCGCTCGGTAGCGCAGCGTTCGCGCTGGCGCCGAACCTGCTCGACGTTTTTGCTGCCCGCCTGATTGTCGCCTGCGGCGATGCGCTGGTCTTCACGGCACTCCTGAAGCTCGTGGCACAAAGCTTCGCTGACGAGCGGTTCGGCATGATGTCTGGCATCTCGCAGGTCTCCGGCTATGTCGGCGGCGTGATTGCGACCACGCCGCTCGCGGCCGCCGTCTCGGGGTTTGGCTGGCGGGCCTGCTTCCTGTTCATCGCCTGCATCGGTCTTGCTAACCTCGCCTTCGCCAAGCTCGCGCTCAAGCCCGATCCGGCGTCGCACAGCAACAAGACGTTGAAGGGCGTCGCGATCGCTGCGCGCCAATCACTGGCCCATATTGCGAACTGGGGTTGCGCAATGACGTTCGCGTCGCACTTCGCGGTCGTGACGACGCTGTCGGGCGTCTGGGGCATTCCGATGGTCGCCCACTTCTTCCATATCTCCCCGACGGCTGCCGGCACGCCGCTGCTCGCCTTCATGATCGGAAATGCGCTCGGCTCGATCTTCCTCGGTCATGCCGCCGATCGTGCCGCAGCGGCGCTCGACCGCGCATTGATCGGCATTTGCGTATTGCGCATGCTGCTGATCGCGATGCTGCTGCCGCCGATCGCCCGGACATTTGGTCTCGCCTACGTCACTGTCGTGTTCACGGCCTTGGGGCTCGTCGCCGGCGGCACCGTTCCGCTGGTGCTGAAGTGCGTGAAGAAGCTCTACACTTCCGACCTGATCGGTGTCGGCGCTTCCGTGAATACCACTGCTGCCGGAATCTTCGCCGGCGTCGCGCAGCCGATCATCGGCTTTGCGATGCTTGCCGCCAGCAACGCCTCCGGAACCGACGCCGTGCACAACGCGGGCGCGATCGGTGACGGCGGCTACAGCGCCTTGATCGTCATTCTGCTTCTCATGTCGCTGCCGGGCATTGCCGGGCCGCTATTGATGAGAAGCAAGTTGATAGCTCGTTAGTGTCGTTATGAGTGTAGGGGGTGTTATGGAGCGCTTGTTCTTGAGAAAAGGCGAAGTCGCGTCAAACTATCCGGTCAGCAGCTGGCAAAGCGTGATGTTTTCCGAGTTTGAAGCGCAGATGAGCAGCGAGGCAAGGCCATTCCCTTGCGTGTTCGGGGTGACCGGACATCGCCAGGATCAGCTCCGCTATCTGTTCCTCGATCCGTATGACGTCGCGGTGCTCGGCGAGCAGCTCGCACAATATGTTTCGGAGGCGCGCTCGTTCGGTCCCAACACCTCGTTGATCGTGTTCACACGGCCCCGTCCCGTGCAAACGCTCGATGCCTACTATCGCAAGATGTGGCTGACGCTCGACCAGCTCGCCCGCCTGGACAAGAACCCGTGGCCATCAGAGATTCCGGAGCAGATCGACCATCCCATGTGGGAGTTCTCGTTTGCGGGCGAGCCGATCTTCGTCGTGTGCACGACGCCGGCCCATGTGATGCGCCAGAGCCGCCGATCCAGCGCCTTCATGCTCACGTTCCAGCCGCGCTGGGTGTTCGACAAGATCCTTGGGACGGAAAAGGCCGCGACCGCTGCGTTCGCCGAGGTACGCAAGCGCCTGATCCCGTACGACAGCGCGAGCCCCTCTCCGCTGCTTGGACGCTACGGCGCGACTGATGGCCGCGAATATCTGCAGTACTTCCTGCACGACGACAACAATGCGAGTGGAGGCTGCCCTTTTGCCAAGCTCGCGCAGAACAAGACGCCACAGATCGCGAACAAGGAACAGGCAGCATGACCCAGATCATCGCGGGCACGAAGACCGAATTTGCCATCGATCCGGAGATCCTGAGCCTGCTCCCGGCCCAGGGCTCCGTCGAGCTGCAGCATGATGCGGCCGGCAAGGTGCATCACTTCCATACCCATCCGGTCGATGAAATCCTGATGATCATCAGCGGCCGGTTGAACTTCATCTGGGACGGCGGTGAGCGGGTGGTCGGCGCCGGCGACACCATCCTGCTGCCTGCGGGCACCCGCCATCAATCCGAAGCGCTTGAGGGTGGTGCAATCTACGTGATCGCGACCCAGCCGCCCGCCAGGCCAATGAACAACTGACATCCAGGAGAAACGCGAACACCTCAGGACAGTGAGGGACCGCGCGGCGGCTCAACCGCCAAACGTTCGACCAGCTCGATGACCTCGGAACGCTGGTCGGGCGCAAGTCGAAGGAAGGCCTTCAACAGTCGCAGGCTTTCCAGTGTTTCGCTCGATGGAGCTCCGAGCTTGTTCTGCAGCTCTGCAACGTATGTGGGATTTTTCATCTCGCACCTTAAGTGAGGATTACGAATGGCATACCCAGGTAAACGTGAAGGCTTGGCCCAGAAGGTCGACACCGCAGCGCAAGAGGCCGAACGCCTCGGCCTGACCACAGCAACCCTCATACTCCGGATGGCCCGTCTCGAGATCGACCGGGCGGAAACCGAGGAAGTTGAAAGTATGCCAAGGAACAACTTGCGCAGCAAGCCGAACTGAGGTCCTGAACGGGCCAGTTCCGGGTCGAAGGCCGCTGGCACGCGGTCCGGGCCCGTGACGTCTGAACGACATCTTGCGAGGCGAGAGGCTTCCCTCTCGCCTCAGGTCACGTGGTTAGCGCGTACCTGATCTTTGGTTCAGGCCGAACGGCTAGCCGGTGTTGCCTGGCTTGCCGAACGCGCCTGCCTCGGCCAGCGCGGCGATGCGCCGATCGTCGTAGCCAAGCGTCTCGCTCAACACATCCCGAGTGTGCTGACCGAGCAGTGGAGCCGCAACGGGATCGACCGTCGGCGTCAGGTTCATATGGACCGGCGACTCGATGTTCGGAACCGAGCCGGCGGTCGGATGCGCGATCTTGCTCAGGCGATGACGATCGCGCACCTCGGGTGCGTTGAACCCTTCCTCGACCGTACGCAGATAGCCAACCGGAATATTGGCCTTCTTCATCTTTGCCATCCAGTGCTCGAGCGTGTCGCTTGCAAACACGCTGGCGATGATGGCGCGCAGCTTCTCCTTGTTGGCGGTCCGCGCCTTGCGGTGAGCAAACTCGGGGTCGGTGACGAGATCCGGGCGCTCGAGCACGTCGGTCACGAGCCGGCGATAGAGCCGGTCGTTGGCGCAGGCCATATAGAGCGGCCCGTCGGACGCCCGGTAGACGCCGACGGTCGGCGAACCGTTCGGTGAGTTGCCGAAACGGCCGGGGTTGTTGCCGTTGATGAGATAGGCCATGCCGTAGAAGCCGGTCATCGACACCGCGGTGTCGATCAACGCGACCTCGACCTGCTGCCCGCGACCGAGCCGATCGCGTGCAATCAAAGCCAGCAGGATGGCATTGCAGGCCGACATGCCGGTTGCCATGTCCACGATTGGTGGCCCGGTGCGCACCGGTTCACCATCCGGAAAGCCGTTGAGCGACATGAAGCCGCTTTCGGCCTGCGTAATCGGGTCGAAGCCCGGGCGCAGCGCGAAATCGCCCTTGCGGCCATAGGCGGAGATCGAGCAATAGATCAGCCGCGGATTGGTCGGCGCCACCGACGCATAGTCGAGGCCAAATTTCTTCATCACGCCGCCGGAGAAATTCTCCACCACGACGTCTGCCTTGGCAATCAACGCGCGCGCGACTTCAAGCGCGGCCGGATTGTTGAAATCGAGCGCAATGCCGCGCTTGTTGCGGTTGAGGCTCAGATACGCTGCGCTCTCCCCGCCAATTTCAGCGTGCTCATAGGCGCGCGTGTCGTCCCCACCGTCCGGATTCTCGATCTTGATGACCTCGGCCCCGAAGTCGGCCAGCGTTTGCGTGCAGGCCGGGCCGGCGACGACGCGGGTGAAGTCGACCACCAGCAGGCCATCGAGCGCCGTCGGAACTCCCTCCCCGCGCGGCGCGCGCCCTGGCAAATCTGGCTTGGTCATGATCTGACGCTTCCTCTGTTATTTTGTCAGGCGAAATACGACGGCCCTTCTCAGAACCGGCACTGCCCGCCTTTTAGCGGAAGGGCGTCACCAAAACCAAACCCGGATTTTGCAGGGCGGGACCTTCGCCTGACATGGCTGTCACCGCCAAGGGCGGGGCCCGCAGTGCGGGCATCACCGACACGGTCAAACGATTCGAATATCGAGCAAGCCCACCGGGATACCGGATCTGTCAACGCATCCGGCCAGCGGAAGAATGGACATTGGCGGGTAGCGACGCGCCGTCGCCACCCGCTCAAAAGCCGTCGCGCTATTCGGCGATCATTTCGCCGGAGCCGCCGAACTCGGCCGGAAAGTCCTTCAGCTTCGGCAGGCCATCGCGTATCGGCAGCACAGCCTCGGAATAGTTGACGTGAACGCCGGGGCTGAACTTCAGAGTCGGGATCGTTGCCGTGAACACGTCGACCAGACCAAGCGTCGGGTGGTTCGTCATCAGGTGACCACCGCACTTGGTGCAGTACTTGCGCTGGCTCATCGCGGTCTTCTCGAACGTCCCGAGATGATCGGCGCCCTTGGTGACTTCGACCGCCTCGGGCTTCCAGAGACTGAACGCATTCACCGGGCCGCCGGACCAAGAGCGGCATGAACGGCAGTGGCAGTAGCCCATCGCCTCAGGCTCCCCAGTGACCTTGAGCTCGACGGCGCCGCAAAAGCAGTTTCCAGTGTGATTCATCGCTCGGTTCTCCCTTTGGTGAATTGATCGGAGGGTGAATAAATCGGACTCCGCGCCGGCATCGACCCACGTTACTCGTGATGTTCGCGATGCAGGATAAGATCAAGGCGGGTGTCACCGCCGCGAACTCCCTTGTGGACGTACCAGACCATTCCTCGCACAAGAAGCAATCACACTGCGCTCCAATGCGGGCAGGTCGTCGACGCGAGCGAAGTTACATGAGAGTCCGCGCTGCTGTCGACCGTCTTCGACGCAGATCAGGATGAGCTCAGTGTGAGGGCAAGCACAGTGCCGCAATGTGATGAATCGCTTCCGCGCCGGATGCCTGCGCGGCAACCGGCACAATAGCACATCACCTCAAGTCAGCATTGACGGTCCTTCACCGGAACCTTGTTCGGCGTGGCAAGTCCGTACATCAGCGCCAGCCGATCGAGGCATTCCTTGAGGCGCCGCGCGAAGTAGTCCTGCCAGCGCTGCGTACGCAATCCGCGCCGCTGCCCCACCTGCTCCATCGTCATGCCGAGGATCAGGACGTCGTGCACCAGCCCCGAACCGTCGGCACCAAGCTCATGCTCGGCGCGATTCAGGCGCAAGGTCGCCTGGCGCTGCCCCTCCGTGATCGGCTCAAGTTGCTGACCGCCGTCAACGTATTCACGCGTCGTATCCACCGCGCGCGGGCCGCGCTCGGCCTTCTCCCAATCGTTCTGGAAGGCCCGACCGCTTCGGTACTGTGTGTTGTCGATCTGCCGGTGTGCATGCAACCGGCCGAGCGGGTCGTTGCGTATCGAGCGAAAGGCAACGATCTTCTCGCCCAGCTCGAGCGCGAGGGGATCGTCGATCTCGACGGTCGCCACCTCGGCGTTGAAGGGCAGATCCTGGGAGCGCCGATCATGTATTCCAGCGGGATCGTACGGCTTCCGGCGTTTTGCGCGCGGCATGGAGACCTCCGAAAGTGTGCCATGAATGCGCGCGGCGTCCTCCGCGCGATCGCGGTTGTGTGGATCGACATCGATCGGTCGGCAGATGAGGGACCTCAGATGGTCCCGATGGCCTGAAGCCGAGCGTCGTTCAGTACCGGCCTCGCCGACGCCTCGGGATCGCGGCTCAGGTGAAAATGCGGAGTGCAATAGCTCGAGCCCGGCCGGCGCGGGTGACCACAGAAGGTCATGGTTTCGCCGTCGGCATCCCCGCCATAGGGATACCGGCAGTCTCCGCGCTTGAGGTCGAACAGTGAAAGGTGCCGTGGCGCGACCGCCGCGCAACGAAGTTGAGGCATCTCCACCGTTTCGGTGAAGCCTTTCGGCCAACGAAGCAGATCGAACTTCAGCTCGGCCCGCCCTTCACGCAGGCGCCCGACCCTCGGTGGCTCCGGCAAGGCCGGCTTGGCTGGATCGAGCTGCCCCGGCAGGGACGGCTCGGGCCGATCGAGGCCCGCCAGTCCCATGCGTTGCGCCCGGCTGAGGCCGCGTTGCGTGTATAGGCCGTGCTGAAGGTTGCGTTGATCGTGTCAGCGATTTCCGAATAGGACAAGCCGCGGGCGCGCAGGTCCTGCAAGGCAGCCGAATGCTCCGGCAGCCAGTTCATCATATCCATTCCAAATTCCCATTTTTTTCATTCCGCCGGCGCCTCGCACACCTTCCGATATTCCGAAGAAAAAGTCAAGCTTGAATTCTGATAATCGTAACGCTAATAATGCATCCAGCTTTGGAGAGGATGCAACATGCTGGACGCGGCACTTATCGAACGGGCGCTGGAAAAGACGGGAAAGAGCAAGGGCGGACTTGCCCGAGCAATGGGCGTTCGGGCCGGAGCGGTGTCCGAAATCCTGTCGGGGATCCGCTTGATCAAGGCATCGGAGATCGCCCCGATCATGGAATACCTGGAGCTGAATTCGGTGCCTATCGTGGGCCGGGTCGGCGCCGGCGCCTCGATCCAGCCGGAGCTTGAGCAGGTCCCGCCGGAGGGTCTCGGCGAGATCGAGCTCCCCTTCCCGATGACGGAGGAAACCGTCGCTTTCGAGGTTTCGGGCGATTCGATGCTGCCGAAATACGAGAACGGCGATGTCATCGTGGTGTATCGCGAGCAGCGCTATCCGCTGTCGAGCTTCTACGGAGAGGAAGCTGCGGTCCGGCTGAAGAGTGGCGAGCGCTATCTGAAGACGATCGAGCGGGGCAGCTCGTCCGGCACGGTCAACCTCAAGAGCTTCAATGCCAAGCCGATTAATGGCGTCAAGCTCGAATGGATCGGCGAGATCTGCGTCACCCTGCCCCGCGGCCAGATCGAAAGGCTGCGCGGCAAGACAGCGGCGAAGGGCCGCAAATCCGCCCGGTCGCAGGGCGGACGGTCGTCCGAGAAATAGCAGCGTGGCTTCGCGGACCTGCCTGACCGGTTCGGGTGCCTTCGGCCCGAATCGGTCGGTGCGTCTGCGCCTGGGTTCCGATTATCGTCAATTTCCCTTGATTTAATTCCGATTATCGGAAATAATAACCAACGAACATCAACGCATCGAACCGCCAGGCAATGCAGTATTTTGTTGTGATGATCGACTATGGCCGCCGTGGCCGCGAGGCGATCGTCGATCTCGAAATGACGCGGCGCGAGGTCGTCTCGCGGGTCGCGTCAGGGGAATACACCAACATCAGCTTCATCCACGAGGTTGCCGAGTGCTCGGTCGAGGATATCACGGACGATATCCTCGCGGAGGCTGCCCTGCCGGAAGTCGCCCTGATCGGCGCAAATCTGCAAGCCAATACACTGGATCACACCCGCGACCTGCGTAAACACGAGCCGGTTTGACGGCGCTCACACGGTGATTGCGAAAACGTGATCTTTCTTGAGCCGGCCACTTGGCCGGAACCCGAAATAGACTAGATAGGGTTCACGCAGAGTCTATTCGGACCGGGCGTGGGTTCCCACTAGATTAGCGATCGTTTTCCCGGGCCGGCAGATTTCAGCTTCAGATGACTTCGACAACAAACGCCGAGATCGCGAGGGCCGATGGCGATCTCAGGATCGCGCTGCTGCTTGGCATCGCAAACTGGTTTCTGTTCCTGGATCACGTTCCGCATAATGTCGTCAACGCGCTGACCATGCGCAATTTCGGCTTTAGCGGTGCGACCGACCTGTTCGTATTCGTCGGCGGTTACGCGACGACGCTGATCTACACAAGGATGGCGGTCGAGCGTGGAATGCTAGTGGCGGCCACCCGCATCTTCAGGCGCGTGTGGCAACTTTACGCCGCCTACATCGTTCTTTTCGTCATCTATGTCGAATTGATCAGCTATGTTGCGGCCCGGACTGCGGCACCCGAGATCATCAGCGAGTTCAACATCACCGGGTTCATCGACCACGGGATCCGCACGCTGATCTACGGTCTGTTTCTGCAGGCCAAGCCACTCAATCTCGATGTCCTGCAACTCATTATCGTTCTGATGGCGTTCCAGCCCATTGTCGTGTGCGGGTTGTTCTATGCTCCGAACGCGACGCTCGCCGGCTCGACGGCCCTTTATGCGACCGCTCGCATGCTCGACTGGAACCTGACGTCGTACCCGGATGGACGCTGGTACCTTAACCCGCTCTGCTGGCAATTGCTGTTCGTGATGGGTGGCTGGCTTGCGCTCGTCGGCAAGCGGTTCGCGCCTGAGATTCGCGCGCTGCAGGCCACGCCAGCGCTGCGCGCTGCGGCCCTGTTGTATCTGGTGTTCGCTCTCGCGATCGTCTCCAGCACCGACATTCCGGCACTTGCCCAGATGATGCCGAGCGGATTGAGCGATATGCTCTTGGCAACCGACCGGGAGGACATCGCGCCGCACCGCATCCTGCATTTCCTGGCCCTGACATTCCTGTTCACCCTGCTGGTGCCGTGCAATTGGGAACATTTGCGATCTTACGCCTTGCAACCGATCATCAAGTGCGGCGAGGAATGGCTCGCCGTATTCTGTGCGGGCGTTTTCCTCTCCTTTGCCGCGCACCTGATCCTGATTACAGGCCCGAACTCGGCGGTCAGGCAGGTCGCGGTCAGCATCGTCGGCATCGCGGCGATGATCGCCGTTGCCTACTACGTCTCGTGGTCGAAGCAGCAGGACAACAAATCGACCGTCGGTGCTCATTCCTGAACTCGGAGGTCTAGTCGACCAGCGTCGCGCGCCTCAGCCGTGTCTCACTGTCATGCAACATTGCGGTGTCGAGGCCCCCTCGCGCAGCTGCATCCGCAGCGCAAGCGAACAGGCGGTAGAACTGCAACCCGTCATAGGCGACCAGCAACAGATCGACACCCGCGTTCAACGCCTCCACGACCGCGACGCAGACATCGTGCTGATAGATCGCGCCCATCACCAGATCGTCCGTCATAACGATGCCTTGGTAGCCCATCTCTTCCGGATCAGCCCGTCGATGACGGCCTTTGAATGCGACGCCGGCCGTCCGGGGTCGAGCGCACTCACCGCCACATGCCCGACCATCAAGTGCGCGCCGGTCGACGACAGCACATCGCGGAACGGGCGCCAGTCGGTCGCGGCGAGCTCGCCGACCGGCGTATCGAGATCGGCGTTGAAATGATGCGTGTCGGCGTGCACACGGCCCAGTCCCGGAAAGTGCTTTAAGGTGGCGCTAACGCCCGCGGACTCGAGACCATGAATGTAGGCACCCGCGATCGCGCTCACCTTGGCCGGGTCATCGGAGATCGCGCGCTGACTGATCAGCGTATTGAAATCGAGCCGGTTGTGCTTCGCCACCGGCCGGAGGTCGAGCACCGGGGCAAAATTCAGGTTGATGCCAAGTGACGCCAGCTCGCGTCCATGGGTGCGCCCGAACTCCTCGGCTTTGGCTTTTTGCTCATCCGGCGCCAGCTCGGCCAGGGAGGCCAGTGCGGGCAGCCTCGTGAGCGGCGGTGCCAGATGCGAAACGATGCCGCCCTCCTGATCCGTCGCGACCATCAGCGGCGGCAGCCTCGCGGCCCGCCGCCTGGCCTGCAGCGTGGCGATCTCCGCCTTCAACGCCTCAGCCGTCCTGCCGGCGACGTTGCGCCGCGTTACATAGATGCCCGCCACGAACCCCTTCTCCACAAGCGGCGCGACCTCGTCGAACGACCGATAGCCGACGACGAAATGCTGCCCGAGCGACTGCGCGAGAACC
This sequence comes from Bradyrhizobium sp. ma5, assembly GCF_042258955.1. Lineage (NCBI taxonomy): Bacteria > Pseudomonadati > Pseudomonadota > Alphaproteobacteria > Hyphomicrobiales > Nitrobacteraceae > Bradyrhizobium > Bradyrhizobium sp. ma5. The sequence continues at coordinate 6,136,980 of NZ_CP170156.1, forward strand.
GGCTCAGTCTGCAGAACGCGATGCTTCCGCACCTCGAACACACCATGCGCTGCGAGCATCGCGAGCGGCGGCAGGCACCACAGGATAACAAGCAACCGTGCTGCCCACGTCCGCCTGCGCCACGCGGCACCACGGACCAGCATGAACATGACGGCGATGCTTGCGACCACGAGGAGAAGATTGCCCGTCCCGCGCAACGGCACGAGATACGGATCGTTGCTGTTGACGCCCGCAAGGACGAATCCGAATCCGGCGATCCAGAGCGGGATAATGCCGATGCATTTGCTGACTTGCATGAGACCACGCGTGGCCGGAGAGGCCGATCCGCGTCGTCCGTATCAGACGAGATTCGCCGGCGCGAGCCGATAAGTGGCGTCTGCACGCAATCTGCATAAGAATCCTGAACTCTTGCTGATCGCATTCTCACCCTCTGCAATTGCATCGCTCAGCTTCGGCACGCTGTGGGCCGGATATCAATCCCGCGCGGTGGGCCAACCCGCACGAGCCTTTACCGACCGTTAGGAGGCCGATCCGTTCTTGTCTCCCGCGGCAGTTGCCTTGTACAACAATTGCAGCAATCGAGAGCAAGGCGTGGCCGGGACGCCGCATTCGGAGATGCCATTGACCCACCGTATTCTCGTTGTCGACGATGATCCGCATATCCGCGAGGTCATTCGCGTCGCCCTCAGGAAAGCCGGCATGAACGTGGCCGAGGCCCGCGACGGCAAGGAGGCGCTGACCCGGTTTGCCGACGAGCCGCCGGACCTGATCGTGCTCGACATCGGCATGCCGGAATTGGACGGCCTCGACGTCTGCCGCGAGATCCGCAAATCGTCCGACGTGCCGATCCTGTTCCTCTCCGCCCGCGATGAGGAGATCGACCGCATTCTCGGTCTCGAGATTGGCGGCGACGACTATGTGACCAAGCCGTTCAGCCCCCGCGAGCTCGTCGCGCGAGTGAATGTCATCCTGCGGCGCCTAGCCCCGCGGAAGGCGGGGACAAGGACAGAGACCGGCGTGCTCTCCCGGGGACATCTCTCGGTTGACCCCGAGCAGCATGTGGCAGCATTCGCAGGCGTGCCGCTCCGCCTGACCGCGATCGAGTTCGGAATTCTGCGCGCCTTCCTGACGCGGCCAACGGCGGTGTTCAACCGCGAGCAGATCATGAACGCGGCCTACCAGCTCAATATCCAGGTCTCCGACCGCACCATCGACAGCCACATCCGCAACATCCGGGCCAAGCTTGCGGCCGTGAACTGCGACAACGTTATCGAAACCGTTCACGGCCTCGGTCGCGGCGCTGCTGCTGATGGGGCTGTTCTTCTTCCGCCTCTACGACAACCAGCTGATTCACCAGACGCAGGCCGAGCTGATCGCGCAGAGCCGCGTGTTGGCCGCGATCTATGCGCGGGACGTGCAAGCACGGCTTGGCAACGACCCGCTCGGCGCCGCAGTGTCACCGGATGCGCTGCCCGATCCCGGCGATCAGGTGACGCCGATCCGACCCGCGCTCGATCTCGCCGGCAACGACCTGCTGCGGCGACGGCCCGATGCGCTGCCGGCGGCGAAGCCGGCGGATCCGGCGTATGTCGAGATCGGGACCGCGCTCATGCCCATCATCCTGGAGACCCAGAAGGTCACGCTGGCGGGCTTTCGTATTCTCGATCCCCAAGGCGTGGTGATCGCCGGCCGCCAGGAAGTCGGACAGTCGCTTGCCCATATCGAGGAAGTGGCCGCGGCGCTTCGCGGCCAGTATAGTGCCGCGCTCCGTATTCGCATGCCGGACAAACCTCCGCCACCGATCTATTCGATCAGCCGTGGCGTCGGTGTCCATGTCTTCTCGGCGATGCCTGTGATCGTCAACGACCACGTCGTCGGCGTGATCTACACGTCGCGGACGCCGAGCAACATCTTCGATCATCTCTATCAGGAGCGCGGTAAGTTCCTGCTCGCCACACTGGCCGTGCTGCTGGCAACGGTTGCGATCGGGTTGATGTTCTCACGAACCGTCACGCGTCCGATGCGCGAGCTCGTCGATCGCGCCGTCCGGATCGGTCGCGGCGACCGCAACGCGTTTCAGCCGCTGCAACACTATGGCACCCGCGAGCTGGCCCAGCTCTCCGACAGCTTCCTCGACATGGCCCAGCAACTGTCGCGGCGTTCCGACTACATCGCCACCTTCTCGGCACACCTGACGCACGAATTAAAATCACCGCTGACATCGATCAGCGGCGCGGCCGAGCTGCTGCAGGATTCGCTTCAAAGCAAGTCGGACACGCTGACCAGATCCGAGCAACGGAGTTTCATCTCGAATATCCTTGGCGACGTCGCGCGGCTTGACGTGATGAGCCAGCGGCTGCGCGAGCTGGCCCGCGCAGAGAGCGCTCCGCAGAACGAGCAGACCCCGCTCTCCGGCGTCATCGCGAACCTGAAGAGCCGCTTTGCGGAGCGGACAATCATGGCCAGCGGCGACCTCAACCGCTCGATCGGAATGTCCGGCGAGAAGGCGCTGATCGTGCTGGCGCATCTGGCCGACAACGCGTTCCGTCACAATGCCAGGTCGGTGCAGCTCGAAGCGACCGCCGAAGCCTCGACCATAAGGGTGACGGTGAGCAACGATGGCGACGCGATCTCGGACGCCAACGGCGACAAGATCTTCGATGCTTTTTTTCACCACCCGCCGTGACAGCGGCGGCACTGGAATGGGGCTCGCCATCGCGCTAGCCGTCATGGCGACCCATGGCGGCTCGATCCGTCTCCTGCCCTCCAGCCAGGGCGTCGCTTTCAGGCTGGAGTTTCCTGCGGTCTGACCGGCTTCAGTGCCGCTCGATGATGATCGCGGGCGCGATGCAGCCGGTCGCGCCGCCGACCATACAGGAGGAATTTCCCGCGTGGTGGACAAAATTGATGTCGATATCCTAGTGCTTCTCAGCATCAGCTTTCAGTAAGCCGCCCCCTCTGTCGTCGACGGATCGAGCGCGAGTGTCTTGCGGCAGGCGGAACCGAGCTCTTCTAGAGATGACGCGCACTTAAGGCACAAGACCAAGCGCATCGAATCCTCTCGCGTAATCCCTTCCACCCTCGCAACCGCGCCCCGCGCTCTCCGGTTGTCCGATCAGGCATGCTCAGCCGAGCACTGCTTGACGCGCAAATTCGTTTGTGCGCAGCTGCTCAAAACAACAAGGCTACTCAGGGGCAGGAAAAATGGGCGGGCTTCGACAGGCGCTGGCCGGTTACGGCTTCCTCATCGCATCGATCAATCTGGCTGCAGCGGCGGAGCCGATCAAGCTGCGAGTCGCTGACTCCTTTCCGAAAGGGCACTACCTCGTCCGCCTTGTGCTCGAGCCCTGGATGGCCGAAGTCCAGAAGCGCACCAACAACGCCGTGACGTTCGAGCACTATCCCGCCCAGCAGCTCGGCAAGGCCGCCGATATGCTCAAGTTGACGCAAACCGGCGTCGCCGACATCGGCTATGTCGCGCCCGCCTATGTGTCCGACAAGATGCCGGTCTCCGAAGTCGCGATGCTCCCCGGCGCGTTCGAGCATTCCTGCCAGGGCACGCTGGCCTATTGGAAGGCTGCGCGGAACGGCGTGATCGCACAGCAGGATTATACCGCAAACGGCATCCGCCTGCTGCTCGCGGTGAGCCTGCCACCCTATCGCATCCTGACCGTGAAGCAGCCGGTGAAGGATGTCGCCGATATCAATGGACTGAAGCTGCGGTCGACCGGCGGCGCGCAGGACCTCACCTTGCGCGCGATCGGCGCGGTGCCGGTGCGCATGGCGGCACCCGATGCCTATGAGTCGCTGTCGCGCGGCACGATGGACGGCCTGCTGTTTCCGCTCGAGAGCGTCGTCGCCTATAGCGCCGACAAGCTCGTGAAACATTCCACCGACGGCTTTGGCTTCGCGAGCTTCGTGGTCGCCTATTCGATCAGCGAGAACGCCTGGAAGAAACTGTCGCCCGAGATCCAGAAGGCGATGATCGACACCGCCGAGGAGATCCTGCCGTCCGCCTGCAAGGAAGTGCAGAAGCAGGACAGCGAGACCATGAAGTCGATGGAAGCCGCAGGCGTCCACTTCGACACCCTGCAACCTGACGTCGTCGCAAAGCTCAAGGACCTGACAAAGGGCGTGGGCAAGGCATGGGCCGACGGGCTCGATGCACGCGGCAAGCACGGCAGCGACGCCCTGAAGGAATTCAGCGCCGCCGTTGCGACCGTGCCGGTTCAGTAACGCGGACGGAGCCCAACGTGATCAAGACAAGTCTGAAGGCTCTGACTGCCATCGAAAAAGTGACCTCGGCCATCGCCGCGGCGATGATGTTTGCGATCATGATCATCGTCTTCTCCGATGTCGTGATGCGCTACGTCTTCAACCGGCCGTTCTCCTGGGCTTATGATTTGATCTCGCTCTACGTGATGGCCGGCGTGTTCTTTCTCTCCCTCTCCGGCACCTACGCGGTCAACGGCCATATCAGCGTAGATATCCTGCTGCCGCGCTTCTCGGCGATCATCCAGCGCCTCTGCGTCATCATCTCCAACCTCGTCGGCCTCGCGATCTTCGTTCCGATCACCTGGCTCGGCTATCAGCGCGCGCTCGACAATTATGTCTCGGGCGACGTCATGGCCGGCGCGATCCCGTGGCCGACCTGGGCTTCCTCAATCTTCGTGCCGGTCGGTGCGGGAATTCTCGCGCTGCGCCTTGCCGTTCATCTCATTGCCAATACCGCAAGCCTCCTGACCGGCGAGAACCTGCTGCCTCTGCCGGCCATCTCCGGTCATTCGGACAAGGCTGCCGGAGGTTTCGAATGATCCCGACCTTCATCCTCGCGCTGCTGTTCTTCCTGCTCGCGATCGGAACACCGGTCGCGTTCGCCATGGCATTCTCCGGCGGGCTCGGCCTCTATCTGACCGGCGGCCTGCCGATCCTGCTCGGCGTGCTGCAAACCACGCCGCTGTCGGCCGTCACCTCCTACGAGTTGATCACGATCCCGATGTTCTTGTTGATGGCAGACTTGGTGCTGCTGTCGGGTGTTGCCGACGACCTGTTCAAGACCGCCGCAGCCTGGGTCGGACGCATCCCCGGCGGTCTCGGCATGGCAACCGCGCTTGCCGGTGCGGGCTTCGGCTCGATCTGCGGCACCAGCACGGCCTCCGCCGCGACGCTGTCCTCGACCAGCCTGCCTGCGATGATCCGCCAGGGCTACGAGCCCAAAATGGCCGCCGGCGTCGTCGCGATCTCGGGCACGCTCGCGATGCTGCTACCGACCTCGGTGGCGCTGGTCATCTTCGGCCTGCTTGCCGAGGTGAACATCGGAAAGCTGCTGATCAGCGGCATCATCCCAGCGATCTTCGTCACCATCATCATCATGTCGACGATCTATATCCTGGTGCTGCTCGATCCCACCCGCGCGCCGACGATTTCGGCCGTGACGTGGTCGGAGCGATTCAGCCTGCTCTGGCAGGTCAGCCCGATGGTGGTCTTGTTCTCGATCGTCACCGGTACGATTTATCTCGGGATCGCGACACCGACCGAAGCCTCGGCCTTCGGTGCGTTCGGCGCCTTCTGTCTTGCCTGCTGGAAGCGCAAGATCAACCTGACCTCGCTCTACACGACGTTACGGCATGCCGCCCAGGGCACCTGCATGATCGTCCTGATCATCATGTGCGCGCACATCTTCGGCTATTTCTTCACCCTCACCCAGGTCACGCAGAACATCGTCGGCTGGGTCGGCGGGCTCGACGTCTCGCGCTGGATCATCATCACGCTGATCCTGTGCGGCTACATCGTGCTCGGTTCGTTCATGGACCAGATCGCGATCCTGGTGCTGACGGTTCCGATCGTACTGCCGCTGATCAAGTCGCTCGGCTTCGATCCGATCTGGTTCGGCGTCATCAAGATCGTGACCGCCGAGGTCGGTATGATCACGCCGCCGATCGGACTGAATTGCTTCATCGTGGCGCGTTACGCACACCGCCCCGTGGGCGAGGTGTTCCACGGCACATTCCCGCATTTCATCGCGCATCTGATCGCTATCGCCATTTTCGTGGCATTTCCGGAGATCATCCTCTGGCTGCCGAACCATATGCAACATTGAAGAAGCCGTCGGTCGAGACGGCCATCGCTGGGAGACCATGATGAATTTCCATTCCCGCTTCCTCGCATGCGCTAGCGTCGGCGCAGTCCTGCTGGCGGCTTCCGCATCACCGGGCCTTGCCCAGGAGAAGATCACCCTGCGCCTTGCCGATAGCCTGCCCTCCGGCCACGTGATTCATGAGCTGGTCGGCAAGCCGTTTTCGGAGCTCGTCACCAAGCTGACCAACAGCCAGGTCACGTTCCAGCATTTTCCGGCGGAGCAGCTCGGTAAGGCCAAGGACATGGCCCAGCTCACCGCGCTCGGCGTTGCCGACGTCTCCTACATCGTGCCGTCCTATTCGTCGGACAAGTTTCCACTGACGGCGGTTGCCGAATTGCCCGGCATCTTCGACAACGAATGCCAGGGCTCGCTCGCATTCTACAAGGTCTCGCACAATGGCGGCATCCTGGAGACCAAGGAATTCGCGCCGAACCAGCTTCGGCCGCTGGTGACGCTCGCGCTGCCGGCCTACCAGGTCCAGCTTGCGACCAGCCGCGACGTGAAGACGGCAAAGGACCTCGAAGGCCTGAAGATCCGCACCACCGGCGGCGCGATGGACCTGATGATGCGCTCGATCGGCGGCGTGCCAGTGCGGATGGCCGCGCCCGAGATCTATGAATCGCTGACCCGCGGCACGCTCGACGGGCTAATCTTCTCCTACCAGAGCTCGGCATCCTACGACTTCGGCAAGATCCTGAAGTCGGGTACCGAGGGGCTGAACTTCGGCACCGCGATCTTCACCTATTCGATCGGCGAGCTGAAATTCAAGTCGCTGCCCGAGAATGTGCGCAAGGCGCTGGTCGAGGCCGGCGAGCAGACCACACGCGAGGCCTGCAAGCGGTTCGAAGACGGCGAGAAGGCCGCGGCCGACAAGATCAAGTCACAGGGCATGAAAGTCATCAATTTTAGTGCCGACGACAAGAAGGTGTTCGACACCGCCTTCAAGTCAGTGGCGCAGGATTGGGTGAAGGACGTCGACAAGCGCGGCAAGCCCGGCACCGACGTCTTCAAGGCCTTCACCGAAGCACTGGCCGCCACCCATTGAGCAAGGCACCGACGAGAGACAAACCATCCGCGCCGGCGGGCCCGCTCGCTGGCGTCAGGATCGTCGACCTCACCAGCGTGATGATGGGCCCTTACGCGACCATGATCCTTGGCGACTACGGCGCCGACGTGATCAAGGTCGAGAGCCCTGATGGCGACGTCATGCGCCACGCCGCCCCGATGCGCCATCCCGCGATGGGCGCGATGTATCTGCAGGGCAATCGCAACAAGCGCTCGATCGTGCTCGACCTGAAGAAGGCCGGCGGTCACGCGGCACTGCTGCGGCTTGCCGCGGACGCCGACGTGTTCGTCCACAACGTCCGTCCTGCGGCGATGGCGCGGCTGAAGCTCGGCGCCGACGATCTCCTCGCCACCAACCCTCGGCTGGTCTATGCCAGCCTTCACGGCTTCGGCGAGACCGGGCCCTATGCCGGCCGTCCCGCCTATGACGACCTGATCCAGGGATTGACTGCGCTGCCCGCACTGACCGGCAGGATCACCGGCGAGCCGCGCTACTCTCCGGCGACCATGGCCGACCGCATCGTCGGCCTCAACGCCGTCCACGCCATCCTCGCGGCGTTGTTCCACCGCGAGCGCACCGGCGAAGGCCAGGCGATCGAGATCCCGATGTTCGAGACCATGGCGCAGTTCGTGCTCGGCGATCACATGGCCGGCCGCAGCTTCGAGCCGCCGATCGGACCGCCCGGCTACTCCCGGCTGCTGTCGCCCGACCGCCGCCCCTACCAGACCAGCGACGGTTACATCTGCGCGCTGGTCTATTCCGACAAGCAGTGGAACGCGTTCTTCGCCAAGATCGGGCTGACCAATGAGGCCGACCGCGACCCGCGGCTGAACAGCATTTCGGCGCGAACGCGGAACTACGATTTCGTCTACGACTGGTTCTCGCAGAAGATGAAGACCCGCAGCACCGCCGAATGGCTGCGCTTCTTTGCAGAGGCCGACATTCCACACGCGCCGCTGCATGATCTCGACAGCCTGATCGACGATCCGCATCTGCAAGCCGTCGGGCTGATCCAGTTGCTGGATCATCCGACCGAAGGCACGCTGCACCTCGCCGGCCCGGCCGCCACCTGGAGCAAGACGCCGCCATCGATCCGGACGTATCCACCGAACCTCGGCGAGCATGGCCGAGAGATCCTGCGCGAGGCGGGACTTGCGGATGCGGAGATTGCCGCCCTCCTCGAGGAGGGCGCGCTGATCGAACCCGACTGACTATTTCCTGCGCGACGCCAGAATCTTCTCGGCGGCCCGCAGATGCGGCTTGTCCAGCATCTTGCCGTCCATCTTGGCGACACCAGATGGATTGTCGGCGAACGCAGCAATTACCCGCTCCGACCAGGCGATCTCCTCGTCGGTCGGCATGAAGGCCGCGTTGACGACATCGACATGCTTGGGATGGATCACGGCCTTGGCTAGGAAGCCGTCCTGCCGCGCGGCGATCGCTTCTGCTTTCAGCGTATCGAGATCGTTGATGTCGGTCGCGATGGTATCGATCGCAACCACGCCGGCGGCGGCCGCGCCGATCAGACAGAGATCGCGGGCGAGAATGAATGGCGAGTGATAGCGGCCGTCGGTGCGGTTGCGCGTTGCGCCGAGCGAGGCCGCGAGGTCCTCCGCGCCCCACATCATGCCCCACAGCCGCGGGCTCATATTCTCGAAGTCGAGGATTTTCAGCACCGCCCGCGCCGTCTCGGTCGCCACCGTCACGATCCGCGTCGTGCCCTGCGCGATACCTGAGGCGGCCTCGAATGCATCGAGATAAAGCGCGAGCTTGTTGACGTCGGCAGCGCCGGCGCATTTCGGCAACACGATACCATCAGGCTTTCCCGGCATCACGGCCGCGAGGTCGCCGAGCGTCAGATCGGTGTCGAGCGCGTTGACACGGATATAGAGCTTCTGGTCCAGATTGCGCGCATCGAGCATCTCGCGCGTGATGCCGCGCGCAACGACCTTCTGCTCCGGCGCGATGGAATCCTCGAGGTCGAGGATCAATGCGTCGGCTGCGGTCTTCTTCGCGCTCTCATATTTCCGGGTGCTGTCGCCAGGAACGAACAAGAACGATCGCATCGTCTATGCCTTCGGCTTGCAGTGCATCAGGCCGGTGCGGCGGCAGCTTGCCACCACCTCGCCGCGCTGGTTGGTCATGGTGTGCTCGAACTCGACAATGCCCTGGGTCGGCCGCGATTTGCTGGCGCGCTTGCCGATGATCCTGGTATGCGCTTTCAAGGTATCGCCGTGAAACACTGGTTTCGGAAATTTGACGTCGGTCATGCCGAGGTTTCCGACCGTGGTTCCCAAGGTCGTGTCGTACACGCTCATGCCGATCATGATGCCGAGCGTATAGAGGCTGTTGAACAGCCGCTGGCCGAACTCGGTCTTCTCTGAGAAATGCGCATCGATGTGCAGCGGCTGCGGGTTCATGGTCAGGAGGCTGAACATGGTGTTGTCCATCTCCGTCACCGTCCGGCTGAACTCGTGATGGAATTCCTGCCCAATCTCGAACTCTTCGAAATACAGTCCAGCCATTTAACGTCCCTTGTAGTTGGGCGTTCGTTTCTCAACGAACGCATTCAGCCCTTCCTGGCAGTCTTCGGTCGACGCGACCACCACGAAGCTTTCCGCCGTGTTTTCCACCGAGCGGCGGAAATCAGCGTCGACCGCGCGCATGAAGGCATCGCGGCCGATCTTCATCACGATCGGCGATTTCGCGGCCAGCTTCCGCGTGATCTCGCGGGCCCGATCGAGCGCGGTGCCCTTCGGCACCACTTCGCTGAGCAGCCCCATGCGATAGGCGGTTGCGGCATCGAAGGGCTCGCCGAGGAACAGCGGGCCGAACGCCTGGTGCTTCCCCACCAGCCGCGGCAACTGTACGAAGTGGATCGCCGGGATCAGGCCGACATCGATCTCGGGATAGCCGAAGGTCGAGCTGTCGCCCGCAATGATCATGTCACATGAAATCGCGATCGTCATGCCGCCGGCGCGCACCGCGCCGTCGATCGCCGCAATCGTCGGCTTGCCCATGCGGTACTGCGTATCGTTCAGCGCGAAATACAGCCGCTCGAGGAATGCCTTGGTCTCGATCGCGGGCTTGCCCCTGACGATGTCGAGGTCGAGGCCGGCGCAGAACACCTTGTGGGCGCTGCTGATGATGACAGCGCGCACCGCATCATCATCGCGCGCTTTCGCGAGCGCCGCCAGCAACGCGTCGATCAAGGGGATGCTGAGCGCATTGACCGGCCCGCGGTCCAGCACGATCTCCGCAATCTGATTGCTGACCGAGTAACGAACGAGGTCCGTGCTCATGATGTCTTGCCTCCTGTCATCGCTTTGGCCTGCCGCACCGCGCCCGACAGCAGCAAGCCGTCGATCTCGACCGAACCAAGACCAGCCTCCGTCAGCACTGCGCGGCTATCCTGCCCGACATCAGGCGCGGGACAAAGATGATCCTCGGACAGGCTCGCGATCCCCGGCGTCCGCGGCGAATAGACCACGCCGACGCCCGGCGTATCCTGGCGGACCGACGCGCTGGTCGCCTCGACATGCTGGTTGCGCAGCCATTCGCCGGGATTGAGGATGCGTTCCGCGATGATATCGGCGGCGTGCAGCCGCGCGAGCCAGGCATCCGTCGGCTGCGTCAGGAACACCTCGCGCAGCTGCGGGATCAGCGTGTCGGCCGCGTCCGCGCGCCTGGCGAAGTCGGCGAAGCGGGGATCGGTGGCCAGATCCTCGCGGCCGATCGCACTGCACAGCCGCTTGTATTGCGGCTCGTTGACCAGCGTGACCATCATCCAGCCGTCCTGCGTCTGGTAGGTGCCGGCCGGCACATTGAGTGCGCGGGGCGCACCGCCCTCAAGGATGAACTCCGCGACCTTGTGCCCAAGCAGCGCCGACGTCGACTGGCAGAGATTGACGTCGATCCAGCGCCCGGTGCCGACCGTCGCACGCGCGAACAGCGTCGTCGCAATCGCCTGGAACGCATAGACGCCGGTGACGACGTCGGAGATCGTGGTGCCGACCCGATGCGGCACGCCATCGCTGCCGACATTGACCGACACCAGCCCCGAAAATGCCTGCGCCACCGAGTCCGAGCCGGGGCGCTTCGAGTATGGCCCGCTCTGCCCAAAGCCGCTGACCGACAGATAGATCAGGCCGGGATTGTCGCGCGACAGGCTCTCATAACCGAGCCCGAGCCGCTCCGCGACACCGGGGCGAAATCCTTCAATCAGCACGTCGGCCTCGCGCGCCAGTCGCTGCGCGATGGCAATGCCATCCTTGTGCTTCATGTCGAGGCACAGGCTGCGCTTGCCGCGGTTGTAGACCGCCGACAGCGTCGTGTGATTGCCGTAGGTCGTGCCGAGATAGCGCGACCAGTCGCCCTCAGGCGGCTCGACCTTGATGACGTCGGCGCCATAGACCCCAAGCAGCATCGCACAATAGGGCGAGGCGATTCCCTGCCCGAAATCCAGCACTTTCAACCCGCGATACGGCGCTTCGTGCGTCGGCGTCAACTTGCCCGCCATTTGTCCTCCCATGACAGTCGAAGAGCCCTACAGCGCCAGGTAACGCTGCCGGATGTTGTCGTTGGCCTTCAGCTCATCGATGGAGGATGTGTAGACGATCTGTCCCTTGTCGATAACCGTCGCGTGGCTCGCAACGCCAAGGCAAAAATGCATGTTCTGCTCGGCGATCAATACTGTGGCACCGGTGCCGCGGAGCTGCCGCAACAGCTCGCCGATGCGCTGCACGATGATCGGCGCCAGCCCCTCGCTCGGCTCGTCCAGCAGCAGCAACACCGGATTGCCCATCAGCGTGCGGGCGATCGCCAGCATCTGCTGTTCGCCGCCGGAGAGCCGGCCCGCGATCCGGTGCCGCATCGGCTCCAGCAGCGGGAACACGTCATAGACGCGCCGGATCGACCACTCATCCTCGCCGACGGGCCCTTTCTTCTGGCCGATCACGAGATTGTCCTCGACCGTGTGCTCGGGAAAGATCTGGCGGTCCTCCGGCACGAAGCCGAGCCCGGCCCGCGCGATGTGATGCGGCTTCATTCCCGAGACCACAGCACCGCGCAAGGTGACCTTGCCGCGGCGCGCCGGCGCCAATCCCATGATGGCCTTCATGGTGGTCGACTTGCCGGCGCCATTGCGGCCCAGCAGCGCCATGGTCTCACCCTTCCGCACGGACAGACCGACGCCGAACAGGATCTGGCTGGTGCCGTAGTAGACGTCGAGGTCCTCGACCTGCACCACCGGTTGCGCGCTCATGCGACCGCTCCCGCGTGGTCGTCGCTGCCGAGATAGGCCTCGATGACGGCCTCATTCCTGCGGATCGCATCCGGCGTTCCGGTCGCCAGGATCCGCCCATAGCACAGCACGACGATCTGAGGCGCGATCTTGAACACGATATCCATGTCGTGCTCGATGAACACGACGGTGATCTTTTGCTTCTCCCAGAGCTCGCGCACCTTGTCGATCATGCGCCAGCGTTCTTCGGTGCCCATGCCGGCGGTCGGCTCATCGAGCAGCAGCACCTTGGGATCGAGCACCAGCGCGAGCGCGATATCGAGCAGCTTCTGGTCGCCATGCGAGAGCGTCGCGGCGGTCCTGTTGCGCTTGCCGGCAAGGCCGAGCAGCTCCATCGCATGCTCGGCGCGGTCGCGCGTCTCGGCCAGTGGAAAGCGGCGATGCATCACGCCGGCGCGACGCTGATCGGCACAGACCGCTGCCAGCATCGTCTCCTCGACCGTCAGCGACGGAAAGATGCTCGCGACCTGGAAGGCGCGGCCGATACCGTGGCGCACGATCTCCGGCGGCGTCTTGCCCGCCATGTCGACGCCATTGAGCAGGATCTGCCCGGCATCCGGCCGCAGCGCGCCCGTGATCAGGTTGAAGAAGGTGCTCTTGCCGGCGCCGTTGGGGCCGATCACGGCGGTAAGCGAACCGTCGGCAAAGTCGAGGGAGACGTTGTCGGTCGCCTTGACGCCGCCAAAGGATTTCGAGAGAGCGCGAATTTCCAGCATGGCTAACCGCGCCCCTCGCCGCGACGCTGCGCGAACCATTCGACGACGAAGTCCATCAGGCCCTTTCGCAGGCCGATGGCAAAGAACAGGATCACGATGCCGAGTACGATTCCGTGATACTCGGTCAGCCGCGTGACGGTGTCGTTGAGGATCAGCAGCAGCACCGTGCCGACCATCGGCCCGAGGAAGGTGGTCACGCCGCCGAGCATGTTGATGAAGATGCCCTCGCCCGAGATCGTCCAATAGGCGAATTCGGGATAGGCGCCGGAGACGAACAGCGCCATGATGATGCCGCCGGTCGCCGCAAACAGCGCCGCCAGCACGAAGATCACAAGCTTGGCGCGCCAGACATCGATCCCGATGAAGCTCGCCCGCGTGGCGTTGTCGCGGATCATGCGCAGCGTGTACCCAAACGGCGACTGCGCGATCTGGCGCATCAGCAGCAGCCCGATCACCAGCAGCGCGCAGCTCGTGATGTAGAGATGCAGATGGTTCGAGAGGTCGATGCCGAGGAACGGCGGCCGCGGAATGCCGCCGCGCAAACCCTGGTCGCCGCCGGTCAGCGACTGCCACGACAGGATGGTCGAGTGGATCAGCATCTGGAACGCCAGCGTGACGAAGGCGAAATAGATCTCCTTCAGCCGCACACAGATCGCGCCGATGACGACGGCAACGACGAAGGTTATCGCCAGCGTAGCGACAAAAGCCACCGGGATCGGCACGCCGGTCTTCTGCATCATCAGGCCGAAACCATAGGCGCCGAGGCCGAAGAACATGCCGTGCCCGAACGAGATCAGCCCGGTGTAGCCGACCAGAAGGTTGAGCGACGTCGCGAACAGACCGTAGGCCGCGCAGCGGATCACGAAGTCGAGCAGCTGCTTGCTGCCGAAGACCATCGGGAGCAGCACGAGCACGGCAAACGCCGCGAGCGCGATCAAAAGATCGCGATAGCGCTGCGGCCTGGCGTCGATCCGGGGCACTTCAAGGGGCTGTGCGCCTTGGCCTGCCTGCAACTCGGTCATGCGACCTCCTTGCCGAACAGGCCGGTCGGACGCGACACCAGCACGATCACCATGAAGAGATACATCAGCCCTTCGGTGAACAGCGGGAAGCCGAGCGATCCGAAGGAGCGGATCAGGCCGATCAGGAGGGCGCCGATCAGGGCCCCCAGGATCGAGCCCATGCCGCCGATCACGGTCACGATGAAGGACTCGATCAGCACCGAGAAACCCATGCCCGGCGTCAGCGAGCGCACCGGCGCGGCAAGCGCTCCTGCCAGTCCCGCCAGCATGCCGCCGAGCGCGAACACGCCGCCATAGATCAGCCCGGTGTTGATGCCGAGCGCCGACACCATTCCGGGATTGTGCGCAGCCGCCCGGATCACCTTGCCGATCCGGGAGCGTGCCAGTCCCAGCCCGAGAACTACCGCGGCCACGAGCGCGACCCCGATCAGCAGCAGATAATAAGGCGGCACCACGCCGCCGGCGATGAACAGCGGCGGCACCTGGAACGTGGCCGGCATGCCCATCGACCTGAATTCAGGTCCCCAGATCATGCGAACGACGTCGTCGAAGATCAGCACGAAGGCGTAGCACACCAGAAGCTGCATCAGCACGTCGCGGCCGTAGACCCGGCTCATGAACGCGCGCTCGAAGATCAAGCCGAGGAGCGCGGTGCCGACGGCGCCGCCCAGGATCGCCAGCGCAAAGCTGCCGGTGAACTGATAGGCCGTCATCGCGAAATAGGCGCCGAACATATAGAAAGCGCCGTGGCTGAAATTGACCACCTTGAGCACGCCGAAGATCAGCGTCAGCCCGACGGCGACGAGAAACAGCAGCATGCCGATGATCAGGCCGCTGGTGGTCTGCGTCACCAGGCATGCAGGACTGGCGAGGCAACTGGCAAGCGCGTCGAGGTCCACGAAAATCATCCATTACGGCGGGCCGCAACGCCGGCGCGCGACAAACTTCAGACGGCAGGCGGAGGCAGCGGGTCGCTGCCTCCGCGCCGCATGCGGATCAGGTGTAGCCCTTGCTCTTCTTCCACTCGGCTTCGAGCTCGAAGATGGTCTTCCAGTCCCCGGCCTTCACGTCAGGCACGTAGGGCTCCTGCGGGATCGTGGTGCCCCAGCCGATCGCGTAGCCGACCAGCGTGTGGTCGTCGGCGCGCATGGTGACGGTGCCGTCGGCACCGAACGGACACTTGATGGTGAGCCCGGTGAGAGCTTCCGCGACCTTCTTGCCGTCGGTCGAGTTCGCCTTCTTGACCGCCTCGTTGAGGAACATGACCGCCGTCGCGTTCTGCCAGGACCAGTTGGTCGGGTACTCGTTGTACTTCGCCTTGTAGGCATCGCCCCAGGCTGCATTCTCCGGCGTCGGCGGGAATGTCTTGATGTAACGATCGCCGGAATGGATGCCCTTCGGCAGGTTCTTCACCACCGTGAGTGCGGTGTAGTCGGCCATGTTGACCGCGAACACCTCCATCTGGGTGAACATCGCGTAGATGTTGGCCTGGTCGATATAGGAGGTGAGATCGCCGCCCCACAGGCAGGAATAGAGCGCCTGCGGCTTCGCCTGCAGGATCTTGGTCACCACCTCGGTGTAATCGGGCTGGAACAGTTTTGGCCAGGATTCGCTGATGATCTCGACATCGGGCGCGAACTTCTTCAGGTACAGCACGAACTCGCCGGTGGTGTCGCGGCCATAGGCGTAGTCGGGCGAGCAGGTCGCCCATTTCTTCAGGCCCTTGGCCTTGGCGATCCCGGCCGCGTAGCCGGCGCCGACGATCGAGTCATGAATGCCCTGCCGCACGCAACGGAACGCGTTCGGAATGTGCTGCTTGGGATCGGCGGTCAGCGACGACGCTTCCGAGCAGGTATGGATGCAGAGCACGCCTAGATCGCGCGCCACCTCGTGAACCGCGAACGATCCCGACGACGCCTCGCCATCGAGCAGCATCTCGCAGCCGTCGGTGTTGACGAGCTCGCGCGCGATCCGCGCGGCTTCCTGCGGCTGTCCCTTGGAATCGCGGATCACCATCTCGATCTGCCGTCCGGCAAGACCGCCGGCGGCATTGACCTTCTCGACTTCCAGCATCACCGCATTGCGCGAGGACGTGCCGAGTTGCGCGACGCGACCCGACAGAATGGTCGGCATGCCGATCTTGATGGTCTTGGCCTGTGCGCGCGCCACCCATGGCGCAGCAAAGGTCGCCGCACCGGCGCCCATCAGCGCAAGCGTCGAGCGCCGGCTGATGCCCGGTTTCCGGGTCCTCGTCATATTCCCCTCCCTGTCGGGTTCGCGTTCCCAAAATCCCTTGCGGAGATCGTTCCGTCTCCATGGCCACGATGTTTTCAGAGCAAGGGGGGTGACGTCAAGCCAAAGATGAATTACGACTCATAATTCATCTAGGGAGAAAGCGGCGCCGGAATCGGCCCGACGGACGGCAAATGATCAATCTTTCCAGCTTCATCGCATTTCATGCCAGGCGGACTCCAGACCGCTGTGCGCTGAAATATCGCGGCGAAGATGTCTCCTACGCAGATTTTGATCTGCGGATCCGGCAGGTCGGCAGCTGGCTCGCAGCACGCGGGATCGCTCCGGGCGACGTCGTCGCCGTCCTGATGAAGAACAGCACGGCGTTTCTCGAACTGGTGTTCGCCACCAGCCATATCGGCGCGGTATTCCTGCCGATCAATTATCGCCTCTCGGCCGATGAGGTCGGCTACATCGTCGGCAATTCCGGCGCACGGCTGCTCGTCGCCGACGAGGAATTTGCAGCGATCGCAGCCGGTGGCGCGCCGGTGGTGGTGCTGGGTGAAGTCGCACAGTCCAGCGTCACCAACCTTGCGCCCGACATCGCGCCGGCGCCGATCAATGTGCGCCAGCCGCGCGACCTGACGCGGCTGATGTACACCTCGGGCACGACGGATCGCCCCAAGGGGGTGATGCTCACCTACGAGAACATCTACTGGAAATCCGCCGACCAGACCCTGGTGCTCGGGCTCAACGCCGACACGCGGCTGCTCGTCGTCGGGCCGCTCTATCATGTCGGCGCGCTCGACCTGCCCGGCATCGCCGTGCTCTGGCACGGCGGCATGCTGTGCATTCATCGCACCTTCGAGCCTGAACCGGCGCTGGCCGCGATCGAGCGCGAGAAGTTGAATGCCGCATGGTTCGCGCCGGTCATGACCACGGCCCTCCTCACCTGCCCGAACCGCGCGCGCTACGACGTCTCCAGCCTGCAATGGGCGATCGGCGGCGGCGAGAAGACGCCGGAGGTCCGCATCCGCGCCTTCTCCGACTACTTCAAGAACGCGCGCTACATCGATGCTTACGGCCTGACCGAAAGCTGCGGCGGTGATACCTTCATGGATGCCGGCCGCGAGATCGAGAAGATCGGCTCGACCGGCCGCGCCATCGCCCATGTCGAGATCGAGATCCGCGACGAGGCCGGCAAGCGCCTGCCCGCCGGGCAGAATGGCGAGATCTGCCTGCGCGGCCCGAAGGTCACGCAAGGCTATTGGAAGGATCCGGAGAAGACCGCATCCGCCTTCTTCGGCGACTGGTTCCGCACCGGCGACGTCGGCTATCTCGATGACGACGGCTTCCTCTATCTGACCGACCGCAAGAAGGACATGATCATCTCCGGCGGCGAGAACATCGCCTCCTCCGAGGTCGAGCGCGTCATCTATGAAATCCCCGGGGTGCGCGAAGTCGCGGTGATCGGCCTGCCCGACGACCGCTGGGGCGAGAAGCCGGTCGCCATCGTGGTGTTGGCGGACGACGCCAAGCTCGACCTGCCCAACCTCACCGAATTCTGCCGTGCGCGGCTTGCAGGCTTCAAGGTGCCGCGGCAGTTGATCATCCGCGACAGCCTGCCGCGCAATCCATCCGGCAAGGTGCTCAAACGCGTGCTCCGCGCCGAACTCGAGGCCACCGCATGACGCAAGCGACATCCGCCAAAGTGACAAAACTCAACCGGGTCGAGCGCAACGCCTGGACCAAGCAGAAGATTTTTGACGCCGCGACCAAGGTCGTCGGCAAATACGGCTACGCCGAAGCCTCGGTTGCGCGCATTACGGAAGCTGCCGGCGTGGCGCAGGGCACGTTCTACAATCACTTCGAGAACCGCCAGGAGCTGCTCGATCAGCTGCTGCCGAAAATCGGCCTCGACATGGTCCGCTTCATCCATGCGCGCACCGGCACCGCCAATGAAGCCCGGCAGGAGGTCGAGCGCTTCAGCGCCTTCTTCGATTTCATCCGCGAGGTCCCCGAGTTTCTCCGCATCCTCAACGAGGCCGAGTTCTTCGCGCCGACCGGCTATCAGAAGCACTTCGACAACATCTCGAATGCCTATGTCAGGATCCTGCAGCGCGCGCGGGCTGCGGGGGCGACCAACACTTTCAGCGACGAGGAATTCGAGGCCATCGTCCAGGTCCTGATGGGTGCTCGCGGTTATCTCAGCCGCCGCTATTCCTACTGCGAGCAAGGCGTCGCCGCCGTGCCCGACTACGTCATCACGGCCTATCAGAAGCTGGTCACGCGCGGCCTTTTCACCACGAGCGACAAGGGAAGAAAGTCATGAGCGCCGACGGCACCATCCTCGTCACCGGCGGCAGCCGCGGCATCGGCGCTGCGACCGCAACGCTGCTCTCCGATCAGGGCCATCGCGTCGTCATCGTCGACATCGCACCCGAGCCGCTGGTCGGAACAGCCGCCATCCTTTGGCCGGCGCCATTCGACGTCGCGAGCGAAAGCGCCGTCGTCACCGGTATCGCGGATATCGAGAAGGCGCACGGCCCGATCACCGGCCTCGTCAATGCAGCCGGCGTGTTCGGCAAGATGCACACGATTGAGCGGGTGCGGATGGAGCAATGGGACCGCGAGGTCAATATCGACCTGCGCGGCACCTTTCTGGTCGCGCGCAGCGTCGGCATCGGCATGGCGAGGCGGCGGCATGGCGCGATCGTCAATGTCGCCTCGGTGGCCGGCATGACGTCGGGTCCGATCCACGCCTATACCGCGGCGAAGGCCGGCGTCATCCAGATCACGCAGACGCTCGCCGCGGAATGGGGCCGTTCCGGCGTACGCGTCAACGCGGTGTCGCCCGGCTTCACCCGCACAGCGGCGCTGGAAGCCGGCATCGCGTCGGGCGCTCTGAACAAGGATCTGCTGGTCCGCCCGACTGCGATGAACCGGTTGGTCGAGCCGATGGAAGTCGCGCAGGCGATCGCCTGGCTGCTGTCGCCGCAGAGCAGCGGCATCACCGGCATCAACCTGCCGGTCGATGCCGGCTACATCGTGGGCACCACCTGGGCCGCCTATGGCGGTCTGCCCGACGCACCGGCGAGCTGAGGACAACGCATGAATATCGAGCTTTCGCGCCAACACCTCGATCTGTCCTCCGCCATCGCCGAAGGCGACATCCGCGTGCTGCTGATGGTGCTGGTGCACATGACCGGCGACGAGAAGTGGCTCGAGCCGCCTTACAAGCCGAAGCGCGACGTCCGTCTGATCCCCGATCCGGACGCCGGCGTGCCGAAGGAGATCCAGGACGAGATCCGCGCCGCCGTGCTGAACTTGTTCGCGAACGAAACGCCTACGCCCGTCATCACCGATCCCGGCGACGAGCTGATGCTGCGGATGATGCGCGCGACGCTCGGCGAGCACGTCGCGCCGGAATATGCGCCGCTGATGCGGGAAGAGATGGGATTCGTTCCCCGCGACGCGCGCTGGCGCGCGCGCCCCTCCGAGGCGAGGCTTGGGCAACAGCATGTGCTGATCGTCGGCGCCGGGGTCTGCGCGATCGCGCTCGGCGTTGCGCTCGGGCGGCTCGGCATTCCCTACACCATCGTCGAGAAGCAGGACGAGATCGGCGGCACTTGGTACGTCAACCGCTATCCCGGCTGCGGCGTCGATACGCCGAACCACTCCTATTCCTTCTCGTTCGGCGCCCGCAACCCGTGGACCCGCTACTTCGCGCAGCGCCAGGAACTGCTCGACTACCTGCTCAAGGTCGTGCGCGAATACGACATCCGCAGGCACGTACGTCTCAGCACTGAGCTCGTCGCTTCGCGCTGGGATGAAGCCAAGCGCCGCTGGATCTCGACGCTGAAGACCGCGAACGGTGAAGAGACCTTCGAGTCCACCGCGCTGGTCAGCGCGATCGGGCAACTCAACGATCCCTCGCCTGCGTCTTTCAAGGGAGACAGCGATTTCACCGGCCTGAAGGTTCATTCGGCGCTGTGGTCCGACGACATCGAGCTCGACGGCAAGCATGTCGCCGTGATCGGCACCGGTGCGACCGCGATGCAGCTGGTGCCGTCGATCGCCGACCGCGTCGCCTCGGTCACTGTCTACCAGCGCACCGCGCAGTGGGCGCGGCCGGTGAAGGGCTATTCCGACCCGATCACCGAGGGCGCGCAGTGGCTGCTCGCCCATCTGCCGTTTTATGTGCAGTGGTACCGCTTCAACATGTTCTGGCGCTACGGCGACGGGCTGCTGCCGTTCCTTCGCAAAGACCCGGCCTGGCCTCATCCGGACCGCGCCGTCAACAAGGGCAACGACCGGCACCGCCAGGAGCTCGCCGACTTCATCCTCTCCGAGCTGAAGGATCGCCCTGATTTGATCGAGAAGTGCATGCCGACCTATCCGCCCTACGGCAAGCGCATCCTGCTCGACAACAACTGGTTCAAGACGCTGACCCGTCCGAATGTCGAGCTGGTCACCGACAAGATCGATCATTTCGCGACTGGTGGAATCGTCACAGCCGACGGCACATCGCGGCCGCACGACGTCATCGTGATCTCGACCGGCTTCAAGGTGTCGGAGATGGCGGCGCGTCTCAACATCACCGGGCGCGACGGCATGAACCTCAAGCAGGCCTGGTGCGACGACAATCCAACCGCCTATCTCGGCCTCACCGTGCCTGACTTTCCCAATCTGTTTCTGATGCTCGGCCCCAACTCGGGGCCTGCGCATGGTGGCAGCGTGATCTTCCAGTCGGAATGCCAGAGCCGCTACATCTCCGCCTGCCTCGTCGAGATGATCGAGAACGATATCGCTGCGATCGATGTGCATCCCGACGCGCATGACGAATACATCCGCAACGTCGATGCCGAACATGAGCAGTTGATCTGGACACATCCGGGCATGACAACCTACTACCGCAACAGAAGCGGGCGCGTGTTCTCGGCAATGCCGTGGCGGTTCGTCGACTACTGGAAAATGACGCACGATCCGGACTTCACGCAGTATCGAAAGACCAAGGCGCGACAGGAAAGCTGACCTGAAATACCCCGCTCGTTAACTTGACAGCAGGCGATATCTGCCGCAGCATTTCGCCGACTGCACCTGTTGGGGTGCGGGAGCGCCTGCTCCCCGCGTCGCAGGAATTGGCGGACGATTTTGGAATCGGCCGCCAGGCAGATAAGCGGACAGAGGTCCGTCGGCCCACCCTTGGAGAGGAGCATGACGCCACCGGCGAAAGCCAGCGACCTTGCTCGGCAAGGTCTCGGTGCACGTTGAGGCGAACAGCAGCTGCTAGCCGCGTGCACTGCCGACAATCTGAACATATCCGCAGGACGAGAGCGCAAAGGCCAAGCGCTTTTAGGTCCCGAAACACCACTGGTCTACACCAGAGATCCTTCGCTAAAACGAAGTAGCAGGGCCCCGCGATGCTTGAGTGCACCGGGGCCCATTCGTTTGCGCGCCGTCTCCCCTTCGTCGCACCACATTGCGTCATCGCGCGGGATCGGGAACAATTGTCCCGACAGGGTGAGGAACGATGATCGTAAAGCCGCGCGTACGCATCTACACCGACTACAAGTCTCCCTATGCCTATGTCGCCAACAGGCGGCTGTTCGAGCTCGAGGAGACCCTTGACGTCGAGCTGGAGTGGCTTCCGTACACGCTTCGCATTCCCGAATTCATGGGCACGGTCGAGGCGCGCACGCCGCACTTCTGGCGCAAGGTGCGTTACTCCTACATGGATGCGCGACGGTTCGCCAACGCGCAGGGACTGACCATGAAAGGCCCGCGCCGGATCTATGACGCGTTCTACTCGAGCGCCGGGATGCTGTTCGCGCAGCGCCACGGGCTGTTCCGGCCCTATCATGACACGGTGTTCCGGAGGTTCTGGAACCACGAGCTGGAGATCGACGAATTGTCAGAGATTGCCGGCGTGATCGCAGCGATCGGCGGTTCCACCGAGGCATTCGAAACCTATGTTCGCGGCCCTGCTCGTGCGGAACACGACCGCATCATCGACGAAGCGGAAGCGCTCGGCGTGTTCGGCGTGCCCAGCATGGTGTTCAACGGCGAGCTGTTCTGGGGCGGCGATCGCATCGACATGCTGGTCGAGCGGATCAGGCATCCGGAATCGGTCGCGGTCGCGCTCGGGAGCAGGCACCGGACCTGAGCTCACGCCGTTTTGAACCTGGTCGCCGTCCGCGATCGATCAGCCACCATTCAGGATCGCCCAGCATCCGGTGCGTTCCAGCACGGGCTTCAACGCCGCGCGATCGCCGGCATCCAGCGCGGCAAGCTTCTCGCGCAACTGCTGCAGGCACTTGACCTGATATTTGAACGGCGCCAGCGCGTAAGGCAGTCCCCAGACACTGATCTCTAGCCGCTCGAGGCCTTTCGCGAATGCATCGGCATTGGCGGCAAGGAACGGCAGATAAAGCTCGCCCGCAATCCGCAGCAGCGCTTCGGCAAACCCGCCAAGCGCCTGCTCGCGCGGATACCAGGTGCCTTCGACACCGGACGCATCATCGAGCCGCCGCACCCAGTGATCGGTGAACGGCGCGCGCTCGCGCATGATCCGCATCGGGGTCGGGTCGGTTGCCATCTCGCTGAGCTGGCCAAACCAGGCGAAATCCGCCAGCGATGGCCGGCTGCCGAACAGATAATTCGTCATGCCGACATGCGGCTCGAACGCCGCAAGCGTCCGGCGATAGCTCTCCTCCAGCAGCGGCCGGTTCTCCTCGGTGGCGCCGAGAATGACCATGCGCGAAATCTGCCGCTGCCGGAATTCCTCGATCTCCGCGCGGCTGCCGGCCGCGGCCTCCGACGTCGACCACTCCTCGCCGGCCCAGCGCGAGACATAGGCCTGATCTTCCGGATCCCACCATCGATAGAGAAACAACGGCTTCACCGCCCATTCGTCGGCGAGATCCTCGAGGAGATCGCAGACGAAGGCTGTGGCCTTGTCCTCCGGGATCACCGACCGCCCCTGGTGACGCGCTTCCAGATCGTAGGCCAACGTCGTGCTCTCGCCGCGGTAGCTGCCGTCGGAATATTGCAGCACCGGGATCAGCATCGGCTTCAAATGCGCGGTCACCGCGCGCAGCGCCTTGGTCATGATCACCCAGTCGTGCGGGATCCGTCGGTAGCGCAGCAGCGCCCGCAACTTGATCGCATAGGGCGACGCGGTCGATCCGATCAGGCGATAGCGGCCCTCTGTCATGACGACGCCTCCGGGAATGGGGGATTGCCGTACGGGTAGAACCGCGTGAGGTCGACGTTCCTGTAAGGCAGCTTGTCCAGCCGCGTGGTGCCGAGGAACGCCTGGTCCGGCTCGACCAGCAGGATCGTCTTGGCAAAGCCGTTGTCGTCGAAGC
Source organism: Bradyrhizobium sp. ma5 (assembly GCF_042258955.1). Classification (NCBI taxonomy): domain Bacteria; kingdom Pseudomonadati; phylum Pseudomonadota; class Alphaproteobacteria; order Hyphomicrobiales; family Nitrobacteraceae; genus Bradyrhizobium; species Bradyrhizobium sp. ma5. Next base: position 6,160,827 of record NZ_CP170156.1, read on the forward strand.
CACGCCGGAAATGCACCCGCGACTTGATCGCCATCACATCGAAGCTGCCGATGTCAGGCACCAGCGCCTTCAGCGAGAACGGCTCCATGACCTGCACCAGATAGGTGGAGAGGATCAGCGCATTGTTGCGGCCGAAACGCACGCAGACCCAGAACTGCCCGTATCCGTCACCCGCTGCCGAAATCGTGCCCTGAATCCGGACCGGATCGCCCGCCGACTCGTCGGCGCGGCCGCCGATCTCCATGTCGAAGGCATCGCCGGCCTTGGCGCCGGCCGCCTTCAGGCTTGCCGTCGCCCTGGCATCGGCAATCGTAGCGATCACCGTGTTGGCGAGGTCCTGCGCGATGATCTCGCGGAGCAGCCAGGTTGCCGATCCCGAACGGTCGCTGTGATCGGCCAGCACCGCCGGCGTGTTGCCATTGGCAACCGCCTGCTTGGCCAATGCGACGCCCTCGGCAATGCTGTGCAGTTTCGTCGATTGCAGCAGCGCCTCGCGCAGCCGCCAGATCGTACCGGCGAGATCGCGCGCGACCTGCTCCGCGAGCTTTGGATTGTCGTTGGTCAGGACCTGCACGGTCATGCCGACGTCGGGAACATCGGCGAACGGAAAGCCGAAGAAGATGTTGACGTAGACGTCGACCTCGCGGGCCTCCCACACCAGCGCGCGCTGCACGAGATCCATCCAGGGACACGCGCCGGTCCATTGCAGCACGGTCGGCGAGATCACCGGAACCTTGATGGTCTTATGCGCCGGTCTGTAGTCGCCGCGGATCGCCCGCACCAGCATGCGCGCCGCCCGTTCGCCCTGCAGATGCGCGTCATAGTGAGGAAAATATTTGACGGCGAACGCCATGTCCGCCTGTTCGAGGAACGCCTCGTCCTCATTGCCGTGAGGGTCGAAGGTGGCGGCGATGAACGCGGAACGGCCGACCACCTCGCGGACCTGCCGCGCCAGATCTGCCTCCGGCCGCGGCACGTCGCGCACGGCCATCGCACCGTGCAGGCACAGATAGACCCCGTCGAACGGCCCCTCCTCCTTCAGCCCGGCAATCATCTTGCCGACGAATGTCCGGTAGGCTTCCTGGGTGATCCAGCCCGATCCGGTGTAGGTCTTCGGCCAGAGCGGGGATTCGATGCCGACCAGTTCGACCTCGGAGAACTCGCGCGCCACCTGCACGAAGCCGCCCATGTAGTTCTTGGGATCGAACTGCAGCAGCGCCTCGCCTTTGGCCGGCGAGCCCGGATAGATGAAGTCGTCGAGCGTGGTCTCGTTCGGCAGGAACGAGACGGTTTCGTGGGAAAAATGCAGGACGGCAATACGAATCTTGCGTTCGCTCATTTTTGTGCGCCTCGGCCATTTTTCCGCATCCTGACATCGAAGGCGCGGTGCGCCAATGCCGCATTCGGTTTTTGCCCGCCAGACCTGCAAATTAGCAGACGCGCCGCCGCTTGCCGCCGTGCCGATTCTGCTATGGTCCACACCAACAATCGGGCCTCGGCCCCGCAGATGTCTCAAGGAGAGAACGCCATGAATCCGCCCGTCAGCTCACCCGCGATCAAGGTCGTGAAATCCGTTCGCGACCAGGTGAGCGCCGAGGAGTGGCAAGCTCGCGTCGATCTCGCCGCCTGCTATCGCCTCACGGCGATGTACGGCATGACCGAGATGATCGCGAACCACATCTCCTGCCGCGTGCCCGGCACCACTGACCAGTTTCTGATCAATGCCTACGGCATGCTGTATGAGGAGATCGACGCCTCCAGCCTGATCAAGGTCGACGTCGAGGGCAATACGCTGCTCAACGCCACCGACTATGACGTCAACGTCGCGGGCTTCGTCATTCACAGCGCCATCCACATGGCCAAGCACGACATGGACTGCGTCGCGCACACCCACACCCCCGCTGGCATGGCGGTGTCCGCGATGGAATGCGGCCTGCTGCCGCTGGCACAGACCTCGATGCGCTTCCTGCACATCGCCTATCACGACTTCGAGGGCATCGCCGACAATGTCGACGAGCGCGAACGGCTGGTGCGCGACCTCGGCGACAACGAGGCGATGATCCTGCGCAACCATGGCCTCTTGGTTGTCGGCCGCACCGTGCCTGCTGCCTTCAACGTGCTGTTCCGCCTCGAGCGCGCTTGCCAGACCCAGGTGATGGCGCTGTCCTGCAACACCAAGCTGATCTATCCGCCGCGAAACATCCTCGAAGACACCTATGAGCGGATGCTGCCCAAACCCGGCCGCGCCGCGCGCAATGGCGAACTCGCCTGGCCGGCGCTGCTGCGCAAGCTCGATCGCGCCGATCCGTCCTATCGAGACTGAGGCAAAATCGCGCCTTCGCATCAACTTTGGGCGTCGCTTGCCCGCTATTTGAGCGCACATTTTGCCGTGACATCGCCGATGCTAGAAGTCGGCGAGACGGCAGGTGCGTGCGATGAAGACCTTCATTCGCGTTGTTGAACTGTGGGTGCCCGATCCAACACGGACGCGGCTCGAATTCGGCGGCAGCCTGCACAACTCCGAGTTCGCGGAGTTCAACGCGGTCAGCGAGAGCGCGCTGTTCGCCTATGACGAGGGCCTTCCCGGCAAGGCCTGGGCGAGCGGCCATCCGGTCATCCTGACCGAATTCGCCAACTCCTATTTCAAGCGAACCGACGAGGCGCGCGAGGCCGGCCTGACCTGCGCCGTCGCGCTTCCGGTGTTCGCCGGCGAATTCCTGATGGCGGTGATGGTGCTGCTCTGCGGTGACGACAGGAAGCATGTCGGGGCGATCGAACTCTGGCACAACGATCCCGACAAATCCCACGAGATGGCGCTGGTCGACGGCTACTACGGCACCGCCGACATGTTCGAATTCAACTCGCGTCACACCAAATTCCCGCGCGGCTTCGGCTTGCCCGGCCGGACCTGGAAGGCCGGCATGCCGCTGATCATCAAGGATCTGCACAACTCCAAGGGATTCCTGCGCTGGGAGGACGCATCCGAGATCGGCATCAATTGCGGCGTCGGCATCCCCTACACGACCGGCGACCAGACCTGGGTGGTGACATTCCTGTCGGCCCAGGCGACGCCGATCGCGCGCCGGTTCGAGATCTGGGTGCCGAACGAAGAGCGGTCGGCGCTGGTGTTTCACTCTGGCGATTGCAGCGAGCAGTACGATCTCGCCACGCTCTATGCGACAAAGACAATCGGCCGCGGCGAAGGCTCTATCGGCGGCGCATGGGCCACCGGCATGCCCGCGCTCACCGAGCATCTGAAGCAGGATGAAACGATCGCGGCTACCCTGGCGCGCAGCTCCGGCATGAACCAGGTGGTCGCGCTGCCGGTGATCGAAAACGCCCGGCTCAAGGCGGTGCTGGCCTGGTATTTGTAGTTGTCGTGTTTGCAACTGTCACCTCCCCGACATTCGTCGTCCCGGCGAGAATGCGTGCGAGGCCGCCCTGCGACTGTCATGCGGTCCGGAACCCTGGCTCCGCGATTTCCGGACGAAAGCCGAAATCCGTTCAATCGCAACTGCTTATGTGCTCGCGCAAGTTGCAGCCAAGGTTCGGCGCCCGCCCGGTGAGAGCCCTCCTCCCGCCTATTCCGTCTGGCGCGTGTCTTTAGGTCAGCCCGTCGGAGCCACTCGGAGCAGGCGCTCATCACGCACCACGCATCGCGGCGACACAAATTATTTTGGTGCCGGTCGCCATCGACACCACGTGAGGACCTTGCGCTGGACGTGCTGCCGATGATCAACTCGCAGTTCGGAATGTTCCTGCGCCGTTGGGGGAAGCATGAAGTTCAAGATGATTGCGATCGCGGTTGGCCTCGGGCTCGCACTCGCCGCCTCGGCGGAGGCCCAGACACCGCGCAAGGGCGGGACCATTCGCATGACGGCGCCCTACGGCTCCAGCTTCACCAGCATGGACATCCACACGACACCGCGCGCCCAGGACGAGATCTACGCCAAGGCCCTGCACCGCTCGCTCTATATCTGGGACTCGACCGAGGGCAAGCCAGTGCTGGAACTTGCCAAGGAGGTCACGGTCTCGGGCGGGGGTCTCATTCATACCTTCAAGCTGCGCGACGACGCCTATTTCCACAACGGCCGCAAGATGACGGCCGACGACATCATCTGGTCCTACAATCGCATCATGGACGGCACCAAGGCCTATCCTGGCGCGCGCTTTGTCCGCATGATCGAGGGCGCGGCCGAGGTCGAGAAGGGCCAGGCCAAGGAAATCTCCGGCCTGAAGAAGATCGACGACTTCACCCTCGAAATGAAGCTGACCGAGAAAGTCGATCCCGCCTTCTATTTCTTCACCGCGCTGACCTCGATCTATCCTGCCGATGAGGGCGGGAAGGAAAGCTTCCTCCAGAAGCCGATCGGTCTTGGTCCATTCAAATTCGTCGAGCACGTGCCGGGATCGCGCATCGTGCTAGAACGCTGGGACCGTTTCTACAAACCCGGCAAGCCGTATGCCGACAAGATCGTGGTATCGCTGATGGGCGAAGCCGCGGCACGCGATGTCGCCTTCCGCAACAAGGAGATCGACACCTCGGTGCTTGGGCCGGCACAGTATGTCGCCTATCAGGCCGATCCCAACCTCAAGGGCACCATCGTCGAGGTCGCCGAGGTCTTCACCCGCTACATGGGGATGAATCCCGCGTTCAAGCCCTTCTCCGACAAGCGGGTTCGGCAGGCCGTCAACTACGCGATCGATGCCGATCTGATCATCAACAAGCTGGTCAAGGGCAAGGCCTATCGCGCCACGAGTTGGCTGCCCTTGACCTCGCCGGCATACGACAAGGCCATGAAGCCCTACCCCTACGATCCAGCGAAGGCGAAGCAATTGCTTGCGGATGCGGGTTATCCTAACGGCTTTGAATTCGAATGGACCACCAGCCAGAACGAAAGCTGGGGCCTGCCGATCGTCGAAGCCGCGATCCCGATGCTGGACAAGGTGGGCATCAAGGTCAAGGTCAAGCAGGTCGAGACCGCGGTGCTGGCGGAGGTCATTCGCAAGGGCGACTTCCAGGCCTTCATCTATTCCCAAGCGACCGGCCCGGATCCGCAGGCGGCGCTCAAATGCTTCCATTCGGCGACGCCGCAATCGGCCTGCAACTACACGACTTTCAAGAACCCGGACTTCGACAAGATGATCGATGCAGCCGGACAGACCGACGACCCCGCAAAGCGCGTCCAGCTGCTGCAGAAGGCCAACGCGCTGCTCCAGGAGGAAGCGCCGATCTGGTTCTTCAACTACAACAAGGCTGTCATGGCGGTGCAGCCCTGGCTCAAGGGAATCCAGCTGGACGCAACGGAACTGACCCATCAAAACGTCGAAGACCTCTGGGTCGACGACACCTCGCCGGCGAAGTGACAGCTGCCATCGCTCTCCCTCCATCATGCGAAATGTTGGAGGGGATGAGGAAAACGTCCAATGCTCTCCTTCGCGATCCGTCGAGTCCTGCAAACCATTCCGACCGTGCTGGCCGTCGTGCTGCTGATCTTTGTGCTGTTCAGCATCGTACCGGGCAGCATCGCGTCGAGCATGGGCGATGACGGCCGGGGTCCGACAGACCCGCAGGTCGTGGAACGCATGAAAAAGCAGCTCGGCCTCGACGATCCCGTCTACGTGCGCTTCGGCTCCTATATTGCCAAGCTCATGACGGGTGATTTCGGGACCTCGTTCCGGACCCGCGAGCCGGTCACGACCATGGTTGCCAAACGGATGTGGCCAACGCTGCAGCTGATCTTCGCAGCGCTGGCGTTCGCGATTGCGGTCGGCGTACCGCTCGGTTTCATCGCCGCACTGAAGCCAGGCAGCATCGTCGACACGCTCTCGATGGTCCTGGCGGTGTCCGGCCTCTCGATGGCCAAATTCTGGCTCGGGCTGCTGCTGATGTATCTGTTTGCATTGAAGCTCGGCTGGCTTCCCAGTTTCGGCTATGGCGATGGCAGTCTCAAATATCTGCTCTTGCCTGCCGTGACCCTCGGTGTCTCGCCGATGGCGCTGCTGGCGCGGACGACGCGGGCAGCGGTGCTCGAGATCATGACCGCGGATTTTGTCCGGACGGCGCGCTCGAAGGGGATGAGCGAGACCCGGGTCGTGACGTGGCACGTGATGCGCAATGCCCTCGTCATCATTCTCACGGCGATCGGCCTGCAATTCGGCGTCGTGATGGGCCAAGCCGTCGTCGTCGAGAAACTGTTTTCCTGGCCGGGCATCGGCTCGCTGCTGGTCGACAGCGTCCTGCAGCGCGACATTCCAGCCGTCCAGGGCACCATTCTCGTGGTGGTGCTGTTCTTCCTCACCGTCAATACACTGGTTGATCTGCTCTACGGCGTGATCGATCCCAGGATCAGATACGCATGAACGGCCGCCAGTCTCACCACGCCGGCGCACGCTCGACCGTGCAAATTGTTACGGCGGAGCGGTCGCGATGAAGCTTGGAACCAGCGCCATCATCGGCGGGTTGCTGTTCGCGCTTGCGATCTTCGTCGGCCTGTTCGCGCCCTGGCTCGCACATACAGATCCGGTGATGGGCGCCAACCTCATGAATGCGGAAGAACCGCCGAGCTGGATCTGGTGGTTCGGTACCGATGCGCAGGGTCGCGATATCTATTCCCGTGTCGTGCACGGCGCGCGCATCTCGCTGACGGTCGGCATCGTCTCGCAACTCGTCAATAGTGTGATCGGCGTGACGCTGGGCCTGACCGCGGGCTATTGGGGCGGCTGGTGGGACGATGTCGTCAACGGGCTGACCAATCTGATGCTCGCCATCCCCTCCCTGATCTTTGCACTGGCCATCATGGCGGTGCTTGGACCCGGCCTGACGAGCTTGCTGATCGCGCTCGGATTGACCAATTGGTCCTTCACCTGCCGGATCGCACGCGCCTCGACGCTGTCGCTCAAGAGCCAGGGCTATGTGCAGGCTGCGCGCGTGCTCGGCTATGGAGATTTGCGCATCATGATCACGCAGCTGCTCCCGAACATGGTCGGCCCCATCATTGTCATCGGCACGCTCGGCATGGGCGGTGCGGTCCTGGCAGAGGCCTCGCTTTCGTTCCTCGGCCTCGGCATCCGTCCACCCTATCCGAGCTGGGGCAGCATGCTGTCGGAGGCCCGCGACCAGATCACCACGGCGCCGTGGCTGTCGGTGTTTCCGGGCCTCGCCATCTTCCTGACGGTGCTCGGCCTCAACCTGCTTGGCGACGGCTTGCGTGACGTTCTCGATCCGCAATCGCGGAGCCGGCGTGCATGACGGCTCCTCCGCTGATCGAAGTTGAGGACTTGCGCATCGATCTCGACGACGGCGCCAAGCATGTTGCGGCGGTTGAGGGCGTTTCATTCCGCATCGATCGCGGCGAGACATTCGGCCTTGTCGGCGAGTCCGGCTGCGGCAAAAGCATTACGGCTCTCGCCTTGATCGGCCTGCTGCGCCGGCCGCTCTCGGTCGCCGCCGGCGCCATCCGTTTCGAGGGCCGCGAGATTCAGGGGCTTTCCACGGCCGAGCAGCGGGCGCTGCGCGGCAACCGCATCGCCATGATCTTTCAGGAGCCGATGACGGCGCTCAATCCGGTCTCGCCGGTCGGCCGGCAGATCGCAGAGATGTTCGTGCTGCACAAGGGCAAGAGCTGGCGCGAGGCAAACCGGCTGGCGGTTGAGGCGCTGGCGAACGTGCGCGTCCCGGCACCGGAGCGGCGGGTGAAGGATTACCCGCACCAGCTTTCGGGCGGCATGCGCCAACGCGTGATGATCGCCATCGCGTTGGCATGCGATCCGGATCTTCTGATCGCCGACGAGCCGACCACCGCGCTCGACGTGACGGTGCAGGCGGAGATCATCGAGCTGATGCGCAATCTGTGCGCCGAGCGAGGCACGGCGATCCTGATGATCAGCCACGATCTGGGCCTGGTCGCCAATGTCTGCCGCCGCGTCGGCGTCATGTATGCCGGTCGCATTGTCGAGGAACGCGGCTCGGACGACATCTTCCGGGCCTGCGCGCATCCCTACACGCAAGGCCTGGTCGATTCGCTGCCGCGGCTGGGCAGCCGCGCAGCACTCGGCCGGTCGCGGCTCCGCGAGATTGCCGGCGTTGTCCCGGCGATCGCGGACTTTCCGAGCGGTTGCCGCTTCAATCCGCGTTGCGCGCAGGCGACCGAGATCTGCCGGACCACCGCACCGGAGACGACATGGCTCGGTGCAGGCGGCCTCGTCAGGTGCCACCACCATGCATGAACCCGCGGCGAGGCCCGGCGACGATGTCATCCTCAGCGTGGAGGATCTCGCGGTGCATTTTCCACTCGGTGGCGGCTTGCTGGGTGGCGGCCAGCGGCTGCTGCGTGCGGTCGACGGCATCGATCTCGAACTGAAGCGCGGTGAGTGCCTCGGTCTGGTCGGCGAATCCGGCTGCGGCAAGTCGACCGTCGCCCTTTCGCTGCTCGGGCTGCTGACGCCGACACGCGGCAGGATCGTGCTCGACGGGCACGTCGTGACGGGCCAGCGATCGGTCGATCGAAAGCTGCTGGCCCGTACCGCCCAGATGGTGTTTCAGGATCCCTACGCCTCGCTCAATCCACGGCAGACCGTTCGCCGCACGCTGGAAGACCCGCTGCGGCTGCACGGCGTGACCGCCCAAAGCGAGATCGACGGACGCATTGCCGCCATGCTCAGACATGTCGGCTTGCGGCCCGAGCAGGCCGGGCGCTACCCGCATGAATTCTCGGGTGGCCAGCGCCAGCGCATCGGCATCGCCCGTGCGCTGATCCTCAATCCCAAGATCGTCATCTGCGACGAACCGGTCTCGGCGCTCGATGTCTCGATCCGTGCCCAGATCATCAATCTGCTGCTGGAGTTGAAGGAGAGTCTCGGCCTCTCCTACATCATGATCAGCCACGACCTCGGCGTGGTCGAGCACATGAGCGACAGGGTCGCGGTTATGTATCTCGGCCGCATTGTGGAGACCGGCGGCTGGCGCGAGATCTTCGAACGGCCGGCGCACCCGTATACACAGACCCTGATCGCCGCCATTCCCGATCCACTACGCCGCGCACCGCTCGCGACGACAAGGGGCGAGCTTCCCAATCCGCTCAATCCGCCGGACGGATGTGCATTCAGTCCACGCTGCCGCTACGCCGAAGCGGTGTGCCAGCGCGAGCCCGGGCCTTCGCTTCAAACGCGCGCCGACGGGCACGCGGTCCGGTGCTGGCGCGCTGACGAGATTGCCGGTCAACCTCCAAGCTGAATGGTGCGTTCCAGCGCAGCGGCGAAGCCGTTGAGGGGGGCATTGAAGACGACAGCCTGTCCGTTGCCGATGTTCTGCGCGGCGACGGTGAGCATTTTGCCCTTGCTGATGGTGTCGGTCCCAACCGTGGGAAAGGAAACCGGAAGCAAACAGCCTTGTGCGGTGCAGGTGGAGAATCGGGTCTGCTCCAGATCCTTGCCGTCGAGCTTGAGGACGGCCCCGGCGTCGAACTTCAGCCCGAACGGCATCAAGATGTTGCCTTCGGCCTTTCCGTCCCTCGGAATCAGTTCGATGGCGAAGATTTGCTGATTGGTCTCCTTGGAGGTCTGTGTCTGCCCCAGGGTGCAGAGCTTGGCACCGCCATCGAGCAGGCATTTGACGATCCAGTCTCCGTAGGTCTCGCTGACCGAGGAAGCGCCCTTGGGAAGCTGGACGGGGCGGACCACGCCCTCCATCGCGGACGTCTGGCTCCTTGTGTCGATCGGAATAGAGACCGTGCCCCCGCTGACATCCGATTTATCAGAGGTTCGAGCGGCCTGCGCCGAACCGATGCCGGCCATGACGATGAGAGCTGCGATCGCCCGAAGACGTCTGTCTGTTGCGCTGACTCTCACCATGCCTTCGCTCCGCCTCTTTACGTCTCGAAACCGACCTGCCATTTCGTGGGCATAATTCCCACGTATGTGAGATACGTGTACTTGGGGAGCCGCCGACATGCAAGAGACTATCGCCGCCGCCGTGATTGTTGCGATTGTTGCATTCTGTGGCGGGTATTTCTGGGCCGTTGCGCGCGAAGCCAGGATCGCGAACAAGCAACGGCGGAAATAAGCGGTGCTCGACGGTCCGTACTGCGGCAATCTATCGCGACAGATCCGTCATTCCGGGCTCGCGAAGCGAGAACCCGGAATCGATTCATCCCCAAAGCCAGCGGCCCGATGGATTCCGGGCTCGTGCTTCGCACGCCCCGGAATGACGAGGCCGACCCGTGTCATGGCTGGATTAACCAACCGTTACGCAGCTAACCCGCCCCACCCTTCCTCCCGTGATTTGCCCGCGGGCCGCGTTTTCAACTAAGGTCGCGGGATGGACATGCTCGTCAAGCTCTACGCCCTGCCCGATTCCCGGCCTGCCTATGATCGATTGCTCAAGGCCGGAGTTGTTATGCGCCGTGCGCTCGCGCCCGAAAAGCACAAGGTGGTGGCCTGGGTGCGGGAAACGTTCAGCGAGGCGTGGGCCAGCGAAACCGAGGTCGCGTTCAGCCGCCAGCCGGTCTCCTGCTTCATCGCGGTCCAGCAAAAGAAGATCGTGGGATTCGCCTGCCATGACGCGGCCTGCCGCAACTTCTTCGGCCCGACCGGCGTCGCACCGAAGGCGCAGCAGGGCGGCATCGGCAAAGCACTGCTGTTCGCCTGTCTCGAGGACATGAAACACCAGGGCTTCGGCTACGCCATCATCGGCGGCGTCGGGCCGGCAGAATTCTATTCGAAGGCCGTCGGCGCGGTGGCCATCGAAGGCTCTGCGCCGGGGATTTATCGGGGATTGCTGTAGCTGCCCCGCAAGGTCACGGAGGTCGGATAACCCAAGGATGGCTAGCGGGTTGAAGATCACGACCGGCATCATCGCCGCGGTGCTGGTCACTGCGGCGGTAGCTCAGGCACGCAGTGTGCTCGCTCCGCTCGCGGCCGCCCTGTTCATCATTGCGATCGTCTGGCCCATTCAGGAACGGCTTCAGTCGTGGCTGCCGAAACTCCTCGCGCTCGCCATCACGGTCGTTGTGACGACCGCGACCTGCGCCGCGTTTGCCTCACTGGCGGCGTGGGGATTCGGCCGCGTCGGGCGCTACCTGATAGCGGATGCGGCGCGGTATCAGGCCTTCTACGACGCCGCGGTGATCTGGCTGGATGGCCATGGCGTCTCCTTCGCCGGCCTTTGGGCAGAGCATTTCAATGTCGGCTGGCTGCTGCGCACCACGCAATTCGTCACGGGCCGCATCAACACCACGTTGAGCTTCTGGCTCATCGCGCTGGTCTATGTTGTGCTCGGGCTTCTCGAGGTCGAAGACGCGGGTCGACGAATCCGGCGGCTGGAGAACCGCACGGCTGCGCGCGTGCTGCTCAAGGGCAGCGAGGCGACGGCCGCCAAGTTCCGGAAATATATGCTGGTGCGGACGCAGATGAGCGCGGTCACGGGTCTCTTGGTCGGCCTGTTCGCTGCCGTGACCGGACTGCCTTTCGCATTCGAATGGGGCGTGATCGCATTTGTCCTTAACTACATTCCTTTCATCGGCCCTTTCATCGCGACCCTGTTCCCCACCCTGCTGGCCATGACGCAGTTCGAGAGTTGGCCCGCGGTGTTTGGTGTCTTCGCCTGCCTCAACGTCATCCAGTTCGTGGTCGGCAGCTACATCGAACCGCGGGTCGCCGGCTCGACGTTGTCGATCTCGCCGTTCCTTGTGCTGTTTGCGATCTTCTTCTGGAGCTCGCTTTGGGGCCTGTTCGGGACTTTCATCGGCGTGCCAATCACGCTCGCTATTCTGACCTTCTGCGCCGAGAGCCCATCGGCCGCCTGGATCGCCGATCTGTTCGGCGGATCGCATGAAGATAAGCCGGGAACATCCTAGCTTTTGGCAATTTCCACCCGCTCGGGCTCCGCGAGGCAGAGATTCCCGTCCGGCCCGACCGTCATTCTATGGATGTAAAAATAGGTGACTGCATCATGGGCGCCCATCACCGGCGACGGGGCCGAGACGATCTTCGACGCACCACATGTACCGATCCAATCGATATGACGGTGACCGTGCATCACGACCGAACGATCGGAAAACTTTTGCAACCTGCGCACAAACCAGCTGCCGTTGATCAAGGCCGTCCCGATGCGCTCGGCGAAGGTCTTCACCGGCATGGGATATTCCATCAAGTGATGATGTAGCGCGATGGTCCAGTACGCCGTCGGAAAATGACGGATCGCAGCCTCCAATCGCCGCGTTTGCGCTTCCGAAACCAATCCGAGCGCGTTGGTGAAGGAGAAGTGAGTTTCGGCATTGGAGTTGAGAATGGCGATCCCTAAGCCGCCGTCCTGGTCCGGCGGCAGGATCATTGGAAACTGATCATCGAACAAGCCGCGGAGCGCAGCTGCGCGGCGCACGCCGCCGTGCTGCGCAAATTGCGTTATCCGATCATGATACGGCGCCAGCGCCTGGTTCAGCGTCACCGATGGTTTGCCGGAACCGCCGATGACGCGGACGCGATCGCCCTGGACAGCCGCGATCGCCGACAGGGTACGCATCTGCCGTAGCCGCTTGCCTGGGCTGAACGGCAGGTCGAGGCGCGCGGGATTGGCGCGGTCCACGACGTTAACGTCATGATTTCCCGGAAGCATGACGACGCGTGCGGCGAGTTCGGGATGACTTGCCAATGCATCAAGAAATTCAGCCCATTCGCCGGGCCGGCCGGCATCCGTCATGTCGCCGCTGATCAGCACGTGGTCGAGCGGATCAACAGCGTGAATTTCGGCAAGCCTCGCCAGCACGCGATTGAAGCGTTCGTTTCCCTGCGGACCAGCCGTCCCGCTTTCGATGCGGAAGCCGTATCGCTCGCCGACCACGTGGAGATCGGACAGATGTGCAAGGCGCCAGAAGCGGCCTCCGGGTGGCGTCGCGTCGAACGCGGCAAGATCAGCCGGTTGGTCCATACTGGCGTCGGCCACGCTCCAGGCCAGCGATGCGACTGCAAGATAGCAGGACACCAGCACCACAGCGTTCGCGAACGTCGGCATCACAAGACGATGGATCAGAACTAGGTCGTTGATGGTCGCAGTCCATTGCGAAGCAGGCCAAGCCAGGGCCGCGACCAATGCCGCACCTGCAGCGAGCAGTATGCCAGCACCGACAGAGCAGCCACGGCGCAGCCTCATGCGAGAGGCAGGAGTTGCGCCGGTGCGCCAGAGCAGCTCCGCCAGATGGCCCAGCGCCTCGCGCGCGAACGCGTAGCTCGGTTGGACCGCGAGCGCGTTGAGCGACCAAAAGCTGGTTTCCACGATTTGAACCAGCGGTCGCCCGCCGAGCCATCCTAACGCCGCGATCGCAACCAGCGCCAGCACGGCGCCCACTTCGGACAGTGCAAGAACATGTTGCGAAAGGCTCGAAATCCAGGCGGACACGACCAGCGGCGCAAGGCCGAGCAGCACGCCCGGAAGCAGGATCGAAATTGTCCAGGCAAATAGCAGTTTCGCCGGGCTTATCTCGACGAGAAGGCTGCCCACGATCGCGAACAACGACCGCTGCTCGGGGCTGGCGGCATTGTCCTCAAAGTCGCCGTCGCGGGGGTCCAGCAGCACGCCGACGTCCCTCCGTTGGGTTTCGCTTCGCTCTACCTATTCTACACGGCTAGCGCAGCTTCCCGAAAAACTCGCGCACTTCGCCAACGAACAGCTCGGGCTGCTCGAACGCGGAGAAATGTCCGCCCTTCGGCATCTCGTGCCAGTGCCGGATATTGGTGAAATTCGTCTCCATCCATTTGCGGACCGGCGTAACGATCTCCTTGGGAAATACCGCAACGCCGGTCGGCACGCTCACCTTGTGCGGGGTTCGCTTGCCGGGCCCAAAGCTTTCCCAATAGAGCCGCGCCGACGATGCGGCCGTCTCGGTCACCCAGTACAGCATGACGTTGTCGAGCAGTTCGTCACGGCTGAGGATGTTTTCCGGATGCCCGTCGCAGTCGGTCCAGGCCCAGAACTTCTCCAGGATCCAGGCCGCCTGCCCGCTCGGCGAATCCGTCAGGGCGTAACCAAGCGTCTGCGGCCGGGTGGACTGCTGCTTGGAATAGCCAGAATCCCAGTCGGCATAGTATTTGATGCCGTTGAGTGCCCGCGTTTCCTCCGGCGTCGGCTGCCCTTCGACATTGGGCCGGGTCGACATTGCAAGCGTGATATGAATACCGGCGCAATGCGCCGCATCCTGCCCGCCGATCGCGGTGGTGACCGCGGAACCCCAGTCGCCGCCTTGCGCGAAATACCTGGTGTAGCCTAGCCGCTGCATCAGGACGGCCCAGGTCGTGGCGATGTGATCGACGCCCCAGCCCGTTGCAGCCGGCTTGGCCGAGAAGCCGAAGCCCGGCAAGGACGGACACACCACATGGAAGGCATCGGCCGCGCTGCCGCCGTATGCCGTCGGATCGGTCAGCGGTTCGATCACCTTGTGGAATTCGACCACCGACCCCGGCCAGCCATGGGTGATGATCAATGGCCGCGCCTCGGGATGCCTCGAGCGGGCATGGATGAAGTGGATGTCGAGCCCGTCGATTTCGGTCGTGAACTGGCTGAAGCGATTGAGCTGGGCCTCGCGCTGCCGCCAATCATAGGTCTCGGCCCAATACTGGCAGACCTCCTTGATCCATTTCAGCGGCGCGCCCTGGCTCCAATCGTCGACCAGCTCGGCCTCTGGCCAGCGGGTCCGGCGCAGCCGGCTGCGGAGATCCTCAAGGACACCGTCACTGACGGCGATGCGGAACGGGCTGATGGCGGTATTCATGGCGTCTCCCCGGGATGCAGAGCTTTCCGGAGAAGATAGGCGCGCGCGGGCCGCCGATCAAACCCGCGCCGTGCCATTCGCGAGCCATCGATTGCAGCGGTATCGGGCCCGCGTGCCAGACATCGGCAAGGGCACGGCTGCGGCTACCCTGTCGGTCTGCATAAACCCTGCACGACAAACCGCGAACTCTGCACGACAAAATCCACCATCGGCGCCGCCATGTTGCTACGACAGCGGACGCGATCGATCGAACCGACATGAATCGCGAAAGATCGAAGCACTCATGTCGCAACGCAGGGAGCTGGATGTGGCACTCTACCTGACGAGCATCATGAACGCGCAAGACGTTCTGTTGAAGCTGGGCGTGCCGCTTGTCGTCATGTTCGTGTCGGGGTGGATCATCATCAGGGCTTGGGTGAACAGGCCCGGCGTCGATTCGTCAGGGTTCTCGCCGGCAGCGTCGTCGGCCCTGTTTGGCCCTGTTCTCCTCGTCATGTACTTTCTCCTGCTGCAATCCACGCAGGAAGGCCTTGCCGCTCACGCGGAGCTTATCATTTTATACGGCGCGATTTTCGCACCGACATTTCTTCTGCTGCTTCCATTCGGAATCACCTCCCTCGTGAGGGTGCGTCGACGCAGCGCACCGCTCGGCAATGGCCTGTTATGCAGCGCATTCGCGGTCTGGCCGATCCTGCAGGTGGTGTGGATGTGTCTGCTGTTTGGAGAGTGGGAATAGCGTGCGGACCTACCTGCCGATCGCCGTCTCCAGCAGCGCCTGGGCCTGCTTGGTGGCTTCGGCGAATGCCGGCTGCTCCGGGGCGTGCAGAACGAAGCAGCGCTTGAATGCGTCCTCGCCCTGCTGGCGCAGGTCGCCGAGCTTGTCATAGGCCTTCCGGGTGATCTGCTTGCGCGCGAGCTTCTCGGCCGCCTCGGTGGCCTTCTTGTTGTAGTCGGTCCGGATCGCCGTACAGGCCGGCACCTTCACGGCGGGCTCGATCTCGCCGTAAGCGATGTAGAACTTGCCGTTGGCGAGCGCGGCGACAAATACCTCGTCGGCGGCCTCGGGGGTGGTGTCCTGCGTGCGGCCAGCCAGGAAACCGTAAGTCAGGGTGGCCGACGCCGGCTTGGTGACCGGCAGCTCGTTGAAGTTGATCACCGCAGCGTCGGTCGAAATCGCCTGCGTGTAGAGGCCCTCGAACTTCAGGGCCGGTTCGATCTGCTGCGGCACGTTCTTGCTGCCCTTGTCCCACCACGTCTTGTGCTCGTGCAGCCAGCGCGTGAACAGGGCTTCGGAGGTGACGATGATATGGGCTTTCGGCTCGACGAAGCTGCCGTCAGCCCGCTTTTCGCCGATCTTGCCGCCGTCCCTGCCCTTGTCCGCATCGAAGCGCAGGCCGTCCAGCATGCCGAACCCCATATCGCCCTTATAGAGAGTGTCGAGATTGAGCTGGGCGGGCGCAAAGCCCGGCCGGGCGGGTTGGGACAGGATCGCCGTCAGCTGCCCCTTCAACTCGTCGCGCGCGGCCACCTCTGCCTTGTCGACGGCCTCGTCGATCTTGCCGTCCTTCTCCTGCTTGGCGAATTTGGCGACCGCGGCGTCGCGCGCGGCAATGTAGCGGTCCTCCGGCGACGCCGCGCGGGCCGGCGAAAGGACCAGGATCGGGGATACGACGAGGGCAACGCGGAAAATAAAATGCATGCCCTGTGGTCGCCCGCAGGGCATGCAAGGTTCAAGGTCACGGGTACTACCAGCATATCCGTCGCCGGCAGGCCCTCTGCCGACGCAGGATCTCGTCAAGGCCGCCCGGTCGCGCCGCCCTTGTCAGGCCGCCTTGGTCAGGCTGCTTTGGATTTCGCCACGTGGGTGGCGATCGCGTCCATCAGCGGCGGCGACAGGCAGTCATAGGGCTCGAGCCCAAGCTCCTTCAGCCGCGACCGGATCCCCGCCATATCGGCCGGCTTGACACCGGACTCGATCACCGACGACACGAAGGCGGCAAATCCCGGAGCCGCTGAGCCGGACTCCTGGAACAGCTCGGGGTGGATGAAGTCGAGGCCATAGAACGGATGGCCCTTGTTCTCGATCCGGCCGTACATATGCGTGCCGCATCCGGTGCAGGCATGGCGCTGGATCACGGCAGCCGCATCCACGATCTTCAGCTTGTCGCCGTTCTCCAGCACGGTGACGTTCTCGCGCGGCACCACCGCAACCACGGAGAATGTGGCGCCCGAAGGCTTCCAGCATTTGGTGCAGCCGCAGGCGTGGTTGTGGGCGACGTCGCCCTTGACCCCGACCTTGACCTTCTTGTCCGCGCATTTGCAGACAAGAGTGCCGCCGGCAAAGCTGCCGGTGCCTTGCTTGACGCCGTTGTCGATTGACGGGTGGATATGAACAGTCATTGACCTATCCTCCTAGTGCTTGCTGTTTTGATTTTAGAACACGACGACCGAACGGATCGATTTGCCCTCGTGCATCAGATCGAAGCCTTTGTTGATCTCGTCGAGCTTCAGCACGTGGGTGATCATCGGATCGATCTGGATCTTTCCATTCATGTACCAGTCGACGATCTTCGGCACGTCGGTGCGGCCGCGCGCACCGCCGAACGCGGTGCCCTTCCAGACGCGTCCGGTGACGAGCTGGAACGGCCGGGTTGCGATCTCCTTGCCTGATTCCGCGACGCCGATCACGACCGACACGCCCCAGCCGCGGTGGCAGGCTTCCAGCGCCTGGCGCATCACGTTGGTGTTGCCGGTGCAGTCGAAGGTGTAGTCGGCGCCGCCGTCGGTCAGACCCACCAGGTGCTGGACGATATCGCCGCTCACCTTGGTCGGGTTGACGAAATGCGTCATGCCGAACTGGCGGCCCCAATTGTCCTTGGAATCGTTGATATCGACGCCGATGATCTTGTCGGCGCCGACCATCTTGGCGCCCTGGATCACGTTGAGGCCGATGCCGCCGAGGCCGAACACCACGACGTTGGAGCCCGGCGTCACCTTGGCGGTGTTGACGACGGCACCGACGCCGGTGGTGACGCCGCAGCCGATGTAGCAGCTCTTGTCGAACGGCGCGTCCTCGCGAATCTTCGCCACCGCGATCTCAGGCAGCACGGTGAAGTTCGAGAAGGTCGAGCAGCCCATGTAGTGGAAGACCGTCTTGCCCTTGTAGCTGAAGCGCGAGGTGCCGTCGGGCATCACGCCCTTGCCTTGCGTCGCGCGGATCGCGGTGCAGAGATTGGTCTTCTGACTCAGGCAGCTTTTGCACTGACGGCATTCGGGCGTGTAGAGCGGGATCACGTGATCGCCAGGCTTCACCGACGTCACGCCGGCGCCGACCTCGCGAACGATGCCGGCACCTTCGTGCCCAAGGACCGAGGGGAAGATGCCTTCGCTGTCGAAGCCGTCGAGCGTGTAAGCATCGGTGTGACAGATGCCCGTCGCCTTGATCTCGACAAGGACCTCGCCGGCCTTGGGGCCTTCCAGGTCGAGCTCGACGATCTCAAGCGGCTTCTTGGCTTCGAATGCGACTGCGGCGCGGGTCTTCATCTTGGTCTCCACAAAACATCAAGCAGGTTTGTCATTCGCGCCGGTCACGCTCAGTTCTTGTTGCCCATGCAGGCGTCTTCGGCCTTTCCATAGGCTTCCGACTTGTCTTCGTGCTTGGCCGGCCGAACACGCCCAACCGCATCATTGGCGCGGGCGCGCAGGTACACATAGAGGTCGTCCATGTAGCAGGCAACGTTCGGGTTATCGCCGAATGCCGGCATGACGTTTTCCTGCGCCGTCGACACGTTCTTGCGCCCGCTCGCGACCACGCCCATGAAGTCGGCATAGCTCATGGTCTTCAGCGAATCCTTCAACGCCGGCGCGTAAGTCGAGCCCATCCCGTCGGGTCCGTGGCAGACGTGGCACTCCGAATGATAACGGCGGTAGCCGGAGTAAGTGTACCAATCCACCGTACCGTCGGACGTCACCTTGAACGTCGGGTTGCCATCCTTGTCGAGCCACTTGCCGTCCTCGGACTTGACGGCGGTTGGATCACCCACGTCCTCGGCAGAGGCAACTCCTCCCATTGCCACGACGAAGATCGCGGCAGTCACAAACCAGATCTTACGCAAAAGCATATCCTCGCGTGCAGATTGAAGACGGACCGGCGCATGGAGATCGCCCCATGCGCCGGAACGAGCTTGCTCAGCTCACTGCTGCGGCAGCGAGAACACGGTGAGCGTTCCGCCGAGCGCGGTGTAGTTGCTCAGCGCGGCATAACCGCCGACTGCACCGAGACCGGCCGTCGGATCAGTCAGACCGGCCGCGAGGCCGATGCCTGCCCAACCGCCAACACCCGACAGCACGGCGATGTACTGCTTGCCGCCGTTCTCATAGGTGGTGACGTTGCCGATGATGCCGGACGGAGTCTTGAACTTGTAGAGCTCCTTGCCCGTCTTGGCGTCGACTGCCTTCAGGTAGCCTTCCAGCGTGCCGTAGAACACCACGCCGCCGGCGGTCGCGAGTGCACCCGACCAGACCGAGAACTGCTCCTTGTTCGACCACACGATCTTGCCGGTCTTGCCGTCCCAGGCGATGAAGTTACCCATGTTGGTCTCACCGGGAGGCGGATACATCGACAGCGTCGCGCCGACATAGGGCTGACCTGCGGTGTAGCTCACCTTGAACGGCTCGTAGTCCATGCAGACGTGGTTGGTCGGCACGTAGAACAGCTGCGTGTCCGGCGAGTAGGCCGCCGGCTGCTCGTCCTTCGAGCCAAGCGCCGCCGGGCAGATGCCCTTGACGTTGTGGTCTTCGCCGGCCTTGTCGGTCGACGCTGTGTCAAGAACCTTCGGACGACCATAGGTCGGCGAGTCCTTCTTCATGTCGACGCCGGAGGTCCAGTTCACCTTCGGATCATACTTCTCGGCGACCAGCAGTTCGCCGGTGACGCGATCGAGCGTGTAGCCGAGGCCGTTACGATCGAAGTGCGTCAGCAGCTTGCGCGCCTTGCCGTCGATCGACTGATCCGAGAGGATCATCTCGTTGACGCCGTCATAGTCCCATTCGTCATGGGGCGTCATCTGGTAGACCCACTTGGCAACGCCGGTATCCGGGTTACGCGCCCAGATCGTCATCGACCATTTGTTATCGCCAGGACGCTGCTTCGGATTCCAGGTCGAGGGGTTGCCCGATCCGTAATAGACGAGGTTGAGTTCGGGATCGTAGGAGATCCAGCCCCAGGTCGCGCCGCCGCCGATCTTCCACTGATCGCCTTGCCACGTCTTCAGGCTCGAGTCCTTGCCGACCGGCTTGCCGAGCTCGGTGGTCTTGTCGTCGACCAGGATCTGGTCATCCGGACCTTCCGAGAATCCGCGCCAGACCAGCTTGCCGGTCTTGAGGTCGTAGGCCGTCATGTGGGCCTGAACGCCGAACTCGCCGCCGGAGATGCCGACCAGGACCTTGTCCTTGACGACCATCGGCGCCGACGTACCGGTCGATCCCTTGCTCGGATCGCCGTTCTTGACGCTCCACTCCACCTTGCCGGTCTTCGCATCCAGTGCGACCAGCGTGGTGTCGGCCTGATGCAGGATGATCTTGCCGTCACCATAGGCGACGCCGCGATTAACCGTGTCGCAGCACATCACCGGAATGACGTTCGGATCCTGCTTGGGCTCGTACTTCCAGACGATCTGGTTGTCCTTGGAAAGGTCAATAGCGTAGACCTTGTTCGGGAACGGCGTATGCACGTACATCATGTTGCCGATGATCAGCGGGCCGCCTTCGTGACCGCGCAGTACGCCGGTCGAAAACGTCCACGCTACCTGCAACTTTCCGACGTTCTGGGCGTTGATCTGATTAAGCTTTGAATAGCGCTGATTGGTGTAGTCGCCGGTCGGCATTACCCAGTCTTTCGGGTTCTGCGCCATCTTGTGGAGTTCGTCATTGGCGTTGGCAGCTCCGGCGGCGAACACCGCCATTGCCCCAAGGCTGGTCGCGTAAAGCAACTTGCGCATCGTGGATTTCCTCCCAGGTTCAAGAGCTCAAGGGTTTCCGCCGAAACGGCCCCACTTCTTCCATTTTGGTACCCCAGTGGTAGTCCGATCGAATCCCGCTGACTTGCCCAGCAGCGAAGCGCCGTTTGCTCAGAAGCGAAGCATTGTCAGATTTTTGCGGTTGGGCCGCGAATTGGCGGTCAAAGGCTGCTTCATGTTGCAGAGCATCAAACGTCTTCGGTGCTGTTCCGGTGTCGGATAGAACCGGCCCAAGGTTGCGCTTGACGCGCCCAGAACTAAGTCGGAGGATCGCCCGGCTTTGATCGGGAAGAAATCCCGCCGCCTCCCTAAACTGTTCAGAATCAGGGAGAAGGCTCATCATCCCGGACCAGAAGTAGGCGCGATGGGCAGTCACGTTGAGGATCGAATCGGTGGCTGGAAAGATGACCGACACAGTCCATTCACTCAGCACGAACGGATTGACGCCCAAGCGGCAGATCCAGCGCTGGTCGGATGCGCTCACTGACCTCTGCGGTCAGTTCGACGTCGATGCGCTGGAAGGATCCTCGCTCGAGGGCCGGATCAATTTCACGACTGTGTCGCGATTGAAGCTGTGTCAGATCGAGGCAAGCCAGCACCGCATCGCCCATACCGTTTCGCGCATCAGGCTGAGCGAGCACCCCTACATCAAGATCGTATTCCAGACCCACGGCGTCTCGCATTTCGAGCAGGACGGTCTGCACTTCGACATCATGCCGGGCGACTGCTTCGCCTACGACGTGTCGTGTCCGCATACGATCATCAGCCCGTCCCTGACGCGCCACGAGGTTGTCATCGTTCCGAAGGACCTACTCAAGGAGCGCGGCTTCCAGCTCTCCAAGATGGCGCCATGCAAGCTCTCGGCACGCAACGGCACCGGCCGCATCGCCTATGATTTCGTGCATGCCGCGTTCGGCGAGGCGCCGACGCTGACCCCGGTCAACGCCGTCGGCGTAGCCGATGCGCTGATCGACCTGCTGCTGCTGCCGCTGCGCGAGACCGGTGCGATGTTCGACCGCGGGAGCGCCGAGGCGACCTATGTGCGGGCCCAGGGCTTCATCCGCGAGCATCTGCGCGATCCCGATCTCTGTATCGACCGCATTTCTGCGGCGCTCGGCTGCTCGAAGCGCTATCTGCACATGCTGTTCAGCGATCGCGGCATGACGGTCAGCGACTACATCTGGAAGGCCCGGCTGCAGAATTGCCGGCAGGAGCTGGAATCGCAGAACGGCAAGACCATCACGGACGTCGCGTTCTCCTGGGGCTTCTCCAGCTCGTCGCATTTTAGCCGCGTGTTCCGGAAGTATTTTGGCATCGCACCCTCCTCCGTGCACAAGGGTCTGCACGGCGGCATGCCGGTCGATGTGGTGCTGGAATAGCGCTTCCGCCTGGCGTGCAGGCGCCACGCCATGCCGTCCATCAAGCTACCCTCAATCAGACTTTCCTCAATCAAGGCTTGGGCGCGTAACCTCAAACGAGACAGCGTTGCGCTGTATCTCGCGTCGCGTGATCCGCGCGTACCGTGGTACGCAAAGGCCCTCGCCATCGCCATCGCGGCCTATGCGCTCTCCCCCGTCGACCTGATTCCGGATTTCATCCCGGTCATCGGCTATCTCGACGATCTGATCCTGCTGCCGCTCGGCATCTGGCTTGCGATCTCGCTCGTTCCGGATGAGGTGATGGCCGAATGCCGCGCCAAAGCCAGCGCCGTCTTGCAGCGCCCGACCAGTCGAGCGGGAATGATCGCGATCATCGTGCTCTGGATCGCCGGCGCACTCGCGCTGGCATGGGCCGTCTTCGCATACTGGCCGCGAGCCGCGCGCTAAGCCTGCACGGCCTTCGGCACCAGCGCCTCGACCGTCACGCCGTCATCGCTGGAATTGATCTTGAGCGTGCCTCCGAGCGCGAGGATTCGCTCCTGCATGCCGGTCAAACCGCGGCCGAGGCGATGATCCCTGAGCAGGCCGCGGCCGTTGTCGCGGACGCGGACCAGCGCGCAGCCGCGGCTGCCGCGCAGGGCGGTTGGCCGCTCCGCGGGCGCGATCGTGATATCGACCGCCGTTGCGCCGGCGTGACGGAACACATTGGTGAGCGCTTCCTGAACGATGCGATAGATCGTCAGATCGGCCGTCTCGCCGGTCTCGCCGAGATCGGGCGATATGCTGCTCTCGATCTCCACCTCCGGGTGGGTCTCGCCCCACAACCGCACCAGCGCGCCAAGTGCTTCCGCAAGCCCAAGCTCCGCCAATCCCACCGGCCGCAATCGCTCCAGGATGCGGCGAGTGAACTGCTGAAGCGCGTTGACCTGCTCCAGGATGGCACTGCCGTGCTTGCGGAGCGCAGCAGGATCGGGCTTTTCGACCTCCGACAGCCGCGTCAGCGCGCCCGCATGCGCGCGCAACGCGAACAGATAGGGCCCGAACTCGTCGTGCAATTCGCGCGCGATCTCCTTGCGTTCGGAATCCTGCAGCGAGACCGCACGTTCGGCCAGCTGCCGCTTGCTGTCGACGGCTTCGCCAAGGGTCGCCGCCAAATGGTTCAGTTTGGCACAGATTGCAGCCAATTCAGGCGATCCACCAGGCTCGACGCGTGCATCGTAATCCCCGGCCTCGATACCGGTCATGGCCTGCGACAGCGCTTCCAGCGGAGCAAGTGCGCGGCCGACCACCAGCATGGTGACCAGCAGCAGCGCCACCGCGATCGCGGAGCCGATCTCGAGCTGGGTGACGATGCCGTCCCAGATCTCGGCCATTTCGTCGTCGGGATGCGAGGTAATGACAAGCGATTGCGGCTTGCCGTGAACCGAGATCGGCACCCGCACCGAGGTTTGCTCGGGATGCACCAGCGCGACGAACCACTCCGGAGGGGCGCGCGGATCGCCTGCCTCCTCCGGGTGCTCGGGAGACCTTGCGGTCGCGTCGTCCTGCCGCGTGATGCTGACGTGACGCAGCCGGCTCAGATCTTGAACGATCTGGTCGAGCCGGGCATCCGGATCCGGCGCCTCGTCGAGACCGGCCACCATCGTCGTAACAAACTCGCGCGCCAGCCGGATCACGCTCTGGTCCTCGGCCTGGACGCGCGGCCCCGCTTCCAGCACGAGCCGCGCAATATTGATGCCCAACCCAAGCGCCAGTATCAGCGCCAGCAGCAGGTTGATCCGTGCGCGCAAGGATAGCTTTTGCCACATGACGTTGCCCCCGACCGCGATCCCTCCTCCGAGAGGATCGTTGACAGCCAAATTTGCCCGGCTATCTAATCGCACCCTATCGCAATCTCGTGCGAGGTGCACAACCGGTCGGAACCGAGGTGTTCTTCGTGCAAATCGATGTGACGAAGAGTGAACCGAAGCAGGTCGCCGGAACAACGCCATGCGCATTTTGATCGTTGATGATCATCCCATCGTTGCCTCCGGTTGTCGCACCGTGTTCGCCGACGATCCCGAGATCGTCCTGCTGGAAGCTGCGGATGCCGAAAGCGGCGAACGGGCGTTCGTCGCGGAGAAGCCCGATCTCTGCGTGATCGACATCAACCTGCCGACCGTCTCCGGCTTCGAGCTGGCACGCCGTATCTTGAGCCGCGATGCATCCGCGCGCCTCATCATGTTCAGCATGAACGACGACCCGGTGTTCGCCGCCCGCGCCATCGACATCGGCGCCAAGGGCTACGTCTCGAAGACCGGCGATCCCAACGATCTGGTGGAGGCGGTACGCGAGGTCGGCAATGGCGGCGTCTACCTGCCGCCCGCGATCGCACGCAACGTCGCCTTTGCGCGGCCGGGTTTTGCGCAAAATCCACTTTCCAAGCTCACTTCGCGCGAGATGGAGATCCTGCGCCTGCTCAGTTCCGGCAAGAGCCTGTCGGAGATCGCCTGGCTGGTGCATTCGTCATACAAGACGGTCGCGAACACGTCATCGATCATGCGTCAGAAACTTGGCGTGCGCACCTCGGCAGAGCTAGTGCGGCTGGCGATCGAGAGCGGCGTCGCCTGACGTCGCGCTCCAACACAGAGGAATATGGCAATGCAGACGGTTTCCCGGAACAAGTCGCATGGCGGCACGCAAGGCGTTTACCGGCACCCAAGCCGCGAAACCAAGACCGACATGACCTTCTCGGTGTTCGTCCCCGATCATGCGACCGGCTCCAAATTGCCCGTCGTCACCTATCTGTCGGGCCTGACCTGCACGCACGCCAACGTCACCGAGAAGGGTGAATTCCGCCAGGCATGCGCCGAGCTCGGCCTGATCTTCGTCGCGCCCGACACAAGCCCGCGCGGCGAAGGTGTCCCCGGCGATCCCGCCAATGCCTATGATTTTGGCCTCGGCGCAGGCTTCTATGTCGATGCGACGGAGCAGCCGTTCGCGACCAACTACCGGATGTGGAGCTATGTCACCGAGGAATTGCCAAAACTGATCGCCGAGCAATTCCCGGTCGATACGAAGCGGAAATCGATTCTCGGTCACTCCATGGGCGGCCATGGCGCACTGACGGTGGCGCTGCGCTATCCCGACCGGTATCGCGCGGCGAGCGCGTTTGCGCCGATCGTGGCGCCGTCGCAGGTGCCGTGGGGCAACAAGGCGCTAGGCGGCTATCTCGGCAGCAACAAGCAGGCGTGGCGCAAGCACGATGCAGTCGCATTGATCGAAGACGGCGCCCGGTTCTCCGATCTGTTGGTCGATTACGGCGATGCCGACGGCTTTCTCAACGAACAGCTGCGCCCCGAGCTCCTGAAGGCCGCCTGCGAGAAGGCCAATATTCCGCTCACGTTGCGTCGTCAGCCGGGCTACGACCACAGCTATTACTTCATCTCGACCTTCATGGCCGATCACCTGCGCTGGCACGCCGCGCGGCTGAAGGCGTGATGCTTTCCCCGGCCAAGGCGGCGCGATGCCAAAATATCGAAAACAACCCCATGCAAAGTAGCCGGCGGCGGCGTTCAACCAGACGAGTTGACACGTCAGGCAACTCAGGGTTATTCTTCTAATATTCCGAAATCGTCCGAGCACCCGTTGCTCATCGTGCCTGCGGCGCGCCGTAATTCGGCGCGAGCAGGCGGTTGCGCACGAGGTAATCGGTGGCGCGCGACCAGGATTCGTCGGTATTGCCGCGCATGTCGGCGCTTGCTGCTGCCACCAATTGCCCGGAATGGACGTCGCGCAGATAGAGATTGATGTTGAGGATCAGGTTGGAGACCTTCTGCACCACACCGGTCATCGCAAGATCGGCGCCCAGCTCGCCGGCCAGTTTCACGTCGCATCCGCCGCAGGCCTGAAGATTGCTGCCGTGCGCCGCAGCATTGACGGGCGCGATATCGATCACGTGGAACTTGCCGGACTCTGCAAGCTCTCTGCGCACCTGTTCGCCGGTGCGGAGCAGCCGCGCCTGCTCATCGGTCCGCGGCCCGTTCACCTCCCCCTGAAGGCTGGTGTCGATCATCTCGAGATCGAATACCGCGAGCTTCGGCGGTTCGGCGCGTGCCGCAGCAGACATCAGCAGCAAAGATATGACGAAGACGAACGCTGATCTCATGATTGTGAACCAATCCAGATTTGGTACCACGCAACGACAAAAAGCGGGGTTGCAAGCCAGGCCAATTCCGGCATCTTGCATGTCAACGCATGGCTCGACAACGCCAGCCGAGTGAAGAATGACTACGGGAGGAATTATGTTCCGATGGCTGATCGGCACGATCGCGCTCAGCATGGTGGCGTCCGGAGCGCTGGCGGCTGATCCCGTCGAAATCCATATCGGCTATCTCGGCCACGCCGGCATCAAATCGACGCTCTCGCTGATCCAGCAACCGGCCGACAATGACGGCATCGCCGGCGCACGCCTTGCAATCGAAGACAACAATACGACCGGGAAATTCCTCAACCAGCGCTTCGCGCTCGACGAGATCAAGGTCAAGGACAGCGACGATGTCGCCAAGGTTGCGACCGATCTCGCCGGCCGCAACGACTATATCATCACCGACCTGCCCGCCGACGCCCTGCTCAAAGTCGCCGACGCGCTGCGCGACCGCGGCACCGTGTTGCTCAACGCCGGCGCGATCGACGATCGGCTGCGCGAGCAGGACTGCCGCGCCAACGTGATCCATGTCGCACCGACCCGCTCGATGCTGGCGGACGCGCTTGGCCAGTACCTGGTGTGGAAGCAATGGAAGCGCTGGCTGCTGGTGACCGGCTCGCATGATCCGGACAAGCTCTACGCCGACGCGCTGCGCCGCGCCGCCACCCGCTTCGGCGCCAAGATCGTCCAGGAGCGGACATTCGAGGACACCGGCGGCGCGCGCCGCACCGACTCCGGCGTGACGCTGATCCAGCGCCAGATGCCGGTGTTCACGCAGCAGGCACCGGCTTACGACGTGCTGGTCGCCGCCGACGAGAGCGAGGTGTTCGCGAACTATCTGCCCTACCGGACCTGGGACCCGCGCCCCGTGGCCGGCTCGGCGGGCCTGGTGCCGACCAGCTGGGACGCCGCGCATGACCAATGGGGCGCGGTCCAGATCCAGAACCGCTTCGTCAAGCTGAACATGCGCCGCATGACGGCGCTCGACATGCAGGCCTGGACCGCAGCCCGCATGATCGGGGAAGCCACATCCCGCACCAATTCGGGGGATCCCAAGAAGGTCATCGCCTTCCTCAAGGGCAAGGATTTCTCGATCGCCGCCTTCAAGGGCACGCGATTGACCTTGCGAGACTGGAATCTGCAGCTTCGCCAGCCGATCCTGCTGGCCGATGGTCGTATGGTCGTTTCGGTCTCGCCGCAGGAAGGTTTCCTGCATCAGGTCTCCGAGCTCGACACGCTCGGTGTTGACCGGCCTGAAACGAAGTGCAAGCTGCAGTGAGGGAGATGAAACGCATGTGGCGCCGCTGTCTGTTGACCGGGATGCTGGTTTGGCTTGCCGCGACACCGGCGTCCGCCTTCGTTGCCTACGTCTCCAACGAGAAGGGCAACACCGTCACGGTGATCGACACCGACAGTTGGACAGTGACCAAAACCATCAAGGTCGGCCAGCGGCCACGCGGCATCGAGTTCTCGCGCGACGGCAAGTTCGTGATGGTCGCGGTCGGAGACGACGACACGATCCAGGTGATCGATACCAAGACCCAGGAGATCGTCGACACCCTACCTTCCGGCCCTGACCCGGAATTGTTCACCCAGGATGCCGCCGGCAAGACCATGTATGTCGCCAACGAGAACGACAACACGGTCACCGTGATCGATCTCGAGAAGCGCGCCCGGCTCGGCGACATCCAGGTCGGCGTCGAGCCGGAGGGCATGACGATCAGCCCGGACGGCAAGATCCTGATCAACACCTCCGAAACCACCAATATGGCGCATTTCATCGACACGACGACGCGCCAGATCGTCGCCAATGTGCTGGTCGATTCGCGGCCGCGCTTCGCCCAGTTCAAGCGCGACGGCTCCGAATTGTGGGTCTCCTCCGAGATCGGCGGCACGGTGTCGATCATCGATCCGGTCAAGCGCGAGGTGACCGGCAAGATCACCTTCGAAATCCCGGGCCTGCGCAACGAGGCGATCCAGCCGGTCGGTATCGGCATGACCAAGGACGGCAAGACCGCGTTCGTCGCGCTCGGCCCCGCCAACCGCGTCGCGGTGGTCGACGGCGCGACCCACAAGGTCCTCAAATATCTCCTGGTCGGCCAGCGGGTCTGGCACATGGATTTCACGCCGGACGAAAAATACCTGATGGTCACCAACGGGGTCTCGAACGACGTCTCGGTGATCGACGTCGCGGCCCAGAAGGTGATCAAGACCATTCAGGTCGGCGAACTGCCCTGGGGGATCACGATCGCGCAGCCATGACCGCAACCGACGCCCATATCGCGAGCCAGCCCTCGCCGGATGCAGGCCCTGTAGCGGCCGTGCAGCCGGCGCTGTCGATCGGCAATGTCAGCCACAGCTACGGGCCGCGGCGCGCCTTGATCGATGTCAATTTCACGGTTCAGCCTGCGAGCTTCACCGCTTTGCTGGGCCTCAACGGCGCCGGCAAGAGCACGTTGTTCTCGCTGGTGACGCGGCTGTTCGGGATCCAGAACGGCCAGATCAAGATCTTCGGTCACGACATCAGCCGGACGCCGGGTGAAGCGCTGCGGCTGATGGGCGTCGTGTTCCAGCCACGCACGCTCGATCTCGATCTTTCGCTGACGCAGAACCTGCTGTACCACGCCGCACTGCACGGCATCTCGCGCCGCGAGGCGCGGCTGCGCAGCACCGAGGTGCTCGGCCGCATCGGCCTTGCCGACCGCGCCGCCAGCAAGGTGCGCGACCTCTCGGGCGGCCAGATGCGGCGGCTTGAGATCGCCCGCGCGCTGCTGCATCGTCCGAGGCTGTTGCTGCTCGACGAGGCCACCGTCGGGCTCGACGTCAAGGCGCGCGCCGACATTCTCGACCATGTCCGGCAGCTCGTCGCCGAACAGGGCATCGGCGTGCTCTGGGCGACGCATCTGTTCGACGAGATCATGCCGGGCGACGACCTCGTCGTGCTGCATCAGGGCCGGATGCTGGCGCACGGCCCGATGGTGCGCGTGATCGCGGATGCAGGCGCCCAGGACGTCAACACCGCATTCATGCGCCTGACCGGAACGGCAACCCTCACCGGAAAACC
Organism: Bradyrhizobium sp. ma5; assembly: GCF_042258955.1. NCBI lineage: Bacteria > Pseudomonadati > Pseudomonadota > Alphaproteobacteria > Hyphomicrobiales > Nitrobacteraceae > Bradyrhizobium > Bradyrhizobium sp. ma5. The sequence goes on from NZ_CP170156.1 coordinate 6,190,235, forward strand.
GCCAACATGAGCAGCACGACGGTCACGCCTGAGCGAAGCGGCTTCTCGGCGTCGGAATACATCGTCTGCCTGAACGGCATCGTATGGCGCGAGGCGCTGCGCTTCCTGCACCAGCGCGAGCGCTTCGTCTCGGCGCTGGTCCGGCCGCTGGTCTGGCTGTTCATTTTCGCGGCCGGCTTCCGTCAGGTGCTCGGCATCTCGATCATCCCACCCTATGAGACCTACATTCTCTACGAGGTCTATATCGCGCCCGGCCTGATGGCGATGATCCAGCTCTTCAACGGCATGCAATCGTCGCTGTCGATGGTCTATGACCGCGAGATGGGCAACATGCGCACGTTGCTGGTCAGCCCGCTGCCACGCGGCTATCTCCTGTTCTGCAAGCTGCTCGCCGGCACGGCGGTATCGCTGCTCCAGGTTTACGCCTTCCTGCTGATCGCATGGTTCTGGGACATCACGCCGCCGACCATCGGCTACCTTACCGTGCTTCCGGCGCTGGTGCTGTCGGGCCTGATGCTCGGCGCACTGGGCATGCTGATCTCGGCCAGCATCAAGCAGCTGGAGAATTTTGCCGGCGTGATGAACTTTGTGATCTTCCCGATGTTCTTTGCGTCGTCGGCCCTCTATCCGCTCTGGCGTGTGCAGGAAGGCAGCCCGATGCTGTATTATGTCTGCCAGTGTAACCCGTTCACGCACGCGGTGGAGCTGATCCGGTTTGCGCTGTACGGCAAGATGAACTGGGTTTCGCTCGCGGTGGTCGGCGGCTGCACGGTGGTGTTCATGATCGGCGCCATCCTGGCCTACGATCCGTCGCGCGGCCTGGTGCGCCGCGGACCCGGCGGAGGCGAGGCATGACGGGCTGGCGGCCAGCACTCGGCGCGCTGTTCGCGATGGTTCTGTCGAACCAGGTCGCGTTCGCTGCCGACCCGCGTTACCCGGACTGGCCCTGCCAACAGGCCAAGGTGCCCGAGATCTCGCTCGCTGCGGTCTGGGCCGGGCCGCCGCTCGGCGATGCCGAGACCAAGTGGCGGGACAATCCGAAGATCAGCCAACTTGCGACCAAGCTCGCGGCGCGCCGCGTTCCGCTCGAGGATGCCCAGAAGGAGATCACCGAGTTCCTGTCGGCCGCCGCAGCCGACAAGGCCAATGCGGGAAAACTGCTGTTCGCGGGCCTTTTCGATACGCTCAACGGCCAGCGGGCCTCGGTCTTGAACGGGCTGGAGCGCGTGATGCGCAAACAGCGTGAGGCCGCAGAAAAGATCCGCGCCGATACGATCGCGCTGCAGGCGCTGCAGGATGCCACGCCGCCGGATCAGGCCAAGGTCGACGAACTCGGCAACCAGCTGGTCTGGGAGACCCGGATCTTCGAGGACCGCGGCCGCGTGGTGAAATACGTCTGCGAGGTGCCGACCATCATCGATCAGCGGCTGTTCGCGCTGGGCCGCACCATCCAGCAGGAACTGGATTGAGGCCTGCGGCCGATCGCCCCGGGGATCATTGACTCGCCGCCGGAACAAACTGCGCTGCCCGCTCGTTGTCTCCAACTATATCTGAAGTTGGGAGACCTCGATGAGAGCAGCCAAGATCGTCATGACCAGCCTCGCCGCCGCGAGCCTGATCACCACAGCGGCTTTGGCCCAGCAATCCATGTCGGGAATGGTCACCAAGATTGACCGACTGAGTGGGACCATCTCGATCCAGCAGGCGCAAACCGGCACCGTCGGCGCGGCCGGCGGCGCGATCCAGGAATACAAGGTGGCCAAGGGACAATCGCTGGAGGAGCTTCACGCCGGTGACAAGGTGACGTTCACCACGTCGGACGGCGACGGCGGCAAGACCATCAACAAGCTCGACAAGCAGAAGTAGCTCGCTGGAGCATTTCCTGGCCTCGTGAGGACGGGCTTATTGCTCGCCCTCGCGCGGCTCGGGCTCGACATCGGTCAGCGGCAGATTGGCGCGCCCCCAACCGTCGGTTCCGTCCGGATACCACGCCACATTCCGGTAGCCGTAGGACAGCACGCGCTTAGCGGCGTTCCACGACATCCAGCAATTTTCCTGGCAGTAGATCACCAGCAATCGGGCCTTGTCGTCGCCCGAAGCGCGGACCAGCCCACGTCGCATGTAGTCCTCGGTCGATGCGGCGAGCTTGCCGTAGCCGGTGTCGGGCAGCCACATGCTGCCGGGAATATCGCGATGCGGCCGCTCGCGCCACACCGTGCCGGCCGGCAGGTTAGGCTTCGGCGCGCGCGGCAGCACGTCGACGAAGGCGCCTGATTTGTCGCGCCAGATCGCTTCCGCTTCCGCGGTCGTGAGCACCCGTGCGCCGGCAAGTGTGATCGGCACCGGCGCGCGATAATCCTCGGTTCGGTAGCCCTCGGGCTCCGCTGGGTGGTCCTGCGCGCGGACATGCGAAACGGCGAGCAATATCACCGCGAGCATGGCCGCGAGCCTGATCATGGCGATTTGGTCGCGGTCTCCGGTCCGATCGGACGGTCGTTCTCATCGAGGAGCGGAACGCCGAAGTCGAGCAGGATCTTGTTGATCGCCGGCTGGTTCTCCTGGATCAGGCGATTGAGCTGCCGCTTCCAGTTCTGGTCGGACGCCCGCACGCCCATGCCGATGCGATAGACCAGCTTGGGTCCTGAGGTCTCCTTGAGCAGCGGCGTGACATGCAGCGGCGGGTTCGCCTTCTTGGCATAGAAGCCGGCCATCGGCCCCCACAGGATGCCGGCGTCGATCTCGCCCTTTTCGAGGTCGTTCATCATCGCCTCGGCCGAGGAATCGTAGCGCGTATCGATCATCAGCGGATAGGGCTTCGCATTGCTCATCAGGCCGTTGATGGCCATGTTGGTCGCGGGCGGCGTTCCGGCGACGATGCCGATATGCTTGCCCTTCAGCCGCTCATCCTCGAGCGTCGTGACCTCATCCAGTCCACTGCCCGGCTTGGCGACGATCGCATAGGCCGTGCGGTAATACGGATTGGTCCCTTGCGCGAGGTCGTCGCCTTGCGGAAAGCCCATGATCACGTCGCAGCGATGCGAGCCGAGCGTGACCCGCACGAAGCCGGTCGCCTGCGGGAAATACATGTAATCCAGCTTCTTTTGCAGCTTCTCGGCGAACAGCTCGCCGATCTTGTTCTCAAAACCCTCGCCCTTGTCATTCGAGAACGGCAGGTTGCGCGGATCGGCGCAGATGCGCAGCACCTTGGGATCGACCAGCTCGATGGAGAGTTCGCCCTGCTCGTTGACCTGCGCACGCGCGACGTCGCGGCCGGCGAGACAGACGATGAAGCCCGCAAGCGCGAACAGGACAGGACGGCATCCGATAACTCTCATTGCGCGGTCTCCTCTCGATCGGACAGATTGCCGCCATCCGCCAATTGCCCGGCGCAACATGACGTGCAACAGGGATAATGATCGCGACGGTGCCGCGTTGCTTGTTGCAGCGCAAACTGGAGCGCGGCGACATCGATCGCGCGTCCCGGAAAAACTGAGGCGGAAACATGGCTCATGGCGGTTCGGTGCTTGCGCTGCTCCTGATGCTTTGGGCGCCGACCATAGCGCGGGCTCAAGAGGCGGAATTGCCTGTGAGCGAAGTCGCCCCCGGAATATTCGTTCACACCGGGGTCACTGCATTGATGACCCGCGACAACGAAGGCGCCATCGCCAATGTCGGCTTCGTGGTCGGCGACAGCGCCATTGCCGTCATCGACACCGGCGGCAGCGTCCGCGAAGGGCGGCAATTGCTCGCCGCGGTGCGTAGCCATAGCGACAAGCCGATCCGCTACGTGATCAACACCCACGCGCATCCGGATCATGGCTTCGGCAACGCGGCTTTCGTGGCCGACGGGACCAGCTTCGTCGGCAACAAGGCCCTGCCCCGCGCGCTGGCAGCGCGCGGGCAATTCTATCTGTATGGCTTTCGCCGGACCATGGGCGATGCGCTGATCGACGAAGTCCGGATCATTCCGCCGACCGTGCTGGTCGCGGACACGCTGAAGCTCGACCTCGGCGGACGGAGCCTCACCCTGAAGGCCTGGCCACCCGCCCACAGCGACAACGACCTCACCGTGTTCGATGAACGCACCGGCACCCTGTTCGCCGGCGATCTGGTGTTCCTCGAGCATATTCCGGTGGTCGACGGCAGCCTCAAGGGCTGGCTGCGTGCGCTCGACGACCTCCAGGCTATTCCCGCCGAGCGCGTGGTTCCCGGTCACGGACCCGTGAGTGCGTGGCCCGCGGCGCTTGCCGACGAGCGGCGTTATCTTGAGACCCTGGCCGCGGACGTCCGCACGCTGGTCGCAGGCGGCAAGCCGATCACGGCTGCGGCGGAGCATGCCGCAGCAGCCGAGCGGCCGCGCTGGCAGTTGTTCGACGATTACAACGCCCGCAACGCAACTGCAGCATTCTCGGAAATTGAATGGGAGTAGCTGTTGGTCCTATAATGACGCGGCTGCATAGGATCTCGCGAACATGACTGGACATCGCACCCGCCTGCTTTGCATCGCCAGCCTTCTCACGATGGCGCTGGGGACACCGGCTGCGCCCGCAGCCGAGACCTACGATCCCTGGCCGGGCCTCGTCCAGGACATCTTCAACAATCGCCCGATGAATGACGGCAACGATGTCATCGGCATCGAGATGCCGGCGCGCGCGGAAGATGCCGCGATCGTTCCGGTGACGCTGCGCACCAAGCTGCAGCCTGGCGACAGCCGCCGCGTCGTCGCGATCACGCTTGTCATCGACGAGAACCCGGCGCCGATGGCCGCGAAGTTCACCCTCGGTCCGGACGCCAACGTCACCGAGATCTCGACCCGCGTCCGCGTCAACAACTACACCAATGTGCACGCCGTCGCCGAGCTCAGCGATGGCAAGCTCTACGTGAGCAAGGTCTATGTCAAAGCGTCCGGCGGCTGCTCGGCGCCGGCCGGCAAGAACGTCGAGGAAGCGAACAACCGGCTCGGCCAGATGCGCTACCGGCAGTTCACAAAGTCCGAACAGGGGCCGACGAGCACACGCGAGGCCCAGATCATGATCGGGCATCCGAATAATTCAGGCCTGCAGATGGACCAGGTCACACAGCTCTATATCCCGGCCTTCTTCGTCAATGAGCTGCACATCTGGCAGGACGACAGTCCGGTGCTCACGATGGAGGGCGGGATCTCGATTTCCGAGGACCCCAACATCCGCTTCACTTACGTCTCCAATGGCGCCAAGCACTTCCGTGCCGAGGCCAAGGACACCGACGGGCACGTTTTCGACCACGAATGGAAGGTCGAGAATCCCGGGACCTAACGCGTTCGCGATCTCACGATCAACGCTAGAAGCACCTGACTTCGGCCTCCGCCTGCGCACGCCTGAGGTCGCTGAGCGCGTTTGCGGCCTGCTCGGACGAGCGGAACTGGCCGCCCAGATTGCCGCGCACCTGCGCCATGCTCAGCACGGTCTCGGCGGTGACGTAGCGGTCATAGGGGATGATCGAGGCGACCACGTCGATCGAGCAGGAACATTGTTCGATCGACTGCCGCGATTCGCCATTGGACTTCATGCAACCGAACACATATTCGGCCCGCGCCGAGGTTGGATAGTCGTTGGTCTCCTGGGCCCGCACGCTGATGGTCGTCCCGGCGAGCACCAGGACGGCGACAATCGGTCGTAGCATGCCAGCTCCTGCCATGGTCCTGCTTCCTCTTCTCTTCCGGCAAGCTATGCTATGGATGTTGATCAGAAAAGAAAACATTCGGGGAAGTGGCTCAACAAACGATGATCATCTCTGTACGCACGGTGTTGGCTGCGGCAGTCGTGGCGGTCATGCAGTTCGGCACCTCGTGCAGCGCGGAGACCATCCGCGTTGCAGCGCAGAAGACCGGAACGCTGGCCTGGGAACTGACCGTCATTCGCTCCCATGGTCTCGACAAGAAGGCCAATCTGTCGATCGATGTCGTCGAGCTCGCCAGCCCCGAGGCCGGCAAGATCGCGCTGCGCTCCGGCTCGGCCGACGTGATGGTGTCCGACTGGCCCTGGGTGTCGCGCGAACGTTCGCTCGGCGCCAAGCTGCAGTTCTATCCTTATTCGAGCGCGCTGGGCGCCGTGATGGTGCCGGCCGCCTCGCCGCTCAAGACGCTCGCCGACCTCAAGGGGCGCAAGCTTGCCGTTGCCGGCGGCGCGATCGACAAGAACTGGCTGCTGCTGCAGGCCGCATCGAAGCAGGAGGGCGTCGACCTGAAATCGCAGGCGAGCATCGTGTACGGCGCGCCGCCGCTGCTCACCGCCAAGACGCTCGACGGCGAGATGGACGCGACGCTGAATTACTGGAATTTCTGCGCTGCGCTTGAGGCCAAAGGCTTTCGCCGGCTCGCCGGCATGGAAGAGATCCTGCAAAAGCTCGGCAGCAAGGGCCGCATCGCGATGATCGGCTACGTGTTCGACGAGGCCTGGGCCAACGCCAACAAGGATCTGGTGGCCCGCTTCATCGCCGTGACGCGCGCCGCGAAAGAGATTCTGGCAACCTCGGATGCCGAATGGGACACGATTGCGCCGCTGACCGGTGCGCAGGATGCGGCGACGCTACACGCCTATCGCGACCGCTACCGTGAGGGCATCCCGCGACGTCCGATCGCTGACGAAGAGGCGGATGCACGCGTGCTGTACCGGGTGCTGGCGCAGCTCGGCGGCCGCGATCTTGTCGGCACCGCGACCGAGCTCGATCCCGGCACGTTCTATCAAGCGATCCCGGGAGACTAGCAGTGCTGCGCCTCCTGTCATTCGCGCTGTTCATCGCGACCTGGTGGATCGCCTCGCTGTTGATCGGCGATGCGAAGCTGCCGGCGCCGCCGGCGGTGCTGTCGGTCCTCATAGTCGAAGCGCGATCGGGCGCGCTGTTCGTCAATCTCGGCGCAACGCTGGCGCGCGTCGCGCTGGCCTTCACCCTCGCCATGGCGCTCGGCTCGGCGATCGGCTATCTGATGGGCCGCATGTCGCTCGCCAATCGCCTTGGCGACCCCTGGCTGATCCTGCTGCTCAACCTGCCGGCGCTGGTCGTCATCGTGCTGGCCTATATCTGGGCCGGGCTGACCGAGGTCGCCGCGATCACGGCCATCGCCATCAACAAGCTGCCGACTGCCGTCGTCACCCTGCGCGAGGGCGCCCGCGCGCTCGACCCCGCGCTCGACGAGATGGCAACGGCGTTTGCCTTGCCGCGCGGCCGCGCCTTCCGGCATGTGGTCCTGCCGCAGCTTGCGCCCTACATCGCGGCCGCTGCACGCTCCGGGCTGTCGCTGGTCTGGAAGATCGTGCTGGTCGCCGAATATCTGGGCCGCCCCAACGGGGTCGGCTTCGAGATCGGCGTCGCCTTCCAGCTGTTCGACATCCCGTTGCTGCTCGCTTACTCGCTGAGCTTTGCCGGTGTCGTGCTCGTGATCGAGACCCTGTTGGTGCAGCCGTTTGAAACCAGGCTAACGCGGTGGCGGCTCCGTGCAGCTTGAGGTCAATATCACAGGCAAGAGCTTTGCGAGCGCAGCCGGAAAGCGGCACGACGTACTCGACAACGTCACCTTCACATTGAACGCCGGCGAGGTTGGCGTGCTGTTCGGCCCATCGGGCTGCGGCAAGAGCACCCTGCTCCGGATTCTCGCCGGGCTCGACGCCAACTACCAGGGCCACGTCGCGCGCTCCCCCGGCATGCGCCTCGGCATGGTGTTCCAGGAGCCGCGGCTGTTGCCCTGGCGCACCGTTGAGGAGAATGTGCGGATCGCCGCACCGCATGTCGACGACGGCACGCTGTCGGCGCTGTTCGAGGTGCTCGAATTGAGCGTGCATCGCAACCACTTTCCCGGTGAGCTGTCGCTCGGCCTTGCCCGCCGCGTCGCGCTCGCCCGCGCCTTCGCCATCGAGCCGGATTTCCTCATCCTCGATGAGCCGCTGGCCTCGCTCGACAATGCGCTTGCGGGGCGGTTGCGCGACCAGGTCGCCACGCTGGTCGCCAGCCGGAAGATGATGACGCTCCTCGTCACCCACGATCTCGACGACGCAGTCCGCCTCGGAGACCGCCTGTTCTTCCTGTCGCCGCGACCCGCCCGAATCCTTCACGTCGAAACCATTGCCGCGCCGCGCGCAACGCGCAGCGAACCGGAGATCGACGAAATCAAGCGGCGGCTCTCACAGTTGGACCTTGCAAATATGTGAGACGCCGTCATCCTTGGACGAAGCGTAAGGGAGAGGTTGGATGCCGCGTGCGTCGATTGCTGTTGGTATTGCGTTGCTTGTGCTGCCGGCCACAGTGCTCGCCCAAAGCAAGGGCAAAGGCATCCGGCTGTGGAATCTGACCAGCGCCACGATTTCGAGCTTCGAGCTGTCGCCGGCAGGCAAGAACGAGTGGGGTCCGAACCAGACGCTCAACGACAAGGACAAGGAAGTCGACCACGACGAGCGCTTGCGGATCACCGGCGTCGAGCCCGGCCGCTACGATGCCAAGGTCGGCTACAGCGGCGCAAAGCAGTGCTTCGTTCGCGACATCGAGATTAAGGCCGATGCCGTGTTTTCGGTGTCCGACAAGGACCTGAAGGACTGCAACAAGTAACAGCTAGCCCGCCGGCGGTTTGCCGTCCGCGCCGGCGCGATCGTTGGTGTGCGGATATTCGCAACGCCATCGCACCGCGGTCCATTTCGGATGCTCGCCGACCCATTGCGCGATGTAAGGCGGCGCGGCCATGGCGCATTGTTGCAGCGAACCGCTCCAGTTGAACACCAGATGCTGCTCCTCGCAGGTGGCGGGCGACAGCACGGCACATACGGTGACGATCAGATCAATCGGGTTCATGCGCGATCCCTAAGCGTGCTCACGAAATAGATAACACGACGGAATACGTAATCAGCCAGGTCAGGGTTTCACAGGCTCGTGACAGGGCGCGGGAACCCGGCTCTAGAAGTTCAGACCGTACACCAGCCGCGCCTGGTGGCGCTCGAAATTGACCAGGTCGAGGGCGGCATTGCTGCCGGCCCGCTGCCCCCAGGCCTGGACGCTCCAGGTCGCAGTCAGGCGCGAGCGCTCCGAGAGCTGAAAATAGGCGGTCGGACCGATGAACAGCGCCTGCCCGGACAGTTCATCAAGGCCGATCCCGTCATACTTCCTGAAATAACGCGCTTCGCCGCCGATCAGGATATCCGGCCTCACCTTGGCCATCAGGCCAAACGCGACGCCGATCGTGGCATCCTGCTCTGCGGTGCCGGTGCGCGGCATCCGCGTCCATTCGGGCTCGTAGCTAACGTTCAGCGCCGCCACCACCAGATTCGGGATCACCTCACGGTCGAACGCCACCGTGAGCTCGGTGCCGTAGCTGCGGACTGCCGCGGCCGTCGTTTCATCAACGCGGCCGGCGCGTGTCTCCAGCGCGACCGTCATGCCGAAGGGCGCCGCCTCACGATCGAGAAAGCGATAACGAAAATCGACCGACACGCTTTGCCACGACAACTGGCGGCGATCGTCAAAGCCCGGAACGCGATTAATATCGTAAGCGCTGAACGACGTGCCGAGTTCGACACGAAAGTTCGGCGCCGGAACGAGCTCGAGCTCCATCTCCTGATTGAGCGCGCGATAGCGGCCGCCATCCTTGGCGAAGCGCCCGGTGGTCTGGCTCTGGAATTCCCGCTCGCCGACGTCGCCCACATCGGAGCCGATCATGAAGCCGAAGATGTGCTCGGTATCAAAACCCTCGGCGTAGGCGCCGAGCGGCAGCACGGCCGCGACGCCGGCAATCGCCGCGCCCAGCACGCCCACCCAACGCCCTCGCCTGATTTCGAAACTCATCGTCCCCGGACCACCGCCTCAAGCCGCACTGTAGGACAAAGCAGCATGGCCCGCCAATCGCGCAGGTGGTCTCGATTTCAACGTGTTGTGGGAAGGATCTGCAGGAAATTCGAGCGGCAGCATCGCGTCCGCGAAAGACGCCTGCCGCGGCTCGATGCAGCAAGCTGCTCGGGCCGGGCAGGCTGCCTCGCGTTACTTGTCTCGGATTACTTGCGCGCTGCGCAGGCGTACATGTTGATTTCCATGCCGACCGGCACTTCGACGATCTTCGGTGTTTTCCAGGCCATTTCCTTCTCCCAAGTATATGTTGGCGCAAACGTCGCGCCGCGCGGCAAGCTAGGGCTGGCTGTTCCAGGGCGCAAGCCGGCCGGGTAAGGACCCGACTTCGCTGCTGGGCATGCCGAAACGGACGACGGCTCGCTGACGTCCGCCCGGCTTTGAAACGATTGGGAAACCCCGACGCTGATCTGTCAGGCATTTTCCGGCTGCCGGGCGGCTACGTACCGATAAGCAAACCCGATCACGCCGGCGGCGTCTTGCCCAAGAGCGAAATCGCAACTTTTTTTGTTATGCGCGGAATCCAGCGTCGATAACCGGAATCAGCCCGGCGAGATGCGCAGGCACGGACCTATTTGAGCAGGCGCAGCAGCGCCCGGCCGGCGCGCGACTTCAACTCCTTCGCATCCAGCGTTCCGTCATTGTCGGGATCGGCGGCCTTGAACCGCTGCTCGACGACCGCGAGATACTCGTCGAGCGTCAGGGTGCCGTCGTGATCCGGATCCGCCATCTTGAGCTCTTTCGCAGTCAGCCGTCCGCGCAATTCGCGCACGTCGAGCGTGCCGTCGTGATCGGGATCGAGCTTCGCGAACAGATCGGCGGCAGCCTTCTTGGCCTCGGCAAGGTCGACCGTGCCGTCATTGTCGGGATCGAGCATCTTGAGCGCGCTGCGACCGCCCGATGCGGCCAGGGCAGGACCTGAGAGCACGGCCATGGCCAAAGTCAAAGCAAGCGATCGGCGCGAAATCATCGTTCGTCTCCCTTGAGTGTCGCTCCGCAAAGATACCGGCCCACCATAGCAGCTTCGACGAAGCTTCCCACAGCTAGTGCAACCCGCGAGACCTGTCAGGTTTCGGGTGGAAAGAAACTTCCTCACGGATCATCTGTGGCGTTCGGATGGCATTGCACCGGAACAAGCGAGGTGACCCATGAGCGACATTTGCAGGACCACGTTGGGCTGCCTGGTTGCGCTCGGTCTGTCCGCGCCCGCGTCCGCGCAGAACAAGACCCCTGCCCCATCGGCAGAGGTTGTCCAGCAGCGCACGCTCACCGGCAAGGAGCGGCTTGGACGCAAATGGACCGACGAGCAGCGCATCGACAATTGCAATGTGCCGCCGGACAAGCGGGGCACCAAGCCGCGTCCGAGTGCCTGTCCGCATGCGCCGTCTAGCTGATCGAACCGTTCGCGCTGCGGCATAGCGGCGGGTCACACATGGCGTTGTGTATTCCACGTGGCGGTAAGCTACGGGCGCATCAGTGAAAACCTGAAGCTTTCGACCGGTCTCTTGAGGCTGCTGGGGTTCGTTCACGTTTTCGTATTGACCCGTTTTGGTTTCAGGGGGATGGTTCCGTCGCAACGTCAGGAATAGGCGTGCGGGAAAAGGTTCATTGGGAGGATATGATGAGACGCATTGCGCTGGCCGCAAGCCTCGTGATTCTTGCATCTTATGGTGCAAGCGCTCAGACCAACGAGCAGTTGGTGAAGGGCGCGACTGATACATCGAACGTTCTCAATTATGGTATGGGCTACAACCTTCAGCGCTTCTCGACGCTGAACCAGATCAACAAGGACACCGTCAAGAATCTGGTCCCGGTCTGGAATTACAGCTTGAACGACGACCGCAGCGAGGAATCGCAGCCGCTCGTCTACCAGGGCGTCCTCTACGTCACCACGCACAGCGCCACGATCGCGATCGACGCCAAGACCGGCAAGCAGATCTGGAAGACCAAGGTCGAGTATCCCGCCGAGACGCCGCGTATCGTCTGCTGCGGCATCATCAATCGCGGTGCGGCCCTGTATGACGGCAAATTGTTCCGCACCACCCTCGACGCCAATGTGATCGCGCTCGATGCCAAGACCGGCAAAGAGCTGTGGCGCGAAAAGGCCGCGGACATCAAGGAAGGCTACTCGATGACGGTGGCGCCGCTGGTCGCCGATGGCGTCGTGATCACCGGCATCTCCGGCGCCGAATTCGGCACCCGCGGCTTCATCGACGGCTGGGATCCGGCGACCGGCAAGAAGCTCTGGCGTACCTACACGATCCCGACTCCGGACGAGCCCGGCGGCGATACCTGGAAGGGCGACACCTGGAAGCTGGGCGGCGGATCGACCTGGATCACCGGCTCCTATGACGCCGAACTGAACACCGTGTATTGGGGCATCGGCAATCCCGGACCGTTCAACTCTGCGGTGCGTCCGGGCGACAACCTCTATACCTGCTCGGTGCTCGCGCTCGATCCGAAGACCGGCAAGATCAAGTGGCACTACCAGTTCTCGCCGAACAATCCGTTCGACTATGACTCGGTGGCCGAGATGGTGCTCGCCGACATGAATGTCGAGGGCAAGCCGACCAAGGTGCTGATGGATGCCAACCGCAACGGCTTCTTCTACGTGCTCGACCGCACCAACGGGAAGCTGCTCGCGGCCAATCCTTATGTGAACGTCAACTGGGCCACCGGAGTAGACCTGAAGACCGGACGGCCGATCGAGACAGACGTCGTCAAGGATGCACGTGACGGCAAGAAGGTCACGGTCTACCCGTCGATCCTCGGCGGCAAGAACTGGGAGCCGATGTCGTTCAATCCGCAGACCGGCCTCGCCTATGCCAACACGCTCGCCTTCGGCGGCAAGTACAAGTCCGAACCGGTGACGTTCAAGCAGGGCGAATGGTATGTCGGCATGGACCTCACCGATCCCTGGGAATGGGGCACCGGACCGCGCGGCCATCTCAAGGCGATCGATCCGATGACCGGCAAGGCGAAGTGGGAAGTGCCGAGCGACATTCCGCGCTTCTCCGGCGTGCTCTCCACCGCGGGCGGCGTGGTGTTCTCCGGTCAGCTGACTGGCGAATTCGAGGCATTCGACGCCGACAGCGGCAAGAAGCTCTGGCAGTTCCAGACCGGCTCGGGCATCGAAGGACAACCCGTGACCTGGCAGCAGGACGGCGTGCAGTATGTCGCCGTCACCTCGGGCTATGGCGGCGTCTATTCGCTGTTCTCGGGCGACGAGCGGCTAGCCAAGGTCCCACCCGGCGGCTCGCTGTGGGTGTTCGCGGTCAAGAACTGAGCGCGGAGCACACGTGACTGAAAGAGTAACCCTGTTGACGGCGGCGATCTTCGCCGCCGTCGCGGCGGCCCTGATCACGTTGATCCCGGCAGCCGCACAGCAAGCCAGTGCAATCGACCTTCAGGGTCAGGCCGACCAGGGCAAGGTCACCTACGCCAAGAACTGCTCGCATTGCCATGGGCCCAACATGGTCAACTCCGGCACTATCACGCCGGACCTGCGCGCGTTTCCCGACGACAAGACGCGCTTCGTGACCACCGTGAAGCAAGGCAAGAACGGCAAGATGCCGCCTTGGATCGACATCCTGAGCGAGCAGGAGATCGCCGACGTCTGGGCCTTCCTGTTGAGCCGGAGGCCCCAATGAGAGCGCTCCTGACGGGCACCGCGACAGCCCTGCTTCTCGCCGCCACGGCGGCAGCGCATGCCGCCGACGCACCGCTCAAGATATGCCTCGATGAGGATCTGCCGCCGTTGTCGGCGCATCATCGCGGCAAACCGGATGCCGGCTTCGACGTCGCGCTCGCGCAAGTGATCGCCGAGCGGCTCGGGCGGCCGCTCAAGATCCAGTGGTTCGAGAGCAAGCTCGACGAGGATTCGAGCCCCGCGCTTGAAGCCAATGCGCTGCTGTCGGACGGACGATGCTCGCTGGTCGGCGGGTACGCCTTCACCACGGACTCGCTGAAGGCGCCGGGCGTCGCGACGGCCAAGCTGCCGGACTTCGATGGCGCCACCCGCGACGATCGCCGCCGGCGGATTCCGATCGGGGTGCTGTCGCCAAGTCAGCCCTACATCTATTCGCCGATGACCGTCGTGCTTGGTCCGAAAGCCAAGGACCGGCTCAAGGACCGCAAGATCACCGATATCGGCGATCTCGCCGGCCTTCGCCTGACGATCGAAAGCGGCACGCTGGGCGATGCCATCCTGATGACCTTCGACAAGGGCAAGCTGATCGAGGACATCACCCACCTCGTTCCCGCACGCAGCGACCTGTTGGGAGAGCTGGAGCGCGGTGAATTCGACGCCACCCTGCTCGACCTGCGCCGGTTCGACGCTTACCGCGCCGATCATCCCGACACCAGGATCACCGCCTCCGGCTATTATTATCCGATCGGCGCCAATCGCGGTTACGTCGCCCTCGAGAGCGACAAGGCACTGCTGGAGGCCGTCAACAAGGTGCTGTCCGACCTGCAAGCCAAAGGCACCATCGCCGAGCTTGGCAAGACCGCAGGCCTCACCTGGCTCGCTCCGCGCGAGCCGATCATCCTCGGCGATGTCTGGCTGAAGATCCTGAACCGATGAGCCGCTCGCCGCGGGCCTGCTATTTCAGATAATTGGCCAGGTTCATGCTCTGGATCTTGGCGATCGCCGAATAGGATGCCGTCAGCTGCGCCTGATAGGTCGAAAGCTGCGCCGTCACCGCGGCGACGTCGACGCTGGTGAGGTTGGTCGACAGGGTCTTCGCAAAACTCTGGTAGTCGCTCTGGTCCGTGCTGGCGGTCTCGATCTGCGACGCCGAGGTCGAGAGCTTTGCCTGCACCGTGGACGTTGCATCCAGCGCGGTGCTGGCGAGGTTGAGCGCCTGCGAGATATCGCTCGACGACAACGTCGTGCTGTTGCCGACGTACTTCAACAGCCGCAGCACCTGCTCGAAGCCAGGATTGTCGGCGGTGACGCCGTAGGAAACCGACTGGCTGTCGGAAACGCGTACCGACGCAATCTCGCTGTCGCCCTTGTAGTAGCTGGTATCCGACGTCGTCAGCGAGCCCGTTCCGGTGTCATAGCTCGACAGATCCACAGGCGCAGTATCGGTGCGGGCGCCGCTGAAGACGTACTCACCGTCATATTGGGTATTGAGCAGCCCCTGCATCTGCGAGATCGCCTGCTGGGCATAGTTGATCACCGATGCCGTCGCCGTGCTGCTGCCGGTCGTGGCGGCGCTGAGCTGGGTCCGAAGCTGCGTGATGATATCGGTCACCGAGCCGACCGCCGAATACATCGCTTGCACCTTGTTGTCGGCGAGATTGCTGGCGTCGATATAGGACTGGGCCCGCGTCACCGAGACCTGCAAGTTGATCACGCGCCCGGCGCCGGAACCGTAGCCGCCGAAATCCTCGGATTGCAGCCCGGAGGACTCCTGCACCTGCTCATTGGCCATCACCGACTGCACGCGCAGCGCGCTTGATATCATCTGCTCCGATTGCGCGAAGGTGGCAACACGCATCATCATGACAACGCCCTCACACTCAGGCTGTGCCCATCGCGGTCATCAGCGCCGAGAACATGGAATTGATGGTCGTAATGATCTGGGATGCGGCAGCGTATTTGTTCTGCAACGCACTCAGATTCGCGCTTTCCTGGTCAATGTTGACGCCGGACTGCGACGACAGCGAACTCGCATAGGTCGACTGCGCGGTCTGCTTGGATGTGTAGGTCGCCGATGCCTGGCTCGCCTTGCCCGCAACGCTGGCAACGATCGCTGCCGCATAGTCGGTGAAAGAGCCAGTGGTGGCGCCGAGCCCACCCGCCATCGCGAAGTTGGTCGACCCCGTGAGCGCACTCGAGAGCGCGTTCACCACCGTCGCCGAACCCGACGACAGCACCGAATTTCCGACCGTCAGCGTGGACGATGCATCGAGCGTCGCCGTCGGCAGCGCGGCGGAGCCGCTGAGGATGTCGCTGCGCACAGCGATGTTGGACGCGCTGGTCCCCGTGATCAGGTCGTTGAGCCCGAAATATTGGGAAAATCCCTCACCGCCGACCGAACTCGTCATCTGGTTGATGGCGATGCCATTGCCCGACCCGGTCGCCGAGATCGACAAATGTCCGTTGGCATCGACCGATGCCGATACGCCGGAGATGGTGTTGATCTTGGCGGCCAGAGCCCCCACCGTGGAATACGCCGATAGATCGATATCCTGATACGATACGAGATTGCCGCCCTTGTCGGCGACTGCGATACGCACCGTGCCGGTGCCCACGAACGATGTCGAATTGCTGACAGTCGCCGTACCGGTCAGGCTCGTCGGCGGCGGCACCGATGTGCCCTGGTTCGATACCGCATTCACGCTCGAAGCCAGCTGCTGCGCAAGCTCATCGAGCTGCGACTGCGCGGCCGGCAGGGTCTGGTCGCGCAGGGTAATCAGGGCGCTGACCTTGCCGGAGGAGATCTGCGAAGTGATGTCGACCCCGTTGACGGTGATGCCGCTGAAGCCGCTCGTCGCTGATCCCGCGGTATACGTTGTCGACGCCGTGACGCTGGGCGCCGCCGTATAGCTCAGCGGGTGCGCCGTGCTGTCGACGAGCGCCTGCCCGGAACCGGTATAGATCTGCAGGTCACCGCTCGACGTGGTGAAATAGCTCACGTTCATCTGCGACGCGACGTCCTGCAGCGCGCTGTTGCGCTGATCCTCGAGATCGGCGGTTGGCTGGCCTGCGGCCGCTTCCTGCTTGATCTGCTTGTTGAGGTCGGAGATCTGCTGCAGGTCGGCATTGATATCGGTGACCGACGAGGCGATATCCTGGTCGGCGTTGGAGCGCAGCTTCTGGATGCCGCTCGAGGTCTGCTGCAGCTGATTGGTAACGGCCGCGAGCGCGCTGACGGCGTTCGACTGCAGCGAAGCGCTGCTCGGCGTGCTGGCAAGCGAGGACAACGCCGACTCGAATGCCGCGATCGTGTTGGCCAGCGAGGTGCCCGTCGTGGAACTGCCGCTGCTCGACGTGCTGCCATAGAGCTGCTGGAGCTCAGTCAGATAGTTGTTGTTGGTGTCGGCGGTGCCGAGATCGGAATTGGCCCCGACCAGCGACTTCAGGAGCAGCTTGTCGACCGCGCTGGTGATCCCCGAGATCGTGACACCGGTGCCGACGCCGCTGGTGACGCTGCTGCTTTGGTTGGCGGTCTTCTCGGTATAGCCCTTGGTGTCCGCATTGGAGATATTGGCCGAGGCGACGCTGATCTGCACCTGCGTGGCAGACAGGCCGCTGAATGCGATGCTTCGTGCGATATCGAGCGACGACACGGCCAACTCCCTCCGGCGACGGCCCGATCAGGCCCGCACGTTGGTGCCATAGGACATCGCGGATGTGACGCGACGGCCACCGGCTCCGTATGGCGATACGTTGGCGATCTGCTCGCGGATCGCCTGCATGATCGCCTCGATCCGGCGGTTGCTGGCATCGATCGCCGCACGCAGCCGCATCACGTTCTCGTCCATCGCGACCCGAAGCTTCAGGATCCGGTCCATCAGCTGTTCGCGCAGCACGCGATCCTGGACGTTGAGATTGGCGGTCTTGCCGACGGCCTCCGCGACACACTGCTCGAACAGCGTCGCGAGGCGGTTCTTCTCGTCGACTTGCTTCAGCCGAGAGGCGGGCAGGCCCTTGGCGAGCTCGACGTTTTCCTCGTTCACGATCTCGATCAGATTGTCGATCAGTGCGATCAACGACCTGGCGCGCTCGTCATTGCCCGCGGGATTGATCTTGATGTTGCGTTCCGGTGTCATGTCATCGCTCCCGTTCAAGCTAGTGTCCGCGACGCAGGGCGCGAACCGACTGTGCGCTGCGTCCATACGCGGTGATTGCCGTTACCCGGACCGAGGCCCGGTTGAGTTCCTGGTCGAGCCGTGCGCATTCTCGCATCAGCAGGTCCCGCAGCGTTTCGACGTCGTCGAGCAACGCAGTGAGTTGCGCCCGATCGTTCGGCTGAGCCGACGCAGCCCTCGCCTTCAGCCGCTGAAGCCTGACCAGCAAGCGGTCATTCTTCGCTTCGGTCATCATCGCGACACCGCCGAGATCAGCGTGTCGAACATCTTGTTGACGGTGGTGATCACCTGTGACGCCGCCGAATAGGCTTGCTGCGCCGAGATCATGTTGGAGAACTGGCCGCTGGTGTCAGTGGTGCTCGATTCCAGCTCGCTGCCGTAGATCGTGCCGGCACCGTTGGCCCCCGAGGTCTGTAGCGTGGCGTTGCCGGAGGCTGCCGTCGCGGAGTACAGGCCGTCGCTGGCCGCGCTCAATCCGTTGGGGTCGCTGAAGGTTGCGACCGCAATCTTGTAGATCGCGATGGTCTGCCCGTTGGAGTAGGTCGCATCGACCACACCACCCTTGCCGATCGCGATGCTACTCAGCTTGCCGTAGGGAAGACCGTCGGGCGTAATGCCGGTCAGGTCGACTGACGGGGTCGTCTCACCCGAGGCGTACTGGGTCAGGCCATCAGTCTTGCCGACGGTACCGAGATTGAGCGCGATGCTGCTGTTGGCAGCCCCGTCGGTCCAGCCCGTCACCGAGATCGTCGGCGGGCTTGGATTCGTCGAGGCGAGAGAACCATCGCTATTGAAAGTGATGGCCACTGTGCCGCTGCTCGTTGTTCCCGTCGTCGTACTCGAATTCGAGGCAAGCGTTGGATTTCCAAAGCTTGCGGTCCAGGCATTGGCGCCGGTCTTGGTCCAGGTGATCTGGATCGAATTCGCTGTTCCGAGCGAGTCGTACGCCGTCATGGAGCTGCTGAAGGTGGCACCAGTCGCCGCATCCGACGGCAAGTTCGCTGCGATCGTCGCCTTGGTCGTAGCACTGCCACTGGTTGCAGCAACCTGTGTGTTGATCGGCCCAAGACTCGCGGCCGACGCATTACCGAGGATGTTGCCTTGCGCGTCGGTGCGCCAGCCCTCGAGGTAGTTGCCGTTATTGACGAGGTAGCCCGAGTTGTCGGTGGTGAACGCACCGTTGCGCGTATAGGAGGTGGTGCCGCCGGTCGTCGCATTGGTGGTGACGAAGAAGCCGCTGCCCTGGATCGCAACGTCGGTGGCGTTGGTGGTCGCGGCCAGCAATCCCTGCTGGCTGATGTTGGCGCGGCCGGACACGTTGACGCCGCCGGACGTGTACGAGGTGGCGCTGTTCGACGCCGTCACCAGATCCTCGAACATCGCCGACGTGGTCTTGTAGCCGGTGGTATCGGCGTTCGAGATGTTGTCGGAAATCATTGCCAGCGACTGGCTCTGCGAATTGAGCGCCGAGATCGCCGAGGAAAGTGCACCAGTAAGACTCATGATAATACTCCGGAAGCAATCAGGACGTGACGCCGATGATATTGGCGGCGCTGACGGGGACACCGTTCACGAGCAGCGAAGGTGTCGAGCCGGACGCATCGATCCCGGTCACCGTTCCAGTCATCGTGGTGTAGCTGAGCAGCGAGTTTCCGGCGGAGTCGGTCGCGGTCACCTGGATCGTGTACTGGCCGCCGTTGCTGAGCTGAGTGCCGTTCGTGGTCTGGCCGTTCCAGGTGAAGGTGTTCGAGCCGGCGGTTCCGGTCCCCTTGCCGCTCCACACCGTGTTGCCCGCGGAATCCTGGATCGCGATCGCGACGTTGGAAGCGGCCGACGTGAGCGAGTAGCCGAAGGTCGCCGAGCCGTTGGTCAGCTCCGCCGTGTTGGTCTTCGCCTCGACGGTGTGGCCGATATAGTTGACCGAGTTGAGCGTCACGAGGCTCGAGAACGAGCTCGCGAGCGACGTCATGCTGGCGTTGGTCGACTGCTGCTCGGTGAAGTTGGCGTAAGAGGTGAGCTGATTGATGAAGTCGGTCGTGCTGGTGGCGTTCAGCGGATCCTGGTTTTGCAGTTCGCTGACGAGCAGGTTGAGGAAATCGGTCGAGCTCATCCCCATCGACGCGCTGGTTGACGAACTCGACGACGAGCTCGAGGCGGCGGAGGCTGCAGCAGAGGTTGCCGAGGAAACGGTCATGACAAGGCTCTCTTCGTCGCGGGCTAGGCGACGGAACGCGGTGAAACATTGGGATCGTGAAGTCGTTCGCAGATAAAACGGATGACGCGGCGATTTCAGGCGCGGATTCATCCGCGCGGAATCATTTGATTAATCGGCAGAATTTGCCGATCGGCCGCGGCGCCGCAGCACGCAAATGCGCCCGCCGCGGGAGGGCGCAGTGCGCCGCAAAAGAATGCGGAAAGCTTAGAGCGAGAGGCTGATTGGTAGATCCGGCTCGTCGAGCATCAATGCCGGCGGCGCCAGCGCGGGCAGCAGGCAGAGGGCCAGCAACAGCGCAGGCAGCACCTTGCCTTGCTGTGCGGAATCGCCTTGAGCCTGCGCATCGTTCGGCTGCTCCTCGGGTGCGGCCGGCTCCGAGGCCGGCTCTTGAGGCAGCTCCTGCTGGGGCAATTTCGCCGCAGCGGTCACGATGCGGTCGAGAAGGCCCTTGGGTGCGCGGACCGGCGGCGCCGCGAGCGCCCGGCGGACCGCGCTCGCCTCTTCATAGAGCGTCCGCGCCTCGACCGAGGATGCGAGCAGCTGGAGGGCTGCAAGACGTTGATCATCGGGCCAGCGGGACAGATCCTCCCCCAGCCGGTCGATCAGGTCTTCGAATGTCGCAACGTCCATCCCGCGCGCAGATCCCGCCTCGTCGCCAAGGTTGTCATAAAGCATTCGCGGGACGGCGGAAATCAATTTCCGCCGCCGTAGCGTCAGGTCCAGCATGGTGCTCACCGAGCGGCCTTTTTCCCCAACAGGACGCCCGCCCGAGCGCCCTGCCCCATCCCGGCGAAACGAGGTTCGCCGGCCGATTCGCCCGCTCAGCGGCCGGTGGCTGATTCGAGCGCCTTGTCGAGCGTCTTGGCCTTGGCCGCCTTGCCGGCGGTCGCCTCGACGAACTTCCAAGCGTCGCGGAGCTCGGTCAGGCTGGCAATGATACGCCGGAAATTCTCCCTGGCGTGAGGCCGGCCGTAGGAGCGCAGGCACGCCATGATCAGCGCGTTGTAGGTGCGGAACAGGCGATCGGCCATCGCGCCCCCACGGGTGACGTCGAGATGGTGGCTCAGTCCGCGCAGGATCGCGGTCGCCCGGGTCAGATAGGTGTGCCCTTCCTCGAAGCGCTTCGCCTCGTGCGCGTCCAGCGCCTTCTGCAGCAACGTGATGGCGCCGTCGCACAGCATCACCACCGCCTTCAGCGGCGGAACCGCCACCGCGGCGGATCGATAGGCATTGTTGGCGAGGTAGGCCGTAGCATTCTGGGTCATTATTTACTCGATGATGCGTTCAGGAGAGCACTCAGGTAGCCCAGCGTGTTGTTCGCGCTTTCGATGGCGGCCTGATAATTGGCGTATTGAAGCTGCAGCTGCGCCTTGAAGGTCGCCGCGTTGCTCTGGATGTCGCTGACCTGGGACTGCAGATCGGTATCGCGCGACTGCAGGTTGGTGATCATGGTCTGTAGCTGACCGCTGGTCCCGGAGTTGGTTTGTGCGAGCTGATAAAGTTGCGCCGCAAGCCCGGACGATGAGGTCACGGTGATCGATTGCGAGGTCGAGCCGGTGTAGGTGAATGCCATGCCGGCGTAGATCGTGCCCGAATTGCCGATAATGGAGTCGCCGACCACCGAAAAGCCGGAACTGTCGCCGCCGACCGAGGCACCGCTCAGCGTGCCAGTCGAATCCACCGTCACATCGAGCGTGAACGATTGCGGCGACGTGCCGGTGTTGACGACGTTGAGCTGGCTGGATGAGGCCGTCGTCTGCGCGGACAGCAGCTTGGTCACGCCGGTCAGGTTTTGCGTCAGCACGGTCGACAGCGTGCCGGTATCGAGCTGCAGCTCGTTGTTCTCGTTGAAGGACAGGCCGAGGTCGGCCATCGTCATGCCGCCGACGGAGCCGCTGAGCACCTGCTGAAGCTGGGTCATGATATCGCGCATCGTGCTGTCGCCGAACAGCACCGCGCTCGATGACGCCGTGCCGTCGGAATTCTGCGCGGACTGCGCGATCACCTGGTCGCGAAACGCATTGTAGTTGGTGACGAAGGTTTGCAGCGCTGACGTGATCTGGCTGGTGTCGGTCGAGATGCTGATGTTCAGGCTGGTGCCGCTCGGTGTCGGCTGCAGAAGGTCGAACGTGACGCCCGAGAGCACGTCGGAAATATCGTTGGTGTTGCGGGTGAGCGCGATGCCGTCGAGGGTGAATTCGGCGGATTGCGCCTTCTGCAGCACGTCGGTGAACGCCCCCGTTGTGTCGGTGACGCCGAGCTTGTTCAGGATGTCGTCGCCGGATGTCGACGAATAGGTGATGTTTGCGGCGTCCTGGGTCCCCGTCAGCACCATCTCATAAGACCCGCTCGACACCTGGACGATGGAGGCCTGGACGTTGGTGCTCGAGGTCTGGGCGTTGATGGTGTCGACGATATCCTGCATCGACATGCCGCTGGTGATCGAGATCGCCGTGCTGGTGCCGCCGGCGAGGCCCAGCGAAAACGTTCCGGAGTAACCGAGCGCCGTCGAGCTGCTCGACTGCGAAGCGCCGATCACCTTCTGCGCGGTTGCGAGCTGGGTGATCTGGAGCGTGTGATTGCCGGTCGCCGAGCCGCTGTTGACGCTCATCGACAGCGCCGAGGAGGCACTGACGTCGCCGGTGGATGAAATCGTCGCCGAACGTGTGGCGAACGCATTGGTGGCGATCGTGTTGATGATCGACGTGCTGAGCGACGACAATCCGGTCGCCAGTGTCGACAGCTCTGTCTGCAAGGATTGGTAGGCGGTGACCTTGGCCTGGTTCGCGGTAATCTTGGTGGTGATCGTGGTCGCCGCTGTGAGCTTGGCGTTAACTTCGGCATCGATCAGGGCAGTCCAGTCGATACTGGCCGAGTTGGTAGTGCCGGTCGTGGTCACCGTACTGGCCGAGCTGGCGGAACTCGACGATGTCGTACCTGATGTGCTCGAGGTGGCGCTGCTAACCGTCATGTCGACACCTCCGCCGTCGTGAGAATCGGGCCGGCAAGATGCCGGCCCGACCTATCGTTCGAATTAGCCGAGCAGCTTGAGCAGGTACTGCGGCATCTGGTTGGCGGCGGTTTCCGCCGACACCGCGGCCTGGGTCTTCACTTCGGCCGACGACAGCGTCGCCTGCTCGGAAGCGATATCAACGTCCTTGATCGCCGAATTGGCGGACTGCAGGTTCTGGGTCTGGGTCGAGATCGAGTCGGCGCTGAAGTTGAAGCGCGATTCCTGGGCACCGATCTCGGCGCGGGCGGACGACACGGTGTCGATCGCGCTGTCGAGGGCCGACATCGCGCTGGTGGCGCTCGACAGGCTGGAGACGTCGAGCGAGGTGACGCCGAGCGAGGATGCCGTGAGGCTGGTCAGCGTGATCGTGATGGTGTCGGCCGAGGTCGAGCCGACCAGCACCGAGACGCCCGAGGAGAACACGCTCGAACCGTCGAGCAGGCTCTGGCTGCTGTAGCGGGTGCCGGAGGCGATCGAGTCGATTTCGCCCTTGAGCTGCGTGAATTCCGAGTTGATGTAGGCGCGGCTGGAATCGGCGACGGTGCCGGAGGCGGACTCGGAAGCCAGCGACTTCATGCGGGCCAGGATGTCCGAGATGTTGGACGCGCCGCCGTCGGCGGTCTGCAGGATCGAGGTCGCCTGCGCCGCGTTGGTGGCAGCCTGCTGCAGCGTCGTGATGTCGGAGGAGATGCGGGTCGAGATCGCGAGGCCGGCCGCGTCGTCGGACGCGGAAGTGATGCGCGAGCCGCTCGACAGCTTCGAGAGCGCGCTGGTTTCCTGCATCGAGTTGATGTTGAGGTAACGGACCGCGGAGTTGGCGGCTGTGTTGGTGGAAATTGCGGGCATGATTAGCTCCTGTGCTGATGGGGCATGGCATGCCGCATCGTGAGAAAGTGAGGTGACGCGGATCCAGCCCCGTCCGACCGATCAAACGGAGCGGCCGCCGGTGGTCAGGCGCGAAATCTTCAGAAGCCGAAATTTATGGTTAACAGTCGGTGAACGCACCGCGCAGGTCGCGCTCGTGCCGCTTGAGCAACTCGCGCAACTGTTGCCGCCCGCGCTTCAGCAGCGACTCGACCGCGGCCACGGTCGTATCCATCACCTCGGCGATCTCGCCGTTGCTCATGTTCTCGTGGTAGGAGAGGATCACCGCGACGCGCTGCTGCTCGGGCAGCCGCTGCATCGCGAGCTCCAGCAGATTGCCGATCTCGTTGCGCTCGATGACGGTCGAGGCGTCGAGCTGGGTGTCGGCCACCTCGGGCACGACATCGACATTCTCGGTGCGCGGCTTGCGGCGCAGATCGATGCAACGGTTGCTGACGACGCGATAGAGCCAGGTCGAGAACTTGGCGCGGCCATGCTGCCAGCGGCCGCGATGCGTCCAGACCTTCAGCATGGTGTCCTGCACCACGTCTTCGGCATCGGCGGCGTTGCCGACGATGCGCAGCGCGATCGCGTAAGCGCGATCGACATGGCGCTCGACGAGAGCACGAAACGCCACCTCGTCGCCTGCGGCGAGGCGGTCGAGCAGTTCCTTGTCCTCGTCCTGGATCTCGACGGTGTCGAGCGGGCCTGCATCGGCAATCGTGGGAACGTTGCTCCAGGCAGCAGTCGCTTCGACCGGCGCAGCCGTGGCCGCCGTAGCTTCCACCTCGACCGCTGCCATCACATCAAGCGCGTAACTCATCCGCCGCTCTCCAACCAACGCCGCAAGCACACATCGCATGCGGCTTCTGAGCGTTGAACGGAGGGGCCAGACAAACCAGGCGAAGTTTTTTCGTTATTTTTCAAATGCTTAGCTGGATTTTTTTGCCGACCGCCCGGCAAAAGCTGCCGCTGCGCGGAGGCGCAGGCAGCAATTCTACGGAGTCTGGAGCAGTCGTTCAGCATCGCCTCGCATGCCCGCGGAAGATTTCGTCGCGCCGGAAAACGCTGTTGTCACATCAACTAACGCCACGCGAACACATGCATGCGCGGAGCATGCGAGTGATCCATCGCCGTTGGTCGCCATCTTGCATTCGACGATTGCGACTAGGCAAATTTTTCCGAATCACCATTTCGACGTTATCGGATTTTTTGAATCTGTCAGTCGCGAAGCGCGCGTTTTCGAATCCCGCATCAACTTTTTTGAATCATCGCGCCTGATTTGTCTCACGCAGGCGTTCAACGCATGAGGACTGGCGGGAATTTTGCGCATGACGATCATGACGGTCGACGCAACGCGTCGAGCGCAGAATGTTTCTGCATGTTCATTCGATGTTTTCGATACATTTCTGTTGCGCGCCTGCACGACGCCGGATGGCGTATTTGAAAGGGTTTTTCAGCTTTCTAGCATTGCTGAAAAATTTCCAAATATGTCCGTCAGTTTCGTTCAGCATCGAATTCAGGCGGAGGCGCGCGCACGCAAGCTGGCGCTGGAGCGCAGCGGCTCTGCTGAAGTGCGCATCGCCGACATCTACAAGTTCTTTCCGTTCAGGCTGTTCGGCCTGAACCGCGATGCATTGGGCGATCTCGCGCAGATCGAATTCGAAGCCGAGCTCGAACTGTGCCGCGCCAACCCGGAAATGCTCGAGCAATATCTGGACATGAAGCGGGGCGGTTTTCGCACTGGCTTCATTTCAGACACCTACTGGAGCACCGAGCAGCTCGCGCAACTGCTGCGCGCCTGCAGCCCGGGACTGACCTGGGATTTCCTCTACGCATCCTGCGATCACGGCTCCGGCAAGAGCGAAGCGCTGTTCGAGGCCTATCTCCTCGAGCAAGGCATCGATGCGGCAAGCTCATTCCATGTCGGCGACAATCACAACGCCGATATCAAGGGCGCCCGCCGTCACGGCATTCGCCCGCGCTATTATCCGCAGGCCAGCGCGCCGTTGGCATCGAAGTTTCAGCGCGAAACATCGATCTTCGAATTGCTGTGTCCCGATCAGCCGTCGCGGCTCGATTGCGGCGCGCGCACGCTGCGGCGCGCGGTGACGGCGCGCAGTGCAGAGCATTCTCCCGCTTTCAACCTCGGCGTGACCGTGCTCGGCCCGGTGATGGCCGCGCTCGACGCCTTCATCGAGGCGCGGCGCGCTGCGCTGGCGCGCGAGGGCGCGCGCGTCGCGATCGGTTTCCTCGGCCGCGACGGTCTGCTGCCGTATCGCGTCTGGCAGGCAAGCCATGGTGAGACCGGCGCCTATGTCGAGATCAATCGCCGTGTCAGCCTGGTCGGGTCCGCCGATACGCTCGAACCCCTCAGCGAGTTGCTGAGCCGGGTCGTCAAGATCGACGCGGCGACGTTTGTCGATATCGTCAAGGTGCAGCCGCCTGCGGTGATGAAGTTCTTTGCGCAATATCCCGACGGCATTGCGAGCGGACGCGAACTCGCCGACGCCCTGCCCGATCTGATTGACCCGCGCGAAATCACCGACATCGCTGCCGGCGTCCGCACGCGCCTGCTTGCTTATCTTCGGGCGAACATCGCGGATTTCGACGGCTGCACCGACCTCATCCTCGTCGACCTCGGCTATTCCGCCAGCGTGCAGAAGTCGCTGCGCCGCATCTTCGATCGCGAAGGCATTCGCATCCGCCTGCATGGCGCCTATCTGCTGACGCTCGATGATGCCTTCGACGACATCGCCGATGACGACACCGCGGAAGGCCTGATCTCGGATCGCATCGTCACGCCACACGTCAAGCGCATGTTGATCCGCAACGTTGCGTTGCTGGAGCAGCTTTGCTGTTCCGATGAAGGATCGGCACGCGACTATCGCGGCGGAGAAGTGTTGCGCGAGGGCGATCAGCGCCCGGCCGCTCAGCTGGCGCTGGCGAACGAGGTGCAATCCGGAACGCTGGCCTATGCGTCGCGCGCCCGCGAGCTGGCGCCGCACTACGCATTGCGGCCCGACGCGGATCCCGTTGTGGCGGCACGCTGGGCCGCCGCCGTGCTCGGACGCCTCCTGCTGTTGCCCGACGATGATGAACTCGTGCTGCTCGGCGACATCAAGCATGACGTCAACCTTGGCACCCAGGCGCTGGCGCCGCTGCTCGACGCCGGCTTCATCAATGACTGCATCGTCGCGCGCGGCCTCTCGGCCGCCTGCACGGCACCGGCGCCCCCGATGTGGCTGGCCGGCAGCTTTGCCGCGTTGTCACCGTCGCACGCCTACCTCTACACATTGTTCGGCGCCAATCGCCTGCCCGCGAACCTGTTCGGCGAGGCGCAATGCGGAACGCTGCAGGTCGGCCTGTTCGGGCCGGACGGCCAGGCGTCGCTGGAAGCCGTCAGCGTCTATCATACCGGGCTCGGCGACCTCCGCCTGCGGATTCCGTTGTCGCGCCGCATGGCGGTTGCGACCATCGCGCTGCCGCTGGCAAAGCTTACGCGCAACGGACTACTGCACGGCATCACGGTCCAGTACGGCGAGAGCGCCGCGAAGGCGGCGGAGAGTTCGAACGTGAAGGCGATCGCCGAGGGACGGCTGATCGATGCCGGCCTGGAGCGGAGCGGCCGTCAGTTCCGTGCCACCACCGAAGACGGCATGCTGCTGATCCCGGTCGACGGCTTTGAGGACGATGTTGCAATCTACACCGTCGCGCTGACCGCCCTCGACCATGACCGCATCCTTACCGTCGAGGGCCGCGACGGTAACGGAGTCCCCTCGGCCACGCTGACCTGGCGCAGCGCTAGCGGTGCGCAGGCAACCAACGGCCACTGAATTGTCCGCCTGATCTGGCCGCCCCGCTCGTAGAAGGTTAACGAGGGGTAGCGCGGGCATGATTTCGGCTGACACGGTGCAAGCGGACGGCTTGCAGACGAATTTGGACCAATTACTGGCGACCAACAACATCCGGATGAGCGCTGCACAGCGCCGTCGGCTCGCATGGCTGTCCGAACGGCTCGGACGCGCAACCGTCCACCAGGCCGGTACGGTGCCGGCGCGGGACCATGGCATCATCATCCTTGTTGAGCCGCCGAGCGGCCCCGCCGCCGAAATACTCTACCGGTCGCTTCGCGCCGATTGTGCGGTCGTAATCCCCTTCGGCGAGAATCCCGCGTTCGATTTCCTGAAGTCCAAGCTGACCGACTTCGGAACCATCGGGCCGAGCTTCGACGGCCCGCACGAGATGTGGTGGGGCGGCCTCAACTGGCGCCCGATCGCGCCCGCGGAAGGTGCCCGATCCGACGCAGCGCTGCGCGTGGTCTCCTGCTATCCCCGCGCCTGCGGCGACGGTCATGCCCGCGCGCTGCGAGAGAAGCTGGCCGAATTCGAGATCGCGTCCGACATCGTACCGATCGACACGGCGGATGGCGAGCGTATGTGCGCCTCCGAGAAATCCGCCTTCTTGCTGCGGATGTGGCAGGAGCATCGCGAGCCCCTGCTGTTCATCGAGGCCGATGCAACGCTCAGCGAGCCGCCATTGCTGCCGTCGTCCCTCGCATGCGACATCGCGCTCCACAAGTGGAACCGGTGGGAGATGTCGGCGCGCACTTTGTATCTCAGCCGCACCCCGGCCGCCGAAGCGCTGCTGCGCAACTGGCATCACATCGCGACCGCCTATCCCGCGGTCTGGGAGGGCTACCTGCTCGACCAGGCCTGGAGCCTGACGTCGTCGCAGATGGCGCTAGACACCGCCTGGCTGCCGCGCTCGTACCATGCGCCCGCTGAAGATGCCGGCACGCCCCGCCACACCACGGTCGTCCACAATCTGCCGACCGACAACAGCGACCTTGGGCCCGATGCCGAATTCGGCGTCACGATGCGGGCCGCGCGGCGCGCCAGCCGCAGCGGCGGCCGCGACGCCATGATCGTGATCAGGTCGCAAGCAGCCTCGAACAACGCGATCACCGTGATCATGCGCGATATCGCGACCAGCGACGCACGCGAAATGGCGGCCAGCATCGAGGCCGTCACCGGCGCGTTCGCCGCCGATTGCGGCGGGTTCGGCCGGCTCGAGCTCGCGCTTTGCCCATGGCAGGACGATATCCGCGCGGCGAAATCGGCCGCCGCCAGCGCGAACAACCGGATCATCGAGATTGCGCCCTGGCAAGCATTGCCGGCCGATCTGTTCCGCACCGTGGGTCAGTCCCGCGATGCCGGCAGCGTCCTCGTCATGGCCGGGCAGCGCGGCTGATCAACGGCACCACCATCAGGCAAGAGAAGGATATCGACATCATGAAAACCATCATCCTTCTCACCGGCGTCGCCGACCAGCAATTCGCGCTCACCGAGCTGTTGAAGGCGCACAATCCGGCGCTGTCGTTCCGCTGCGCGGTGACGGCCGAGGAGCTCGCGGCGATCGAGCCCGAGGTGTTGCGTGAGGCCAGGCTGCTGGCATTCACGACCAGCGTCATCGTGCCCGAAAGCATCCTGGCGGCGCTCGGCCACGGCGCCTATAATTTCCACCCCGGCCCGCCGCAATATCCCGGCTGGGCGCCGGCGCATTTCGCGCTCTATGACGGTGCGCGCACGTTCGGCGCGACCGCCCATGTGATGGCCGCGCGCGTCGATTCCGGCCCGATCGTCGGGGTCGAGTCCTTCATCATTCCCGACAAGATCAGCGTGCGCGGGCTCGAGCAGATCGCGTATGTGCGGCTTGCCCATCTGTTCTGGCGGATGTCGCGCGATCTTGCCCGCGATCCCTCACCGCTACCGGAGCTGGAAATCGCCTGGTGCGGCATCAAGAGCACCCGGCAGATGTACCGCGACATGTGCGAGCTTCCCGCCGGCATCAGCCCAAACGAGCTGGCCCGCCGGATCCGCGCCTTCCACGACGACTTCCGCGCGATCCCGCTGACCGTCTCCGTGCACGGCATCCGCTTCGAGCTGGCGACGATCGCGGCGCAGGCGCCCGAGACACCGCAGGTGGTCTCGCCGCCGCTCGCTGCTGCGTCCTGAAGCGCGACGAGATCAGGTTGAAGCGTCGTCGCGC
The DNA here is from genome assembly GCF_042258955.1 of Bradyrhizobium sp. ma5. NCBI lineage: Bacteria > Pseudomonadati > Pseudomonadota > Alphaproteobacteria > Hyphomicrobiales > Nitrobacteraceae > Bradyrhizobium > Bradyrhizobium sp. ma5. The sequence goes on from NZ_CP170156.1 coordinate 6,220,063, forward strand.
TTGCGCTGTCCAAGCATGATCTTTTCGGAGAGTCGTTTCGCACCTCTCCGGGTCATGCTCTAATGCCGCCAAGGTTCACCCTGCGGATCGGCGAGCATTCCATTCAGGAGCGCTTCGGCCCGATGCAACAGCGGCTTCGTTCCGCTGCTCGATGCAATCGCAATCGCTGCGCGCAACTTATGCAGAATAGAAGTCCTGTCGTTCTCATTTGACGCCGGCGATACCGTCGCCTCTCCGAACAACGCCTCGGCTTCGAGGCCGGAGAATCCTTGCTGCCGCGCGGTATTCCGAGCCTCTCGCAGCATGTTCAGCGCAGCCTGCACATCCCCGAGCCGGCTGAGAGCGAGTGCCAAATAGATCGAGGTACGTAGCACGATCGAGGTATAGCTCACCGACCTGGCGACCTCTCGGGCTTCGACTAGCGTAATCCGCGCGTCAGCGAGACGTCCCTGTTCCAGATAGGCAATACCGAGATGGCAGGTGATGACCGGTACAAAGAGGCGAATTCCATACTTTTGTGTAATGGCAAAAGCGTCTTCCAGGATCGCCGCTGCTTCGCCAGGATTGCCACGCCCGAGCGCTAGACAACCAGCGCTATACCCCGCGCCAACGCGATCAAATGGCCTGTTGCTCTCATTGGCGATTGTTGACGCGCGTTGATGAAACTCGGCCCCCGTATCAATCTCTCCCAAGGTCGTGTGGGTCACGCTCTTCATCATGCAGGACAGCAGCTCCAGGGTTTTCGGCGTCGTCCCGGGCGGCGCGCTGGCCTTCGGCTCGGACAGGCGGAGGCACGCCTGTCCCAGCATCTGCTCTGCGTCGCGATAACGCCCGGCAATGAAATAGGCTTGGCCAAGGCTGTATTGAGCAAGGTTGAGCCAACCGGGATTGCCCCACTCTCCTGCCAAGCGAGCAACCTCCTCACCGGTTTCGATGGCCTCGATCGGCGTGCCGTAGAAGTTCTGCGCCCCCGACCTGACCGCCATCGCCGCGACCTTCCGCCCGATATCATCAATCGCGTTGGCGCGCCCCTCCGCATCCCTTCCAAGGTCGAACCATTCGGCGACCTTGCCTGCGCTCATGAAGGCTGTGCGCGCCTCGATGCGAAGGTCGACCGCATCCGCTTCGCGCGAGCGAGCGAACGGCGTCTTGTCGAGTGCGGTCATCGCGATCTCGAAGTAGTTGGCTGCGTCGGCAAATGCCGATCTTGCCAGGCTCTTCCGCGCGGCAGTTCTGCCGTAGCTGAAAGCTTTCTGCCAGTCCTTTGCTCGCATTGCGTGATAGCAGAGCCTGTTCGGCTCATCATGCGAACTCCCATTGGCCTCCAGCGCCGCAAAAATGCGCGCATGGACGCTTTCCCGTAGCTTCTCGACCATCGAGTCATAGGTCACTTGGCGAACCATCTCGTGCGGGAACTCGAGCAAGCCATCCTGCTCGACATCGATCCTCACCAGAAACTCCGCGCGATCGAGCGCGATCAGGCAGCGCTGAAGCGCCTCCGGCGACAGACCGGCCACCGTGCGCAGCATGGATTCCATCGACTGGGGTCCCAACGCCGCCGCGATCTGCAACAGCGAACGCTCCTCCTTCGAGATGCGGTCCAGACGCGTGGCGATCACGCCCTGGATGCTGCTCGGAATTCCGAGATCGCCGACCGGACGCGCCAGCGCCAGATCGCCCCAATGCCCGCGGAGAACCCCGCTGTCCTTGAGGCTGCGGCAGACCTCTTCGATGAAGAGCGGCACGCTGGCGGTATGAAGAACGACGCGGCTCTTCAGGTCGGCCATGTTCGCGGACGAGCCCAGGATGTCGTCCAGCATCTCCCGTCCGGCGTCCTCGCCGAGCGAGCGCAACGCCGCGACTTCAGCGTTGCAGCGCGCGACCCAATCCGGAACTCCATTCGGCCTACTGGTCAGCAGCACCAGAAGCCCGGGCACCGGCAGCGAAGCAAGTGACGCCATGACGGTCTCGCTGGCGCGATCGATCCAGTGCAGATCCTCGATCAGGATCACCGCACGCCGGCGAACAACCACGCCTTCGAGAATCGCGCAGCACGCCTCGCTGATCGCGCGGCCGCGCGCATGCGGCTCCAGCTCGCTCCATTCCGGATCCGAGATCGGACGGTCCAGCACCGCGTCGATGGCCGAACGCTGAAGTCCTATCAGGCGCGTTGGGCCATCGGTGTCGGCCGCGGCTCCCTCCAGGATCGAGAGCATCAGGGACTTTAACGTACTGAACGGCGCGCCTTGAAGATTCGGGCTGCACTCGGCGTGAAACGGGAGCCAGCCCTCGCGGGTGAGTTCGTCGACGAACTCATGCACCAGCCGCGATTTTCCGATACCGGGATCACCAATCAAGAGCGCCGTTTGCCGGTTCGGGCCGGCGTCCTGCGCCAACCTCCTGAGCAGCGCAGTCTCATTCGACCGGTTGACGAACCGCGCAACGCTGCGTGCCCTGCGCACCCGCCAACTGGAGACGTCGGTTGCACCCGTCACGCGGTAGATCGGCAGAGCCTCACTAAACCCCTTGAGCTGCCTGCGTCCGAGAAACTCGAACTGAACGTTACCTTCAGCGAGCTTCTGGCAGGCTTCGGACGCGTAGATCTGATTCGGTTCAGCAGCCGCTTCGAGCCGCGCCGCCAGATGTTGTGCGGCGCCCCCAATCTCATAAACCTTGGAATACTCGCTGGCGACCATGTAGGCCACGACACGCCCTGAATGGAGCCCGACCCGAACCTGGAGCCCCGAATCGCCCAAAGCGGCGACGCGTCGAACAAGCTCGATCGCAGCATGGCAGGCAAGCGGCGCGTGGTTGTCATCAGCAATCGGGGCGCCAAATACCGCGGCGAGCCCATCACCCAATTCCTTGCTCACGATTCCGCCAAACTGGCGCACAGCGCCGCGCATGGCGGCCAGGGCCGGCTCCAGGCGGGAGACCGCCTCTTCCGGATCCAGGTCCGCTACGAGCCCCGTGGAGTCGACCACGTCGGCGCGAAGGATCGTCACAAATCGCTGTTCGCTGTCGGGATCGACGCGCTTGGCTACGGCGGCACCGCATTGGGCGCACCAATTGTCGTTCGCTCCGATCGTCGATTGGCATGCAAAGCAAAGCATTCCTGCTCTCAAAGGCTGCTGCGGTCTCGCCAGCTCAGCATCCCGGTGAGCAGCTTAGAGTAGAGATTACCCATCGGGACATGCTTATCAATCCGGACGTGCAGTCCGTCTGCACCCGCGCCAACCCGAGAGGTTGCTAATCTGGACGAAATACAGTCTTGAGTGGTAGGTCGAGGCGCGAGAAATCAAACGGCGCAACTCGAGCCGTGCGACCGACTTCGTTCGACGTCCCCGCGTTGCATAACTTATGTATAGCTAGAGCAAGCCAAAGTTGTAATGAAAGGGAAATCCTATGGGCGGAAGAGTATTCAATAACCAGCAGTTCAAAGATCATATCAACGCGCACTACTATCCTTTGGACAACATGATCAAGAGCGTCGCTATACTTAAGGCGTCGGATCTTATCGACATCGAGACGCTGGAATATGGTCAATACCAGCCGATCCTGTCGCCCAGGCACCAGTGGCCGGGCGGAAGCGGCAAGTTGTGGCAGAAGGAGATGGGCAAGGCGCGCCTTGACCTTGCCACTCAAGCAAGCACCGCAGCCCTCTCCAAGGACGAGGCCGGCGTCGTACCGCTGACGAAATGCGCGCTGATGGATGCCGCCGTCCGCAAGTGCTTCAACTCCCAACCTCCGATCCCGATGAAGATCGATGTGAAGGAGAAGGACAAGAATGCGCCGAACGCCGATCGACACGACATTCTGCTGACCTGGGAGCACGCCAACGGCGACAATCAGCCGCCAACGCTGCTGCTGCTGACGATGGTCTGCCCGGCCTGATCCGCGATCGCAGGCGGCACTTTCCGCGCGACGGTATTGCACCTCACGCGGCTGCCTGCTGGCAGCCGCATCAACCTTGGCCCACCGCCGATGCCGTGGGGATGATCTATGACGCCGGGCGGCGCTGCTGCAACAGCGCCCTCACCGCACGCTCCGCGGCGCGCGCGGAGCCGAAATAGCCGCCATCGAGGCCATCAAAGGCGCGATCCGAGGAGAAGAAGCAGAAGCCTCTGGCGTCGCTGACAACGATACCCGCGGTTCGATCCGATACTTCGATGACGTAAGCTTGGGACATTTGGGCTTGGGACATGCGTGCTCGATCGCCGGATGACGGCGCTCCTGTCTGATTGTCGGGTGCTTGGATTTTTCTTAAGCGATCAACAACAGACGCCGGTCGCCGCTGAGACGCAGCGATGCTGCATGCGGTTTCGCATGTCGCACATCAAGCTGCGGTGGTAATGTCTCATGGCAGTGACCTTGAACAACGCGGGTTAGCGCGGATCAATATCCGGCCGAATCGCGCCGCGGTCAATGAAATGACCGACCAAAGATCACGGCCCGGCGCGATGCCTCATTCGCGACGACCGGGAAAACAGCACGGTTTTGGTGATGACGGTTGCGGTCCGCCGAATTGGCCGACCTTGGCCGGGCACCGTGCGTCCTGGTGCCCGGCCGCAATCGCTCAAGGCAGGATCGGAGGGTGATAGGTGAAAGTCGCCATCAGGATCGCGGCCAGCAGCATCACGATCGGGAAGTGGATGAAGAACTGCACCGACGTATAACCGATCAGATCCTTCGACTTCAGACCGAGGATGCCGAGCAGCGGCAGCATCCAGAACGGGTTGATGAAGTTCGGCAGCGTCTCGGCGATGTTGTAGACCATCACTGTCCAGCCCAGATGCGCGCCGATGTCGTTGGCCGCCTTCATGATGTAGGGCGCCTCGATGATCCACTTTCCGCCGGCCGACGGCACGAAGAAGCCGAGCAGCGCCGAATAGATTCCGACCAGGAACGAGAACACGGTGGAATTGCTGGAGACGCCGACGAACCAGTGCGCGATCGTGTCCGACAGCGTGGTGCCGCTGCTGTTCGGCACCTTGGTCAGGATCTGCGCGATGCCGGCGTAGAACGGAAACTGCAACAGCACGCCGGAGACGCTCGGCATCGCCTTGGAAAAGGATTCGATCAGACTGCGCGGCCGCCAGTGCAGCACGATGCCGAGAATGAGGAAGACGAAATTGTAGGTGTTGAGCCCCGACAGCGTGATCAGCGGATTGCCTGACTGGAACGTCTGCCACAGCCAGCCGGCGGCAAGTAGGGCGATCAAGATCGTCAGCAGCGGACTGAACTCCAGCCAGTCGCCCGGACGGGCCGGCTTCCTGGCCTCGATGCGGTCATCGCCGAGCGCAACGCCGAGATCTTCCGCCGTCTTGGCCTGCTCGGGCGCGGGCGTGGTGAAATAGCAGATCGCCGCCGACACGACGCTCACCATCGCGACGGTGACCATGTTCTGCCAGGTCAGGATGGTTTCCGAGAAGCCGATCACGCCGGTGATCGGCAGAAGCGATGCCGGAATGCTGCCGGCATTGGCCTGGAGCTGTGCGGCCGACGACGTGATGCCGAGGGTGAAGCCGCAACCGAGCCCGAGATAACCGGCCGCACCGGCCGCCCGATAGTCGAGCCGAATGTCCGTGCGCCGCGCGATCTCCCGTACCAGGAGGCCGGAGAAGATCAGGCTCAGACCCCAGTTCAACAGCGAGAGGAAGATACTGAGCATCCCGACGAACACCACCGCGCCGCGCCCGGTCTTCGGCACACTCGCGAGCCGCGCCAGCACGGCTGCGACCGGCGGCGACATCGCCACGACGTAGCCGCCGATCGCAACCAGCGCCATCTGCATCGTGAAGGGAATCAGATTCCAGAACCCGTCGCCGAACGCGCGACTGACGGCGAGCGGCGAGCCGCCATGCAGGATCGCGCCTGCGGCAACCGCGATCACGGCGATCAGGACGAAGACATACGCATCCGGAAACCAGCGCTCGGCGAACGCCACCAGGGCCTGCGAAAATCGCGCCATGATGTTGTCCGCGACAGGTTTTCGCAGGCTCATGGTTTGGTCGTGCGTTGCATTCGTCATCAATGATCCCCTTCCGGTGATGCGGTTGGCCTTCAATCGTGTTTGGTCATCAAAGTGCGAGCGTGAGGTCGGTGAGCGGCACAGCCTGGCAAGTGAGGCACCGCCCCTCGCTGCCGTCGACAGGGCCGAGATGGGTGAACTCCCCATCGACCACCTCGACCACGCAGCTTTCGCATTGCCCGACACGGCAGCCGCTCGGCAGCGCAACGCCCGCCGCACTTGCAGCGTCGAGCAGCGTCCCCTGCTCCGGTCCCCACGTGAAGCTCCGCTTGCTGCCCGCAAGCCGGATGGTTCGCGGCGCAAGGTCGCTCGGTACCGACGGCGGCGACACGAAGCTTTCGGCAAAGACGTCGAACCGCGGGATACCGAGCGCCACGGCGGCCTCGATCTGTGCCGCGACAAAATCCGGCGAACCGCAGATGTAGACCAGCGGACGGCGTGCCAGCAGCGGCTTGACCTGTTCGAGATCGACCCGTCCCTTGTGCAGCGACTGCGAAGCGACCGGGTCCGGCGCGAGCGGGGCCGAATAGAACGTCACCCGCGTCAGCTCCGGCGTGTTGGCTTCCAGCTCGGCGAGCCGCTGCGCGAAGGGATGCTCGCGGCTGCTGCGGCAGCCGTGCAGCAGCAGGATTTCGGCTATACGATCCTGTTGCGCCGCGCGTTGCAGCGTCTCGAGATGGCTGATGAATGGCGTGATGCCGATGCCGGCCGCGAGGAAGACCAGCGGCCGCGGTCCCTTCAATGGCGGCGTGAAGATGCCGCCCGGCGGCTCCAGCAGAACCTCGTCTCCAACAGCGAGACCATGCAGATGATCCGGCATGAAGAACGGCGTACCGCCGCCCCGCGCCTCATTGAGGAAACGTCCCTTCACTGCGATCGACAGCGCTTGCGGCAGATCCCCCGATCCCGTCAGCGAATAGGCCCGCGCCTCGGTTGCGCCGGGCAACGCGGTCATTACATGTTGCCCCGGCAGGAAATCGGGCAGCGGACCGCCGTCAAGCGGCAACAGGCTGAGGGCAATGACGTTGTCGGCCTCGGCCGTGCGCTCGCCGACCACGAACCGCCGCCGGCCGCTCCAGACGCCGCGGCTGGCCACGTCGTCCCGCCTGATATCGCAGACGATCGCGCGCAACGGAACGGAGCCGCTGACCGGATCGCGCGCATCGTCGTGCAGCACGGCGTTGATATTGCGCGTGAGGCTGCCCGACGTCGCTGAACGATCGCGACCGAGCGGCGGACAATCCTCCCACCAGCCGAATTCGGCGACGACGACCCGGTCATCGAGCGCCGCATTGAGGCGTACTTTCAGGCGCACGGCACCGCCGGGCGTCTCCACCGTTGCCCAGTCACCTTCCACAAGTCCGCGGCGCTCGGCGAGTTGCGGGCTGATCTCGACGGCTGGATCGGGCGACTTTCGTCGCAGCGAGGCGACGTGCCGCCAGGAAGAGTGAACGAACCAGCCGCTCTTGGCGGTGGAGAGCACGAGCGGAAAGTGTTCGTCCGCCGCTGTCGTGAGCGGGCTGCCGACCGGTTCGACGTGATCGGGCAACGGGTCATGCCCGTGTCCCAGCATCAGCTCCGAATAGATCTCGACACGGCGTGTCGGCGTGGCAAAGCCCGCCGCCGTTCCGTCTTCGCGCGTGACGGCGTATTTTTCATCGCGGAAGACCTGCGGGAAGCGGCGTCCCTCGGGATGTTCGCGCAGATCCTCGACATCGATGCCGAGTGGCGCCAGCTGATAATTCCAGCCGGCCTTGATGTCACCACCGAAGAACAGATTCCCCATGCCGAGCTTGAGCGCGAGCGCGGCGGCGATCTCGTAATCGGCCTTCACTTCACCGATCGGCTCGACCATGCGCGGGCGAAACTGCACGGTCTCGACCGCTTTCTGCGTGATCTCGAACCCGATCTTCAGCGCATCGCGCTCCCACGGCGTGCTGGCCGGCAGAACGAAATCGGCGCTCTCCGCGCTCGGGTTCATGAACATGTCGACATGAACCTGGAATTCCAACGCGTTCAGTGCGGCCTTGTTGCGCTCGGAATGACCCTGCGAGACCACGAAGTTGGTGCCGAAGGCGACCAGCGCGCGCACCCGATAAGGCTCGCCCTCCACCACCGCCTTGCTGAAATCACGCGCGGTGATCCAGCCCTTCGCCGGCGGGCCGAGCGGCAATTCGGCAATGCCCAGTGCCTTGGCCTGCTGCTCCGGTGGCAGGATGTTGTAGTCGTTGAGCGGGCGCGTCGGCGGCGGCACCGGCCAGCGATTGCCGCCGGGCCGATCGCAGGCGCCGGTCAGCGCGTAGAGCGACGCGATCGCGCGCTCGATCGCGGTGGCGTTGGTGTGCTGGCCGACGCCGGTCCAGGAATGATAGGCGAGCCGCGGCCGGGCGGCGAGCAGCGCATTGAATGCGTCGATGTCCTCGACACGCAACCAGGTCAGTTCCGCCACGCGCGCCGGCGTGTAAGGCGCGGCCCGCTCGGCCAGCAATTCGAACGCGGTTGCCGCCTCGATCGTCCGGCCGTCGCGGGCACGGATCGACAGCGCGCCGCGCAGCCGACCGCCGCGCTCCGGCGCATAGCGGGTGTCGCAGGCCACCGGCGAGCCCGACGCATCGAGACGAACGAAAGCCTCAGGCGCTCCATCCGGCCACAACGCGTCGGCGCGCAGGAAGCTCCCGGTCGCGCGATCGACCAGCAGCGATCCATTGGTCCATTGGTCGACGAAGTCAGCATCGAAGCTGCCGGTCGCGATGAGATGACGGATCGCGCCCATCGCAAGCGCGCCATCGGCACCAGGGCGAATGCGCAGCCAGAGATCGGCCTGCTGACCCGAGCCGTTCGGCTTCGGATCGACGACCACGACCTTGGCGCCGCGCCGCCGGGCATCGGCGATCCGCGTTGCTTGAGCGAGCCAGGTGCGCGCGGGATTGTGGCCCCATAGGATGATCGCATCGGCATTGTCGTAATCGGGAAAGCCGATCCCGCGGCCGAAGGTCAGCGCGTGCGCGTAGTCCTTGTGCCAGCCGCAGATCTCGACCGCGTAGATCAGGTTGGGACTGCCGAAGCCGCGGATGAAGCGCTCGACCCACTCAAAACTGTCGACCATCGGCGTGCCGCTCGGCGTGGTGACGCCGAACGCAACCGCCTCGGCGCCGCTCTCTGCGCGGATCCGGCCGAGCCGGTCGGCAATCTCGGTCAAGGCCTCGTCCCAGGACACCTCGACCCAGCCGGGGTCGGCGGCATCACGCGGCCGGGTCCGCTTCAGCGGCACGGTCAGACGGCGCGGGCTGGCGACGATTTCGGGGGCGGCCCGGCCCTTGGCGCAAAGCGCGCCACCGGTCGGGTGGTTATTTAATACCTCCACACCGACAACACGCCCGTCCTCGACCACGGTGACAGAACCGCAGCGCGAGCGACAAAGCGTGCAATAGCCAGGTAACCGCTGTTTCACCGCCGTCTCATCGTCAAGTCAGCCCTTGTGACGCATTCTTGTAATGCGTTACACATTTACGTCATACGCTACCGTTCCCGTCAAGGCTAAGTAATAATCAGAGACGAATCGGCGTTCGGAGCGAGAGGCGGCGCGACCACCCATGGACCAGAATTTGCGTGAACAGGTGCTGCAGCGGGTGCGCGCCGAGATCATTTCCGGGCAGAGCCTTCCCGGCACGATGTATTCGGTGCCGTCGCTCGCGGCGAGCCTCGGCGTCTCCTCGACGCCGGTGCGCGAAGCGCTGCTCGAGCTCAGCCGCGGCGGCCTGGTCGAGCCGATGCGCAACCGCGGCTTCAAGGTGGTGGAGCCGTCGCTGACCGAGCTGCGCAATTTGTTCGACATGCGCGAGGTGTTGGAACTGCACGCGGCCGTGCTGGTCGCGGCCAATCCTCCAAAGGATCTACCGGCCGTGCGCGGCTGGGCCGATGAGATCGCGAAGGCCGTCGAGACCGACGACGTCCAGCTCTATCTCGAAGCCGACCGCAACTATCATCGCGCGTTCATTGCAGCCGCCGGCAACGAGCTCTTGACCGAGATGGTGATGGGCCTGCGCGACAAGATGCGGCTCTACGGCATCAGTTCGCGCGCCGGCCTCGAGCGGCAGCAGGCCTCGGTGCCCGAGCACTACCGGCTGATCGAGCTCGCGCTCGACGGCGAGACCGAGGCGCTGCCGACCCTGCTTCGCAGCCACATCCGCTCCTGGGAGCCTATCTTCGTCGACGCATTGATGCGCTCGAAGGAATACGCGCGCGAGCCGCTGCGGCAGGCCCGCGGGTAGCGCGCGACCGGAGCTAGATTGCCTGCTGCGCTGAAGAGCTAGTCCAGAATGCTCTTGTAGTGCTCCGAGAAGACATCGCGGCCGATGATCAGCCGCATGACTTCGGAGCTTCCCGCCAGGATCCGATTGACGCGCGCGTCGGTGAACATCCGGCTGATCGGATATTCATCCATATAGCCGGCGCCGCCGTGCAGTTGCACGCCGAGGTCGAGCATCTTCCACTCGACTTCCGACGACATCATCTTGGCCTTGGCGCCCATGTTGCTGGTCAGGCGTCCCGCGTTGTGCTCGGCCACGCAGTGATCGACATAGACCTGCACGAGGTCGATTTCGGCATCCATCTCCGCCATGCGGAACTGGGTATTCTGCTGTTCGGCGAGCGGCTTTCCGAACAGCTTGCGATCCATCACGTAAGCGCGCGTGATGTCGAACGCCTTGCGGCCGTTGGCGATCGATCCGACCGCGGAGATCAGCCGCTCCTCGGCAAGGCCCTCCATGAGATAGTAGAAGCCCCTGCCCGGTTCTCCCAGCACGTTGGCCTTGGGTACCTTCACGTTCTGGAAGAACAGCTCGGCGGTGTCCTGCGCCGGCATGCCCATCTTCTTGAGATTGCGGCCGCGCTCGAAGCCCTCCATGCCGCGCTCGACGATCAAGAGCACCATGGCGTGTTTCTTCTCGGCGCCTGCGAGCCTGGCGGCCACGATCACGACGTCGGAATTGATGCCGTTGGAGATGTAGGTCTTCGAGCCATTGAGCAGGAAATGATAGCCCTTGTCTTCCGCCGTCGTCCGCATGCCTGCGAGGTCCGAGCCTGCGCCGGGCTCGGTCATCGCGATCGCCAGGATGGTCTCGCCGCTGACGCATTTCGGGAGGAAGCGGTCGCGCTGCTCTTCGGTGCCGAAGCGCTTGAAATAGGAGCCGACCAGGCGGCTGTGCAGCGTGTTGAACCAGCCCTTGCAGCCGGAGCGCGCGGTCTCCTCGATGATGATCTGCTCATAGCGGAAGTCCTCATCGCCCATCCCGCCGTATTTCTCCTCGGGCCAGATCATCAGGAAGCCGCGGTCGCCGGCCTTCTTGAACGCGCTGCGGTCGACGATGCCGGCCTCCCGCCACGCCTCCATATGGGGCGCGATCTCGCTCGCGAGGAACTTGCGGTAGGAGTCGCGGAAAATGACCTGGTCTTCGGTAAAGCTGCGCATCATTCACCCAATAGCGCTCTCAAGCGGCATGGAAACCGGCCGGCGTGTGCCGAAGCACTGACAAAAAAATTCGGAGCGCCGGTTCTGCTTCAAAACCGGCGCTCCGTCATCGAAACGAGCGACGCCTTACTTGCCCTTCCAGTTCGGCGCGCGTTTTTCTGCAAAGGCCGCCGCACCCTCGCGGGCATCTTCGGATACGAAGACGGGAGCGACGATCTCCTGCTGCTTCTTCCACATCTGGTCTTCCGGCCAGAGCCTGGATTCCACGATCACCTGCTTGGATGCCTTGACCGCAAGCGGGCCATTGGCGCCGATCGCGGCGGCAAGCTCGAGCGCGGCGTCGAGCGCCGGGCCATCGGTCACGCGATTGATGATGCCGAGCTCGTAGGCGCGCTGTGCGCCGAAGAACTCGCCTGTCAATGCGAACTCCATCGCCACGCGGAACGGCATCTGGCGCGGCATGCGGATCAGCCCGCCGGCCGCGGCAGCTAGCCCGCGCTTCACCTCGGGGATCCCGAACTTGGCGTTGCGGTTGGCGACGATCATGTCGCACGACAGTGCGATCTCCATCCCGCCGGCGAGCGCGTAACCGTCGACGGCCGCGATCAGCGGTTTCTTCGGCGGCGCCTCGGTGAGGCCGGCGAAGCCACGGCCGGGGATCGACGGCCGCTCGCCCTTGAGGAACCCCTTGAGGTCCGTGCCCGAGCAGAACGTGCCACCGGCACCGGTGATGATGCCGACGCTGAGGGCATCGTCGGCGTCGAGCCGGTCGATCGCCGCGGCCACGCCCTTGGAGAGGGCGAGGTTGGCCGCGTTCTTGGCTTCCGGCCGATTCAGCGTGATGATCAGAATAGGTCCGCGGACTTCAGTCAGGACCGGAGTTTCTTCAGACATCGCTTTCGTCTCCTGTTGCCGTTCGCTTAGCGCGGGGCCATGCGGATGGCGCCATCGAGGCGGACGTCTTCACCGTTGAAGTAGCCGTTGGTGATCATGGTCAGCGCCAGCTGGGCATATTCCTCCGGCATGCCGAGACGCTTCGGGAACGGCACCGAGGCGCTGAGCGCGGCCTTGACGTTCTCCGGGGCGCCCTGCAGCAGCGGCGTGTTGAAAATGCCCGGCAGGATGGTGTTGACGCGGATGCCATCGGCCATCAGGTCGCGCGCGATCGGCAAGGTCATGCCGACGACGCCGGCCTTCGACGCTGAATAAGCCGCCTGCCCCATCTGGCCGTCCTCGGCCGCGACCGACGCCGTGTTGACGACCGCGCCGCGCTCGCCGTGCTCCAACGGTGCCAGCGACAGCATGCCCTTCGCCGACTTGGCGATGCAGCGGAAGGTGCCGACAAGGTTGATCTGGATGATGCGGTTGAACGCGTCGATCGGGAAGTGCGTGGGTTCGCCGGTCTTCTTGTCCCGGCCCGCGGTCTTCACCGCGTTGCCGGTGCCTGCGCAGTTCACCAGGATGCGCTCCTGGCCGTGGGCCGCGCGGGCCTTGGCGAAGCCCGCATCGACCTGCTCGTCGGAGGTGACGTCGACCTTGCAGAACACGCCGCCGATTTCCTTGGCGATGGCTTCGCCCTTCTCTTCGTTGAAGTCGAAGATCGCGACCTTGACGCCTTGGGCAGCAAGCGCCCGCGAGGTGGCTGCGCCGAGGCCGGAAGCGCCGCCGGTGACGACGGCGGCGACCGATGAATCGAGTTTCATGGCAAGTTCCTTTCGCGATCAGATGCGTTCGATGATGATGGCCGGCGCCATGCCGCCAGCGGCGCACATGGTGACGAGACCATAACGTCCGCCACTGCGCTCGAGCTCGTCGAGCGCCGTGCCGATCAGGATCGATCCGGTCGCGCCGATCGGGTGGCCGAGCGCGATCGAGCCGCCATTGATGTTGACCTTCTCGCGATTCAGGTCGAGATCGCGGATGAACTTCTCGGCGACGACCGCGAAGGCCTCGTTGATCTCCCACACGTCGATGTCGTTCTTGGTCAGGCCGGCCTTGGCGAGAACCTTCTTGGCCGCCGGAACGGGGGCATTGAGCATCAGCGTCGGATCATCACCCTGATTGGCATAGGCCACGATGCGTCCGCGCGGCTTGAGGCCGTGCTTCTGGGCATATTCCTTCGACGTGATCAGCACCGCCGCGGCGCCGTCCACCACGCCCGAGCTGTTGCCGGCATGATGCACGCCCTTCCACTCGAGATCCGGGTAACGGCGCTGGATCTGCTTCTTGAACGTCGTGCCGTTGCCGAGATCGAAATCGGCAAGCTGCTCGAAGCTCGGCTTCAGCGATGCAAGGCCTTCGGCCGTGGTCTCGGGGCGCGGGAATTCTTCACGACCGAGGGCGACGCTGCCGTCGTCGTTGAGGACCGGGATCACCGACTTGGCGAAGCGGCCTTCATCGATCGCCCGTTTGGCGCGCTGCTGGCTGACCAGCGCCAGGGCATCGCAGGCTTCCCGGCTGATCCCCTCACGCGTGGCGATGGCGTCGCCGCACACGCCCTGGTGCGACTGCGGGTGAATCTCGTCGAGCGCCGGATTGCCCGAACCCATCATCCGCGCCGGCTGCCCCGCCTTGGAGCGCTCGGCTGCGAGGGTCTGCTGATAGCTCATCATCTCGGTGCCGCCGGCGATGACGCAATCCTCCATCCCCGACATCACCGAAGCTGCCGCGAGGTTCACCGACGTGATGCCGCCGCCGCAGAAGCGATCCAGCGTCGTGCCGCTGGCGTTGATGTCGTAGCCGGCCGCAAGGGCCGACATGCGTCCGAGATCGCCGCCCTGCTTGCCTTCCTGGGTCGAGGTCGACCAGATGATGTCATCGACGGTCGACGTATCGAGCTTGTTGCGCTCCTTGAGCGCGCCGAGCACGGTTGCCGCCAGTTGCTGCGGATGCAGATGCGACAGCGCACCCTTGCCCGGCTTGCCGATGCCGCGCGGCGTGCGGACCGCGTCAATGATGTATGCTTCAGACATGCGTTTCCCTCTACTTTGGCTGTTTCTTGACTGTGAGCTCGTGCCGATTGGTCCCGACCGCTTGCGCTGCGTCTTCTGCTCCGGAACAAGCCGACGAGGCGTCAGCGGTGTGGCGTGACCGAAAGCGGCGCGGCAACCGGCTTGCGCTGATCTTCGAAATAGCGCGCGTTGATCAGCATCGGCGGTTGCGCCGTCTCGCGCTCCCGCTCGTCGGCGCAGGCGGGCTTGTCGCAGCCCTCGGCGAACAACGGGACGCTCGGCGCGGCGGCGTGCGGGCCGAGAGCATATTTCTGCTCTTGCGGCAGGTAGATCAACTGACCGATCTGGGTGAGGGTCAAGGTGAGACGGGAGACCGTCGATCGGGGAAGACCGCAGCGATCGGCGATGTCGCGATTGCCCAGGCGTATGCTTCGACCTTCGAAGCAACGCACGATGTCGAATGCGCGCGATACCACCTGTATCACGCGCCGGTTGTCCGTGCCGGCGGTGTCTTGCGCCATCAATACTTCAGATCGACGTCCCATCGTTTACGCCTCACTCCTCATTTGTCGTACAGGTGAATGAAGCCCACCCTGGTTCGGGCAGGCCGCGCCGATCCGCGACATCGCTGTCAAGCGCGCAACGCCGAGCGGCGCACGCGTGAACGGAACTGCATGCGGAATCTGACGGCAGCGATCGGCGCACGCCGCGTCGCCGCCCGTGAGGATAGAGCCGGCGCTGTGCCATGCCCGAGCGGCAACGAATGCGGCACGCTGGACAAGGCCATTTCCGCCCTGTTCGAGGCCGATCTGCATGGCGCTGACGGGCGCCTGGTCTTCCAGCCCGGTGAAGCCGCGACCGCGCGGGGCAAGCAGCTTCGGATTTCGACGGCCGGCCGGCATCAGGCGGATTCTTTCCCTAGGGTTGCAGACCTTAATTAATTGATTAATTAGTCAGGTGATTAAAGTGACCACTCCCCCCTGTCAACCGTCCTCGCCGCAGGGCGCCCCGCGCTCGGGTCGCACCTCACGCATCGCTCAAGCTGCTCGGGCCGGTTTATCGGAGCAGCAGCTGCCGATCCGTTCGTGCCGAACGTCGGACCGGTGCTGGACGGTGATCGGGCGAGATGCGCGGTACAAGCCACCGCCCACAAGCGCCGAGACGCAACGATAGAGCGTGCGGCAGACCAGCTCTCGTCGTTCGATGTGGCGCACTCACGCGGCTCTCGCTCCGCGAGCGCCGCTCAGATCGAGATGCCGTCGCTGATCGGCCATCGCTCCGAGAATGAATTTTCTTTGTCGGCTCGGGAGGCGAAGCGACCGTTCCATAGAACGGGCATGGTTCGACTCATTGATTGCAAACCGGACGCGTCGATCATGGTCCGCGTTCGAGCTGGGCAAAGACGTGCTATTTTAAAAGGAGGACTATTCGACGGAGGTTTTATGCGTCTCGCATCCTCTTGGCTTCACTCCCTCGGTCGCATGACCCGACAGCTGCAGCGGTGGCGCAGGAAGCTCGCCCGCGCCGCAAATCCCGATGGATAGCGCGATCTGCACGAGCTGTTCCTGTTCGGGCCGCATGGCTAGTTGAGCCGGTCGCGCGTTGCGGCTTCGGCTGACCCAAGACAGTTGCCCAAGGCACTTGCTGAAGACACACGCGGCCACGGTTCTCGCCGTGGCCGCCTGGCCAAATTTCCCCGCCATCCGCAACCAGTGCGCCGAACTCGCTGCCCTGCTCTCCCGCACCGAAGAAACAGGACAGCACCCGCTCCGCCGTGAACTGACGCGCGCTTAGCTGCTGAAGCCGGCCGGAATGAACGCCGGCAGCTTGTCCTCGATGAATTTCTTCACCTCGGGCGAGTCGAAGACCTGGATGAAGGCCTTGAGGCGCGGATCGTCCTTCTTGTCCGGCCGCGCCGTGAAGCGCAGCACCAGCCCGTCATCGACCGTGCGATCGATCAGCAGTGCCGATTTCGGGTCGCCACCCGCGGGGATCAAATAGGTGATGTTGACGAGTGCGAGCGTGACGTCGTCGAGCGAGCGATAGGTCTGCGCCGGATCGAGCTCGACGATCTTCAGATTCTTGGGGTTCTCGATGACGTCGAACCGGCTCACCGCGAAGCCCTTGCCCGGCGTCAGCTTGATCAGGCCAGCCCGCTCAAGCAGGATCAATCCACGTGCGCCGTTGAGCGGCTCGTTCGGGATCGCGACGCTGTCGCCGGATTTGATCTCGTCGAGTGACTTGATCTTCTTCGAGAACAGCCCGACCGGTGCGATCACACCGACCTTGTCGACCTGGACCAGATTGAAGCCACGCTGCTTGTTCTGGATCGCAAGATACGTGCCGTGCTGGAACAGGTTGGCATCGACGTCGCCGCTGTTGACCACCTCGTTCAAGGCGACCCAATCGGACAACTCGACGACCTTGACGTCCTGTCCCTTGTCCTTGGCCAGCTTGGCGGCGAACGCTGCGAGCTGGCCGACCGGACCGGCGCTGGTCGCGATCTTGAGGGGTTCATCGGCGACGGCACTCGCCGTCAGGGCAAGGAGAACGCCTGCCGCGTGCGCCAGGCGCAACAATGTCTTCATCATCTCAATCCTGTTTCGATTTTACCAAGTGTGATCACGCCGCTTTGCGGGCGCTGCTGCCTGCCTCGGCCTGGGCCAATGCCTGAACGAGGTCGGCGATGATGTCGTCAGGGTGCTCGATCCCGACCGAAAGCCGCACATAGCCGGGCGTGACGCCGGCCGCGATTTGCTCTGCACCGGTAAGCTGCTGGTGGGTGGTCGAGGCTGGATGAATCGCGAGCGACCGCGCATCGCCGATATTGGCGACATGATAGAACAGCTTCAGCGCATCGATGAAGCGGCGGCCGGCCTCGACACCCCCCTTCAACTCGAAGCCGACCAGCGCGCCATAGCCGCCTTTCAGATAGGTATCGGCGCGGCGGCGATTCTCCCCGTCCTGCAATCCCGGGAAGATCACATGGGAAACGCCGGGGTGCCTGGCCAGGAAGTCCGCCACCTTGATGGCATTCTCATTGTGCTGGCGCAGCCGCAGCGGCAGTGTCTCGAGCCCCTGGATGAACTGGAAGGCATTTTGCGGCGCGATCGCAGCGCCGAGATCGCGCAACAGCTTGACGCGTGCCCGCAGAATGTAGGCGATCGGACCGAGCGGCTTGGCGGCCTCCGTCCAGATCGCGCCGTGATAGGCGGCGTCCGGCTGCGTCAGCAGCGGAAAGCGCTCGGCATGCGCCGCCCAGTCGAAATTGCCGCCATCGATGATCGCGCCTCCGATCGACGTGCCATGGCCGCCGATATACTTCGTCGTCGAATAGACCACGATCGCGGCACCATGCTCGAACGGGCGTGCGATCAACGGCACTGCCGTGTTGTCGAGGATCAGCGGCACGCCGAGCGAACGGCCGATGTCGGCCACTTCCCTGATCGGGAACACGTTGAGCTTGGGATTGGGTAAAGTTTCCGCAAAATAGGCGCGGGTCTTCGCATCGGTGGCACGGCGAAAATTCTCGGGATCGGTTGGATCGACGAACCGCACCTCGATGCCGAACTGCTTCAAGGTTTGCGACAGCAGGGTCCAAGTGCCGCCATAGAGATCGGTCGAAGAGACGATGTTGTCGCCGGCCTGCGCGAGGTTGAAGATGGCAAAGGCCGAGGCGGTCTGGCCCGACGCCACGGCGAGCGCGCCGACGCCGCCTTCCAGCGCCGCCAGCCGTTCCTCGAAGGCGTCCGCCGTCGGGTTCTTGATCCTTGTGTAGATCTGCCCGATCGCTTCCAGCGCGAACAGCCGCGAGGCATGGTCGGTGTTCTCGAACTGGAACGAGGTGGTCTGATAGATCGGAACCGCCACCGCACCAGTCGTGGGATCGGACCGGTAGGACCCGCCATGCAGGGCGAGCGTCTCGAGATTCTTCGTTTCGACCGGCATTTCGGACTCTCCTGGGATCGGTGAACACGCGTTGCAAGTCGCGAAATGATGCGCAGCGACCTTGCCGCTGTCGAGATGCCCAGGAAAATAGCGATGGACGTGCTGACGTCTCGCGGAACGGCATCTTGAATTTTTCAGACGAAACATCCGGCACGACGCATTTGTTTCGTTTCCCGGCGGCCGGTGCCGGCGCGTGAGATCGCCGATCACGCAGTGCGGTGATGGCCCGCGATCTGAGCTGCATGGACGCGTCCACTCCGCCCGCGCGCAGCAATGAGCGTAACGTGCTGTCCGGGAATTCCGCAACAGCAGGATTTTTGCGCAGACCGTTTGAATAGAAAACAAAGTCGCGCAGGCAAACTGTTACGTTGTCCCGACACGATAACTGTCGGAACAGGTCGATGACAAAATCGAGAGAGCTTCGCTTCAACGCATTCAACATGATGGCGCCGAGCCACAACTGGTCCGGCCTGTGGTCGCATCCGCGCGACACCTCGCTCGACTACAACTCGCTCGATTACTGGGTCAACTATGCCAAGACCGCCGAGCGAGGACTGCTCGACGGCATCTTCCTGGCTGACGTGTTCGGCATCTATGACGTCTACGGAAGCAGTCCGGACACCGCGCTCCGTCACGCCGTTCAATTGCCGAATGCAGAGCCGACCTTGCTGGTCTCCGCCATGGCGCTGGTCACCAGGCATCTCGGTTTCGGCATCACCTCCAACCTCACCTATGAACATCCCTACCAGCTCGCGCGTCGGTTCTCGACGCTCGATCATCTCACCAACGGACGGATCGGCTGGAACGTCGTGACCGGCTATCTCGACAGCGGTGCCCGCGGCATGGGCCTTGATGCGAACCGCGCCCATGACGAACGCTACGAGGCGGCCGAAGAATTCCTTGCCGCGAGCTACAAACTATGGGAGGGCAGCTGGGAGGATGACGCAGTGCGCCGGGACCGCGCGGCCCGCATCTTCACCGATCCCTCCAAGATCCATCGCGTCCATCATCAAGGGCTTCACTACAAGGTCGACGGCATCCACCTCGCGGAGCCCTCCCCGCAACGCACGCCGCTGCTGTATCAGGCGGGCACCTCGAAGCGCGGTCGCGCCTTCGCGGCACGGCATGCCGAGGCAATCTTCCTCAACGGCCAGACCAGGCCAATTCTCGCGAGCGCGGTCCGCGACATCAGGAGCGCCGCGAAGGAGTTCGGGCGCGATCCCTATGATATCCGCCTCTTCGCCGGCGCGACCGTGATCGTCGCGCCGACCCGGGCGGAAGCCGAAGATCTGCTCGCCGACTATGCCGCACATGTCGACCAGACCGGGCAGCTCGCGCTGCTCTCGGGCTGGACCGGCATCGACTTCTCGACCTATCGCCCCGACCAGGCGGTGCAATATGTCGAGAGCAACGCGATCCAGTCGATGGTGGAGAACTTCACCCTGCGGAGCGACCGCCCAGTCAAGGTCGGCGATCTTGCGACGCTGAGCCGCGTCGGCGCACGATCCCCCTTCGTGGTCGGCTCGCCCCAGGATGTCGCGGACGAGCTGATCGCCTGGGCGGAAGACACCGACGTCGATGGCTTCAACCTGTTCCGCCTCGTCGCGCCCGAATCGCTCGACGCCTTTGTCGACCTCGTGGTGCCGGAACTGCAGTCACGCGGCGTATACAAGACGGCCTATCGCGAAGGCACGCTGCGGGAAAAACTCTTCCCCGAGCGCGGACCGCGTCTTCATGCCACGCATCCCGGCGCAGGCTACCGGCACTTGCCCTCGAACGCAGTCCACTCCGACGCCGCCGAATAAGGTCACGGCCTGACTCCGGCCGGCGCGTTGTCGCCGGCCACGGCTACCAGCTCGGCAGCACGGCGCCCTTGAATTTGGTCAGGACAAACTCCTTGACCTCAGCCGTGTGATAGCTCTCCACGAGGATCTTGACCCACGGCTTGTCCTTGTCCGCGGCACGAACCGCGATCAGGTTGACGTAAGGCCCCTTCGGATCCTCGCGCAGGATCGGGTCCTTGACCGGGTCGAGGCCGGCCTGGGTCGCATAGTTCGTGTTGATCACTGCGGCATCAACATCGTCGAGCGCACGAGGCGCCTGGGCCGCATCGACCTCGACGAATTTGAGCTTCTTCGGATTGTCGCTGACATCCAGGACGGTCGGCTTGAACCCGACGCCGTCCTTCAACTTGATCGCACCCTTGTCGCGCAGCAGCAGCAGGGCGCGGCCGCCATTGGTCGGATCGTTCGGGATCGAGACCTTGCCACCGTCCGGAATCTCCGCCCAGCTCTTGTGCTTCTTGGAATAGACGCCGATCGGGAAGTTGACCGTCAACCCCACCGCCTCGATCTTGTAACCGCGATCGGCCTTCTGGTTGTCGAGATAAGGCTGGTTCTGGAACGAATTCGCCTGGATATCGCCGGCGTCGAGCGCTGCGTTCGGCACCACATAGTCAGAGAACTCGATCAGCTGGATGTCGAGCCCGTTCTTTGCCGCGATCGGCTTCACGGCCTCGAGGATTTGCGCATGCGGCCCCGGCGTCACACCGATCTTGATGGTCTCCGCCGCGACAGACGCCGACCAGAGCGTGAGCACGCTGGCAAACGCGACAATGGAACGAAACGACATTTGGGTCTCCACTGGAATTGTCAGTATTGCAAAAAAGGGCGCGAAGAGATTGTGGCCGGTCTCAGCGGTGGCGCAGGCGGCGGTTGACGCGGCGGGCGAGATAGTCGCCGGCCGTCTGCACCGTCTGCACCAGCGCGATCAGGACGACGACGACCGCGAGCATCATTTCGGGCATGAAACGCTGGTAGCCGTACCGAATTCCGAGGTCGCCCAGCCCGCCGCCGCCGACCGCGCCGACCATCGCTGAATAGCCGAGCAGGCTGACGACTGCGAGTGTCAGCGCAAGCACAAGGCCCGGCAGCGCTTCCGGAATGAGAACCTTGAGCACGATCTGCAAAGGGCTGGCGCCAAATGACGACGCGGTCTCGATCAAGCCGGCATCGACCTCACGGATCGCGGCCTCAACCAATCGCGCGATGAACGGCATCGCGGCGATGGTCAGCGGCACGATCGCCGCGCCCGAGCCAATCGAAGTGCCCGCGATCAGGCGCGTGAACGGGATGATGGCGACCACGAGGATGATGAACGGCGTCGAGCGTGTCGCATTGACGATGATGCCCAGCACGCTGTTGACCGCCGGCGCAGCGAACAATTCCCCTTTGCGGCTGGTGGCGAGGAAGACGCCGATCGGAAGTCCGAACGCGGTGGCTATCAATGCGGCGATCGACACCATGAACAGGCTTTCGCCGGTGGCCTGAACGATCAGGTTGAGGAGTTCACGCGACATAGCCGAGACGTTCCGCCGGGAGGTTGTTCTGGGAGAGATACAATGCCGCCTTGTCGGCCGCGGCCTCGCCGCCGGGAATGCCCAGCGACAGCGAGCCGACATGTTGCCCGCCGATCTCATCGATCCGGGCCGACAGCAGCGCGACGTCGATCGAGAGTTCGCGCGCAAGGCGGGCGACGATGGTGTCGCCGGCATCGGCACCGCGAACCTGGACGCGAATGACGGCGCGACCGTCGGCAACCGGTCGTGACTGCAAGCGGCTTGCAAGCGACACCGGAACGCTGTCGCCGATCACCTCGGAAAGAAATGCCTGGGTGACCGGATTCGCCGGATGGGTGAAGATGTCGGCGACGTGACCACGCTCGACGATATGACCGCCGTCGATCACCACGACTTCCTTGGCGAGCTGACGTACCACCGACATTTCGTGGGTGATCAGGACGATGGTGACGCCAAGCTCGCGATTGATGTTGGCGAGGAGATCGAGGATTGAACGGGTTGTTTGCGGATCGAGCGCCGACGTCGCCTCGTCCGACAGCAGGACGTTCGGCCGCGTCGCCAGCGCACGGGCGATGCCGATGCGCTGCTTCTGGCCGCCCGACAGCTCGGACGGGTAGCGATCATATTTGTCCGCAATGCCGACGAGCTCGAGCAGCTCCGCGACGCGGACCGCAATGTCGCGCCTCGACCAGCCCGCAATCTCGAGCGGCAGCGCGATATTGTCGGCCGCTGTGCGCGACGAGAGCAGATTGAAATGCTGGAAGATCATGCCGATCGAGCGCTGCGCCAGACGCAGATCACGTCCCGAAAGTCCGGAGATATCGCGGCCGTCGACGACGACACGGCCGCTCGATGGTTTCTCCAGCCCGTTGATCAGCCGCACCAGGCTTGACTTGCCGGCACCGGACCGCCCGATCACGCCGGTGATCGAGCCGCGCGGAATTGCGAAGTCGATGTCTTTGAGCGCCTGCACGCTCGGCTTGTCGCGGTAGGCCGGGTAGGCTTTCGCGACTTGCTCGAACCGGACCATGGCATCGGCCGCGGTCGGTGGATGCGGCAATGGCAACAGCGTCTCGACAGGTTCCGCAGCCGTCATGGATTGATGCACGTTCATTCAGTCAGTCCATAAGGTCGTCTTGGTCACCACGCGCGCGGCCGCGCCTCAATGACCAAAGAGCAAATAGCTGCGGTCGACGCCGCGGCGATCGCTGGTCTCGTCGGTCCAGCCCACGGCCCGGCGATAGCTGCCCATGCTGTCCGTTTGCTTGAGCGCAACGAGGTCGATCGGCTGCGCCTGATCCGCAAAGGGCAAAACATAGAGCGCATCCTCGGGACAATAGAGCTCGCAGAGGAAGCAGGTCTGGCAGTCGCCTTGCCGGGCGATTACCGGAATTCCGTCCGTCTTGTCAAACACGTTGGTGGGGCAGACGTTGACACAGATATCGCAGGACGTACAGCGCTCGCCGTCGATGACCTCGATCACTCCGCAGCCTCCGCATAACCGGCCTCGGCATGGGGCCGGGCCGAGGTCCAGATCTCGTCGAGGCCGCCGGTCGTCACGTAATGCCGCTGCCGGCTGTCCTGGTCGGGGAAGTCGTCGCGGCGATGCATGCCGCGGCTTTCCTGACGGGCGAGCGCGCTGCGGTACATCCACCGCGCGGTCGCCAGCATCGCCGCAGCCTCGCGCGCCCGCACGATCTCGGATGTGTCGGCAGCGTCCGCTTCCGACACATCGCGCCACGCCGCGTCGAGACGCCCGAGCGCACCCTGCAATCGCGATGCCTCGCGGAAGTAATTCAGCTCATACGGGAAGACCTCAGCCTGAACCGCCCTCGCCAGCGCGGCCGGCGCGAATGCACGGCGCGACCGGCTTCGAAATGCCACGGCACCCGCGGACGACAATGTGCGCCCGGCAGCCGGTCCGACCTGGGTGGCATAGTCAGCGGCGCCCTGCCCGGCCCAGGCTCCCGACGACATCGCCCAGGCGGCATTGTGGCTGCCACCGCCGGTGAAGCCACCACAGATCAGTTCGCGCGTCGCGGCGTCGCCGGCGGCATAGAGCCCCGGCACGCTGGTGGCGCAACTGTCGTCAACAATACGAAGGCCGCCGGTACCCCTGACGGTCCCCTCCAGCCGCAGCGTGACCGGAAAGCGATCCTTGAAGGGATCGATCCCGGTGCGATCGAACGGCAGGAAGAAGTTCGGCTGCGATACGCGCATGTGATGCCGCACATCGTCATCCGCCTTGTCCAGCCGGGCATAGACCGGGCCCTCGAGCAGGGCACGCGCAATCGCCGATCGCCCGCCCTTCGACGCCGCGCCGGGCACCACGCTGCCGTCGTCATAGGTGAAGCTGGCCCAGCCGTAGAACAACGTCTTGGTCACCGAGCCGAATGCCGGCGAGATCGCATAGGGGTTGCAGAACTCCATGCTGGTGAATTCGGCACCGACCTCCGCGGCCATCAGATAGCCGTCGCCGGTCAGCACGTTCGAGCCGAGCGTCTTGCTGAGGAATGCACAGCCGCCGGTGGCAATCACGACCGCCTTGGCCCGCACCGTCCAACGATCCTGCTTCTGCCGCCGCACGCCGCTGGCGCCGGCGACGGCCCCGTCGTCGTCGACGAGCAGTTCAAGCGCCGGGCTGTGGTCGAGAATGGTGACGCCGGCCTGCTTGGTACGCTTGCGCATCAGGCGCATATATTCGGGGCCTTGCAGCGAGTTGCGCTGCGACTTGCCGCGGCCGTCCACCGGATAGGGATATCCCCAATCGGCCAGGCGATTGCTGTGCTGATAGGTGCTGTCGAGCACGCGCGCCATCCAGCGGCGATCCTGGAGATAGCCGCCCATCTTCTCGCGATTGGCCATCGCGGCCTCGCGCAGGGCCGGATCCGGATCGATGTACCAGACGCCCGTTCCCGCCGCGGCGGTGGCGCCCGAGGTGCCGCAAAATCCCTTGTCGGCCAGCACCACCCGCGCGCCGCGCTCGGCGGCGCTGACCGCGGCCCAGGTCCCCGCGGGGCCGCCACCAATCACCAGCACGTCGGCCTCGAACGCGACCGAGCCTTCAGGCGCGGACAAGCGTTCGGCGCGATGAGACGGGTTCGGCATCATGGAAAACTCCGGGCGGATCGGTCACGGCGCAGGGCACGCCACGACACATCGTTGCGCGCGCCAGCCCGACTGGCAATTTCAGATATTTGCGGAGAGTTGGACGAAGCTTTCACCTGCCTTGCCGCGCAAAGAAAATTCGTGTCGCCGCATGCCGGATGTTGCGTCATCGACGAACAACGCGACACGAGCTTGCGCACAAGGCGCGCCGGCGGGGACGGATATTTCTTTTTGCCTGCTCCGCGCCGCGATGCATTTTCCCGCGCGCATCATGTCGATATCTAGCGACAAGCATCATCGCAGATACGGCCGCCATGTCCCATCGTCAGCTTCACCTCAACGTCAATCTCCTGCATTCCGGCGTCTACGCGTCGGCCTGGCGGCTGCCGCACAGCGACCCGCGCGCCTGTTTCGACGTCGGCCACTACGTGCGCGTTGCCCAGATCGCGGAGCGCGGCAAGCTCGATGCGATCTTCCTGGCCGACACGCCCGCCATCACCGACCGCATCGACTACCGCTCGTTCATGTCGCTGGAGCCGACCATCGTGCTGGCAACCGTCGCCGCCGCGACCAGCCATATCGGGCTGATCGCAACAGCGTCGACCACGTACAACGAGCCGTACAACATCGCGCGCCGCTTCGCGACGCTGGATCTGGTGAGCGGCGGCCGCGCCGGCTGGAACGCCGTGACCACGGCCGATGCCGCAGCCAGCAGCAACTTCGGCCTTCCCACCGTGCTCGAGCACAAGGCGCGCTACGACCGTGCCAAGGAGTTCGCCGAAGTCGTCCATGCGTTGTGGGACAGCTGGGAAGACGATGCCTTTGTCGGCGACAAGGAGGCGGCGCGGTTCGTCGA
Source organism: Bradyrhizobium sp. ma5 (assembly GCF_042258955.1). Classification (NCBI taxonomy): domain Bacteria; kingdom Pseudomonadati; phylum Pseudomonadota; class Alphaproteobacteria; order Hyphomicrobiales; family Nitrobacteraceae; genus Bradyrhizobium; species Bradyrhizobium sp. ma5. The sequence continues at coordinate 6,245,785 of NZ_CP170156.1, forward strand.
TACATCAAAAGTCCACCCGATCGGACATCGCGGCACCCACTACAGCGTGGCCGGTCCACTGAACGTACCGCGTTCGCCGCAGGGACGTCCCGTCACCGTTCAGGCCGGCGGATCGAGCGACGGCCGCGACCTCGCCGCCGCGCAGGCCGACGCGGTGTTCACGCTTGCGCAAACGATCGACGAAGGCGTCGCCTATGCGCGCGATCTGCGTGCCAGGGCTGCCACGTACGGCCGCGCCGGAAGCTCCATCGTGATTCTGCCGGGGCTCGCGACCGTCATCGGCAGCACGGAAGCGGAAGCCAGGCGCCGGCAAGACGAGCTCTGGGAGCTGGTTCCGATCGAATACAGCCTTGCGCGACTGGCCGGCACATTGCAGGTCGACCCGACAACTCTTGAGCTCGACAAGCCGCTGCCCGATCCTCTGCCGCTACCGGCCAACGCCAACCACACCATGTTTCAGGGAACGGTCAACATCGCGCGCCGTGGCAATCTCACCGTCCGTCAATTGCTGCGCGCCCTCGGTGGCGGCGTCGGCCACCGGATCATCGTCGGCACACCCGAGCAGATCGCCGACGACATCGAGGCCTGGTTCAAGGCGGGCGCGGCCGACGGCTTCAACCTGATGCCGGACGTATTGCCGACCGGGTTGGACGTGTTCGTCGACACCGTGGTGCCGATCCTGCAGCAACGGGGGTTGTTCCGGCACGACTACGCTGGCACCACCCTGCGCGAGCATTTTGGATTGCCGCGGCCGGTCAGCCGCTTTGCGCGACAACCGGCGACCGCCACGAGCGCCTGACGCATCAGCGCGAGCCGGCCAGCTGTGCCGGATCGCCAGCGGCGGGTAACTTCGCACGAACGCGCGGGATGATCTCCTTCGCAAAGCGCTCCATCTCCGCCTCGAACGGCTGGAACTGCAACATGAAGAGCTCGATGCCGGCGGCATGGAAGCCACGAATGCGGGCCGCCACCTCTTCATAGCTCCCGACCAATCCCGCAGCCGTGCCGCCATTGCTGCCGACCCGCGCCGACTTCTGCATCGTCTGCATCATCACCACCTTGGGATCGGTGTTCTGCTTTTGGATCGCCTTGATCGGCGCATCCAATCTGGAGAGATCGAGCAGCCGCTGGTAGGCCACCTCGGCCTCGGCCCGGGTCTGGCGCGCGATCACGAAGGCGGAAAGCCCGAAGCGCAGCGGTGCCGTGGCTCGCGGCCGCGCAGCCACGTCGGCGATCAGGCCGGCGACGTCGTCGAGCGGCTGTCCGTTGATGAACCAGACATCGCCGTGGTCGGCAACCAGGGCGCGCGCCGGCTCGGACTCGCCCCCGACATAGATCAATGGCCGCGGCCGGTAGAGGCTGCCAGGCCGCAACAAATAGTCCCTGACATCGAAATGCTCACCCTTGTAGGTCAGCCGCTCACCCTGCATCAGGCGCGACACCACGGTGATCCACTCGCGGCCGTAGGCATAGCGGGCGTCATGCTCCGCAAAGCCGATGCCGGCCTTGTCGAGCTCGGGCCGGTTCCAGGCATTGACCAGATTGATCGCGAAGCGGCCGCGGCTGATGTTCTCGATCCCGAGCGCAAGCTTCGCCAGCACGACCGGATGATAGAGATAGGGCTTGGTGGCGGCGATGATCTCGATCCGGCTGGTCAGCGCGGCAAGTGCGGCGGCGGCGCTCCAGGCCTCGAGCTGATCAAGATCCTCCTGATGCGGATTGATGGTGTGCTGCGCGATGAGCGTGGAGTCGTAGCCGAGCCTTTCGGCCGCGATCACGAGGTCGCGATTGCGTTCCCACGATGCATCATAGGGCTCCTCGGTATCTTGATAGGCAGCGCGCGAACCGTGCACCAGCGCCCAGATCCCGAAGCGAAGCGGTCGTATCGTCATTGGCGATCTCCGAATTGCGCTTTGTCGCTTTGCTTTTCACGAAGACGCGGCTGGAGATCAAGCAACGTCACATCAAAAGATTTTCCTTGCCGCGCCGCGCGCGCGGACAAATCAGAAAACTCCAAATCTCACGACAATTGAAATACCGCTCTATTTCTGTTGGCGAAAAATCGTGGGACAGTTTGCAGCATCTGAACAATGCCAGTCCGACCGCTGACGAACGCGCAACTGAGCAAAATCATCATTCCAGGCCGACATCCATGAACAAGCCCGTATCCGCCACCTCGTTGCAGCCGTCCGATCGCCTGGATAGCCAATCCCCCGACATCGATGCGCTGCTGAGCCGCATCGCCGAGGGCGCCAGTCAACGCGAGCGCGAACGTATCCTGCCCTTCGCCGAGGTCGATCTCATTCGCAAGGCGCGTCTGGGCGCACTACGGCTTCCTGTAGATGTCGGTGGCGCGGGCGCGTCGATCCGCACGCTGTTCGAACTCGTGATCCGGCTCGGCGCCGCCGACGCCAACGTCGCGCATATCCTGCGCAACCATTTCAGCGTGGTCGAACGGCTGGTGCGCCGTCCCAGGGACGAGCAGCACCGGCAGTGGCAAAAGGCCGTCGCCGACGGCGCGATCATCGGGCTCGCGGCCACCGAACTCGATACCCCGAAGGTCGGCAATGTCACGCCAAACACCACACTGACCGCCGACGGCGACGACTATCTGCTCAACGGCACCAAATACTACAGCACCGGCACGCTCTATTCCGACTATGTGCTGGTGCGCACGGCCGATACGGCAGGCGCCAATGCGGCGGTGCTGATCCCGGTCAAGCGCGAGGGTATCGAGCTGATCGACGATTGGGACGGGCTCGGCCAGCGGCTGACCGCAACCGGCACCACGCACTTCCGCAACGTGCGCGTCAAGCGCCAGGAGGTGGTGTTCGATGCGCCTGACGCCGGCTACGGCATTCCCTACTCCAACACGTTCGCGCAGCTGTTCCTGACCGCAATCAATGCCGGCATCGCGCGCGCGGTGCTGCAGGACGCGACCGAACTGGTGCGATCGCGCAAGCGGACGTTCTACTATGCACCGAGCGAGACTCCGGTCGACGACCCGTTGCTGCAGCAGACCGTCGGCCAGATCGCCAGCGGCGCGTTTGCGGCCGAGACCGTGGTGCTCGCGGCGGCAGAGGCCCTCGACGCCGCCACCGATGCGTTCGACGCCGGCGATGCCAATGCCGTCGACGCCGCGCACAAGGCCGCGCTGCTCTCGGCCAAAGCCAAGATTGTCGCCGATGAGCTCGCGATCCGCAGCGGCAGCCTGCTGTTCGATGTCGGCGGCGCGTCCGCCACCAAGAAGGCGACCAATTTCGACCGCCACTGGCGCAACGCGCGGACCCTGGCCTCGCACAACCCGAACAACTTCAAGGCCCGCTCGATCGGGCAATATGAGATCAGCGGCACGCCGCTACCCGCCAAGGGCTTCTTCTGATCGGAAGCAGATCCGGCGGCGACAAAAGGGAGAGACCCGATGAGCAAGCCGGACATCCATTTGGTCGACGCGGATCACGAGATCGAGCTGCAGTTTCGCCTGGTGATGCGCCGCCTCGCCGGCGGCGTCTGCGTCATCACGGCGGGAAGCGGCGATGACATCACCGGGATGACCGTCACCTCGCTGACGTCGCTCAGTGCCTCGCCACCTCGGCTCCTGGTCAGCATCAACCGGCAGGCCTCTACGTTCGAGCCGATCGCCCGCCACCGGCTCTTCGGCGTCAACATTCTCGGCTCGGACCAGCAGGCGTCGGCGGAACGGTTCAGCAACAGCCGCCTGAAGGGCAGCCAGCGTTTCGACGGAACGGCCTGGACCCCTGGCGCTTCCGGCGTCCCGTTGCTGGACCATTCGCTTGCCACGGTCGAATGCCAGGTGGAGGAGATCATCGAGCGGCACTCTCACGGCATCATCGTGGGTCGGCTTTCAAGCATGGACGTGTCGCACCGCCTGTCCGGCCTCACCTACTGGAACGGACGGTATGTGCAGATCGATCACGAGGCTGATCTCGATCTGCTCGCCGAAGTCAGTATTCCGCTGGCCCACGTCCGCTAGGACAGGAGAGGCACACCATGAAGCGCGAAATGCCGCCGCAGTCGCCACCGTCATCGGCCGGCGTTGCCGGCAGCCCGCCGGGCCGCTGGCAGCTCGACCGGATCGTTGCCGAGCTGCGCGTCTCCAGGGAAGACACCCACAGCATTCGGCGGGACGGCGATCCGCGGCGCGCCCCATCGCGCGATGCGCTGGAAGCGATCCTCGACGGACTGACCGAGGCGCTGTTCCCGCGGCACTACGGCCAATCGGATCTCGACGGCGAGAATATCGACTATTTTGTCGGCAATACCTTGAGCATCGCGCTGGATTCGCTCCACGCGCAAATCCACCGCGCGGCGCTGTTCGTCGGCGACGAGCTTGAACCGGGTTTCCAGCGCCACGACGCCGTCGAATTGACGCGCGCGTTCGCCGCGCAATTGCCGCAAGTGCGCGGGCTTCTCGTCAACGATCTGCGCGCGGCGTTCGTCGGCGATCCGGCGGCGCGAAATTTTCCGGAGATCCTGATCGGCTATCCCGGCATGACCGCGATCATCCACCACCGACTTGCCCATCTTCTGTATCGGCTCGGGGCGCGGCTGGTGGCGCGCCTGATGGCGGAGATCGCGCATGCAAGGACCGGCATCGATATTCATCCCGGCGCCAGCATCGGCTCGGGCTTCTTCATCGATCACGGCACCGGCGTCGTGATCGGGGAAACCGCGATCATCGGCGACAATGTTCGCATCTACCAGGCCGTTACGCTCGGCGCGCGGCATTTCCCGACCGACGACGAAGGCAGCCTAATCAAGGGCGACGCCCGTCATCCGATCGTCGCGGACGACGTGGTGATCTATGCTGGCGCCACCATCCTGGGCCGCATCACGATCGGCCGCGGCTCGACCGTCGGCGGCAATGTCTGGCTGACCCGGGACGTGCCGCCGAACAGCGTGGTGACCCAGGCCACCGCGCGCAACACGCCGGGCGGCAGCAACGCCTCCTCCTAATTGGCCACCGGCGCCTTCCAGCGCATGAAGTGCCGTTCGATCGCCTCGAGAACGGCATTGAAGGCCAGACCGATCACCGTGATTCCGAGAATGCCGAAATACATCTGCGGGATCAGGAAGCTGTACTGGCTGTTGATGATGAGATAGCCGAGGCCGGCCTTGGCGCCGACCATTTCGGACGCCACCAGCACCAGCATGGCCGACGCGCTGGCGAGGCGAATCCCGACGAAGATGGTCGGAAGCGCGGCGGGCAGGATCACCTTGCGGAACAGCTGCTGCGGCGTCGCGCCCATGGTCCGCGCCGACTTGATCAGCAGCGGATCGACCTGCTTCACCGCGGTAATGGTGTTCAGCAGCAGCGGCCAGGCGCAGCTATAGATCACCATCGTGACCTTGGACAATTCGCCGATCCCAAGCAGCAGAATGAACACGGGCAGCAACGCCAGCGGCGCCGTGTTACGGCAGATCTCGATGAACTGGTTCAGGAGATCGCCGAGCCTGTTGTACCAGCCGACAACGAGCCCGAGCGGGACAATGAACACGACCGAGATCAGAAATCCGCTCAGGGCGCGGAGCAAGCTGGCTGAGACGTCGTCGTAGAGTTCGCCGGTTTGCGCAAGCTGCCAGCCGGCCGCGATCACCTCCGAGAATGGCGGCAGGAACACGGCATCGATCAGCCCGAGCCTCGGCACTGCCTCCCAGGCGGCCAACAGGGCAATCAGCAGCAGCGAACGGCGCCCCGCCGTGGCCAGCCAGCGAAGGGCAGCGCGCATCCGAACTGCCGCCGATGCCTGGCCGTCCGCACCGGTCTCTCGCCGGCCATAGCCAAGCTCCAGCAGGGTCAACATCTCCAGACTAGACATGCGCGGCCTCCTCCAGCTCACGGTCGGTGCGACGCGCGCTGCCGGCCAACTGTCCCTGCTGGGCCTTCTGCACTTCCTCGCGCAGCAGGCTCCAGACCTCATGCCTGACGTGACCGAACTCCGGCAGCGAACGCACGTCCTCGGCCTCGCTGCGCAGCACGTCGGGGATGGCGATGACCTGCTTGATCCGGCCCGGGCGCGACGTCATCACCGCGACACGCTGACCGAGCACCACGGCCTCGTCGATGCCGTGGGTGATGAAGACGATGGTCTTGCCGGTGGCGCGCCAGATCCGAAGCAGTTCGCCTTGCAGCGTTTCGCGCGTCTGCGCGTCGAGCGCGGCGAACGGCTCGTCCATCAGCAGCACCTCCGGATCGTAAGCGAAGCTCCTTGCGATCGCGACGCGCTGCTTCATGCCGCCGGAGAGTTCGTGCGGGTAGCGGTCGGCAAAACCGGACAGCCCGACCAGGTCGAGGAAGTGCCGCGCAACCTCGCGCCGCTGCCCAGCCTTGAGACCGGCGATATCGAGCCCAAACTCGACATTCTGCGCCGCGGTCCGCCACGGAAACAGCGCGTATTGCTGAAACACGATGCCGCGGTCGCGTCCTGGCCCGGTGATCGGCCGGCCATCGAGCAGGATGCGGCCGCTGGTCGGCGCCGTCAGGCCACCGAGCAAATCGAGCAAGGTGGATTTGCCGCAACCGCTCGGTCCGACTAGAGCGAGGAATTCGCCCGAGCGAACATCGAGCGTGATGTCTTCCAGCGCAGTGAAACGGCCCGCAGGGCGGCCGCCCTCGCCTCGCGTGACGAATTCCTTGCAGACCTGCTCGAAACGGATCTTGACCGGGCTCGTCATCGCGCCTCCGCCGTCTTGCCCGGACGGAAATAGTTGAACTCGTTCGTGTAGGTGTCGGAGGCCTTGATCTGGCCGGGCTTGAACAACCCATCCTTCACGAGCCAATCGATCCACACCTGGATCTCTGCGTCCGAAATCACGCCGCCTTTGCTCGCGACGCCAGTGCTCTTCCAGTACTTGATCGAGGAGCCGTCCTCGTTGCGCTTGCGTTCGGCAATGATCCGTTCGAAACGGGCTCGGACTTCTTCCGGCGGCGTGGTCTGCGCCCATTGGATCGCCCGCGAGATGCCCTCGACCAGCTTGCGCGAAGCATTGGGATTGTCCTTGACGAACTTGTCGCGCAGCACATAGGCGCCGCCGGTGAACTGGCCGAACAGATCGGTATCGTTGAACAGCGAATGGATGCCGCCCCGCTCCAACGCCTTGTCGCGCAGCACGCCGCTGAGCGTACTCACCTCAACCTGGCCCTGGCGCAACGCCTGCTCACTGGTCACCGGCGGTATCGCCACCAGCGTCACTTGCCTCGCCTCGCTCGCACTGAGGCCACTGCGTGCCAGATATTCGCGGAGCACGAATTCGAGATGGGCGCCCAGCGTATTGACCGCGACCTTCTTGCCGATCAGGTCGCGCGCCGTCCTGATCGGGCTGTCGTCCTTGACGAAGTAGCCCTGATAGGTGTTGGCGTCGGAGCCGTAATAGCCGACCACGGCCTTGATCGGAGCTTTCGCCGCGATCAGCTTGAGAATTGCGCCATAGAACGCGCCGCCGATGTCGATGTCGCCGGTGACGACGGTCTGGATGTCCTGCGGTCCGCTGATGGTGTTGCCGACCCATTTCAGCTTCAGCGGCGCGAGATAGCCGAGGTCTTCGGCCAGTTCCGTGAACGTCACCTGGCCGGCCCAGCCCTGGTAGCGAATCTCGGTCTTTTCGAGCGGTGGCTCGGCAAAAGCCGGAGCCGCCAGCCCGAGCACCACGGCGCCGGCCAGCGTGAACCGCGCGGCCGCGCGCGCGGCGAAACGCGGGGCGCGCAGGATTCGGATCAATGCATTCATGTTCGCAACTCCCCTCGATCCGACCGGATCATGCCGCCTTCGCGGCCTGCTGCTTCGGTGCCTTGATGCGCGTCACGCTGTGGCGACCGTCGATCGACACCGGCACTTCGCCGTCGATCGTGGCGCGGCGCACCACGCGGTGCTGATCGCCATAGTCGTTGACCGCATAGTGCTGGGTCGCCCGGTTATCCCAGATCGCGACGTCGCCGGCCTTCCAGCTCCAGCGCACGGTGTTCTCCGGCGCCGTGATGTGCGACTGGAACAGGTCGAACAGCTTCTGGCCGTCATATTTCGGCAGACCGACGAAGCGCTGCACGAAATTGCCGAGCACCAGCGTCCGCTCGCCGGTCTCGGGGTGAACGCGCACCACGGGATGCTCGGTCTCATAGATCGTGCCGGTGAACACTTCATCGAAATGCTTGCGGTCGGCCTCGCTTGCGCGCGCCTTGACGGCATAGTCATAAGCGTTGCTGTGAACCGCCCAAAGCTCGTCGGCAAGACGCTGCAACGGCGCCGGCAGGTCGAGATAGGCCGCGGCCGTATTCGACCAGACGGTGTCGCCGCCATAGGGCGGGATCACGACGCCGCGCAGCACCGAGATCTTCGGATAGGCATCGACGAACGTCACGTCGGTGTGCCATTGGTCGGCGCGGCCGCCGCCGCGTCCCGAGTCCAGCTCCAGGATCGAGGATGTCCCCTTGATCGCGCCGACCGTCGGATGCGGCACCAGCCTGCCGAGCCGCACCGCAAAGCGTTCCTGTTCGGAATCGTCGAGATGCTGCTGGTCGCGGAAGAAGATCACCTTGTGCTCGAGCAGCACCTGGTTGATGGCGCGGATCACCTCGTCGGACAGATCACCCGACAGCAGGACATTCCTGATCTCCGCTCCGAGCCTCGCCGCACGCTTGACGATATCAGCGCGCGGAATGACGTTATCGATGACAGTCGTGTTGCTCATGATCGTGCTCTCACCGCGATCTCCCAGGACAAGGCTCCGCCATGCGCCGGTCGCGGGAACGACGGCGGAGACAAACGGACCGGCTTGCAAACCGGCTTGATGGTGTGGGCTCTATTCGGCCGCGACGTGCTCCGGTGGACGCCAGACCGCCGGCGCATAAAGCTCGGCAGCAAAATCGTCGGCGATCGGTCCATTGATGCGCGCCTCATGCGCCGCCAGATCGGCCAGGAACAGATCGCGGCTGATCCGCGCCACAACCGCGGGAATGTCGCGCTTGAAGCTCGGGACATCGCCGACCGGCAGGCCGAAGCTGACGAAGGCCGCCGGGTTGAAGACATGGATGTTCTTCAGGAACGGCGCGCGACCGGGCTCCTTCTCCAGATATTCGTGCCCCGATCCCAGATAGGGATACGCCGCGAGAGTCTCATCCCTGTCCTGGTCACGCGGCGTGAAGCGGTCGCGCCACAGCAGGATCTCATCCGCAAGTTCGCGAAGCTCGGCCTGCGCGCCGAGGTCCACAGCATATCCGGTACCGGCGATGGCAAAGTCGAAACCGAATTCGCCCTGCGGCGTCACCGCGACGGGACGCCCGCCCTCGAGCCGCACCGCCTGCCACGGCGCGCCGAGATGAAGATGGAAATTGGGAAACGCGACGGCGCGCGAGATCGCATCCGGCGGCGGGGTCGAGCCTGCCGCGCGGAAGCGGATCGCCTGCTGCCAGCGCACGGCATCCGGCAGGGCCCCGAAATTGTCGTAGGCGCCCGGATAGCCGCGGATCCGGATCACCGGGAGCGAGGCCAGCGTCCCGCGCCGCGCATAGAGGTGAACGTCGCGCGCTCCGGCTTCCAGCGCGACGGCAGCGGCATCGAACGCCGACGCGGCGCTTCCAATCACCGCGACCGATCGGCCCCTCAGCGACCTGAAGTCGATCCTTTCGGAAGTATGCGCATGAATCTGTTTCGGCAGATTGCGCAGCGCGTCCGGAATAATGGCGCCGCCACCTCCGGCAAAGCCGGTCGCAAGCACCAGCTTCCGCGCGGTCTCGACCGTCACGCGGCCGCCTTGCTCCAGATGCAGCCGCAGATGCCCTCCCGCCGGTTCGATCAGAACCAGCCGCGTCGCGTAACGGACCTCGACACCGGTGACCTTACGGTACCAATCGAGATAGGCCGCCCAGTCGAGCCGCAAAATACGATCGAGCGCTTCATAGGCGGCTGCACCGTAACGCGCCTCGTACCACGCCTGGAACCCGAGACCGGCCAGACCAAGCTCCGGGCCCGGCAGGGACTTCGGCGTCCGAAGCTTATGCATGCGCGCGCTCGTCAACCACACGCCCGACTCAGTCCCGCCGGCCGCGGCATCGATCACCGAGACCCTCCCGATCCCTGCCCGCCGAAGCGCAAACGCAAACGCCGAGCCGGATTGTCCACCGCCGACGACGACCACGTTGTGATCGATCCCATCCAGATCGGGCACCCAGTTTTGCGGATCGGGTCCGATCAGGCGCAACGCCTCACGGGCAATACTGTCGGGGTCGGTTTGCGGCATGATGATCGGCCTCGCTTTGACGTTGCAAATCGTAAAAGCGATCGATCGCCAGTCAATGAAACGAAACCAGCTTTGTTTTCCGCGGCGAGCAATGATCGCTTCGTGGCCGACGCAGCCGTTGAAATATTTGCGACGACCGTCGCTTTCCTCGCCGTTTCAGCGTGCGAGACCAGAACGACTGAAGCGCCTGACACGCGAAAACGGCACGAACGCCCCGCTGATTTCTTCGCGACGGATGCACTCGTCTATCATCGCCGATCAACTCACAAGCTTCATGCTGGCTTCCGACGCAACAATGCAAGTTCATTTCATCGACAGGTTTGCGATCACCGACGTAGAGTCCAAGCGTCGCTCGCACGCCGAAGTGCACACAGCGTTGCAATCATCGACGATAGGACTCGCCGCAAATGAGTGGTGTCATTAGCCTCGAACACGATACGCCCGAGCTGGCTCGCTCTTATGATGAAGCGGGGCTGGTTCAGTTCCGTCACGGCAAGTTCCTGATCGGGCCATTGGCGATCAGGACCGGCGAGCATGTCCTCGATATCGGGACGGGCACCGGCCGCCTCGCCGAATTCGTCGCCGGCCTGGTCGAACCGAACGGCCGGGTGATCGGGATCGACCCGCTCCCCGGCCGCATCGAGATCGCGCGACTTCGGCAGTCGGATCATCTTCAATTCAGCACGGGCCGGGCCGAAGACCTCTCACGCTTCGACGACGGCCAATTCGATGCGGTCTATCTCAACAGCGTCTTGCATTGGATTGCCGACAAGCGCGGCGCCTTGCAGGAAATCCATCGTGTGCTGAAGCCCGGCGGCCGCCTCGGGCTCAACGTGCAGGACCCATCCCGTCCGCATCAGTCCCGCGTGCTGCTGCGCCGGGCCATCACGGAAACCGGACTCACCGATCATCGCCAGGATTCCAATCCGGTGCTCGGCCTGACCGGTGAAGAACTCAGGTCACTGTTCGCGGCCGGCGGCTTCGCCGCTTACCGCAGCGAGCTGCGCACGCTGACCGACGTGCACGAGGACGTCAATTCACTGCTCCGATGGTCGGAAGCCAGCGCCTTCGGCAACTTCCTCGAGGCGTTCTCACCGTCCGAACGCGAACAGATCCGCGACGCGTTTGCCCGCCTCGTCGAAACGAAACGAACACCGGAAGGGCTGCCTCTGGAGCGTTACCTGCGTTTCGCGTTTGCACACAAGCCTTCAACCGGCAACTGATCACCCCACCATTCCGCGAGCCGCAGGCATGAGCGATCGACAGCTTTCTCTCAATCTCTTCATCTATCCGGGTGGCCATCACGAAGCGGCCTGGCGCTACAAGGGCTCGGCTGCCGAGCGGATCCTCGACGTCACCTACTATCAGGAGCTGGCGCAGAAGGCCGAGGCGTACAAGTTCGACGCGATCTTCTTTGCCGATGGGCCGGCGCTCGCCGACAATGTCCGTTATGCGCAGCGCTTCCGCTTCGAGCCGATCACCTGGCTTGCCGCCATCGCGGTCGCCACCCGTCGCATCGGCCTGATCGCGACCGCGTCGACGACCTACACCGAGCCTTACAATCTGGCGCGTCTGTTCGCCTCGCTCGATCATCTCAGCGGCGGCCGGGCCGGCTGGAACATCGTGACGACGAGCACGGCGCAGGCGGCGCAGAACTTCGGCCTGCCCGAACATCCTCCGCATCATGAACGCTACGAGCGCGCGCGCGAATATCTCGATGTCATCACCAGGCTGTGGGACAGCTGGGAAGACGACGCACTGATCAACGATCCCGTCTCGGGCGTCTTCGCCGATACCGACAAGATCCACGCCGTCAATCACGCCGGAAAGCACTTTCGCGTCCGCGGTCCCCTCAATATATCGCGGACACCGCAGGGACGGCCGGTCTACGTGCAGGCCGGCTCGTCCGACGACGGCCGCGCCTTTGCCGCGCGCTTTGCCGAAGCCATCTTCACGGCACATCAGACCCTGGCGAGCGCCCAGGAGTTCTACGCCGATATCAAGCGGCAAGCCCGTGCCTTCGATCGCAGTCCCGATCAGATCAAGGTCCTGCCGGGCATCAGTCCCTTCATCGCCAGTACGCAAGCCGAAGCGGATCGGCTGCAGGACGAGTTCAATGAACTGATCCAGCCGGAATATTCGCTGACCCAGCTGCGCCAGATGATCGGGCTCGATCTCTCCGGCTTCGACCTCGACGGTCCGTTCCCACGCCATCTGATCGACACGACAGGTGCGCGCGGCGTGGCGAGCCGCTTCAAGCTGGTGGTCGACATCGTCGATCGCGAGCAGCCGACGATCTGCCAGCTCGTCCAGCGCCTGGCCGGTGCGCGCGGCCACTGGGTGATTGCAGGGCCGCCGGAGAAGATCGCCGACAACATCCAGACCTGGTTCGAGAACGGCGCCGCCGACGGCTTCAACGTCATGCCGCCCTGGCTGCCCGGTGGGTTCGACGTCTTTGCCGAGCAGGTCGTCCCGATCCTGCGCAAGCGCGGCCTGTTCCGCGATGACTACGCCGGCACGACACTGCGCGACCATTATGGCCTGCACCGGCCGCCGAGCGTCTTCTCCAGCTCGATTCAAGCGATCGCATGATCGCCTGACGTTCGCCAAGTGAAGCAAATCGGAGAAAATCGGCGACGAAACGCGTTTGGCGCTCGACCGCGACTGCGATCCTGCGAAGGTACTGGAAAAGAAGGTCTTTTCCGTGGTGGGCGCACCAGGGCTCGAACCTGGGACCCGCTGATTAAGAGACGCATGTTTTGGCAACAAAATCGACGACCATTCCGACAAGCGTCCTGTTGAACCGATGTTGAACCTGCAACTGGATTTCCTCGTGTCGGAATGGCCCGATACGAGTTGGAGCAGCTCAGACGGGCCATAAGATGAGATGAAACTTCGGGGGGGCAAGTCGCGTGTCTAAACCGGCTATGCTCGGAATCGTGGTTTCTTCTCCGAGGGCGGCTCGACTCGCGAAGTGGCTTCCTGATGAAAGACAAGCCATTTTCGACATTTCGGGACCAAGACCAACCGTCTGGACTACCACTCGAGCCTGGAATTCCGCCTTTCGGCGGCACAGAGCCTGCCACCCGCAATCATGCGGAGCGCGCAGATTGAAGGACGTCTGAAGCATCGGGTACTGCAACGTTGCCGACCGCTTCGCCGAAGGCGGCAAAGAATTGGCTTGCCAGCTTCCTGGCTGTGGAATCGATCAGACGCCCACCGAGCTGGGCGAGCTTCCCCCCTATCTGCGCATCGACCTCATAGGTGAGGATGGTCGCATCTGGGCCATCCGCTGCAAGTCTCACTGTCGCCCCGCCCTTGGCAAAGCCAGCAATGCCGCCAGAGCCTTCCCCTGAGATCCGGTAGCCATTGGGCGGATCAATGTCCGACAAAATCACTTTGCCACCGAAGGTCGCTTTCACCGGCCCGATCTGGAGCACGACCGTGGCGGTCATTTCGGTGGGTGAGGTCATCTCGAGCGACTGACAGCCGGGAATGCACCGTTTCAGAATTTCGGGATCGTTGAGCGCGGCCCACACCTGTTCTTCTGAGGCTGCGATACGCTGGCTGTCGTTCATCTGCATGTTGCTGCTTAGCCCCCTGCTATGGAACCGGTGGAACGCTGGCCACGGCGGCGCTCGATGGTGATTTCGGCGAGGATCGACATAGCTATTTCCTCTGGCGTGATGGCGCCGAGATCGAGCCCGGCCGGCGCCTTCACGCGATCGATCACGGCAGGTTCGAGACCGTCAGCAACTAACTTGTCGCGTAGTGCCGCCATCTTGCGCTTGCTGCCGACGAAGGCGTGGTAGGTAGCATCGATCGCGACCGCCATCTTCAGCGCGATCTCGTCACCCTTGCCCTGGGTTGACACCACGACGAAGCGACGAGCCTGATGGAGATCTTTCGGTTCGAAACCGTCGAGGATCACGTCAGCATCTGGCGGGACAAAAACGTCGGACGATGGCGCGGCAAGCGTCACGTGATAGCCGAGCTGGCGTGCCTGGCCGGCGAGCGAAAGCGCGACCGGACTTGCGCCCAGGATTATCAGCGAGGGATTCGGCAGGACCGGTTCCACGAAAATATCCATCGTGCCCTTGCTCGGGCACATGTTCGAGGCGAAGCGGACCCCGTCCTTGCTCTCGCCAGCCTTCACGCCGAGTTCGGCGAGTAGATTCTCTGGCTGCACCGAGACCATGCGCGGCTCGCCATCGATCAACGCCTCGCGCGCCGCCCTCAGGACCGCTCCTCTGGCGCACCCTCCTCCGATCCAGCCCGCCACAATCGTGCCGTCCGGGCGGATGATGGCCTTCGCCCCCGCCTTGGCCGCGGTCACGGAGACCGTGCGAACGACGGTCGCCAACACGAAGGCCTGCTCGGCGGCCTTCATCTGCGCGACCAGGTCCATGATCTCGACATGCACGCCCATCAAAGCCTCGCCAGATAGGGCTCGAGTGCTGTCAAGCTCGCAAGCGTGTTGGCCGGCGCATAGAGATCGACATGCGGCAGGGCCGCCTTGATGCCGCGCGCTTCGGGCGCGTAACCCTGCCATCCCATCATCGGGTTGAGCCAGGCGATCCGGCGACAGCGCCGATGGAGTGCCGCCATCTCCAGACCGAGCAACGCGGCGTCGCCCGTCTCGTAACCATCGGAAACGATCATCACACAGGTGCGCGAATGAACTACCCGTGCGGCGTGCCAACGATTGAATGTCTGCAGGCACTCACCGATCCTGGTGCCGCCACCAGCTCCCTGCGCCACGATCGAAAGCCGGTCAAGGGCGCGGCCGGCATCCCTCTCCTTCATCGCGCCCGAGACGTGAGCCAGCCTGGTATGGAACAGGAACGCCTCGGCTTCACGAAATTCGTCGAGCACGCCATGGATGAAGCGGAGAAAAACACCGGTATACATGCTCATCGAGCCGGAGGCATCGAGCAGGACCACCAGCCGCAAGGGCTTGGGCTTGCGCTGCCGTCTCACCAGTCTGAGCGGTACGCCACCGTGACTGATGTTGCCGTGAATCGTGCGACGCAGATCCAGACGATAGCCGCGGCGACGAGCCAGATCGCGCCGCGTCAGCCGCGTGCGCATTACGCGCGCCAGCTGCGCCGCCGCGAGATGAGCCATCTCAACCTGCTGCGGATCAGCCAGATTGCGGAAATCAACCTCGGCGAGATTGTCCGCGCGCGACGCACCTTCCATGCGTCCATCGCCCGACCGCTCATTGTCTGCTCCGTCGACCGATGGCACTTGATCCATTGCCGACTCGGCACTGGTTCGCGTCTCCGCGGGTTGGTTCAGATTTTTCAGTGACGGATTGTTGGCGGGTTTCGAGGCACCCGTCGTGATTGAGCGTGACCGCACCCGCTTGCCGAGCCAGAACGCATCAAAAATTCCATCGAACCTGTCCCAATCGGCCTTGCGCGTCGAAAACAGATGCTTGAGCGCCGAACGCAGCAGACCCGGCCGCGCCGCGTAGCCCACAGCCATCAGGGTTGCAGCATCCTGGCCCTCGGCAAGGCCGACGGCGAAGCCGCTATCCCGCAGGGTCCGCAGAAACGCCGCGAGCTTGCGCGAGACAAGACGAGATACCTCTCTGACGTCATCGAAGTCAGGCGATGCGCCGCAGCAGCTCATGCGACCCTTCCCAGCAAGCGTTGCGTGACCTCGCGCGAGACCCGCGCCTTATCTTCCTGCGTCTTGAGCAGGCACATCAGGGTTTCGTGTACCGTTTCGGGCGCATCGTGCAGATCCTGCACCTCGAGCCCGACCAATGCAGCGGCCCAATCCAGCGTCTCGGCGACCCCGGGCACCTTGCGCAACTCCTCCTTCCGGATGGACTCGACCATGCGCGCGATCTGCAACGCCAGCGAGGCGGAGGTGCCTTCGACCCGCGCCGTGATGATGCGCGCTTCGCGGTCGACATCGGGGTAGTCGACATAGTGATACAGACAACGGCGACGCAGCGCGTCCGAGAGCTCGCGCGTACCGTTCGACGTCAGCACGACAAGAGGTATTGCAGTCGCCCTGATCGTGCCGAGTTCGGGTATCGTGACCTGGAAATCGGACAGCAACTCAAGGAGAAATGCCTCGAATTCGTCGTCGGCGCGATCGATCTCGTCGATCAGCAAGACCGGCGGTCTCTCCCGGCGGATCGCCGCGAGCAACGGTCGCTCCAGGAGATATTTCTCGGAGAATATCTGATCCTCAACCGCATCTGTGTCGGAACCCCGGTGCGCCTGGATCGACAGCAACTGCCGCTGGTAGTTCCACTCGTAGAGCGCCGCCGACTGGTCCAGCCCTTCGTAACACTGCAGGCGGATCAACTCCGTACCGTGAATAATGGCCAGAGCCTTGGCCACCTCGGTCTTGCCGACGCCCGCCTCACCCTCCAGCAGCAGCGGACGCCGCAATTGTTGCATGAGTGCGATCGCAACCGCGAGCTCGCCGTCGGCGACGTAGCCGGCGTCGCCAAGAGCGCGCGCGATCTCGTCACGGGTCTTCATGCCGAAGCGAACACGCCGAGGCTCTTCGCCGCCGCCCAGTTCCGCCAGAAATCATGCGGCATCTGGATGTGTGTCGAGCCGAGGAACGAAAACGCATCGTTGACCGCGTTGGAAAACGCCGGCACGCCGCCGACATTCGGGCTTTCGCCGACACCCTTGGCGCCGATCGGATGGTGCGGCGATGGGGTGACCGTAAAATCCGTTTCCCAATGCGGGGTCTCGACCGCGGTCGGCATGAAGAAATCCATGAACGAGCCGGTGACGACGTTGCCTTCCGCGTCGTAGCGGATCTCCTGGCCCATCGCGATGGCGAACGCCTCGGTGAGGCCGCCATGCACCTGGCCTTCGATGATCATCGGATTGATGCGTGTGCCGCAATCGTCGAGCGCATAAAAGCGTCCGACCTTGTAGACACCAGTATCGACATCGATGGTCATCACGCAGATGTAGGCACCGAACGGATAAGTCATGTTGGGCGGATCATAGTAGCTGACCGCCTCCAGTCCCGGCTCCATTCCGGGCGGCACCGAATTGTACGCCGCCCAGCAGATATCCTTCATCGACATGAGCTTCTCGGGCAAGCCCTTGACGCGGAAGCCGTCGATGTCCCATTCGAGATCGTCCTCGTGAACCTCGAGCTTGTAGGCGGCGATCATCTGCGCTTTGGCTCGGATCTTTCGCGCGGCCATCGCGATCGCGGCACCCGCGACCGGCGTCGAGCGCGAGCCGTAGGTACCGAGCCCATAAGGCGCGGTGTCCGTGTTGCCTTCCTCCACCATGATGTTGTCGGCGGGGATGCCGATCTCGGTCGCGATGATCTGCGCCCATGTCGTCTCGTGGCCCTGGCCCTGGCTCTTGGTGCCCATCCGCGCGATGCCCGTACCGGTCGGATGCATGCGGATCTCGCAGGAGTCGAACATCGCAATCCCCAGGATGTCGCAATTCTTCGATGGACCGGCGCCGACAATTTCGGTGAAGAACGAAACACCGATGCCCATGATCTCGCGGGTCTCGCCCCGCCTGAAGGCGGCGCGCATCTGCTCCTGCTCCTTGCGGAGCTCGGCGTATTTCACCGTCTCCATCGCCTTTCGCATGGCGGTGCCGTAGTCGCCGGAATCGTATTCCCAACCAAGCGCTGAGTGATACGGGAACTGCTCCGCCTTGATGAAGTTCTTCAAGCGAAGCTCCGCCGGATCCATGCCGAGCTTCTGCGCCAGGATATCCATTGCACGCTCGATGCAGTAGGCGGCCTCCGTGACGCGGAACGAACAGCGATAGGCGACGCCGCCCGGCGCCTTGTTGGTGTATACGCCGTCGACCGCAAGATGCGCGGTCGGGAAGTCGTATGATCCGGTGACGATATTGAAGAAGCCGGCCGGCCATTTCGACGGATCGGCGCAGGCATCGAAGGCACCGTGATCGGCCAGCACGTGGACGCGCAACCCCGTAACCTTGCCCTCCTTGGTCGCGGCGATTTCCGTCGTCATGTGATAGTCGCGCGCGAACGACGTCGCGGTCAGGTTCTCGATGCGATCTTCAACCCATTTCACCGGCCTGCCGGTGACGATGGAGGCGACCGCGGCGCAGATATAGCCCGGATAGGCCCCGACCTTGTTGCCGAAGCCGCCGCCGATGTCAGGCGCGATGACGTGAATCTTCTGCTCGGGGATCTTCGCGATCAACGCCACGACGGTGCGGATCACATGCGGCGCCTGGAAAGTGCCCCAGATCGTCAGTTCGCCCTTGATCTTGTCGAAGGAGCAGACGCACTGGCAGGTCTCGAGTGGCGACGGATGGGTGCGATGGTAGGAGATCATCTCCTTGATCGTGACGTCGGCCTTCTTGAAGGCGGCGTCCGTCAGGTCCTTGTCGCCAACGGTCCATTCGAAAATGTGATTGTGGTGCTTGCGCGGGCCGTGGGCGCCGGTGGTCTTGCCGGCGAGATCTTCGCGCAACACCGGCGCGTCTGCGTCCATTGCCTTGAACGGATCGATCAGCGGCGGTAGCGGTTCGTACTCGACCTTGACCTTGTTGATGCCGTCATCGGCAGCATAGCGGTCCGTCGCGACGACGAAGGCCACCTCCTGGTTCTGGAACAGCACCTTGCCGTCGGCCAGCACCATCTGCACGTCACCCGCCAGGGTTGGCATCCAGGCCAGATTCACTGTCTTCAACGTCTCGGCGGTGATCACCGCGAGCACACCAGGTACCTTCAACGCCTCGGAATCATCGATCGCCCTGACGCGCGCGTGCGGATGCGGCGAGCGCACGAAGTCGCCATGCAACATGCCCGGCAGCTTCACATCGTCGACGTAATTGCCCTTGCCCTGCGTGAAGCGGATGTCTTCGACCCGTTTACGCTTGCAGCCCATACCTTCGAGCGCGGCAGTGCGCTGTTCCCGCGTGGGAGCCATATCGTTCATTCTGCGGCCTCCCGGAATTCCACACCGTTGACCTTCGCTGCGGCATATTGAATGGCTTTGACGATGTTCTGGTAGCCGGTGCAGCGGCAGATATTGCCGGAGATGCCCATCCGGATCTCCTGCTCCGTCGGCGAAGGATTCTCCTTCAGCAGCCGGTGCGCGCGCACGATCATGCCCGGCGTGCAGAAGCCGCATTGCAGACCGTGCATCATGCGGAAGCCTTCCTGCAACGCCGAGAGCGAGCCGTCGGAGTTCGCCATACCCTCGATCGTGGTGATGTCGGAGTTATTGGCCTGTACCGCAAACATGGTGCAGGACTTCACCGACATGCCGTCGATATCGACCGTGCACGCGCCGCAATGCGTGGTCTCGCAGCCAATATGGGTGCCGGTCATCTGCAGGTTCTCGCGGATGAAGTGCACCAGCAGGGTGCGTGGCTCGACGAGGCCTTCGACCTCGGCGCCGTTCACCTGCATCGTGATATGCGTCTTTGCCATCTTGTCCCTCCTCAGGCCGCATCGGCGGCGGCGCGCTGCAGCGCCCGCATCACCATGATGCCGCCAACGTGCTTGCGGTATTCGACAGGCCCGCGCGCATCGGCGGCTGGGGCCATGATCGCCTCCGCCGCGGCCGCAGCCTTCCCGAGCGTGGCTGCGTCGAGGCTGGTGCCGATCACCGCCTGAGCGGCGGCATCGGCCAGCAGCGGCGTTTCCGAAAGATTGGTCAGTCCGATCGTGCAGGTCGCAACCTTGGCGCCTGACATCGTGAGCACCACCGCCGCGGCAGCCGTGGCGTAGTCCCCGACCTTCCGCTTCAACTTCTCGTAAGCGTAACCGTGACCGGCCGGCGGGATCGGGATGGAGATCGAGGCCAGCAGCTCACCCGGCTCGATCGCGGTGAAATAGGCCCCCTGATAGTAATCGACAGCTGCAACCTCACGACCGCCATGCGGCCCTTCGAGATGATAGGTCGCCCCAAGCGTCATCATCAGCGCCGGCATGTCGTTGCCCGGGTCACCATTGGCGACATTGCCGCCCACGGTGCCACGATACCGGACTTGAGGATCAGCGATCAGAAGCGCGGCTTCATGCAGAATGGGGACGGAATGTGCGATCTCGGCCGAGGCAAGCAATTCGTGCTGGGTGGTCATGGCCCCGATCAAGACCTTGTCACCGTCACGACGGACGCCTTTCAGGTCGGCGATTTCGTGCAGGTCGACCAGATGCTCGGGAGCCGCCAGCCGTAACTTCATCATCGGTACCAGGCTGTGGCCACCAGCCAGGGGACGAACCTCGTCGCCAAGTGTCGAAAGCAGTTTCACCGCTTCAGCCAGCGTCGCCGGGCGGTGATAGCTGAACGAGCCGGGAATCATCATTTCCTCCATGTCGTCTTGCGGCCTTAGGCCCGGGCGGACGTTGGAGGAAGGCTGGCCTAGGCGTGGATTCACCTGCAATAGCAACGGCACTGGTGCGCAAAATTCGCACGAAATGCCGTCGGACGCGCACGAAATGCGTCAGCGTTGGCGTCCCATCGGGTCAGGATGCATTCAGGCGGTCCGCCGCGCGAGCCCGAGCCGCGCCTTCACCTCGGCGATCTTGGCTCGGCTCACCGGAACGCGATGCGGCGACGGACCGTCCAGTTCAATGACCGCGCCATCGCCCTCCTTCCGGACCAGGGCGACGTGCGGAATCGCCACGATATGGCTGCGGTGCACACGCAGAAACAGGCGGGGATCGAGTAGCGCCTCGGCCTCCGAGATCGACCAGGGACACATCCTCTCCCGGGTCCCGTCATGCACCTTGGTGTAGTGTGCATCCGCTCTTACGCTGCGAATGTCTGCGGCATCGATGAAGTGGGTGCCGTCCGCCCCTTCTACAGGCAGCCGAGCTACCGGCGGGGCTCGGGGCGGCTGACCAATTCCACCCAAGGGGGTAGGCCGAAGCGGCGGGTCGGCCTGAACAAGGCCGGCACCCGCCGGTTCGGCAGAACTGGAGCCTGCCCCGGTGCCGGCAATCGCGACAGCCGCCTTGCGCGGATCAGGCACTAGCGAGAGCAAGAAGCCCGCGGCAATAACGAAGCACAGCAGCGTCACGACCAGCGAGAGCATCTGCGACGACGCTGCCAATCCATCCATGTGGTAATGAGCCCCGCCGCCAGATGGAGTGATCTGCATACCGGCCATTGCCGTGTAGTGCATCCCGGAGACGGCAACGCCGAAGGCCACCGCACTCAAGATCAACTGGACGCCCCCGTGCCGCGCCAGAAATGCGCGCAAGCCACCATAGGCCGCGGCGATCGCGATCGCGACCGAGAGCACAACCAGTTCCGGAGCGTGCCTCATCGCGAAGTCGCCGGACAGCCCGTGCATGCCGACATAGTGCATGCTGGCAATGCCGAGCCCTAGCAACACGGCCGACGACGCAACGCGAACCATCGACGGCTCGCCGACGCTAACGAAGAATAGCGATATGCCGACCACGAGGGCACAGATCAAAAAGGAGATGATGGTCGGCAACACCAGATAGACAGTGCCCAGCGGCAATGGTGCGGCCAGCATGCCGACAAAATGCATCGTCCAGATGCCGACGGCGAGGAAAAATGCTGCGCCCGCGAGCAGAAGGCGATGCCCTGCATCCGGCGTCCCCCGGATGCGCGCAGCGAGGCCGAAGCCCGTATAGCCTCCCAAGATCGCGATCGCCACCGAGAGCGCGACGAGATAAGGATCGTGTCCTTCGAACATGATCGTCTCAGCTCACCCGTCGTCACGGACAAGCCTCCTCCCGCCGCAAGCTTACACGGCGCACACAATAGATGACAATCCGCAGATTGTTGGCCGCCAAAGTCGGCGTTCGCCATGTTCGGAGTTGTCGGCGTCCTTGCTATGGGCTGACTGAAAAGCTTTGTGCAATTTCCTTGTCAGTCTGCGAACGAGTGCCCTTGGGGATGATAGCGATCTCGTGTTCGGGTCGTCCGGCACGATGCGGTCACCGCAGACGCCCACCGAGCTGGGCGAGCTTCCCCCAATCTGCGCATCGACCTCATAGGTGAGGATGGTCGCATCTGGGCCATCCGATGCAAGTCTCACTGTGGCCCCGTCCTTGGCAAAGCCAGCAATGCCGCCAGAGCCTTCCCCAGAGATCCGGTAGCCATTGGGCGGGCCGGGTGGTGAGCACTCTTGCCGTATCCATTCGTTCCTAGAAACAACGATCAGCGAGCTCCCCCTCAGGGGTAAGAAACGATTGCGCGCCTGCGCAGTATTCTATCCCTCAGGATTTTGCACTTTACATCCTGGGGTCAGAGCCAACGCTGCCCGTGTGTATTTTAAGCGGGCGGCGTTGCGCACTGAATCTCCGCGCTGACTACATTAGCTCGGTGCGAAAATCCTATAGATCAGCATCGTGCCCACAACAGCTGTCCAGCCGATCGAAGTGGCTAGCGCCCACGCCTGGATTGGCATTGGAGTATTCCTCCTGCAATGAAAAAGAAAGAAATGAAGAGGCCGCTGGCCGCCGACAGCGGCCTCTTAGACCCGATCTCAAATGAACGTCTTGGAAATAAAATCGCCGCCGCAGGTCCGGCATTCTTAAACGATGAATTGGCAACCCCGTGAAGTCCAAACAAGTCTATCCACAAAAGGAACTGTCGTGACGTTGCGGAGCCGACACAGTTCTGTGAACTCGAGCTCGCGCGTGGAGGCAGCTTTCTACGCAAGAAGTGGGTCAAAACGCCGGCTGCCCCAGCCCGGCTGGCTGGGGGCCGCGGGCGGCCGAGCCGGGGCAACGCCTCGCTGGGCGGCGGGCCAGCCTGGCGCTCCCCTACGCTACGCCGCGCGTTGCGCTATTCAACGGAGAACGGTAGCGAAAAGCGGCGGTTGCAACGCGACGCGCAGCCGGAGGAGCGCGATCGCGGCTGGCGGTGCAAGCGCTTCACTCCGGGCGCAGTCGCCCGCGCGCCTGCCCCGCGCTGACTTGCTACTTTGCCAATCTCAGAATGAGGCGAAGCTACGACCTTCGTCTTGTGGACCGTTGCCAAAAAACGGCAGAAGCCGTCGCCGTGCTAACGCTAACCTGAGGTGAAGTGCCTCGGGTGGGAGACGCACCACAATAGTCGCGCCGCGGGCAACGGCCGAAGGCTCAAGACCAACCTGCCGAACAACAAAATTCCGATGCACGTCCGCCAGGGCCGCCGCCGGATATCTTCGAATCCCGGACACGAAAGACAGGCTCTGACAGCAAAGATAATTCTCCCGGTAGTGGCGACTGGCCGGCCGCGCAAACACTCAAGCAACCGCGGCACGACACTGGGCGCGTCCGCCCGCGACGTTCGTTGGCCAGACTTCGGTCGCCGCTGGCGATCACCAGCGATAGCCATACCCGCGATAGTACCTGGGGCCGTAAGCGTATGCGGGGCGAATAACGCGCCGGTACACTGGACGAGCGTAGTACGACCGGTATCCGCCGTAATATGCGGGGGCGTAGCCATAATTGTAGTATGCCGGTGCATAGCCGCCGTAATACGCTGGGGCGTAACCCCCGTAATAGCCATAACCCGGTCCGCCGTAGTAGCCGTAACCTGGGCCATAGGCGTAGGCACTGGAGGCTATGCCACCAACCACCGCCGCTCCGATTAGTCCGGCCGCAAGTCCAGCGCCCCAGCCGCCACCGCGCCACGCTTGGGCTGGCGATGGGGCCACCAAGGCAGAGACACCGATGGTGGCAGCGGTCACGAACGCCAATGCTGCTTTCTTCATTTCCGAAGCCTCCGTTGTTCCCGGAACTTCAACCGACAATCCAGCAATAGTTTCCTTCGATCGCCGTTGGCGGAACGGTTTCGGTGAAATTTAATACTGATGAACGGCTTGGGAAAGCAAACCACGGCGCCCCAATGCCCGTGTCGGGTCAATCGCGGCGATCAGCGACGGACTTCCGGTCCGTTCCCATCAGGAGATAACTAGCTGCAGCACGTCACCGGAAGCGATGGGCCAAAAGGAGACCCAGCACACCGCAAAAGCAATCAAGGAGGCGGCTAACGGCGGGCCGCTAGCGTAGCCCGCCGCCTTCAGCGTTAGCCCTCAATCCCGCCCGCCGGGGGCGCACGTTGCGCGGTGGAAATCGGCAACGATATTTGCGCAACAGGCTACTTTTCGGTTTCGACGACGTAACGTCGTATGACCTTGGTTGCCTTGTCTCGCTGGGGTGCAAGATCCGACCAGGCCTTCGACTTGTAGAATGCTACGGCGTCATCCATGCTGTCCCATTCGACGATGGCCGCACTCTTGGGAGGCGACGCGCCCTCAATTTGAACCACCCGTCCCGCTGCGGTGCGTAAGGCTCGACCATGGGCCGCCTCAATCGCCTTCCGGGCGGCCGGCAGGTATGCGGCTTGGGCTGCGGGGTCGAGGACTTCAACTTCGCTGACCGTGTACGCTTTCAATTTGGTTCCTTGAGCGTGGAGGCCCTGGACTGCGATGGCCCCGATGGTGACACCTGCGAGCAATGCCATTGCGTAAGCTTTCATGACTGACTCCCGGGTTGCCTTGCCGATAATCCGGCGGCCAATAGTACTGCTATTCGAGACCGTGTAGTGGGCAATGTAGGGTTAGGCTTGGCACCCAGTGTCCATAGAAGCGCAACATGGTAGCTGCGTGGTAGTCACGCGGACGTAACGGCCGCTAAGGGTCAAAAGCAGACTCATGCTGCGCTGCCGTTCGATTGACAACGGCAAGTTCGAATAGGCGCAAAGGTGCTCGATCCGATTATTCGACATGGATTGTCGCAACTAGTATCTGCTATCTTCCATTAGTGCGCACGAGATTGATTGCCGGCTCTCGCGAAGGACGCTCCTGTCCTTCTGAACCATTTGCCGCGCTAACGTTAGCGAGCAAACTTTGTGCGCCGATGAGTTGGGTCGTCAGGCTGTGATCGCGACCCGGCCCGAGATTGCCTTCCCTGTCGTAGCGTGCGTCCACGCCTTGAAAAACTTCTTCTTCAATCTCTTTGTCTGATTGGAAGCAATGCAGCGACCCGGCCCCTCGCATGGTGATACGGGGATACGGGGTATATGGTAGAGCGCCGCTACGGCGATCCAATCACCCGCATGCCAATGTAGTCGTCCAGAAGCTTTCTTGTTTCATTTGAGAGCGCCTGATCCGAGATATGAGCACCTCATGTGGCGCTAGCAAACGCGAGCGTTGGGCGTCAGATCGATCGTCCGTCACGATATCCAGACGTTCTGGCAACTACCCTCCCAGCCATTTCGCAAGTGCACTGTTCACTGCAACCGGGCATTCCTGCATCATCCAGTGGCCAGACTGGATCATGACTTCAGTCAGATCATCGCACTTCCTGCGCATCGGTTCTGCGAGGCGAGAGCCACCGGTAGTCAAGCAGATGCCGGTACACGGTGATGCCGAGCGTCGCCAGCGCAACGGACGGCGTCGCTCCGAGCAGACCGGCGAAGCTCGTCGGGCGCAGAAGTCTCCCAGCGTCGCGGACGTCAATGCCACGGCTCCGCCCTGTGGACAGCGGAGGACGTATTCGGTTATCACGTCTTGCTCCACCGCGGGCCAACCATCGGATAGCCGGTCCAGAATCGCAGCAGTCGCTCGAGAACTGCTCCGAGCGCGAATCCTGCGACCACGTCGCTCGACCAGTGTGCGAGAACCAAAACCCGCGTCACGGAAAGAGCGACGGCTACTGCCTGTGTTGCGCGGCGTGCGCCGGCGGGCAGCGTTCCTGCCGCTGAAGCCAGCGCACCCATGTGCAGCGCGTGGCCGGATGGAAATGCGTCCTCACGGTTGCCCGAAACGGAGATACCGTGGGCGTGGCCGACCACAGTCAGGCGGTCTGGGCGGGTCTGGTTGAACAGCAATTTAAGACCGTGCGGCAGGAGCGACGCCGCGACCGTCACCAACAGCGCGTGATTGCCGGCGCGCTGCAGCGAGGTATCGTGTCCGCGCGAGGCGATCCAGCCGGCGGCGGCGAGAACAAGTAGAACCTTTTCGTCAGCGCCCCAGGTCAGCCCGCGCGCGATTGCTTCGGGTGCGGGCGCGGTGTTGCGGCTGATCACGTGCGCGATTGCGGCATCCGCCGCCGTCGGACGAACGGTTATCGGGAAAATTGGTGCGCCTCGAATGCAGCTTGCTCTAATGCGCGCGGTCGTAGGCATGGTTCTCAAAGCCGGATCTCCATTTAGCCCAACGCGCCAGCTTCGACCTGGGTCCTAATGCCCGTGCCGGGAGCGTCAGGAGAGCGGTCTTGGGTTTTACTAGTCGCTTAACTGGGACACGCATCCATGCTTTGCACAGTCGTAATGTGCGGCGGGGCATGTTGTCGACGAAGGCGTTGTTGCCCGCGACGTCAGGCTGTAATTTCTCGCGACGAACGCCCGTAAACCTCTTCGCGCCGATTTTTGGACAGGCCTGAACTAGCCACCATTTTATTGTGCCTGGTAAGCGGGTTTCTTCAATTGCGAGCGCTTCTTCGCGGCACCGTTAGGGGATCATGGAACTAGTCGCTTCGGTACTGGTTACGCCACCGGTACAATTAATAATTGCCGGAGGAGCCCATGTTACGCATTTCGATCGCGCTATCGCTTGCGCTGCTCGTGTCACCAGCGCTGGCCGATGATAAGGGGGTCGACCCCTCTGCCCTGCAAGCCTGCAAGCCTATCGGCCAGTCTGCCAAGGGTGAGCTCATCTATGGCATGGACTGCGCCGCGCTCAAGCCGGAGAACAAGGTCGAGGTGCTGCCCAACATGCCTCCCACCAACATGAAGGACACCGTGATCCCGAAGTCTGGCGGGGCGCAGAATCCAGAGAACACGCCGACTACAGGCGAAGTAAAATAAGCGTGCGCCTATGCGTCACGTTGAAGGCGGCTGGAGAATTGTGCGCTGGAGTGCCGAAGAGGAATGCAAACTCCTCGAACTCCGCGCGCAAGGCAAAGACATGCGTGAGATCGCGCAGCAGCTCGGGCGCACCGAAGCATCATGTGAAGGCAGACTCCGCAAGCTAACCGCGGCACGTCCGATCCCGGAGCTCTAGCCTTCAAGGTCATCTCCCGAGTCCTTGAAGAAGGGTGTCGGAGCAAGGTTATTGGGGTAGAGCCGAAGCAACTTGCCGAGATCGAGCACCCAGCGAAGTCCTCGGAGGGCGCCCGAAACTGGCGGGGTTTTCTCGGTTTCGGGGCGTAACGCCTCTTCCGGAGCGTTGGAACCAATACCGCGTGGACGACGTTCTTGGTTCAAGGGCAGGTCGTTCAGGGTCACGCGATGCACGGTTACACGGCGTACATCCTCAGTCCCGACAACCGCATATTGTGGCGGGTCGATCTGTTCTGCAGCAATGACGATGATGCGCGTGAGCAAGCTCAAAACTTGACTACTAATGCTCAGCCAGTCGAACTTTGGGACGGCGCGAGGAAGATTGGTAAGTTTGCAGCCTCTCGCTTGAATTAGCTTGCAGTCGGCGGACTGGATCAGCGTCCGTCGGGAGCCCCGGGGACGGGTCGCAGGTCTGACGAACAGCGCCTCCACCCAGAGAACGCTCCGCGCCCTGCCCCTTTTGCGGACCGGATCAACACGGCCAGAGCTATCTCATACACTCGAAGCCCCCTCGCCAAACCTTCGCCCATATTTCGGCAGGTCCATGCAAGGGACCGCACTACCTCGGCACTGGACTGTCAGGCCCTGTGATGTCGAGCCTGCTACTGTTCATACGTGCTCGTTATCACAGCCAAAGGTAGTTCTCTCAGTTATTGCGCAGTGAGATTCGTTTGAGATGATCGAGGGCCCTGCCATCTTGCCGATCTCAGAGGGACGCGGGCGGTTGAAATACCGCTCGGCCTGATTGGTGCGGCACCATCAAAGGAGTAAACTTCTTGGC
The DNA here is from genome assembly GCF_042258955.1 of Bradyrhizobium sp. ma5. Taxonomy (NCBI): domain Bacteria; kingdom Pseudomonadati; phylum Pseudomonadota; class Alphaproteobacteria; order Hyphomicrobiales; family Nitrobacteraceae; genus Bradyrhizobium; species Bradyrhizobium sp. ma5. The sequence continues at coordinate 6,273,852 of NZ_CP170156.1, forward strand.
GGTTGATTCGTTTCGTTTCAAAATGTTTGTGATTCATCCCAAGAAGCGACTTCGTCGGCATGAACGACAGTCCCCTTCGCAATGCGGGCACGGATGAAAGCGGGGGCTTGGCCTTCAGAGCCAAACACTGCTGGCACCGAATTGCCGCAGCGCTCATTGATGACGACGACGACCTTCCATTTCCCATTTTGATTGCGGGCATATCGACGCTCGCGGCGATATTCTTTCTGGCTTGTTGGCTTTACGTGACCGCCAAAATAACGGCCATCCACCTCAGCCGCTTTGCCTTGGCCACCGATGACGCGGCCCTTCAATTCCTCCGCCATTGCCTCCCGCAGTCGATCTAGGAGGAAGAAAGCAGACTTGTAGGGCAGACCAGGTTGCAGCCGAGCGCCAGCGCCGCTTGTCAAGGATCGCCTGCGAAGCGTCGCGGCCCCAAGCGAGCTCAAGGACGAGTTGATGGGCCACGACACCAAGAATCCAAAGTACGGCGACGGGCACGGGCTGGATCTCCAGCGGAAGTGTATCGAACTCAACGCGCTGGCTCCAGGCATGCAAGTTGCTGCCCCGTTGCAGCTAGCGGCGATGAGATAACAAAATCGCGTGTGACAGTGAACAGAAGTATGATCTCGCGGCAAGGCTCGCACTTGAAGCCCCGCTCGATGAGCTGCATCAGCTTCTCGCATCGAGGGCACGTCATCGAGGCCTGCGAGCCCGCGAGCGTCTCGGGCCACGAAGATGCCCGATGGCCTGAACCACCAGGGCGTTGTCGTCCCGTGTCTCGCCTCGAATGAATTCGATAGCGCGCTGCCGCCCCAACTGCACTTCTGCGGCGCTTAAGCCCGCAATCATCTCGTATGTTGGCCTTCTCGACGATTTTCCCATGCAATTTGTCCGGAAAAAATCGAAAACGTCAGAAAGGAATCTTTCCTCGCAAAAGTTAGCGCGGGCAAAGAGAGGAAGCAATTGACCTGACTGGTTGCCCGCGCTGTGGAAAAGCCTCAAATCGGTTTTGGCTTTAGACGAACGAACCGAACTCCGCTGCATGTTTTGCAAAGGGATTGCCCCGCTAGAGACCGATGCGTCGCTATGGACCCAGGGTCCGCTGCTGCCCCTAGGCGAGCCCACTGAGCGAGCGGGCGGGATTAGCGAAACTCCGTCAATCGAGTTGCGACGAGTGACCGGGAAGCACAATGCGCATTAGTGCCCGCAATCAGATCAAGAGAACCGTCCGGGACGTAAAAAGGGGTGCCACTACCTCTCACGTCACGGTCGATGTCGGCGGCAGCAACGTGGATCACGAATGTGTCCGTTGATGAACTCGGCATCAAAGTCAAAGGCGACGTCATCGCAGTCATCGAGGCTTCTGACCCCATGATATCTGAGGACTGATACAGCGGATTGGCGGCGGCAAGCCCTGAAGCCGGCTCGCGCGAGACCCTGATGATCGCGGGTTTCTTGCTCGACGGCAACAAATGGGATGGCATCGATGTCGGCTGCCGCAAAGGCGATGAGCCAATCATTGAGTACCGCCAAATCCGCTGATGGCAAGGTCGGCATCGGTTCTTCCGTGCCTTGCGGGAAGACTTATCAGCGAGAGCCGCATTCTAATGGGCAGATTTCGCACCGACGTTCCGATTGACTGTGCGCAATGTCAGGGCCAGCGGCACCATCACTGCGGCGATCACGCCCAGCGCAACAAATACATCGATATATGCAAGGAGTGTTGCTTGGCTTTGCACCATCTGATTTACGATCGCCATGCTTGTTCCGGATGAGCTGCCGGTGGCCGCGCGCCCATTCAAATACCCCTGTATGCGGCCCAGCGCATCGTTATAAATCGGATTCCAGGAGCCGACATGTTCGATCAGACGGCTCTGATGAAACTGCTCGCGCCGCGCCAGTACCGTCTGGCTGAGTGCAACGCCCATCGATCCCCCGAAATTTCGCGCAAGATTGATTAGCGCCGAGGCCTGATCAGTTTTCGACGGCGGAATGCCGTCGTAGGACGCGGTCGTGATCGGAATGAAGATAAGCGGCAAGCCGATTCCGAGATAGATACGTGACCAGGCGAAGTACCAATAATCTGCATCAGCGGTGACGCGAAGCAGATCAACCATCGCGTAGCAAGCTATCGCCGCCCCAGCGGCGATCAGATATCGCGGCTGAACGAACCCAAGACGACCAACCACTACCATCATCAACATCGTCACCGCGCCACCCGGCGAGATGGCAAGACCAGCCAGCGTGGCGGTATAACCGAACTCTTCCTGCAACAGTTGTGGCATAATCTGCGTCGTCGCGATTAGGAGCGCGCCCGTCACCAGCATAATGAGAAAGCAGGTACCGAACTGGCGACCGGTCAGCATCTTGATGTCAATGAGTGGTTGGGGACGATTGAGCTCCCATGGGATGAACAGCAGCAGCGCGGTGGAGGATATCGCCGCAAACGTCACGATGAACCTCGAGTCGAACCAGTCGTCGATCTGGCCGCGGTCAAGAACCAACTCCAGGCCACCGAGGAAAGTGACGATCAGCAGAAACCCCACGAAGTCAAAGTCGAGGCCCCTGGCCCAGCTCCGCTCACGCTCTTTTTTCTTCTTCGGCGAGCTGGGAACAATCACGTAGATCAGCACGAGCGAGATCAGTCCGACCGGCACGTTGATGAGAAAGCACCAGTGCCACGACAGATTGTCGCTCAGCCAGCCGCCAAGGGTCGGCCCGACTGCCGGCGCGACAACCACTGCGATGCCGTAAAGCGCGAACCCCTGGCTCCGCTTTGCAGGTGGGAAGGCCGCGGCCAGAATTGATTGCGCCACCGGCGTCATGCCGCCGCCCGCCAGCCCCTGAACCACGCGGAAAACCAGCAACGCCTGCAGATTCCACGCGAACCCGCAAAGTAGAGAGCTCACTGTGAACAGCGCAATGCAAACCAGAAAGAAGTTCTTGCGGCCGAACCGTTCGGCGATCCAGCCGCTGGCGCACAGTACGATGGAGTTGGCCACCAGGTAGGTGGTAATGACCCAGGAGGCTTCGTCGCTGCTGACCGCGAGGCCGCCCGATATGTAACGCAGAGCGACGTTGGCGATGGTGGTATCGAGTACTTCCATGAAGGTTGCGATCGCAACCAGCACGGCAATGATCCAGGGATTCGCGTTGCCGTATTCGCCCTTGTCGGATGCGTCAGGCATTTGCCACGATCCGCTCAGGGACGGACGGTGACGGTGGGAACGACTGACATGCCCGGTCCCAATTCAACGTCTGGACGCTGGTTGAAAGTAATCTTCACCGGCACGCGCTGCACCACTTTCACATAGTTGCCCGTAGCGTTTTCGGCCGGCAAAAGACTGAAAGCGGTTCCGCTACCCGCTTGAACGCTGTTGACCTGGCCAGGGAAGTTGCGGCCCCCGAACGCATCAATCCTGATATCGACGGGCTGCCCGACGCGCATGTCGGCCAGTTGCGATTCCTTGAAATTGGCTGTCACCCAGATGTCGAGCGGCACCACAATCATGATCGCTTGCCCCGGCACAGCGAGGGCGCCGACAGCCCCCGTCAGTTTGGTTACGCGCCCGTCGACTGTTGCGCGCAGCTCGGTTCGCTGTAGATCGGCATCAGCACGATCCTTTTGCGCCTTGGACTGATCGAGTTGCGCCTCTGCCCCGACCTTTTGCGCGTTCAGAACATCGATCTGCCGTTCGGCCGACACCTTGGCCGCGGTTGCTGCGTCAAGGGCGGCATGTTTGCCATTGAAGTCGGATGAAGCCTGTTGCGCGCGCTGAACCGTCCCAGCGCCCTTCTGTACCAGATCCTGGTAGCGCGTGTTTTCGTCGGTCGCGAATTTGAGTGCCGACGCCGCTTCCGTCACCTGCTGGGTGGCTTGATCGACCTGTGCTCTCTGGCCTGCAATCTGGGCTTCGAAGTTTTTCTCAGTTGCTTTGTTTTGGCGGATTTGCGCGTCAGCCTGATCGACCGCGGCTCTATAGTTTCTTGCATCGATGGTCGCGAGCAGATCGCCTTTCTTCACGACCTGGTTGTCGGTGACATTGACGCTGATGATGCTGCCGGTGATTTGCGGGCTGACCAGCACCGGCCGACCGTCGATAAAGGCATCGTCTGTACTCTCGTAGTGACGGGCGTGGAGATACCACGCGATGCCCGCAACGACGCCGACGACGATTAGTCCAAGGCAGACAACGATCGCGATCGGGTGCTTTCGGTATGCCCCCTTAATGCCCTTCGGGCCCTGGTCCTGGCTTTGATCAGTCTCCGCTGGTCCTCGGTCGGCTTCTCGACTTTCGGGATTTGCCTCCGGATCTGCTTGAGGTTTCTCGGACGTAACGTCACGGTGTTCTGCAAAGATAGGATCCGATATACTTTTAGGCCTGTTCTCGAATGAACGGCCCTTGCGCGACGCATCCCCCGTCGCTGAGTTGGACGAACCCACATCTGTCGGATCTGCAGAACTCATTCCGCCTCGCTCCATTCCGTCATTGCGATTGCCGGCTTCTGTGCATGGCCGAAGCGTGGGAAACGGACCGGATCGCCGCTTGTTCCCGCTAGGGTGTCCTTGTTCTTCGGAAAGGACAGGGAAGCTGGGAGTGGCCGAGGCCAACCAGGTAGCCAAGGGTGCGGACGCGGCCTTCGCCTTCGTCCCCCGAGGCGCAAATTCGGGCGCGTCGGATCGAGCGATTGATCGTTCATCTGCCCGCTCCGAGCAGACAGACGATCGAGAACTCCGCCACCCAGAACAGTACGAAGCAAGAGATGCGGCACTGGACGTCGGCCCCGGAATCCCTTTGCCAGAACCTGCGCCAGTGGTCAGCATCCGGAGCACGCCAGCCGAGACATGCAGGCCGTGACACGTCGCGGTTCGCGCCACGTTCGCCTGAACAGCTTCCGGGGACGACCAGGCCAGGCCGTCTACGCTTCCCCAACTTTCCGGACGCTCTCCATACTCCCGCAACGCAGACTGACGTCAACTCCCGGAAACTCGCCTTTGCCCAAGCGAGTTCACCCCGCTGAGATAGTTTCAAGCGAGACGCAAAGTTCCTAAGTTGGTTGCGGGCGAGCTTGTGCGGAAGCGGTGGACGGATCGCCATCGGACTGAGCGCACCGGTGTCAGCATGATCGATGGACATGCTGGAGCTCCCTTGCCGCTACCGTGGGCGACCGGTTTCGATGTCGCTTTAAGCATCCAGACGGCATCACGATCATGCTCGAAATAGGAACAGCACCGCACCTCGTCGGATTAAGGATTCCTCAATTCCGTCCCGGGAAGCAAAACAATGACGAAGACAACGAAAAAGGCCCGCAGATCTGGCGGGACGGCAACGATCCACGATCAAAAGCTTGACCGTGGTGAAGGAGGCGAACTTCATCAGGTCGCATCAGATAAAACGCCGGTGCTCACGACAGCGCAGGGCGGTCCCGTTTCCGACGACCAGAACTCCCTGAAAATCGGCCCGCGCGGTCCGACGCTACTCGAGGACCTGCACTTTCGGGAAAAAATCTTCCACTTCGATCACGAACGGGTCCCAGAACGAGTCGTGCACGCACGTGGCTACGCGGCGCACGGTTTCTTCGAGAACTACAAGCCGTTGTCGAAGTACACCAGGGCTGACCTGTTCCAGCGCGCCGGCGAAAAAACGCCTGCGTTCGTGCGCTTTTCGACCGTGGCCGGAAGCAAGGGCTCATCCGACCTTGCCCGGGATGTCCGCGGCTTCGCCGTGAAGCTCTACACACAGGAAGGCAACTGGGACATCGTCGGCAACAACGTCCCGGTATTCTTCATCCAGGACGCGATCAAGTTTCCCGACCTGATCCACGCGGTAAAGGAAGAGCCGGACTGCGCCTTTCCGCAGGCGCAATCGGCACACGATAATTTCTGGGATTTCGTCAGCCTCACCCCCGAGAGCATGCACATGATCATGTGGGTGATGTCCGATCGCGCCATTCCACGCTCGTTCCGCTTCATGGAAGGTTTCGGCGTCCACACCTTCCGGCTTGTGAACGCGAAGAACGAGCCCACCTTCGTCAAGTTTCACTGGAAGCCCAAATTGGGCATGCAATCGGTAGTCTGGAACGAGGCCGTCAAGATCAATGGTGCCGATCCTGACTTCCATCGCCGGGATCTCTGGACCGCCATCAAGAGCGGCAACTTCCCGGAATGGGAACTTCAGCTGCAATTGTTCGATCAGGCCTTCGCTGATTCCTTCGATTTCGACGTGCTTGATCCAACGAAGCTCATACCGGAGGAAATCCTGCCTCCCCTCCCTGTCGGTCGGCTGGTGCTCAATCGGATGCCCGACAATTTCTTTGCGGAAACCGAACAGGTCGCCTTCATGACCCAGAACGTTCCGCCGGGGATCGACTTCTCCAATGACCCGCTGCTGCAGGGGCGCAACTTTTCGTACCTCGACACACAGCTCAAGCGGCTCGGAAGCCCGAACTTTACGCACATCCCGATCAATGCGCCCAAATGCCCGTTCGCCCATTTTCAGCAGGATGGCCACATGGCCATGCGCAACCCGGCCGGGCGCGCCAATTACCAGCCGAACTCCTTCGGCGAAGGCCCCCGAGAGTCGCCACAGCGCGGCTTCACGTCATTCGCTGACGTCGAGCAAGGCCCTAAACGTCGTCTGCGCGCCGAGAGCTTCGCAGACCACTACAGCCAGGCGCGTCAGTTCTTCATCAGTCAAACCATGGGAGAGCAGGCGCACATCGCCGCCGCTTTGACGTTCGAGCTCAGCAAGGTCAAAACGCCTGCGATCCGGGAACGGATGGTCTCGCATCTCCTCAACATCGATGAGGCTCTGGCCAACAAGGTCGCCGGCAAACTTGGTCTACGGAAGATGCCAAAACCGGCAGACGCTGCTGTGCCAACGCGTCAGGATCTCGATCCCTCGCCGGCGCTCAGCATCGTCGAAAACGGACCCAAGCGCTTCGAGGGCCGGAAGTTGGGTATCCTGATTTCCGATGGAACAGATGCCAGTCTCCTCCAGGCACTTGAGGCCGCGCTCGACAAGGTCGGAGCTACGTACGAGATCATCGCGCCGACGGTCACGGGAGCCGAAGCGAGCGACGGCAGCTGGATCGAGGCCGATCAAATGATCGATGGCGGCCCCTCGGTGTTGTACGATGCCGTTGCCTTGCTGCCGGCTCAGGCAGCCATGGACGACCTGCTCCATGAGTCTTCGGCACGGGACTTCGTCGCCGACGCCTTTGCTCACTGCAAGTTCATCGGCTACGTCGGCTATGCGCTGCCGTTGCTCGAGAAAGCCATCGCCGCGGAGGATTTTGATGAAGGCTGTGTCGCCTTGGAAAGCGCCAAGGATGCCAAATCGTTTGTCGATGGCCTCGCCAAGCTCCGCGTCTGGAAACGTGAGCCAAACGTCAAGATGCCCTAGGAACGGAGACGGTTATGACCAGCCTGGAAGACAAGATTCGACGACGCGCCTACGAGCTTTGGGAGCAAAGCGGCAAGACACACGGCTCGGAAATGGATTTTTGGCTGCAAGCAGAGCGCGAAGTCCGGACGGAGGCCGCGCCTGAACCGGCGCAGGACAGACTAGAATAACGTACGGCATCGCCAGCACTTGCGTGCCGTCCAACACATCCAGGCGGATTGAGCCGGCTCAATCCGCTTGCGGCTCCGCCTCAGTGAGCCGCAAGCGGTGTCGCTTGGATGGCAAATCATGACGCAACCATCGAGGAACCATTGCTGCGACTGCCTATTGTTGCGGCACGATGAGCTGATCTCATCGCAAAATGGGATAAGCATCATGATCGATACCGTCGTCGTCCAACCAGCATCCGATGCCGGTGAACCCTCCGTCTCGGGCGTGTCGTGGGGTGCAGTCACGGCCGGGGCCGTCGTCTCTTGCGCATTGACCTTGGTCCTGTTGGCATTCGGCGTCGGATTTGGCTTATCTGTCGTCTCTCCGTGGACCGGCGCCGGCGTCTCCACCACCACTTTCAAAATCGGGACTGGCCTCTATCTGATCGTCATCGCCATGTTGACGTCGTCGATCGGTGGCTACATTGCAGGCCGATTGCGATCCCGCTGGATCGGCATCCACACGGATGAGGTTTATTTCAGGGACACGGCTCACGGCTTTATCGCCTGGGCGCTTGCATCCGTCGTCGGCGTAATTCTCTTAGCCACTCCCGCAACCAGTTTGATCGGAGGTGGACTCGGCACCGCCGGCCAAGGCGCGGCTTCGTTTGCGAACCGATCCGGCCCGATGGACGGCTACGTCGACACCCTGCTACGGCCGAATACTCCATCGGCGCAAGCGACAGCAAACGACTCGCGCGGCGAAATGCTCCGATTGTTCACGTCGAGCTTCCAGGCGGGCGGCGAGATGAAGCCGACTGATCGGGAGTACGTCTCAAAGGTCGTGGCAGCGCGAACCGGGCTCGACCAGGCCGCGGCCGACAAGCGCGTCAATGACGTCGTCACGCAAATCAAGGCCGATACCGATGCGGCACGAAAGGCGACGGCCCAGCTTGCGTTCTGGTTGACCGCGTCACTGCTATTGGGAGCTTTCTGCGCCAGTCTTGCCGCGACCGAAGGTGGTGGCTTGCGGGACGGCACATGGGGCTCTCACTCCCGGCTTAAACCCGCAATGCGCACCTGACAGGAGCAAAATAATGCCGATTCTTCTCTGGTTAGTTGGAATACCGATCCCTCTCATCATCCTGATCCTGCTCTTGCGCTGAGCCGGATTTAGACGCGGACAATTCTCAAAGTAAGGAAAAACCCATGGCCAAAAAGCCAATGCTGCTGAGCGACCTTTTCCACGAAACGCTCAAGGACATCTATTTCGCGGAGAATAAGATCGTCAAAACGCTGCCGAAGATGGCGAAGGCGGCACACTCGAAGGACCTCCAGAAGGCCTTCACCAAGCATCTGCGGGAAACCGAAGGCCAGATTAAACGGCTCAATCGGGTCTTCAAGATCATCGGCAAGCCGGCACGCGGGAAGACCTGCGCTGCCATCAACGGCATTACCGAAGAAGGTGCCGAGATCATGAAAGCCTTCAAGGGTATGCCCGCACTCGATGCCGGCTTGCTGGCGGCGGCGCAGGCCGTCGAGCATTACGAGATGTCGCGTTACGGTACGTTGCGGACCTGGGCCGAAGAGCTCGGACTGCCGGACGCCGCCCAACTTTTGCAGGCAACGCTGGACGAAGAGCAAGCCACGGATTCGACCCTCTCCAGGCTCGCCGAGACCCTGGTCAATGTCGAAGCTGAACACGACCTTGCGGCATAGCAACGCTTCGGTCCACTAGACGGGTTCTCGCGATTGCCGGGCTTTCGATCGAAGTCCGGCGATCCCGTTGAGTGAGGCTTTTCCTGCCTGGCAGGCCAACTGGCAAAATGTGAGGCCGAACTTGCTGTGGTGGATTCGAACTTGCTGTGGTGGATCGGTGCGCTCGCCGCTCTTCTTACGTCGGTATCCCGCAAGCCTAGGCTTTGCCGTTCGGGGCACTCAGCCCACCCTGTTCATATCCCAGTGCCGGTAGGTCATTCACTCGCCACCCCTTCAGTTCAAGCGGGCGCGTCGGATCAATGGCAATACCCAATCTGTGCAAATATGGCGTATGGTCCGGCTCGTGAGCCCGGCGCCCCTTCAATCGAGATTCCATATGGCCCTTGTAAAGACGTCTAAAATAGCAGGTTCGGCGGCAAAGGCCCGGCGCTCGGCCGGAGGTCAGCGCGCAGTTGGGGCCGTGCAGCCCCCGGCACGGCGGACGACCAGGGCCGGGAATGCCTTAGGCAAGGACAAGGTGTCCGAGAGGGTGGCCGCCGCCACGGAAGAGCTATCCAGCGGCCTCTCGGAAGCCTCGGCGGCAGCGGAAGAACTTCGGCGCTCCATGGAGCAGATTGCGGCGGGTGCAGACGAGGCAGCGGGGGCTTCCCAAGAGCAGTTGGCGGCAATCCGGCAGGTTACAGCCAACCTGACAACGGCCCGCGGAGAAGCCGACAATTCCCGGCGCAGGACGGAAACCGCCCAGGTTCTGCTTGCCGAGACCGCTGCCCAGATCGGCGCGTCCATTCAATCCATCGAGCGAAATTCCGAACGCCAGGTCTCCTCGAGCGCGATTATACGCGAGCTTGAACGTCGGGCGAAGGATGTGAGCGAAATCACCGGCGCGGTGAGCCGAATTTCAGATCAAACGAACCTGCTTGCTCTCAACGCTGCCATCGAAGCCGCACGTGCCGGCGATCATGGGCGCGGTTTTGCCGTCGTCGCCGACGAGGTCAGAGCCCTCGCCGAGGTTTCGGACAAGAGCGCCATCGAAGTGCAGGGACTGGCGGAGGACATCCAGTCGAACGTTCGCGAGACGGCCGGAACGGTCAAAGCGGCGGCGGATATGGCCGTCGAACATGCCAAGACGGGCCAGTCTGTCGTCGAAATTTTGGACAGGCTGCGGGCCGGCATGATTGAGCTCGCCGACGGCAGCCAGGAGACGCTCACGGCGGCCATCGAAGCCGAGCGCGCCATCCAGGAGGCACAAAAAGGTGCCGAACTCGTTGCTGGAGCGGCCGAGGAACAGGCCTCCGCTGCAAACGAGGCCCAGTCGGCGATCCGTCAGCAGGCTCAATCGCTGGATCAAGGCCAGGCAGCCGCCCAGTCCCTCGCGTCCATCTCGGAAAGTCTTCGCACCGGCAGCGCCGGCGCTTCGGCGGCCGAGCAGATCGCCAGCATGGCGGAGCAGCTTTCGGCGACCATTCAGGAGCTGTCCAGCGCAGCCAGTCAGATCTCGACCGCGGTCGAACAAATAAATCGCGGGTCGCAACAGCAGGCTGCGGCCGCGCAGCAGACTTCGGCCGCGCTGGCCCAAATCGAGAAGAGCGCGCGGATCGCGCAGGAAAAGGGGCGACTGGCTACCGACCGTATCACGATCATGGTCAAGTCGCTCGCAGATGGTCGCGAGGCTGTTGAAAGCCTGATCGAAGGTGTAGCCAAGGCCCTCGACAAGACCCGTGCGAGCCTCGAGACAATCATCTCCCTCGAAGCGATCGGCCGCAAGATTGAGAAGATCGTCGATGCGATCGCCCTGGTCAATATTCAGACCAACATGCTTGCTGTGAGTGGATCCGTGGAAGCAGCGCGCGCCGGCGAAGCCGGCCGAGGCTTTGCCCTTGTGTCAAATGACATTCGCTCCCTCGCCCGCGAGGCGTCGGAAAGCGTCGAACGCATCAAGGATACGGTACGCGGCATTCTTGATCATATCGCGCTGCTTCGGCGCGATCTCGAACAGATCATCACCGCGGGAGAAGTCGAAGTTCAGAACAATCGTTCGGTCATCAAGGCGCTCGAAGATGCCACCGGCGAGTTCGCGGCATTGGGAAATGCCAACAAGCTCATCCAGCAAGGCGCCGGCGCAATTTTGACCGCGGCGGGAGAGACCGCGGCCGCAGCCCGACAGATCGCATCCGCCGCGGAGGAAGCAAGCACAGCCTCGCGGCAAGCCGCGACGGCGTCCGCCGAGCAAGCTCAGGGTGCGGACGACCTTGCAGCCGCGATCGAAGAGATTGCATCCTTATCTGAGGCATTGACGAAGCAGAATGGCTGATATCGTCGAAGCCAGAGAGTTGACCGACGAACGTTTTCTGACGTTCAAGAGCGAGGGTCGTTTTTACGCCCTGCCCGCCGCGCTGGTGTCGGAAGTGGCCCGGATGCCGCCTCTCGCGCGGATCCCGCAGGCCCCCGGGAGCCTTTTGGGTCTCGCCAACCATCGCGGCGCGGTGCTCCCCGTGGCGAGCGTCCGGAGGCTTCTGGGACGCGAGGAAGCCGCTTCGACACCGACCACCCGTCTGATCGTCCTTGCTGGCGCATCGCCCGTCGCGTTGGCGGTGGACGAGATCGCGAACCTGGTTCGTGTTGTGCCAGGACAGGTCAAGACAGCGGAGGCCGAGATGGCGTCCGAAGCCGGCGAACATCTGACCGGCGTTTTCGACAGCGGCACTCACGTCACCAAGATTCTGGACGTTGCCGAACTGTTGCGCCGGGGCTTCGCGCAGAGCACAACAAAACGGCAAATGCGGGCTGCGCCGATCGGAGCGGCATCCATACGCGATGCCGCGGTCGAGACCATCCGGCAGCGTCTGGTCACCTTCGAGGTCGCCGGTCAGGAATATGCGCTTCCACTCGAGGCGGTTCGGGAGATCGTCACTGCGCCCGAGAGCTTGACGTTCGTTCCCGGGAGCGACGAGGCGGTACGTGGCGTCATGCCCTACCGTGACGGGCTGTTGCCATTGCTATCGTTGCGGCGGCTGCTAGGGCTGCCGTCGGCCGTCCTTTCGCGAGAGAAGGTGCTGATCGTCGCCATTGGCGACGTCGTGGTCGGATTTGTCGCCGATCGCAGCCGCGCAGTTCTTTCGGTCGATCCCAGCCGGGTCGAACCGGCGCCCCCCGTTCTCGCTGCCCGCGCCGGCGGGGAAGCGCAAATCAAGGAAATCTATCGTGCAGCGCAAGGCAGACTCGTTTCGATTCTGGCGCCGGAGCGCTTGTTTCGCGAGGATATCATGCAAAAGCTCATGCAGGGCGATGCAGCCATGAAAGCGAAGGTCGAGGACAGTCACGGCGAGGCTAAGGCCGCGGAGCTACAGTTTCTGGTCTTCCGGCTCGACGGCGGTGAGTTCGCACTACCCATCGAGGCAGTCGAGGAAGTCGCAAGGGTGCCGGATCGCATGACCCGTCTTCCGAAGACGCCGAAGTTCCTTGAAGGCGTGGTCAATCTTCGGGGAGAAGTCCTTCCGGTTGTCGATCAACGACGCCGCTTTGACATGACCGCAACCATCGCGGGAGAGAACCGCCGGCTGGTCGTGGTTCGGACCAAGCAACATCGTGCCGGCCTGATCGTCGACAGCGTACAGGAGGTCCTGCGTTGCGCGCCTGAATCGATCAAGCCATCCCCCGATCTAACCGGGGATGCACTCGGCGTTGTGCATTCGGTCATCAATCTCGAGGCGTCGGGCAGGATCGTCCTGCTGCTCGACCCTGCCGAGTTATTGACCCGGACCGAACGAGGCCTGCTGGATTCCTTTGACAAGGGAGCCCTCAACAAAGAGAGCCGGCAGACGAAGCTGTGATCAAAGTCCTTGTCGTCGACGATTCCGCACTCGTCCGGAAATTGATCGGCCAGGCGTTTTCAAGAGAGGCCGATTTCGAGGTCGGCTTCGCCCGAAACGGGCGTGAGGCGCTTGCCGCGATTACGGACTTTCGGCCCGACGTGGTGACGCTAGATGTTCACATGCCGGAAATGGACGGCCTCTCCTGCCTCGACAGGATCATGATCGAGACGCCCTGCCCGGTCGTCATGGTGTCGTTGAGGCTCCGCGACAGGGTCCGCTTCCGGATCGGCGAAGGCGCCCGCGCCCCCGCGTCGTCACCTGGCAGAAGGGCCAAGTCAGTCCGCAAAGGCGAAGGTCTGGTGCTGGTCGGGACCTCGACCGGAGGCCCCCCGGCACTGGAGGCCCTGCTCTCGGGACTTCCTCCGTCCTTCCCGTGGCCAATCCTGGTTGCCCAACATATGCCGGCAACCTTCACTGGGCCATTGGCGCGCCGCCTGGACGGAATGAGCGCGCTTCGCGTTCAGGAAGTGCGTGATCCGATCGTGGTCCAGCCCGGGCACGTCTACATCGGCCGCGGCGACGCCGATGTCATCGTGTCAAGGCGGGGCTCGGCTCTTCTCGCCATGGCCGCCCCCGCACAGGCCGACTATCCGTGGCACCCAAGCACGGACCGGTTGGTCCGGACCGCACTGAACCATATGGCCGCAAGCCAGTTGATCGGCATACTCATGACGGGCATGGGGAATGACGGGGCGGAGGCAATGGCGCTGATCCATGCAGGTGGCGGCAAGACCATCGCGGAAGCGGAGGAAACGGCCGTCGTTTGGGGTATGCCCGGAGAACTGGTCAAGGCGAAGGGCGCCGACTTCATTATGCCACTCAACAAGATTGCAGCGCAGTTGAAGAAATTGGTGAGCTGATGCCGCTGGTACGCAAGCCGTCATCCCCAACAGAGCCCGCGCTGGACGACCGCCGATTTTCCGAAATGCTTCTCGGGGGGGCGTTGGAGGACCGATGGACGGCTGCACGAAACGCTCCGGCGGTTCCGAACGCGCTTCCATTGCTAAGCGAAGCGCTGTCAAAGGAGCGCGCGCCCCGAGTCCGCGAGGCCATCCTGACGGCTCTTGCCAGGATCGGCTCGCCGGAAAGCGCCGCGGTTACCCTGCCCTACTTGCGTTCCGACGATGCAGCTCAGCGAACCGCGGTTCTTGATGCGCTCCGCGCCATGCCAGCTGCGGCCGCTACGCATCTTCCCGGCCTATTGAGTGATGCCGACGCGGATGTTCGGTTGCTCGCATGCGAGATTGCGCGCGGCCTTCCAACTGAGGACGCAAGCCGGCTGCTCGGAGATATGATGGACCGTGAGCTCAACCCCAATGTATGCGCGGCCGCTATCGAGGTTTTGGCCGAGACTGGCGATGCAACGAGCCTGCCGGTGTTGGCACGATGTTCCGATCGCTTTCCAGATGACCCGTTTCTCAAATTTGCAATCAATGTCGCGCGCGATCGTATCGGATCACGCTGAGATATGTTTGTCGCACCGCTTCACATAACCGAGGACGAGTACCGGAAGCTCGCTGAGTTTCTGTACCGGCGGACCGGCATGGTTTTCACGCAGACGAAGCGGTACTACGTCGAACGCCGTATTCTTGATCGAATAGACGCGACATCGAGCCAATCATTTGCAGCCTATTTCGCCTATCTCCGCAGCGAGCTTCGCGACGAGGTCGAGCATCTCATCAACGCGTTCACCGTCAACGAGACTTACTTTTATCGTGAGGACCACCAACTTGCGTGCCTCAGCGCAGATCTCTTGAAGGAACGCACGGCAGCAAAGCAGCTCGGCGACACCATCCGGATCTGGTCGGTACCCTGCTCGACCGGAGAAGAACCCTATTCAATTGCAATCTGGCTGCTCGAGAACTGGAAGGACGTCGACGCTTACGACATCGAGATCGTGGGATCGGACATCGATACCCGCGTTCTCCAAGCGGCGGGAGAAGGCATCTTCGGCAAACGGGCGCTCATGAGAATGTCGCCCGAACTGATCGGCCGTTACTTTCGTGGGCTGGACGCCGAGCGATGGCAAATTCTAGACGACCTACGTCAGTCGGTCCGCTTTTCCCGCGTTAACCTGATCGAGACCAGAGAAACCAAGCCGCAGGGCCAATTCGATGTGATTTTCTGCCGCAACGTTCTGATCTACTTCGACGACGAATCCCGCCGCATCGCCGCGGAAAACTTGTACGATAACCTGCTGCCAGGCGGTTTCATCTGTCTGGGACATACCGAGTCAATGAGTCGGATCTCGCCCCTGTTCGAAGTCTGCCGATACTCGGGCGCGATCGTTTATCGAAGGCCGGAGGAATTGCGCCCGTGAACGGCTCTTCCAAAAAAAGAATCCTCATCATCGATGATGCCGCGCTCATCAGGACATATTATCGCTCGGCCCTGGAGGTGCGTGGCTTTATCGTGGAGGAAGCTCTCAATGGTCTAGAGGGTCTGGAGAAGGTGTTGTTGCAGTCCTTCGACCTGGCTATCGTCGACGTCAACATGCCGCAAATGGATGGAATCACGTTTCTGCTCGAGTTGCGCTCGAAGCAGCTTCCCGTGTCGGGTGTACCGGTCCTGGTGATCAGCACGGAGGCCGGAATACAGGACCTGGCCGCGGCGCGACGCGCCGGCGCCAATTACTATCTCGTAAAGCCGATCAAGCAGGAAGTTCTGGCGGAGTATGCAGCCGCGTTCTGCGGAGCGCCGCAATGAACGAGTTTATGGAGCAGTTTCTCCTGGAATCGAGGGAGCTCATCGTCCAGGCGATCGACGATTTGATGGCGCTCGAAGCGAAACCCGGTGACAAGGAAAGCCTGGACGGTGCATTCCGAGCTTTTCATACGCTCAAGGGGGCCGCTGGCATCGTCGAATTCGCCGCCATGGCAAGAACACTGCATGCTGCTGAAGACATCCTGGCGTTGCTACGTTCCTCGACAGGCGCCGTCTCTCCAAACGTCCTCAACGAGTGTCTGGCTTGTCTCGATCTTACGTCGCGATGGCTGGATGCGATGCAGGCGAATGGCGGGACGCCTCCCACTGCGGAGGCAGACGCGGACGAAATGATCGCCCGACTCGCCGGCTCGATGGATATCGACGAAAGCGAGAAGGCCGTCGCTGCCATCCCGCCTGGCGGCGATTGGCTGAACAGGTTGCAAAATGCCGCCGGCGACCAGTTCTTCGGGACGCTGACTGCCGTGCGCCTGGTACCGGATCCGGAAGCCTTCTTTCATGGGAAAGATCCAATCTCGGCCATCGCGAGCCTTCCGAAGTTGCTGATCGTCGATTTGGCTCCGACAGATCCGGCGATTTCGCTCGAAGCGATGAACACATTCAGCTGCAATCTCGAAATTCTGGCACTGACGAGAGCCCCCATCGGGGAAATCCGGGAGGCTCTTCATGGTTTCGGTGACAGAGCAGAAATCTGCCAATTGATTCCATCCCAAATGCCTGCATTAGACGCGGACCATCTCGCGCGTGCGACCGCAATCCTCGAAGCCCAGGTCGAGCTGTTGCGTGAGGAAGAGCTTGGCGGTCTTTTGGGCCGCCTTGCATCCGCGGGCCGCGCGTCCGCCAACACCTTGCGGTACATCGGCAAGAGTGCGCTCGCCGCTGAGATCGAGGCGGCGTCGGCTGTCGCGCTGGCGCAAGGGAAGGCGGGCCCATTGATTACCGCCATCGAGACCGCGCTGCAAAGGGAGGCTACGTCAACGCAGTCGACCAATACGCCAACCGCGCAGATCGCTGCTTCACGTGCTTTGCGGGTAGATATGGACCGGATCGATGCGCTCGTGAGGCTCACTGGCGAGTTGCTTGTCGTGAAAAACACGATTGGGCATCTGGCAAGAAAACTTGAAAATCATGAAGGCCCGGAAGCAGTCAGTTCAGCCCTGCACGATCAACATGGGCGGTTCGACCGATTGACAGCCGAACTTCAGCGCGCGGTTCTTCGCATCCGCGTGCTTCCGCTGCGAACTGTTTTTCGTCGATTTCCGAGGTTGGTGCGGGAGATTGCCGGCGACGTCGGCAAGACCGTCAGGCTGATCATCGAGGGCGAAGGCACTGAGGCCGACGCCACCATTGTCGATGCGCTGTTCGAGCCATTGCTGCATGTGCTGCGCAATGCGGTGGATCACGGCATCGAGACGTCGGCGGGGCGTGAGTTGGCCGCCAAGCCTGCGATGGGCACGGTCATCGTGCGCGGACGCCAGGACGCCGAGAACATCCTCATCGAGATCGAGGACGACGGGGCCGGCATCGACGTCGACCGGATCCGCACGGTCGCCGCCGCGAGGGGAATAGCTTCGGAGGAAGCGCTGTCAGCCATGCCAGATGCGGAGGCGGTCGACCTGATCTTTTCGGCTGGCTTTTCCACTGCGGCAACAGTGACTGGCTTGTCCGGCCGCGGGGTCGGAATGGATTCGGTCAGAGCGGCCGTAGGACGCCTGGGCGGCACGGCCGCGGTCCGCAGCCGGCGCGGCATCGGAACCACGGTTAGTTTGGTGCTGCCTTTCAGCCTGATGATGACACGGGTGATGACCGTGGAAGCGGCGGGCCAGGCTTTTGGGCTCCCACTCGACAGCGTTCTTGAGACAACAATTGTCAGTCGCAGCGCAATCGCCCCAATTGGATCGGGCCGGGCGTTTGTGCTCAGGGAGCGGACCATCCCCCTGATCAACCTCGCGGAAGCGCTCGGCCTTACATGTGATGAAGCCGATCGGCAGTCGGCAAAGATCGTGGTTGTGTCCACAAGTGGACAGATCGGTGGATTGGAGGTCGACCGCCTCGGCGAACGGCTCGACGTCATGCTCAAGCCGATGGAAGGGCTCCTGGGCGGTATGAGGTCGGTCTCCGGAACCACCTTGCTGGGAGACGGACGCGTTCTGGTCGTATTGGATCTGCAGGAGTTGTTCGCGTGACTATCGCACTGCAAGATAACGTCATCCGGTTGATCGGCTCATGCCCCGCCGAGGACGGCGAAACGCTGTTGCAGCACTTGCTGACCAATCCGGCGGCTCAGATCGACTGGCAGGGCTGCGAGAGCGCCCACACGACAGTGATCCAGGTTCTTCTGGTTTCCGGTCGTACGGTCCGGGGGCCCGCCGGCGGCCCTTTTCTCGAACGGTTTATCGGCCCCGCTTTGGCGCGTTTCAACCGTCAAGTTTGATCTTTCGCCGCCCCGCCAAAGATGCGAAACCACTGAGAAATTCGGTTCCAAGCGAAGGAACCACAATCGGAGAAATTATGTCTTACAGGCTCCTGATCGTTGATGACAGCAAGCTCGCCCGGATGTCCGCTGCCAAGGCATTGAATAGTTTGCAGCCGGATTGGGCGCGACTGGAAGCTTCGAATGCTGACGAAGCCCTTTCCTTGGCCACGCAGACTGCGTTCGACGTCGCCCTCCTCGACTTCAACATGCCCGGGCGAGACGGACTTGAGCTTGCGGCCGCATTGTTGGCCCTGCGCCCGTCGATGCCGCTTGCCGTGGTCTCTGCCAACCACCAGGAAGAAATCGTGCGCCGCGCCCGCGAGATTGGCGCCACATTTCTTGTCAAGCCGCTGAACGAGCAAGCATTGGGCGCTTTCCTTGAAGATGCCGTGCGGCGGCTCAAGCAGGCGCAAGCATGATCGCTGCGCAAACGGATCTGCTCAATGAGCTACAACTCGACGCTCTCACCGAGCTCGTCAATATCGGCGTGAGCCACGCGGCTTCAAGCCTACGGGAGATGGTCGGCTCGCAGGTCCATCTCTCAGTACCCAACGTCTCGCTCGAAACCCGATCTCGGGCCATAGCCATCCTCTCTGAAAGGGAGGTCTCGAACCTGGTCGCCGTGCATCAGGTCTTCGAAGGCGACTTCACGGGGCGAGCACTCCTGATATTTCCCGAAACCAAGAGTCTCGAACTCGTCCGGGCGATCACGGGTGGTGACCTTCCGCTGGAGGACATCATAGAACTGGAGCAGGAGGCTTTGGCTGAAACCGGCAACATCCTTCTCAACAGTTGCCTCGCGACCATTGCCAACATGCTCCACCGGAGCTTGAAGATGTCGTTGCCGGAAGTGCTCCGCGGCAGCGCCGCAACTTTCTTCAACCTCGCGCCGCCGCCGGAAGCGGGTGACGTCGTGATGTTTCTCTACATTAACTTCGCGGTTCGCGAGCGTGACATCAGTGGTTACATCGCAATGATCATGGACCTTCCCTCGCTCACGGCTTTGACGCTTCTTCTCGACGAATTTATCGAACGAGCGACCGGCAAAACGGCACATTCAATTGACGATCCGGCTTGAGATAGAGGAACTTTTTGCAGCTTTCGATGCCTTGGATTTCGGCGTCGTTGTGCTCGATCGCGACCAGCGCGTGATCGGCTGGAATCACTGGTTTACGTCGGCCAGTGGAATTTCCCCGGCACAGGCCGCTGGCAAGAGTCTGACAGAACTTTTCCCGGGCCGCCCGCTCGGTCGCCTCACGATGTCGGTCGCAGAGGCGCTGAGCCTGGGCTCTTCAGCGTTTCTGACATATTTGCTGAACCGCGACCTGCTGCCCCTTCGAACAAGGGCGGGTCTGCCGCTGATCCACAACGTGTCGGTGCGCCCCTTCGGCCAGCGCCCCTATTCGTACTGCTTGCTCCAGGTTTCCGATGTCACCGGCTCCGCCCATCGCGACCGGGTCCTCCGCGAGCGGCAAAACGCGCGCTACGACGCAGTCGTCGAAAGCGCATCGGATGCCATTCTCACGTTGGACGCAAATGGCCTCGTTCAGTTCGCCAACTCCTCATCGTTGCGCGAAACAGGCTTTGAGCGGAACGAACTGGTCGGTCGCGCCCTCGGGCATCTGTTCGAAGAACCGCAGCAATGGGACGAACTTTGGGATAAGGTGCTTTCCGAGGGCCGCTCATTGCGCCCGATCGAGATCGTTGCACGGCGCAAGGATGGATCGCGCATCTTCCTGGGCGTATCGGCATCTCGATGGACGAGCGACGGTCGCATGTTCGTAACCGCCATTTTGCGGGACATTACTGAACGGCATACTGCGGAGGAGGCTCTTCGCGAATTGAACGCGAGCCTCGAACAGCGCGTTGAAGAACGCACGCAAGAACGCGACCGGATCTGGCAGGTCAGCCGAGATATGCTCGGCGTCGCCATGTCCGATGGGACCTGGATCAGCGTCAATCCGGCGTGGACCAAAGTGCTCGGATGGCAGATCGACGAGATCAGAGGAAAAACATCGGAATGGCTTGAGCATCCGAACGACAGGCGCAAGATGCGCGATGCTGTTGCCTCACTTGCGTTGCCGGAACAGAACGCAGAATTTGAAAGCAGCTTCCGGACCCGGGACGGCGGCTACCGCGACTTGGCCTGGACAGCCGTGAATGTCGATGGATTACTCTACTGCGTCGCCCGGGACGTCACAGAGCAACACCGCCAACAGGAAGCTCTGGACAAGGCTGAGGACGCGCTGAGACAAGCTCAGAAAATGGAAGCTGTTGGTCAGCTTACCGGCGGCCTTGCCCATGACTTCAATAATCTGCTGACGGGCATTTCAGGCGCGCTTGAACTTCTCCAGATCCGGATATCCCAAGGCCGTTACAAGGACGTTGAACGCTATATATCGACCGCCCAGGGCGCCGCGAGCCGGGCGGCGGCATTGACCCATCGACTATTGGCTTTCTCGAGACGTCAGACGCTCGACCCGAAAGCAACCGATGTCAACCGACTCATCGCCGGCATGAAGGACCTCATCAATAATACATTGGGCCCGGAAATCGAGATGACGATGACCACCGGAGCGATGCTCTGGACGACGCTGGTCGATCCGAACCAGTTGGAGAACGCCCTTCTAAATCTCTGCATCAATGCTCGCGACGCAATGCCAGATGGCGGCAAGCTGAAAATTGAAGCGGCCAACCGGATGGTCGATAGTGTCGATGCTTTCTCGTTCGAGATGCGACCTGGCGACTACGTGTGCTTGAGCGTGACCGATACAGGGACCGGGATGAGCGACGAAGTCGTCGAGCGCGCCTTCGATCCGTTTTACACGACCAAACCGCTCGGGCAAGGAACTGGGCTCGGCCTCTCCATGATCTACGGCTTCGCCAAGCAGTCGGGAGGCCAAGTCCGTATTTCCTCGGTTCTTGGCCGAGGCACTACCGTCCACCTTTTCCTGCCGCGACATTCTGAGCAGGAGGAGACCACCACTGGCTCAGCCGATTTCTCGACGGCCCCGCGTGCGGGAGCAGGCGAAACCGTGCTCATCGTCGATGACGAGTCTTCTGTGCGAATGCTCGTTGCTGAGGTTCTCGCTGAGCTTGGGTATACGGCAATCGAGGCGGCCGATGGATCCAGCGCCTTGCAGGTTCTCCGGTCAGATACACGCATCGACCTCCTTGTGACCGACGTCGGACTACCCGGGGGAATGAACGGGCGACAACTTGCGGATTTCGGACGAACTGCGAGACCCGCGCTGAAAATCCTCTTCATTACCGGCTATGCGGAAAAGGTAGTGATGGACACGGGCGCATTGGACAAGGAGATGGCTATCCTTACCAAACCGTTTGCGATGGACGGGCTGGCGGCCCGCATACGGGAACTCTTGCGTCAATGACCTGCCTTGGAAAGAGCGCGGACAGATCTCATCGTCGAGCAGGTGGCTGCGAGGCTGACCGTCAGCAGCATCCGTACGCTCGGTCCATTCAGCTTGGCGCGCCAGGTTGATGTTTCGACAATCCGCCCGTTCTCAAGTTTGGCCATTGATCCCTCGTGATGGGATTAAGAGAGGTGGTTAGTTTTCCTGCTCCGCAGGGATGGGCTCCGGCCATAGGTTGGCGTGGCCAATTCGCCTTGAAGCGGTTCCGGATTTTACTTGCTGTGCGGACATCAAGCTTAACAGCCGAACCAGGGTACGACGACAGTTAAGCTTATAGAATTCGAATTGGCTCGACAAAAAAGGCAGACATTTCACGATGACCCGACCGACCTATTCAGTTTTTGTCGTTGAGGACGAGACGATGATCAGGATGATGCTTGTGGAAATGCTGGAAGAGCTAGGTCACACCGTCGCGGCCGAAGCTGGTCACCTCGAGCAGGCCGTTCATCTAGCAAACCGGAGCGAGTTCGACTTCGCCATGCTAGATGTAAATCTCGCCGGCAGGTCAAGCTCTCCCGTGGCGGAGATTATCAGAGCGCGTAAGCTCCCCTTCATCTTCTCAACCGGCTACGGCGCGAGTGGAATTCCACCCGAATTTGCCGATGTACCTGCAATCGAGAAACCCTTCAGCATTGAAGCGCTGGGGCGCACTGTTGACGAACTCATGAGAGTCGAGGATTAACAAAGGGCCCCAGCGAGGGGGCAAGCCTAGGGCCTCGTTTTTACTTTGCTCGTTGTCCGCAGCTTTCCGCAGCGAACGAAGAACCAGCGAAAACAACCCCGAAGCCGCTTTTCGTTAGCCAATTCTCAGATTCCTTGCCGACGTTTTGCCGCGGTTTTCTCTCGATTCGTAGCTATGGTTGCGGCGCGCATCATCAGACGCTGAGCTGTATTCCCACTACTTTTGTACGGTGGTGCCGTCTTCAGCAGAAACCACAAGCCTGAAGAGCACCTTTTCCAACGCGTCGGTTACTTCAAAGTTCTCGATGGCGAAGTTGTGGTGCCCTCAGCGAGCCTCTCTGCAACTCGAGCAAGATTGTGTTGGTCGCATTTGATTTTCTGTTTCACGGGCGTGACCTGCGAAAGCTGCCACTGATCGAGCTGAAGGCTGCCTGAAGAATCTGTCGCAGGCACGAACATTCGGTTCAACCGGAGCTTTTGAAGGTGGGCCTCGAAAGGCGTCGTGTCGACGGCCAGGGACAGCGTCTATCGGGCCGACGCGCTCAGCCGCGACTGCGACCTTGGCAGGCGATCTACCGACCACGGCGCCGACGATCACGGCCCCGCCCTGAGCAACACTGGCCGAAGCGGTCGAAAGGCCAGTCGCGATTGCGACTGGCCCGACAGATTACTCGACGACCTCGACGATGCGGTGTGTGCGAGGATCGACAAGGACAGTTCGGCCATTGACTACGGTGTAGCGATAATCGCGAACTCCGTACTCCTGCGGGACGTCATAGTAGGTTACGCCATCGCCAGGCAGATCCGCGCCCACACGCACGTCACCGTCATATGAATAGGACGGATGATGTCTCTCGACGACATAACTGTGAAAACGAGGCCGCTGATCAACTCCAAGCACCCCGTTCACACCACCGACAACGCCACCGATGGCGCCACCAACCACTCCGCCGATCGGACCTGCAGCCCGTTCACCTTCGCGGGATCCCCGCTCGATGCCTCCGGGCACGCCTTGGGCGAGCACGGCCGCAGGAATAAGCAGCGTCGCTGCAACCAGCGACCCCATGACAGTTCGTTTCATCGTACGTCCTCATTTGCTAAGGGAACGCACGACAAGCCAACTGCCGACCATTGGTTCCTCGATGGTCAGCTCCAGCCGCGCGACTTCCCCGCGGCTAATCCTCGTTGGCCGGTCAAGAGTCTTGGAATGACGGAACGAACCGGAGGTCATGGCCGGCAGGGCTGCTGATCAATCAATGAGGATTGCATGGCTAGAGACGAGCACAACAAGGCAGCCGCGCAACATGAGCAGGCTGGGAAGGCACATCGCGCTGCCGCCGAACATCACGGCAGGGGCGACCACGCCAAAGGCAAGGAGCACGCAGCGAGTGCGAAGCAGCACCCGCAATCGGCACATCAACACTCGGATGACGAGCACTCCAAGAGCCAACAGCAGAAGAAATCGAGAAGGCCGGCAAAAGCCGGCCTTCATCGATTCACCTGCACTTAAGTGATGATTGGCAGCAATGCGGCTCCGACCTTCGCCTTGCAGCGCGTGTGGCTTTACCATCGAGATTAGACCAAACCGCCACTCAAGATGCTCGCGGTAGAAGCGCTCGCGACATACTTTTCACTTCTGGTAGTCGCATGAGCCTCTCTCAATCACTTCGGGCTCGTTTTCAGCCAACCGCGTCAATTCCGAACAAGCGCACTCGATATACGCGAAGAAGCCGGATCGCTGAGCCGCGGCTCATCGAAACTTGCGGCTTGCAACAATACGAAACGAAGATTAGATCGGCCTGCGCTCCGGATCATCCAATGATCTCCGGTTCCGCAAATATCATGAGGGAAAAAGCCGGGGTCCTGTCAGCCGCCCAGGGTTTGGCTTGTTACCGGAACCTATAACGAGCGAAGAAATTGACTCCTCAGGGAGATTCATATGACACAAAAACGTCGGACGCCGCCTCCGTCAATCACAATAGATTCCGTTGGCTCCGGATCCGGGCAGGTTCCCGCTCACCCGCATGACTCCGGCAGTCAGGCAAACGAGACCCTCGACGGACTCGACGCTACCACCGAGTCGTTGCGGCGCGCCGCCGAAGATACGCCTTCGGGGAGCGGCTCAAACGATATCGAAAAAACCCCGGTTTTTGACAGGGCCGGTGCTGCGCAGAAAATCTGAGTAAAAATGGGACCCAGCGAGCACAAGCCAGAGCCGAGCTTACATGCGTTATCCGACGTACCCGGCGGAGACGCCGGACATACAACCGTCAGCCGACACGCCGCGTTCCATTTTTGAATTGATGAATCGCAAAAGCAGAAGCGGCCTCAGCACCAATGCTGAGGCCGGCCTCATTCCACTGCCACCGAACCGCCGCTTGCCGAAAATAGACGGCCCCTCTGGGTTTGTAAGTTGATCTTAATGAAACGCGCTACCCAGTTCCGAGAGCATCGAACCGGCGGACGATTCCAGAAATCACCTGTGCGAATCGAACGCAAATAAGGTGCCGCTTTTTCCCAGGTCGACGGGCGTCCTAATTCCCAGCGGAGATGTTCCAAGGCATTCCATCTTCTCCGTGATCCGCTTCGACGCAGGCATCGGAACTTCTAATCTTGGGCTCGCATCGAACGATTGGCAGATCGCAAGGGTTCAGTCGCTCCGTGATTTCACGCCTGTCCTAATTGTCGCGGCGAGTGTCCGAATTAGAACGGCGCCGGCGCGTTGGTATAGAAACTTTGTGTTTCACCGCGGATTTACATTCCTTGTCATCGTCCTTGTCACGATCACACCCAAAATCAAACTGGTACTGTTCGCCGACTCTCGGAAATGTGCGGATACAACCAAAGAATAAGTCCCAGCGCCCCGGGGTCGGGCGCTGGGACTGAATGGCGACGGCGGACCATAAGGCAGGATTGCGCCGTCACCGATTGCTCAATTTTCCCGACACTGAATCGTTCCTATCAAGTGGCCTGTTTTGGTTCGGCGAGTGACCTTTTTCGGCTGCGCCCGACGATCGTCAACCGTGCGCTGACAGCAGCTCGCATGCGGCACAGCGCGCCTTGACCAAAAGCTCGCGCGGCGGTCGCTCGCGCCCGCAAGGCCTATCGGCTTCTCTCGCGCTGGATTCAGCGCGATCGTAGACCACCCCACTCAGGCGGCGACCGCAAGGCGTTGACCCAAGAGCTTGCGCGCTCGCGGTGACGACGATCCCACCACACGCTCGGTGGAAAAGCGCACTACTGGCGGGGCGTTGATCCGCGAAGCCGACGACCTGCTCTGCCGGAGCTGGAACGAGGGGGATGTGGGCGCCTTCAATCGACTAGGCTATCAACGCCGATTGCCCGCGGCTCAAGATCAAGTGCTCGCGATGCAAGACGCCACGCGCTGTCGACCTCGGTGCCCTGCCCCATGTCGCCGCGACACTCGTTCACGACCTTGCCGGCAGGCTGCGGTGTCAGAAATGCCGCAAAGCCGACAAGCGCCCGGCCGCCGCGCTGCTACAATTGTGGCAAGGCTCGCAGATGCTGACGCCGCCGGTCTATCGAGACTACGTGATCGGAGACGAGCGGTCACGTCCTAACGCGGTTCGATATCGACAGCGCGAGTCGACGTCGACGCCAGAGCATAGGCCGAGTTTTTGATGTTTGATCGTGCGGCGCCCGCAGGGTCGCAACATTTAAACCTGATCAACGATCCGCCTCCGGCAAGAGCGAATTGCTGATTGAAATTTCGAGTGGCTTAGTTTGGGTCTAGCCGTGTCGCAACATGCGTTGCCCGCTGTTCTCAGCAAGACTAGAACAGCCCTCACTGTTCTAGGCACATCGATTCGGATGGATCCCCTCCGATCCAGAGAACAGAGGGATTGCCGGGTTTCTCCGTGGGTGAACGAGTTCCAGCGCACGCAAAATAGGGTCGCCCGAGACTGGGACAGACCGGGCGACCCTAATCAGCCCGGAGTGCCAAGAAGAGTGGGCCGACGCTCAAGCTACGTGAGCGCCGGACAACGGTTTCCAATTTTCGATAGAGAACGTCCGGAACGGACTTAATTTTTGACAGTTGGATAGACATGGTTTCGCATCTGGGGATGATGCCGATGTTCAAAACAGAATTGCCAGCTATAGGTGCGGACAAGAGCTAAGCTCCGATCCTAGAAAAGCCAGAAGGTACCCGCCTTCTCACCGAGCGCTGTGAGCAGTGAGGCGCGATCGCCATGATCCTGGTGGATCAGAAACGGGTGACGCGACGAGTTGGAAGATTCAATGTGTGAAAAGTGCGCGGAGTTGGACGAGAAGATAACGCACTACAAAACACTGGCCGCGCGGCTCACGGACCAGCAAACCTTGGACGGAATCGCTCGCCTGATCGCGGAGCACCAAGCCGAAAAGCAGGCGCTCCATCCCGAGCCGAAAGATAAGGGCCGTCATTTCTATCCCGCTGCCTTTGCGTATCGTCTTAGAGGCTGCGAGCCAAGCTCGATCCGCCAATTCCACTATACGGAGAACGACCAAGGCCAACGTCCGCCCTCCCGCCTCATTTCCGATGCGGTCGCGGGAACGAACCGCGTTTGCTTGAATTGCGGCTTTCGCGCGTCAGCCTGGTGTCAGGCTTCGAGCGCATCCTCCCTTCTAAGGCGAACCGCAACCCATGCCAGCCCCTCATGATCCGAAGATAATGATAACCGGCTGCTGAGCTCCGACGACGCCACGGGCTGACCTGCCGTGAAAGTCGCCCTCGACCGAACTCAGACGCACCGAGGCTGCTGTCACTTGCCGCATCCAGCCATGGGCCAAGTGAAGGATGTGATTTCGCGTGCTCGCGATCGGCGATTGAGTATCTCGCGAATTTGGCCGCGCTCCAACGAGCGAATGATTTTAGATCGGCTTGTTGTGATGCTCGGTCGGCCGATGTTGTTAATGCTGTCAGCCGTCTGACGCAACGCGCTCACGGCGCAGTCTCGGGGTAATGAAGTGGCGCGGCTTCAACAATTTCATCCTGTGCCAACTCCGCCCTGCACTCGGCGACAAAAGACTTCAACCGATCAATCGTGAGTTTGTCCAAGGCTCCATTGGCCATCCGTTCGCCGCGGGCGATTTGCTCTTTCAGGTACTCGATATGATCCATGATGCCGATCCTCCGGTCCCGACAACTTGAAGAAAATTGTCTCGTTCCAAACGTGATTTTGACGTGCTTAACGGAGTATGAAGGGGATCGCGCTACTGGTCTTCCATTTTAACGATGGTCAGCCTTGAGATCGCGCAGGTCGCCGGAAACGATGTGCATGGCGCTGTTGACACCATGCACATCGCTCCGAATTGTCATGACATGGTAAGTCGGTAAGTCACCAGACGCTATTCACAGAGAACTGGAGATCGTGATGGAGCCGGCTGCCCAGCCGGTTAGCTGCGAGCCGTGGGCGGCCAGCCGCGGCAACGCCTCGCTCGGCCGTTGTGAAAAGCGGCGCGCGCAACGCGAAGCGCAGCCCGGAGGAGCGCGAACGCGGCTGGTCGTGCAGGCACTTCACTCCGGGGCGCGGTCACCCGCGCCTGCCCCCATGCTGACTTGCTAACCATGTCAGCCAAAGATTGAGGCGGAGCTTCGACCCGTGCCCTGTTCATCAATGTCGGAAAATGGCAGATGCGCCGTAGCAACTTTGGCGCAAAAGCTGCCATCCTGTCAGCCTCTCTCGCGCATCCCAGGGCGACGCATCATTGACGCGCGCTAGAGCCAACGTTGTGCGTGAGTATTTTGAATGGGCAGCGTTGGACCCTAAGCCGGTTGACGACAAGGTCGGCTTCTGGGTCTAAGCAGAAAACACAGGCTATGCCCGCGTTCGCTCAGGCTGCCGCGGATCGCGGCCAGACCTCGTCGGGATCCATCATCGCATCGTGCTCTGCTTTACCTCGCAGAAGACCGGGAGCACCTCGTCGGACTCCCGCTTGGATCAAATTGGGAGCCGGCCAAGGCTCCCGACGCGATGGATGCGCGAGGTGTTGCAACTCCATCCTGTCGCTGGATCCCGGCGTCCGCTCGGCGTCCTCGCTCATCTAGGCCTGCAAAAGACCGTCGAACGTTCGAGGGCTGGGTGGCGGATATCACCGTGCTGCCGGACTTCGCTACCGGGCAGAGGACCACTTGGAGACGGCCGGCAGACTGCACCTGGGATACGCCCCTGACGAGGATCCGCCGTGTTGAGTTGGGACTAGCCGTCGGCCGCACGCCTCGGGCGAAAAACTTCCAGCAATCCCACTGAGCAGGAACTTCCTTAAAGGCGTGAGGTTACAGGTGCGTGATATGGAGGAGAATAAAATGAACAGGTTTACTATAGGCTGCATCGTTGCAGCTGGCATGATGACAGCAACGCACGCGGCAGAGACAATGTCGGCTGCCCCCGCCGAAAGTTGGACCGTGACCAACTACTACAAGCAATCGGTGTACGATCCGCAGCAAAACAAGATCGGTGATATCGATGATGTCCTCGTCGACAAGTCCGGCAAGGTCAACGGTCTGGTGATCGGCGTTGGTGGCTTCCTCGGTGCGGGAGAGAAAGATGTCATCGTTCCGTTCACCGCCGTGAAGACGGCGAAGAAGGACAACAAATGGTGGTTGACCCTGAACGAGTCCAAGGACGGTTTGAAGTCGGCCCCGGGGTTCAAATACGACAAGGCGAGCACGACTTGGGTCCCGGAAGGCAAGTAGCCGATCCCAGCGCAGTGATCTGACATCGCAAGGGACTCGCGGTCACTGGAAAGCGGGGTCTCATCGAGACCCCGCGCTTCACAGAGATCTCCCTACATCATCTCTCTCGGGCCGAAATTGCCGCAGAAAAAAGCCCCGCGAGTGCGGGGCCTTTGCTCACCACTTCTGGCGGCCATACCAGTCGTCGATTTCCTTCTGGGCCTGGTCCTTGGCATAGCCATACCGCTGCTGCAGACGGCCCTCGAGCTGGTCCTGCTTGCCAGCAATGACGTCGAGGTCGTCATCGGTCAGCTTGCCCCATTGCTCTTTCACCTTCCCCTTCATCTGCTTCCAGTTTCCTTCAACCCTGTTCCAGTCCATCCTGAATCTCCGTGATTTGGAGACCGATCAACCGAGGCGAGATGCCTTCGTTCCTGGGCTGCCGTGCGACAAGTTTGCTGTATGACCCGCGCTGCCCGGAGATATGCGTCGCCGGACGGTCACCGAAGTGAAAACTTGGCCTCAGCTGCCCCCATGCTGGGTCAGTTCTTTTCAGAGAATTGGGAAGGCCCGGCTTTCGGCGGGCCATCGGGGGTCCATGCTGAGAGCGGCCTGCACTGAGAATGATTTGGAACGATTCAGTATCGGGAAAATTATGCAATCGACGACGGCAAAATCCTGCCCCCATAGCCTGCCGCCGCCATCAGTCCCAGCGCCAACCTTCCCCGGGGCGCTGGGACTAATTTTTTGCAACGGAACCGCCGCGTTGAGCCCGTTTTCTTTCGCACGCCCTTCACCTAACCGCATTCGAAAACAACGTCCGCGCGTCAGCCCAGTGTCAGACCTCGAACCCGTCCTCGGTACGCCATGCCGACGAAACCGCCCCCTTCGAGGACCATAGAAGATAATGCTTGAGCTCCGACGGCGCCCGGGCTGACCTTCCGTGAATTGCCTTCGCGCTCAAACGCACCGAGGCTGCCGTCAGTTGTCGGTTGTCGATCCTGAGGAAGCAGGGCCGCAGCTTCCTAAAGACCGAGCCACTTCAGGTCCCAAATCGTTCCCTTGACCCAGATCATAGGGACTAACCCATGTTAATTGAGTTGTAGCGCATCACCAGCCGCGTGTGCCGGGGCCGGCGCTCACACAGGTCATGGCCAATCAAAGCATTGCATGTTTTTCCCGACCTCAGGAACGAACCAATTTCTGCCACGTTCACCGTTCGAAGCAAACACGGAGTGGCTGAGATGGGCGCTGGTGATCAGTTCGCATGCATGTCGGTGGTCGCATTGTTCTCACTGGCACTGATCGTGACATCCAGCCTGTTCATAGAATCGAGGGCAGCGAAGAACCTCGCTCTGCCGGCCGCGCTGCAGGTTCGGGCCCCGCTCTGACTGCCTTCGTCTCTGCTGCTATTGTCCATGTCGTCCCTAAGCCGTTCGAGCAGCGCCAACCGAGCAGCTCGCTCCACTTCCGCGCGCCGCATAAATTGGCTCCGGCGCGGCCGCGCCGGAGCTGGCGCTGGGGGCCGCACGAGCGGTTCAGCTTCCGTGAGCACGAGGGCCGCGGCTATTGGCACGGCGACAAATGGACCACTTGGTAGTTTGCACCGGTCAATCCTAGGAGGCCGCCAATCGGTGGCGCGAGCGACGCGTGAGGAACGATTGCCGTTTTTTCCCGTTGTCGAGCGCCGGCGTCGATACGCGATCCGGGATGTGGTGAAGATTGATGCCCCTGCTTCGATATGTTCTGTTTACCAGCGCGATGCTGCTTGGCCTGGTGTTTCTCGTGGATTGGTATTTTCCGGCAACGCCAGTCGCGGTCGCTCATGGCAGCATCGACCGCACAACAATTCGCATTCACTCGCAGCACAAATGGCCGGAGGCGATACGGATGGATACGAGCACCCCGCTCGTCTCCGCCTCACCGGCCCCCATCGCCGCCGAGGCTTCGGCGCCCGAAGCGCAGCAGCCTGCAACTGTCGCGCTGGCCGCGCCTCAATTGATTCCGACGACGGCGACAGGGCAAGCCACGCGTCGCGCCAGATCCACCCGGCACGCGCAGCGTGAGAGAAGCCGGCGATTTGCGCAACCTGGCCAGCGCTACGCGAGCTACCGCGCACCGGACTGGCAGGGCTGGTCGTTCCCGAACTGGTGAGCCGACCACGATGTGCCGGATAGGGATTGCCGGAGGGCTGCGTTCGTCGCTTCCATTGCCCTAACGAATGTCGCCTTATTTTCCGGCAATAAGGGACTGGCCGCGTGCAATCACGCGGCCAGTTCAATTCCTGCAGGCGTCAGGCAAGTTCCATCTCGACGGCGATCCGCACCAAGTCGGAGTGGTTCTTCGCGCCGAGCTTCTGCTTGAGCAGGGACGTGATGTTGGCGACCGTCTTGTAGGAGATGCCGAGCGCCGATGCGACGTCGACGATCTTGTCGCCCCGGCCGAGCAGCCGCAGGATTTCCAGCTCCCGCGCCGACATCTGCGAGGCGGGATTGGCCTTGATCGCGGCGCCCGAGAAGGCAATCGCCTCCGCGAGGTGCGGCGAAATGAACCGCTCGCCGGCCGCGACCTTGCGCACCGCCCTAACGAACAGGCGCGGGTCGTCGCTCTTGGAGAGATAGCCTTGCGCGCCCATTTCCACGGCCCGCACCACGAATGCGGGATCGTCATTCATGCTGAACATGATGATGCGGGCGTCCGGATCGTCCTTGCGGATCCTGCGCAGCAGCTCGAACCCGGAAACGTCGGGAAGCTTGATATCGATGACAGTCACATCCGGCCGCTTCTGCATGAAGGCACGATGGCCGGTCTTGGCATCGGCGGCCTCGTCGATCTTTACCGTCTTGTCGGCGGCGAACAGGGATCTGCAGCCCGACACCACCACCGGGTGGTCATCGACGATCAATACCCTTGTAGCTGATTTGGCCGTATCGTGCACGACTGCCTCCGCTGTCTAAATAGAACTTCGCGCGGGAATTGAAAGAGAAGAATCGTCGAATGGAGCCCGAATTGCCAAGACTCTCAAAAAGTCTCTCGACCAGATTCTCGGCTCAACTCAGGAACCGACTCTCCCTGCGCGCACGGCTGTTGCTGCCATTGGCGGCAATGGTCGTCGGCGCGTTGCTGCTCGGCGGGCTTGCCTTGCAGACCTTCTCACCCGAGCAGTTCGAGGATGAGAATGCCCAGGGCGCGCGCTCCGCCCAGCTCGTGGCCGATGCATTGAACGCCGCGCTTGCGGCCGCGAGCAATCCGCAGCAGACGCTCGACGCTTTCGCGGGCGGATTGGGCATGCCTGCCGCCATCGAGTTCGTGCCGGCGGGATCGAGGCCGCCCCGCATCGCCGCCGACACCTATCGCAGCAACGTTCCCCCCTGGTTCACCGCTCTTCTGCGGATTCCCCAGCTTGGCTCGACCCATCCGATCAGAATAGGAATGGCACATGCCGGCGACATAGTCTTCAAACCCGACCTCTCGGCCGAGATCCTGGAAAAATGGGTGGGCTTTCTGGCCATCGT
Source organism: Bradyrhizobium sp. ma5 (assembly GCF_042258955.1). Lineage (NCBI taxonomy): Bacteria > Pseudomonadati > Pseudomonadota > Alphaproteobacteria > Hyphomicrobiales > Nitrobacteraceae > Bradyrhizobium > Bradyrhizobium sp. ma5. The sequence continues at coordinate 6,306,507 of NZ_CP170156.1, forward strand.
CGCGGCCAGCGCGGCGCTGATGCTGCTTGCTGGGCTCAGCGCCTATTTTACAACAGGCACTGCACTGCGTCCGCTGGCGCAGCTCGGCGCCGGGCTGGCCCGGATGCGAAACGGCAACTATGATGCCGCGATCCCATTGGCCGGCCCACCTGAGATCCGCCAGAGCTGTGCAGAAGCCAACGAGCTCGCCGCGACCCTAAAGCGCCTCAGCCGCGACAATCGAGACCTGCTACGCAAACTCGTCGCCGTGCAGGATGACGAGCGCCGCGAGCTGGCACGGGAGCTACATGACGAGATGGGGCCGCTGCTGTTCGCGATACGCGCCAACGCCACGGCGCTGTCCGACCCCGAAGCTGAGGGCCCTCCCGAGCCCGGTTCGCCGGCGTACGGCATCCTCAACGCGGCTGAGGCCCTGCAACTGGCGAACCGGCGCGTGCTGGAGGGCCTGAGCCCGGTCTACGTTGCGGAACTGGGACTGGCCGCGAGCATCCAGGCGCTGCTGCGCAACGCCCAATCCCAGGCTCCCGGACTGCGCGTCACATCTCGGTTCGATGATCGTCTGAATGAGCTCGACAGCCTGCTCTCGCAGACCACCTATCGACTGACGCAGGAGGGCGTGACCAATGTGCTTCGGCATGCGCAGGCGACCACGATGGGCGTTGTGGCGATGGTCGACGGAAATCAGATCCAGATCGAGATATCCGACGACGGCATTGGCCTGCCGCAGGACCTCACGTTCGGAAGAGGCCTGACCGGCATGCATGACCGCGTGCGCGCGCTCGACGGAAAGCTGCAGGTGCTCCGCGAGCACAACCGGACCGTCGTGCGTTGCCAACTTCCGCTCGACCACCCCGTTGGGCGGCGAGATGAAGGCATCACCTCGACGACGGGGCGCAGCGCATGCTTGTAATCTTGCTTACAGGTGACCCCGGTCGCTGCGCTTGCGATTTAGACACGTCCTGATGAATGAACACATCAATCAGGCCGCCGGTTCTAGTTGGGAACGTAGCGCCTAAGCCCAAGTTGTTGGAGGACGTACAGCCTTACGAGAAACGATCAGTTCGAACGCTCCAAAATCAATCTGCATGCGCCTGATCAGATGAAATGCTGGTGGTCTCATGCGTTGGGTGTTTCGAAGAGAGCTTCGCAAGTAAGGCCGTCGACAAGGTCGGAAATTTTACCGCGGCCATCCGCAAGGATGCTGGGGGCGAATCATGACGAAAGAACAAGAAACTAGCGGGTGAATGTGCACGCGAGGCGCGAAAGCAGGTCGCGCTTGTGCCGCTTGGCCCTGTCAGAGATGCTGGAACAGGCTCGCTACCTTACCTTCCCCAAAATGGGATTCAGGCGTAGCGAAAATCCGAAGGCACTTCATCATTTTCCTCCATTGTACTTTGCCGCCCGGCAGCGAAGCTTTCCAACGTGTCTGCGCATCTGTCAGAAATTAGATGGCCTGCAAGGAGCTCGCGCTGCGACCGACGCGGCCCGCCTACTCTAATGTGCCTCCGCGTCGGCTTTGCGTCACAAGCAGAGATGACGGATTTCAAGACAAAGCGTAATGCGACCACAGCCTCCGTTGTCACAACATGAGTCAAACGCCGAATGGACATGCAATGATAGCCCGCGAGCTGCAGGTTTTGGGCGCCCGCGATGCTATCTTGAACGCTTGGAGGCGAAATGGAGTTCTAGCCGGCTAAACGCCGGTCAACGCTGCGAGTAAGACGGGTGAGTTGAATGTACTTGTTGCAGTCGGAATTCGCGCATCGAGCCACCTGGAGTGGCCTATGGCAATGGAGATCTGCTCCGGGGAAAGGCCGGTTTGAAATAAAGCTCACCAGCGGAATCCGCTGCGGGTCCTGCAAGGCGTCCGTGCTGTGATTGCGGGTAGTGGTCGGCCTGATTGGCCGGCGGCCCGATGTCCAAGACGACCCAGCCTCAAACCCAGTCCCAAGCCGCAGCCCGAATTGTCGCCGCTGCCGGATGTTCTTGGCTCAGCCGCGAAAGTGCCTGCGTAGAACGCCGGCGAAGCCACCGAGAAAAGGCAGTCGGTCCGCCAACAAAAAATAGTTCTGCCCAATAACGATGTTCACCAAGAACTAATCTAAATAGTAGCCTGGTTAGTCCCTTAGTAAGCGTCAGGGGAATCGCATGACTACGTTGCTGGCCAAGCTGGAACGATTTGAGAATCTCGCTACGGAGTGCGACTTGATCGCTGGCCGGCAGGCGGATAGCGGCAAGCGAGATCTCTACCTGCGCCTGGGGGCGCACTACCGCCAGTTGGCCTGCGACATGCGCAGTGTCATTGCGACAGTCGACGCCGCCGCATGATGGCGTTCAATTTCAGGTAATCTGGTTCTCAAGCACGATCTCAGGTTGATCCATTAATCACGGAAAAGGGTCACCGGGAGCTAGACGACGATGGAAGCCATCGGGCACCATGGCTTTTCTCGTATTTCTCGGCGTAACGGTGCTCGCCAAGGCGCGCGCGGCCCACCGACAGCAAAATGACCGACAACACTCTTCACTCAATGGACAACTAGACCAATCTGTTGTGTTCGACCTGTGCAACAACCCACACTTCTAGCGGCTTAACTCTGTACGCGATCGTCGCGATCATTCGCCGATGCCCCGCCGATATACGAAATGGTCCGGCCGCTGCTTCCCGTCTGGCAGCGCTGCGGGATGGCTCGCTGACGGCTAGGTCACCTGCAACATTCGATGCCATGGCGGCTGCGATCGGACGGTGAATGTTCGTCTAGATTCCTTCCGCAAGATCAGCCTTGGTCACGCGTCGGATGGCGCCTGGTCTGCACTGGGCGCGGTGGGCGCCGTGCATGTCGTTCCGAACTGGCATGACATGGGGGCCGCGTGCCATTTTCAGAAAACTGGAAGTCGTGATGGGCCGGTTGCCCAAGCCCGGCTGGCTGGGGGCCGTGGGCGGCCGAGCCGGGGCCACGCCTCACTGGGCGGCGGGCCAGCCTGGCGCTCCCCTTCGCTACGCCGCGCGCTGCGCTATTCAACGGAGAACCGTAGCGAAAAGCGGCGGTTGCAACGCGACGCGCAGCCGGAGGAGCGCGATCGCGGCTGGCGGTGCAAGCGCTTCACTCCGGGCGCAGTCGCCTGCGCGCTTGCCCCCGCCCTGACTTACTGACCATACCAACCCGAGAATGAGGCCAAGCTACGGCCTGCGTCTTGTGGACCGCTGCCAAAAGACGGCAGAAGCCGCCGCTGTCGCCGTGCTGCCGCGGACTTGAGGTGAAGTGCCTCGGTTGCGAGGCGCACCAAATGGCCGCGCTCGACATCGTCAGGCGGCCGACGTGGACGCCGACGAGCTTGAGCGATACGTGCCCTGCAAAGAGTGTTCGCCGGCCCAAGGCTATTCGTTCAAGCACAGCCAGCTTGTGGCGCTGCACACGACGAAAATCTCGACCATGAACCTGCCTTCGACATGGTGCTTAGGGGAGCGATAGGTCCGCTATGCAAGCTCCGCGCAGATTGCAACAATATGTAACGACCAAGACGCTTGATCTAGGAGATGCACATCGAAAGAATACAACTCTACCGGCCCGGGGGCGAGCCGAGGCGGGACTTTAAGAATGACCGACGAAAGACGTGGAAGGGCGACCGAGTACAGTCCCGCCTTTGTCATCTTGGTGGATGGCTACATCGCCCAAGGAAATCTAACCGCGCTTCACTGCCTTCGGTCTATCTACATTGCGGCCACGCGCAGACCGCTGGTCTTCAACCGGCAGGACAATCTGGACTTGATGTCAATCTTCGAAAGTCGTCTCGATCTTCTGGACGAGGCCATTACGATGGTCAGCTTGGACGCTCTCAAGCGGCGCCTGACTCAACATCAGCCATTATGAAATATAATGGTGACCGCCCATACTCCGATCCCGAGCGGCCCGCAGGATCACGGAGCATGCCAGGGCATTTCCGTCGTTACGTTCAATGGCCTTCATCGACCAAGGCAGTTGCTCAATCGACTTGCAGTGCGTAAAGCAGCTTGTCGAGCGTGATCGGATACTCGCGGACGCGGACGCCGGTCGCGTTTTGGACGGCATTCGCGACCGCGGCGGCGACGCCGCAGATGCCGAGTTCGGCAACGCCTTTGGCCTTCATCGGCGACGAGATCGGATCGGTCTCGTCGAGGAAGACCATGTCCTGATGCGGGATGTCGGCATGAACCGGCACCTCATAGGCGGCGAGGTCGTGATTGATGAACAGGCCATGGCGCTTATCGACCACCAGATCCTCCATCAGTGCGGCACCAACGCCCATCGTCATCGCGCCGATCACTTGACTCCGCGCCGCCTTCGGATTGAGGATGCGGCCCGCCGCGCAGACCGCAAGCATCCGCCGCACGCGAATTTCGGCCGTGTCGGCATCGACGCCGACTTCGACGAAATGCGCGCCGAAGGTCGATTGCTGATAGGTCTTGGCGAGATCGCCATACTCGATGGCGTCCTCCGCCACGAGCTCGCCCTCACCCGCCGCCTGCGCGAGCGGCACGCTGCGATTGCCGGAGCGGACCAAGCCGTCGGCAAACACCGCCTCTTCGGAATTGAAGCCGAGTTTCTGCGTGATCGTCTCGCGCAGCTTGACGCAGGCCGCGTAGACACCGGCGGTGGAGTTGTTGCCGCCCCACTGCCCGCCTGAGCCGCACGACACCGGAAAGTCGGAATCGCCGAGCCGCACGGCGACCTTCTTCAGCGGTATCCCCATCATTTCGGCCACGGTCTGCGCGATGATAGTGTAGGAGCCGGTGCCGATGTCGGTCATATCGGTCTCGACGGTGACCATTCCCTGCCCATCAAGACGGACGCGCGCCGCCGATTTGGTCACGAGGTTATTACGGAAGGCGGCGGCAACGCCCATGCCGATGAGCCAGCGGCCGTCGCGGACCTGGCCGGGTTTCGGATTGCGCCTGCTCCAGCCGAACCGCGCGGCGCCGTCGTTCAGGCACCGCACCAATTGTCGCTGCGAGAAGTGCCGCTCCGGATGTTCCGGATCGACCTGGGTGTCGTTCTTGATGCGCAGCGCGACCGGATCGATGCCGAGCTTGTCAGCGAGTTCGTCGATTGCAATCTCGAGCGCCATCATGCCGGAGGCCTCGCCGGGCGCCCGCATCGCATTGCCCTCAGGCAAATCAAGCGCCGCGAGCCGCGTCGCCGTCATCCGGTGGGCACCGGCATAGAGCAGCCGCGTCTGGCTCACCGCCATCTCGGGCTCGCCGCCGCTGACATTGCCGGACCAGCTTTCGTGGCCGATCGCGGTGATCGTGCCGTCTCGTTCGGCGCCGATCCGGATGCGTTGAATCGTGGCCGGACGATGCGTGGTGTTGTTGAACATCAGCGGACGTTGCAACGCCACCTTCACCGGGCGGCCTGCCGCGCGAGCCCCCAGCGCGGCGAGCAACACGTCGGCGCGCAGGAACAGCTTGCCGCCAAAGCCGCCGCCGACATAGGGCGACACCAGACGAATATTCTCCCTTGGGATCCCAAGCGTCTTCGCCATATCCTCAACGCCCCAAGCAATCATCTGGTTGGAAGTCCAAACCGTAAGCTTGTCTCTGTCCCAGGCCGCGATCGAGGCGTGCGGCTCCATCATCGCGTGGCCCTGATCGGGCGTGGTATAGTGGGCGTCGAGTTGCAAGGGCGCAGCGGCAAAGGCGGCGATAAAATCGCCGACCGCGGTATCGGCCGGACCGCCGATCTGCGGGTTCGGCGTGCCCGCTCGATCCCGCTCCGCGGCGAGATCGAATTTGCCGTCGACCCTCGCGTAATCGATCCGGACCAGTTGCGCCGCGGCGCGCGCCTGCTCGAAAGTCTCGGCGACGACGACGGCGAGCGCCTGATGGTAATGTGCGATCTCGGGGCCGCCGAGCAGCGGCGCCACGTTGCGCTCGCCCTTGCCGAGCTTGCCCGCGTTCCCGGCGGTGACGATGGCGAGCACACCAGGCGCCGCGTTTGCAGCCGCAAGATCGATCGCTGCGATCCCGCCTTTACCGATGCCCGACCCGACCACATAGCCGTAGGCCTGGTTGGGCACGGCGTCGTGCCGCTCATAGGCGTAAGGCGCAGTGCCGGTAGTTTTCAGCGGCCCATCGATCCGGTTGGTCGGATGGCCGATCACCTTGAGCTGGTCGATCGGATTGAAGGTCGCAGGATGTTCAAAACGCATGATCTCAAGCCCTCATCAAGCTCTTGCCTCGCGCAGCACCGCCGCCAGCGTTCGCTCTGCGAGTGGCAGTTTGTACGCATTGTCCCTAGTCGGCTTTGCATCATCGAGCAGCCGCGCGGTGACGGCTTTGGCGCCGCGTGGCAGTTCCGCTTCCGCGGCCTCCACACGCCACGGCTTGTGCGCGACGCCGCCGAGCGCGACGCGGCCAGTGCCGTCGGGTTGCACGATGGCAGCGACCGAAACCAGCGCGAACGCATAGGATGCGCGGTCGCGCACCTTGCGATAGGCCTGCGTGCCGCCGACGGGTTTCGGCAGCGTCACAGCCGTAATCAATTCGCCCGGCTCCAGGACGGTCTCGATTTCCGGGTTGTCGCCGGGCAACCGGTGCAAGTCGGCGATCGGGATGCTCCGCGTCGCGCCATCGGGCCGCACCGTCTCCACCGTCGCGTCGAGCGCGCGCATCGCTACCGCCATGTCGCTCGGATGGGTCGCGATGCACGCTTCGCTCGCACCGACCACCGCATGCTGACGGCTGAAGCCGCCGATCGCGGCACAGCCGCTGCCCGGCTTGCGCTTGTTACAGGGCAGATTCGTGTCGTAGAAATAGGGGCAGCGCGTCCGCTGCAGCAAATTGCCCGCCGTCGTCGCCTTGTTGCGCAACTGGCCCGAGGCGCCGGCAAGCAGCGCGCGCGACAGCACGCCATAGTCGCGCCGCACCCGCCAGTTCGCAGCCAGATCGGTGTTGCGCACCAGCGCGCCGACCCGCAAGCCGCCATCAGCTGTCTCCTCGATGCGGTCGAGCGCAAGGTCGTTGACGTCGATCAGATGTGCCGGTGTCTCGATCTCCAGTTTCATCAGGTCGAGCAGATTGGTGCCGCCAGCGATGAATTTTGCGTTCGCAGTGGCGGCGGCGGCAGCGGCCGCTGCGCCCGGCGAGGTGGCGCGCTCATAGCTGAATGATCTCATGCGTGCCTCCCGGCGACCGCACCGATCGCCTCGGCGATGTTGGAATAGGCGCCGCAGCGGCAGATGTTGCCGCTCATGCGCTCCCGGAGTTCAGCATTGGTCAATCGCACCGGCGCATTCAAGTCGGCCGTGACATGGCTCGGGACGCCGGCCTTGACTTCCGCCAGCACGGCGACCGCCGAGCAGATCTGGCCGGGCGTGCAATAGCCGCATTGATAGCCGTCGTGCTCGACGAACGCCGCCTGCAGTGGATGCAGCGCGTCCGGCGTGCCAAGGCCCTCGATTGTAGTGATCTCGTTGCCCTGATGCATCACCGCAAGCGTCAGGCACGAATTGATCCGCCGCCCATCGACGATCACCGTGCACGCACCGCATTGGCCGTGGTCGCAGCCTTTCTTGGTGCCGGTCAGGTGCAGGTGCTCACGCAGGGCATCCAGCAGCGTGGTTCGGGTATCGAGCTCAAGCCGATGGGCTTCGCCGTTCACGTCAAAGGACACTTTCGCCATCACGGGGGCTCCGATCGGGGCTGGTCGGTTGGTCTCCGCCAACGATCCGCGCGGCGCGAAGGACGACGCGGCAAGCGTAGTGGCTCCCGTCATCAACAAGCAGCGGCGAGATAGTTCCAAACCTGCTGGAGCGGGCATGCACTTCCCTCCCTTAGGCGGCGGCCTGCGTTCCTGCTGAGCGCAGCGCATACATGACCAAGTGAAGTGACTGGACAGCAAATAGTTGCAATCCAGAACACTTGTGCTCGTCGAGCCCTCTCTAATCCGAACTGTAAGGTCTGGGGCCTTCCGCGTTGCGGATGCTGCGCTGCGCTACAACGTCACTTCGACCGGCATCGAATTGGTCTGCTGCAACTCACGATTTGAAGAAGCGTTATCTGCCCAAACCGACAAGCCTCTCCGATCTGCAAGCCCTTTCTGAAATGCGCAAATGACAGTTGGAATGCGAAAATGACAGATTATTCAAAGGCGGCGCTGCTGGATCCGAAGGAGCAGCACTTCCGGATTCCCGGCCCTCGCGACGGGTTGTCGCTTTTTCTTCGGCTTCTTCCGACAACCCGCCAGGCCGGCACGGCCGGCAGCCCTGTGCTCTATGTGCATGGCGCGACTTTCCCTTCCGCTCTGTCGATCGCGCATCGTTTCGACGGTAAGTCGTGGCGTGATGCCCTGAACGAGGCCGGCTTCGATGTTTGGGGTCTGGACTTCTACGGGTTCGGGCATTCCGACCGATATCCGGAGATGGACCAAGCGGCAACCGAACATCAACCGCTTTGCGTCGCCGAGGACGCCGCCAAACAGGTGGCGGCTGCGGCCCGATTCATCCGCGGGCATCAGAGCCGGGACAAACTTTCATTGATCTCCCATTCATGGGGTGCGATGCCCGCGTGCCTGTTCGCCTCGGCCCATTCCGCGCTGGTCGATCGTCTCGTCCTTTTCGCACCGATCGGACGCCGGCCATCTCGCCGCTACGAAAACCCGCCGACGTTCCCGGCATGGCGCATCGTCACGTCGGAGGACCAGTGGAACAGGTTCGTCGAGGACATCCCCGAACACGTTCCTCCGGTGCTCTCACGGGTCCATTTCGATGAATGGAGCAAGCTCTATCTGGGCAGCGATCCCGAGAGCCGGTCGCGCGACCCCGCCGGAGTGAAGACTCCGCTCGGCCCATTCAGCGAGATCATCAAGGCTTGGCACGGGCAACTTGCCTACGATCCCTCGCAAGTGAAGTCGCCGGTCGCGATCATCCGGGGCGAATGGGATGGCCTAGTCCAGGACGACGACGCGCGATGGCTGTTCGATGCGCTCTCCAACACACCGACCAAGCGCGACATCAAGATCGGTCGCGGCACCCATCTGATGCATCTGGAAGCGATGCGCTTCGCACTCTGGCGAGAAAGCATCGGTTTCCTGCAAGGCGAAGACATCGCGCCAATTCCGAGTTGAACCACGAAAGGAATCGATATGTTTTCAGTGATTTTCGAAGTGCATCCGAACGACGGCAAGAAGGACGAGTATCTGGATCTCGCCAAGCACCTGAAACCGATTTTGGAACGCATTGATGGCTTCGTCGACAACGAGCGTTTCGAGAGCAAGCTGCGTCCCGGGTGGGTGCTTTCGCATTCGACCTGGCGGGACGAGAAGTCGGTCGTACGTTGGCGGACCGAGGCCGAGCATCACGTCGTCCAGGGCAAAGGCAGGTTCAAGATCTTCTCGGACTATCACTTGCGGGTCGGCGACGTGACGTCCGATACCCATCCGCCGAAGGAAGCGCCCGTCCGCGAACGGCGTTTCGACGAGACCGAGGTCGGCAAGGGAACGTTGGCGACGTTCACGGAAATCATGCCGGCGAAGGGCGCCGCACTCGCGAACCAGGTCGATCTCCTGCCTGCACATCTTGGTCTTGACCTGAACGATCCGGGCGTCATCGACCACGACGTTTGGGCGAGCATCTACAATCCTGGAAAAATGGCACTACTTGTCAGCTGGAAGAACCCGACGGCAGCGGACTCTTGGATGCCGAAGATGATCGATGGCGTCGAGCAGTTGCGACATCGCAAGGTGCGGGTTGTACGCGACTATGGCCGCTTCGACCGGCGTGAGACGCCTCAGTTCTACCCTGACATCGAAGGTCGTGAAAATAAGCATCCGTGGCCAACCCACTAGCGACCGGAAATAGCGGAAGGGCACGATTGCCATGAACTGGAAAGGAAAATGGCGCAACCAGTACGGCTCGATCGTCGAGATCACCGATGACGCGCGCAACCGGATCGAAGGGCTGTTCACGACCGCCCTCCGGGACAGCGGCTTTTTCGGTCAGACGGTTCCGGTGGTGGGTGCGCATCAAGGCGATTGCATCAGCTTCGTCTGCGGGGGCGTGACACCCACCGGAGATTCGGTGGTCTCCTACACCGGCCTCTTTCGGGAAGGGAAGATGGAGACGCTCTGGTTCGTCGCGGCCGACGCCGCGGTCAAAGCCGAAGTCGGCAAGCCGGGTGAGACCCGTAAGAACAACTGGTGGCGAGCCATGACGACCGGCGCGGACACGTTCGAACGTGTTCTCTGAGTTTCGTAAGGCCGCACCAACTTGCGTGCGATTCTCGGCAACTATGCCGATTGCAACCAGTTGCTTGGGTACCGGAAGTCGATCCCAAACCTTGGATCCGACGCATGAATGCCTGGACCGGGGACACCATAAGAGTGCGGCGGGTTCCGCTTCCCTGTGGTTCATTTCAGTCCTTCAGCTTCGGTTCACGTAGACGATCCTAGAACCCGCAGCTGACAATGGCATGTAGGTGACGAATATGTCCTTTGACCCGATGGCCACTGCGGTTGACTGGCTCGACGCCTACCGCGCTGGCGATGTTGAAACCATCCTCGACATGTTTGCCGATGACGCAGTGATCTGCTGTGATTGCGGCGGCACGAAAGTCTTGATGGGTCGGAAGGCGCTTCACGCCTATTGGGTTGATCGCCTGAGGCGTGACCCGGCTTTCGAGATGGACGACCTCCAGCCTTCCAGCAACGAAATCAGAATCTCCTATTTTACGGGCTCCGGTCTGGTCAATGCGGTTCTAACGCTTAATGGAGTTGGGCAAATCAGGAAGCTTAGCTGCGGCCCCTCAAACTGCGGAGAAGGGTAAAAACGAGCAGGGCTGTACCGGCGTGTTAGGACAAAGCGTGCGGCAATAGGAACTTCGTTAGATTGCCGCTGTTCTTGCGATAGGAGGCGCCGGCATGAGCAATCTGACCATCAAGGAACAACCGGATCGCCTTCATATCGACATGCACCAGGCCGTTGAGGTCAAACTCTGGGCGCGCGCCCTCGGCGTATCCAAGGAAGAGCTTCGAAAGGCCGTTGAAAAGGTCGGCAGTTCAGCGGTTGCCGTGCGTAAAGAACTCGGAATCGAGTGGAGCAACGGTGTATGAATCGCGAGATGGAAGAACTGGCAAGTAAAGCCGCCGAATGCGCGAGAGATGCGCGTCATCAGGCCGCCCTTTTACCGGAAGGGCCAATTCGCGACGCACTGCTCGAGAAGGCTAAACAGTACGAAGCAGAAATCCCCGCCGATCCGACCTACACGGCGGCTGCGCAGTGTAGGACCGATTGGGGTGCTACTTCGTAGATCAGCAGGCAAGGACGCGGCCCGCGGTACTTGCGCTGCCGGCGCCTTTCTAGGTGTGCGGACTAGGTGTGGCGACGGATATGGCCAGTCTCGAGAAAGCGCGCCGCCCAAAAATGACCCTGAGCGGCTGGAATATCGCGGTTGTACGCGCTCGCCGCCCTCGTCGCGATTTACGGCTTCTTCTCGGATCCCGGCAGCATCGCGAAACATCTCGATGACATCTCCGGATTCGCGCCCGGCGGCGCTATCGACGTCGCGCGCGAGCAGCTAACGCGCGTGGCGACGAAATGGGTTTGGAAGTTGAGCTGAAGGCAAAAAGTGGATTTAATCAAGACCACCATAGGGTCGTTACAGCTACCACACTGGCTGATCGTGGCGGGCACATTACTGGTGATCGTCGGCTCGGTTGGACATGCGATCCGTCGGAAGCGATCGAACGACGTCGATAGCGATCCACCTGCCGGGCCAAATCCAGAGTCACGTCCAAACAGGTCACCGCTGCCAGACCTTCCCGACTCCAGACCACGGAATGAAAGGCGCTCGAAGGCAGACTAGGGCGGCGCCAGTGATATTCCGCTTCGGATCACCCCGCTCAACCGTCGTTCGCGCCGTTACGCTGGATGTACGAGATAACAGCGAAGATCAAGTTCACAGAGAGTTGGTGCGCTTAGGTGCCTCTCCAAAATGCTTCTACCCTAGCCGACCAACACGACCACACCGGAGGCGAGTTCGTGACGACCAGCCTCATTGTTGAGCTGCGTGAACCACCCTCAAACACTGACGCGCAGCATCGATTTCCGCAGCGGTCGCTCCCTTGGACCGCGCCCACGCTTCCGCAGCAGGCGCAGCGTATTTCGCTACGCAATAGCGAATGACCACGCAAGACAATCGGTGAAAGTGCCAGCATATGTGGGAAAAGCATTCAGGTAGAAAAGAAGAAAAAACGGTACTCCACGCCCAATCATGGCAGTCGCGTCCGTGACACCAAACCTCCAATGGTCTTGCGATGGGTTGGTTCCACCGACTTTGATGCGCGATCCCCCGAGCTGTTCTCGACTTAGTCAGCGATCGTGTACATTGGAACGAGGATCATGTGGGCGCCGTTTCTTGTTTGTCGTCGATGGCAGAAGCCCTCGCGCCGGGCTTCGATGCAAAGAGGGAGCATCAATGAAAGTGCTGTCTGCTTTATCTAAGATCCTGCTTCTCATGGCCCCCACTGCGTTCGCACAGTCGAACGGAGCGCCAAGCGGCGGAGGTTCCGTGACCGGCGATGCCGGAAAGCAACATGGCAGTCAGGCCTCAGAATGAGCAGCCACAGCGACCTCACTAGAAAGCGGGTCATGGGGCTCGACCTCCCATCAAGATGATGCAGCATGCTGACGCATCAACCGTTTTGGGAATACTGCTGGTGATTGCCGGCTGCTATCTCATATTTGCCACGTGATGCGCACCCGCAACTTTTTGTTGCGTTAATGGTGATGTGGATTCTCTGGCGTTGGCGAAGGTATGTCTTTTGCGACGCTTGACTCAACGTTCTCTGTAACGTCCCTACGGCTAGATCACCGCCAATACGGAGCGAACAATGCCCGCACTCGATTATCTCCGTGCGGAGGTCGAGCGCATGCGCGTGCAGATCGTCCGCCAGCCCAAGGAAATCCTGACCCTCCCGCTGGAGGGGATTTAGGACCCGTTCGGCAGAAGCCCTGCTGCAGCGGATGCTGTTCAGGGTCCATGCCCTTTGCCTGGGCGTGACCGGATGAAGGTTGAGGAGTAGTTGAGTGCCAATGCTGCGTCGGCACGCGCTCCGCCAAACCGATTAGGGGCAAACCATCCACCGCAGGACCTAATATGGCGACGGTTTCCGACGCCATGGATACTAGTGAAGGACGAACACGGCTTCCGAGTGACTAGCGCCAACGACTAGTTCGTCTGCGGCATTGGAAATGATCACGCCGACGCGAGTTGTGGAGATGGGGCAACCTTTAGGAGGAAGCTCATGAGAACATGTACCATTGCGCTGCTCGTTGCGGGCATTGCGGCAGCCGGTCTGATGACGGCTGAACGGGCTATCGCCCAGAACCAGCAGAGTGAGGCCGACAAGGGCGTGAAGACGCGTAATTCCGGTGAGTCCGGGTACGTAGGAGACCAGAATAATCCTGGAGCGGCTGCAACGCCTCCAGGACGTCCGGCTGCAGCAAACAATGCGGCCGGAGCCAGCAACGCTCCCAGTGCGCAAAGTTCCGGCACCGGAATATCCGGCGCGCCAGGAAACAAGAACGGGCCTGCGCCGGGCCAAAGCACGGTAGGGTCGAGTCCTCAGAACGAGCGCGTACAGCAGCAGGATCCCTCGAACGTACAAGGCTTGCCCGGCAACAAGAGCGGGCCGCCTGCGAAGCGCTAGCGGCTGCGATGTTGCCATTCCAAAGCCATGGCCGCCCCGACGCGCGACCGGGGCGGCTTCGTGTCGCTACGCGCCTTAGGACGCTTGGCGTTCGCCGCTGTGAACGCGATCGTCTGAGATCGAAGTTCCAAAGTGCGGAATGCCCCCAAGGCGATCCCGGTTCGGATCGCGGAGACCCGCTCATCGAGGCCGCTGGACGCTTCCGGCATATCGACAACACGCCAGCAAGGCGGCGCGGGGTTGGAACGGCAGCAAATCTCCGCGCGAAATAGGAGCGAAGCTGATTCGAGGCCGTTACCTTACAGCAACTTCCGTGACGGATGAGTGCAAAGCAAGGGAACGGAGATTAACATGAGTGTGAAGGGTGAGATCAAGGAAGGCGCCGGCTACGTCAAGGAGGAACTCAACGAGCACGGCAAGGACCCGGAGAGCAAGCGCAAGGCGCAAGAAGGGCGCGACCTTCGCAACGAAGGCAGGATCGAAGACGGCAAGTCGCCGAAGACGACCCCGCCCGGCAGCGGCCATCCAGAGAAGTAAATTTCGAAGCGCCGCGTCGCGACGCGGCGCTTCCGCATTGATGTAGTGGTTACCAATCCCACGCGATCGGCGGAGATCGATTTTGATTCAAAGCTCCTCGGATGGAGAAGTCATCCTAGTCGTGGAAGACGAGCCGCTCATCATGATGGATGTGATCGACATCCTATACGCTGCCGGCTTCCGGACCGTCGAGGCCAAGAGCGCGGCGGAAGCCATTGCGATCTTGAATTCCCGCGACGACGTCGCCGTCGTCTTCACCGACATCCAGATCGTCGGCGAACCGGACGGGCTTGAACTCGCGCATATCGTGCGGGGGCGCTGGCCCCCGATGGGTTTGGTGTTAACCTCAGGGTGCATTTCGCCGGCCGAAAGTGATTTGCCCGTCGGCGGCACCTTCATCGCGAAGCCATACTCACCGCAAGCGCTCGTCAACCAGCTTCGGTCACTCTTGAATTGAAGGCAGGGCGCTCGAACGACGCCGGCTACTCAAGAAGCGTTTACGGATTTCTCGTCAGCATTATTGGTAGTGCCGTCCCTTAGCTTTCGCTGGGCTTCCTACCAGAATTCCTTTTGCCGCCCTTCGGCTCGTCCGGCGATTTCCCAATAATTCGTGGGCACGGATCCGTACTTGCTCTTCAGTCGGGTTAGGCTTTGGACCTACTCATCGATGGAAAACGTGGCCACGCGGGCGTTACACCGGATGGCCACGCTGGCGACTGTCCTGCTCCGGATTCCGTCTCCCTGGATACAATCGAACCGAGGCGGAGTCGTTCCCATTCATCGCGCCCGGGCCGCTGCCAGCTAGAACTTCACGACGGTCCGCATGCCAAGCACGACGGCATCCTTCAGGGACACCCCTCGTGTCGTCCCGATCGGGTTGGTCGCGCCGCCTCCTGGATGGCGGATGACCTGAACGTTCGGCTGCAGGGTGATGCCCGAGCGGACCTCGTATTGATAGACCGCTGTGAGAAGTGTCTCGGATGTCCTGACCGGCCAGAACGGTCCGTTGATCGATTGGAAGTCACGGTCCAGCGCTTGAGCGCTCGGAGACACGTGTGCGTAGGCCGCGGCCAGACCAAATTTATCGTGAGATCGCGCGTCCATCAGGCCGATCAACTCGATGCCGGCGTCCGCGTAGAGATCGATCAAATTGCGATTGGGCGGGCTGTAGGAGGCTCGTGCAAAGATGCCGACCCCGCGATCATCATCATGGCCGACGCGATAGAGCTTCTGCTCGAATACACCATAGACCCCGTAATTGCCGGCGAACCGCGCAGGCATGCTCGAGCTCGCAGGGTCGGCAAGCGAAAGCCCCGCGGCGTCGATACGCTCGCTGTCAAACGCACCGAGATGGCGCCAGCCGCCGATCTTGAACTTTCCGTCGAGGCCGGGGTCGCCCTTCTTTGCGTTCCATTGGAACTGCGCCTCGAAGAACGCAAGGGGTGGATCGTTGACTCTGAAATTTGTGCCATGGCGATCCCGGAGCTGGGGATCGTCTGTGCCGGATCCTGCTGCACTGCCGTCGAAGACGGCGCCGAGCAGCGTGAGATTGTCAGTGACATCAGCGCGTACGCGGGCTCCGACGGCGGCAAGCGGGGGCGAAGGACCCCCGCTTGGCATGCTCAGGGCAAAGATACCGGGCCAGCCGAAGGAGGCGTTCGTGAGCACGTCGGTGTATTTCGACGTCGCGAACTCGGAGTCAGCGGCAAGCTGGCCCCCACGGAGAGCAATCTTGTCTCCCCATTTCTTCTCGAACCAGACTTCATAGAGCCGCGTCGTCGGTAACGCCTCGATGCCGCTGACATCGAGATAATTGAACAATGCGCCCCTCGAAAGCCCGCTGCCATCGATCTGAAAGACGTTGCTGTGAAAGCTGATACCGTTAAGCCCGAACAGCCTTTGAAGATCGACATCCATCGCGAAATTGATGCGGTCCTCATAGATCGCGCTCTGTTTGGCGCCCCCGGTGGGATTGCCAAGAAGCTCGCCGATATAGGTGACTGCGAACTTGACACCCTGCTTCTCGAACGGATTGGGAAGAAAGCCGAGGGTTGTTTCCTGCACCGTGCTTTCGCCCGTGTCGGGATCGGCCGGCCTCAGGTCGTCGGTCTTCTTGTCTCCCTGGGCGAGCGCGGGTGCGCACAGCACAATGGCGATCACCAGAATTGTGAAGCAGCGCATCGCGTCAACCGCCGTCCCACTGGATGATGCAGGTTTTGCGGAATGCCTATAATCGGCCGGTTCGCCCACGTAGTGCACTAAACAAAGCACAGCGCACTAACCTGCGTTAGCCACGCCGAAGCCGCGACGGGCCCGGGATCGGTTACAAATGACACTCTGGAGGACGAATTGACAGGGTTGAAACGCGCGACACGCTCAAGGAAACCTAAGATCAGGACAGCATTCTGAAGCGTAGGGCCCGTCCTGATCACGGGCGCGTCCGACGACGACCTGTACGGCATCGGCACTTTACAGCCAGGCGGGCGCGCAACTCGGTTTCGGCGTCGGCCGCACTATGCTGATCACCTATCCACCCGCCCCCTTCGTTGAAGTATCCGTAGTTGGTACACCTGGTCGTGCGGACGGATCTCCTACCGAAATTTTCGCGGCCTGATCGTCGGGTTCACGTGCGGAAAAAGATCATCCATACGGCGCCCAGGACGATTACGGCAAGGGCGAGGCTGATCGTCAGGAGTTTGAGCACGCTTGGACCAGGTTCGGCCTGTCGCGCTTCCGTGGTGGTCTCGACGATCTGTCCGTTTTGCTGTTTGACCATCTCGGATTTCTTTCGGTGACGTGTGGCAACGACAGCGCAGCCCGATCGTTCCTCGGTAGGAACTTGCGATACGGCTTCGCGTTGGCCGAGCTAACGAGGAGGCCTCGGATGGCAAAAGAATTCGATCCCGCACCACACGACAAACACGCAGACATTCCGGCGAAGGAACAGCATGACCGCGATAAACACGGAGATCTGGACGAGGGCCTAAAGGACAGCTTTCCAGCGTCAGATCCGGCCAGTAGCGTTCAACCCGCGAAGTCGAAGCCGGATTCCAAATAACTTCACGGACACGACAAGCGTTTCACGGCTGCCCGGTGCCGCCGGCCGCGCCATAGACGGCGCCAGTGGTGTAACTGGCATCGGCCGCGGCGAGCTGCACATAGATCGAAGCAAGTTCGGCCAGCTGGCCCGGTCGACCAAAGCTGCTTTGGCTGCCGAACTTCTCGAGCTTTTCCATGCTCGCACCGCCGGATACCTGAAGCGGCGTCCAAATTGGACCGGGTGCCACGCCGCAGACCCGGATGCCTTTTGGAGCGAGCTGCTTGGCAAGCGACTTGACGTAATTCATGGTCGCGGCCTTGGTCTGCGCGTAATCGTAGAGGTCGGGCGATGGATCCTAGGCCTGCTCGGAGGTGGTACCGATAATCACGGCACCTGGCTTCAAATGCGGCAGGGCCGCCTTGATGATCCGAAACGGCGCGTAGATGTTCGTCTTCATGGTGGCAAGGCCTCGTCCGTAATGAGGTCATCGTTGAAAATTCTGCCAGCGCGTTCCTGACAACCGGTAGTACTGCCATTTGCTATCGATCGAACGAAATTCGGCATCCCCATCAAACACCGCCCCAATCCAGCTCCAAACCTTGGATGTCGAACTCGGTTGCCGGGTCGTCCAATAGGCCGAGCGAACGTCGTCTTTGCCGTTCAAGAACCGGGTCATGGCGTCAATCTTCTCGCGGACGTCAATTACCTCTCTGCTTGAGACCTATTTCTAAGATGCAGTTGCGATTGATTTGCCTTTCTTGCTGCGATATTTCGCGGTCGGCCTTGCGCGAGATTTTTTGATGGCTCTCTTTCTCAGCGTAGAACTTTGGCCGGCCTCCTTATTCAGCAATCCGGGCCGCGTTGGCTTGGCCTTCTTGTAGAGCTTACCCAGTTCCAGCAGCAAAACAGCCTGCGAGGATACCGCGAGCTTTTTTACGTTTTCGACCAAATGGGTTTCCGGGCGCTTCTTTGCTTTCCGCGTTTTCTTTGCCATCGATGTCTCCCTTCAAGGACGAGCAAGACTTGAATCCCGACTACCCGTCAAACGACCATCGAACACAAAAGGCTCCCGACATGTGCCGAGAGCCTTCGTCGCCATCAGGGCTACGTAGAGCCTAGTGATGCCAGAACAACGCAATCAGCAAAATTACAGGTAGTGGCACACCCAACAGCCAAAGGATGGCGCCCTTTCCGAAATCCATGATGTCCTCCTGAATTGTGCATTGGCAACTCGGAGTTAGCAGGATAGTTCCGCAACTGACGGAACTCCCGCTTGCGGCGATGAATGACAATATCGAAATCGCCCT
This sequence comes from Bradyrhizobium sp. ma5, assembly GCF_042258955.1. Classification (NCBI taxonomy): domain Bacteria; kingdom Pseudomonadati; phylum Pseudomonadota; class Alphaproteobacteria; order Hyphomicrobiales; family Nitrobacteraceae; genus Bradyrhizobium; species Bradyrhizobium sp. ma5. Next base: position 6,325,073 of record NZ_CP170156.1, read on the forward strand.
CTTCAATGCCGGCATCCACGATGTGATGTTTAAGAACAAGAACTTCGAATCAATACGTCAGATCGGCAAATTGTCTGTCATTCCAGGCGGCACCTCGCCCACGTCTTTGGCTTCAGCAAGAAGTTCTTTCTCGGCCTCGTACCAAAATGCATCCATTTTACCTGAGGGCTCACCGGCTTTCTCCCAAAGGTCATAAGCCCGCTTTCGAATTTCTTCCTCGGTCACACCAGCCATCTCACTCTCCCTTTCACAACCAAAGCTTGGCGCGGCCGACGAGTTCCAGTCCAGCTTTCGATCAGCGTCGGCGGCGTGCGCCCGCGCAAACTCGAACTTAGAAGCTCACACTCGCACGGCGCGCTAGATCACGCAGCCAAACACCTGGGCACCGCCCTTCTGCCTCGACGTGGAAAGTGAGCCGCCCTTTCGAGCCCAACTCGCTCAATCACCGCGCGGATGCGGGCCAACCGAGGATAGCGGTTGCTTTGTGGTCGAGAAGGCTGACAACGCCGACCATGTCACCGACGAGATCAACAAAGGCGTACTGATCGATGTCGGGTGGCTTGCCGGTCCGACCATAGCCACGCATATCGGGGGCTACGGCGTGATAACCCGCTTCAGCAGGGGCCTTCAGCTGGCGCCGCCGAGAGCACCACGGCTCAGGGAGCCGCGGCGGAGCAGTATTTGGAACTGGTGCCAGTTTCGGCAATGTGCCGCGGGATCCCGTTGCCCTCGATGGCGCAGTGCAAATATCCATTGACGCCTCGAAAATCTCAATCGGCCGCAGCACTTCGTCAGATCGGAATGTTGGCGTGACCATCCAACCGTGGTCAAACCGGCATCACGGGCGGTCCGCCCGCTGGTTCCGGCCAGCGTGATGTTGGCGATGTGCTCGTCTGCAGACCGATCCAGTCGCGGCGCTCCGACCTGAGAAGGCAAGACACACGGAGCCAAGACATTCCGCGAGGCGTCATGCCGGGTGCGCCTACCGGCGAGAGGCAAGGGTTGGACCCGGAGATTTTGCTTCATCGGCGGGGCCCCTCTGCAGCGCCGCTCGCCGTTCGGCGACGGCATGATCGAACAGTTCAAGGACCAGTCCGAATGCGGCCAAGTCATCTTGTTCGATCGCTCCATCATCGTAGCACTTTAGTGTTTCGCCGATGATCGCGTCGACTTCCCGTTGCGATGTCAGAAGGTCTTGTTCGGATCCGGCATCGCGAAGCTCCGAGACCACGGCGAGAATTCGGTTCCGATGGTTGGTGGTGTCGTCCCGGCCGTCCCGGTTCAGATAGCGACGCAGCCACGCGGCGGCCGAACCGATCCCGGAAAGAAGAAGCAATGCGAACCAGAAGTAGTCGCTGTACTTGTCCAGAAAGGTCCGCTCGGTCCCGTTAATGACCGCCGCAGCGCCCCGGTGCACGGAGGGCTCCGCCTCTTTTTCCGTCTCGGGCTTCGTGATGTGCGCGGCGCCGGCGACGCGTTGCGTGATCGTGTCGCGGACGGCGAAAAGCTGCCGGTAGAAGGCCGCCGCCTTGGTTTCTGACAGTTCTTTCCTAGCAAGGATCAGATGGTTGACGCTGATGGTGTCGATCTTGTCCTCGGGCCAGGCTGGGTTCGCGTTGAAGACGCTGCCCGGAATCTCCTCGGCTTCGTAGCGGGCGTGCTTCAGCGCGATGGCCTCGGATGTCTCGACCGGAAGAAACTTCGGAGCGCCGCGCGATCGCGAGGTCGCGGCGATCGCGGCGACGGTGATCCGGCTGTCGAGCGGGCCGACGGCGAGATAGGCGTCGATAGTGGCGTCCTGCGCAAGCTTTTCGATCTCGTCCGTCCCGAATTGGATCGTCGTAACCTTGTCCGGCTCCACGCCGGAAGCGACGAGAATGATCCGCAGCAGTTCGAGGTTTGCTCCGGTCCTTCCGATGATGGCTACCTTGCGCCGCACCAGATCGGCGATCTCTCCGACATTCCCGGTGGCCTTTTTCTTGGAATTTTTCCGAGATCCCCCGGTAGGCGACCAAAGCACGACGTAGTTTTTGCGTAGGACCGCGAGCGTCTGCGCGTCGGCCGGCATGTCGAGGTCGCCGCGACCTATCGCAAGGTCGGCTTTGCCGGTGTCCAGCAGAGCCAAGGATTCGGCCGCACCCTCGGTCGTGATCGGTGAGAGCCGCACGGTCCTGCTTTCGTCGCCGAAAGCTTCGGCCATCGCCTGGACCACCTGTTGATCGTCGCTGCCTGCGGGCCCGACGGCGATCCGGAGGTTCTCGGGCTGCACGATGTAGAAGAGGGCGGCCGCGGCAGCGCCGAAAACGACAAATCCCAAAGCCAGCACGATTAAGAGCCTTCGTTGGTGTCGATCCTGGGCAGTTCTGGTCGGGCGATCGGACGGTGACATCGGCAAAACCTACCTGAACGAACGCCTGCCTAGGCGCGTCCCCGGGAACTTGGACGAACCGGAGTCCGACCGGAATGTTCCGTACGGGTGAGAATGAGTTCACGAAGGGTCCGAATTCGACCGCGAACGACCACCTCTTCGCGCCGATAGCGAACCGGCCACAGTGAGGAGCACGTCAGCGAACGACGACGAGAGCAGCCAGACCGTCGGCGGGTCCCGAGAATGGGATCTGGCTAAGCCGGCGGCGTCATCGGGAATTTTAGGCAAATTGGAGAAACCTCTGCAACGATTCGTCGCCAGCCTTGTTGCACTGCGACATGGCCGTTGCGTCCATCATGACGCCCGGCAGCACCGCAGCGAAAGAGGAGCCACCTTTTTTGGGCCAACACCGGAGAAGTTGTGAATGACCCCTGGCGAACACACACCGAATGCCATCCCAACAATCCCGCGAGGGAAAACCAGGCACCCGGCTATCTTACGGGTGTCCGCCATTGGTGTAGCCGGTGTCCTGGCGACGATGATGATTACCGCTGTGGCGCCGCCGATGTTAGCCGATCAGTCCGACCGCGCTGTCGTCGACGCGCCAGTGACATTGATAACGGCTTCGATCGCGGGCGAGATCGCTGCTTTATCGGTGCAGCCCGGCAGCGACGTTGCCACGGGACAGACGCTGGCGGAAATTTCCAACCCACGCGTCGATCGTGCGGCACTCATTTCCCTGGAAGAGAAGTCCGCAGACTCCCGCGAAAAGCTGAGTGCGGCCCTCTCCAAAAGCCAGACCGACAGCGCCTACATCGCCTCGCTCGATACCGAAATCGCCAACCAGACGTCGCAGCTTCGCGCCCATTTGCGGTCGCAGATCGAGGAACTCCGGGCGCGGGTCGCGCAGTCAAGTGCGATGAGCGGTGAGAAGAAGGCATTGGTCGACCGGCAGAGCGACATGGTCTCCCGCAACGCTGCGAGTATGGACATGCTGAGGCCCACTCAGCAGCAATATTCCGCCGCCCTGCACAACACCGATGCGGAGACCTTCAAACTTAATCAAAAAGTGTCGCAGCTCGATGCCTTGAACAAGGGCATTTACGTCGGCGACGATTCAGTCGCCATCAACATCCTTGCGCAGAAGCGCCGAGATATCGAGCTGGATGCTAAAAGCATGGACATCGAGGCCCGGCAGCAATCCGGCATTGTCGTAAACCTACAAAAGATCATCGATACCGAAGGCGGAAGGTTGGAGCGGCTCGGAGCCGCCACCGTCGTCTCGCCCGGTTCCGGCACGGTATTGACCGTGGGCGCCTCCACGGGACGCCATGTCAACCCCGGCGACACAATTGCTTCGGTGGTCGATTGTGACAAACGCTTCGTTGTCGCGATTTTCTCCTATCGGCAGGGGGAGAACCTGATGCCGGGAACACGCGTCCGCATCGATGGCGGAGCATTGCGTTCCGGCGTCATCACCTCGGTGCTTCCCCGGACCACCGACAAGGCAGACGAGCGTTTCGCGGTCCCGTTCCCCCAGACCGAACGCCGCGAATTGTATGCCATCATCGCGCCGGACCGGGAGGACGGCGCAAGGCCGGTCACCAAGACGACCGAGCCTGCAACGTGCACGGTCGGGCATTGGGTCACCGTGACGCGCGAGAACGGCATCGTGCCGTCGATGTCGGTATCATGGCGGAGGCTCGGACACCTGGTTGCTTATCTAACGGGATCGGGCCGATCACCTACCGAGGCCGAAAGGCTCGACGCGACGGACCGCCTGAAGACCGCTTTGCGTTCATCCGACCAGAGAGCCGCGAGGGCGCTGGACGAGGATTGGGTGCCGAGATCGCACGCTCTCGTGACGCGATGAGACTAATCGCGCTGCTGGCGGTCTGCGTCGCGTTTTGTGGCTTGCCAAGGCCCGCCAGCGCCGAACCGACGGTTGCTACCTTCTGCAGCGGCCTCCGGTCAGCCGTGGTGTCACAAGTCCCCGGGGCCGAAGGGATGTTCGTCCGTAGCTATCAGCCCGCTACCGACGAGAGCAAACTGCCCGACGGCCTCAGCACGACGGCATTCGTCTATGACAACGCCCTTGCGGTCATCGGGCTGGTCGCCTGCGGAGACGTGACGGCGGCGCGATCGATCGGCAATGCGCTCAGCCGCGCCACACAACTCGACCGCTCGTTCGACGACGGCAGGATTCGCAACGCGTACCGTGCCGGTCCTGTCGGTGCGGGCCCGCCGAAGCTGCCTGGCTGGTGGGACAATCGCGCGCAGCTCTGGGCCGAAGATCCCGCACAGGACGGCACGTCCACCGGCAATGTAGCGTGGGCGGCGCTCGCGCTCCTGACGCTGCACGAAGCGACGGGCGATGCGCAGTACCTGCATGACGCCGCGCGCCTGGTCGACTGGATCATCGCCAGCACGTCCTGCGCAGACAGCGGCTTCTGCGGTGGATATCACGGCTATGATCCGGATCAGGTTCGGCTGACGTGGAGTTCAACCGAACACAACGCCGACATCGGCGCTGCATCCCGTTGGCTGTATCGTCTCACTCACGACCAGCGCTACGCGGACGCCGACAGGCGGTCCCAGCTCCTGGTCGGTAGGGCGTTCCAGAACGATCACTTCCTGCTGGGCACCAAACCGGACGCAAGCCTTGCCGACGATCGCCTTCTCGCGCTCGACGTCCAGCTGTGGCCGTGGATGGCCAGGAACGACGCGCCTGCCGCATGGCGCCGAGCTCTTGGCTTCGCTGAGGCGCATCTTGCAGTCGACGGCGGATTCGATTTCAACGGCGACCGGGATGGGGTCTGGGTCGAAGGTACGGCGCAGGCCGCTCTGGCCTACAGGATTACAGGCGATCTCCCTGCGGTCGATCGCCTGCTCGGAAGCCTGGCCTCTGACCAGACTGCGTCCGGATTACTGAACGCCACGCGAAAACCCCAACTAACGACCGGACTCTCGATCGACCCCACCAGCTCGGTACCCGATTTTCTATACTTTCGCCGGCCCCATCTGGGCGCGACCGCCTGGGCGGTGCTGGCGGCGACAGGCTGGAATCCATTCACCGGCCGGAAGGTAAATTGATGTTTCCAACAGCAAGCGACATCGGGCCGGTCCTGACAATCGACATCGGAATCATGCTCGGGCTGGTTGTCATCGCCCGCGTGCTCGATCCGAAGCGCATGACTGATCGCTTGCTGTTCGGCGTTGTCACCGCCGGTTTGCTGACGATCTATGCACTCTGGCGTTGGCAGGATACTTTGCCGCCACTTTCGCTATCGCTGCAAAGCCTCTGGTCCCGGCTGTTTATCACATTTGAAACGATCGCGATCGCCTACACGCTGATCTCAATCGTGATCCTGTCCCGCTACATCGACCGATCCGGGCAGGCCGAGCGCGCACAGCAAACGCTTGCGAAAGAAAATGTGTACCCGGCGGTCGATGTGTTCATCTGCACCTATGATGAGCCGATCGAGGTGGTCGAGCGATCGATCCTGAGCGCCCTCGCGCTTCAATATCCGAACTTCACCGTCTGGGTCCTCGATGACACGCGGCGTGTCTGGTTGCGAGACTATTGCTCGCGCGTTGGCGCCAATCACCTGACGCGTCCTGACAACAAGCATGCCAAGGCTGGCAACCTCAACAATGGACTCGCTGCCACCGCCGGCCGGACCAATGCGCCCGTGATTTTGGTACTCGACGCGGATTTCGCCCCAAGGCAGGATTTTCTGACGCGCACGGTCGGGCTGCTGATGTCGGAGCCGGACTGCGCGATCGTGCAGACACCGCAATTCTACTACAATAGCGATCCGATTCAGCACAATCTGCTGTCCAGCCAGAGCTGGGTCGACGATCAGCGCTTCTTCTTCGATGTCTTCCAGCCCGCCAAGGATGCGTGGAACTGCGCGTTCTGCGTCGGGACCTCCTTCATCGTGCGCCGCGATCGGCTCGAGGAGATCGGCGGCTTTCCGGCAGAGGCGATTTCGGAAGACATCAACCTCACTTACACGATGCTCCGACATGGCTATAAGACAGCATGGCTCAACGAGCCGCTGAGCCTTGGGCTGTCGGCGGAAGGCGTCCCGGAATACATCACGCAGCGCGCGCGCTGGTGCCTCGGCACCATTCAGGTCGCCTTGCTTCGCTCCGGCCCGATATTCGGGGGCGGATACACGTTCACCCAGCGCTGGCACTACTTGCACGGCTTGCTGAACTGGCTCTGCAAGCCGTTCCTGGTGCTGCTCCTGATCGCGCCGCCGATCTACTGGTTCGGAGGTCTGCCAGCATTCGAGGCCGACTATCTGTCATTTCTGCGCTACGGCGTGCCGGCGTTGTTGGCCCAGATCATTTTCATGGGCTGGATTTCACGCGGGAAAACCCTGCCTTTGTTCATGGAAGCGACGCATGCCGTCACGTCCTTCGCCATCACCGCGACCTTGCTGAGCGCTGTGGTCAAGCCGTTCGGTCGGCCTTTCAAGATCACCGACAAGGGCGGCGATCGATCCGCTCCGCGCGTCCACCGTAGGCTCGCCGCTGTGTTCGGGACCATTGCGGCAAGTTCGGCAGCCAGTATCGTTTGGGCCTTCGTCTCGCCCAATGCTGCCGGAGAGATCTCGTCTCTCGATTTTTTCAATCTGCTCTGGGCCGCAATCGCGATGCTGATCGCCTTCGTCGCGTTTATCGTGTGCTTCGAATTGCCGCGAGGGGACGAACTGTTCGAGATCGTCGAAGAGAGCCAACTCAAATGGCGCGGCGAGATCCTGCCGTGTCGCGTCACGGCGCTGTCGATCTCGGCGGTGCGGCTCGTCTTCTCGCCCGATCATGCGGACGACATGAGCGAGACGCCGTCGCAACTCTATCTCGACCGGCTCGGATGGACAGAGATTTCAGTTTCGTCGCGGTCGGGCGAGGAGCTTTGCGCGACGCTGGAGCCGACCTTCGAGCAGCGCGCGCTTCTGGTGGTCTGGCTCTTCAGTGCATCTCATGGAAATGTCGCCGCTACGGCCAGCCTGACCGGCGCACTCTTTGGCCTCGCGCGACGGGGATTTCGAGGACGTTGAACCCGCCCCGGTCGTCGGAAAGGCGTGCAGCACCCAAGTGTCCAGGAAATCGAACTCTCCTTCTGGCAACCGCAGATTTGCCTTGTCCTCGTTGACCGTCAGCTTCAGCTTTCCCATGGTTCACAATCGGGGGGTGACGCCGATCAGCGCGACAAGTGCTAATGCAAATCGGCTTGGGGCATATCTCGAAGCCGATCACTACCCGGACGATTGCGGCGCTTTACTCGACGGCCCGCGTATCTCGCGTCAAGCATCGAGTTTACTCAATTTCCTGCCGACGCGGGGACCGTCGACGCCGTTGTTTAGTCTCTCGGTCGGGGGTGCTCGATAGCGGGAGCAAATGGATGACTCCCGACATTGGCATTTGTTCGCACTCCTTTGCCGATCCGCTCACGATTCTGGTGACCTGCTCCTCTGCGGTTCACATTCAGCGTCTTACCGTGCGGCGCATCTGGAACGCCAACAGGAAAGAAGCCCCATGACATTTAAATTTGCACTTGTTGCATTAGCTGCAATCGGCAGTCTTGCAGTGGTCGGACCCGCGTCCGCGCTGCCCGGCGCAACGCCGAATGCTCTCGGCCACGCCGACGCTGTCATCCAGGTTAAGGGCGGCCACAGTCATGGACATGGGGGCAGCCATCGCGGCGGTCGCGGGCATCGGCCGGCCGAGAGCGACGTGCACCGCCAGCACATCTATGCCGCTCTGAAGAGAGATGGAATTCGCCGATGAAACTCCGGCCTTCACATCCCGAGAGAGCCGCCTGCAGGATCATGGAGCACGCCAAGGCATTTGTGCCGATCCAGGACGGCAGGATTTACATCGAGAAGATCAACTACCCCTTCATCGACATTGATCGCGCTTCGCCAGCTGAATACAGATCGGGGCTGAATCGCGCCATTGAGCGCGGTTGGCTGGAACCGTTGCACGAGAGCAAGACTTTCACCCGGATGACCCAGGCAGGCAAGGATCTGTTCGCCTGATTTGATCACGACCAACCAGGCCGCGATCTTCATCCCCCTAACGGGATTTGACGGAACTGGAAAACTCGGAATCGTTGCTGAAATAGACTTGGTCAGGGGCCACATGCCGGCAAACACGAAGCGGTTTCATTTCCAGGTCAGGACCGGGACGCATGTGATGGTAACTGACGCTGCGGAACTGGCTGATACCGACGAAGCCCGTGTCGAGGCCGCCAAGCGGATCGGGGAGCTTCTCCAAGTTCACGCTAGCAAGCTATGGGTAGACGAAGATTGGCAAATGGATGTGACCGACGAGACAGGCTTGATCCTGTTCGTCATCAACGTCAATGCAATGAAAAGTTCCGCTGTCTCGAAGTAAGCCCCCTCGGCTGGCGGCCTCTCCTGGGCGCAAAGTCGGATTCGCGACTTTTAGCAACCTTTCCCCGACTGGACCGTTCGCTTTGCATCACCGGCCAAGGCTCTGTCCGTAGGCGTCGGTGGCTGAGAGACCGATCGCGCTCCCGCCTTCTGCAAACAGAGGAGCAGCGCCGGTGCAGCGACGCCACTACAAGCCACTAGATGAACCTCTACACGGCCGCCTTGCCGATGAGGCAGAGCGACTTCGCAAACAAGCGAGGGGCACTCCGCCAGGTATCGAGCGTGAGAGGTTGATCCGGAGAGCGCGGCAGATTGAGGCCGCATCGCACATCAGCGAGTGGCTTGCCTCGCCCGGGCTGAAGGCTCCGACCTAAATGCGCGCCTCATTCAGCGACAACTATGCCTTGGGTAAGTTCAACCCGCCCTCTTACGAGAGCTGGCTCATCGAACTTCGCACCCTGTTTCCGATCCGGGAGGAATTCCTTCTGGCGGATGCGATCTTCAGTTTCGCGGACGCCTTTAAGGAAGGAAAAACGCCGCTGCAAGCTTACGAGGCGTTCGATAGTTTCGTCGGCGCGGAGGCTTAAACAAAATCCGTTTCGAGTTGCTGGCCACACCGCGTTAAAAGCGAGGTCATTAAGCAAGCCATTACCATCCGCGTAGAGGCTGATTTGCTACAGCGTGCGCGTGAAGTCGCAGAACGAGAAAACCGCACTCTGACCAATTTCATTGAGACGGTTTTGAAGGAACGCCTTGAAGCCACCGACCGGCTTCCGAAGCCGAAACGAGCGATAAAGTGAAGTGAGGCCGCCTCGATTGGCGGGTGATTTCACCGGCTGCGTCCGCACTACTCTTGCCGATCGCCTTCAGACTTGTTGGCGGCTTTCAGTTTTTTTCGGATGTAGTCGGCGATATCGCCAACCTCGTCCCGCATGGCCTGTTCCGTGATGCCCTGCCCTCCGGCGCCGGCAATGAGCCGCCGCACCAATTCCTCAACGTCCTGCGACGCACCCGGCGTTCTGAATTGCTCGGCCGCATGGACACTATTTTCTACCCAATAGTCGATATATTCGCGGGCGGTTTCGGTCATGATCCCTTACCTGGTCGCCAACGCTAATGGGCCCTTTGAACAGCCTCTAGGCAAGCGCGGGACCTCTTGAAATAACCTATGTTAATCCGTCGGTTGTTCCTCCGCTCATCGCAAATAAAAGACTGGCTTTTATATGTCGGAAGCCGGACACTACACTATCACCGCACCGCCCGTGGCTTTTATCGGTGATGAGAACGCCCGTCGCGCTCCCGCCCCACGCGAACAGGGAGCAGCGCCGTGCAGCAGCGACGCCGCGTCGAACAGACGCAATCTCTCGAAGACCGACTTGCTCACGAAGCCGAGCGCCTTCGCGCCGAAGCACGTAGAATGTCTCCGTGCGTCGAACGCGAGCAATTGATCCGCAGGGCTCGACAGGCTGAGACCGCCGCTCATGTGTCGGACTGGCTGCGGTCGCCCGGACTGCGATCGCCCGACTGATGGCCGATCCACCGGTCTACCGGGTATATGTGATCGGAGATGACGGCCACATCAAGACGCGGTTCGATATCGACAGCGTGAGCGACGACGACGCCCGAGCATATGCCGAGTTATTGATGGTTGATCGCCCAGTAGAGCTGTGGTGCGGCATCCGCAAGGTCGCAAGGCTTGAGCCCGAGCGATGACACGCCTCCGGCAAGAGCGAATTGCAGATCTGTTGCGAAGGGCTCGGATCGATGTCTTGAGCTCGCCACGCAACCCGAGACGTGATGCCCTGCTCGACAACCTTCGAGAGATCGAGGCGCTGACAACATCAGGACAATCCTTGACGGATCAACTCGGTGTCGACGCGAGCCCGCGACGGGATGCTTGAGCGGCACGGACGGTTCGATCAGGGCTAAGGCGCTTCCTGCTCGAGCAACGTCGCATAGCATTCACATGACTGACGTTCCAGCAGAGGACGGTCCAGGATTTTGATTGATCCGCGCGAGTATTCGATCGCGCCCGTGGCTTGCACCTTCCTCGCTACTTCGGTCACAGACGTGCGACGCACGCCGAGCATCTCCGCCAGGAACTGCTGCGTCAGACTTATTGGGTCACTCCCCGCTCGGTCCGCCGTCTGAAGCAGCCAACGGCAAAACCGCGACTCGATGACGTGCACGGCATTGCAGGCCGCCGTAATTCTCGCCTGCGACAACAAAACCTCGTTACAGCTCATGCAGAGACTGCGGAGAACGTCGCTTTGCGCTGCTGCCTTCCGAAAACGACTAGCCGGAATTTTTGAGACCTCGGCATGCAGTTGCACCACGACCCGCACTTGCGAGATGTAAAGACCAAGTCCCGCCATTGCCCCGACGGCCCCTTCACGACCTACCATTGCTGTCTCGATCGCCCTACCATCTTTCAAAACGGCAAGCAGTGAGAGCATCCCGCTGTGCGGGAAATACACAGCCTCTGTCTCGTCGCCGGCTTCGCAGAGAACGTTTCCCTGCTCCAGATGCTCCGTCGTCATGTAGGGCGTGAGCAAAGCGAGCTGGTCACGTGAGAGCGACGACAGCAAGCTGTTCGACTGTCCGGCTGCTTTTGACTGTGGCACTGCGGTATCCCGCCCGGTCGGTCGGGCCGATGTCCGCAAAGTGGGAGCACGCTCCGAGAGCACGTGCCAGGCGGGAACATCCCATCTAATAAGCACAGGTCGCCCTTGTCTGTCCGATATCCGTCTTATGGTACGCGCTGTGCATAACCGTTTGGCCAAGTGTCCGCGGCAGAAAGCTCCCTCGCCGTCTAACGACGAGATTCCGGTATCCGGCTCTGAGCTCTATCCCGCTACTTGTGCGCGCCGTCTTCAGCAGAAACTACAAGGCTGAAGAGTACCTTTGCCGAGGCGTCGGTGACTTCCAGGCTCCAGTCGTGTCCCGGCTTCAGCGCACCGTCGAGATCTTTCAGCGTCTCCCCGGCCATCGCCGTGGCTTCTTTCCAGGCGGTGTGGTGATCCGGAAGCTCCTCCCCAACCTCGTCGCGGCTGGGGCCGTCATGATAGACATGGAAGAAATACAGCGGCATCTGGTGTTCTCCCCTGGCTACGCCTATTGGCGGCTAAGAGCCAGGCTCGACCACCAATGCCGCTATCCGGAGAACGACCAAGGCTAACGCCCGCGCATCTGCCGCGTTCCTAACGACCAGCTTGACCGGGAACGAATTTGTGGGCGTTTGCTTGAATCCAATTCTGTTGCGTGGAGTTGATTTATGCGTGGGTCAAATTGGACACCGTCGATCGTTCCCAGCGACGATTAGACTGTTTACCTCGTTGCCGACGACTTTGGCCCCATCGGACGCGCCTGGCGAGAAGCGGACCTTGAGGCCGCGGACCTTGAGACCGTCATCCAGGAGATGCTCGCCGGCGAGTACTCAAATCCCATCCGGGTGGCTGCTTTCAACACAGCGGAGCGCTGGTCAGACGATGTCTCGGAGGACATCGCGCGGGAGATCCAACGCCGCTGCGATCTGCAGCTGACTGACGTTCCATCGCACTTACAGGCCTTCGTCGATGCCAGCGGAGATCGGCGACAGCTGACGCTGCGTCTGGTCTAACCATCCCGTTCCAGCGCAAAAAGCCGGCGGCGATCGGCATCAAGGCGCTGTTTCCGGGCTTTATTGCGCCGGCATTGGCTTCGCCGATCGACAGGGTGCCCAACGGCGAACGCTGGGTACACGAGATCAAATTCGATGTCTATCGCGTCCAGATCCACCTCGCCCATGAAGAGGTGAAGATCTACACCCGCCGTGGCCACGACTGGTCGAAGCGCTTCAAGAAAATCGCCAACGACGCCTGGCACATTTCGGCAGCGTCAGCGATCATCAATGGCGAAGTTGTGGTACCCTCAGCAAGTGGCGCTACAGACTTCTCGGTTTTTGCAGAACGAACTTTGCGGCAGTTCGACCAAGATCGTGTTGGTCGCCTTCGATCTTCTGTTGCTCAACGGGCGCGACCTGCGCCGTTGTTCGGACGAAAGGCTGCCCTGAAGAACCTTATCGCAGGCACAAACATCCAGTTCAGCGAGAGCTTCGAAGTCGACGGCGCGGAGATGTTCGCCCACGCCTGCAAGTTGAGCCTCAAAGGCGTCGTGTCGAAGGTCAGGGACAGCGTGTATCCGACTGGCGCGCGCAGCCGCGACCGGGTCAAGAAAGCCTGCGCCCAGCACGCGAGACCTTGACGATCGCCGCCGGCAAGGTCGATCAAGGCTTCGATAAGGCCGCGGCGACCGATCTCCGGAAGCGCCTGACGCCGCTTATCCGTAAGACACAGCCCCTACACGAAGCCCGTCGCCCACAAGGGTCGAGCCGGAGGTGCTGGCCGAGATCGAGCGGCACCCGTTCTTTCGCGGCGTGCGGGAGGACCTATGACCGCGGCATTACCTGCGACGATATCCAGCTGGGTTGTGAGAACCATCCGGATCAACCCTGGACTAACCGGCGGGCCTTTCCTTGGCTTTTGGTTCGCCTCGGTTCTCCCCTGTCTGCTCCTTATCTCCAGGCTTCTTCCCTGCCATGTTACCGGGATTGAAGTGATACTTGCCATCCGGATTTTCACCGGCCTGCTTCTCATCGGGGTTTTTGTTACTTTCGTCCGTCATATGAAGCGATCCTTCGTTATGATTAAGGGTGTTCATCCGGCTTCGCAACGCGGGCCGCGAATGCAGCGGCTTGCTTTCGTTGCAAGCCGCCGCATTGCTCTCTTAGCGAATTGCCCCACCGTAACGCCGCCGCTCCTCGCGAATCTCTTCTGCGCCAAAAGGCTGGCTGGCCGGATCGAATGATTTCCAGCCGGCCTTCTGCCAAGCCGCACTACGATCACGCATGTTGACGGACGACTCGTCGAGAATTGTTTCAAGTCGAGACTGCTCCGGGGCCGCTACGCGCGCCGATACGAGCGTACCTCCGCGACGAACCCCTTCCGCGTAGGTGCCAGCGTCCTCTCTCGAAACGCCGGCTTCCGTGAGCGCTCCGACAATTCCGCCCGTAGCAGCTCCCGCGGCAGCACCAACCGCAGTCGCGGCCAGCCAGCCTGCTGCGACAACGGGCCCAAGGCCAGGGATAGCCAGCAAGCCGAGACCGGCAAGTAGGCCGACGGCGCCACCCAACCCCGCACCGATGCCGGCGCCCTTGCCGGCACCTTCGGCGCGATCGTCAACACCACCGCGGTCACGATCCACCTTCTTGTCGGAACTGAACCAGCTGTCCGAATTGTTGGCAACGATGCTGATGTCCGAATGCGGCACGCCCGCAGCCTCGAGCCGTCGAACAGCCTGCTGGGCGTCATTGTATTGGTCGTAAAGGCGAGAAATTGTAACGGTCATTTTGTATCCTTGTTACTTGTTACTTGGCCGAATTGACGTTGCCTTGAAAGTCGACGCTGACCGCAATGGCCGATCCGCCTTTACTGGCTTGGCCGCGCCAGACGCCGTTGTCGTCCTTCTTCAGCTCTGTGACGTTGGCGAAGCCGGCATCCTCGATCTTCGACTTGGCTTGGCCTTCGGTGAAACTGTTGTGACCCGCGACGGGAGCGTCGGAGTTGTTTTGACCGACACTGTTGACTGCGTTGTTGTTTGGTCCGGACTGCGCCGGCGGATTCTGCGCCGAAGCCGGCCATGCCGCGACAACAGCCAATAAGGAAATGCAAACGAAGAGCAACGGGCGTTTCATATTTTCTCCAAGGTCTGAGGAGTGAGCCAAGCCGCCGTTGGAGCTTTAGTTCCTCTGCTGCCGTAAGGCTTGCGATCCAAGGTCCGGAAGTATCAGTCGCGTGCCCGCCATAGCACGAGCTGCAAGTGACCCGCTCACGGCCAGTCGCATCAAGACGCTGGGACCGAGCTCCTCGACGCGCTTTGCGCGAAGTCGCAGCGATCCGCTCTTCCCGGTCAATTGCATTCGATCTCGGCTTCTAAAGGATCGGTCTGACCGTTACTGGGCGAACAGGAAGCAAAGAAACCGCCGCGTCGAATTCCCTACCGGATGTTAGGAACCTATCGTTGCACCCCCTGTTGCGTCTGCATGACATCACCGGCACGGCGCTGCGGGAGCCGTCTTCGATGGCCGAAGATTGTCGATAGCGAAATTGATCCCAACATTGTTTCGCGACGAAGCCAGAGTCATCAAGAGCCAATCGGACCGGGACGCCCGATCCGCGAGCAACCCGTCTCCAGCAGCTGGCTTCGTCCAGCGAAAGTGTGACATGCGCCTACTGAAAAAACGTTCTCCATCGCTGGCGGTCAGCGCCGTTCGTGCTCTGAGGGAATATCCGGTGGCGTCCGCCGCTGTCGCGGCGGTCGGCTTGATGGTTGCCGCTGCGGTCGTCAATCAACGACTTGCCGACAAGGCCCAACGCGATCATCCGCCGCAAGGACGCTTCATCGAAATCGATGGTGTCCGACTGCACTATGTCGAGCGCGGGTCCGGCCGGCCACTGGTCCTGCTTCATGGCAACGGCAGCATGATCCAGGATTTTGAAACAAGTGGCCTCATCGATCTTGCCGCCAGGCACTACCGCGTAATCGTATTTGATCGCCCGGGCTTCGGCCACAGCTTGAGACCCCGCAATGTCGTATGGACCCCCGCGGCCCAGGCCGATCTCTTCAGGGACGCGCTTGCATACCTGGGCGTCGACAAGGCGATCGTGCTCGGACATTCCTGGGGCGCTTCCGTTGCAGTTGCCTTGGCAAGCAAGCACCCTTCGATGGTCGAAGCGCTAATACTGGCCTTGGGATACTATTTCCCGACGGCGCGCCCCGACGCGATCATGGCGATGGCCGGGCCGGCGATACCCGGATTCGGCGATATCCTTAGTCACACAATCTCGCCGATCCTCAGCCGCCTGATGTGGCCCGCGATGCTTCGGCAGCTTTTCGGACCCAAATCCGTCCCGCATAAATTCGACCGCTTTCCGAAATCATTGGCCGTGCGTCCATCGCAACTTCGCGCCAGCGCCGCCGAAGCTGCGCTGATGGTCCCCGCGGCGATCCTGTCCGCGAAGACTTACGGTGAATTGGCCATGCCAGTCGTCATCCTGGCAGGTGAGGACGATCGCATCATCGACATCGACGAGCAGTCCGGCAGGCTGCATGACGAGATCAAGCACAGTAAGATGCACCGCCTCCCGAGAGCCGGCCATATGATCCAGCAGTCGGATACGGCCGACCTGATGGCAGCGGTCGACGAAGCCGCGGCGGAAACGCTGCATTGAAAATGTTCTAAGAACTGATCACGGCGCGAGTGGTGTAAGGCCTTTACCGGAACTTCGCGGACCGGGAGTAGCAATCCTCTATAGGTGAGGCTGTTTCCGGCTGTTGTACAGGCTTTAGGCCACAGTCTCCTTCCGCGCCCTCCCCGCAGGAGGTGAACACGGTCAGGGTCATGACTTCTAATCGCTTTGCCGGGTTGCCACAAAATGGCCAGTCTTCTCTTCGCGGGGATCGCCTCACCCAAAAAACGCAGGCGAGCCAGGCCGCCGGCGAGGAAACGGCCTTCCGGCGCGTGAAGCGCGTCTTGTACTCGTCGACTGTCGGCTTGCCCGCGCTTGGCTCCGCTGCAGAGCGAGCTTTTCTTCATCTTTCCGGCGTGCCACGAGATCACGCTGTCGATATGTCATGCCCTCTTCAACAAAATAGCGACCGTGAAAGCACTGGCGGAACGATTCCGAGTCCTGTGCCTTTGACTCTGTCAAAGGATACCTCGACCCTCTTCGAACACGAGGCCAACACATGGCTGACGCAGCGCCCAAACCGGCCGCCAAGTCCGTTCCAAAGCCCCGCGACCAGCACTTGCGTGACATGGCCGATTGCATCCGATTTCTCTCCATGGACGCCGTTCAGCACGCCAAGAGCGGCCACCCCGGCGCCCCCATGGGAATGGCCGACATCGCAACAGTCCTGTTTAGGGACTTCATGCAATTTGACGCGGGCGACCCCCACTGGTTCGATCGGGACCGGTTCGTGCTCTCGAACGGCCATGCCTCCATGCTGCTGTACAGCCTGCTGTATCTGACCGGTTACCAGGACATGACCCTGGATGAGTTGAAGCGCTTCCGGCAGATCGACAGTAAGACCGCGGGTCATCCCGAGTACAACCACGCCGACGGCATCGAGACGACTACCGGCCCCCTAGGCCAGGGCATAGGTAACTCGGTCGGATTCGCGCTCGCCGAGCGCGTCCTGAACGCCAAGTTCGGCGACGACCTCTGCAGCCATTTCACCTACGTTTTCATGGGCGACGGCTGCCTGATGGAGGGTGTCAGCGAGGAAGCGATCTCGATGGCGGGCCATTACAAGCTCGGCCGCCTGATCGCGTTCTGGGACAACAATTCGATCACGATCGACGGCCCTACCCGCCTGGCGGTTTCCGACACCGAGATACAACGTTTTCACGCATCCGGCTGGCATGTCCAGGAGATCGACGGGCATGACACCGACGCGATCCACGAGGCCATCACCGCCGCCCGCGCCGTCACCGACAAGCCATCCTTGATCGCTTGCAAGACCATCATCGGTTTCGGCTTCCCGACGATTGCAGGAACCGAAAAAGCACACAGCGACGCTCCGGGCGAAGAGGAGATCGCCGGCGCGCGCAATATCCTGGGATGGGATTCGCCGCCTTTCGTGATCCCCGAACCGCTGCTACGCGAGTGGCGCGAGATCGGTGCCCAGGGCCGCAAAGCACGCATGGCGTGGGCTGATCGGGTCAAGGCCGCTCCGGCTGAACTGCGCGTGGAGTTCGAGCGCCGCAACGACGGTAAGCTGCCAGTCGACTGGCCGAAGGCGATTGCACTGGCCCGCGCCGAATTCATCGTCAGCGGCAAAGACGTGGCAACGCGCGCCGCAAGCGGCGCCGTTCTTAACCATCTGGCACCGATGATACCCGAATTGCTGGGAGGCTCGGCGGATCTCACGACCTCGAACGTCACCAAGGCCCAGTCCATGGTCGAGATCGAGCCCGGCGAGTACGGCGGCACGTACGTGCATTATGGCGTCCGTGAACACGGCATGGCCGCCGCCATGAACGGCATCGCGCTTCATGGTGGCCTGATCCCATATGGCGGCACGTTCCTCTGCTTTTCGGACTACTGCCGTCCCTCGATCCGCCTCGCCGCCCTGATGCGTATCCGGACGATCTTCGTCATGACGCACGACTCCATCGGCCTTGGCGAGGACGGTCCGACCCACCAGCCGGTCGAACAGCTGGCAGCGCTTCGCGCCATTCCACATTTGGCGGTCTACCGACCAGGCGACCCCATCGAGACCGCGGAATGCTGGGAGGCGATCCTGAGCACGCCCCACCAGACCGCCCTGCTCGCCCTGTCCCGTCAGCCGATGCCCCTGCTGCGGCACGAGCCCGGCAGCGAGAACAAGTCTGCCAGAGGCGGCTACGTTCTGAAGGAGGCCGCGGGAAGCGACCGCAAGCTGACCATCCTGGGCACCGGCTCGGAAGTTCATCTCGCCGTTCAAGCGCGCGAACTTCTTCAAAACGAAGGGATTCCGACCGCCGTCGTCTCCATGCCGTGCCGCCTGCTGTTCGAACAACAGGATGCAGCATACAGGGAGGCGGTGCTCGGCAGGACACGGGCGCGCGTTGCGGTCGAAGCCGCGGTGGAGCTCGGATGGGAGCGTTACACCGGCCTCGATGGCCGTTTCGTCGGTATGCACTCGTTCGGCGCCTCCGGAAAGATCCACGACGTCTATATGAAGTTCGACATTACTGCCGAGGCGGTCGTGCGCGCCGCCCGAGAGTCGCTGGCCGCCGCCGCGCCCCGGTAATCGAATGCGTCCGACGATAACGAAGTCAAGAGCTGCGGTTCGTGTAGTACATTTGCAGCTGTTCGATGCTGCCTGCGGTATGGAGCTAGAAGGGATCGTCTCCAAACACATCCGCAGCGTGGTGGATCAGAGCGGCTAACGCAAGTGCTCGCTAACCGTGACCAGCGCGCCGAACCGAAACTGGGACGACGTCACCTGTAAAGGTTGGTAAAGGGAATTGAAACGCAAACGCACTGCGACATTGGAAGCTCCTTCCTGGTCTTCCGGGGTTTTGCTGATTGGCAGCCAAGAAATGGCTTATCTCGACCACTGCCGCAGGTATGCGACGCAGGTGCCGGCCTGGATTCGCGGCTTCCTCTATCCGTTCGGCCGGAACATCGCGAGTTCTGAGAGGTTCAAGTCAGTTGATGTCCGAAAAACCAACTAGTCCAGAGACAGCGCACGTAGGGTGAACCACGGCTTTGGCCTGCGCCGGAAGCAACAAATGGAAACGCCAGCCCAGATCAAGCTGACACAGCCGCGGGGCACGGCCTTGATCAATATGGGTGTGGCCGCGCTCATCGTCGCGGGGCTCTACTTTGGCCGCGAAATCTTCGTTCCCGTTGCCTTGGCTGTCCTTCTTAGCTTCGTGCTCGCCCCCTTCGTCAGTCGTTTGCAGTCGCTAAGGCTGCCGCGCGTTGTCGCCGTGTTTGCGGTTGTTGTCTTCGGGTTCGCGATCATCTTTAGCCTCGGGGGCCTGATGGTCACGCAAGCGAGCAGACTTGCGGAAGCGCTGCCGGGCTATGAGCAGACGCTTCGAAACAAGATTGAAACCTTGCGAGGAATAACCGGCGGGGGCACGGGTACGCTGCAGCGAGCATCAGAGGTCCTGAATGATCTCAAGACGGAGCTTCAGAATACGAAAGCCAGTAGCCCACCGAGCACCACTGTCCTTCAGCAGCCATCGGACAGCAAACCGATTCCTGTCGAGGTCAGGCAGCCGGATCCGGGCGCCTTGAACACGCTGGTAGCCATAATCGCACCTCTGGTATCGCCGCTTACGACGACTGGCATCGTGGTCGTCTTCGTGATCTTCATCTTGCTCCAGCGTCAGGATCTAAGGAATCGTTTCGTCCGCCTGGCGGGGTCGGACGACATCCAACGGACCACCGCGGCGCTGGACGAGGCTGGGGAGAGACTAAGCCGGCTCTTCCTGACGCAGATTGCGTTCAACGCCGCCTTCGGCGTAGCGATCGGCGTAGGCCTGCAGCTCATCGGCGTGCCCTCGGCTCCTTTGTGGGGACTCGTCGCCATGATCCTGCGCTTCGTGCCATATGTCGGCGCGTTCATCTCGGCGGTCTTTCCACTTATTCTCGCAGCTGCGGCAGGATCCGACTGGGAAATGCTGCTGCTGACCGCGGTCCTGTTCGTCATCCTGGAGCTTTTGGCGGGACAAGTTCTTGAACCCGTGATCTTCGGACATAGCTCTGGCCTGTCGCCGGTCGCGATAATCGTGGCGGCGTCGTTCTGGACCTGGCTGTGGGGTCCTGTCGGATTAGTGCTCGCGACGCCCCTTACTATCTGTCTCGTGGTCGTCGGTCGTCATGTCGACCGGTTGCAGTTTCTCGACATCATGCTGGGCGATCAGCCCGCGTTGACGCCGTCGCAACTGATCTATCAACGCATGCTGGCCGGGGACCCGATCGAGGCTGCCGAACAAGCCCGTGAATACCTAAAGACCGCCCCTCTCAAGGAATACTACGATTCCGTGGTGACAGGCGGGCTCGGACTGGCTGCAGCAGACAATCGGCTCGGGCATCTTGATGCTGAACGGCTCGATCGGATAACGGATACGGTGCGTGAATTGGTTGACGACCTTGAAGGACACGAAGACGCATTGGTCGCCGAACAAGCTTCCTCCAACGCCAACTTTCCCCTTGCAACGCTCGAGGCCGTCGAATCGGGTAAGGATGAGACAAGACTTGGTCGCATGTGGCGCGCCCCGCGATCAATCCTTTGCATTCCGGGATTCAGCAAGCTCGATGAAGCGGCAGCGATCGTTCTTGCGCAGCTACTTAAGCGTCGGGGCTACGGCGCATTTGCTGAGCAATACGATGCGATGTCGGTATCCAAGTTCTTCTCGCTGGATCTCACCGGGACGGAGCTCGTGTGCATTTGCTATGCTGATCGACCGTCGAACGCCAAGCTTCACTATGCGGTTCGTAGGTTGACCAAAAGGACAAAATCAGCCTCCGTTATGGCCTTGCTTCTCGGGCCTGCGGCGGGAGAGTTGGACAAGGTCCCCGGCCTGTTTGCAACGACGAAGACCTTCGCAACCGCGCTCGATGCAGCGGAGCAGAAGGCAAGGGCTGACCTTGCGGCCCCGACGGGCGCGGCAGACGGGGGCCAGCCGGTGGGTTTTTTTGCGGGATAGCGTGCTAAGGAAACTTGCCGACCGTATCGGCAATCATTGCGCCACTCGCTCCCAGGGGCTCGCGGCGACCCTCGCTCGAATCGATGGCGGCCTGATGCTCGATCTCGGAGTTCAGTTCGGCTCCGCACAGTACGATAATGGCGGACATCCACATCCAGGTCATCAGGCCGATGGCGGCGCCAAGCGAACCGTAGGTCGCGTTGTAATCGCCGAAATTCGCGAGGTACCAGGACAGCAGCGCCGAACCGATTAACCACAGCATAGCCGCCGCGACGGCGCCGACGCTCAGCCACTGCCAGCGCGGCGTGTTCCGGCTCGGACCGTATCGATAGAGCACCGCGAGCGCGACGAGGAGCAGGAGGACCAGAATGGGCCACCGTCCGAACCGGATGATGAGTTCGGCCCGTGTGCCCAGTCCGACTTGCTGGAGCAGAAGCGGCACGACCACTACGGCTCCCACCATCAACATGACCGAAACGAGGGCTGCGATCGTGAAAGAGAGGGACATCAGGTTAAGTTTGACGAAGCCGCGCTTTTCTCTCTCCTCATAGACGACGTTGAGCGCATCGAAGATCGCCTTCATTCCAGCGTTAGCGCTCCAGATCGCGACCAGCAGGCCGACAGCAAAGGTAAAACCGAGCGTCGAGGTCCCCTTCGCGAGCACGCGGGCGATCTGATCCTGCACGATCGCAAATGAACCTTCCGGCAGCAGCAACGCCAGGCTTTGCAGATTGGATGAGATCGTAGACGGATCGGCGAACAGGCCATAACTCGAGACCAGCGCCGTGATAGCCGGAAAGATCGCGAGCAACCCGTAGAACACGACGCCGGCGGCGGTCGCCAACAGCCGGTCCTCGTCGATCTGCCTATAAGTACGCAGCAAAATGTCTTTCCAGCCGGCGCCCGGAATCAGAAGCGGCGTATGAGCCAGCCGTCCACGATCTTGCGCGTCGGCGAGCTCGGGTTCCGGGGCCCGCCCTAGGACGGATCGTGTCTCAGATCGTGATACGTGGCGATAGATCGCCAAGGTCGCCAGCGCAGTTGCGCCAGCGAGCATCAGGTCGTTCGGCCAATTCGAGCGCAGAGGCATCGCTAGTCCTGAATGACGTCGCGCGGACGGTTGGAACGCGAAGCGGCAAGCCAGCCGACAAGCATCACAACCGCCGCGGCGGCCAGTACCTGAGTCGTGGGATCGGCGTTTATCCCTGCTCGGGAGGTGGCGATCAGGCGCGCCGCCACGGGCACTGCGATCGCACGCTTGAGCATATCGACTTGCCGGCTGGGCCGCGGAGCGGCCGGCGCTGGCCGCCCGAGCATCACGCGGCCCGTCCCCAGCCCCAGCAGCCCGAGAAGGAGAAAGATGCCCGCGAGCGCGGCATACGCGATCCAAATGCCGTAACGCAGCTCGAGAGCATGGAAGGCTGCGGCGCCCCCGATGCTGATCGCCACCAGAAGCGACACCGCGCCAAAGAGCACGAAGCCGCATGCCAGCGCGTAGCCGGTCACCAGACGCCCGATCCATTGTCGTAAGTCGGCGAGGTAAGACCGGGCGATCAGGCTGAGTGACGGTCGGGCGTCGGCGCGCATGGCGGTGTCCACTGCTAGTCGGCATCGGACAACCCGGCAGGGTGATCGACGTTCCCTACCCCGCGACGCGTGACCGCTCCGGCCGCGCGGAGCCTGTGTCGGTGAGCATTGTGGTGACGAGGTCCATGAGCCTATGCTTGACGGCGTCTGCATCGGCCGGCTTCGCCTTTGCACTGACCGTCAGTTCGACGATCGGACGCACGGCATCGGAGATGTCCACCACTTTCGAGACGTGCACTTCGGGCGCGGGTCGCGCCGCGATACGCGAGTCCTCGCGCAAATGCTTCAGAATCTGCTCGCCGATGCGCTCGATCGGCCCGCCCGCGCGGACCGGGAAGGACACCTTCACCTCACCGGTGCCGGGATAAGTGCTGTGATTGATGATGGCGCTGCCCCATACCGAACCATTGGGCAGCAGGATCTGGGTGTTGTCGGATGTGATCAGCTCGGTCATGAACAGCGATAAGGTCTGCACCTTACCAGCCTTGCCAGCGACCTCGACGTCGTCGTTGATCCGAAACGGCCTGAACAACAGTAGCTTCACGCCAGCGGCCAGGTTGGACAACGTCCCTTGCAAGGCCAGCCCGATGGCGAGCGACGTAGCGCCGAGCACCGCAACCAGGCTCGCCGTCTGAATGCCGAAAAGCTGCAGCACGGCGATGCCGACCACGTCGAGCACCGCATAGCGCGCAAGGCTGGAGAGGAACACCCTGACCAGGGCATCGAGACGATGCGTGGCCGTGAGCACGCGCAGGACAAATCGTTGAGCGATGGCTGAAGCGCACCATCCAAGAACCAGCAACAGGACGGCAAAGGTCGCGTTAAGTCCATAGAGGACCAGCGTCGCCTTGAGAGTTTCGAAATTGAGCGCCATAGGTCCCCCTACAGCGAAGGCGGCCAACAGGGCCGCCAGCTGCAAGCCAAACGCGCCAGGGAAAGTGGCGTTCCCGATAGCGAGCAGGTCGACCGGTCCGATAATTTATCGGGATGAAGGACGTATCGCACGTGGCGGAAGGGAACTCGGAAATGGCCGCGCCACCGTCAGCGTCGCGCGCTCATCGGTTTCCAATGCGATCTTTTGGGCAAGCATGACGTCGCCCGCCACCAGCGAACCGATAGGCCGGAAGCACCAACCGAGGACAACGCGGCCGCGGCCGTCCATCTCATAGACATTGGTCGATGTACCGTAGCAAATCCGATAACGTTTGCCGGACTCCGAGCCGATGACTTCGAAGCGATTGTACTTTTCAAATTGCGATCGCTGCTCCGGCGAGAGCCATGCGGACAGCAGCGCCAGCCCACGCGCCTCCTTTCGCTCATAAGCCTGCCAGCGGTCCCGGATCGCGACCAGCGTGGCGCGCAGCGTGCCGGCAGTGTGCTGCAGCACGGACAGCAGAAACCCGGCGCGCAGACGGCCGATCACGGGGTCAGCCGCCCACCAGCCTGGGATAGAACAATGTTTCCTCGGCGGTCGGATCCAGCGCGCGGACGACGACCGCTTCGCCGGAGGATTTCCGCACTACGGCGGTGTAGCCGTCCGACGTCAGCTCCGCGAAGCGCGCATTCGCCCAAGCCAGTTGTTCGCTATCCTCGCAATCGAAAGATTGTCTTGTGTCGCCGCTGTGGTCCATGACCAAGATCATTGCCATCATCGTCTCCCATCGTAGCACATTGGCTGTTGCATCAGACCATTCATCAGACCACCGGCACAGGGGTCGTTGGCCTGCCGCCCATCCACTCCGGCAAGGTCGCGCCGTCGCGGTGCCGTCCGCCTGCACAGGCTGCGGCCCAGGCTGCGACCGCGCCGAGCAGCAGCGCCGCCGCGACCGAAAATGCGAGGATTACCGCGCTCCGCCGCGACCGCTGGATGGCGCTTCTGGCATCACCGATGACGCTGTCGACGCGTTTCTCGGCCTCGACTGCAGGCAGACCTGTCGCGACCGCCACCTGCTGGATCAGATAGCTGCGATCCTCTGTGCTGACGCCGGTATGGCCGGAGCTGGTCAGCAGGATGCGGCCCGCCTCGGCCCGCTCATATCCGATGTCGAGATTGGCCGGACGCCGCGGCGATCGGTAAATCCGGTCGATTTCAGCGCTCAGCAACGGCTCCGCGGCTGTCGCAGCAGGCCGGCTCTGCACCACTGCGCGAGCGGTCGACAAGCCCACCAACGCGATGATTGTCCCGCCCACGATAACTGCGAGAGCCCAGGTGGTCAGGCCATGAAGTCCGTCGTTGCTTTCGACCACGTCGACCGGCGTCGCGTTGATTACGCGTTGCGTGCGGCCAGCGACGTAGCCGCCGACGCCAAAGCTCACCAAAGCCTGAAGGATCAGGAACAGCCCGGATAGCAGCGCGAGTGCGGCCGATGCATCACGCCATGATGGCGAACTCGAACTCACACCTAATCCAACTGCTGCTCCGAAGCTGAGCAGGATCAGCGACAGGGCCGAAGCCATGAGCGCGCCCGCAAAAATCGAACTCCATTGCAGTCGCAGGCCGCCCCTATCGTCGACGACATCAGCAGCACTTCGGCCGGTGTCCATGATGCACCTACCGCAATCCAAAGAACGATAGTACCGCAAGAATGACCACAATTAGCCCGACCAGATAGATCAACTGGTTCATGCACGCCTCCTCCGCTTTAGCTGACAATTTGGCCGAGAAGGCAAAGTTCCTAAGCTAGGGCATTCGCGGAATGAGCGATCGTATCGGCTGTGAGAGCTCTTCAAAGGCCGAAACCCCGCTCGTCGTCTCCGCCGCCAGGCCTCGTCGATCGCAACCCGGGCTTTTACGACCGTTTGGCGTTGCGTTAGCTGCCAGCATTGCAAAAATAGGTCCTATGGGAGAAAAGCCCACTCCAAAAGGGTGCCGACCCATGAGAGGTGCGCACTGGACGCTATTCGATAGCCTCTGCTGCGTCCAATTCTGCAGGGTCCGGGCGTCAATGTGGAGCTTCTGCAAATGCCACCGGCGTGCCCTTAACAACGCGCTGCGCGACGCGTTCAGCGTCCCAATTGGTGAGCCGGACACAGCCGTGGGACTCTGCCTTCGACACCTTGCCAGGCGAAGGCGTTCCATGGATGCCGTAGCTTTCCGCCGACAGGTTGATCCACATTGTGCCCACCGGATTATTCGGGCCGGGCTTGATGTTGAAAGGCTTGCGTGAGTGGACACCCCTGAAGTGGTAGTCAGGATTGTACCGGTAGTTCGGATTGGGATCGATTTCGGTTACCTTCAGCGTTCCGGTTGGCGATGGCTTCTCGCTGCTGCCGACGGTGGCGGGATAGAATCCGATCAGCCCGTTCGATTTGTCGAATAGCTTCACCGTCTGCCTGACCTTGTCGACCTCGACCCGGGCGGCCTTGGCTGCAATCGGCGTGTCATCGCTGCCCGTGTCGACAACCACGATGCTATCGCCGGCGTGGTTGAAGTGCTGTCCGGGGTTAAGCATCGCGAGCAACTCTTCGCCCATGTGAAACCGTTCAGCCAATTCCTCGCGCGGGCTAACGTAGTTTAGATTTGGTATGTCTTTCATATCCTCGATCTTGCTGGGCAACTTCTCGAGGAACGGTCCCGCGACGTCCTTTTCGGTGATCGTGTAGTTGACGATCACCGGCCGCTCGTCCGTCCGGAGCTTTCTCCAGACCGCGTCGGACAAACCTGAGGAGCTCGGCAGTTGCCGGTCCTCGGCAAATGCGCGCAACGCCTTCTTCGCATTCTCTCCAAATTTGCCGTCGATCTCGCCGGGCGAGAAGTGCACACGATCGAGTAGCACCTGAAGCCGCACACCCAGAGCTGTCGGTTTGGTGTCGGAAATGTCCTTTTCCGACCGCTCCGCCACGTTGATTGCGTTGGCGTTCAGCTCGCCCCCGATCGCCGTATCCACGCTCAACGCGAGTAGCAGTCCGACGCAGACGCTTGTCCTTCTGACGGGCAACATGATCGGATCCTTCTGGCCGTAACCCGCAAGGCTGGGCGCCAAGATCTGTCGTGCGCTACGGGATCTGGTTTGGTGCACCTCTCTGGGCAAGGGCCCGATTGAAACGGAGGCAACTCTTCCGGGTTCCTCCGGAAGCTGCAAGACGGCCGGATAAATCTTTCGCCGACGCGAAGGCCGGTCACAAATGAGGGTCAATTCGCGGCAGGGACACCGCGAAATAACCGGGGTCCGCTTTGGGTCACAAGGCGACATCCCCAAGAGTCGGGCAGCGTGTCCGCATTTCCCTTCGGAAGCGGACATCCCAAATCAAAGCAGGCGCCTGGTTGACCAACTTTGCGGGCGGCACCGAGGCCAACCGACAACCTCTAACGACTTCCTGCCCGCCTGATTCGGCAGGAAAAACAAATAGGAATTCCATGGCACCCAAACACCACCCCCTCCTCTCTCAGGCGGCGACCGCAAGGCGTTGACCAGGGAGCTCGCGCACGTCCGGGCAGTGACCACCACCCTCGCCACCCGCTCGGCCGAGAAGCGCGCCGCTGGCGAGGCCTTGATCCGCGAGGCCAATGACTTTCTCTGCTCAGAGCTGGAACGAGAGGATGTGGGCGGACGGCGGTCCGGTCGACCCATCGCCCTCGATCGACCAAGCCATCAACGCGGGCTACCCGTGGCTCGAGATCAAGTGCTCGCGGTGCAAGACGCCGCGCGCCGTCGACCTCGCTGCCTGCCCCACGTCGCCACGACGTTCGTTAAGGACCTCGCCAGTCGGCTGCGGCGTCAGAAGTGCCGCAAGGCCGGCAAGCGGCCGGCCGCCCGATCTGCTGCAGCTGTGGCAATGCTCGCCGACTGGCGATGAGACGTGACCGAGCTGACGCGCCGGCGCGACAATGAGTCGGCTCGGGAGGAATGGAACATCTTCTACGACGACGTCTGCATCGGTTCGATCAGGCTGCGAGCTCGGGTACCGAACCATGCCGATCAATGGGAATGGAAGTGCGGCTTCCATCCCGGTTGCGACCGATTGAACAGCGGACCGGCAGGCCCCTTTGAGCAGGCGGGCGCGGCGTTCGAGGCCGAATGGCGGTTGCTACTGCCGACCCCGACCGAGGCCGATTTCCAGGCTTGGCGAGACCAGCGCGACTGGACCAAGCGCAAGCAGGCGATGTGGGAACGCGGGGAGAAACTGCTTTCTCAACAGCCGTCGTCGCTGATGTGCTGTCCCTGCGGCGACCTTTGATAGCCACACCCGGCCGAAAGCTACGCACACCGCGAGCGCAACTATGCCGCGCAAAAACGCGACGGGATTTCACGCTGAAGATGAAGGGCGACCGCCGCTACTCCGATCCTGAGAAAGCTGCCCACAGGATAATGGAGCTCGCCCCGGGCGTTTGAACCGATCCAGGATGACCGGATCTACATCGAGAAGATCAACCGACCGATGATCGGAGGACAAGGCGACGCCGGCTGAATATTGGGCCGGGTTACAGCATGCGATCGGCCAAGGCCGGCTGGAGTACCACGAGAGCGGAACGCTTGTGCGAACGCTTCAGTCCCGGGAAAGACCTGTTCGCATAAAAAGCACCAGCGCCCCTACCAGGCGCTGGTGCTGTAGTTCCGCATGCGTGTAGCGTGCACCGCTGCGTGCGGAGAATTTCCGCAAATTGCCCTGCGCTGGACAATGCGCCATTGGTCTATGCGGAACTCACGAAACCGTCATCGGTGGAAGCTGTCGATCACGATTCGATTCGGCAAGCTAGTGCCCTATCGTGCGGCGCGTCATTTGAAGCGGTACTTCGCGTTGGTGATTTGGAGATGATAGGCGGCCTGAAACAACGGGCCCGTCTTTCGTGCGAACGTCGATCGTTACATCGTTGCCGTTGTCCGATTGAACCGCGTCCCTGGCGATATCGGCCAATGCGCGTGCAGCTTCAACCTTGGCGGCGCGCGCATTTCGAAGCTCTAGACCTTCGTCCTCGGGGTACCTGCCTGTATCGTCCCGGATATCGAACAGGTAGCGAGTCATCCGCGCCCCCAACTGGGAAGCAACGGGGGCGGAGAAGGCTTGGTTGCTGTTTGTGTTCCTCGGAGGTTCATGCTGGGAGCCACTGCGAATCCACATAGGGCCATGCCGCTTTTTCCCGATGACTCCTGTTTAGACGCGTTCTAAATACGGCCAGCGCCGACCGTAAGCCGCGCTCGGGGATGCGTCGTTATGAAAGAGTACAAGGCCTATCTGCTTAGGGCGGACGGGAAGATTGCGAAGCGTGTCGATCTATTCTGCGAGGATGACGAGGCGGCCAAACTACACGCAAAGAATCTGGCGACGGATCGAGTGGTCGAACTTTGGCAGGGCGCACGCAAGATCGCGGTGTATCACCCATTAGCGAGCGGTGACTAGCGGACGGCCAAGTGGATGCGAAATAGGCCACTCTGCATGGAAGCGGGACTTGGTCATTTGAAGACGATGACGACGAGAAAGAAGCCGCCAGCTGAGGCGGCCTCAATACTAGAACGCCGTAAAAATAAAGCCCATGAGCAGCAGGGCGAGCAAAACAGACGCACCGGCTGCAAGCTTTAGCGCGGCACTTGGCTTCGCCGATCGGTTCATGTTGATAGCTGAAGCGCGGGAGCGCGTAGCCATTCAGTCATGCTTGCACCAGCTTCAGATTGCTGGGCCAGCTTCAACAGGGCCTCTTTCTCGATTCCTGGGGCGAGCGCTGCGGCCTGTTTGCGCAGCTCCCTAGCTCGCTCGAAGAGCCGCTCTTCAAGTGAATTCGTGTGGACGACCCGCTGTCGAATTTGGCCCATGTGACCTTTTTCCTCGCTCAGTTCCTTACGGGAACGGCTGTAAACCCATATGGAGCGGATAGGTTCCTGAGTTGCCACTTTTTCCCGATGTGGACCTTTGCTCGGCCACGGAGGACGAAGGACTAAACCCTTTGATCCAGGTCATGGGTGAGAGCTCAATAAGCTCCGGAGCCCGTGCCTCCCAGGGCCTATTTCGGCCATGACCACCCAAATCAAAGGCCGGAGCGTGGGTCATTTCAGGCTCAAGCCATGAAATGGGACGTCATCACGATAGCTGGCTGCCGCTCAATCGGGCTTACCGCGCTCATCCTGATTGTCGTGTTTGCGACATAAGGCCGTAATTCTCGAAGAGCAACGGAGTTCCGGCAGCTTCGGCGCATTTTTATTTCGCTCGATTGTTTGGCACAAACTGCACTGTCCCACAGAGATCCGCGAGCGTAGGCCCCAACGCAGAGGTTGTGCTATGGGCAAAGACCTACTTGAAAGCGTTTGGATCGCATTATTCGGGTTAAGCCCGCTCGTCATCATTGGGGTGGCAATGTATGTGCAATAATTCTGCGCCTGGCTCGTCACATCGGGCCGGTCGATGGCCCCAGCAACTTGCCTCCCTTCACACAGGCCCCCAAAGGTTGCTGGGACCGCTTCGGCGGTCCGCGGTTCTCCGGAGGTGAACGGAGTTCCAAAAACTATCATGCGTTATGCCCGTCGAGTTCCATGTGTGATGACCTCACCGTGATTTCGGGAGTTCATTCAATGCAGGGCATGGAGACGCATTTGGAGAAGCTTCGTATCGAGGCGGAAGAGTGTGATCTGATCAGCAAGCTTGCGACAAATGCGACGAAGAAGGCAGTGTTCGCCAAGCTGGCTGCTCGTCACCGGAATCTGGCTGATGAAGTCGAGCGCGCCCTGACCGAATCCAAGTCCGAGCCGTAACAGGCACAAACTGCGCTGGAACCGCTCATTTTCCGGTTCCAGTTTACCTGCACCTGGAACCGACAGCCCCACATGACCCCTGACGCATGAGGGACGTGCCATGCAGAGGTGCAAGCGACTACTCCCTATACAATTCAAGATCAGATTGAACCTGAGCAGGCGCGATTAAAGCCCAGCCCAACGCTTTGCCAGTGGGCCCAGAGAGGGCCGCGCTCTCAAGAAAATTGGCCAGCTCGAGACTGCCCTGCACATGAATGCATGGCTTACAGCTTCAGAATTGAAGTCGCCGGCTTAAGGTCAAGTCCCGCAATACTCAACGTTCGCCGCGCCCGTCGCGGTGCTCCTGTTCGGGGCTGTGACAGACACGGCGTGGCCCTGACGAAGCGCCAGAGAAGCCGCGGCAACCGCAGCCGCAAACGCTGCTTCAATCGTCTCGTAGGCATTGTCGGCCTTCCCATCATGGCTAACCCGCCATTCCCCGTCGCGGCCAATGATCTCGTAGCATGCAAGTGACATCGCGCTCTCCCTAATGAGTATTGGTTCGGTGCCATTTTTCGAGGTCGATATCGGACTCGTTCCGTTGCTCCTTTTCCGGATTGCCCTCCCATGGTTTGTCGGTCTGTTTGTGTGAAGTCTTGTCCGGCCGCTGCCGGGGATCGTCCTTGGGTGTTTCCTTGCTCATGTTCGCTCCTGTCAATGGGAAGCAAAAGCGCTAGCCTCGCAGGGGTTCCTCGTGGCCGACGTAGCCTTGCAGGGCCCGCCATCTAGTGAAATAGCCCCGAGTAGGAACGGCCAGATCACCAAAATTGTTAGGCGGTCATCATCGAACGAACCTCGGCAACTATCGGTGCTCGAGAGTGCTGCATGCTCCCACCCGATCCTGGGCGGTGAGCATGTGTGAGAAGTGCGACAATATCGACGCCGAGATCCGGCACATGCAGCGGATGAGGATAGCCGCGATACGGATTCAAGACGCGCGTGCGGCCCATGATCTGATTGATGAATGGAAGCTCGAAAGAAAGCGCTCCAACCGACGCAGAAAATCACCGCGGCGAGGCATTTGTGACGTCCGGTGGACGGGAAACAGCGGCAAAGATTCACATGAGTTATTTCCGAAACCGCAGATCACTTGGATGATCCGAGCCACGGGGTACCTGATTTTCATTTCGTGTTTTTCAGCCCCAGTAACGACGACCGCTGCCTCTCGGCGGACAGCGGTTCGGCGATCCGGATTGGCCCCAGCATTGGAGCCTGGGGTCGCCGCCCCAAAGAAAGGGCCCCAGGGTTTGGCTTGGCGCTCGCCTGGTTGCCAGATTGGACCCGCCGTGGCCCAGCCCTACGACGCTGGGGCATTCACCACGGCCTTGACCGCCGCTTCTCAATGAACCGTGGCTGGTATCGTATTGCCCCGATTGCGTTGCGCGGAGTTGATTTATGCGTAGGGCTAATTGGACACCCGCGATCGTCCCCTCGACAGATCAGCCGTCTACCTGGTCGCCGACGATTTCGGCCCGATCGGCCGCCCTGGAGCGAAGCCGATCTCGAGACGACCGACCTCGAGACCGTGATCCAGGATCTGCTGGCCAGCGAATATTCAAGCCCGGCTTCAACACGGCCGAGCACTGGTCCGAAGACGTTTCCGAGGACATCGCCCGCGAGATCCAGCGCCGCTGCGACCTACAGCAGACCGAGGTGCCGCCGGCCCTGCGAGTGTTCATCGACCGTCACATCGGCGATCGCCGGCAGCTGACGTTGCGGCTTGCCTGAGATTTCAGATGCATGGTGGCTTTACGTCGGTATCGCGATCGCGTCGATCGGCGCCGGCTTCGCCGTGTCGGCAGCGCGGGCCGGCCGGCGCGACGACACGCTGCGCGACCAGGATGTGAACCGGCGTATCGGACGAGCGGATCGCGGGATCTCCGGCATCCGCCGCGAGACCCCAGAGCAACAGAAGTTACTGTCGCCGCCCATGATGCGACCGCCTAGAAAAACTATGATGCCGCTGGCGTGCGCATTCGATCCGTCCTGCATGATGATCCGGCTCGAATATAAGCTAACCTTGACGTTCGACATCCCGCGCCTCCCCGCGACCAAATAACGTGCTCTGACTATCGGGGCGATGACTACTATCGTCGCAGTCGCTTTCAAGAGGATTACAGGACTGTCTCGATCAGGCCCAACGTCTTCGCCTCCTGCGCCTCCAAATACCAGTTTGACGGCGCCTTCTGCATGACCTCGTCGATCGTCACGTTTGATCCCAGGATGAGATTCTGAAAGCCCTCGTTCTGCATAGCGATCGAGCATTCGATTTCGTTGAGCGTTGCCCTTACAACTGCGATGCACGTCGTTAATGGGCCATCGATCACCAAGTTCTTCGAAAGCTTGCGTTCGTGAATCATCAGACGCGTGCCGCGCGCGAGGTATCGGTTCGGCCGCGCGAAGAAGCTCATGAAAGTAACGCCAGCCGAATAAATCACAGCCTTGCCGAGGAATACGAAGCGCCGTTGCGGCTCCGTCTCGCTCGCGAACCGAACGTCTTCTCCCATCATGCGGGCGACCTCGGGATCGCCGCCGAGGGTCGATAACTCAATGACAACCAGTTCTTGATCTGAAGCTTTGTCGAACTGCGATCTGAAGGCAGTGTACATGTTGTAGTCCACGACGCCAGAAAGGCTGATCGCCGGCGACTTGAAGGCTGTAGCAGGCAACGTTGCAAGTTCCATTGGATCAATCCTGTTTGAGACGAGATAGTCTCGAGCGGCATGTAGGTGCTGTGCCGATTTCCAGCGAATGGCGCCCTTTACGGCCTTCGGTCATTGCGGAAGGAGATCCTCGCGATAAATGCAAAGGTAGAGAGGCCTAGGCGCAGCGCCGAGATAAGCAGCGCGATTTGGAGCCAGATGAGACCGCCGATTTCCCGAAAGACAAACTCGATCCGTGGCCCCCACGGAGAAGGGATAGCATCGCCAACGGCCTCGATCCCACGTTGAAGAGCCCGTTGGGCGCCGGTAAGCAATTCCGGCTTCTGGTAGAACGCGGCGAAGATCAGCACCCACGCGAGTACCACGGTGACCGCTCGAAACGAGTGGACCTTCAAGTGATAGCCAAAGCCAGGGCGCCGGCGATCGTCCTCGTTGCGGTGCAGTACCATCGGTCGATGCCCACCCAGATGAGCACGATCGGCTCAGTCGATACGAAACGCTGCCAGCAATGGGACGGTTCCAAGACCATGAAACTCAGCAGGCCAGGAACTTGCAAGCTTGCCGCGCGTCGTTTTGTTTCTAGTCCGCGAAGCCCAAAAGCTCTCGCTGCCTGGCTAGAGAACCTTGGATCGTTGAGACTGTGCGGCCTTGGCTTTGGATGGACGAGGCCATTTTCTCGAGCATCGATGACCCCGACAGAAGCGAAAATAGAGATCCTCAAGGAATGGGATCGTTGGATTGGGACGCAGCCAGGTCTGGCTAATCCGACCGGTCGGGACGCCTTCAAGTTCTTCCTGGATCTTCGATCGTCGAATTCGGCCTTACTCGATTTCGGCTCCGTCGAAGACAAGTGGCAAGTTATTCATGGCTGGCTATTGAGTGCCGGCCGCGTGACGGATTGAACCGGCTCTCGATAGGAACGTTCGGCGAGCGCGACGATTGCCTCCCCAAACTATTCCGAGGAGGACTATCATGGCAATGGAAGCAAACGAGGCCGGCAACCTGATCGGGAGCGACAAGGTCGAAGGCACCGCGGTCTATGGAGCGGATAGCCAGAAGATCGGCAGCATCGAGCGACTGATGATCGATAAGACAAGCGGCAAAGTGTCTTACGCGGTGCTCAGTTTTGGCGGCTTTCTCGGCATCGGCGACGACCATTATCCCCTTCCTTGGCCGTCATTGAAGTACGATACCCATCTGGCAGGCTATGTCACGGGCATCACGGAGAGCCAGTTGCAGGGCGCACCGAAGTATCGTGAAGAGACTGGCTGGAATTGGAATGACCCAACAGTCGGTCGATCTGTGAATGAATATTACGGCGTCCCGTTCTAGCTGCATCAACGACTTAATGGCGCGCTCGCGAGCGTGCGCCGCGGTGCGTCTGATATGCCCGGTCAGCGAGAACTATATCGGAGCTCTAATGGAGATCGCTGGACGCTCTGCAGCGAAGATGACGGCCGGGTATTCGTCCTGCATGAAGCTAATCTGCCTTCGGGCGGTGCCTTTAAACAGATCGAACTCTCGGATTTCCTCTCGGATGGCAAGGCCGGACCGGAGCAGCAGGCGCTCATTCAATTGATAGCTACGCTGGCGTACACGAATTGATGTGCGCGCGAGCCGCGATTTCGCTAAGCGTTTCGGATGGTTTGGAGATCTATAAGTTGTCGATAGAAGATACAGAAATTGGCGTCAGGGAGACGCTACGTGAATTTTCTCAAGGGCTCGCTGAGGGTCGAGCGCCTCCGACTTGGATCGATCGTGTCAGCGCGGCAACTCGTGAAGCACCCCTTGAGATGTTAGCTACGGCCTTTCTGATCGGAGCGCTCTTGGGGCGTCGTCCGCGCTAGTTCGAATGGCTTATGCTTTCAACGCCACGATGCGGTCAGAACCTTGAACGGCTTCGATTGGCGGCCGATCGTCGGCTTTAGCGCGGGCGACGAAGTACCGGATGATCGAGCTCCAAAGACTGCTTTCCGGTCAAGCGAGAGTCTGCGACCGCAGTGGCGTGGCGAGATTGAGCATTCGCATGCCTTACGCCGTCTGCCGATTTGATCGGCCCTTGCCGCGGCGACGCCGGCGGCGGAGCTACAGCCGCTCATCGACAAGATCTGGCGGCACTGCGAAAGCACCGGCGTCCGGGGGCGCACAGTGACGCTAAAGGTCAAGTTCTTTGATTTCGAGATCATTACGCGCAGCCGATCCGTATCAGCCCCGGTATCGAGCCGCGCTGACCTCGAGCGTCTGGCCGTCGGCCTGCCGCAGCACGAAATGCCCTTCCCGAAGCCCGTCCGCTTACTGGGCGTCTCGCTCTCCGCGCTCCATGACCAAGATCAGGTGGGACCCCAACTGGACCTGCCAATTTGACGCGATCGATGAATGCGGTCGATTTCCTCGTGGTCACGCTGAATGCCGAACCATCACGGCGTGGGACAGGCCGAGCATCGGACCTTCGCCCTGCATATCCCTGCGCCGCACAGTTCAACGGGCTACGAGTTCATGGATGACCAGTCGCAGATTGTCAGACGTAACATCGAGCGTCGCAAGCGTGACCGGCAACTTGAAGCGCCCTGGCCCGGCGCTGCCGGGATTGACGTAGAGCACATTGTTGAGCGTATCGACTTTCGGCACATGAGAATGGCCGGAGATGATGATGTCTATGCCGCGCTCAACGGGGTTGATTGGCAGCGTCTTGAGATCGTGCAATACGAAGATCGTCCGACCCGCAAGCTCTATGAGCTCGGTGTCAGGGTATCCGCCGGCCCAATCGCCGTTGTCGATGTTGCCCCTGATCGCAGTGACCGGCGCGATCCGACGCAGCGCCGTGATGATGCCGGCCTGACCAATGTCGCCGCCATGGATGATGTGGTCGACGCCAGCCAGCGCACGCGCCGCTTCCGGCCGCAACAGGCCGTGCGTATCCGAGATGATGCCGACCCTGAACGCTCTGGTGGTCGCCGGGATCGCGGTTTTCGCAGCGGGGGAGTCGATGTTGTTCAAAGGGATCGCCTAGATGGCAATTGTTGTGAAATCCGTCGCAATACGGCTA
The DNA here is from genome assembly GCF_042258955.1 of Bradyrhizobium sp. ma5. NCBI lineage: Bacteria > Pseudomonadati > Pseudomonadota > Alphaproteobacteria > Hyphomicrobiales > Nitrobacteraceae > Bradyrhizobium > Bradyrhizobium sp. ma5. The sequence continues at coordinate 6,361,112 of NZ_CP170156.1, forward strand.
TTTGGAAAGGCCCGCGATGCCTCCGCCAAGATCTCTTCATCCGGGTAGCGTCCCGAGATGTGTGTCAGGACAAGTTGCTTCACGCCGTTTTCCGCCGCCAGTAACGCTGCCTCCGCCGCGGTGAGATGTCCGTAGTCGCGCGCTAGTCCAGCGTCGCGCGCCAGGAAGGTGGCTTCGATGACCAACATGTCGGCACCCTGCACGTACCCCGCCAAGCCGTCGGTTGTCTCGGCGTCGCCTACGATAACAAGCTTCCGGGCTCCTTCGGGCGGCCCCAGAACGCTCTCCGGAGCGATCGTTCGGCCGTCCGCCAGGGTGATCGAGCGGCCCTCAACCAAGTCCTTCCGGATCGGCCCGTCAGGCACCCCGAGTGCCGCCAGGCGGTCGGGGCGAAGATGGCGGCGCGCCGCGCTCTCGAAGACGAAGGCATAGCTGTCGGTGTCGCGATGGCGGACCGGAAAGCACCCGACCGAGAACTCGTCGGCGTCGAGGACCAAGCCTGGCTGCAGCGGCACGAGTTGCAAGGGGATCGGCGCTCTGTTTTCGCCCCAGAGCCCGGCCAACATCCTGACGACGACGTCGAGCGTGCCTGGACTGCCGTGGACGGTCACGAGATCCTCGTTTTGACGCAGCCGGAGCGTCGAAAAGAGTCCTGGAATCCCGAGCACGTGGTCAAAATGCGCGTGAGTAAGCAGGAGGCGATCGAGCCGCCGGAAGCCCGCGCCGCTGCGCAATAGCTGCCGCTGCGTTCCCTCCCCACAATCCACCAGGAACCGATGGCTTCCGGCCTCGATGAGAAGGCCCGGATGATTGCGATCGGCGGACGGCACGCTGGCCGAGGTACCGAGGAATGTCAGATTGAACATTTTGGCGAATTCCGGATCCAAGCTGAACCTTCGGCACGTCCGAAAAGGGGCCAAAACCGGACATCCGAGCCTCCACGGCGCGTCAGAGACTATATCGCCTAAAGGACGTCGACAGAATTCCGATTGCGATAGCCTCGTTCCTGCAACATCCAGCCGTTGCCGTCAGGGTCCGCGAAACTTGCGATTACAATTGATGCTTCGTCCGCAACGTCTGCTGGCCCCACAGCACCCGTCCAAGTCGCTGTCACGCCCCGTCCGAGCGAACAGCGGAAGGAGCCGTTGAAGATCATTTCTCGACATTGGCATGATCCCGCAGACACAAAATACCAATTGGCCAAGCGAAGAGCGGCTGTCGAAATTAGTTCACCGCCGGTCCGGGCCGACACGCCTCAACAGGCCGGCGAGAAGAAAAACTGCAGTCAGAGCGGGCTGGACACCTTCCTGCGGTCCATCAACCTAAAATCGCGCAGCGCTACATAAGAGCTAGCTGAAAAGCGATCCGGCGCGGGCGTAAACGGACAGCGACCCGGGCGCGAGGTGCGCCAGGGTCGCCACCAAACTCCCGGTCGGGGGGCAACCAGATCGCGGGAGCATATACATGACTTCCAGCGTTGCCACTTGTTCCCGCCGAAAACCGATGCCGAATGTTCACGAATTGGAACCGAAAAAGAGTTTACTCGGAGTCCTAAGATGTCGGACGCAGATATCGCTCTCAAAGCAGTCAGCGCCGCGCAAGAAATACTCGAAGAATACCTGGAACCTCGGTAGGCCCGTTAGCAAATCAGCAATCAGATCGGCGGGCGCCTGCGCTGGACCGTAGCCCACGCTGCTCATGAACAACGACCTCGCTTAACGTCGTTCGCTCATCCCTCGTTCACATTGAGCTTGCTACTGTGCGCGACGCTCTGGTTCGCGGGCGAAAACGAATTCTCTTCTGGAGTTCGTTTTTTGAACGGCATAGGAGGAAACCAATGAAGCTCAAATTTGCACTTGTTGGACTTGCTGCACTCGGCAGCCTTGCAGCGGTCGGAAGTGCATCCGCGCTGCCCGCCGCAACGCCAAGTGCTCTCGGCAGCGCCGATACCGTCATCCGAGTCAGGGGCGGTCATGGCCACGGCCATGGATGGGGCCATCACGGCGGCCGCGGGCATCACTACGGCTGGGGCCGCGGCCACCATTATGGTTGGGGGCACCATCGCCACTAACCGGCGCGCGTGCGCTAGCTTTAAAACGAAGGCCCGCCGGGCGTGAACCGGCGGGGATCGGCTCCGAACCTCGTTAGCCGACTCTCAGATTCTCGGCAGACGTCTTGCCCCGATTTTCCCTCTCTTCATAGCTTACCTTTGCACCCTCGTTGAGACTGCTCAGACCGGCCTTTTCGACCGCCGAAATGTGCACGAATACGTCTTTGCCGCCGTTGTCGGGCTGAATGAATCCGTATCCTTTGGTTGGATTAAACCACTTAACAGTACCTGTAGCCACGTCGCCTCTCCTCTTGAGATAACGCGGCAGCCTAAGTCGGGAGCGCCGGCGGCTGCAAGGAAAACCGGCGGAGCATGAATGCCCGCTGCGAGACGCAACAGACGCGGCGCTGGACATCGTCAGGCGGCCGAAGTGGACGCCAATCCACGAGCTCGAACGCTACATGCGGTGAAAGCAGTGCTCGCGCCGGCACGGCCACCCTTTCAAGCGCAGCCACCTTGTAGCGCTGCGGACGACCAAAATCTCCACAATGACCGCCTTCAACTTGGTGGCCGTGAGAGCGATGATTGGCTCTAACGCTCATCCCGCATATATGGACTCCGCTGGGAAACGAGTCTCAAATCTTGATCCGCCGCCATGGTTTGGAGCCCGTGCATGTGCGGCACATTCGTCGGATTTCCCCATAAGCTCCAAGCGATCGCGCCACTCGCGAGTATTCCACCGCAGATAGCCAAAAGGTCCCGCTTCATTGCGCTTCCTCCGTGTGGCATCTTCGGTGCATAAATCAGGCCATGTTATGCGGAGAAGTCTAGGCAAGCGGGACCATGCAGTGCAGTCCTTATTTCGGCGCGACCACGGTCTATCTTCATGCCCCCATGGGAAACAGAGCCAGACTACTACATAGAGATTATCGATACCGGCGCCAGACCATAACCGTGGCATTGGGAGCTGGGGAGACGAAGCAAGCCAATGGGCGCGCTATTCGGCTCGAATGGCTTTCAGTCTCCGACTGCCGCGGAATATGCTGGCAAGCGAGCTCTTGAGCGCTTTTTGGAGGAACTCTTCAAAGAGGAAAGACGCAACTTATAGGAACTGAGTTGCACTAATCTGCGGCTGGTTGCCCATCAAATCACCTTGCGAAGGCTGCTTCATCACGCTGTCATGCGGGTGGGTCCTTGGAGCGACACCGGGATATGTCTCGCCTCGCACCATCTTTCCCAACCCCCGTCGGTCCCAGACCCGGCGGGGGTTATTGGTGGAAGACGTTTCCTGCGCCGGCTTGGCGCTCAGTGTGCAACAGCAGGTGCTGTGAACATCGTCCTGAGCTGGCATGATAGCGTTGGCGTTTTTGTTGGATCTAGACCGTCACTCAAGACCGCCCCTCTTCGCTAGCAGCCATTGCATGGGGCTCGCTGCATTTATTGCAGAGAGGTGGGGCGTATTCTTCGGCATAAAATCCTCGCGGTATGGACGGGAGCACAAAACTCTCGGTCACCGATGGATGCCGTGGCCGGGCGATGATCCGGGCACTACTGAGTGCCTTTCATTTGAGTATGTCGGCTCACACTTTACCGGGGCCCCGTAACATCGGCCAAAGCCATTGCAGCACTGAGAGCACCGGCCAAACCTTGATTGCCGCTCGATTAATCGGAATCAGGACACTGAGATGGCGAATTCGTTCTCGACGGCCAACGTCGGGCCGCCCACCAGCCTGCCAGAGGCGCGCCAAATGCGAGGCACCATGTGAATTGCGCAACGGATGGCGCGACGACGGCTATCAGCGTTCCGAACATGCACACGAAGACCGGAAAGATCGCGGTTGCGAACAGCTCAGGATTACGATGACCTCGCAGCGCCAGACTCCATAGCAGCGCATTCAGTCCGGCAATGACGGTCAAATGGAAGCCGTAACTTACCGCGACGACGCTATCGAGCCGATACGCGCCGTAAAGTCCATTCGTCACCGGGAGCATGACGATCGACAGCAGGAAGATCAGATTGAGGAAGACTTCGCCGCGGCTGCCTTCCGGCGCGAAAGTGAGGCGTCGATGATGGCTGAGCCAAAACACGCCGGCGACGACAAAGCTGATCATCAACGCGATGACAGGTTGTGCGTACGCACGGACAAGGTCCATCCAGGCTGGCGCGTTCGCGAACCTGCTGGCCTTCGGTAGATCGTAGGCCAGCAGCGTCATAGCAACGCCGAAAATGGTGTTGCTCAACGCCTCCAACCGGCGCATTTCGAAAAGACCGATCTGTTTCAGCCTCGCTCTCCCCTCAAAGCCGCTGGACACGCTTTGCGGCTGGGGCCCGTTGTGAGCCGGCCATGCTCTCGGTTGTAGGATTGTCGGACATGGGTCACCCCTCTTATGGACAAAATAGCCGACCCATCGCAGCACACTTAGATTCAGTAAGTCGCAACGCTCTTGCAATGATCATCAAAGCACGTTGGTTACCATTGGGACGGCGGCCATGTCCGAGTCGGGTCATTCGCGTCGGGCGGCATAGCTTTGGTCCCGGGCGCCTCAGTTGGCGGCCTCTTTCCGCCATCCCGCCAGAATATCCTCTTTGGGGACGCCGACGAGCTCTGTGCCGTTTGCCGCCTGTCAATAGTGTTTGGGTTAAGTACGTAGCACGCGTGCTGCCCCGATAGAGAAACGGCCCCAGCGCGTTGAAACGAACGCTGAGGCCGCCTTACCCGTCCGCCGAATAGAAAGGGGCCACCGCGATGCGGCCCCGCCGAGGGAAATTCTCGAAAATGAGATCGGGATTGAATGTCTAGCCCCGGTAACAATTAGGCCAAAGTTTTCCACATCAAATGTGGATTCCGGGAAACCACGGTGGTCCGCAAAACGGAACAAGCGCTGACTGTTCTAATTCCCCGCAGCAAGTGTCCGAATTGGGACAACACCCGCCGATGCGCTGTGGGTCGCCAGCGAACTACCGAGCGGCCCAAATGTTACCACCCCGTTCTTACATGCACTTGGGATCATTCCGGTGATGTCTCGTATCTATTATTTCGCCATGTTCGTCGCGGTGACCGGCACTGTCTTCGTATTGCTGATCGCACTTCAGAAGGTATTCCACTCCATGGGGGCGGCCTAGGTTGCGCCGTTCGAGAGCGCATTGACACCTAAGACGCCAGGAACTCGCATTGCCAAGTGCTGGTCGGTGAAATTCGCGGCTTGTGGGACTTCAATCAAGCTTCACGGGCTCACTGCGACGCCGGATGGTCACTTCGATCCGCTGCCCAGCCAGGCGCCTCGAAGAAATCACCTCCGTCAAATAGGTCGAACTCGGGTATTTTTCGAAGATCCGCTGAGTTCGTGCCGTGACTTCAGTTTGCGTCGCGCTGATCGTTTCTAACACGGCTTCAGATTCACTGCGGTCCTTCATCGTCCGAGCAAGTTCGCGGGGGGTTTTCGCCACAGGCGCGCCTTTCGCAAAAATGAGAAATTTCGTCACTAATTTAGCGGGATGCAAAAACAACTCATCCCGAGAAATATCTTGCGGCGCGCACACTTGATCTGCTTCGCCGAAAACCAGACTGCTCGGGTACTGGTGTAACAGAGGTGGCCATATCATAAGTGCACGTTCTCAACGAGGGCACGAGGTGGCGAGCCACGATCACCGATTATGGCAGCGCAAAACAGTCGGTGGCAGATCACGCCCTGCAACAGATCGAGGAGTCGCTATTGCAGACATTTGCTCTAGCGAATTGATGACCTATGCCTTGCTGGTTTCGCCGAATCGTCATCCAAGAACGCAGACCGCGGACTTGGAGCATGGCCGATGAAAAAGTCAGACGTGACGTGCGACAGATGCGGCGCGGGGTTCCGACGATTGGAACTATCGTCCGAACTTGGTCATAGCGGTGAGGTTTTTGACGGCAGTAATCTCATCGCATACCGGCTCCCCGTTCAGCCGAAAGGCAGTTCAGCGCGCGAGCGGAGCCACTCGGCCGAGTAAACAGAATGGCTCCGCCTTGCCCGCGCTGGTGGTCCCACCCGCAGGTTAGGCGACAATCTCACCAACGCTGTATTTCAGTTTCGTGACACGCGTGTTGCTGTTCCCGGCTGCCCGCAACGCTGCCGGGCATTCTTTGTTTCGTGTCCTTGCGCTTTGACCAATCCGTGGTGATCGTCGCCTCCTGCCCGCGAGGCGTGGCGGCTTCACCCGACGCTGGATGGCGCGATCATTGGCCAGCGTCGATACACCAATGGTCCGGCCGCTCATTCCCGTCTGGCAGTCCCGCGGAATGGCTCGCTGGCGGCCATGTCACCTGCAACATCCAGTGCCATGGCGGCTGCGATCGGATGGTGGATGTACGCTTGGATGCCCTGCCCCAGCATCAGCCCCGGTCGCGCGTCGGCTGGCGTTTGGTCTGCAAGGTCTGCGGTGTGGCCGGCGCAGTGCACGTTACGCCCAACCGGCATGACATGGGGTGCCGCGTGCCATTTTCCGAAAGCCGGAGATCGTGATGGAAGTCGCTGCCTCAGCCCCGCGCACGTAGCGATAGCTTAAAACCAGCGCCCCCAGCGCCGGACTTTAGTCACAGCGCCAGGGATCGCTACTCCCAGCGGCTGAGGAGCAGACCGGGAGCTTGAAAGCCGACTCTTTCCGTATCCATTCGTTCCTAGAAACAACGATCAGCGAACTACCTCTTCAGAGGTAAGAAACGATTGCGCGCTTGCGCAGTATTCTATCCGTCAGGATTTTGCACTTTACATCCTGGGGCCAGAGCCAACGCTGCCCGTATGTATTTTAAGCGGGCGGCGTTGCGCACTGAATCTTCGCGCTGCCTACATTAGCTCGGTCCGAATTAGCTCGGTCCGAAAATTTTTAGATAGAGAAAAACCAAATGGCCGTTCCCATCGTTATAGCGAGCACCCTCGTTATCTTCGTCCTTGCCGTGGGCAGCTGGTCTACGACGGTGGAGACCTGGTACCGGGACTTACGCAAGCCATCTTGGAATCCGCCGGATTGAGTCTTCGGACCGGCCTGGACCGCCATACTGGCTCTCGCCGGCTGGTCGGGCGTCTCGTCCTGGACGAATGCCATCGGCGACAAGCCGGGTCGTATTCTCATTCTGTCACTATTCGCCTTGAATATCGTCCTGAATATGCTGTGGAGTCCGCTCTTCTTCGCCTTGAAGAGACCGGACTGGGCTTTGGTCGAGGTCCTGTTTCTTTGGCTCTCGATCGCGGCACTCATGCTCGCAGTCGGACGGCATTCCCTATTGTCCGTCTGGCTTCTGTTGCCCTACCTGCTTTGGGTGACCTTCGCAGCGTTCCTCAATCTCAAGATCGTTCGGCTGAACCGTCCGTTCGGCGAGCTTGCTTGAGGTAGAACTGCAGACGCATGCTCTCTCGCTGAACCGAATGTCCGGCCTGCGAGCTATTGAAGACCAGCCGCCCGCCGATTAGTCCAAAGATCGGATTTTCAGCTCACTTGGACCTGCCAACCGCGTCGCTGCGAAAGCGAAGCGAAGTGTGCAAGTCGCGGCAGAAGTTGAGCGCACGTTGCTGCTCTACTCAACGAACCAAAGCCGCCATGCAAATGGTCTCGCACCACCGTCTGAGGACCGTGGCAGATCGGGCAGCGGGGATTAGTCGATGACGAGCTGGGGGCGCCGGCGAAAGTTATCTATGGCGCGGTTCGCCAATACAAGCTTCCGACTCTCCCCTCTCATCACCTGCGATTTAATGTTCCCAAGTAGATATTCGGCGGTTTGCTGAGGATCGGCAATCTCATCCAGACCGCTGAGAAAATCCCAGGCGATCTGCAGCGAGCTTTCGACAAGGGGGGGCAGTGGCTCGGTCATGGAATAGCAACGCCCTCGAGGCGCCACCGTTCCTCTCGCTCCGTGAAGGCGGGTCCTTAACCAGGCTGCAGGCGTCTTGCCGGCCAGTTCAGCGAGAGCTTCGAAGTCGACGGCCCGGAGATGTTCGCCCACGCCTGCAAGTTGGGCCTCGAAGGCGTCGTGTCGAAGGTCAGGGAAAGCGTGTATGCGACCGGCGCGCGCAGCCGCGACTGGGTCAAGAAAACCTGCTCGCAGCGCGAGACGCTGACGATCGCAGGCTTTGCGCTCGACGGCAACAAATGGGACGGCATCATGTCCGGCCGCCGCAAAGGCGATGACCTGATCTACGCCGGCAAGGTCGACCATGGCTGCGATAAGGCCTCGGCGACCGTTCTCCGGACGCGCCTGACGCCGCTGATCCGGAAAACGCAATCCTATGCAAAGCGCATTGCTCACAAGGCGATCTGGGTGGAGCCGGATGCACTGGCCGAGATCGAGTACCGCGCCAAATCCGCAGATGGAAAAGTACGGCATCCGTTTTCGTGGCGTGCCGATGGAGAAGTACCAAAGGTGCCGCGCGGGTTCCGCAACATGTTCGACAACCGCAACAGGCGCCGCCTGAATCGCGAACGCTAATTTCCGGAAAGCCTCTCATCGAGATTTCCCGCAGGCGGCGAGCGCAAGTTCGCTCCTCCGATGCATCATTGCGATCTCTTTAGGAACGATCTCAAATAGCCCTGGTTTTCTAGTCTGTTCTATTAAAAAGAGGAAGGAAACGACCGATGAAAATCGCAAAGATCGTCTTGGCGACCGCATTCCTAGTTGGCTCGATTGCGACGGCATCCGCCCAAGGTGGCGGAGGCGGTGGCGGTGGCGGAGACTCCCCGGCCGCGACCTCGGGTCAGGGCGCGTCCAGCAGTCCGAGCGCGGCAAATCCAGGCGCGACGCAGAATGATCCGAAAGAGAGAGAAGGCACGACAGGCAAGAGCAGCGGCACCATGCCCAAGGACGGCACCATGTCCAAGGACGGCGCGATGTCCAAGGAGCACATGAAGAAGTAAGCCATGCGTAGAATCGTTCGTCGGACTCTCTCCCACGCAACTCGGCCCCAGCATCGCCTCCTCGCTGGGGCCTTTTTGCATCTGACACGGTCACGTATCGACCCGCAAGACGCCGACGAGATTATTTCTGACGGCCGAGAACAGAAGCATCATCTCCCGCTCGGCTCTGTTTTAAGGGACAACCCAAAGGATGAAGAACTCAATGAAGGTTCAACCGAATAAGCGGGGCCTGCCCGCTACGGGCAAGGAACCTCTAATGGGGTTTCGCGCATCTCCTGAAATGCGCGCAAGCGTGGTCAGATGGGCTGAATATCAACCGGGCATGCCGTCCCTGTCCGAAGCCATCCGTCGGTTGGTCGAGCTCGGTTTGACCGTACCGACCAACCCTCTGACTGATGAGCGCGAAGATCAGCAAGGCCGCGAAGACCCAAAGCAACGCGCCCGCCAACTGGCCAGCAATGCAATCGACAAGGTGACCGATCCCGCGGCCAGCCCCGACGATCAAGCCAGTCGTAAGCGCAGGCTGATCAAAGGACCTGAGGAATTTCAGAAGGTGCGGCGCGATCGAAATCGAAAATGAGCGATAGGCGTGACAGTCGCCGCCTTTCTGCGGGCATCTTCAATGCAACCGGCAAGCCAGGAACATGAGGTCCTTTCAGGCTGTCCCGCCACATCGAAGCGCCGTTCAGGGAACCCCGCTAGCGCCAGCCGAGAACGCGAGCCATGGGACACGCGGCGAGCGCTGCAGCCTCGATTTCACTACCGCCGGTGACGATGTGTGCCACTAGCGCGAGTTGCACCATCGGGCGACAATCGTCGTCCTCTCGCGCGGTTCGATGTTGAAGCCGGCCCGCGCGCATAAAGTCGGATGTTCCCTGATCGGAACGGCCGCTGACAGGGCAGGAGATCGAGGCTCCCGGCCTATCGCTTACCTGAGCTAAGGCAGTCGACCTTCTTCCGCGAAATGCGAAAGTAGCCGACGTACTCCGAAGGAACCAACCTTCCCTACGAACCTTATCGCTCGAGGAAGCCGTTGTTTCGCAAGCGCTTCTTTCTGCGAGGAAACGAAGATGCTTCGAAATAGCAGGATCGAAGAGGTTCCCGACCGAGCAGCTGACGTCGCCTCTTCGATTGCAGAAGAAGGACTGCGGTACGTAAACGACGCAAGTCCTGGGTATCGCCGTAAGCGGACCGGCACTTCGTTCACGTACTACGACAAGGACGGCAAGCAGATCACCGATAAAGCCATCGTTCGTCGCATCAAGTCGATCGGCATTCCTCCCGCCTACGAATTCGTCTGGATATGCCCATCGGCCAACGGTCACATACAGGCGACAGGTGTCGACGCCCGGGGACGGAAGCAATACCGCTATCACTCGAAATGGCGCGAGCTGCGCGACCAGAACAAATACGCGCACGTAGTGCAATTTGCGGCCGCGTTGCCATCGCTGCGCGCCCAAGTGTCGGCGGACATGAAACTCGAAGGCTTGCCGCGTGACAAGGTGTTGGCGACCATCGTCAGCTTGCTCGAGAAGACGCTGATCCGCGTGGGAAATGCGGAGTATGCCCAGCAGAACAAGTCCTACGGCCTGACCACAATGAGGCGCAAGCATGTGGCGATCGGAAGGGGCGTGCTCCGTTTCGACTTCACGGGTAAGTCGGGTAAACAATGGAAGCTGCAGGTCGAGGACAAGCGCATCACGGCCGTCGTAAAGCGCTGCGCCGAAATTCCAGGTCATGAACTCTTCAAGTACCTTGACGACAACAACGCGTCGCACACGGTCGATTCCGGTGACGTCAACACGTACATCCGGGAGATCACGGGACAGGACTTCACCGCCAAGGACTTCCGCACGTGGGCGGGAACCGTGCTGGCTGCGCTCGCGCTGGCAGAATTCAAGAAGTATGACAGCCAGACCGAGGCCAAGCGCAACGTCGTCGCCGCCATCGAGAAGGTCGCGAAGCAGCTCGGCAACACGCCTGCCATCTGCCGCAAGAGCTATGTCCATCCTGAGGTCCTCAGTGCCTACATGTCTGGGGACCTGATCAAGATGATCGATGCGAAGATTGCCCAGAAGTTCAAGCGGCAGTACGCAAAGCTGACCGCCGACGAGATCATGGTATTGGCATTTCTCCACAAGCGGTTGAACTCGCTGAAATCGGCGGACGCGGCATGAAGCGCTGCGCCGTCGTCTATTTGAGCACGCTGGAAGTGCTGCCGCCGTTGGATTTCATCTTCGTCGGCGCCATCGGCAGGAAGTTGTCCGCCGAGCACGTGGGCGACATGACGCTGACGGCGGGGTCGGCCGCGATCAGTGGCTTGCTCCCCAAATGATCGGGGTGGATGTCAGAGATTGCAGCCTATGCCGGCGGTATGGCTACGTTGCTCGCGTCGCTATCGTATATCCCTCAGGTCCGGAAGGCTTGGCCAGCGGGATCCACGAAGGACTTGTCGCTCCACATGCTGGCGGTGTTGACGCTTGGGCTCGGCCTCTGGATCGTCTGCGGTGCTTCGCGGAGACTGGGTCATCATCTTGGCTGACTCTATCGGGGCAACCTTGGCCGCCGTCGTGCTCGGTTGCAAGATTCGCGACTTGCATTGACGGCATCACCTTCCCGATTTCACGCTCGACCACTCCGATTTGCCTGAAATCGAGGCAGCTTCGGTCCTAGGGACCATTATCGAGAGACGTTCTCGTGATAAGCTTTCAAAAACGTCCGGCGACTAGGCGCTATCGAGGTCGATCAGCGCAATGCCGATGTCGGGCTTTTTCTTTCGTCGCAGATGGACCGGCGTATCAGTGAGGACGACCTCTAGCGTTGGTCTGACCGTACCCGCCAAAAGGTGTCCACCGCGCGTCGTGCCGTCGGACAAGCCAAGGACGACGTGAACGTGCAGGCTCGCGTTGCCGTCGTCGCCTATCGCGACATCGCCTATCGCGCTCAACACTTCGCATTGCTGGTCGACCTCGATCTTCTTGTACGTCTTACGCTCGAAGTCGAACCAGCCGATCGTCGCCTTTTGGAAGGCGCCGATCGCCGTCAGCGTTGCTGCCGTGATTCCCGTTTCGTTGGCGAACCTGCTGAGCGCGGCGAACGCTTCCTCTCCGGAGTCGAGAACGACGACGCGGGTTTCGGATCCCGCGTCGTGGGCTATTTTTTGGCTCTTCATCGGTCAGGCCGCGCTGCGCTGGGAGTGACGGCCTTCCTTGACCTCTTCGATGATCTTGCCGCTGAAGGCTTCCAAGTCTCCTGGATTTCGCGACGTGATCACTCCCTGATCGACCACGACTTCCGCATCCTCCCACTTGGCGCCGGCGTTCGCGACGTCCGTCTTGATCGACTTGAACGACGTCATCCTGCGCCCCTTGGCGATGCCTGTCTCGATCAGGAGCCACGGAGCGTGGCAGACGGCGGCGACGACCTTCTTCGCATCGAAGATGTCCTTGATGAACTTCAGTGCCTTGGGCTCGACCCGCAGCAGGTCCGGATTGATCTGGCCGCCCGGCAGGACGACCGCGTCGTAGTCGTCGACCGCCACTTCGTCGAGTGTCTTGTCGACCTTCACGGATCGGCCCCAATCCTTCTTGTCCCACCCCTTTATCTCGCCGGCCGCGAGCGAAACAACGTGGACGGTCGCGCCAACTTTCGTCAGGCGATCCCGCGGCACCTCGAGCTCGGCCTGCTCGAAGCCGTTGGCGGCCAAAATTGCGATCTTTTTCCCGTTCAAATCCATGGTCGAATCCTTATCTTGGCGTTTTGCCTACTAAGCGGACCGCGCTGGGTTTGTTCCTGCCCCGACCGAAGTCTGCAGCGCCTGCCTGGGATCACCACGGCTCTGGCGCCTCGGGAAGAAAGGCCGGTCGCGCCGATGTGGAACATCGCTCCGGATTTCGGATTTATCGTACTTCACGTAGAGGAGGGTTCCATGCCCCGCGGCGAATAAATCGAGTTATACCGGCAAGCAAGAGAGGATGGCTCGGCATATCGAGGAAGGGTACGAGCAGCGCGGATTGACGGAAAGCGAAGCGGAGAGGCGCGCTTGGGCTACCGTTCTTCACAGTCCGAACTATCGAGCCACTATATGCGTTCGACGACGTCGATTATTGAGCTGGTTTTCGGCTCTTCAATCCCGGCATCAACATCGCCCGACCGCTGGCACTCACACGGCATCCCTGCGCCGCACTGACACCCTCTGACCTCATCCGTCCAGACGAGATGAGGATGGTCTTCACACACCCAGCCGAGGCCGTGGCAAATCGGACAGTTCGGATTGATCACTTCGGCTGACGCCTGCGGGACGGCTTCGACCCTCTGAGGAATTTGATTGCCTCGACCGCGACACTGTTGTCATCGCCCGCCTGTCCCACGACGAATTTCATAACTCGCTGCCTGACTTCTTCCTCTTCGTTCGGCGCCAGCGTGACCATCATACCGTAGGTACGAACAACCCGCTCAACCACAGTCTCCATTCAAATCCTCCCGAGAAAATCCCACAACGCCGCGCAGGAACTTTTTGTTCCTTCGGCTGGTTATGGGGTAAATGGGAAAAGACCATGGACCTCACCAGATGCCAGCGCTGCGGCAAACCGCTCAAGGCCGTCATGTCACTCGACCAGCGGACCGACTTACGTTGTATTTCCTGCGATGGACTGGACCTAAAGGCTGATACCCCGATGTGGGTTGAAAGCCCCAAGCTACTTCCGGGACAGCCCCTTGAACGAGCTGGCTCGAAGTAGACCTTCGGACGTGATGTCGCGGTACTCGACGTCGGCAAAGAACTTGGGTTCGACCCAGGTTGCCTTCGGTTTCCGCATCGGCTTTGTGAGCTTGGCCTTCGGGCTGACGACGGTATCCAGGGCTTTACGGATCTGCGCCGAGGTAGTCCGATTCCAGCCGGTGCCGACCTTACCCATGTAGACAAGCTCCTTCCCCTGCTGCTTGCCAAGGTAAAGGGCTGCCACGCCAGTGGGGTCCTTGACGAAGCCGACGATCGGGAATTTCTCGCGCTGAACCGTCTTCACCTTCAGCCAGGCCTCGCCCCGCTCCGACCGGTATGGAGCGTCGGCCCGCTTGGAGATGATGCCCTCGTAGTTGAGCTTGGCAGCGCGCTCGAACAACTGCTGCCCGTCCCCGGTGACATGCTCGCTGAATAGGACCGGAGGTTCGAGCTGGTAGGTATCGAACAGGCCCTGCAGCATGGCCTTGCGCTCAAGCTGCGGCGTTTTCCTTAAGTCTTGCCCATCGAGCCATAGGAGGTCGAAGGCGTAATAGAGCAAGCGGTCCTGTTCGCCTCTGGCGAGTTCTGCCTGCAGCTCGGAGAAGTTGGTACGGCCTTCATGGACGACGACGACCTCCCCATCGATGATCGCCTGCCCGGAGATGTCGAAGGCGCCGGCAATGACTGAGAACCGCTTTGTCCAGTTCAGGCCATTACGGGTAAAGGCCTTGGCTTTACCGCGGTCGAGATGGAGCTGTACGCGGTAGCCGTCGTATTTGACTTCGTGAATCCACTGCAGCCCCGAGGGAGCTTTGCTCCGTAGGGTCGCTAGCTGAGGTTTAATGAACCCAGGCATCTCGATCCGCTTCATACACAACTCACAAAGCGCCCGCCGCTGGAGGGGGCCAACGACGGGCAGTTTAGCCAGTGTACTTCCGGAGTCGACAACGACCGCGGACCTGCCCCAGTCCTACGGGACATCGTCCGTCCTGATCGACCCGAACTCAGGAACCAGCGCCCGATTGACCAACTTCTAGCGGGGCACCGAGGCCACTCGACAATCTCTAGCGACTTCCCGCTCGCCCGATTCAACGGGAAAATGAAGCCTATGGCCTCAAAACATCATCCCCCACCTCCATCCGGCGGCAACCGTAAGGCATTGACCAAGGAGTTGGCGCGCGCCCCGGCCGTGACCACCATTCTCGCCGCGCGATCAGCCGAGAAGCGCGCCGCCGGCGAGGACCTGATCCGCGAGGCCGACGACCTTCTGTGCGAGAGCTGGAAGAGGATGTGGACGGACGGCGGTCCGGTCGACCCGTCGCCCTCGATCGACCAGGCCATCAACGCCGGCTATCCGTGGCTCGAGATCAAGTGCTCGCGGTGCATGACGCCGCGTGCTGTCGACCTCGCTGCCCTGCCCCACGTCGCTACGACGTTCGTTCACGACCTCGCCGGCCGGCTGCGCTGCCAGAAGTGCCGCAAGGCCGGCAAGCGGCCGGGCGCCGAGATCTTGCAACTGTGGCAACGCTCGCCGATCGGAGACGAGTCGTGACCGAGCTGACACGTCGCCGCGACAGTGAGTCGGCTCGGGAGAAATGGAGTATCTTTTACGACGACATCTGCATCGACTCGATCGGGCTGCGAGCCGGTGTGCCGAACCATGCCGATCAATGGGAATGGAAATGCGGCTTCCATCCTGGTTGCGACCGATTGACCGGCGGACCGGTCGAGACCTTTGAGCTGGCGCACACGGCGTTCGAAGCGGAATGGCAAGTGTTGCTGCCGACCCTGACTGAGGCCCCAGCGGATCGCACCTACTCACGACAAAGCTGTTGCCGGGCAAGGCCTGGAAGTTCGCGGCAATCGAGCGGTTGGGATCGGCGCGCGCTCGCTCGTCCGCCATGTAGGAAGACCCAGCCGCTCGTTGAGAAATTCCGGGAATAGCTTCACCTTGGGCGATCGATGCCGGCCGGGCGGCGAGAGAGCACGCTGCTCTGGGGTCATTAACGGAAGTCAGCTCGCTTGGGAAATGTCCGTTTCTCATTTTAAAAGCGGACTTCGCGCTGCCGAACGGCATGACCGCTTCTTTGGGCCAGAAGCGGAGTTCACGTATCGATAGCCCGGCGGATCTTTTCAGCGAGTTCTTCGACACTGAAGGGCTTGGTCAGCAGACTGGTGCCGGGATCGAGGATGCCGTTGTGAGCGATGGCGTTGCGCGTATAGCCGGTCGTGTAAAGAACCTTGATTTCTGGTCTCTTTTCACGCGCGAGATCAGCTAGCTGTCTCCCCGACATGTCCGGCATGACGACGTCGGTGAACAGGATCGTCACCGGCTGGTCGCTTTCCAGTAGGCGAAGTGCTTCTTTGGGGTTGGACGTTTCGAGTACGCTATAGCCGAGTTCTCGCAACGCTTCGACGGAGATCGCCCGAACTCGATCGTCGTCCTCGACGACAAGGACGAACTCACTATTTGAGCCCTTGAATATTTTTGGCTCGATTCCAATAGATCGATCGGGCGGCGCTTCGCCGTAGTGGCGCGGGAGATAAATCTTGACCGTTGTGCCGACGCCGATCTCCGAATAAATCTTGACGTGGCCGCCCGACTGACGAACAAAGCCGTACACTTGGCTCAGGCCAAGTCCGGTGCCTTTTCCTACAGTCTTAGTCGTGAAGAACGGATCGAACACCTTGTCCAGGATGTCTTGGCTCATGCCGCTGCCACTGTCGGCCACGGCAAGCAAGACATACTGACCTGGTACGATGGCGTATTCCTTGGCGTAGGCCTCATCCACGAACGTGTTCTGCGTTTCGATGGTCAGCTTTCCGCCCTGGGGCATTGCGTCGCGCGCGTTCGCCGACAGATTGATGACAGCGCTTTCCAACTGCACGGGATCAATCATTACCGTCCACAAGCCAGCGGCGAGCACTGTCTCGATCTTGACGTGCTCACCCAGTGTCCGAACGAGCAGGTCACTCATATTCGCTACAAGCCTGTTGATCACCAGCAACTCGGGCGAGAGCGGTTGTTGCCTTGAGAAAGCCAACAACCGTTGCGTCAGCGACGCCGCACGCTTGGCGCTGTCGGCTGCTGCTGCAACAAATCTGTCGACGTCCGTTTCACCCCGCGCGAGATTTCTCTGCAATAGATTCAGTGCACCGATGACGACAGCGAGCATGTTATTGAAGTCGTGAGCTATGCCGCCGGTCAATTGTCCAATTGCTTCCATTTTCTGTATCTGCCGCAATTGGTCCTCGACCTTCGATCTCGCATAGACTTCGTCGATCACACGTTGCTCAAGAGTGTTGTTAAGGGTCTGCAAAGCAGATTCTGCGCGTCGACGGTCTTTCACTTCGCGTTCGGCGGCTTGGAAAAGCCTGCCGTTATCGATGGCGGTAGCGGCCTGACCTGCGATGCCGATCAGGAGTTCCTCGTGCTCATCGAGAAAGCGGCCGGGCTCGCCATGTCCCAGGAACAATCCGCCAATCACCTCACCGGATCGCGATATCACGGGTACGGCGAGATAGCTGCGAACGGGCAGGTGCCCGTTCGGCATACCGTGATACGGCGCGCTCTTGCCGTAGCGAGCGTCTTTCAGAATGTCGTCAGAACGGACGACACCAGCTCCTTTGAATGTTGGCTCAAAGACCGCCGTATTTCGCGGCATGGGAAACTGCGAGAACTTCTCGTGAGGGACACCTGACAGGGCATAGAGCATGTAGCTCTCGCCATTGTCGTTGGTCACGTTGTAGAAAAACGCGCCGAATTCGGCGCCGACGATTTCCGTGCAAGCGTCAGTCGCAATCTGAACGATCCGGCCGATATCGAGTTCGGCAGCGAGAGCCGCGCCACTGCGATTCAGCACGTTGAGCTTGTGTGTCTCCGAGCGAATCGCTCGTTCAATGATGTGTTGTTCGGTGACGTCGTGTCCCTGAATGAAGACGCCTGTGACGGACCCGTCGTCAGCAATCGTCGGCTGATAAACGAAATCAAGGTAACGGTCGTCAGCGTCGCTGTGCGCGTCGCGCTTGAGCCGGACTTTCGCACCGCTCCCGATATAGGGTTGTCCCGTGGAATAGACCTTGTCGAGCAGGGTCACGAACCCTTGCTCGACAACCTCGGGCAAGGCGACCGAGACTGGCTTGCCGAGAACGTCCCGATGTCCGACGAGGGTTCGATAGGACTCGTTGACCATCGCGAACCGGTGTTCAGGACCGCTCACCGTGGCGATAAAGCCGGGAGCCTGTTCGAACATGCGCTTCAGACCTTCGCGCTCGGCGTTCAACTCTCGCTCTATCCTGATCTTGTCAGTGATTTCGACGACGATCGCCATGACCCCGGCAGGCTTGCCGCTTTCGTTAAGGATTGGCGAGTAATCGAGATTGAGCCAGACCTGCTCGGGCTTGCCGTCGTGCCGAAAAAGCGTGAGGGTAAAGTCGCGATAAGCCAGGGTTTGTCCGGCGAGGCCCACCTTCATGATGTTGTCGTTGAAGTCAGCGACCTCAGGCCATCCTTCGCGAACCTTTGAGCCAAAAAGTTTCGGATGCCGTCCCCCGGCAAATTCCGAGTAGGCGTCATTGTAGATCATGATCCCGTCTTCGCCCCACAGGGTGACGATCGGGACGGGAGATCGCAGGACGAGCGCGATCGAGCTTTTCAGGCTGCCCGGCCAACCTTCAATTGGCCCCAGCGGGGTCGCGCTCCACTTGAATTTAGCGATGATGTCGGCAGCTTCGCCGCCGCCTGCAAGAAAGGGATAAGACATGGTGAGACGGTACCCTCCCAGCCGTCGAAATCACAACGTCAGACGTGCCGGGACCGGCTATCGGGTTCAATTGGGGAAAATACAACAGAGCATGGTTCAATTCGATCGGGCCGAATTGGCGCAAGCGCCTCTGGATGCACAAACTCGGCCAACGCATCCTGAGCGATGCCCTTCAAATCTTCCAGTTTTAAAATGCCGGACTGCACCGCTTCCAGGAGCCGAGTAGCTACGAACGCGCGCGTTTCGTGATCGCCGCCGCACTCAAGATCCTCGAATACCTGTCCAAGCACAAATTCGAGCCGCGTTCTGAAGCCGTTACCAATCTTCATTTGATTCAACAATGTTCATCAGTGTTTGCGCAGATACCGCAAGCCTTCGATCGCGAGAGCTTTGTCGTCGCCTGAGATGCCAGCCAGATGCGCCTCAACCCGTCGGCCTGCCTCCAGTTGGTTTGCTTCGGTCAAGTCCATCATCAGGCCGTAGGCCTCAATCACCCGGTGGATCGTCACCCAAATAGGTCCACCCATTTTGACTTATAATCCCGAACCCTAGCGCCGGTTCCATACTTGACTGGGCTGGTCGGTCGCGGCGTCCGGTTTGGGTCACAAGGCGACATCCCGAGGGTCAGGCAGGGTGTCCGCATTTCCCTTCGAAAGCGGACACCCCAAATCATCGACCACCCTTAGCGAATTCCGCCTGTCCGAGTCAGCACGGAAATGTAGTCAATGGCTCCAAAACAACACTCCACACCCCTCTCCGGACGGCGATCGCAAGGCATTGACCAAGGAGTTGGCGCGGGCCCGGGGGCGT
Source organism: Bradyrhizobium sp. ma5 (assembly GCF_042258955.1). NCBI lineage: Bacteria > Pseudomonadati > Pseudomonadota > Alphaproteobacteria > Hyphomicrobiales > Nitrobacteraceae > Bradyrhizobium > Bradyrhizobium sp. ma5. The sequence continues at coordinate 6,380,338 of NZ_CP170156.1, forward strand.
GACCACCATCCTCGCCGCCCGATCAGCCGAGAAGCGCGCCGCCGGCGAGGACCTGATCCGCGAGGCCGATGACCTGCTGTGTCAGAGCTGGAATGAAAGGATGTGGGCGGACGGCGGTCCGGTCGACCCGTCGCCTTCGATCGACCAGGCCATCAACGCCGACTATCCGTGGCTGGAGATCAAGTGCTCGCGATGTAAGACGCCGCGCGCTGTCGATCTCGCCGCCCTGCCCCACGTCGCCACGACATATGTTCACGACCTCGCTGGCCGACTGCGGTGCCAGAAGTGCCGCAAGGCGGGCAAGCGCCCGGCCGCCGAGCTGCTGCAGCTTTGGCAACGCTCGCCGATCGGAGATGGGACGTGACCGAGCTGACGCGCCGGCGCGACAAGGAGTCGGCTCGGGAGAAATGGAACATTTTTTACGGCGACGTCTGTATCGGCTCGATCGGGCAGCGCGCCGGTGTGCCGAACCACGCCGATCAATGGGAATGGAAGTGCGGCTTCCATCCTGGTTGCGACCGATTGACTGGCGGACCAGCCGAGACCTTTGAGCAGGCGCGCACGGCGTTCGAAGCCGCATGGCAGCTGTTGCTGCCGACCCTAACCGAGGCGGATTTCCAGGCGTGGCGAGACCAGCGTGACTGAACCAAGAGAAAGCAAGCGATGTGGGAGCGCGGCGAAAAACTGCCTTCTCAACAGCTGTCGTCGCTGATGCGCTGTCCCTGCGGCGTGATGTTTGATAGCCACCGGCCGGCCAAGAGCCACGTGCACCGCCAGCACATCTATGCCGTTCAGAAGAGAGATCGAATTCGCCGATGAAACTGAAGGAAGAGCGGCCGTGGGCCGACCCCGAGAAGGCTGCCCGCAGGATTATGGAGTACGCCAAGGCATTCGTGCCGATCCAGGACGGCAGGATCTACATCGAGAAGATCAACTATCCATTCATCGACAAGGACGGCGCGTCGCCGGCCGAATATGGCGCAGGCCTGAAATTCTGTCTCGACAGTGGTTGGCTGACCCGCCACGAGAGCGGCACCTACGTGAAGATCCTGCAGGCTGGAAGCGAGCTGTTCGGCCCATAAAAAGGGGCCGCCTAACGCCAGCGGCCCCTCCCGGAAAAATGAACCCTGATCTTGATGAAATGGCCCGGTATCATGAGGTTAGCGCGCTTTGGCTCGAACGCAGATTCCGTAAGAATACGGGAATGCCGTTTCCGCGCTTGACGAGCTCGAATCACCTTCTACATGGGTTCCCCGTATTCCACCCGCGAGAATTGCAGGAATTTCTCTCGATGAAGGACATGCAGGCGCACTTGGAGAAGCTTCGTGTCGAGGCGGCAGAGTGTGAACTGATCAGCAAGCTAGCGACCGACAAGACCAAGAAAGAGCTGTTCGCCAAGCTGGCCGCGCATCACCGCACTCTGGCTGATGAAGTCGAGCGCACCATTGAGGATTCCCGATAGGAACTTTGCATTCCCTCACGGATTTACAGCCTCGTTCCGGGCTGGAACCGAACGAGAGGGAAAGGGCGAGTGGGCCAAATTCGACGCCGTGTCAGGCACACTAACTCACTTGAAACGCGGCTCGCAGAACGAGCTAGAGAGCTACGCGAACAGGCCGCAGCGCTCGCCCCAGGTATCGAAAAGGAAGCGCTGCTGAAGCTAGCCCATCAGGCTGAGGCTGGCGCTAGCATGACCGAATGGCTGCGGGCGCCGGAGCTTCAATCGATCTGACCGCTTGTAGTCTATTTGTTGACTGGCTTGCTGCACATTCGCACTCGGTAAGCATGCTCGCATTTCGAGTGCAGTTCTTTACCTGGGATGATTAGGCCATGCATGGCTCCATCCCCGGAGCGGGACGGTTTCCCGTAGCTTCCCGGTGCAACTGGCAAACGCGATTTGTTAGATCGCGCGCATGCCCAACACCTTTACTCATAGAGGTGTCACGTTCACCGTGACGCACACCTACGACGACGTGTTCAAGGTCGATATTCATATCGGCGGACGCAAGTCTCATCACACCGTGCGCACTCGATTGGTCGAGCTGGCGAGGCGGCGAGCCGAGACGCTAATTAATCGCAAACTGAAGGAGCGACCTCGTCCCGTGTGAGGCCTGCCGCTGTTGGCAGTCCTAGGAGCGGTCACTTCGACGCGTACTCCGCCGAAATCACCAGTCTGAACAGAATTTTGTCCTTTGCATCCGTGACTTCCAGTCTCCAATCGTGCCCGGGCTTCAGCGTGCCGTCGAGATATTTCAACGTCTCTCCTGCAATTGCCGTGGCTTCTTTCCAGGCGGCGTGGCGATCCGGAAGCTCTTCCCCAACGTCGTCACGGCTGGGGCTGTCGTGGTAAACATGAAAGAAATACTGCGGCATTTGATATCCTCAGGCTTCGCCTATTGGAGGCCACGAGCAAGGCTCGACCCGCCAAAACCGACATACGGAGAAACGAACGTCCGCACATCTGCCTCGTTCCTGACGACCAGCTCGGCCGGGAACGAATTTGTCGGCGTTTGCTTGAATCCCGATTGCGTTGCGTGGAGTCATTTATGCGTAAGGCTGATTGGACACCGTCGATCATCCCTTGCGATGATCAGACCGTTTACCTCGTCGCGGACGATTTTGGCCCCATCGGTCGCGCCTGGCGCGAGACCGACCTCGAGGCGGCTGACCTCGAGACCGTGATCCAGGATCTGATGGCCGGCGAATATTCGAGCCCGATCCGAGTGATCGGCTTCAACACCGCCGAGCGCTGGAGCGAAGACGTCTCCGAGGACATCGCCCGCGAGGTCCCAGCGGCGCTGCGACCTGCAGCAGACCGAGGTGCCGGTGGCCCTGCAGGGTTTTGTCGATCGGCACGTCAGCGATCGCCGGCAACTGACGTTGCGGCTTGTCTGAGACGTTCAGATGCCATGGTGGCTTTATGTCGGGATCGCGATCGCATCGGTCGTCGCCGGGTTCGCTGTATCAGCAGCGCGCGCCGACCGGCGCGAGGATGCGCTGCGCGATGAGGACCTGAACCGGCGTATCGACGAGCGCCTCGCAGGCATGGATCTCAGGCACCCGCCGCGAGACCCGGGTACTGGCTGAAATCGGCCACAGGAACGTCCCTCGACAGCACCGCTTGGTCTTTGTGCGCGCTTCTCCCCGGAGCGCACGCGCAAAGCAGTCGGAAAGCGGCCTCAGCCCCTCGATGGGCTGGGGCCGTTTTGCGAGCGAGTCGGGACTACATAGGAACGAATCCAAGTCGGGAAGATTAGGCAATTGGCGGCGGCGCAATCCTGCCCCCGAGTCCGCCGCCATCAGTCCCAGCGCCAACCTTCCCCGGCGGCGCTGGGACTTATTTCGTTCAGGCCGTTCGCGGATGCGCTTTCCATTGGTTGGAGAAACTCGCCATGCGGGCGCTTTGTTGGACCTCCCCGCCGCGACAAAAAGGCCATGCCGTCTCACTCACGTTCCTAGGAACTTTCTGCGAGGCCGAGAATTAATGTCACGCTTGCCGACCTCATCCGCCCCCAAGGCGGTCGGCGGCCAAACCCCGCCCCGCGAAGGCGGGGTTTTATTTTGAACATTCTCTTTGCGGCCTTCTCATGCACGACAAAGGTACGGCCCGAGCTACCCATTCAGGGGTATTAAACCTTTTCAATATTCGTGAGCACTTAAAATAGCCAGGATTTTGCAAATCCTTCCTGGGGCTAGGCTGACGCCGTCCGCGTGCATTTTAAGCGGGCGGCGTTCGTATGTTCGGTGGCGCTGAGTGCCTCGTAAACAGCAAGAAGCCCCGACGGGGGCTAGCGCGTCGGGGCTTCTTTCCGAATGCGAACCTCTCCGGAGCGCAAACGCAACGCACGGTCCGGCCGAGAGCGCCGTGAAGTGTACCCCGGCAACATCAGCAATATAGACCGCTCTCCCGGAGTACCCCCGACTCGCGGGGTATCCTAATTCTGATCCGGGCGTGTCTCAATGAGGGGAGCATCCGGAGCGAATAAATCAAGGATACGGAACCCACAGGAATCGACGGATTCCCGCCCCTCAGCTTGCATCCAAAGAAACGGCCCCAGCGCGCTGGAACGAACGCTGAGGCCGCCTCACCGCGCGGCTGCGAGTTTTTTTGGCCGGCTGGAGCCTTGCTCCTAGCGACAGGCGTATTCTTACGGAGATGAGATAGTCCGTTTGGGATATGCCCCCTCTATGCACTCCGTGCCAGATCTTACCCCTGCCAGGATTTTGCACACCCTCCTGGGGCTAGGGCCAACGCCGTCCGTTGTATACTGAACGGGCGGCGTTGTGCTGTGCGCGCGAAAAAATGGCCTTAAGCTGCTTGGCGGCATTCGCATGGAAGGGGAGATTTGCTTCTAACTGCCGCGATGGTCGGTCCCATGAGCCGCGTGATGGACGCGCTGTCGTGAGCAATCCGGCATGCATTCGACGCGAGGACACAGGGACAGTTTGCGAGAACAATCAGCACCGGCCAGGACCGGCCCTCATGCCTGCATCTGCGGCGGCGCCGGCACGCCCTGCCCGGTCTGCAATAGGCCGATGGATGATGAACTGCCCCGTCTACCGGAAGGCTTTCGTCCGGACGAACATACGATTGCACCAGGCGCCATACCTCACTTCAGCACCGGCGTCGTGGATGTAGACGAAATCGGTGACGGCCCATACGACGCCGCCACTCAAGCCAACCGCGACCCAATAGAACCAGCGGCTGACGTTTCTCACGCCGTCTGCCCGCGCGCGCACGTTCTGGACAGCTCGAACGATCGGCTTCATATCGGCGATGTCTTGCGTCGCCATCGCAAGCTTCGCCCCCATCGTAGTCATGTCGGCTCGCAGCGCGTCGACCTTCTGATGAAGGTCCTTGCGGCCATCCGAGGCCTTTTCTTTCTGCCGCTGCCAGGTCTGCAGCAGCGTCGAGACGGTCGACCCGAGTCCGCCGATCTTGGCGGCCATTTGAAGTAAGGCCGTATTCACGCTGGCCGTTTCGTCACCGCTCATTGCGCCTTCTTTCGCGCGAAACCGTGCACCGGCTTTTCCGACGGCGCCGCGCTCTCGCAGGACACGCCCTCGACACGGCCGATGCAGATTGCTCTCATCCCAGAACAGGCGCTGGTCGCCACAATGCGGGATGATGTGGTCGCAGACTAGCAAGGACGTGTGCGGTTCGCCGCTGCCACAGCCCTTGCACGGGCAGGTGCAGAGATCACGCAGAAAGATACGGAGGCGCAGCGCACGCCTGCGCGCGAGCCAGTACCAGGATTTCCCGGTCAGCTGCTGCATCACCAAAAGGAAAGGCCGAGCACCTCGCAATGATCGGCCTCAAGTCTAGGGAGGAAACGCCCGATTTGAACAGGAACCTTGCCTCACCCGTGACGTTTAACAGCGATGGGACAACTGAGGAGGAACTTATGAGGATACTGTCGTTGGCGGGTGTACTGGCGGTTGCGGGCTTTGCTGTTGTCACGCCGCTCTCGATTGCACCAGCGTCAGCCCAATTGGCCATTGATACTCCGGTCGGCGGCGTCGTGGTTGGCCCGCAGCACCGATATTACGACCGAGACTATGATCGACGCGCCTATCGCGCTTACAACTATGATCGCGGTTATCGCGGATGCCGCACCGTTACGATCGAACGCGATGACGGTTCGGTTCGCCAGGTCCGCCGTTGCGACTAGCGTACCCTCGCAGTCAAAGTTGCGTAAAAGGCCGCTCAGCTAGCGGCCTTTTCATTGCGCGACCGTTCGGCGATGCGGAGTGACGTGGTCACACGCCAGCAGCACCCTGGTTGGCTCGACCCTGCGGCAACGAATGCGCGGGCATGTACAGAGATCGCGGGAACACGCGCAGCCGCAGTGCTCGCCAGCGAGCAGGCTTGTACTAAGAAAAGCCGGCTAATCGAGGGAGGAACGCTCCGAAGGGCGCAACGATAGCAACAACAAACCCTCGGACAGGTTGCCTGTTTCTAGAAGCGTCCAACGGCGCTACACTGTGTGCATTGCCGGGGAATTGGCCGACCGCGAATCCTATTTTGGGCGGAGGTAGCATGAAGCGTCTAACCGTGCTGATCCCGTCGCTACTTACCCTTTTCGGAGCGATGCCCGCAGCGGCCGAAGACAATCCGTTGTTAGGAACTTGGAAGCTGAAGTCGTTCGTCCGCGAAGTCTCGGGCACCAGCGAGCGCTACAACCAAATGGGGTGAGCAACCCGACGGATATCTCAACTACGCTGCTGACGGACGAATGATCGCGTTCTTCGTCTCAGCCGACCAACCACATCCGCACACCGAGCCGACCGACGAGGAGCGGATTAAGCTGGTTAAGTCGATGCTTGCATATGGCGGTACGTATAAGCTCGCGCCAGGAAAGATTGTCCATCACATCGATATCGAATGGGATGGACGTCGACTTGGCACCGATCAAGTGCGCTTTACGCCCTTGAGGACGACAAGCTTGTGATCAAGACCGCGTGTCGAGTCACTGCCCTGGTTCGCTTGAGTTGCTCAGCGCGCGACCCCTGAATCAGGCTCTGCGCTTTTAGTCTAGCTGCCGCGACGGACGTCCTAGCCTCCCTAAACGCGCTAATCGAATGCTCGCGCCGATCACCGGCGCGAGTTCGGCCGCGACCGATCTCAGTGCTCTCGGCCTGCGGCGCTATGGTGCAGGTCCCCGGTTCGGGAAAAAGCGGCAAAATATTAGATTTGATTCACATATGTCAGTTGACGACGCGCGCGCCTGATTCGATGATCCGGCTGCCGGGCAAGTCGACGTTTCATTAAGAAAACCCTTTAGACCTGGTAAGGCCCGTTATTTTGAGGCAAGCGCGGTCCGAGACAGCATAGGAGAAGGAACGGCCCTAGCGAAGCAATGCGCTGGGGCCGTTCTTTCTCGGGAACAAGTGGCAGGTTTCGCTGTTAAAAAGGCGGTCGTGTTGAGGAGCGGGACGACAAGCGGCCTCAGTGCTCTCCCCGGGGCACTGGGGCCGTTCATTTTTTGAGTTGGCACTTTCTGCATATCCAGGACGTTTGCGGAGCGATCAAATTCTTGCAGGAACGAAGCGCGTTCGCTGGCACTTAATGCATATCCGGTGCCGTCCTAGGCGGCGCAGGATGACGACCAAAGTGGAAAACTCGGCCCCAGCTTGCCCCCCTCGCTGGGGCCGTTTCTTCGCTGGTTTTCGAGTTTGCGTAGCAGCTGTGCGCCCTTCCATAGCTCCATGGAATGTCTGTCCACTAAATCCTGCACCCGCTGGATTGCGTCTGCGTCGCTCCCGCCGTGCAAGTCGACCACGCTCAAAATGCGATCGCCCCCACCTCTGGGGTTCTGCGTGGGTGAACGAAGTTCCGCCGCGCAATCCAGCAAATGTCCAAGGTTGGGAAAAAGCGGCAACTTTCTCGTTGGCTCACATCTTAGATGCTGCTTTAAAACGATTCTGAACGCCGCAGGCATATGGCCTCAACGGTGGAGGACCGATGGCACTTCAGGAATATCGCGTCTACGTAATAGGCGCAGATGATCGGATTCTAAATAGAATTGATATTCACTGCGCGAATGATGCCGCCGTCAGCCAGCGCGCGAAACAGTTGCTCGACAACGAAACAATAGAGCTCTGGCGTGGTGATCAACTACTTCACAGATTCGAGCCGATGTAAGGCTTATCTCGCGTCTGCTCCGTTCAAGGAGGACGCCCTCTATCGCATGCCGGCCACAATCACAGTCCCATCGAAGGATGACGACGTGCGCCACGCCGCCCCACACCGTTCGTCAAGGCGCGACTGGCGACGGATGACCTGAGCGCGGAGGCATTGGCCGCGGAAGGGTGTGGTTCCTCAAGCGCCTCTCGAGGTGGGGATAAAGCGATAGAGACCTACCAAAGCAGACAGCCCTTCGTAGTAGGTCGAATCTATCGCCAGCCGCCGATGCCGAGACAGGCGCTTACGTTGGCCATGGCCGCCCAAGCATTGCATGCTTTTCCCGGTTTCTGGAACGAACCGATTTCTGCCACGTTCACCGTTCGAAGCAAACGCGGAGTGGCTGAGATGGGCGCAGGCGATCAGTTCGCATGCATGTCGATGGTGGCGTTGTTCTCACTGGCACTGATCGTGACGTCCAGCCTGTTCGTGGAATCGAGGGCGGCGAAAAACCTTGCATTTCCAACCGCGCAGCAGGTTCGTGCCCCGCTCTAACTGCACGCCCGCTGCTTTCGTTGCTGTTGTCACTGAGCCGTTCGAGGCAACGCATTGAGCCGCTCGCTCCATCCCCGCGGTCGCACGCTCTTCGTGCGGCCGAGCCCGCACAAATTGGCACCGGCGCAGCCGCGCTATGATTTTTTTGGCGAAGTGGAGTGCGTGCCTTAACACGGCTGATCAAATGCGGGGGAAGACCAACAAGTTCTCCAGAATTGCATATTTTTCCCGATACTCGGAACGGATGCCAAACCGATGTGTTGGCGCACGGGCAATGATTTTCGACGTGAAGGAAGCATGAAATGAGACTACTTGGCAAAACGGCCATTGGCGCCATCCTCGGCGTAGGCTTCCTGGCCGCTTCCGCGATGAGCGCATCGGCTGCCATCGTGTGCTCTGGGCAGGTGTGCTGGCACACCCACGAGGCATACGATTATCCACGGGATGCCGGCATCGTCGTCCACGAGGACAATTGGCGCTGGGGGCCGCACGAGCGGTTCAACTTCCGTGAACACGAGGGTCGCGGCTATTGGCACGGCGACAAATGGACCACTTGGTAGTTCGCGCCCAAGAGGCCGCCGATCGGCGGCCTCTTTTTTCGTGACGAGCGAATGAGAAATTTGCCATAAATCTGCACACGAGGCGCGAAAGCGGGCTGCCGCTCGGCTCGGTCAGAGACACGCTGCTGGCGGCAATAAAGTTCGACTCTCAGCTTGTCAACTCTCCGGACCAAGCTCGGCCCTTATTGGAAACGCTGAGGATCTTGTGCGGAAGGTTTGCGACGAGCCGGGCTGCCGGAATGATCATACCTTGCTCACTAAACGATTTAAGCGTCGTCCTCGTGCACGGCGGCTTCGTCGATGGCGCGGGTTGGGAAGGCGTTTATAACATCCTCAAGAAGGACGGGTACAACGTCAGCATCGTACAGAATCCGACAACGTCGCTTGCCGACGACGTGGCGTTTACGCGGCGCGCGATCTCGCAGGCGCAGCCCGGTGATCCTGGGCGTAGTCGTGACGGAAGCCGGCACCGACCCGAAGGTCGCAGGCATTGTCTACATAACCGCGTTTGCGCCGGACAAGGGCGAGTCGGTTCAGTCGCTCATCGCGAACCCGCCTCCCGGCGCGCCCGTCCCGCCGATCCTGCCGCCGCAGGATGGCTTCCTGTTCCTCGACAAGGCGAAGTTCCGCGCCTCGTTCGCGGCCGATGTTAGTGAAGCAAAGGCTGCACTGATGGCCGACTCGCAAGTGCCGTGGGGCGTCAATGCACTCGCCGGCGCACTGACCGAACCCGCGTGGAAGTCCAAGCCGACCTGGTACCTCGTCGCGACCGACGACAAGATGATCCCGCCGCCAGCCCAACGGCAGATGTCGAAGCGCGCCGACTCCACGGTTGAGGAAGCTCCGGGCAGCCATGCGATTTACGTCTCGAGGCCGGACGTCGTGGCAGCCCTCATCGCGAAGGCAGCAAAGAGTGTGCGTGCCACGTCGAACAACTGAAGCTCGAGACGCGCCGTCGGCCTTGTCCCAGGGCTGGCGGCGTCGATCAGGCCAAACCCGCGCTGCGAATAGCGCCTCGCATCAAGCGTGACGCCCTTCACGAGGTGCCATGAGATCAGGTACCGGTGGCGGACGTAAGCGGACAGCGACCCTGACCTGCATTACCACCTGCTCCCGCCGAAACGCAGCGCGACCACTCGCAGCGGGAAACTGGGGGTCGCTGTTGCACGCAGGCTATAGCGGGAGGATGTAAGAGGGGCGCAGTATCGAAGCTGCCGACCTCCAAGAGATAAAATCGGCGGATCAAATGACGGCCTCAGCCCGCCCCCAGCGTGAACGACTTGCAGGAGCTGCAAGAAATGGCGGTAAAGCTAGAAGCCACCGCTCGCAAGCTTCCGCAGGGGCGGGGCCGCGGCGATCTACTTCGAGAAATCGCGAATTTTCGTGCGCAGCTCATCGCTCGGTTTCCAGGCGAACGCGTCAAGGCGACGAAGTAGGCCGATATGATCAAGACCGCGATGGGATGGCTGGAACTACCACACTGGCTCATCATAGGGGCGCTGTTGATCGCCCGCCCCGACTTTAGGTACAAACTCAGCCTCAGCGTTTCCCACGCTGGGGCTCTTTCGCCTGCGCGCCCCGAACTCGTCGGCGATGAGCTGGCCGATCTCATGCAGCAAGCCGGCCAGCGGCTTTTTCGTAGATGACGGCTTGCCGGCTGCGAACGCCGCCATGAATTGCGGAAAGGCCGCGCAAGCTGCGACCGTCCCGCGGCGAGGCTTGTAGCTCAATGGTTAGAGCCGACAGCTCATAACGGTCTGGTTGCAGGTTCGAGTCCTGCCGGGCCCACCAATGAGATCAATATCTTGCTGGGTCCTGGTTGCCCGCAGCGCGACGACCGCACCAGAAACCGCACCAGATACGTGCTCTGTACGTTCGCGAAGGCGACGGGCGAACTCGCATGATGAGTGCGATGCGACAGTATGTGGAAGATCCGCGGAATTTTCACCAACGGAGAAAGGCCTGACGGGCGGCGGGCGTTTTCCACGCGGTCACGTCAAAGGCCACCCGTGGCTGCCAAGCTAGGTTGCGTCCGCTCTAGCCAAATGTGCTGAGCGGATAACAGACGAGCGGGCCTTCGGCTTCTGCCAGAAGCGGACGTCGGGAGTTGGTCCCTCATTATCGCCGCCAAAGGAACTAGATTGTCACCACATCTGCTGGAGACATGGTGAAGGCGAGCTTATAGAGACCCATGATCGACTTCTCCTTGGCACCAAGGAGTTGGAGCGCGCCGGCGGAAAAGAATCTAGATACGGCTTCCTCCACTATTTGGGGATCGTAACCCGAAAGCAGAACGACCCAGTCGGCCGCGCCGTCCGTTCCCCGAATCTGCTGCTCGGTGGTCGGCGCGCTGGTCGTAGGCGTATTCGTGACAAGGAGATGAGCGCCCGTCAAACCAGGCTTCGACGCCAATCCGTTCAACCGTTCCGCGAGCCTCGTTCGAATAAGATCATCGTTTCCAGTTTGAGGAGAAAACCTGATCGTCGCCAACGAAGCCGCAACACCGCTACCGAAGCTTACTTCTACCCGGCACTGACTGCGCACCATATCGAGATGATGAGGCATCATCTTCGTCGACCATGGCGTCGGCGCGTTTAATCTGTCGAGATAACCTTTGGATGTGAGGGTTTCGTACCGCTCCAGTTCATAGAGCACAAAAAACCCCTCGGCATCGAGCGAGTTCGTCCATCGCGATCCACGCCGGAATCCGAGGATGCTCATCCGCTCAGGAAAATGTTCGTGAGAATGCCAATCGCCGAACTCCGAACGTTGTTCAGGAAGGACATTCCACCACATTGCGACAGCGGCCTTACCAAGAAGCGACATGACTACCTCAGTCCTTGTTATTGGTTGGCACCACCATGGTCGAGAACCATGGCACAGCCGTGAGCAGGATCACGAAATGATGCCGGCCGCCGCGATGACAGCCTTCGCTCCGTGCAGCGCGCGGCGTGCTCGCGCTTCGGCATTCATCGTTTTCGCCAGTTCGGCCGTAGGGATTTCGATGCTGATTGTGATGTCAGGTGGCATTGCCTTGGTCAGACCGACCAAATCGATCCCGCCCTCGCCCGGAAACATGCGCTCTTCGCGGGCGGCGTGAATGAGTTCCTCCGTTGTCGAAGGCCGCTCGGCGGGCCCGTCGCACATCTGCCAATAGTGAAGCCGCGACGATGAGATTCTGTGCAGGTGCTCAAGAGACCCGCGCGACCTATCGAAATGCAACGCATCTACGAGAATGCCGGCCGCTGCGGACGAGGTTCTCTCGACGATAGCGACAGCGGTGTTCAAGTCTGGCACGTGCGTCCACTGCATAAATTCGAGATCGGCTGTCAGCCCGAAAGATGCGGCCAACTCGCAGTATCGCGCGAAACGGTCCGAGAAGCGCGACAGATCTGGATCGTAGGCGGCGACGAGCGTGTGTTGTGCTCCGAGCATGCGGCCCGCTTCGAGGAAGGCGGTCAGGGATTCGACGTCGGTCTCCGGCCTGAACGCGACGACTTCCAGGTCCGCGACACGGATGCCGGTGGCGTCGAGCCGCGACCTCGTTTCTCTCAACTGCTTCGCATCGTCCATCAGCGGATAGGCCAATCCGCCTGGTGTCGCGGCCAAAAGGCGAAAGCCCACGTGCTCGAAACCGCAAGCCGCCGCCACCTCGACGAGTTCAGGCGGTGAGAGTTCGAGGGCGGTCAGTGCCGCGAGGGAAAAAGAGGGCATGGAACACCTATGCAATAGTGGTATCACCTAATGATCTTATAATCACCAGTTGATTTTAGTTTCACCAAGTGATTATAGAATACCCATACAAATCCCTGCCGCCGGCGGGACGGAGGAAATCTGAATGACCGGGACGATCTTGGTCCTCAACGGACCAAACTTGAACTTGCTCGGTGTGCGGGAGCCGGAGATCTACGGACGCGACACGCTCGACGACATCAAGAATCGGTGCGTCGAGAGGGCGAAGGGGCACGACCTCGACATCGACTTCCGTCAATCGAATTCGGAAGCGACCCTGATCGACTGGTTACATGAGGCCCGCGGAACCAAGGTCGGCGTCGCCATCAACCCCGCCGGACTGTCGTTCCACTCGGTCGCGTTGCTCGATGCTTTGAAGATGTTCGACGGCCCAAAGGTCGAAGTACATATTACAAACATCCACAAGCGTGAGCCGATGTACCAGAAATCACTGATGTCGCATGGCATGACGGGCGTGATCGCTGGGCTCGGCGCCACAGGCTATGTCCTCGCGATTGACGCGCTCGCCGAATTCGCGAAAGCCGGCAAGACCTGATCGCACTCACCAATCAAGAAATCCGACACGGAGGGGACAATGGGTTTGACAAGACGGCAATTCGGCGCGACGGCGATCGGATCAATGGCGACGATGTGGGCCGCACCGTCCATCGCGCAAGGCGGCAAGGTCGGTCTCAAGGTCGGCGGCCAGTTCGCCGACAGTCACCCCTCCTCCAAGGCAATGGAGGCGGCCTGCGCCGAGATCCGACAACAATCGAACGGCCGCATCGACATCCAGTTCTTTCCAAGCGCGCAACTCGGCTCGGACGCAGCGATGTTGACCCAGGTTCGTTCAGGGGCCCTCGACATGATGACCGCATCTGGCATCTCGATGCAGGTGGTCTCGCCGGTCGCCGGCATCAGCGGCATGGCGTTCGCGTTCAGCGACTACGCCCACGTATGGCAGGCGATGGACGGCGAGCTTGGCGCGGGCATCCGCGCCGGTCTCGACAAAGTCGGCATTTACGCCTTTCCGAAGATCCTCGATAGCGGCTATCGCAACATCACAACCAACAATCGTCCGATCGCTTCCGTCGACGATCTCAAGGGCATGAAAATGCGGGTTCCGCCCAGCCCGGTCTGGGTTTCCCTGTTCACCGCCCTTGGCGCGTCGCCGACCTCCATCACGATCAACGAATTGTACTCCGCCCTTCAGACCAAGATCGTCGACGGGCAGGAAAACCCGCTCACGATCATCGAGTCCGGCAAATACTACGAGGTCCAGAAATACTGCTCGATCACGGAACACATGTGGGACGGCCTGTGGATCATCGCCAACGGCAAGCGGATCAAGTCGCTTGCCAAGGATGATCTGGATCTGATCACCAGGTCCTTCGAAGCCGCCACGGAGAAGCAGCGGGCAGAGACCGAGCGGCTGAACGTCGATCTCGAAGGCATCCTCAAGGGCAAGGGGCTCGTTTTCAACCGTCCCGACAAGGCTCCCTTCCGCCAGGCGCTGGCCAAAGCCGGTTTCTACGCCGACTGGAAGCAGAAGTACGGTCCAGAAGCCTGGGCCGTGCTGGAAAAGTATTCCGGCAGCCTCGCCTGATGCCCGTAAAAATGGCGACCGCTCCGACGCAGTCGAAGGCTTCGAGCTCGGCGCGGGTCGGCCCATTGCGTAAGCTGGATCGTCTGCTCGGTATTGCGATCGCTGTGCCGACGGCCGCACTTGTCCTCGTCGAGGTTTTCGTCCTCCTGGGTGGCGTCGTATCCCGATACGTTTTCCATCACCCGATCATCTGGTCGGATGAACTCGCCTCTACTCTCTTCCTCTGGCTGGCGATGCTGGGCTCCGCCATGGCCCTCCACCGGTCGGAGCACATGCGCATGACCGCGTTCGTCGGCATGCTTTCGCCCCCAATGCGCCTCGCGCTGGACGTCGTCGCGACGGTTGCGGGGCTCGCCTTCCTGTTGATGATCCTGCCGTCCGCATACGACTTCGCCACCGACGAGATTCCAGTGACGACGCCGGCGATGCAAATCTCGGACGCATGGCGAGCGGCAGCGTTGCCGGTCGGATTCGCCCTTATGATCGCGGTGGCCGTCGCTAGGCTGCTTGCCGTAGGCAACTCGCGTCACGTGTTCGGCGCCCTGCTCGCAGCCGCCCTGGTCGGCGGCGGCCTCTATTTCCTCCAGCCTACTCTGGAGGACCTCGGCAATCTCAACCTCGTGATCTTTTTCGTCGGCATCGTAGCTTGTCTCGTCTTCGCCGGCGTGCCGATCGCGTTCGCCTTCGGTCTCGCCACATTCGGCTATCAGGCCCTCACCACTCAAACACCCATTGTCGTGGTGGTGGGGCGCATCGAAGAGGGAATTTCCAATCTCATCCTTCTGTCCGTACCCCTCTTCGTTTTCCTCGGACTGCTGATCGAGATGACCGGGATGGCCCGGGCGATGGTGAACTTCCTCGCAAGCCTCCTGGGTCACGTAAGAGGTGGCCTCTCCTACGTGCTGATCGGTGCCATGTATCTGGTCTCCGGCATTTCCGGATCCAAAGCGGCGGACATGGCCGCGATCGCTCCGGCTCTCTTTCCCGAGATGAAGGCACGAGGCTCTAAGCCGGGAGAACTCGTCGCGTTGCTGGCCGCAACGGGCGCCCAGACCGAAACCATTCCGCCAAGCCTGGTCCTGATCACGATCGGGTCGGTTACCGGCGTCTCCATCGCATCCCTCTTCACCGGCGGTCTGCTACCGGGCGTCGTCGTCGGCGCGATCCTCTGCCTGGTGGTGTGGCGTCGTAATCGCAGCGAAGACCTTTCACATGTAACACGCGCCTCGGCCCGCGAGATCGGACGGACCTTCGTCATCGCCCTTCCCGCTGTCGCGCTCCCGTTCGTGATCCGGGCCGCCGTTATCGAGGGCGTCGCGACGGCGACTGAAGTATCGACGATCGGCATCGCGTACGCTGCGCTCGCGGGCCTCCTGATCTACCGCCGGTTTGATTGGCGGCGCATCTATCCGATGCTGGTTGATACCGCATCCCTTTCGGGCGCGATCCTGCTCATCATCGGTGCCGCGACGAGCATGGCGTGGTCGTTGACACAATCCGGGTTCTCGCGCGATCTCGCCCACGCAATGGCGGGACTTCCCGGCGGCGTGCCGACCTTCCTGCTGGTTTCGATCGCGGCCTTCGTCGTGCTGGGCAGCGTGCTCGAGGGGATTCCCGCCGTCGTTCTGTTCGGCCCGCTTCTGTTTCCGATCGCGAAGCAGGTCGGGGTCCACGAAGTACACTACGCCATGGTCATCATCCTTGCGATGGGCGTGGGTCTGTTCGCTCCCCCGTTTGGTGTGGGCTATTATGCCGCCTGCGCCATCAGTAGGGTACATCCGGACGAGGGACTGAAGCCGATCGTCGGTTACATGATCGCGCTGCTGGTCGGGCTTCTGCTGGTTGCTTTCGTGCCCTGGATTTCGATCGGCTTTCTTTAAAAAGAGCGCCATGACGTCAGCCAATGACCGCCATTGGGATAGCGAGACAGACCTCCTCGTGATCGGCGCCGGCGCCGGCGGAATGACGGCGGCACTTGTCGGCAAGCTGGAGGGGTTGAACGTCGTCCTCTGCGAAAAGTCCGACATGGTTGGGGGAACGACCGCGACTTCGGCCGGATCAGTGTGGATACCCGGTAGCAGCCAAAGCCGGAAGGCGGGAGTGCCGGACTCGATAGACGCGGCGAAGATCTACCTTGCCGGTTTATTGGGAGACAATGCGTCCGATGAAAGGCTGTCGGCATTTCTGACGTTGGGGCCGGTCATGCTGGACTATCTCGAACAGCGGACCAGCGTCGTCTTTTCCCCACCGCCCGTTCACCCCGACTACCGTGACCTGCCCGGAGCCGCCACTGGCGGGCGGGCATTGGGGGCAGTCCCGTTTGATGGACGAGAGCTTGGAGCCGACTTCGAGCGTGTGCGGCCGCCGCGACGGGAATTCATGGTGCTTGGCGGCATGATGGTCGGCAAGAATGACATTCAGCCTCTGCTCGCGCCTTTCCGGACGTGGGGCAATTTCAGGCATGTTGTGGGCCTGCTCGCCCGGCATGCCCGAGATCGATTGAAGTTCAACCGCGGAACACGCCTGATCATGGGCAACGCGCTCGTCGCGCGGCTGTTCAACGACCTACGGAAACTGGCCGTCGACATCCGCTATCGGACCGCACTGAAGGAGTTGGTCCGGATCGGTGATGAGATCGCAGGGGCGGTTCTGTCGACACCGGCAGGCGAATTCACCGTTCGCGCTCGCCGAGGCGTCGTGTTGGCAACTGGTGGGATCGGATGGAGCGAAGCACTTCGCGAGCGGTTTCTTCCCGAGAACACGCGACGTTTTTCACTTTCTCCTGATCCCAACACCGGGGACGGCATCCTCGCAGGCGAACGAGCATCCGGAGAGATTGAAAGCACGAAGAGTCCAGCACTCTGGATGCCCAGCTCCATCATGCAACAGCCGGACGGTCACTTGTCCATCTTTCCGCACATCATGCTGGATCGCGCAAAACCTGGACTGCTTGCAGTGGATGCGAGCGGCCGGCGATTCGTAAATGAGGCCAATTCGTACCACGACTTCGTGGAAAGCATGCTGAAGTCGAACCGTTCGCCAGCACGCGTGCCATCCTATCTAGTCTGCGATCGAAGCTTCATCTCCGACTTCGGGCTGGGTCTTATCTATCCAGGGACCCGCAATCTGGGCCGCTTCACTCAAGCCGGCTACCTGTTCGAGGGCCGCACGATTGCCGAGCTCGCAGTCAAGATCGGAGCTATTGGTGAAGCATTGATGCAGACGATTGAGCGCTACAACCAGTACGCCCAGACTGGCTTCGACGAAGAGTTTGGCCGCGGAGCGAGTCCGCTGAACCGCTTTAACGGCGATCCGGACTGCAAACCAAATCCCTGCCTGCGAAAGATCGGTCCCGGCCCATATTACGCGGTGGCGGTCTGGCCTGCCGACCTTGCGAGCAGTGCGGGCCTGCGCACTGACGCGCGAAGCCGGGTGGTGCGGTCTGGTGGTGTCCCGCTCAGGGGGCTGTACGCGGCCGGCGCCGACGCCACCTCTATCTTCAGGGGGACGTATCCGGGGCCCGGGACAATGATCGGGCCGGCGATGGTTTTTGCCTGGCGGGCAGCGATGGACGCAGCGCACGCCTTGGACAACCGGCCGAAACAGGCGGATTGAGCCATGCGATCCCAACCAAACGTGATAGATTCGTCCCGAATGAGAGGCCGAACGTGTTGACGAAGATCCAACCGACCGAGACCATCGGCGAATCCGCCTATCGCCGAATCCGGTCTGACATCATTTTTGGCGTCCTGGCTCCGGGCCAGAAGCTGAGACTCGAGCGCGCCAGCGAGAGCTACGGCACGTCGATTCCGACGTTGCGCGAACTTCTGAACCGAATGTGCGCAGAAGGCTTGATCGTGGCCGAAGGCCAACGGGGCTTCGAGGTCGCGCCGGTCTCCGCGGCTGACTTCAGGCAGGTGGCTGAGCTACGCCTGCTGCTGGAGAACCATGCGCTCGAACAGTCTTTCGCCGCTGGCGACCTGGATTGGGAAGGCAGAGTTGTTTCCGCCCATCACAAGCTGGGCGTCATGGAAAAACGCATGCTGGAAGGGCAGCGGCAGAACCAGGAATTGTGGAAACAGTGCGACTGGGATTTCCATCATTCGCTGATCTCGGCTTGCGGGTCCGACGTTCTCCTCGCCGCTCACGCGGCGGCTTACGACCGCTATCTTCGCTATCAGATGATTGCCGTGGTGTTCCGCGGAGAGATTGCAGCGCGCGAGCACCAGGCGCTCCTGGAGTCCGCGCTGGTTCGCGACTGGAAGCTAGCGCAGACGATCATGGTTTCGCATATCCGGGGATGTGTCGATCACGCGCTATCGAAGGATGACGCGGGGGTTTTCGGAAGTCCGGCCAGAACTCTTCTGGCTGGACTCTCGGAAGGCACAACTCGACCTGACAAAAATACCTCGTCTAAAGAGGCGAGAAAGGCCGGGCGCCAAAAACGTCGCCCCGCATAGGAGCGCAGCAACCCTATTTGCTGCATCAACAGGCTTCTGAAAAACTGCGCTGCGACATCAAGTTCGCGACAAATACGGCATCACGTGTCCACTTGGGTCAAAACCTGACGGTGTGCGACCAAGAGACGTTTGTCACCTATCGCTCGATAAGCGGACATGTAGCGTAGTATGCAGTCCCTTCTGCTATCGTTCGGACGTATCAAGCGTGCGCGTCTCGGGCGTTGTGGTAGCGGATGATTTCGCGCACCAGCCAGTGTGAAGCGCATAGCAACGACGTACCTCCGCTTTGGGACTATGGTGCGCTCGGAGGGCGCTCGCATTTGCTGCGATTTCAGTCGCTCACCCCAAACGATGCGGATCAAGGGTACTTATCAACCTAAAAGGAGCTTATCAGCTCCCGTTGCCGACCCGCAGCCCTGCGTCCCGAACGTAATCAGCGACCGAAAAAATCAACAAAAACAAAGAAGCTCGATCCTGATTGACCACCTTTATCGCCCTTTGTTCACGGTGTTTCGGTGGTCAATCGGTGGTTGGCGAAGTCTGCACGAGTAGAGGACTTCTACTCCGCGGGTTGCAGGTTCGAGTCCTGCCGGGATCGCCAGCGCCGAGATCGCCTACTGAAATCGCTCGATAATTTGCCGCTCATTGACCCACTTTTTGGAACGTCTGTTCCAGTGGGTCACATTGGCCTGCAGAACATCGGCTGATGTCACGCGTTGATTTACGTCAATGCTTTCGCCGTGGACGGGATGAGCGTCTCTCACCATGTCAGCGCGGTTCGACTGGGTTACCTTGGCGGGCTGCGCCTGTTTGGCGCTAACAGTGCTGCTCATCATTTCGCTCTTCGCATTCTAGACTGCGCCTTGACCAAATCGTCACGCATCGATCGCTCGCTCGCGCCCCCAAGGTCTAGCGACTTCTCTCGCACAGGATTCGGCGCGTTTATGCGATCGGCTTCAACACGGCCGAGCACTGGTCCGAAGACGTTTCCGAGGACATCGCCCGCGAGATCTAGCGCCGCTGCGACATCGAGCTGATCGAGGTGCCGGCCGCACTTGAGGCCTTCGTCGATCGACATATCGGCGGCCGGCACCAGCTCAGCCTGCGGCTGGTGCGAGACTCCTGAAATGCATTGGTGGACCTATGTGAGCATCGCGATATCATCTATCGCCGGCTTCGCCGTGGCTGCTGCGCGGGCGGGTAGACGCGAGGACAGACTGCACGACGAGAACGTAAACCGGCGCATAGACGAGCGCCTCGAGGATATGGACCTAATGAGGCGACGGCCGCAAGACGCGCCGTAGATTATACGCAAAAGCCGCCCTCAATACCTATCTCGGGCGCATGCGAAAGCCGTTCAGGCTGATGCGGTGATTGGCCGGTTCAACGCGGCGGTTCAGAAAACGAACATGGCGACGATCGCCAATGAAGCCAATGCGATTACCAGGCATCCTGCGATGGTGAACCAGTCAGCGCTAATTCTCTTCATTCCAACGTCCATGGCCCACTGGGCCCCCAGCACTGGGGCTAAGGCGGCGTAGGTGGTTGGGGCGGCCAATCACCGTCTATGAAGTTATTCCTTTCCCCAGTTTGATCTAGCGGAATTCGCAGTTGCTGCGGCGCGCTACCACCTTTGCTCCGTGCTGCCTTCATTTGAGTTTGCGCGAGGCGCTTTAAATCTCAGCGGAAAGAAGATCCTTCAGGACCGCAGCGCGTCGATGGCGTGGGCAATGAGCACGCCAACGCTCACAATAATCAAGAGGGCGATTATGACGTTAAACATGACCTCTACGGAAACGTCTGGCCCGCGATCAGTCAAAAGATTTCCGTCGTTAAGGTTGCTTCTTGTCCATGACTGGTGCGCTCAAGCCACGCCAGCTTGCGATGCAAGGATTTTGTTCCTCGCCGCCCATGTTCAGCAAACGCGGCCGTCGCGATAGATGATATTTTCCTCGCAAAATCCGGCTCAACGACATATTTCCCGGGCATGCCTATCATCCGAAAGCCATGCGATGACTAAGCTAGGATGCCATCCTCTTGCCGGAGCACTCGCGGTTTGGCTCGTGCCTTTCGTGCTTGCCGCAAATGCGAATGCACAAAGCTGTCTCACGGGGCCCACTAAAACGAAGGACGGCTCGTTGCAGACGTGGACTGTCGATAATCGTTGCGGCGCATCGGTAATGGTGCGCTATTTGGTGAAGGGGTCGCCCGAAGCCCGCTCACTTCCTCCGCTACTAGTCCGTTCCCGTCGATCGCAACGCCGGCTTCAAAACGGTGCTGGTCTTCTGTGTCGGCTGTGAGCATCACAACGGCCGGCTGAAGCTTGCCGACCTTCCGGACTGGGATTGGTCGGACATCTCGGCGCACCTCAAGTGCATCGCATGCGGCAAGGTCGGCTGGCTCGATACGCGTATGGACTGGGGCAAGGTGATGGACTTGGGCAAGGTGATCGACTTCGCCAGGGGTGTAGGAAAGGGACTGTCTCAGTGAGCGAAGGCGGGCTCGCGCATTTTGTGCCGAATTGGCATGACACGACCAGCCACGCGATGCCATTCAGTGCCGTATGGAAATCGTGATTCCCCGCCGATGAAACTCGCCGCAGATCGTCCCTACGGTAATCCCGAGAAAGCCGCTCGGAGACTCATGGAGCACGCTCGAGCGTTCGAGCCCGCTCAAGACGGCCGCGTCTATATCTAGACGATCAACAGACCCTTTCCATATCGGGACAAGGGCACGCCGGCCGAATTCGGCGCCGGTCTGAACTACGCCTTGGCGCAGGACTGGCTGGAGATCCACGAAAGCGGGACTTACGTGAAAATCTTGCGGACTGGAAATGATCTGCTCGCTTAGGACGGCGCCGAATATGCAACAAGTGCCACCGAACGCGCTTCGTCTCGCCCGCCTATATCCAGCACCACGCAAAGTAATCGCTCCGTGTCGTTTTTGTCACTCCGGCAAAGAAACGACCGCAAGAGCACCAGCTTTGATACAGCGACAATTGCCCTGTAGCCCTTAGAGGGTAAGGGTGATCGTGCTCAACTACCCTCTCGGAGATCACGATGTTGAAGTTTCTGGTTGTTGGAGTCGCGACTTTCGGTTTCGTGGCTGCTGCCAGTGCGGCCGACCTCCCTCGTCCCCAGCCGGTCGCCGAACAGGCTCCGATTGGCAAGATGCCAATTGGCAAATATCCGGTTGGCAAGTCCCCGGTCGGAAAGTATCCGGTTGGAAAAGCTCCTGCTCCGATCGTAACGAAGGGCTAGCTCGAAGATCGCCCGGGCAGCGTCCCCTTCAGTTTCGCTGAAGGCCGCTGCTCAGTGCGTCTTGCCCTAGTGAGCGGTGGTATTGTTGTGCTTACATTAGCGCATGCCGACCCGAAATCCGCTTGAGATCCCGCCAGAGGTGGCCAGGGAATTCGCCGTCAACATGCGGCGATTCCATGCGGAGCAAGAGCCCACTCAAGCGATACGAGATTGCCGCGGACACGCGGAGTCTCCTGCTCCAGCATATGCCAGACGGCACGAAGCTTCGGCTTGCTGATGTCCTTGAGCTCTTCAATCTGATGCGATGACCGCGCCGCGCTGCATCGTGTGCGACGATACCGGTTGGGTCCGTGAGAGCCACCCGGATCAACCCTGGACGGGCAATCATGCGTGCAGGTGCGGCGGCGCCGGCGCGCCCTGCCGGTACATCCGCCGCAGCCTGATTTGTACTCGACGTCGCAGCGTTCCTGCCAGCGTCTCAGGGGGTACCCCGCAGGGCCCATCCGGCTTCCGCTATCCAGCGAGGATGACATACACAATCGGGGCCGCCGCCACGATCTGTCATCGCCTACTGGCGACGTGTACAGACGATTTTGAGCTCGGCTGCGGCGCTCCTATGGTTGCCCAAACGGCAGTGGCAATGGCCAATGCAGCCAGCACGGTCCTTGCCGCGATCTTCTCGCGCCTCATGCCTGGAAACCCTCCGACCTTTGACCTGCGCATCTTTAAGAGCTTGCCCGTGAATGCTCCATCAACCGACGGCGTCATTCGAGCGGAAGAGAAAGCGCCGCGGGCGACTTTTGCTCGCAACCTGTTCGTCCCTTGAGCGGTAACGTAGCGGCGGCCACCTCGGTCGTCCGGCCCATGAATTGGGCCAGGTTGGCGTCCGACGACCACTCCACGTAACCAACGATCGCAGAGCCAAGCGCTGCTACGATGAGCACTCCGCACACTGAGGCTGCGGCTGTTCCCGACCACTTTTCGCTGCTGAATATTGGCATCGCTATCCTCCGACACCGCGGGTTGCCCGGGTCATTAGATCGATACGCGATTTTCGAATGTGATCGGCCTCACATCTCACGCTCACTTGATGCGTGACACAAGCTGCCGACGGCGGGGGCGTAAACGGAAAGCGACCGGGCGCTAGGGCCAAGGATCGCACCAAACTCCCGCAATGCCATCTGTTCGACTGTGGGCTCAGCCCACCCTAAGGTTTTCCGCGGATGCTTTACCGCGATTTTCCTGGACTTCGTAGCTTACTTTCGCACCCTCATTGAGGCTGCTCAGTCCCGCCTTTTCAACTGCTGAAATGTGCACGAAGACGTCCTTGCCACCGTTGTCGGGCTGAATGAAACCATAACCCTTGGTGGGGTTGAACCACTTCACTGTACCTGTCGCCACTAGTCAAATCTCCTTTGATCTAACGACGGCACCCTAAGTCGATAGCGCAGCCGGCTGCAAGGAAAACCCGGCCGAGTATGAATCGGCGGCGGCCTGCTCGCCCAAAAACGATATCCATTCTCCATCTAACTCGGCCTGCCTCAGTGGCGCCGCTAGTAAATCAGCAAGCAGGTCGGCGCAGGCTTCTCTGAGGGACGGGAACGATGGGGATAGAACAGTACGGTCACGTTTCGGGAGGAACTGGCGTACCGGACCCTGGCGCCGGCTCTTCTTCCCTAAGGTTTGTGCTAGCCTTGCAACAGTTTGCTGGGCCGGTGTTTGCTAAGTTGCCGGCACTGGGAATTCGGGGCCCAGCGCTGGAAAAAATGACGCCGCCGGGACAGCGTATTTCGAGCCCGGCGGCGTACTTATTCAGTTGGCCCATACCGATGGAGCCAGGACGATATGTTGGCGATTATCTGACCCCGTTGGGCGACGCCAATTAAGGCACAACGAGCTCGATTTGACCGTACCGATCAAGTCCCTGACTGATGAGCGCGAAGACGAGCACCGCCGCAAAGACCCAAAGCAGCGCGCCCGCGAACTGGCCAGCAATGCAATCGACAAGGTGACCGACCCCAGGGCCAGCCCGGACGATCAAGCCAGCCGCAAGCGCAAGCTTATCAAGGGACCGGAGGAACTTCAGAAGGTGCGCCGCGACCGAAACCGAAAATGATCGTTGGTGTAGCTTCGAGTTCGTCGCGCTTCAAGCTGATAGGATCGAAAGCGAGCTCTGTGCGTTGACTGTTAAGCCCAAAATGGGAGGTCAACGATGATCAATGACCGAGAACGGCGGGCACCCACGGCAGCGGAACGCGAAGCTCGTAAGGTATTCAGGCAGGCCGAGGCGAAGGAAGCTTTGACCGATTACGCCAAAGCGCAAAAAGCGCTCCACGATAATCGAGAGCGCCTAAAAGCCGAACGAATGGCGCGGGAGGCTGAAGCGGCCAATCGCACAAAAGCGGGTTAAAGCGTCCATCTGGATGATTGCGGAGGACCAAGCCGGGACCTCTGCCTGGTGGAGGGTGAAATGGCCCTGCACTTTCGTCGCGTGGAAACTGCTGAGGATCTGGAAATTTGGATCGCAAGCAGCGACGACTATTCGTTCGTTATCAGCAGCGAGAGCCGAAGTGGACGTGGCTTGCATGGAGAGCCCGGTTTTGTTGCGTCATATCGTCCAGACTTTTTGAATATGCCCGCGGCTCAGGTGTCCGGATCATCCTTCAGCACGTTCGCTGAAGCCGAGCGGGCCTGCAATGCGTTCCTGGGTCGCCTCGCTATCGAGGGATGACTACCGGAGCTCCGACCACAAAAGGATCGACGGGGCGCAGCATTCTACGCAAGAAGTGGGTCAAAACGCCGGCTGCCCCAGCCCGGCTGGCTGGGGGCCGTGGGCGGCCGAGCCGGGGCAACGCCTCGCTGGGTGGCGGGCCTACGCGGCGGCTATTCAACGGAGAACCGTAGCGATAAGCGGCGGCTGCAACGCGACGCGCAGCCCGGAGGAGCGCGATCGCGGCTGGCGGTGCAGGCGCTTCACTCCGGGCGCAAGTCGCCCGCGCGCTTGCCCCCCGCGCTGACTTGCTGACCATGTCAGCCAAAGATTGAGGCGAAGCTACGGCCTGCGTCTTTTGGACCGTTACCAGGGAGGCTCTCAAGGCTGGCGATGTGCACCGGGGCATTCCTGTGATCGCAAATGCAATCGGCGGTCCGGGAGCCTACGAGCGCCGGTCGGACGCTCAGCAGAAGATGAACCTGGACGACGTTGCGTCGTATCAGGCGGATGCGACCACGAAACGGCCGCGACCAGTTTTTATCTGCGAAATGGCCAGGAAGATCACGGCGCCTACGCTCTTGTCCAACGCCAACAAACTCCTTCCGTGTTCCATCTGGTCGTGGATCAGTTAGAGCGCTGCCTGCCCAATCGCGAGCGAGTTGAAATCCCTGCAAGCGGACATCCCGTTCCATGGGAGAACGCCGATGCCTACAATAAGGTTGTTCTCTCCTTCAAGCATTAGCGGCACGTTTGCCAAGGCTGAAACTTCAGCTTCTGGCCCATCGCGACATATTGCGCTACTGCACGAACTTAGTCGCTATTGGAGCAAAGCGGACCTGGTCACCAGTCACATGCGCCGCCGAGTTTATAGGTACACGGCCTAGATCCGAAAGGTGGGCGCTGCAGTCGGACCGCGTAGCCGTGACGTCGGCTTCACCACCAAAACTGCAACTTTGATCCCCTGCGCGGCTCCTGCTGACATTGAGTGACTCTAAGGTTAAAATTGCGGATTAGCAGAGGTTAATCGCCTATCCTTTAGAGGCGAGCGGCCCGTGTCGCGCTTGATGCATCGAAGTTTGCATGGCGCAGAGGAGTTCTTCGCCACGGGGTCTCTACTTCGGAGCGGAGAGAACGTTTTCAAAGCTTATGATAGTAGATGACGGTTATTGGAGGACATGTCATGGAGCGTAGACTTGCAGCAATTTTAGCTGCCGATGTAGCCGGCTACAGTCGCCTCATGGGCGTCGACGAGGAAGGCACGCTCTCACTCTTGAAGGGTCACAGGAAAGCGTTAGTCGACCCCAAAATCGAGGAACATCGGGGACGTCTCGTCAAGACCACGGGGGACGGTATGCTGGTTGAGTTTGCATCCGTGGTTGACGCAGTACGTTGTGCCGTTGAAGTCCAGCGCGGGATGAGCGAGCGGAACGCAACGGCAAGCGTCGACAAGCGGATCGAGTTTCGAATTGGTATAAACCTAGGCGACATCATCAGCGACGACGACGACATTTACGGTGATGGCGTTAACATTGCGGCGCGACTCGAAAGTATCGCCGAACCGGGTGGAATCTACATTTCGCGTCAGGCACACGATCACTTGCTCGAAAAACTCTCGTTCAGCTGTGGGCGAAGCTGGGACTTCGAAACCTAAAAAATATTGCGAAGCCCGTGGAGGTCTATTCGGTCAACTTCAGTTCAGTCAGCATGACGCAGGAAATCAAATATTGCCGATCGCCCGATGGGGTACGACTTGCCTATGCAACCGTGGGCCATGGGCCCCCGTTAGTCAAAGCGGCGAACTGGATGAATCACCTTGAGTACGATTGGGAAAGTCCGATCTGGCATCACGTTCTGGAGGGATTGGCGAGAAACCATACGCTGGCTCGATACGACGCTCGAGGCAACGGCCTGTCGGACTGGGATGTCGATGAGCTTTCTCTGGATGCATGGGTCAGTGATTTAGAAACCGTAGTAGATGCCCTTGGGATTAAGCGTTTTCCGCTCGTTGGCGTCTCCCAAGGTTGTGCGATATCCATCGCTTACGCTGTTCGATATCCAGAGCGCATATCTCACCTGATTCTATATGGCGGTTTTGCGTTGGGCCGCAATAAGCGATCGCCTGACGAGCTTGAGAAGCGAAAAGCAATGGGAACCTTGATCCGCCTTGGCTGGGGCATGGATGAACCAGCATTCCGACAAATGTTCACGTCGCAGTTCATTCCCGAATGCACAAAGGAGCAGGCTGATTGGTTCAACGATCTCCAACGGAAGACCACATCACCCGAATGCGCAGCTCGATACTTTGAAGTCGTAGCAGATTTCGATGTCCGCGAATTGCTTCCGGAGGTGCGCGTTCCAACTCTCGTCATGCATGTACGCGGAGATCTTATGGTTCCCATCGATACGGGTCGCCAAATGGCGACTGCAATCCCAGGGGCTCATTTTGTTGCACTTCCCGGGCGAAACCACCTCTTCCTGAAGCACGAACCTGCCAGTGCTCGCTTCTTCGACGAAATTAATCTCTTTTTGACTAGGTGATATTGACTCGAAACGTTGCCGCCTAGCAAACATGATCGCTCCGGGTCAAGAGCCGCCGATAGCGACCGAACCTAATCGCTTGCGGTTCACTTCAGAGAGTGAACATTCTCGATGGTCGTCCAGACCGTCAGCGTCGGGGAAGCGTGGCGATCGAATGCTGAGATCGACCTGCCCACGGAATGCAAAATGACTGTGCAACTCGTCGAAGGAGATCATCGCAGCACTAGGCGGGTCGTGTCCCCGGCGCGGAATCGCAAATCGGGGCGCGGGATGCCGTCTCCGGCTTGATGGCGAGCACCGTGTTGTAGGGGTTGCCGAACACAAACACCTTCGAGGTGCGCCAGATGATCTTTTCCAGGTCCACGAATGTGCGCATCTTCAGCCGGTACTTCCACAACAGCAGGTGTTGAATGAAATTCCAGGTGAGACCCCAGGCCCAGAACGGCAATCGGCGGTAACGGATCGGGGTGAAGCCGAGCCGGCGCAACTTGTTGACGAGGAGATTGGCCCCGACGAAATTGTAGCGCCAATTCTCGAAGAAGGCGGTGACGCTCAGGTAATCCTCCTTGCGGCGGCAGTGATCCAGCGACCCCGGCGATCGGATCAACAGGCGTCCTCCCGGCTTGAGAATCCGCCGGCACTGGGCCAGAAAGGCGTCCAGATCCTTGGTGTAGCCAATCGATTCAAGTGAATAGACGGCGTCAAAGGTTTCGCTTGGAAGATCCAGGCTGTCGAAATCCGTGACGATTACCTGTCCACGTCCGCCGAGTTTCGCAAATTTGCGCCGGCAGATATCTGCCTGGACAGGCGAGTTCGTCACGCACACGACTTCGATGTTACACCGGCTTGCGAAATATGCAGCTGCGGCTCCCGATCCGCACCCGAGATCCAACAGCCGCATCCCATTCCTCGGCTTCAGAAGAAGGTATTCGGCTTCGTAGATTTTCGAAAAAGGTGTTCGAGGGAATACACACGTGCTGTAGTTCGCGTTCTCATCGCGATATGTGCCGAACACTTCGTCATATGTACGCTGCTCGTCATCATGCCTGAGAAAGTCGGTCGGCATGGGCGCCCACTCGATCAGTTGCAGTTGCTCGAATTGATTTAGCTCATGACCGATCCCGCTCGCGTCCTTCGGTCGACTGACCAGGAGAAAAAGTACGTAGTGAAAAAGAGTGTATGCCAGGAACAACGCTATGATGAACGCCGCTACTGACAATACTATCGGAACAATAACCACCAAGGTGGCTCCCTGACCGTTGAAGCGCATTATAAATCGAGACGGATTCTCTCGTCGATTACGCGCCGTGCCAAAGTAGCATTATGCGCTAAGACATCAAAAGAGAGATGGAATCCGCCGTTGAAACTGAAGGGCGACCGCCACTAGCCCGACCCCGAGAAAGCCGCCCGCAGGATCATGGAGCGTATTTGAGCCAATCCAGGATAG
Organism: Bradyrhizobium sp. ma5; assembly: GCF_042258955.1. Taxonomy (NCBI): domain Bacteria; kingdom Pseudomonadati; phylum Pseudomonadota; class Alphaproteobacteria; order Hyphomicrobiales; family Nitrobacteraceae; genus Bradyrhizobium; species Bradyrhizobium sp. ma5. The sequence continues at coordinate 6,408,833 of NZ_CP170156.1, forward strand.
CCGGATCTACACCGAGAAGACCTCGTGATACTCGAGCCAGCCTTGGCTGACCGCGTGTTGAAGCCCTGCCCCAATCCTCGGCCGGCGTCGCGCTGTCCTCGTCGATCATCGGACAGTTGAGAGCGGGACGTTCGTGCGAATGAAACAAGCCGGGAACGACCTATTCGCCTGAAAAAGCACCAGCGCTGTTGCCGGGCTGAGACACACCCAGACGCGAATTAGGATACTTCGCGAGTCGGAGGTACTCCGGGAGAGCGGTCTATATTGCTGATGTTCCCCGGGTGCGAGCTATTCAGTAAGCTGACGACCGACAAGACCAAGAAAGAGCTGTTCGCCAAGCTGGCCGCGCATCACCGTACTCTGGCTGATGAGGTCGAGCGCACCATCAATGACTCCAGATAGGAACCCTGGTCGCGTAAACGAGGGCTGAAAAGCTCTCGACATCACGGCAGCCGAGAAGCAGCGCTGGCTCGCAAGTCGGCTGGCCTTTCTCTTTCCAAAGAAACGGCCCCAGCGCGTTGGAACGAACGCTGAGGCCGCCTTACCGCGCCGCTGCGAGTATTTGGGATGGCCGGAGCCCCGCTCCAAGCGACAGGCGTATTCTTACGGAGATGAGATAGCCCATTTGGGATATGTCCTCCTATGCACTCCGTGCCAGATTTTCACCTGTCAGGATTTTGCACACCTTCCTGGGGCTAGGGCCAACGCCGTCCGTTGTATACTGGACGGGCGGCGTTGTGCTGTGTGCGCCAACGGAGGAAGAATGGCTTGGACTTGGCGCTGGTGGGTATTCTTTGGACTATTGATTCCGGCCGCTATCGCTGTGGCGATGGCGCGGGAAGCAACGAACAGCCAAAACATCGCTAGACTAGGCAAAGGCGATTTTATTTATGCCTTTGCTACACGGCCGGGATCTACCGTAACCGGGGCGCTTCTCGTCGGGACGATCTACTCCGCCATCATCACAGTCCTTTTCGGATTTATCGTCTAACGAAGCAACCCCGAAGCCGAACTGGCGCAGCTTGCGCGCATTGCGAGCGCGAAATACGCTAAGGTCCGCACTCTCTTCGCAGGGGCGTAACCATGGACAAATCACGTTTCAACATGGCTATCATCGCTTGCGGCGCGATGTTGATGGTTTTCTCCGGAAATCTGAACGCTGCCGAACTCAGGGTTCTGACCGGTGGAGGAATGTCAGTCGTTTGGGCAGATATCAAACCCCAGTTCGAGGAAGCTTCCGGTCACAAGCTTGAGATTTTCTTTGGCACAACTCCGAACCTCATAAAGGAGGCCACGTCGGGCAAACCGTTCGATATTGGTGTTGTACCCGTCGAGGTCATGCAGGACGCGTCGGCCAGAGCTAAATTCGTGATAGGTCCGACTATCGATATTGCCCACGTTGGGATTGGTGTTGCCGTCCGCTCTGGTGCTCAAAGGCCTGACATCAGTACTGCTGACGCGCTCAGGGCGACGCTGCTCAAGGCTCGGTCCATCGCTTCGATCCCGGAGAGTGCCACTGGCTATTCAATTGCGAAGGTATTTGATCGCCTTGGCATCACGGAGCCAATGAAAGCGAAGATGAGGGCGCAGCCCGACCCGGCGCAGGTCGTCGCGACGGTTGCCAAGGGTGAAGCCGAATTGGGCATTTTTCTTATCAACGTTCTCAGCGCTCCCGGCTTGGAAATTGTCGGTCCGTTTCCTGCCGAACTGCAACAAAACGTGGTGTACACGGCTGCAGTCGGATCGGAAACCAAGGAAGCCGTCGCTGCCAAGGCACTCATTGAATACCTCAAGAGCCCGGCGGCTGTTTCGATCATTAAATCGAAAGGCATGAATCCCAGCTGATCGCATTGATCCGCTCCTCGCGCGGTAGATGTTCGGCGCGCGATCACCAGCTTCTCCGCAGAAGAGAGATCGCCCTAGCGCTTTGGCTTGCGCACCCAAGAATGAGGCCGAGCTACGACTCTGCCCTCTTGGTTAATGCCAAAAAACGGCAGTTGCGCGGCGGCAATTTTCGCGAAGAACTGACTCGCCGAAATCGGCGGCGATTGGCTTCCCAACCGACATCGCAGTGAACGGGATCGTCGATCCAACTAATTCGAATATTCCCAGTAGTCGTCTGGAATTGCGCTTCCCATGGCAGAGCGCATTGCATCCCGAAAAAGCTTCGCCGCGGGCATTGGACGAAACGCTATTGTCCGATCGACAATCAGTCCCTCGTCGTTTTCTTCGATAAGATCGAAACTTTCCAGCTCGTGCCCCTGATTTTTCCTTTCCACCTCAATAAGGTTCTTCGATCATCTATCTTCCACTCTCCTGTGTAGGCGCCTTCTCGCAGAGTGGTCGAGGTCGCGAAAATCTTGGCAACTACCGCGCAACCTTCTGCGGCTCGTATCAACACAGGACTATGAAAAACGACATTTGGAGCGAGAAGATTTTCGTAGTCAGCTACGGTAGCGTGACCTGACTCACGCAATTTTCGAATAGCATGCATAGTGAATGACTCCTCGGACCGATTGAGACCTGAATGGGTTCTAGGCAATCTTTGCTTCGCCGCTCCGTCAGTTCGCCACGTCTATACCTGGAGGCAGGGGATACACATAATAGCAGTTCAAACCAGCGAAGAAGGACGCGCGATGTTCCTTTTGGGACTGACCCGTCCCGAGGAGAAGGCGGGCGGCGCGCGAGAGGCGCTCCATCCACTATAGATGTCCAACTCAAGAAGCAGCCCTCGGACTATCTCAAAGCAGATCAATTTCCGGCGTCAAGGCGCTGGTACTAAGTCATTTTTTCCGGGAAATGGCGATATTCCCGACCAGGTTTCGTTGACGAAGCAAGTAAGGTTTTCTCTGGCGAAATTATAGCTGGCCGGGGTTTACCCGAAATATAGCCCCAAACGTTCATTTCAAGTTTGGGTCAGAACCCGAGGTCGTGAGTCAGGTTGAGCCGTGCCGGCTTAGGGCCAATAAAAGACTCTCGCAACAGCTCCAGTCTTTCGCCTAGTCAGACCGTTTCGGCGCACCGAACACCGGGACATCCGTGCGATCGATCAGCACTTCCGCTCCGTCGTGTGGCCGAAGTTCGGCAAAGTTCAACGCGGCGTCGACGTCGTTCTCCCAAACCTCGCGCGGCAGGTCGTAGACAAGTTCGACACCGTAGCCGTTCGGATCGTGAATATAGACACTGTGCGTCATCCCATGGTCGATCCGCCGGTCGAATTTCACACCACTAGCCTGGAGATGAGCGAGCTGATTGAGCCACGCCTCGCGCGTCGGGTAAGTGATCGCGATGTGATTGATCGCGACAGGGAGATCCCACATCTTCCATTCCACAGGTGGCGGCGGCAGGTTCGGATTCTCAACTAGAGCAAGATCGTGGTGGTGCAGGCGGTCCGTCCCTGTGCCGCCATAGAACCGCATTCTGGGAGTGGACGGACGGCCGACTCGCTGGCGGAATTCCCCGACCAGTCGTAGCCCGACTACTTCGGTCCAAAACTGGTCACTCTCGTCCATGTTGCGAACGTTGAGAACGACGTGGTTGATACCGACCGGCGCTACCGGTCTGCGCGCTTCCGCCTCTGCTGATGCCATTGTAATTGCTTCCTCGTCTGGATGCTGTTGTGCCTCGCGCTCAATTCTCCCGTATAGTCTGTACAAGAGGCATGACTTCGCTGGTATGCTCGGTTATCCGTTTTTCCTGCTCGATCGTCCGTGACGGGGGCGCGCCGCGATGGATGTTCTTTCGGATGTGCTGAAGACGGTACGCTTGACTGGTGCGATTTTCTTCGAGCGGCATCTCCAGGCACCATGGGTTGGTGAGTCTCCGCCGTCGGCTGCGATCGCCTCTATGGTGATGCCCGAAGCCGAGCATGTGATCAGCTTCCATGCAATTCTGGCGGGCTCGTGCTGGGCTGGACTGGCCACCGGGTCTGGTTCGAGCCAGCGCTTCAATGCAGGTCACATTGTGATCTATCCGATGGGCGACGCCAACGTCCTGAGCTCTGCTGCGGGCATGCGCGGCGTCCCTGATCTCCAGGAATACGCTCGTCGGAAAGATCGGCCATTGCCGATAGTGACCCGAATGAACAACCAAGGCGACGACTACTGCCATCTGGTGTGCGGCTACTTCGGATGTGACGCGCGACCGTTCAATCCACTTCTCGAAGCGCTGCCACGCATGCTTCTCAGCCAAATGTCTGCCCCGGCGCAGAGCTGGCTCGCCAGCTTGCTTCGCGTGGCTGCCGAAGAAGCCAGTCGCGGCGGCGCTGGCAGCGAAAGTTTGCTGGCCAAACTTGCCGAGTTGATGTTCGTCGAAGTCGTTCGGCAGTACCTCATGCATCTTCCCGACGGCTCGAAGGGCTGGCTCTCTGGACTAAAGCACCAACATGTCGGACATGCGCTGCGGCTTATGCATGGACAGCCGCAAAGGCCCTGGACGCTCTCCGAACTTGCGCGCGAGGTGGGCCTATCACGTTCGGTCTTCGCCGACCGCTTCACGCATTATGTTGGCGTCTCGCCGATGCATTACCTCGGCCGGTGGCGCATGCAACTGGCCATCCGACACTTGAGTAACGCTGGAGTCAGCGTTGCCCAGGCGGGTGTGGAGGTAGGCTACGAATCCGAAGCAGCGTTTAGCCGGGCCTTCAAAAAATATGTCGGGGTGTCGCCTGGCTCATGGCGGAAAGGCAGGGCAACGTCGGCCCTAGAATAACCTTTGGCGGAGGGGGCGCGAAAGGCCGTATGTCCGCCTTGGGTCAGAAGGCGACATCGACCGGCTCTGCTGTTAGCGGCTGTCTGGCAGCGCCACGTCCCACACGTGCCTCGTGACCTCGGCGGCTTCAAATGCCGAGTTTGTGTCCCTCAATCTTCGCAAGAGAGGCTAAAGTCCGCTCTCAGAATTCGACGGGAAGCAGCAGTTCACTGCGCAATGTCCGCGGCAGCAAACAGTCGGCAATTTGCTGTGAGGACCGGTGACAGGAGAGCGTCGATGACCAGATTCAGAATCTTGGGCGCAGTGCTTGTACTTTCCACAGTTCAACTGACGCCAGTCGTTGCGCAAGTCTCGGAGCCGGCAGCGGCATCGGCTCAGGATCCAAATTTCTCGATTTATTCAGATAGCAAGCCCAGCTATGGAGCCTACTCTGCGGTGGCTCAGATACCGCCCCGGGATGATGTGTCAGCGCCACGAACACCCTCGCGGCGGCATCACTCACGTCATGTGACGAGGCGTTACTGACCGTCCGACGCCTATGCTTTGAACGCTGCGAACAATTCATTCGCCAGAGGTCCCGCCGAGGCGGGTTCTGGCCGGTGATGAGGCGCGGCCAACGTTCGTTCATAAAGCTAGTGAAGGGTAGTGACTTCACTCGTCCCTTATCCGCTCCACATGCGTGTAGAGACTCAACGAGATGAGTGATCACTACCCTTCACCGTTCACTCAGTCAGTCGATGGACCTTGAGGGATCGAGCCACTCCCCCATGGGGGGTGGTGAATCCTCGGCCAAAGAGGGGCTTTGACCGGCCCATAGGAATTTGTTCATATCCACAAAATGGAGAGTAGGCTCGCCTTGTGAGCTTAGGCCTAGTGACCCTCGCCTCCGTTCCATAGCCATGATGTGTTCGCAAATGAGTGAGGCCCCGAAAGTTAAGTGCTAAATGCCGAGCCGGGTCGGTCGTGCGCGTGCACCAGCACGGAGCCGATGTCGCGGACAACAATCAACAAGAGATGGGTCGCTCACGAGGTGGCCTGACCAGCAAGATTCACGCGGTGGTCGACACCAATGACCGGTCCATCTCGCTCTGACGCCGGGTGAAGCTCTTCTCCGCGCGGAATCGTGATGGCGCTGTACCAACGCCAGCTCACCGGCAAGGGAACCGAGGTCAGCTCTTCCCTCGTCGCCAATGGGCTGTGGGCCGCACGCCGTAATTTGATTGCGGGCTGTGCATTCAGCTTTTCAAATACGGCCGTTGAGTTGGCGTGAGCGTAGCAGACCCAGTTTCCGCCGACAGGGATTCGGAACAGCTTTGGCTAGACTAGTCGAAGATCGACCGCACTTGTCTGAGTGCCCGCTTCGGCTTTGGATAGGGCACATTGACCGCAACGACGTAAGAAGCCCAAACGTGCAAAGCATTGCCAAGCGTTTGAATCTCTCAATCAATCCAAGCCGACGCAACTGGGCATCATACGTAGGAATGCGACAAGTCGCGGGTAGTTCGGGCGTTCGAGGTCGGCTTGAGCTTCGCGAACTTACTTCTGTCCCTCATGTCCGATTCCATGGCCGCATCGAACGGCTCTGCGACTCGCCATTTTGTGGATAGGCAAATTTACCTATGGGCCGGTCGCAGCCCCTTTTCCGCCGAGGATTCAACGTCCCCGGCACCCACCTAAGCTCTCAAGTTGCCCGAACGGCGAATTGCAAGGTGAAGTTGGGGCAGCTATTAGATTTGCATGCGGCGCATAGCGCGGAGAGGCGTATTTGGATCATGTTTTCATTTGCGGTTAAGCACGAAAAGCTTGGAAAATATCAAGTCGTCAGAGGGCGCACGGAAGAAGAAGCGCGCACAAAAGCCGATTTGAAGATGGCCGCCTGGAACGCACAGTACGCCAAATCACTTTTCCAGAACCAAAAGCGGCAGGCTGCCGAAGACAAGCGTGCTGAGCGGGACGCATTAAAGGAAGAAGCTGCCGAACGGACGGAAGAGGCGGAACAGGCGATCGCCGAACTTGGCGAGATTCTGATCTCAATAGTCAATGCATCGCCAGTCTACGAGATCGCGAAACAGAGCATTCGAGAGCCGTTCGCCGAAGCTTATCCACGGCCTCCTAAGTATTCTGATTATCCGCGCGAGCCTAAGAGGGAAGATTGGACGTTCGTCCCAAGATTCAATTTCTTGGACAAGATGTTCACATACCGTCGCAATAGAAAGATTCAGATCGGTAAGGATAGAGCTGAGACCGAGTTTCTGGATGATCATGAACGATGGAGGGCAGAGGTCAACCACATCAAGATCGCTAACGACGAGCTCCACCGGAAGCATTTGGATGCGTCAGCGCTATGGGCACACAGAAGGGCGGATTGGGAAGAGCGCCGCGATAGCGCGAATGCGACGATTGATACGATGCTGGAAGGGCTAAGGAAAGGTGAAGCCGAAAGCGTGTGTTGGCTGTTCGAACAGGTCTGGGGCCACCTGCCGCTGCCAGGAGACGTGCTACCTGGCGAGTATCAGCTTCACTTTGATGAAGCTGCAAAGACGCTAGTAGTTGATTTGGACTTACCTGAGTTCGAAAAAACTCCAAATCTAAGGGGCTACCGGTATGTTGCATCCAAGAATGAAATCGAAGAAGTGAGGCACAAGGAGGGCGTTGTACAGAAGGTCTATGATGACTTTATCTATCAACTCGCCCTCTCGGTCCCGTATGCCTTTTTTACCTGTGACGGCGAGCAAGCCGTTCAGGCAATCGTGTTTAACGGTTGGGTCACGTACATCAACCGCGCCACTGGAAATAGGACGACAGCTTGCATTGTTTCCCTCCACTGTGAAGCTAGTGAACTACTGAAAATCAATCTTCGCGAGGTCGATGCGAGAGCTTGTTTCCGCTCATTGAAGGGTGTCGCAAGCCCTCAGATCAATTCTTTAACGCCAGTGAGACCGATCATAAATATTGATCGATCCGACAAGCGCTTCGTCAACAGTCATGATGTGATCGACAGCATGGGTTCAGGAGCCAACATTGCTGCTATAGGTTGGGAGGAGTTCGAGCACCTGATCCGCCAACTGTTTGAAAAAGAATTCTCCGCTGGCGGTGGCGAAGTTAAAGTTACCCAAGCCAGCCGCGATGGTGGCGTTGACGCCATTGCGTTCGATCCCGACCCGATTAGAGGCGGCAAGATCGTAATTCAAGCTAAGCGATACACGAATACGGTAGACGTGAGCGCGGTGAGAGATTTGTACGGAACGGTCCTCGCTGAGGGGGCTACAAAAGGAATCATTGTGACAACGTCAAGTTTCGGTCCCGACTCTCACAGGTTCGCTAAGGGTAAACCACTGACCCTTTTGGACGGAAATAACCTTCTATACCTTTTGGCGAAGCATGGGACCACTGCGAGGATTGATCTTGCAGAAGCTAAAAAGCTTGGGAACGCTCTGACGCGTTAGGAAGCAGATTTTAATCCCAGTATTTCACGCCCTTCATCGCCATGATGACCCGGGTAGAAGTACCCGGTGTCTGGATAACTTTGTTGGCAGCGATTGAGCTTGGGGAAGCTCCAAGCCCAAAGATCCGCACCGGGGATGCTTTTTACGCGATCAATGTAGCTTCCAACGGCTTCGTTGTATCGATCTCGATCTTCCGAGAACCCCTGCTTCGAAAACCTGGGAACGAAGAAGACGCAACCGAACTTGGCATCGACGTTACGAACGCAGCGCGCATCGGCGGTAGACTTTGCGATTGCTCCCCTGACCCTCTTTCTCAGCGACTGGTCAGATACAACTGATGGGAGCCATTCGTACTTGGCCTCGAACACGGCGTGACCGCCCCCTTCGGCCACCACATAGAGATCGACTCTGCCAGAACCTTTTTTATCCAATCGATACTTGTCTGACGCGTACTCTTCTAGAGCACTCCAGCCAATCAACCAGGCACCCGCCGCGAGAAAACACACGTTGGGGCGCTCGTTATAGTAATATCCTGCGTCCGCGCTGCTCTGTGCGTCCTCATCCTCCTCGCGGTGCAATCTCGAGTATCGCTCCATCGCTCTGCGCCAGCCCAAAATCAGTCAGCGCAACGGCTCAATGTCCTTATTTATCACTTCCAACCTGAACTCGATTTTCTGAACCATTCACCACCCGGTCTACCAAACGGCGCGCTTTCCCACAGTTGCACGCAAGAGTACCGTCTTGTTCTAGCACTAGGCAGCCGTTCGCCGGACACAAATTCAACGCGCGGAGTTTGCATAGCTTTTTAGGGAGGATGATTTGGCCAGCGCAGTGCCCCTGCCACGCAGAAGAAACAAGCAGACGGAAAAAATTGAGAGAACCAAAGTTCAGTTTCCTCTTTGGCGCAAAAAAGCGGACAATTCCATATTTCGAGACGCCGGCACGACTATTCCAAACTGGGTATGCGCTTTATGGCGGTTTGATCAGGTGCCGATATCGACCTGCTTTGCGGCAATCAGCGCATCGACCTCCTCATCGCTCGCCTCCAGGGTAATGACATCGATACCTGGATGCGATTGCTTGAACCGCCTCAGGATCGGCGGAAAGATCGTGGCAAGCACGACCGGGAAGCACGCCATCCTGATGGTGCCGCGCTCCAGCCCCCTCGACTCGTCGGCCACCGCGCGGATGGATTCGAGCGCTGAAAGCATCTGCCGCGCGTGTTCTATGATCACAAGTCCATCCTGGGCCGTGCTTCCCACGAACTCAGCGACAAAGGCGCGTGCGATATCGTCCTGCTCGATCACGCCAAACCGCCCCGGAATCAGGCAGCCGAGCCGGGCGACATATCCCGGCGTATGCACATTGCCCGCGATGATTCCCGGCCGAAAAATCGCAAGACGTTGGAAGCCGACCGCCTGAACCGTTTCTTCCTTGAGCCCCATGATCCGCACATAGCGGATCCTGCTTTTCGAGGTGCTTCCGACGGCCGAGAGCAAAGCAAACCGTGTGATGCCGCCGGCCTGGCAACCGCGGGCAAAGCCGCCGACCACGCCGATCTCAAGCGCCTTCAGCTCCTCCTCGCTCCACTTCAGGCTGCCTTGACCGACGCCGACACAGCATGCCGCAAAGACAGGATCGCCCTGCGCAATCATGCTCCGGGCAAGCCTGGTCACCTCTGACGGAAACCCGGCGGCTGCCGTATCCAGAACCACCTGCCGCACACGGGGATCAGCATTCAGGGAGATCGCCCGGCGATTGACCATCACGACTTCAGCGCAGGACGGCTCAGCCGCCAGGGCGCGCACCACCGCAGCCCCCACCTGCCCCGTGCCGCCGATGATCAAGACACGAAATGCCATGGCGTATCTATATCAGCAAAATTCGGCAAGGCGGCCTTAAGCTGATTTCCGCTGAGGTTTCGCGGCCGGCTTCTTTGCCGCAGCTTCCTTCGCCGGCTTCTTGCCGGCGATCGGCATCAGCATTTCCTTCTGACCGCTTGCGGCCTTGCGCGGCTTTTTGGCCGGTTTGGAGTTTTTTACCGCCTTATCGCCGCCAACGCTCTTGCGGAGCGCGTCCATCAGATCGACGACGTTCTCGCCACGCGTCCGCTCCTTCGCGGTAATCGATTTGCCTTCGCGCTTCTTGTTGATGAGGTCGATCAGGGCGGTTTCGTACTGGTCCTCGAACCTGTCCGGCTCGAAGTGAGCCGTCTTTTGATTGACGATGTGCCTGGCGAGATCGAGCATGTCCTTGGTGACTTTGACATCCTGGATGTCGTCGAAATACTCGCCCGCGGAACGCACCTAGCGCAGCAGCGTTCCCATCACCCCTTGTCGAACGGCTCGAGCGCGATGATGTGCTCACGGTTTGTCAGCACGACGCGCCCGATCGCGACCTTGTTCATTTCGCGGATGGTTTCGCGGATCACGGCGAACGCATCGTGCCCGACCTTGCCGTCAGGGCACAGGTAATAGGGCCGGATCAGATATCGCGGATCGATCTCGCTGCGGTCGACGAACTCGTCGATCTCGATGGTTCGCGTCGATTCCAGCGCGACGTTCTCGAGCTCCCCTCTTGTCACCTCAATGAAGGTGTCGTCGTCGACCTTGTAGCCCTTGACGATGTCCTCACTGGCGACCTCCTCGCCAGTGTCAGCGTCAACCTTGGCGTATTTAATCCGGTGGCCTGTTTTCCGGTTGAGCTGGTTGAACGAGACCTTCTCGGATTGTATCAGCGCCGACGTCTTGATGCTAGATTCGTCAACGGCAGGGAGCACCTGCTGCCTGCTTCTTACTGAACAGGAGAACGAGATGGCTGACAGCGTTTACAAGGTCATTGAACTGGTCGGTACTAGCAAAGACTCCTGGGACAAAGCCGCCGCCAATGCAGTCGAGCAAGCTGCAAAATCTCTCCGAGATCTTCGTGTTGCAGAGGTCGTCAAGCTCGATATGCAACTGGACGATAAGGGAAAAGTAGAGGCCTATCGTGCCAAACTCAGTGTGTCATTCAAGTTCGAAGGCACCTGAGCCTGAGTACCTCGCCCCCTTGCGGGGCGAGGTTTACTCGTTGGAGAAAGGCGCCCATCCATTTTCCTTGCATTCCGCTGCTGCCATTACCAAGAGCACTTGTTTCGAGATTGCTCACCGTCTCGCTGACGACAGAATTCTCGCTTGCCGCACTCCAACGTGCTCCCTACTTGGCTCCTCGCTAATAAGGGAGGTGAGCTCTAGGGCAATGCCAAGGTCTGGTCCTAACGGGCCTTAAAAATAGTCGTGCAGCAGATGCGCATGAAAATCGACGGCGAATCGGAACGGTTATGCTTGATGCTTGCCGACGATTTCGTCGCATCTCAACACAAAGTGAGCCGTCTGATCGGGCTTGACTGCAATTGCGCAATCGCATCCCCACAAGGCGGCAGCTTGATCTCGATGCCGCTGCTTGCAGTTGCGCCAGCTGATGAAACTGCGAAGCTCGCACTCTCTTTGGCACCAGTCGCACCGCTGGATCTATTCGATGGAGTCCGACAGGAAAAATATTGGCCAGCGCCTGGTGTCACGCGAACAGGCCGCCTCCTATTGCAGCCTATCCGTCGGCGCTTTTTCCAGATGGGTGAAGAGCGGGATACTGCCCCCTGCTCTTTCCGGTACAGCGCGGTGGGACTTGAAAGCGATCGACCACGCGCTAGACTCTCTGAGCAGGTTACCCGCATCCGAAGCTTTCGACGTTGCGAGTTCTGCCCTGGACGAGTGGAGAGCGAAGCGTGCGCGTCAATCTGAAAGGCATACATAGAGTCACACGACGGCTCGCGAATGGCGACGTACGTGTCCACTACTACGCTTGGCGCGGTGGCCCGGCGATCGAGGCCAAGCCAAACACACCAGAGTTCTTGCTCGCATACAATGAAGCCCACGCAAGTCTGCGGCAGCCTCGCGCCGGCACCTTCATGACGATCATCGCCCAATACAAGGCTGCGCCGGAATTTACCGGCCTCGCCGCATCCAGTCGGCGCTCGTACCTCGCCTACCTCAAGCTCATCGAGAATGAGTTCGGCGACCTGCCGCTGACGGCGCTCGCCGATCGTCGGGTGCGCGGCGATTTCAAGAGCTGGCGGGATTCATTCTCTGAAACGCCTCGCAAGGCCGATTACGCCTGGACGACGTTGGCGCGGGTCATGTCATTCGCGAAGGATCGCGGCATCATCGCAAGCAACCCGTGCGAGCGCGGCGGCCGCCTCTATGCGGCCGATCGAAAGGACAATATCTGGGGCGAGCAACAGATTGCAGCCATCCTCGAGACCGCCAGCGCTGAGATCAAATTGGCCCTCATGCTGGCTCTGTGGACCGGCCAGCGGCAAGGCGATCTCTTGCGGCTGCCGTGGTCGGCTTACGACGGCACCTATCTAAGGCTGCGCCAGTCGAAGACTGGCCGCCGGATCGCGATGCCTGCGGGCGCTCCGCTGAAGGCCGTCCTGGACAAGACCGAGCGGCGAAGCCCCCTTATCCTGACCAACTCGTACAGCCGCCCCTGGACGTCCGACGGCTTCCGCACCTCATGGTCGAAGGCCTGCAACCGGGCCGGGATCGAAGATCTTACGTTCCACGACCTCAGGGGAACCGCGGTGGTCAGGCTGGCCGTCGCCGGCGCCACCGTGCCGCAGATCGCGACCTTTACCGGGCACAGCCTGAAGGATGTCGAGGCTATTCTCGACGCGCATTACCTCGGCCGCGACATTCAGCTGGCTGAAGCAGCCGTGCTGAAGCTCGAAGCGAGAACAAAACTGTAAACGGCGGCGTAAACGGCGAGAGATCGCAAACTGATCAAGACAGCTAAGTCATTGAAAAGCTTGGTGGGCGCACCAGGGCTCGAACCTGGGACCCGCTGATTAAGAGTCAGCTGCTCTACCAACTGAGCTATGCGCCCGGAACTTGTCCGGAAATGACCCTCGCAAGAGAGGCCGTCGTTTAGCAAAGCGATTCCGCGATGTCCAGCAAGCTGGCGCAACTTTTCCCGACTTTCTGACAGCCGAAAGGCCGCCGGATTCCGGCGGCCTTTCATAGGCTTGGCGAGGATGCCGGCAGCTGGCTCTCAGAGCCGGCCGGAGCGCTCCTGATCCGGACCGTCATCGCGGTCGAAATGGTGGTCGCGGCCGCCGCGCTCCCAGCGGTCCATGCCGCGCTCGAGGCGATGGCGGCGCCAGCCCTCGGCGCCGAAGCCGCGCCCTTCCATGTGGGTGAGCATGGTCAGCCGCCGCTTCTGGTTGTCGTCGAGCGTCTTGTAGAGCGGGTCGGCGGCATCGGCGATCTTCTTCAGCGACGTCGCGGTCGCGGCCATGTTGTCGGCGCGCTCGCGCAGCCGCGCGACCGGATCATCCGGCTTCGTGGCCTTGTCCTGCGCCTTGTCCGCATCGGTCTTCTCTGCGGCCATCCGCGCATTGGCGCGATCGAGCCGCATCTTGGCGAAGTCGCGCACCGCGGTTTCGACCGGCGGCCACAGCTTCTCCTGATCGGCGGTCAGCTTCAGCCCGGCGTGCACCGCGGCAATGCGGGCGTCGAGGAAGGCGGCCCGATCCTCGGGGCTCATCCGCGTCTGGCCATGGAACCACGGACGATGCTGGGCATAGACCGCGGTCGAACCGGCAATCGTGAGCGCCGCGATGCCGGCGAGCAGAACTTTCTTCATCCGAACCTCCTTTGAAGGTTGCTTGAAGATGCTGCCGCCGCCCCTCGCCTTCAACTTACGGATTGGACAGAGAGACCTTTCTTGCCAAGATGTAATCCGCTTCATTGCCCGTCAGAAACATCCAAAGCGCGAGATCGCGCTTTGGTTTCTTGTTGTCACTGGATCATTCCCAACAGCCGCGGCAGCCACAGCGAGATCTCCGGCACGTAGGTGATCAGGCCGAGGAACACCAGCATCGCGCATAGCCACGGCAGCACCGAGATCGTGATCTCGCTGATGCCCATCTTGGCGATGCTGCTCGCGATGTAGAGGTTGAGCCCGACCGGCGGATGGCACAGCCCGACCTCGGTGTTGACGATCATCAGGATGCCGAGATGCACCGGATGCACGCCGAGCTTGGTCGCCAGCGGAAACAGGATCGGCGCCATGATCAGGAGGATCGACGACGGATCCATCACGTTGCCGGCGAGCAGCAGGATGACGTTGACCACGAGCAGGAACATCCAGACCGAGAAATTCTTGTCGATGATCCAGGCCGCCATCTCCTGCGGGATCTGCTCATGCGTCATCAGGAACGAGAACAGCACCGCGTTGGTGATGATGTAGAGCAGCATCGAGCTCATGCTCGCCGCCTGCAGCAGCACCTTCGGCACCTCGGAGAGCTTCAGCTCTTTGTAGACGAACACGGTGATGAAGAAGGCGTAGGTGGCGGCGACTGCGGCTGCTTCCGTCGGCGTGAAGATGCCGCCATAGATGCCGCCGAGCACGATCGCGATCAGCGAGAGGCCCCAGATGCTCTCGCGGAACGCTTTGAACTGCTGGCCGATGGTCGCCTTCGGCATCTTCGGATAACCGTTGCGCTGGGCGACGAAGAAGGTCACCGCGGCCAGCATCAACGCCAGCAGGATGCCCGGCACGATGCCGGCCATGAAGAGCGCGCCGATCGAGGTGTTGGTGGAGACGCCGTAGAGCACCAGGATGATCGAGGGCGGCACCAGGATGCCGAGCGCACCCGAGGTCGAGATCACGCCGACGCCGAACCGCTTCGGATAGCCATGATCGACCATCGCGGGCATCATGATCGAGCCGATCGCCACCACGGTCGCGACGCTCGAGCCCGAGATCGCCGCGAACATCGCGCAGGCCGCTACGCCGGCAAGACCGAGACCGCCCGGCAGATGGCCGACCAGCGAGGTCGTGAAATCGATCATCCGCCGCGCGACACCGCCGCGGGTCAGGAAGGTGCCAGCCAGGATGAAGAACGGGATCGCCATGATGCCGAAATTGTCCAACCCTGAGAACAATTTCAGGCCGACGCTCTCGATCGGCACTTCCGTCATCGTGAACAGGAAGGTGAGCACCGACAGGCCGAGCGAAATCGAGATCGGCATGCCCGTCAGCATCAGGGCAAACAGCAGTCCGAAAATAAGTGCGGCGCTCATCACGCTTCTCCAAGCGCGATCGGCGCGGTCTTGCTGGTCTCGACGCCATCGACATGGGCGGCGTCATGGTGCGGCAGCTCATTGGTCCGGATGTAATTCCAGCACACCTGCAGGAAGCGGAAAGACATCAGATAGGAGCCGAGCGGAATGCAGGCGTAGACGATCCAGCTTGGAATTTCGAGGTCGGGCGACACCTGGTCGGTGTGCATCAGCTCGTAAACGAACTTGGCGCCCATGGTGCCGACGATCCCGGTGAACAGCGCGCCGCCGAGCAGCCCGAACAGGATGACGATCTTACGCCAGCGGTCATTGAGGCGGTTGATCAGCACATCGACGCCGACATGGATGCCGGTGCGCACGCCATAGGCGGCGCCGAACTTCGCCATCCAGATGAACATGTAGATGCACAGTTCCTGCGACCATGCGAGATTGATGCCGAACAGATACGGATAGAGAACCGGCACGTCGACCAGGAAGCGATGCACGACCGTGATGAAGGTCAGAAGCGTCGCAGCGCCCATCAGGCTCGCGATGATGATTTCCTCGAGCCGGTCCAGAATTTTCAGCAGCATTGATCTCCCCTGTCATGGCCGCCCCCGCGGCCAGAGCATTTGTCTCCCTCTCCCCGTTCTTACGAGGCCGGGACGAGCGAAGCTCGCCCTGAGAGGGTTGGGTGAAGGGTTCCCTCCGCGCGCACGTTGATAATTGCGCTCGCGGAGACTCCCCCTCACCCGAAATTCAAGCTGCGCTTGAATTTCGACCTCACCCCGCACGCGGGGCGAGGTGCAAACACCGCCTTAATTCATCGGGCTGCGGCCCGTTTCCTTCAGGAATTCGTCGATCAGCGGCTGGCCGACGCGCGAGGCCACATCCTTGTAGACCGGCATCATCGCCTTGCGCATCGCCTCGTCCTGCTCCGGCGTCAAGGTGATGATCTCGGTCTTGCCGGCCTTCTTGATCTCGGCGAGCGCGTCCTCGTTCTCCTTGGCCGACTGGTTGTTGCCGAACTCGGTGGCTTCCTTCATCGCCTTGTTGAGTTGGTCGCGGATGTCGGCCGGCAGGCCGTCCCAGAACTTCTTGTTCACGACCACGACGTAGCCGATGTAGCCGTGATTGGTGACGGTCGCGTACTTCTGCACCTCATGCATTTTCTGGGTGTAGATGTTCGACCAGGTGTTCTCCTGGCCGTCGACCACACCGGTCTGCAGCGCTTGGTAGACGTCGGAGAACGCCATCACCTGCGGGATCGAACCGAGCGCGCGGAACTGGGCCTCCAGCACCTTCGACGACTGGATGCGGAATTTCAGTCCCTTGTAGTCGGCCGGCGCGACCAGCTTCTTGTTCGCGCTCATCTGCTTGAAGCCGTTGTCCCAATAGGCGAGACCGGTCATGCCCTTGGAATCCAGCTTCTTGAGCAACTGGGCGCCGAGCGGACCGTCGGTCACCTTGCGCAGCGATTTCAGGTCGGGGAGGATGTAGGGCAGATCGAAGACTTCGAATTCCTTGATGCCGATCGGGCCGAACTTCGAGTTCGACGGCGCCAGCATCTGCACCGCGCCGAGCTGCAGTGCCTCGAGCTCTTCCTTGTCCTTGTAAAGCGTCGAGTTCGGATAGACCTCGACCTTCACCTTGCCGCCGGTGTACTTCTCGGCGAGTTCCTTGAACTTGTCGGCCGCCTTGCCCTTCGGCGTATCCGACGCCACCACGTGGCTGAACTTGATGACGATCGGCGACTGCGCCGAGGCCTGTCCGACAAAGGTCAAGGCCGCGATCGACGCCGCAGCCAATATGAGTTTACGCATGTTTCCTCCCGCGTATTGCGGAGCACGAAATACCGGCCCCGAGACATCCGGTCGCACCATTACAGACAAGCAACGGCGATTGCCATTGCCCCTTTAGCAGGGGCTGAATTGCGCCATTGCTGCACTGCAAAATCCAATGCGGCGGTATCCCTTTCGGCTCTTGCGACCGTTCAATGACACCGCCCGCACGCTGTGCCCGGCCATGGCGGCGCGGTCAATGCGAGGTTTGGCAATGGCGAGTTCGCCGGGCGCGAATGCTGGTGCCCACGCTCACTGCGCGCGGTCATTAACTCCGTCACCCTGAGGAGCGCGCAGCGCGTCTCGAAGGGTCGACAGCCACCAGCCGGGCCGTGCATCCTTCGAGGCTCGCCCAGCGGCGCAATGCGCCGCAAGGCTCGCACCTCAGGATGACGGGACGGGTCAGTTCACGTGATACGTTGCGTCCGCGGCAACAGCCGCCCGCATCCTCATTGCGTGATGGTGTTCGCGAATTCTGTAAGAGGTCCCGGTTCGACCCGGACATCCCCGGCGAACGGACGCTCCTGCAGACCAATGAGCCCCAGCGCCATCACCACCGCGATCGAGAACACGCTGAGCGCCGCGATCTGCGCACCGGCCTTGTTCAGATGCACCAGTCCGATCGCGATCTGCGTGACCACGCCGAGGACGATCACCAGGATCCACTTGGCATCGATCGTGCGATCGGATGCCAACGCAAGCCGTTCGGAGCGCGCACTGCCGGCGCGGACTGCAGCATTGAGCAGGGCGGTCTGCACCGGCGCGCCCGCTTTCTGCGCGATCCTGGGATCGCTGACTTCCTGCAGCAGCGCATTATAGGCGGACTCGGCCGTGCGCGCCTCATGGTCCTCCGTCATCGCCGGCCACTCATCGTCCACCAGCGCTGTGACGTATTTGGCAAGGACGGATCGGACGTTGCGCATGTCCAGGGCAGAAGCGATGCTAAGCGCATCGACGTTGCGCAACTCCCCCGCCTCCGATTGCACCGCACGGGCCGCTTGACGGTTGCGATCGGCGATATCACTGGCGAGGAATCCGGTCAGCAGCGCAAACAGCACGCCGACCGCACCAAAGAACGGCGCCACGACGCCTTCGACGCGGCGCCTCGCCTGAGCGGTTGCCGGGCTGAAACTGGCGATGACGATGGCAGCGCCCGTCGCCGCATAGAGGACGACGAGAACGGAAAACAACTCGTATGTCGGAAAGTCCAGCCAGGCCTTGATCATCGTTGCGCGCAACGCCCCCCCGCGGCGACTGCGGCCAGAATAGGGTCGCGTGAAGTTCACGTCATCCAAAAACTCCCGCACCGGAAGGCGTACCCCTGAATGGAAGTCGCGATGGCGGTGTCCAGGCATCGCCGCCTTTGAGCCGAAAAGACATCGGCCAATGCGGCTATAACGTCCGCTCTCGGTCAATAGGCGACATGCGTTCGCTGAAAAGAGGAAGCCCAGCTTCGCCAATGCTTCCCGCTCGGTTCAGTGTCGCAACGCTTTTGCGATAATATCCGACCCTTTCTCGGCGACCATGATCGTCGCAGGATGGATGTTCGAGGACGGTATGGCCGGCATCACGGAAGCGTCCACGACCCGCAGGCCATCGAGACCGCGTACCCGCAAGGCGCTATCAACCACCGCGCTGTCGTCCTCTCCCATTCGGCAGGTGCCGCATGGATGGAACACGGTTGAGCCGACCTTGCGGATATAGTCTTCGATCTGCTCGTCGCTTTTCACCTCAGGTCCCGGCCGCAATGGCTCGCTGATCAACGAACGAAACGGATCGGTGGCCGCGATCTGGCTGGCGATGCGAAACCCCGCCGTCATGATCCTGATATCGTCGGGGTGGGTCAGGTAATTGGCCACAATCCGTGGCGGCATCCGGGCATCTCTATCGCGCAACGTGATCTCGCCGCGGCTTTTCGGTCGGCAAACGCAAAAGACAAAGCTGAAGCCGGGCCAGCGATGCAAGCCGTGTACGAGGCCGTTGGACGAGAAATTGTGCACCATGAACTGGAGATCGGGCATTTGCTCAGACGCGTTCGACTTGGCAAACAGAATGGCCTCGGTCGCACCGACGGCCACTTGTCCCGAGCCGTCGATTAGCCATCGCAACGCCATTTTTGTCGCCTTGAGCGGCGAGATCACGGCTTCGTTGAGTGTGCCGGGTGAGCGGGTCTTGAAGGCGAAGTTCGACAGATAGTGATCCTGCAAATTTTTGCCGACGCCGACGAGATCGAGTTTGACGTCGATACCTTCAGCACCAAGTTCGGCTGCGGGTCCGATGCCGGAAGCAAGCAACAGCACCGGCGAGTTGATCGCACCGCCGGACAGGATCAGTTCACGCCGGGCACCGATACGCAGCGTCGTTCCGTCGTCACGTTCGACTTCGACACCGATCGCGCGGAGGCCATCGAACAGAATCCGGCGCACATGGGTTTTGGTCATCAGTTCGAGATTGCGCCGGTGGAGATTCGGCTTGAGGTAACCGGCGGCGGTCGAACGGCGCCAGCCATTGTGTACGTTGAGTGGGGCGAAACCGATCCCGTCGAGACGCTCGCCATTGAAGTCCGGGTTACGCTGGTATTGCAGACGCTCGCAGGCTTCGATGAATGCCTTCGTGACTGTGCACGGCCGCTTGCTCTGCGTGATCGTCATCGGGCCGCCGGTGCCACGCCACTGGTCGGCGCCGTCGACGCAATGTTCCATCCGCTTGAAGTACGGCAACACGTCGCCATAACTCCAACCCGCTGCACCAAGTCGTTGCCATTCGTCGTAATCGACGGATGCCCCGCGTAGGAACACCAGTCCGTTGATGGAGCCTGAGCCGCCGAGGACCTTGCCGCGAGGCCAAATGATGCTGCGGCCGCCGAGGCCGGGCTCCGGCTCGGTCGCGTAACCCCAGTTTAATCGGGGATCCGGGACGACCTTACCGAAGCCGACCGGTAGATGTATCCAGGGATTGCGGTCACGTCCGCCAGCCTCAATGACGCAAAGCGTAATGTCCGGGTTCTCGGTAAGACGCGCCGACAACACGCATCCCGCGGACCCCGCACCAACCACAACAACATCGAATTCGGTATCAAATTCCAATTTACCCATGACTCCGGTTTGCCATGATTGCTTTGGTAAGAAAGGGTATTGGCTTTAGCCAAGGACGCACGTTGTCACGGCAGCACCCTCTACGATCTTCGGTCTGCTTCATCGACGATCATTGAAATCAAGGTCGGAGAGTATGTTATCCGTCGTTCAACACGGGCATGTTATCGAAAGGCTGAGGGCTGATCCTCACTCGACGTGAAACGTGGAAACGAAAATTTGCCACCGATCATCCGGTCGAATGAGGTTGTAGGACTGCCGCCATTTCCGAACAACGCTGCCGTCCGATCGCGTATTTTGCCACTCCAATGTGGCAAGCACACTCCGGCCTCCGATGGGCTGCACCGCGAGGTCAAGGAAGCGAGCGCCACTGGCACCCTCGCGCTCGTAACGATCGGACACTTCCTGAAAGAACGCGACCAACTCCTCGCGGGACTGAAAACAATGGGTCGACCCGTCGCCTCGCATTGAAACGCTCGGCACGAAATAGAACATCGAGATTGCAGCACCATCCCTTTCAGCGAACGTGCGATTGTAATCGTCGAAGAATTTGCTGATCTCGTCTACCAAGGGCTGCGGCATGGGACACCCAACTATGGAAGGGCGGCATCGGGCCAAGGATAGCTCGAATGCAAACCCCGGCCAATGCCATTTGCGTGCCCCGAGTGTCCGCTTCGGGGCAACGGGCGACGTCGGGCAGCCGCGCCGCGACATCCGGCTTGGCTCAATAACAGACACGACAACGGCTTCGGGCGAAGCAGTCCGCGTCCTCCGTGGCAACCATGTCACGGGCGATCATGGGCGGAAATTCTTTTGACCCTCAGTGGTCAAGTTCTGGAATTTCGGCTAGTTGAATCGGCGTGGCAATGCAATTAAGACGGCATGTCCGTCCTCGAGAGGACAAGGTCATGAAATTGTCGTCAAGGTTTGTCGCGCCCACCGCCGTCGCTTTCCTGTCAACTGTCTTGCTGTGCGGCACTGCTGCGTCGCAGACCGCAACAGGCTCCAGCGCCCCGCTTCCCTCCATCACGGTCGACGCGCCGAAGCAGGCGGCAAGGCCAATCAGGCCGAAGGAGGTCGCAAGCAGCCGCGTGGCTGCTCGCCGGACATCGCTGGCCGGTCACACGTCATCCCAAGGCGCGCGAACGCCGTCGCCTGCACCGGATACAGTTTTGGGGAGGATCGCCAGTCTGGAGAAGGTCGCCAGCAACTGCAACGGTGGCTGCGAATCCAGCCTTCCCCACGGCAAAGACCCGTGGGTTGGGTGTAGCGAGTCCGGCGGCGGACAGACATATGGACCTTACTCGGCAACGTGCCGAGACAACCTCACCTACAAATCCTACGAGGATTGCCTGGAGACCAAGGTGTTCCTGGGCGAGTACCGAAATCGGGCCCACTGGGTTTGCAGCAGCCTGTCCGCCGCCGGGAAGTTTCAGGTCGCCGAGCTCAGCGATCCAGACATCCGCGCTAGGCAACGCCCCCGCATGGACGCAGCGAACTTTGCTGCGTCCATAGTCGCCGGCCAGCACGGCCGCCTCTCGCTGGTCCTCAGCGCGACGCGGTGCTGATGTTCTCGCCAAAGAACTTCCAGGTCTTGCCGTCGAACTTCGCGAGCTTGAACGTGTCGAAGGTCGAATAGTCCGTCGGCGACACCGAGACCGTGATGCCCGGCAGCAAGAGCGGCAGCGAGACCTTGCTCAGGTTGGTGGCCTGTTTCAACAGGTTCTCGCGCGTCAGCACGTCGCCGCAGTTCTTCAGGATGATGGCCGTGAACTGCGCCGACAGATAACCGATCTGGTTGCTGCCATCGATCGGATTGCCTTCCGGATACCACTGCTTCATGAAGGCGAGATAGTCCTGCACGCCCTTGTCGGTGTCCCATGCGGGGTCGCCGACCACCTTGGTCGCCAGCGCCGTCATGAGGCCGGTGGATGCTTCGAGGCCGGCAGGCTCGAGCACACCGCCGATCGAGCTCGCGACGGAGACGATGAAATGCGTCGGCTTCCAGCCGAGATCGGCAACCTTGCGGATCGCCTGCGCGCCGAACTTCGGCGTCGTGATGGTCATCAGCACGTCGGCGCCGCTGGCCTTCAGATTGACGATCTGGGAATCGATCGTGGGATCGGTCACCTCGTAGCTGAGCTCCTTGACGATGAGACCGGCTTTCTCTCCCAGCCCCTCCTTGAAGCCCCTCAGATAGTCCTTGCCGAAGTCGTCATTCTGGTAGATCACGCCGATCTTCGCGTTGGGCAGCTCCTTGAGGATGTACTTGGCGTAGATCTTCGCTTCCTGCGCATAGGGCGGATAGAACGGCGTGGTCCAGGGGAATTCCTTCGGATCGTTCCACTTGGAGGCCCCGGTGGAGATCAACAGATGCGGGATCTTCTTGCCGTTCAAATATTTTTGGATCGACGAGTTTGTCGGCGTGCCCAGTGAGCCGATATTGGCTAGGATCTCGTCCTGCTCCACGAGCTTGCGCGTCTGCTCCACCGTCTTCGGCGGGCTATAGCCGTCGTCCATGCTCAGCAGCGTGATCTTCCGGCCGTTGATTCCGCCCTGGCTGTTGATCATCTTCCAGTATGCGGCCTCGGCCCTGCCCTGCGTGCCATACGCCGAAGCCGGACCGCTGTAAGGCATGGTCTGCCCGATCTTGATTTCGGTATCGCTGGCGCCGGGATCGTATTTCTTGTCGGCAGCGAGAACCACCGAAGTGGAAACAAGGCTGAGCGCGGCGACCGCCGCGAGCGTGATGCAACGCATGTGTTCTCCCCATTCGCGTCGCTGTTTGCCGCGACGTCCGGCGAGATCATGAACATGCCGGCGCGAGATGTCGACCCCTGAAGTCGGGACATCGAACTGCCCTACCGTCTGGTGTCACAGCCCCATCCAGTTCATCACCGCTCCGAACGTTGCCCAGAGCGTCCATCCGAGCCCAAGCAGGCAGATCAGCGCCGCCGCCATCGCAATCGTCAGCAGCAGGCCGTCCTCCTGCAGGTAGGCGACCGCGATCAGGACGACCACCATTCCCGGAATGACGTTGACCAGAGGCAGCGGCCAGCCTGCCGAGAAGGCCAGCAGAAACACGACCAGTCCGACGAGGCGATCGATCACGTCGCGCCGCGCGTCCCAGCGCGGCCGGCTGATGCGCTCGATCGCCTGCAGCATTGGACGGACCAGGACGGTGAACCGCTTGAAGCGCTTGAAGTCGAACTGCCGCTTCGACAGGAAACGCGGAAACGACGGCGCGCTGCGGCCACGCATCATCTCGACCGCCGGAAACAGCAGCGCCAGCGTCGCAACCGTCGCGACGCCGGGGATGATCACCAGCAGCCCCAGAAGCAGCAGGAGAAGGCCGAACGACCGCTTGTCCAGGTTGCTGAGGAGCCATTCGAGATCGACGGGGCCGTCCGGTGCTTGAGCGACGAGTTCCTCAAGAAGTTGGGACGTGTGCGTGGGCGCCAATGGGGCTCCGGACGAGGGGGACATAGCTGCCAAAGTGGTCAGACTCGGCATCGATTGCAACAGCTGCCGAAGCAGACTAGGAAGCATTGGTGACCAACGATTCCGATCAGGCATGGCAGCCCCATGCGCCGTCAAGCCCGATTCCCGCCACTCGCCGCCGCTGGCCGTGGTTCCTGCTGACCGTCATCATCGCCTGTGCGGGCGCCGGGGGCGTGTACGCTTGGCCCCAGATCGCGCCGCTGGTCCCGTCCCTGGGCAGCGCTGCGGCCAGCGACAGAGTGGCAGCAGGCGACAAGGAGACGTTGCCGGATCTGCTCGCGACCCAGCAGAAGCTCGAGGATGACATCGGCGCGCTCGGCAAGTCGGTGGCAGACCAGCAGGAGCAGCTGAAGACCGTCGTCGACCAGCTGGCGGCCCTGACATCGAAGGTCGATGCGCTCCAGCGTCCCGCTCCAGCTCCCGTGCCATTGCCGGCCACCGCCGCGGCCGATCAGCCGCGTACAGCACCGGTCGCACAGGCTGCCCCGAAGCCCAGGAAGCCGCCGCCGATTCGGGCACCGAAACCGGCGGGTCCGATTTCGACCGGTGGTGCGCCGCTCAACGTGGCACCGGGCGCCGGGGCTCGCTGAGTCGCGCCGCCGTCAGCGGTACGATGAGATGCATCGGCGGCTCATTGCCAAGAAGGTGAGTGCCGGACGTCAGCGCAAGGGCAGCCTATCCGCGCGGCCGCTCCATGCCTGCCCGCCCGATTGCCGCGCGCAAGATAGCGGTATCCGAGGAAAGGAAATCGATCAGGCGCCTGGCTGCGTCAGGCGATTTTGAGTCGCTGACGATCGCGGCCGTGAAGGTCTGCACAAGCTGGAGATCCGGAGGCAGCAGACCGACAACCTCGATGCCGGTCTCCTGAACCAGTTCGCTGGTCGGCCCAATCGAGAGATTTGCCTTGCCCGCGCGCAGCGCTTCGGCGGCCTCGGTTCCACGCGCCTCGAGGGTGAGCCGCACCGTGTCCGGCAGGTTCAGCCTGGGGCAGACGTTGTCGCGGAAGAATTGTCCACTCGTGCTGCTTGGCGCCACCACCCGGCCCGCATCGATCAAAGCCTGTCTCAGCGCAACAGCGTTGCCGATGTCCGGCTTCGGAGCGCCTGAGCGAACCGCGGCCGCCAACGGCGCCGCCGCGAGGCCGGTGTCGGATCCCGCGCGAATCCGCCCGTCCTCGTTCAGCGCGCGCAATCCCTCTCGCGAAAGGATCACCACGTCGGCCTTCGTGCCGTGCGCAAGCTGGTGCCTGATCGTTTTCGGACCGGTGCCCTCCGACGCGCCGGATCCGGTTTCCACCTTGATGCCGGTGCTGCGTTCGAATTCGGGCAGGACTTCCCGATAGACCGCAGCGAAGCCGCCGGAAATGATGACCCTGATCGTGTCCGGCGTATCGGTGCTTGCCGTCGTCAATGCTGCGGCACCCTGTCGGCGGCCCGTTGGCTCATTTCTGAAGGTTTGCGGCAAACAGCTTGGCCGCCTCGGCCTTCGATTCCTGATCGGCCTTGGCGTCGTACCGGAGCGGCAGGTTGAACTTCTTGCCGAGCTCGGTCGCTTCAGGGTTCGTGAATGCGTGCACGGCGCCCGGATACTCGATGATGCGGTAATCGGCCTTCGCTGCGTCGAAATCCTTCTTCAGCGCATCGTACTGCTCGCGCTTCACGAACGGATCGTCCGCGCCGTTCAGAATCAGGATCTTCGCCTTGACGGTGCCCGGCGCGGGTGCGGGCGTATTGAGTCCGAGCGAAGCGTGAAAGCCCGCAACGGCGGCGAGATCGGCGCCGGTGCGCGCCATGTTCAGCACCACCGCGCCGCCGAAGCAGTAGCCGACCGCGCCGATCCGCTGCGGATTGACCGAGGCCTGCTTGACGAGTTGCTCGCGCGCGGCGTTGAAGCGCTGCTCCATCACCTTCGCATCCTTCATCACCGAGCCTGCGAGCGCGCCGGCGTCCTTCGGGTTGTCGGCGGTCTTGGCGTCGCCGTACATGTCCGCAATGAAGGCGACATAGCCCTGCTCCGCGAACTTCCGCGCCTCGTTGTGGATATGCGGGGTGATGCCCCACCATTCGTGCACCATGACGATGCCGGGCCGCTTGGCCTGGGTCGCGTCGTCATAGACCACGAAGCCCTTCATCGTGGTCTCGCCGTCGGAGTAGGTGACCGGCTCTTCCTTGACCGCGGCGTGTGCGCTCGCGACCATTGCGATGGCGCAAAGTGCTCCGACGATGATCGTTCGCATGCTGATCTCCCTGCGGGTTGGCGTCGCCGCGTTGCGTTTGTTTCTTGCGTAGCCCGGACGGCTATTCCGCCGCCGTCCGGATATCGATCTTCTCGGCGCGGACGGCGCAGAACTTGAACTCCGGAATCTTTCCGAACGGATCGAGCGCCGGGTTGGTCAGCAAATTCGCCGCCGCCTCCGCGTAGCAGAACGGCATGAAGACCATGTTCTCGGGCACGTCGCGGTCGGCGCGCACCTTGACCTCGACCGCGCCACGACGCGTCTCGAGGCGGATGAAATCGCCCGGCGCGAGCCCCTTCTTGCGCATGTCCTTCGGCGTCATGAACGCGACCGCTTCGGGCTCGATCTGGTCGAGCACTTGTGCGCGGCGCGTCATCGAGCCGGTGTGCCAGTGTTCGAGCACGCGCCCGGTCGACAGCACCATCGGGTACTCGTCGTCGGGCAGCTCGTCGGGCGGGATCACCTTGGCCGGCACGATCTTGCCGCGGCCGCTCTCGGTCGGAAAACCCGTGGTGAAGATGATCTCATTGCCCGGCTTGTCGGGATCGTCGACCGGATAGGTCACGGCGCCCTCACGAACCAGCCGCTCCCAGGTGATGTTCTTCAGCGACGGCATCAGCTGCGCCATCTCGGTGAAGACCTCGCCCGGCCCGGCGTAATTCCAGGGCAATCCCATCCGCTTGGCGATCTCCTGAATGATCCAGAGATCCTGCCTTGCATCGCCCGGCGGCTTGATCACCTCGCGCGCCAGCTGCACGCGGCGGTCGGTGTTGGTGAAGGAGCCGGATTTTTCTGCGAACGCCGAAGCCGGCAGGATGACGTCGGCATGGAACGCGGTCTCGGTGACGAACAAATCCTGCACCACGAGATGATCGAGTTTCGCCAGCGCCTGGCGCGCGTGCTGCAAATCCGGATCGGACATCGCGGGATTCTCACCCTCGACATACATGCCGTGGATCTCGCCGGCGTGGATCGCGTTCATGATCTCGACCACGGTCAGCCCGCGCACCGGATCGAGCTCCTGCCCCCACAGTTTCTCGAAGGCGCCGCGCATGTCGTCGCGGCCGACCGGCTGATAGTCCGGCAGGAACATCGGGATCAGGCCGGCGTCGGAGGCGCCCTGCACGTTGTTCTGGCCGCGCAGCGGATGCAGCCCGGTGCCGGGACGGCCGACCTGGCCGGTGATCAAAGCGAGCGCGATCAGGCAGCGCGCATTGTCGGTGCCGTGGACATGCTGGCTGATGCCCATGCCCCAGAAGATGATCGACGACTTGGCGCGGGCATAGGCACGCGCGACCTCGCGCAGCGTCTCGGCGGGAATGCCGCAGATCTGAGACATGCGCTCCGGCGTGAACTCCTGGATCTTCGCCTTCAGCTCGTCATAGCCCTCGGTATAGCCGGCGATGTACTGCTCGTCGGTCAGGCCTTCGGTGATGATCGTGTGGATCATCGCGTTCAGCATCGCGACGTCGCTACCCGGCTTGAAGGCGAGATGCTGGGTGGCGTGGCGCGACAGCGTCTGCCGCCGCGGGTCCATCACGTAGAGCTTGGCGCCGCGCTTGGCGGCGTTCTTGATGAAGGTCGCGGCGACCGGATGGTTCACGGTCGGATTGGCGCCGATCACCCAAATCACCTCGGCGTCGGCGGCGGCCGAGAACGGCGCCGACACCGCGCCGGAGCTCAGTCCTTCGAACAAGGCCGCTACCGACGAGGCGTGACACAGCCGCGTGCAGTGATCGACATTGTTGGAGCCGAAGCCGGTGCGGACCAGCTTCTGGAACAGATAGGCTTCCTCGTTCGAGCCCTTGGCCGAGCCGAATCCGGCGAGCGCCTTGGCGCCCTTCTCGTCGCGGATTTTCTTCAAGCCGGCGGCGGCAAGATCGAGCGCCTCCTCCCAGGATGCTTCGCGGAAATGGGTGTAGGGATTGGCCGGA
This sequence comes from Bradyrhizobium sp. ma5, assembly GCF_042258955.1. Taxonomy (NCBI): domain Bacteria; kingdom Pseudomonadati; phylum Pseudomonadota; class Alphaproteobacteria; order Hyphomicrobiales; family Nitrobacteraceae; genus Bradyrhizobium; species Bradyrhizobium sp. ma5. The sequence continues at coordinate 6,436,696 of NZ_CP170156.1, forward strand.
TCGACCTGGTCGTTGGCATCCTTCTTCACACCCGGCAGCCGCACCAGCGGCTTGGTCAGCCGGTTCGGATGATGGATGTAGTCGAAGCCGAAGCGGCCCTTGACGCAGAGCCGGTTGTGATTGGCCGGACCGTCACGGCCTTCCGCGTAGATCACCTTCTCGTCCTTGACCTCGTAGGTGACCTGGCAGCCGACGCCGCAATACGGGCACAGCGAGTCCACCTTGCGGTCGGGATAGACGACGCGCGTCTGCTTGTCGTCGAGCATCACGGCCGGCATCAGCGCGCCGGTCGGACACGCCTGGACGCATTCGCCGCAGGCGACGCAGGTCGATTCTCCCATCGGATCGTCGAAGTCGAACACGATCTTCGAGCCGTGACTACGATAAGCCATGCCGATGACGTCGTTGACCTGCACCTCGCGGCAGGCCCGCACGCACAGGCCGCACTGGATGCAGGCGTCGAGATTGACGCGCATCGCCGGATGGCTGGTGTCGGCATGCCAGCGCTCGGTGGCGGGGAAGCGGCTTTCGGTCACGCCGGTCTTCTCGGCCCAGTGCCAGAATTTCGAATCCGGATCGTGCGAAGTCGCGCGCGCCGGCTGATCGGCGACGAGCAACTCCATGACCATCTTCTGCGCCGCGACGGCGCGCTGGCTGGCCGACTTCACCTTCATGCCGACCGACGGTGTCCGCTTGCAGGACGCCGCCAGCACGCGCTCGCCTTCGATCTCGACCATGCAGGCGCGGCAATTGCCGTCCGGCCGATAGTCCGGCGCGGGCGAATAGCAGAGATGCGGGATCTCGGTGCCCTGGCGCTTGGCGACCTGCCAGATCGTTTCGCCGGCCCGCGCCTCGACCTGATGGCCGTCGAGCTCGAACTGGATCGTCTGGCCGGAGTTGTGATCGTTGCTCATTCAAAATCCTCGTCGAAGTTCGCCTGCTTGGTCCGCCTATTCGGCGGCTTGCTGCGGACGAAACCCGTCCGGAAAATATTTGATCACTGAGGTCAGCGGATTGGAGGCCGCCTGACCGAGGCCACAGATCGATGCATCGCGCATCGCCTGGCTCAATTGGTCGAGCAGCTCCTTGTTCCAGACCGGTTGCTGCATCAAGAGTGCCGCCTTCTCGGTTCCGGCGCGGCAGGGCGTGCATTGCCCGCAGCTCTCGTCCTCGAAGAACTTCATCAGGTTGAGCGCGGCATCCCTGACGTCATCGGCCTGCGAGAGCACGACGACGGCGGCGGAGCCGATGAAGCAGCCGTATTTCTCCAGGGTGCCGAAATCGAGCGGGATATCGTCCATCGAGGCCGGCAGGATGCCGCCGGACGCGCCGCCCGGCAGATAAGCCTGCAAGGTGTGGCCGTCGGCCATGCCGCCGCAGAACTCGTCGATCAACTGGCGCAGGGTGATGCCGGCGGGCGCGAGCTTGACGCCGGGATCCTTGACGCGTCCCGACACCGAGAAGCTGCGCAGGCCGTGACGCTCGTTGCGGCCGTGCCTCTTCCACCAGTCGGCGCCCTTCTCGACGATGTCGCGCACCCACCACAACGTCTCGATGTTGTTGATCAGCGTCGGCAGGCCGAACAGGCCGACCTGGAACGGATATGGCGGCTTGTGCCGCGGCAGGCCGCGCTTGCCCTCGATCGATTCCAGCAGCGAGGATTCTTCGCCGCAGATATAGGCGCCGGCGCCGCGTCGCAGATGCAGCACAGGACCGCCGGGTGGAAGTTTTGCGATCTCGCGCGCGAGGATCTCGCGGCAGGCCGGGTACTCGTCGCGAATGTAGATGTAGACTTCCGGCGCCTCGACCACGTGGGCGCCGATCAGCATGCCCTCGAGGAAGCGATGCGGATCGCGCTCGAGATAGTAGCGGTCCTTGATCGTGCCGGGCTCGCCCTCGTCGCCGTTGACCGCCATCAGCCGCGGACCGGGTTCGCCGAGCACGGCCCGCCACTTGCGGCCCGTGGGGAAACCGGCGCCGCCAAGACCGCGCAACGACGCATCGTCGAGCGCCTTCAGCAGGTCTTCCCGTGGCAACTCGCCCGAGCGCAGCCGCGTCAGCAGCTGGTATCCGCCGTCGGCGACATAGGCGTCATAATCGACGTAAGCCGGCAGATGCACATGGGTGTCGCCGCTCTTCGCCGCAGCGAGCACGTTGCTGACGGTCGCATGATCGATGAAGTTGTGGCCGACCTCCGCAGCGGGTGCGGTGTCGCATCGGCCGACGCACGGCGCCCGCACGACGCGGATGCCGGGGCCGGCGCGGCTCTGGAGATCCTTCAGCAGCTTCTCGCCGCCGAGCATCGCGCAGGTCAGTGAATCGCAGACCCGCACGGTGAGCGGCGCGATATCAGGCTCGCCTTCCTTCACGATGTCGAAATGCGCATAGAAGGTCGCGGTCTCGAACACTTCGGCGAACGACAGCTTCATCTCGTCGGCGAGCGCCGCAAGATGCTGCGCCGAGATCTGGTGATACTTGTCCTGGATCAGATGCAGGTATTCGATCAGCAGGTCGCGACGCCTCGGCCGGTCGGCGAGCAGCACCTCGATCTCATGAGCGGCCGCGGGGTCGACCTGGCGTCCCTTGGGCGTGGCTTTCGCCCGCTTCCTGCCGGCTCCGGGATGCTCGAACGCGCGGACCTTGTGAACGTCGTCTCCACTCATGAAACCTCGCCTTGGAACCCGGCTTTGCGCAAGTTGCGCCGGTTCAACCCAACTCTATTCTCTGGCATGCCACAGGCAAGCAGATTTAGAACGCCTCTAGCAGCGTCGGGTTGCCGCGCAGGCCGTTGTTAATGTTTGCCTATCGATCGATCTGAATTCCAAATCACGCGAGCGTCCAGCTCGCGCGATCGCGACCGCATCTCGCGGCCTCAGAGCAGGTCGGCGTAGCCGAGAAAGCCGACCGTATCGCCCGGCTCGACCCGCACGATGGACTCGCCGAGCTCGATCAGCCCATCCGTCTCGACCAGCGACGACAACAGGCCGGCCCCTTCGCGGGGAAACTTGGTGGCTTCCAGCGCGCCGTCCGCCGCCCACCGCAGCGAGGCGCGGACATATTCGCGGCGGCCGCTCTTCTTGTTGTAGCCGAAGGCGGCCCGGACCGGCATCGGCAGCAAGGCAGACGGCTTAGCTCCTGACAGCGCCAGCACGGTCGGCCGCACCACATGGACGAAGGTGACGAAGCTCGCCACCGGGTTGCCAGGCAGACCGATCAGCGGCGTGCCGTCGATGATTCCCATCGCCACCGGACGGCCAGGCTTGATCGCCATCCGCCAGAGCACCAGCGAGCCGGCCTGTTCGATGCCGGCCTTGACGTGGTCCTCTTCGCCGGTCGAGACGCCGCCGGTGGTGAGGATCAGGTCGTATCGTTGCGCGGCCTGCTTGAGCGCAGCGGCGAGCCCGGCGCGTTCGTCGCGCAGGATGCCGAGATCGCCGACCTCGCAACCGAGCCGCCGCAACATCGCGATCAGCATGAAGCGGTTGGAATCGAACAATTGAGCTTCAGCGCGCGGGCTCCCCGGCGCAGCCAGCTCGTCGCCGGTCGAGAACACCCCGACACGCAGGCGCCGCGCCACGTCGAGCGTGGTGAGCCCGAACGCCGCGGCGACCGCGATGTCCTGCGGCCGCAGGCGCCGACCCGCCGCCAGTGCGACATGGCCGCGCGCAATGTCCTCACCGGCCGGACGCACATTGGCGCCGGCCTTCAGGCCGGACGGCAGGACCACGTTGCCCGCATCGTCGATCCGCACGTCTTCCTGCATGAACACGGTGTCGGTGCCGTCGGGCATCGGCGCGCCGGTGAAGATCCGCACCGCCTGGCCGGGCTGCGCGGGCGCCGCCGGCGCCCCCGCCTGCACGCGGCCGGCGACGGGAAACGCGCGCTCGCCGCTCGCCGGCAGGTCCGTGCCAGACAGCGCGTAGCCGTCGACGGCGGAATTCATGAAAGGCGGCAGCGGCAGCGGCGCAGCGACGTCCTGGCTGAGGATGCGTCCATCGGCGTCCACCAGGGCAACAGCCTCCGTCTCGCCGACCGGCTTGACGCGCGAGGCGATGATCGCGACGGCCTCGTCGACCGACATCATCGGTCCGCCGAACGCGAAGCAGTCGTCGGAAAGCTGCGCCATGATGTCCTCAGTCCTCGGCCATCGACAAGATTTGTTCGACCCACATCGCGAACTGCGGCGTTGTCCTCAAAGCCGGACCGTTCCTGACGAGTCCATGGCAGTTCCCGCAAGCCGGCGGAAAGTGGCCAGTCCGTCTCCGATCGTGCTTATATCCCCAGCTCCGTTGCCATGTGAACCCATTGGGACGCCGACCTGTGACCGAGAAGACCACCGCTCCCCTTATTGTTCCTGACCCGGACGACCCGCGGCTGACGGAGCGCGTCACAGGCGTCGATCAGACCGGTGCGCCGACCGAGATCAGGGTACCGGTCGAGCGGCCGCTGACGCTGTACCTCAACGCGCAGGAGATCGTCACGATGATGACGATCAACGACTATCCCGAATACCTCGCGCTCGGCTACCTCCTGAACCAGAACATGCTCAAATACGACGACGTCGTCACCGAGGTCGAATATGACGACGATCTCCAGGTGGTGGTGGTCCGCACCGCGCACCACACCAATTTCGAGGCGAAGCTGAAGAAGCGCACCCAGACCTCGGGCTGCGCCCAGGGCACGGCGTTCGGCGACCTGCTCGAAGCCGTCGAGAAGGTCGCGCTGCCGAAGGCCGAGCTGCGGACCTCGTGGCTCTACCGCATGACGCACACCATCAACACCATGCCGTCGCTCTATCTGGAAGCCGGCGCCATTCACGGCTGCGTGCTGTGCAAGGAGAGCACGCCGGTCTGCTACACCGAGGATGTCGGCCGGCACAACGCCGTCGACAAGATCGCGGGCTGGATCTATCGCCACAATGTCGATCCGGCCGACAAAATCCTCTACACCACCGGACGGCTCACCTCGGAGATGGTGATCAAGACGGTGCGGATGGGCATCCCGATCCTGGTCTCCCGCTCCGGCTTCACCGCATGGGGCGTCGATCTGGCGCGGCAGGTCGGACTGACCTTGGTCGGCCGCGCCCGCGGCAAGCGCTTCATCGCGCTGTCGGGTGAGGCGCGGATCGTCTACGACCAGAACCTCGACTATGTCGAAGAGGAATCGATGCGTCACAAGCGCAAGGGCGAGGCCGACAATGACTGATATCCCGGGCGTGCTGCTGGCCGGCGGCCTCGCGCGGCGGATGGGCGGCGGCGACAAGCCGATGCGCAAGATCGCGGGCCGCACCATTCTGCAGCGGGTGATCGACCGTCTCGCCCCGCAATGCGGCGGGCTGATCATCAACGCCAATGGCGACCCCGCGCGCTTCGCCGCCTTCGGCCTTCCGGTCGTCGCCGACGATGTCGCCGATTATCCGGGCCCCCTCGCCGGCATCCTGGCCGCGCTGGACTGGACTGCGGCCAACCGGCCGGATGCGAAATGGGTGCTGAGCGCGGCGGGCGACTGCCCGTTTCTGCCGCGCGATCTTGTCGCACGCCTGGAGCAGGCGCGCGCGGCCGAGAATGCCGAGCTCGCGGTCGCCTCATCCGGCGGGCAGGTGCACCCGGTGATCGGTCTCTGGAGCGTGCGCTTGCGCGGTGAATTGCGCCACGCGCTGGTCGAGGAGGACGTGCGCAGGATCGATCGCTGGACCGCGCGCTATCCGCTCGCAACGGTCGAATGGCCGACCGAGCCGCTGGATCCGTTCTTCAACGCCAACACCGTCGAAGACATCGCGGAAGCCGATCGTCTCGCCGCGCTTGACGGCGGCTAATATCCAGCACCGCCCGGTTCAGCTGGGCCACCGCGTGTTGCGGATCCGACTGCAGGCGTTCGGCCGGTGAAACGCGGGGTCGCGCTCCGCGATAAAATCGAAATTGACCGTGCCGAACGTGGTCTGGGGCTTCTTCAGGGCCGAGCAGGTCTGGACCTCGATGAACTCGTTCTTGAAATCACCGCGCGGAAACGCGGCAATCACGCTGTCGCGCTGCTCGGCCGTGTAGTCGTCGTATCCGATGCCGACAGCATCGACCAGAACGCCCGCATTGGTGAGCGCGATTTCCGGTCGCATGTATTGCGGGATGCCGGGCGTGGTGTGCAGCGCAATCGCTTCCCACACCAGATCGGCTTTCGGCTCTGGGATGCCGTGGCTTCTGAGAAATGCGCGCGCCGCATCGGCGCCGTCGACTTCAAACCGCTTGGTCTCGGTGTGGAAGTGATCGACAAGGCCGAGGTCATGAAACAGCGCGGCGACATAAAGCAGTTCAGGGTCGAACGTCAGATTCTGCCTGACGCCCTTGAGCGCGCCGAACACGAACACGCGAACCGAGTGATTGAACAGCATCTCGGTTTCGTATTGCCGCACCAACTCGGCGGCCTCCCGCGCGATCGTGCTGTCGGGTATTCGAATGCCGGAAATCGTGTTCGTCATCGTCGCGCTCCTGTCCCCCCTGTCGCGTTGCCGGATGCGTGCCAACGGCGTCGCTGATCATGCGTGCCGGCACTGCGCTGCAGTGCATCGTTGTCCAATACGTAACCCGCGAAGGAGCGACCGGAAGGGCCCTGCGGCATGAAGATTTTGCAGGGAGATAATGAGGCTGATGCAACGCCGAAGGCGCGATCGGCGATCAGCCGATCACGCGCGCTTTTGCGTTCAATCCAGGCGACGGCTGGCTAAGGCTCCGCCGGCTGTAGGGGATCGAAGCGCTAGCCGACCCGCCCGACCCGATCCGTTTCGACGGCGCGCAGATAGTCCAGCATCAGGCGGCCGGTCCCGGAAAGCCGCGCGGCATCGCGGACCACGATCTTCAGCTCGCGCCGCCCCCAATCGTCACGCAGCGGGATGGCAAGAAGGCCCATGCCGGCGCCGACCACCGCGAAGGCGCGATCCGGAATCAGGCCGAGGCCCATATTGGCCTGCACCATGCGGCAGACCGCATCGAAACCGGGCACGTTGATGCGCAGCCGCATCGTCTTACCGGCCTGCGTCGCCGCGTATTGCGAACGCAGATAGATCGAGCTCGCGGTGTGCAGGCCGATATGGTCGAAATCGAGCGTCTCGGTGAACAGCAATTTCTCGCGACCGGCCAGCGGATGGTCCCCCCGCATCACCACCACCAGATTGTCGTAGCGATAATGGAAGGCCTCGAGCGCGCGGCTGTCGGCCTCGGCCGAGCAGATGCCGATCTCGGCCGCGCCCTCCTCGATGCCGCGGACCACCTGCCCGCTCGGCCGCTCCTGCAGATCGACGCGAAGCAGCTCGTGCGCCGCGAAGAAGGCGGAGAGGTCCTCGGGCAAATACTGCACGATCGCCGAGAGGTTGGCGAGCATGCGGACATGGCCGCGCACGCCTTGCGAATATTCCGACAGCTCGACCGCGATCTTCTCGACGTTGAGCAGCGTGACCCGGGCGTGATGCAGCAGCGCCTCGCCGGCCGGCGTCAACGCCATGCCCTTGGCGAGCCGCTTGAACAGCGTGACGCCGAACGCCAGCTCGAAATCGTTCATCCGTTTCGACACCGCGGAGGCGGCGATCCCCTCGCGCAGCGCGGCGCGGGTGAGGTTCTGCTCGTCGCAGACCGCGACGAACAGGCGAAGCGTGGTGAGGTCGACGCGGCGGGTCAGCGCGGTCTCCGCCGGCGTGGCGGCGCGCGGGATGTCGACGTCGATGGAGGCAAGCGGCATGGGCGGCGTCCCCGGGAAAGAACGCAGGGTAGCGCCGGGGCCGGCGCGGAAGATTCCAAAGCAGTGCGGGATAGAACGGATTGTTGGGATAAGATTCCAACAATGGTCAAGTGAGGCGGATTTTATCCCAAGCCGATCACCCATAGCCGTCATTGCGAGGAGCGGAGCGACGAAGCAATCCATGCATCGGCAAGCCGTGAGATGGATTGCTTCGTTGCGTTCGCAATGACGGGAAAGCTCTGTTCCCCGTCACCTCCGCGCAAAGGCTTCGCCTTTGTCGCTTGAGGTGCGAGCGAAGCGAGCCTCGAAGGGCGACGGCGCGGGTCCTTCCGCGAAGGGATCGCGACGTGCTGAAGCAGTAGGGGCCGATTCATCCTTCGAGGCTCGCAAGAGCTCGCACCTCAGGATGACGGGTTTGAATGCGTGCGCCTCAAAACAAAAACGCGGCACCAAAGCGCCGCGTTTCAACTTGTCGATCCTGCTCGCGTCGATCAGCCCACGACCTTGGCGGCCGGGACGTCGCGCTGGCGCTTCATCACGATCTTGTTCAGCGCGCCGAGATAGGCTTTTGCGGACGCGACCAGCGTGTCCGGATCGGCGGCACGCGCGGTCATCGAACGGCCCTCGTGAGCGAGGCGCACCGAGACTTCGGCCTGCGCATCGGTGCCTTCGGTTACCGCGTGGACCTGGTAGAGCTCCAGCTTGGCCTCGTGCGGCACCAGGCGCTTGATGCAGTTGAAGACGGCATCGACCGGTCCGTTACCCTCGGCTTCCTCGATCTTGATCTGGCCGTCGACGTCGAGCTTCATGGTCGCGCGCTGCGGGCCATGGGTGCCGGCGATCACGGTCAACGAAGCCAGCTTGATGCGGTCGTGCGCGGCCGCCATCTCCTGATCGACCAGCGCCTCGATGTCCTCGTCGTAGATATCCTTCTTGCGGTCGGCGAGCGCCTTCATCCGCGTAAAGGCATCCTCCAGCTGGTTGGCGCCGAGCTTGTAGCCCATCTCCTCCAGCTTGTGGATGAAGGCGTGGCGGCCGGAATGCTTGCCGAGCACCAGCGAGGACTGCTTCAGGCCGACCATCTCGGGCCGCATGATCTCATAGGTCGAGGCGTCCTTCAGCACGCCGTCCTGATGGATGCCGCTTTCATGGGCGAACGCGTTGCGGCCGACGATCGCCTTGTTGTACTGCACCGGGAACGAGGTGGCCGCGGACACCACCTTCGAGGCGCGGGTCAGCTGCGTGGTGTCGATCTTGTTCCAGTACGGAAACTTGTCGTTCCGCACATTGATCGCCATCACGATCTCTTCCAGCGCGGCATTGCCGGCGCGCTCGCCGATGCCGTTGACGGTGCACTCGACCTGCCGCGCGCCGCCGACGATGCCGGCCAGCGAGTTCGCGACCGCCATGCCGAGGTCGTTGTGGCAATGCACCGAGAAGATCGCCTTGTCGGAGTTCGGCACGCGTTCGATCAGCGTGCGCATGAAGTGGGTGTATTCTTCCGGCACCGTGTAGCCGACGGTGTCTGGGATGTTCACCGTGGTGGCGCCGGCCTTGATCACGGCCTCGACGATCCGGCACAGATAGTCCATCTCGCTGCGGGTGCCGTCCTCGGCCGACCATTCAACGTCGTCGATCTGGTTGCGGGCGCGGGCGACCATCGCGACCGAGGTCTCGATGACTTCCTCGGGGGTCTTGTTCAACTTCACGCGCATGTGCAGCGGCGAGGTCGCGATCACGGTGTGGACGCGGCCGCGGCGGGCGAACTTGACGGCTTCGGCGCAGCGGTCGATGTCGGCCGGATGGGCGCGGGAGAGCCCCGCGATAACCGCGTTCTTGGAGCGGCGGGCGATCTCGCTGACCGCCTGGAAGTCGCCTTCCGAGGTGATCGGGAAGCCGGCCTCGATGACGTCGACGCCCATATCGTCCAGCAACTCGGCGACCTCGAGCTTCTCCTCGAAGGTCATGGTGGCGCCGGGGCACTGCTCGCCGTCGCGCAGGGTGGTGTCGAAAATGATGACGCGGTCCTTATCGGACTTATCAGCGGTGGCCATGTCAGAAATTCCTTTAAGCTTGGCGCCCGTCATGTTGCTGCTTGAGCAATTGCTTGGGCGATTGTCGGGGTCCGGTGATCTCGTACAAACCCCTGAGTGCCCAGGCGCAAATGCCCAGCCGGCCCTCAGGGGCAGGTAAGAAGCAGGCCGCCAATAAGCAGGGTGGGCCGTGCGGCCGGGAACGTGGCGGTAGCCTGGGCCACCTCCCCCGAAATCCCATCGATTTGGCCGCGAATCAGCATTGCCAGACCCTGTTGAGCGCCGAAATCCTCGGGCAAAACCGTTGACGGTTGGTTGCCGGGAGCGCTTGGACGCCGTCGTTCTAGACGATTATGGCAAGCCGCCGCAATGGGTAAAGATGGTCAGGGGCGTTGACCTATCGTGCCGCATGGCTCGGCCCTGTCCCCTCACCTCCGCCCGCGCGAGGACGCGCGCAGGCTCGACGGCGAGCGGCCGTAGAGACCGGAGAAGGCGGCGTTGAAACGGCGGACGCTGCCGAAGCCGGCACGAAAGGCGATCTCGGTCATCGCCTCATCTGTGGTGTCGATCAACCGCTTGGCGCGCTGCACGCGGCGGGTGGTCGCGACCTGCTGCGGGCTGGCGCCGACGTGGCGCTCGAACAGCCGCCCGAGGTGGCGCGAGGTGATGCCGAGCCGATCGGCCAACGCGGCAACCGAGCCGCGCTTGAGCGCGCCGCCGTCGATCAGCTTCAGCGCACGCGCAACCGTGGAGCGGGTGCCGTTCCATGCCGGACAGAACGGTGCGGTTTCGGGACGGCAGCGCAGGCACGGCCGATAGCCCGCCGCCTCGGCCGCGGCAGCTGTCGGGTAGTAGCTGACGTTGCGCGGCAGCGGGTGCTTCACCGGACAGACCGGGCGGCAATAGATCCGGGTGGTCTTCACCGCGGTGAAGAAGCGGCCGTCATAGCGCGCGTCGCGCCGCAGCCGCGCAGCGTTGCAGACCTCGAAGCTGAGCATGATCGGACACTAGCGCATCGCGCGATCAGGGAAAGTGGCCTGCGGTGATGAGGTCCGATTCCGGCCAGCGTGAACCGCAGCACTGACCTAGATCGAGCCGATCGATCACCCCCTGGAGACATCGCAATGACGAGCCCAACCAACAAGGAAATCGTGCTCAACGCCTGGCAGACGTTCAGGACCCGCGACGCCGACCTGATTGCCACCGTGTTCGCACCGGATGCCGAATGGATTGCGCCGGCGCGCAACGCCACCGCGGTCGCGCTCGATCACACCGATCACATGATCGGCGCGGATGCGATCGCCCGCTTCATCGCAACCGAGATGCACCGCCTGTTCTCCGAGGTCGACATCGCGTTCCGCGCCGTTCATGCCGACGGCGACTGCGTGATCGTCGAGGAGCGCATGCGCGCGACGCTGCCGGGCGGCCGGCCCTACGACAATGACTATTGCTTCGTGTTCGCGGTCGAGGCGGGCCGCATCAAGCAGGTGCGGGAATACATGGATACGCGCAAGGGCTGGCAGATGGTGTTTGGAGAAGAAGCGGCCTGAGGACGGCCGTTGCCGACGGGTGAGGGAGCCTACCGAAAGGGCTCCCTCCCCTTTCGTTCCTGACATGGACAATCGGCGCCGGGGTAGTAAGCGGGGCGCGACCCGCTCGCAGCGAAACCTTTCCTACACCATGACTCCCTGCGTGGCAGCGGCGCCAACCGCAACACGTACGCGGCCGGGCAAATCAATCTTTGCTCAACTGGTTGCATCTAGTGTGCCGGCGGCGACCGGGTATTGGGGCGCGTCCTTTGGTTGGTTAAGGAGATATCAGGATCATGCCCACGACGAACCTGGCCGATGGGCCCAATCAGCGCCAAGCCGGCTTCAATCTCTTCCTGGTCGGATTCCTGATCCTGTTCCTCGAACTCGCCTGCATCCGCTGGTTCTCGGCCAAGGTCGTGTTCCTGCAATTCTTCACCAACATCGTGCTGCTCGCGGCCTTCCTCGGCATGTCCTGCGGCTGCCTTGCTGCGCGGCGGACCACCAACTGGCTTGCGCTGTTTCCGGGGCTCGCCCTCGTGACCTTCGCCGCCGTGGCCACGATCATGATGCTGTATTCCAACTGGGGCCAGTTCGCGGTCGACGTCGGCCATCAGGCGTCGCCGCAGGAAGTGTTCTTCGGCACCGAGTATCGCAACCCGGATCTCGCCAAGTTCGTCGTGCCGATCGAGGCGATCGCCGGGTTGTTCTTCGTGCTGATCGCGCTGATGTTCGTCGGCCTCGGCCAGACGCTCGGCCGCGCCTTCGACGCCTACCCCAACCGCGTCGCCGGCTATTCGCTGAATATCGGCGGCAGCCTCGCGGGCATCGTCGGGTTCTCGCTGCTGTCGTTCGCACAGGCGCCGCCGGTGGTCTGGTTCGGGATCAGCTGCGCCGGCATCGTCTATTTGCTCTACCAGGACAAGGCGCTGTCACTGCTGCGCCTCGTGACGATCATCGTCGTGGTGGGATTTACCGCCTACTACACCGATCGCTCCGACAGCCACGACATCCGCTGGTCGCCCTACTACGCCGTCGACCTCAACAAATCGAACGGCGTGATCACCGTCAACAGCATCGGCCATCAGGAAATGATGCCGTTCAGCGAACGCGGCTCGTCCTATTCGTTGATCCATCTGCTGCAGCAGCACAGCGGCGGCGCGCCGTTCAAGGACGTCATGATCATCGGCGCCGGCTCCGGCAACGACCTCGCCCACGCCTTGCGCTTCGGCGTGGAGCGCATCGATGCGGTCGAGATCGATCCCGTGATCCAGAACATCGGCATCCACAACCATCCCGACAAGCCCTATCAGGATCCGAGGGTGGTGCCGCATCTCGACGACGGCCGGCATTTCCTTCGCACCACCGAACGCAAATACGATCTGGTGGTGTATGCGCTCGTCGACTCGCTGATCCTGCACAGCGGCTACGCCAACATCCGCCTCGAAAGCTATCTGTTCACCGAACAGGCGTTCCAGGACGTCCGCCGCGTGCTGAAGCAGGACGGCGTCTTCGTGATGTACAACTACTATCGGCAGGGCTGGATCGTGCAGCGCGTCGCCGAGATGGCGAAGCAGGTGTTCGGCTGCGATCCGCTGGTGCTGCCGCTGCCCTACAAGGAAACGCTGACCTCGTCCGAAGCGGTCGGCTTCACCACCATCATCGCGGGCTGCAATCCGCGCATCTCCACCGCGTTCCGCGACCGCGGCCAGTTCTGGCTGAACAGCATTCCGCCGGAGAATCTGGCGGTCGACGGCTTCGAGAAGCCACAGGACAAGGCAACCGCCCAGCACGGCGACTGGGTGCCGCTGGCGCCGGCGAAACTGGTGGTCGACAATGAAGGCGCCAAGCAATCGACCAGCGACGACTGGCCGTTCCTTTATGTCAGCGGCAGGCTGATCCCCGACCTGACCGTTCGCTCGATGATCCTGCTCGGCGTGCTCGGGCTTGGCCTGGTCTATCTGTTCAAGCCGAAGGGCGCCTGGCGGCCCAACAACCGGATGTTCTTCCTCGGCGCGGCGTTCATGCTGCTCGAGACCAAGGCAGTCGTGCAGATGGCGCTGTTGTTCGGCAGCACCTGGCTGGTCAACTCGGCGGTGTTCTTCACCGCGCTATTGTTGATCCTCGCCGCCAATCTGTATGTGATCAAGGTGCCGTCCACCCGGCTGGCGCGGCACTATGCCGGGCTGCTGGCGCTGCTGGCGGTCTCGGTGCTGGTGCCGCTGGACACGTTCCTCAGCGGCGGCATCGTCTGGCGCTACGTGATCCCGTGCGCGCTGGCGCTCGGCCCGATGTTCTTCGCCGGCGTGATCTTCGCCCGCTCGTTCCGCGACGAAGCCAATCCCGATCAGGCGTTCGGATCCAACATCGCGGGATCGGTCATCGGCGGCCTCGCCGAGTCGTGCTCGACCCTGCTCGGCTTCCGCTATCTCCTGATCGTCGCGATCGGTTTTTATCTGCTGTCCGCCTGGATGCCTTCGCGCAAGGGCTAGCGACTGGTGTGCTTGATGCCGCACGGGGGCGAGGGACCTGCCTAGGGTTCCCTCCCCCGTCGCAGGGGCGCATTGCCAAAATATCGAAAACAACCCCATGCACAGTAGCCGACGGCTGCCGGCGTTCGACATGGCAGCTTGACACGTCGGGCAAATCAGCGGCATTTTTCTATTATTCCGAAGTCGTGCAGGCCCCGCGAGCGAGAGAAACACGGCGCTACTTTTTCACCGCCTCCTTCTTCGCGGGAACCTTGTTTTCCACCGCGCCCTTGCCTTCGGCTTCCAGCGCCGCGCGGACGCGCTTGAATTCGCTCAGCTCGGCCTTGTCGACCTCGGGAAATTTCAGCTCGAGCCGGTCGAGCGCATTGACGATGGTCGAGCCGATCACGACGCGAGCGAACCATTTGTGGTCGGCGGGCACGATGTGCCAGGGCGCGTCCCCGGTCGCGGTGTGATGGATCATGTCCTGATAGGCCGCCTGGTACTTGGCCCACAGCGCGCGCTCGGTGACGTCGGCCATCGAGAACTTCCAGTTCTTGGCCGGCTCCTCGAGCCGGTCGAGGAAACGCCGGCGCTGCTCCTCCTTGGAGACATGCAGGAAGAATTTCAGGATCATGGTGCCGTTGCGCGACAGATAGCGCTCGATCGCGGAGATGTCCTCGAAGCGCTCGCGCCAGATGTCCTTGGTCACCAGCTTCTTCGGGAGCTTCTGCTTGCCGAGCACCTCGGGATGCACCCGCACCACCAGGCACTCCTCGTAGTAGGAGCGGTTGAAGATGCCGATGTGGCCGCGCTCCGGCAGCGCGGTCATGGCGCGCCACATGAAGTCGTGGTCGAGTTCCTTGGTCGAGGGCTGCTTGAACGAGGAGACCTCGCAGCCCTGCGGGTTGACGCCCTCGAACACGCTCTTGATCGCACTGTCCTTGCCGGCGGCGTCCATGCCCTGGAAGATCAGGAGCAGCGACCAGCGGTCCTGGGCGTAGAGCTTCTCCTGGAAGTCGTTGAGCCGCTTGCGGTTGGCCTCGATGATCTTGCCGCCGGCGTCCTTGTCGATGCCGCCCTTCTCGGCGGTCGGATACGACTTCAGGCGAAATTCGCCTGCGCCGTCGAAGCGGAACGGTGCGACAAAGGGTTTCAGTTCATCGGCGAGCGATGGGGACGGTTTGCTGCTCATGGCCTCTCGACGGCTTGCGTGGCGATTTGATCCGGTCGATCACGCTACCAAGAATGCCCTTGGGCAGGAAGATGATGAACAGCACCAGCAGCACGCCATAGACCAGATTGTCCCAGCCGACCGCCTTGGTGCCGAACGAGATGCGCAGCACCTCGGCCAGCACGATGGTGATGATGGCGCCGACCGTCGGTCCCAGCGCGACATAGACGCCGCCGACGATCGCGGCGAACACCATCTGCAAGGAGACCGCGATACCGCTCACGGTGTCCGGCGAGATGAACATCTGGTACTGGCAGTAGAGCGCACCGGCGAGCGCGGTCATCAGCGCACTGATCAGCGTGACCTTGAGCTTCTCGGCGGTGACGTTGACGCCGGCGGCTGCCGCCGCATCCTCATCCTCCGAGATCGCCTCCATGGCATGGCGGATCATGCTGCGGTCGATCGCGCGCCAGATCACGAGGCCTGCGACCCAGACCGCGAGCGCGATCAGATACCAGGTGATCTTGTCGTCGAATTGCAGCGCGAACAGCCCCTTGCCGCTCGGCGCGCGCTGCGGCGTATAGCCGAGCGAGCCGCCGGTATAGTCGCGGGTCGCGGTGATGACCTGCAGCACGATGCCCGACAGCGCCAGGGTCACCAGCACGAAATAGTGCCCGGTAATGCGGAAGCGGAAGCAGGGATAGGCGACGATCAGCGCGAGCACGCCCGCGGTCGCCATGCTCAGGGGGATGCCGATCCAGGGCGAGACGCCGAGGTGATTCCACAGCAGCGCCGTGACATAGGCGCCGATGCCCATGAAGCCGCCATGGCCGAGCGAGACCAGGCCGAAGCGGCCCATGATCGACCACGACGTATAGGCGAACGACCAGATCAGGATCAGCACCAGCACGTGCAGGTGATAGGGATCACGATGCACGAAAGGCAGCGCGACGAGTGCGAGCAGCGCGATGATCCAGAAGGCCGCCTGCCTGTTCACGAGCGCCTCGCGAGCAGGCCCGCGGGCCGGATGAACATCATGACGATGAAGAAGGCGAAGGCCAGCACGTAGCCCCATTCAAGATCGGAGAACAGGCCGCCGAGCGAGATGATCTCGGCGAACACGAAGGCCGCAATGAAGCCGCCGATGAAATTGCCGAGACCGCCGAGCACACAGATCAGGAAGGTGATCGGTCCGAACGACAACCCGACGAACGGATGCACGTCATATTGGAGCACCAAGAGGCACGCCGCGAGCCCGGCGAGCCCGCCGCCGATCGCCGAGGTGACGAGATAGATGCGCCTGGGGTCGACGCCCATCAGCGGCATGATCTGGCGGTCCTGCGCGATGGCGCGGATCGCGGTGCCGGTGAAGGTGCGGGTCAGGAACAGATAGACGCCGACCATGCCGACCAGCGCCGCGCCGAACGACAATAGTCGCGCGTAGCTGAAATTCATCTCGCCGAGCGCCAGCACCGGCAGGCGGATGCCGAGATTGCGGAAGTCGATGCCGAAGGCGACGGTGGCAAAGCTCTGCAGGATGAACAGCACGCCGCCGGTGGCGAGCAGCTGGTTGATCGGCGGCGCCGTCAACAGCGGCGCGATGACCAGGAAATGCAGCGCGGCGCCAAGCAGCGCCACCAGCAGGATGACGAGCGGCGCGGCGGCCCAGTACGGCAGATGAAAGACCTGCACGAGGTAGTACATGCCGTACATGCCGATCATCACGAGCTCGGCATAGCAGATCCAGGTGACGTCGATGACGCCGAAGATCAGGTTGAGCCCGAGCGCCAGCAGCGCCAGCACGCCGCCGAGCAGGATGCCGTTGATGACGGCCTCCAGCAGGTAGATGTCGAAGATGTCGAGGAAGGATTGCATGGCGGTTCTGCCTTAGACCGAGGCGTCGTCAGCTAGGTGAACCAGCAGACCCGTCATCCTGAGGTGCGAGCGGAGCGAGCCTCGAAGGATGCACGGCCACCAGCCGGGCCGTACATCCTTCGAGACGCCGCTTCGCGGCTCCTCAGGATGACGGGAGAATGAGTGAACGCACTTGCCCGCCAGTGTCATCATCCTACACCCCGAGATACGCCTGCTTGATGGTGTCGCTGGCCGCGAGCTCCGCCGCCGTGCCGGCGGCGCGGATGCTGCCGGCTTCCAGGAGATAGGCGCGGTCGACCACGCGCAGCACCTGCTGCACGTTCTGCTCCACGATCAGCACCGTCAGCCCGCTGGCGCGGATGCGCTTGACGAGCTCGAACACCTGCTGCACCACGACCGGCGCGAGCCCGGCCGAGGGCTCGTCGAGCAGCAGCAGTTTTGGGTTCGACATCAGCGCGCGGCCGATCGCGCACATCTGCTGCTCGCCGCCCGACATGGTGCCGGCCATCTGGTGGCGACGCTCCTTCATGCGCGGGAACAGCTCGAACACGAAATCGAGCCGCTCGGCGTAATGCGCGCGGGCGCCGGGCATGTAGGCGCCCATCTTCAGATTGTCGTCGACGGTGAGCCGCGGAAATAGCCTGCGGTTCTCCGGCACATGCGCAATCCCGAGGCTGACGATGCGATGCGCCGGCGTCCTGACGACGTCGGCACCCTCCATCGATATCTTGCCGTTGCTCGGGCGGATCAGACCCGAGATCACGCGCATCAAGGTGGTCTTGCCGGCGCCGTTCGGACCGATCACGCCGACCGCCTCGCCTGCCTTCACATCGAGGCTGACGTCGAACAGCGCCTGGAAGCTGCCATAACCCGCGTCGATCGATCGGAGCTCCAGCATGCCGGTCACGCCCCGATCCGGCGGCGCGCCTGCTCGGCGACGGCAGCAGCCAGGCTCGCATCCGCATCGGTGCCGAGATAGACCTCGATCACTTTTGCATCGCCGGCGACATCAGCCGGCAGGCCCTCGGCGATCTTCTCGCCGTGATCCAGCACCATCACGCGATCGACCACCCGCATCAAGACGCCCATGATGTGCTCGACCCAGATGATGGTGATGCCGAGCTCGTCGCGGATCCGGCGCAGCATGTCGGCGGCCTGGTCCATCTCGGTTTCGTCGAGCCCGCCGAGGCTTTCATCGGCCAACAACAATTTCGGTCCCGTGGCGAGCGCCTTGGCCAGTTCGAGCTTCTTCAGTCCGGCGGCGCCCAGGCCCTCGACGCTGGCGTGGCGATCGGTCGGCAGGCCGACCATCGCCAGCGCGCGTTCGGCCGCCTCCTCGGCCTTACTGCGGCTGTGGCGACCCTGGCCGTAGAAGCCGGCGAGCACGACGTTCTCGAAAATGCTCAGCCGATGAAACGGCCGCGGGATCTGGAAGGTGCGGCCGATGCCGCCGACGATGATCCGGTGCGGGGCAAGCCCCGCGATCTCGCGGCCGTCGAACAGGATCGAGCCCTCGGTCGGCGGCAAGGTGCCCGAGAGCATGTTGAAGATCGTGCTCTTGCCCGAGCCGTTCGGGCCGATCAGGCCGAGGATCTCGCCCTGCTCGACGCGGAACGACACATTGTTGACGGCGCGAAAGCCGCCAAACCGCTTGACCAGGCCTTCGACGGCGAGCACGGCGTCCCCTTCGCGAGCGAGCTATTTGTAGCTGTAGGTGGTGCCGGCCGGCAGCGGCAGCACGGTCTCGCGCTGCATCTGGCTCTTCGGCCACACCACATAGGATTTGTCATCGATATATTGCAGCACCACCGGGAACGAGCGCGCGTTCTGCCCGGCGTACTGCTCGCCCTCGCCGTAGAACTTCACGCCGTAACCGAGCATGGTGCCGCCCTCTGGAATGTCGGTGTCGAGTGCCGCCTTGCGCAGGGCATCCGGATCGACGCCGCCATACTTCTTGATCGCGCGCGGCAGCACGTCGTCGAGGAACACATAGGCGTTGGCCGCGCCGATGCCGACATGGGCGGAGCGGATCGACACGCCGGGCTTCAGCCGGTCGAACGCCTCGCCGACCATCTTGATAACCGGCGGCAGCTTGGCATCCATGCCGCTCTGGTTGGCAAGCCAGATCGAGATCGGGTCGGTGTTGAAGAGATAATTGGCGTCGGCGCCGAGGCCTTCCTTCAGCTTCTCATAGACGCCGTAGCCCGCGCCGTGGCCGACGATGGCGCCGAACTTCAGCCCCTGCTCGCGCGCCTGGCGGAATAGGAGCGTAATGTCCGGATTGTAGCCGGTGTGGAAGATCACGTCGGGCTTGGCGCGCTTGAGCTTGGTGACCAGCGCCGACAGATCGGGCGCAGTCGCCGAATAGCCCTCCTTGAGCACGACGTTGAAGCCGGCTTTCTTCGCACCGGCCTCGTTGCCCTTGGCGACGTCGACGCCATAGGCGCCGTCCTCATGGATGATGGCAACACGGAGGTCCTTCGGCTCCTTGCCGAACTTGGACATGGAGTATTGCGCGATGAAGTCGGTCGTCATCATGCCGTACTGATTGCCTGCGGCCTGCGGACGGAACACATATTTGTAGTTCTTGCCGTCGAACACGCCCGATGAGATGCAGGTCGTGATCCACATGAACCTCTTCATCTGGTCGACCCGGGCCGCCACCGGCACGCATTGCGCCGAGGAGAAGAAGCCCATCACCATATCGACCTTTTCCTGCTCGAGCAGGCGGACGGCCTCGTTGATGGCAATATCCGGCTTGCTCTGCGCGTCGGCATAGACCGCCTCGACCTTGTAACCCTCGACACCGGTCTTGGCGTAATGGTCGAGCATGATCTTGACGCCGGTATATTGCAGCTCGGAGCCGCCGCCGGCCAACGGGCCGGTCAGATCGAAGATCACGCCGATCTTGATCTTCTTGTCCTGCGCATGCGCGGCACCGACCACGCCCAACGCCGCAAGCGCGACAGACAGACCCGCGAGCCAGCGGGTGGCCTTCCTGACCGGCATGAATCCCTCCCCAGAGATTGTGCACTGCATTTTTTGTTTTCGTTCGGCCCTATCACATGGGGAGTGGCCGATGATGTCAAGCGCGATGGCTGCGTCGCCACGGCGCAGGTGTGATCAAAGCTTCAGCAAATGGTTGCGGACGCACAGGCGGGTCGATAGCCGACCAGACCGAATACCGAGCACGCCCGCTCGGGGTTTCGGGACTAGTCTACCGAGAAAAGAAAAGGACTGACTGAAACGAGCCGCGTTCCGTCGCTCGTTTGCTTCACTTGAAATTCTATCTCTTTTTCCGCGCTCGTATCCAGGACGCTAACGGACAGTATTGCAATGCAAGTGACTTCCCGCGTTGCCTTGTCCTTGGACTTCACGAGTATCGTGCCGTCCAGACTGTAGACAGCGCTTTTCCTTGCACCGTCCAAGATCGCCGATTTTTCGGTTTCCGATTTCGCAGCATTCATCATTGCTTCAAGCGAACTCGAGTATTTGAGAGTAAAAGTCACCAGCTTGTTGTTTTGATCGTCCGAAAATGTCCTGAGTACCGAACTGCGGGCATCCAAGGAACGACACTCCTGCTCCGCAATTTGATCCGCTTCGCCACAGCCGCTCAACAGCAGCAGCAGAACGAAGCGTGCCAGAAGCGCCTGCCCTTCCCTGATAGGTCTCATTGGACTGCCCGCGTCGGATTGCCCCGATACGCTTGCGCCAGACCGACGACGGAGCGTGACCGCGGGCAGATTGTTGTGCCGGAATTCCGGTCGGCCGTGCCATTGCACGGCCGCGATCCAAAGCGCGCCATCCCGGCGCCGCAACGGTCGGATTCCGCTTCGATCTGTGCCGAGCACCTCATCAAAGCGCCAGTCTACACTATTTGAATTCGGCGGCGTGGCGCTTCACGAAATCGCGCGTGTTCACCGGTACTTCGCCCGTGAGCGTGTATATGGTGTCCGTCATGCGGTCGTAACGCCCCTGCCTGTTCAACTCGGTCATGGCCGAGAGATGGCTGACGACGTGCTCGGGAAATCCCGCCCGCCGAAGGCCTTCGCTCCACGCCGCGAGCGGGATGTCGCGATATCGGATGGGCCTGCCGAGCGCCTCGGAGAAAGCACGCGCATGGTGGTTCAGATCGGCGGATTCGGGCCCCGTCAGATCGTAGATTCGTCCGATATGTGGTGCGGGATCGTCGAGGATCGCCGCGACCGCGCGCGCCACATCGACCGCCGAGATCGGCGAGGTCTTGCCATCGCCCATCGGAAGCGCCAACTCGTCGGAGGCCCGCACGCCGGCGGCTGCGAGCATCAGAAAGAAGCCCTCAAGGAACACCGTCGGCCGCACCGTGACGGCCGGCAGTCCCGACCAGGCCAGCGCCTGCTCCGCCAGCCAGTGCAGCCTCTGCTGAGGGCTGTCGGTGGTTTCGTTGATGCTCATCTGCGAGACCGTCATCTGCGACATGTTCACGAAAGCCTCAATGCCGTGGTGTCGCGCCACCGCGGCAGTGTTGATCGTGGCTTCCAGGTAAGCCGCCGAGACAGACATACCGAAATAGATACGCCGGCAACCTTCGATGGCGCGGTGCATCGAGGCGAGGTCCGTCAGGTCACCCTTGACGACCTCGGCGCCGAGCCGCCGCAAGGCTTCGGCGCGCGCGTCCTCCCGCCGAACCAGGGCACGCACCTTGTGGCCATTCCTGAGCAGGAATTCGGTGAGGCTGCGGCCGATGCCGCCCACAGCGCCGGCGGCTCCGGTCACGAGAATCGGCTTGTCGTGCTTATGTTTCGTCGTCATGTTGCTGACCCTCGGGTTGCGTTCAAAGGACGAATTGGCGTGATATCTGTGATGTTCGGGGGCTCGAACCCGGAGACGGTGCGCATTGTGCTGCGACCCGACCTCAGCGCGTCGACAACCCGGCCTGCCGCATGACGAAGCGCTGGATCCGCGGGATGACCATGATCAACAGCGGGACGATCACGACGTAGCTCGTTGCTGCGGCCTTCAGCCAGCGCACGGCGAAATCGGGCTGGAACCCATAGTTCATGGCGAGACCGACGAACGACATGCTGGTCGACGTGATCAGGCCGGTGATCATGGAGATCGAGGGGCCAATCAGTTTCGGGGAAAGGGCCATTTGCCTGCTCCTGGTTTCGGGTTTATTATTTAGACGACGTATAACTTATACATTGTAAAAGCAAGAGAGCTAATGCCGAGAACCGCCGATCCGGAGCTGCCTCACAGGATCTTGAAGGCCGCCGACACGCTGTGGCAGTCGGGCGGCGAGGAGGCCGTGACGATCCGCGGCGTGGCCGCGGAAGCAGGCACGACGACGCCGACGGTCTATAGCTACTACGCCGACCGGGAGGCGTTGCTGACGGCGTTACGCACGCTGGCCTTTCAGCGCTTCTCGGCCTACCTCGCAAAATCCCGCGACTTTCAGGACACCTGCGTACGGCATCTCGAGTTCGGCAGCACCCACCCCCGCGATTATGAATTGCTCTACGGGCGCGGCTGGATGGAGCGTGTCACCACGGGTGCGCAGGCCGGCGAGATCGAGCGATACACCACCCATATCGTGCGCGCCGGTGTCGATGAAAGCAGGGCCGCGCACATCGCCTATCCGATCATGATGATGCTGCACGGCGTGGTGATGCATCGGCTGTTGAACAAGAAGCCGGGTCCCCTCGGCCGAACGATTGCAGCAGCCTGCCTCGACGCCTGCATGACCCTGCTCGAAAGCGCGCGGCAGGGGAAATAGCAGAGCGCGGCGCCAGCCACGCCCAGCGCCGCAAGCGCGACAGACAGACCCGCAAGCCAACGGGCGAAAGCCACAGCGCGGTGTGCCATTTCGGCAATCGGGCTCCGGGCGAAGCCGGGTGCCGTGCGATCTCGACGACTTGAGCCTATTCCGCGCTCGTACTGACTGCTGCGTGGATGGCACGGCAGTGCCGTACCAGCGCATCGTGCGAGACCACGAATTTCTTCAACGGCGTCTCGATGTCGTAGAAGTAGATGTTGGCCACGAAGCCATAGACGCTGGCGTCGATGCTCGTCGGTGTGTCGCCATGCACATAGCCTTGGCCCGGGATCAGGCTCGCCAGCGCGGCGAGATCGGCGAGCCCACGGGCCATCGCGGCGTCGGGCTCGAAGCGGCCAATGCCCTGGTAGTAATAGCGCTGCGCGTTGAACTCCTTGGCCTTCATCAACCCGTCATCGGTGAGGCCCGGATGCTCGCGCTTGAGTGCATCGCGAAACTTGGGCCAGTAGCGCTCGTCCTGCCAGCGCGAATAGGACATCACCCAGTAGAGATCGTCGAGCGTGCGCGTGACGAGGAGATTGGTCGTGCGTTGCGCCGGCGTCAACGCCGCATCCAGCGTCACGCTATATTTGTCGGTGACATAGGCGAGGATAGTCTCGCTGTCGCCGACGGTGTCGTCGCCGTCGACGATATAGGGCAATTGCTGGCGCGGCGCCTTCGACGCATCAAAAATGTGCTCGTGCCGGAACGGCACGTCGGCGAGCTTCAGAAACGCGAAAACCTTCAAGCCGTAGCCGTTGTTGTCGGCGACGCCGAACAGCGGTGGATAGGAATAGAGCGTGAGCATGCTGGTTCGCCACGTTCGAGACGGCTAACGATACCCCAAGATTGGTTCGTTGGAAACGTCAGCCAGATCCTGGCAACGACCGCCTCACCCCGGAAGCGGACCTCTATGCGCCTACGCCGGCAGCTGCGTTTCGATGAAGGCGGTGACGAAGCGCGGCATTGCGCTGGTGAGATCGGCGCGGCTGCGCACCAGATGGATGCCGACGAGTTCGGGATTTTTCTGGTGCGCGAGGTTGGATTCGATGCGCGCACGCAGGGCTTCAGCGGACATGTCGACGCGCAGGATCTGCATCATTGCGAGCGCAACGCCGGTGTAGATACAGTGCCAATCGGCATCCGCACGGCAATCCGCTGCGGTAAGCCCGGTCTCCTCCTCGAGCTCGCGCATCACGCTGCCGGCGATATCGACGGTCTCGCCGCTGATGTCGTCGAGATCGGGCGTGCCGGAGGGGAAATAGATCCGTCCGGCATTCGCGGTCCGCTCGCCCATCACGCCACACACGAAGGCGCCGTCGATCGAGAGCAGCGCGCCCATGCCGAAGCCGTTGAAAATCTCCTTGTCGGGAAACCCCCAGTCGCGCCAGGCGAGGAAGCTTGCGAAATCGGTCTCGAAATAGCTCGCGCTGAGCCGCTCGCCGGCAAACACCGGATCGCGCCCGAGCAGGACGCGGCCGTTCCACAGGTTCGGGTTCAGCCGTTGCTGCTCGGCGAAATGCGCGTCGATCTCGCCGCGCCGCTCGTCCGCGAACGGCCAGGGACGCTGCTGCAATGCCAGATCGAGCGTGGTGACGCGGCAAATCAGCGGAGACTGCATGTCGCTCATTTGGGCATGATCTCTTCGCAAAACCGCTTCACACTTTTGCGGATCATGCCCTACTTCGCGCTTCCGGTCGTCTTCTTGACCTGATCCACGAACTTGTTGGTGTAGGTCTTGGTGACGTCGATGCCGGCCTTTGCGACCTCCGGCGAGCCTTCGCTGAACACCGCGAGCACCGCTTCGGCGCCCTTGGGATCCATCTTGCCGGTCTCGGAATACATCGGGATCGTGTTCTTCAGCGCGGCCAGATATTGCTCCTTGTTCTTTCCGACAAGCTCCTCCGGCATCTTGGCCATGATGTCCTCGGCCGAATGCGAATGGATCCAGGCCAGCGTCGCCATGATGGCATTGGTCAGCGCCTGCACTTCCTTCTCGTGGCCGTTGACCCAGGCCGTGGTCGAATAGAGCGCGCCGCCGGGATATTCGCCGCCGAACACCGCGAGCGTGTCGTGCTGGGTGCGGGTGTCGCTGAGAATCTTGAGGTCGGCGTGGCTGCCTTGCAGCACGGTGACAGAGGGATCGAGCATCACGGCGGCATCGATCTGGCCCTGCTCCATTGCGGCCACCGCGGTGGCGCCGAGGCCGACGCCGATCACGGCGGTGCCTTGGGGATCAAGGCCGTTCTTCTTCAAGAGATACTTCAGAAAGAAATCGGTCGAAGAGCCCGGCGCGCTGACGCCGACCTTCTTGCCGGCAAGATCCTTGATCGAGTTGATCTCGCCGGTGTGCTTCGGCGAGACCACCAGCACCAGGCCGGGATAGCGGTCATAGACCACGAAGGCCTGCATCTCCTGCTTCTTGGCGGCGATATTGACGCAGTGGTCGAAATAGCCGGAGACGACGTCGGCGCTGCCGCCGAGCACGGCCTTCAGCGCATCCGAGCCGCCCTTGAGATCGACCAGCTCGACCGCAAGCCCGGCCTTGTCATATTCGCCAAGCTGCTTGGCCAGCACGGTAGGCAGATAGCACAGGCAGGCGCCGCCCCCCACCGCGATGGTGATCTTGCTTTGCGCCGCGGCAACGCCCGTGGACAGGGTCAGCGCGAGCAGCGTTCCGGCAAGCTTGCCCAGCAGTTTGTTCATGACGTCCTCCGTTCGACTGGCCGGCAAGATAGAGGAGCAGGCCTGCCTTGAGAAGGCGACTTTCCGGTAACTGGTCAAGCCTGCGGCCACGGCATAGCATCGCGGATACAGGAAAGCACCGAAGAAGCACGAAGAATATTTCAAGGGAAACACCAAGGGAGGCCTTCATGAATCGTCTTGCAACCGCGCTGTCGATTGCCACTGCCTTTGCGGCCGGCTGTGGCGTCACCCATTTGTTGCGGCCGGCGCTCGCGGCCGAGAGCATCACCGCGCAGGTTATCCACACCGGCGAAATGGAGGGCGACAAGCTCGGCGACGCCAACAAGGTCGGCTTTCGCTCCAAGACGTTCGTCTCCGCCGACGGCGCCACCGTCTCGATCCAGGACGGCAACGTGCCGAAGCACATGCACCCCAACACCAACGAGATGCAATTCGTGCTCGAAGGCACCGGCACGGTCTGGCTCGGCGACAAGGAAGTGACGGTCAAGCCGGGCGACCTGATCGTGATCCCGAAGGGCACGCCGCATGGCGGCAACAAGCCGAACGGCCGCGCCATCAAGTCGATCGCGATCAAGACGCCGCCGCAGGCGCCGGACGATACCAAGCTGCTGGATTGAGGACGGCTTCGCCCGCCATCATCGCGAGAAGGCTCCAACCATACAAAGCACCGTCACCCTGAGGTGGCCGCTTCTTCAGCGGCCCTCGAAGGGTCGACGGCCCGACTGTGGCCGATTCATCCTTCGAGGCTCGCTCCGCTCGCACCTCAGGATGACGGAGCTGAGATCGTTGCGCGCTCAAAGCGTTCTCCAAGCATACGCCGATCTGTCACTTCGGCAGCGGTTTCCATTACATGACGATTGACAGATAATTCACTTGCCTGACGTCCGCTTGCTCCATAAGATTATTATCGTCATTTTATAGAGAGCGGGACCATGAGCCTGGACGATCACCCCACGGTCAGGGCGGTGCGCGCGCGCAGTAGCCAGCACGTTCCCGACGTCCCAGTCTCTTCGGAACTCATCAAGCGGATCGCGCGCGAGTGCGGGGCCGATGACGTCGGCATCATCGAGTTCGACCGGGCCGCCATCGCGCCGCAGCGCGACTTCATCCGCAAGGTCTACGGCCGGACGCGTTCCCTGCTTGCGATCGTGTGCCACATGAACCGCGAGCCGGTGCGCTCGCCGTCACGCTCGGTCGCCAACGAGGAATTCCACGGCACTTACGACCACGTCAACGAAACCGCGCGCGCCATCGTCCGCGCGCTCGACGAGCACGGCATCCCGGCCTGCAACTCAGTCGCCGCCTTCCCGATGGAGATGGACTTGCCCCGGATCATGATGGTCCAGCACAAGCCGATCGCGGTGGAAGCAGGCCTCGGGCGGATGGGAATCCATCGCAGCATCATCCACCCGAAATTCGGCAGCTTCGTCCTGCTCGGCACCGTCCTGCTCGGATCCGAGGTGGACGCCTATGACCAGCCGATCGACTACAACCCCTGCCTGGAGTGCAAGCTGTGCGTCGCCGCCTGCCCGGTCGGCGCCATCAAGCCGGACGGCGGCTTCGATTTCCTGTCCTGCCACACCCACAATTATCACGACTTCCTCGGCAACTTCACGCAGTGGGTGGAGAAGGTCGCGGATTCCAAGGACGCCAAGGATTATCGCGCCCGCGTCCCTCGCACCGAGACGCTGAACATCTGGCAATCGCTGTCGTTCAAGCCGGGCTACAAGGCGGCCTATTGCATCTCGGCCTGCCCGGCTGGCGAAGATGTGATCGGACCGTTCCTGCATGATCGTGACGCGCATTTCTCTGAGGTGGTGCAGCCACTGATCGACAAGGACGAGTTCGTCTATGTGATCCCGGATACCGATGCCGAGGACACGGTGACGCGGCGCTTTCCGCACAAGAAGGTCCAGCATGTCACGTCCGGCCGCCATACCGGCAGCATCCAGTCCTACATCTTCTCGCTCTCGCTCGGATTTCAGCGCGGCAGGGCGCGCGGTCTGGATTTCGTGACGTATCTGCGCTTCACCGGGTCAAGCGCGCTGGACATGACGGTCGTGATCAAGGGCAAGGATCTGCAGGTGGTGCCGGGGCGTCATGTCGGAGATGCGGCTTTGAACATCACCGCCGACACCCAGGCATGGCTGCGCATCCAGAACCGCGACCTCGAACTTGCCGACGCGGTTGCCTCGGAGTTGGTGAGTTACAACGATGAGAAGCTGTTCGTCGCCTACATGCGGTGCTTCCCGCTCTGAGCCACTGCGTGGGGCGATCTCCACGTCATTGCGCGCGAAGCGAAGCAATCCATCTGTCCGTGCACGCAGGTAGATGGATTGCTTCGTCGCTTCGCTCCTCGCAATGACGGCGTCGTGCGTCACACCAGCAGACCACCGCCATCCACCGGAAGAATCTGCCCGGTCACGTAGCTGTTCAGCATCAGATAGACATAAGCCGCGGCCGCCTCGCCCGGCGACGCCGCGCGCGGCAACGGCAAGACTGCCACGTAGCCGCGCACCCTATCCTCCGGCATCTGCTTGACGCGCTCGGTGAGAATGAGCCCCGGGCAGACGGCATTGACGCGGACCGGCGCAAGATCGACGGCAAGGCCGCGAGCCAGGCTCTCCATGGCCCCCGCGGCCGCGGTAACAAACGGCATCCCCTTTTGCGGACGGTGTGCCAGCAGGCCGCCGGTCAGCGTGATCGATCCGTCGGCGGCGATCACCCGGCTGGCGTGCTTGACCGCCGCGAGCGAGCCCCAGAAACGAAGCGTGAGAGCCTCGCGCGCCGCAACGAGATCGAGATCACGGGTGGCACCGAACGCCGGGAGGCCCTGATCGCCCGCCGTGATCGCGAGATGGTCGAAGGCGCCGACCTGCTCGAAGAAGCGCGACACGTCGGCTTCGTCGCGCAGATCGACGGTCATGCCCGCAGATCCCGGCAGTCGCGCGACCGCGGCATCGACGTTGGCCGGTTTGCTGGAAGCTATCACCACCTCCGCGCCCTGCTCCCGCGCGAGCGCGGCGACGGCAAAGCCGATCCCCGACGATCCCCCGATTGCGATCACGCGCTTGCCGTCGAGCGACATCTTGGCGTCTGTCATGGTCGGTACTCCGGCGCGCTCACGCGAAATAAGCGGGGTGATCGATATCCGCGATCAGCCCGGGCTGCTGCGGCTGCCAGTCGAGCCGCGACCGCGTCCGCGCGCTCGAGGTCGGCACATCGAAGGCAACGAACCTGCCAAACATGCCGAAATGCTCGGCCGCCTCCTCTGGCGACTTCGACACCAGGGGAACGTTGAGCCGGCGGGCGATGACCTCGGCGATCGCCTTGAACGGCACGCCCTCGTCCGCCACGGCGTGGAACGGACCGCCGTCGACGCCGCGCTCGAGCGCGAGCCGGTAGACGCGGGCTGCATCGAGACGATGCACGCCGGGCCAGCGATTCTGTCCCTCACCGATATAGACAGAGATGCCCTTCTCGCGCGCAAAGGCGACAAGCCGCGGCACGAATCCGTGGTCGCCATGACCATGCACCGAGGGCGGCAGACGGACGACGGCGGCACGCACGCCACGCGATGCCACCGCCACCGTCGTCGCCTCGGACGCACGCGGATAAAGCTCGGAGACCGGAATCGGTGGATCGTCTTCCGTCGCAACGCGGCCCTGCGCCACCCGAGCGACGCCCGATGTCGTGATCAGCGGACGTCTCGAGCCTTCGAGTACGGCACCCAGCGTCTCGATCGCGCGCTGGTCGTCCGCGCAGTTCTGCGCAAACTTCGAGAAGTCGTGGTTGAAGGCGCAATGGATCACGGCGTCGGCCCGTGCAGCGCCGCTCTTCAGGCTGTCGAGATCCTCCAGCGTTCCGCAATGAACCTCGGCGCCGGCGGCAGCGAGCGCTTCCGCGCCCTTGTCGGAACGGGTCATGCCGAGCACCTGATGGCCGCCAGCAATCAGATCATTGGTAACAGCCGCGCCGACCCAGCCGGTGGCTCCAGTGACAAACACGCGCATCAGCAAGTCTCCAGGTTTTGCCGGAGACAAACCTGGGCGGTCCGGCTATCGTGGTAAAGTAGTGACCTTATCATGGTATAATGGCTAACAGGATGAGCGAACCGCTCGCGCATGAGAACCAGCTCGGCGCCTACCTGAAGGACCGCCGCAGCAAGCTCGATCCTGCGACGTTCGGTTTTCCGCCGGAGCGGCGGCGCACGCCAGGCCTGCGCCGCGAGGAAGTGGCGCAGCGCGCCAACATCTCGGCGACCTGGTACACGTGGCTCGAACAGGGCCGCGGCGGCGCGCCGTCGGCCGATGTGCTCGACCGCATCGCGCGGGCGCTGATGCTGACCGATGTCGAGCGCGAGCATCTGTTCCTGCTCGGCCTCGGCCGCACGCCCGAGGTGCGCTACCAGAAGAGTGAGGGCGTTTCGCCGCGGCTGCAGCGTGTGCTCGACGCGTTGCTGCCGAGCCCCGCCGTGATCAGGACCGCGACATGGGACATCGTCGCCTGGAACCGGGCGGCGATCGTGATGCTGACGGACTACGGATCGCTGCCGCCGGGCGAGCGCAACGTGCTGCGCTTCATGTTTCTCGATCCGCGCGTCCGCGCCGCGCAGCACGACTGGGCAAGCGTGGCGCGCTTCGTGGTCGGCGCCTTCAGGGTGGATGCGGCGCGTGCCGGCGCTGCCGCCGAGGTGCAACCGTTTGTCGACGAGCTCTGCCGGCTCAGCCCGGAGTTCGCGGCGCTATGGCGCGACAACGACGTGCGAACCCATGGCGAGGGCGTCAAGCAGCTCCGCCATCCGATCCTCGGCCCGGTCAAGTTCGAATATTCGGCGTTCGCGGTCGACGGCCGGTCCGACCTCAGCATGATCGTCTACAATCCTGTTGACCCCGACGTGACGGAGAAGATCCGCGGGCTGATGGATACCGCGCCGGCGCACGAACGCGCGTGACCGTCGCGCGCTTCTCACAAACCGAAACGCAAATTGAGTCGCTCCTCCGACACGACCTCAGGTATAGTCGCCTACCCACCGACCCAACGGTGGGATGTGGGAGAAGATAGCCATGAAAGCCTCGTTACTCCTCGCGGGCCTAGCTGTCGCAATCTTGTCGATTGCCCCGCAAATGCCGAGACCAAACCCAAACTCGCCAAGCAAGCGGCCTCGGGACCGGGCTGCTCAGTCTCCGGCACCTGGCCCAATCCTACGCCGGTGGTTTGCTGGCCAGCGGGCGTCAATCGTTTCCACAACTTCAACGAATGTCGGGAATCCTTTCTGAAGCTTGGCTTCGATACCGCCGGCATCTCGTGGTTTTGCACCAGCCAAGGATACAAGACCTGACGGTTTCGCGTCGAGAATACGTGGGGCCGCCAACGCTGGCGGCCTCTTCTGTTGCAGCTCGACATGATCAGCTCGCAGCGTCTGGGGCGATCGAATGAGATTGTCCTCACACCGACTGACGTTACGAGCATGGCAAGAGGCTGATAAGGCTCGATTTGCGGAGATGGCAGCAGACTCCGTCGTCATGCAGCATCTTCGGCCTCTCCCGACACGAGAATCCAGCGATGCCTGGGTTGATTTCCAGATCGAGCATCAATCGACCCACGGGTACTGCATGTGGGCCGTGGAGTTAAGCTGTTCCGGGGCTTTTGTCGGCGCGGTCGGATTGCTGCTTGTCAATTTCCCGGCTCACTTCACGCCTGCCGTGGAAGTTGGCTGGCGTCTGGCACGGGCCTATTGGGAACAGGGGCTCGCCACGGAAGCCGGTCGCAGAGCGCTTGAATTTGGTTTTCAGGAGCTGTGTTTGCCCGAGATTGTTGCCCATGCGAGCGTTCACAATACACGCTCCCTTCGCGTCATGTCCAAATTGGGGATGTCGCACAACGAGGCCGACGATTTTGATCATCCGCGCGTCGGCACATCAGATCCGCTCCGGCGGCAAGCGCTCTATCGTTTGAGACGAAACGATTGGCTTGCCTTGGCCGGGCAACCACGACCGTCCACGACGTAGTGCGGAAGCGATTATGGCCTAGTCCCGCGCCACCGCAGTCGGCCGCCAGACCAGCAGCCGCTTCTCCACGGCAGTCACCGCCATGTCGATCAGGATGACGAAGGCCGACAGCACGAACATGCCGGCGAACACGCCGGCGACGTCGAACACGCCTTCGGCCTGCTGGATCAGGTAGCCGAGGCCGGCGGCGGAGCCGAGATATTCGCCGACCACCGCGCCGACCACCGCAAAGCCGACCGAGGTGTGCAGCGAGGAGAACATCCACGACAGCGCCGAGGGCCAGTAGACGTGGCGCATCAGCTGCTGCTCGTTCATGCCGAGCATGCGGCCGTTGTCGAGCACGGTGGTCGGCACTTCCTTGACACCCTGATAGACGTTGAAGAACACGATGAAGAACACCAAGGTCACGCCGAGCGCGACCTTGGACCAGACGCCGAGCCCGAACCACAGCGCGAAGATCGGCGCCAGCACCACGCGCGGCAGCGCGTTGACCATCTTCACATAAGGATCGAACACCGCGGCGACGCGCGGCTGCCGTGCGAACCAGAAGCCGACCAGGATGCCGCTGCCTGAGCCGATCACGAAGGCCAGGATCGATTCCCATAGCGTGATCGCCAGATGCTTCCAGATCACCCCGCTCGAGAACCACTTTACGATTTGGCTGAAGACGTCGACCGGATTGGAGAAGAAGAACGGCGGCAGCAGCACCTTGCCGAAAACAGGCACGGTGGAAAACAACTGCCACAGCGCCAGGGTGACGACGGCGACCAGAACCTGCAGGGCCAGCAACGTGATGCGCGACATCAGGCGGCCCCCGCCTGCGTCGACTGCACATAGCCCTTCATCACCTCGTCCTTCAGCACGCCCCAGATCTCGCGATGCAGGGCATGGAAATCCTTCTCCATCCTGACTTCGGCGATATCGCGCGGCCGCGGCAGCGTGATGCGCCAGTCGCCGATGATGCGCGCGGAAGGGCCGGCCGACATGATCACGACGCGGTCGGCGAGCGCGATCGCCTCCTCGAGATCGTGGGTGACGAACAACACCGCCTTGCGGTCGGCGGTCCACAATTCCAGCAGCAGATTACCCATGATCTGCCGCGTCTGGGCGTCGAGCGGGCCGAACGGCTCGTCCATCAGCAGGATCTTCGGATCGCGGATCAGGACCTGCGCCAGCGCGACGCGCTTGCGCTGGCCGCCCGACAGCATATGCGGATAGCGGCCCGCGAAGGCGCCGAGCCCGACCGAGGTCAGCCATTGCTGCGCGCGCGCCAGCGCGTCCGTGCGCGGCGTGCCGCGAATCTCGAGCCCGATCGCGACATTGTCGATTGCGGTCTTCCACGGGAACAGCGCATCGGCCTGAAAGAGATAGCCTGCGTCGCGGTTGAGGCCGCTGAGCGGCTTGTCGAAAATCCGCGCCGACCCGGCCGCCGGTTTCAACAGCCCCGCGGTGACGTTGAGCAGCGTCGACTTTCCGCATCCGGTCGGGCCGACAATGGCGACGAACTCGCCATGATCAACCGTAAGATTGGCCTGCTCGACCGCGGTATAGACGCGTCCATCCGCCAACCGAAACGCCACCGTCGCACCATCAAGCGCGACCGCCGTCGGCTCCGTCATCGCCACCCATTCCTCCCGAACATCAGCAGATGGCTTAGCGGTTCGCCCGGACAAGTTCAACGCAGGAAGAAGGCGGAGGCTGCGGTCACGCAGTTTTCAGACAAGCCGGGTTGCGCATCGCACCGACTTCGTCGAGGCTGCGGGCCAAAGCGTGGGACAAGGAGACTATCATGCGGATCGCAGTGGTCGGCGCCGGAGGCGTCGGGGGCGGTTTTGGTGCGGCACTGGCGCATGCCGGTGCCGACGTCACCTTTATCGCGCGCGGCGCGCACCTCGCCGCCATGCGCGGCGAAGGTCTGAAGGTTCAGGGCGGCCGCGGCGAAACCCACCTGGTCCCGACCCAGGCGACCGACGACCCCGCAAGCGTCGGCCTGGTCGATATCGTGCTGTTCTGCGTCAAGCTGTGGGACGTCGAGAGCGCCGGCGCGCACATCAAGCCGATGGTCGGTCCCGACACCGCGGTGATCCCGCTGCAGAACGGCATCGACGCGCCCGACCGGCTGATCCCGATCCTGGGCCGCAACGCCGTGATGGGCGGCGTGGCGCAGATCTCCGCCTCGATCATCAAGCCCGGCGTGATCAACCAGGTCGGCACCTTCATGCGGATGATCTTCGGCGAGCTCGACGGCCGCATCACGCCGCGCGGCAAGGCGCTGCTCGAGCTCTGCCTGAAAGCCGGCTTCGATGCGACGCTGAGCGAGCAGATCAACACCGAGCTGTGGATGAAGTTCGTCGGCCTCGCCACCAATGCCGGCATGACCGCGGTCACACGCCAGCCGATCGGCCGGCTGCGCGACGATTCCGACCTGCGCCCGTTCTTCGTCTCGGCCTGCGAGGAGATCATCGCCGTCGCCCACGCCAGCGGCATCAAGCTGCCGCCGGACCCGCTTGCGAAGGTGCTCGACTTCATCGGGCACGCACCGCCGGCGATGAAAGCGTCGATGGCGCTCGATCTCGAGCGCGGAAACCGGCTCGAACTGCCCTGGCTAAGCGGCAAGGTGGTCGAGCTCGGCCGCAAGCTCGGCGTGCCGACCCCGACGCACGATTTCCTCTATGCGGTGCTGAAGCCCTACGCGATGGGCGCGCCGTCGTAGGCAGCCGGCCGCGCGCCGGAGCAGCCGCGCCGCTCAGGCGTGTTGCGGCGGGGCAAGCGTGGCGACCTGATCGGGATGAACCGTAACGCTCGTGCCGCCATGTCCATCGCTCGCGGCAACGAAGGTGGAAGCCATGTAGTTTCCGAGCAGAGCGATGCTGGCGGCGTGCACGCCGTCCGAGACCGAGAGCGATCCGCCCGCGGTGTTGCCGGCAAAGCCCACGGTTTGCCCAGCCGCAAAACTGATATTGGCGAAATCGATCGCGTCGGCCCCCGTCATGCCGGCGACGGTGCCGGAGAAGTCGGCGGGGTCATCGAGCTTCAATGTCCCGGAGCTTGATGCAAAGGAGATTTGCGCCGAGCTCGAAGACGCAAGCTCGAGGGTCTGTCCGGCTGGAATGATCGAGGGATCGCTGATCGTGAAGGCGCTGGACCAGGCGCCCCAGACGGTTCCGTCACTGGCTTTGATCCAGAGCGTGTCGGTGCCCGATCCGACGTGATACGCGAGTTGGGAAAGCTGCGAGGCCGCGACGACGTTGTCCTGATTTGCTCCCAGCGCAACGCCGTTCAGCGTGAAGTAGCCGTTGCCGCCTCCGCTATTCCAGACATCATACGATGTCGCGGAACTGCCGAACGGATCCGAATAGGTGAAGAGCGAAGACACCGAAAACGTCTGGCCTTGAACGGACAGCGTGTTTGAACTGGTCGGAGTCAGCACCGGACCCGTGTCCACCGGCGCGGTCACGGTGAAGGCACTTGACCATGCTCCCCAGACGGTGCCGTCGTTCGTGCGGACCCACAGCGTGTCCGCGCCCGAGCCGGATTGATAGCTCAGCGACGCCAGCTGGGCCGCCGTGACGTAGTTGTCCACGTTGGGCGCAAGTGCCACCCCGCTGAAGACAAAATGCCCGCCACCTGTGCCCGTGTCCCAGACGTCATATTGTGTCGCGGCGCTGTTGAACGGATCGCTGTAGGTGAACAACGAGGAGGCCGCATAGCTCTGACCGTGACTGGCAACGATGCTCGACACCGTTTCAACGGGTCCGCTGTCGAAGGGACCATTGACGGTGAAGGCGCTCGACCACGCCCCCCAAACCGTGCCGTCATTGGCCCGGATCCAGAGCGTGTCGGTCCCCGAGCCGGATTGATAGGTCAATGACGACAGCTGCGCGGCCGAAATGTAATTGTCCTGATTGGCCGACAGCGCCGACCCGTTCAGAAGGAAGTGCCCGCCGCCCGTGCCCGTATCCCAGACGTCATATTGGGTCGCAGCACTGTTGAAAGGATCGCTGTAGGTGAACAGCGACGAGACCGCATAGCTCTGACCATGGGTCGCAACGATATTCGACACCGTCTCAACGGGGCCGCTGTCGAGGGGAGCATTGACGGTGAAGGCGTTCGACCACGCGCCCCACACGGTGCCGTCATTAGCGCGGATCCAAAGCTTGTCGATGCCGGAGCCCGACTGATAGGTCAGCGACGACAGCTGGGCGGCTGTGATGTAATTGTCCTGATTGGCCGGCAGCGCCACGCCGTTCAGAACGAAGCTCCCGCCGACGGTACCGCTATCCCAGACGTCATATTGGGTCGCGGCGCTGTTGAACGGATCGCTGTAGGTGAACAAGGACGAGGCCGCATAGCTCTGGCCATGAGCCGCGACAATGTTCGACACCGCCTCGACGGGCCCGGTGTCGACCGGCGCATTGACGGTGAAGGGGCTCGACCACGCGCCCCACACCGTGCCGTCATTGGCGCGGATCCAGAGCGTGTCGATGCCGGAGCCCGATTGATAGCTCAGCGAGGCCAGCTGCGCGGGCGTGATGTAGTTGTCCTGGTTGGCGGCAAGAGCCACCCCGTTCAGAACGAAGTGTCCGCCACCTGTTCCCTTGTCCCAGACGTCATACAGCGTTGCAGGACTGTTGAACGGATCGCTGTAGGTGAACAAGGACGAGGCTGCATAACTCTGGCCATGAGCCGCGACAATGTTCGACACCGCCTCGACGGGACCGCTGTCGACCGGCGCGGTGACGGTGAAAGTAGCCCACTGTCCCCACACCGTGCTGTCGTTGACGCGGATCCAGAGCGTGTCCACACCGGAGCCGGATTGATAGGTCAATGACGATAGCTGCGCGGCCGTGATGTAATTGTCCTGATTGGCGGCAAGCGCCACCCCGTTCAGGACGAAGTGGCCGCCACCGGTGCCGCTGTCCCAGACATCGTATTCGGTGGCAGCGAGGCCGAACGGGTCGTAATAGGTGAACAGCGACGACACGGCAAAGCTCTGGCCGTGCGTTGCCGTCACGTTTGCGGCCGACACCATGGGCCCTTGCGGGGTTGCCGTAAATTCGGTCCAGGCGCTCCAGAATACGCCGTTGAACGCCTCCACCCACAGCTGGTCGCTCGCGGGACCGAACTGATAGGCAATGCTGGACCATTGTGAAGCGGCGACGTCGATCTCGACCCCGTTCGCCTGCGCCACCCCGCCTACGGTGAAGTGGCCGTTACCGGTGGAGTTCCAGAGCGCATATTCGATGATGGGTAGAGTACCGCCCGTCGTATAGAACATGGACGACGCTGCAACCGATGTTTGCACGCGGCCGGTTATGTTTGACGCGACCACCGTCGGCGCGACGTCGACGGCGCCGGAATTGTCGATGACGAAGTCGCCGCCCTCGCTGGCGATCTGTGTCAGCGAGACTTCAAACTGCACGTCCCAGTTTTGGCCGGAATAGCTATTTCCCCATGGATTACGGACGATGAAATTGCCCGTCGCGCTGTCATAGCCGACGACCCCGAAAGCATGGTCCGGGACCAGCTGGATATTTCCGGCGCTGTCATACGTGTACGGAGACGTTGAGGGAATCTCGAGGATGACATCGTCGTGGTTGGAGAGTGCTGCGATATAGACGGACTTGTTGCTGTACCAGGAGGATGAACTGCTCAGATAATAGTTGACGCTCGTCGCGTCGGTCAGATTCTCGAAGACATCCGTCGGGGGATCGGCAGAGATGTTGTTGTAGCTATTGACGGCCGGGTGTCCAATCTGTCCCGACGAACTGAGCTGCGCGTAGGCCTTTTCCACCAAGGCAACCCACATCGCCGTGGGTTGCTCATTGTAGTTGTGGCCATAGTCAAGTTCGGTGCCCTTGACGACTGGAAACTCGTCATTGACGGTCTCCCATGTCTCCTGACCATTGACATAGAAGCGCACGCCATAGGTGCCGTTTCCATTGTCCACGATCATGGAGCTCATGACCTGAGGATGAAAGACGACGACGTCGATCAAACCCGACATCAGCTCGCAATCGCCGTCTGCTCCCTGACAGATGTCGTTGACGGTGGCTGCGCCCGCCGAAGAATACAGCGGTCCGGTAACCGTGCTGTAGCCCTGCAATGTCCAGCCGCTCGCGCCTGCATCGGGCGGCAAGGTTGGGTCCGGAAGGTCGGTCCCCTGAAACCACTTTCCGATCAGCTCCGACATCTGCGTCGATGTCGTGCCGACCTGCAGATTGCCGAGCGTGATGTGAGCAGTGCCGCCCCCTGTCCAGGTGGCGTTCGCCGGATTCCCATCAACGAGCTGGTTGAAGAGATGGGAGACATAATCCGATGTGTAGAGGCCGCTGTTCAGATTGGCCGCAATCAGCTGCAGCGAGTTCAGCTCATTCGCGGTGACACTCCCGCGATTGGCGACATCCGCCAGCAACTGAATGGCTTCAGCATCGGTGAAAACGCCGTCCGCAGCAAAGTTGAGCATGTCGGACTTGACGCCACTGTCGACCAGAGAATTGACCCAGCTTGCCGTCATAGAATTCCTTCGCAAATCATGACGCGATACGATTGCTGTCGGCCAGGCCTGTCCTGGCAAGGTTGCGCGCGTCCCGTCGCGACGAATGCAGCAATAGATTGCGTAACTATCGCCATAGTTGTGAACGAATTCGGGACGCGTGTCGATCTTGCCGACCGCTGCCGACGGCCAAAGAGATCGCATGATCGTGAAGATTCGTTAACGTCCGCCTGATGCGCCGCCACCACCCGGGGACCGCGGCAGGGTCTAGCCCCGACCGCCGCGCCGGGTTCCCAGGGAAGCCGGACCTGTTTCGATCGTCCGGGTTCTCTCCGGCGCTTCACCCGCGCCGGCGTCCCTTCGATCCCCGGCTCGCGCGGCATGAAGGCAGGCGGAGCGCCGCCGGCCCGATCGAAATCACGAGCGATGGGCAGTGGCCGGCTCGGCCCCCTGAAATCCCAGTAGAACCGAAATCTGCCGGCCGGCCTCGCGCACCAGCCCGGAAAATTCCAGCAGCTTCTGCTCGTCGATGCGCGCGCCCGGTCCATAGAGGCCGACCGAACCGACGACGTCGCCGCGGTGATCGAAGCAGGGCGCGGAGACCGCGACCGTGCCGGCGAAGATCTCGCTGTGGCTGGTCGCGTAGCCGTTGCGCCGAGCAAATGCCAGGGCTTCCTCGAGCCGACCACGGTCGGCGCTCTCAGGTATGGTGGCGAGGAGTTCGGCCTGCCGCGCCGGGTCCATGAAGGCCAGCATCGCTTTGCCGGTCGAGCCCCGGGTCAGGCTCAAACTGTCGCCGACGCCGCGGCTGATCGAGAGCACGTGACGGCTCTGGCATTCGAGGATGCAGATGCCGCGTTCCTCCTGCACGCGGAACAGCGCGGCGGTCTCGCCGGTCGCCTCGCGCAGGCCTTCGACAACCGGGCGTGCAATCACGACGACCTCGAGCCCCGTCAGCCAGACATGGGACAGCTTCATCACGCCGTGGGACAGCCGAAAGCGCTGTGGGTCGCCTTCGGCCTGGATCAGGTCGCGCTGCGCCAGCGTCTGCAGCAGGCGATAGAGCGTCGGCCGGCTCAGCCCGACGCGCTTCTGGATCTCGATCACGCTCATCGCCGGCTGATCGGGCGTGAAGCATTGCAGGATCGCGATCGCGCGGTCGACCGCGCGCACGCCCGACACCCCCTGCTCCGCTTCGTGAGCTTCCGCCTTCGGTTTCTTCGCCATCCGTCCACATCCGCAAATTCGACAGGGCGCGCTGCATCCAGCGCACTTGACCAATCGGTTCGCCTGGATACTATCTCATATTATGAGAATGATGTCCACCAGATGGACACAGCAAAATGACGGGAGGATTGGAATTGCTTCAGACTGACGCCACGCGCAGATGGTCCGCGATCGCCGCGCTGATGCTCTCGACGTCGCTGGCGTATGCCGCGCCGGATGGCTCGGGCATCTCCGACGGCGTGGTGCGCATTGCGGTCCTGGGCGATTACGGCAGCGGCCGCGATCTCGGCGGGCCGGGCTCGGTGACCGCCGCCAGGCTTGCCGCCGCGGATTTTCACAACAAGGTGCTGGGCAAGCCGATCGAGATCATCTCGGCCGATCACCAGAACAAGCCCGACGTCGCGGTCGGGATCGCGCGGCAATGGTTCGACGTCGAGCATGTCGACGCGGTGACCGATCTTGCCGTGAGCTCGGTTGGCCTCGCGGTTGCCGGACTTGCGACGCAGAGCAACCGGACCGCGCTGGTCTCGGGCGCCGCGACCTCCGATTTGACTGGCGACAAATGCTCGCCCGTCATCACCCATTGGGCCGATGACACCTACGCGCTGTCGGCTGGCCTCGTCGGCGAGCTGAGCCGCCGCGTCGGCAAGGAATGGTTCTTCGTCGCGGTCGATTATTCGTTCGGCACCGCCATGGTGAAGGATGCTTCGCGCGCGGTGACCGATGCCGGCGGCAAGGTCGTCGGCGCGGTGCGCTATCCCTTCAACACCACCGACTTCTCGTCCTTCCTGCTGGCGGCGCAGAATTCCGGCGCCAAGGTGGTGGCACTGGCCGGCACCGGCGCCGACACCGTCAACGCGGTCAAACAGACCCACGAATTCGGCCTGCAACAGGGCGGTCAGACCATCGTCGGCATGCTGACCTTCATCTCCGACGTCCATTCGATCGGGCTGCGCGACGCGCAGGGCATGTACATCGCGTCCCAATATTACTGGGATGACGACGACGGCAGCCGCGCCTTCGCCAAGCGCTTCATCGAGATCGAGAAGCGCGAGCCGACCAAGCTGCAGGCCGCGACCTACGCCGCCGTGCGGCATTATCTGAAGGCGATCGAGGCCGACGGCAGCGACGAGGCCAAGGCGGTGAACGCGGAGATGCGCAAGCTGCCGGTCGATTTCTTCGGCCGCCCCGCGCACATCCGAAAGGACGGCCGCGTCGTCTACGACCTGTCGCTCTATCGCGTGAAGAAGCCCGAGGAGAGCAAATATCCCTGGGACTACTACCAGAAGATCGCGGTCATTCCCGGCGACAAGGCATTCCGCCCCGAGGGAACGGGCGGCTGCAAGCTCGACAAATAGGACGCACCATCATTCGCCGCGACGCACGGTCGCGCAGGGAAGAACAAGGAGACGCCGATGCCGCTTCGCAACGATTTCGATCAGCTTGTTGACGTCAAGGGTGGCTTCATCAGCCGCGAGATCTTCGTGGACGCCGATATCTACCGGCAGGAGCTCGACAAGGTCTTCACCCGCGCCTGGCTTTTGGTCGGCCACGAAAGCCTCGTGCCCAATCCCGGCGACTTCTACACCTCGCGGATGGGCGAGGAATCCGTCATCCTCTGCCGCGACAAGAAAAGCGAGATTCACGTCTTCCTGAATTCGTGCCGGCACCGCGGCATGAAGGTGTGCCGCTACGAGCAGGGCAACACCTCGCTGTTCACCTGCCCGTATCACAGCTGGACCTACACCACCGACGGCAAGCTACAGGGCGTTCCGCTGCACCGGACGCTCTATGACGGCGTGCTCGACCGCGAGGCCAACTCGCTGGTCTCGGTGGCGAAGCTCTGCAACTACAAGGGCTCGATCTGGGCGACCTGGGACAAGGATGCGCCTGACTTCATCACCTATCTCGGCGATGCCAAGATCCATCTCGACCAGGCGCTCGACTGCCGCGACGGCCGCGAGGGCGGCTCCGAGGTGATCGGCGTCCACAAATGGGTATTCCCCGCCAATTGGAAATTCGCCGCCGAGAATTTCCTCGGCGACACCTATCACAATCCGAGCCACCGCTCGGTCGATCTGATCGGCATCGGACCGAGCGCTGCGGCCGGCAAGAAGGGCCGCCGCGACGACGAACTGGAGAAAGCACAACACGTCTGGATCAGCTTTCCGGGAGGCCACGGCGTGCACAGCGCGATCCAGCCGGAAGCCAACGAATACACCGAGTCCTTCCTCGACAATCCGATCCTCGAACAATACTTCCGGCACTGTTTCGAGGAGCGCAAGCGGCGGCTCGGCGAAGGCGCGCGGCTGCTGCCCTTCGTCGGCACGATTTTCCCCAACACCTCCTATCACGGACGCCAGCCGCGCGGACTTTGCGCCTGGCATCCGCACAGCCCGACCTCGACCGAAGGCTGGCGCTTCTTCCTGGTCGACAAGGACGCGCCACAGGAAGCCAAGGACTATCTGCGCCACTACTACATGCGTTACTCCGGCCCGGCCGGCATGACCGAGCAGGACGACATGGAGAACTGGCTCTATGCGACCGCGGCGAGCACCGGCACGGTCGCGCGGCGCTATCCCTTCAACTATCAGCAGTCGATGGGCGCCTATGTGAGCGATCATCCGCTCGGCGGCGATGTTTCCACGCAAGTCACCGAGCAGATCGCGCGCGGCTTCTACCGCCGCTGGTCCAGCTACATGCAGGGCGGCGGCTGGCACGAGCTGCTCGGATCCCCCGCAGGCAACCGGGAGGCCGCAGAATGACCGCGCCCCGAAAAACCGTCCTGGTCAGCGGCGGCACCTTCGGCATCGGTCGCGCGATCACGCTCGGCCTCGCGCGCCGCGGCCACGCGGTGGTGGCGTTCGGCCTCGAGGCGCCGCAGGTCTCGAGCACCGCACAGAACGCCATTCCGGCCCTGCGCGAAGAGCTCGATCGCGAAGGCTTGTCTGCCGAATTGATGGAAGCCGATGTGTCGCAATCGGGCGATGTCGGCAGAGTGGTCGCACAGGCCATGGCGCGGTACGGCCGCATCGACGGCGTCGTCAACAACGCCGCGATCGGCCCGCTCGGCACCGTGCTCGATACCGACGAGGCGCTGTTCGATCGCATTATCGCCGTCAATCTGAAAGGACCGTACCTGACCAGCCGCGCGGCGATCCCCCACATGATCGCGCAGGGCGGCGGCTCGATCGTCAACATCGGATCCGGCGCCGGCTGGGGCAAGCCGAACATGGCAGTCTACAGCGCGAGCAAGGGCGGCGTCGTCGCGTTGAGCGCCGCGATGGCCTACGACTTTTTCCACCAGCGCATCCGCGTCAACACCGTGATCCCTGGTGGTGGCGGCATCGTCAGCGGCATGAGCCTAGGCCGGGTCGGCGGCGATGCGGCGCGCTTTGGCAAGGGCGTGCCTGGCACCGCCGCGGGCCGGGTCGCCGCCGGCGACGACATCGCCAATGTCGTGGCCTTCCTGCTGTCGCCGGAAGCGGAAACGCTGTCCGGCACCGTGATCGACGTCGGCTGCTTCGCGCAACAAGGCGGGCCGATTCCGCCCGCCCCGGCAACCCGACAACCCCGCGATCCCCGATGAGGAGATGCCGATGACGACGACTGTTCAGGATCACGACAAGCAAGCGCTGGCTGACGGTGCCACGATCGAACGATCGGCGGTCTATTATCGGCTGAAGGCAGATGTCGAGGATTTCTACTACCACGAGGCCGACCTGCTCGATGACCGGCGTTTCCGCGACTGGCTCGCGCTGCTCGCCGAGGATGTCAGCTACTTCATGCCGATCCGCCGCAATGTGAAGTTCGGC
This sequence comes from Bradyrhizobium sp. ma5, assembly GCF_042258955.1. Taxonomy (NCBI): domain Bacteria; kingdom Pseudomonadati; phylum Pseudomonadota; class Alphaproteobacteria; order Hyphomicrobiales; family Nitrobacteraceae; genus Bradyrhizobium; species Bradyrhizobium sp. ma5. Next base: position 6,479,552 of record NZ_CP170156.1, read on the forward strand.
CAGCAGGCCGCACGCGAGAACACCAAACGCGGTGAAGGCATCAGCTGGTTCGACGAGGACAAGTGGACGTTGACCAAACGGGTCGAACAGATCCTGACCGGCGTGCACTACGCCGAGGAGCCGCTGTCGCGGATCACGCACATGGTCAGCAACGTGCAGATCAAGGGCGCGCGGCCGGATATCGCCGCGGCGCGGGAGCTCGATGTCACGAGCCGCTTTCTCGTCTACCAGAACCGCGTCGAGTACGAGACCTACATCTTCGTCGGCCGCCGCAACGACACGCTGCGCCTGACAGACAATTGCTGGAAGGTCGCGAGGCGCGAGATATTGCTTGAACAGAATATCCTGCTGGCCAAAAATCTCACCACGTTCTTCTGAGCAAGGTGTGGTGCGATGATTGACGTGACGGCGATCAAGGTCGGGACGCGGCTGAAACTGGAGGCCGATATCGTCGCCGAGGTGGTGGAGAACATGGACGACGGCCAATGGCTGCAGGTGCGCTATCTGGAGTCCCCTGCCCGTCCTGGCGATGTCGGCACGGTGGAGCTTTGCCATGCCCAGGATGTCGTCGAGGTTCTCAGCGACTAGTTCCAGCCAACGGACCATCGATCATGCTGCGATTTGAATACATGCCGAGCGATTTCCATCCGCTGTTCCTGTTCCTCGGCGAGGCTGCCGATCTTGCCGCGCTGGCAAGTCTGTTGCGGCGCTTTGCAGAGAATCCGCAAGCCGCTGCCGTGGCGGAGCACATTCCCGGCGCCGTCTCGCGCAACGAATTGGTGCTCTTGCCCGCCGACGAGCAATTCGGCATGCGCGATCTCGGCGGCCGGTTTGCCTGGAAGCTGACCGATTGGCAGGCCGAGCGGATTGCCGAGCGCATCGAGCTCTTGACGCCTGAGGATAACAAGTCCGGCTCGGAGCTGGTCGAGATCGGCAGCGAGGGTGAGATCCCGGTCAAGATCTCGCGTGGCGAGTTCACCGATGACTTCCTTGTCACGCGCAGATAGCGGCGGATGGATCGCGTGAACGCAAACCGCAGGCCAAAAGTCCTGATTGCCGGCGCCGGGATCGGCGGCCTCGTCGCGGGGCTGGCGCTGCTGCAGCGGGGGATCGAGGTTGAAATCTTCGAACAGGCATCGGAGCTGCGCGAGCTCGGCGCCGGCGTCCAGCTCAGCGCCAACGGCACAGCCGTCCTCATTGCGCTCGGCCTCGAGCAACACATGCAGGCGATCGCCTGCGAGCCCACGGGCAAGGAGATCCGGCTGTTCAGCACCGGGCGGACCTGGAAGCTGTTCGACCTCGGCGCCTCCTCGCGGGCGTTCTATGGCGCGCCCTACTGGATGGTGCATCGCGGCGACTTTCACCGCGTGCTGGTCGACGCATTCAATGTGCGGGCACCGGGACGTCTGCATCTCAACAGCCGCTGCGCCGGCTTTGACGAGGACGGTGACGGCATCTGGCTGCATCTCGCCAATGGCGAGCGGCGCCGCGGCGACGTCGTGATCGGCGCCGACGGCGTGCACTCCGAAATTCGCCGGCAGATTGGCGGCGACACCAAACCATTCTTCGCGGGTGTGGCCGCCTGGCGCGGCCTGGTCCCGATGCAACGGCTACCGACGAGCCTCAGGCGCGACGTCGGCACCAACTGGGTCGGCCCCGGCGGCCATGTCATCACCTATCCGGTGCGCCGCGGCGAGCTGTTGAACTTCGTCGGCATCTTCGAGGGCGAAAGCTGGTCGGTCGAGTCGTGGACCGAACGTGGCACGCGCGAGGCCTGCGCCAATGCCTTTGCCGGCTGGCATCCGGACATCCATACCATCATCGACAACCTCAATATTCCCTACAAATGGGCATTGCTTGGCCGCGACCCGCTCGGTCGCTTCGCCGTCGGGCGGGCCTGCGTGCTCGGCGACGCCGCGCATCCGACGCTGCCGTTCCTGGCCCAGGGTGCCAACATGGCGATCGAGGACGGCATGGTGCTGGCTCGCTGCCTCGAATGCTTCCCGCCCGAAGAGGCGTTGCAGCGCTATCAGGCCGCGCGGCTGACGCGGACGAACATGATCGTGACGAAGTCCGCCGAGAATGCCAGGCGCTTCCACAATCCGGCGCTCGCCGATGCCGCAGGCGCCGACGCCTATGTCTCGCGCGAATGGCAACCGGACCGGGTGCGCGAGCGCTATGATTGGCTGTTCACCTACGACGCCTTGAGCGTGCCGGTGTGAGGCAGGCGTCCGACCAGCCTCGTGCGCGCGCGTCAGTGGGCGTGATGGCGGCGATGCGCCCGGCGCTTCGGAGGCGGCGGCGGCGCAAAGAAGGGATTCACCGAGCACATCGCGGCCCGGCCCGACGCGCTCGCTTGGCATTGCGGAATCGAGGTGAAGCTGCAGTCGATATAGTTGCCGCCACCGAATCGGCCGCCATAGACGTGCATGCACACCGGATAGTTCGGATCATAGGCCTGCCCGGCGGCAGGTCCTGCCAGGGCGACCGCAAATGCGGCGATCGCGAACAGTTTCAGGCGCATCGGTCTCTCCTTGTCGTTCGAAGGCTTCCCCGCAACAGCCGGAGCTGGTCAACTGCGCTGGCGACGCGACGGCGCCCTAGTCGGCGGGCTGGCGCTGTCGTTGCCGCCGCTCCCTGGTCGGCTTTTTTGGGCCTTTGTAGTAGGGATTGACCGAGCATGTCGCCGATCGTCCCGACGCCGTCGCCTTGCATTGCGGAAGCGACGTGAAGCTGCAATCGATGTACTCGGGCGTCAGCCTGCCGCCATAGACTTCCAGGCAAACCGGATAATTCGGATCGTACATTTGCGCGGCGGAGGGCGAGGCGATGCCAACGCCGATGGCGGCGATGATGGCGAATTTCAAGCGCATCGAATTCTCCTCGAGCTTGCTCCGCAACGCCGGGCGCGCGGCTATCGCTGTTCGCCGGCCGGCTTGCCGTCGTCCTCACCGAGACAACGGATCATGAAGGCCGTGGTGTCCCGCGGCAGAACCTGCGCGGCCCGCGCCTTGAGGCGGCATTCGAGCTGCGCGATCTGGCGCGCCCGTTGCCGTTCCGACGGCAGCGTCGATTGCCGCAGCCGGCGCAAGGTCATCGGCGAGCCGTCCGACTCGAAGCTCAGCTCGTACCGCTTGCCGTTCTGGTCGGTGGCGGCGCAGGTGATGGTCGACACCTGCCGCGTGATGAAGCTTCCGACCTGACGGCAGGAGCCTGTCGACATCTCGACCAGCGGCACCGGCAAGCCATCGACACGCGGACGGTCGCTCGACTTCAGCAACATGCGGTCGACCGCGAGCTCGAACAGATTGTCCTGGGTGCGCTCGGTGCTCTCGCCGGAGAACGAGACGATATGGCTCTTGTCGGCGGGATCGTCGAGCACCACGGTGAACTCGGAACGGCCGCGCAGGGTGTGGAAGTAGGCCACCGCCTTGCAGGTATAGCTGCGGCCGGCGACGCTGACATTGCGGCAGGTGCCCGACATCAACGCATACAGGTCGACGTCGTAGACCGGGCCGGCGGCCACGGCGAGCGCGGGCCAGCACACGATAGCAATCGCAATCAATTGAGCGAAACGGGAGATCATGCTGAAACGATCGAGAACACGGTCAATGGAGAGGTCCATGGCGCAAGGTCGCCGATTTCCACGGACTGTGCAACGATGAAGCGGGCCGAAATGTGGACGCTCCGCAATCGACCGGGGAATGCAGGCGAGCCGTGCTGAAAGGCCGCGCCGCTGGCGCCGTGCCTCAGATCTGCGGGCCGGACAGCGTGACCTCGCGCTCGGCGCGGAAGACGTTGCTGTAGAGGTTCGCGATCCACTGACGGCCGCTTGCCGTCATGTTCAGGCAGTTGATGGCGCCCTGAATGTGCGGCGCAACCATATTCCAGTAGAATTGCGGATAGCGGTCGACGATATCGGCCGGCGATTCATAGCCGAGCTGGCGGTTGATGCCGACCTCCTCGAACTCGTGATAGAGCGCGTTGGCTTTCCTGATGTAGTTGGGATCGCCGAGCTGACCGATGAAATCAGCGGCCCGGACGATCGCCGCCTCGTCGTCATATTGCTGGCCTTCCGGCGCCGGAAACCGCGTGCCCTCGATGTTGCGTGCGACGCGCTCGCGATCGAGCGGAAGCACCGCCTCGAGCCTGTCGAGCACATAGAGCTTCGAGCGATCGACGTGATACGGCATCAGGCCGGCATCCGACGAGCCGCGCGGCAGCACCACCTTGTTGCCGGAGGCATCGATGACATATCCATCCGGTCCATCGCCCTTCAGCAGGCCGCGCACATAGCCGATGTCGTGCGTCAGGCACGCGATGATCGTGTGAGTATAATCCTCCGCGGTGACATGGGTGTGCAGCGCGCGACCGCGGATGATGTCATGCCCGGCCAGCGTGACCAGCATCGTGTGCTCGACATTGTGGTAGAGCGCATCGCTGTTGCCGATGCATTCAAGCGCAATGCGGGCTGCGGCCGGCAGGAGTTCGCCAAAGCGGGCCTGCGAAGCCCCGAAGGTGCGGCTGACATGCGTGGCGAGAAACTTCTCCAAAGCGCCTGCCGCCAACTCAGGTAACGTCATCATCGATGCAGCCCCCGACAGCGCAACGTTCCTCACTCGCCCCCGATCTCACGTCGTAGTTGGGGAGAACTATAGCGTATCTGCGGGCGTGCGGCTACGCGCCGGCGAGCGCGTGATTCGGTCCGCCGTACTTTTCCGGTCTTGCCGGCTGTGACACCAAAGTCGCTGATAATGGCATGAACCGTGCATGATTCGGTTCAGACCGGGTTAATCCTACGGATAAAGACCATCATGCTCGTTACGCTCGTCGCCATCCTTTGCAATGCTCAGCTCTGCATGGAAAAGGTCGTCACCAACAGCGACCAATCCGGCATCACCATGGGCGCCTGCGCCGTGAACGCCCAAATCGGCATCGCCGACTGGCTCGCCAAGGGGCCGTATCACGATTGGCGCTTGCAGAGCTATAAGTGCATCATGGGCAAGTACGTCCCCAAGAACGAAGTGTGATGTGTGCTCACAGCCCCGGAAGGGGCTGACCACTTCGCGCGCCCAACTGGAACAGCCTGCGAAAGCCGCGTGACGCAGGCGCGTGCACCTCAAGTCAAAGTCCATTTTATGGGCTATCACTGTCGTTCACGATGGTGAGACGTGAGGTCGCCCAGGAATGGCCCGAGAATGCCTGCAACGCCGCTGATCGCCTACGCGCATGTCGGCAAGAGTTTTGACAATGGTCGCGTGGTGGCGGTCGACGACGTCTCGCTTGACGTCGCCGAGGGTGAATTCCTGGCTGTTGTCGGCGGCTCGGGCTCCGGCAAGACGACGCTGCTTAGGCTCGCCAACCGCCTGATCGAGGCCGACCGCGGCCGGATCGCCGTCGAGGGCGAAGACGTCAGCCGCATCGACCCGATCCTGCTGCGGCGCCGTATCGGCTATGTCTTCCAGAGTGGCGGACTGTTTCCGCATCTCACCGTCGCCGACAATGTCGGCATCACGCCAAAACTGCTCGGCTGGCCGCAGGCCGAGATCTCGGCACGGGTCGACGAGCTGCTCGACCTCGTGCGGCTCGACCGCGCCCAACATCGCGACCGCCTGCCGCACGAACTCTCCGGCGGTCAGCGCCAACGCGTCGGCGTCGCGCGTGCGCTGGCTGCGAAGCCGCGCATCGTGCTGATGGACGAGCCGTTCGGCGCGCTCGATCCGCTGACCCGCGACGCGCTCGGCGACGATTATCGCACACTGCACCGCGAGCTTGGACTGACCACAGTCATGATCACCCACGACATGACCGAAGCACTGCTGCTGGCCGACCGTATCGCGGTGATGCGCGGCGGCAAGCTGCTCGCTTTGGGCACGCCGGCGGAGCTCGCGGCCAACACCGATGCCTATGTCGGCGAACTCTTGCGGACGCCGCGGCGACAGGCGGAACGGCTGGGCGCATTGCTGCCGCGGGACGGCACGGCATGAGCGATCCACGCTGGAGCGAGGCGCTTGCGCATCTGCCCGACTATCTCGGCAACCATGTCCGGGTCAGCGTCGCCGCGCTGGCGCTCGGACTTCTGATCAGCCTGCCGCTTGCGCTCATCGCGCGCAACCAGCCGGTGCTGCGCGGCACGCTGCTCGGGCTTGCCAGCATCGTGCAGACGGTGCCCGGTCTTGCGCTGCTCGCGCTGTTCTATCCGTTGTTGCTGGCGCTCACGGCTCTGACCGCGACGTGGCTCGGCTTCAGCTTCTCCGCCTTCGGCTTCCTGCCGGCGGTGCTGGCGCTCGCGCTCTATTCGATGCTGCCAGTCTTACGCAACACCATCACCGGCCTCTCCGGCGTCGATCCGGCGGTGCTGGAGGCAGCCCAGGGCGTCGGCATGACGCCGCGGCAATCACTCACCATGGTCGAGCTGCCGCTCGCGCTGCCGGTGATGATGGCGGGCATCCGCACCGCCGCGGTGTGGGTGATCGGCACCGCGACGCTGTCGACGCCGATCGGCCAGACCAGCCTCGGCAACTACATCTTCGCGGGGCTGCAGACCCAGAACTGGGTGTTCGTGCTGTTCGGCTGTTTCGCCGCCGCCGTGCTCGCGCTCGTCGTCGACCAATTGCTGGCGCTGATCGAGAATGGCCTGCGCAATCGCAGCCGCGTCCGGACCGCACTCGGCGGGCTCGGCATAGCCGCCCTGATCGCGGCGACGCTGGTGCCAGCGATCGCACGGCAGCAGGCGCGCTACGTCGTCGGCGCCAAGACGTTCACCGAGCAATACGTGCTGTCGGCGCTGATGGCGCAGCGGCTACAAGCGGCCGGACTGCCGACGACGACCCGCGCCGGCCTCGGCTCCAATGTGATCTTCGATGCGCTCGCGGCCGGCGATATCGACGTCTATGTCGACTATTCCGGGACACTGTGGGCCAACCAGTTCCACCACACCGACATCAGGCCCCGTGCCGAGCTGCTGGGCGAACTGAAGACGACGCTGGCGAAGCAGGACATCACGCTGTTCGGCGAGCTCGGCTTCGAGAACGCCTATGCACTGGTGATGCCGAAGAAGCGCGCCGAGGAGCTCGGCATCCATTCGATCGCCGACCTGGCGTCGCACGCTGCGACGATGTCGATCGCCGGCGACTATGAAATCTTCTCGCGGCCGGAATGGGCCGGCATCCAGAAGGCGTATGGGCTGACGTTCCGCGCCCAGCGCCAGATGCAGCCGGATTTCATGTATGCGGCGGTTGCCTCCGGCGAGGTCGACGTCATCGCGGGCTACACCAGCGATGGGCTGATCGCAAAATACGACCTGGTTGCGCTCGCGGACGACAGGCACGCGATCCCGCCCTATGACGCGATCGTGCTGCTGTCGCCAAAGCGGCGCGACGACGAGGTCCTCAAGGCGGCGCTGCGTCCGCTGCTCGGCAAGATCGGCATCGCCGAGATGCGCGAGGCCAACCTGCGCGCATCGGGCAACGACGCATCATCATCGCCCGACGCCGTGGCGCGCTGGTTGTGGGAGAAGGTCGGGGGAAAATAACCTCTTGCCGTCATTGCGAGCGAAGCGAAGCAATCCACCTCTCCGCATGCGAGGAAAGATGGATTGCTTCGTCGCTACGCTCCTCGCAATGACGAAGTCTCAAAGTCCCTTGATGATCCCCGCATCGATCAACAGGCGATTGAAGCGGCGCGCTTCCGCGCCGTCCTTGCAGGAATAAAATGCGCCGTTGCAGCGAAGCATGATCGCCTTCTGCTCCTCGAACGACGGATCGAGCGGAATGCCCGCGGCTTCCTGGATCACCAGCGGCAGATAGGCGGCGTCGATCGTGTCCATCACCGTCGGGCTCTTCACCGGCTCGAAGTTGACGGCATCGATCGCGTAATAGGTCGCATAGTAGCGCGGATCGTAGTCCATCAGCTTCTTGCCGATGCCGGCCTCGTCGAGCCCGGGATCGAGCAGCTGCGGCGAGAACTCCGGCTGATGATCGCCGTAGCGCACGATCAGGAACGGCTGCGCCGGAAACTTCTTCTTCAATGCCGCGACAAAGCCGGCATAGTCGTTGGCGCTCATCGCCTGCCGGCGCAGATATTCGTCGACCGACGGCGTGTTACCCGGCCGCTTCCATGCCGGCAGCAACTCGGGACGGAATTTCGTCTCCCACGGGAAATGATTGGCGGCGAGATAGACGAAGGTGAACAGCGGCGTGCTGAGCGTCTTCTGCTCGGCCATCAGCTTCAGCGCCTTGTCGTAGAAGAAGCTGTCGGGCTCGACGTCCTTCGCGTGCAGATCATGCGCGTCGTAGAATTGCTGGATGCCGGTTGTGGTCTGGAAGCTGCGCGCGCTCATGAAGGCGCCGAACGCCGGATAGAGCGACAGCGTGTCGTAGCCGCAGCGGCGCAGCGCCAGCGGCAGGCCGCGCGCGACGCGGCCCGATGCGATGCGGGTGACGAAATAGGCGAACCGGCCGAACGAGCGCGAGGACAATCCCGCCAGCACATTGTACTCGGTGAACCAGCTCGGCCCGCCATTGCTCTCGGCGAGGAATTTGCGCTCGACACCGTCGTAGGATTTGAACTGGCCGCCATAGCCCGGCGGGACCTTGACGCCGGACGCAGCGCGGATGTCGAAGCTCGATTCATCATGGATCATGATGATGTTCGGCCGCCGCCCGGCGGGATGGCAGGCGTCGACCAGGGGCACCTTGAGCTGGTCGCTCGCACTCGGATCCGACTCCATGAAGCCATAGGCGACGAAGTCCGACACCGCAGTCACGCCGGAGCGCGCGAATTTCGACAGATAGCCGTCGTCGTAATAGCCGCGCCAGGCCTCATCCGGCCAGGCGAAGGCATAGCCCGAGAGCGCCGCGGTGCAGGCAAGGCAGGCCGCTGCGGCCGGCAGGCGGCGGATGCGGAACGGGTCGAGCCACCACAGCGCGTACATCAGCGGCAGCGTGACGAGGCCGGCGCCGATGATCGACCAGCGCAGGTTCGGAAAGATCGTGAGCAGAAACGACGCGGTGTCGCGATCGATCACCATCAGGTCGACGAAGTTCGCGGTCATCTGCACCACGTCGTGCTTGAACCGCGACAGCAGCACCAGCACCACGACCAGCGTCAGCGACAGCGCGCCCGACAGCGCCGGCCGGCGCAGCAGTGCGACGAACAGGAAGTTGAGGATTCCCCAGCTGAGCAGGAAGCAGAGCCGCGAGCCGAAATCGGTCTCGGTCCGCAGCATCAGGATCAGCGCGCCGAGATGCGGTGCGGCGACCGCCAGCAACCGCCAGATGCCGATCGCGGCGAGGCCACCGGCCAGCGCGGCAACGGAAGAGTTTTGCTGAGGCGCGGGCGCCATGGGTGGGACGCAATACAAACCCGGCGCAATGCCACGGCCTTGACTGGCAAAGGCCAGGAGGCACACCGCACAGCCGGAGTCTGCGCCGTGTCACAAAAACGTAATTGAATCGTCATGAACGCGCAATGAATTTGCCCGCCCAGAGCACGCCCGGCCGGCGCGGCGCGCCTCAGACCTTCGCAGCAGGCCTCGCGATGCCGGCAATGAAGAGGTCGACGATGTCAGCGGCCATCTGCTCGGCCTCAGCTTCGGCGACGCCCCAGCGCGGTAAATGGCCGTCGATATGCATCCGTGCAAAACCGTAGACGAGCGCGCGGCCGGCGATCTGGACCTGCTTCAGGTCGCGCGCCGCAAGCTGGCCGGCTGAAAAGGCCTCGGCCAGCGTCCGCTCGGTCAGGCCGATCAACTCCGCATTGTCACTGGAGACCCCAGCCGAGCGGTCGTGGTCGAAGAAGCGGCGGCTGGAGATGATCTCGAAATGGGTCGGGTTCTTCATCGCCCAGCGCAGATAGGCGATCCCAAGGCAGCGGAAGCGGCCCAGCGGATCGCCGGGCGATGCATCGGCCAGCGCCGCCACGATCTCGGCGCGGAAGCGGCGCTGCGCCTCCTCGGCCACCGCATTCATCAGGGCATCCCGGCTCGGGAAATGCCGGAACGGCGCGCCCGGCGAAACCCCGGCGCGGCGGGCGGCTTCGCGCACACTGACCGCCTCCGGCCCGCCCTCGCCGACCAGTTGCATGGCGGCCTCGATCAGGACCCGGCGGAGGTCGCCGTGGTGGTACGGCTTGGCCGCCGGCGCCCGGGCTGCGGCTGGACGCGGCTTGGCGGACCGGCGTCCGGTCGGCGGATTCTTGGCGGGCGGGGTCTTGGCGGGACGGCGCATGGCGCACCTCTAGCATCACCTGCTTGTGAATGTAAGCGATGATTACACAGATTGACCGCACGCCACCGAGAAATGTAACTGGTGATTACATCAACGATGGGAGGCAGGATATGGCGACACGTCGAAACTGGTTCGAGGGCTGGCGGCTGTTCGGCCTGCTCACACTGACCCTGATCGGGCTTTCGATCTGGATCGCCGCGATGCGGCAGTTCGAGGTCGAGGGCGTGCGGATGGTGATCCGCTTCACGGCGCGGACCTCGCTGCTATTCTTCTGCCTCGCCTTCTCCGCGGCGGCGCTGGCGCGGCTCCGGCCGAATGCCTGGACGCAGTGGCAGCGCCGCAACCGCCGCTATCTCGGCGTCACCTTCGCCGCCTCGCACGCCATCCACGCGGTCGCGATCACGGTGTTCGCAATGCTCGATCCGGCCGGCTTCGCCGCCGCCACATCTATCGTCTCCTATATCTTCGGCGGCATCGGCTATCTCGTGATCATTGCGCTGACCGCGACCTCGTTCGATCGCACCGCTGCGCTGCTGGGCCAGCGCGCCTGGCGCAGGCTGCATCTGATCGGCGGCTATTATCTGCTGCTGCAGTTCATGGTCTCGTTCGGCAAGCGGATTCCCGAGATGCCGCTCTACGCGCTGTTCCTGGTGCCGCTCGCCGCGGTGTTCGCGCTCAGGATGATCAGCATGGCCGCGCGGCCGGTGCCGCGTCAGGCCCAGGCGAGCTGAACTCAGGCCGCCTCACACCAGGTGAAACTTGCGGCCGAGCCGGCGATGCACCGACAGCACCGCGCGATCGACGTCGCTGATCAGGCTGTCGCCGAGCACGACGTTCGGGATCTCCCAGTTGCGCCCGACCTGCGCATCGGGCAGCGCCGAGACCGCCCGCACGCGGGCGGTCTCGCAGCCGGGCTGGGCGCGCAGCGCCTCCTCGGCAAGCTGGGTCAATTCGTCCTGGCTCTTTCCGTCAGTCATGACCCCGGTCCTGACTCCGGAAGATGGCTCACTGATGGCCGAGGTTTTCCAGTTCCTTGGCACGGACTTCCGTCATGCTGCGCATGCATTCGCCGGCATCGAGGCGGGCGATGGTGCCCTCGCCGAGGTCGTAATACAGGCAGTTCGCGTCGCGGTACTGGATCCATAACCGTTGCGCGGTGCGCAGCTGGTCGCGCTGCTTGTCGCCGGCGGCAACCTTCAGCGCCTGCTGATAGGCGACGTTCATCCGCTTGTCCCATTGCGCGGTCTTGGCCTTGAGGCACTCGACCATCTGGTAGGTATTGCCGTCGCAGGACGGCTCGGGATCGCCCTGATCGCCGGCCCATGCCGACGAGGTGGCGATGATGAAAGCGGCCGCAACCAAGCGCCCGAGCCTGCACAGGCCTGTCGTGAGAGCCGATTTCATGCCGCCTTCCCTTTCCGATGGATGCCGTAGCTGGGCCATACGTTAGTGCGGCCGTAGCACATCCCGTTCATATCAATCGCCTGCGGCTGGCCTTCCCGATCCGTGCAGGATATTTCATGGACATGGAGGGACCATGCGGCGGACGGTGACGCCTGCAATCGTTTTGGCCGTGCTCGGCCTGCTCGTCGGCGGGCTGTTTCGCTACGTCTTCGACCAATCCGACGAGGCCTCGGTTGCGAACTATACGCGCAGCGCGCTCGAAGGCGCCGTCATCACCCTGATCGTCTGGGCCACGCATCTCTATCTGGCCGCGCGTGGCGGCTGGCTGCGGCGGCGGCCGCTCATCGTCGAGCTGATTGCCCGCTCCGTGATCCTCGCCGTTATCGTTGCGGTCGCTGCGATTGTGCTCGAGATCCTGCTGTACGGGCATGGGCTCGAGGCGAAGTGGATTCGCGAGACCTTCTTCAAGATCATCGGGGTCGGCCTGCTGCTCTCGATCCCGATCACGACGATCTACGAACTGGTCCGGATGATCGGCGGGCATACGCTGCTCAACATCGTGCTCGGACGCTATCGCCGACCGGTGCGCGAGGAACGCGTGCTGCTGTTCCTCGATCTGGTCGGCTCGACGACGCTGGCGGAGGCGATGGGCGAGCTGCGTGTGCAGGAGCTCTTGACGCGCTTCTTCTTCGACATCGATGAGCCGATCGTGGCGCATGGCGGCGAGGTTCATGCCTATGTCGGCGACGAGGTCATCGTGACCTGGCCGGCCGGCGCAGGCCAGCCGTCGCGGCGCTACCTCGACTGCGTATTCGCGATCGAGGACCGCCTCGCCAAGCGGGCCGACCATTATCGCAAGGAGTTCGGCGTGGTGCCGGCGTTTCGCGCCGGGATGCATGCCGGCCCTGTCGTGATCAGCGAATGCGGCGACTCGCGGCGGCAGATCGCCTATTTCGGCGATACCGTGAACGTCACGGCGCGGCTGCAGGCGCATTGCAAGGAGGCCGGCCGGCCGCTGCTGATCTCGGGCGAGCTGCGTCGCCTGCTGCCCCGGGACCCGGATTTTGTCATCGAGCCGCTCGGCTCAACGCAGTTGCGTGGGCGCGCCGCTTCGATCGAGCTATGTGCCGTCGCGCGGCGCGCATCGTCCTAAACAATCTCTTAAGGCGCACTGCCATGGTGGCGAAAGCACCAATTGCGTCCTGTCCGGTCGTAGCCCGTTAAGGATGCGATGCACCCGTATTTGCACCGGGTTCCACCTTAACGCGGGTGTAAGACGACGCCATGCATGGTGCACGGACAGGTGTCATTCAACAAAAACAAGGTCGCCCATCGATGGCGCAACAGGCGTCACAATCGATTATTGCCGAACTCGAGGATGCGGTCCGGGACGGGACATCCGCCAAGCGCGTGCAGACGCTGCGGCAGGTCACCGATCTGTTCCTGAACGACGGCGACCGCCTCAACGATGAACAGGTCAAGGTATTCGACGACGTGCTTTGCCTGCTCGTCGCGCGCGTCGAGACGCGGGCGCGGGCCGAGCTCAGCAAGCGGCTCGCGCCGCTGGACTATGCGCCGTTTGAGGTGATTCAGCACCTCGCCTGGGACGACGACATCGGCGTCGCCGGCGACGTGCTGACCCACTCCAGCCGCCTCTCGAACGACGCACTGCGCGAGATCGCCGCCAGTAAGGGCCAGGACCATCTGTTCGCGATCTCGGCGCGGGAGAACCTGCCGGCGTCCGTCACCGACGTGATCATCGACCGCGGCGAGGACAAGGTGATCCGGCGTCTCGCCAAGAATGCCGGCGCGCAATTCTCCGACAACGGCTATTCCTCGATCGTCGCCCGCGCCGAGGGCGACGACGAGCTGGTCGAGATCCTCGGGCTGCGCATCGATATTCCGGCCAAGCTGCTGCGCGACCTGTTGCAGCGCGCCAAGGAAACGGTGCGCGCCCGCCTGCTCGCGATCGCATCGCCCAGGGCCCGCGAGGAGATCAGCCAGGTGCTGAACGACATCGCGCAGGAAGAGGCCGCCGCCCCGCGCCGCAACTACGGCATCGCCGAAGAGCTGGTCAAGCTGATGAAGCAGCTGAACGAGCTCGACGATGCGGCGGTCTACAAATTCGCCGAGGACGGCAAGTTCGATGAGGTTACAGTCGCGCTCGCCGTGCTCAACGACATGCCGATCGCGATGATCGAGCGCCTGATGCTTGGCTTGCGCTCCGACCTGCTCCTGATCCCCTGCCGCTCGGCGCGGCTCAACTGGCCGACGGTCGAAACCATCCTGCGCAAGCGGCCGCTGCCGCATCAGATCGACCATGCGACGCTCGAGATCGCGCACCGCGATTACCGGCGGCTGTCGCTGGAAACCGCACAGCGCACCGTGCGGTTCTGGCAGCTGCACAACAGGATCGAGAAGCAGCCGATGGCGGCCGGTTAGCTGCCGCTGCTTTGTCGTGACAAAGAAAAAGGGTGGGCAACGCGCCCACCCTTTTTTAGTTTGATGCGTAGGGTGGGTTAGCCGAAGGCGTAACCCACCATTCGTTCCGCGGAGGCGCGGTGGGTTACGCTTCGCTAACCCACCCTACGCCGTTCAGGTCCGAGCTTAGTTCTTGCTCTTGTCGACCAGCGCGCCCTTCTTGATCCAGGGCATCATGTCGCGCAGCTTGGCGCCGACTTCCTCGATCGGATGCTGGGCGAGCTTGGCACGGGTCGCCTTGAACGAGGTCTGGTTGACCTTGTTCTCCAGCATCCAGTCGCGGGCGAACTTGCCGCCCTGGATGTCGGCGAGCACGCGCTTCATCTCCGCCTTGGTCTCGGCCGTGACGATGCGCGGACCGGTGACGTACTCGCCGTATTCGGCGGTGTTGGAGATCGAGTAGTTCATGTTGGCGATGCCGCCTTCATAGATCAGGTCGACGATCAGCTTCACTTCGTGCAGGCACTCGAAATAGGCCATCTCGGGCGCGTAGCCGGCCTCGACCAGCGTCTCGTAGCCGCCCTTGATCAGCTCGACCAGGCCGCCGCACAGCACCACCTGCTCGCCGAACAGGTCGGTCTCGCACTCTTCCTTGAAGGTGGTCTCGATGATGCCGGCACGGCCGCCGCCGATCGCCGAGGCGTAGGACAGGCCGAGGTCATGGGCGTTGCCCGACGAATCCTTGGCGATCGCGATCAGGCAGGGCACGCCGCCGCCGCGCTGATATTCCGAGCGCACGGTGTGGCCGGGGCCCTTCGGCGCGATCATCAGCACGTCGAGGTCGGCGCGCGGATCGAGCAGGTTGAAGTGCACGTTGAGGCCGTGGGCGAACACGAGCGCCGCGCCCTTCTTCATGTTGTCGTGCAGGTGCTCGCGATAGATGTCGCCCTGCAGCTCGTCCGGGGTCAGCATCATGACGAGGTCGCCCCACTTGGCGGCTTCGGCGACTTCCATCACCTTGAAGCCGGCGTTCTCGGCCTTCTTGGCCGACGCCGAACCCTTGCGCAGCGCAATCGCCACGTCCTTGACGCCGGAATCCTTCAGGTTCAGCGCGTGGGCGTGGCCCTGGCTGCCGTAGCCGACGATGACGACCTTCTTGCCCTTGATCAGGTTCAGGTCGGCATCGCGATCGTAGTAAACTCGCATCGTATTTTCCTCGTTTTGAAGGGGGCCAAAATCGGCCGATGAGTCAGGCTTTCGGAAGGTCAGAACCGCCGGGCGCCCGCGAATTTCCGGCGTTGTCTAGAGCATTTTTCCCCTCAGGGGAAACCCCCATCTCGCATGGCGCGGTGCGGCATCATGCGTCCATGAAGACCGGGTAGAGCGAGGCCAAGAGCAGGATGGCCATCAGCACATTGAAGACGCGGATCGCCCGGGGCGAGGTCAGGACCGGCCGCAGGGCGGTGCCGAACAGCGCCCAGACGATGCAGGACACCGTCCCGAGGGCCAGGCTCAGGCCGACCTGGATCGCGATGTTCCAGGGGAAGGCGGCAATCGCCGCATAGGCCGTGATGGTGCCGATCACCATCACCCAGCCCTTGGCATTGATCCACTGGAACATGGCCGCGCCCCAGAAGGTCATCGGGCCGCGGCCGGGCCTGTCGTCCTTGTCCGCCGAGGGCGGCTCGGCCATGGCGATGACGGCTGCGAGATAGACCAGATAGGCGACGCCGCCATATTTGAGGATCGTCTGCAGCACCGGATAGGCGATGAAGACCGCCCCGAGCCCGACGCCGACCGCGCCGACCATGAAGGCGAAGCCGACCGTGATGCCGGCGATGTGGGGCACGGTGCGGCGGAAGCCGTAGGTCAGCCCCGACGACAGCAGCATGATGTTGTTCGGACCCGGCGTGAAGAACATCACGACGGCAAACACGACAAAGGCGAACATCAGCGAATGCGACATGGTGCCCTCACGCAACTTTCGGCAGAGCTTTTGGCCGCTTCGACAGCAGCATCACGGCGATACCGGCGATGACTGTAAGCATGCCGGCTAGCCGCAGCGGCCCGAACCTCTCGCCGAACACGATGCTGGAAGCGGCGGAGCCGACGAACGGCACCAGCAGCGCGAACGGCACCACCTGCGCCGCCGGATAATCCCTGAGCAGCCGGCCCCACAGCCAATAGGCGATGCTGGTGGAAACGGTGCCGACAAACAGCATGGCGACAATGCCGGCCGGCGACAGATGCGACAGCGCCTGCCACATCGGCTTCGCGCCTAGCGTCAACAGCGACAGACCGAACAACGGGATCGCGGCACACAGGCACAGCCATGCGAACAGGTCGAACATGCGTGCGCCCTGCGCCGGCCGCAGCAGCAGGTTTCCGATGGCGAACGAGACCGGCGAGATCATCAGGATGGCAAAGGCTGCGACGCTGAAATCGTATCCGACGGTGCCGCAGATCATCAGCAGACCGATCGCGGCGATGCCGATGCCGACGGTCTGCAACCGCGACGGCAATTCGCCGAACAGCACCGCAGCAAAACCGATGGTGAACAGCGCCTGGCTCTGCACGATCACGCTGGTCAGCCCGACCGGCATGCCATGGGCGATGGCGATGGATTGCGCGAGGAACTGGCCGAGGAACAAAGTGAGGCTGATTCCGACCAGCAGCGGCCACGACACCTGGCGAGGCCTGGGCAGGAACAGGCACGGCACCGCCGCGATGCCGAAGCGCAGCGCCGTCATCAATTCGGGCGGCAGCTCATCGAGCGCGATCCGGCTTGCGACGAACGCAAGCCCCCAGATCACCGCGACCATGACGGCGATGCCAACATCGGCCGGCTTCATTGTTCTTCTTCTTTGGTTCGGTTTGGCTCTGTCGATGCAAGCTCTAGATCTGTTCGTCCGGCTTCGGCTTGCGCAGCAGGTAGGTGCCGTGCAGCGGCGCGTGATAGTCGGCGGCGACCAGGGTGAAACCGGTCTCGGTCAGCATGCGCTCCATCACCCAGCCGAAGGTCGAGTACTCGTCGCGCATATGGGTCATCACGCTTTCGCGCTCGAAATCGTGGTTCTTGATCGAGAAATCGGCCCAGCCCTCGACATCGCGATCGACGCCGTCGGGCATGCTGACGAACACCATGTCGCGCAGATAGAAATTTGCGCCGGGCTTCAGCGCGTTGAAGATCCGCGACAGCGCCACCGCCTTCCAGAAGTCCGGCAGGTGGTGCAGCGTGAACTCACTGACGATGACGTCGTAAGAGTTCGGCTGATAGGCAAAGGACAACAGCCCGGCCGGCTGGGTCCGGATCTTCGCCTTGCGGTCGCGCGCGTAGATTTCGGCAAGCCCGATCATCGCCGGCGAGATGTCGATCGCGTCGACCTCGGCGCCCATCAGCGCCGCCTCGGTCGCCAGCACGCCGTTGCCGCAGCCGATATCGGCGATCCGCCAGCCCGGCTTGACGCCGAGCATGGTCAGCGCCTGTCGGGCACGGACATCGCTGTCCTCGCTGACGTCATAGATCGAGGCAACCGCGGTATCGAGACCGACCTGCCGCCGTTGCGTGTAGTACCAGTCGCGCGCCAACATGATTCACATCCCTTCCGGCCCACGCGTGATCGCGGCCACCCCGGTTCGTGACACCTCGACCAAGCCCAGCGGGCGCATCAGGTCGATGAACTGACTGATCTTGGACGAGTTGCCCGTGATCTCGAACACGAAGCTCTCGGTCGTGGCATCGATCACCCGGGCGCGGAACGCATCCGCCAGCCGCAGCGCCTCGACGCGGTGGTCGCCACCGCCCCTCACCTTGACCATCGCGAGCTCGCGCTCGATCGAGCTGCCGGTCAGCGTCATGTCGACGACGCGGTAGACCGGAATCATGCGGTCGAGCTGATGCTTGATCTGCTGGATCACCATCGGCGTGCCCGTGGTGACGATGGTGATCCGCGAAAGGTGTTTCTGGCTCTCGGTTTCCGAAACCGTGAGACTCTCGATGTTGTAACCGCGGCCGGAGAACAGCCCGATCACGCGCGCGAGCACACCGGGCTCGTTCTGCACCAGGACGGACAGCGTGTGAGTCTCGTTCGGATCGTGACGCTCTTCGAGGAAGTAGGCGGATGCGGGCTGGTTCATTGGTCGTCCCCTTGCATTCTTTTCACGCCACCGCCCGCTGGGCAGCCGGCGCAGCATCTGTCCCCATCCAGGTCCGGAACAGATCGAAATCGATATTGCCGCCGCTAAGGATCAGGCCGACCCGCTTGCCGGCGAGCTTGCTCTTTTCCTGCAGCGCGGCCGCGAGCGCCGCAGCACCTGCGCCCTCGGCGAGATTGTGGGTGTCGGTCCAGTAGGCACGGATCGCCTGCCCGACCTCGTCGTCGGTGACTTGCACGATGCGCGAGGCGCCCTTGCGGATCAGCACGAATGCATCGGCGTCCGGAATCCGCGTCGCCATGCCGTCGGCAAGCGTGTTGCTGGTCTCGGTGGTGACGATCTTGCCGGCCGCGAACGACAGCGCGTAGGACGGCGCCTCGGTCGACTGCACGCCGACGATTTCGGTCTTCAACCCGAGCAGGTCGCGCGCCATGATGCAGCCGGAGATGCCGGAGCCCTGCCCGATCGGCACATAGAGAATGTCGAGATCGGGCGCCGATCGAAACAGTTCCAGCGCATAGGTCGCAACGCCCAGCACCAGGTCTGGGTGGAACGACGGCACCATGTGCAGGCCTGCGAACTGGGCGCGGCGCTCGGCCTCTTCGCGCGCGGCCTGAAAGTCCTCGCCGTGCTCGACGAGCTCGGCGCCGAACGCGTGCATGGCGCGGTTCTTCTCGACCGAGTTGCCGCGCGGCACGTAGATCACCGCCGGTACGCCGTGGCGGCTCGCGGCAAACGCCAGACTCTGGCCGTGATTGCCGCGCGTCGCCGAGATGATGCCGGGCACATCGGGCCGCTCGCGCTTCAGCCGCTCGAGATAGACCAAGCCGCCGCGCACCTTGAAGGCGCCGATCGGCGTGTGGTTCTCATGCTTGACCACGACCTCGGTGCCGAGCCGCTCGGCCAGCAGCGGCCAGGCATACGCCGGCGTCGCCGGCACCGCGGTGCCGACGATCCTGTGCGCGCGCTCGAGCTCGCTGAGATCAAACATGATCCACCCTCACCTCACACCAGCGCCTTGCCGCCGGCGAAGGCCTTCGCGGTGGCTTCGTCGGTCGCTTCTTCCGGCAGCAGCATCTCGTTGTGCGCCTTGCCCGACGGGATCATCGGGAAGCAGTTCTCGAGCGCGGCGACGCGGCAGTCGAACAGCACTGGGCGCTTGATCGAGATCATCTCCTTGATCGCACCGTCGAGATCGGACGGCTTGGTCGCCCGCAGGCCCACGCAGCCATAGGCTTCGGCGAGCTTGACGAAGTCCGGCAGCGCCTCGGAGTACGAATGCGACAGGCGGTTGCCGTGCAGCAGCTGCTGCCACTGCCGCACCATGCCCATGTACTGGTTGTTCAGGATGAAGATCTTGATCGGCAGCTCGAACTGGACCGCCGTCGACATCTCCTGGATCGTCATCTGCACCGAGGCGTCGCCGGCGATGTCGATCACCAGGCTGTCCGGATGCGCCACCTGCACGCCGACCGCGGCCGGCAGGCCGTAGCCCATGGTGCCGAGACCGCCGGATGTCATCCAGCGGTGCGGCTCCTCGAAGCCGAAGAACTGCGCGGCCCACATCTGGTGCTGACCGACTTCGGTCGTGATGTAGGTGTCCTTGCCGCGGGTCAGCTCGAACAGGCGCTGGATCGCGTATTGCGGCAGGATGATATCGTTGTTCTTCCGGTACGACAGCGAATTGCGCGCGCGCCATTGCGCGATCTGCTGCCACCACGCCTTGATGTCGGGCTTCCTGGCTTCCGCCTTGAACACCTGCAGCAGGTCGCCGATCACGTTGCCGGCGTCGCCGATGATCGGCACGTCGACGCGGATGTTCTTGTTGATCGAGGACGGGTCGATATCGATGTGGATCTTCTTCGAGCCCGGCGAGAACGCATCGACGCGGCCGGTGATGCGGTCGTCGAAGCGCGCGCCGACGCACAGCATGACGTCGCAATCATGCATCGTCATGTTGGCCTCATAGGTGCCGTGCATGCCCAGCATGCCCAGCCAGTTCGGCCCCGACGCCGGATAGGCGCCCAGTCCCATCAGGGTCGAAGTGATCGGGAAGCCGGTCGCCTCCACCAGCTGACGCAGCAGTTGCGAAGCCTCGGGACCGGAATTGATCACGCCGCCGCCGGAATAGATCACGGGACGTTTGGCATTGGCGAGCAGCGCCACCGCCTTGCGGATCTGGGTCGCATCGCCCTTCACGCGCGGCGTGTAGGAGATGTGAACGTCCGACTTGCGCGGCGGATGATAGGTGCCGGTGGCGAACTGCACGTCCTTCGGCACGTCGACCAGCACCGGACCGGGGCGGCCGGTGGTCGCGACATAGAAGGCTTCGTGCAGCACCCTGGCGAGGTCGTTGACGTCGCGCACCAGCCAGTTGTGCTTGGTGGCCGGCCGCGTGATGCCGACCGTGTCACATTCCTGGAAGGCGTCATTGCCGATCAGGTGGGTCGGCACCTGGCCGGTGATGCAGACCAACGGGATAGAGTCCATCAGCGCGTCGGTCAGCGGCGTCACCATGTTGGTGGCGCCGGGCCCTGACGTCACCAGCACCACGCCGGGCTTGCCGGTCGAGCGGGCATAGCCTTCGGCAGCATGGCCGGCGCCCTGCTCGTGGCGCACCAGGATGTGCTCGACTTCGCTTTGCTGGAAAATCTCGTCGTAGATTGGAAGCACCGCGCCGCCGGGATAGCCGAAGACATGCTGCACGCCGTGATCGATGAGCGCGCGCACGATCATCGCGGCGCCGGTCATCTGATTGGGATCGTGGCTCTTGTCGGTCATGGTTCGCTCCGGATGCGCTTGTTTTTGCGCGGCTTTTGTCAGTTCTCGTCAGTTCTGTTTCGGGCAATAAAAAGGGGCCCCAGAGGCCCCATGCACACCGCCCGAATTTGGATGGCCGCTAGCCATCCCCGGCGGTGTGCCTGGGTACGACGGCGATAAGCAGTTTGGTAATAATGTTGCGCACGAGGTGACCCAGTCTTCCCAAAGGTTGCGCGAACATAGCGGCCAAAGCCCGAATGTCAAGGCAAGGCAAGCAGTTTCGCGATTTTTGAAGTGTAACGGGGTTCCAGCCGTTCGGCGAGTGTTTTTGCGCGGCGCAACGCGCATGGCAGACGGGCGCGCGGGCGGAGCGGCGCAGTCCGAGAGGCCGTAGCCCGGATGGGGGCCAACGGGGCTACGGGATTTGCGCCTCCAGCCACCCCTTCGCCGCC
Source organism: Bradyrhizobium sp. ma5 (assembly GCF_042258955.1). NCBI lineage: Bacteria > Pseudomonadati > Pseudomonadota > Alphaproteobacteria > Hyphomicrobiales > Nitrobacteraceae > Bradyrhizobium > Bradyrhizobium sp. ma5. The sequence continues at coordinate 6,500,973 of NZ_CP170156.1, forward strand.
TCGGGCGCGACCCATTCGAATTCCGGGAGCTGGTGGCGAAACCAGGTGAACTGGCGCTTGGCGTAGTGGCGGGTATCGGCTCGGCCGATCTCGGCGGCCTGCTCACGGCTGATCTCCCCCTTGAGGTGCCGGATCAGCGCCGGGACACCATGAGCCTTCATGGCCGGCAGCAGCGGATCGAGCCCGCGCGCGGCCAGCGCCGCGACCTCGTCGAGCGCGCCGGCATCGAGCATCGCGCCGAACCGAGCGTCGATCCGCGCGTAGAGCCGCTCGCGCTCCGGTGCCAGAAACAACGCGTGGAATTGGCCCGGCGGCAGCAGCGGCGGCAGGCCATCGCGATGCCAGTCCGGCAGCGGGCGGCCGGTGGCCTCGACGACTTCGAGCGCCCGCGCGATGCGGGTGCGGTCGCGCGGCTTCAGCCGTTCGGCCGATACCGGATCACGTAGTGCAAGCTCGGCATGCAGCGCCTCGACGCCGTGTTGGTCCAGCCTTGCGCGCACGCCGTCGCGCACATCGGCCGGTATCGGCGGCACCGCCGACAGGCCGCGCGTCAGTGCCTTGAAATAGAGGCCCGAGCCGCCGATGAAGATCGGCAGCCGTCGCTGCGCACGCGCCTCGCCCAGCACATTTGCCGCGTCGGTCACCCAGGCCCCCGCGGAGAAATTCACGCTGGCGTCGACATGGCCATAGAGCCTGTGCGGAACCTGCGCCTCCTCGGCAGCGGTTGGCCGCGCGGTGATGATCCGGAGGTCGCGATAGACCTGCATGGAGTCGGTGTTGATCACGACCCCGCCGGTCCGCTGCGCAAGCTCGAGCGCCAGGGCCGACTTGCCGCTGGCGGTCGGCCCTGCGATAAGCACTGCCTTGTCCAACAATCCTGAATGCGCCTGCATGTCCCTCGTTGCCACGCTGATCTGCAATCCTGCAAGCCCCGCGCTCGACTCCACCATCGTCGACGGTGCGCGGGCCGTGCTGCCCTCACCGGGTCCGGCGCAGTGGCTGTTCAACGAAGTCGCCGTCGACATTCCGTTCGAGAGCCAAAATTCGAGCGGAGACGCCGGCAGGGACGAGATCAAGGCCATCGAGGAGCGGCTGCGCCAGGCCCGCGGCGACCTGCCGATCGACATTGTCGTGCAGCCTCGGCTCGGCCGGCGCAAGAAGCTTTTTCTGGCCGACATGGATTCGACCATGATCGGCCAGGAATGCATCGACGAGCTCGCCGACTTCGCCGGGCTGAAGGCCCATGTGGCCGCCATTACCGAGCGTGCGATGCGCGGCGAGATCGAGTTCGAGTCCGCGCTGCGCGAGCGGGTGGCCCTGCTCAAGGGTCTGCCCGTCGGCGTCGTCGACGAGGTGCTGGAGAAGCGCATCACGCCGACGGCGGGCGGCCGCGCGCTGGTGATGACGATGCGCGCGCACGGTGCCTATACCTGCCTGATCTCCGGCGGCTTCACCCTGTTCACCACGGTGGTCGCGGAGAAGATCGGCTTCCAGGAGAACCGCGCCAACCAGTTGCAGGTCGCGGACGGCAAGCTGACCGGCGAAGTGATCGAGCCGATCCTCGGCCGCGCCACCAAGCTCGCCACCCTGGTCGAGCTGACCGAATCCTTCGACCTCGACGACATCGACACGCTGGTCACGGGCGATGGCGCCAACGATCTCGGCATGATCCAGGCCGCAGGTCTCGGTGTCGCCTATCACGCCAAGCCCGCGGTCGCAGCCGCCGCGGCGGCGCGGATCGATCACGGCGACCTCACCGCGCTGTTGTACGCGCAGGGCTATCGGCGGGATGAGTTCGTCGAGAGGTAGTCTACGGTGTCGTCCCGGCGCAGGCCGGGACCCATAACCACCGATGCAAGTTACTTGGAAAAGCCGTTGCCCACTTCCTCAACAAGAACGGCCGCGGCATACTGGATCCCCCGCTTTCGCGGGGGATGACAGTGACGGGTGAGGCGTGAGCGCGCGCCTCTACTGCACGCCGAGCGCGACGAAGCGCAGCTCGCCGTCGCCGTTGGAGACCAGCAGCAGCACGGACTTCTTGCCGTCCTTCTTCAGCTGATCGAGACGCTTCTTGATGTCGGCGGCGCTGGACACCGCCTCCTGCGCCACCTCGACGATGACGTCGCCGGCCGACAGACGCTTCTCGGCAGCATCGGAGTTGCTGTCGACGCCTGTGACGATAACGCCCTTCACGCTGTCCTTGATCTTGTACTTGGTGCGCAGATCCTTGCTCAGCGCGGCCAGGTCGAGACCGAGCGCCTTCTGGGTCACCGGCTTCTCGGCGGTGTCGTCCTTGGGCTTGGCGTTGGCTTGCTGAGCCTTGTCGTTGTCCTCGAGCCGGCCGAGCGTGACCTTGCGGGTCTCTTCGTTGCCCTTGCGGATGACGACGACGTCGACCTCCTTGCCGACCGCAGTGTCGGCGACGATGCGCGACAGGTCCTTCGGATCCTTGACGTCCTTGCCGTCGAACTTGACGATGACGTCGCCCGGCTCGATGCCGGCCGGCTTGGCCGGACCCTTGTCGTCGACGCCGGCAACCAGCGCGCCGCGCGCCGGCTTGATGTTGAGGCTGTCGGCGATCTCGTCGGTGACCTGCTGGATGCGCACGCCGAGCCAGCCACGACGCAGCTCGCCGAACTTCTGCAATTGGTCGACGACGCCCGCCACCGTCTTCGACGGCACCGCGAAACCGAGACCGATCGAGCCGCCGGTCGGGGAGATGATCAGCGTGTTGACGCCGATCACCTCGCCATCGAGGTTGAACAGCGGACCGCCGGAATTGCCGCGGTTGATGGCCGCGTCGGTCTGGATGTAGCTGTCATACGGGCCCTGGCTGATGTCGCGGTTCTTGGCCGAGACGATGCCTGCCGTCACCGTGCCGCCGAGGCTGAACGGGTTGCCGATCGCGACCACCCAATCGCCGAGACGGATCTTGTCGCTGTCGCCGAACTTCACCGAGGTGAGCGGCTTCGGTGGCTTGAACTTCAGGACCGCGAGGTCGGTCTTCTTGTCGACGCCGACCAGTTCGGCCTTGATCTTGGTGCCATCGTTGAGGATGACGTTGATCTCGTCGGCATCGGCGATGACGTGGTTGTTGGTAACGACGATACCCGCGGTGTCGACGATGAAGCCGGAGCCGAGCGAGTTGGTCTTGCGCGGCTGGAACTCGCCGCTCTTGTCGCCGCCCTTGCCAGGCGGGCCGCGGCGGTTCTTGAAGAAGTCGTCGAAGAATTCCTCGAACGGCGAGCCGGGCGGCAGCTGCGGCATCGTCCGGTCCTTGGCCTCGATCGTCTGCGACGTCGAGATGTTGACGACGGCGTCGATCACCTTCTCGGCGATGTCGGCGATGCCCTCGGGGCCGCGCGCGGACGCCGGCCCGGAGCTCAGCATGCTCGCAGCACCGATCGAGATCGCAGCTCCCATCATGCGGAGGCGACGGCTCATGGCTGGTCTGGCAGCGATCATGTCGGAGTTTCTCCAGGCAAACGGATTCAAATTAGTTGGTCGCAGTATGCGCCCGTGATCATAGAGTGCGCCCGAACGGGCATATGGCGCAAGCATCTCAGCCGGGCATTCCGGCGAAAAACCGGCCGCACGAGGCTCACGATTATGTTCATTCCGGCGCGATCTGCGCGGTGGAACAGGCAGTGATCAGCGCCGCACGAGCCAGATTAGGATCAGTCCCGCAACCGCCGAGCCGATGCCGACGATGCGCAGGATGTTGTCGGGCGTCGCCAGTGCGCTCTTCATCGCCCGGCGCATCCAGGCGGGGCTTGCCGCAAACAGGATGCCTTCGAGCACGAACAGGATTCCCAACCCGATGAGGAAGTCGCCGAACGCTATGGACTTCATCGGATGGCAGCCTCCCGCTCGATGCTTATTGTTGTTGAGTGGCGGCGACGCGTGTTCCGCATCGCCGCCAAGTCTTGACACTTAGGTCTTGGTGTTCGTCGTGACGTTACTGTTTCGGCGCGGCGGCCGCCTCAGGCGACTTGCCGTTCGCATTGCCGAAGTATCTGAAGAATTCCGAGTCCGGCCGCAACAGGAAACGTGTGTCGCCGGAGCGCAGACTATTCTCATAGGCCGTCATCGAGCGATAGAACGCGAAGAAGTCCTTGTCCTTGCCATAGGCCTCGGCGAACAGGCGGTTGCGCTCGGCATCGCCCGCACCGCGGGTTTGCTCCGCGGTCGAGTTCGCCTCGGCGACGATCACCGTTGCTTCGCGGTCGGCCTTGGAGCGGATCTCCTGCGCCTTCTGGTCGCCCTGGGCACGGAACTCGGCCGCTTCGCGCTGACGCTCGGACTTCATCCGGTCGTACACCGCCTGGCTGTTCTGCTCCGGCAGGTCGGCGCGGCGGATCCGGACGTCGACGACCTCGATGCCGTAGCCGTCGGCCTCCCTGTCGAGCTGCTCGCGAATCCGTGCCATCAGCTTCTCGCGCTCGTCACGCACCACCGTGATGAAGGTGACCTCGCCGAGCACGCGGCGCAGCGCCGCGTTGAGCAGCGTCGTCAGCTGCAAATTGGCGGCCTGGATAGAGCCGACGCTGGTATAATAGCGCAGCGCATTCTTGATGCGATAGCGCGCGAAGGCGTCGACCACCAGCCGCTTCTGGTCGGAGGCGATCACCTCCTGCGACGGGTTCTCGAGATCGAGGATGCGCTTGTCGACGTTGATCACCGAATTCCACGGCGCCTTGAAGTGCAGGCCGGGATCGGTGACGACCTCAACCGGCTCGCCGAACCGCAGCACGATGGTCTGCTCGGTCTGCGCCACGGTGAACATCGAGCTGTAGCCGACGGCGAGCACGATGAAGAGGACGATCAGGGACACAATGCCGGTGACAGGGGACCTCATCGGGTGGCTCCCTGCTGCTGGCCGGTCGTGGCCGGCGCTGCCGGCGGACGCCGCGGCGTCAGTTCGCCGAGCGGAAGATAGGGCACGATATTCTGGCCCTGGCCGCCGTCATAGACCAGCTTCTCGGAGCTACCGAGCACGCGTTCCATGGTCTCCAGATAGATGCGCTCGCGCGTCACTTCGGGTGCCTTCTTGTATTCATCATAGACTTTCAGGAAGCGTGCGCTCTGGCCCTTGGCCTCGGCGACCGCCTGCTCCTTGTAGCCCTCGGCGGCTTGCAGGATCTGCGCGGACCGACCACGCGCTTCCGGCACGATCCGGTTGGCGTAGGTCTGCGCCTCGTTCTGTTTGCGCTCGAGGTCGGAGCGCGCCGCCTGCACGTCGCGGAATGCGTCGATCACCTGCGCCGGCGGATCGACCTTCTGCATCTGCACCTGAGTGATCTGGATGCCCGCGCTGTAGTTGTCGAGCGTCTTCTGCATCAGCTCCTGGACGTTCTGCTCGGTGACGTTGCGCGCCCCGGTCAGGATCGGCTGGATCTGCGAGCGGCCGATCACCTCACGCATCGCGCTTTCGGCAACCGCCTTCACGGTGCCTTCGGGATTCTGGATGTTGAACAGATAGGCGCCGGCCCCGCCCGGCTTGATACGCCAGAGCACGGTGAAATCGACGTCGACGATGTTCTCGTCGCCGGTCAGCATCAGGCTCTCTTCCGGCACGTCGCGCATGGTGCGGCCGCGCCGTGCGGGATCGTCGATCAGGGTCATGCCGATCGAGATCGTGTTGACGCGCAGCGCCTTCGGCAGCAGCACCGTCTCGATCGGATACGGCAGGTGGTAGCGCAGGCCCGGCTGGGCATCGCGGACGTATTTGCCGAAGCGCAGCACGACGCCGAGCTCTTCGGACTGGACGCGGAAGATCCCGGTGGCGAACCAGATCGCCAGCGCGGCGACCAGCACCAGCGCGATGCCCATGCCGCTGAAATGACCGCCGGGCATCCACTGCTGCAGCCGGTCCTGGCCGCGCCGCAGCAGATCCTCAAGATCCGGCGGTCTTGGCCCGGCTGACTGCGGACCTGTGCCCCATGGTCCTTTCGGACCCGAGCCCCATGGCCCCCCGCCTTGATTTTTCCACGGCATCAAACATCTCCTCGACAAGTCCGGACGGGACGCCCGGCCTCGAATGTCCGGCCCGGTTATAGGGGACCGCTCAGGCCCTTACAACGCAAGCTTCCTTGCCGGACGAGCTATGCGCCGGGGCAAAATTGTCAATGCAAACATTGGTTAACCCCGGCCGCGCCGACGATATGTCACATAGGAGAAGTCCGCGCTGTCGTCCGGACCAGCCGGATTTCGCACGCGCGCGACCTCGTCCCACTCTTTCGCGTCGATAGTGTCGAACCGTGTATCGCCGTCGGGCCGGGCGTGAACCTCGGTGATCTCCAGCCGATCGGCCATGCCCATCGATTGCGCATAGATCTCCGCGCCACCGATGACGGCAATTTCAGTGGCGAAACGCCGCAGCGCGTCACCAAGCGCAATGGCACGGGCATTTTCGAACGACGTAGTGACGATGGCGCCGCGCGCGCGATAATTCGTATCGCGCGTCACCACGATGTTGGTGCGCCCCGGCAGCGGCCGGCGCAGGGATTCGAACGTCTTGCGTCCCATCACGATGGGCTTGTTCAGCGTGATCGTCTTGAAGCGCTGCTGGTCGGATTTCAGCCGCCACGGTATTGCGTTGGCATTTCCGATCACGCCATTCTCGGCGACCGCGACGACGAGCACGATCTCCATCAGCGCGCTCCTTGCGCGAGCGCCGACAGCGCCTGGCCGGAGACGCGGCAAATCGTCCATTCGTCCATCATCTCGGCGCCGAGCGACTTGTAGAAGGCGATCGACGGCGCGTTCCAGTCGAGCACCGCCCATTGCAGGCGCGACCAGCCGTTGGCGAGGCATTGCTTGGCCAGATGCACCAACAGCGCCTTGCCGATGCCCTTGCCGCGCAGCGCCGGACGCACGAAGAGGTCTTCGAGATAGATGCCGTGGCGGCCGGCGAAGGTCGAGAAGTTGACGAACCAGACCGCGAAGCCGGCCGGCTCGCCATTCCATTCCGCGATGTCGCAAGTCAGCCGCGGGTTGCCGCCGAATAGCGCCTCGGCGATATCGGCCTCGCTGGCGTGGACCTCGTGCAAAAGCTTTTCGTAGTCGGCGAGCTCGCGGACCAGCGAGAACACCAGTCCGGCCTCATTGGGCCGCGCGCGGCGGATGGTGAGCGACATCAGACCGCGACTTCAGCCTTGATGTGCGGATGCGGGTCGTAACCCTCGAGCTTGAAGTCCTCGTAGCGGAACGCGAAGATATCCTTCACGTCGGGATTGATCGCCATCGTCGGCAACGGCCGCGTCGGCCGCGTCAATTGCAGCCGCGCCTGCTCGAGGTGGTTCGAGTAGAGATGCGCGTCGCCGAGCGAGTGCACGAAATCGCCGGGCTTGAGGCCCGTCACCTGCGCGACCATCATGGTCAGCAGCGCATAGGAGGCGATGTTGAAGGGCACACCGAGGAAGACGTCGCCGGAGCGCTGATAGAGCTGGCAGGACAATTTGCCGTTCGCGACATAGAACTGGAACAGGCAGTGGCACGGCGGCAGCGCCATCTTGTCGACCTCGGCCGGATTCCAGGCGCTGACGATCAGCCGCCGCGAGTCCGGATTGCGCTTGATCATCTCGATCACGCCAGCGATCTGGTCGATGCTGCGGCCATCGGGCGCGGGCCACGACCGCCATTGCGAGCCGTAGACCGGGCCGAGATCGCCATTGGCGTCGGCCCATTCGTCCCAGATCGTGACGCCGTTGTCGTTGAGATATTTGATGTTGGTGTCGCCGGCGAGGAACCAGAGCAGCTCGTGCACGATCGCCTTCAGCGGCAACCGCTTGGTGGTCAGCATCGGGAAGCCGGCCGACAGGTTGAAGCGCATCTGGTGGCCGAAGATTGACAGCGTGCCGGTGCCGGTGCGGTCGTGCTTCTCGGCGCCGTCGGCGAGGATGCGTTCAAGCAGGTCGTGATACTGGTTCATGGCGCTGGTTTCGGACCCTTCGGGAAGCGGCGAACTTAACGGTCGAGGCCGCCGGCCGACACGATGATTCGGCTGATTGCACCGATTATACCCCGAAAAGTGAGCACCCTTGCGCCAAACGACAAGGGGCGGAACTTGTGTTCCGCCCCTGCCCTATCCGATTGATCGCGTTGGCTTAACTTGCCGGCTTGAGCACCGGGGTCCACTTCGCGATCTCGCTTTTGACGAGGGTCGCGAGCGCCTCCGGCGTGCGGTGGGTGGGCGCCGGGATCACACTGCCGAGCTCGAGCAGCCGCTTGCGCACGTTCTCGTCGTCGAGCGCCTTGATGGCCGCGGCGTTCAGCGTGGCGATGATCGCGGGCGAAGTTCCCTTCGGCGCGAAGATCGCGTTCCAGGCCTGGGCTTGGAACGCCGGCAGGCCGGCCTCTGCCGTGGTCGGAACATTGGGCAGCGACGGATTGCGCTCGGCGGTCGCGACCGCATAGGCCTTGATGGTGCCGGCGTTGATCTGCGGCACCGCGTTGACGATCTGGTCGCACATGTAGTCGACCTGGCCGGCGACCAGTGCGTTCATGGCGGGGCCGGTGCCGTTGAAGGGCACACCCACCGGCTTGACGTCGAGGATCGAATTCAACAGCTCGCAGGAGGCATGCGAGACCGAGCCGACGCCGGCATGCGCGGCGTTGACCTTGTCGGCATTGGCCTTCACGTAGGCGACGAATTCCTTCAGATCCTTCGGCGGGAAATCCTTGCGGGCAAGGATCAGGATCGGCGTACCCGCGAGCAGCGCGACGGGCTCGAAATCCTTCTCCGGATGATAGGCAAGCTTCGGATAGAGCGGCACGGAAGCTGCGTGCGTGCCCATATGTCCGGTGACGAGCGTGTAGCCGTCATTGGCGGCGCGTGCGGCGCGCGTCGTCGCCGTGGTGCCGCCGGCACCGACCACGTTCTCGATGACGATGCTCTGTCCGAGCGTCTGCGCCATGTGCGCGGTGACGATGCGCGAGATCACGTCGGTCGGACCGCCGGCTGCGAACGGCACGATCATGGTGATGGTACGGGTCGGATAGTTTTGCGCGGAGGCCGGCACGGCGAATGCGCCCAGCGCGACAAATGCCGAAAGGCATGCGCCCGCAAGCGAGCGAACGGACATCATCTCAATTCCTCCCGGGAACGTTTTGACCAAATAAAAATGCCGGCCAAATCGGCCGGCATTTTCATTTCATGAGACGACATCGAGTGTCGATTCGACTTCCGCCTGCGGCGCGCCGACGCAGGCGAAGCACTCAGCCCTCGGACTCCACGAACACTTCGTCGCGCTTCGCACGCAAGGTCGGCAGCACGGCGAGCACCAGGAGACCCGCCGCGATCGCCAGCAGCACCGCCGACAGCGGCCGCGACAGGAACACGCTCCAGTCGCCGCGCGAGATCAGGAGTGCACGACGCAGGTTCTCTTCCATCAGCGGACCCAGCACCATGCCGAGCAGCAGCGGTGCCGGCTCGAAATCGTGCTTGATCAGCCAGTAGCCGACCAGACCGAACGCGCCTGCGAGCACGACGTCGACCGGCGCGTTGTTCACCGAGTAGATGCCGATCGCGCAGAAGATCACGATCGAGGGGAACATCAGCCGGTACGGCACGCGCAGCAGACGGACCCAGATGCCGACCAGCGGCAGGTTGATGATGATCAGCATCAGGTTGCCGATCCACATCGAGGCGATCATGCCCCAGACCAGGTCGGGCTGCTTCACCATCACCTGCGGACCCGGCACGATGCCATGAATGGTCATCGCACCGACCATCAGCGCCATCACCGCATTCGGCGGGATGCCGAGCGTGAGCAATGGGATGAACGAGGTCTGCGCCGCGGCGTTGTTGGCGCTTTCCGGCGACGCTACGCCCTCGATCGCGCCGCGGCCGAACCGCGACGGATCCTTGGCAATCTTCTTCTCCAGCGTATACGCGGCAAACGACGCGATCACAGCGCCGCCGCCCGGCAGGATGCCAAGGATCGAGCCCAGGATGGTGCCGCGCACGATTGCCGGCGCGGAATCCATCAGATCCTTCCTGGTCGGCATCAGGCCGGTGATCTTCTGCTGCACCAGATCGCGGCTCATCCCGGCGCCGGCGTCGAGATTGCGGATGATCTCCGCGAAGCCGAACACGCCCATCGCCACCGTCGCGAAGCCGAGGCCGTCGGCAAGCTCGGGGATGTTGAAGGCCATGCGCGATGCGCCGGTCTCGATGTCGGAGCCGACCATCGACAGCAGCAGGCCGAACACGATCATCGCGATCGCCTTCAGCACCGAGCCCTTGGCGAGAACCACTGCGAAGATCAGGCCGAGCACCATCAGCGAGAAATATTCGGCCGGGCCGAATGCTAGCGCGAGCTTGGTCAGCGGTGCGCCGAGCACGGCGATCAGCACGGTCGCGACGCAACCGGCGAAGAACGAGCCAATCGCGGCAATCGCGAGCGCCGGGCCGGCGCGGCCCTGTCGTGCCATCTGGTGGCCGTCGAGCGCGGTGACCACGGAGGTCGCCTCGCCCGGAATATTGACCAGGATCGAGGTGGTCGAGCCACCATATTGCGCACCGTAATAGATGCCGGCGAGCATGATCAACGCGCCGACCGGCGGCAGGCCGAAGGTGATCGGCAGCAGCATGGCGACGGTGGCGATGGTGCCGATGCCCGGCAGCACGCCGACCAGCGTACCGACCAGAGCGCCGATCAGGCACATCAGAAGATTGATCGGCGAAAGCGCAACGGCAAAACCGTGGGCTAGATTGGCGAACAGTTCCATTGCGCCCTCACTGAATCAAGAAACGAGGGAACATCGGCATCGGAAGTCCCAGCACGTAAGGAAACAACAATGCGCAGCCCAGCGTCAGACAGGCACCGACGATGGTCGCCTCCAGCCACTTCGTCTCCTCCGAGCCGAGTGCCGCAATCATGAAGCTGGCAAATGCCGTGACGACGAGCCCAAGCGGCCGGATCGACACCGCAAAGAACACGATCGCTGCCGATACGAACAGCGGCCCGCGCCATGAATAGGCCGCGATATGCGGGCCGTCGTTCAGGAGCCCCATCAGCGCGACAGCGCCGCCGAGCAGCAGCAGCAGCACGGCGAACATGCGCGGTGCGGTTCCGGCACCAAACGAGAATCCATGCATGCCCTGCAGATCGCTCGAAGCCCACAACGCAAACAAGGCAACCGCCATCATGACAAGCCCGCCGACAAAGTCCTGCGGACCGCGCACCCATTTCGGCAAGATCGATTTGACCGGCGCCTCGCTTGGCGTATCGCTCATGACTGCGCTTCCCCCGTCAGGGCTGTCCCGCCCGTTGTGATTGAATGGCTTGGCTTGTGGTGCGTTGACCGAAAGCCTTGCTAGCGATTTTCGTCAGACAACGCCAGCAAAACCCAAGAGACCTCCGGCAAGCAGCATCCATAAGGGATTGATCCGTGTCGCAAAAGCAAGCGCGGCTGCGACAATGGTGATCAGGATCGCGATCCAACTTTGGTCTGATGTCTGCGCCACGATCAGGCCGGAGGCAGCCATCAAGCCGATCGACAGCGGAACCAATGCGGCCTGAATGATCGCCGGCCAACGCGCGTCGCGCGAGCGATCGAGGAAACGGCTCACATAATAGGCAAGCAACGCGGTCGGTCCGCACATCGCGACCGTTGCGGCCAATGCCCCCGCGACGCCTGCGACAGAATAGCCTATCAGCGTCACGATCAGCACGTTCGGTCCCGGCGAGAGTTGCGAGATCGCGAACACGTCGGCGAACTGCTTGTCGGTCAGCCAGTGATGCACGTCGACGGCGGCGCGGTGCATTTCGGGGATCGCCGAATTGGCTCCGCCGACCGCAAACAGCGACATCAGGCCGAAGGTCCAGACCAGTGCTGCGATCGGGCTGGGCTCCGAGCTCATGCCTTCACCATGCGTCGCGCCAAAACTGTCGTCGCGATGCTGAGCGGGATCGCCGCCAGCAGCACGATCTGGAGCGGCCATCGGATCAGACCGATCGCGACGAAAACCGCCGCCAGAATGACGAGGCCTGTGACATCACGCCGCTTCAACAGCGGCATCATCATCTTGAGGACGACCGCGAACAGCAGCCCGACCGCGGCACAGGCCACGCCGGCGAGCGTCCGGCGCAGGACGTCGATATCGCCGTAGCGGGCGTAGAGCGCGGCAAGGATTGTCGCGATCACCATCGGCGGCCCCACCAGCCCGGCGAAGGCCGCAAGGCCGCCGGCGATGCCGCGAAAGCGCGAGCCGAATACGACCGACAGGTTGACGATGTTCGGACCTGGCAGGAAATGGCACAGCGCGAAGGTCTCGTTGAACTCCTCCGCCGTCATCCAGCGGTGCTGCTCGACGATCGACCGCCGGGCCCAGACCAGGACCCCGCCAAAGCCGGCCAGCAACATCTTGGCAAAGGCCAGGAACAGCTCGAGCAGGCCGGGCCGGAGGGGCGCAGACGGTACGGAGGCATCCGGCGCCGGGGCGGCAACCGGCGGGGATTCCGGGGGCATGGCAAAATCTAGAACGGCGTTAGGAGGCGGGCCAACCCAAATCGGCGTGTTTTCACACCTGAACAAGCCTGAATCGGCTCTATTTTTCTTCGTTCGTGCCGCCTATATTGGGGATGCCGGTTCGCCGGCTATGGAAATAAATGGCCGTCGCAATAAACCATTCGGACCCGGGGGCGGTACCCGGCGCCTCCACCAAAACCCATCCGAGCCTCTAGCTTCGGTGGCTTTTGGCGGGGGCGAAATAGGATCGACGAGGGCGTAAAGGGCGTGTTTTTTCTCGGTATGGTTCCGCCGTTATCGGGCTAATGCAATAGTTGCCAACGACAACTTTGCTCCGGTTGCTCAGGCTGCGTAACGCAGTTTGAAAGACCATCTTAAAGTCCTAACGGGTTAAGCTCCGTTAGGCGGGGTTCGGAGGCACCTGGCAACAGAAGCCTCCACTTTATTTCCCGATCGGGCGTCCGCCCGCATTTTCCGCTGCCAGCCCTGCTGATTTCCGGGTCCCGGCGGAGTAGCATGGCCAAAAGGGCGAGTCGGACAGGTCCAACGAGGCCTTGCCGGCATTTTCGAAGCGACAGGAATACGATGGCGACCGATCACATCCGATATGACGTGCTGGCGCGCGACGCGCTGCGCGGGGTGCTGCGCCGGGTATTGTCCGACGCCGCCGAACATGGCCTGCCGGGTGAGCACCATTTCTACATCACCTTCCTCTCGCACGGCGACGGCGTGAAGCTGTCGCCGCGGCTGCTCGCGCAGTATCCGGAGGAGATGACCATCATCCTGCAGCACCAGTTCTGGGATCTGGTGGTGACCGAGGACCGGTTCGAGGTCGGCCTGTCGTTCGGCGGGATTCCCGAGCGGCTGAACGTGCCGTTCGCCGCGGTGACCCGCTTCCTCGATCCGTCTGCTCCGTTCGATCTACGGTTCGACGTCTCGGAGGCGCTGTCCGAGGACGCCCCGCCCGCGACGGCACCGGCCTCTCCCCTTCCCGCACCGGCCGCCCGGGCGGTCGAGCCCGAGACGGCCGAGACCGAGCAGGAGCCGACGAAGCCCAGCGAAGGCGCCGAGGTCGTGCGGCTGGACCGCTTCCGCAAGAAATAATCTAAACACCGATCAATCCGCGACCTTGTAGGATGCTTGCGAGGGCCGGGATGACAGACCGTCATCACGGACTATCTTCTGCATGAACGTGCCTCCGCGCGTCCGCTGTCACGTGGCCGCGCCGGAAAGCTGGCGCCCCGCCGGACCACGTTCTGATGACGCAACGGAGAGCATGCATGGCTCAATCGACGACACCATCCAACGCCGCGACCCGCAGCGAGACCGACAGCTTCGGTCCGATCGACGTCGCCGCCGATCGCTACTGGGGCGCGCAGACCGAGCGCTCGCGGCAGAACTTCAAGATCGGCCACGACCGCATGCCGATCGCGATCATTCATGCACTCGCCATCGTCAAGCTCGCCGCAGCCGAGACCAATCGCGAACTCGGCCAGCTCGATGCACGCCGCGCCGACGCCATCATCAGCGCCGCCAGGGAAGTGATCGAGGGCAAGCTCGACGATCATTTTCCGCTGGTCGTCTGGCAGACCGGCTCGGGCACGCAAACCAACATGAACGTGAACGAGGTGATCGCCAACCGCGCCAACCAGATGCTCGGCGGCGAGCTCGGCGCCAAGCAGCCGATCCATCCGAACGATCACGTCAACATGAGTCAGTCGTCGAACGACTCGTTCCCGACCGCGATGCATATCGCAGCGGCCAGCCGCATCATCGCCGACCTGATCCCTGCCCTCACCGAGCTGCATCAGGCGTTGCACCAGAAGCAGGAGGCGTTTGCCAGGATCGTGAAGATCGGACGCACGCATACCCAGGATGCGACACCGCTGACGCTCGGCCAGGAATTCTCCGGCTACGCCGCGCAGGTCGAGAGCGGCATCGCGCGGCTGCGCACTGCGGTGAAGGAGCTGTTTCCGCTGGCGCAGGGCGGCACTGCTGTTGGCACCGGCCTCAACTCGAAGCCGGAATTCGCCAACGCTTTCGCCAAGCACGTCGCCGAAATCACCAAGCTGCCGTTCACGAGCGCGGCAAACAAGTTCGAGGCACTCGCGTCCAACGACGCTTATGTGCTGGTGCATGGTGCGATCAATTCGGTGGCGACCGGCCTGTTCAAGATCGCCAACGATATCCGCTTCCTCGGCTCGGGCCCGCGCTCCGGCCTCGGCGAGCTGGTGCTGCCCGAGAACGAGCCGGGCTCGTCGATCATGCCGGGCAAGGTCAATCCGACCCAATGCGAGGCCATGACCATGGTCTGCTGCCAGGTGTTCGGCAATCAGACCACGATCACGGTCGCCGGCAGCCAGGGCCATTTCGAGCTCAACGTGTACAAGCCCGTGTTGGCATATTGTATGATAAATTCCATTCAGTTGCTGTCTGATGTTGTCCGCTCATTTACTGAGCATTGCGTTGTCGGAATACGCGCCGACGAAAAGCGCATCAACGAGCTGATGCAGCGCTCGCTGATGCTGGTGACGGCGCTCGCGCCCAAGATCGGTTACGACAACGCAGCCAAGGTCGCCAAGTCGGCGCACGCGCACGGAACGACGTTGAAGGAAGAGGCTTTGCGGCTCGGATTCGTAACTGCCGACGAATTTGATCGCCTCGTGCAGCCGGACAAAATGACACACCCCGGCTGAAGTGAAGCGCGCAATGTCCGGATAATTACGGTCAGCGCGCGTGATATAATTATGGATCATAACGCCTAAAGGCTAAGGCTGTTTGCCTATCAGCTCTGCGCTGGCGCATGGTACAGACGTCTAGTTTTCGCAGAGCGAAACGGATTCTTTGATGCTATCACAAGCATCAAATGGGGATTCGGGATGGATATCGAGCCGGCGCTTAGCGCGATCGCTCTTGCTTTCGTCACGATGCATCACCAATTCCGCTCTGGGGACGATGAGGACGACGAGCATGGGCGACGTGGTCAACCTGAAACGATTCAAGAAGCGCGGTGAGCGCGAACAAGCAGCAAAGCAGGCCGAAGCCAATCGTGCGCTATTCGGTCGCACCAAATCCGAACGAGCGCGTGACGAATTTCTCGGCGAGCGCAGTGAGCGCGTGCTCGATCAGCACCGCATCGAAAGTGGTGACGCATCATGAAGTCTCCGGTCGTCAAGCGGTCGATCGTCGTCGCCGGTCACAAGACCAGCGTCAGCCTCGAAGAAGCCTTCTGGAACGGCATGAAGGAGATTTCCGGTCTGCGGAACATGACGCTGTCGGAATTGGTCGGCGAGATCGACAGCAATCGTCAGCAGGGCAATCTGTCCTCCGCGATCCGGCTTTTCGTGCTCGACTATTTCCGCTCGCGCGCCACTCCTGCGGTGCCGACGGATGTCAGGCCGCAACAGGTCGACACGCGCCAGCAAGCCTGATTGCCTTGCCGACCGTCGCTTCGGCAGACGGTCGTTCCGCCACGCGGACTTCAGCATGAAGGTCAATCGCATCGTCGCGAACGTTGCCGCATCAGATGTAGCGGCAGCGAAGTCGTTCTATCACGACATCCTCGGCCTCGACCCGCTGATGGATTTCGGTTGGATTGCGACTTACGGTTCATCCGAAACGATGCAGGTTCAAATCAGCTTCGCTTCCGAAGGCGGCTCCGGCACGCCGGTGCCCGATCTCTCGATCGAGGTCGACGACCTCGACGAAGCACTGCAGCGGATGAAGGGCGCCGGCATCGCGATCGAATACGGACCGGCGGACGAGCCATGGGGCGTACGGCGCTTCTACGTCCGCGATCCGTTCGGCCGGCTGATCAATGTTCTCCAGCACCGATCGTAGGCTCTGGATTTCCGTTCCGACGGGTCTTCATCACGCGAACCGGTGACCCACCTCGCCTGAAGACACTCGCTAGTTCTGCACCGCCGGCCGCGGCGGCGGATTGGCGACCTGCGGCGTCAGCGACAGCGGCGGCCGCAGCGGCCTCGACCTGGCCGCACCGGGCACCGGCTTGACCTCGATCGGCGGCGGCAGCGGCGCCAGCTGCGGCTGGCTCGCAACCGGCGCAGGCGGCGCAATGGCGGGCGCGGTGACGACCGGCGGGATGATCGGCGGCCGCGGCGCAACGACCTTCGGCTTCGCCGGCGCATGACGTGGATCAGGGCCCGGCACCGGCAAGTTGGCAGAGGGCGCCCCCGCCGAATTTGGATTGGACGCATCCGGCGCCGGCGCGGCGGGCGGCGGAAGGGCTGCCGGGGTCGGCGGCGGCACTGGTTCGCCGCGCTCGATCGCGTCGAGCCGCTTGGTCTCCCGGTCGATCGCGCGCACCGCAAGCCATGACGACAACGCCGCAATGTCGATGCTGCGCGACAATCCGTCCGGCGTGCCTACGGCGAGCAGCTGGATTTCCGGGCGGCTGCTCGCAGTGCCGATCTGCGTCGGTGCCAGCGCGGCGCGGATGTCGGCCTGGTCGGCTGGAATATCATAGCCGCCGGACACGATGACGTTGGCACCGCTCGCGGCAAGCGTGGTGGTGCCGAACCGGACGCGGCCGTCACGGATGTTGAAGGGGATTTGCGCCGAAGCGACCGCCAGCCCGCCGGTTGCCAGCGCCGGTTCGACGATCTGCTTCAGCCGCGTGTCGTCGGTCGCCTGCCCGGAATCGCTGGCGCGGATCGCAACGTCGAACGCGCGCGGATCGAGCCCTGGAAGGTTCAGCCCCTCCAGCGTCACGGCGCCGCTGCCGGACAGCGCACCGATCAGCGCCGAGGCGCTGCGCCCCTGCGTCAACAACGTCATCTGCATCGAAGTGCGTGCCTTGGGCATCGCGAGGCTGCGATAGCGCAAAGCCGAGCCGTCGACACCCGAGAGCTGCACATTTGCATTCAAGGCAAGTCCGTTGACGCCCTGCCGCGCATCGATGGAGGCGGTCGCCTCGCCGCCGCCGATCTTGCCCTTGACGCCGTCGAAGGTCAGCGACTGGCCGTCCGACCTGATGGTGCCGCTGACCGGCTGCAGCTCGGCCCCGCCGGGCAGCAGGCCGTGCAGCGCTTCGAACGTGACCTTGCCGCGCCAGGCGCTCGTCAGTCCCTGGCCGAGCGGCTCCGTCGCATCGTGACCGGCCGCGCCGATCGCCGCCGTGAAAATCGGCGCCAGCGTGATCTGATCGAGGCCGACTTCGCCCTCGATGCTCTTCTGGTCGGCGAGCGTCAGCGCCAGCCGGCCGCGCAGCCGCGAACCGGCGACGATGCTGTCGAGATCGTCGAAGGTCAGCCTGTCACCCGCAAGCGTGACCCGCGACGACAGGCGGATGTTTGCCGCCGGATCGGATGATTTCAGACCGAGCAGCGGACTGAGGTCGGCGCTGCGGACGCGAAGGCTGATGTTCGATTTGCTCTCCCCGGCCCCGTTCTTGGACCACGGCTCCGCGGTCCCTTCCGCATCCGCGTCGAGCCCGGCGCCCCAGAGCCGTGCCTTGAGCCGCAACGGCGCCTGCCACGCGCCGCTCACGTTGCCCTCGAACTGCGTCGTGCCCGCACCGGCTGCAACCGCACGGTCAAGCCCAAGCAGCGCCAGCAGTGCATTGCCCTCGCCGGCGGAGAATTTCGCCTCGGCCGTCACGTCGCTGCTGCGAAGTGCGTCGAAATCCAGCGCACGGATCGCAGTTGCCGGCGGCGTCGCCGAGATCACCGTATTGCCCTTGAGCTGCGGCGTGTCGAGATCGATCGTCGCGCGCGCGCTGACCCGATCGGCGGTCTTGCCTTTGCCGAGGTCGAGCGCAAGCCTGGCACGGACCGGACCGGCGTCCGCGCGCAGCACACCGAGCCGCGTGGCAAGCGCCGGCGCGAACGGCTGCACCACAGCGGTCAGCCGGCCGAGCGACGCGGCGGTCGCATCGACCGCGAGCTTGCCGGTCGCATTGGCGCGATCGAAATTGCCACTGCCGTCAAGCGTGACATTGTCGGGCTGACCGATCCTCACGCGCTCGAGCACGATGCTCTTCGGGCTGTAGGCGATCTTCGCGAGCAGCGGCCGCAATTCCTGCCCCGAAGAGATCGCGCGACCGATATCGAGCGACAGTTGCGCCTCGTCCGGCCATTCGGCTTGCGGGCCGGCCAGCGAGCGGATGAAGGCTGTGGTCGCATCGAGGTCGAGCCGCTCCGCCTTCAACTGCGCCTCGATCTTCGAGCCGCTGGTCGCCTCGCGATGCGCGACCGCGATGCGGCCCTCGACCGAGCCGCCCTCGATCTCCGCCTTCATCGCGTCGATCGAAAAGCCGGATGGCGACACCGTGACGTCGCCGCGCAACCGCAGCGGCTTCTGGCTGCGATAGGCGATGTCGCTCCGCCCCTGCAGCCAGCTCATCAGCGTATCGGGGTCGGACGATTCGATATTGAGCGCGGTCTTGAAGCTGTTGGCGACGCCGGTCTGCGCGCTGGCGCCGCTCATCGAGACCCGCGTCGATCCCGGCGCGCGAAACTCCAGCCGGCGCACGGTCCATGATTTCGCATCCGATTGCAGCTCTGCCGAGATGTCCTGCAACGGGCGGCCGCCGAGCATGATCTGCTCGGAGGTGAGCTCGACCTGCGCAGGGATCGGGCTTTGCGGGAGACCCGACAACACCGCGCGCATCGCCGGGAGCACGCGCACCGGCTCGACATTGCCGTTGCTGCCGTCCTTGGCGTTATCCTTGGCGCTATCTTTGGCGGCGAACTTGTCGCCATCGAGCTGTCGTGCTGAAAGCGATGCGCGCAGCAGCGGCGACGCGCCGAACCGGAGATCGCCATTTCCTGCGAGCTTCAGCGCGCGGTCTTCGCCGCCATAGCTCACCTCGACCTGGTCGAGACGCGCCGCCGAATAATCCGATTTGATCCTGGCCGCGATACGCCAGGGCGGCATGTCGCTGCCGCCGCGCTGGCCAGGTGTGCCCGCCAGCGTCACGCTCCCCTCGAACCGCGGCGCGCGGGCCTCGAAGGTCAGGATGCCGTCGAGATCGGCCGACACTGGCCGTTGCCCGGGATCGATGTTGAAGTGCAGGCGGGTGCCGCTGCCATCTGCGCTTTGCCCGGACGAGATCCGAAACGGGTAGCGGTTGCCGTCGAACATGAAATTGCCGTCACCGCGGATCGCGCCGGCAAGCGAGCGAACATCGCCGCTGAAGGCAATGTCGTTCAGCTCGAGCGTGCTGCGGCTTGCGGCGTCATGCAGTGTGATGCGGCCGGTCAGATTGAGACGGTCGATCGCCAGCGAAGTGAGGTTGAAGCTCCCGCTCGACGGCGACCAGTCGATCCGCCCATTCGGATCGAGCCCGAGATCGAGCGACATGCCATTGACGGTGAGTTCGTTCGCGCGCCATTCGCCGCGCATCAGGGAGCTCAGGCTGAGCTCGACGTCGAGATTGGCGGCCCCGACCTTGCCGCGGTCGTTGGCGCCGCCGACGGTGACGTTTTTCAACCGCAGCGAGGGCGCAGGCAGCAGACGCGCGTCGAGATTGCCGGCGACACGAACCGGCATGCCGATGATCTTGGACGCCTCCGTCTCGAACTGCGGCCTGAACTGGTTCCAGTCAACGAAATACGGACCGACCAGCGCGGCCACCAGCGCAAGAATGAAGGCGATTGCCAGGCCGAGCAGTGTCGTCTGCACGGTGTCTCCCTTTGAGCCCGCTCCGCGGCAGCCTCCTTATGCTGAACCCTTTGCCAACCCTTGGCCGGAGCAACCCAAATATAGAGACAAGTATGGCGAAGTCACAGCGGCTTTACCGCTGCGACGTCAGGCGGATGACGGTTTTCCGCTCAAGCGTGCGTGCACACCGGCCTTCCGCGGCAGGATTACTGCCCTGCCGCGCATCCTGGATGTCGCCACATCCGGGATGTCACCAGCTCGCAGGTAGCCGCTTCAGCCCGCGCAGCACGAAGGTCGGCCGCCACTCCGGGTTTTCCGCGTCATCGAGCCGCAGGTCGGGGATTCGGCGCAGCAGCGTCGAGATCGCGACTTCGGCCTCGATCCGCGCCAGCTGGGCACCGAGGCAGAAATGGATGCCGCCGCCGAACGACAGCGGCCTCACGTTCGGCCGCTGGATGTCGAGCTTCTCGGGATGGTCGGGATAGACCGCCTCATCGTGGTTGGCCGAGCCCAGCAGACACAGCACGCTCTCCCCCTTCGGGATGCGCTTGCCGCCGAGATCCTCGATGTCTTCCAGTGCGACGCGGCCGGTGAGCTGCACCGAGGAATCGTAGCGCAGGAACTCCTCGATCGCATTGGTGATCAGGCCGGGATTGGCCTTCAGCAGCGCGAGCTGGTCCGGATTGCGGAACAGCGCGAGCAGGCCGTTGCCGATCAGGTTCACGGTCGTCTCATGGCCGGCGCCGAACAGCAGGATGATGTTGGCGGTGAGTTCCTCGTTGGTCAGCTTCTGGCCGTCCTCCTCGGCCTGCACCAGTTGCGTGGTGAGGTCGTCACCGGGCTGCTTGCGGCGCAGCTCGAACAGCTGGTGGAAATACATCGCGGCCATCGCGTTGCCGGCGTTGCCCTGCTTGATTTCCTCCGCCGTCAGCGGCACCGGCTCGAGCAGGCGCCCGCCGTCGCGCGAGCCATTGTAGAAGGCATCGCGATGCTCCTCGGGGATGCCGAGCATGTCGCAGATGATCGTCACCGGCAGGCGGAACGCGAAATCCTCGATCAGGTCCATCTTCCCCTGGGGAATGATGCGATCGAGCGTTTCGTCGACGACGTGCTGGATGCGCGCGCGCATGTCCTCGACCCGGCGTGCGGTGAACGCCTTGACGACGAGGCCGCGCAGGCGGGTGTGGTCGGGCGGGTCCTGCTGCAGCATCCAGTGGCTCATGCTGCGGATGACCGGCTCGTCCATGATCTTGGGGCCGTAGCGGCGGATCGAGCGCTCGACATAATCCTTGCCGAACCGCTTGTCGCGCAGCACGAGGCTCGCCTCGGCGTGACGGCTGGCCACGAAGGCGCCGTGCGCGTTGACATGCATCGGATCGAGGCGGCGTAGCCGCTCATAGTACGGATAGGGATTACGAATGAATTCGGGCGCCAGTGGGTTGAAAAGCGGCTCGCCGCTGGCCGGCTGAACTTGCTCGTTCATGGTGACCTCGTTCGTGCGCTACGCCGGTGCCTGCACTCTGGCGCGCCTTGGTGTCATCCTCAAGACCGCACCAACACGGGTACGGCCATTCTGGTTTTAGCAACTCTCGTTTTATAAAGCGCAACTCGATACACTCTTGTATCGAGTTGCATTCTGCCCTAAACTGCGCCGATGTCAAGGGTTCGAACCAGACCGACACGGGACGACACCTGCGAGAAGCTGTTCGAGGCGGCGGCGCAGGTGTTCGAGGAACAGGGAATCGGCGGCGCCAGCATCGAGACGATCGCGGCCGCGGCGGGTTTCACCCGCGGCGCCTTCTACTCGAACTTCAAGAGCAAGGACGAGCTGATCTTCGCGATGCTCGAGGATCACGTCGAGCAATCGATCCGGCGCAACCTCGATTTGCTCGCCAAGCACAAGGACCTCGCCGACTTCCTGGAGGCGCTGCGCACCGTGGACCGCACCCGGCAGGATCCGCTCGGCCGCTCGCCTCTCCTGCATATGGAGATGATCCTGTTCGTGGCGCGCGCCGAGAAGCGCCGGCCCGAGCTCGCCAAGCGCCTGCGCGCGCGGCGCAAGCTGATTGCCGACATCGTCGAGACCGCGCAGAAGAACAGCGGCAGGAACGCCAGACTCAATCCGGACTGGACCGGCGCGATCGTGCTGGCGCTGGAAGATGGTTTCCGCCTGCACCGCCTGATCGATCCGGAAACCACACCGGCCGACAGTTGCCTGCGCGCGATCACCGACCTGCAGCGGGCGATCGGGGTTTCATCCGCCTGATGCGTCAGGCCGCGCTGGCGACCTTGTGTATCTGGCCGGCGACGGCGCGGACCTTGCGCGGCGAAGCCTGCCAGATCGCGAATGCCGACAGCAGGCTGACGGCAATGCCGAGCAGGAACGCGCCCGTATAGCTGCCCGAGAGATCATAGAGTTGCCCCGTGATCCAGGGGCCGGCGGCTCCGCCGGCGAGCGCGGCCAGCATCACCGTACCGAAAATGCTGCCGTATTGCTTGCCCTGGAAGATCTCCAGCACCACCGGTCCCATCACGGATGTCAGGCCGTAGCCGAGCGCACCCTGGGTGAAGACCATGAGATAGATCAGCGTCATGCTCGGCCAATATTTCAAGGCGGCGAGCGCGGCAAAGCAGATCACGAAGCCGAAGCAGGAGATCGCCCACACCCATTCGCGTCCGATGCGATCGGAGAGATGCCCGAGCCAGATCTGGCCGGGAATGCCGAGCAGGCTGACGACGCCGAGCGCCCAGACGCCGACATTAGAGCTGAAGCCGATGTCGAGCAGGAACTTAGTCTGGTGCACCTGCACGGCGTACCAGATGTACAGGCCGCAGAAATAGCCGGTCGCAATCCACCAGAACCGCGCGGTGCGCAGCGCGCGCGACAGCGTCCAGTCGGTGCCGGCCCACACCGGATCGACGATGTTCGACGCCGGCCTGGCCGACGTCGCCGTCGGCGCCGCATCGCCGTCCGGCTGCAGCCCGATGTCCTCCGGCTTCTTGTGCAGCAACAGGTTGATCGGCGCCAGCACGACCAGCACCAGGATCCCCATCGCGGTGCAGGCGGTGCGCCAGCCGGTCTGCTCGATCATGTGCTGCACCCACGGCAGCAATGTCACCGAGCCGATGCCGACGCCGGCGAAGGCGAGCCCGATTGCGAGGCCACGGCGGCGGGTGAACCAGTTCGGCACGAACAGCGACTGGCCGGAATAGCCGAGGCAGACACTGCCGGAACCAACCAGCACGCCGATGGTGAGATAGAGATGCCAGGGCTGCGTGGTCAGCGGCGCCAGCAGCAGGCCGGAGCCCATCAGCAGCACGCCAAGCTCCATCACCGCGCGCGGACCGTTGCGGTCCATCAGCCTGCCGATCAGCGGGCTCGCGATCGCGGAGGCGACGAAGCCGAACGAGAATGCGCCCGCGGTAACACCGCGCTCCCAGCCGAATTCGGAGATGATCGGCGGATAGAACAGCGAGAATGCCGTCCGCGCGTTGACGCCGATCGCCATGGTGACGAAGGTCACCGCGACGATGATCCAGCCGTAGAAGAAGGGAAGTCGCATGGAGGTCTTCGTTGCCAGTGTTGGAGGACGAATACCTGTTTCAGCCCGCGCCCCCTGACGGTCAAGTCCCATCGACCGGCAAGGTGGCTTCAAGGGCGGGTATTCCACCCGCCCGCGTCAATTCGCTCAATCAACGGTCCAACTTGTGTGAAGCAATTCATAGACAATCAGGCCTGGCGCGGCAGACTTGCGCGCTATGTCAACCACCCCGGCCATATCAGTTGACCTTCTGTTGCCTGCGGGACTTCCGAGTACGCTCCATCGGACGACTGGCAGCCCCGGATACGACGATGGCGATCGCTCCAGCGGTAACGCCGCGCTCCCGGCCAATCTTGCCCGTGATCGGCGGGAAGAAAGGAGAACACCGCTCCCGCATTGACGCAGATCAACGGAAACGAGTTTCGCCGCGGCGATGATCCAGCCATGAAGCCAAGGAACGCATTTGCGTGTTCAAGGCGCCAATGCCTGCCTGGTCCGCACCGTATCCACCCGTTGGGCGGATCGCGATTGCGCGCCCACGGACGCCCCCCTCAAAGGTTGCAAACATCACACTGTACCAGCGCACTTGGCTGGCACACCCATCCGGATGGAGCCTTCCTTTATGATCTTGATGAAGATATCCTTTTCGCGTTGGTGTTCTGTTTTTTTGTGCCGGATTTTAGTCGCCTATCAGTAAATTTTGCAGAAATATCAATCATATGATGACCCCATCGGTCCCGGAAGTTCGCCGACGCCTTGCGGCAATCCTCGCGGCAGACGTGGTCGGCTATACGCGCCTGATGGAGGCGCACGAGGAAAACACCCATACCCGGCTGATGCGTTTGCGCTCGGAAGTCCTCGACCCGGGCGTCTCGGCGCAAAACGGCAGGATCATCAAGAATACCGGCGACGGCTTCCTTGCAACCTTCGATACCGCGCGCGACGCGACGCGGTGCGCACTTTCGCTGCAAGAAGCTCTGGCCGTGAATACAGCCGGGATGCCCGCCGACGAGCGCATCAGCTTTCGCATAGGGCTGAATGCCGCTGACATCATCGTTGAAGAAGATGACGTCTATGGCGAGGGCGTGAACATCGCGGCGCGCCTTCAGAACTATGCGCAAGCGGGCGGCGTGGTGGTTTCGGGAGCCGTCGCGGAGCAGATCGGCCAGGACCTCGACGTCAGCGTGATTGATCTTGGCGATCTGCATCTTCGCAACATGGGTCGGCCAGTCCGCGTGTATGCGCTCCACCGACCCATGCAGCCCGCGAAGCTTGTCGGCGAAGCCCCGGTGGGTTCGGAACCTCGTCCCTCGATAGCCGTTCTGCCGTTCCGAATGAACCTGGCCACTCCGGAAGAGGGGTATTTCGCCGATGGTGTCGTTGACGACATCATTCGCGGCCTTGCCGGGCTCAAGGAGCTTTTCGTCGTATCACGCGGGTCCAGCCTTGGCTTCAGCGGCCGAAACATAGACGTGCGCGAGATCGGGCGTCGGCTCGGGGTTCGCTATGTCCTCTATGGCGGGATTCAGAGGACGATGACCTCGGTCCGTATCGTGACCGAGCTCAGCGACGCCGAGTCGGGCGAAGTCATTCGTTCGGATTTGCACGAAGGCGACCTTCGCGAACTCTTTGCGCTTCAGGATCGGATTGCCGTCAATGTCGTCAGACAGATCGCGCCGCAGGTTCGCGAGCGTGAGCTTATGCGATCGATGCGCAAACATCCGCAGAACCTGACCGCCTACGATCTCGTACTGCAGGCGCTCGATCTGTTGTTCCGGATGGACTACGATTCCTTCTCCAAGGCGCGGGGCCTGCTCGAGCAAGCCATTTCATACGACCCTAATTTTGCGCTGGCCTATTCCTACGTCGCGCTGTGGTATGTGTTCCGGATCGGGGAAATCGGATCGCCGGATCCCGAGGGTGATGTCATCGCCGGCGCCAGATATGCCAGGGAGGCTATCGATCGAGGCGGTGACGATGCATTCGCCTTGGCGGTGTATGGTCACGTCCAGTCATTTCTGCTGCATGACTTTCAAAGCGCAAGGATTGCCCTCGACCGCGCTGTTGCCGCCGGCCCGAGTTCAGCCATGGCCTGGACCATGGCGAGCGCAACATCCGGCTTTCTTGGTGATGGCCCTGCCGCCCTGCGCCAAGGTGAACAGGGCGTCCGGCTCTCGCCGCTCGACGCGCGCTCGTTCTGGCACGAGGGATTGTTCGCCCAGGCTCACTACGTGAATGGCGACTATGAGCAGGCATTGGAGTGGGTACGTGGCGCACTGAACCGCAACGGACTTATTCGCTTCAATCATCGCCTGCTCATCGTCACGCTCGGTGCCTTGAGCCGTCGTGAAGAAGCAGCGGAGGCGGCGCGCCGCTACCTGGAAATTCAACCCGGATTCCGTATTTCGTCCTACGCGCCACGCTGCCCGTTTCGCGGCGAGGCATTGCAAAGCTGGCTCGGCCACCTGCGATCGGCGGGGCTTCCTGATTGACTGATACTGCTGACGACAACTGCCGAACAAGGGAGCGACGTCAATGACAGGCAACACGGGTAACACGGGCAATACCGGAAACACCGGCAATACGGGAAACACCGGCAATACGGGAAACACCGGCAACGTCGGAGGGGGCGGTTGGTTTATCTCAGACCGCGTCGACTTGCCGTTCGTGACACGGCTCGATCCCTCCGGCACAAACGAGCTTGGCAGCCTGCGACGGACGCCGCCGGCGCATTTCGGCAGCCGACAATGGTCGGCAAACTGGTATGCGTGGCGTGTCCTGCATCAGTTCATCGCCAATGCCCCCGGCTGGGCAACGACCATCGATGCTGACGTCACACTCACACAGATTCGGACCGATTTGGTCACCGGCTATGCCGCCCAGATCGACAACCTCGTGCTCGCCGCGCGGGATGAACGGCCGGATGCGATGGGCTTGATCCTCTCGCAGGACGCTGAATTCTTCACGGATTTTCTGGCTGTGCTGACCGCGAGGCCCGGCTCGCATACGCAAACCTGGCGCCTGTTGAATATCGCGAGTTTGATCGGGTCCTTTGCGGCATTGTATTTCAAGGACAAGTACGATTTGCCTCGACCGTCACAGATTTGCCCCGCATTGCTGCCGCCGATCCAGGTCCCCGGTCACTCGTCCTGGCCGAGCGGGCATTCCACCCAGGCGCATTTCATGAAGAACTGCATGCTCAGGGTGTTCGCCGCGACGGCGATGTCCGCGGCTGACCAGACCGTCTGGAAATCCGACCTGTCCATCCTGGCGGATTCGATCGCCCGAAACCGCGAGATTGCCGGCGTGCACTATCCGAAGGATTCGGAAGGTGGCGCCAGAATCGCCGATCTGCTGGACACCGTCATTCTGACACCAAACGTTGTGCCGATGTTTGACGCCGCAATCGCGGCTGCCGCAGGCGAATGGCAATGAGCACCCGGGACGGGCGGAGCCCCACATACGACACCGAAGGCCTGAGGAAGGTCATCAAGGACTCGACGACCAGCGTGCTTCCTCCCACCGGATTTCGCACGTTGGTCGCCTCGCAGGACGAGCTGACGGCGCTCGGCTTTCCAAGACGACCGGACCCTGTGCTGCAGCCGGCCGAGTATGCGTTCTGGCAGAAGATGTTTGGTCCGACGGTGGCGTTCGAGGCCTTCGATTTCCAGGTGCTTTCCCCCGTCACGGCGGGCCTGCGCCGATCGTTCGACCAATCGCCGCGGCGGGAAAGCAGCCTCAACTGGTCCGGTGCCTACATCACGCCGAGGGATGGCACCGTATTCTCGTCGCTCTGGGGGAAGTTTCAGGTGCCGACGCCAACCCAGCCGGCGAGCGACCGGGCCAGCGAGACCTATCACAGCTCGACGTGGATCGGCTTCGATGGCCAACGTCGGTACTATCGATCGACGCTGCCGCAAATCGGCACCGCGCAGAACATCGACCCTGCCACAGGCGCGGGCAACCCGACGACCTCGTTCTTCGCGTGGTGGCAATGGTGGGTCAGGGGCGACCCGGCCCAGGCGCATCCGATCACGCTCGTGTCGCCGAAGATTCATGCCGGCGATCTGATCATGTGCCTCATGCAGGTGGCGCCGGACCGCACCGGCGTATCGTTCGTGATCACGAACCTCACGACCAGTCGCTCCGTGCAGTTCTTTCAAACCGCACCCCTGACCCAGCTAGGGCAACCCTTCAGGATTCCCGGCGCAACGGCGGAATGGGTGATGGAGCGGTCGGCCCTCCCGGGAAATCCAACCCCGCTGCAGCTCCCGGACTACGGCACTGTGGTCTTCCACGACTGCGGCGCGTCGGCAATCAACATGGATACCGGAGCGACGGTGGAGCGCAATCTCTCCGGCGCGAAGCTCATCGACATGTACGTCGTGAAGGAGGGCCCGGAAAGAACCGAGAAGCCCTCGATTGCGAAGCCGATCGATTCGACGGAGTTTCTTACCTACTTCCGCTAGCGCGGCGTTCGACCCTGCGGGACTCGGCGCCGAAGAAATTGGAACTGCTGCCCTACCCCAGCGCGTGGCTTTCATGGCCGAAATAGGCACGCTCGAGCCGGCGTGCGAGGTCGCCCTCGCCGGTCACGGCCTCCAGCGCGATCGTCCCCTGCACCAACGCGTAGACCCGATCGGCACACGCCAGCGCCTTCTCGAGCAGCTGCTCGACCAGCAGCACCGAGGTGCCCTGCCCGCGCAGCCGGCCGATCACGTTGAGGACACGATCGACCAGCACCGGCGACAGTCCGGCGGAGGGCTCGTCGAGCATCAGCAGCCGCGGCCGGCGGACCAGACCCTGCGCCACCGTCAGCATCTGCTGCTGCCCGCCCGACAGCGCGCCGCCGCGCTCATGCCGCTTCTCGGCGATCTCGGGGAAGAACGACAACGCCTCCTCGATGCGCACGGCGCGTTCCGCGCGCGGCAGGTCGTAGCCGGCGAGCAGCAGATTGTCGGTCACGGAGATCTGCGTGAACACGCGATGGCCTTCGATCACATGCACGAGCCCGGCACGTGCGGCCTCGCGCGGCGTGACGTTGGTCATGTCGCGTCCGCCGAACCGGACGTGCCCGGCAGTGACGGGCAGCAGACCCGACATCGCGCGCAGCAGCGTGGTCTTGCCGGCGCCGTTCGGACCGAGCAATGCGACGACCTCGCCGGCGGCGATCGTCATGTCGATGCCGTGCAGCACGCGGATCTTGCCGTAGCCGGACTCCAGCGCGCGTACGTCAAGCAGAGGTTCAGCCGCCGAGGTAAGCACTGACGACCTCCTTGTGGACGCGAATCTCCGCCGGCGTTCCCGCCGCCAGGATGCGGCCGAGATTGAGCACGGTGACCTGGTGGCAGATGTCGAAGATCAGGTCGGCATGGTGCTCGACCAGCAGCACACCGGTGCCGCGGCCGCAGATCGCCTTGATCAGGCTGGCGAGCCGCTCGATCTCGTCATTGGAGAGGCCAGCCGCGGGCTCGTCGAGCAGCAGGAAATCCGGATCGAGCATCAGGGCGCGTGCGATCTCGATGAAGCGCAGTTCGCTGTGCTGCAGACGGTCGGCGCGCACATCGGCGAGCGCCTCGAGGCCGACGACGCCGAGCAGCGCTCGCGCCTTGGCGGCGAGCAGACGTTCGTCCGCACCGTTGCGCGGCAGTGCCAGCATCGCCTCGACGAAGTTGGCCCTGCCCTCGATCGAACCGCCGATCATGACGTTCTCCAGTACCGAGGCTTCGCCGATCACGCGCGGCGTCTGGAAGGTGCGTGCGATGCCGCTGGCCGCGCGTTTGACCGGTGCGCCCGCGGGCAACATCGCGTCGCCGAGCGTCATGGTGCCGGCCTTCGCGGCGTAGTAGCCCGAGATCACGTTCAGCGTGGTGGTCTTGCCGCTACCGTTCGGCCCGATCAGGCCGTGGATCTGGCCGGGCGCGACGTCGAGGTCGAGGCCGTCGATCGCCTTCACATTGCCGAAGCTCAGCGCGATGCCGCGCAGCTGCAGCGGCTTGCCGCCATCGCGCCGGCGCACGATGTCGGCGAGCGCCGCCGGGCGCGGAACGATGGCGCGGTTGCTGGCGAGCGGACGGCGATTGCGGAAATCGAGCAGCGCCGCGATGCCACCGGGCATCACCAGCACGATCAGCAGCAGCAGCACCGCGTAGAGGAAGGTCGACCACGCCGCGAGCGGCGCCGCAATTTCGGGCAGGATGGTCAGGATGATGGTGCCGAGCATCGGCCCGAGGATCGAGCCGCGGCCGCCGATCAGGATCGCGATGAAGAACAGCACCGAGAGATCGAAGGTGAAGGCATCGGGCGTGATGTAGGTCTGCAGGGTCGCGAACAATCCGCCGGCGATCGCCGCCAGCGCGCCGGCGAACAGGAAGATCGCAATCAGCATGTTCGGCTTGGAGATGCCGCTGGCTTCGGCGGCGACCTCGGCGTCACGCACCGCGATCAAGGCACGGCCGAAGCGGCTGCGCGCGACATTGGCGCTCATCCAGGTCGTGACCGCGGCGAACGCGATACAGAGCCCGTAGAATCCCCAAGGCGTGTTGAACGGCGCCGGGAATTCGGGGCCGGTGATGCCGATGCCGCCGCCGGTCACGCTCTGCCAGGCCAGCGCGATCTGGGTCACGATGGTCGCAAAGCCCAGGGTCGACATCGCGAAATAGAAGGTGCGCAGGCGCAAGGCCGGCAGACCGACGATCACGCCGAAGATCGCGCCGATCAGGCCCGCGATCGGCAAGGCGGCAAACACCGAAATCGCCGGCATCACGTTGCCTGCGACCAGCACGCTGGTCGTGTAGGCGCCGAGCGTCAGCAGCGCGACATAGCCGATCGCAAGATGCCCCGCGAAGCCGACGACCAGATTGAGGCCCGACACCAGCACCCAGTAGATCGCGGCGCGGGTGCCGATCAACACCCAATAGTCGTTGCTGACGAAGGGCAGCAGCACCGCCACGACCAAGATACCGAGGAACGGCACGACATGCGGCAGCGCGGCGCGCCATGCGCCGCTGTCGGTCCGGAGCGGCGTGGCTGCGACCGAGGTCATCACACTCTCCGCGCGGTCGAGGCGCCGAACAAGCCTTGCGGCGCTGCGAGCAGCACCACGATGAACAGCGTGAACACCGCGACCGAGGAGAAGATGCCGCCAACCAGGAAGTTCGCCGCCTGCTGGAACAGGCCGAGCGCCAGCCCGCCGATGATCGCGCCTCGGTTGTTGCCGAGGCCGCCGAGCGCCACCGGCACGAAGCCGTAGAAATTGAGCAGCGCGCCATTGGCGAAGAAGGCGAGCAGCAACTGCCCGCCGGAGAATCCGGCGATACCACCGACCACGCCGGCAAGCGCGTAGCTCGCGACGCGCAGATTGCGCTCGGGCAGACCGAGCGCCCGCGCCGCGAAATTGTCCTCGGCGATGGCCAGGAACGCGCGGCCGACCAGCGTGCGGCGGTAGAGATATTCAAGGCCGATGATGGTGATCGCGCAGGCAGCGACCGGCAGCCAGAATTTCTCGTCCCAAACGCCCTCGCCGAATCCGGCGATGCGCGGAAACGGTTGCGGCTCGGTGCCCCATTTGATCGCGGTGACCTGCTGGATCATCAGTGCGACCGCCAAGGTCGACAGCACGTAAAGATGCTGGTCGAGGCTCTTGAGCACCGGCCGCACCGCGACGAATTCGGTGATGATCCCGATCACCGCGCAGCACAGCAGCGTCAGCACGAAGCCGACAGCGATCGGCAGGCCGAGCTTCAGCGTGAACAGCGAACCGAACACGCCGCCCAGCATCGCAAGCTGGCCGGCGGTGAAGCTCATTACCCGCGAGGTCGAGAACATCGTGTTGTAGGTGACGCCGACCAGCGCGTAGATCGCGCCCGCCGCGAGACCGGATGCAAGGATAGAGGCCAGCATCGGCTGCGCCCTCTGCCTTCTATGTGTATCCCGGCGCCAGCGCGAAGGTGCCGTTCTTGGCGGTCGAGGATTCCGACATCACGATCTCTTCGGTCAAATAGCCGTTATGCTGGGTCGGCGAGAAGCGGTAATTGCCGAAATAACCGGGATAGGTCGACAGCGAATTCCAGTAGTTGACGATGCCGGCGCTGTCGGTCGAGCCGCTTTCCGCGACCGCCTTCGCGATCAGCTCGATGCAATCGATGCCGCCGGCGACCCACCACAACAGCGTGTCGTTCAGCGCGATATTGGCCTTGGTCAGGCGCGCGACGAGATCCTCGCTCTTCGGCGGCAGCTTGCCGGCGCTGTCATAGCTGCAGCTCTTGTAGCCGATCGCATAGACCTTCTTCCAGTTCTCCGGTTTTGCGACGAGGCTCGCAAGCTCCCCCGACGCCATCGAAGGGTGGCCGACGAACGGAACGTCCCAGTTCATCGCGGCGCGGGTGTTGAACATGCGCGCCTCCATGCCGGTCGAGACGCTCCACACCACGATCGCCTCGGCGCCGGCGTTCTTGGCGCGCAGCATGTCCGGCGTCATGTCGGGCTGGGTGGCGTCGATATTGGCCTGATAGACCACTTCGGCTCCGTCCTTCTTGAACGCCGCGACCGACGCCCCCACCGCGGTGACGCCGTAGCCGGTGGTGTCGCCGATCACGGCGACCTTCTTCACCTTGAGGATCTTCAGGCAATAGTTGCGCACGGCATCGTCCCACTGATTGTTCGACGGCGCGATGCGGAACGCATTGGGGAACTTGACCGGATCGATCAGGGTTTCGACGACGCAAGGATGCAGGTCGGGCATCTTGGCGCGCGCCATGATCGGCGTCGTCGCCAGCGCCTCACCCGAATTCAGCGGCCCCCAGATCGCGTGAACCTTGGCCTGGCTGATCAGTTCCTGCGTGGCGTTCACCGCCTTGGTCGGATCGCCCTGAGTGTCGCGCATCACGAGCTCGATCTTGCGCCCCTTCACCCCGCCCGCGCCGTTGATAGTATCGACCGCGAAGTTGACGCCGCGGTTGAAGCCGACCGTCGGCGCCGAGCTCGGGCCGGTGATCGCCGCGAGGCAGCCGATCTTGATCGGTTCCGATTGTGCGATGGCAGGAGCGGGGAAGGAGAATGATGCGGCGCCGAGTGCGCCGGCGCTGCCCAATAAAACGTCACGGCGTGAAATGGCCATGTGATGCACTCCCTGTTTCCCTCTCGGCGCCCGTCGTTTGTTGCGGGACGTCCGTTGATTGATTGTCCGCGCGCTCAGGGGCCGCGGTTGACGGGCTCAAGTTTGAGCTGGATGTGAAGGTCTTGTCCAGCCCCTCCGCGACATTGAGATCAGCGGAACGTTCATGGCTTCGGTCGCCGCGTCCAGTGCTCGGCATTGACGGCGCCGACCGGGATCTCGCCGGCGATGATCTTCGCGACCTGGCGCACGGTCTCCGACGACTGATGCTCGATGGCTTGCGGCGTAAGACCGCCGATATGCGGCGTTGCAATGACATTGTGCAGCTTCGCGAGTTCCGGCGTCGGCATCTGGTCCGGCGCGCGGCCGACATCGATCGCCGCGCCCGCGATGCGGCCCTCACGCAACGCGGCCGCCAGCGCTACCTCATCGACGAGGTTGCCGCGCGACAGGTTGATGAAGAACGCGTGCGTCTGCATCCGCGCCAGCGCGGCCTGCCCGATCAGGTTCTCGGTCGCTGCATTGGCGATCGCAAGGCAGACGACGTAGTCGGCGCGCGCCAGGAGATCGTCGAGCGGGACATGCTCGATCGCCGCGTCATCCGGCATCACGAAGGGATCGGCGACCAGCACGTTCATGCCGAGCACCTTGGCGATTCCAGCCAGATAGCGCCCGATGCTGCCATAGCCGATGATGCCGATCGTGCTGCCCGCGAGCTGGCGGCCCATCACGACCTCGGGCGCCCTGCCCGCGCGATAGTCAGCGGTGGCGCGCGAGACGCCGCGCGACAGATCGACCATGAAGCCGAGCGCGAGCTCGGCGACCGACTGGACGAAGCCGGCGCTGGCCTGCGTCACCAGCACACCGGCGGTAGACGCTGCCGCGACGTCGATGTTGCGGATATCGACCGCACAGCGCACGAAGGCGCGCAGTTTTGGCAGCCTCGGAAATATTTCGCCGGGCCCCGGCGTCATGCGGTCGGCGACGATGATGTCGACATCGGCTGCGGCCGCGGCCAGGGCAGCCGCGTCGAGCGCCTCGTCACCCTCGTGCAACGAGACGTCGGCGACCGCGCGCAACCCGGTCAGGCTGCGCTCGCCATAATAGTCGCGGCGCATCTGCGGCGTATGGGCGAGCAGGACCTTCACGTTTCCATCCCCCTAGTAGCCGAGCGCATGCGGCAAGGCCGTGCTGATGGCGGGTACGAAGGCGATCACCAGCAGGCACAGCAACAGCAGGCCGAGATAGCCCGAGATCGGCTTGATGGTCTGCTCGATCGGCACATTGCCGATCAGGCAGGCGCCGTAGAGGCCAAGACCAAGCGGTGGCGCAAACAGCCCGAGCCCCATCGCGATCACAAGCACGACGCCGAAATGCAGGGGATCGATGCCGAGCTTGACAGCAACCGGCAGCAGCAACGGCCCGAAGATGATCAGCGCCGCAGCGCCCTCCAGCACCGAGCCCATCACCACCAGCACCAGGATCGACAGCAGCATGAACAGCCAGACGCCGTGGCTGCCCGAGATCGCCAACATGAGCTCGCCGACCGCGTGCGGCACCTGTTGCAGCGTCAGGATGAAGGCAAGCGATTGCGCCGCCGCAACGATGAACAGCACCAGTCCCGAGCGAACAGCCGATTGCACGAAGCAATGTGCGAGGCTCTTGGCGCCGAGTTCGCGGAACAAGAGGCTGCCGACGGCGATGGCGTAGACCGCAGCGAACGCGGAGATTTCGGTTGCGGTGGCAAAGCCGCTCTTGAAGCCGAAGAAGATCATGAAGATCAGCCCGAACGAGGCGATCGCGCCGGTCCAGAGGCCCGACACCGCGGCGCGCGGCTCGGCTTCCTCAGTCGCGGCGGGACGCTTGCCGAACACGATCGACACCGCGATCAGCGCCAGCGCCATCAGCGCGGCGGGCAGCATGCCGGCGACGAACAATCCGCCGATCGACAGATTGGCGACGAAGCCGAGGATGATCAGGTTGATGCAGGGCGGAATGGTCTCCGCCATCACGGCGGAGGCGGCGAGCAGCGCCACCGCGCCGCCCGGATTCTGCCGCGAGCGGCGCGCTGCCGGGATCAGCACCGAGCCGACGGCGGCGACGTCGGCCATCTTGGAGCCGGAGATGCCGGAGAACAGCACCATCGACATCACCATCACGACGTTGAGCCCGCCGCGCATCCGTCCGACCGCACGCTGCAACAGCTCGATCAGCCGGACCGACATGCCGTTGGCTTCCATCAGATAGCCGACCAGGATGAAGAACGGGATCGCCAGCAGCACGAAATTGTCGATGCCGCGCGCCATCTGCTGCGCGAAGATCACGCCGGGCAGCGTGCCCTCCACCCAGATGAAGATCAGCGCCGCCAGCGCCAGCGCAAAGCCGATCGGCAATCCGCCGAA
This sequence comes from Bradyrhizobium sp. ma5, assembly GCF_042258955.1. Classification (NCBI taxonomy): domain Bacteria; kingdom Pseudomonadati; phylum Pseudomonadota; class Alphaproteobacteria; order Hyphomicrobiales; family Nitrobacteraceae; genus Bradyrhizobium; species Bradyrhizobium sp. ma5. Next base: position 6,536,132 of record NZ_CP170156.1, read on the forward strand.
CAGCGTGAGGAAGAAGCCGATCAGCATCAACGCCTGCGACGACGGCACCGACGATGGCGCAAGCGCGTCCCATGCCAGATATAGGCCGGCGATGATGGCGGTCGCGACGATGCCGGCCACCATGTCGCGCAGCGGCCGGCCGCAGAACGTCTCGAACGCGAAGATCGTCATGAACGCCGCGCCGACGCCCATCGGATAGAACGTCCATTCCAGCGGCAGGCCGGAGCCGGAGGTCTGGCCGGTGGTCAGCCAGCCCATCTTGACGGCGTTGAACGCGACGGTGCCTGCGACGATGGTGACGAGCAGCGCCCCGACCGCGTCGACGACCCGCCGCACGCCAGGCGGCAGCATGTCGACGAAGAAGGCGACACCGAGATTCTCGCTGCGCGCCAGCGCGCTCGCCGCGCCGAAGAAGCTCGACCCGACCATCAGGCCGCGGGCGACGTCGTCGGACCACTCGACCGGCGCATTGAACAGGAAGCGGGCCAGCACCGAGACGCACACCACCACGAGATCGGCGGCGAGCAGGACCGCGGCGACCGTGTCACTGATGGCGAGCAGCGGCGCCATGATCCGATCGGCGCTGCTTCTCGTCGCGACTGCGGCGACTGACATGCGCCGACCTCAGGCCTGGGTGGCGCGGATCAGATCGACGACGGCCTTCGCCTCGGGCCGCGCCTTGATGAAATTGTCGGTCTGCGGCAGCACGCGCTTGCGGAACGCCTCCTTGTCGCACTCGACGACGGTGACGCCCTTCTCCACCAGGGTCGCCAGCGCCTCCTTCTCCACCGCAAGGCCGTGCGCGCGGGTGTCGGTTGCGGCCTGCTTCGCCGCGTCGAGAAAGCCTTCGCGCAGCTTGGGGGCCATGCGATTGAAGGTGGTGTCGCTGAAATAGACCGCGAGCGGCGAGAAGATGTGCTGGGTCAGCGCATAGTGCTTGGCCGTCTCGTAGAACTTGCTGGCCAGGATGGTCGGCGGATCGTGCTCGAGGCCGTCGAGCACGCCGGCTTGCAGCGCTGTGTAGATCTCGCCGAACGCCAGCGGTGTCGCGGCAGCCCCCATCAGGCGCAAGCATTCGGTGATGATCGGGTTCGGCAGTGTGCGGATCTTCAGGCCGGCGAGATCTTCCGGCGTCTTCACCGGCTTCTTCGCCAGCACGCTGCGTGCGCCGAAATTGTAGGCCCAGGCGACGATGTGGATGCTGCCGCCCTTGAGCAACGCATCCTCGATCGGCTTCGCCGCGCCGGCATCGAACGCCTTGGTCTGCTGCTGGTAGCTGGTGAAGAGGTAGCCGAGATCGAAAGTGCCGACCAGCGGCACGAGGTTCGCCGAGATCGACGAGCCCGAGACCATCAGGTCGATCACCCCGAGCTTCACCGAGTTGATGACGTCGATCTCCTGGCCGAGCTGGTTGTCGGGGAAGAAGGTGACCTCGATCTGCTCGCCGAGCCCGTTCGCCTTCAGGCTCTTGACCAGGTTGTCGTAGTAGACGCGCCCGTTGGCGTATTTGGGGTCGTTCGGAAGCGACGAGGAGCACCGCATCTTCATGGTCGCGGCCTGCGCGCGGCCGATGATGGCGGGCGCGGCGGCGAGCCACGCCGCAGCCGCGGCCGACGACCGCAGCACGATGCGGCGGTTCACATGCTTCGAGATCATGATGGTGCTCCTCCCCAGGAACGGATCTTGATGTCTCAGCTACCCGCCCTGTTGGCGCGAGCTTGGCAGCTCTTTTGTCATAATGTATGACAAAAGACATTCGGTTGTGCAAGAGTGCCGCGGCGGCGGCGCAGACAACCAACCGCAGCGAGGCTTCCGATGTTCCAGACCTCCAACGCGTTGCGCCGGAGCGTGCACAGCCAGGTCGCCGACCGGGTCGGCAGCAGCATCGTGCGCGGCGAGATCGGCGTCGGCGAGACGCTTCCGCCGGAAATGCAGATCTGCGCGATGATGGACGTCAGCCGCACCGTGGTGCGCGAGGCGATGCGGACGCTGACCGGCAAGGGGTTGATCGAGTCGCGCCCCAAAAGCGGCACGCGGGTGCGGCCACCCGAGCAGTGGAATCAGCTCGATCCCGACGTACTGCGCTGGCACCTCGAGACCACGGAGATCGATCGCTATCTCGCCAAGCTGTTCCAGCTGCGCTCCGCGGTCGAGCCCGCCGCCGCAGCGCTGGCGGCGAACCATGCCGAGGCTGACGACATCGCCCGCATCCGCGCCGGCTGCGACGGCATGGACGCGGCCAAGACCAACGACGACTTCGTCGCCGCCGACATCATGTTCCATCAGGCGATCTATTTCGCGACCCGCAACGAGTTCTTCTGGCCGATCGCGCAGATGTTCGAGATCACCCTGCGCCAGAGCTTTACGATCGCAGCGCCCGGCTCGCACCGGCCGCGCGCGCTGATCGAGCACCGCGCGGTGCTGGACGCGATCGTCGCGGGAGATGCCGAGGCTGCGCGCGAGGCCACGGTGGTGCTGCTGACGCATTCCGCCGACGATCTGGTGCGGATTCGGGGCCGGGAATTCGAGACCCCGGTTCGCCGATAGCAGCTCCCTGGCGTCAGGCGCTCGTCTCGGAAAACTTCCGGCCAATCAGCACGTGCGCGCCATCGGCCTCGATCCACTCGTCGTGCAATTCGCCCTCGGCAACCGAAAAGACCTGTCCTGAACGATAGGCGACGGGTTCGCCGGTTTGCTTGACAACAAACGTTCCGGAGATGACCAGGCCGCGGATCTCGAAATGATGCCGATGCCGTCCCTTGCCGGGGCGCGGATCAAGATTCTGGCGTTCGATTTCCTGGAAACCGTCGGCCTTCAGTTGCTGTTCGAACTCGTGGGCGTTCATGCCGCTCTCCCGTCCACCCCTGTGATCGGCAAACGATAACGCCATTTTGCGCGAACTGGCAAAAACCGGCAGCACTATTTGGAGCGCGCCACCGTGGTGCCGTCCCAATCCTCGTCGGTCGGATTGTCGAGCTGATGCCGGCATCGGGCGATCATCAGCGCAGACGCCGCATCCGTGCCGCGCAGTTGCCGTGCCGTCTCGAAGGCGACCGCCGCGACGGTGAAATCGCCGGCGCGCCAGGCCGCAAGCCCGGCCTCATAGGACGCGATCCAGTCGCGCGCAACGGCGCCCTCGTCGGCCATTGCGATCAACTCGTAGATCTCGAGCCCGCCGGCGCGGCCGTAGACGGCGAGCCGGTCGAGCTCGCGGACGACGATGCGGTCACCGGCCAGACGCCGCGTCTCCGGACCGATGATGATGGTCGATCCATAGACCTTGTTGGTGCCCTCGAGGCGGCTTGCGATGTTCACGGCGTCGCCGATCACGGTGTAGTTGAGCCGCACTTCCGAGCCGATATTGCCGACCAGCATGTCGCCAGAATTGATGCCGATGCGGATCCTGACCGCCTCTCCCTTGTCGTCGGCGAGGCCGGCCTGCGCGACCGCGCGCTGGCAGGCGAGCGCCGCCCGGCAGCAATCCGCGGCATGGTCCGGATTGGCAGTGGGCGCGCCCCAGAACGCCATCACGGCGTCGCCGATGAACTTGTCGATGGTGCCGCTCTCCTGCTGGATCGCCGCGGAGACGATGTCGAAATAGCGCGACAGCAAGGGGATGATGCGGTCGCCGAGCCGTTCCGACATGCCGGTGAAGCCGGCGAGGTCGACGAACATCACGCTCATCGGCCGCACCGCGCCGCCGAGCCGCGCGCCGTTGCCGTCGCTGACCAGCCGCCGCACCAGATCGGCGGGAATGTATTTGCGGAACGCGGCGAGCCCCTGCGCCATGTCGCCGATCGCACCCGACAGGTTCTCGATCTCGGCAAGGCGCGACGGATGCCGCTCGACCTTGTCGAGGTCGAAGCGCTCGATATGCCGGATCTCGCCGACCACCTTGATCAGGGGCGCCGCGATCAGGCGCTGCGCGAGCCAGGCCGACAACAGCCCGGCGGCCGCGATCAGCGCCGCGAGCCCGATCAGCAGGTTGCGGATCGTCATCCGCACCGGGCCGAGGAATTCGGATTCCGGCACCACCGTCACCAGCGACCAGCCCGGGAACGAGATCGGCGTCAGAACCGCTTGATAGGCCTGCCCGTCCCGCGTGACCTGGGAGCGGAACGCCTCGCCCTCGCCGGGATCGTAGGCCTTGCCGGCCTGCCTGATCGCGGCGACCGCAACCGGCAACAGCGGATGGTCGGTCTTCAGCGCATTCAGTTCGTCGGCGTCCTGATCCGGAGACGCGATCACGCCGCCGTCGCGATCGAGCAGGAAGGCGCCCGCCGACTTGCCGACCGTGAGTTGCGAGAGGAAGTTCGACACCCGGGTCAATTCGATGATGATGGCGAGCACGCCGGTGCGCTCGCCGTCGACATCGATCGGCACCGCCAGCATCGCGGCCAGCCGCTCGCCGCGGGGCAGCGTCGTCAGCGTCGACCATTGCTGGTCGCGGGCTGCGATCGCGTCGCGAAACCAGGGCTGCTCCGTGACCAGATATTTGCCGTCCTCGACGGTGCTGCCCTTCGGCTTGATGTCGATGCCGGCATAGTCGTATTGATCGGCCCGCAGCTTGCGGTCGGGCGAGATGGTCAGCATCTCGACGCCGGCGTCGCCGAGCTTGTGGGCGCCAAAAAACGAGCCGTCCGGCCAGCCGAACGCGACCCACGAGATGGTCGGTTGCGACTGCAACTGCGACAGGAACACGAACTGCCGCTTGCGCGCGTCGCGGGCGTCCAGCACCTTCTCGGTCAACAGCGTCCGCACCGCCGTCATCGACGAGCGCGCTTCGGTCGTGATCGACTGCAGCTCGTCGCCGACCGCGGACACGATCTGGTCGTTGATGGTGTCGGCCAGCGTCTGGCTCACCCGTTGTGCGGTGCGCCACCACAACAGATGCACGCCGACGGCGCTGACCACGATCGAGGTCAGGACGAGGGCGGAGATGGCGCTGCGGATGCCGATGCGCATCGATGAGGTCCGGATCAGCGGTTGCTTTACCGCATTACGCAACATATCCGCGATTGTTTCACCAGCGCCGGACGCAACGCAGCCCTCGGACACGGGCCTGTGACCATAGTTGAATGCATCTGCGACGAAACTTCTGGATTGTTGGGCCCGTACACGCCAAGACAAGCCAGCTATCTTCGAAGGTTCCTTGATGCACGACGTCACGATCCCGGCCGCCTTGATCGCCGGTCTAGTCAGTTTCCTGTCGCCCTGCGTGCTGCCGCTGGTGCCGCCTTATCTGATCTATCTGACCGGTGCGACCATCGAGCAGGTCAATCAGGACGGCGCCACCGCGGCCTCCAAGCGCGCCGTGATGACGGCGGCGGTGATGTTCGTGCTCGGCTTCTCAACCGTGTTCGTGGCGCTCGGCGCCAGCGCCTCGATCGTCGGCGGGCTGGTGCGCGCCTGGTCGGCCGAGCTCTCGATCCTGGCCGGCATCGTCATCATCATCATGGGCCTGCACTTCCTCGGCATCACCCGGATCGGCCTGTTGATGCGCGAGGGGCGGCTGACCGCGCCCAAGCCGGTCGGGCTGTGGGGCGCCTATGTGATGGGGCTTGCGTTCGCGTTCGGCTGGACGCCGTGCATCGGGCCGATCCTGGCCGCGATCCTCTCGATTGCGGCCGCGGAGGCCACGGTGACCAAGGGCGCCGGCCTGCTCGCGGTGTATTCCGCCGGGCTCGGCATCCCCTTCCTGCTCGCCGCCTTCATGGTCAAGCAGTTCTCCTCGGTGTTCGCGCGGATGAAGCGCCATCTCGACACCGTCGAGCGCGTGATGGGCGTGCTGATGGTGGTCACCGGCATCGGCTTCCTGACCGGCGCGGTGTCAGGTGTCAGCGTCTGGCTGCTGGAAACCTTCCCGGCGCTGCAAAATATCGGCTAGGGCCCGTAACAAGGCCGCCATCCCGGCGAAACTCCCACCATGACGCTGCCGTAGCTTTTGGCTCTTGCCGATTGACGTGCGTTCGCACTGAACGCCGGCGCCGGCTGCGTGGCGGAATATTGGGAGGGTTTCGCATGAACTCCATCGTCAACCTGCTGATTCTGCTGCCGGCGCGGATCGCCGCGCATTTTGCCTGGGCCGGGCCGCTGATCATGCGGATCATCGTCGGCTACACCTTCATGCTGGCCGGCTGGGGCAAGCTCACCAACCTCGCCCAGGTCACCGAGAACTTCGTCGGCTGGGGCATTCCATTCCCGACCATCCTCACCCCCTTCGTGTCCGGCGTCGAATGCTTCGGCGGCGCGATGCTGATCCTCGGCCTGTTCACCCGCATCCCGGCCGCGATGCTCGCGGTGGTGATGATCGTCGCGATCAAGTCGGCGAAATGGGGCGACGTCGACTCGCTGGAGACCTTGCTCGGGTTCGAGGAAGCGACCTACTTCGCCGCCTTCATGTGGCTTGCGATCGCAGGTCCCGGCGCCGCCTCGCTCGACCGCCTGCTGGTCAACGCGGTCGAGGGCCGGAAGGCGTCGACCTGAGATTAGCCCGGAAGGCCGGCTCACAATGCCGTGACATCGCGAGCCCCGATGCTGGCGGCCCCGTAGCTCAGACGACCCTCGCCTTCGGGAGCGCGCCATGAGACTTGTCCGCAGCATCGCAATTCTCATGGCGTTGAGCGCGTCGCCCTCACTTGCGGCGGACGCCCCGGCATGGAGCGGCTGGAGCCACGATCTGTTCGCGCGCGCCACGACCGAGCAGCGCTTCGTCATCCTCGATCTCGAAGCGGTGTGGTGCCATTGGTGCCACGTGATGGAGAAGACCACCTACGCCGACCCCAAGGTGCAGGAGCTGCTTGCAGCGAAATATCTCCCGGTCCGCGTCGACCAGGACGCCAATCCGGATCTGTCGAGCCGCTACGGCGATTGGGGCTGGCCCGCGACCATCGTGTTCGCGCCCGACGGCAGCGAGATCGCCAAGATCAGGGGCTATATCGAGCCCGCGCGGATGCAGGCGCTGCTCAAGGCCATTATCGACGATCCCTCGCCCGGCCCGTCGGTCGGCGAGGCGTTCGAGATCAAGCCCGCCACCTCGGCCTTTCTCGGCAAGGCGCAACGCGCTGAGCTGACCAGGACGTTCGACGAATCCTACGACGACAAGCTCGGCGGCTGGGGCGAGAACCAGAAATATATCGACGCCGACAGCCTCGACCTTGCGGTCAGCCGGGCCGAAGCCGGTGACACGACGGCAACAAAGCGCGCAAGGCAGACGCTCGATGCCGCGGCCGCGCTGATCGATCCGGTGTGGGGCGGCGTGTTCCAGTATTCCGAAGCCGGCTCCTGGAGCCATCCGCATTTCGAGAAGATCATCTCGTTCCAGTCGCAATATCTGCGGCAGTACAGCCAGGCCTATGCGCAGTGGAAGGATCAGAAATATCTCGCGGCCGCGCGCAACGTCGAGCGTTACCTGACGGATGTCCTGCTGAGCCCCGACGGCGCCTTCTATGTCAGCCAGGACGCCGATCTCAATCACGACGTCGACGGCCACGCCTATTATGCGCTTGATGATGCCGCGCGCCGCAAGCTCGGCCTGCCGCGCATCGACAAGAACCTCTATGCGCGAGAGAACGGCTGGGCGATCTCGGGCCTCGTCGCCTATTACGACGCGAGCGCCGATCCCAAGGCGCTCGCAATCGCCGAGCGCGCTGCCAAATGGGTGCTCGCCAATCGCGCGCTGCCGGACGGCGGTTTCCGCCATGGCGATACGGATCGCGGTGGCCCTTTCCTCGGCGACACCGTCGCGATGGGTCAGGCCCTGCTCGATCTCTACGCCGCGACCGGCAATCGCGACTGGCTGACGTCGGCGGCGAAAGCCGGCGACTTCGCCGCGACATTCCGCGACGACGCCGGCGGCTTCCTCACGTCGAAAACGTCGGAAGGCCAAGCCGGCGTGTTCGCCAAGCCCGCGAAGCTGATCGACGACCAGATCCAGGTCGCACGCTTCATGAACATGCTCAATCGCTATGTCGGCAGCGACGGCACCCGCGAACTGGCCGCGCATGCGATGCGCTATCTCGGCGCGGCTTCGGCCGAGATGCCGCGGCCGATGCCCGGCGTGCTGCTCGCCGATGAGGAGCTGGCGACGGAGCCAACGCATGTCACCATCGTCGGACACAAGGACGACGGCCGCGCGCAAGGCCTGCATGCGATCGCCCGCGCCCTGCCAGCCCGCTACAAGCGGCTCGAATGGCTCGACCCGCGCGAGGGCAAGCTGCCCAACCCGGACGTCGACTATCCGGACCTCGGCGAGCCCGCGGCCTTTGCATGCAGCAACCGCATCTGCTCGTTCCCGGCGTTCAATGCCGAGGAATTGCAGGCGAACGTGGCGCAGATGGCGAAGCTGAAGCCGGCACGCGCCGCGCAAAACTGATTAAAATGCGCACAGTGCGATGCAGCAAACCGATCGGCCTCGCGCAATGAAATACTCTTTGGCCGACGGTGTTTGACATGGACCGGGCGTCAGTCCCGGACCAAACAAAATTTTCTTTTGAAACGCTGTAACCAAATCGCCTGATACCCCGTAGCTGATCTTGGACGAGCACTCAAATCGCGGGAAGCACCGCGCCGCGGATGCCCCTGCGATCTGATTGCTCTCCGAATGTCCATCCGTTGTGCGGTCCGGGATCGAACGATCGAAGGATGCTCACGGCGCCATGTTTTTTGCTTTCAAACAATCACCGAGGAGATCGTCATGAAGTTGAGTTCGAAGTCCGGCGCAACGCTCGCCGTCGCTGCGGCTACCCTGTTCCTCGCCGGCTCCGTGGTTTCGACCACCTCGACGTCCGCGAATGCCGCCGCGGGCAAGTGCATGGCCGGCAATGCCTGCAAGGGCCAGAGCGCCTGCAAGGGCGGCGCCAATTCCTGCAAGGGCCTGAACGCCTGCAAGGGCACCGGCTTCTCGCTGAGCTCGGAAAAGCAGTGCAACGCGATGGGCGGCAAGTTCGTCAGGGGCTGATCGCATCGCCCCGGAAGGCCCGGCGACCGCGCCGGGCCTTCTCACGCCAAGGCGCGGATAAATGATCCCGGCATTGGTAACCAAAGCAGACCACATCCGTAGCTAACTTTGGGTGCAGCCTTCGGCCAACTCACACGGCTTGCGGGCGGCGCACCTTCAACCACTTGCACAAGGAGACGCCCATGAAGCTTACAACCAAGTCCGGTGCCACCCTCGCCGCCGCTGCAGCGACGCTTTTCCTGGCCGGAGCCGTGGTGTCGACGCAGTCCTACGCTGCGAGCGAAGGCAAATGCGTTGGCGCCAATGCCTGCAAGGGCCAGAGCGCCTGCAAAGGCGGCAACCACGCCTGCAAGGGTCAGAATGCCTGCAAGGGCCAGGGCTTTGCGGAGATGACGAAGGCCGACTGCACCGCGGCGAAGGGCAAGTTCAAGGCCGGGTGAACGGATCGGACCAAGCGGGGCCCGGTGTAGGCCGGGCCTCGTTTCCATGATAGTTTTTGAAGTTGGGCGCCGCGATCCTGGCGCCGGAAGCGCGGAGCCGCCATGAACGTTGCGAGCCGATCACCGGACAAGTCGGTGCTCGCAGAGCGCCCGCTGCAATCGGCCAAGCCGCCGTTCCTCGGCTTCGGCCTCGGCCTGCGTGCCCAGCACTACGACGAGATCCTGAACGGAAATCCGCCGATCGACTGGTTCGAGGTGATCAGCGAGAACTACATGCTGCCGGGCGGACAGCCGCTGCGCATCCTGGACCGGATCTGCGCGCGCTATCCCGTGGTGATGCACGGCGTCTCGCTGTCGATCGCCTCCACCGCGCCGCCGAACTTCGACTATCTGCAGGGCCTGAAGGACCTCGCACAACGCGTGCAGCCGAAATGGATGTCCGATCATCTGTGCTGGACCGGCGTGCACGGCAAGAACCTGCACGATCTGCTGCCGATCCCCTACACGCGGGAGGCGCTCGATCACGTCGTGAGCCGGGTGCAGCTGGTGCAGGATTTCCTCGGCCGCGCCATCGTGCTCGAGAACGTCTCGACCTATGTGCAATTCAACAATTCCGAGATGACGGAGTGGGAATTCCTCTCCGAACTGTCGCGCCGCTCCGGCTGCTGGCTGCTGTTCGACATCAACAATGTCTATGTCAGCGCCTTCAACCACGGCTACGATCCGATGGCCTTCCTCAACGGCATTCCACCGGATCGCGTGGTGCAATTCCACATGGCGGGCCACAGCCACATGGGCACCCACATCATCGACACCCACGACCATCCGGTGTGCGAGGACGTCTGGGACCTCTATGTCGCGGCGCTGAAGCGGTTCGGACGGGTCTCGACCATGATCGAGCGCGACGACAACATCCCGCCGCTCGACGAATTGCTGCACGAGGTCGAGCGCACCCGCGAGATCGCGGGGCAGGTGCTGCCCGTGGGCGCGCCGGCGGCATGACCGACTTCGCGCGCCAGCAGGGTGACTTCCAGCGCGCCATCCTCAGCGGCGACGACGGCATCCTGAGCGAAATCCTCGACAGCCCAAGGGAGACGCGCACGACGCTGTTCGGTGTCTACCGTTTTGCCTACGGCTCACGGCTGGTCGAGGCGATGCGTAACGACCACGAGCTGTTGCATCGCTATCTCGGCGACGAGATGTTCGACGAGATGGGCCATGCCTACGTCAAGGCACGGCCGTCCGAGCACCCGAACCTGCGCTGGTTCTCACGGGGATTGCCGGATTTCCTGAGGGCCACCGCCCCCTACAGCAACCATCCCGTGCTTGGCGACCTCGCCGCGCTGGAGAAGGCGTTGAACGACGCCTTCGACGCCGGTGAAGGCGCAGTGCTCGCGCTGGAGGCGATGGCCGGTTTCGCGCCCGAGGTCTGGAACGACCTCGTATTCCAGCCGCATCCCAGCGCTGCGAGGATCGACCTATCGACCAATGCGGCTGCGATCTGGATGACCCTGAAGAACGACGAGACGCCGCCCGAGGCGGAGACGCTCGCCGAACCTGCGCGCCTCCTGATCTGGCGCCAGGACACCACGCCGATGTTCCGCGAGCTGTCGACGGAGGAAGCGATGATGTGGGACGAAGCCTCCGATGGTGTTCCGTTCGGCGTGCTCTGTGAGATGCTCGCGACCTATGACGATCCCGACAATGCCGCAGCGCGCGGCGCCGGCTATCTGCATGGCTGGATCACGGCGGGGCTTCTGACAGCGGCTTCCATCGGCACATAGAGGGCCCGCGGCATGGGCGCCGACATCGTCAGCCATTGCATCGAACGCCTCACCTGGGACGAGGTCGCGCGGCGCGTTGCGGCCAAGCGACCGGCGATCCTGCCGATCGGTGCCGCCGCCAAGCAGCACGGTTTCCATTTGCCACTGAACACCGACCGCCTGCAGGCCGAGTGGTTTGCGACGCATCTCGCCGAACGCTTCGACGCGCTGGTCTGGCCGACCATCACCTACGGTCACTACCCCGCTTTCGTCGAATATGCCGGCAGCGCCAGCCTGTCGGCGGCAACGTTCGAAGCCATGGTGCATGAGATCGCCGCCGGCATCCTCGACAGCGGCATCGGCACCTTGTTCGTGCTCAACACGGGGATCAGCACGCTCGCTCCGGTCGAACGCGCGCTGGCGCCCTTCGAGCCGGCCCGCGTGAGACATCTGCGGCTCTACCAGGGCCCGCGCTTCCGCCGCACCGCCGAGCAGATCTCCGAGCAACGCCATGGCAGCCATGCCGACGAGTTGGAGACATCCCTGATGCTGGCGCTGGCACCGGACGTGGTCGATCGGGGCAGCGCCGAGGCGAGCCCCGCCCTGCAGCACGAGGCGCCCGGCCGCCTGACGCCGTCGGACAGCACTTCGCCGAACTACAGCCGCTCCGGCAGTTACGGCGATCCGACGCTGGCGACGCCAGCCAAGGGCGAGGCGCTGCTCGCGGCGATTCTCGATGATCTCAGCGAACAAGTGACCGCGGCGCTTGGCGAGAACGCCATGCCACAGCGGCGCGGCACACCGCGATGAAGAGCATCCCGACATATCGCGTGATCGCCGCCGCGATGCTGATCGCTGCGATCCTGATCGGCATCGCATCATGTCATGTCGATGCGCAGTCCGAGTTCATGCGCGGCGAAGGCATGCCCTACGACGCCTTCGACCGGCTGCCGAAGACCGATCTCGAGGTCGCCGGCGCCACCATCCATGTCGGGTTCGCACCCGGCGAGATGGCGCTGCCGAAGGACCGGATATTCGACTGGATCAAGGCGTCGGCCCGCGCGGTCTCGATCTATTACGGCCGGTTTCCCGTCAGCTCGTTGCGGCTCTTGATCGTGCCGGTCGACGGTTCGCGGGTTCGCGGCGGCACCACATGGGGCTATCGCGGCGCCGCGATCCGGCTGCCGATCGGCCGCGACGCCGGCGTCGACGATCTCAAGCGCGACTGGGTGATCGTGCACGAGATGGTGCACACCGCCCTGCCCGATCTCGACGACCGCTATGCCTGGCTGTCGGAGGGGCTCGCGGTCTATGTCGAGCCGGTCGCGCGCGTGCAGGCCGGCGATCTCACGGCGCGCGAGATCTGGCTGGCGATGCTGCGCGACATGCCCAAGGGCCTGCCGCAGGCCGGCGACGAGGGCCTCGACCATACCGACACCTGGGGCCGAAAATACTGGGGCGGCGCGATGTTCTGCCTGTTCGCCGACGTCGAAATCCGCAAGCGCACCGGCAACAAGTTCGGCTTGCAGGATGCCATGCGCGGCGTGCTCGCGGCCGGCGGCAATCACGAGAAGGACTGGCCGATCGCGCGCGTGCTGTCGACCGCCGACAAGGCGGTCGGCGTCGACGTGCTGACGCGGCTGCACGGCGAATGGGGATCGAAACCCGTGACGCCCGATCTCGCCACGCTGTGGCGCGACCTCGGCGTCAAGCTCCAGGGCGACAGCGTCGAATTCGACGACCGCGCGCCGCTGGCCGATATCCGCAAGGCGATCACCGCAGCACGCGCGGGATAGCGACTTGCTTCGCGGCTGCACACGGCCCAACTGCGCTGGATTTTGCCGGCGCGATATCGGACTATCGGGGAATCGCCATAATCCTCACGGGAGACCGATGGCCGACGTTCATCAGACACGCGCCAACTGGCCGATCTTCCGTTCGCTGGCCAGCTTTCGGCCGGGCGACTTGCCGGGCGATTTGATCGCCGGGTTGACGCTCGCCGCGATCGCGATCCCGGAGCAGATGGCGACCGCCCGGCTCGGTGGCTTCTCGCCGCAGATCGGCTTCTTCGCCTTCATGGCCGGCTCGCTCGGCTTTGCGATGTTCGGCGCCAACCGCTTCCTGTCCTGCGGCGCCGATTCCACCATCACGCCGATCTTCGCGGCCGGCCTGGCGCTGATGGCGACCGCTGGCTCGCCCGACTATCAGTCGCTGGCGATGGCGCTGGCGCTGATGGTCGGTGCGATCATGATCGCGGGCGGCCTGTTCAAGCTCGGCTGGATCGCCAATCTGCTGTCGACGCCGGTGACCGTCGGCTTCCTCGCCGGCATTTCCGTCCACATCCTGGTTTCGCAATTGCCGGGCGTGCTCGGACTGACCACCCCGGACGGGCCGACGCTCTACAAGCTCGGGGTCCTCACTGAGAAGATCGGCCAGACCAATGCCTACACACTGGCGATCGGCCTCGGCGTGCTCGCGCTCGTTGCCGGATCGGAGAAGATCAGCGCGCGGATTCCGGGCGCACTGATCGGCCTTGTCGTGGCCACCATCGCCGTGATCGCCGGCCATCTCGAGAGCAAAGGCGTCAAGGTGGTCGGCACCGTGCCCGGGTCGCTGCCGACGCCATCGCTTCCGGACATCGCGCCGGAGCGGTGGATCAAATTGCTGTCGCTGGCGATCCTGATTGCCATCGTCGTCATGGTGCAGACCGCGGCGACGACGCGCTCGTTTCTATCCGATCCGGACAAGCCGGCCGACGTCGATCGCGACTTCCTCGGCGCCGGAGCCGGCAGCGTGCTCGCCGGCCTGTTCGGCGCCTTCCCCGTCAACGCCAGCCCGCCGCGCACCGGCATCGTGTCGGAGACCGGCGGGCGCACGCAGGTCTCGGGGCTGTTTGCCGCGGCCATCGTGCTCGCGCTGCTGGCGTTCGGTGCGACGCTGCTGCAGCACGTGCCCGATGCGGCGCTCGGCGGCGTCCTCTTGTTCGTGGCGCTGCGCATCATCCGCGTGAAGCAGATCGTCGCGATCTTCCGCCAGTCGTTCTACGAATTCCTGCTGGTGGTGGCGACGGCCGCCGCGATCATCGTGCTGCCGATCGAGCAAGGCGTCGCCGTTGGCATCGCGCTGTCGCTGCTGCACGGCATCTGGACCACGACGCGCGGCCAGCTGGTGGAATTCGTCCACGTGCCCGGCACCACGATCTGGTGGCCGACCGGCCCGCATGTCACCGGCGAGCGCAAGCCCGGCATTGCCGTGGTCGGCCTACAGGCCCCGTTGTCGTTCCTCAACGCGGAAGGTTTTCACGGCGGCGTGCTCAAGACCATCGGCCACGCGACACCCAAGCCGAAACTGCTGGTGATCGAGGCCAGCGGCATGATCGAGATCGATTTCACGGCGGCGCAGGCGCTGCGCGACCTGTTTCGCGAGTGCCGCGATGACGGTGTGACATTGGCGGTGGCGCGGCTCGAATCCTCCCGCGCCCAGGAGGCGTTCGAGCGCTTCGATCTCTACGCCGTGCTGCCGAGGGACCACGTCTTCCACAGCGTCGATGAAGCGGTCCGCACGCTCGGCGGGCAGACGTAGCCAGGGTGAGCGCAGCGATACCCGGGAAAACCGTTCCCGCATATCGCTTCGCTCATGCGGGCTACTGGCTCTCCACTCAGCCGGAACAACTCAAGCCTGCTCGCCCTCGAGCGTCGGATGCTCCTTCAGCACCTCGGCCTTGATCGAGTTTGCGTGGATGGCGCGGAACAGCGCCCGCCCGGTCTTGACGTTGTTAGCCTTCATGCAGAGGCAGACGATCTCGCGCACCGCGGAATCCCGCACCAGCTCGTCGGATATCCTCATCGCGGTCTTCATCGCGACCTTGGCGGCACGCTCGTAGCGATCGCGCTCGATCTGCTGCTTCTCCTGCGAGCGTATGTCGGGCGAAGAGATCGCCTCGGCACAACCGGCCGCGTCGCGGCAGATCGCACGGATTCTCTGCGCAGCCTCGATGTCGCCGAGCGGCTGCGTGACGGGGTCGTCCCAAATATCCTTGCGCTTGGCCTTGCTGAACCACGACATCGCAACGTCCTGTGGCCCCGGAATATCCGATTCGTCAGGCCACAGGAACGATCTTGCCGGGATTGAAAATGTTCTGCGGATCGAGCGCGTGCTTCAGCGCCCGCATCGCGTCGAGCGCCTCAGGGCCGAGCTCGGCCTTCAGGTATTTCTGCTTGCCCTGGCCGATGCCGTGCTCGCCGGTGCAGGTTCCGCCCATCGCCTGCGCCCGTTCGACCAGCCGATGCATGAACTCCTCGCCGCGCGCCATCTCGTCGCTGTTGTTGACGTCGCAGACCAGCGAGCAGTGGAAATTGCCGTCGCCGACATGGCCGACGATCGGCGACAGCAAATTGAGCCGCTTCAGATCGTCCTCGGTCTCGGTGACGCAGTCGGCAAGCCGCGAGATCGGCACGCAGACGTCGGTTGCGACCACGCCGATGCTGTCGCCGGGACGAATCGCCTTGACCGACCAATAGGCATCGTGCCGGGCCTGCCACAGCTTGGTGCGGTCCTCCGGCTTGGTGGTCCAGGTGAACTCGCCGCCGCCGCACTCGGCGGCGATGTCGCGGAAATTCTTCGACTGCTCGGCGACCTCGACCTCGCTGCCGTGGAATTCCAAGAGCAGCAGCGGCGTCTCCGGCAGCGACAGCTTCGAATAATTGTTGCAGGCCTTCACCTGCGCGGCATTGAGCAGCTCGATCCGAGCGACCGGAATGCCGGTCTGGATCGCGAGGATGGTGGCCTGGCAGGCGCCCCGCACGGTCTCGAACGAACAGGCGGCGGCCGCGATGGTGTCGGGAATGCCGCGCAGGCGGATGGTCAGCTCGGAGATGATGCCGAGCGTGCCTTCGGCGCCTATGAACAGATGCGTCAGGTCGTAACCGGCCGACGACTTCTTGGCGCGGGTGCCTGTCGTGATGATCTCGCCGTCGCCGCGCACCACCTTCAGCGCCAGCACGTTCTCGCGCATGGTGCCGTAGCGCACCGCGTTGGTGCCGGAGGCGCGGGTCGAGGTCATGCCGCCGAGCGAGGCATCGGCGCCGGGATCGATCGGGAAGAACAGGCCCTGGTCGCGCAGATGCTCGTTCAGTGCCTTGCGGGTCACACCGGGCTGGATCACACAGTCGAGGTCCTCGGCGTGCACCTCGAGCACGTTGTTCATGTCGCGCAGGTCGATGCAGACGCCGCCAGCGGGCGCGTTGACCTGGCCTTCCAGCGAAGTTCCGGTGCCGAAGGCGATGACGGGTACGCGATTGGCGGCGCAGATCCGCACCACGTCCTGGATGTCGGCCGTTTCCTGCGCCATCACCACTGCGTCGGGCGGCTGGGTCGGCAGCCAGGTGGTGGTATGGGCGTGCTGTTCGCGCACAGCTAAAGACGTCACGAGCCGGTTGCCGAACCGCGCCGCCAGCGCGTCGATCGCGCGCTTCAGGGCCTCCGGCTCAGGTCGCGTCAGATTGCTCGAAATCGTTGTCGCCACGTCGAATTTCCTCCCGGCTTTAGCCGACCGTGGCAAAGCTTGTATAAGGGGTCAAGAGAGCCTGACTTGAAAAAGTGGACGCCGGAGTCACAGAAAAGTTCATGCTCGCACGCCAACGAACCGGGGACGGATGATGACTTCAGCGACTGCCACGAGCGAGATGCCACTACCGGCCGCCCCGTTCAAATCTTCCGTGATGCAGATCGATCCACAATGGATCGACTATAACGGCCATCTCAACATGGCCTATTACAATGTGATGTTCGACCGCGCCATCGACGAGATGTGGCTGCAGCTCGGCATCGGGCCAGCCTACATGAAGGAGCGGCACTGCTCGACCTTCACTGCCGAGTGCCACGTCCGCTATCTGAGAGAGATTCATCTCGGCGATCCCGTACAGGTCTCGGTCTTCCTGCTCGGCGCCGACGAGAAGCGGCTGCACACGTTCGAGGAGCTGCGCCACGCCACCGAGGGCTGGCTCTCCGCGACTTCGGAAAACCTCACGCTGCACATCGACATGGAGGCGCGCAAGGTGGCGCCGTTTCCGCCTGATATTCGCGCCCGCACTCAGAAGATCGTGGATAGCTATGCGGGCGTGCCGCGACCCGAGGGCATCGGCCGCAACGTGGCGATGCCCTCGAAGTAGATCAGCGCTGCGCCAAAGTGTGATGGCGTTAGAGATTCAGCAGTCGGTCCGGCCGCAGGCTCGCTGCACCTCTCCCGCTTGCGGGGGAGGTCGGATCGCATCGTTAGATGCGATCCGGGTGGGGGCTCTCTCCGCGAAGCGACTCGTGGAGAGAGCCCCCACCCTAGCCCTCCCCCGCAAGCGGGAGAGGGAATGCAGTTCCGATGCCGCCACGCGACTAGACGCGACGTCATCGCGCTAGACCCGCGTCCTACCGCGCGCCAATCCGACCACCGCCGACACCAGGAACAGGATGATGGCGATGAAGAAGATCGCCTTGGCGATTTCGATCGAGGCGCCGGCGATGCCGCCGAAGCCCAAAATGCCCGCGATCAGGGCGACGACCAGGAATGTGACGACCCAGCTCAACATGATCAAACCTCTCGCTTCGTTTCCTTGTTCGATTTCCTGACGCGGGCGATTAGCCGGCGCCGCATCTGTTGAAACAATCCTGCGGGGAAACGCTGGTTCCTGAGCGCGAAACCGCGAAATTTTCGCCGATTTCAGGAACCGGGCCGGTTGTGCACTGCTGCCAAAACCGTTCCTGTCGGCGACGATAAAACCTGTCAAAACGGCCGATCAGGCCCTATATGGCCTTCAATCCCTGTTAAGAAGGCTCCCCTTCACCGTCCCACGGTGCCATCGTGGGGCCGAGACGATTCGCCAATGACCGAGCCGAGCAAACTGCCCCATCACGGCGTTCCCGAGCACCAGCCGGTGGCTGGGGGCATCGCCGCGCGTGCACGGGCTGCGGCGGGCGCTCCGCAATATCTCAACGGCCTCAATCCGGAGCAGCGCGAGGCGGTCGAGACGCTCGACGGCCCCGTGCTGGTGCTCGCCGGCGCCGGCACCGGCAAGACGCGCGTGCTGACCACGCGCATCGCGCATATCCTGAGCCAGGGCCGCGCACGGCCGCAGGAAATCCTGTCGGTGACCTTCACCAACAAGGCGGCGCGCGAGATGAAGCTGCGGCTCGGCCAGATGCTGGGCCAGGCCGTCGAGGGCATGCCGTGGCTCGGCACCTTCCACTCGATCGGCGGCCGCATCCTGCGCATCCATGCCGAGCTGGTGCAGCTCAAATCCAACTTCACGGTGCTCGACGTCGACGACCAGGTGCGGCTGTTGAAGCAGTTGCTGCAGGCCGAGAACATCGACGACAAGCGCTGGCCGGCGCGGATGCTCGCCGGCCTGATCGACAGCTGGAAGAACCGCGGGCTGTCGCCGTCACAGGTGCCGGCGGGCGAAGCCGCCTCGTTCGGCAACGGCAAGGGCGGCAAGATCTACGCGACCTACCAGGAGCGGCTGAAGATCCTCAACGCGGCCGATTTCGGCGATCTCCTGCTCGAGAACATCAGGCTGTTCCGCGAAAATCCTGACGTGCTCCGGCAGTACCAGAACCGCTTCAAGTTCATCCTGGTCGACGAATATCAGGACACCAACGTCGCGCAGTATCTGTGGCTGCGGCTGCTGTCACAGGCGCCGTCGCGGCCGGGGCGATCACTCGCTGATGTCATTCCGGGCGACATCACCTCTCCCGTCATTCCGGGGCATGCCGAAGGCATGAACCCGGAATCCAGAGGTCATGAGGACTCATCTCGAGATTCCGGGTCTGCGCCTGCAGCGCATCCCGGAATGACCGAGAATGCGGCGCCACTGAAAAACATCTGCTGCGTCGGCGACGACGACCAGTCGATCTATGGCTGGCGCGGCGCCGAGGTCGACAACATCCTGCGCTTCGACCACGATTTCCCCGGCGCCAAGGTGATCCGCCTCGAGCGCAATTACCGCTCCACAGGCCACATCCTGGCCGCGGCCTCGCATCTGATCGCGCACAATGAGGGCCGGCTCGGCAAGACGCTGCGCACCGAGGATGTCGACGGCGAGAAGGTCACCGTCACCGGCTCCTGGGATTCGGAAGAGGAGGCGCGCGCGATCGGCGAGGAGCTCGAGGAGCTGCAGCGCGCGGGCGAAAACCTCAACAATGTCGCGATCCTGGTCCGTGCCTCGTTCCAGATGCGCGAGTTCGAAGACCGCTTCGTCACGCTCGGCCTGCCCTATCGCGTGATCGGCGGCCCCAGATTCTATGAGCGCGCGGAAATCCGCGACGCGCTGGCATACTTGCGCACCATCAACTCGCCGGCCGACGATCTCGCCTTCGAGCGCATCGTCAACGTGCCGAAACGGGGGCTCGGCGATGCCACCGTGCAGCTGCTGCACGACCACGCCCGCAAGCGCCGCATTCCGCTGTTCGAGGCGGCACGCGCCGTGGTCGAGACCGACGAGCTGAAGCCGAAGGCGCGCGGGTCGTTGCGCGATCTCGTCATGCAGTTCGACCGCTGGCGCGCCCAGCGCGAGGTCACCTCGCATACCGAGCTCGCCGAGATCGTGCTCGACGAGAGCGGCTATACCGAGATGTGGCAGAAGGACCGCTCGGCCGACGCCGCAGGCAGGCTCGATAACCTCAAGGAGCTGGTGCGATCGATGGAGGAATTCGAGAACCTGCAAGGATTTCTCGAACATATCTCGCTGGTGATGGACCGCGACGGCGAGGCCGGCGACGAAGCCGTGTCGCTGATGACGCTGCATTCGGCCAAGGGCCTCGAATTCGACAACGTGTTCCTGCCGGGCTGGGAGGAAGGCCTGTTCCCCAGCCAGCGCACGCTCGACGAACAGGGCCGCGCCGGGCTCGAGGAGGAGCGCCGCCTCGCCCATGTCGGGCTGACCCGCGCCCGCCGCCGCGCCAAAATCTATTTCGCGACCAACCGCCGCATCCATGGCACCTGGTCGACCACGATCCCTTCGCGCTTCCTCGACGAGCTGCCGGCGCACAATGTCGAGATCACCGAATCCAAGGGCGGCTCGGGCTGGGGCGGCAGCGGCGGCTATGGCGCCTCGCGCTTCGACAACCTCGAATCATTCGGCTCGAGCTATTCGACCCCGGGCTGGCAGCGCGCCCAGGCCAACCGCAATCGCGGCGGCGGGGGACGCAGCGGCGGCTTCGAGGAGCGGCAATCGTCCTTTTCCTCCGAAAGCTTCAATCGCACCAAGCGCGGTCCCATGGTGATCGAGGGCGAGCTGGTGGCGAAGTCCACGGGCACGACGTCGGAATTTTCGCTGGACGACCGGGTGTTTCACCAGAAATTCGGCTACGGCCATGTCGTGAAAGTCGACGGCAACAAGCTGACCATCGCCTTCGAAAAGGCCGGCGAGAAGAAGGTGGTCGACAGTTTTGTAGAACGGGCGTGACACAGCGGCTTTCCTTGCCGGCCTTCCTGGATGACCTTCTCTGTTCGTAGCTCTTGACCATCGCTGATTTCACGGGTTGAGATGGCCCCATGGTCCGGGGTGGGTTTTTCCTTTTTGTCATCGCGCTCACTGCGCCGTCGCTGGCGGTCGCGGAGACGATCAGCTTTGGCGATTCCGCCGCGCAGCTCGCCAAGGCCTGCGGCGCCGACATCACCGCCAATTGCCGCGGCGTCAATCTCGACTCCAACCGCCTCAAGGAGTGCCTGTCGCGCAACCGCGACGTGATCTCGCCGCAGTGCAAGGAGAGCTACTTCTCCACCCTCGATGCGATCCAGAAGCGGATCGCGGCGCGCGTGACGGTTGCCAACGTATGCACCCGCGAGATCGTCAAGGTCTGCGGCGGCTCGACCAAGGAGACCAGCAAATCGGTGCCCTGCCTCGTCACCGCCAAGGGCCTCAGCCGCAATTGCGCCCAGGCGATCAATGACGCGGGGTATCAATGATTCGCCTGAAGACGCGAGGCTTGCGCGATCCTGGCCTTTTGGGCGTGCTTGGCACGCTGGTCTTGCTGGCGATGCCGCTTGCGCCAGCTCAGGCGCAAACCGCCGTCACGCGCGATGACGTCATCGCCAAGCTGAATCACTATGAGACTGACGCCACGATCGATGTCCCGGCATTGCGCCAGCAGGTGCTGGAACGATCGCGGTCGCGATCGAAGAACGAGCCACCGCCGCAAAAGCGGCCGCCGATCGCCCCCGACCTGACCAACCTGCCGACATTCAATGCCGACATCCAGTTTGATGTCGACACGCCGATCGTGCTGCCCGACTCCTACCAATCCGTCGGGCGCATTGCCGATGCGCTGACGCACTCTTCGCTGTTGCCCTACACCTTCCTGATCGTCGGTCACATCGAATCGACCGGACGGCGCGAGAACAATGTGCTGCTGAGCCAGCGGCGCGCCGACGCGATCCGCGACATCCTGGTCAACACCTTCAAGATCACGGCGAAGCGCCTGCAGTCGGTCGGGCTCGGCGAAGAGCAATTGCTCGACCCCGCCCGCCCCAACGCGCCGGTCAACAACCAGGTGCAGATCATGCTGGTCGGCAAGGTCGCCGATACCGCGCCGCCCGTGCACGCCGCCCCGGCGGCCGCCGCCAAAAAGCCGGCGAAACCGGCAAAGCGGCACTGATTGGATCGAATCGCGGGGGCGTCGGAACTGCGTCCCCTCTCCTGCCCGCGGGCAGGGTTATCGCACACGGCACTGGCGAGCTTTCCGACGTAGCCGGATGCGATAGTCTGCCGTCGCGGGAGCGCCCGGCCAAAATATCGAAAACAACCCCATGCAAAGTAGCCGGCGGCTGCCGGCTGCCACGGCAAACTTGACTCGTCGGGCAACTCACCGGCATTCTTCCATTATCCAGAAATCGTGCAGACGCCTCAGCGAGGATGGACAGGCATTGTCCTGTCCCAGGACACTGACCGAACTGAAGGCCGTCCCCGACGTTGCCGGCGACTTGAGGACCTTCACATGGTTGCATTGGTCGAACTGCCCGTCAGGGCACACGCTGCGGAATAAATTTCTGCTCCCGCGGGTGATTGCAGAACGGAATATGCGTTCATATCTGGGCTGAACCCGCATCACGCCCCCGCGCGCCCGGGCTTCAATCCGCGCGCCCCTTCCCTCACGCTTCCGATCCTCCATGTCGCCGATCATTTCCGTATCCAATCTGTCAAAGACCTATGGCTCCGGCTTCAAGGCGCTGAAGGGCATCAATCTCGATATCGTCAAAGGCGAGATCTTCGCGCTGCTCGGGCCGAACGGCGCCGGCAAGACCACGCTGATCAGCATCATCTGCGGCATCGCCAATCCGAGCGAGGGCCGCATTTCGATCGGCGGACACGACATCATCGCCGATTATCGCGCGGCGCGGTCGATGATCGGGCTGGTTCCGCAGGAACTGCACACCGATGCCTTCGAGACGGTCTGGGCAACCGTCAGCTTCAGCCGCGGCCTGTTCGGCAAGCCGAAGAACCCCGACCATATCGAAAAGGTGCTCAAGGACCTGTCGCTGTGGGACAAGAAGGACAGCAAGATCATCACGCTGTCCGGCGGCATGAAGCGCCGTGTGATGATCGCCAAGGCGCTGTCGCACGAGCCGCAGATCCTGTTCCTCGACGAACCCACCGCCGGTGTCGACGTCGAATTGCGCAAGGGGATGTGGGAAGTGGTCCGCACGCTGCAGGCGGCCGGCGTCACCATCATCCTGACCACGCATTACATCGAAGAAGCCGAGGAGATGGCCGACCGCATCGGCGTCATCAACAAGGGCGAGATCGTCCTGATCGAGGACAAGGCGACCTTGATGCAGAAACTTGGCAAGAAGGAGCTGACGCTGCAATTGCAGAACAAGCTCGACGCCATTCCGGCTGCGCTCGCCGCCTACAATCTCGAATTGTCCGACGACGGGCACGCGGTGACCTACGACTACGACACCAAGGGCGATCGCACCGGCATCACCAGCCTGCTCAACGATCTGCGCAATGCCGGCGTCCGGATCTCCGATCTCGATACCAGGCAGAGCTCCCTCGAAGACATCTTCGTCAGCCTCGTGAGGGCGCCATGAACTACCGCGCAATCCAGGCGATCTATCTGTTCGAAATGGCGCGCACCTGGCGCACGCTGCTGCAGAGCATCGTCTCGCCTGTGGTTTCGACCTCGCTGTATTTCGTGGTGTTCGGCGCCGCGATCGGTTCGCGCATCACCGAGGTCGAGGGCGTCAGCTACGGCACCTTCATCGTGCCGGGGCTCGTGATGCTGTCGGTGCTGACCCAGAGCATCTCGAACGCCTCATTCGGCATCTACTTCCCGAAATTCGCCGGCACGATCTACGAGATCCTGTCGGCGCCGATCTCCTATTTCGAGATCGTCATCGGCTATGTCGGCGCGGCCGCCACCAAGTCGATCATCCTCGGCCTGATCATCCTCGCCACCGCCGGACTTTTCGTACCTCTGCATATCCAGCATCCGGTGTGGATGCTGACCTTCCTGGTGCTGACGGCCGTCACCTTCAGCCTGTTCGGCTTCATCATAGGCATCTGGGCCGACGGCTTCGAGAAGCTGCAGATGATCCCGATGCTGGTGGTGACGCCGCTGACCTTCCTCGGCGGCAGCTTCTACTCGGTAAACATGCTGCCGTCGGGCTGGCGCACGCTCACGCTGTTCAATCCAGTGGTCTATCTGATCTCCGGCTTCCGCTGGAGCTTCTACGAGATCGCCGATGTCAGCGTCGGGCTCAGCCTCGGCATGACCGCGGGCTTCCTGATCGCCTGCATGGTGATCGTGGCCTGGATCTTCAGGACCGGCTACCGGCTGAAGAACTGACTTGCGAAGCAAGTCGGTCCGGGGCGCGCCCAACCCCAGATGCGCGATTGCGCATCGGGGAATCTCGCGCCATCACCTCGAGATTCCGGGTTCGTGCTTCGCATGCCCCGGAATGACGATGCCACTCAATAGCAATGGAAATGGCCGTGGCGGTAATAGCCGCGGCAGCGGTGGCCGCGGCGGTAGCCGCGATCCGGGATACCGAACACGCCCTTGACCGCACCCATGGCGCCGCCGACGCCGGCGCCGACGGCCCCGCCGACCACGCCGCCTATCGGACCGGCGGCCCGATTACCCTCATAGGCGCCTTCATGAGCCCCGCGGACGATGCCCTGGGCATGGCCGGCATGGGGGAAAGTCACCAGCGCCAAAGCGAGGGCTGCGGCCGCAAGCAGGAGCCGCGCGGAGAGGCCGGCCGGGATGACGGCCGCGGTCTTAACCTTGGTGTTGTTCATCTTGGTTCCTTGATGCGCGACGCGAATGCGCCGCCGGGGCGGGATTGTGAAACGCCCATGCGGCCAAATGGTTGCGTCGCGGTGACCGGCCGCGGCCGTTGCCGCGGCCTGCTCGCGAAAATGTCAGTCCGCCGTGACGGTCCGGCCCGGCTTCGGCCTTGTTTGTGCCGCGCGGGGGATTAACGATGCACGGGTCCGCAACTGGAACCAAATTCGGATTCCGTGCATATTGGTTGCGGGGACGGAGAGCCGCTACTGCGATCGGGCCTGGAGGCCAAAGGTAAAATGCGTTCGTTCCTCATTGCGTTCACTTCCGTGATGCTTTTCACGGCCGGCGCCGCGCAGGCCAAGGTCGATATCACCATCGACAAGGACAACCAGCAGATGACCGTCGCGGTCGACGGCGTCGCGCGCTATCACTGGCCGGTCTCGAGCGGCATCCCCTCGCGCGAAACGCCGAACGGCACCTTCCGCGCCTTCCGCATGGAAGAGGATCACTACTCCAAGGAATTCGACGACGCGCCGATGCCGCATTCGATCTTCTTCACCAAGATCGGGCACGCGATCCACGGCACCGACTCGGTCGGCCGCCTCGGCACGCCGGCCTCGCATGGCTGCGTGCGGCTGTCGCGCGACAACGCATCGACGCTCTACGCCCTGGTCCAGAAGGAAGGCGTGCTCAACACCACGGTGACGCTGACCGGTTCGGCGCAGGTCGCGCTGGCGCGCAATCCGCGCGGGCGCAACGGCACCGCGGTCGCCCGCCGCGCGCCGCAGCAGGACGAGCAGTATGGCACCGCCGCCGCCGGCGACCCTGTCGTCCTGACACCGCAACCGCGCGAATATCCGGCGGCACAGGCCCGCGTCGACGACGGCTACATTTATCCGGCTGACGGCAGCTCGACCGCGCAGCGCTACCCGGCGCCCCCGTCAAGCCGCCGCGTCTACGACGCGCAGGCCTATGGCCAGCAGCAATACTACGGCAACCAGGGCTACGCGGCGGCGCCGCAAGGCAATTATCAGCCGCGGCCGTACTACCAGCAGCAGCGCGGCTTCTACGGCAACAACTATCAAGACTGAGACGCAGTCTCTCCCGATCGGCTGACGGCGCCGCAAGCAGCGCGCCGTCAGTTCACGCTCCCCTCACCCGCTTGTGACCGCCGCAAAACGCCTGTGTCGCCGTCCGCCGTGGCCCGTTGTCGCGCTGTCATCTGATTGTAAAATTACCCCGATATTCGGCGGCAAGAGCGCCCGCCTTGGCCCTTGGAGGCCGATTCACGCGGAATGCCCCATGAAGCCAGGGCGAGAAGCGCGGGTCGCGTAGGCAATATCAGAGGTCGACATGAAACGGGGCATCATTGTCCTTTGCCTGTGCATCGTGGCGATGGCCGGTTATTTCACGACGGACAGATGGGCCATCCGTCACACGACGCTGACGTTCCACGACGTCCTGCGCGACGACCGCAACGTCACGGTCGAGGTCGCGGTCCGGCGCGACCGGCAAATGCAGGCGATGGCCGAGATGATCGAGCTGCCGGTCGCGATCCTGAGCCACGGCAACACCGTCAGGAACACCGAGTACTCGTTCCTCACCAACGTGTTCGCCTCACGCGGCTATCTCGTCGTCAGCATCCAGCATGATCTCGACACCGATACGCCGATGGTGACCAAGGTCGGCGAGGAATATGTCGGCCGCCGGATGCAATATAATCGCGGCGTCTTCAACATCATGTATGCGATCGACGAGCTGAAGAAACTCTATCCGAACGCAAACTATCGCGCGCTGACGCTGATCGGTCACTCCAACGGCGGCGACATCTCGATGTTCTTCGCCAGGCAGCATCCTGACCTCGTCAAGAAGGTCGTGACGCTGGACAATCTGCGCGTCCCCTTCATCACCGACAGCAAGATCAAGATCCTGTCGTTCCGCTCCAGGGACCCAGTGTTCAAGGCCGATCCGGGCGTCGTGCCTGACGACGAAACCTGCGCCAGGCTCGGCATCAAGGTGGTCAGGACCGAATTCCACCACAACGACCTCAGCGACCGCGGCCCCGACAGCGCGAAATCGTCGATCCAGGCGGGCGTCGAGCAATTCCTTGACGAGGACGCCGGCGAGACCACGCCGACGATGCCGCTGCTCGCCGCGTCGACACCCGCCTCCGCGACGACAGCACCGGAGAAGAAATAGCTATCGCGCAGACGTCGACTGGCGCTCTTCGATGCTGCCAGGCGGCGCCTACGCACGGGCGCTGCGATGGGCCCTCGCAACGAGCCAGATCGCCGAAAGCAGGAAATAGAACGCGCCGAATCCCGCATAGGGCGCGACGTCCAGAATCGTCGGCGCCACGGTGCCGATCGACCGGCTGATCATGTAGCCGCCGGCCAGCGCCGACTGCGCACCGCTCAGGATCATCGCCCATTGCGCGCCAACGTGACGCCAGCGCCTGACGCCGGTGGACAATTGCAGCACGCCCGCGAGGATCGCCCAAACCCCGAACACCGCCAGAACGGCATAGGTGTCGCGGCCGACCGCCACGATCACGGCGATCGTCGTGATCGCGCTGACCGCGACATTCAATGCCTGGGACGGGTTGGCCTTCAGGCCGCCGTTGACCCGCCCGTCCGCCAGATTGGCGATGGCGTCCCATGCCGGGTAGATCACGAGCAGGAATGAGGCAGGGCCCGCTTGCCCGCTGAAAAGAACGGCGGCAACAACCCAGGCGATCGAGAAGATCGCGCGCCCGAAATAGTAGGATTGCAGCCAGCTGGATTGGGCCGAAAGTCGGCTTTGCATCGATTAACTCCCATGTTTACATACCTACTAGTAGGTAGACAAACATCTCAGGTCAATCGGGCGTAGGGACACCTTCTTGTGTCGAACAGGTGCACCCCTCCGCCTTGACAACTTACCTACCGGAAGGTAGGCGGCCCGCCATGAGCTCAATGATTTCGACTTCAGAGCGGATTCTCGATGTCGCGCAGTCTCTCATCGTCGCGGGAGGCTATAACGGGTTCAGCTATGCCGACATCTCGGACGCGATCGGCATCAGGAAGGCGAGCATCCACCATCACTTCCCGACCAAGGCCGAGCTGGTTTCGGCGCTGGTCGATCGCTACCGCCAGCAGACCGAGCTGGGCCTGAAGGCGCTTCAGGAGCAGTCCGCCAGCCCGGTCGACCAACTGCAGTCCTATGCGAGCTTCTGGCAGGCGTGCATTCGAGATGCCGCGCTGCCGTTCTGCGTCTGCGCGATGCTTGCCGGCGAGATGCCGATGTTGCCGGACGAGGTCGCATCGCGCGTCCGCGCTCATTTCCATCATCTTGCGCGATGGCTTGCGTCGGTGCTGGGAGCAGGCGCAGAGCAGCGGCTGTTCCGGCTGGACAATCAGCCGGAACAGGAAGCTCAAATGCTGATGGCGTCGGTTCACGGAGCCATGCTCTCGGCGAGGGCGTTCAACGACCCCGAACTGTTCACCGCGATCGTCAGCTCAGAGATCGCGAAGCTGCTGGTCGCGAACCGCTAGAGCCTACTGCTCGCCGTCTCGCAGACGCCGGTACACCGCGCCCAGCACGTTCGAATAGTCGTCGGTCCAGACCCGCTGCTTCTCGTTGGCATCGGTCTCGGTCCAGACGTCTGATGATGCGAGCTTGCCGACATCGGCGTCCTCGCGCGCGGAGACCACGACCGAGGTCGAGAAGATGTACTCGTTGTCGCGGCCGGAATCCTCGCTGTAGACCCAGCTCTTCATGTCGTTTGCGTCCGCAATGCCGACCACGACGCTGGCCAGTTCAAGATGCCGGTTGGAGACGTGCATCACGACCGCGCCCTGCGGCGCCAGCTTCTCCTTGTAGATCGCCATCGCCTCCTCGGTCGCGAGATGGATCGGGATCGCGTCCGACGAATAGGCGTCGACGATGATGAGGTCGTAGACGCCGTCCGGCTCCTTGGCGAAGGTCAGCCGGGCGTCGCCGATCACGGGCTTCAGATTCGGCTCGCAGCTCTGGATGTAGGTGAAGTATTTCGGGTCGCGCGCGGTATCGACCATCGACTGGTCGATCTCGAAGAATCGCCAGTCCTCGCCCGGGAGCGATGAACAAGTCAGCGTCCCTGAGCCGAGGCCGATGACAGCCACCTTCAGCGGCGCGCCCTTGCGCTCGCGGATTGCTGTGATGGCCCGCCCGATGCCGCCATCCTTGTGATAGTAGCTGATCGGTTCCGGCCTTCCGGTGACCGGCGTGCCGTCGTCGTTCTTGAACTTCTCGGCGCCATGGATCGTGGTGCCGTGCATCAGCACGTGATATTGCCCGTTCGGCGTCACCACGATCTTGTGCACGCCGAAGAAGCTGCGCACGGTTTCGACGCGGCCATCGTCCGATGGATAGACGCGCAGCACCACCAGCGCGACCACGACGGTGGCGAAGATCTTCCAGCGGTTGGCATTCAGTGCGAGCGCGAGCAGCGCCGAGAGCACGCCGACGGCGCCGATCACCCATACCCGGTGGTCGTCGAACCAGTTGAAGATGTCGCCGGCCGAATAGCTCGGCGCGATCAGCGCCACCGCGAGCACGGCAAGGAACGGCCAGTACCAGGCGCTCCAGCGCGGCAGCCGCTCCGCGCCGCCGGGCGGACGGCACAGCGCCGCGAGCGCCAGCAGGATCGGATATTCGGCGATCCACGAGAAGGTGAACGGCGCGATCAGTCCCGCGAACAGGCCGCCGACCATGCCTCCAAACGACAGCGCGACATAGAAGCCGGTGAGATATTTCGCCGCGGGGCGGGTGCGCGCGAGCTCGCCATGGCAGGCCATCGCGATGATGAAGAAGCAGAGCTGATGGCCGCCGAGCGTGAGCAGCAGGTTCTGCTCGCCGCCGACCGCGAGCAGGATCACGACGCCGGCGATCGCCAGCGGCTGCGCCAGCAGCATCCATTTGTGCGGCAGCAGCGGCCGCGACTGGAACACCAGCACCCAGGTCAACAGATACAGCGACAGCGGCAGCACCCAGAGCAAGGGAGCGGCCGCGACGTCGGTCGAGATATGCGCCGTCACCGCGATCAAGAGGCCGGACGGCACGGCAGCCAGGAAGATCCAGCGCGCCCGCCGCGACCAGGACGGCGCCGGCGCATCGGCATCATCGACTTGCATATTGCGTGCAGCGGCATAGGCCGGCGAGCGCAACAGCAGCACGCCGCAGCCTGCGATCAGAACGATCAGCAGACCATAGCCGCTGGTCCAGATCAGGTTCTGGGTGCGCAATGTGAACATCGGCTCGAGCAGCACCGGATAGGACAGCAGCGCCAGGAAGCTGCCGATGTTCGACGACGCATAGAGAAAATATGGGTCGGGCCCGTTGGGGTGGCCGGTGCGCACGAACCAAGCCTGCAAAAGCGGATTGTTGGCTGCGAGCGCGAAGAACGGCAGGCCGATCGAGACCGCGAACAGGCCGAGCAGCCAGACCGCGTAGCCCGAGGTCGGCGGCTCGCCCCAGCCGCTTTTGATCGAGAGCGGCAATGTCAGCAGCGCGACGACGAGCAGCACGAGATGCACCACGATCGGCACTACACGGCTGTTCAGCTTCATCAGCAGATGCGCGTAGGCGTAGCCGCCGAGCAGCAGCGACTGGAAGAACACCATCGCCACCGACCACACTGCCGGCGAGCCGCCGAGCCGCGGCAGCACCATCTTGGTGAATAGCGGCTGCACCGAGAACAGCAACAACGCGCTGACGAAGATCGCGGCGGTGTAGACAACCAGCACCAGCCGGTTTCGCGAGGCGGACGGCTCAGACGACATGAATACTCCCGGTCACGATCCGGCAGATCAACACCGGGCAGATGCATTGCATTGAATCATAGCGCCACGCAGCGGGCAACACGGCCACCGATGCCAATCGCTTGAGCGGTTCAGCCTCTCACGACATCATCGGCCGGACTTGCGGCGCCGGTGAGCGGCGCAGCTTCGTCCGTCTGCGGCCGGAACGGCGTTCGTCCCATCCACGGCTGCATTTCCAGATGTTGCAGCCAATCCTTGACCGAGGGGATCCAGCCGAGATCGTCCTTGACGTGCTGCTCGCCGACCGTCCGCACCGGCACCTGCTTGCCGGCGCTGTTGGCCAGCGTCGCACCGAAGATCTTCTCGCAGAGGAAGATGCCTTCGCTGTGGTGACGCAGCGCGCGGTGTCGCACGTCGGCGAGATGCGCCTTGCTCTCGTCGAACCAGTCGTGGATCGGCAGGTAATCCTCGGCAACACCGCCGAACAGGCGCGCGGAACGCACGGCATGATGATGGGGATGCGCCATCGCAGGCTACCTCGTGATCTCGACGTTGCTTGTGACCGCATCGGCGGCGGGGTCGTCGGTCACGGTGCCCGCGTCGAGATCGACCGTGAACGCGCCGTACAGAACATGCTCGCCGGTGCCATAGCCGCTGCCGAGCAGCATGGTCGCAAACTCCGTGCACAGCCAGTCGTGAACAAAGGAGCCGATCTGGTCGTGCTCGCTCCTCTCGTCGAACCGGCGCGTCACCCCGCGCGCGACCAGCCGGTCGAGCAGCTTGCGCGCGACGAGTTGATCGACCAGTGCAGCGGTGTCGATGCGCGTGCCGTCCTGAAGCGTGGCACTCTCGAGCCAGGTGAATCCCTCGTCGTTGCCGCCGTCATAGCGGCAGTAGAGCTGCCGCACGCCAAGATCGGCGAGCACCGGAACGACCGCAGCGAGCAACCGCTGCCGGACAAAGACGGCCTGCGTGGTGCGTGCGGCATGCCAGGCTGCCGTCGCCTGCGGATTTGGCGCAGCCGGAGATTTGCGGCCACGCAGGCGATCCCACAGGCTTGGTCGCGAAAGTGGCACCTTGTCCGGCGCTGGCGGTTCGGGCGGAACGTCCAGGGAAAAATGAACGGGGTCGTGTTGGCCGCCATATTCCGGCGCCGGCAGATAGACGAACTGGTCGGCACGCGGCGGCGGCAGTTCGGAATCGTCGTCGGGCCACTCGATTTGAGTTTGATCAAAAACAAACGGCATTTGCACTCCACGGCTTGGCAACACGGAACGAACGAGGCGCCCTGCCTGCCCGCTGGGGGGCTCACGGCCCGCACCATCGCGGTCGAATTATCGTATCCGGATCGGTACGGTTTTGTGACCCGCCGGATGCGAGCGCATCGCGGACGGTGGCCGGATGAGATCATCCGGCCTATAGAAGCACCATGTCCAATCATGAAGTCGACGTCGTCATCATCGGTGCGGGGCACAACGGCCTCACCTGCGCGGCCTATCTCGCGATGGCCGGGCTCAAGGTCAGGGTCGTCGAGCGCCGCAAGGTGGTGGGCGGCGCCGCCGTCACCGAAGAGTTCTGTCCGGGCTTCCGCAATTCGGTCGCCGCCTACACGGTGAGCCTGCTCAATCCGCAAATCATCTCCGACCTGAAACTTGCCGATCACGGCCTCAAAATCGTCGAGCGCCGCGCTCAGAACTTCCTGCCCGCACCCGACGGCAGTTATCTGCTAACCGGCGAAGGCCGCACCCAGCAGTCGGTCGCAAAACTCAGCCAGCGGGACGCGGCGACAATCGGCGTGTTCTCGGGGGAGCTCGAAGCCATCGCCGATGTGCTGCGCCAGTTCGTGCTGCGCGCGCCGCCGAACCTGGTCGAGGGTTTTGGCCTCGGTGCCATGAGTGAAGCCTTCAACGCACTCGGTACCGCCAACATCCTGCGGCGGCTATCACTCGAGCAGCAGCGCAATCTGCTCGACCTGTTCACACGCTCGGCCGGCGAGATGCTCGACGAGCGTTTCGAGAACGACCTCGTCAAGGCGCTGTTCGGCTTCGACGCCATCGTCGGAAACTATGCCAGCCCCTACGCGGCCGGCTCGGCCTATGTGATGCTGCACCATGCGTTCGGCGAGGTGAACGGCAAGAAGGGCGTCTGGGGCCACGCGATCGGCGGCATGGGCGCGATCACCCAGGCGATGGCAAGCGCCGCGCGCAGCCATGGCGTCGAGATCGAAACCGATGCTGGTGTCCGCGAGGTGATCGTCGAGAAGGATCGCGCCCTAGGGGTCATCCTCGACAATGGCGAGACGGTGCGCGCCAGGTATGTCGTCTCCAACGTCAACCCGAAGCTGCTCTACACGCGCCTGGTGCCGGAGAGCGCGCTGGCAAGCGAATTCCGCACGCGCATCGCGCGATGGCAGAACGGCTCCGGGACGTTCAGGATGAACGTGGCGCTTGATACCCTGCCCTCGTTCACCGCGCTGCCCGGCACCGGCGATCACCTCACTGCGGGCATCATCATCGCGCCTGGTCTCGGCTACATGGATCGCGCCTGGCGCGATGCGCGTGAGTCCGGCTGGAGCCGCGCGCCGGTCGTTGAGGTTTTGCTCCCCTCGACGCTCGACGACAGTTTGAGCCCGCCGGGCCAGCACGTCGCGAGCCTGTTCTGCCAGCACGTCGCGCCGCAATTGCCCGACGGCAAATCATGGGACGATCATCGCGATGAGGTCGCCGATCTCATGATCGCAACCGTCGATAATTACGCCCCCGGCTTCGCGGGCAGTGTGATCGGCCGCCAGATCCTGTCGCCGCTCGACCTCGAGCGGCAGTTCGGCCTGCTCGGCGGCGACATCTTCCACGGTGCGCTGACCTTGAACCAGCTGTTCTCGGCGCGCCCGATGCTCGGCCATGCCGATTACCGCGGACCGCTGCGCGGTCTCTACCATTGCGGTTCCGGGGCCCATCCGGGCGGCGGGGTCACCGGCGCCCCCGGGCATAACGCCGCGCGGGCCGTGCTCGCCGACCATCGCGCGCTGTTCACATAGGGCGGAGGACGCACCGGGCGCGCCGATGGCGTGGCAAGCTGTGGACATGTCTGTTGAGAAGCTGTGGGTCGACCGTGGTCAGACCTGGTGTCCCCTAGCGGGACAATCGGTGAGTATTCCGGTGGACTGCCTGTGGAACAGAGGCCGACAACCCCGGGACGAGGCTGTATGTCTTGTGGACAGGCTACGTGAGGCGCTGTGGACAACCTGTCAAAAAGAAAACACCGGGCCTCGTTGCCCGGTGCTTGCTCGAGAACGCCGTCTGCGAAATTACTTGAGCGAGCTGGCGACCGTGTTGAACGTCCCGCTCAAGTTGGTGCCGACGCCATTCACCGCAGCGATGATGGCGATGGCGATACCGGTCGCGATCAGTCCGTATTCGATGGCGGTCGCGCCGGCTTCATTCTTCAAGAATCTAACGAAAAGAGTCTTCATTGCAGCCCTGCCCTGGGTTGTGATGCCTTGGAACCGGGGAGTTCCCTGTTCCGGAACCGGTACTACTACGGTGAAATCTAAAGTTGCCTGAATCGGGAACCTATCGATTCTCGCGAAATTCGATTGAATACGGGTTGAAATTTTAACAAAAACCGCGCTACCGGCCTCCGATGACCCCATCCACACACCGCGCCAGCGTCACCCTTCCAGACGAATCGACCGCAAAGCGCGTGGTCGACACGCTGTCCGAGCTGTTTTTCGAGGATCAGGCGGCTTTTGCCGCCTTCGAGCGGCCGGATGGCCGCTGGGACGTCACCGTCCATTTTGCCGAGGCGCCGGACCAGATCTTGCTGCGCGAGCAGGTCGGCCAAGCCGTGCGGCAGGATGTCGCATCGACTTTGGTATTTGACACCATCGAGGCGAAAGACTGGGTCAAGGCCAGCCTGGAAGACCTGGTCCCGGTCGCAGCCGGCCGGTTTATCGTCCACGGCCAGCATGACCGGCACAGGATACCTCCGAACAAGCTCGGGATCGAGATCGAAGCGGCGCTCGCCTTCGGCACCGGCCATCACGGCACCACGCGCGGTTGCCTGCTGCTGCTCGACCACGTGCTGAAGGCCTATCAGCCCCGCCGGGTGCTCGATCTCGGCACCGGGACCGGCGTGCTGGGGATCGCCGCCGCCAAGGCGCAACATCGCAAGGTGCTGGCGAGCGACATCGACCCGCCGTCGGTCAAGGTCGCAGAGGAGAACGCCCGGCTGAACGGGGCAGGACACCTGGTGGATGTGATCCGTGCCACCGGCTTTGCGTCGCCGCGGTTTGTCGAGGACGGGCCGTTCGATCTGGTGCTCGCCAACATCCTGGCCAATCCGCTGCGCCAGCTGGCGGGGCCGATGGCCCGGCACCTCGCGTCGTCCGCTCAGGTCATCCTCTCGGGCTTGCTGACGCATCAGGCGCCGGCGGTCATTGCTGCCTATCGCGCCCGCGGGCTGGTGCCGCTGCGGCATCTGAAGATCGAGGGCTGGAGCAGCCTGCTGCTGCGCTCGGTCAGGTGAAATGACCGGCGCCGGCAGAAAGTGCGGCGACTGCACGCTCTGCTGCAAGGTGATGGCGATCGAGGCGCTGGCGAAGCCGGCCAACGCATGGTGTGCGCATTGCAGGCCGGGGCACGGCTGCCGGATCTATCCGAGCCGGCCGGCGGAGTGCCGCGCGTTCGGCTGCGTCTGGCTGGTCAACGAGCTTTTGGAGGAGCACTGGAAGCCCTCCCGATCGAAGCTCGTCCTGACCACGTCGGACGACGGGCTCGAGGTCAGATGCGATCCGGGCTTCCCGGATGCCTGGCGCAGGCAGCCGTTTCGCAATGAGCTCAGGGAATGGGCGATATCCGGCGAGGCGCTCGACATGACCGTCGTCGTGATCGTCGGTCAGCGCATCACGCTGCTGACGGCGGAGCGCGAATTCGATCTGGGTGTCGTCGGCTCCGATGAGCGGATCATGCGTGAACTCGAGGGCACCAGGGTCGTCAACGTAACCGTGGCGAAGGCGTCCGACCTGGAATAGTCGCCAAAGGGGCAAGGACTAAAGCCTTGCAACGGCAGGTATCATCAAGCGTTGGTCCGGAATCTTGGCAAGGGAGACCATGTGCATGAAACGTACGGTTCGCGCTTTGACAATTGCGGCGATCCTCACCGTCGTGTCTCCGGCGGTCGCCAATGAAGGGGCCGGCTTCCGTCCCGTCAGCGGCCGCAGCCATGCTGGCGAGTCCTATCGCGATTATGCGATCGGGAGGCATGACAACCGGCTGCGGCTGCGCAGCGGCGGTCGCGAGCGTGGCTGGCCGAGCGGATCGTATCCTCTGGAGTACGAAGACCGGGACCGAGGCGTGTACCTCGGCCAGCGTCACGACGATTAAAGGAATGCTAGGCGGATGGCTCAGAATCGCGGCCGGGCGTCTCGACGTTGTCCTGACCGGCTGCGCGCCTGGCCCGCGCCGCGACCAAACGGTCTAGCATCTGCACGATAACGCCACGCTGCTTCTGTTCGATCGGAGGGATCGGGCCGCGGGGGACCGGCGGCGAGATCTTCTCAAACGTGAATGCAGGCATCGTGCTTCTCCTCACCGTTGAGTTGAGACACTCCTGGACACCCCCCGTACGCTTGACCGTCGATGGTGGACATCGTCCAGTCACTTCAACTATGCCATGATTCAAGCATAAGTAATGCCAAAAATGTGGTCATGCCTCAGCGCGTCGGCGCGAAGATCATGCTGCATCCGAAGAGAGTGCAAAGGCGATGTTCGAAGCCCATTTCCAGACGTTCGAAGAGCCCGAAGGCGGCGTGGCGCTGACCGCGCGCTTGAGTGCACTGCGCGAGGAATTGGCGCGGCGCAAGCTGACCGGGTTTGTGGTTCCGCGCGCCGATCAGCAGCAGAATGAGTATGTTGCGGCGTCCGAGGAGCGGCTTGCCTGGCTGACCGGCTTCACCGGATCGGCCGGGCTCGCGATCGTGCTGAGCAAGGAAGCCGCCTTGTTCGTCGACGGACGCTACACGCTGCAGGCCGGCAAGCAGGTCGACCGCAAGGCCTGGCAGGTCGAGCCGCTGGTCGATCCGCCGCCGGAGCACTGGCTGACCCGACATCTGGCAGCCGGCGACCGCCTAGGATTTGACCCGTGGCTGCACACTTCTGCGGCAGCCGAACGGCTGGCAGCGGCCTGCGCCAAGGCCGGCGCCGAGCTGGTCGCCGTCGACGGCAACCCGGTCGATACGATCTGGCACGAACGACCGGCACCGCCGCTCGGCCCGGTCGCCATCCACGGCGCGCAGTTTTCCGGCGAGATCGAGGCCGAGAAGCTGAAGCGCATCCGGCTCGAGATCAACAAGCTCGGCGTCGATGCGCTGGTGCTCTCCGATAGCCACGCGGTGGCCTGGACCTTCAACATCCGCGGCGCCGACGTCTCGCACACGCCGCTGCCGCTGTCCTACGCGCTGGTGCCGAAGGAAGGCCGGCCGCTGGTGTTCATCGATCACCGCAAGCTGTCCAACGCGACCCGCGACCATCTCGAGCAATCCGCCGATGTCGAGGAGCCGGAGGCGCTGACACCGAAGCTCACCGAGCTCGCCAAACGCGGCGCCTCGATCGCACTCGACAGCGCGACCGCGGCCGACGCGTTGAGCCGGCAGATCTCCGGCGCCGGCGGCAAGCCGGTGCGCGGCAGCGATCCGGTCAGCCTGTTGAAGGCGGTCAAGAACCTCACCGAGATCGACGGCACGCGCACGGCGCACCAGCGCGACGCGGTGGCGCTCGTGCGCTTCCTCGCCTGGGTCGACCGCGAGGCGCCCTCCGGCCACCTCACCGAGATCGACACCGTCGAGGCGCTGGAAACCTTCCGCCGCCAGACCGGCGCGCTGAAGGACGTCTCGTTCCCAACCATCGCCGGCACCGGACCGAACGGCGCCATCGTGCATTATCGCGTGACGCGCAAGAGCAACCGCCGCATCGCGCCCGGCGATCTCCTGCTGATCGATTCCGGCGCGCAATATGAGGACGGCACCACCGACGTCACTCGCACCATCGCGATCGGCCAGCCGACCGACGAGATGCGCGACCGCTTCACCCGCGTGCTGCGCGGCCATATCGCGATTGCCCGCGCGGTCTTCCCCGACGGCACCACCGGCGCACAGCTCGACAGCTTCGCGCGGCAACATCTCTGGCAGGCCGGCATCGATTTCGAGCACGGCACCGGCCACGGCGTCGGCAGCTATCTCAGCGTCCATGAAGGGCCGGCGCGGATCTCGAAGCTCGGCACCACACCGCTGAAGCGCGGCATGATCCTGTCCAACGAGCCCGGGTACTACAAGACCGACGCCTATGGCATCCGGATCGAGAACCTCGAGCTGGTGATCGGCACCGACATTGCCGGCGCCGAGAAGCCGGTCAACGCATTCGAGACCCTGACCCTGGCGCCGATCGATCGCCGCCTGATCGAGGTCAGCATGCTGAGCGAAGGCGAATTGAGCTGGCTCAACGACTACCACGCCCGCGTCGCCCGCGTGGTGCGTCCGCATCTCGATGACAATGCCACGAAGCTGTGGCTGGATGAGGCAACGGCGGCGCTGACGTAGCGGCGCGCTCAAGCGTCCACACATTCGGTGTCATCCCGGTACTCGGTGTCATCCCCCGCGAAAGCGGGGGATCCAGTACGCCGCGGCCCATCGGTTCAAATACGCCTGCCTCTGGAATACTGGGTCCCCCGCTTTCGCGGAGGACGACAGTGGAATTTGCGGCTGACGACAGCGGCGCTTGTTGCGCGAGACGAAACTCCACCGGTTCGCCGCCCGAAATGCATGGGCGTATGCCGAAACACCCGTATTCCGCGCGGACAGGCACGCTACAGTCGTTCCACAATGCTGGATCGGACCTGAATGCACGGCGTGATGGGCAAGCCGCCCGGCGCGGCCACAAATAACATCGCGACATCGAAGGTCATGCTGCTGATGCTCGTCGTGATGACGGGCGTCGCGCCGATCTCGCTCTACATGCTGGTTCCGGCGCTGCCGGTGCTGGCGACCACGTTCGGCCGCGACATTTCAATCGCGCAGATGACTGTGTCGCTCTACATGGTCGGCATCGCGCTCTCGCAGCTGATCATGGGACCGCTGTCCGACAAGTTCGGTCGCCGTCCGGTGCTGCTCTCCGGCCTCGGTCTGATGGTGCTGGCCGGCATCGCCTCGGTGTTCGCCGAGACCCTGCCGCAACTGATCGCGGCGCGCTTCTTCCAGGCGCTTGGCGGTGCCAGCGGCATGGTGATCAGCCGCGCCATCATCCGCGATCTCTATCCGCGCGAGCGGGTCGGCGCCATGATCAGCCTCGTCGTCGCCGCGCTGATGATCGCGCAGATGGTGAGCCCGCTGACCGGCGGTCTCTTGGAGACCACGTTCGGCTGGCGCGCGATCCTCTATCTCATCACCGCGGCGTCGCTGATCACCACGATCTTCATTGCGCTGGCACTGCCTGAAACCCGCCGCGACCGCGCCGACAGCTCGAGCTTCCGCGGCGACCTCGGCAGACTGATGCGAAGCCGCGCCTTCGTCGGTTATCTGCTGTGCCAGGTGCTGGCCTCGCAGATCATCTTCGCCTTCGCCGGCGGCGGTCCCTATATCGTCGTCACCCAGATGGGCCGCAGCAGCGCCGAATACGGCGCGTGGTTCGCGATGACAGGCTTCGGCTATTTCATCGGCAATTTGCTCTGCGTGCGCTTCGCGCCGCGCCACTCGCTGGAGAAGCTGATCTGGTTCGGCCTCGCGCTGCAGGTCGGCGGCAGTCTCTTGAACCTGATCTGGAGTTTCGCCGGGCTGAACCAGGCGCCGCTCTGGCTGTTCGGCACCCAGATGATCGTGATGGTCGCCAATGCCTTCGTGATGGCCAATTCGGCCGCCGGCGCCATCAGTATCCGCCCCGAGGCCGCCGGCACCGCCTCCGGCGCCATGGGCTTCCTGCAACAGGGCATCGGCTCGCTGATCTCGCAGTTCGGCGCCTATCTCGGCGGTCACTCGACAACGACGCTGCCGCTGACATCGGCGCTTTTCGCGATCTCGCTTGCCTGCGCCTGCACCATGATCTTCGTGGTGCCGCGGCGGAACGTGGTGGTGAGCGAGGAGCTGATAGCTCAGGCCGAGGAGGATGAGCAGGGGATGATGTGAGGCGTGCGCTCGTACCGCGCTCTCGCCTCGTCATCCCCCGCGAAAGCGAGGGATCCAGTACGCCGCGGCCTACCGGGTGAATCACTGCGGTCTCTGGAATACTGGGTCCCCCGCTTTCGCGGAGGACGACAGCGGAGAATGCGGCGCTCCTGCGCGCACCTCACTCCTCGATCAGCTTCAGCCACTCGTCTTCGGTCAATACCGCGACGCCGAGCTCGCGTGCCTTGGTCAGCTTCGAGCCGGCCTCTTCGCCAGCGACGACGTAATCCGTCTTTTTTGAAACCGAGCCCGCGACCTTGGCACCGAGACGCTCGGCCATCGCCTTGGCTTCGTCGCGGGTGAACTTCGTCAGCGACCCCGTGAACACCACGGTCTTGTCCGAGACCGGCGAGCTGTTGCGCGGCTGCTCGGCGGGCTTCACCTCGATCTGGTGCAACAATTCACCGAGCGCCTTGACGTTGCGCGGCTCGGCAAAGAACTCGACCACCGCATCGGCGACGATCTCGCCGACGCCATCGATATCGTTGAGGTCCTGGTAGGCCTCGGTGGTGTTCTCCTCATCCGTGCTGCCCTTGGCGGCGGCCAGCATCGCGTCACGGAAATTCTCGATCGTGTGGTAGTGGCGCGCCAGCAGCTTGGCATTGCCTTCGCCGACATGGCGAATGCCGAGCGCAAAGATCAGCCGATGCAGGTCGATGTTGCGGCGGGCGTCGATCGCGTCGAACAGGTTGCGTACCGAGGTTTCGCCGTAGCCTTCGCGCTCCATCAACTTGCTGGTCGAACGTTTGTCTCGCTCGCGAAGGGTGAAGATGTCGACCGGCGACATCACCAGCCCGTCGTCGTAGAATTCCTGGATCTGCTTCTCGCCGAGACCATCGATATCGAAAGCAAGGCGCGACACGAAATGCTTCAGCCGCTCGACCGCCTGCGCCGGACAGATCAGCGCGCCGGTGCAGCGCCGCACCGCCTCGCCCTCCTCGCGAATCGCGTGGCTGCCGCACACCGGGCAAGTGTCCGGAAACTTGTACGGCTTTGCACTCTTCGGCCGCTTGTCCAGAACGACGCTGACGACCTGGGGGATGACATCGCCGGCGCGCTGCACCACGACAGTGTCGTCGATGCGCAGATCGACGCCATCCCGGATCGGATTGCCGTCGTTGCCGATGCCCTTGATGTAGTCCTCGTTGTGCAGGGTCGCGTTCGAAACCACGACGCCGCCGACCGTCACCGGCTCGAGCCGCGCGACCGGCGTCATCGCTCCGGTGCGTCCGACCTGGATGTCGATGCCCTTGAGAATCGTCGTTGCCTGTTCGGCCGCGAATTTGTGTGCGATGGCCCAGCGCGGGCTGCGCGACACGAAGCCGAGCCGTTCCTGCCAGTCGAGGCGGTCGACCTTGTAGACCACGCCGTCAATGTCGTAGCCGAGCGAGGCCCGCTGCTCGCCGATCTTGTTGTAGAATTTCAGGACGTCATCGACGCTCTTGCAGAGCGTGATCAGCGGATTGACCACAAAGCCTGCTTTGTCCATCCACTCCAGCATGCCGTGCTGGGTGTCGGCGGGCGGCTCGCTCATTTCTCCCCATGTGTAGGCGAAGAATTTCAACGGTCGTGACGCGGTGATCGAGACGTCCTTCTGGCGCAGCGAACCCGCTGCCGAATTGCGCGGATTGGCAAACACCGTGTCGTCGGCCGCGGCCTGCTTCTTGTTCAGCTCAAGGAAGTCCTTCTTGAGCATGTAGACTTCGCCGCGCATTTCGCAGGCGGCCGGAACGTTGCGCCCCTTCAGGCTGTGCGGGATGTCCTTGATGGTACGGACATTGGCGGTGACATCCTCGCCGGTGAAGCCGTCGCCACGGGTTGCGGCCCGGATCAGTTCGCCATTTTCGTAGCGCAGCGAGAGGGACAGGCCATCGATCTTCGGTTCGGCGACCAGCGCCGGAATATGGTCGGCATCCAGCTTGAGAAAGCGCCTGATACGTTCGACGAATTCGGTGACGTCCTCGTCGCTGAACGCGTTGCCGAGCGACAGCATCGGAACGACATGCTGCACCTTGGCAAAGCCGCGGGCCGGCGCAGCGCCGACCGTCTGCGTCGGCGAGTCCCTGGTGACGAGATCGGGAAACCTGGCCTCGATTGCTTCCAGGCGCTGCCGCAAGGCGTCGTAGGCCGCGTCCGATACGGTCGGCGCGTCCTTCTGATAGTAGCGCTCGTTGTGGCCCTCGATCTCGAGTGAAAGCCGCATGTGCTCGACCTTGGCCTGGGCCTTGGTGAGCTTGTCGACGTCGACCAGCGCTTTCTTCGCCTTGGCAGCCATCGGCAGACTAGCTCGCCGCCCTGAGCAGCCGCTCCGCAGCGGCGCGCGCCTCCGCGGTGATCTCGGCGCCGGCCAACATGCGCGCGATTTCCTCGCGGCGATGATCGGCCGCGAGCGCGTTGACGCGGGTGGCGACCCGCTTGCCCTTGTCGAGCGCATCCTTGGAGATCAGAAGATGCTGGCTGGCACGGGCTGCGACCTGCGGCGCATGCGTCACCGCCATCACCTGCACCTTGCCGGCGAGACGCGCCAGCCGCGAGCCGATCGCATCCGCCACCGCGCCGCCGACACCGGTATCGATTTCGTCGAACACCAAAGTCGGCGCCGAGCCGCGATCGGCAAGCACGACCTTCAGCGCCAGCAGGAAGCGCGACAGCTCGCCGCCGGAGGCGACCTTCATCATCGGCCCCGGCTTGGTGCCCGGATTGGTCTGGACCCAGAACTCGACGCGGTCGATGCCCTGCGGTCCCGGCGCGGCGGCATTGGCCTCGACCTGGGTCATGAATTTCGCGCGCTCGAGCTTGAGCGGCGCGAGCTCGGCATTGACGGCCTTGTTGAGCTTCTCGGCCGCCTTGGTACGCGCCGCCGACAGCTTTGCCGCTGCGGCAGCATAGCGCTTGTCGGCCTCAGCGGCGGCCGCTTCCAGCTTC
This sequence comes from Bradyrhizobium sp. ma5, assembly GCF_042258955.1. NCBI lineage: Bacteria > Pseudomonadati > Pseudomonadota > Alphaproteobacteria > Hyphomicrobiales > Nitrobacteraceae > Bradyrhizobium > Bradyrhizobium sp. ma5. Next base: position 6,578,494 of record NZ_CP170156.1, read on the forward strand.
TTCAGCTGGTCGGCGCCGGCATCGATCAGCGCGACGTCACCGGCGTATTGCGCAGCCAGCGCCGCCAGCAAATCGACCGGCGTCGAATATTTGCGCGAGGCGGCGCGCAGCGCGAACAGCCGCTCCTCGATCCGCTCGAGCTCGGCCGGATCGAAGTCGGTCGCAGCCAGTGCGGCGTGGAGGTGCTGGTCGGCCTCTTCCAGCGCGTTGATCGCGATATCGATCGCCTTCACCGCCGGCTCGATCAGGCTCGGCGCGTTGGCCGCGCGCCGCTCCAGACGCCGTACTGCGGCCGAGAGGGCCGACACCGGCGAATGCGAGCCGCCAATCGCCTCTTGCGCCTCGCGCAGATCGGTCGCGACCTTCTCGCCCTGCATCATGGTGGTGCGGCGGTTGGCGAGCTCGGTCTCCTCGCCCTCCTTCGGCGCCAGCGTCTTCAGCTCCTGGGAGGCGTGGCGCAGATAGTCGGCCTCGCGCGCGGCGCGCTCCATGCCGGCGCGATGCCCGTCGAGATCGGCGTTGGCGGTCCGCCTGATATCCCACAGTGCTTCCAGCGCGGCGACGTCCTTTTCGTGGCCGGCGAAGGCGTCGAGCAGCTGGCGGTGGGTGGAGGCGTCGACCAACGCGCGCTCGTCGTGCTGGCCGTGGATTTCGACCAGAGCCGCGCCGACCGCCTTCAGGGTCTGCACGCTGATCGCCTGGTCGTTGATGAAGGCGCGGGTGCGGCCGTCGGCGAGCTGCACGCGGCGCAGGATCATCTCGCCGGTGTCGTTGAGGCCGTTCTCGGCGAGGATTTTTGCTGCCGGATGCCCCTTCGGGACATCGAACGTGGCGGTGACCTGGCCCTGCTCGGCGCCATGGCGCACCAGTCCGGCATCGCCGCGGCCGCCGAGCGCCAGCGCAAAGGCATCAAGCAGGATGGATTTGCCGGCGCCGGTTTCGCCGGTCAGCACCGCCAGGCCACGGGAAAATTCGATATCGAGCCGTTCGATCAGGACGATGTCACGGATCGACAGACGGGCCAGCATGCGAGGACAATTCCTAGCCGAGACCTATCTTCTTGAAGGTCCTGCTGATCCAGGATCCCTGATTCTCGCTCGGCTCGAGACCGCCGGACTTTACTAGATTATACGCGTCCTTGTACCAGCGGCTGTCCGGAAAATTGTGGCCAAGCACCGCGGCGGCGGTCTGCGCCTCGCCGGCGATGCCGATCGCCATATAAGCCTCGGTGAGCCGGTAGAGCGCCTCTTCGACGTGGCGGGTGGTCTGGTACTGGGTGACGACGGTCTTGAAGCGGTTGATCGCGGCGGTGAAGTCGCGCTTCTCGATGTAATAACGCCCGACCGCCATCTCCTTGCCGGCGAGCTGGTCGCGCGCAGCCTGGATCTTGTTCTTGGCCTGGGTGGCGTATTCGGAGGTCGGATATTTGCGCACCACCTCTTCGAGGGCCGCGATCGCCTTCTCGGTGCGGCTCTGGTCGCGCGAGATGTCCGGAATCTGGTCGAAATGTGATGCCGCGATCAGGTACTGCGCGTAGGAGGCGTCCGGGCTGCCGGGATGCAGCGTCACGTAGCGGGTGGCGGAGCCGATGCAGCTGTCGTAATCGCCCGCCTGATAGTACGAATAGGCCGACATCAGGAGCGACTTGCGCGCCCAGTCCGAATAGGGATGCTGACGGTCGACTTCCTCGAACTTCTTCGAAGCGGCCTTCAGGTCCTTCTTCTCGTTCATCATGTACAAGCCCTCATTGTAGAGCTTGTCCGCGGGCTCATCGACGAACGTGTCGTCCTTGGACATGAACTTGTCCCACAGCGCGCCGGTGCCGCAGCCTGAGAGTGGCAATGCAAGCATGATCAGGCCCGCCGCGAAACGCAGCGTGCGCACGGCCTTGGTCAGGCCGGAGACGTCAGAAGAAGAGCGTGGTTCGAGCGCCATACGCATTGCCGACATGGATTGTAAAACCTGACGCCTTTGATGCGGTTAACGGCGACCCCACTCCACCCATGAACCGCGATCATGGATGCAATATCACTCGCGCCATTGGCGCCGTATCAAGGCAACCGCAGGCCTGTTTAACCGAAAAATGACCGTCGACCAACCGAATAGGGAGCCAATCCGCCGGGAATAAGGCGACCCGGCGATGCTCACAGCCTGCTGTGGTTATTGCGGAAATCGGGCCGACCGACCAGGCGATCAGGACTTGGGCGGATCAGGACACGTCCGGGCCATAGGCCGGGGCGACGAGGCCGCCCACCGCGCTTGCACCGGCTTCGACATGGCCGCGGACCGGCCGCCGGGCGGTTTCCGATTCGACCACGCGCCAGGCGCTGCGGTCGGCAAGCAGCGCTTTGAGCACCGCGTTGTTGAGCTTGTGACCGCCGCGAACCGAACGGTAGCTGCCGAGCAGCGGGAGGCCGGCCAGTGCGAGGTCGCCGATCACGTCGAGCACCTTGTGGCGGGCGCACTCGTTGGCGTAGCGCAGGCCCTCGGCGTTGAGCAGGCGGGCCTCGTCGAACACCACGGTGTTGTCGAAGGAGGCGCCGAGCGCGAAGCCGGCGCCCCACAGCCGCGCCACGTCGTTCATGCAGCCGAAGGTACGGGCACGCGCGACTTCGCGGCGGAAGCCTTCCGGCGACAGATCGAAGGCGTAGGTCTGATGACCGATCACCTTGTTGGCGAAATTGATTTCGACTTCGGCGCGGAACCCGCCGGCGAACGGACGGAGCTCGCCCATCGCATCGCCGATCTTGACCTGCACCGGCTTCAGCACCTGGATGAAGCGGCGGACGGCGGGTTGGGTCACGATACCAGCCTGATCGATGGCCGCGACAAACGCCGCAGCGCTACCGTCCATGATCGGAACTTCTGCAGCGTCGACTTCGATCGTGGCGTTGTCGACGCCCATGCCGCGCAGCGCGGCGAGAACATGCTCAGCGGTCGAGACCAGCGGCCCTTCGCGGTCACCCAGCACCGTCGCAAACTCGGTTGCGATCACAGCGTCGGCGGTGGCGGTAACTTCACGGTCGGCACCTTCGAGACCGGTGCGGACAAAAATAAAACCCGCATCGACGGGTGCAGGTCCCAGCGTGAGACTGACAGGAAGACCGGAATGAACGCCTACGCCAGTCACGGTGGCTTGCGACCGAAGCGTTGTCTGACGGCTGAACTTCATTCGATAATGCCCACTACCCGACTTCGCTCAACATCAAGTGGCCAAACTTCCCCAAGGCCGACTCGCATGAGCTCCCCAAGTCCCGGCAGACCATAGTCACAGCCCCAAACCGCGCCAACTCACGCTTCTTTACCGATTGTTACCCCATCTCCGCCGCATTCACGCCCAAGGTTAACCCAATTGCGGCAGCGAAAACGGCCCTCGGCGAGTGACTATCTGACCACCAAAATAATAATTAATCATTTAAAATCAGTTGCTTGTTTACCCGATGCAACCGCCTGCCCGCCAGAAGGAGAAGGCCCCGGCGGTTCCCCGCCGAGGCCTTCTTCGTGGTCAAGGTTGTAACAAACTTCAGTTTGCCTGCCGGCGCAGGAAGGCCGGGATATCAAGATGGTCGTCACCCTGTGGCGCCGGGGCAACAGGCGCCTGACGGCCATGGGCGTCCAATCCCTGCGGTGCCGGGCGCTTCGCATATTCCGATACCGGCGATTCGTTCGCCGATATCTGCTGGGCAACGCTGCGGGCCGGCTTGCGATCGGGCAGCGGCGGCATCGTCGGCATCGCCGGACCCGAGGCACGGGCCGCGATCGGCGGCTCGGTCTCTTCGTCGCGGCGGCCGAGGCCGACATTGGCCAGCCGCTGCAACAGCGACAGCCGGGTCTTCTGCGGGTGCTCCGCCTCACCGTCACCGCTGGCCTGGCGGATCTCCGCCTGCGCCGGCATCGGCAGATCCTCGAACTTCGGCATCCGCGGGGCACGCACCGGCGACCGCTCTGCCGCCTGCGGGATGAAGGTCTCAGGCGGCATCGGCTCGTGCTGTTCGGCGCGGGCGGCCTCGTGGTCCGGGAACAGCGTCGGCTTCTGGGCGATCGGCCGCACAGTGACGTCACCGTAGGACCCCGGCTGCATCGGCGTCTGAGCCGGTGCGCTGTCCGGGGCAACCGCGGCTGCGATTGCCGCGAGCGCGGCGCGCTCGACGGCCGGACGCTGCTGGGCTGCGGCGGGAGCTGCAATCGGAGCAACCGTCACGCCGGTCGGCGGTTCCAGCTTCTGGGCGCGCTCGGCCATGCGCTGATTGTCAGCACGCAGCCGAGCGGTCAGATCGGCCAGCCGGCTCTCGGGCGAGCCGCCCGTCTGCTGCGCGGGAGCCTGGGCGCGGGAAGCGATCGCGGCCTGCTCGATACCGGTTGCGACCACCGAGACGCGAATGACGCCGTCGAGCGATTCGTCGAAGGTGGCGCCGACGATGATGTTGGCGTCGGCATCGACTTCCTCGCGGATGCGGGTTGCGGCTTCGTCGACCTCGAACAGCGTGAGGTCCTTGCCGCCGGTGATCGAGATCAACAGGCCGCGGGCGCCCTTCATCGAGCTATCGTCGATCAGCGGGTTGGCGATCGCAGCTTCGGCAGCGGTCAGCGCGCGCTTCTCGCCGGTGGCCTCGCCGGTGCCCATCATCGCCTTGCCCATTTCCCGCATCACGGCGCGGACGTCGGCGAAGTCGAGGTTGATCAGGCCTTCCTTGACCATCAGGTCGGTGATGCAGGCGACGCCCGAGTACAGCACCTGGTCGGCCATCGCGAACGCGTCGGCGAAGGTTGTCTTCTCGTTGGCGACCCGGAACAGGTTCTGGTTCGGGATGATCAGCAGCGTGTCGACCACCTTGTGGAGCTCGGAGATACCGTGCTCGGCGGTGCGCATCCGGCGCTGGCCCTCGAAGTGGAACGGCTTCGTCACCACGCCGACGGTGAGGATTCCCATCTCGCGGGCGGCCTTGGCGATCACGGGCGCAGCCCCGGTGCCGGTGCCGCCGCCCATGCCGGCGGTGACGAACACCATGTTGGCGCCGGTGAGGTGATCGCGCAGCTCGTCCATGACTTCCTGCGCGGCCGCAGCACCGACATCGGGCTGCGATCCGGCGCCGAGGCCCTGGGTGACCTGGGTGCCCATCTGGATGATGCGCTGCGCCTTCGACATGGTCAGCGCCTGCGCGTCGGTGTTGGCGACGACGAAGTCGACACCCTGCAACCCGGCAGTGATCATGTTGTTGACGGCATTACCACCCGCGCCGCCGACGCCGAAGACGGTGATCCGCGGTTTCAGCTCGCTGATGTCAGGGGGTGTCAGATTGAGTGCCATGGTTGCCTCTCTCGATTATGCGCGCGTTGGTTCGTCCCGGCCGCTGGCCGCAGGATCTGGTGAAAATGCAATGAGCCGGGGTGCGGTCATCAGAAGCCCTCGCGAAGCCATCGTCCGACCTTTCCGAAGTAACCGTCTGTCCCTGTCCTGAGCTGCCGCGTGCGCCGCGGTTCGACATGTTCAAGATGTGCGTATTGCGGATAGACCAAGAGGCCCGTCGGCACCGAGAACGAGGCGCCCTTCGCCTCGTTCGGCAGCCGGCCGAAGCCGAGCGGGCGGCCGATGCGGACCTGACGGTTCAGGATACGGGTGGCAAGCTCGACGGTGCCGGTGAGCTGCGACGCGCCGCCGCTCAGCACGACGCGCGCCCTCGGCTCTGCCGCAAAGGGAGAATCCGCGAGCCGGTCACGGATCATTTCGAAAATCTCCTCGGCGCGATGCCGGACAATGTTGGCGATCGTGGCGCGGGACACGATTTGCGGAGTCTCCCGATCGTCGCCTGCAGTGGGGACGGACATCAACTCGCGCGAGTCCGAACCGCCGGTCAGCACCGTGCCGTATAAAGTCTTGATTCGCTCGGCATCCGCAATGCACGCGCCGATGCCGCGCGCAAGATCCATCGTGATGTGTTGCCCGCCGAGCGCAAATCCGGATGCGTGGACGAGGCGTCCGCCGGAGTACGTTGCGATCGTCGTCGAACCCGCGCCCATCTCGACGACGGCAGCGCCGAGATCGGCCTCGTCGTCAGTCAGCACCGACAGGCCGGCGACATAGGGGCTCGACGCCATGGCTTCGACGTTGAGATGGCAGCGCTCGACCACCAGCATCAGGTTCTTGGCGACCGTCGCATCCGACGTCACCACATTCATGTCGACACCGAACTGCCGCGCCACCATGCCTTTGGGATCGCGGATGCCCTTGACGCCATCGAGCGCGTAGCCGACCGGTAGCGCGTGCAACACGGTGCGACCGGCGCCGGCGGCGTGGCGCATGCCGGCCGAGGTGACGCGGCTGATATCGTCCGCGGTCACCGAGCCGCCGTGGATATCGGCCGCGGCTTCGACCAGTTGGCCATGCAGCCTGCCGCCGGAGACCGACAGCAGGACGGATTCGACACGGACCTTGGCCATGCGCTCGGCCAGCGCCACGGCATGGCGCACCGCCTTCTCGCATTCGGCGAGATCGACGACGGAGCCGGCCTTGACGCCGCGCGACTGGATCTGGCTGTAGCCGATCAGTTCGACCGCATGGGTGCGGCCGCGCAGCGCCTCGTTCGGCGGCGACGGCCTGAGCCGCGCGATCATGCAGGCGATCTTGCTGGAACCGACGTCGAGCGAAGCCACCATCGCGGTGCGCTTCTGCATCGGGCGGGTCTTCGGGGTCAGATTGCGATCGAGGCCGGTCATGCGGAGTCACCCGGCTTCTTCTTGGACTTCTTGTCCTTGAACAGTTCGTCGCGCGCCTTGCCGGCTTCGTCGGACAATTGCACGATCAGCCGATCGGGCAGCCGCATGTCGACGGCGACGATGTCGCGCGAGAACAGCTTCTCGTCCTTGTCGAGCCTGGAGAGCGCTGCCAGCGCGTTGCCGACGTCGTTCTCCGGCAGGCGGACGTCGAGGCCGTCCTTCAGGCGCAGGTTCCAGCGGCGCTCGCCGACGAAGATCGCAGCCTTGGTCACCGAGCGCACCTGCGGATAACGGTCGAGCAGCGCCAGGAAGTCCTGGGCGCGGGTGTCCGCGCCCTTGCCCACCACCAGCGGCAGATTGAGGAAGCGGCGCGAGACGTAGGGCTCGAGCACCGCGCCATCGGAGGCGATCACCGACAGGCGGCCGTTCTGCTGCCACAGCGCGAAGGCGGTGCGCTCGACGATGTCGATCTGCAGCCGGCCCGGATAGAGCTTGAGGATCGTGGCGTCGGCAATCCAGGGATTGGCCTTCAGCTTGGCGCGCACGGTATCGGCGTCCAGGAACAGCAGCGAGGAGCGGCCGTTGACGCCGCCGATCGCAAGCACCTCGTCCTGGCTCAGCTGCTTGCGGCCGTTGATGCCGACGGTGGTGATGCGGAAGCCCGCGGAATTGGCCAGCGCGTTGCGGGTGTCGCTGAGCGCGGTGGTGAACTCCTCGAGATGGCCGCCCTTGACGATGCCGAAGCCCAGGCTGCCGAACAGGATCGCGAGCGTCGCGACCAGGCCGATGCGGCGCGGCAGATAGCGTTCGACCAGCATGATGTAGCGGTTCGGCGGCTCGCGATCGATCACCTGCGGCCGCTTGGCGGGACGCCGGCGGCGACGGGCGAGATGGGCGCCGACATACTCGCGCAGCAGCATTGCCGCTCCAATAGCGGCTGCTTTCAGGTCAGCTTGAGGCCCCAGCGATCGCAGCGATCGGGTGAGGCGTCCTGCACCATCCATTGCACGAGCTCGTCACATGTTGCGCCCGCAAACCCTGCGGGATCTCGGCACAAGTGTCGTCTCGGCTAGACCGGTGGGATTAGAGAGGCCCCCTGTTCCCTGGTTGCGATCCTCGAAGCGGTAATCCGCGACAGCTCACGCCCCGGCAGCCAAGCGCTACATGCGCCGCCAGCGTTAACCTTCGGGCTTCCTGGTAAACAAATGGTAAAGGAGTTCAGCCTGGAGTGAATTTTGATCAACGCTCTGAATACTTTGCCGCGAACCCGTTAGCATTTTAGCAACAGCGCCCGGGTTCCATCCGGCCGAGTCTGGCGGGTTCCCACCCGGTCGGCCTTAACTCCTGGCGCGGCGGCGGCCGAGCTCGATCTGGTCGGCCAGGAAGTCGGCAAAGGCGATGCCCTGTGCTTTCAAGGCCTTAGGATACAGCGATGCCGCGGTAAGGCCGGGCAGCGTGTTGGTCTCGAGGTAGACCGGGCCATTGGCCGACACGATGAAATCGCTGCGCGAATAGCCGGTGCAGGACAATGCGCGATGCGCCCGCAACGCATGGTTCATGATCGCGGCGCTGACCTCGGGCGCGAAACGGCCGGGGCAGATCTCCTGGGTCGACTTCAGGAGGTATTTGGCTGTGTAGTCGAAGCCCCCCTCCGCCGGCACGATCTCGATCGGCGGCAACGCGAACACCGTGCCGTCGGACTGTTCGAGCACGCCGCAGGTCGCCTCCACGCCCGATACGAACGGCTCGATCAGGTAGTCTTCATGCTTCGCGGCATTGCGGACCGCGACGAGGTCCTGCTTGGCGTTGACGAAGATCAGCCCGTAGCTCGATCCGTCCTTGGCGGGCTTTGCGATCAGTCTGCCGTGTTTCGCGAAGGCATCGTCGATCTGGTCGACGATGATGCCCTGCGGCGCGTTCAAACCCGCGATCGCGGCGAAGCGCTTCGCCGATGGCTTGTCGAACGCCAAATGCGATGATGCCGAGCCGGAGCCGGTGAACGCGACGCCGCGCATCTCGCACATCGCCTGCAACTCGCCATTCTCGGCGCGGCCACCGTGCAGGCCGAGCACCAGCACGCGCTGCTCGGCGCCTGCTCTGTCGAGCGCCTGGTCGAGCGCGAGGCCGCGACCGCCGGGCTTGAAGTCGACTTCGAACGGCCGTGTGTGGCCGAGCAGCCGTTCGGACGTCACCGCATGCACGGTGTCGTCGACGTCCCAGAACCAGAGCTCAGCGTCGGGCAGTGCGCGGTGCAGCGCCTGCGCGCTCGCCACCGAGACCAGTCGCTCCTTGTTGGTGCCGCCGAACAGAATGGTCACCTGCATGTTCTTTGCCTGTCGCTCGCTACTTCTGTCATTCCGGGGCTCGCGAAGCGAGAGCCCGGAATCCATACTCCCGATCGTGGTTATGGATTCCCCGATGCGCAACTTGAGCATCTGAGGCCTGCGCCTTTCGGCGCATCCCGGAATGACGGCTACAATGAATTCCCGATCCGCTTGATTTCCCAGTGCAGCTCAATTCCGCTGGTCTGCTTGACCCGTTCGCGCACCGTCTCGCCGAGGGTCTCGATGTCATGCCCGGTGGCGTTGCCGGTGTTGATCAGGAAATTGCAGTGCATCTCCGACACCTGCGCGCCGCCGACCTCGAGGCCGCGGCAGCCGGCGGCGTCGATCAATTTCCAGGCGCTGTTATCAGGCGGATTCTTGAAGGTCGAGCCGCCGGTCTTCTCGCGGATCGGCTGCGCGGTCTCGCGATGGATCTGCACTTCATTCATGCGTGCGCGGATCGCCTCCGCATCGGTGATCCTGCCGTGAAAGCGCGCCGAGGTGAACACGATGGACGGATCGACGCCGGAGTTGCGATAGACGAACTTCATATCGGCATTACCGAACGTGTGCCTGGTGCCGTCACGGCCGATGCCGGTGGCCTCCATCAGCACGTCCTTGGTCTCGCCGCCATTGGCGCCGGCATTCATGCGCAGCGCACCGCCGACCGTGCCGGGAATGCCGAAGAAGAATTCCATGCCACCGATGTTTGCCGCAGCCGCCGTCTCGGCGACGCGCTTGTCGAGCGCCGCGGCGCCGGCGGTGACGACATCACCGGCCGCGCTGGTCTCGCCGAACGCGCGCGGCGCCAGCCGGATCACGACACCCGGCATGCCGCCGTCGCGCACGATCAGATTGGACCCGACGCCGACGACATAGACCGGCAGCTCCTGCGGCAGGCGCTTCAGGAAATAGGCGAGATCGTCTTCGTCCGCGGGCGTGAACAGCACCTGCGCAGGACCGCCGACGCGAAACCAGGTCAGCTCCGCAAGCGACTGGTTCGCCAGCAGCCGCCCGCGCAGCTCCGGCATCGCGGCTTTCAGGTCGGGTGTGATGTCCGGGAAGGTCATGCGTGACCTCTCCATCCGTCATGGCCGGGCTTGTCCCCGCCATCCACGTCTTGCAGTATCTCCACATGGCAGGGGGATACGTCTATTTTCTGACCAACCGACCGAACGGCGTGCTCTATGTCGGCGTAACGAGCGATCTCGTCCGCCGGATATTCGAGCATCGCTCTGGATTCGTCGATGGATTCACCAAGCGCTACGGACTGAACGGGCTGGTTTACTTCGAGCAATTCGACGACATCCGCACCGCTATCCAGCGTGAACACACCATCAAGCATTGGCCACGCGCTTGGAAGGTTCGCACAATCATCGCAGCGAATCCGAACTGGGACGACCTGTACGACACGATAGTGCAGTGAAGACGTGGATGGCCGGGACAAGCCCGGCCATGACGTGGTGAGATACGAGGCCTCCATCACCCCAGCGCCTTCAATTCGCCGGGCAGTGCGTAGGCCCATTGCGTGATGTTGCCGGCGCCGAGGCAGACGACGAGGTCGCCGGACTTCGCGAGGCCGTGAACGATCTTAGCGAGCTCGCCGGCGTTCGGCAGCGGGACAACGTTGCGATGACCGTGGGCGCGCAGGCCGGCGGCGAAATGGTCGCGGTCGATGCCTGCGATCGGTGCTTCGCCGGCTGGATAGACCTCGGCGACCACGACCGCGTCGGCATCGTTGAAGCAGGTGCAGAATTCCTCGAACAGCGACTGCAAGCGGGTGTAGCGATGCGGCTGCACCACGGCGACAATCTTGCCGTTGGTCGATTCCCGCGCCGCCTTCAGCACCGCCGCGATCTCGACCGGATGATGACCGTAATCGTCGATCACGGTGACGCCGTTGGTCTCGCCGGTCTTGGTGAAGCGCCGCTTGACGCCGCCGAAGCCGGCCATGGCCTGGCGGATCACATCGTCGGACACGCCAAGCTGATGCGCGACCGCGATCGCCGCCGTCGCGTTGGAGGCGTTGTGGCGTCCCGGCATCGGCAGCATGATGTCGGCGATCTCGTGCGTCACGCCGGTTTTGCGATCGCGGATCGCGACCGTGAATTTCGAGCCCCCGCCCATCGGCGTCAGGTCGAGTAGCTGCGCGTCGGCCTGCGGATTCTGCCCGTAGGTGATGATGCGGCGGTCCTCGATCTTGCCGACGAGGGCTTGCACCACCGGATGATCGGTGCACATCACGGCAAAACCATAGAACGGAACGTTCTCGACGAAATTGCGGAACGCGTCCTGGATCGCCTCGAAGGTCTTGAAGTGATCGAGATGCTCGGGATCGATGTTGGTGACGATGACGACATCGGACGGCAGCTTCAGGAAGGTGCCGTCGCTCTCGTCGGCTTCAACCACCATCCAGTCGCCGGCGCCGAGCCGCGCATTGGAGCCATAGGCATTGATGATGCCGCCGTTGATCACGGTCGGATCGAGCCCGCCGGCATCGAGCAAGGTCGCAACCATCGTAGTCGTGGTGGTCTTGCCATGGGTGCCGGCGATCGCAACGCAGCTCTTCAGCCGCATGAGCTCCGCCAGCATCTCCGCACGGCGCACCACGGGAATGCGCTGCGCCCGCGCCGCCATCAGCTCCGGATTGTCGCGCTTGATCGCGGTCGAGACCACAACGACATCGGCGCCATCGACGTTCTCGGCGGCGTGGCCGACCGAGACCTTGGCGCCCTTCTTGCGCAGCCGGTCGAGGTTGTAATTATCAGACGCGTCGGAGCCCTGCACGGTGTAGCCGAGATTGATCAGCACCTCGGCGATGCCGCTCATGCCGATGCCGCCGATCCCGACGAAGTGAATGGGTCCGATCTCGCGCGGCAGTCTCATGGTCCGGTTCCTGATATCATCGTCTTTGTGCGCCTCGCATTGTCCGCGCAGACTACTGGATGCCCCGCTTTTCCCATGCGTGACAAGGGCTTTTTCCACCCCGCAGCCGCGGAAATGTCGCTGTTGTCAGCTACCGGCCAGTGCTGGTGATCTGACGTCACGGACATCTCCATCTCGGCCCGGCCGCTACGCCGCTCCCGGCCGCACAGCGCGCGCCGCAAACTCATCCTGCATCTCGATGACGCGAAGATAGTTGCGCAGCCGGTTGGTCTCGAGTGCGTGCAGCAGCTTGTTCTGGTGATAGGGCAGCACGAGCTCGGCAAGCTGTCCACTCCAGGCGGCGTTCATGTCGAACAGCACGCCGAGGCCGAACACGGCGGGGATCTCGGCGAAGCCGAACTCCCTGCCCTGCGCCAGCTCCTCCGCCAGGAAGTCATCGATCGCGGTCATCACGCCATTGCGCGCACCGCCGGCGACGTTCGCGAATGCGGCGAAGCCCGCGCCGCGAAATCCACGCCCCTCGACCAGCACCGGGCGATCCAGCGTGGCGCCGGCGTTGAAACTGTGCGGGTGACGAAACTCGGCGGGAATCTGTCCGGGCGCGTAATACATGTCACGCCGCCCGCAGGGCCAGCCGACATCGTGGAGGAAGACCAGCACCGGCTTGCCGTCGCGGCGGCTGATCGCCTCGATCTGCCTGAGCTCGTGATAGACCGTGTACCAATTGTGGTCGCCGTCGACGATCCAGGCGTCGGCCGCATCGAGTTCGCCGAACGCGCCGAGGCTGGGCTTCGCGACGTGACGCACATCCGGATTGGCGCTCACCCAGTCGAGGAATTCGCGCTTTGGCGCGGGATCGACGCTGGTGAACTGGCCGCCGCGGGCCCGGCAGTGATCGGCGAGCAGCGCCGACATGCCGCCATACTCCGCACCGATCTCGACGATGTCTTGCGCATCCGACAGGCGCAGCGCTTCGAGGATCAGGTCCGAGAATTCCGAGACGGAGTGAATCAAAAGACCCGTCATGATCAAGTCTCCCCCGGCATCCTGCCGGATTGGCGCATCAAATCCCGGCCACTTTCGCGACCAGATCGGCCAGCCGCTCCGCGGCATCGAGCCGGCCGACACTGCGTGCGGCGTCCGCCATCGCGGTCAGTTTCTCGGGCCCGGCGGCGAAGGCCGAGATCTCGGTCGCGAGTCTTTCGGGCGTGAAGTCGCCCTGCGTGATGCGCAGCGCGCCGTTCGCCTGCGACAGCACGCCGGCATTGGCGAACTGGTCCTGATCGATGGCGCCCGGCAGCGGCACCAGGATCGAGGGCCGGCCGATCGCGGCGAGTTCGGCGACGGTGCCAGCGCCGGAACGCGAGATCACGAGCTGGCTCGACGCCAGCCGCGCCGGCAGATCCGGGAAGAACGGCGCGAGCTCGGCATCGATCTTGAGCCGGTCATAGACTGCGCGCACCCGCGCCATGTCCTCGTCGCGCACCTGCTGGGTGATGATCAGGCGGCTCCACAGCGCGGGATCGAGCTGCTCGATCGCCGGCGGCACGATGTCGCTCATCACCCGCGCGCCCTGGCTGCCGCCGACGACGAGCAGGCGCAGCGGGCCGTCCACCTCGGGCGGCGTGTATTTCACCGCGGCGGCCGCGAGGATCGCCGGCCGCATCGGCGTGCCGACGGTGGTGGCCTTGCCGGCGAGCGCAGGATCGCGATCGAGCACGCCGGGCAGCGAGGTCGCGATCGCGTTGACGCGGCCGGAGAGGAAGCGGTTGGCGCGGCCGAGCACCGCGTTGGCGTCATGAATGATGCCGGGGACGCCGAGCATCCGCGCCGCCATCAGCGGCGGCAAGGTCGGGTAACCGCCGAAGCCGACGACGGCCGACGGCTTCAGCCGGCGGACCACATTGGCGGCGACCAGCGTGCCGTAACCGAGCATCAGCACGGTCCGTGCCAGCGAGATCGGGTTGCGGCTGCGCACGGTCGCGCTCGGCACCAGCTCGATGCTCTCCCGGCCGAACAGGCCGGAGTAGCGCAGCGCGCGGCCGTCGGTCGCAAGCCGCACCCGCAGGCCACGCCTGATCAATTCCACGGCGAGCGCTTCGGCCGGGAACAGATGGCCGCCGGTGCCACCGGCCGCCAGCAGAATCAGTGGGGACTCAGCCATGGCAACAATTTATACCGTCATTGCGAGCGAAGCGACTTGTCCGACGAAGCCTTGGCGAAGGCGGAAGCAATCCATGGCGCTCCCCGCAATGACGATGGGAAGCTTCATGCATAGGCGCGCCGAGCGCTGGCGCCTTCCATCGATTCGATCTCGGTGCGTGGCCGCTGCCGCGTCAGCGCCAGCATCATGCCGACGCCATAGGCCAGCGAGACGAACGAGGAGCCGCCATAGGAAATGAACGGCAGCGTCATGCCCTTGGCCGGGATCAGTTGCAGGTTGACCGCCATGTTGATGGTCGCCTGCACACCGAACAGGATCGCAAGCCCCGATGCCGCAAAGCGCGAAAACATGTCCTCGGTGGCATAGGCGCGGGTCAGCGTGCGGATCACGATGAAGCCGAACAGCGCGACCAGCATCAGGCAGAGGATGATGCCGAACTCTTCCGCCGCCACCGCGAACACGAAGTCGGTGTGGCTGTCCGGCAGGCTGCGTTTGGCGATGCCCTCGCCCGGCCCGAGCCCGAACCAGCCGCCATTCCAGAACGCTTCCATCGCGGTGTCGACCTGGAAGGTGTCGCCGGAAGCCGGATTCATGAAGCGCTTGATGCGACCTGCGACGTGCGGCACCAAAAGATAGGCGCCGAACAGGCCGGCGCCGGCAGCGCCGGCGAGCCCGAACACCCAGATCATCCGCATGCCCGCGATGAAGAACAGCGCGCCCCACACGGTGAGGATCAGCATGGTCTGGCCGAAGTCGGGCTCCATCACCAGCAGTGTGACCAGCATCATCAAGAGCACCAGCGCCATCGAGGTTGCCGGCATCTCCGGCCGCTTGGTCGATTCCGCAAACAGCCAGGCCGCGACGATCACGAACGAGGGCTTGGCAGCTTCGGAAGCCTGGATGTTGACGCCGAGCAACGTGATCCAGCGCCGCGAGCCCTTGACCTCGGGCCCGATCAGCAGCGTCAGCACGATCAGCACGATCGAGACCGCGAACACGATCAGCGCAGTGCGCCGGATCTGCCGCGGCGTCATGAACGACACCCCGATCAGCACGATCAGCGACGGCACCAGGAACATGACGTGGCGGTTGAAGAAGTGGAACGGATCGAGCCCGATCCGGGTCGCGACCGGCGGGCTCGCCGCCAGCGACAGGATGACGCCGGCCAGCATCAACGCGGCGATCGCGACAAGCAGCAGCTTGTCGACGGTCCACCACCAGTCCGAGAACGGGGTGCGTTGGTCACGGGCGAGCATGGGCGTCCCCAGATGGCAGAGATAACGTTCATTCGTGGCGCAGGATGGTTTCCAAGGGATTAACGGGTTGGGTAACTTTTGAGGGAGGTGGATTTGGGAGGCCCGCGGCGCCTCCGGTGTCGCCATCCGGGCATGCGGTCGCCTCACACAGCCGTCGTCCTGGCGAAAGCCAGGACCCATAACCACCGGATTCAATGATGAAGAGGATGGCGGCCCCAGCGTCGCGCAACAATTGAGATTTAGGGTAATGGGTCCTGGCTTTCGCCAGGACGACGATGAGTTATGGGTCCCGGCCCCCGTGCGCAATCGCGCACTAGGCCGGGACGACAGCGAATGCGTGGCGCGATCTGATGGGTTCGCTACGCTACCCATCCTACAATTCTGCAGGCTCTCACACCACCGGCTTCACACCCGGCAGCGTCTGGACGATGTCGCGGAAGGCGGTGCCGCGGATTTCGAAATTACGGTACTGGTCGAACGAGGCGCAGGCCGGCGATAGCAGCACGACGGCCTCTGCGAGCCCCGACGCCTCGGCATCGCGCGCGGCGCTGGCGATCGCGACGTCGAGCGTGCCGGACACCTCATGCGCGACACGGTCGCCGAGCGTCCCGGAGAATTCAGCCGCCGCCTCGCCGATCAGATAGGCCTTGCGGATGCGCGGGAAATAGCCGGTGAGGCCCGTGATGCCGCCGGCCTTCGGCTTGCCGCCGGCGATCCAGTAGATATCGGCGAACGACGACAGCGCGTGCGCGGCCGCATCCGCGTTGGTGCCCTTGGAGTCGTTGACGAACAGCACGTTGCCGCGGCGGCCGACCTGCTCCATGCGATGCGCGAGACCCGGGAAGCTGCGCAGGGCGTTCTGCAGCACATCGGTCGCAATCCCCATCGCCAGCGCGCAGGCCGAGGCGCAGGCCGCGTTCTGCGCATTGTGCAGGCCGCGCAGCGAGCCGATCCCGCCGAGACGCGCAATCTCGCTGCGCGCTGCACCCTGGGCGCGCACGATGGTCTCGTGCTCGACATAGAGGCCGTCGGGCAGCGGGTTCTTCACCGAGATGCGCACGACGCGTTTGCCGGCGCGATCGAGCCGGTCCGCGATGTCGCGGCACCAGCCGTCGTCGACGCCGACGATCGCAGTGCCGCCCTGCTGTACGCCCGCGACCAGCCCCTCCTTGACCGCGGCGTAATGCTGCAGCGTGCCGTGGCGATCGATGTGGTCCTCGCTGATGTTGATCAGGATGCCGACCGAGGGATCGAGCGACGGCGCGAGGTCGATCTGGTAGGACGACATCTCGATAACGTGGACGCGGCCCATGCGCGCCGGCTCCAGCGACAGGATCGCGGTGCCGATATTGCCGCCCATCTGGGTGTCGTAGCCGGCCACCTTCATCAGATGCGCGATCAGCGCCGTGGTGGTCGACTTGCCGTTGGTGCCGGTGATGGCGACGAACGGCGCGTTCGGTGCGTGACGGCGCCGCTCGCGGCAGAACAGTTCGACGTCGCCGATCACCTCGACACCAGCCTCGCGCGCCATCAGCACGCTCCAGTGCGGCGCCGGATGGGTCAGCGGCGCGCCGGGGGTCAGGATCAGCGCGGCGAAATTCGCCCACGACACCGTGCGCAGATCAGCGGTGGTGAAGCCGGCCTGCGCCGCCTTGGCGACGTTGTCGGCACTGTCGTCGGCCGCGATCACCTCCGCGCCACCGGCCTTCAGCGCCTGGCAGCTCGCAAGCCCGGAGCCGCCGAGCCCGAAGACTGCGACCGTCTTGCCCGAGAAGGAGGTGACCGGGGTCATGATGGCGCTCAGCGCAGCTTGAGGGTCGAGAGGCCGGCGAGCGCCAGCATCACCGAGATGATCCAGAACCGGATCACGATCTGCGGCTCGGTCCAGCCCTTCTGCTCGAAATGATGGTGCAGCGGCGCCATCCGGAACACGCGTTTTCCCGTGAGCTTGAACGAGGTGACCTGGACGATGACCGAGACCGCCTCCAGCACGAACAGGCCACCGATCACGGCGAGTACGATCTCGTGCTTCACCGCGACCGCGGTGGCCCCGAGCATGCCGCCGAGCGCGAGCGAGCCGGTGTCGCCCATGAAGATCGAGGCCGGCGGCGCGTTGAACCAGAGGAAGCCGAGACCTGCGCCAAGTACCGCGCCGCAGAGCACCGCCAGTTCGCCGGTGCCGGCGACGTAGTTGATCTGCAGGTAATCCGAGAACACCGCGTTGCCGGTCAGATACGAGATCATGCCGAAGCTCGCGGCTGCGATCATGACCGGCACGATGGCAAGGCCGTCGAGGCCATCGGTGAGGTTCACCGCGTTGCCGGCGCCGACCATCACGAAGGCGCCGAAGATCACGAAGAACCAGCCGAAATTGATCACGAGGTCCTTGAAGAACGGAATCACGAGCGAGGTCGAGGACACATCGCGCCCGAGCCGGACCAGCGCGTAGGTGGCGGCAAGCCCGATCGCCGCCTCGATCAGCAGCCGCAGCTTGCCGGCGAAGCCGCTGTGCGACTGCTTTGTGACCTTCAGATAATCGTCATAGAAGCCGACGAAGCCGAAGCCGAGCGTCACCGCCAGCACGATCCAGACATAGGGATTGAGCGGGTTGGCCCAGAGCAGCGTCGACACCACGAGCCCGGACAGGATCATCAGCCCGCCCATGGTGGGCGTGCCCTTCTTGGAGATCAGGTGTGACTGCGGACCATCGGTGCGGATCGGCTGGCCCTTGCCCTGCCGCAGCCGCAGATGATCGATGATCCAGGGCCCGAACAGGAACACGAACAGCGCGCCGGTCACCATCGCGCCGCCGGTGCGGAAGGTGATGTAGCGGAACACGTTCAGAGCGCTGCGGAATGCCCCAAACCCCGGAACGGTGTTGGACAGTTCGATCAACCAGTAGAACATTCAAAAAGTCCTATACCGCTTCTTCGTGCGCGGCCTTGTCGGGGAAGCGTTTTTCCAGCGCGCTGACAATGAGCTTCATCTTCGATCCCAGCGAGCCCTTCACCATGATCACGTCACCGGCACGGACCGCGGCGACCGCCTGCGCTTCGAGCGCCGCCGAACTCTCGGCATAGCCTCCCCGCTTGCCGGTGGAAAGGGCATCCCACAGATTCCGCATCAGCGGACCACAACAATATACGAGGTCGATACGGTTGGCGGTCACGGCTTCGTTGAGGCCGCGGTGCAGGTCGGGCCCGGTCGGCCCGAGCTCGAGCATGTCACCGAGCACGGCGATGCGGCGGCCGTGCGGCCCGGTCTGGGCCTGGCCGAGCACGTTGAGCGCGGCGCCCATCGAGGCCGGGTTGGCGTTGTAGCTCTCGTCAATCAGCGTCGCCTCGCCATGGCCGACCTCGAGCGTGCGGCGAAGACCGCGGCCGGTCGGGGCCTCGAGCTGCGACAGCGACAGCGCCGCGCGCGCGATATCGGCGCCGAGCAACGAGGCGCCCGCGAGCACCGCGAGCGAGTTCATCGCCATGTGGCGGCCGGGCATGCCTATCTTGTAGGTGATGTCATGGTTCAGAATATCGGCATGCACCGCCGAGCAGGTCGCGTGCAGCGACAGGTCGATCAGCCGCGCCTCGGCGCGCTTGTCGGTGCCGAACGAGACGATGCGCGAGATGCCGGCCTTCTTCGCGTGCTTCTGCAGCCGCGTGAATTGGGCGTTGTCACGGTTGAGCACCACCGCACCATTGGGCTCCAGCCCCGCGAAGATCTCCGCCTTGGCGTCGGCGATCGCCTCGATGCCGGAGAAGAACTCCAGATGCACCGGCTCGATCGTGGTGATGACAGCGACGTGCGGCCGCACCATCTTCACCAGCGGCGTGATCTCGCCGGCATGGTTCATGCCGATCTCGAACACCGCAAAGCGCGTGCTCGCCGGGCAGCGCGCCAGCGACAGCGGCACGCCCCAGTGATTGTTGAAGGATGCCACCGAGGCATGGGTCTCGCCCTGCGCCGACAGCACGCGGCGCAGCGCCTCTTTGGTCGAGGTCTTGCCGACCGAACCGGTCACAGCGATGATCTGCGCCTTGAGCCGCGCCCGCGAGGCATGCGCGAGCTCGACGAGGCCGGCGAGGACGTCATCGACCACCAGCAGCGGCGCGTCGGCAGGAAACTTGTCGCGTTGCGCGGCTTCGACCACGGCGAGGCCGGCGCCGGCCTTCAGCGCCGCCGCGACGAAGGCATGGCCGTCATGGACGTCGCCCTTGATGGCAAAATACGCATCGCCCGGCGCGATGGTGCGGCTGTCGATCGAGAGACCGGTCACCCCATCCGGCAGCGTGCCTTGCGTGGCGGCGCGCATCGCTTGCGCCATCGCATCCGAGGTCCACAACATCGTGCTCATGCGCCCTCCTCGGCCAATGCATTCGCGACCGCTTCATGATCGCTGAACGGCAGCGTCGTGCTGCCGACGATCTGCCCGACCTCGTGGCCCTTGCCGGCCACGACCAAAGCATCGCCCGGCTCGAGACCGGCGATCCCGGCGCGGATCGCGGCGGCGCGGTCGCCGATCTCGCGCGCGCCCTTTGCGGTGGCCATGATCGCGGCGCGGATCGCCTCGGGCTTCTCGCTGCGCGGATTGTCGTCGGTGACAATGATGTGATCGGCATTCTCGGCAGCGATCGCGCCCATGATCGGGCGCTTGCCGGCGTCGCGGTCGCCGCCGGCGCCGAAGATCACGACTAGCCTGCGCTTCGCATAGGGCCGCAACGCCTGCAGCGCCTTGGCGAGCGCATCGGGCTTGTGGGCGTAGTCGACGAAGATCGGCGCGCCATTGTGCTCGCCGACGAATTCGAGCCGGCCCTTGGCGCCTTCGAGATGTTCGAGCGTGCCGAACACGTCATCGGCGGCGCTACCGGTGCCGATCGCAAGGCCCGCCGCGACCAGCGCGTTCTCGATCTGGAATTCGCCGACCAGCGGCAGCCGGATCGCGTGCTTGCGGCCGCGGTGCTCGATCATAAGCTTCTGGGCAAAGCCTTCGATCTCGGCATCGGTAAGCTTGATGCCTTCGGTGGCGTCGGCGTGGCGGCCGACCGTGATGATGCGCAGGCCGCGCGCCCGCGCCGCATCGATCACCTCGGGTGAGCAATCATGATCGGCCGAGATCACGGCGTCGCCGCCATCGGCGACGAGATCGTGGAACAGACGGAGTTTTGCATTCAGGTAGTGCGCGACGTCGGGATGATAATCCATGTGGTCGCGCGACAGATTAGTGAAGCCGCCGGCGGCGATGCGCACGCCGTCGAGCCGATACTGGTCGAGGCCGTGCGAGGACGCCTCGAAGGCGAGATGGGTGACGCCGTCGCCCGTGATCTCGTCGAGCTGGCGATGCAGCGCGATCGGATCGGGCGTGGTCAGCGAGCCGTAGACGGTGCGCTTGTCCGAGACGAGGCCGATGGTGCCGATGCTCGCAGACGAGTGACCGAGCCGCTGCCAGATCTGGCGCGTGAACGCCGCCACCGAGGTCTTGCCGCTGGTGCCGGTCACCGCCGCAATCGTCGCGGGCTGGCGCGGATAGAATTTGGCGGCGGCAAGCGCCAGCGCGCGGCGCGGATTGGGCGTGATGACGAACGGAACACGGCCGTGGCCTTGCGGCAGATGGTCGCTGGCGACCGCGACTGCGCCGGCGGCAATCGCCGCATCGACGAAGCGCGCGCCGTCGGTCCTGCTGCCTGTCAGCGCAAAGAACAGGTCGCCCGGCTTCACCGCGCGGCTGTCGACCGCAAGCCCTCCGACAACGATCGTGTCGGCACTCGGATCGATCGTGGCATCGGCGCTGAAGAGGTCGCGAAGTCTCATGATCTTCCAGTCTGGCCGGCGCCGTTCTGGCGCCGCGTGATGATACGCCTTACTGGGTTGTTCTGGATGCCGCAAGAATAAGGCGGTCGGACGGCGGCAGGTCGAAGCGCGGTTCAACGCCCAAAAGCGGCGCAATTCGGGCGATCACGTTGCCGCCGGTCGGCACCGCATTCCAGCCCGAGGTGATGAAACCGTAGGTCTCCTTCAGGGGCTGCGGCTCGTCGAGCATGATCAGCAGCTGATATTTCGGATTGTCGGCGGGCAGGATCGCGGTGAAGGCGTTCAGCACGCGCTTCTTGGCGTAGCGGCCGTTGATCACCTTCTCCGCGGTGCCGGTCTTGCCGCCGATATAGTAGCCCTTGACGTCGGCCTTCTTCGCGGTGCCGATCTCGGCATTGAGCCGCATCAGATAGCGCATCTTGTCCGAGGTCTCGGGCTTGATGACGCGCTTGGCCAGCGCCATCGCTTCCTGCTCGGTGCGCTTGAGGAAGGTCGGCGGGATCAGGTAGCCGCCATTGACCAGCGCGTCGATGCCCATCACCGCCTGCAGCGGCGCCACCGCGATGCCGTGACCGAACGAGATCGTGACGGTGTTCAATTCGCCCCACTTCTTCGGCACGATCGGCGAGGCGCTCTCCGGCAATTCGGTGCGCAGCCGCTCGAGCTGCCCCATCTTGCGCAGGAAGGCCTTGTGCGCGTCGACGCCCATCGCCAGCGCAATGCGCCCGGCGCCGATGTTGGAGGAATAGTAGAACACCTCCTTCATGTTGATCATTCGGCCCATGTTGTGATCGTCATGGATCGCGAACTTGCCGTAGTGCAGCGGGCCGCGCGCATCCCACATCGAGTTGAGATCGAACCGGCCGCTGTCCAGCGCCATCGCCAGCGTGAACGCCTTGAAGGTCGAGCCCATCTCGTAGACGCCGGTGGTCAGGCGATTGATGCGATCGGGATCGTGCGCTTCCTTCGGATTGTTCGGATCGAAATCCGGCAGCGACACCATCGCCACGATCTCGCCGGTGCGCACGTTGGAGACGAGGCCGGAAGCGGCCTTGGCCTTGAACTTCTCCTTCGCCTTGATCAGTTCGTCGCGCAGCGCGTGCTCGACGCGCAGATCGACCGACAGCTCCACCGGCTTCTGCAGCCGGTCGGTGGCGAAGCCCGCGCGATGTAGATCGGCCAGACCGTTGCTGTCCAGCCACTTCTCCATGCCGGCGATGCCCTGGTTGTCGATGTTGACGAGACCGATCAGATGGGCGACCTCGTTGCCGGTCGGATAGACGCGCTTGTTCTCGCGCAGGAAGCCGACGCCGGGAAGACCGAGGCGGTGGATGTCGAGTTGCTGCTTCGGCGTGATCTCGCGCTTCAGCCAGACAAAGCCCTTGCGCGACGACAGGCGGTCGCGCACTTCGCTGTTGTCGAGGTCGGGCAAGGCCGCGGTCAAGAGCTCGATCGCCTCGTCCTTGTCGATCAGGCGGCGCGGCTCGGCGAACAGGCTCGGGGCCTTGACGTCGGTGGCAAGAATTTCGCCGTTGCGGTCGGTGATGTCGGGCCTGGCGGTGGCGATCGCGTCCTGCGAGGCGGTGCGCCGCGCGCCATGGCTGTCGGCGCCGACCGCGAACAGCACCAGCCGTCCGGCCAGCACGCAATAGACGGCGGCAAAAGCGAGGATCGCAAGACCGACGCGCGCGCGCGCCTTCGCGGCGCGGTCGACATTGCTTCCGTACAGCAGCGTGCGGATCAGCCGCGTGCGCCAGAGTTCTGCGGATTTCGCGGCCGGCTTGGTGGCGGGTGCCGGATCGGTCATGGCAGGTCCCGTCATTGCTGATCTCCCCCGCCCTGCTCGGAATCTTCTGCGGACGCGGGCTGGTCGGCGGCCGGCTGGTCGGTCGCCGGCTTGCCGATCGAGCCGGTCGTGCTGTCGGGCGCGGCGGCGGCCTCGATGGTGTCGATCATCGCGCCGATGGGATCGCGCGAACCGGGCCGCGTGAAGCTCGGCGGCCGCTCCGGCAGGTTCTTCAGGGAATCATACTGGTTGGCGTTGACCGGCTTCAGCGGCAGATGGCGCTCGGCAAGCCCTTGCAGCCGCAGCGGCGCGTCGAGCTTGGCCCATTCGGCGCGCAAGGTCGCGATCGCGTTGCGCTGCTCGCGGATCTCCGCATTAAGCTGCAGCACGCGTTCGACGCGCGCGGTCGATTCCATCTTGATGCGGTAGACATAGGATGCCGCGAAGATCAGCATACCGATGACGAGGAGATGGAGGAGACGCATCGTCAGCCTCCCCGCTTCAGGTCTGATAGACGCGGCCATGACGGCAGGTCGTCGTCCGCATGCGCCGGCGCCGCGGTGCGTTCGGCTGCGCGCAGCTTGGCCGACCGGGCGCGCGGATTGGCCGATATCTCGGCCTCGCCCGGCGTCACCGGGCGCTTGGTCAGGATCTGAAAGCTCGGCGCGGATTGCGCCACTTCCGGCAGATGCCGCGAGCCGCCGGAAACCTTGCCGCGCTCGGTGAGGAAATTCTTGACGATGCGGTCTTCCAGCGAATGGAACGAGACCACGGCGAGTCGCCCGCCCGGCTTCAGCACGCGCTCGGCCGCAGCCAGCGCCCGATGCAGCTCATCGAGCTCTTCATTGACGAAGATGCGCAGCGCCTGGAAGGTCCGCGTCGCCGGATGAATCTCGTTCGGCTTGGCACGCACGACTTTCCCGACGATGTCGGCGAGCGCATCGGTCGTCGTGATCGGCGCATCCTTGCGCGCGGCGACGATGGCGCGCGCGACGCCGCGCGAGTGTCGCTCCTCGCCGAAGATATAGATGATGTCGGCGAGCTGCTTCTCGGACGCGGTGGCGACCACATCGGCCGCGGTCAGGCCGCTCTGCGCCATTCGCATGTCGAGCGGACCACCGAGGCGGAACGAGAAGCCGCGCTCGGCCTGGTCGAGCTGCATCGAGGAGACGCCGACATCCATCACGACGCCGTCGACCTGATCCACCCCCTGCGATGCGCAGACGTTGGCAAGATTGGAGAAGCGATCCTCGACCAGCGTCAGCCGGCCGGCCGCGCCGTCGACCAGATCGAAGCCGCCGGTTATCGCGGTGCGGTCGCGGTCGATGCCGATGACGCGCGTATCGGCGACATCGAGAATCATGCGGCTGTAGCCGCCGGCCCCGAAGGTCGCGTCGACATAGATGCCGCCGGCGCGCGGATCGAGATAGGCGACCGCCTCGCGGCCCAGCACGGAAATGTGACGGGGAGCACGTTCGCTCATGCGCCGCCCCCGGACAGGGCCGCGTAACAGGCATGCAAGCTGGCTGCGCGCCGACTCATTGCGTCTCGAATCCTCGCGCTGGTTGTTCCGGTAAAGGGCCGCTGCGTGATCCCAGCGCCAACTCCCGTCCTCGGCCGCAAATCCTGATATCCGACCGGAATTGGGAGGGTTTCCATGGGATTTCGCGCAACAGCGGACCTTGGCCGTCCCCCGAAACCGGTTCGGCACTTCACCTCTCAGTAACGGCACTTAACGTTAAGAAAACGTTGATGATCGGTTAGCGGAATCGCACGACTTTGATCCGCATTCGAGTGATATTCTCGGCCCTCGCTTCGGGCATCATTGCGCGGCCCGTCATGCAGACCCTGGAACCGGCAGGCCGATTGCGGCGGCCCTCACGGTAAAGGAATAGTAAACGCCTATTTGTTTATCCATATGTCAAAATGCTTTCTCCTGGTTCGGGTTTTGAGTGATTCGTATGGCTTCTGGTTCGTCCTCGTCCGGCAACGCTGATTCGAAGCGTCAGCGCGTCCTTCCTGTTCCGAAGGGCGTGGCCGACGTGGAGACGTTCACGCCGGATTCCTCGATCGCCTCCGACGTGATCCCGTCGGTGAATTTCGGCGACCGCGCCAACAACCGGCAGCCCGACATGATCGTGCTGCACTACACCGGCATGCCCGACGTCGAGGGCGCGATCGCCCAGCTCTGCACCGCCGGCACCGAGGTCTCGGCGCATTACATCGTGCTCGAGGACGGCCGCATCGTGCAATGCGTGCCGGAGAGCAAGCGCGCCTGGCACGCCGGCGTCGCCGCCTGGGCCGGCGAGGACGACATCAATTCCTGCTCGATCGGCGTCGAGATCGTCAACCGCGGCCACGATTGGGGCTATCCCGACTTCCCGCTGCGGCAGATCGCGGCCGTCATCGCGCTGTGCCGCGGCATCATGCTTCGCCGCAACGTGGTCTCGCATCGCGTGCTCGGCCATTCCGACGTGGCGCCGGGGCGCAAGAAGGATCCCGGCGAGAAATTCCCCTGGCACTCGCTGGCCAATTCCGGCGTCGGGCACTGGGTGCAGCCGGTGCCGATCGTGCGCGGCGATGCGTTGCAGCTCGGCGCGATCAGCGACAGCGTCTCCAACATGCAGGCCGCGTTCCGGCGCTACGGCTACAACATCCCGACCAACGGCAAGTTCGACGGCCCGACCATGGAGGTCGTCACCGCGTTCCAGCGTCACTTCCGCCCCGAGCGCGTCGACGGGATCGCCGATCGTTCCACCATGGCGACGCTTCACGCGCTGCTCGAGAGCTTGCCGCCGGATGCGACGAAGTAAGCTCGGTCTCTCCATCGTCATTGCGAGCGAAGCGAAGCAATCCATTCCTCCGCCCATGGATAGATGGATTGCTTCGTCGCTTCGCTCCTCGCAATGACGCGGAGACGTTAGTGCGTCACCCCATCTCGGCGATCCGGCGCGCATAAAGCCGCCGCAGCGGCTCGAGTTGCGTCGCGGCGGTGGCCGCAAGATAGGCTTGCCGCGCTTCGTCCTTGCGGCCGAGGCGGCGCAGCAGATCGGCGCGCACCGCGGGCAGCTGGTCGTATCCCTTGAGGCTGCCGCGCGCGTCCAGCGCATCGATCAGATCGAGCGCACGCGCTGGGCCGTCGACCATCGACACCGCGGCGGCATGATTGAGTTCGATCACCGGCGACGGGCTGATGCGGAGCAACACCTCATAGAGACCGGCGATCTGCGGCCAGTCGGTATCCTCATAGCTTGGCGCCCGCGCATGCAGTGCGGCGATCGCGGCCTGCACCGCGTAGGATTGCGGCCGACCCGGCATCTGCAGCGCCTCCTCGACCAGCCTCACACCTTCGGCAATCTGCTGAAAATCCCACAGCGAGCGGTCCTGCTCCTCGAGCAGCACGATGTCGCCGCCTGCGGTCTGGCGACCGGCGCGGCGCGCATCGTGCAGCAGCATCAGCGCCAGCAGGCCCTTGATCTCGCCGCGCGCCGGAATCAATCCGTCGAGCAGCCGCGCCAGCCGGATCGCCTCGCGCGCCAGATCGGGCCGCATCAGATCCTCGCCGGCGGTCGCGGCATAGCCTTCGGTGAAGACGAGGTAGATCACCGCAAGCACGCCCTCAAGTCGCGGCTCCAGCGCCTCGCGCTCCGGCACTTCATAGGGAATTCCGGCGAGCTTGATCTTCTGCTTGGCACGCAACAGCCGCTGCGCCATCGCGTCCTCGCTCACCAGGAACGCGCGCGCGACCTGCGCCGTGGTCAGGCCGCACACCGTGCGCAAGGTCAGCGCGACCTGCACCTCCGCGGCAAACGACGGATGGCAGCACGTGAAGATCAGCCTCAGCATATCGTCGTCGAGCGTCGCATCGGCCGGCTCGGGCGATGCCTCCGCATCCAGCAGCAACTGATGCGTCAATTCCTGCTGCTTGCCGCGAAACGAAACCGCGCGGCGGACGCGGTCGATCGCCTTGTTGCGGCCGACATTGACCAGCCAGGCGCGCGGATTGGCGGGGAATTCACCGATCGGCCAGCGTTCGAGCGCGACCGCGAAGGCCTCCTGCAGGGAATCCTCGGCCAGGTCGAAATCGCCGACGAGACGGATCAGCGTTGCGAGCGCCCGGCCCGCCTCGTCGCGGAAGACTTTCTCGATCTGGCGGGGGGTCATGGCCATCAATCTTTGCTCAGCGGCCGCGCCAGGCGACGCGACCGCTGCATTCATCATGCGACAATGGCGTCACCGCGGGTTGTCGTAGATCATCACCGGCCTGACTTCGATCGAGCCGGTCTTGGCGCCGGGAATCCGCGCCGCGAGGCCGAGCGCGGTGTCGAGATCCTTGGCCTCGACCAGATAGTAGCCGCCGAGCTGTTCGCGGGTTTCCGCGAACGGCCCATCGGTCGTCAGCGTCTTGCCGTCGCGGACCCGCACGGTGGTGGCCGTCGACACCGGCTGCAGCCCGTCGCCCGCCTTGAAGTGCCCGCTCTGGATGATCGACTGGGTGTAGGCGCCGTACTCCGCCGTCACGGCCTTGCGGTCGTCAGCGGTCATGTGGGTGTATTCCGCGTCACTCCGGTAGATCAGCAGCAAATATTGCATCTCGTCTCTCCTCTTGATCGGCTGGATCGCCGACACCCAGTCGAACGGGCGGCATGCAGGACGACAGGGTCAGGATAAATTATTTTGGCCGGCCCGCGTGAGCGCATGACCCGGCCGTTGCTTATATCTGATAATCCGATACTAACCGCCGATATTATTCGTTTGTTAAATTCATGGCCGCGCGTAGCCTTGGGTGGAATATCAGGAGGACTGGCCATGACATTACTGCCGCAGTCAGCAACGCGCCTTTGGCGGCTCCTGCTGTGGACGCTGTACCGGATGCTGCGCGGGCGGATCGTCGCGCAACCGGGCCACCGTGCCAGCCAGGTCGCCGCTGCGATCGCTGCGGCCGGCAATCCGCTCGGCGTGTGAACAGGCCATGCAACGAGGCATCACGCACCTGAAGGCGCTGCGTCAGCTGATCGCCGACGAGGGGCTGACCATTGCAATATTGGCGGCGGTCGCCTCGGCGACTGCAATCGCGTTTGGCTTCGGGGCGGAAGCCGACATTGTCGCGTCGATGCTGATCATCGGCCTCGTGACGGCGTTGGCGGAAGCCCGCCTGCGATCAGGGAAATAGCTGGCGTTGCCGCCAGCGGCCTTATGAGGATGGCCCGCCCTGCGCGGCGCGGCGCCGCAGCTCCTTGAGCTCCTCGAAGCGCTTGGTCACGTCGCGCATCACGGCCACGGTGCCGGCGACGCGATGCTCCGGGTCATGCAGCATCACGATGGTGAACTCGACGGAGATCCGCGCGCCACTCTTGGTCAGCGCAGGCACCGACAACAGATCACCCTGACCGTAACGGCTCGTCCCGGTCGCCATCGTGTGGCGGAAGCCGGCCCAGTGACGCCCGCGCAAGGCTTCCGGAATGATCAGGTCGAGCGATTGTCCGACGGCTTCCTCAGCCGTGAAGCCGAATACCCTGACGGCGACGGGATTCCACAGGGTGATGCGGCCTTCGGCGTCGGTCGCAACGATCGCATCCGACGCGCCGTTGAGCAACGCATCTCCCACCGCTGCCGCAATGTCCATCGCTTGACCTCCTGCTGATCCCGATCCTGCTCTGGACTCCGATGGCCACGCTGACAAGCGAAGAATCCCGATGCAACCGATCGGCGATGCCGATAGCAATCGCGGTCAACGCCGCCGCCGCGCGCCGGGCCTCGACCGCGGGACCTCGGTCGCGGCGTGGACCTGGGATGCCGCGAGGCGACGCATGATCGCGACCGCGCGCGCCAGATGGTCGTCCTGGCGATCAGCCGGATAGGCGACATAGGCCGGCATCGCAAAGCTGGGTGCGCCGGCGACGGCGTGCAGCCGCCGTGCCTTCAGGAGCGGCTCCACGATGCGGCGCGCGAAGAAGCCGGAGCCGCCATTCACCAGCAGATGCTGCAATCCGAGCCAGCCGATATTCACCGTCAGCGCAGGGCCGGTGAAGTTCGGAAACAGCGTCGCGTGACGCGCATAGAATTCCGGTCCCCAATCGACATAGACATAGCCCTGCCCCGGCTCCGGTGCGCTCCTGGGATCGGTCGACACCAGGATGAGCTGTTCCTCGAACAGCTGCTCGACCTTGAGGCCCGGGCGGCTCTGCGGCGTGTACATCACGCCGATGTCGATGCGTCCCTCGACCAGGCCCTGCATCAGCTCGGGCTCGAGCGCGCTCTCGGCGCGGATCGAGATGTCGGGATGCGCCCGCGTCATCAGCGGCAGCCAGCGCAGCAGATACTCTTCCCAAAGTCCGATGCGGCCGCCGACCACCAGCGTCGCGGAAAACCCCTTGGGGATTCCGACATCGTGGCGGGCCTGCTCGACGGTGCGGACCAGCACCGAGGCGTGACGCTGAAACTGCCGGCCGGCCGGCGTCAGCGTGGTGCCGGCCTTGTTGCGCACGAACAGCACGCAGCCGAGTTGCTGCTCGAGGGTGTGAATGCGGGTGCTGACCGTCGATTGGCTAACGTGAAGCCGTTCCGCCGCGGTGATGAAATTGCCGGCGCTCACCACCGTCAGGAAGGTCCGGGCCAGTTCGGTGTCCATGGCGCCTCACCCCTTTGGTTTGATCAAATCGATATCAAAGGCTCCTCCTTCGCGGATGTCAAAATCGAACGCCGGCGACCGGTTAACCATCGCAACCGCTTGACGCGGGCGGCCAAAGCCCGCATGCACAGGCCGTCAGTCGGCCGGACGGCCGCTCCCGCTGGTGCCGAAAGGCCGCGGGAGAGGAAAGTCCGGGCTCCATCGACATGCGGTGCCGGATAACGTCCGGCGGGGGCGACCCCAGGGAAAGTGCCACAGAGAACGAACCGCTCCCTCCTCGGAGGAAGCAAGGGTGAAAAGGTGCGGTAAGAGCGCACCGCGTTTCCGGCAACGGAGACGGCATGGCAAACCACACCGGGAGCAAAACCGAATAGGGACGGCAACGCGGTTAGTTCGCGCTCGCGCGATAACACCGCAGGGCGATGTCAGGCCCGCTGTCCGGGTAGGTTGCTCGAGGCAAGGTGCAAACCTTGTCCCAGAGGAATGGCCGTCGCGTACCATTCGCAAGAATGGTGCCCTACAGAACCCGGCTTACAGGCCGGCTGATATTTTGGAGTATGAGGGGCTCGGCGCAACACGCCGGGCCCTTCGCCATTTTCAGTAAACTTCGTTCCAGCTACGCGCGCCCGCGGCCGGTCGAGCCGACCCATCGTCTTGCGTCAGAACGACCCGAACGCGGTACCGATTGCAATCACCGCGGCGAGAGCAATGACGGAACTCACAATGCCGACCATGACGATGTCGAGATAGCTGTCGCGATGCTTGAGCCCGCAGATCGCGAGCAGGCTAACGACCGCGCCGTTGTGAGGCAGAATGTCCAGTGTTCCCGAGCCGATCACCGCGACGCGATGCAGAAGGCCGGGGTCAATACCC
Source organism: Bradyrhizobium sp. ma5 (assembly GCF_042258955.1). Lineage (NCBI taxonomy): Bacteria > Pseudomonadati > Pseudomonadota > Alphaproteobacteria > Hyphomicrobiales > Nitrobacteraceae > Bradyrhizobium > Bradyrhizobium sp. ma5. The sequence goes on from NZ_CP170156.1 coordinate 6,608,933, forward strand.
GCCTCCGCAGCAAGACCCATATAGGTCTTGCCCAGCGCATCGAGCGCAATCGTCAAGCCGCCGGAAGCCGACCCCGTCAGCGCGGCAAGGATGTTCGTCGCGACTGCAAGCGACACCAATGGGCCGCCCTCAATTCGCAATACCCACTCCCGCACCACGTCGAAAGCGGGAAGTGAGGCGACAACGGCGCCGAATCCGACAAGGCTTGCGACGCTCAGCGCCGGCAGGACCGACGCATTGGCGCCGGCATCCATGGTTCGTCGCAATGCGGGCAGTCGCGTCCAGTTGCAGAGTATGACCGTTACGATCGCTCCCGCCAGCGCCACGACAACCGACCAGACACCGGCCACGGCAGCCAGTGATGTATTTCCCCATCGCTGTTCGGCCAGGAATGAGAAATCAAGCCGGGGCAGGACAACGAGCGACATCAGCAGATTGACTACGACCACGACGATCAGGGGAAGGATGGCGTTGAAGACCGGGACGGCGGCGCCGCTGTGATGTCCGTGGCGGATCTCCGCCGGGTCGAATTCTCGCGCCGTCGTCGCCCGCTCGCGCAACAACTCATCGTCGGCTGCATCCGCCGAAACCGGCGGCTCGTCGCCATAGCCCTCATTTACGCGACGCGCCGCTTGCTCTGCGCGAAGGAGCCACCACAGCCCGACACCAAGCATGATCATCGATGCGACAACGCCAAGGCCCGGTGCGGCAAACGGCGTCGTGCCGAAGAAAGGCATCGGTATCGCATTCTGTATCGACGGCGTGCCCGGCAGCGCCGACATGGTAAAGGTCGAAGTCCCAAGAATAACCGCCGCCGGCACCAAGCGACGCGGAATCCCTGCCGTGCGAAACAGCGACTGCGCCATCGGAACGATGACGAAGAACGCGACGAAGAGGCTGACGCCGCCGTAGGTGACCAGTGCACCCGCGAGCACGACCGCGAGGATGACACGGCGTTCGCCCAGACATCGGGAGATGAAGCCCGCGACCGCACCGACCGCGCCGCTGTCATCCATGAGTTTCCCGAACACGGCACCAAGCAGGAAAATAGGAAAGAACTGCGCGAGAAAGTCCGACGCGCTGCCCATGAAGGTCTGCGTCCAGTTGGCAAGCAACGGCTCGCCACCGAAGGCTGCGGCCACCAACGCACAGAGTGGCGCGAGCAACAGGACGCTCCAGCCGCGGAATGCAAGACCGACCAGCAGTCCAAGCCCGACGAGAATGCCGAGTAGACCCATCGGCTCAGCACTCCGCCAGCAGAATATCCAGATCGGCGGTCGAGCGCTCACCGATATCGGCGCCATGCGCGTCGAGGAATTCGCCGGCGGCACGCCGCCCCTCCTCGTGCAGCTTGGTCACGAACGCCCATTCGGCATTGAGCTTGGATGATGAACCGAACGTCGCAAGCATGTCGCTCTTGATCCGATGCGTTTTCATCTGGGCCCAGCGGGCGCCCTCTCCGGTGCCGGGGTCGGCAACCTGACGAAGCAACGCGATCATCCGCAGCTCCTTTGCCAGCGGCGAATTGAACGAGATCTCGTTGAGCCGGTCGAGAATGTCAGCGGCCGTGCGCGGCTGCTCCGGCCGCTCAGTCGGGTTGATCTGGACCACGACCGTATCGTGTGCGTCGGTCTCGCGGACCAGCGGCGTGATCGTGGGATTGCCCACATAGCCGCCGTCCCAATAGGGCTCGCCATCGATCTCGATCGCACGAAACATCGTTGGCAAGCAGGCCGACGCGAGCAGGACATCCGCGGTAATCTCCGCGTTGCGAAAAATCCGCCCCCGCCCCGTACGGACCCGTGTGGCGGTTATGAAGAGCTTGATCGGCGCGCGCGCAAGGCGCTCGAAATCGATGCTGTTGTTCAATATGTCGCGCAGCGGATTGAAGCCGAGGGGATTGAGGTCGTAGGGTGAAAGCATCCGCGACATCAAATCCGTGAAGAGATAGGCTGGAGAGCTGTCGAGCGACCAGCGTCCCATCAGACGGTCGAGCGGCGAGCGTTGCAACGGACTGAATGCGGCGGCGCGTGAGACGCTTCGCCAGTATTTTTCAAGCGCTTCGCGTGCGCCCGCAGCGCCGCCCGCGGTCCAGCCATCCGCCAGCACGGCAGCATTCATCGCTCCGGCCGATGTCCCGGATATGCCCGCAATCTGAAACCATGATTCTTCGAGAAGTCGATCCAGGACGCCCCATGTGAACGCACCATGCGATCCTCCACCCTGGAGCGCCAGATCTACGAGCACGGGGCTGCGGTTCATGAGGCCATGTTCACCAGCACGCGAGACGCTGATTATGTCGCGGTTTGGCGGAACATGCGAGACAAAGTTGCGGTCACCGTCCGGTTCCGATGGCGAACTTCTCGAAGGATCTTGCCTCATCGTTGGCGGCACCAACGCGATTGGTTCGCTTCGCGGCGTAGGCGCACGTTTCTTAAAAGGCGACATAATGGGTTGGCGGGCGTAAGATGTGTGCCGCGCGGAGGATCGCAGATGGACCTTCAGAAGATCATGGCGAAGGCGCGGGATATCGCCAAGAGCACCGGCACGATCACAACCGAGCAACTGAACGGGATGTGCCCCAACAACATGGAGCCCGATGACATCGCGGCTCTCTTTGCGGCTCTGCGAACTGAGGGGATTCGTCTCAAGGACGACGAAGCAGAAAAGTAGGAGCCACCGTACCTTGACGCTATCGCAAGGCGATCGATCGCTGCGATCGAAGCACTGTCCCAGTTTGGATGGTGGCAGATTGGCCATCCGGCGGCATTGCAGCTATGATCCGCTCGAGTTGGGCGTGTCCTTCTGCCCCGAGATTCAAGAAAATCAAGAGGAGGAATGATAATGTCGGTTGCCTGCAAGTTCGAGCGCAGCATTCTCAACCACGAAGAATATGAAGCAATCCGCCTGACGCATCATCCCGCAATCTATGGCGTCGAGGTAGCCGAACTCGAGGCCATGCGCCCCCGCTTGCGCAAGATGCGCGACAAGGAACGAACGGTCGGCCGGCAAAAGCAGCGCGAGAACCGCGGCAAGGCCGAGGCTCGCGGGACAAGCTTTCCGGGAACCGCCACGCATGCATCAGAACGGAAGCAAGTGTTCGCAGCGGCGTTGAAGCGGGTGAACACGGAGCTCAAGCGTCAGCACAATCTGGCGACCCGGACCGCGCATGTTGAAGCGGCTCGAAAAGCCCTCGCGCTGCACCGAGCTGCAAACTTCACAACCCGTCCCTCGGCCGGAGCAACCCCGAGCGAAGGCATGGCGCCGAAGCCAAGCGAACGTCGAAGAAAGATCATTGCAGGCGCGAAAATCGGACGCGTGTCGCAGGCGACGAAAGTCGCTCAGGCCGCGCGCGACGCGCGTGGCGCATGACGCCGGGTGAACACACGCACCCGATCGATTCCGGGACGATGCTTCGCGTCGCCCCGGAATGACGGCTCGTCAGGAACCGATCTCCTGCTGCGGGCCGTGGGCTTAATCGGACAACGGCCACCGCAGCAAAGCTGCGCTAGCGACGGATCATTCCGGTGATACGTGCTCCCCCATAGGGAAACGCAGTAGCGCCGTCCCAAACACCAGACCGCATGCAGCCACGAAACACGCTCATGCAGACATCTTCGGACCCGATCGGACCAATGCGAAACCGGTAGGCAACGCACCGATCGCGCTGATTGCTGCAAGTACGGGGGCCCACATCGACCCGCGCCGCGTTGGCATCAACACTCGACAGCAGCAGCAGTCCGACGATCGCCGCTTTCAGAGCCAAGCCTAGTGTTTGCACCGACAACCTCCAGCTGAAACAAGCCGATCGAGTTGTTATATAGGCTAAAGCTGGTTTGCAAGAGAGATGCGGCTGCCTCGCTCGGGTCGGCTGCGAAGGCTGTCTCGCGGTAGCGTCGCGCACAATCGGCGACAGAATTCGAGATGCCGGGTGCGATGCGCCGTATCGAACCCAATGACGATCGCTACGCCACGATCTCCTGCAGCAGCGCCGTCAGCGCCTCCGGCGCGGTGACGTTCGGCGAGTGGCTGGCGTCGATCTCGAAATAGCGCCAGCCGGGTTCATTCTTGATGCGCCTGGCGAACTGGCCGAACGTATCGGCTTGGGTGGTGCGGGTGGCGTAGACGTAGCTGCGCGGCAAATTCGTCTCGCCGTGTTGCAGCTTCAGCTTCTGCTCGAAGCATTTGATCGGCATGTCGACGCGGCGCGCGGTGAGCCATTCGACATCTGCGGGAGACGTATCCGGCGGCGTCGGCATCGGCGGGATGCGCCAGCCGTCGCCGTCGCTTGCGAGCTCGCGCATGGTCTCGATGGCCGGTTCGTTAAGGTCGAACAGCGACTGGCCGTCACGCGGCACGAAGGCGTCGATATAGATCATCTGCGCGACGCGCTCGCGCACCCGGTCTGCGACGCCCGTCGCGACCATGCCGCCATAGGAGTGGCCGACCAGCACGATGTCGCGCAGATCTTCATATGAAATGACGCTGAGCACGTCCTGGATATGCGCCTCCAGGTCGAGCCCTTGATGGGCAAGGTGCGCGCGCTCGCCGAGCCCGGTGTAGCTCGGCGTGACCAGCCGGTGCCCGGCGGCCTGCATCAAAGGATGCATCTTCTTCCACGCCCATCCGGCCGACCAGGCGCCGTGACAGACCAGAAAGGTTTTCGACGAATTCGCAGTCATGGGCACGCTTCCATTCCGATTGTCGTTGATGAGCCGCGATTTTGAAGTGTACCCGCCGCGCGCGTCGTGTAAACGTCGCGGCAAAACATGATCGTCATTCCGGGATGGTCCGAAGGACCAGACCCGGAATCTCGAGATTCTGGGTTCGATGCCTCGCATCGCCCCGGAATGACGACGAAGGAGAAAGCAACTGAACCCGGCAAGCTACGCGGTCCTGTTCTTCGGCGCGCTTGCCGGCGGTTTCGTCTCCGGGCTGGCCGGCTTCGGCACCGCACTGATGGCGCTCGGCATCTGGCTCTATGTGCTGCCGCCGACGCTTGCGGTGCCGCTGGTGCTGGTCTGCTCGGTGATCGCGCAGGTGTCGACGCTGCCGTCGATCTGGAAGACCATCGATTTCCGTCTGGTCTGGCCGTTCGTCATCGCGGGGCTGGCCGGCGTGCCGATCGGCATCCTGCTGATCGCCCGCGCCGACCCCGAGGTCTTCAAGCTGACGATCGGCGTTTTCCTGCTGGTGTTCCCGACCCTGCTGTTCCTGCAACGCAAGCCGATGTCGATCGCCTTCGGCGGCAAATGGGCCGATGGCGCGATCGGATTTGCCGGCGGCATCCTCGGCGGCCTCGCCGGACTGTCAGGCCCGCTCCCGATCCTGTGGGCGAGCCTGCGCGGCTGGGGCAAGCAGCGGCGCCGCGGCGTGTTTCAGATCTTCAACTTCACGATTTTGGCGGCCGCGCTTCTGGTCCAGATCGCGAGCGGCCTGGTAAAGCCCGAACTGATCTGGCTCGTGGCTTGCGCGTTTCCGGGAACGCTGCTCGGCGCCTGGCTCGGCGCCCGCCTCTACCACGCACTCAGCGACCGCAATTTTTCCGACATCGTGTTGGTGCTGCTGTTCTTGTCCGGCGTGGCGCTGGTGTGGAACGGGCTGGCGCCGAGATGACCAACCGCCACCGCAACATTGGCTGAGCCGGTCATCCCACCGGCTCGAGACCAACGCGTTCCGGCGCGACATCGCGCGGCGGCGGCACGAGACGCTTGCTGAATTCGCGACGCAGCAACCACAGGCTCAAACCGGCCTGCAGCGTCGTCGTCGCGATCGACAAATACCACACATGCTCGATCCGGAAGCCGGGCTGTCTCGAGAGCCAGATCACCGGCACCGCATAAGTGAAGAGGCGCACGACCGAACTCAGCAACACCGGCCTGGTGTTGCCGAGGCCCTGGAACATGCTGTTGCAGGTAAAGATCACGCCCTGCGCGACGAGATTCATGGAGACGAAGTGCAGGAATCCTCCTGCGACCGCCATGGTCTCGCGATCGTTCGAGAAGCCGTCGAGCAACAGTCCCGGCTTCCACTGCGCGGCAAGCGTGAAGACGATCATGACGACGGTGCCGATCGACACCGCCTTGACGAAGGTCTCCTGCACGCGCCTGCCATTGCCCGCGCCATAATTCTGTCCGGCGATCGGGCCGGCGGCGAGCGCCACCGCCAATGCCGGCATTTGGATCAGGCCGAGCACGCGCGTCCCGATGCCGAACCCGGCCTGGGCCGCCGGGCCGAAATCGCGCAGCACATAATAGATCACGCCCATCCAGGCGAAGATCAGCGCGAACTCGCCGCCGGCAGGCAGGCCGACATTGAGGATGCGCGCCCACTGCCGCAACCGTGGACGCCATTGCGCGGGATCGAATCCGACATAGCGTTCCAGCTTGCGGAAATACGCGAACAACATCAGCACGCCGATGAGAACGGCGATCGAACTTGCCAGACCCGCGCCGGCAACGCCGAGCGCGTGACCGGTGCCCCAGCCCGCAATCAGGACCGGCGCCAGCGCGATGTTGATGATGACCGCCACCGCCTGCACCAGCATGCTGGGCCGCACGATACCGGTTGCCCGCAGCGCGGACCCCATCACCTGGATGATGAATTGCAGCGCCAACGCCGGCATGAACCACAGGAGATAGGTGGTGCCCGCCTCGATGGTGGCCGGGTCGGTCGCGACCGAGCGCATATAAGGGCGCGACAGCAATGCCCCCACGGCCAGCGTAAACAGCCCGCAGAGCACCGACAGCACGACCGACTGATTGAACACGAGGTTGGCGTCGCCGCGGTCCTTGCGTCCCACCGCATGCGCGATCAGCGCGACGCTGCCGACGCCCAGCACCTGCATCAGCGCGTTGACGAGGAAGCCGGCATTGCCGGCTGCGGCCACCCCGGCGACGGCCGCGTCGCCGAGACCCGCGACAAAATACAGATCGACCAGCTGGCAGATCATGATCGTGATCATGCCGACCACGATCGGGGGAGCCATGACCAATATGTGGCTCACAATGGAGCCGCGCGTAAGGTCTTTCATTTCAATTCCAGTCTCAAATCGTCTCGTGTCAATTCGGGCGCGCGGCTGCCGGAGATCGATCCGTCAGCCGCGCGCCGCCGCCTTATTCCGCCGCCGCCTGGCCAAACTCGGTCGCCTGCCGCTCGAACAGGCCGCGGTAGATACCGCCCTGCCGGGTGGCAAGCACCTCATGCGTGCCCTGCTCGACGATCTCGCCACGATCAAACACCAGGATGCGATCCATGCTGCGCACGGTCGACAGCCGGTGCGCGATCACGATCGAGGTGCGGCCCTTCATCAGCCGCTCCATCGCCTGCTGGATCAGCGCCTCGGATTCCGAATCGAGGCTCGAGGTTGCCTCGTCCAGGATCAGGATCGGCGCATCCGCCAGGAAGGCGCGCGCCAGCGCCACGCGCTGCCGTTCGCCGCCCGACAGCTTGACGCCGCGCTCGCCCACCAGCGTGCCGTAATCCTTCGGCAGCCGCATGATGAAGTCGTGCGCATTGGCAAGCCGCGCCGCCTGCTCGATCGCCTCCATGCTGGCGCCCGGCCGGCCATAGGCGATGTTCTCCGCCAGCGTGCGGTGAAACAGGATCGGCTCCTGCTGCACGATCGCGATCTGGCTGCGCAGCGATTGCTGCGTCGCCCTGGCGATGTCCTGACCGTCGATCAGGATCTTGCCACTGGTGACGTCGTAGAGCCGCTGCACCAGCTTGACGAAGGTCGTCTTGCCGGAGCCGGAGCGCCCGACGAGGCCGACGCGTTCGCCGGCATCGATGTCGACCGACAGCCCGTCATAGAGCGGCAAGCGATGGCCGCCATAGTGGAACGTGACGTCGTCGAACACGATGCGGCCGCCCTGGATGTCGATCGTCCTGGCATCGACGGCATCGACAATGCCGAGCGGCTCGCCATGGATCTGCACCAGCTCCTCCATGTCGTTGACCGAACGCTGCAGGTTGTTGATGTGCATGCCGACATCCCGCAGATAGGCGTGGATGATGTAGTAGCTGGTCAGCACATAGGTGACGTCGCCCGGCGTGGCGTGACCCTGCGCCCACAGCAGGATCGCGCCGCCGATCACCGAAGCGCGGAAGCACAACAGCACCAGGAGCTGCGCCGTCGAGGTGTGGTTGTAGCGCAACCAGGTCCGCCGCACCCGCCGGCGCCAGCGACTGATGACGCCGTCGAGCCGCATGTCCTCGCGCGTCTCGGCGCCGAACGACTTCACCACCGCGTTGCAGGTCAAGGCGTCGGCCAGCGTGCCGCCGACCTTGGTGTCCCACGCATTGGAGACCCGCGCGGCAGGCGCGACATAGCGCACCTGGAACACCATGGTCATCGCGACATAGATCACCGAACCGACAGCAATCACCGCACCGAGCGATGGCCAGTGCAGCCCGAGCAGGATCATCGAGCCGAGCAGCACGACGAGCGACGGCAACAGCGCCATCAGGATGGTGTCGTTCAACAGGTCGAGCGCCCACATGCCGCGCGTGATCTTGCGCACGGTGGAGCCCGCGAACGAATTGGCGTGCCAGTCGGTCGAGAAGCGCTGCACGCGCATGAAGGCCTGCTGCCCGACATCGGACATCGTCTTCAGCGTGAACGGCACGATGGTCTGGATACCGACCAGCCGCAGCATCAGCGACAACGCGCCGAGGCCGACGATGGCGCCGAATGCCAGCATCGCGGCATGGCGCGCGGCGGCATCGGTGGCACCCGCGGTCAGCGCATCAACCAGATGGCCGGAAAACACCGGCATGAACAGGTCGGCGGCGGTCGCGCCGAGGAAGCCCGCCGTCACGGCGAAGGCGCGCAGCGGCTGCTCCAGCCAGTGGCGGAACACGAATGGCAGGACGATCCGGATCGCGGCCGGTCGCTTGGTCGTCAAAGAGGTCATGGCACATTCCGGCCACGCTTCTGCAGCGCAAGCCGGCTCCATCTGAGGCGACAGGCGGACGGAATCCGGCCGCTCATGTCGCTGGAAATTGTAGATAACGTGTTGGGAAGTTTGGGTGATCGGGGATCAGGCCCGATCAGCGCCGGGAGCTAACGCGCTACGACGTCAAGCACCATCGAACGCGGGCGCGCGATCTGCAAAATATACGACTTCATGCGCATCTCCCAGGTTCGAGTAAGGAATGCGCTGCTTATAAATGCATCACGCGCGATTGGCAAGATGACAAGCGCGTGAGTGCGGCAATGTGTCGATGATGCAACGCTCTGCACGCGACCGGGCGCACACCACGCAAAAGCCGATGCGCTCAATGCGCGTCGCCGCCGCCCGCGGTCATCGACGGCGGCTTGTTGACGAACAGCACCAGCAGGCTGAGACCGACATAGAACAGCGACAGCATGAAGAAGGCGTCGCCATAGCTCATCACCTGAGCCTGGCGATGCACCAGCTGCGAGAGCTGCTTCATCGCCATGGTGGCGGAATCGCCCATGCCCTGCAGGCGCTGGGTAAAATTGTTGAGGGTCTCGACCGCGGTCGCGTTGCCCCAGGTCACGCGGTCTTGCAGCCGCGAGATGTGCAGATCCGTGCGGTCGTTGAGCGCCTCGTTGATCACGGCGAGCCCGACCGCGCCGCCGAGATTGCGCATCAGATTGAACAGGCCGGAGGCGTTCTTGACGCGGTCCTGCGGCAGCGTCGCGAGCGCGATGTTGTTGGTCGGCACCATCGCGCACATCATGCCGATGCCGCGCAGGATCTGCGGCACCAGGAGCTCGTAGAAATCGTACTCGCGGGTGATCCAGGTCATCTGCCAGGAGCCGAGCGCGAAGGTGACGAGGCCGAAGGCGATGATGTAGCGCAGATCGACCTTCTGCATCAGCCGGCCAACCACCGGCGCCATGAAGAACATCGTCATGCCGGAGATGAACATGGTCTCGCCGATCATCAGCGCGCTGTAGCCGCGGATCTCGGCGAGATAGCGCGGATAGACGTAGGTCAGGCCGTAGAGCCCGATGCCGATGCAGAACTGCAGCACGCAACCGACCGCGAAGTTGCGGTTGGAGAAGGCATAGAGATCGACGATCGGCTCCTCCGCGGTCAGCACCCGCCAGAAGAAGGCGACCGCCGAGACGAAACCGATCGCGGCGCAGATCGCCACCGAGGTGTCCTGCAGCCATTCATATTGCGGGCCTTCCTCGAGCACATATTCCAGCGAGCCGAGGAAGCCGCCCATGAAGATCAGGCCCCACCAGTCGAAGCGCTCGAGCAGCGCGAAGTTCGGCTGGTCGAAATCGACCAGCGCCAGCACGCCGACGGTGATGATGATTCCGGGCACGATGTTGATGAAGAACAGCCAGTGCCACGACATCAGGTCGGTGATGTAGCCGCCGACGGTCGGCCCAACGGTCGGCGCCAGCGTCGCGACCAGGCCGATGATCGGCGCCACGATGTAGAACTTGGAGCGCGGGAAGATGGTGTAGGCCGAGGCGAACACCGTCGGGATCATGCCGGCGCCGAGGAAGCCCTGCAGCGCGCGCCACAGGATCATCTGCTCGATCGAGGAGGCGAAGCCGCACAGCAGGCTGGACACCGTGAAGCCGAACGCCGAGATCGCAAACAACAGCCGGGTGCCAAGCGCGCGCGACAGGAATCCCGACAAGGGGATCGCGATCACCTCGGCGATCAGATAGGCGGTCTGCACCCACGACACTTCGGTCGACGACGCCGACAGGCCGGCCTGGATCTCGGTGAGCGAGGCCGAGACGATCTGGATGTCCAGGATCGACATGAACATGCCGAACACCATGATGATGAAGGCGACCACCCGCTTGGGCTGGAGCCGCTCGGTCTCGGAGGCGCCGGTCATCATCGAGGGCGAAGCAGTGGTCGCGTCGGCCATGGGCTCATCAGGCTCCGCGCTTCGAACCTGCGGTTCGAAGCTTCAAGGCATCACTGCGGATGGATCATCATCGGCGCGTCGAGGTCGGTATCGGCGTCGGCGTCGGCCGCGCCCTCTCGCGTGTCGACCGTGGTGTAGACCGACATCCCGGCGCGCAGCATGCCCTGCTTCGCGACGCTGTTCGGCACCCGGATGCGGACCGGCAGGCGCTGCACGATCTTGGTGAAGTTGCCGGTGGCGTTGTCGGGCGGCAGCAGCGTGAACACCGAGCCTGCCGCCGGCGAAATGCTGTCGACGATGCCGGTGAACTTGCGGAAGCCGTAGGCGTCGACCTTGATCGTCACCCGCTGTCCGGTACGGATGCGCTTGAGCTGGGTCTCTTTGTAGTTGGCGTCGATGAAGACGCCGTCGAGCGGCACCACATTGCCGAGCCGCTGGCCGACATTGATGTAGTCGCCGGTGTTGACCAGGCGGTTGGAGAAGGTGCCGTCGACCGGCGCGCGCACCTGGGTGAAATCGAGATCGCGCTCGGCCTTGGCGAGCTGGGTCTGCAACTCGGCAAGCTGGGCGCGGGCCTCGGCCTGCTGCGCCTTGGTGACATCGACGTTGCTCTTTGCGGCATCGTAGGCAGCCTGCGCCGACCGCACCGCGGCCGCGCCCTGATCACGGCCGGCTTCGGAGACTTCGAAAGTGGCGCGCGAGGCAAAGCCCTTGGTACTCAGCGCTTGCTGGCGATCGAAATCGAGATCGGCGCGCTTCAGGCCGGCTTCGGCGGAGACGAGCTGCGCCTGCGCCTGCTCGACCGAGCTTTCGGCCGCCGCGACCTGGCGACCGATGCGCTCGATCGTCGCCTGCTGGGTCGCGATCCGCGTGCGCGCGGCATCGACCGCGATGCGATAGTCACCGTCATCGATCCGGAAGATCACGTCGCCAGCGCGCACCAGCGCATTGTCGCCGGGCAGGATCGCCGCGATATGGCCCGCGACGCGCGCGCCGAGCATGGTGTTGTTGGCGCGGACATAGGCGTCGTCGGTCGAGATGTAGAAGCGCCCGACCATCAGGTAATAGGCGGCATAGCTCGCGGCGGCGAGCGCGAGCAGCCCGAGCACACCCATCATCACGAATCTGCGCTTGCCCGATTTCGGCGCTGCGGCCGCGGGCGACGCTCCCGGCTTCTCAGGCGCAGAAGCGGGCGGCGCCTCGGCTGGACGCTTGTCACCAGGACCTTTGTCGCCGGGACTCTTGGCCTCGTCAGTTCTGGCCTGCTCACCGAGATCGACGGATGCGTCGCGCGCCATCGCGTCCTCGGCCATGTCAGGCTCGGAACGAACAATGCGTGCGGCCTGATCTCGTGCTGCGGCCATAACCAAGGCTCCCCAGAAAAAATCTCGACGCCCGCAATGGCGGAAGAAAGGCCGTGCGGCGCATCGCCACTCCCACCAATACCATTGACCGAACGGTTCGGTCAATCTATATTCCCGTCCAGCGGATTATAAGGCTTCGATTCTTCCCGGACTGATTCCGAGTTGGGTTCTTTCGTGAGAAGCTAAATCAATGGTTGCAGCGCCCCCAAACCCCCTCCACCTCGTCGCCGGCGACGAGGAATCCTCGAAGCGCCGCCAGATCCTGGACGGCGCCCGCAAGGTATTCCTGGAGCTCGGCTTCGACGGCGCCAGCATGGGCGAGATTGCCCGCGCCGCTGCCGTCTCCAAGGGCACCCTGTACGTGTATTTCCCCGATAAGGCCGGGCTGTTCGCGGCGATCGTCGAGGAGGAAAAGCGCGAGCAGGGCAAGGTCGCCTTCAACTTCGATCCGGCGCGCGACGTCGACACCACCCTCCCCGAATTCGGCCGCGCCTATGTCGCGGTGCTGTGTCGCCCCGGCGGCGGCTCGGCGATCCGCACCGTGATGGCGATCGCCGAGCGGATGCCCGAGCTCGGCAGCCGGTTCTACACCCATGTGATCGCCCACACCGTCGACCGCTTCGCCGCCTATCTCGAGGCACGCGCCGCGCTCGGCGAGCTGGTGATCGACGACTATCAGCTCGCGGCCTGGCAGTTCATGCAGATGTGCCAGGCAACGCTGTTCCAGGCGTTCATCTTTCAGGCCAATCCGTCGCCCTCGCCTGAGCGGATCGCTGATGTCGTCGACAGCGCGACACGGGTGTTCTTCGCCGCATACCGGCCAAAGCAGGCGGATTGAACCCTCGCCGTCGCAAGACGGGCGAGTGACGATCCAATACGACTATTTCCTTTGGCAGGACCGCAACTTAGCGCTTGTCGCGCGACGCCACCTCGCGCAACACTTCCCTGCATGAACGGGGATATCGACCCAGATCGAATGTCCAGCGTGATGGCGCGGCTGGGGGACGCCGTGGTCGACCCGACGGCGTGGACCGGCATCATGACGTCGATCTGCGAAGCGGTGGGTGCAACCGGCGCCGTGCTGCTGCAAAGCGACGTGCGGACCCCGGACGTGCCGCGCACGGCGTCGACCGAAGAGATGGTGCAGCACTACTTCGCACACAACTGGCATGAGCAGGATTCGCGCGCTCCAGGCGTTCCGCGAGCAATGGCCGGCGAAGTAATCACCGATCAGGACTTGCTGACGCCCGAGCAGATCCGGTCCGATCCGATGTACAATGAGGTGCTGTATCCGTTCGGCTTCAAATGGTTCGCCGGCATCGGCTTCTGGGCCGACAGCGCACCGTGGGTGCTGACGTTGCAGCGCACCGGAGAGGAAGGACACTTCGATACACGCGAGACGCGGCTGCTGGCGCAGCTGGGGCCGCGCCTGACGGAGACAGCGACACTGTCGACTGCGGTCGGCCGCATCGCGCTCGCCTCCATTACCGGCATTCTCGACCGGGTGCGGCAGCCGGCCGTCGTACTCGACCGCGCGGGCCTCGTGATCGATCGCAACGAAGCCGCCGATGCCGGCTTCGACGCGGATATCAGAATCAGGGATCGCCGGCTGATCGTGCGCGACAAAGCGGCACAGGCGCGGCTTGATCAAGTCGTCGATCTGATCCGGGCTGCCCCCGAGCGCGCGGCGCTGCCGATCGAACCGATCGTGATCCACCGCATGAACAAGGGGCCGGTGGTTTTGCGCGTGTTGCCGATCGACGGTGCGGCACGCAACGTCTTCCTCGGCGCGCGGGCAATGCTGATCTTCGTCAATTTGACGCCACGCGCGATGCCCGAGCCCGGCATGATCGCGCAGGCATTCGGCCTCACGCCGGCAGAAGCGCGGCTGGTGGCGCTGCTCGCGGGCGGCCTCTCGATCGACGACGCTGCCGAACGGCTCGGGATCGTTCGGGACACGGCACGCAACCAGTTGAAGTCGGCCTTCGCCAAAACCGGCACGCACCGCCAGCCCGAACTGGTCAGCCTCGTGCTTCGGATTGCCTGAGCATGGCGCCGCACCGGCGCGGCGCTTACCCTTCGAGACGCGCTGCGCGCGCCGTAGCGTCACGGGAGAGAGAGAGAGAGAGATTCGACTCAATCCACAATGATGGTTACCCGCCCGATTTCGCCCAGCACGGCCGGGCGTTGCCCGCCGTACGCGCCGCTCTTGAGCACGGCCGTATACGATCCAGCCGCGCGATAGACGTGCGTCCGCCGAAAGCCGCGGATCGGTGAGATCGTGTCATCGGTCCGGCCGTCGCCGAAATCGAGCACGACCACGCCCTCCAGCATCCCCGGCCCCATGCCGGTGAAGGTCACCTCAAGCGGCGCGGCGCCCGAGATCGGCGAAGCGGCAAGTGCACTTGTCGCGTTCATCTGCGTCGTCGCGGTCATGTCGATCACACCAAGGGTGATTGCGGAGATGGCAAATATCGGCAAACGCCACGTCATTTCGAATGTCCCGATCACCCACCCGCCGCAAGCAGATTGCGGCGGGTGGTTTTATGAATCAAGCCGCAGGACGCCCTCCTCCGGCTCAGACCAGATGGAAATCGCCTGCGTGCGCTTGCAGCTCCGCCGCCTTGATCCCGGCAAAGGTCATCGTATCGCCGAACGCGTCCGTTATGACGGCGCCGGCGGCGGTATCGGCCGTGTGATTGGATAGCATGTCGTTCACGCTGGCGAAGATCGACTTGTCGAGTTGCACGGCGTCATTGTGCGCAACGAAATCGGTGATCACGTTGGTGCCGAAATGCGGGCGGAACAGGAACGTGTCCGGCCCGTTGTTGCCGGTCAACGTGTCACCATCGCCGCCGATCAGCACGTCCGGGCCATTGCCGCCGATCAGGATGTCGTGCCCCGCCGAGCCGTCGAGCACGTCCTGGCCGTTGCCGCCGTTCAGTGTGGTATGGCTTCCGGCCTGGTAATTGACGCCGGGATTGAACACGACGATGCTCAGCGTCGACGACGCCGTTGCGCCATGCGGATCGGCAATCGTGTAGGCGAAGGTGTCCTGCGCGACGATCTGCGACGGCAAGCCCCCCTTGTTGGCGACGTAGACATAGCTGCCGTCGGCATCCAGCGTCAGCGAGCCGTAGGTGCCGGCTATGGTGTGCCCGACATTGCCGGCCGCCCCGTCGACGGCGCTGACCACCGAGTGACCCTGATCGTGGATGTCAGGATCGGTGTCGTTGGACAGCACACCGTGCAACGCGTCAACCGACAGCGTCGACTTCTTGGCCGTGCCGTTGCTGTCCGCGACCGCGATCGGCGCGTCATTGGCGCCGTTGATGGTGAGGACGACATCCTGGGTGACGGCCCCGCCATGCGCATCGTCGATGATGACGGGCACCGTGACGGTGAGGCTCTCGCCGACCGACAGGAAATCGAGATCCTTGTCGACGATGCTGTAGCTCCAGTCGATCTTGCCTGCGTTGGTGTTGCCGGCCTCGGGCATGATCGTAAAGGCTGCCTCGAGCGAGGCGATCTGCGTCGGCGTGAGTTCCGACGTGTAGTCGTGCGTCGAGTCCTGCCAGGTCACCGTCTCGCCGGCGGTATTGATCGTCGCAGTCGGCCGGTCGTTGAGGTCGGGATCGGTGAAGGCGATCGTGCCGGCGGTCGCATCCGGCGTCGAACTTCCTGTGACGCCGGGCAATTCGCTGATCGTCCCCGTCAAGTTGGACAGTGCCGGCACGACCGACACGGGATCATTGGTGCCGGTGAAGACGACCGTGATTTGTTGGGTCGAAGAGTCACTGACGCTCGAGCCGGTGTGGTGGTCGGCCACCGTGACGTCGTAGACCACAGTCAGCGTCTCGCCAGCCGCCAGGAAGTCCAGATTCTTGTCTGCCAGGTCGAACTGCCAGTTGAGCGTCCCGCTGGTGCCGTCGACGCCAATCGAATCGGTCAGCGCCGTTGCGAGGGCTGCCTGCGTCGCGAGCGGAATCGTGGCGCCGCCGGACCAGGTCGCGGTATCAAACGCCTCACTCGCGGTGTCGGTGTCGCCGGCATTCGCATCGGTGAACGTCAGTGTGCCGAGAAGTTCCTGCAGCGAGGCGGAATTAGTGGTGTTGGCCAATTCGGTCAGCGGATGCGGCGATCCCGGATCGGGCGACAGCACCGGCGGACGGTTCAGCACCTCAGTCTCGTTGAATGTACCGTCGGCGAATTCGAATTTCTGGATGTTGGTGACGGTGTCGCTCCCGTCAGGTGACCCGCCGCGCTGGTCGGCGATCAGGATCGCACCGCTGCCGAGCAGGGTCGCGATGTATTGCAGCCGGGTACCGCTGTAGACGACCGTATTGGTGCCGCCCCCGCCATCGATCGTGTCGTTGCCGCCATTGCCGCGAAGCACGTTGTCGGCGGCGTTGCCGACGATCGTGTCGTTGCCCGAGCCGCCATTGGCGTCCTCGATCAGCGACGCGGTCTCGGTCGGGTTGTTCGGATCGATCAACGCATTGGCGATGTTGCCGCGCGCGAAATACTCAGCGCCGCCCGCCCCGTTATTGCCGAGATCGGCACGCTGCGCGTGCGCCGCGCTGGTGTCCAGAATGGTCCAGGCGCCGGGATTGAGATCGATGGAGAGGTTGGTCGTGTAATTGGAGAAGTCGTAGGTATCGGTGCCGCCGCCATCCCACAGCGTCATCAGCACGAAATTGCTTTGCGGGGCGCCCTGCCCGACGCCATCGATGAACTCCTCGCCGGTAGTCGGGCTCCAGGTGTAGGTGGTGTTGCCGTTGTGCGCCGTGGCACCATAGTTCGCGCCGTACATGTACTGGAGCGCGGCGATGTCATCCTGCATGTAGGTGGTCGGATGATCGGGCGCGTTGTCGCCATTGGTCGCGTTGTCGCCAGGAAACTGGCTGTAGGTCATCACCGAGTATTCGTAGGAATTGTGGTCAGCCGGCAGCGCGGGGAACGTCACGCCGTGCCCGTCCTGCGTGATGTGGCCGTGCTTCAATCCGAGATTATGGCCGGTCTCGTGCATGATGCCGGCCGCATCCTGGAAGCTGCCGAGCACCGGATTGGTGTAGCCGCCGGTGACGAACCATGCGTCGCCTTGCGCGCCCATCGCGGAGAACGGCGCGTTGCCGTTGTAGCCCAGTTCGGGCGGATTGGCCTCCGCGGTGCCGGGCGCGTTGCCAGGCACGTGCAGTCCGGTGTGCTGGGCGACACTGCTGTCGTCGGTGTAGTCAATCTTGTCGGCATTGGCGTAGCGCAGCGTCGCGCCGGCGCTCGTCGTCTCGGTGAAGGTGAGATTGGTGAAACTTGCGACGTCGGCGAGCGCCGTACGCACCGCCGTCTGCTGTGACGCGGTGAACGCGCCGAAATTGTCGATCTCCTGATAGCCGTATTCAGCGCTGCTGGTGGGAAACGAAAACGTCAGATTCTGCGCGCCGCCCGAACCCCACTCCCATCCCCAGAGAATGCCATCGATATCTGGATTACCGGACAAATTAACAACTTGAGTCATGGGAAAACTCCGTTTTGGGTGAAATGAAAAACGTCCCCAATTCCGTTCAGTTGTCTTGCTGACGTGCGATGCAATCCTTTCTGCTGAGGGTGATTCCGATTTCGAAATTTGCGGCGCAAAGGCCGCTTGATCCGGGATTCACGAGCACCGCACCTGAAATCCGCGGCGGCGCGCGAGATTGTTAGGCTTGCGGCAACTACAAGTCAAACGTGTTTCTAATTATATAAAAACCATAAATTGTTAGACGAATTCGTTGAAAATTTTGTTCGGTTCAAGCACCGTCTGTGGGCAGCCTCATTCTGTGAGGGTAGTGTGATCGTCACAAACATGGAGGCACAGTCCGTGACTCCAATCACACGGGATTATCGCCGATGAGCGACCTCATCATCCGACATATGCGACCCGACGAGATCGCGCTCGCGATCGACTGGGCCGCGGCGGAGGGATGGAATCCCGGTCTCGCCGATGCGCCCTGCTTTGCCGCCGAGGATCCGCTGGGATTTTTCATCGGCGAGCTCGACGGCCAGCCGGCCGCGGTGATCTCCTGCGTCAATTACGGCGCAGGTTTCTCCTTCCTCGGCTTCTACATCGTGCGCCCGGATCTGCGCGGCCGCGGCTACGGTCTGAAGATCTGGAATGCGGCCATCGCGCATGCGCATCCGCGCATGATCGGGCTCGATGGCGTGGTGGCGCAGCAGGCGAACTACCAAAAGTCCGGCTTCGCGCTCGCTTACGCCAATGTGCGCTACGGCGGCACGGTCACCGCAGGACCAGCGCCGAACGCCGGCATCGTCGCGCTGACCGAGGTGCCTATGGCGCTGGTCGAGGCCGATGACGCCACGGTGTTTCCCGCACCGCGTCCGGTCTTCCTGCGCGCCTGGACTAATACGCCGGGCCATGTCGGATGCGCGCTGATGCGCGGCGGCAGGCTGGCCGGCTGGGGGGTGATCCGTCCGTGCCGCACCGGCCGCAAGATCGGTCCGCTCGTCGCCGACGATCGCGCCGGCGCCGAGACCATCCTGTCCGCATTGCTCGCGAGCGCAGGCGGCGGCGAGATCTTCCTCGATGTGCCCGCGGTCAACCGCGATGCCGTCGCGCTGGCGCAAGGCCTCGGGCTGTCGCCGGTGTTCGAGACCGCACGGATGTATACCGACGCGATCCCGCCATTGCGTATTGATCGCGTATTCGGCGTCACGACGTTCGAGCTCGGCTAGAGAAACCTCTGCGTTCAAATGCCGCACGATCGCGGAGCCGGTTCCTGTGAAGCGGCTCATAACGCGATCATTAAATACAGGAATACACCTCTGGTTGAGCGAGAGAGCCGGTTCAGTGCACTTCCGCACGCGCTGTGCTCGTCCGCAACAGAAGGAGGTGTCGCATGGCGTTCCTGTTTTTCAATTTCCGCAGCATGGGCCTCAGCGAGGCGCTCGCCAATGTCGGCGAGCTCAAGGGCGTCGTCGCCAACACGCTGAAGCAGAACGGCTTCACCGATGTCGTCAATACCCAGTCAGAGGTTGCCGGCAACAAGAACGGCGTTCGCGTGTCCATCCTGCATCTGCACAATGTCGATCGGCAGTTCTGGCAGGTGTTCATGGCCGGCGGCGATACCACGGCCACCAAGCAGACGCTCGACGACGTCGTGCACAAGGTGGAGCATCTCGCCTTCCTCTAGAGCTTCCGGTTCTGATTGAACCGGAGCTCCGAAGTCGTGCGAAATCCCCGCGGGCAAGCCGCGGGGGTTTGCGCGCCCTAAAGCGCGATGAGATCAGGTTGAATCGTCATCGCGCTTTAGCTCATTGTTTAAGCATAATCTCTTCGGAAAACCGCTTCGCACTTTTCCGGATCATGCTCTAATTCGCCGCGGCGTTGACCCGTGGCGTTGCAACGTTGTCCTGCTCCAACTCCTCGGGCAGTCCGGCGAAACGCCTTAGCGCCTTCGCCATTTTCACACGGCCGCTGACGCCGGTGATGATGACGTCGACCATCACGAACGACGAGTGGAAGTGGCCCTGCGCCTTGAGCTGCTCGACCTTGACGCCGGCTTTCGCAAGCGCGTCGCCATAGGCATTGCCCTCGTCGCGCAGCGGATCGAACTCCGCAGTCGCGATGAACGCCGGGGGCAAGCCTTCGAGCTTGCCGCGCAACGGCGCGACGCGCGGATCGGTGCGGTCGGCGGGCGAGCAGTACAGGTCCCAGAACCAGAACATCAGCCCGCGGGTCAGGAAGTAGCCGGCCGCGTTGTCGACATAGGACTGCCGGTCGAACGAGGAGTCGGTGACCGGGCAGATCAAGAGCTGGCCCGCGATCTCGGGCCCGCCGCGATCGCGCGCGAGCTGGCAGGTCACGGCCGCGATGTTGCCGCCAGCGCTCCAGCCCGCGACCAGCACCGGCCCTGCCCGGCCGCCGAGCTCGGCGGTGTGGGCTGCGATCCAGCGCGTCGCCGCATAGCCGTCCTCGGCCGCAGCCGGGAAGCGATGCTCGGGCGCGTGGCGATAGCCGACGCTGACGATGATCATGCCGGTGCGCCGGCACAGATCGCGGCAGAACGGATCGTCCGACAGCTCGTCGCCAAGCACCCAGCCGCCGCCGTGGAAATACACCACGATCGGATGCGGCCCCGGCGTCGCCGGGCGATACAGCTTGTACGGCAGCGGACCTTCAGCGCCCTGCAGCATGCCGGTGCCGACCTCGCCGACCGGGCGGCCGGCGGGACGGCCCTTGTTGAACTCGTTGAGGAAGTCGCGCGCGCCCTGCGCGCCCATCGTCTCGATCGGCGGCAGGTTCATCTCGCCGAGCATGCCGAGCACCAGCCGCACATCGGGCTGCAAGCGCACCACCTCGCCGTCATTGCACTGCTCGGCAACGCCGGGTCCTGTGAGCTTGAAGCCGAGCATGCCGCGTCCGACCACCTCGTTGCAGATGCTGCGATACGGACCGACGCCGCCGGTATAGGGCATCACGCCCTGCGGCTTGCCGGGCACATTGGCGCCCGTGTACCAGGTGTTGGCCAGCCGGTGCAGCGTCAGCGTCGCGCAGTCGGCCATGTGCCGTTCCCAGCCGGCCTGCGCGGCCTCGGTTGCTTCCATCGTCGTGAAACCGGCGTCGCGCAACGCGGCGATGCGGTCGACCACCCAATCGACATGCTGCTCGATCGAGACAGCCATGTTCGACAGCACCGACGGGCTGCCGGGACCGGTGATCATGAACAGATTGGGGAAGCCCGCGACGGTGACGCCGAGATAGGTCTGCGGTCCGTGCGCCCAGACATCCGACAGCGACTTGCCGCCGCGGCCGGAGATCGGATGCACCGCCATGATCGCGCCGGTCATCGCGTCGAAGCCGGTGGCGAACACGATGACGTCGACATCGAAGCTGCGCTTGTCGGTCGAGATGCCGCCAGCTGTGATCGCCTTGATCGGCTCCTGCCGCAGATTCACCAGCGTCACGTTCGGACGGTTGTAGGTCGCATAGTAGTTGGTGTCCAGGCAGGGGCGCTTGGCGCCGAACGGATGATCGTGCGGAGCTAGCGCCGCGGCGATCTCCGGATCCTTGACCACGGCGCCGATCTTCTCGCGGATCAGATCAGCGACCAGCCGGTTGCCGTCGACATCGACCGCCTGGTCGGCCCAAAGCTGGGAAAGGATGTGGACGAGGTCGCCCGCCGCCCACGCCTTCTCGAACCGCTCGCGGCGTTCGGCATCGCTCAATTGCCAGCTCACCACGGTCTGCTGCGGATACGGCACGCCGGCCATCGACCAGCGCGCCTGCTCGCGATAGGCCGCGCGGTCGGTCTCGAAGAAGGTCTTGCGATCTTCCGGCGCCGGACCGTTGCCGGCCGGCAATGCGAAGTTCGGCGTGCGCTGGAACACGGTGAGTTGCGCGGCCTGTTCGGCGATCAACGGGATCGACTGAATGCCCGACGATCCGGTGCCGATCACGGCAACGCGCTTGCCCTTCAGGTCGACACCCTGATGCGGCCAGCGGCCGGTGAAATAGATCTCGCCCTTGAAATCCTTGACGCCGTCGATCTCCGGCGGCTTCGGCGACGACAGGCAGCCGGTCGCCATGATGTAGTGGCGGCACGAGACATTGGCGCCGTTGTTGGTCGCAATTTGCCAGCGCGACGTCGCGTCGTTCCAGGTCGCCTGCGTCACCTTGGTGCCGAACCTGATGTCGCGGCGCAGATCGTAGCGGTCGGCGACGAAGCCGAGATAGCGCAGGATTTCTGGCTGGGTCGCGTATTTCTCCGACCAGGTCCATGCCTGATCGAGCTCGGGATCGAATGTATAGCTGTAATCGATGGTCTGGATGTCGCAGCGCGCGCCAGGATACCGGTTCCAATACCAGGTGCCGCCGACGTCGGCGCCCTCTTCGAGCGCAACAACCGAGAAGCCCGCCTTGCGCAACCGATGCAGCAGATAGAGACCGGCGAAACCGGCGCCGACGACCGCGACGTCGACCTGCTGCGTGGTTCCGCTGTGCGTGGAGTCCGAAGCGCGTGCTGCAACTGCTGCGTCTGGCATGCCATTCCTCCCGTATGTTTTGATTTGACGGAAGGCTAGCGCTGCGCTTTCAGTTTGTCATCACGACAAACGCAATCTGAGGTCGCCGCAATTGTGACGCGTGCAGCCTGGAATGCGACGCGCAGCGCGTAGACGCAAGTGCGTCGGTACATGTTGCGTCCGCCAAGATCACAAAACCCGCGCACGATAACTCAGCCCCGTCATCCTGAGGTGCGAGCGGAGCGAGCCTCGAAGGATCGACGGCCACCAGCCGGGCCGTGCATCCTTCGAGACGGCCGCGTTGCGGCCTCCTCAGGATGACGGGTTGAATATGTGACACTTTCCCATTCGTCATTGCCAGCGAAGCGAAGCAATCCATCGCGCCGCAGATGCGGAGGTATGGATTGCGTCGTCGCTTCGCTCCTCGCAATGACAGGTGTTGCCTGTGGGCACGATCAAACCGACCGCATCAAACCGCCATCAACCCGGATGTTCTGTCCAGTGATGTAGCCCGCGCCGTCGGAGACGAGGAAGCTGATCGTCGCCGCGATCTCCTCCGCCTTGCCGTAGCGCTTCATCGGCACGCTGTCGCGGCGCGCGTCGGTGGCCGGCAGGCTGTCGATCCAGCCCGGCAGCACATTGTTCATGCGGACATTGTCGGCCGCGTAGCTGTCGGTGAACAGTTTCGTGAATGCGGCGAGCCCGGCGCGGAACACCGCGGAGGTCGGAAACATCGCGCTCGGCTCGAATGCCCAGGCGGTGGAGATGTTGACGATCGCGCCCGACTTCTGCGCTTGCATGATCGGCGCCACGAGCCGCGTCGGCCGGATCACGTTCATCAGATAGACGTCGAGGCCGGTGTGCCACTGCTCGTCGGTCAGTTCCAGCACGCCCGCACGCGGGCCGTGGCCGGCGCTGTTGACCAGCGCATCGATGCGACCCCAGCGCGCCATCACGCCGTCGACGGCGCGCTTCAGATCATCGTTCGAACGGTTCGAGCCGGTGAAGCCGATGCCGCCGAGCTCGGCGGCCAGCGCCTCGCCCTTGCCCGACGACGACAGGATCGCAACGCGAAATCCATCCGCGGCAAGCCGCCGCGCCGCCGCCGCTCCCATGCCGCTGCCGCCTGCGGTGACGAGTGCGACCTTCTCTGTTGTCATGATCGAGATCCCATTGATGACGAACCTGAAGCAAGGTCTATCATCAGGGATCGCGCGGCGCGACACCCCGGGCGGCGCTCAGGACGAGGTCGCGGCAAGAGCCATCAAGACGACGAAGACGCCAAGCGGCACAAGATGAGAAAAATCACGGTGGCGCAGAACGGTGAAAACCGCGGCCGCAATGATGACCGCCCCAAGCACGAGGCCAGGAATCCGACTGACGGGAAGTGCAATCAGAGCGGCACTTATGATCTCCAGTCCACCAGTCAAAATGCCCCACCAGCGCGGGTAGCCCCACCGCGCGAAATCGCCTTGGATCGCTGGCGTGCTGATCGCGTTGAAGACGCCTGCGCCAAAGAGGCCGGCCGCGAGCAGCCAGATCGAAAGAGCGTGTATCATCTCAGAGCACACCAATGATCAGGGGCATCGCTGCAAGGACCATGATCACCGCCGTGAGACCGTGCATGCCGAAGGCGCTTTTGGTTGAGCCTTTCGCAGCGAGTATGAGCAGCATGTCGCCGACGGGGATGATGGCTTCAACCAGCAGGAGGATGCCGACCTCGCGCGGCGCGCCGAACACCATGAACGCCAATACGGCCAATCCCGCGGCAATGTCGCGCACCCCCTTGAGGCGAAGCCACCAGGCGATGTTGGTGCCAGTCTCAGGAGGAGGCAGCCAGAAACTGCGTGTCGCGGTTGTCGGGCTCGCGAGATAGAGGGTGCCGATCGCGATAATTCCCAGGGCCAGGAGCAATCCCGTTCCGAGCGCAAGCCAATGCATCACACCGTCCTCGTCTAGCCTTGTAACAATATCTAGCAATGCTATATATAGCAACGCTAGAATTTTGAGCACCGGTATGATATTGATGTATTTGGACCTTCCCGGTCCGGGAGATCGACAATTGGGTACCGCTGAGCGGAAAGGCAGGGAGCGTGCCGAGCGCGAGCATCGCATTGTCGCGGCAGCGCGGGCGATCGCAGAGCGCGAGGGATGGGATGGCGTTACAATCCGCCGCCTCGCCGATGAGATCGAATATAGCCAGCCCGTCCTCTACTCACATTTCAAGAACCGGGATGCGATTGTTGCGGCAGTTGCA
This sequence comes from Bradyrhizobium sp. ma5, assembly GCF_042258955.1. NCBI lineage: Bacteria > Pseudomonadati > Pseudomonadota > Alphaproteobacteria > Hyphomicrobiales > Nitrobacteraceae > Bradyrhizobium > Bradyrhizobium sp. ma5. The sequence goes on from NZ_CP170156.1 coordinate 6,633,440, forward strand.
GTCGAGGGCTTCAAGGAACTCGCGGTCGCTCTTCGCGAAGCAGCGAGCGGATCGACAGGACGAAACGCCCTCAAGAATGTCGCCCTGGCCTATCTCGCCTTTGCGCTGGATCGTCCCGCGCTCTACTACGCCATGTTTGTCCTGCCAACGGATTTGCGGTTCGCCGAAGCCGGCACCAGACCCGAACTGCGGGCCGGTTTCGAAGCACTCGCGGCGGTCGTCGCGCCGTTTTGCGTCGACGTAGCTGATGTGACCGAGACTTTTTGGGCAGCCCTCCATGGGCTCGCTGCACTCGAACGTTCAGGCCGAGTTAGGCCCGGCGCGCGCAACCAACGCATCGCACTTGTGGTCCGGGCGGTCGTCGTTTCCGGAAACAGCTCGCGTGCTCGCGGCTGAGACGTTCAGTTGAACGACTGCTTCGACGCATCGAGACCGGCCGCTCGCTTGTGATTCTGCGCGCTGGTCTGCCGCGCAGTGTCGCCTTACTTCCGGAACACCTGCTTCGAACAGGCGTCGAACCTGGCGACCGGCCGGTCCATCTGCCACAGCTCGACATCATGGCGGTCGACAAGACGGCTGGCCGATGTGACGGCCGCATCGTCGTCGCTGCAATCCATGTTGACCACGCCGATGGATCGGCTGTGCGGTCCGACGATATAGGCGCGATAGGTCGTCATCTTCGTCCTCCGGCTGGTGCGGCGAAGATGAGCGCGAGGGCGTAGGAATTCGAGAAGACCCGCGACGAGATCTTATAAAGACGGAATAGGCGCCTGCCGCGAACAGCCCACCGGGCGCGGCAGACCGCTCCGAACCGCCGTCAGGCCGGCGCGCCGTTCTTGAGCAGCTTCGTCACGGCCGCGACCAGCTCGTCGGGCGAGAACGGCTTGTTGAGGAGCACGCTGTCCGGCACACCGCGGGTCGGCCACTCGTCGCCGCCGCCGCCGGTGATGTAGAGCACCGGAAAAGATGGATCGATCTCGCGGGCGCCGCGCGCCACGCGCCAGCCGTCGAGCCGGCCAAGCAGGCGAATGTCGGTCACCAGCGCACTGTATTTGGTTCGGAACGCTTTCAGCAGCGTCAGAGCTTCCTCACCCGAGCCTGCGATCGCCGGCTCATAGCCGCCGTCCCTCAGGGCGTCCTCTACCATCATCTGAAGATCACGATCGTCTTCGATGACGAGAATGATCGGCACGTCTTGCAAAGCTATCCCCCAGAAATCAGCCGGGTGCGCCCGGCTCCGCGAGCATATGCAGCAAATAGTGGCTACCGTTTGCACGGCATCCCCAGTAAAAATACGGGTATCAGACGCGTCCTATTCGTCGGCGAATTCGTCTTCTTCGTTGACCCCCGCTTTACCCCGCGGAGCCGGCTTTCTGCCGCCAAGCGATCCTGTGACATAAGGTTCGCGCGCTGCATAGGGGCTACGGCCGCCGGCACGCGCCGCGACCTCTTCGCCGGAGACGGCAGCGGGCTGGCAGATCAGGCGCCGGCTGGCCCGGCGCATCAGATCCACATGGATGTGGTCGTAGTGATAGACGTTGGAACCCGGCGCCAGCACCGTGGTGAATTGCTGGCAGGCGGCGGCCTGGACATCGCGCAGAAAACCCTGCTCCTCCGGCAGGCCCTTCCAGCCATCCTTCACCGAGATGCGCCGGCCGTCGGAGAGCGTGAAGGCCGCAATATCGAGCGCATTGCCGAAGGCGTGCTCGGAAATATGCGCGTGCGAATTGCCGTTCATGCCGCGGCAGGAATAGGCCGAGATCTGCTTGATCTCGACGACGCGCGCGCCGAACCAGCGCTGCGCCGCCGGCTGCACGGAATCGGCGAGCCAGCGCTCCAGCACCGAGACGATCGGACACGCCAGCGTTGCCGCAGGCTTTACTGCAACCGGGCCGACCGTCATCACCGGATTGCCGCTCGACGGGCCGAGCCGCGGCGGCGGTGCCGCGCCTGGCGGCTGCTGCGAATACGGCGCAGGTGAATAGGGTGCGGCCGCGCCTTCGCGCTGCGGACTGCGGGGCAGACCCGGATAATAAGGTCGCTCGCCGCCGGCATCGGGCGAGCCATCCGGCGGCAGGTCGATCTCGCCCTGCTGCGGCGGGACGCCGGGCGCCGACAGCGACACCGGTCCGTTCGGCTGGCGGCCATAGTTCGGCTGGCCGACGGCCTGTTCGGAGTACGGCGCCTGCGCTGGCGGCGGGCCCGGCTGACGATTGATCGGCCAACGCGGCTGGGTGCCGACCGACGCCGGCGGACGCAGGCTGTCGTCGGCAAATCCGTAAGCTGCACTGGCTTCGCCGAGCGCGGCGACCTTGAGCGGAAACTCGGCGCCGCAGACACCGGGGCCGGAAATCGGATCGATGCGGACGAGGTCCGGACCTTCCTTGACCGCGCCTGATTTCAGGCATGCGGCCTCGGCCTCGGCCCGCCACGGTTCGCGCTCGGCAGTCTGAAACAGACCGCGGCCGCAACCAGCAAGCGACACAAGGACAAGGGAGCCGACGAGATACAAACGAACTCCACGCGTCATGGCGCGGAGGTTCTGCGAATTTGATTAAAGACTCTTCAACGCATTTCGATCGCTTGATTTCAGCCGGCTTTAACCATGCGGTGGAACCCGGCACGGCAATCTTTGCGATCGCATCGATCTTGTTGTGTCAGCAACCGTCGCGAATGCTCTGCGTCACGACACTACAGAGCGAGGTGATCGCCACCGCGCTGTCGTGATCGAGAATGCATCGGGCTCGACATCCTGTGCCCGGCATCGTCATTCACCTTATGATTGCGTTTCCAAACACCACAATCTTGCTGAGACCTGACAGACGGTATCCGGGGCCGGCGGCCGGTCCGCAACCCGCAACGCCACGGAATTTATTTGCGGGCGCTTCAACGCCTTGATTCGGCGCCTGTTTGAGGCAGGCATCGCAATGCGGCATCACGCGGGAACATCGAGCTTGGCAGCAAGGCTGACTTTTTTGGCCAGGAACCACTTGCTAGCTTTTGCGTTAATGCGGGCAGCGTTGTGAACCAAGGGAGCGTTCCAATGGATTTCGCGAGTCCTCTGCTGAGCAAGCTGAGCATTGTGGCCGCGTACATCGCGTTCGCCTTCGTCGGCGCCATCGTCCTCGGCGTGTTCTAAAGTATTCGACTAGGCATGAGTTCAGCGCCCGGCGGCCGCCCCCGCCGAGCGCTTTTGCTTTTCTCTCACCCCGTCACCCTGAGGAGCACGGCACGCGCGTCTCGAAGGGTCGACGGCCACCAGCCGGGCCGTGCATCCTTCGAGGCTCGCAAGAGCTCGCACCTCAGGATGACGGTAATAGAGCAGGATGACGGTAATAGAGCGAACCAACTCGTCCTCAGAAATTCGAACAGCTCGATCCGGTGATGCCGCCGATCGTAAAATCGTGGCAGACGAGGCCTGGATTATCGGGGTCGGGATAGCCATCGTCGCGCCGGCGCGGCTCGCGGATGGTGTGGCTGAAGCGCCAGCCGCGGGTGCGCATGCAGCTCTTGTATTGCCGTGACGTCGGCGCGCCGTTCTGCGGCGCGCCGAGCTGCGAATCACAGACCGCAGCGTCGGCATGCAGCGCGTCGTCGCCGCGCTTCTGCTTTGACATGTTGGTGTAGATGTCGTTGTCGGCGTGGGCGGCGACGACGCTGCCGGCGAGCAGCAGCGCGACCAGGCTCAGGCATTTCATGTTTGCCTCCATCGCTTGCGAAGACCGTGTTGACCTCTATCGGTCGTGCGCGAGGCGGCAAACGGTTCGACGGCGTCCGGTTACAAATTGGACAGCTGCGCGATCAGGAGCGCGGCTCACCCCGGAGTTGCCCCTGCGTGATCACGCGGTGCCGTGCGCGCGAGACGCGGACCCAGTCGGCACCGGTGCAGTAGACGCGACCGAGCGCGCAGGACAAGACCCACAGCTTGTCGGCCCCCTTCAACTCGATCGTGCCGTAACGGATGGTGCCGCTGTCCTGGCTGGTGATGCCGCCATTCCAGCGCGCGGCCTGCTTCGGCTTCATGTTGATCAGTACCGCTTCACCGAGATCGCGCGTGGTCCTGTCGAGCGCATAGCCGCACAGCGCCGTGCCGCAGAGACGGATGCGCACCAGATCGTTGGCTTCGGTCTGCCAGTCGCCGATCGGACCGTCGTCGGGTTCGTCGGCCTCGCGCGAGACGCGCAGCACTGGCGGCGCCGGACGCGCAGGCATCGCGGCCGGCGGCGGAGGCGGTGCGGCGACAACCGGCGGCGGCTGGGGCGTCATCATGCAGGGCGGCGACGGGGCTGACGGCGGCGGCGCGGGAGGTGCTGCCGGCACAGGCGCGGGCAGCGCGCTTGCAGCCGGCGTGGCAGGGGTTGCTGCCGTCGCCGCAGGTGCGGGCACCGGCTTGATCGCGCGGCCGTTGTCAGCGCCGTCGTCGCGCCTGGATGCGCCCGACACCGAGACGCAGGACAGCGAGCGGCACCGCGACGAATCGAGATGGACGCGGTGGCCGCCAATCGAAAACGAGATGCCCTCGCCGGCATGGGCGAGCGGCATGAACAGCATCAGCGCGACGAGCAGGCAGGAGCGCTTCATCGAAACCTCCAAAACGTCCGATGACGCTAAGAGCGCGGCGCTCATGGCGCAGTGATCTCCGTCACCGTGGCGAGCCATTCGGCTCTGCCTGGCAACGTGATGCACATCACGGAAGCGGGAGCCGGCGGCGCGTAGCGTCCGGACCAATCGCTGCACCCCGCTCAACGCCATGGAGACTTGAGATGAAGAAGCTCGTTGCGATCGCTGCGCTGCTGATGGCCACCACATCGGCGCATGCCGGCGGCACCGGCATCACCTTCCAGATCGACGGCCAGCGCATCCATGTCGAGGCGCCACGCAATTGCAGCGCGCTGTCCTGCATCCGCATCTCCGCACCGGGCTATAACGGCACGATCGGCGGCATCAGCAAGAATCTCGGCTCGAAGTCCGACGATGATGACGATGTCGCCCCGACGAACGCGCCACCGCCTGCCCTTGCACCCGCGCCGGTTCAGGCCACCGCGCCGCAGCCGGCTGCGCCGGTCGCAGCCGCCGTCCCGCCGCCCGCTCCTCCCGCCGCTTCGACGACGGTTGCCACCGCGGCTCCCGCGCCGGTCGACGCCGCACCCGCTGCGCCTGCCCCGGTCGCCGCACAGCCTGCGCCGCCGCCGCAAGCCGCTCCGATTGCCGCAGCACCAGCAGCGGCGCCGACCGGACCGATCGGCGTCTGGGCCACCGAGGAGAACAAGGGCAATGTCCGCGTCGAAGCCTGCGGCGACAATCTGTGCGGCTATTCGGTGAAGAGCAACGAACGCATCCTGATCAACATGAAGCCCGAAGGCAGCAAGTGGAGCGGCCGCATCCACGATCCCGACTCCGGCCGCAACTACGACTCGACGATCGCGATGAAGGGCCCGAATGCGATGCGCGTGCAGGGCTGCGCCTTCGGCGGCATGTTCTGCGGCGGCCAGACTTGGAAGCGGGTCGGCTAGCACGCCAATCTTCGGTATCTGAATCATTTTCCGTCATGCCCGGCCTTGTGCCGGGCATCCACGTCTTTACGCCAATCATGCAAGAAAGACGTGGATGGCCGGGACGAGCCCGGCCATGACGAAAGGTGTATCACATTTCGCACCCGCCCGACGGTCGCTTCATGTCGATCGCCGGACGCGCTATAAGCGTCGCAATGTCGAGGTTGAATCGAACCTGCGGGCGGCGTGCGATGGCGATGACGGCTCTTGAACTCGGTCTCCGGGGCGCGGTGGTCGCGCTGTTCCTGGTGGTTTGCGCGGTGCTGCTGCTGCGCTACGCGGCGGTGCATCGCGCCGCGCATCTCGGTGCCGCGATGGGCGTGGCCGGCGCGGCCTACGCGATCACGACCGCCCCCTTCTTTCCCGCATCATCATTCGGCTGGAGTTCGCCGTTCATCGCCTTTGCGATGGGCTCGCCGGTGATTTTCTGGCTGTGGGCGCGCGCGATGTTCGACGAGCGGTTTGCCTTGCGGCCCTGGCACGCGGCGGTGTGGACCCTGGTCGCAGGCCTCGGCGTCGTGAGCCACAATTGCTGGACGATCTGGCCCGATCTCGCCGGGCCGTGCGGCCGCGCCCTGGCGCTGGCGACGATCGGCTTCGCCGTGCTCGGGATCGCGCAAATTCCGAAGGGATGGCGCACCGCCGTGACGACGGCACGCGGCCGGATTCTGATCGCACTGCTGATCGGCATTGGTCTTCAGATGATGTTCGCCGCGGCGGCCGGGCTCGCCGCTATTCCGACCCGCTCCATCAGCCTCAGCGCCGCACTCGCCCTTGGCGCATTCGCCCTGATCGCGATCTGGATGATGCTGTTCGATCCGCCCGAGAGCCAGCCGGCGGTAGCCGGCGTCGGCGGACGGGGCCAGGCCACACCGGTCGCCGCGCGTTCGCTCGCCAATGCCGCTCCGCCGCCGTCCAGCCAGGCCGCGCTCAATCACCTCAAGCATCTGATGGCGACCGAGCGGACCTACCGGCAGGAAGGGCTGACCATCGGCGTCTTGGCGGTCAAGCTCGGCATGCCGGAATACCGGCTGCGGACGCTGATCAATGACGGGCTCGGCCACCGCAACTTCAACGCCTTCCTTAACCGCTATCGGCTCGACGAAGCCAAGGCGGCGCTCGCCGATGCCGGCCAGACCGAGGTGCCGGTGCTGACGATTGCGCTCGACGCCGGGTTCCAGTCGCTGGCGCCGTTCAACCGCGCCTTCAAGGCCGACACCGGGCTGACGCCGACCGAGTTTCGGCGCCGGGCGACGGCCGCGCAAACCACGGACGCTGCGGAAAACGCTCGGTCGGGGTGAGAATTCACTCCTCGATTTCAGAAATCGATAGGCTAGCGGCCCCACAATCTGCCTAGCTGTGCCGACACCGGCGCGGATCGCGCCACGGCAAGCGGAGTTCGACGGCCGATGAAGCATTTTTTCACTGCGGCAAAGCTGCTGGCCCTCGACCTGGCGTCGACCCTTGTCTTTCTCGTTCTGTTCCTGCTGACGCACAACACCGCGCTTTCGGTCGGCCTCGGCATCGCCTTCGGCGTCACGCAGATCGGCATCCAGATGGTGCGCCGGAGGCGGATCGACACCATGGAATGGCTGAGCCTGTTCCTGGTGGTCACCGCCGGCACCGCGACCCTACTCACGAATGACCCGCGCTTCGTGCTGTTCAAGCCGAGCGTGATTTACGCCATCGTCGGCGTCGTGATGCTGAAGCCCGGCTGGCTCAACCGCTATCTGCCCGAGATCGCACAGACCGTCGTGCCCGACGTCGCCGTCATGGTCGGCTACGCCTGGGCAGCCCTGATGTTCACCTCCGCCGCCGTGAACGCCTTCGTCGCGCTGACCTGCGAGATCACGACATGGGCTGTCGTAATGCCGATCTTCGGCATCGTCAGCAAGATCGTGGTGTTCCTCGGCGGCTTTGGCGCGATCCGCTTCACCGCCAGGCGCCGCATCCGGGCCATGCCCGAGGCCCAGCGCGAGGCCGTGCTCGCGCTCGAAGGGGCTCCGGCGACGGCGACCCCGTAAGGGCTGACGTCACTCGTCGGCGTGTGGTTAACGAAACAAACCGGCGCGCGACGAAACCATTTTGCCATGCGCACGAAGAATTGCCGAAACCAAGCCTCCCTACTGATGGCCTCGACGACGCGCTGCAACGGCGCGATCACCACAAGGGGGACATCATGGCTTTCACCGCTTCCGCGCTTCGTCACGGCAAACTGCTGGCGGCAACCGCGTTCACGATCGGCCTCTTGACCTCGGCGTCCTATGCTTACACCGACGAGCAGCAGCAGATGTGCACCGGCGACGCGATGCGGCTGTGCAGTTCGGAAATCCCCGACGTCGATCGCGTCACCACCTGCATGGTCCGACAGCGCGCACTGCTCAGCGACGGCTGTAAGGCGGTGTTCCACTACGTGCCGCCCGCAACCGCCGCGCAGCCTGCAAGCTATGCTCCCGCGGCCAAGCCGGCGAAGCCACTCAACATCACTCCTCACAAGCGCGGCTAAGCAAAACCCCAACGACGACCAGGCACCGCGCCTCCTTCCGGAAGCGCGGTGCTTGATCGTTCGGGTCCGCCATGACAACAAGGCAGGACCGTTCATTCGGCATTCAGCCTGACGCGGCTCAATTGCCGATCCCCAATGCCTCCCGGGAATCGATGGTGATGCGCCGCGCCTTCCTTTATGCGCTTCTGCTTGGTGCCGGCGTGACCATCGGTTGGCATGCAAGCGCGAATGCCGCGCCGGACCTGATGCAGCTTGCGCAGGCGCAGCCTGCAGCCGCCCCCTCGCCCACCCCGGCGCCGAGTGCGACACCGTCGCCAGCGCCTGCCACGCCCGCCCCGGCTGCCGCGCCGCAGGCCACGGCGCCCGAGCCGATCGGCAACGTCGGGACGCTGACCGGCACCGCCACCGTCACGCGCAACAACACCACGACGCCGCTGCAGATCCGCGACGACATCTTCGCCAATGACGACGTCGCCACATCCGCGACCTCCTCGCTCGGCATCACCTTCAACGACGGCACCACCTTCAACCTGCGGGCCAACGCCAAGATCACGATCGACAATTATGTCTACGAGGACGGCGGCCAGCAGAACAGCGCGCTGTTCAACGTCGCCAAGGGAACGGCGGCGTTCGTCGCTGCCGCCGTCGCCAAGACCGGCGACATGAAGATATCGACGCCGACCGCGACGCTCGGCATCCGCGGCACCACCGGCCTTGTCGAGGTGCCGGAAGGCGCGACCGCGACCAGCAGCAATGTCGGCATCAAGCTCTATCCCGACGCCGACGGACATGTCGGCCGGATCGAGGTCAACGAGCGCGGCGGCGCCTCGCTCGGCGTGCTGACGCGCGGGGCGAGCGGGTTTGCGATTCGCCCCGGCACCGGCGGCGCCCGCTTCGCAGCCGTGCCGCTGACGATCTCGCCGCAACAGATGACGCGTGACCAGGGCTTTGTGCGCACGGTGCATTCCGCGCAGACGCTGGGCCGCCAGGTGGTGACCGAGCAGCGTGACTTCCGGCGCGCCAATCCCGACTTCCGCAGGGCCAATCCGGCGGCGCCCTATCCGAATCGTGGCCAGCCGGTGCAGCCGAACCCGCAGCGCCAGAACGGCCTGCCGGGCCAGAACCGCAATGCGCCGCAGCAGCCGGGTCAGCAGAACCGTCCGGGCCAGTTGCAGCAGCCCGGTCAGCCGAACCGTCCGGGCCAGCCGCAGCAACCGGGCACGCAACCCGGCACACCTGGCCGGCAAGGCTCGCAGCAGCAGCCGGGCAAACAGGAGCAAGGTGGCGCACAGCACGCGCTGCCCGGCCAGCCCGGCGGCACGACGCTGCCGCACGCGCCCGGCGTCCAGACGCCGGCCGGACCGCAGCCTGCGGGACAACCAGCGCGCCAAGGCGGCGCGACACCACCCGGCGGCCAACAATCGCCTGCACGTCCGGGCGGCTTGCAGCCCGGACGCACACCGGTGCCGGGCGGCGTGCGCCAGCCGGGACAGCCAGCTCAGCCGGGCGTGCCGCGACAAGGCGCGGCGCAGCCTGCGCCGCCGGCACCGGGCCAGGCGCGGCCCGGCATCCAGCAAGCCGCACCCGGCGTCCGCCCCGGCGTGCAACGGCCCGCGGTGCAGGCACGCCCCGCCTTCCAGCAACGGCGCGCACCGCCGCCGCGCGCCGCGAAGCCGCCGCCCAAGAACAAGCGTCAGTAACCGAACGAAGCGGCATCGGCGACAAGCGCCGGCGCCGCATTCCGAACTGCGAACCGCAGATCAGCGCTGCCTGGTGATCACCGCCTCCAGATATTCGCTGGGGATGACCAGCGTCCCATCCTTGGCGACATTGAACTGGTCCATCAGGCGGAACAGGTCGGCGGCGAGCAGTTGCTGCTTGACGGCATCGATCGCTCCGAAGGCTTTCAGCACCGGACCGTAATAGGTGCGGAAGATCTCGAGGAAATGCTCGCGCGACCTGTAACGGAAATTGAAGTGCTTGCGCTTGGCGTCGACCGTCGCCTGTGGGCCGAACAGCGCGGCGAGATGCGCCTCGGTGCCCCATAGCGCGGGAGACTTCACGCCCGGCGCCGGCGGCACATATTTGCCGATGGTCTTGAATACCTGGCCGATGAATCCCTCCGGCGTCCAGTTCGCAAGGCCGATCTTGCCACTGACGCGGCAGACACGGCGCAATTCATTCGCAGCCTGCTGCTGGTCGGCGGTGAACATGACGCCGAAGGTCGACAGCACGACATCGAAGCTCGCGTCGGCGAACGGCAGTCTCTCCGCGTCCGCTTCCTGGAACGTGACGGGTAGACGCTCCGCGGCGGCACGCTCGCGGCCGCGCTCGAGCAATGCTCCGACGTAATCGGTCGAGACCACATCGGCAAAGCGCCGCGCCGCGGCCAGCGTCGCATTGCCGTTGCCGGCGGCGACGTCGAGCACCATCTGATTGCTGCGCAGGTCGACAGCCTCGCAGAGCGTCTCGCCGACGATCTGAAGCGTAGTGCCGACGATCGCATAGTCGCCCGAGCTCCAGGTGGCTTGCTGGCGTGCCTTGACGGCGGCGAGATCGACGGCCGGCATTTCGGTCTGAACGTTCATGTGCATCTCCTTTGAAAATGACGCGCGGCTCGCGGCGAAGCCGCTGGCTTCGCCTGAAGTCCGCGCGTTGCGCCAAAACGGCGTCATGCGGTGCAATGACTTCAATGTGCTGCGAACTATGTACGACGGTCGAGCAGGACCGGAATGCGAGACGCGGCAACCATGCTCCAATCCGAGCGATGCCTGCAGCCACTCTTGCTGCGCTGAGACCAAACGGCCTGCTGCGCCGGAGCTGCATGAAGCTCCCGAACCACAGGCTCCTCCGCTCGCGTGAACACGGGCGAGGACAAGCCCGCGATCATCAGCCCGAGCACAGCGCTTCGAATGATCGGCCGGGAGCAGCGGTTGCCGGCGTGCTTCGACTGCCGGTCGCCGGGCTCGCGCGGCATCAAGCGGGTGGCCTGCCGCTCGCGGTGTGCGAGCATGCCTGCGACCGATTGGTTGACGATCCGGCGGATACGCAAGAGCAGAATGGAAAAATGTCTTCGTACCGGATTAGACACGGACTCCATGAATAAGATCGGCATAATCGTTTCCTTGATCGAAGTGTGATGGCGCCCCGGATAATGGTTGGGCCGGGATGCGCCATGCGACGCCTCGCAGGCGTCATTCGGCTGCAATGGGCGGTTCGACGGGATCAGCACGCACCACCACTGTGGTCGCGACCTTGTAGAATTCCTCGCCCGGCATGCCGACGCAGCGCGCATGATCCCGGATCGAGTCACCATCACGCGCCTCGTAGATGCAGAAAGTGCCAATGCGACCATCTGCCTCATGCACCACATAGCTTCGGATCCAGCGGACGCGGTCCGGCATCTGCTCGTCGCCGATCCTGGCGGAGGTTGCGCCGGCGAGTTCCAGCTCACCCATGTTTGCCCAGGCGCTCGGACGGCGAATGACATAGAGTTCCATCGAAATCTCCTCGGTTGCGACGGTTGAACGGCAGGCTGCGGTGATCGCGGCCATGCTCAGCTATAGGCGCGGTCAACGCCAACTGTCCTTACCGCGGGCTGATCATTGTCTGATCTTTGCCTGAACCTTTTCCGGCATCCCCGGACCCATACACATGGCATTCTCATTTGGACTGTTCGAGCTTGATGAAGCTGGACGCGTGCTGCTGTGCGCGCGGCAGGAAGTCGCTTTGCAGCCGCGTGTGTTCGATCTGCTGGTCTACCTTGTCCACCACCGCGAGCGGGTCGTCTCCAAGGACGAGCTGCTCGAAGGTGTCTGGCCGGATGTCACGGTCACCGACAACTCGCTGCAGCGGGCGGTGAGTTCGTTGCGCGCCGCGCTGCGCCAGGGCGGCATGGACGGCGCGATCCGGAATCTGCCGGGCAAAGGATATCGGTTCTTCGTTGATTCCAGGCAGCCGGAACGCATTGACCACAAGCAAGTCGATGGCACCGTCGGTGCAATCGGAGCAATCGGCCTCGCCCGACGTGCGGCGGTCGGACATCTCTGGCTGCAGGCGGCAACGCTCTTTCAGAGCGCCGACAGAGACGGCCAGCTCAGCGCCGAAGATTTCCACGATTGGGCAATTGCCCTGCAATGCCTCGGCAGGACCGCGGCAGCGATTCCAGTTCTGGTTCGCGCAGTCGCCGCGCGTAGCGAGGCCGGCGACGCTGCCGGAGCAGCGGTCGACGCCATCGCGCTCTCGGGCCTGCATTTCGAGAGCGGTCAGGCCGCGATCGGAAAGGGCTGGCTCGCGCGCGCAGAAGATTGGGCCTCGATGCTCGACGATGCTCCGACGACCGCCCTGCTGTTGTGGATGAAGTCGAAACTGGCTGCCTTCGATGGCGAGCCGGAACAGGCACTCGCATTGGCCGACGCGGCCTACACCGCCGTCAGATACAAGGACGCGCTCAACATCGAAGCGCTGAGCCTGGCCTATCGCGGCTTCTATCGGCTATGCCTCGGCGACACGCATGGCGGGCTGGCCGACCAGGACCATGCCGCCGCGGTCGCACTGTCCAGCACCAATCTGGACCCAATCATGGGCGGCAGCCTCTATTGCAACATTCTCTGGGCAGCCCGGATGTTCGGCGATTGGGCCCGGGCCGACCAGTGGACGCGGAGCTACCAGAATTTCTGCTCGAGCAGCGGCATGGAACTGACAGGTTCATGCCAGCTGCATCGCTCCGAGGTGCTCGGCATCAGGGGCTCGCTCGACGAAGCGCTGGCTCGCATCCAGGATGCGCTCGCGCGCCTGACCAGCGATGCGCCATGGTCGATGGGCGATGCCAACCGGGTGCTGGGCGATATTCTTGCAGCGATCGGCAATGACGACGCAGCGCTCGAAGCCTACGACAGGGCGTACACGATGGGCTGGTGCCCGGAGCCGGGCCGCGCGATGTTACTGCTCGCAAGAGGCGAAGCGGAAGCCGCCCATGCGAGCCTCGAAAGGAGCTTGATCGGCAAGTCCTGGTGGACATTGCAGCGCCGGGGAATCCTGCTCGCACACCTAGCGCTGGTCGCAGCACACACGCATCGGAGCGGCCAGGCGAAGGCATTGATCTGCGAACTTTCCGGAAGTGCGGATCGCTGGCCGATGCCCTCGATCCGCGCGCTCACCAACGAAGCGCAGGCGATCCTCGCTTTGTCTCGGCAGGATCACGAAGCAGCGATGCGGCATCTCCATCTCGCCCGCCAGCTCTGGTCGAGCATCGACGGGCGGGTCCAGATCGTGCGGCTCAGACTTCAGATCTCCCGCCTCCAGCTCGAGCGTGGCGACATTCGCGGCGCCATGGCCGAGGTTCATGCGGCCCAGCTCGTGGCTGGTGAATTGGGTTCGCCCAAGCTCCGCGCTGACTGCACTGCCTTGCAGCATGACATCGACGGCTGGCAACCAGCCGTACGACGTCAAAGCATTGGCCGGTGATCAGGCTGCGCGGCGCAGCCAGTCGCGCACGCGATCGATCAGGTTCTTGCGCGGCGTGGGCTGAACGGCCGTCGCAACCGGCTCGTTCTGGCGCGCGGATGACGGCGGCGCTTCAGCGGCAGGCGCCGTCTCGACCACTTCGCTGGCGTCTGCAACGGGGTGTTCCGGCGCCCTGGCGAGCGTATCGGGTTCGCTCCGCGCCAGCGCCGTCGCTTCGATCGCTGGTATCTCCGTCGGCACGGGCATATCAGCGACGTCAAGCGTGCCGGCGACCTCGCGCTCCTCGATAACCGGCGGCACCATCGCCGCGCGGCTGCGCCGTCGCTCCGCGGCCGCAACCCGCAACCGCGCGCGCCGCTCGCGCATGGCATTCGCCGCAGCCTGCAACGCGATCGGGCCGACATTTTCCAGAAACGCACGCTCATAGCCGCGCGACAGGCGATCGAGCGCTTCATCGAGCGGCAGCCAGTCGACTTCCTTGATGTCGCTCATCAACGCGCGCACCGGCTTGCCGCCGGCATCCATCCGCCAGTAGTGCACCACCTTCGATCGCCCGCCTGAATCATAGACCAGCGTGCCGAGGAATTCGTGCACCTCGACGTCGTGGCCGGTTTCCTCCAGCACCTCGCGCTCGGCGGCGTCGCGCGGCGTCTCGCCATCGTCGAGCTTGCCCTTCGGTAGCACCCACTCATTGCGCTTGCGCAGGCGCACGACGGCGAAGCGCTGCGGAGCGTCCCGCCGCAGCACAATGCCTCCCGCCGCCAGAACAGGCGTCCGCGCCATCTCGTGTCCATCAGGTTTGCGATTTAGGATCGTCGCGCGACGATCCCGGCTATTCTAAAGCATGATCTTGAAAAGTGGAAACCGGTTTTCCGGGCAGATCGTGCTCAAAGAATGGCACGAACGGGAAAGCGAGATCAGAGTGCATATTTTGGCGCGCTTTCTTCACGCGAACCGGTGCCCACTTCGCTCGAAAGCGCTATGAGGGCTTCCGCAACAGCGGCTCGCCGCATTTGATCCGTGTTCCCTCCGCGACATTGTCGCAGAATTCGAAATGGCCGGGCGCGAGCACGATGATGGTCGAGCCGTGCTCGAACCAGCCGAGCTCGTCGCCCTTCTTCACGTGCGCGTCACAGGGGAAATTCACCGGGCCTCGCGACTGCGCGTTCAGCGTGACGTCGAGGAAATGCAGGCGGAGGCTCGCCACCAGGATCGCGGCGACCGGAACCAGCGTCAACGGCTCGCCGGTTGGAAGCTTCGCGCGCAGCACCGCGCGCTCATTTTTGCAGAACAGCCGCTCGACCCGCTTCAGCGCGATCGGATTGACGTTCCAGACGTCGCCGTGAATGAACGTGACCTTGTCGATCGCAAGATCATAGGGCGCATGGAAGCGGTGATACATGCTCGAGGTCAGCCGCAGCGTGACAAAGCGGCCGTTGCTGTGCTGCTCCACCAGCGCGGGATCGCCGAGCAGATCGAGCAGCGAATACGGCGCGCCCTTGACCTGGAACAATTGTCCATCCTCGATCCGTCCATGGGCGCCGATGATCGCATCCGACGGGCTCGCGATGATGGCGGGATCGGCCGCCGCCGGGCGCAGGCCGGGCTTGAGCTCGCGGGTAAAGCAATCGTGCAAACTCTTGAACTCGGTCTTCTTCGCCTCGGACAGATCGAGGTCGGAGAACAGCTTCCAGCAGGCGATCGAGGCGTCGCGCACCAGGGGGTTCTCGACCTTGGAGAACCAGCCCATGAAGCGGGTGATCGCCGCCCGCGGAATCCGGTTGGTTAGCAGGAAATTGAGGTCTTCCTGCTGGGTGAATGCCGAGATCAGGCCCTTGACTGTCATGAATTTGTTAGGTGCCGAGGCTAGCGCTTCTGTCATGGAAACATCCCTTCCGATTCTCTCGCTGTCCGCCGCCGCGCTTGCCGGCGCCGCCGCAGCTTTCCCCAAAATTCAGGCCCGCCTCGCGCTGTCGCGGGCCAAGCACCGCTCGCTGACCGGACACTCCAAGATGTCCAAGATGGTGGCGCGCATGGTGCCGCACTACGAATTCGACATCGACGAGTTCTTCCGCTCCGACGGAGCACCGAAGGACGTCGCGATGCAACGGCAGGACGGCTTCTTCCGCCTCGCCGGCCTCTACGCGGATCGCTACCCCAAGGGCCGCGCGCTGACCGCCGAGGTGACGGAGCGGATCTCCGACCTGCAGTTCACCGAAACCTACCGCGTGCCGTTCCAGTACAGCCGCTTGGTGCGCGAGCATCTCGGCACCTCGGCCTTCGTCGAGGCGTCCAGCGGCGTTACCGTCACCGACGTCGACGGCAATGTGTCCTACGACCTGACCGGCTCCTACGGCGTCAACATCTTCGGCAACGACTTCTACAAGGAGTGCATCACCGAGGGTGAGAAGCGCGCCCACGCGCTCGGCCCCGTGCTCGGCCCCTACCACCCGATCATCGCCGACAACGTCAAGCGCCTCTGCGAGATCTCCGGCCTCGACGAGGTCTCGTTCCACATGTCCGGCACCGAGGCCGTGATGCAGGCGGTGCGGCTCGCGCGCTACCACACCAAGCGGACCCATCTGGTCCGTTTCGCCGGCGCCTATCACGGCTGGTGGGGCGAGGTGCAGCCCGGCGTCGGCAATCCGGTGTCGCCGCACGAGACCTTCACGCTCGCCGAAATGTCGGAGAAGACGCTGCACGTGCTGCGCACCCGCAAGGACATCGCCTGCGTGCTGGTCAATCCGCTGCAGGCGCTGCATCCGAACGGCAACGCACCCGGCGATTCCGCGCTGGTCGATTCGTCGCGTTCCTCGAGGTACGACCGCGCCGCCTACACCGAATGGCTGAAGCAGCTGCGCGAGGTCTGCACCGAGCGCGGCATCGTCTTGATCTTCGACGAGGTATTCGTCGGTTTCCGCCTCGCCGCCGGCGGCGCCCAGGAATATTTCGGCGTCAAGGCCGACATGGCGACCTACGGCAAGAGCCTGGCCGGCGGGCTTCCCGTCGGCGTGGTGTGCGGCCGCAAGGACCTGATGCGCCGCTTCCGCGACGACCGGCCGGCCGATATCTGCTTCGCGCGCGGCACCTTCAACTCGCATCCCTACGTGATGACGGCGATGGACGAGTTCCTGAGCCGGCTCGCCAGCCCGAACTTCCGTTCGATCTACAACGGGCTCGAGGAGACCTGGAACGGCCGCGCCGAGGCGCTCAACGACCGGCTCAAAGCGCAAGACCTGCCGGTTCGCGTCGGCAACATCTCGTCGATCTGGACCGTCTCCTACACCGAGCCGTCCCGCTACAACTGGATGCTGCAATACTATCTGCGGGCCGAAGGACTGGCGCTGAGCTGGGTCGGCACCGGCCGGCTGATCTTCAGCCTGAACTACACCGACGCTGATTTCGCCGAGGTCGCCGACCGCTTCGTCGCGGCAGCCGAGAAGATGAAGCGCGACGGCTGGTGGTGGCACCAGGAAGGCCTCACCAACAAGAACATCAAGCGGCAGATCCTGAAAGAGATGGTCGCCGTGAGGTTCGGGCGCTGAGCCCTCGTCGGCCCTGACGCATCCACGGCCTTCCGTCACCTCTCCCGCTTGCGGGGGAGGTCGGATCGCATCGAACGATGCGATCCGGGTGGGGGCTCTGTCCTCACGAAAATTATCGCAAGCGGCGACACCCCCACCCCACCCCTCCCCCGCAAGCGGGAGAGGGAGCGCAGTCCCGTCGTTGCAAATAGCTCGGCCGAGTCTGTTCACAGGAACCCCAGAGACGTAGATGCCCGGGACGAGCCCGGGCATGACGCAGTTCAAAGACGTTGGGAGCAGCGATCAGGCGTGCCTGACGTGCTTCTCGAGACCCGGATCGATCAGCTCGCCCTTCATCAGGAACAGCGGCGCCTTGTGATAGAGCTTCAGGTCGTGGAAGGGGTCGGTGACGATCTTGGTCATCCAGACGAGGCCGGTCTCGACGTCGCGGATGAAGAACAAATGGATCGTGCGGAACAGGAGGCCGCCGATGCCGACCACGAGCCAGACCTTGGCAACCTGACGGGTGAAGTCGCCCATCGTGACCCAGGGCTTGAACAGGCCGAACAGGGTCGGATCGAAGTACAGCACCATCGGCGACAGCGCCCAGATCGCCATCAGCACGACCTTGCGCTGCAAATTGTAGCCGACCTTGATGTCTTCCTTGTGCTCGTGGGTCGCCTGGTTGACGTGGTCATACCCCTTCGGCTCGAAGAAGAAGTGACCGGCCTGGCGCGAGGTCATCGAGACCAGCCAGCCGACCAGCGCCGACACGACCGGATCGAAGAACAGCATCACATAGGCGAACAGGAAGCTCAGCGCGCTGACGAAGTGCAGGCTCTGGTTGATCCGGCTGTGGTGGTAGAAGCGATGGTCATCCCAGCGCTGGGTACGCAGCTCTTGCAGAAAATTCTTGATCATTGGTTCCCCCAACATCTTTCGGGACAGGATTTACAGGGATTCGATGTATCGCGTGTGACATCATCATAATGACATATGACAATGCGGAGCGACGCCTTGACGCAACCGGAGAAGGATCCTGCCTCATCCCGGCGAGATTTGCGGGATAAGGCCGAGGAGATCTTAGCCTCCTGGCTTGGGGCGCGCTGTGCGCCACCTCACCCGGGAGGACCGGCGGCTTTTGGGCCGCCTTGGCCAGGCCGCCTCAGGCGGCCTGTTTAAGCCGCCTTGGCGACGTCCGCCTTGCGGAAGCGGACCAGCGAGAAATGGCCGAGCGGCGGGATCAGGCGGCGCTCCGCGAGCTCCATGCCGCGCGCGCCGGCCAGCCACTTGGTGTAGCGCGACCAGGCGAATTCGGCGGTCCGGAACCCGAGCGGGCGCACCACCGGCTGCAGCTTCTGCTCGATAAAGCGGCGCACGCCGGCATCGGCGCTGACGCGGGTCAGGATGATCAATTCGCCGCCCGGACGCACCACGCGGGCGAATTCGTCGAGCGCGGCTTCCGGGTTCGGCACCGCCGACAGCACGTACTGCGCCATCACCACGTCGAACGAATCGTCGGGGAATTCAAGCTTCTCGGCGTCCATCACCGCGAGGCCCTCGACATTCTTCAGGCCCTGCTCGGTCACCCGCTTCTTGGCCTTCTCCAGCATCGCCTCGGAGATGTCAGTGCCGAAGATGCGCACATTCTGGCTATAGAGCGGCAACGAGATGCCGGTGCCGACGCCGACCTCGAGCACACGGCCGCCGATCTTGTTGGTGGCCTGGATCGCGGCCTGCCGGCCCTTGCTGAACACGCCACCGAATACGAGGTCGTAGATCGGGGCCCAGCGGTCATAGGCCTGCTCGACCGTTTCGCGGTCGAAGTCCATGGAACGGTCAGCGCCCAGCTTGATGATTTCAGCCATAGATTAGGTCTCTCGTCTTTCGTTCGTTTGAACCGTTAATTCGGAACCGCACTGCGGCCGGCGACGCGGCGGGCGGGCCGCGGCGCGCGGCTCGGCTGCAACGTGGCCAGATTGCCGATGAACTGACGCGCACTGTTTTCCCAGGAACGCTCCAACGCAAAATTGCGGCAGTCGGCGCGCGACATGTTCAGCGCGCGCAGGCAGGCGCTGCGCAGATCGTTGTCGATCGCGCCGATCGGATGATCCGCGATGACGTCCTTCGGGCCGGTGACCGGGAACGCCGCGACCGGCGTGCCGCAGGCCAGCGCCTCGAGCTGCACGACGCCGAAGGTGTCGGTCAGGCTCGGGAACACGAACACGTCGGCGGCGGCGAGGTGCGAGGTCAGATCCTGGCCCTTCTTCTCGCCGAGGAAAATCGCGTCGGGATATTTCTGTTGCAGCGCCGCCCGTTGCGGACCGTCGCCGACCACGACCTTGGAACCCGGCAGGTCCAGCGACAGGAAGGCGTCGAGGTTCTTCTCCACCGCGACGCGGCCCATCGTCATGAAGATCGGCCGCGGCAGATCGAGCAGCGCCGGCTGGTCCGGATTGAAGATTTTGGTGTCGACGCCGCGGGTCCAGAAGCCGAGCTTGCGGAAGCCGCGCTCGGCAAGCTCTGTGCGCAGCGAGTCGGTCGCGACCATCGTCATCGATCCGGACGCGTGGAAGTGGCGCAGCACGGCATAGCCGACGCTGTCGGGAATTCCGGTGCGCACCGAAACATATTCCGGGAAGCGCGTTGTATATGATGTGGTGAAGGCGAGCTTGTTGCGCTGGCAATAGCCGCGCACCGCCCAGCCGATCGGTCCTTCGGTCGCGATGTGGATCGCCTCGGGCGCGGCCTCCTCGATCCGGCGCGCGATCTCGCGGCGGTTCGGCAGTGCCATCCGCAGGCCCGGATAGGTCGGCACGCCGACCGAACGGAAACCGTCGGGGGTGAGGAATTCGATCTCGGCGCCGAGGGTCGCTGCGCTGCGCGCAAGCGACGTCAGCGTCCGAACCACGCCGTTGACTTGCGGATGCCAGGCATCGGTCGCAACGAGTATGCGCATCGCAGGAGACCCAAATCGTTAATCTTGATTCTGCTCGCACGACGTTCTGACATGGATGTTTCAAACGTATGACGTCATCGAAATGTTAGGTTGTTTTTCACGGCGAACTGCCGGTTTTTCGTGTAACATGACAGTCAGATGTCAGAGCAGCAGAGTGAACATCCCGGCACCACGCGCCGCAGGCTCAAACGGCGAAACTCGTCGCTCCTGATCCTGGCGGCCGGCATCTTCGTGTTTGCCGTCGTCGCAGGCCTGCTGTTCTACGGGCTGCGTCCGGTGACGTTGAAGATCGCGGTCGGCCCGACCGGCAGTGACGACGTCAAGCTCATCCAGGGCTTCGCGCAGGCCTTTGCGCGTGACGGCCACTCGGTGCGGCTGAAGCCGGTCACGACACAGGGCGCCGCCGAAAGCATCGCGCTGTTCACCGCGAACAAGGTCGACCTCGCGGTCGTGCGCGGCGATCTCAGCCTGCCGGCGAGCGCCGAGGCGGTTGCGATCCTGCGCAAGAATGTCGTCGTGCTGTGGGCGCCGTCGGGCGGCAAAGGCAAGCCGCGGTCCGCGAAGATCAAGAGCATCGACGATCTCCCGGGCCACAAGGTCGGCGTCGTCGGCAGCACCCAGGCCAACGTCACGCTGCTGCGCGTGATCCTGACCGAGTCCGGCGTCAACCCCGACAAGGTCACGATCAGCCAGTTCGCCGTCAACAAGGTCGCCGATCTCGCGCGCGACCCCTCGCTCGACGCCTACATGACCGTCGGGCCGCTCGACAGCAAGATCACGGCGGAGGCGATCGCGGCCACAGCGGCCGCGCGCGGCGAACCGAAATTCCTTCCCGTCGATGTCTCGGAAGCGATCGCGCAAAAGCATCCGCTCTATGAGTCCGAGGAGATCGCCGGCAGCATTTTCTCCTCGTCGCCGGCCCGGCCCGAAGACAAGGTCGAGACCGTCAGCGTCAATCACCTCATCATCGCGCAACATGCGCTGGAGGAAGCGACCGTCGGCGCGCTCGACCGGCAATTGTTCACGCAGCGACTCCAGGTCGCGCGCGATCTGCCGGCGGCCGCCAAGATCGAGAAGCCGGACACCGATAAGGATGCGGCACTGCCGGCGCATCAGGGCGCGGCCGCCTATATCGACGGCACCGAGCGCACCTTCCTCGAAAAATACTCCGACTACATCTGGGGCGGCGTCCTGCTGGTCTCCGGCCTCGGCACGGCGGGCGCCTGGCTGCGCCACTACGTCAAGCGTGACGAGCGCGAGCGCTACATCACCCATCGCGACGGTCTGCTGACGCTGATCGCGCGGGTACGCGGCGCCGAGACGCCGGAGGAACTCGCGAAAATGCAGGGCGACGCAGATGCGCTGCTGCGCGAAGCGCTCGATTGCTACGACGACGGCGCGATCGAGGAAGGCGATCTCACGGTGATCGGGCTGACGCTCGAGCAATTCCATCACGCCGTCTCCGATCGCCGGGCGGTGATCAGCGGCGACCGGCCGGGCCTGCCGAGGATGCGCGCAAGCTAGGCGCGCACGCCGATTGCTCCGAGAGCAATGTGCACCGAGAGCAATGTTTGGATTGCGCGCGCATGCGCGCGTGGCCATGTTGCGTACGACCACAACGCTCGGCACGACACCATGATCACGTCCATCCTCGCCGACATGCCCGCGCCGTTCGTGTTCGCGGTCGCGCTGGCCGGCGTGTTCCTGATCGCCTTCATGAAGGGCGCATTCGGCGGCGGCTTTGCCATCGTCGGCATCCCGCTGCTCTCGCTGGCGATGGATCCGATCGCGGCGGGCGCACTGCTCGCGCCGCTGTTCGTCGTCATGGACATCACGGCGCTGCGGTTCTGGCGCCCCAATACGTGGTCGCGCGTCGACCTCGCGAGGCTGCTGCCGGCGCTCGTCGTCGGCATCTGCCTCGGCTATTTCGTGCTGCGCGATCTCGACCGGCATGCCGTCGAGATCGTGATGGGCCTGGTGACGCTGGTGTTCGCCGCGCTGTGGTTCATCGGCGGCGGCGAGATCAAGCCGCGGCCGCGCTCGACGATCAAGGCCACTTTCGCCGGGCTGTCCTCCGGCGTCACCACGATGGTCGCGCATTCGGGCGGGCCGCCGCTTGCGATCTATCTGCTGCCGCTCGGCATGTCGAAGGCGCGCTACGCCGGCACCACCAGCCTGTTCTTCACGGTCGGCAATTTGCTGAAGGCCGGTCCGTGGCTCGTGCTCGCCACGCCGTCGCGAAGCCTGTGGATGCTGATGGCGCTTTGCATACCGGCCGTGCCGGTCGGCGTCTGGGCCGGTTGGCGGCTGCACGAACGCCTCGACCAGCGCGCGCTCTACCGCCTCTGCTATGCCATTCTCGTCGTCACTGCGGCCAAGCTGCTGTGGGACGGACTGGCCGGATAAGTTCATTTCTGAGCGCCGGCGGCGCTCCTGCAGCCCTGAGCACGGGCGGCGTTGTTGGTGCCCGTCAGGAAGACCGCGCGCTCCGGCTGCAGCTAACGCTGACGGCGAGTGGCCCGATCCCCTCGAGCGTTCGGGCCATATCATCCGGCTCGAGCCGCTTGCGCGCCACGAACGAGAAATGGCGACGCAGCTTCAGGACCGGCTTCTCGATCCAGTGCCAGGAGAACGCCGCGAACGCCGTGATCAGCACCAGCGCGACGGCGAACTGGACAATCAGCGACGCGTACGGCAGCCACACCTTCACCACCTGCTGCATCGGGAAACCGTACAGATAGATCCCGTAGGAATAGTCACCCCTCGAAAGCAGCGGCAGCCGCGGAAGCTTCGAGACACCGAGGAACACGGTGATGTAGACCAGCGCCGGAGCAATGACGGCATTGAGGACGGGCTGGGTCATCCACGCCGCCGGCCCAAGCAGCACGGCGCCGAGGCAGAGCGCACAGCAGGCGGCGAGAATGCGCCCGTCATAGGGAATGCGGTCGCGGTAAAGGTAGACCGCGATTGCAAGCAGACAGGCGACCGGCAATTTCGCACCGCGCCCGAGGAACAGCGCCGTGCTGAAGATCCTGTCATGCAGCGTGCCTGCGACGCCGGCAGGCAGTTGGGGCGGCGTTGCGGCATGCCCCGTGAACTGCACGGCGAAGCCGATACCGACCAGCACGACGGCGCCGGTCACGATCAGGGCCGGCTTGCGCAGCAGCCCCAAGGCCATGATGACCGCCATCACCGCGTAGCAGCCATATTCGAACGGCACGGTCCACAGCGAACTGTTAACCTCCGGCGCGGGATTGTCGCTGAACACGCCCGGCAGGGTGTAGTTCACGAGGCCGACGACGTTCGTGAAATATTTCCAGGTGCCGGCGCTGGTGAAATAATCCCAGAGCGGCAGCGTCGTGAAGATCGGCCCGAGGATCAGCGCCGACAGCACGATCTCGACCGCCAGCGCCGGAATGATTCGCAATCCGCGATTGATCAGGAATTCCCTAACGCTGAGCCGCAGCCCGCTTGCGGCGATCAGGAATCCGCTCAATGCGAAGAACATCACGAGGATGGCAAATTGCGGAAACCAGAGAACCGACGTCGGATCGGTGTCACCGCGACCGGTGGCGACGTAGGGCGTATGGCCGGCGACGACGGCGATGGCGAGCGCAACGCGGAGAAAATCGAACCCGGGACCAAAGCCCTTCTGCTGATCCAGCATGCTCCCGATCGAAGGCGCTGGCATGACTTCCACTCCATTCCAAACCACGCCTTCGGACAGCAAGCCTCGTGCCGGGATAGATGTCCTGATGCGGTACAACCTACCCCGGCAACGCTCCCTTAACCGTGCGACGAAACACGGACGAAACAAATCCCTAACGCCACGAAACCATTTTGGCGATTTCGTGCAAACGTCCTGAAACGCCTCACCTGTACTGGTTTGAGCCAACGACGCGCCGGAACCGGCGCGCAGGGCGCAAACAACAGGGGTCGACAATGTTCAATTCCATCAAGCTGAACGCACGTCTCGCTGCCGCCGCCTTCGGTGCGCTGGCGATCGGCGCCGTCGCTTTCTCGAATTCCGCCGCGGCCGCGCCGCTGCCGATGTTCCCCTTCATCCTGACGCCGCCGACCGAGGCGGTGCAGCCGCCGGTGCAGACGATGCCGCAGGCGCAGGAGGAAGACCGTTCCGTCGAATTGCCCGCCCGCCTGCGCCGCCAGGTCGTCGCCTATCCGACCCGCGAGGCGCCGGGCACCGTCATCATCGATACCCCGCACACCTACCTCTATCTCGTGCTGGGCAACGGCCAGGCCATGCGCTACGGCATCGGCGTCGGCCGCGACGGCTTCACCTGGTCGGGTACCCAGACCATCACCAAGAAGGCGGAGTGGCCGGATTGGACCCCGCCGCCGGAAATGATCGCCCGTCAGCCCTATCTGCCGCGCCACATGGCCGGCGGCCCCGGCAACCCGCTCGGCGCCCGCGCCATGTATCTCGGCGGCACCGTGTACCGCATCCACGGCACCAACGCGCCGGAGACGATCGGCACCCGCGTCTCCTCCGGTTGCCTGCGCCTCACCAATGAGGACGTCACCGACCTCTATTCGCGGGTCAACGTCGGCACCAAGGTGATCGTGCTGCCGATAACCGACCGCCGTGCCGACCTCGGCTCGGCCGTCCGCTAAACCCGACACATTCAGACATTGACGAACGGCTCCGGCATCATGCCGGGGCCATTGTTGCGTTCATAATCGTTAACGTCCAGGTCGCTAACGTCCAGGTCGTTAACGTCCAAGTGATCTCGGGCGGCCGCCCCTGAAGCAGCTTGATCCCGCCACACTGGCGCCCTCGTCGGCGGGCCTGTACAACCCGTCAAGTTGATTTCATCCGGGGGAATGATGCGTCTACCGATGCATCCAAGAACGATCGCGCTCGGACTCACGGTGGTGCTGGTCTCGTTCGCGATCAGCCTGAAGGCCATGGATTGGCTCGCGCCGAGCGTCACGGTGCAGGCGCCGCCGCTGGTGCAGCTGCCGCCGTTGCCGCAGGCGCCGCGCTCGTCGACGGTCGTGGCGCAGGTCTCGGTCGCGCTGTCGGCGATCCGCGATGCCGCCGAGCGCGGCGCGCCGAAGACCTTCGGCGGCAAGGCCGACAACCCGGTCCAGCAAATCCTGCAAAATGCCGACATCGGCTGGACCGCCTCGCGCGGGCCGATCGCAGCCACCGGCGCGCAGGACGTGCTGACGCTGACGACGCCGATCAACGGCACGCTGAAGGTCACCGGCTCGCTGTCGGCACAGGCGACCGGCGCGGTCAGCAACGCACTCGGCAGCCTGCTCGGCGGCAATGTCGCCAAGCAGATCGGCGCCGTGAACATTAAGAACATCAACGCCAATGCCGACATCAAGGGCAGCGTCACGCTGACTGCGCGGCCGAAGCTCGGCGCGTCCTGGCGGATCGAGCCGAACCTGCAGGCGCAGGTCAATCTCGGCGACACCAGCCTATCGGCCGCAGGCGTTCGCATCAGCGTGCCGGCCCAGGTCAAGCCGGTCATCGACAAGGCGGTCGCCGACCAGATTTCCGTGGTCGAGGCGCGGTTGCAAAACAACCCGGTGTTCCAGAACGCCGCCCGCACGCAATGGACCAAGGCCTGCCGCTCGATCCCGCTGCAAGGCACCGGCGGCACCGCGTCGATGCCGCCGATGTGGCTTGAGCTGCGGCCGACCCGCGCGATCGCCGCGCAGCCGAAGGTCGATGCGTCCTCGCTGATCCTGACCATGGGGATCGAGGCCGAGACACGGATCACGGAGACGCAGACCACGCCGAACTGCCCGTTTCCCGATAAACTCGCGATCGTGCCGCCGATGCCGAGCAAGGTCTCGGTCGGCCTGCCGGTCGACATGTCCTTCACCACGCTGACGCAACTGGTCGAGGCGCAGTTGAAGGGCAAGACCTTCCCCGAGGACGGCTCCGGCCCGGTCGACGTGACCGTCAAGAGCGCGAGTATCGCCGCCTCCGGCGACCGGCTTTTGATCTCGCTTCTGGTGCGCGCCAAGGAGAAGAAGAGCTTCTTCGGCCTCGGCGCCGAGGCGAACGTGCACATCTGGGGCCGGCCACGGCTCGACCAGGCGGCGCAGACGCTGCGGCTGACCGACGTCGAGCTGGCGGTCGAGTCCGAGGCCGCGTTCGGCCTGCTCGGCGCCACCGCGCGCGCGGCGATCCCGCATCTGCAGCAGGCGCTCGCCGATCGGCTGGTGGTCGACCTGAAGCCATTCGCGACCAACGCGCAGCGGAAGATCACCGCCGCCATCGCCGACCTGCAGAAGAACGAGGAAGGCATCCGCGTCGATGCCGACGTCAACAGCATCCGCCTTGCCGGCATCACGTTCGATTCGAAGACGCTCCGGGTGATCGTGGAGACCGACGGCACCATCAAGGCTGCCGTCAGCGCGCTGCCGGCGCTGTAGGGCGCGAATCCCGGCGTTCCATCCGCCCCGCGCCCTACGCATGCCCAAAAAGTCGTCTTTGCGACAGGTTGCCGCACCGGATAGAAGGTGCCCGTGGAAGCAACCTCGAACGAAAAATCAGGGAGAGAAACACGATGAAATCGCTCTTGGCCGCAGCAGCGGCCGGCCTCGCGCTGGCGGTCTCCGGCACCGCGGCGAACGCCCAGATCTCCGACGACGTCGTCAAGCTCGGCGTGCTCACCGACATGTCGAGCCTCTATGCGGACGCCACCGGCAAGGGCTCGGTCGCCGCGGTCGAGATGGCGGTCGCAGATTACGGCGGCAAGGTGAAGGGCAAGCCGATCCAGGTCGTCGTGGCCGATCACCAGAACAAGCCCGACGTCGGCGTCAACATCGCGCGCAACTGGTACGACAACGACAAGGTCGATGCGATCCTCGACGTGCCGACCTCCTCGGTCGCCCTGCCGATCTCCGCGCTGACGCGCGAGAAGAACAAGATCCACATCAATTCCGGCGGCGGCTCCTCCGACATCACCGGCAGTGCCTGCTCGCCCAACACCGTGCACTGGACCTACGACACCTACGCTCTGTCGAACGTCGCCGGCAAGGCGATGGTCAAGCGCGGCGAGGACACCTGGTTCTTCGTCACCGCCGACTACGCCTTCGGCATGGCGCTGCAACGTGACGCCGCCAACGTCGTCAAGGAGAGCGGCGGCAAGGTTCTCGGCGAGGTACGAGCTCCGCTGAACTCGCCGGACTTCTCGTCCTTCCTGCTGCAGGCGCAGGCCTCCAAGGCCAAGGTCGTGGCGCTCGCCAATGCCGGCGGCGACACCACCACAGCGCTGAAGCAGGCCGCCGAGTTCGGCCTCGCCCAGGGCGGGCAAAAGATGATCGCTCTGCTGATGGAGATCACCGACACCCACGCGCTGGGCCTGAAGGCGACACAGGGCCTGATCGTCACCGACGCCTTCTACTGGGACATGAACGACGAGACCCGAGCCTTCTCGAAGCGCTTCAACGAGAAGGTCGGCCACATGCCGACCATGATCCAGGCCGGCCTCTACTCCGCGACCATGCATTACCTGAAGGCGATCGAGGCGATCGGCACCGACGAGGCGCCGAAGGTGATGGAGCAGATGCGCAGGACGCCGGTCAACGACTTCTTCGCCAAGAACGGCCATATCCGGATCGACGGCCGCATGGTGCACGACATGTACCTGTTCGAAACCAAGAAGCCCGAGGAATCCAAGGGCGAGTGGGATCTCTACAAGCTGATCGCCACCGTCCCGGGAGACGAAGCCTTCCGCCCGCTCGACAAGGGCGGCTGCCCGCTGGTGAAGTCGAACTGACGCGCGCGCCGCTGCGGGCGGCCAGGCCGCCCGGCCACAGCAAACAAGAAAGCGCCCGGCTATCAACCGGGCGCTTTTCTTTGTGCGATCAATCCCTATCGACCGCTTGGTCAGTCAGCGCTGAAGCAGACTCACCGCCGTTTCATCGCGCTTCAATCGGCATTGCCGCGCGGGATCATCCAGGTCGAGAACGTCTGCCAGACGCCGGCGCCGAGATTGCGCTGATAGGCGATGAAATCGGCATGGTCGCCGTGCACCAGTTCGTAGCGATAGTAGTTTGAGAGGTCGTTGGTCTGCTTGGTCATGGAACGTCTCCGTCGTAAGGGAAGGTTCTTTATTTGGACGTAGTCGCGGCACGTCCGGCGTCAATAGAATGATTGTTATCATTCAATCACAGCCGCGAGAGTGGTCCGCACAGTCAGCGCCTGGCGCGACGCGAAACGTGACGCGGCACATCCGCGACACCGATGCCGGCCTCCCGCTGCTGGATCGCCTGCAGCACCGCCGGCGGTAGCAGCACCAGGGCGGCCGCGCGGGTCGGCGCGCCGTTGTTGAGCACGTCGCGATACGGATACAGCGCCTGGTAGGCTGCCGGCTCGGAGATCGCGGCCTGGGCCGAGGCCGCCGTCGCCGTGATGGCCGACAGCGCCGCGACCAGCGCGACGGTTTTCAACGTCCTGGTCCTGAACGTCCTGGCGAGGTGGGAAATCCTGGTAGTCATGGTAGCGCTCCCGCGATTTACATCGCATACGATTAATTCGTTCCCGCCTGATAAAGGCGCGACACGACCGAGATTCAAGTAACTCGATTTAATCGGATGCGATTTATTCGCGCGCGGGACTTCAAATGTCCGTGTGATCCGGGTGATCTTGCGCGGCTTGCAGGACAGGTCTGATCGCGCAGCGCGGCTGCAGCGGCGGCGACGCGCGCGAGTGCTTCAGCCGCGTTCCTTGGGCTGTTTCCCGAACACAGTCTCGTCAACGAGGCGCCAATACGCCTCGATGACCTTCGGGTCCGCGGAGGCCAATCCGCCCGTCACCTGCATTTCCGGCCCGAATTCGGAAAGCGTCGCGGTCAGGCTGACCATCATGTAGTGAAAGAGCATGGGATCGACGGCGGGGAGCAAACCCTGCTTCTGAACCGCGATGATCTGCGGCAGCAGTCGCTCCAGCAGCGGAGCCAGAATCGCTTCCGCCACCCATTTCAGCCGCGGATTGTTTGTCAGCGTCTCCTGCCGCATGAAACGATGGAATTCAGGAAATGCGACCGTGTACCGGAACAGCGTCGTGTATTCCTGACGCAGTCGCTGCAGCGGCGACAAATCGGATGTCTCGGGCGCCGAAATATCCCAACCGGCGCGAATCTGGGCGAAGGCGTGCTCCGCTGCCGCCCGCCACAGGATGTCCTTGCTGCGATAGTGATAGGTGATCAGCGGATGCTGCAGGCCGAGCCGATCGGCGATGGCACGAATGCTTGCGGCTTCGAACCCGCGTTCGGCGAATTCGGCGATGGCTGCATCGAGGATCGAGGCGCGGGTCTCGATCGAACGTTGTTGTTCGGCTCGCTGCCGCGGGCGGCCGCGACGCGCAGCCGCCGGGCTCGCTTTCTTCGTCATGCGGCCTTCGACTAACATGGTTTCCGGCCCGACGTCACCCGACGTGTTCACGAGCCCATCGCCGGCAGCCATGCCATCCTTGACGCGCAGTCGGTCTATTTGCCTTCGAACACCAGCGGCGGCGGCTCGATATCCTTGTCGAAGGCTGCCGCCGTATTGACAAAGCCGCGCTGGGCGTCGGGACCGTCGTAGAGCTCCATCGCGACATCGAGCATCACGAGATCCGCGGCGGCGACGCCGCCGCTTGACCACGCCTTGAGCAGGGTGCGCGTCGCGGCATATGACCTGGTCGGCCCCGTCGCGAGCTGCCGCGCCAATGCGGTCGCCGTCTCCGTCAGCGCACTTTCGGGCACCACATGGGTGGCAATTCCGAGCGTGCCCGCTTCGGCTCCGGAGATCGGCTCGCCGAGCATCGCAAATCGCGATGCACGCGCCCGCCCGGCGCGCTCCGCGATGCGTTGCAACGCGCCGGCGATCGGCAGCATCGCCGTCGTGACCTCGACGCAACGGAGGGTCGCGTTATCGGCTGCAACGAGGAAATCGCACGCCAGGGCGAGCTCGAAGCCACCGCCGAAGGCTATCCCCTGCACCACCGCGACCGTCGGGATCTTCAGCATCTCGATAGCGCGATAGGCGATGTTCACGTCGGCAACGAACGTCCTGAACCAGTTGACGTCCTTGCCCGGCCATTCGCGCACCTCGCCGCCGAAGCTGAAATGCGGTCCCTCGGCGCGTACCACCAGCACCCGAATGTCGCTTTGACTCGCCTCACGCACCGCCGCGCGCAGGTTCTCCGCGAAACGCGCGTCGAGGCGGTTGAATGGCGGATTGGCGAGGACAATGTTGCCGATGGCGCCATCTCTTTCAAATCTGATCGTCTTCATGGTCGCGTTTCCTTCTATGAGATGTCAGGCCGGACGCCGGTCAACGGACGAGGGAATGATCGGCAGCAGCAGATGGGACGGCCGCTCCGCATCGCGATAGATCTTGTGAGTGACGGTCTTGCTGCTGCAGACGTGATACGGGATGTACTCGACGTTGGTCATGGCTCCCGTGCCGGTCGGGACGTCCATCGACGTGACATCGAGGCAGATGCGGTGACCCGCCTTGAACTGGTTCGCGGTGGCGAGGATCTGGATCTGGTATTCGACCACGTCTCCCGGGGTCACGGGCGCGATCGCATCCTGTGTCAGTTTGTGGAAAGGCTCCCCGGGTTTCGAGCGCTGCTCGTCGAGCGCGCGATAGGACGCCTTTAGCCAACCCCGCGTCAGCTCGCGCTCCGGCAAGGTCGAGGGCACGTCACGCTCGTCCTCGCGCGCGGTGCGCACCGACACGTCGGGCCCGACGTCCTTGAGCACGATGATCCAGTTGGTGTCGTCCTGATCGATCGCGGCATGCAGCGTCAGCGTGATCGGGCCGGCGACGGTGACGTCGTGCGGCAGGGGCTCGGTCATGTAGCGCAGCCGTTCGACCTTGGTCGTCCGCGTCACCGGCATCTGCGTGAAGACGTCGGGCTCGCGCGCCGAAGCGCCGACCTCCGCGGCCGGCCGCGGCGGCTCGGTCGACAGCGTCTCCCAATGCGAGAGATAGTATTTGGTCCACTGCGTTTCCGGCAGCGGCCAATTGGTGCCGGTTCGCCACTCGTTGGCGCCCATCAGCCAATAGCGCACCGGCGGCTCGTCCATGATGCCGGTGTCGTGCCCCTTCAGCCAGTGATCGTACCAGCGGAGGATTTCATCGTGGTGCTGATGGAACGGCCGCTCGAGATGCGCAGGCCCGGTGAACAGCAGCTTCTTCGGCGCATCGACGTTCTGGAAATAGTGCTGCGCACCGAGCCAGTGAAGCTTGTAGGTGTACGCATAGGCGCCGGAACCCGTGTAGAACGGAATCTTGATCTTCCGGAAAGTCTCCTCCGCGCGCTCGACGGTGCCGTCCGCCTCCCAGGGATGCGTCATCATGAGATACATGATGAAGGTGCGTTGCCCCTTCTGGGTCAGGATGTTGTAGAGGTTGATGTACTGCTTGAAGTCCGGGTTGCGCATCGCCCGGCGCCAGAGTTCTTCCTCGGCGGGCGGCAGCTCGGCGGGCCGGTCGCGCGATTCATGGACCGTGCTGAAGACGTCGAGCAGATAGGGAAAGCTGTGCAGCACGCCGCCGGGATTGAAGTCACGGAATCCGAACATGCCGCCGTAGGCGCTGCACGCGTCATACGGGAAGATGGCCTTCAGCGCGGGATGCCCCTGCGCGGCCGCGCGCCATTGCTCGCCGGCAAATCCCGAGATGCCGACCATCCCGACCTTGCCGTCCGACCATGGTTGCTGCGTGATCCATTCGATCAGGTCGTAATGGTCGGTGTCCTCGTGGCCGTAATGCCCTTCCGACTTGGCTGAACCGCGCGGCTGCGCGATCACGTGGACGTAGCCATTGGCGATGAAGCGACGCGTATCGCCCGCCTCGATCGGACCGAACCATAACGGCGCGTGGGCTGGCTGCGGCGGCAAGACGTCCGCGATGTCGGGGCCCTGGATGTCCTTGTTGTGCAGCGCCGAGGCGTACAGCACGGGGTATCGGCCGGCTGCGTCCGGACGGTAGACGTCGACCGCAAGACGGGTCCCGTCCCTCATGGCGACGCTGATGTCGCGTTCCTCGATCATCGTTTCATCCCGGTGTTCGCGACCATTTTCGGTCGATGGCCCGCGGCGGTGGAGGCACCCTGCCCGCCCGGTCGAACGCACTATGGCACAAAACTTTACTATCGTAAAGTATAATTCTCATGCCCTCGGAACGCGACGGAACAGCTCGATATTCCTCGACAGTTCGAAAATCTCGGAATGATCGTGGTGGCGGGTGCGGCTGGAGGGTTCGATGCGCCCGCCATCTCCATCTGAGATGGACGCCACGCGCACGCGTCAGCGGCACCGGACGCGGTTGCTCCGGTCAAATTCGAGCCGGATCGGACAGGCTGGCGAGGTTGGCAGGATTTAACATCCACGCCATAGTGAATGACTATCCTGGTCGTGAGCCAATGTGGGGTCAGCTATGGACGTGTCACCTTCTGGTAACGAGAGCCGAAGCACGTCGGAGCCACCACAAGCAGCGCGCCAGGACAATGCGCACGCGGCAACGCGCATGCCGGCCATCATTGTCGGCGTGATTGCCGCGATCATCGTTGCGCTGTCGGTCTATTATCTGCTGCGGCCCGAGCCGCTGCTCGTGCAGGGCGAGGTCGATGCAACGCGGCTCGATATCGCCGCGCGCGTCGACGGACGGGTCAAGGACATCCCGGTCGAGCGCGGCCAGAACGTGGCGGCGGGCGCCGTGCTGGTGAAGATCGACAATCCGGAAACGCTGGCAAAGCAAGATCAGATGCGCGCCGCCAAGGCGGTCGCGGACGCCCAACTCGCCAACGTCCTGGTTGGAACGCGGGCGGAGACCATCGCCGCGCGGAAGGCGGAAATGGCGCGCGCGGAGGCCGCGCAGGTGCTGGCCCAGAAGACCTTCGACCGCGCCAAGACACTGACCGAGCAAGGCAACGCGCCGCAGGCGCGCCTCGACCAGACCACCGACGCGCTGCACGAAGCCGAGCGCGGGCTCGATCAGGCGAAATCGGCCTATGAGCAGGCGGTCAACGGCTACACCAAGGAAGAACGCGCGATCGCGAAAGCCAATGTCGAGAAAGCCGAAGCCGACATTCAGAGCGTCCAGTCGGTGATCGATCAGCTCGCGGTGTACGCGCCGGTCGCGGCGCAGGTCTATCAGCGCAACGTCGAGCCGGGCGAATTCGTGTCGCCGGGCGTGCCGCTGGTAACGCTGATCAATCTCGGCGATCTCTGGATCCATTTCGATCTGCGCGAGGATCTGGTGAAGGGCCTGAAGGTCGGCGACAAGTTCGACGTCCGCATTCCGGCGTTCGACGACCGCCATGTCACGGTCGAAGTCAAGCTGATCGCAACCAAGGGCGAATATGCGAGCTGGCGGGCGACCCGCGCCACCGGCGATTTCGACTTGCGGACATTCTCGATCCGGGCCTATCCGGTGCAGCCGGTGCCCGAGCTGCGGCCCGGCATGAGCGCCTATCTCGACTGGCGGTCGCGCCAATGAGACTGGCATCGCAGCCCGGATTCTGGCGGGTCGCACGGCGCGAGTGGCAGTGGCTGGCGCGCGACCGCGTGGCGCTGCTGCTGATCTTCGGCGTGCCCTTGTTTGCGTTCATGGTGCTTACCACCGTGTTCAGCCAGCCGGTGATCCGCGGGCTTGGGGTGACGATCGTCGACGCCGACAAGTCGGATGCCTCCCGCGTACTGACGCAGCTCGTGGCGGCGTCGCCGAACCTGAGAATCGTCGACGACTCCGGGTCGCTGTCGACCGCAGTGCACGACATCCGGTCCGGCAAGTCGATTTCGGCGATCTTCATCCCGCCGAATTTCGAACGCGACCTGCGGGCCGATCGCCGCCCGCAGGTGGTCGGCTTCTACAACCAGCAATTCCTGACCGCCGCCGGCATCGCGTCCTCAGGACTGAGCGACAGCCTGACTGCCGCGGCGAACGCCGGCGCGCCCGCCAGGCGCGCCGCCGCGGCGCCGGCCGCGATCGGCACGCTGAGCGCAGAGACCATCGCGCTGGTCAATCCGCAGAAGAACTACGCGCAGTTCCTGCTGCGCGCGCTGCTGCCGACCATCATCCATGTGGTGATCACCCTCGCCGCGGGCTATTCGGTCGGCTCCGAATTCCGCCGCCGCAACGCCCGCGAGTGGCTCGCAAGCGCCGGCGGCAATCCGGTCGCCGCGCTGGCCGGCAAACTGGCGCCGCTATTCTGCATCTTCGTCGTGATCATGCTGGCAGTGACGCTTGCGCTGGAGGGTGCGCTGCGAATCCCTTTCAAGGGCGACGTGCTGCTGATGATCGCGGCCGGCTCGCTCCTGATCATCGCCTATCTGTC
Organism: Bradyrhizobium sp. ma5; assembly: GCF_042258955.1. NCBI lineage: Bacteria > Pseudomonadati > Pseudomonadota > Alphaproteobacteria > Hyphomicrobiales > Nitrobacteraceae > Bradyrhizobium > Bradyrhizobium sp. ma5. The sequence goes on from NZ_CP170156.1 coordinate 6,667,764, forward strand.
GCTCGGCGCGCTGTTGCAGCTTCTGGTCGGCGACCTCGCAACGGGGCTGGGACTTGCCGGCCTGATCGCCTCCCCCGCCTTCGGCTATGCAGGTGTTGGCTTTCCGACCATCGGCATGAACACGTTCGCGCAGGTCTGGAGCGCGATCCTGCCGCTACGCTGGTACATGGCGGTCCTGATGGGACAGGCGGCGCGCGGGTTGCCGCCCTCGGAATCCGCCGTTCCCTTTGCGGCGCTCGCCGGCCTCACATTGCTGTTCGCCGGCCTCGCATGGCTGCGCATGGCGAGCCTCACGCACAGGGGCTGGTTCGAGACGGCGCGGCCCGCCGAAGAGCCGGCGAGTGAGCCAACACCGCCAGGCGTCGGCGGCGCGTTCCTGGCGGAGTGGCGGCGCGTGCTCGGAACGCGCAGCGCCTTCACTTTGCTGTTCTTGGCCCCCGTGATCTACGGCATCTATTATCCGCAACCCTATCTCAACCAGATCCTGCGCAAGCTGCCCGTCGCGATCGTCGACGACGATCTGAGCGAACTCTCCCGGCAGATCGTCGAGACGCTCGATGCCAGCGGAACGTTGAGCGTGACGGTCCGCGCCCGCACCCTCGCGGAGGCGCGCACCGCGATCGATCGCGGCGACGCGCTGGCCGCGATCCAGATTCCGCCGGGCACCGAGCGCGACGTGCTCAAGGGTCTGACGGCTCATATCCCGGTCTACGCCGACGCCACCTATCTGTTCGTCTTCAGATCGACCGCAAGCAGCGTCGCCACCGCGATCGGCACGCTGACATCGCAGCTGGCTTCGCGGGGTGCCCGTTCCGAGGGAAGTCTTGCCAAGGCAAGGCTGGCGAGCCTCAGCCCGGCCAACGTCCTGCTGCAACCGATCTTCAACCCGGTCGGCGGCTATGCGAGCTACATCGTCCCGGCGGCGTTCATCCTGATCCTGCAACAGACGCTGCTGATCGGCGCGGCGATGCTGACCGGCACGGCGCTGGCGAACTCGCGCAACACTGTTGCGAACTCTCGCAACTTGGTCGCGGGCGTGTTCGGGCGCGGCATTGCCCATCTGACCATCTATCTGCCGGCGCTCGCGCTCTATCTGATCGTGCTGCCGCGGATCTATGGTTTCTCGACGCTCGGGCATCTGCCGCAGATCTTCGCGCTGGCGACCGTCTTCCTGCTGGCGACGAGCTTCCTGGGACAGGCGATCGGCGCCTGGTTCACGCGGCCGGAGAACGCCACCATCCTGCTGCTGGCGACCAGCCTGCCGCAATTCTTCACCGCCGGCTTCGCGTGGCCGCGCGAGGCCATCCCTCCTGCGGCGACCGCGCTCGGGCGGCTGTTTCCGGCCGACTCGGCGATCGACGGCCTCGTGCGTATCAACCAGCTCGGCGCCAGCATCTGGGAGGTCTCGCATGACTGGCTCAGGCTGTGGTGCCTGGCGCTGGGCTATTTCGTGCTCGCCGTGATCTCCGCGCTGGTGTTCAAAAGAGGACAGCAAGATGCCCAACGCTAGGCGCGCAGCCATTGTCGCGATCCCGCTTGTGCTCGTCGCGGGTGCGTTGATCTACGCCGAGAGCCGCGCGACGCCTGTCCCCGCAATCGTCGGCGTGGTCCGCTCGACCGAGGTCAGGATCGAGCCGGAAGTGAACGGCCAGCTGGTGTCGATCGCGGTCGAGAAAGGCGCGCAAGTGCACGCCGGCAACGTCCTCGCCAAACTCTCAGCCGTCGAGCTGACCGCACAGGCGGACCAGGCGCGGGCCACGCTCGCCGCCGCGGTGGCGAGCCGCAACAACGTCTATGCCGGCGTACGCCGCGAGCAGGTCGACTCGCTGAAAGCCGCGATCTCCAAGGCCAATTCGCGCCTCGACTATGTGGAGACACAGCTCAAGCGGATCACCACCTTGGCGAGCCAGAGTTTTGAAACCCAGCAAGCGCTCGACCAGGCCGAGAACGACGTTGCCGCGGCGCGCGCCGGCGTGGCGGCGGAGGCAAATTACGATGCGGGTGTGGCGGGGCCGACCAAAGAGGAGCGCGCCATCGCCGACGCGCAAGTGCAGGCGGCTGCGGCCGCCGTCGCGGTGCTCGAGCGCCGTCTCGACAAGATGGTGCTGCGCGCACCGGTCGACGGCGTGGTCAGCGTGATCGCAGCGGAAGTGGGCGAGAACGTGCGCGCGGGTCAGCCGATCCTGATGATCGCGGCGGCCGGCAAGCAATGGCTGTCGTTCAATGTGCGCGAGGACCATCTCGACGGCCTCGCGATGGGCAAGACCGTGAGCGTGATACCGAACGGTTCCGGCGCCGCCGCCAAGGCTGCCATCACCGAATTGCGGCCGCTCGGGGTGTTCGCCACCTGGCAGGCCGAGCGCGTGATCGGCGATCACGACCGCAACACGCTGCGCCTGCGTCTCGACCCCGCAGGCGCAGCGGAAGGCCTCGAACCCGGCATGAGCGTCCGGATCGAACGTTGACGCGCACAACGCCCGGCCGCGAGCCGCGATGAGGTGCGCCCTCCGGCGCGTCGCGGAAGCTTGTGTCTGCCTTCCTCGCCGAATAGTCATCGGACTGTCAGAAGATTGCGACAAAGAAGACAACAGCGGCGGCCCTACGCGGCTCGGCCCTTACGGCATCGCCCCGATGCCACGCAAAAGATGGAGACTTGGCCGTGAGGCAGATTCGTTCGCGACGGAAGATGCATGTTGGCGCGATGCTGCTCGGCGCGGCGGCTTTGGCGGTGCTGCTGCCGTCGATGGCATCAGCGCAAACCGGCCCGGCGCCGGCCGGCGCAAAACCCTTCCTGACCGTCGACGGCAAGCTGCCGCTCGTGATCGGGCATCGCGGCGTGCCGGGCCTCGTGCCCGAAGAGACCGAGGCCTCGTATGAGCTAGCTGCCGACCTCGGCACCGACGCGCTCGAAGAGGATCTGCATCTGACCAAGGATTGCGTGCTGGTGGCACGCCACAATCCATGGCTCGGCGACAACACCAACGTTGCCGAAGTGGCGAAGACCAATGCGGAAGTCGCGAAACGCAAGCGCACGGCGCCGGGCGTTGCCGTCAAGGTGAAATGGGCGCAAACACCGACCAGCGGGCCGGCCGAATATCCCACCGACCTGATCGATCCGGCGGATCCCAAATCGGTGCTGAAAGCACTGATCGTCGACGGCGACGACCACACCAATGATTGGTCGATCACCGATTTTACCATGGACGAGCTCAAGAGCTGGATCGCCGGCACCACCTATGATGCGGCCAACGAACGGCCAAAACTGTTCAACGGCAAGTTTCCGATCATCAGCTTCCAGGACATCATCGACATCGCCAAAGCCAAGAGCAAGGCGACGGGACGTTCGATCGCGGTCTATCCGGAAACCAAGAATCCGACCTGGAACAATGCCCAGGCCATCGCCAACGGCTGCGGCGCGCCCGGCAGCCACCCGCTCGAGGATGCCCTGATCAAGATCATCAAGGAGAACGGCCTCAATGCGAAGGACGCGCCGATCATCGTGCAGAGCTTCGAGCCCGGCAGCCTGAAATATATGCGCAGTCATGGACTGGAAACCCGGCAGGTCCAGCTGATCGACGGCAACGGCGTCGACTTCAAGACCGGCAAGGTGCTGCTCAACAACATCGCCAATTCCCGCCCGTACGACTGGACGGTCGCAGGCGACGGCCGCACCTTCGATGCGATGCTGACGCCCGCGGGCCTCGCCGAGATCAAGACCTATGCCGACGGCATCGGTCCGTGGAAGGCTTACATCGTCCCCTACAAGGTCTCACCGTGGAAGGACAGCAACACCGACGGCAAGCCCTACAAGGGATCGACGGCAGAGGCTACGACGCAAGAACCAACCAGCGTCATTGCCGACGCGCACAAGCTCGGCCTGTTCGTGCATGTCTTCACGTTCCGGAACGAGAAGAAATACCTGGCTGCCGACTATCGCGGCGACCCGGGCCTGGAATATCTGAAGTTCTTCCGTCTCGGCGTGGACGGGGTCTTCACGGATTTCACCCACACCGGCGTCGCCGCCCGCGCGGCGTACTTGCGCGAACTGGGCTGGTAAAAACAGGCGCAGATTTCTTGCACCTTGCGACAAAATGCGCCCGGCATCGCCGGGCGCATTCGTCTTTCAGGCAACGCAATGCGCGTTACTCGGTCGCGTATTTGAACTCGGGCATCGCCTTCAGCTCATCCTTGGTCGCGCTGAACACCGCGTGATCCGGATACCAGGGATTAGGCTTCGACGCCGCCGCGGCGGGCGCTGCGCCCGTGGTGGTCGTCTTGCTGGTGCTGCCGGCGCTGGTGTTCGAGGCGCCGGTGTAGGCGACCGGCTCACTTGCGAATTTCACCTTGTCGAGCGGCACGGCGACCAGATGCTCGCCGACGCCAAGGAAGCCGCCGACGCCGATCACGACAGCCTTGATGGCGCCGCCCTTGTCCATCAGGAGATCGTTGATCGAGCCGACGCTCTCGTTCTTGTCGTTGTACACGCTGAGGCCGACGACCTTCGACGCGCGCCAGTCGCCATGATACGAGGTCGCCGACGTGGTCGACGTTGTCGTCGACGCCGCAGGAGACATCTTGTCGCCCTTGTCGGTGGGTGTCTGTGCAATCGCGACGGTTGCAAGCAAGGCGGAGCCGGCCACGCCGGCGATGATGGATCTAACCAACATTGTTGCGCTCTCCTCAGTTCGCAAAATCGATGCTGGGAGAACCCGTGGTTTGCGTGACCGTTCCTAATGCGCCTGCGGTCAAAAGCCGCCCCGATGCTTGGGAACACCATGCTGGCAACGCGATGGAAGCGATGCGGCAAGTCCGAGGATTGCGCACCGCATGGAACGTTGCGGTCCTTGACGAAAACGACCGCGATCTCTCAAGTGGGTTGCGGTTGAAGCCTCACGACTGCGCCGGGCGCGCAGTCCCCGATGTGACGATGGTTGGCTCACTAAGTCGTCCCGGCGAACCGCGCTTGCGCAAAATCATCCGCACGCGCACCTCGCAGCGCGCCCCGCATCACGAAAGCCGATCGAGCGCGATGTGCCGTTCAGAAGCCGCCCCAATAGGGCGGCACGCCGTAGAAGCGATGCAGCTCGACTTCCTGCGAGCGGTCGCCCCAATCGAATTCCTTGTCGGCACGGAACGACGGCGCGCGCTTCAATTCATCATCCTCGATGTCGAGTTCGTAGGCCTCGAACTTCGTATTGTAGTGCAGCCGGCCCCACGGCAGCGGAAGCAGATTGGTTCCGATCCCGAGGAAACCGCCGAAGCTCAGCACCGCGTACGACACCTTGCCAGAGACCTTGTCGATCATCAGCCGCTCGATATGGCCGATCATGTCGCCATTGGCCCGGCGCACCGCCGTCCCCTCGACGCGATCGCTTGCAATGAGCTGATGCGGCCTTGCCATGACCTCGACAGCCATCTCACCCTCCTGGCCTGAAAGAGAAACAACGCGTCGCCTGGGAACGGGTTCCGGCGCTGGATATGACAGCCGCCCTACCCTTTTCCGGGCGGCCCTGGCGCCACGGACCCGACGTGCGGCATCGGAAACTTCCGCCCGTATTTCAACGGATTAGGCTTGATGACAGAACGATAACTTTTCTCCACAGCGCCGACCTGTTAACTCGTTATGCTGGGCAAGATTCCAGAAATGCACTGAAACAAAATTCCTGAGCCGCTTCCCCCGAATCACGGACAAAAGAGTCGGTATGACCCAGGCTGCGCCCAATATCCTCGTCGTCGAGGACGACCGCGAAACGCGGTCTCTCATCGCAAAATATCTCCGCACCAATTCCTGCCATGTCACGACCGCATCCGACGGCCGCGAGATGGCCAAGGCCATGACCGACCACCGCGTGGATCTGCTGGTGCTCGACGTCATGCTGCCGGGCGAGGACGGCCTCAGCCTGTGCCGCAAGGTACGCGCGGAGTCGCAGACGCCGATCATCATGCTGACCGCGCGCGGCGAGGACGTCGACCGCATCCTCGGCCTCGAGATGGGCGCCGACGACTATTTGGCCAAGCCGTTCAACCCGCGCGAGCTGCTGGCGCGGATCAACGCGGTGCTGCGCCGGCAGGCCGCGGCGCGCAACGCCAGCGCGATCGAGGGCGCGACCACGCTGACCTTCCTCGGCTGGCGCATCGACATCCGCCTGCGCGAGCTGCGCAACCCCGAGGGGGCGCGCGTCGCCATGACCAGCGCCGAGTTCGACCTGCTGCGCACCTTCTGCGAACGGCCCGGCCGCGTGCTGTCGCGCGACAGCCTGCTCGACCTGACGCAAGGCCGCAGCGCCGGCTCGTTCGAGCGTTCGATCGACGTGCTGGTCAGCCGTATCCGACGCAAGATCGAGCCCGATCCGCAGGAAGCCACCATGATCAAGACGGTGCGTTCCGGCGGCTATGTGTTCACTCCGAGGGTGGAGGCGGTTGCCGCCACGAGCAACTGACCATGAAGCTGCTGCGCGTGCTGAGTCTGCGGGGGATCGGCGCCCAGATGGCGGCGCTGGTCGTCGTCTCGATCGTCGCGCTGCACCTGATCATCACCGCCACCTTCCTGATTCATCGGCCGGACCGGCCGGAGCCGTCCGATCGCTGGCACACCCAGCTCGCCGCCGCCGCGCAACTGCTCGGGCACGCGCCGGCATCGGAGCGGCCGCGGCTCCAGGCCGACGTCATCAGAGCCTTCCCGCAGCTTGCGATCGCTGACTTCACGTCCGATACCGGCGCCCTCACCGAGACCGACCCGCCGAGCCTGCACGCGCTGCGCCGGCTCGGGGCCGGCTATCACGTCTACTCTCTGCCGCGCGAGGCGGGCGGCACGCCGCATGACAACGAGATTCGCCGCGTCGCGATCCGCCTTCCCGACGGCAGCATGTTCGCCGCGAACCTGATGCCGGACCAGCACATGCGGCCGTTCTGGGGCGGGCCATGGATGATGACGGTGCTGTTCGCCGTCATCAGCGTCACCCTGCTCGGCCTGTGGGCGGCGTGGGCGCTGACGGCGCCGCTATCATCCTTCGTCAAGGCCGCGGAGACCTTCAGCCTGAGCGGCGCTGCCGCGCCGCTGCCCGAACGCGGCCCCGAGGAGATCCGCTCGCTGGCCAAGGCGCTGAACCGGATGCGCGAGCGCATCACGGCATTGATCGACGATCGCACCAAGATGCTGGCTGCGATCAGCCACGACCTGCGCACGCCGATCACGCGGATGCGGCTGCGCGCCGAATTCATCGAGGACGAGACCCATCGCCACCGCATGCTGCGCGACCTCGACCAGATGCGCTCGATGCTGGAATCGGTGCTGTCGTTCCTGCGCAACGACCGCAAGCTCGAGGAGATGACGCTGGTCGACATCGCAAGCACGCTGCACCTCGTCACCGACCAGTTCGCCGACATGGGACACAAGGTCAGCTACGAAGGTCCGCAGCACGCGATGGCGACCGCGCGGCCGGCCGACCTGCATCGCAGCATCACCAATCTGGTCGACAATGCCGTGCGCTTCGGCGGCGAAGTTGCCGTTCGCCTCGACGTCAAGCCGGATCGCCTCGTCATCGACATCGAGGATGACGGCCCCGGCATTTCGGACGCGCACAAGGCCAGCGTGCTGGAGCCGTTCGTGCGCGGCGACCAGGCGCGCAACATGGATGAGGCCGAAGGCTTTGGCCTTGGCCTGTCGATTGCCAACGCCATCGTGCTCGCGCATGGCGGCACGCTGTCGCTGCACGATCGCAAGCCGCACGGGCTCGTGGTCCGGATCGAACTGCCGGCGCGGCAGCAGCAATTGCAGCCGCGGAAATCCGCAGCCTGATCAGCTGGAGCTGATCGGCGACGAAGCGGACCGATAACCTAAAGCATCAGGCGGCGAGCGGCGTGAGCTGCGCTGTGTCGTAGATCGCGATGGCCTCGAAGCGGTAATTGCAGGCGCGGCAATTCCACAGGAACGACGTGCGCCCCTCGCTGTGCTCCACCCAATCGGGCCGGGCGATCGGCTTGCCGCATTGCGCGCAGGGATTTTCGCGAGGCATATAGCCGGTGTCCTGACGGACCATGGCGCATCTCCCGAATGTTGTTTCTTGCGTGCTTTTGAATGGACAGACGTGCTGACTCAACACGCTCGCTGTCGGCGACGAGTGTAAACCTTCATCGCGTCGTTTGCACGACAATCCGCTGTGGATAGTGTGCAGCAAAAGGCGGGCGAGAAAATCGTAGAAGAAAATCGGACGCAAAGACAATTTTCAGCTGACACGATTGAAGCAAACAATTTGAAGCATCTGTCTGCGCATAAGCGTCGTCCGCTTCTTCCGCACCCGGACAATCACGGACGCAGAACGTTCGCTGATGCGAAGGTTTTGCCACATTCCTGCCCGCTCGCCGTACCAATGAGACCGCAGAACCGACGCGCGTTTGATCACCCGGGCAACCCGAGATGAAGATCCTTCAGAGCCTTAGCTGCCTTGCCGCCGCGATTGCGGTGCTGGCGTCCTGCGCCGGTGCGCATGCACAATCGCGGGCGCAATATGAGGCGATGGTGGCGGCCGAAGCCCAGGCCAATTTGGTGCCGGAAGAGCTGGTGCATCGCGTCATCGTGCGCGAGAGCAAGTACCATCCGCAGCTGATCGGGCGCGGCGGCGCCATCGGGATGATGCAGATCAAGCTCGCGACCGCCCGCGGGGTCGGCTACACGGGTACCGCCGAAGGGCTGCGCGACGCCGCGACCAACCTAAAATACGGCGTCAAATACCTCGCGGGCGCCTATCGCGCCGCCAATGGTGATTTCAACCGGGCCGTGCGTTATTTCGCGGGCGGGTATTACTACGTCGCAAAGCGGCAGCGCGGCGGTCACCTCAAGGAGGCGATCCATGGCGGCGCAGGTGCGCCACCGAAGGAGCTCGCCAAGCAGGACCTGATGCCGGACCAAATGTCGGCCGATACCGCCGAGCCGAAGCCGGAACTCGCTCCCAAATAGCTGCTTGCGTGTCCCGGACGCGGCGCACCGCTGTCGCGCTGCGCTGCTTTCGGAGCACGAGCGCCCTGCGCCCACCGCGGTGCCGCTCCTGGCATACAAGTTGACACGTCCGCCCATCCGCCTACATTAGGGGCGTTCCGAGGGGTGCTCCGAAGGAGGAGCTGAGATACCGCAAGCTTGGACTTCGCCATCACGACGATCAGTTCGGGACCGCGGTGACCCTTTGAACCTGATCCGGGTCATGCCGGCGAAGGGACAGGGATGTATCAGACGTCACGACTGCGGGGGGATTCCCCCGTCTCCATCATCGGCGCAGGCATAACCGGCGCCTGGCATGCGTTGCTGCTCGCAGAGGCCGGACGTGCGGTCACCCTGCATGAGCGCAGTGACGCCGCGATGACGCAATCCACAAGCCACTTCGCCGGCGGTATGCTGGCGCCGTGGTGCGAGGCAGAGGCCTCCGAGCCGGTGATCTCGCGGCTCGGCATCCGCTCGCTGGACCTCTGGCGGCAGCATCTTCCGGAAACGGCGTTCAACGGCTCGCTAGTGGTGGCGCATCCGCGCGACCGCGCCGATTTCGAGCGCTTTGCGCGCCTCACGTCAGGTTATCGCCGGCTCGACGCCGAGGGCGTCCGCGAACTCGAACCGTCGCTCGAGGGCCGCTTCGGTAGTGGCCTGTTCTATCCCGACGAGGGTCATGTCGAGCCGCGCCGCGTGCTGCCGCGGCTGCATGCCGCGATCGCCAAAGCCGGCGGCGACATCAAATTCGGCAGCGACGCCGAGGCTGACGATCTCGACGGCCTCGTGATCGACTGCCGCGGTCTTGCCGCGCGCGACCGCGAACCGAATTTGCGCGGCGTCAAGGGCGAGATGATCGTCATCGAGACCGCGGAAGTCGAATTGTTGCGCCCGGTGCGGCTGATCCATCCGCGCTGGCCGCTTTACGTGATCCCGCGCGGCGACGGCCGCTTCATGCTGGGGGCGACCTCGATCGAGGCCGAGGACAACGGCGTCAGCGTGCGCTCGGCGCTCGAGCTGCTAGGGGCCGCCTATGTGGTGCATCCAGCGTTCGGCGAGGCGCGCATCGTCGAATTCGGCGCCGGCCTGCGCCCGGCCTTTCCGGACAATCTGCCCAAGATCAAAATCGAGCAGGAACGCATCACGGTGAACGGGCTCTACCGTCACGGCTTCCTGCTGGCGCCGGCGCTGGCCGAGCTGACGCTCGCCTATCTGTCGCGCGGCGAAATCGACAATGAGGTGATGCAATGCGCGTGATCGTGAACGGCGAGCAGCGGGAGATCAACGCCGCCAGCGTCGACGCGCTGCTGGCCGAGCTCGACTACGAGGGCACGCATTTCGCGATCGCAGTGAATTACGACGTGGTGCCGAAGGGGCGCTGGGCCGACACCGCGCTCAAGGCCGGCGACGAGATCGAGATCATCACGCCGCGGCAGGGAGGGTGATGTGAATTTGTTCGCGCGCTCCCTCCCCTCGTCGTCCCGGCGAAAGCCGGGACCCATAACCACGACCGGTAATTATCGGAAAGAACGTCGCCCAGCGCGCCACATTGAAGGGCCGCGGCGTATGGGTCCGGCCTTCGCCGGGACGACGGCATAGTGTGAGGAGACACATGGTCACCTTCTACGGCAAATCCTTCCCCTCGCGCCTCTTGATCGGCACGGCGCTGTATGCCTCGCCTGCGATCATGCAGGGCGCGATCCGCGCCTCGGGCGCCAGCATCGTCACGGTGTCGCTGCGCCGAGAAGCCGCCGGCGGCAAGACCGGCGACGCGTTCTGGGCGCTGATCCGCGAGCTCGGCGTCACCGTGCTGCCCAACACCGCAGGCTGCCGCAGCGTGCGCGAGGCGGTCACCACCGCAAAGCTCGCGCGCGAATTGTTCGGCACGCCCTGGATCAAGCTCGAGGTGATCGCCGACAACGACACGCTGCAGCCCGACGTGGTCGGCCTGGTCGAGGCCGCCACCATCCTGATCAAGGACGGCTTTGAAGTGTTCCCCTATTGCACCGAGGATTTCTCGGTCGCCTCGCGGCTGGTCGAGGCCGGCTGCAAGGTGGTGATGCCGTGGGCCGCGCCAATAGGAAGTGCGAAAGGCATCACCAACCGCGATGCGCTGAAGCTTTTGCGCGACCGCCTGCCCGACATCACGCTGGTGGTCGATGCGGGCTTGGGCGCGCCGTCGCATGCCGCCGAAGCGCTCGAGCTCGGCTACGACGCCGTGCTGCTCAACACCGCGGTGGCGAAAGCCGCCGATCCGGTTGCGATGGCCAACGCCTTCCGGCTCGGCGTCGAGGCCGGCCGTACCGCCTATGAAGCCGGGCTGATGGAAGCCCGCGACTTCGCTTCCCCTTCCACCCCTGTCGTTGGGACCCCGTTCTGGCATGCCGTATCCTGATCCGTTCTATCCCGTCGTCGACAGCGTCAAGTGGGTCGAGCGACTGACCAAGCTCGGCGTCGGCACCATCCAGCTCCGCGCCAAAGAGCTCGACGATGCCGAGGCGCTGCAGATCGTCACCGACGCGCTGGCCGTGACCAAGGGCACGGGCACGAAACTCGTGGTCAACGATTATTGGCGCGCGGCTGTTGTCGCCGGCGCCGAGCATCTGCATCTCGGCCAGGAAGACCTCGCTGACGCCGACCTCGCCGAGATCCGCAAAGCAAAACTCACGCTCGGCGTCTCCACGCACGACGATGCCGAACTCGACGCCGCGCTCGCGGCGAAACCCGACTATGTCGCGCTCGGCCCTATCTTCTTCACCACTTTGAAGTCGATGCGGTTCGCGCCGCAAGGCATTCCGAAGATCACCGAGTGGAAGAAGCGGATCGGCGCGATTCCGCTGGTCGCGATCGGCGGCATCAAGTTCGAGCACGCCGCCGAGATCTTCGCCGCCGGCGCCGATTCGATCGCCGTGGTCAGTGACGTCACCCAGAACGCCGACCCCGACGCGCGGGTGCGGCAATGGCTCGGCATCCGTGCGGAGGCCGCGTGATGGCCACCAATCTCACCACCGTCATTGCGAGGAGCGCAAGCGACGAAGCAATCCATTCCTCCGCTTGCGGGACCATGGATTGCTTCGCTGCGCTCGCAATGACGAATTCAACTGACACGAATTAAACCGGAGGATCCCATGAACATCCGCTCCAACCCCGACACCACGCTCCCCGCCGTCACCACCGGCTCGTTGCCCTCCTCGCGCAAGATCTTTGCGACCCCGGAGGCCGCGCCCGACATCCGCGTTCCCTTGCGCGAGATCATCCTGTCCGAGGGCGCCGGCGAGCCGAACCTGCCGGTCTATGACACCTCGGGCCCCTACACCGATCCGGCCGTAACGATCGACGTCAACAGCGGCCTGTCGCGCAATCGCCTCGCCTGGGTCAAGGAGCGCGGCGGCGTCGAGGAGTATGTCGGCCGCGACATCAAGCCGGAGGACAACGGCAATGTCGGCGCATCGCACGCCGCCAAGGCGTTCACCGCGCACCACAAGCCGCTGCGCGGCCTCGACGGCCACAAGATCACCCAGCTCGAATTCGCCCGCGCCGGCATCATCACCAAGGAGATGATCTACGTCGCCGAACGCGAGAATCTCGGCCGCAAGCAGCAGCTCGAACGCGCTGAGGCAGCGCTTGCCGACGGCGAGAGCTTTGGCGCGGAGGTCCCCGCCTTCATCACGCCGGAATTCGTCCGCAGCGAGATCGCGCGCGGCCGCGCCATCATCCCCTCCAACATCAACCATGCCGAGCTCGAGCCGATGATCATCGGCCGCAACTTCCTGACCAAGATCAACGCCAATATCGGCAACTCGGCGGTGACCTCGTCGGTCGAGGAAGAGGTCGACAAGATGGTGTGGGCGATCCGCTGGGGCGCCGACACCGTGATGGACCTCTCGACGGGGCGCAACATCCACACCACCCGCGAATGGATTTTGCGCAACTCGCCGGTGCCGATCGGCACCGTTCCCATTTATCAGGCGCTGGAGAAGTGCGAAGGCGATCCCGTCAAGCTGACCTGGGAGCTCTACAAGGACACCCTGATCGAGCAGTGCGAACAGGGCGTCGACTATTTCACGATCCACGCCGGCGTACGCCTCTCCTATATCCACCTCACCGCGAACCGCGTCACCGGCATCGTGTCGCGCGGCGGCTCGATCATGGCGAAGTGGTGCCTCGCGCATCACAAGGAGAGCTTCCTCTACACACATTTCGACGAGATCTGCGACCTCATGCGCAAGTATGACGTCTCGTTCTCGCTCGGCGATGGCCTGCGCCCCGGCTCGATCGCCGACGCGAACGATCGCGCGCAGTTTGCCGAACTGGAGACACTCGGCGAGCTGACAAAAATCGCGTGGGACAAGGGCTGCCAGGTCATGATCGAGGGCCCCGGCCACGTGCCGATGCACAAGATCAAGATCAACATGGACAAGCAGCTCAAGGAATGCGGCGAGGCGCCGTTCTACACCCTCGGACCGCTGACCACCGACATCGCACCGGGCTATGACCACATCACCTCGGGCATTGGCGCCGCGATGATCGGCTGGTTCGGCTGCGCGATGCTCTGCTACGTCACGCCGAAGGAGCATCTCGGCCTGCCTGATCGTAACGACGTCAAGGTCGGCGTCATCACCTACAAGATCGCGGCCCACGCCTCCGATCTCGCCAAGGGCCACCCCGCCGCGCAGCTCCGCGACGATGCGCTCAGCCGCGCCCGGTTCGACTTCCGCTGGCAGGACCAGTTCAACCTCGGTCTCGATCCCGAGACCGCGAAGAACTTCCACGACGAGACCCTGCCGAAGGAAGCCCACAAGGTCGCGCATTTCTGCTCGATGTGCGGCCCGAAGTTCTGCTCGATGAAGATCACCCAGGACGTTCGCGACTACGCCGCGACACTGAACGATCCGACCGGCGTCGGCGCGTCGATCTCAGGCACCATCGAGGACGGCATGGCGACGATGAGCGCCAAGTTCAAGGAGATGGGCGAGAACCTGTATCTCGACGCGGAGAAGGTGAAGGAGAGCAACAGAGTGTTGTGAGACTACAGTGCGCTCACCGAACAAGAGACCGGGCCAGAGCGCCCGGTCTTTTTTTGTTTGCGGCAAAGCCAGATCCGTCGTTCGCCGCCGTCGGTATGCCGGTTACACTTTACTAACTTAGCCTACGAGTCTCTGCCCCTACCGGTCGCGAGCCACTTGGTATGGATATAAAGTGCCAAAACAAGCCATTGTGAAGGCTGGCGGCCTTTGAAGTACGGATCGCACTCTCTGATACTTTTTCTTCTCGCCGGAACGTCAGTCGCGTTGGCGCAGGAACAGCCGCGCGTAGCCGCGCCCGCGGAGGTCGTGCTTTACATCCAGTCGGACTTGAAACGAACAGACTTTGTTCATCCGCTGGTTTGCGCGCTTCAGCGTGTGCTCGTCGCACCAGTCTCCGTGCAAGCTCTAGACTTTCCGCTCGGACCCGAATTGCGCGCAACGCCCACGCAATTCGAGGTCGCGAAGGTGGCAGATCGGTTCATCGAGCGAACGGCGGGCGAAGGAAACGCGCGCTCGTTCAAGTATCTTCTTGTTCCGTTCGATCTGAAGGTCGAGGCCTGGAACTGGCGCTATGCGTTTTCTACGAGCTTTGGCGATGCAACGACGTCCTACCACGTCGGCGTCGTCTCCACTGCGCGGATCGTCGCCGGCAATTGGTGGCTGCCATCTCCCTGGGACCACGAGATCACGGCTACTCGTGCTTACAAGCTAATTCTCAAATCAATCGTGCAGACCACAGGCTATCGCAGCAAGGGTGCGTGCATTCTCACAACTTCCCTTAGCCTCGAGGAGTTAGATCGAAAATCGTCCGAGTTTTGCCCTGATGACCGTGCCGCGCTTGTTGCCGCCGGCATCCTCAAGGAAAAAGAAGAGCAGAACGACCCCGGCTGCACGACTGGTGGACGGCGATCGCTTCCGGCACTGCTTGTGACGGCACGCAGGATGCTGGACGATTGGTTGGCTACGCTGCGCTAAAGCGCGATGAAATGGTTGAATCGTCATCGCGCTTTAGCTCCTTGCTTGAGCATGATAGCTCGTCGGTGGGTTAGCGAAGCGTAATCCACCGTCTGGTCGAGCATGCGCTTCGGCTAACCCACCCTACGATGCGATGTTGCGGTCGCCGCCCCGCTTCTAAACTCAATCTCCCGATACCCCTCCGCCGCCACACCGTTGATGATCCCCAAGAACTTCGGCGTACCGCCGTTGTAGACGAAGTAGCGGACGGTGCCCTCCTCGTGGCCGGCGACGTTGGAGTTGTAGCCGGTGAACCACGACTTGGCTTTGCGCATCAGCATGATCTCGTACATTTTGGCGACATGCGCGGTCCAGCGCTGCTGTGCCTCCAAGGTGGCATCGGCGCGGGTCAGGGCGCGGTCCCACATGTATTGCAGCAGGTTGGTGCACCAGTTGACGCCGTTCTCGATGCCGCGCGGAAAGTTGGTCGAAGCTGACGCGCTTTGCGGACCGGTCGGCATCAGCAAATTCGGGAAGCCGTGCACGAGCATGCCGAGGAAGGTCGACGGCGCCTGCTTCCATTTGTCCGATAGCTTCGCGCCGCCGATGCCGGTGATGTCGATCAGATCGTAGGCGCCCGTGATGGCATCGAAGCCGGTGGCGTAGACGATGATGTCGAAATCGTAGTCGCGCGCCGTGGTGCGCAGGCCAGTCTCGGTGACGCGCACCAGCGGCGTCTCGCTGAGGTCGACGAGATGCACATTGTCGCGGTTGTAGGCCTCGAAATACCGGGTCTCCAGCGGCAGGCGCTGCACGCCAAAGCCGTGATCGCGCGGGATCAGCTTTTCGGCTACCTTCTGATCCTTCACGCGGCCGCGGATGCGACAGGCGATATATTCGGACAGCTCCGCATTGGCGGCTTCGTCCATGAAGATCTCGCGAAAATTCGCGAGCCAGATGCCGAAGCCGGGCTCATCGTAGAGCTTGTCCCACAGCTTAAGCCGCTCCCCGCGGCTCACCTCGTAGAAGCCGCGCTTGTCGGGGCCATGGACGAAACTGCCGGGCGTCAGTGCGCAGGCGGCGAAGATCTCGTCGTAGCGGGCGCGGATGTCGGCCATTTCGGCTTCCGAGATCGCGCTGTTGTTGAGCGGCGCGCTCCAGTTCGGCCGGCGCTGGAACACGGTGAGTTGGCCTACCTTGTCGGAGATCTCGCCGATCACTTGAATGCCGGTCGCGCCGGTGCCGATCACCGCGACTTTCTTGCCCGCGAGATCGACCGGCTCGTGCGGCCAGTAATAGGTGTGGAACGAGCGGCCCTTGAAGTCGGAGGTGCCCGGCACGCGCGGCATGGTCGGCGCTGAGAGCAAGCCGATCCCGAGCACGACGAAGCGGCAGGTCAGCGTGCGGCCGTCGCTGAGCTTGAGCTGCCAGAGATCGCGCGTTTCGTCGAACTGCATCGCCTCGACCTTGCAGTTGAACTGCATGTATTTGCGCAGGTCGAATTTGTCGGCGACGTAGTTGAGGTAGCGCAGATTCTCGGGCTGGGCGGAGAAGCGCTCCTTCCAGTGCCACTCGTCGAGCAGCTCGCGCGAGAACGAGAAGCCGTAGGTGTAGCTCTCCGAGTCGAAACGACAGCCCGGATAGCGGTTCCAGTACCAGGTGCCGCCGAGATCGGGCGCGGCTTCGAGCACGGTGGCGTCGATGCCGAGATCGGCGAGCCGCTTGATCTGGTAGATGCCGGCGACGCCGGCGCCGACCACGATCACCTCGTAATGGGTCTTCGGCTCTCCCGTCATGTCCTGCTCCCGAAATTCTTCTTGATCTATTGGGCCGGATTACAGACCCTTTTGCCTGATCAGGCAACCGGGCGCGACGTGGAACGATCGCATTCGTCATGGCCGGGCTTGTCCCGGCCATCCACGTCTTTCCAGTGGCCGTAAGCGAAGACGTGGATGCCCGGGACAAGCCCGGGCATGACGATGAGTAGGAGAACGACGCCTACTGGTGGCACTCGCGCGACTTGCGTTGAGGCGCTGCCTGCACCACATCGATCTCTGCAATTCGACGCGCGCAATCCGGACGAGCAGCATGACCGACAATCTCACCGGCGTCTGGGACGGCAGCTACGTTCAGCCAGGCAGCATGGTCACGTTCCTGGCGACGCTGATCGACGCCGGCGGCGCGCTCGGCGGCAGCGTGACCGAACCCTGCGTCGCGCCCGGCTGCCCGATCAGCACCCACAATGCCTCGCTCGCGGGTCATCGCTCCGGCAGCGCGGTATCGTTCGTCAAACGCTACGAGCCGCCGGGCTACGGCTATGACACCGTCCACTATGAAGGCGCCGTCAATGCCGACGCGACCGAGATCGACGGCCGCTGGAGCATCCGCGGCACGGCGTTCTCGGGACGGTTCTTGATGGTGCGCGCGACGGGGCCGGCGCAGGCGGTGACGGCCGAAGACGAGATCAAGGAGCCGGTGCGTTAGCACCTGACGAGATCAGGGCAATCGAGTCGCGACCTCGCCCCGCTTGCGGCAAGGCACGTCCCGTCGCGGAGGGTGAGGCGCGCCTGCGTCATTTCGGAATAATAGAATAATGTCACTGATTTGCCCGACATGTCAAGTGGCCGCGTCGAATGCCGGCACGCCGCCGGCTACTGTGCATGGGGTTGTTTTCGATATTTTGGCAATGCGCCCCTGCGGAGGCAGGCCATATGCGGTTGGAGCCCCTCACTCCAGCGCCGCGATCTCGCGCGCGAGGTTGTCGCGGGCGCGGCGGTCATAGCTCGCGGCGAAACCGGCATCGGGGAAGATCACCTGGCGTGCAGCAAAGTGGCGCAGCACCTTAGCGCGGCCGGCGCGATAATCGGCATCGCCGACATGGATGAACTCCTGCCGGATCGCCGCGGCATAGGCATCGTAGCGCGCGGGCTCGGCGCCGAGAATGCTGAGGTCGATCGAGATCAGGATCGCGCCGAGGCGATCGCTGGCCTGCACGTCGTGCGTCTTGGTCAAACGGATCAGGCGGCCGACCTCGTCGCCGATCCCGGCGCGGACGTGTCGTTCGGCGAGTTGCGCGCTGCGCTCCTCATTGTCCGGCCGGGTCGGATCGTAGACGACATCGTGCCACCAGATCGCTTCCGACAACATCTCGCGCTCAGCCGCGGAAAGATCGTCGACGCGCGCCAGCGCCGCGAGGCAGTCGTCGATATGCGCAAGGTTGTGATAGTGGCGGCCGGGCGCCGTGTAGGCGGCGACCAATTCTTCGCGGGTCATCGCCGAGGTATATGACGGGAGCGGCGGAAATGGTAGCGGTCGGGTCCGTCACACCGGCGGCACCTTCCACGATCTCTCAATGCCCGACAACGACACTCACCGCCTCCCCGACCAGCTCCGCGCCAATCTGCGGCTGGTGTTCGTCGGCACGGCGGCCAGCACGCGCTCCGCCGCCGTCGGGCATTACTACGCGCATCCCGGCAACCGCTTCTGGCGCGCGCTATATGAGGCCGGCATCACGCCGCGGCTTTATCGGCCGGACGAGTTCGCAGCGCTGCTCGAACTCGGCATCGGCTTCACCGATCTCTCAAAGACCGGCGCCGGGATGGATCATGAGATCGCGCGCGGCTCGTTCGATGTCATGGGCTTCAGGACGAAGATCGAGATGGTTCGGCCGAAGACCATCGCCTTTACCAGCAAGAAGGCGGCGAGCCTGTTTTACGACAAGCCGACCAGCGCGCTTTCGCTCGGGCGGCAGCCGGCAACAAGCGGCTTTCCTGATGTGTTCGTATTGCCGTCGCCATCGGGTGCGGCATCCGGGCACTGGAGCTTGCAGCCGTGGCGTGAGCTGGCGCAGTGGATTGCAGAATCGTAGGGCGGGTTAGCTTTGCTGTTTCAGGAGGTTGTCCATCTGGTCTGAACCGAGGAAGCTGAGGTTGCGAAGCTTCAGTGTTCCAAGGAAAGACCAGATGAACGTCCACAAGAATGCGCCTTTGACGCCCAAAGGTCGAGAGGCGATGGTGCGTAGCGTCGTCGAGGGCGGGCTGAGCCAGGCCGACGCGGCCCACCAGTTCAACACCACACCGAAGACCGTTGCCAAATGGGTCAAGCGGTTCCGCGCAGAAGGTGTCGAAGGGTTGCGTGATCGCTCCTCGAGACCTCTTTCATCGCCAAGCCAAACCCTGCCAGCCACGCGTGCCGCCGTCGAGACGTTGCGCCGGCAGCGCCACACCGGCAAGCAGATCGC
The DNA here is from genome assembly GCF_042258955.1 of Bradyrhizobium sp. ma5. Lineage (NCBI taxonomy): Bacteria > Pseudomonadati > Pseudomonadota > Alphaproteobacteria > Hyphomicrobiales > Nitrobacteraceae > Bradyrhizobium > Bradyrhizobium sp. ma5. The sequence continues at coordinate 6,686,959 of NZ_CP170156.1, forward strand.
AGCCGAGGTCAGGGTGTCGCCGGCCACTGTCAGCCGCATCCTTCGCCGCTTGGGATTAAGCCGGATACGCGATCTGGAGCCGGCCGAGTCGGTACGGCGCTATGAGCGCGAACAGCCCGGCGAGCTCATCCATATCGACATCAAGAAGCTCGGCAGGTTCGTCAGACCAGGCCACCGCATCACGCATGACCGCCAGATGGGAGAAAGCCGTGGCGCCGGCCACGAGTTCGTCCACGTGGCCATCGACGATACATCGCGCCTGGCCTTCTCCCAGATCCGGCAGGATCAGAAAAAGGAGAGCGCCGTCGCTTTCCTCAAGGAGGCCGTCACCTACTATCGCAGCCTCGGCATGAAGGTCACCGGCATCATGACCGACAACGGCTCCTGCTACCGCGCCAAGGCCTTCGCCAGAGCGTGCAGCAAGCTCGGCCTCAAGCACATCTTCACCAGGCCCTACAGGCCGCAAACAAACGGCAAGGCCGAACGCTTCATCCAAACAGTGCTGCGCGAGTGGGCCTACGCTCGCGCCTACGACACCTCAGACCAGCGCGCCAAAGACCTGCCAATCTGGCTTCATCACTACAACTGGCATCGTCCGCACGGTAGTCTGCAAGCCAAACCACCCATCAGCCGCCTCGGCCTTCCGATGGACGACCTCCTGAGATTCCACAGTTAGCGCAGCGTAACCCGCCATCTTCAATCGCGGATATAAGTCGGTGGGTTACGCCTTCGGCTAACCCACCCTACGCACCGCGCCCGTTACTCCTTCAACGTGATCGCAAGCCCGCTGAGATCGACATTGGCCATCAGCCCGATCTGCTTGCCGCTCAGTTCGAGCACCGCGCCGTTCTGGTTGGTCAACAGGATGCCGCGCACGCCGGCGCCGACCGCAACGCCCATGCCCGCCGCGGCGTAGACGCCGGCGATATCCTGGGCGCGGCGGATGTTGCGCACCCGCCCCTGCAACGTGGTCTGCGAGCCGCCGAACACGAGGCCATAGTCGAGCCCGCCGGCGGTGAGCCCGTAGGTCTGGCCGTGGAAGGTCAGGACGCCCTTGCCGGCGGAGCCGCCGAAGATCCAGCCGCCCTTGAAGATGACGAGCGTCACCGCGCCCTCGTCGGCCAGTGCGGCGGACGAGCCGGTGAGCAGCGCCAGCGCGAACAGCACGGCGCGGGCGACGGATGACAATCTCATGGGGAGTTCTCCGGACGAAGTGAAGCGAATCGCGGCAATCCGGCCGAGCGGCGGCACGTTGAATGCCGGCAAAACACGCGGGATTGCGCTTGTTCCTGTTATTGCGGAGTCTATCATCGCCCACGCAGCCAAGCGACCATTGGCGCATGCGCGCCCACCGCTTTGCGCCATCGCTGAGGAGTTTGCGCAACAGGGACCTGCACCGATGCACGATTTCACCCCAGTTTCCGGCCTTCTCGGCGGCGCGCTGATCGGCCTCGCCGCGGCGCTGCTGATGCTGCTGACCGGGCGGATCGCAGGGGTCACCGGCATCGTCGGCGGCCTGCTCCAGCCCGATACCGCCGACCGCAGCGCCGATCGATCCTGGCGCATCGCGTTCATCGCGGGGCTGATCGCAGCGCCTCTGATCGCGGCATTGTTCGGCGCGCCGCTGCCGCGTCCGGCGATGAATGCGAGCCTCGTGGTGATCGCGATCGCGGGCCTTTTGGTCGGCTTCGGCACAAAAATGGGCAATGGCTGCACCTCGGGCCACGGCGTCTGCGGCTTCGCGCGGCTGTCCGGCCGCTCGATCGTGGCCACGTTCATCTTCATGACGGCGGCGATGGTCACAGTTGCGGTCGTCAGGCACGGAATCGGAGGCTAGCCATGCCGGTTCTTGCAAGCTTCCTCTGCGGCCTGATCTTCGGCGCGGGCCTTCTGATCTCGGGCATGACCGACCCGCAGAAGGTGCTCGGCTTCCTCGATCTGTTCGGCGCGTGGGATGCGACGCTCGCTTTCGTGATGGCGGGAGCCGTTGCGGTCGCAGCGTCTGGCTTCGCGATCGCGCGGCGGCGCACCACGCCTGCGTTCTCGGCGCGCTTCCTCTGGCCCGACCGCAACGACATCGATGCGCCGCTGGTCGGCGGCGCAATCCTGTTCGGCATCGGCTGGGGCCTCGCCGGCATCTGCCCGGGGCCTGCACTGGTCAATCTCGCCGGGCTCTCGCTGCCGATCGTGGTGTTCGTCGTCGCGATGCTGGCAGGCATGATCGGCCAGAATCTGTTCGGCAAGAATCTCTGGCGCCGGCGCACAATGGCGCCGCGCCTCGACAATCCTCCACTTCCATCTCGCGCAGACGGGTGACCCCATGACTGAGATCAAGCACTTCCCTCCTCCGCCCGGCGTCACGGCGCCGCCGCTCTCGTTCGGCGCCCGCGTCGGCGATCTCCTGTTCATCTCGGGCATTCCCGGCTTCGACGCCAACCGCGAGCTGCCCGATGGCTTCGAGGCGCAGTTCGCCAACGTCGTCACCAATTTCCGGCGCGTGCTGACCGAGGCCGGCGCAACGATGCGCGATCTCGTCAAGGTCAACGTGCTGCTGACCCGCGCCAGCGACGTCGCGACGATGAACGTCCTCTATGCCGGCGCGTTCGGCCCCGCGCCCTATCCCGCGCGCACCACCTGCGTCGTGGTGGCGCTGCCCAATCCGAAGATGCTGATCGAGATCGAGGGCGTGGCGTCCGTGAAGGGGTGACAACTCCCTCCGTCATTCCGGGGCGTGCGCAGCACGAGCCCGGAATCCATCAAGCCGCAAGTTTCGCGGTGAAATGGATTCCGGGCTCTCGCTTCGCGAGCCCTCAGGTGCGCAATTGCGCACCGGGGAATGACGAATAGAGGACGAATGGAGAGAGCCCACGCCTGCTACAAAACAAGCTGATTGAATCCAGACCGTGCAACACACCCGCCGTCGTCCTGGCGAAAGCCAAGACCCATTATCCCGCATCTCGATTGTTGCGCGACGCTGGGGCCGCGTTCCCGTTCACAAGCAAATTCGGTGGTTATGGGTGCCGGCTTTCGCCGGAACGACGACGTGGAGAGACGCGGGCCGCTATCCGCACCACGCACCGCGCTTCTTCAGCCAGCCCCTAAAACAACGACCCCTGCCCGTCGTCCTCACGCACCGGCGCCTTGCGCGCTGCTGCCTTCTTCGCCGCCGGCGCGTCTTCCGCCGCGATCTCTTCCGCGGTCATCGGCAGCAGCAATTGCGCGTCATCGTTGGCGACGGCATTGACGCGCATCGTCACCTGGTGCCAGGCGAACTCGCCGACGTCGGGGCCCTTCAGCATCGGCATCACGTCGTCGACATCGTTGGGCAGGCAGTCGAGCCAGCGGGCGAATTGCTCGGGCCGGATCGTGACGGGCACGCGGTGATGCAGTTGCGCGAGGTCGGGGCTCGCGGGCGCCGTGACGATCGCGACCGTGTCCTGCTCCTCGCCGTTCGGTCCCATCCAGGTCTCGGCGAGCGCGGCGAAAGCGAGTGGATGGCCGTCGCGGCGATGAATGAAGAACGGCCGCTTGCGGCCGCCGGCATCCTGCCATTCGTAATAGCCGTCGGCCGGGATCAGCGCGCGACGCCGCTTGATCGCGTTCTTGAAGGCCGGCTTCTCCCGCACCGTCTCGGAGCGGGCGTTGATCAGCAGCGAGAACGTGCGGGGATCCTTGACCCAGGACGGGATCAGGCCCCAGCGCATCAGTTGAAAATGCCGGCCGCCATTCTGCAGCAGCACGACCGGGATCGGCTGGGTCGGCGCAACATTATACCGCGGCGGAAAATTCGGCTGCTCGATGTAGCCGAACATCTCTCGCAAGGCCGCCGGCGGCGAGGTAATGACAAAGCGTCCGCACATATCCTGTCCAGGGTGGTATCCGTTTATTCCGCCTTAACTTGGACCGTTAAAGACTGCGACCAATGACCTCAACGGCCGCCATAGCGGGCTCTCGCCCGCGACCGACGTACCCCGACGAGGCGCGGGCGGCGCAGTTGCGCGCCGCCAACATCAATCCCCGCACCGGGCTTGCGACCGACTACCTCAATCACTTCAACGAAGCCATCATGCTGCTGGAGATGGTGCCGGACCTGCCGGAATGCGCCAGCGATTTCCTGGAATGGCAGCCACTGTCCTATGCCGAGCATTTCACCGCGTCCAACTTCAAGGCGCGCGACCTCGCGATCGAGGCCTATGAGACCGCGGACGCTCGAATCCGGGCCGAATTCGACCAGCTCACCGCCAGCATGACCAGTATCCTGACCGAGGTCGGCGCCGCGATGCGGCAGTTGCATCAGGACAAGAGCCGGGTCGCGCTCGCCGAGCAGGCCATCGTCTGGGTCAAGCCGCTGGTGATGCAGACCGCTGGTGTCATCAACGGCGCCGCTGAGGCCGACGTCGACAGCATCATGGCGGGCGCCTGAATTATCGGGCATGATGGTCGTCAAAACTGGTTGTCGTCTTGAGCTCTCCCGAACCTCCGATCCGCCCGCAGCTCGCCGTCTCCGGCGTGATTTTCCGCGACGGCAAGGTGCTGCTGGTCCGCCGTGCCCGCTCGCCGGGCAAGGGCTTCTATTCGCTGCCCGGCGGCCGGGTCGAATTCGGCGAAACGCTGCACACGGCCCTGCACCGGGAGATCGACGAGGAGACTGGCCTCAGGGTCGATATCCTGGGCTTGGCCGGCTGGCGCGAGGTGCTGCCGACCGGGCCCGGCACCGGGCATTATCTGATCATGACGTTTGCGGCACGCTGGGCCTCCCGCGAGCCGGTGCTGAACGACGAGCACGACGATTTCAAATGGCTGGCGCCGGAGGAGATCGGCGACCTCAAGGTCACCGGCGGGCTGCACGAGGTCATTGCGGCCGCCCGGCGGCTGGTCTGAGGCCCGTTTGGGGGCGGTATTGGAGCCTTGCCGCCTTGCGCCGGGCGCATTGAGGGGGCATACCACGGCGATTCCGGAACCCCTGATGATCAGAGCCTTTCTCGCCGTTGTGATCCTGATGTCGGCATGCCTCGCGACGCCCGCCCGGGCGCAGGACGCGGCTGCGCCGTTCGACGGCGACCTGCAGCGGCTGGCCGAGATCCTCGGCGCCCTGCACTATCTGCGCGGCATCTGCGGCTCTAACGAGGGTGCCAAATGGCGCAACGAGATGCAGGCGCTGATCGACGCCGAAACTCCCTCCGGCGACCGCCGCGCCCGCATGATCGCGGGCTTCAACCGCGGCTACAACGGCTTCCAGCAGACCTACCGAACCTGCACCCCCGCAGCCTCGGTGGCGATCCGCCGCTACATCGAGGAAGGCTCGAAGATCTCGCGCGACCTGACGGCCCGCTATGCCAACTGACCGCGCGATCTTTTTCGACCTCGACGGCACCCTGACCGATCCGAAGCCCGGCATCACCGGCTCGATCCAGTATGCGCTGGCAAAGCTCGGCCGGCCGGTTCCGTCGCAGGATGAACTGACCTGGTGCATCGGCCCGCCGCTGCGGGCGAGCTTTGCCATGCTGCTCGGCGGCGAGGAGCTCGCCGACCGCGCCGTCGAGTTCTACCGTGAGCGGTTCGGCGATGTCGGGCTGTTCGAGAACAGCGTCTATCCCGATATCGCTGATGTGCTGGCGGAGCTGCGGCAGGCGCCGGGGCGCATCTTTGTTGCGACCTCGAAGCCGCACGTGTTCGCGACGCGGATCGTCGCCCATTTCGGCCTCAGCGCGTACTTCGACCACGTGTTCGGCTCCGAGCTCGACGGAACCCGGGTCAACAAGGTCGACCTGTTGGCCTACGCCCTGGCGCAGACCGGGGCCGATCCGGCTAAGGCCGTGATGATCGGCGACCGCAGCCACGACGTGGTCGGTGCTGTCAGCAACGGCATCCGCGCGATCGGCGTCACCTATGGTTACGGCACGCCGGAGGAGCTGATCGGGGCCGGCGCCAGCCATCTGTGCGCCTCGCCGCGCGCGGTGCTGGACCATATCCACAGCTCATTTGGTTGATCGCGGCGGCGGCGTCCGGAATTCCCCTTTAAATGCCGTCCCGGCCGTTAACCTTTTCGAAAGATGTGGGCTAGGCGGTACCCGCATGCGTGATACATCTCGCGGGCCTCGCAGTGGTTCGCTCCTCGGACCGCGCGCATTCATTTTGCAGAGTTTCATGCGCCATCCAGCGTCTTCCCCCCATCACCAAGACCCTCGTCCCGATCACGAACAGAAACAGGCCGCGCTGGGCTACCTGAACGAAGCCTGGGCGGAAGCGCGTCACGACGGCGTCGATGGCGACTGCCTGGCGCAGGCGAGCCTGTTTGCGGCGCTCGCCGAGCTGGTCGGCACCTATGGCGAGGACGCAGTGGCGAAGTTCGCCGAGGGCCTCGCCGCGCGCGTGCGCAACGGCGAATTCTCGCTGGCATTGGCCCGGCAGTAATCCCACAAAGCGCTTTCGAGCCAAGTGGGCACCGGTTCGCGTCAAGAAAACGCGTCAAACAAGAATCTAGCGCATTTGATGCGCTAGGCCTTCAGCGTCTCGAGGAACCGGACCGGCTCGCCGGTTGACGGCGTCGTGACCTCGCCCTGCCACATCACCCGCTTGCCGCGCACGAAGGTGCCGACCGGCCAGCCCTGCACCCGCACACCGTCATAGGGCGTCCAGGCCGCACGCGAGGCGATCCATTTGTTGGTGATGGTCTCGCTGCGCTTGAGATCGACCACGGTGAAATCGGCATCATAGCCCGCCGCGATGCGGCCCTTGCAGGCCATGTTGAACAGGCGCGCCGGCCCCGCGCTGGTGAGGTCGACGAACCGCGCCAGCGACAGCCGACCCGCGTTGACGTGATCGAGCATCAAGGGCACCAGCGTCTGCACGCCGGTCATGCCCGACGGCGAGGCCGGATAGGTCTTGGCCTTCTCCTCCAGCGTATGCGGCGCGTGGTCGGAGCCGAGCACGTCGATGATGCCCTGCTCGATGCCGTACCAGATGCCGGCGCGGTGATCGGCCGAGCGTACCGGCGGATTCATCTGCGCCAGCGTGCCGAGCCGCTCGTAGCACTCCGGCGCGGCCATCGTGAGGTGGTGCGGCGTCGCCTCGCAGGAGGCGACATCCTTGTGGTCGCGCAGATACAGAATCTCTTCCTTGGTCGAGATGTGCAGCACATGGATGCGCTTGCCGGTCTCGCGCGCGAGATTGACCAGCCGCTCAGTCGCCATCAGCGCCGCGGTCTCGTCGCGCCACACCGGATGCGAGCGTGGATCGCCCTCGATCCGCAGCGGCTTGCGCTCGTTGAGGCGGTACTCGTCCTCGGCATGGAATGCGGCGCGGCGCCGGATCACCTGGAATATCCGCCGCAGGCTCTCGTCGTCCTCGACTAAGAGCGCTCCGGTGGAGGAGCCGATGAACACCTTGACGCCGGCGCAGCCCGGCGCGCGCTCCAGCTCCGGCAGGTCCTGCACGTTCTCGCGGGTGCCGCCAATGAAGAACGCGAAATCGCAATGCATGCGGTGGTGGCCGCGCTTGATCTTGTCGGTGAACGCCTCTTCCGTGACGGTCAGCGGGTTGGTGTTCGGCATCTCGAACACGGCGGTAACGCCGCCCATCACGGCGCTGCGCGAGCCGGTCTCGAGATCTTCCTTCTGCGTCAGCCCGGGCTCGCGGAAATGCACCTGTGTGTCCATCACACCGGGCAGGATGTGCAGGCCCTTGCAGTCGATCACTTCCCCGGCCGAGGCTTGGCCCAGCGATCCGATCGCGGCAATGCGGCCATTCGTGACGCCGATATCGCGTACGCCCTCGCCGTCCTGATTGACCACAGTGCCGGATTTTAGAATGGTGTCAAAATGCTGATTCATCGGTCCTCGGCGCCCGCTTTCGGGTGTCGCGCGGGCCTTGTTCGGCGCACTGTAGCGCCTTAGCTTGGCTGGGGATATCCGCGCGCCGCGCGTTTCCCAAGGAACTTGGAAAAAGAGCCAATTTTGCGAATGAAAGCAGCGTTTCTTCCAGATCGGGGCGTGATCAAGGTCTCTGGCGAGGACGCCCGCAACTTCCTCAACGGCCTCATCACGACCGATGTCGAGCAACTGGCCCCGGGACAGGCCCGGTTCGGCGCGCTGCTGACGCCGCAGGGCAAGATCATCGTCGACTTCCTGATCACCGAGATACCCCCAGGCCATGGCGGCGGCTTCCTGATCGACGCGCCGCGCGCGCTCGCCAAGGGGCTTGCCGACAAGCTCGGCTTCTACAAGCTGCGCGCCAAGGTCGTGGTCGAGAACCTCTCCGACAGCCTCGGCGTGCTGGCCGCCTGGGATGGCGAGCCGGCGGCGATCCCCGATCTCGCTTTCGCCGATCCGCGCAACCCGGCGCTCGGCTGGCGCGTCCTGATCCCGGAAGATCTGAAGCAGAAGCTCGCTGACCTGATCGGCGCCGATCTCGTCGATAGCAGCGCCTATGAGGCACATCGCATCGCGACCGGCGTGCCGCGCGGCGGGCTCGACTTCATCTATGGCGACGCCTTCCCGCACGAGACCAATATGGACCGTCTCCACGGCGTCGATTTCGATAAGGGCTGCTATGTCGGCCAGGAGGTGGTGTCGCGCATGCAGCATCGCGGCACGCTGCGCACCCGCACGGTGAAGATCATTCTCGACGGCCCCTCCCCCGAGACCGGCGCGACGATCCAGGCCGGCGACAAGCAGGTCGGCACCATGGGCTCGACCGCCGGCGAGAAAGGCCTCGCGCTGGTACGTATCGATCGCGTCGCCGATGCGCTCGACGCCGGCCTGCCGCTGACCGCAGGCGGACTTCCGCTTCACCTCGCCGAACCGGACGCTGTCCGCATCACACCCAAACAGACCGTTGCATGAGCCGTACCGCACAACTGCATCCCGACGGCAAGACGCGCTGCCCGTGGCCGGGCGAGGACGCGTTCTACGTCGCCTATCACGACAATGAATGGGGCGTGCCGGAATACGACGACCGCGCGCTCTACGAGAAGCTGATCCTCGACGGCTTCCAGGCCGGCCTGTCCTGGATCACGATCCTGCGCAAGCGCGACAACTTCCGCAAAGCCTTCGACGATTTCCAGCCCGACAAGATCGTGCGCTACACCGACAAGAAGGTGCATGCGCTGATGAACGACGCCGGCATCGTTCGCAACCGTGCCAAGATCGAAGGCACGATAGCGAGCGCGAAGGGCTATCTGGAGATCATGGAGAAGGGCCCCGGCTTCGCGAAATTCCTGTGGGACTTCGTTGACGGCAAGCCGAAGGTCAATCAGTTCAAGACCACCGCGAGCGTGCCGGCCTCGACACCGGTCTCGATCAAGGTCTCCAAGGAGCTCGGCGCGCGCGGCTTCAAATTCGTCGGCCCCACCATCGTGTACGCCTTCATGCAGGCGACCGGCATGGTCAACGATCACCTTGTGACCTGCTTTTGCCACGAGGCCTGCAGCGGCAAGCTCCGTACACCGCGGCTCAAGAAGAAATGACTGCGCGTCGATCGACCGAGACCACTCGCGCCTGGCAGCGGATGTTGTCGGGGCGCCGGCTGGACCTGCTCGACCCGTCGCCGCTCGATATCGAGATCGTCGACATCGCGCATGGACTGGCGCGGGTCGCGCGCTGGAATGGCCAGACCTCTGGCGCGCACATCTTCTCGGTGGCCCAGCACACGCTGCTGGTCGAGGCCGTGATGCGCCAGCAGACGCCGCGCGTCGATATCAGCCATCGTCTCGCAGCACTGCTGCACGACGCGCCGGAATATGTCATCGGCGACATGATCTCGCCGTTCAAGGCCGTGCTTGCCGGTGAATACAAGGCGGTGGAGAAGCGGCTTTTGGCGGCGATCCATATCCGCTTCGGCCTGCCCGCCGTGCTGGCGGACGAGATCACCCAACAGATCAAGGCCGCCGATCGCGGCGCCGCCTATCTCGAGGCGACGCATCTGGCGGGATTTTCGCAAGCCGAAGCCAGGCGGCTGTTCGGCCGCGATCCGGAATTGCCGGAAGCCACCGAGCGCGACTATCTGACGCCATGGACCGCAGCGAGGGCCGAAAAGCAGTTCCTCGAACGCTTCAACGCATTGCACGCATCGTAGGCGCGGCATCACGAAGCTTGCTGCCGGTTGCGCCGCAAAACGCAGCGCGGGCATCGCGCCGCCCGGCTTTGCCCGCCCGGGAGCAGCCGTTATAATCGGGCGTACCGATAGCCAAGGACCATCATGCTTCACGTTTGCTCGCTTGCCGCGCTCTCCGACACGGTTCGTGCCACCGGCGCCAGCCACGTGCTGACCGTGATGGCCAATGTCGACCAGGTGCAGCGACCGCCCTCGGTGCTTCCGGCCAACCATCTGAAGGTGTCGATGGACGACATCGTCGAACAGATGGACGGATTCGTTGCCCCCAACGAGACCCATATCGAGCGCGTGCTGGCCTTCGTGCGCGGCTGGGATCGCCGCGCGCCGATGGTGGTGCATTGCTACGCCGGCATCAGCCGCTCGACCGCAAGCGCATTCGCCACCGTCTGCGCGCTCAATCCGCACCGCGACGAAATGTCCATCGCCCGGCTGATCCGCGAGGCCTCGCCGATCGCCGCACCCAACCGCCTGATCGTCAGCCTTGCCGACAAGGCGCTGGGGCGCGAGGGCCGGATGCTGCGCGCGCTCGATGCGATGGGCCCCGGCAGCATGAGCGTCGAGGGCCGGCCCTTCCACATCGATCTGGACTAACGCGGCCTGCCACGCCCGAGCGCTTGAACTTCCAGTCCGCTCAACTGCACTACTAGGTTGCGACGGGCGGCCCGCTGGCCGATGGTCCGGCGCGTCCTGCCGGAGGCCCGATGTTCGATTCGCCGTTCGATTTCCTCACGCTCGTCATCGCCATTGTCGCGATCATTTTCGCGCGCAAGGCGCTGAGCCAGATTGCGGTGCTGCAGCGCCGGCTGGATGCGGTCGAGGCCGCGGGCGTGTCCGCCGCGCGGACGGCCGTGCCGCCACCGCTGGCGCCGCTCGAGGCGTTCGAACAGACGCTACCGGCGGCGCCTCCCATCGCGCCGCCGCCGCTGCCCGAAGCGGCCGCGAGCGAGCCGGATGCGCATGCAGAGACAGCCGCGGCAGGCGCCGCGCCACCGCCGCTGCCAGAACCACCCGCCCCGCCGCCCCCGGCGCCCGGCTTCGAGGAGACGCTCGGCACGCGCTGGGTGGTGTGGATCGGCGGCCTGACGCTTGCGCTCGGCGGCTTCTTCATGGTGCGCTATTCGATCGAGGCCGGGCTGCTCGGCCCCGGCGTGCGCACGCTGCTCGGCGAACTGTTTGCGCTGGCGCTGCTCGGCGCCGGCGAGTGGACGCGGCGCAAGGAAAGCATCTCCAGCATCGCGGCACTGCCGATCGCCAACATTCCGGCGATCCTCACCGCCGCCGGCACCGCGGTGGCGTTCGCCACCGTCTACGCCGCCTATGCGCTGTATGATTTCCTCGCGCCGGCAACCGCCTTCATCCTGCTCGGCATGGTCGCGCTCGGCACGCTCGCGGCCGCGCTGCTGCACGGACCTGCGCTGGCGGGGCTCGGCATCGTCGGCGCCTTCGTCACGCCGATCCTGGTCTCCTCCGACAAGCCGGACTTCTGGTCGCTCTACATTTATCTTGCCATCGTCACGGCGGCGGCGTTCAGCCTCGCGCGGATCCGGCTGTGGCGCTGGCTCGCGGTCACGACGATCGCGTTCGCGTTGTTGTGGACCTTCCCCTGCCTGCAATGCGGGCCGGAGATGATCGCGCCGCACGTCTTCCACGTCATCGCGGGCTTCGTGCTGGCGGCGCTGCTCGTGGTCTGCGGCTTCATGTTCGGCCCCGACGGCGATGGCGAGGAGATCGAGCCGATCTCATCCGGCTCGATCGCGGCCTATCTGTTCGGCGCGATGCTGATCGTGCTCAACAGCGCGCATGCCGACAGCGCGATGATCGGCTTCGCGCTGCTGACGGCGGGCAGCCTTTTCGTCGCCTGGCGCGCACCCGCCGCTGCCGGCGCGATCGCCGCCGCGTCGGCCTTCGTCTTCATCGTGTTCGGCGAGTGGGCGGTCCGCCGCAACGTCGACATGCTGGTGCTGCCGGGCGGTGCGATCCCGGGCATCGGCCCGTCCGCGACCGACGGCTCGGTCTCGCTGCATCTCGTGACCGCCGCGCTGTTCGCAGCCGCCTTCGGCGTCGCCGGCTTCCTCGCGCAATTCCGTTTTGCCACCACGAAGATCACGGTGACATGGGCCGCGGCGGCCGTGTTCACGCCGGTCGCGCTGCTGGTCGCACTCTATGCACGTATCGCGCATCTCGATCGCTCGATCCCGTTCGCGATCCTCGCCGTGCTGCTCGCAGCCGCCTACGCGGCCGCGACCGAAGCGCTGACCCGGCGCGGCGAGCGACCGGAGCTGTCGCGCTCGATCGCGCTGTCGGCCACCGGCGCCCTCGCCTCGCTGGCGCTGGCGCTCACCTTCGCGCTCGACAAGGGCTGGCTCACCATCGCGCTGGCGCTGGTGTCGATGGGCACGGCATGGCTGTCGGTGCAGCGGCCGATCCCGTTCCTGCGCTGGCTCGCCGCGATCCTCGCCGGCATCGTGGTGCTGCGCATCGGCTACGAGCCGCGCATCGCCGGCGATGCCGTCGGCACCACGCCGATCTTCAACTGGCTGCTGTGGGGCTACGGCGTTCCGGCGCTGTCGTTCTGGGCGGCAAGCCATTTCCTGCGCCGCAACGGCGACGACGTCCCGCTGCGCATGGTGGAATCCGCCGCGATCCTGTTCACGGTGCTGCTCGCCTTTATGGAGATCCGCCACGCGGTCAATGCCGGTGACGTCTATCGCGAGAGCGCCGGACTGACCGAGGTCGCGCTGCAGGTCGGCGTGACGCTCGCGATGGCGATCGGGCTGGAGCGGCTGCGGCTGCGCAGCGGCAGCATCGTGCACAATGTCGGCGCGGTGCTGCTGACCGCGTTCGCCGGGCTTGCCAGCCTGTTCGGATTGCTGGGGCTGGAGAACCCGATGCTGTGGTGGCAGGACGTCGGCGGCAGCTTCATCAATCTGCTGCTGCTCGGCTATGCATTGCCGGCCGTGCTGGCGCTGCTGTTGTCCTACGCGGTGGCGGGGCATCGTCCCGGAAGCTACGCCAACACGATCGCCGCCGGCGCGCTGGTGCTTGCGCTCGCTTACGTCACGTTCGAAATCCGCAGGCTCTATCACGGACCGGTGCTGACGCGCGGCGAGACCACGGGCGCGGAGCAATACACCTATTCGATCGCGTGGCTGATGTTCGGCGTCGCGCTGCTCGGCATCGGAATCGTCGTCAACTCGCAGCGGGCGCGGCTCGCCTCCGCTGCGGTGATTGGGCTCACGATCCTGAAGGCGTTCCTGGTCGACATGTCGACGCTATCGGGTGTCTACCGGGCGCTGTCGTTCATGTGCCTTGGCATCGTGCTGGTCGGGATTGGCTGGCTGTATCAGCGGATCCTGTTCCGCAGGAGGGCCGCTCCGCCTGTGCCGCAGGCTGAGGGTTGAAGTTAGTCGTCCTGAACGGCGAACGCCTTAGTCGACGGATTCGGCAACCAGCCGAATCCTGAACACGGGCTTGTGGCTCTCGTCGAGCAGCTCCATGTGCCATTCGCTGTCTTGCTTCATGTTGCGCGAAATGCTGCCAAGGAAATTGCCGCAGACCTTGGTCATCTCGGCCCAGGCCACGTCACGGCTCTCAAACTCCGTCGCGTGGTCGGACGCACCAGCGTAATCGCCATCACTGATACGGAAAAAATACTGCGCCATATGACTACTCAAATCGGTGTCCTCGTCATCCCGCCTGTCGGCGAACGCTAAGGTATTGAGTAGCTATCAACGCGTGGCGACCGCCATCCGTATGACTACGGCTCGGCAGCTATTCCCGCTAGCGCGCAGATGAAATGTTAGTCAGTGGAGCGACGTAGTTCCGGCGCGCTCTCGACCTTGGCGGGCTCGGCCTTGACCGGCTCGAGCTTCGCCCTTTCGACCTGCGGCGTCTCAACGCGCGACACTTCGGTCGGCGAGGCATCCGCGGATCGGGTGCGCGGGTGCAGCGAACGCGGACGCGCCACCGCACGTGCCATCAGCATCTGCTGGCCGCCCTGGTGATGGAAATCGCAATAGGCGAAGCCCATCCCGGAGACCGAGCCGCGGAACGTACGGTCGTCCTGTTTGTCGAGATTGAAGCACGGTTCGAACGGAATGCCCTTCAGCGAGGCGCAAACGCTCTGACCACGGATTTGCAGCGTATTGCCGGGCAGGCGCACGTGGCGGATCGGTCCGGAGCCGGAGAACTGGATCGAGCCTGTCGCGCCCAGGTCGTCGAGGATGCGGCCGGCACCCCTTGTGCCGTCGAAACAGGTGAAGGCGAACACCTTGCCCGCGACGAACTTGCGGGCCTCATCGGCGTTCATGCTGCCTGCGAATGCCGGCACGACCATTGCTCCGGCCGTGACGGCCCCCAACACCAAACGCGCAAGCATGAGCTACTCCACTAACGAGCGCGGGCACCCGCTCCTTGTTGAGCATGATCCCCACACCGACGCTTCTCGACGTCTGCGCGAGGACACCCGGCCCCCCGGGATCATGCCGCAAGTCTCTTTACCCGCTGCTTACCATACCAACCGTGGCAACATTGGAGCAGCTTGGTTGGTAAAGTCTGAACGTCCTCAGACTATTTTTACCACGATGCGGCCGCGGACCTGGCCATTGAGGATCTTCGCGCCATAACCCATGACATCGTCCAAGGCGATTTCATGAGTGATATCAGCCAGTTTTGCCTTATCCAGATCACTGGCAAGACGCCGCCACGCGGTCCTGCGGAGCTCGATCGGGCACATCACGGAATCGATGCCGAGAAGGCACACACCCCGCAAAATGAAGGGCGCGACCGACGACGGCAGGTCCATGCCGGCGGCCAGGCCGCAGGCCGCGATGGCACCGCCATACCTGGTCATCGAAAGCAGATTGGCGAGCGTGGTCGACCCGACGCTGTCGACGCCGCCGGCCCAGCGTTCCTTCGCAAGCGCCTTGGGGGCACCCGACAGCTCGGCGCGATCGATCACCTCGGTGGCACCGAGGCCCTTGAGATAGTCGGCCTCCGACATCCGCCCGGTCGAGGCGATGACGTGATAACCGAGCTTCGAGAGCACAGCGATCGCCACCGAGCCGACGCCGCCGGCGGCGCCTGTCACCACCACCGGGCCGCTCTTCGGCGTGAGACCGTGCTTCTCCAGCGCCAGCACCGAGAGCATCGCGGTATAGCCGGCGGTGCCGACCGCCATCGCGTCACGGGCCGAAATCCCGTCCGGCAGCCGCACCAGCCAGTCGCCCTTGACGCGGGCCTTTTCCGCATAGGCGCCGAGATGGGTCTCGCCCATGCCCCAACCGTTGCAGACGACCTTGTCGCCCGCCTTCCAGTCGGGATGGCTGGATTGCTCGACCGTGCCGGCGAAATCGATGCCGGCGATCATCGGGAAGCGGCGCACCACCGGCGCCTTGCCGGTCAGCGCCAGGCCGTCCTTGTAGTTCAGCGTCGACCACTCGACGCGGACGGTGACGTCGCCGTCCATCAATTCCGCGTCGTCGAATTGGGTCAGTGCGGCGGTGGTACCCTTGTCCGCCTTGTCGATCCTGACTGCCTTGAACGTTGCCATGATGTGCACTCCCCGTAATTCTGGTTTCGGGGAGTGTTTAACCCATCAGGCAGGCTGCGCAACCGGGCGCACGACCGGCTTTTCGACGATCGGCAGGTTGATCAGCGCCGACAGCACGCCGAACAGCACCGACAGCCACCAGATCGGCGTGTAGGAGCCATACTGCTCGAATACGATGCCGCCGAGCCAGACCCCGAGGAAGCCGCCCACCTGATGGCTGACGAAGGCGAAGCCATAGAGCGTGGAGAACCAGCGCGTGCCGAACATCAGCGCGACAAGCGCCGAGGTCGGCGGCACGCTCGACAGCCACAGCAGCCCCGAGACTGCGCCGAACGCGATCGCCGAGAACGGCGTCACCGGGAACGAGATGAAGGCGACGGTCGCCAGCGCCCGCGAAAAGTAGATCACCGAGAGCAAATAGCGCTTCGGAAAGAAGTTCTGCAGCCAGCCGACGCTGAGCGAGCCCACGATGTTGAACAGGCCGATCGCCGCAACCACCCAACCGCCGGTGGTCGCGGGAATGCCGCGGTCGGCCAAATAGGCCGGCAGATGGATGGTGATGAAGGCGAGCTGGAAGCCGCACGTGAAGAAACCGAGCACCAGCAGCACGTAGGAGCGATGGCCGAAGGCTTCGGCGAGCGCGGTCTTGAACGACTGCTGGTCGGCAGCCGGCACATTACCGGTCGCGGCGGGTGGCGTCGCCAGCGCAAGCGAAAGCGGCACGATCAGCAGCATCAGCGCGCTGAACACGACGAGCGCGGTCTGCCAGCCGAAATTGTCGATCATCGCAACGCCGAACGGCGCGAACAGGAACTGGCCGAACGAGCCGGCGGCGGTGCCGGCGCCGAGCGCGATGCCGCGCTTCTCCGGCGGCAACAGCTTGCTGAAGGCCGCCAGCACCAGATTGAACGAGGAGCCCGACAGGCCGAAGCCGATCAGCACGCCGGCGCTGATGTCGAGCGACAATGAGGTGGTCGAGTAACGCATCAGCAGCAGGCCGGCGGCGTACAGCAAGGCGCCGACGATCATGACGCGCAGCAGGCCGAAGCGGTCGGCAATGGCGCCTGCGATCGGCTGGCCGAGCCCCCACAACAGGTTCTGCAGCGCGATGGCAAGGCCGAACACGTCGCGGCCCCAGGCGAATTCGCGGCCCATGGGCTGCACGAAGAAGCCGAGGCTGGAGCGTGGGCCGAAACTCAGCAGCGCGATCGCACAGCCGCAGACGATGATGACGAGCGGCGTGCGCCAGGTTCCGGACGTCGGTCGGAGATCCCCGCTGCTAACGGCCATGTTGTCTTCCCCCGCAACTGGTGCGGGGGAACCGCCCCGCGAAACATTACGCGGAGTTAATGCATCTGCATGAAAACCCCAAGAGGCGGCGGAGAAAAATATTCGCTCGCAAGGCAGCTCTGCAGATTATGCGGCTGTCATTCCGGGGCGCGCGAAGAGCGAACCTCAGATGCGCAATTGCGCATCGGGGAATCTCGAGGGATTGCCCCTTACATCGGGATTCCCCGATGCGCTGCGCGCATCTGAGGTCTGGCCCTACGGGCCAGTCCGGAATGACGTATCAGCTGCTATCGCTTGGCGCTGGCCTGCTCGGCCGAGCTCTGGGCGGCTTCGGCGAGTTGCGCCGAAATCTTGGCGGTCTCGGCCGGGTTGCCCCAGCTCGGCGCATCGCTACCGTCGCCCCAGGCGCGAGGGCGATAGAAGGTGTGGACGCCGAACTTGTACGTCTTCTTCATTTCACTGACCCAGGACGGCCGCACCCAATAGGCGTGGTAGTGAGTCGAGCGATCGACTTCCGGCAGCCACAATTGGCCGTCGAGGATCGCCTTCGAGATCTTCTTGGCGCGGTCCCACATGTCGGGCTCGCGGACGACGTCCGGGATGTTGTCGCAGGCGAAGGTGAACTGGCAGGCGTAGTGGCGGTTCTTGTTCTGGTAAACCACGCCGCACACCGTCTCCGGATACTTGCCGGAGAAGGCGCGGTTCAGCACCACCTGGGCGACCGCGATCTGGCCGCGCACCGCCTCGCCGCGCGCCTCGAAATAGACCGCCTCGGCGAGGCACTTCTCCGACTTGGCGCGCGATTTCTCGTCGAACAGGCCGAGCCGTTCCGCCGGCGTCTTGGTGTGCTGGTCATCGGCGTTGACCTCGCCTTTCGGCGCGATGCTCTCGCCCATCTCACCGGCCTTGACCGGGCCATCGGCATCGACCGGCAGTGACGCCATCACCTTCAGGTCGGGATCGGGCTGCGCCACAGGCGCCACGACGACCGGCGCCTCGCCGGGCTGCCAGCGCTCGAGATTCTCCGGCGTGCCGAGCGACGAGCCAAAAAAGAGACTGGCGGTCTTGAACGCGAACGGGTCGCGCGCATGCGTTGCATCGACGGGCGGTGCAGCGGCAGGCTTTGCGGGCACAGGCTTCAGATCGTCGAGCGGGCTGGCCTCGAGCGACATCGACACGTCGTATTGCTGCGGCGACGGCTTGACATATTGCGGCAGTGGCGGCGCACGCAGCGCCTCCTGCAATTCGGGATCGAGCGGCGCGTTATCGGCCGGCGCGGTCGCAGTCTTCATGCCCTTGACCGACGAATTCGATGTCGCGGGATCCTCGTTCGCCGGAGCGGTATTGGCGGGCTGTGCAGGATCGGCCTGGTCGGGCCGTCCGACGACGAGACGATCACCCTTCAGCGTGCGATCGACCTTGGGAAAATCCGATGCCTGGTAGCGCGGCGGCGTTGCTGTGATCGGATTGCGCGTCACCGTGCCGGTGATGTCGACGCTCGAATTGTCGAGCCGTGCGAGCAGGATTTGCGGATCCTGCGGCGTGGAGGTTCCGATCGGACGGCCGAGGCTGTAGGTCGCGACCTGGATGGAGCCGACCGCGGAGGCGAAGACGCGCTTCTGCCAGCGCTCGGCGACGCCGGGCTGCCGGGCCAAAAGCGAGGCAATATCCTGATATCCGAGCTCGGTCGGCATCAAGGCGAAGATGCTGAGACCGAGACCGAAGAGCGCAAGACGTGCGCCCTTCGGCTGGTTACGCGACACAAACATCGTACGCTCACGCAACGCTTACTGAGTGCAATCGAACGCGGTACATCCGCGCAGTTCGACCTTTCCCGTTGCTAACTTGTTTAGGTTGCCGCGGAGTTAATCGGCGTTGCCCGCGCGCTACACTCAAGCGATCGCAGATGCGACGCGCGCGGCATCACGCGGCTTGGTAAATGCGCAGCGCATGAAAGTCGTAAACAACAGGTCAACGGAGATGGTGAACAAAGTGTTGCAGGCCTCCGTCGTTGCGAGGTGCGCCAGCGACGAAGCAATCCACGTCACCGGAAGCGGCGCGATGGATTGCTTCGCTCCGCTCGCAATGACGATGTCTTCTGGCGGTGCTCAAACGAAAATGCCCGGGACAAGCCCGGGCATGACTTTGTTGGCCGCTGCGCGATCGCTCACGCCTGGCTGGCGATCTCCTTGCCGAGCGCGGCCTGGGCGGCTGCGAGACGCGCGATCGGCACGCGATAGGGCGAGCACGAGACGTAATCGAGCCCGACCTCGTGGCAGAACGCGACCGAGGCGGGATCGCCGCCGTGCTCGCCGCAGATGCCGACCTTGAGGTTCGGCCGCGTCTTGCGGCCGCGCGTGACGCCGATCCTGACCAGCTCGCCGACGCCATCGCGATCGACCGAGATGAACGGATCGATCTCGAGAATGCCCTTGGCAACATAGGTGCCGAGGAAGCTCGCGGCGTCGTCACGGCTGATGCCGTAGGTGGTCTGCGTCAGGTCGTTGGTGCCGAAGGAGAAGAACTCCGCGGTCTCCGCCACCTCGCCCGCCATCAGGCAGGCGCGCGGCAGCTCGATCATGGTGCCGACCTGGTAACTGAGCTTGGCGCCGGTTTCCTTCATCACCGCATTGGCCATGGCATCGATCCGCGCCTTGACCAGATCGAACTCGGCCTTGGTCGCGATCAGCGGCACCATCACCTCGAGACCGACCGGCTTGCCGGTGCGCTTGCCGGCTTCGACGGCGGCCTCGAAGATCGCGCGCGCCTGCATCTCGGCGATTTCAGGATAGGCGATCGCGAGACGGCAACCGCGGAAGCCGAGCATCGGGTTGAACTCGGACAGTTCGCGGGCGCGGTCGGCGAGCTTGCGCGGATCGGTGTTCATGGCGCGCGCCACTTCCTCGATCTCGGCCTGGGTGTGCGGCAGGAACTCGTGCAGCGGCGGATCGAGCAAGCGGATCGTGACGGGCAGGCCCTTCATGATCTCGAACAGCTCGACGAAGTCGGCGCGCTGCATCGGCAGCAGCTTCGACAGCGCGGCGCGGCGCGACTGCTCGTCCTCGGAGAGGATCATCTCGCGCACGGTGCGGATGCGGGTCTCCTCGAAGAACATGTGCTCGGTGCGGCAGAGGCCGATGCCTTCGGCGCCGAACTTCACCGCGGTGCGCGCATCATCGGGCGTGTCGCCGTTGACGCGGACGCCGAGCTTGCGGACCTCGTCGGCCCAGCCCATCAGCGTGCCGAACTCGCCGGACAGTTCCGGCTCGATCATCGGCATGCGGCCGGCCAGCACCTGGCCGACCGAGCCGTCGATGGTGATGACGTCGCCGGTCTTGAAGGTGCGCGAACCGACGCTCATGGTGCCGCGGCCGTAATCGACGCGGATGGTGCCGCAGCCGGAGACGCAGGGCTTGCCCATGCCGCGCGCGACTACCGCCGCGTGCGAGGTCATGCCGCCGCGGGTGGTCAGGATGCCTTCCGCGGCGTGCATGCCGTGGATGTCTTCCGGGCTGGTCTCGATGCGGACCAGAATCACCTTGCGGCCGTCGGCCTGCAGCTTGGTGGCTTCGTCCGACGAGAACACGATCTCGCCCGACGCCGCGCCTGGCGACGCCGGCAGACCGGTCGCCACCACGTCGCGCTTCGCGGCCGGATCGATGGTCGGATGCAGCAGCTGGTCCAGCGAAGCCGGATCGATCCGCGTCACCGCGTCCTTGCGCGAGATCAGGCCCTCATTGGCGAGTTCGACCGCGATGCGCAGCGCCGCCTTCGCGGTGCGCTTGCCGCCGCGGGTCTGCAGCATCCACAGCTTGCCCTGCTCGACCGTGAACTCCATGTCCTGCATGTCGCGGTAGTGCTTCTCGAGCTGCGTGTAGATCCGCGTCAGCTCCTTGAACGCGACCGGCATCGCGGCTTCCATCGACAGCTTGTCGGAGCCGGATTCCTGGCGCGCCTCTTCGGTGATGTCCTGCGGCGTGCGGATGCCGGCGACGACGTCCTCGCCCTGCGCATTGATCAGGAACTCGCCGTACAGCTTGCTCTCGCCGGTCGAGGGGTTGCGGGTGAAGGCGACGCCGGTCGCCGACGTCTCGCCCATGTTGCCGAACACCATCGCCTGCACGTTGACGGCGGTGCCCCAGGATTCCGGGATGTCGTGCAGCTTGCGGTAGGTCACCGCGCGCGCGTTCATCCAGGATGAGAACACGGCACCGATCGCGCCCCACAGCTGGGCGTGCGGATCCTGCGGGAAGTCGTGGCCGGTCTCCTTGGCGACCGCCTCCTTGTACTTGCCGACCAGTTCGACCCAGTCGTCGCCGGTGAGGTCGGTGTCGAGCGAATAGCCCTGGCCGTCCTTGAAGGTGTCGAGGATGTCCTCGAAGTGATGATGCTCGAAGCCGAGCACCACGTCCGAATACATCGTGATGAAGCGGCGATAGCTGTCATAGGCGAAGCGGCGGTCGCCGGAGAGTTCGGCCAGCGCTTCGACCGTGCGGTCGTTGAGGCCGAGGTTGAGCACGGTGTCCATCATGCCCGGCATCGAGGCGCGCGCGCCCGAGCGGACCGAAACCAGCAGCGGGTTCTTGGCATCGCCGAAGGTCTTGCCGGTCAGCTTGCCGACATAATCGAGCGCCTTCTCGACCTGTGCTTTCAGTTCCTTCGGATAGGTCTTGTCGTGGTCGTAGAAATAGGTGCAGACCGAGGTCGGAAGGGTGAAGCCGGGAGGCACCGGAAGGCCGAGATTGGCCATTTCCGCGAGGTTGGCGCCCTTGCCGCCGAGCAGATTGCGCAAGGTCGCCTGGCCCTCGGCCTTGCCGTCGCCGAACGTATAGACCCACTTGCCGGCCTTGATCGCGGGTGGAGTCGCCTTTTTCACAGCGGTGACGGCCTTTACCGGCGCCTTGCTGGCGGGCTTTGCAGCCGGCTTCGCAGTCGATTTGGCGGCGGGCTTCGGCGCCGGCTTCGGGACGCTCTTCTTCAGCGCCTTGCGCGCCGGCGCGGCTTTCCGGGCCGGTGCCGAGGACTTTGATTTCGCTGCGGTTTTCTCGGCAGTTTTCTTGGACTTCGCGACGGCTTTGGCCATGTCAGACAACAATCCGAAAAGAGGGGTCGAAGATGCGCGCCTTACACCATTTTGGGGGGTTCCGCGCAAGCCGCGAAACCCCGCTTTCCCGCTACAGGTGCAGCCAGCGCAGCAGCCCCATTCCCACGAGCCCGACGAAGATTAGGTAGATCGCGACGATGTAGTTGAGCAGCCGCGGCATGATCAGGATCAGAACGCCTGCGATCAGAGCGACAATGTGCGGCAAATGCCCAGCGGTGATGACCATTGAAGTGTTTCTCCGGCGGTTTTTGGAGGAGCGAATCGAGCGGCAGTTTATCCGCTGCGGGGGTTTCCACATCAAGACGTCCGTCCGGCCTGCGAGTTCCCGCAACTCACGAAAATTGCTCCAAATTGCCGCGTATGTGGCGGCGCTTTTTCCGGAACATCGCCACACCAGATGCATTGGCTCGCCGTGCGCATCGGCGAAGGTCGGCGCGCGCGTCAAATGAATGGAGCGAGCCATGCGAAACAGAATACTTGCCGTTGCAGCGGTTGCTGCTGCGATCACGGTGCCGGCTGTTGCCGCACAGGCCCAGACCGTCGGCATTGTCCGCGGTGGCCCGCCGGTTGCCGTCGAGGATGACGAGGGCATTGCGGTCGAGCAGCGCCCGGCGTTCCGCGAATACATCGTGCGCGAGCGCGTGCCGAACTATGCCGTTCCGGATCGCGTCGTGGTCGGCACCGTGCTGCCGGACGCCGGCGTAACGTATTACGACGTGCCGCAACGGTTCGGCGCGACGCCCTATCGCTACACCGTCGTGAATGGCGAGACTGTTCTGGTCGAGCCGCGTTCGCGGCGGATCGTTCAGGTGGTCGAGTAGCTCAGCTTCAGCATGATCGCCTGAACGAACAGTCCGGGCGCCGCGCAAGCGGATGTGCGCGCAGATCGACCGGACCAGAAAGCCCCGCCCGGCCTCCCCTCCGGGCGGGGCTCTTCTGTTCTGTCGCTGGAAATTCCAGATTCTTCTTTTGACGCGTTTTCTTCACGCGAAGCGGTACCCACTTCGCTCGAAAACGCTCTGCTGGCTTACGATTTGAGGATCGAGAGCAGCGTCGAGGTCGATTTGTAGTTCTTGATCGCGGCGTCCTGGAAATCCTGCGTCCAGTTGGCGGCCTGGCGTTCCTCCGCGCTCATCGATGAATATTGCTTGAGGATGCCGAGGCTGAACTGGCGCGGATCGCCGGCGGACTGGCTCTGCTTCAACGCATCGAGCACCGCAAGGCGCGTCCGCGTGTTGAGTTCGTGCCTGGCCGCGAAGATCTCCTCGCCTGAAAACTTCTTGTCCTGGTTCAGCGAGATCGCCGACAGCGAGCGGTTGTCGAGCGAGGACAGATCGGCGAGTTGTCCGGTCTTGCGGCGGGAATCGTACACCAGTTCCTTGCCGCTCTTCGCCGCCTCGCTCTTCTGCCGATCGAGGAAGGCACGCGCATCGCTCGCCACGCTGCCGAAGTCGCGTGGCTTGCCCGTCGTGGGCGACGTGGTCCCCGCCAGCGCCGCTGCGATCGGGTCGCCTGAAATTCCCGTCGGCGCCTTGTTCGGATCCTGCTGTGTCGCCTGAACCCCCTTCAGCACCGCGGCGCGCTGGCTGGCCCAGGTTGCGGTTGCCTTTTCCTCGTCGCTGGCGCCGTCGAGATAGTCGAGCGCCGACTTGTAGCTGACGCTGTAGTCGCCGGTCAGGCGGGTGGTCGCAAGCGACGGCGCCAAGGCCTTGTCGAAGCGCTGCTTCAGCTCGGTGGCGGCGACCGCCTGCTCGTCCGGCGTGAACTTGCCGCCATTGTTGGTCGAGATCGCAAACAGCGAGCGGCGATCCAGGGTCGAGAGATCGATCGTGGTCTTACCGTCGACGATCGGCTTCTTCACGCCCGCGGCCGTGTAAAGCCGGTCGAGCGTGACGCGCGCGTCGTTGGTGACGGTCGCAAAATCCGGCAACGGCGCCTTGGCGAGCTGCGCGCGGGCGGCGTCCGACAGCGTCAGGTTGGTTGCAGCGCTCGATGTCGCGGGCGCCGACAGGTCGCCGGCGGTGCCGTCACCTGACAATGTCGCCGCCAGCGAGGGTGTCGCGGCGGCCCGCGCATAGGCCGAGCCATATTGGGCGTAGGGATTGGGCGTGGTGCCGATCGAGGTCATCGGGGAGGTCCCTGCATTGGCGCGAGGGGCGATTTCTTAAGAAATCGTTGACTCGCCAGGACCCTCGCAGGGCATGGTTAATAAATTGCAAATTATTTCCAGATATTTCTGGCGCGACACATCTCGTGGCGGTGGCCGCTTACCTGTCGACCACCCAGGCGTGGCGGCGCTGGGTGAAGACCGACTGCGACGGCGCCGGAAAATCGGGGTCCGCAAAGGCGCCGACCGCAACGCCGACCAGATCCGGCGCGCGACCGGGCTCCCAATAGACCGACGATCCGCAATTCGGGCAGAAATGAAACACCACCGCAGACCCGCTGCCGCCAACGCGGCTGTACTCGCGCGCCTCGCCCTGCGGCTCGACATCGGCGCGCGGAAAGAACGCAGCGACGCCGTAAGTGCTGCCGGTCCGCTTCTGGCACTCCAGGCAATGACACAGCGATATCATGACGGGTTCGCCCTGACAGGTGACGCGGAGCTGTCCGCAGGCGCATGTCGCAAGCCGCGCCATCATCCCCTGCCCTTGCTGGCAACCAGCCGGTGAATGACCTTGCCGGACGAGGCGCTGACGACCTCCGCGTCGAGCAACAGTTCGGCGGCCGCAAGTTCAGCCCGCACCAGCGCGGTATCGAACGCCGCGTAGAGCCGGCCATGCGCATCGCGCGCATCGTCGCCGGCGGTGACGCGCCAGCTCAGATAGAAGATACCGCCGGGCTTCACGAGTTCGAACATGCGGCGCACCGACGGCGCTACAGCAACGTGATCGAGGTGCATGATCACGGTCTCGCACAGCACATTGTCGAAACTGTTGGCGGCGATGCCAGATAGTTCGGGCAATTCGGCGTGCACAAAGCGCAGCGCCGGGTAGCGCGTGCGCGCTTCCGCGAGCAGGCCCTCGGAAGCATCAAAGCCCTCGGCCGGAAAGCCGCTGGCATTGAGCCACGCCACCTCGCGGCCGCTGCCGCAGCCGATATCGGCGGTCGCGCCGCCCTTGATGAAGAATTGCCCGACGATCTCCTGCAGATCGCGAGGTGCCGGCTGGTCGTGCCAGTCCCGCGCAAACGCCGCCGCCTCCTTGTCGTAAGCGGCGAGCGTTGCACGGTCCATCGGTCAGCCCTCGATTTTGGAGAAATCCGCCACCGCACGCGTCGCGGCGCGGATTTCGTTGAGCAGCTTCAGTCGGTTTTCGCGCACCTTCTGGTCGTCGTCGTTGACCTTGACCTTGTCGAAGAACGCATCGACCGCCGGACGCAGCTTCGCCATCGCGCTCATCGCACCGGCGAAGTCTTCTTTTGCAACCGCGGCGGAGGCCTCGGCCTTCACCTGGTCGATCGCCTTGGCAAGAATCTTCTCTTCATCGAGCTTGTAGAGCGCAGCGTCGGGCGCGCCATCAAACGCACGCTTGTCCTTCTTCTCCTCAATGCTGAGGATGTTGCTGGCGCGTTTTGTGCCCGCGAGCAGGTTCTTGCCGTCATCGGTGTCGAGGAATTTTCCAAGCGCCTCGACGCGGCGAACAATGCGCAGGAGATCATCGTCATCGTGAAGCGCGAACACTGAGTCGACAAGATCGTGCCTGGCGCCCTGTTCCCGCAACTGGACTTTCAGGCGATCAGCGAAAAAGCCCAGCAACTCTTGCGAAACATAGTACCTCTCCGACCGCGCGGGCCCGGTGTCTGGCTTTTGCGATAGCCGATGCGCGGCGTAAGCTCCCGTATTTTCTTCCCCTGGCAGCTTAGGCGGGAACAGCGCACACGCTTCGTCGAAGAGCTTGAGCAAGTTCAACGGACGATTAAGGGTCAGAATAGTTCTCACCACGCCGAGCGCTGCTCGTCTCAGCGCAAACGGGTCCTTCGATCCCGTCGGCTTCTCATCGATTGTCCAGAACCCAACAAGTGTATCGAGCTTGTCCGCCAGCGCCACCGCGACGCTCACCGGATCGGTCGGCACGCGATCGGTCGGCCCCTGCGGCTTCCAATGCTCTTCGCTCGCTGCCGCCACGGACGCATCTTCGCCCTGCGCCAGCGCGTAGTACTTGCCCATCAGGCCTTGCAGTTCGGGGAATTCCCCGACGACTTCGGTCAGCAAATCCGCCTTCGCGAGGCGCGCGGCGCGCTTAGTCTTCTCGACATCGGCGCCGACCAGCGGCGCGATCTCGGCTGCGAGACGTTCGATCCGCTTGATCCTCTCAGCCTGTGTGCCGAGCTTCTCGTGGAACACGATCTGCTCGAACTTCGGCAGCCGGTCTTCCAGCCTGGTCTTGAGATCGGTCTCGTAGAAGAACTTCGCGTCCGACAGCCGCGGGCGGATCACGCGCTCGTTGCCGGCGACGATGGTCTTGCCGCCGTCGGGCGCCTCGATGTTGGCGGTCAGCACGAACTTGTTGGTCAGCTTGCCCGTCTTGGGGTCCTTGACCACGAAGCACTTCTGGTTGTTGCGGATGGTGGCGCGGATCACTTCATCCGGAATCGACAAGAATTCCTTTTCGAACGATCCCATCATCACGACCGGCCATTCGACGAGACCGGAGACCTCATCTAACAACACCTGGTCCTCGACCAGCTCGAGGCCCTGCGCGAATGCAAGTTCCTTGGCGTCCTCGAGGATGATGTCCTTGCGCGCCTGCGGATCGAGGATGACCTTGGCGGCCTTCAGCTTGGCCTCGTAATCCTCGAAGCGGCGCACGCTGATCGCACCAGGCGCCATGAAGCGGTGGCCATAGGTGGTCTGCCCGGCCTCGACGCCGTCCACCGAGAATTTCACAATGTCCGGCTCTTCAGTCTCGAGCCCAAAAGTCGCGGTGATGGCGTGCAGCGGGCGCACCCAGGTCAGCGAGCCTGATTTGGCCGAGCGCGCGCCCCAGCGCATCGATTTCGGCCAGGGGAAGGTGCGGATGATCACCGGGATCATCTCCGCGATCACGTCGATCGCGGCGCGGCCGGGCTTCTCGATCAGCGCGATGTAGAAATCGCCCTTCGGGTCTTTCTGGATCTTCGCTTCATCCAGCGAGTTGAGACCGGTCGCTTTCAGAAAGCCCTGCACCGCCCCATCCGGGGCGCCGATCTTCGGACCGCGACGTTCAGACTTCAGATCGGGCTGGCGCGCCGGAATGCCGTGCACGGTCAGCGCCAGGCGGCGCGGGGTCGCGAACGCCTTGGCGCCTTCATAGACGAGGCCCTCGGCGACCAGCTTGTCGGTCACCATGCGGCGCAGATCGTCCGCCGCCTTGGCCTGCATGCGCGCGGGAATTTCTTCGGAGAACAGTTCGAGGAGAAGATCGGGCATCAGACCGCCCTGCCCGTTTCAGTGTGGATCCAGGCCTCGCCGCAGGCCTTCGCCAGATCGCGCACCCGCCCGATATAGCTCTGCCGCTCGGTCACCGAGATGACGCCGCGGGCGTCGAGCAGGTTGAACACGTGGCTCGCCTTGATGCACTGGTCGTAGGCCGGCAAGGCCATCAGATGTTCCTTTTGATTGCCACCCGGATTCTTAGAATTCTCTTGCCAGCCGGCGGCGAGATATTTGCGGCAGGCCTCTTCCGCCATCCTGAATTGCTCGAACAGCATCGCGGTGTCGGCGTATTCGAAATTGTGCCGCGAATATTCCTGCTCGGCCTGCAGGAAGACGTCGCCATAGGTCACCTTCTCGGCGCCCTCGCGGCCATTGAAGTTGAGGTCGTAGACGCGGTCGACGCCCTGCACATACATCGCGAGCCGCTCGAGCCCGTAAGTGAGCTCGCCCGCGACCGGCGCGCATTCGACGCCGGCGACCTGCTGGAAGTAGGTGAACTGCGACACCTCCATGCCGTCGCACCAGCATTCCCAGCCCAAACCCCAGGCGCCCAGCGTCGGGCTCTCCCAGTCGTCCTCGACGAAGCGGATGTCATGGACGGCGGCGTCGATCCCGATGGCCGCGAGCGACTTCAGGTACAGGTCCTGAAGGTTCGGCGGCGACGGCTTCATGATCACCTGGAACTGGTAGTAGTGCTGCATCCGGTTGGGATTTTCGCCGTAGCGGCCGTCCTTGGGCCGCCGCGATGGCTGCACATAGGCCGCATTCCACGGCTTTGGCCCGAGCGCGCGCAGCGTGGTCGCGGGATGGAAGGTGCCGGCGCCCATTTCCATGTCGTAGGGCTGCAGGATGACGCAACCCTGCTCGGCCCAGAATCGCTGGAGAGCCAGGATGAAGCCCTGGAACGAACGTTCCGGGCGCATGTGGTCAGGCAGGGCGTCCATCGTCAGTACAGGTCTCGCGAGGGGGTTTTGAAGCGCGCGGGACCGTATCGGCGGCAGCCAATGGAATCAAGGCGATGCCGGAAAATCCGGCACCGCCATCTTGCGGAATCCGAAAGCTGTTAGCCCGGCCGATAGGCCCCGGTGACGGGGTCGCGGCGCAGGGTCTTGATTTCGCTCGCACGCGTGGGCTCGGCCACGCGGGACAAGCGCGCCTCTTCCAGTTCCTGGTTGATCCGAACGGCCGTCTTGTATGCCCAGCGGACCACGGCCAGGCCA
The DNA here is from genome assembly GCF_042258955.1 of Bradyrhizobium sp. ma5. Taxonomy (NCBI): domain Bacteria; kingdom Pseudomonadati; phylum Pseudomonadota; class Alphaproteobacteria; order Hyphomicrobiales; family Nitrobacteraceae; genus Bradyrhizobium; species Bradyrhizobium sp. ma5. The sequence goes on from NZ_CP170156.1 coordinate 6,715,653, forward strand.
CCCAGGACGCCTGCGAATGCAATCAGCGGCGGCATCGGTCGATCCTTGTCGTTCACGTCTGTCAGGCCCCCAATGGAAGGTATTCTTGCGCAAGGCGGCCTGCGCCGCAATCGCGCTTTTGGGGCAAAATGGCGCGCTCAAATCCCCGTGTTCACAGCCCGAATCTGGCCCAAATCGCCCTCGTTTCGACCGCCGAGATCAAATCGTCCGGCAGGCTTGCGAGCCCGTCCAGTGCCGCCATCGACCCCGCGCCGGGCGCCCGCCGGCCGAGCAGGCCGGACAACATGCCGCTCGCGGGCGCGATCACCGGGGTCAGCACCTTCTCGCCATACCGGGCCCGCAGCGTCGCGCGCAGGTCGCCGATGCCGTCGGCAAGCCCGAGGCCAACAGCGGTCTCGCCGGCCCAGTACTCGCCGGTGAACAGCACGTCGTCGGCAGCCTTCAGACGGCTGCCGCGGCTCTGCTTTACAAGGTTGATGAAGGTTGCATGGATCTCGCGCTGGATCGACTTCAGCCGGGCGACGTCATCGGGGTTCTCGGGGAGAAACGGATCGAGCATCGCCTTATGGCTGCCGGCTGTGTAGAGCCGCCGCTCGACCCCGATCTTCTTGATCGCCTCCTGGAAACCAAAGCTGCCGCCGACCACGCCGATCGAGCCGAGGATCGACGACGGGTCGCAGTAAATCTCGTCGCCGGCACAGGCGATCATGTAGCCGCCGGAGGCCGCGACGTCCTCCGCGAACACCAGCACCGGCAGCTTCTTCTCGGCGGCCAGTTGCCGGATGCGCAGATAGATTTGGCGCGACTGCACCGGCGAGCCGCCCGGCGAATTGATCACCAGCGCAACCGCCTTGGCATTCCGAGTGCCAAAGGCGCGCTCCAGCATCTTGGCGACGCCCGCGAGCGACATGCCGGGCCGCAGCGGCGTCACCGCGCCGATCACGCCCGACAGCCGCACCACCGGCACCACGGCCATGCCGCGCCGGAAACGTGCCGGCAACATTCCCTGCACGCGTTCGAGCAGTCCCGAACGTCCTCCAGAATGCCCCTGGCGATCACTTGTTTGTTCACTCATGCCGTTACCTCGGATTAACCACTTTTTATCACGCCAGTGTCATTGGATTTCGTGGAACGCGTTTTGCATTTTGTCATTGGGGTTGCAACGCGCGGGCGGAGAGGAAACCATGAAGATCTACCTGCTGATTTTGCTGATCGGTACGCTCCTCACGGCGATCCACTTCACATCCAGGCCTGAACGCCAGTCAGAAACGGCCCCGCAGTAACTTTGTGCCAATGACGATGCGGGCAGCGCCTGCCCGTTAGCGCCGCGCCAGCGGCAATTCTCCCTTTCCAGCCAAAATCTCCTGCACCCATTTATTGGGCACACCTGACTCTTCATTGAGCAACAGCGCGGCATGCAGCCGCGTCGGCGCCCGGCCGCCCTTGGTGGCCCGCACCAGGATTCGAATCGCCGGCGACGTCGCCTCGCCGTGAACCGGCAGGATCTCGAGGCTGCCAAAGCCGCGATCCAGCGCGGCCAGCACCTCGGCAATCCCGTCGGCCCGCCAGATCATCGCAAGCTGCCCGTTCGACTTGAGGATCCGCCGCGCCACGTGAACCCAGGCTGCGAGCGTCGTCGCGGTCGCGACATGGGCGCGCTGCCGGACGCCGTCCGGCGAGGCGCGGTGCCTGGTGGCATCGTTGAACGGCGGGTTCATCAGCACGACGTCGGCGCTGTCGGGCGCCAGTCCGGCGTCATCGAACGCTGAAGCGCCGGCCTCGACATCGAGCACGATCACCTCGGCCATGATCGCGTTGGCGGTGGCGTTATTCCGGGCAAGCTCGGCCAATGCAGGGTCGATTTCGACCAGAACCAGATCGATCCCGCTGACCCGCCGCGCCACCGAAAGCCCGGCGGCGCCGACGCCGGAGCCGAGATCGACGACCCGGTCGCCTGATCGCGCCGGCGTCGCCCCGGCCAGCAGGATCGCGTCATGGCCGGCGCGGTGGCCGCTGCGCGGCTGCCGCAGCCGCAATTGCCCGCCGAGGAATCCGTCTTCGGTGATCTCGGCGGCCGGAGACTGGTTTTTTGACGCGTTTTCTTGACGCGAACCGGAGCCCACCTCGCTTGAAGATGCCCTAGTCATCGGCCCGCAATTCGTGGCCCAGGCCGGCATCGGTCAGGAGCTGACGGGCCTCGTGGTTGTCGTCCTCGTGCACCAGGATCCGCCGCGGCAGCACGCCGAGCGAGCCCTCGATGATGCTCATGTTCTGGTCCAGCACCAGATGATGGATGTTAGCGCTGTCGAGCAGCGCTCCGACGGCGGAGACCAGCACCACGTCATTGGTCCGTACCAATTCCCGCAAAACCCACTCTCCTCTCCGCCCGGCTGTGCGGCCAATGCGTCACATGTCAACAACTTCGTGGCCTTGCCGCTGCACCGCGCAGTTTCTATTGTTATAGCTGAGCTAGTGCGAATTCGGCAAAATTGGAGACCAGCGTGGCGGTTATTGTACCCTTCGAAAGCCCGTCCAATGCTTCGATCGACGGGCTGGTGGGACTTGTCGCCGCCGACATGGAGCGCGTCAACGCGACCATCCTTTCGCGGACCGGCTCCGAAGTCACCATGATCCCCGAGGTCGCCAATCATCTGATCTCCTCCGGCGGCAAACGGCTGCGCCCGATGCTGACCCTGGCGATGGCCCAACTCGCCGACTACACAGGCGACGGCCATATCAAGCTCGCCGCCGCGGTCGAGTTCATGCATACCGCGACCCTGCTGCACGACGACGTGGTCGACGAGAGCGAGCTGCGCCGCGGCAAATTGTCCGCGCGGATGCTGTGGGGCAACGAGGCCAGCGTGCTGGTCGGCGACTTCCTGCTCGGCCAGGCATTCCGGATGATGGTCGAGGTCGGCTCGCTGCGCGCGCTCGACATTCTCTCCGCGGCCGCCGCCACCATCGCCGAGGGCGAGGTGATGCAGCTTGCCGCCGCCAAGAACACCGCGACCACCGAGGACGAGTATCTCGCCGTGATCCGCGGCAAGACGGCGGAGCTGTTCGCCGCCGCCTGCGAGGTCGGTCCCGTGATCGCCAACCGGCCCAAGGCCGAGCAGACCGCCTGCCGCTCGGTCGGCATGAATCTCGGCATCGCCTTCCAGCTCGTCGACGACGTGCTCGACTATGGCGGCAAATCCGCAAAACTCGGCAAGAATGTCGGCGACGATTTCCGCGAGGGCAAGATCACGCTTCCCGTGGTGCTCGCCTTCCGCCGCGGCAACGACACCGAGCGCCAGTTCTGGATCCGCGCACTGGAGCGCGGCGAGATCGGAGCAGCCGATCTCGATCACGCGATCGGGCTGATGACCAAGCACCGTGCACTGGAAGACACCATCAGCCGCGCCCACCACTACGGCGCCATGGCGGTCGACGCGCTGGCGCTGTTCCCGTCCTCGCCGATGAAGACGGCGCTGGAACAGGTCGTCGCGTTCTGCCTCGCAAGATCGCACTGATCTAGGCACTTTCGAGCATCAAAGACAGTGTCGTCCTGGCGAAAGCCAGGACCCATAGCCACCGAATTTGATTGTGAAAGAGATCGCGGCCCCAGCGTCGCGGAACGATTGCCATTTGGGGTAATGGGTCCTGGCTTTCGCCAGGACGACGATGAAGATGGTCCTCCGCTCAACCTTTCAAACAGCGCGGTGTCATCACCCGCGCATGCGCATACGGGTGATCCAGTATTCAGAGACGCAAGTGCTTGAGCGAGCGGCCGCGGCGTCCCGAGGCTCACGATATCCGCTTTCGCTCGGTAGCAGACACGCGAGCCGCCACCGAGAGCTAGTTGAAGGCAAACCAGGCCTTCGCAACAAACGTCGCGCCGCACCAGTTCGAGACCAGGCCGTCAGGGTTGGTGACGGGATTCACGTGGCCACCCGAACGCGCATTCGGATCGCCCGTGAAGACAAAGCAGTTCTCCCTCGACAGATTGGTGTCGTAGTAGCGCAGATCGAGATTGAAGGCTTTGTGTGTGAAGGTCACGCCCGCCTGCCAGTTGAGATAGGCAGGTAGCGGGAAGCCGCCGAGTTGCGCGGCCTGATTGCCGAACCAGGAATAGCCGGCAGCAGCCGTGAACGACACGGCCAGGTCCTGCGGCAGCAGCCGGCCTGGCACATCGTAGCCGATACCGGCCGCGGCATACTGGCTCCAGGCGCCGGTGTTCGAGACGTCAGGCGAATAGGCGTAGCCGGCCGCGATATGGATGTCTTCGGTGATGCGACGATCGCCGCGAATAACCGCTTCCCAATAGTTTATGCCGTTCGTCTCACCGGGAAGCCGTTCACTGGGATAAGCGAAATAGGTGACGCCAAGATCGAAATCGATGTTTGCGATCTTCGGGCGGACCCCGCCGGCAAACGTCAACTCGGCGGCCGGCTGGGTCGGTAGCTTGACGGTGGCCACGGTAGTTCCTGCGTATACCGCACCAAATCTTGTTTCGAAGGCGGCACCTGCCGCGGGCCCATGATCGGAAAGCGTGGTCCCGCGATAGATGTAGTCGGATGCAACGCCCGCGCGGGCGCTGAATTCGAGTTCGTTTGTCGTGGTATCACGGTTGGTATCAGCCGCCGACCATCCGCGGTTACCAAGCCCGATCGCACTGCCGGGACCTGGGGGATTGGCTTGTGCGAGAGCCCCGGTCACTGGTGCAAGGCACATCCCGACCAACGCGGTGCATATGGCATCACGCAACCGACGAACCAATGCAGCACCGGGCCGCCTCACCGTCGCTATCCTCCAAGAGCCACCGCTATGCCAACCAGCGCACCACCAACTGCCACCATCGCAAGGCCAGCGGCCCAGGGCCGTAACCCGCTTTGAATTCCGAACACGTAACCACAGCAAAACAGCATGATGATAGCGACGGCGTAGGAGACGCGCAGCGCCAATCTGGCGTCGCTCAGGAATAGAAACGGGATGACCACCGGGAAGGTCGAAAGGAAGCTCAGCAAGCAAAGACCCAGCGCCCCAATCCAATCACGCTTCGTCAGTTTCGGTCCGCTGGACGTCTCAGGCAAACGTTGCAGTTTCTGCCGTATCGCTTCCAATTGCTGCGCAGGCAAGACCGCCGCCAATTCCGGTGGCAGTGCGTCAGCGATGACGCTGTGCGCGGTCTCGGAATCCGGCGCCTGCCGCACCGCGTGGAGCATTCGAAGCTTGCCTCCCCGACTGTTGATCCGGCCCAGCAGATAAAGACCGCCGTCAACGATACCCCAGGCAAGGTTGCAGCCGAGCGCACCGATCAGCATGGTCTTGAGATTGATGTTTGTCCCGGTTGCGATGCCGAGCGAGCAGATAAAGGTGAGAGCCATGATCAGGCCGAACAGGGTTTCGGAGATCCGTTCCATCGGATCCAGCACGCTCCCGAACAGGGAATCCGAAGCCTCCGACATCTCAGCCCGCCAGTTCCGAGCCATCTACCGAAATGAGAAGATGCCGATACATGCCCCACCTCCCGATCGCCTGGACGTATCGCAGGATTGCGAGCAAGGCTGGGTCGGCATTTCGAACGGAGATTGAGATAGATCAATCCATCGGCCCATCGCGTTCAACGGAGGTCCGCAGTGCAGCAGTCCCAGTTGTTTCGGTTGGTTTCCGAGGCACAAAGTGCACTAGCTCGCCGAGTTCCACCGGGTGTAGGTTCCAGTCCCAACGCAGGAGTTGCGTCATGGACAGTGACATACTTGAGAGCGTTTGCATCGTTCTGATGGGGCTAAGCCCACTCGTCATTATCGGCATTGCGATGTTCGTGTCGTGAAGGCGTCCCGTGCTGCTCCTGAGCCCGCGCGAAAAGAAGCTCCTGAGGCGCATGGCCCTCGGGCGGTGCGATGCTCAGATTGCCGCGCAGATCGGTGGGACCGAAGCGCAGATATCGGTCCAGCGCGTTCGTTTGCTCAGGAAGCTGCAAATCCACTCACATATTCAGATCATGGATGCGGCCAAAAGATTGGCTCGGTGGCCCGCGTCGCAACAGCCGCCATAGCCTTGGTCCAAGTGGAGCCCTCGCGAACCTGGCTCGGCGCATCGGGCCGGTAGATGGCCCCAGCAGCCGCCGCATCAGGCCCCCAAAGGCTGCTGGGGTCGCTCGAATGGCAACCGTTCCATGCTTGGAGAAAGCGCCCTACCCTTCGACAGGCACCCAGATCTCGAGCCCGCCGTTACCGCTGTTCTTGCCGAACTTCTCGTCATAGCGCTCGAAGTCCGGCCCGCCCGCGACCTTCGTCTACACCTCCTGCACGCAGTCGAGCACGGCGTTGAACACGGCTCCGGGAATACGCACCCGCTCATCACGATCAAGCGCACCGAGTTCATCGACGTGAGCATCGGGCTCGCGACTGACGCTTGCCAGCCGGTCGAAGAAGGCGAGGTCCAGTTCGTTGTCCTGCATGCGCATGGCGCCCCAAACGTCCCACGGCAGCATCTCGCGATTGTTCAGCGCGCCGATGTCGCGGACAAGATTGCCGGCGATGAACCAAAGTCCGTGCATGTCGAGGATGCCGAAGGCGCCGGGATCGCGGCTCCCCTCGCGGCAGAGCGACCAGGCATCGCCGGCGACCAGGAACTGATCTCGCGGCACATCCGCCGCATCGAACCCGATCCTGAACAGCTCGCGCTGCCGATCGTCGATCTGGGAATCGAACAAGACCCAGCATTTCCGTTCCTCGTTCCAGTACTCCGTCACCCAATGGTCGAGATATTTTCCCGCTTCGAAATAGGCGCCGAACCCGCAACGGGCACGCGCCGGAATGCCCTGCGTGCGCAACATCGCCACATGAAGCAGCGTGAAGTGCCTGCACACGCCGACCTGCCGTTCGTTGACGGCACGCGCCACGGCAAGCGGCCGCGCATCGCGCGTCACGATTTCATCCAGCATCGTCTCGACGGCACGGACCTGCGATTGCGCTTGTTGGTCGCCGCCGAGCGTAACCCCATAGGCCGGAGCGATGTGCTGATGGATCAGCAGACCCTGCACTGTCGTCGCAAGCGCGCCGGCGCCCCGCGGCAGGCCATCGAATAGAGCGGCGTGACGTCCCGGATCGCTCATGGCAACCGGCTTTTCATATCTGTCGACGTTCATCTGAAAAGTTCTCCCGCACGTCTCGCCTCCCGCGCAACCACCACACCGGCCGCTACTCCTCGACCGGCACCCAGATCTCCAGCCCGCCATTACCGCTGTTCTTGTCGAACTTCTCGTCGTAGCGCTCGAAGTTCGGCGCGTCGGCGACCGTCATGCCGGATTGCGGCAGCCAGCGATTCCAGATCGTGTTGACGGTGCGGCGGATGGTCGAGATGTGGTCGGCGTGGGTGAAGACCACGTATTTCTGCGCCGGGATCCGGACCCGCGCGAACTCGCGCGGCAGGTCGGAGAAATCGGCGACCTCGACGCCTGCGATGTAGTCGAAATTGCCGGCATCGTCGCCGTTGCAGCCGACACCATAGGCAACGTCACCGGCCTGGCGGGGAATATGCGCGAATTGCTGGTGGAAGCCGTGCCACTGGTTCGGAATGCCGGCCGTGCTGTCATTGGCGTGATTGTAGCGCTCGCCAACCCCGGCGACGAGAAAGGCCTTGCCGATCGCGATACGCGGCGGATCGATGTGATCGAGAGCGGTCGAGATCATGGTGATCGGCTCCTGGAGCTTGAGCTTGGTCAGACACGTCGTCGCGCGCACCGTCTCCGGCGTGACGCCGAAATGGTCGCGAAACGCGCGGGTGAATGCCTCGTGGGAGCCGTAATCCGCATCCAGCGCGAGCGTGAGAATGTCGGGCGCACCGGCCGCGAGCTCGCGCGCGGCCTCGCTGAGGCGGCGCGCCCGCACGTAGCGCATCACCGAAAAGCCGGTCGCCTCCGCGAACGCCCGCACCAGATGGAAGCGCGAGACCCCGGCGACAACAGCGATATCATCCAGCGTCAGTGACGTGCGCAGGTGGCTTTCGATGTACCAGAGCGCCTTCTGGGCTGGATTCATGGACGACCGCCTTCCTGCAAAGCTCGGGCATCATGCATGGCCGCAGCGCACGGCATTTGACAGTCCTTGCTGCGCAACGGCGAAACTGTGGTTCCGCTCTGCGAAATTTTACCGCAAAGCCGTCGCTGGCAACAATGTTACAATCGTGCATACTCGCAGTTGCATCGATCCGACGGCTCACCAAGCTGCCCGAAAATCAAGACTGCACGAGCCGCGGCCAGCATGTCAGGGAGGACAATGATGCACCACCATCGCCTGAGCTATGTCAACTGCGTCAAGTCTGCGGCGCTTGCGGGGCTTTTGACGATCGCCGTCGCCAGCGCCGCCAACGCCCAGAAGAAATACGATCCGGGTGCGACCGACACCGAGATCAAGGTCGGCAACATCATGCCCTATTCGGGCCCGGCATCCGCCTATGCCACGATCGGCAAGACGGAAGCGGCCTATTTCAACAAGCTCAACAGCGAGGGTGGCATCAACGGCCGCAAGATCAACTTCGTCTCCTACGACGACGGCTACAGCCCGCCGAAGATGGTCGAGCAGGCCCGCAAGCTGGTCGAGAGCGACGAGGTGCTGTTGATCTTCAATCCGCTGGGCACGCCGGGCAACACTGCGATCCAGAAATACATGAACGCCAAGAAGGTGCCGCAGCTGTTCGTCTCCACCGGCGCCGCCAAGTGGAACGATCCGAAGAATTTTCCGTGGACCATGGGCTGGCAGCCGAGCTACCAGGTCGAGGCCCGCATCTATGCCAAATACATCCTGCAGAAATATCCTGGCAAGACCATCGGCGTGCTCTACCAGAACGACGATTTCGGCAAAGATTATCTGACCGGCCTGCATGACGGGCTCGGCGATGCGGCCAAGAAGCTGATCGTCGTTGAATCCTCCTACGAGACCACGTCGCCGACGGTGGATTCGCAGATCGTGCAGATCAAGGGCGCCAATCCCGACATTTTCGTCAACATCGCAACGCCGAAATTCGCGGCGCAGGCGATCAAGAAGGCCGCCGAGCTCGATTGGCATCCGGTCCAGTTCCTGACCAACGTCTCCGTCTCGATCGGCGGCGTGATGAAGCCGGCCGGCTATGAGGCGAGCCAGGACATCCTGTCGACCCAGTATCTGAAGGATCCCGCGGATCACGAGTGGAAGACCGATCCGGCCATGAACGAGTGGCGCGCCTTCATGACCAAGTGGTATCCCGAGGGCGACCAGAACGACGCCTCGACCGTGTTCGGTTACGGCGTCGCCAAGGGGCTCGAGCAGGTGTTGCGGCAATGCGGCGACAACCTCACCCGCGAGAACCTGATCAAGCAGGCGGCCAGCCTCAACTTCGAGATCGGCATCTATCTACCCGGCACCAAGATCAAGACCGGACCGGACGACTATGCACCGATCGAGCAGTTGCAGATGATGCGCTTCAAGGGCGAGAGCTGGGAGCGGTTCGGGCCCGTCATGAGCGGCGAGAAGAGCTCGTAGCAGCCCTCCCCACAGGTCCGGAGTTCATGATGCCCGGCGGCTACGCCGGGCATCCACGTCTTCGACACGATTGACGAGCAAGACTTGTCAGGAGCAAGACTCGTCACAAGCAAGCCTGCGATCGGAAGGACAACAACAATGAAGATCACCGACGTCCGCGCCCACCACATCCGCATTCCCTATGACGCCGGCCCTGCGAGCTTCCGCCAGGGCGCTTCCGCGATCTCGGCGCTCGACATGGTGCTGGTCGAGGTTTCGACCGATGCCGGCCTGACCGGCTGGGGCGATGCCTTCGCCTATGTCTGCCCGAAGACGAGCTGCGCGGCGGTGGCCGAGATGATCGCGCCGCAGGCCCGCGGCCTCGAGGTGCCCGATGCGGCCAGCATTCCCGCCGCGATGGAGCAGATCCAGCGCAATCTGCATCTGTTCGGCCGCTACGGCATCACGATGTTTGCGATTTCGGCGCTCGACATCGCGCTGTGGGATCTCGCCGGCAAGGTGAAGGGCGTGCCGCTGCATCAACTGATCGGCGGCGCCAAGCGCAGCACGATTCCGGCCTACGCGAGCCTGATGCGGATCGGCAATCCCACGCCCATCGCCGCCGAATGCAAGAAGGCCATCAAGCTCGGTTACGCCGCGATCAAGCTGCACGAGACCACCGTGCCGGCCGTTGCTGCGGCGCGCGAAGCGATCGGCCCCGGCGTGCCGCTGATGGTCGACATGAATTGCCCGCTGGATGGGCCGGCGGCGATCCAGTTCGCCCGCGACTGCAAGCAGGCTGCGCCGATGTTTCTGGAGGAGCCGGTCTGGCCGCCGGAGGATTTCGCGACGCTCGCGGAGGTGCGCAGAGAAGGCCGGCTCGATATCGCCGCCGGCGAGAACGCCTGCACCGTGCATCAATTCCGCCAGATGATGACGGCGGGCGCAGTCAGTCACGCCCAGCCGTCGGTCATCAAGGTCGGCGGCGTCACCGAATTTTTGCGCGTGGCCGTGCTCGCCGACGAGTTCGGCGTCCAGGTGATTCCGCATTCGCCCTATTTCGGGCCGGGTTTCCTCGCCACGCTGCATCTGATGGCGATCCGCGACGAAGGCCTGATCGAAATGTTCTTCATGAAGCGCCCCGCCTGCCTGTGGGGCGACCGCATCGACGTCGACGCCAATGGTCATGTCGCCGTGCCGCAAGGCCCCGGGCTCGGCTACGAACCGGATCGCGATGTGATGGAGAAATACCGGGTGGCGTGACGAGCCACACTCTCTGCCGTCATTGCGAGCGAAGCGAAGCAATCCATAGTACCGCACGTGCTGAAGCATGGATTGCTTCGTCGCTTCGCTCCTCGCAACGACGATTTTCTACTTCGTCCCGTCCTTCGCCGCAGGCGCCGCATCCTTGGCCGGTGGCGCGTCGGCTTTCTTCTTCAGGTCGTCGGCCAGCTTGACCTGCGCCGCCTGCAAATCGGTGACGAGCTTCTGCAAGCTCGCGATTGTGCTCTTCAGGCTCTCGATCTGCCGGTTGGCGGCGTCGAGCTTCTGCTGGTGATCCGATGTGAGCTTGCTGATCGTCTTCTGCAGGAAATCGACATTGCTCTGCAGGCAGCTGGTGCGCCGCTCCATGGTTTTCTCGACGGTGCAGATCTCGATGCCGGGAACGTCCTGCGCATGCGCGGTTCCGACGACGCCGAGTGCAAGCGGCACCAGCAAGGCAACAACGAAACGCGCGATCATCGGCATCCCCCAATCACATGCGTCATTCACAGATTTGTGCTCGCGACGCTGAAAGCGGGGCAGACATACCACACTGAAACCGCATTCGAGCGGTGTGCTTCACTCATTACGGGGACTACTCGTGGGGACGGGGGCCTTCGGAACTTGTTTGGTTCGACCCCTTTTGGCTCGACCTTGGGCAGTGGAGACAGATCGTATGGCTACGCGCGAAAAACGGCTGGCGCAATTCGACGGCAATGGCGAACCTTCGCCGGAACAACGCGTGGAAGTGCTTTGTGAGGATCACAGCGGAACGTATCAGCTGCCGTTCGCCTGCCGCTTCATCGACGGCCAGTGGCGTAATGACACGACCGGTGGCCCGCTGGAGGTCAATGTCATCGCCTGGCGCACGCCGCGCGTGAAGCAGGCAGGCATGGCCTGAGGCGCGCATCGGCGCGCACTGTTTCAAAACGCAACGCGCATGCGAGGCGTTTTAAGATTTGGAACGCGGATGGAACGAACCGCGTCCGAATCACTGATCAAGCGACGTACTCCGTTGTTCACGGCTAGATGTGGTCATCAGCCCGAGGCGGCGCACCACACACAGAAGCATGACGATCGGCCGCAGCCAGCGGCCGACGACAAAGGTTAATTCCTCCGCGGACGACATTTGCGAACCCTCCTCTGATCCTCCTTGGCGATCATTTCCACGGCGTCACCGGCGGCACGGTCTCGGTTGCCGGCGGCACATCCACGGTCTTGAAGTCGGCCGGGCTGACGATCTCGAGGTATTCCATGTCCTTCGAGTAATCGAACAGATAGTGGGTGATGCCGGGCCGCTGATGGATCACGTCGCCGGCCTCGACCAGCGTCTCCTTGTCCTCGTACATGAAGCGCGCCCAGCCCTTGGTCATGATGACGATCTGAAAATCGCACAGATGCTTGTGCCAGCCGGTGCCCTCTTCCGGCGGCAGGTCGGGATTGGCCTTGACCAGATGGCAGATCACCTGCCCGCCGGTGGCGTCGGCGATGCCGAGATCGCGATAAAGGAAGAAGTCGCGCAGACCTCCGCCTTTGAACTCGGTGTCACCGGGTTTGACGTGGGAGAATTTGCTGACTGCGGCGTGCTGGTTCATTTCAAGCCTCCACGGTTCTCGTGTTCGCGAGATCGCGGCGCCGGCTCAGCGTCCAAATTTTCGGCAGCGTCGCATCGTCGCGGTCACAGCTCGCTTATTGCTATGCGAAATCCTTGCCAGCCCGATTGTGCTGCGGCGATCGGCCTCGCCATGCTCGGCCATCTCAGCGGAAGCATCTGGAGCAAGGCCTGAATTTGCGTTCGGCGCGCGCTGCGCCCGATCGCCGCGCGGTGCCGATGCCGGGCGGCGACGGCACGTCGATTGAGCAAGGCCTGCCTGGAGCTTGAGCCGCCGGCGCCGGCAGGACCCGGCGCGCGTTGCCTAATATTCGACCTCGAGCTCCTCGACGTCGGCAGGCTCGGCCTTCGCGGCCTCGATCCATTGCTGCATCTCGGGCATCGTCATGATGGTCCTGGCATACGCCGTCAGAACAGGGTCGAGCTTCACGTCATAGGTCATGAAGCGGGTCACGACGGGGGCATACATCGCGTCCGCCATGGTGCGGCGCTCGCCGAACAGGAACGGTCCGCCTGACCGGCTAAGGCAATCGCGCCAGATGGAGCAGACACGGTCGATATCGGCCTGCGCCCGCGACCAGATCTTGAAGCCGGGAAAATGCCCCTTGAGGTTGACCGGCAGCGACGAGCGCAGCGTGGTGAAGCCGGAATGGATTTCACCCGAGATCGAGCGGCAATGCGCGCGCTGGATCCGGTCGTCCGGCAGCAGCCCGGCGTGCGGCATGATCTCGTTGAGATACTCGCCGATCGCCAGCGTGTCCCAGACGGTCGCGCCCTCGTGGCGCAGGCAGGGCACCAGGATCGACGACGACAGCAGCAGCAGCTCGGCCCGCGCCGTGGGGTCATCCGGCGCGGTGACCACCTCCTCGAACTCCAGCCCGGCGAATTTCGCCAGCAACCAGCCGCGCAGCGACCAGGACGAATAATTCTTGCTGCTGATGGTGAGTGTCGCCTTCGCCATACCGGTCCCTCACGCCCTGAACGCGTCCTTACCCCCGGGCCGCGCGCGCCGGCCCAAGCCGCCGCGCCCCCGAAGCCGTTCATTTTTGCAGCAAGCCACGTGCCAATTTGCCGGGCAGCCCGACCCCTCTCTGGCGTCGATATTGCATATCCATCCCTGCCAGGGGCGGATGCGTATGATGTCAATGATGTACCAAGCCTATCAGAACCACATGGACCTCACGGCGCCATGGCGGACCGGGGCTGCGGCGGCGCTGAAATACCTCAATCTGGTGCCGCAGGGCGCCGCCGACCGGGTCTACGGCCGGCTCGCGGCGGCGCTCGAGCTGATCTCGCGCTCCACCCTGACCTACGCCCGCCCCGACTACGCCATCGGCAGCGTGTCCTCCGGCAACCGGGAATACCAGGTGACCGAGGAGGTCGCCTATGCGACGCCATTCGGCTCGCTGCTGCATTTCAGGAAGGTGGACGGACCGGAGCAGCCGCGGCTGCTGCTGGTGGCGCCGATGTCCGGACATTTTGCCACGCTGCTGCGCGGCACCGTGAAGACGCTGCTGCAGGACCACGACGTCTACATCACCGATTGGCACAATCCGCGCGACATTCCGCGCAAGGAGGGCCGCTTCGGGCTCGAGGACTACACCGACCATCTGATCGACTTCCTCGGCCAGCTCGGCCCGCGCGCGCATATGGTGGCGATCTGCCAGCCTTCGGTGTCGGCGCTGGCGGCTGCCGCGATCATGTCGGAGGACGATCATCCGGCGCGGCCGGCGTCGCTGACCCTGATGGCCGGCCCGATCGACACGCGGATCCTGCCGACCAAGGTGAACGAATTTGCCAAGAGCAAGCCGATCAAATGGTTCGAGGACAATTTGATCAACTACGTGCCGATGCAGTGCAAGGGCGCGCTGCGTCAGGTCTATCCCGGCTTCGTGCAGCTGACCGCGTTCGTCTCGATGAACCTGGAGCGCCACATCAAGCAGCACATTGACCTCGCCGACCATCTCGCCAAGGGCGAGACTGCCAAGGCTGAGCTGATCAAGACCTTCTACGACGAGTATTTCGCCGTAATGGATCTGCCCGCGGAATTCTATATCGAGACGGTGCGCGACGTGTTCCAGGAGCATCTGTTGCCGCAGGGCATGCTGATGCATCGCGGCCGTCCGGTGAATCCGGCGGCGATCCGGCGCATGGGCCTGATGACGGTGGAAGGCGAGAAGGACGACATCTGCTCGATCGGGCAGACGCTCGCCGCCCAGGACCTCTGCACCGGCGTGCGCACCTATCGCAAGGTGCACCACATGCAGGCCGGCGTCGGCCATTACGGCGTGTTCTCCGGCAAGCGCTGGAACAACGAGATCTACCCGTTGCTGCGCGATTTCGTGCATGTGAATTCGTGAGAGACGCCCCGACGCTCTTTCCCCGTCATTGCGAGCGAAGCGAAGCAATCCATATCCCCACCCGGGGATAGAGGGATTGCTTCGTCGCTTCGCTCCTCGCAATGACTAAGGCGGCTAGCCACGCTTTCCACTGCACAGTAGTCTCCCCCGCCAAGACGACCCGTTTCCCAAGAATCGTCCAGGGAGAAACTCGATGCGCGCCACCTTCCGCACCCTCACGCTCGCCGTCATCGGCGCCCTCGCCCTCACGTCAGCCGCATCGGCCGCCGAAGTCCATGTCATGATCTCGGGCGGGCTGACCGCGGCCTACAAGGCGCTGGTGCCGGAGTTCGAGCGCAAGACCGGGCACAAGGTGGTGACCGCCTTCGGGCCGTCGATGGGCACCACGACCAACGCCATTCCGGTGCGGCTGGCGCGCGGCGAGCCGGCCGACGTGCTGATCATGGTCGGCTATGCGCTGGGCGACCTGATCAAGCAGGGCAAGGTGGTGGCCGACAGCCGCGTCGACCTCGTGAAATCCCCGATCGGCATTGCGGTGAAATCAGGCGCGCCAAAGCCGGACATCAGCTCGGCCGACAGCGTGAAGCAGGCCCTGCTGGCGGCGAAGTCGGTCGCCTATTCCGACAGTGCCAGCGGCGTCTACGTCTCGACCGAGATGTTCGCAAAACTCGGCATCGCCGACCAGATGAAGGACAAGGCGCGGATGATCCCGGCGACCCCGGTCGGCGAGATCGTCGCCAAGGGCGAGGCCGAGATCGGCCTGCAGCAGATCTCGGAGCTGAAGCCGGTTGCCGGCATCGACATCATAGGTCCCCTGCCGGAGCCGTTGCAGAAGATCACGGTGTTCTCCGCCGGCATCGCGACCGCCTCGAAGGAGCCCGACGCCGGCAAGGCGCTGATCAGCTTCCTCGCCTCATCAGATGCGCGCGACGCGCTGGTCAAGAGCGGTCTCGATCCCATTGCCGCCGGCGCGACGCATTAGGCGCAGTGGACTCAACTCTCCTCCCGTCATCCTGAGGTGCGAGCGCAGCGAGCCTCGAAGGATGAATCGGCCACCAGCGGGGCCGTCGACCCTTCGAGACGCGCTGCGCGCTCCTCAAGGTGACGGGAAAGGCCGGCGGATTTGGCCCTGCTACCGCCAATGATGCGCGCCGTAGGCGAGCAGCAGCACCACGACGAGCGCCAGCGCCAGCGTCGTCGACTTCCAGAACAGCACCGGGTTGCGCTCGATCAGCGGCGTCGATGACGTCGTCAGATATCTTGCGTTGGGATTGCGCAGGTCGAACAGAAACTCCGAAAAGCTGTCGTAGCGCTTCAGCGGATTGACGTGCACGGCACGCTCCAGCGTGCCGTCGACCCAGTTCGGAATCTCGCGGCCGCCATGTGCGGCCGGACGATAGACCAGCCGGTTGAAGTCGGATCGGGTGCGGGCGCGCGCGATCTGCGCGCCGTAGGGCAAGCGGCCCGTCAGCATCTGATAGGTGATGACACCGAGCGAGAACAGGTCCGAGCGCGCGGTGCCGCCCTCGCCCAGGAAATATTCCGGCGCGGTGTATTGCTGGGTGCCCAGGATGTCCTCGACGCCCGCCGGCACCGCCTCGGCGACGCCGGAGATCCGCGTCGAGCCGAAATCGATGATCTTCACCGTGCCGGTCCGGTCGATCATGATGTTGTCGGGCCTGACGTCCTGGTGCAGCATCTCCTTGCGGTGGAAGGCGCGCAGCCCTTTTGCGATCTGCTCGGTGATGTCGCGCACCGTCTCCAGCGACGGCGCAGGATCGTCGATCATCCACTGCGTCAGGGTCTGGCCGTCGATGTACTCCATTGCGACATAGAGGAAGTTGCGCTTGCGCTGCGGCAGAAACGGCTTCAGCACATGCGGGCTGTCGATCCGCCGCGCGACCCATTCCTCCATCATGAAGCGCTTCAAATAGGCGCCGTCGTCACGCAGGTCGATCGAGGGGATCTTGATCGTGACCGTGGTGCCGCTCTCCTCGTCGACTGCGAGATAGATGTGGCTGCGGTGCGATGCATGCAGCTCGCGCACGATGCGGTAGCCGTCGAACAGCATCCGTGCATCGAGCAGCGGCGGCAGCGGCAGCTCGGTGGGCTGGCCGAACACCTCGCTGGCATCGCCGTCCGGCAACTCGTCGATCCGGATGATCTGCGCGGTGAGATTGTCCGGGCTGCCGTTGTCATAGGCTTGCGCGACGATCGACTTCGCGGCAGCGTCGAGATCGGCAGCGCCATCCCTGATCGTCTTCGCCAGCTGCCGCGCCGGGACGTGCTCGTAGATGCCGTCGGTCACCAGCAGGAAGGTGTCGCCCCGCTCCAGCCGGAGATTCTGGTAGTCGATCTCGAGCTGCGGGTTCACGCCGAGCGCGCGGCCGAGATAGCTCTGCTGCGACGACAGCACGACGCGGTGGTCGTTGGTCAATTGCTCGAGGCTGTTGCCCGCGACGCGGTAGATCCTGGAGTCGCCGACATGGAACAGATGGGCCGTGGTCGACCGGATCACCAGCGCGCTCAGCGTGCAGACATAACCCTTGTCCTTGTCGTAGGGGTTCTGGCTGCGCCTGGTCTGCGCGTGCAGCCAGGAATTGGTCGCCTCCAGCACCCGCTGCGCCGAGGTCTTCACCGACCAGGATTCCGAGGTGCAGTAGTAATCGGTCAGGAAGCTCTTGACCGCGGACTCGGCGGCGATGCGGCTGACGCTGCTCGAGGAGATGCCGTCGGCAAGCACCACGGCGATGCCCTTCAGGCCGAGCAGCGGCTCGTCGGGGATCAGCACGCCGTGGAAATCCTGATTGGTGTCCTTGCGGCCCTGATCAGAGAATTGCCCGACCGATATTGTCAGTGCGCGCGGCATCGACCGTCCCAATGCGAATGGGGCCCTCCGTGACAGGAGAGCCCCATAAGCCGCCCGGGATCAAGCCGCGAGGCGCTGGCGCTTCGGCGCCGTCTTCACATGCGTCGTGTAGAGCGTGAGCCCGGTGAAGGCGAGGCCGCCGGCGAGGTTGCCGAGCACGGTCGGGATCTCGTTCCAGATCAGGTAGTCCATGATCGAGAACTTGGCATGGAGCATCAGTCCCGACGGGAACAGGAACATGTTCACCACCGAATGCTCGAACACCATGTAGAAGAACACCAGGATCGGCATCCACATCGCGATGACCTTGCCGGGCACCGTCGTTGAGATCATGGCGCCGACGACGCCCGTGGAAACCATCCAGTTGCAGAGCATGCCGCGGATGAAGAGCGTGGCCATGCCCGCCGCGCCATGCGCCGCATAACCCAGCGTTCGCGCCTCGCCGACGTTGCCGATGGTCATGCCGACCTTGTCGGGCTCCTGCGTGAAGCCGAAGGTGGTCACGAACGCCATCATGAACGCGACTGTCAGCGCGCCGGCGAAGTTGCCGACGAAGACGAGGCCCCAGTTCCGCAGCACGCCGCCGAGCGTGACGCCGGGGCGCTTGTCGAGCAGCGCGAGCGGAGAAAGAACGAACACACCTGTCAGCAGGTCGAAGCCCAGCAGATAGAGCATCACGAAACCGACCGGAAACAGCAATGCGCCGACGAGCGGCTGACCGGTGTTGACGTTGATCGTTACGGCAAACCATGCTGCCAGCGCGAGGATCGCACCGGCCATGTAGGCGCGGATCACGGTGTCCCGCGTCGACATGAAGATCTTGGATTCGCCGGCGTCCACCATCTTGGTGACGAACTCGGACGGTGCGAGATAGGCCATTCGTAAATTCCCCTTGCGCAATTCGGCCGCGCCGGCTGCCTGCCGGAAGCGACGCGGGTTGGTTGAAATGCTCGTCCGTCGGGGAGATGGGGGTGCAACGATTGCTCGCGGCGCCCGAGCGGGGCGCCTTGATCCCCTCGCCGCGGCCAGCACTGGCTTCGGCGATCCGGAGGACGGCAGTCGTCATTGACTGGTGCTATCAAAAGCAATGGATGTGCCAACCGGAGACGCCCCGCGGATGGCAGTAAATCCCTGTTAATCCAATGAGTTAGATAGGCGGCGCAAGAACCGCCCCGCGCGATGGCGCGGAATTATGCAGCATGCCCAGATGTCACCCAGTGCGCGCCTCTCCAGCACCGTCACCCTTGTAAGTCTCGAATCGCCGGATCGGATAGAGTGTCCGGTGCGGTGGCGGACGGGAGACCGCTTCATCCAAGGGCTTTGAAGCCCGTGCCTCAGCGCGGCGCCCCGTCCGTTGTTCCATTGAACCCGAACAGTCGCGAGGGCCGCCTGGCGAGCCCGGTTGCGCAAGGAGGGGTGCAGATGGACGCGATCTACGTTGGCATTGATGTGTCGAAGGACCGGCTGGACGTGCATGTGCGTCCGAGCGGGGAAGCCTTTGCCGTGGCGCGTGACGGCAAAGGCTTGGAAGAGCTCGTTGCGCGCTTGCAGGTGATCTCGCCAGCGCTGATTGCGGTGGAGGCAACCGGCGGCTTCGAGACCATCGTCGCTGCTGCGCTGGCGGGCGCTCAGCTGCCGCTGGTGGTGGTCAATCCGGCCCAGATCCGGCACTTCGCGCAGGCGGTTGGTCAGCGTGCCAAGACGGACCCGATCGATGCGGCAGTCATCGCGCGGTTTGTCGAGGCCGTAAAGCCGGAGCCACGTGCGATGCCGGATCAGGAAGCTCGGCTGCTGGCTGAACTGGTCAGTCGCCGACGGCAGATCATCGAGATGATCGTTGCCGAGCGTCAGCGCGAGAAGCGGGCCGAGAATGTCCGCGTCCGCAAGAGCCTTGCCCGCCATATCAAGGTCCTCGAGAAGGAGCTGCCGGAGATCGACAACGACATCGACACGCTGGTGCGCGGCTCGCCAGTCTGGCGCGCCAAGGAGGAACTGCTGGTCAGCTTTCCTGGCGTGAGCAACACCCTCGCGCGGACCTTCCTTGCCGAGGTGCCGGAACTCGGCGCACTCAATCGGCGCCAGATCGCGAGCCTCGCCGGTCTTGCCCCGTTCACCCGCCAGTCGGGCCGCTGGAAGGGCAAGAGCATGATCGGCGGCGGAAGAGCCAAGCTGCGCGCCGGGCTCTACATGGCCGCTCTGTCGGCCAGCCGATACCATCCGCAGCTCAAGGTCTTCTACCGGCGCCTGGTGACCGCTGGAAAGCCCAAGATGGTCGCCCTCATCGCCGTTGCGCGCAAAGTTCTCACCACCCTCAACGCCATGCTCAGGGACCAAAAACCATGGCAACCCGCTTGACGAAGAACACAGTCGCTGAGGAGCGCGTAGCGCGTCTCGAAGGGTCGACGGCCACCAGCCGGGCCGTGCATCCTTCGAGACGCGCTACGCGCTCCTCAGGATGACGAGGATAGTTGAGAACGACAGTGCTAGAGTCGATACGCGCTGGTCTACTTCACCTCGGTACGAACCGGGGAGCCCTTCAGCCCGTTATTGTCATAGGCCTTGCGCAGCGTGCCATTGGCGATCGCATCGGCCATGAACCTGGTGGCGAACGCCGCAGCCAGCGGATGGTCGAGCGGCACCGCAACCGCGGTGACGGTCTGCCTGAAGGTCTCGTCCAGCACGCGGGTGCCCGGAATCTTCTTGGCCATCGCATTGAGCTGATCGCGCGACAACGCGAACGCGTCGATCTCGCCGCTCTTCAGGAGATTGAAGATCTCGTCATAGGTCTGATAGCCCGTGACCTTGGCGTGCTTGAGGTGCGCGCTCGCGCCACGCATCGTGGTGGTGGCGTTGACGGCAGCGACCTTGACGCCGTCCTGATCGAGTGCCGCGAAATTCGCGATCATCGATCCCGGCTTGACGATGTAGGTGGCGTCGGCGACCTCGTAGATCGGCCCGAACGTCATCCTGGTCTCGCGCTCGGGATCCTTGGGCAGGAAGGTGATGTCCCAGCTGTTGCTCGACGCCGCGTCGGTGATCTGGCCGGAATTCTGGTGCACGACATATTCGACGGGGACGCCAAGCTGCGCCGCCATCTCCCTGCCGAGATCGACGGGAACGCCGGCATAGCCGCTCTCGGTCCGGGTCGACCAGAATGCGCCGCCCGCCGGGCTGATCGCAATCGCGACCCGGAGCTTTCCGGTCGGCGCGATCTGATCCTTCAAGGCGTCAGCGTTGGCGGATACGGCCATAACGATCACTCCCAGAACGAGGCCAGCCAGACGCAGCGGTCGAGACAACATCGGAGGCCCTCCACATCGGGTCTTGCGCCCGGCGGCGCGCAACAAACAGCACGAGGCCGCTTTGCGCAAGCGGCGGTTCGCGCAAGGGAGCTATCCGTATCGGGCTATTTGACCCGGATGGTGATCTTCTCGGAGACGACCGGTGGGTTGAATGGATAGTGTTTGGCGTCGCCCAGCACCAGCTGCAAGGTATGCTTGCCGGGCGCCAGATCGAGCTGCGTCTCGGTCTGGCCGGCACCGAAGTGCTGGTGAGACTTGTCCGACGGGATCGGCTCGTTCGGATTCAACGGCTCATTCACATCGATCAGAAGGTGGTGATGGCCGCTGTTCGGATACTCGTCGCCGGCATGGGTGACGCCCATGTTGCGCAGCCCAAAGCGGCACCAGAACGGGCTTTTGAGCCTGGCCCCGTCGTGCGGCCAGATGAAATACAGCTTGGTGTCTTTCCCCGCCGGTTTGTTTTGCGCGCCGGCCGGACCGGCGAGCAATGTCAGCGCCGCAGCGAGCGCGATCAAGCCTGCACTTTTCATAACCCCTCCAAACCTGGCGAATGCTCAGGGCGACAGCGCGACCCGGAAACCGTGGGTCGGGTAGCGAACATTGGTGTCGTAATTGTCGCGATTGGCCGGACGGACATAGCGCGCATCATTCTTCCAGGAGCCGGAACGAATGACATGGGAGCCGCATTCGCCGCCGGACCACACCGCGCCGTCGGCCGGAGCGCCCTGGTAGTTCCTGTGCCAGCAATCCTCGACCCACTGATCGACACCGCCGCCCATGTCGTAGAGACCGAACGGATTCGGCTTGAGGCTGCCGACCTTGACCGGCTGTTCGGCGGCATCACCGCCGCCGCAATCCTTGCAACCGACGTTGCCCGATTGCATCTGGTCGCCCCACCAATATTTCGATTGCGTGCCGCCGCGCGCCGCATATTCCCATTCGGCTTCGCTCGGTAGCCGGTAGGCCTTGCCGGTGCGCTCGGCCAACCATGCCACATACTGCTTCGCGTCGCTCCAGCTCACATTGGTGACCGGCATGTCGTCCTTTCCGCCGGCCGTGAAGCCGCACGCCTTGGCCGCCGCGCAGGCGTTCCATTCCAGCACCGTGACCGGATATTTGCCCATCGCGAACGGCTTGACCGTCACCCTGCGGATCGGCCGTTCCGAGGGATCGTCATTGCTGCCCATCGAGAAGCTGCCGCCCCGCAGCGAGACCATTTCGGGCTCTGGTACCGACGCGGCCGGAGCCGCAGAGGGTGCGGCTTGAGGCGAGGCTTGCTGCGTCGGTGCGGCACTCGGGACCGGACTTGCAGCTTGGCCTGGAGCCGGCGCCGGAGCCGGGCTCGGCGCGGGCTGCTGAACGGCCGGCGATGCGGCCGGTGACGGAGGCGCCCGCGCCACGTCGATCGGCTTGCTGCGCGGTTGCGCCAGCATGTACCAGAGCACGCCGCCAGCGATGATTGCGACCGCCAGTCCGAGCAGCGTAAGCAGGATGGACTCACGGCGCCGGCGCGTCCTCTGGTATGCGGCAGCGTCCGGCAACACGCGATAGACCCGGACCGGATCGGTGATGTTCTTGACCTTCTTGTCGCCGAGCGATTCGTACCCGCAGACCATCTTGTGCTTGATCTGCTCGTAGATGCCGCCGGAGATGAAGACATCACCCGGCGCCGCGATCCCTTCCAGGCGCGAGGCCACGTTGACGCCGTCGCCATAGATGTCGTCGGGCTCGATGATGACGTCGCCGAGGTTGACGCCGATCCGGTACTCGATCCAGTTATCTCGCGCGACCGCCGCGTTGCGGCCGATCATGTTTTGTTGAATCACGATGCTGCACCGAACCGCCTCGACCGGGCTGTCGAACATCGCGATGAAGCCGTCGCCGGTGGTCTTGACCAGCTTGCCGTGGTGTTCTGCAATGGTCGGTTCGATCAGATCGCGCACGGTCCGCTTGACGCGGCCATGGGTGCCTTCTTCGTCAAGTTGCATCAGCCGGCTGTAGCCGGCGATATCACCGGCAACGATCGCAGCCAGGCGCCGCGGCACCGAATTGCCGGGAGGCTGTGTATTGTCGGACTGTGACCGACCTGACTTGAAGTCGCGAATCTCGCCCATGGCGCTCCGGCTGCTCCAAAATACGTGCAAAGAGGCGCAACCGACGCCTTCGTCCCCGAGGCCCAGCTAAAGGTACCACACCTGCGGGTTGGAACAAAGTTCGCGAAGCGTGACCAAGTCACGAATGCCGGCAGGCGCCGATCAGCGCACCCGCCCGCCGGCGGGTGCGCTTTGCCTCAACGGCAAGCGGCGCAAGACGCCCGGGATCAGCCCCCTTGCACGGCCGGGGTACGGATCTCGCGCGGCAGGATGATCGCGGCCGCGATCGCCAGCAGGCACAGCGCGGCAAAGGCGCGCAGCATCATGGAGAAGCCGCCCTGGTCGTACAGCCACGCCACCAGGCCGACGGAGGCGCCCGCGGCGGTGAAGCCGACGAAATAGCGCACCGCGTAGGCGCGCGAGCGCCATTCCTCGGTGGTGTACTTGCCGACCATCGCATCGTTCACCGTGACCTGGCCGAACGCACCCATCACGATGCCGATCGAGACCACGATCAGCGGCAGGTTGGACAGGCTCGCCGCCAGATAGAGGAACGGCGCCAGCATGAACGACAGCGGCAGCGCCACCGTCTTCAGCGAGTGTTTGTCGAGCAGCTTGCCGATCGTATACTGCGTCATCGCCCCGAACACATAGACCCCGGCCGCGATCACGCCGAGCAGCGCCGGGCTCCTGGTCAGATCGGCGAGCCGTTCGGCGAACAGCTTTGGCAACGCCACCGTCACCGCGTTGAACGTGGTCGAGATCGCGATCACCACGATCAAGAGCGACAGCACCACGCGCCACATGTCCTCCTTGGCGACCCGCACCTGGGCTGCGGCCTGTTTGGAGCCCTTGCGGTCCTCATGCACCACCGTCATTGCAAACGCGACGCCGACCAGCACAGTGACCGTGCCGGGCACGATGAAGGCCCAGCGCCAGCCGAGATACTGGCCGATCACGCCGGTGACCAGCGCCGAGGAGGCGACGCCGAGGTTGCCCCAGACGCCGTTGATCCCCATCTGGGCGCCGAGCTTCTCGGCATAGGACACGATCATCGCAGTGCCGACCGGATGGTAGATCGAGGCGAAGATGCCGATCGCCAGCAGCGCGGCGCCGAGTTGCAGCGGCGTCTGCACGAAGCCGACCGAGATCATCGACAGGCCGATGCCGACGAAGAAGATCAGCATCATGTGGCGACGGCTCCAGCGGTCGCCGAGCCAGCCGGTGATCAGCGAGCCGGCGCCGAAGGCGATGAAGCCCGGCGTCGCATAAGGCAGCAGTTCCGAATAGGCCATGCCGAGCGCCGGGCCCATGATGATGACCGCGGCGGCGAAAATCAGCATCGCATAGTGGTCGATGAAATGGCCGGCGTTGACGAAGCTGATCACCCGGCTTGGATTGTTGCTTGGGCTGTTCGTTGGGCTGCTCATGAGGCACGTCTCTCGCGCGATTCTTCAATTGCTCGAAAATAGGTTATAGGTGCTTGTCCTGACGGGATGTCGCCAATGACTATCGCTGAGCCGCCAATAAGAGCCCTCCACAAGGACCGGCGCGTCACCGGCGATGGCGTGCACATGGTCGCGCGCAGCTACCAAAAGGGCGTCCGCCTCGACCCGCACATGCACCGCGAGGCGCAGCTGGTCTATGCCGCGAGCGGCACCATGCAGGTGACGACGCCGAAGGGCCGCTGGCTGGTGCCGCCGGACCGTGCGGTGTGGGTCCCGGCCCTGCTCCCCCACGCGATCGACGTGCTCGCCGATATCGAGATGCG
Source organism: Bradyrhizobium sp. ma5 (assembly GCF_042258955.1). NCBI lineage: Bacteria > Pseudomonadati > Pseudomonadota > Alphaproteobacteria > Hyphomicrobiales > Nitrobacteraceae > Bradyrhizobium > Bradyrhizobium sp. ma5. The sequence goes on from NZ_CP170156.1 coordinate 6,740,405, forward strand.
CACGCTGTATTTCGACCGGGCCTGGCTCGCGCGCGAGAAGCGCAGCGACAGCCTCGGCCATGAATTCGTGGTTCGGGTGTCGCCGCTTGTGCACCAGGCGATCCTTGCGCTGTTCGACGCGGCATGCGGACGCGAGCGCACCGATCTCCTGATCAGGCTCGTGATGCTGGAACTGCACCAGGCCGAGGATTCCGCGACCTTCATCCCGCTGCCGCAGGAGCCGCGCTGCCGCCGCGCCGCCGACATCGTGCTGGCCGATCCGACCAAGGACCACGAAATCGATGCGCTGGCGCGCACGGTCGGCACCTCAGCGCGGACACTGTCGCGCCTGTTCTCGGCTGAGACGCAACTGTCCTTCAAGAGCTGGTGCCAGCGCGCCCGCATCGCAGCCGCGATCGAACGCCTGTCGACCAGCGCGAACGTTTCGGTCAAGCAGGTCGCCTCCGACCTCGGTTATGCCAGCGTGCCGGCATTTTCCCATGCGTTCCGCCAGGTCACCGGCAAGACACCGACCGCGTTCGCGGAGAAAACGTGACCCCGATTGGTCACCGGCGACGAATTATACCGTTGTCGTCCTGCGACATATTTCCGTACGATCCATACGCTTGACTGCAGTCCTCCCGACCTTAAATCCCGTGTAAGGTCCGGCTTCACTGAATGCGACCCGCTGGATACGAACTGCCCATGGCCAACGCCTTCTTCTCCGACCTGCTCTCGACGATTTCCGAACGCGGCCGCGTCCTGCTCGGCCGCGCCAGCCCGGCCGACGACAAGCAGGATGCGTCCGAATTGCTGGAATTGTGCGAGGCGCTGCTGTCCGGCCGCGGCGAAGCCTCCGGCACCGCGATGGCGCGCGAAGTGCTCGACCGCTACCACCACCTCGATGCCGCCGGCCGCCTGTCGTTCTTCCAGACGCTGGCGCGCGATTTCGGTCCCGATCACGCCAGACTGGCGCAGGCGATCGAGAGCTGGCGCGCCAAAGCCAATGGCGACGACGCCAGCGACCTGCATTTCGCCTCCGAGCCGCGCCGCCAGGAATTGATCCGCCGGCTCAATCGCGCGCCGGGCGGCACCGGCGAGCTGGTGTCGATCCGCTCGGATCTGCTTTCATTGATGAAGGGCAACAAGGACCTCGCCGCGCTCGATCGCGACGTGGTGCATCTGCTCTCGTCCTGGTTCAACAGGGGATTCCTCGTGCTGCGCAGGATAGACTGGTCGTCGCCGGCCAATATTCTGGAAAAGATCATCCGCTATGAGGCCGTGCACGAGATCCGCGACTGGGACGATCTGCGCCGCCGCATCGATCCGGTGGACCGCCGCTGCTACGCGTTCTTCCATCCGGCGCTGGCCGACGAGCCGCTGATCTTCGTCGAGGTCGCGCTGACCGAAGCCATTCCGGGCGCGATCGCGCCGCTGCTTGCCGAAGAGCGCGAGCCGGTGCCGGTCGAGCGCGCCCGCACCGCGGTGTTCTATTCGATCTCCAACACCCAGCGCGGGCTCGGCGGCATCTCGTTCGGCAGCTTCCTGATCAAGCAGGTGGTGGAGGAACTGCGCCGCGAATTGCCCAAGCTCGACAATTTCGTGACGCTGTCGCCGGTGCCGGGCTTCATGCAGTGGGTGAAGCAGGCCGATGACGTGCCGCTTACCGACGAGGACCGTCAGCTGCTGGAGAGCCTCGGCAAGCCCGACTGGTTCGAAAACGCCGAGCTCGCCACGCAGCTGCGCGCCGTGCTGGAGCCGCTCGCCGCCTACTACTTCCTGAAGGCGCGCACGCCGAAGGGACGGCAGATCGATTCGGTCGCGCGCTTCCATCTCGGCAACGGCGCGCGGCTGGAGCGGATCAACTGGCTCGGCGACCTCTCGCCCAAGGGCCTGCGCGAATCCGCCGGCGTCATGGTCAACTACCTCTACCGCCTCGACGACATCGAGAAGAACCACGAGGCCTACGCCAACACTGGCGAGGTGATCGCCTCGAGCGCGGTGAAGAAGCTGTTGAAGGGCGAAGGCCGGCGGCTGCTGGACATGCGGCTGGGGTAGGACGCCGCTCCCTCCCCGTCATTGCGACGACGACAGGGAGCGTTCGCATTCCAACACCGTCATCCCCGCGCAAAGGCTTCGCCTTTGTCGCTGGAGGAGCGCGTCCTCGTGCGTCTCGAAGGATGCACGGCACGGCCGGTGGCCGTCGATCCTTCGAGACGCCGCTTCGCGGCTCCTCAGGATGACGGGGCGACAGCGACGTGCCCGCATTCATCATGGCCGGCGCCTAAAACCTCGCCCTTGCCATCAGCTTCACCGTTCGCCCCTGCCCCGGTGAGATATTGTTGTTGCCGTCGGCGGACGCCCAATAGCCCTTGTCGAAGATGTTCTCGACATTGAGCTGGGCGCTCCAGGTCTCGTCGATCTTGGCGTAGACCGCCGCGTCGAAGCGGACGAAGCTCGGCAGCCGCACGGTGTCGTCGGACGAGGCGAAGGAATCGCCGAAATAGATCACGCCGAGCGCGGCCGCCCACATCGGCGTGAACTGATACTTGTTCCACCAGGCAAACTGATTGTACGGCACGAGCTGGACGCGGTTGCCGGGAACGACCGTCGGCGAGGTGGCGCCGGTGATCTTCGCATCCGTATAGGCATAGGCCAGCGACGACTGCCATTGCTCGGTGACACGGCCGGTCAGGCTTGCCTCGACGCCGCGGGTCAACGTGCTGCCCGAGGGGAAGAAGAAGCCGGGATTGTTGCCGTCGGGGATCGGCTGGTTTGTGCGGTTCAGATTGTAGACCGCGGTCGAGAACAACAGCTTCGGATTGATGTTCCACTTCATGCCGAGCTCGACATTCTCGAAGCGCTGCGGCTGCAGGATCAGCGTGCCGTCGGTCAGCGAGCTGAACTGGTCGCCCGAGGCCGGCAGATAGGAGATGCTGTAGGCGGTGTAGACCGACATCTGCTCGATCGGCTTGACGATCAGGGCGGCCTGCGGCGACACCAGATTGTCGACGCGGCCGCGATTGGTGTTGGTGTTCATGTCGGTCGCCGACATGTCGAAGCGATCGAACCGCGCGCCGGCGATGATCTGAACGGCGCGGGAAATCTCGATGGTGTCCCTGACATAGCCGGACTGGATGTTCAGCGCATAGCGGCTGTTCGAGTCCGGCGTGGTGACGCCGTCGGTGTTGGTGCCGGTGAAATGGTGAAGGAAAGTCACCGCGCCGAAATAGGTCGGCGCGAACGGGTTCTGCACGATGGTGTTGGTGCCGTTCGGGAACACGCCGGTGTTGCGGATGTCGACGCCGCTCTGGCGGCCGAATTCAGTGCCGAAGCCGACGGTGTGGAACAGCGGACCGGTCCAGGTCTTGTAGGTGAAGTCAGTCTGGTTGAAGACGTTGTCGCGGTTGGTGGTGTGCTGATAGGCGCCGAGATTGACCGCGGTATCCGCCGGGTTGACCGCGCCCGCGAGCGCGCCGCCGGTCGGATAGATGTTCTGGTAGAACTTCTGGTAGTCGGCGGCGATGGTGCCGTTGCGCACCGTCAGCCCGTTCTCGAAATCATGCTCGATGATGGCCATGCCGGTCTGCACCGTCGCCTGCGCGGTGTTCAGGCGCGGGCTGCCGAAGAAGGTCGAGAAGTCGCCATTCGGCGCGAACGGCGCCGTCGGGTTGAAGCGGGTCGCGCCGCCCGGCACACCCTGCGAGGGATTGCCGCGGTCGGCGGTGCGCTCGTCGTGGAAGTACTCGTAGCTCAGCTTGATCTTGGTGTTGTCGTCGGGCTTCAGCGTCACCGTCGGATTGATGCCGTAACGCTCCAGATGGTTGAAGTCGCGGAAGGCGTCGGCGCCCTCGTAGAACACGTTGAGCCTAGCTGCGACGTTCTCGTTGATCGCCTGTCCGGCATCGAGGGTGACGCGGCGATCGCCCCACGAGCCGGTCTGCGCCGTCGCCTCGTAGACGCGGTTGCCGTCGGCCTCCTTGAGCGTGCGGTTGAGCAGGCCGCCGCCGGCGCCGCGGCCGAAGGTCAGCGCGCTCGGCCCCTTCAGCACCTCGATGCTCTGGGCGTTGTACATGTCGCGGAAATACTGCACGTCGTCGCGGAAGCCGTTGACGAAGAAATTGGCGCTGGAATCGACGCCGCGGATCACGAGCTCGTCGCGATTGCCCTCGCCCTGGTGCACGGCAACGCCGGGAATGTAGCGGGTGACATCGGTGACGCCCTGGTAGTTCTGGTCGCGGATCTGCTCGCGCGTGATCACATTAAGCGATTGCGGGATGTTGACGATGGCGGTGTTGGTCCGGGTCGCAACCGATGTGCTGTTGGCGAAATAGCCTGACGTGCCGGTGCGGGCATCCTGCGATTCCGCGAACGGCTTTGCAGCAACCGCAGGTTCGATCCGCCGCGCGGTCTGGGTGCGGCGGCCTCGCGCGGCCGTCGTGCTGCGCGATGTCGATGGCGCGCTGCGGCGGCGTTGCGCGGCCGGCGGCGTGACGGTCACCGGCGGCAGCGTCGAGGCGTCGGCTTGCGCAGTGGTCGATTGCGCCTGTGCGGCCGAAGGCGTGAGCGGAACGCTCAGTGCGAGATAACTCACCGTGAGCAGCGACAGCTTCGCGAGCAAAACACCGCGACGGCTGGTTTGTGATCCTGATGTCATGACGTCGTCCCCAAGCAACTCTCGAAGCAACTGTCGCCTTGCGTGAAGGCGATGCGCCGTCCTCTAGTGAGGTGAGGCGCGGTGCGTCCAGACGACGGACTTGAGAAAATTTTTGCGTGAGGCCGGAATAAAATCGCGACGAAAGCGCGTAGGCGCTGCGCGGAGCAAGCGCCGGGTTGGAAAAGTCAAGGATGCAAATGGTTTCTGTCGGCTTCCGGATTTGCGCCGGGAAACGAAGCACGGCGCTCGCGCGCCGCACTTCTTGTAGGAATTCCAGATTGTACCGGTTCTAAAGCGACCAGCGTCACGCCGTCGCGGACCGCGGACGCAGCCCCGCCGGCAGATGCGCCGCGAGCCAGCCGGCGATCGCACGCTCGTTGCGATGGTAGAGCAAGCCTGCGGCGATCACGGCAATTCCGATCAGCGACAGCGAGAACGGAAACCACAGCGAATCCTTGAAGACGACGTCGGCGAGATGTCCGAGGTAGATGCAGATGCCGAACGCGCCGAACACCGCATAGGCGCGCCGCATCAGGATCACCGCAATCGCAACCAGACCGACATTGAGCAGGCAATAGACCGCTTTCGAGAGTTCGGTTGAACCTTCCGACGCGGTGATGCCGCCCCAGAACGCCATCAGGCCGAACAGATGCAGCCAGAACGCAAAGTCACCGTTGCGGCTGCGATAGTCGACGATCCAGGCCACCGCGAGCACGGCCAATCCGAACCACACCGACACCCGGCGCCGCGTCTCGAAGTCGGCATAATTCGTGCCGCTGAACCAGGGCGCCAGATCCATCGACATGAACCACAGCGCGAACGCGATGATCGCGACGATGAAGGCGAAGCGGAAGTAGCGCAGCGCGACGACGCCGGCGACGACGGTCGCGATCTCCATGAAGATCCAGCTGCCCTTCACCCAGATGTAGAAATCCTGCACGGTTCCGGGCTTGCCGAACTTGCCCCACCAGCCGAGCTCGTCCTGGATGCCGTAGACCGCAAGCGGCGCCATCGAGACCGCGATCGCGATCATCAAGCCGCCGGGAACCCGCAGATTCTTGCCGTACCAGAGGTGGTGACCGGCGACAGTGAAGGCGGTGGCGTAGGCGATCGCGCAGGCCGTCAGCGCCCGGCCGCCCATCTGCGTGAAGGCTAGGGTCGAGAACAGGCCCATGGCGCCGATCACGATCAGCGCGCCCGCGTACCAGAGCACATGGGCGGCATCGAACCTGGCCGCCGGGCTTGCGTCGCCCACCGCGCCCTGCCCGTCATGGCTCGCCAGGAAGGCGAGAAGCCGGTCCAGATCAGCGGCGCTGATCACCCCGGCATCGGCGGCGTCCCGGAGATTTTTCGCTGAGTATGGCATGCGGTGATCCTCACGGCCGGTTCGGGCGCCTCCCCGGGGATCCGCGGACCACGCCTCTCCTGCATGAGTATATCGGAACGTGAGCAACGTTCAATATTTTATTGAGCGACGCTCAAAATATTTCGCAAACGGACGCGAGCCTGCCGGGCTGGCCGGACGAGCGCCGCTTACGCTGCCAGCGCCTTCATTTCCGCATAGAGATCCGACTTGCCCTCGAAGCCGATGCCGGGGAGATCGGGCATGACGATGTGGCCGCCCTCGACGCGCACGCCGTCCGGGAACCCGCCATAGGGCTGGAACAGGTCGGGATAGCTCTCATTGCCGCCGAGGCCGAGGCCGGCCGCGATGTTGAGCGACATCTGGTGGCCGCCATGCGGGATGCAGCGGCTCGGCGACCAGCCGTGGGTCTTCAGCACCGCGAGCGTGCGCTGATATTCGCAGAGCCCGTAGGACAGCGCGCAGTCGAATTGCAGCCAATCACGATCCGGCCGCATGCCGCCGTAGCGGATCAGGTTGCGCGCATCCTGGTGGCTGAACAGGTTCTCGCCGGTCGCCATTGGGCCCGGATAGAACTCGGCCAGCGCGGCCTGCAATGCGTAGTCGAGCGGATCGCCGGCTTCCTCGTACCAGAACAGCGGATACTCCCGCAGCATCTTGGCATAGGCGATCGCGGTCTCCAGATCGAAGCGGCCGTTGGCGTCGACCGCGAGCTGCGCCTCGCGGCCGATCTCCTTCAGCACCGCCTCGATGCGTTCGCGGTCCTCGGCGAGCGGCGCGCCGCCGATCTTCATCTTCACGACGTTGTAGCCGCGGTCGAGATAGCCGCGCATCTCCTTGCGCAATGCGCCGAGGTCCTTGCCCGGATAGTAGTAGCCGCCGGCGGCATAGACGAAGACGCGCGGATTGGCGGTTAGGCCATGACGCTCGGCAAGCAGCCGGAACAGCGGCTTGCTCGCGATCTTCGCCACCGCGTCCCACACCGCCATGTCGATGGTGCCGACCGCAACCGAACGCTCGCCATGGCCGCCCGGCTTCTCGTTCGACATCAGCGTCGACCAGACCTTGTCCGGATCGAGGTTGGCGCCATCAGCATCCAGCAGCGATTTCGGATCGGCCTCGAGCAGCCGCGGCGCAAAGCGCTCGCGGATCAGCCCGCCCTGCCCGTAACGTCCGTTGGAATTGAAGCCGTAGCCGACCACCCGCCTGCCGTCGCGCACGACGTCGGTGACCACGGCGACCAGGCTCGTGGTCATCTTGGTGAAGTCGATATAGGCGTTGCGGATCGGCGAGGAGATCGGCTTTGTGACCTCGCGAACGTCGACGATGCGGACGGACATGGGCTCAATCCTTTGACGCGTGAGTGCTTAACTTCGTGTCATGCCCGGGCTTGTCCCGGGCATCCACGTCTTTCTTTCGGTGGCGCCCCAAGACGTGGATGGCCGGGACAAGCCCGGCCATGACGGCATCCACGCGACGCTCCTGCGCGTCGCGCGTGATCAGGACTTCGCCTTATCCCGGAAATACGGCTCGACCGGCCCGTGCACCTTGATGGTCAGCGGATTGCCGTAGCGGTCCTTGGCATTCCCCGCGGTGACCCGCACCCAGCCTTCACTGATGCAGTACTCCTCGACATTGGTCTTCTCGGCACCCTTGAACCGGATGCCGACGTCACGCGACAGGATTGCCTCGTTGTAATAGGGGCTCTTCGGATCGATCGAGAGACGGTCCGGAAATTGATCGTTGGTGGTGTCGTTGGTGTCGTCGCTCATAGCAGCGCCTCGATTTCCTTCTTCAATCCTTCGGGCCGGGCGGTCGGCGCATGCCGCGCCACGACCTTGCCTGTGCGATCGACCAGGAACTTGGTGAAGTTCCATTTGATCGCCGGCCCGAGCAGGCCCGACTTCTCACGTTTCAGGTGCTCGTACAATGGATGCGCACCTGAGCCATTGACGTCGATCTTGGCGAACATCGGAAACGTCACGGCGTAGTTGGTCTCGCAGAACGTGGCGATCTGCTTGGCATCGCCCGGCTCCTGCGCGCCGAACTGGTTGCAGGGAAAGCCCAGCACGGCAAAGCCGCGCGGCGAGAGACCGGCGTGCAGCTCCTGGAGGCCCTTGTATTGCGGCGTGAACCCGCAGGCGCTCGCCGTGTTCACGATCAGCAGCACCTGGCCCTCGAACCGCTGCAGCGGCACCTCGTCGCCGACCAGCGACTTGGCGGTGAAATCGTAGACGGTTGCCATGTCAAATCACCGGATCGATCGGCGACGACGGCGTGCCGCCGGCTTCCACCGCCTCGCCCGCGGCAAGGCAGAGATCCTCGCGGTAGCGGCCGGCCACCAGTTGCACGCCGACCGGAATCCGCCCGACGAGGCCCGTGGAGACGACAAGCCCGGGAAGCCCCATGAAGGGGATCGCGATCTGCGGCAGCTGCGCGTGCCACACCCGCGCGAAAGACGCCTCGTCCTTGCGGTCGAGATGATCGGGGAACGGCAGCTCGCCCGAGACCGGCATCAGCAGCACCGGATATTTGTCGAGGAAGGCAAACCATTCGCGGGTCAGAGTCGCGCGGCGGGTCAGCGCTTGCGACAGGTCGAACGGATGCACTTTTGAGCGGACGCCGCGCAGGCAGGCCAGCGCGCCGGGATCGCCCTCGCGTTCCGCGAAAGCAAGCTGGGCCTCGTAGCCGTCACCGAGCCAGAGCCGGGTCTGGATCTCGGCCGCCTCGCGCAACGACGGCGTGTCGGCGATCTCCTCGACGATCCAGCCGGCCGCGCGCAAGCGCTTGCCGGCATCGACCACCGCGGCGACCACTTCCGGCACCGGGTTGAGGCCATCGGGATTGAGGCACATCGCAACGCGCTTCTCGCGCGGCGGTCCCTCGAGCGGCACCGGCGCATACCAGGGATCGCGATAGTCCGGCGCCGACATCGCCGCGAGCGAGATGCGCAGATCGTTGACGGTGCGCGCCAGCGGGCCCGAGACCGCGCTGATCTGCGGGCCGATCGGGCGCTCCGGCAAAGCCGCGTTGAAGGCGGGGATGCGGCCCATGCTCGGCCGCAGGCCGTGCACGCCGCAGGCATAGGCCGGATAGCGGACCGAGCCCGCGATATCGGTGCCATGCGCAATGTGGCCGATGCCGGCCGCGACCGCAGAGCCCGCGCCGCCCGACGAGCCGCCCGGCGTGATGCCGGGATCGCGCGGGTTCTTGGTGTCGCCGTGAATGAGATTGGTGGTGAACCAGCGGTAGGAGACCGCCGGACAATTGGTGCGGCCGAGCAGCACCGCGCCCGCCTTGCGCAGGTTGGCGACGACCGGATTGTCGACCTTGGCGATGAGGTCGCGCTGCGCCTTCAGCCCGTTGGTGGTGGCGTAGCCCTCCTGGTCGACATTGACCTTGATCGTGATTGGCACGCCGGCCAGCGGCCCGACCGCCTCACCGCGTGCAATGGCCGTATCGATCTTGACGGCCTGTGCCAGCACGTCGTCCGGCCGGTGATCGACCACCGCGTTGATCTTGGGGTTGACCGCGTCGAGCCGGGCGAGCCCGGCCTCGGCCGCCTCCTTCGCCGATACCTTCTTGGATTTGATAAGGGAGGCGAGTTCAGCCGCCGACAGACGCCAAAGATCCTGCATGTGCTACTCCGTATGACGGACGCGTTTTAGCGCCGCACGAAGGACATGGCCAGCGGCCCCCGCCTAACCGGTCAGCGGAAATGGGCGATGTAATAGGCAAGGTCGCCGATCTGCTCCTTGGTGACCGTCTGCATCACGTCGGCCATGGTGGCGTCGTAGCCGTGGCGGCTGTTGTCCTTGTATTCGGCCAGCGTCTTGGCGAGGTAATCCTCGCGCTGGTTGGCGATGCGAGGGACGTTTTCCTTGCCCGAAAAATCGGTGTTGTGGCAGGTGTTGCAGCGGTTCTGCTGCGCCAGCGCCTGGCCACGCGCCATCCGCGCCGGATCGCCGGCCTCCGCGGGGGGCGTCGGCTTCGGCAAGGTGGCGATGAAATCGGAGAAGATGCGCAGATCGTCGTCGGTCATCGATTTCGCCATCTCGTTCATCGGGTCGAATACCCGCAGTTTCTCGCGAAACATGAAGAGCTGGATCAGCGCATAGGGCGCCTGCTGGCCGCCGAGCGAAGGCGTGTTCTCGGTTTCCGACGTGCCATGCTCGCCATGGCAGGCAAAGCACGCGACGGTGCGTTCCTGGATGGTCTCGGCGTTGGCGGAGAATGCGATGAATGCAAACAGGAGCGTGGGAATAGTGATGTTGCGCATTGGCTGCTCCTGGCACTTCAGTCATTCCGGGCTGGTGCGCGAGCACCAGACCCCAGATGCGCAATTGCGCATCGGGGAATCTCGTCATTCCGGGTTCGATGCTGCGCATCGCCCCGGAATGACGCTTGTGGTTGTTACTGGTTGGCGACCTTCGGCTTGCCGTAGCTGATGCGATAGACCGCGCCGTTCCAGTCATCGGAGACCAGCAGCGAGCCATCCTTCAGCAGCATCACGTCGACCGGGCGGCCGACATACTTGTTGTCCTCGAGGAAGCCGGTCAGGAACGGCTCCATCGACTTCACGGTGCCATCCTTGTTTAGCTTGACGACGACGACGTCCCCGCCCTGCTTCTGCGACTTGTTCCAGGAGCCGTGACGCGCGACGAATATCGCGTTCTTGTAGGTCTTCGGGAACATGCTTCCGGTGTAGAAGCGCATGCCGAGCGAGGCGGTATGCGGACCCATCAGGCCCACCGGCGCGGTGTAGTCCTTGCAGGACTTACCCCAGCCGAGCTCCTGGTCGATGATGTTGCCCTGGTAGCAGAACGGCGCGCCGAAATCCTCGCCCGCCTTGGTGACGCGGTTGAGCTCGTCCTCTGGCACCGTCTCCGACAGCCAGTCGCGGCCGTTGTCGGTGAAGTACATCTGCTTGGTCTCGGGATTCCAGTCGAAGCCGACCGAGTTGCGCACGCCGAGCGCGTAGACCTCGGCGCCGGAGCCGTCGAGATTCATGCGGCGGATCTGACCGTGGTCGGCGTCATGCAGCACATTGTTGCCGGGCTGGCCGACCGGGACATAGAGCTTGTTGTCCGGACCGATGGCGATGAACTTCCAGCCATGCGCCTCGTCCTTCGGCAGCTTGTCGTAGATGACGGTCGGCTTCGGCGGGTTGTCCAGATTGTCCTCGATCTTGTCGATCTTGGAGACCTTCGACAGCTCGGCGATGTAGAGCGTGCCGTCCTTGAAGGCGACGCCGTTCGGGCGGTAGAGGCCGGAGGCGATCACCTTGACCGAACGCTTGCCGTCCTTGTTGACGATCGCATAGACCTTGTCGACTAGCCGGCTGCCGACGAACACCGTGCCCTTGTCGCCGAGCGCCAGCGAACGCGCATTGGCCATGCCGGCGGCATAGACCTCGACGTTGAAGCCGGCCGGCACCTTGAGCTTGGCGAACGGCAGCTTGTCGGGCGCGGCCGGAATCGGTGGACCCACGACGGGTGCAAGCTTGGCGGCGGCTTCATTGTCCGGACGCCCGATCATGGGCGAGCCCGGCGGCAGCGGCTGAGCAGCCGGTGCGGCACCTGCGGCCGGCGCGGCCGCCGGCTGTTGCGCCGCAGCGGAGAGCGTGAACGCTCCCAGCATGGCCCCCGCAAGCAGCAGGCTGCGCGGAGCGAACGAGTGTTTTTTCATGATGATCTCCCCTGGGTGGAAGCCGTCGTTGATTGCGCCATTGACGTCGATCGGCGCATTCGGCTTTCCGTTCATAGTCTTGCGAATTTGTCCGGACAATTGCAATCGGAAACATGCGCACATCGGCCAACGCATGGTTGTGGCCACGCGACCGTGTCGGTGTGCCTCCGTCTCGGTGTCTCTCAGTGCCTTGTCATCGAGTGATCCGGGCGATCGAGAATCGCCTCGGTGAATGGAAACTCCAGCACGATCTCGCCCTCGTCGTCGGTCACCTCGATCACCGCGCTGAGCAGCGCGCCGTCGGCCCCTTCGGTCTTCAGCAGTTCGCGAATCATCGCCCGCGCCATCTCCCACGCGCGATCCGGGTCGCGCAGGATTTCGCCGTCGGGGTCGGAGATCAGCTCGTCGCCGATACGGGTGTTGAAGAAATAGCGTGGCATCGGCAGAACTCGGCTCGGTTAGTCGCGTCCCGTCACCGGGAAGCACAGAATCGTCATCAGGACCTTGGGAGGATCACGTGGCCCCCTCTCTTAGTCCAACATCACCATTCACCGTGTGGCGAACAACAGTAAAAAGGTCTGATGCCACCGGGTTTTGACCGGAAATGCGCGCACAAATTTGTGAGTGGGTCGGATTTTCTTCCCGCAGTGCAGCATGCGCTTCCGCAGGGCAGCTTGCGAAAAATTTAAGTGGCGAACTTTTCGAACCGCAGTAGTTTAACTGTAGGGCGGAAAGTTCGTCCGGTTGCAACAAGGAGAGCCTAATGGCCTGGAAAGCACCGAAGATCGTCGAAGTGTCGGTCGGCATGGAAATCAACATGTATATGTGCGCCACCCGCAAGTAAGCGGCAGCGCCCTATACACGTTTAGCGTTTTAGCGCAGGTGGACATCCGGGCGTAACGCGCTCCCGAGCATGGGGGTGTGTTCCAAGCCGGGGTCCACCTCGTAACGTTTCTGGGTTCAGGTTATTGGGCCGAGTTGATGGGTCCGAGTTAAACGTCTCCAGGGGACGGATCATGCTTCGTGTCGTCGTCCTGGGTGCCGCAGCGGGTGGCGGCGTTCCGCAGTGGAACTGCGGCTGTGCCGTCTGCAGGACGGCGCGAAGCGACCATCCCGAATTGCAGAGCACGCAAGCCTCGATCGCCGTCAGCGGCGATGGCGCGCACTGGTTCCTGGTCAACGCTTCCCCGGATCTGCGCCAACAGCTGATCGCGACGCCGCAGTTGCATCCGAAGCAAGGCGCCTTGCGCCACAGCCCGATCGCCGGTGTCATCCTCACCAATGGCGAGATCGATGCCGTCGCCGGACTGCTGTCGATGCGCGAGGGCTCGCCGTTTGCGATCTACGCCCATGAGCGGGTGCTGGCGATCCTGCGCGCGAACAGCATCTTCAACGTGCTGAGCGAGAAGAACGTCGCCCGCCGGCCGATCGCGGTCGACCAGGCCTTCGAGCCGGCCCTGCCCGACGGATCGCCGTCCGGTCTCGAGGTGCTGCCGTTCGAGGTTCCCGGCAAGGGCGCCTGGTATCTCGAGGGCAAGGCGCACCCGGCGGGCGCCGACGGCGTCGGCGATACGCTCGGCCTGCGTATTGCGGACAGGCGCAGCGGCAAATACTTCTATTTCCTGGCCGCCTGCGCCCGGGTGACCGACGACCTGAAATTGCGGCTCAAGGGCGCGCCGCTGGTGTTCTTCGACGGCACGGTGTGGCGCGACGACGAACTGATCGCAGCGGGGCTTGGCAACAAGACCGGCCAGGGCATGGGACATATCGCGATGTCGGGCGATCAGGGCGCGATCGCAAGCCTCGCCGGGCTCGACATCGGACGAAAAGTGTTTTTGCATATCAACAACTCCAACCCGGCGCTGCTTGGGACCTCGGCCGAACGCAAGGCGGCCGAACAGGCGGGCTGGCAGATTCCCTCCGACGGAACGGAGATCGTGCTGTGAATGCCGTGCCTACCTCTGGAATGACCGCGCTCTCGATCGGCAAGGGCATTACGCTCGACAGTGCCGAGGCGATGGAATCCGTGCTGCGCACGATCGGCGCGACGCGCTATCACAGCCTGCATCCGTTCCACCGCCTGCTGCACGGCGGCAAGCTCAACAAGGGCCAGGTTCAGGCCTGGGCGCTGAACCGCTATTACTACCAGAGCACGATCCCGCTGAAGGACGCGATGGTGATCTCGCGCTTCCGCGACCGCAACACACGGATCGAATGGCGCCACCGCATCGAGGATCACGACGGCGATCTCGGCAACGAGGGCGGCATCGAGCGCTGGCTGAAGCTGACCGAAGGCCTCGGCCTCGACACGGCCTATGTCGAGTCCACCGAAGGCATCCTGCCGGCGACGCGCTTTGCCGTGGAAGCCTATGTGCATTTCTGCCGCGACCGCACGCCGCTGGAAGCGATTGCCTCCTCGCTCACCGAATTGTTCGCGCCGAACCTGCACGAGGAGCGCATCTCGGGGATGCTGAAGCACTACGACTTCGTCAATCCCGACATCATGAGCTATTTCAGCCGCCGCCTGACCCAGGCGCCGCGCGATGCCGGCTTCGCGCTCGACTACGTCAAGCGGCACGCCAAGACGTCCGCCGAGCGCGAGGCGGTCTGCAACGCGCTGATCTTCAAGACCAACGTGCTGTGGGTGCAGCTCGACGCGCTGTATCACGCCTATGTCGATGGCCAGATCCCGCCCGGCGCCTTCGTGCCGAAAACCAGCTAGAGAACTGCAATGGCCAGCCGCAACATCAGCGTCAGCGAGACCAGCCGGCCGAAACTGCCGCGCCACACCAAGCTGAAATTCGACGAGACGCGGCAGGTGTGGGTGATCCTGGCGCCGGAGCGCGTGCTGGCGCCGGACGAAATCGCGGTCGAGGTGCTGCAGCTCTGCGACGGCGTGCGCAGCGTCGCCGAGATGGTGGACCAGCTCGCCGAAAAATACGCCGCGCCGCGCGATGCAATCGCGACCGACGTGATCGCGATGCTGCAGGATCTGGCCGACAAGGGCTTTCTCACTGAAGCGCGCGAGAGCACAGCATGAGTGACACGCTCGCCGGCAACAAGACGACGACAGCCGGCCCGACCGACGGGCTCGCGGTGCTCGAGCAGACGCGCTCGGCGGCCGAGACCTACGGCATCCCGCTCGCGGTGCTGCTCGAGATCACCCACCGCTGCCCGCTGCAATGTCCGTATTGCTCGAACCCGGTCGAGCTCGACCGCGGCTCGACCGAGCTCACCACCGAGGAATGGAAGAAAGTGCTGAGCGAGCTTGCCGAGCTCGGCGTGCTGCAGGTCCACTTCTCCGGCGGCGAGCCGACCGCGCGCAAGGACATCGTCGAGCTGGTGCAGCACGCAACCGATGTCGGGCTGTATTCCAACCTGATCACCTCGGCGGTGCTGCTGACCAAGGACAAGCTGTCGGCGCTGGCCGATGCCGGCCTCAGCCATGTGCAGATCAGCTTCCAGGGCAACGAGCCCATGGTTGCCGATCGCGTTGCGGGCCTGAAGGACGCGCATCGCAAGAAGCTCGAAGTCGCGAAATGGACCCGCGAGCTCGACATGCCGCTCACGGTGAATGCGGTGATGCATCGGCAGAACCTGCATCAGCTGTCCGACATCATCCAGATGGCGGTCGACCTCGACGCCGACCGGCTCGAAGTCGCCAACGTGCAGTATTACGGCTGGGCGCTGAAGAACCGCGCGGCGCTGATGCCGACCATCGAGCAGATCGAGGAAACCAGCCGCATCGTCGAGGAAGCGCAAGTGCGCCTGAAGGGCACGCTCGCGATCGACTATGTGGTGCCGGACTATTACGCGCTGCGGCCGAAGAAATGCATGGGCGGCTGGGGCCGCCAGTTCTTCAACATCTCGCCGGCCGGCAAGGTGCTGCCGTGCCACGCCGCCGAGAGCATCACCGGGCTGGAATTCGAGTCGGTGCGCTCGAACCATTCGATCGCCTGGATCTGGCAGAACTCGGAGGCCTTCAACCGCTACCGCGGCACCGGCTGGATGCCGGAGCCGTGCAAATCTTGCGAGTTCCGTGAGGTCGACTACGGCGGCTGCCGCTGTCAGGCCTTTGCGCTGACCGGCGATGCCGGCAATACCGACCCGGCCTGCGCGCTGTCGCCGCGGCATGAGGAGATCTTCAAGCAGGCCGAGCAGGAATCCGCCGGCACGCAGAACCGCTTCCTCTACCGCAACTTCGCCGGCGGCACGCTGGAGACGGACGAGCACCAGGACAAACCTCATGGCGCCTGATGCCGATGCCGGCAAGGTTGCCAGGCGCGCCGATCCCTTTGCTCCGCTGACGTCGGAATGGCTCGATGTCGGCGATGGCCACGAGCTCCATGTCGAGAGCGTCGGGTGCGAGGGCGGCATCCCCGCGGTCTATCTGCATGGCGGCCCCGGCAGTGGCTGCCAGCCCGATCATCGCCGGCTGTTCGATCCCGAGCGCTTTCACGCCGTGCTGTTCGACCAGCGCGGCTGCGGCCGCAGCCGGCCGAAGGGCAGCCGCGACAACAACACGACGCAGTATTTGATCGCCGACCTGGAGAATATCCGCGAGCGTTTCGGCTTCGCGCGCTGGATGGTGGTCGGCGGCTCCTGGGGCGCGACGCTGGCGCTGGCCTATGCGCAAGCCCATCCCGACAGGGTCAGCGGGCTGGTGCTGCGCGCGACGTTTCTCGGCACCAGCGAAGAGCTGGAAGACGTGTTCCTGCGCGCGTTGCCGCGCTTCTATCCCGGCCTCTCCGAGGATTTTCTCAACTTCCTGCCCGAGAACGAGCGTGCCGCACCGCTTGCGGCTTATTACCGCCGCATCCTCGATCCCGACGCCGCCGTACATGGACCGGCCGCGCGGGCCTGGCACGACACCGAACGCACGCTGTCGGAGCACACGCCGAAGCAGACCCGGCTCGATCTCAAGGCATCAGGCGCCCTGCCCTCGACGCCGTTCATGGAGGCGCACTACTTCGCCAACAATTGCTTCATGCGGCCGCACCAGCTTATGGATGAGGCCAATAAGCTCGCCGGCATTCCCGGCATCCTGGTGCAGGGCCGCTACGATCTGCTGTGCCCGCCTGCCACATCGCACGCGCTCACCGCGCGCTGGCCGGGCAGCGAGGTCCGCATCATCGACGGCGCTGGCCACATCCTCTACGACCCCGGCATCCGCAACGCCGTGATGAAGGCGATCGCGGATCTGGCGGCGAAGGCGTAGCCGACGCCACATCAGAGCCAATGACCGATCAAATGCTCGACTTTCCTGCCCTGACCAAGCCTGTTGCCGTGTTCGACGCCGGCATTGGCAGCTATGCAGCGGTGGCCGCCTTGCAGCGCGCGCTTCCTCGCCAGGACCTCGTCTATTTCGCAGATCGCGCGAGCTTTCCCTACGGCAGCAAAAGCCGGCAGGAGCTGCTCGACACGATGCGGCGAACCTTTGATTTCCTGCTTCGCTTCGATCCCGCCGCCATCCTCGTCGCATCCAATGCCCCTTCGATCACCGTCCTCGACGATCTCGAGGACATGGTTTCCGTGCCGGTGTTCGGGGTGCGTCAAGGAGGCGCTTGCGCAGGCAAACGGAAACGTCGCTGTTCTCGGCGTGAAGTCGCTGGTCGAGAGCGCAGAGATGCGCGCCTTTGCCGCGACCGAGGCCGGCGATCAGGTACGGCGCGTTCTCTTCGTCAACGCCTCGCCGCTCGTCGACCTGGTCGAGAGCGGCGCCTTCCTGTTTGACCAAACCGGCGTCCAGCAGAAGGTTGATGCGTTTGTCTCGGAGCTCGACGCACAACACGCTGACATCCGCGCGATGACACTATCGAGCACGCACCTTCCCTGGCTTCGCAGTTTCCTCGAGCGCTCCGTCAAGGGACGGCCTCTGCTCGACCCGCTGGACAGCGCCCTTGGTGCAATCGGGCCGGTGGCTGTCGAAGGGCAAGGGCAGGTCCTTGGGTTGGTCACCGAGAACGACCGCTACACGGCAAGCGACTTCCAGCGCATGCTCGACCGGCTCGGGATTGCGCTGCCGCTGCGGATCGTTCCGCATCCGGCTTGAGACCAGGGCGGACGCTTCCGAGCCCGGCTTCATCGGAGCAAGAGGCGACTCCGGGTGGGGACCGCCTCCTATCGGCCATGGGCGACGACTTGGTTGCCATACTTAGGCGACTTGATGCTCAAGCCAGGCTGCTAGCTGCCTGACCGACGCGGACCGTGGCTTCTCCTCTTGTGTCGTCACAAGGAAATAGCCTTCGGGAAGTTCTGTGGCTCGGCCGTGCAGGCGAAGTCGGCCTGCTGCGATATGGGGTCGGGCATAGGCCTCGTCCATCATGGCGACCCCAGCGCCGGCCAGAGCCGCATCCATCGCTTGGGCGCGGGTCTCAACGACGACGCTTCGGATCGGCGGCTCCCCCGTTTTGCATGTAGCACGCCACCAGCGTGTCCAGTCCGAGAAGCGGGATCGCGCCCTGATGACCGTGCTTGCAACAGAAAGGTCGGCCAGATCCGGACGGGCGACAGGCACAAGCGTTTCGTGGAACAACAGAGTGGCTGACAGGTCGTGCCAATCCCCAAGGCCATGGCGGATGGCGCAATCAATATCTTCTGCTGCAAGATCGAGCACCCGTGTCGTGGTGGAAATTGCCAGCTCGATGTTGGGATGCTGCTGCTGCCAGTCCGCAAGACGGGGGATCAGCCAAAGCGACGCGAAGGTCGCCACGGTGCTGATGCGCAACTGTCCCCGCCGCCGACGAAGCGGCGCCACCGCCGCCTCGATACGGTCGAGAGCGTTGCCCATCACCATCAGGAGGGACTGCGCGTCATCCGTGAGCACGGCACAGCGGCCAGACTGGCGGACGAGAACGACACCGAGTTGTCGCTCCAGTTCTGCGATCCGGTGCGACAGCGCCGAACGGGTCACTCCGAGCGTCGCTGCTGCGGCGCTGAGGGAGGATGCTTTCTTCAGGGCTGCCAGGGCCTGCAAGTTCCTTGTCGAAGGTAGGTCCATATCGCTGAAGCTCCGACGCGAAGCGTGAATATATCTCACGCATGGGCGTGCGCGAAGCCACTATGGTCGCCTGTGGAGGTGCCCATGACCAAAGCTATCTTTGACCAGTTCGCGGCCTACAATCGGTGGGCGAACGCCCGCATTTACGCTGCGGCGCTGGCGCTTCCCGAGGACGCGTACAGGCGGCCGACAGGTGTGTTCTTCGGCAGCCTACATGGCACGCTCAACCACCTGCTCCTCACCGATCGACTGTGGCTTCGTCGACTGACAGGCGAAGGCGAACATCCTGACCGTCTCAATGCCATCATCTTTGATGACCGGCATGACCTTGCCCGCGCTCGCTTTGAGGAGGACGAGCGGCTCGTGACGGTCGTCTCGGCTTATGGGGAAGCGGAGCTGAATCGCGTTCACGCCTACAGAACGACGAGCGGGCAACCGCAGGAACAGCGGCTCGCCGATATCCTACAGCATCTGTTCAATCATCAGACGCACCATCGAGGCCAGGCCCACGCTTGCGTATCGATCCTGACCGGCAAGGAACCACCGTCGCTCGACCTTCTCGCGTTTCAGCGCGGCGTGCCGGCGCCGCCTATCTTCGAAGGTCCGCGTTCAAGCTCCCCTCAAATGCCATCGCACGGCTAGCACAGCGATGGACCTGCTGGCCGGCCAGGTGGCCGCCATTGCACTATTTCTGAATAATAGAAGAATACCGCTGAGTTGCCCGACGTGTCAAGTCGCGGTGCCGAATGCCGGCGACCGGCTACTTTGCATGGGGTTGTTTTCGATATTTTGGCAGTGCCCCTTCAAACCAGATTCAGATCCTTCGGCTTGATGCCGGTGAAGATGCGTTCGAGGCTCGCCTGCTGCAGGCCGTAGACGTGCTGGATCAGACCGGCGAAGAACGCCTTGTAGTCGGTCAGAACCGGGAAATCGCGGTTCTGGAACAGCGTCGCCTGCGCGACCTGGACCTGCTCGCCGGCCATGCGGCCGCCATTGATGCCGCCGCCCATCACCCAGTAGACGCTGCCATGGCCGTGATCGGTGCCGCGGTCGCCATTCTCGCGGAAGGTGCGCCCGAATTCGGAGATCACGACCACGACGGTGTCGCGCCACATCGCGGGGCCGATCTCCTCGGAGAAGCCGGCGAGGCCCCGGCCGAGTTCGCCGAGACGGTCGGCGAGATAGCCGGTCGCCGCGCCCTGGTTGACGTGGGTGTCCCAGCCGCCGACGTCGACGAAGCCGAGGTTGAACTGCTCGCGCATCAGGCGGCCGATCCGCCGCGCCGACAGCTCGAAGCCGCGCGGCGACACGGCGCCGCGGTTGGCCGCCATCATCTCCTCGGAGACCGATTTGTAGACATCGTCGCGGACGCGAAAACCTTCCGACACCGAATTGGCGAGATCGCCTTTGGCATACATCTCACGGATCAGCCGCGCCTGCCGATCGTCGACACCCGGCTTGCTGACGCTGGCGATGCCGATGTTCGGGATCTGGTTCTGGCCGCGGAAGATCAGCGGCAGCTGGTCGGTGAAGGAGATCGGCTTCACCCGCGTCAACTCGGTCGCGAGCCGACTCATGAAGCCGGATCGGTAGTCGCGGCTGCCGCCGACCGCCTGCCCGAGCTCGATCGTGTCCTGGGTCTCGAAATGGCTGCGCGAGAGATCATCGCTGGTGCCGGCGAACGGGACGAACGCGATCTCGCGCTTGGCCCACAGCGGATAGATCGAATCGCGCAATGCCGGATGCAGCCCCCATCCGGCGTCGAGCGCCAGCGCCGCATTCGGATTGCCGGCGTCGGGCCGCCCGACCGCAAGCGTCGGGCGCGAGGCGTAGTAGAACTCGCTGCCGACCGGCACCACCACATTGGCGGCGTCGTAGGCACCGCGCAGAAACACGACGAGCAGGCGCGCGTCGGTCGCGGGCGCGGCCCAGACCCGGCCGGCAAGGGTGAGCGAGGCGGAAGCGGCGAAGGCCTTGATCAGTTCGCGGCGGTTCATTGGCGAACCTCCCTTTCAGTGCATGAACTCGGGTGACGACAGAAACAGCGTATTCCAGTCCTGCGGCGAGACGGCCTGGTCGAGCGCGGCCAGCGTGGTCGGGCTCAGCGTCTGCCTGATGTTGCTGAAATAGAGCCCGTTCATGACCAGCGGAAACGCCGGCTGGTCGACGGCGTTGGGCTCGTTCGGCTTGAACAGCCCGGCCGATCCCGAGCCGATCGCGCGCGCGATTTCGAAACGCAACATCATCTGCCCGGGGCCGTTCCAGGCCGCCGACAGCATCGAATAGCCGTCGGGCGTCTCGTGGTTGAACAGGCCCTCGGACAGGCGGTTGAGCCAGCCCTGGATCGGCAGCGTGTTGAGGACGACCTTGCTGTCGTAGGCGAGCCGCACCGAGGACATCACATAGAGCATCGGGTCCTTGAACTTGGCGCCGCCCTTCAGGCTGGCTGCGAATTCCGGCGCATGAACCAGCGTCGACATCACGGCCGCGATATCGCCGTCGGTCTTCTGGAAGGTCTGCGCCATCTGCTGCACCAGTGCGGCCGGCGGATTGTCCGACACGAAATAGGTCGCAAGCTGCTTTGCGACGTGCGTGGCGGTCGCGGGATGATGACAGAGGATGTCGAGAGCCTCATCGACCTCGGCAAGACCACGGCCCTTGATCTGATGGCCGAGGAAGGTCTTGTCGCCGAAATCGTGGCGCGCCGGATTGAACTCGAAGGCGCCCTCGCGGACCAGCTGGGATTGCTGCTCGGGCTTCAGCTTCGGATCCTCCGACTTGAAGTCGATGCCGACGCCGGTGAGGATCCGCGCCAGCGCCTCGACATCGGCCTGGGTGTAGCCGGAGCCGACGCCCATGGTGTGCAGCTCCATGATCTCGCGGGCGTAGTTCTCGTTGAGATGGCCGGCGGCGTTGTCGGCATTGTCGAGATAACGCAGCATCACGGGATGATGCAGCGTCGCCGACAGCAGGTTGCGGAATTTGCCGAGCGCGTTGGCGCGGATCGCGCGATCCTCGTAGTCGCCGACCAGCACGCGGATGTTGGCCTTGTACTGGTGAACATTGAAGTGGTTGAACCAGAACCAGGTCAGGCGTTCGCGCAACTGATCCGGCGCATAGAGCGCGTGCAGGATGGTGCGGGCCGCGGCCTGCCTGGCGCGGTCGTTCATGGCCTGCTGATAGACCTGTTGCGCCGCCTTCTTCTGCTCCGGATCGGCGACCTGGTTGGCGGATTTGCCCTGCTGGTCGAACGAGGCGGCAATGTCGAACGGGAAGCGATGCACGTCCGGCATCGCCTCGATCTGCTTCTGGACGGCGGCCGGCAGTGCGGTGTTGGCCGGATGCAGCTGCTCCTGCAGCCAGCGTTCGGTGCCGACCTCGCGCAGATGCGCCGCGCTCGAGGCGCTGACACCCCAGGTGAGGCGATCGAGCAGCGCGATGTCCTGCGCTGCGAGTTCGGCCGCCCGCGCCGGCTGGTGGAACACCACCAGCCCCGCGATCGTACCGATCATCAGTTTCGCTGATGTCCGCGATCCGAGTGTGGCCGTGATGCTCATGAAGGCTGACCTGCCCGGCTCATGGTGTCATGCCCTCAGTGTTTGCATTTACCGGGAGGGCATGCCGGCGCTGCCCGTGCTGCTGCGGCGGGCCTTGGCGGCGGTGCCGGCCGAGGCGGCGGTGGTGCTGCGCGTTGCGCCTGCACAGCCGGCCGTGGCGGCGGCGGCGCGGCGCGCGGCGCCGGCGCAGGTGCCGGACGCGGCGCAACGGCTGCAGCCCTAGGCGGCGGAGCCGCGCGGGGCGGAGCTGCGACACGCGCCGGCGCGGGCCGGGAGACCGGTGCCGGCGACACCGCGGCATGCGCGGGCGCCGAACGCGCAGCCGGCGTCTGCCGTGCCGGCGGCGTGCGGTTCGCCGGCGACGGCGCCGCCGCGGGCTTCACGTTCGTGGTCGGCGCGGTCGCGGCATGCGAGAGCGGTTGCGCGCCGGGCTTGCCGGCGGTCGCGGGCGAGGCCGGCGCGTTTGTCGTGGGGGCAGCGCCGGGCTTGGTCGGTGGAGCAGGCTGCGCGTTGGCAGGCGCCATGGCTGTCGCCGGCTTGCCTGGTGTCACCGCGTTCGGCTTTGCACCTGGCTGCGCGACACCCGGCTGCGCGGCGCCAGGTTGCACGGTGCCCGGCTGCACGGCGCCGTGCTGCTGCGCGGGATTGGCCGGCGCGGTCGCCGACTGCGGGAGCGGCGGTCCATTCTTCGCGCCCGGCAAGGTGTGCGCACCCGGCGCACCCATCGCGTTCGGCGCGGCGGCTGCGTTCGGCGCAGCGCCGGGCGCTCCCATGGCCGCGCCTTGTGCCGGCGTGACGCCGGCCGGCGTCAAATTGGCGCGCTGCATCGCCGCGGCCGGCAGCTGCGGTGCCGCCGTGACCGGTGCGCCGCCCATCGCCGCCGTCACCCCGGCCGCATGGAGCTGCGCCGGCGTCGGGTTGGGATTGTTGATCACAGTGTTGATCACTGTCGTGTTGTGGATGTTGTTGAACACGATGTTGTTCTGCGGCGGCACGACATAGGCCGGTGCGGCGACATAGGCCGGTATCGCCACGAAGAACGGCGTCGGCAGCACGAACAGGCCGATCGGCGGCGGCGGCGGCGGCAGCACGACGAAGTCCGGCGGCGGCGGCGGCAGGAAGAATATCGGCGGCGGCGGGGGCGGCGCGAAGGCGAACACCGGATCGCTGTAGTACAGCACCGGGCGGTCGACATAGACGATCTCGTCGGGCGGCGGCGGCGGCACGTCGTAGTCGATCGCCGCGAACTGCGGCGGCGGCTCCAGCGCGGCCGACAGATAGGCAAGCCGGCGTCGGGCATCATATGAATGCGGCCCGCGCGGATAACGGTGCAGATACGACCAATACGCATCAGGCGTGTCGGCGCTGTAGGTGCGCCGCCAGGTGATGGCCTCGCGCCGCGCCGCCACGATCGCGCGCACGCGCTTGGCCAGCGGATCGGTCGGATAGGCCTGCAGATAATCCTCGTAGCCTTGCAGCGTGTCGCGCTCCAGCGCGGCGGCATAGGCGTCCTGCGCCGGGAAATCGCGGATCGGCTTGGTGCGCAGTCCGGCATCGACCTGCTGCGGCGGTGCGTCCGGCTTGCGCTCGAAGAACATGAAGGGCGCGTCGACCTTCTGGGCATTCCACGGGATCTCGGCGCCCTTGGTCATCTCGTTGACGCGCAGGCGAACGCGGTCGAACACCTCGGGCAAGGTCAGGCCGCCGGCGCGAATCATCTCCGCCAGCGCCTGCGCGTAAGGCCCGTAAGGCGGCGCACCGTCAGGGGCGACGGTGCCGGGCGCCGAATTGAAGGCGATCAAGAGCTTCGGATCGGGATCGACCAGCGCAAGGCCGCCGGCCAGCGGCTGGCCGTCCTTGGCGAAGGGATTGCTGCGCGCCGCATCGAGCACGATGACGCCGGCCTTGATCGGCAATGCCGAGAGCTGATGGTTGTAGTCGGAGAGGCGGATCGCCTCGACCGGGATGTCGGTGTCGCGGGCGATCTTGGCGTCGACCGGCACGAAGTAGTTCTCGCCGGTGAGCTGCACGCCGTAGCCGGCGAGATAGACGAACGCCACCGCATTGGGCCCTGCATCCTGCACCTTCTGGATGAAATCGCGGAACGACTTGCGCAGCGTCTCGCTATCGAGATCGCGCGCTCCCACCACGTCGAAGCCGGCGGCCTGCAATGTCTGCGCGATCAGGCCGGCATCGTTTGCGGCGGTCTGCAACGCACCGGCCTGATAGGCGCCGTTGCCGACCACCAGCGCGAGGCGTTTCTCCTGATCCTGCGCATGGACGGGAAGCGACGAGAGCGACACCAGACCGAGGATCAATGCCCACAGAATGCGCGTCATAGTGGTCGTCCCTTTTCTTCTCGAGAGTTGGCGTGACGGATGGAAAGGCTACTTCCGTGAATGCGCGCTGAACAGGATTGCGGCAATTGTGGCAATCCTTGGTCTGCACGGTCGCGGGCACCCGGGAATCGGCTTCCCGGGCGCGCGCGATCAGGCGATATTGCGCAGATAAAACAGGCAAAAAAGGAGCACTCGATGCCAATCGCCGGACAAGGCATGCTGCTGACCTCGATGGATATCGACAGCTTACACGAAGCTGAATTCAACCGCTGGTACGATCGCGAGCATCTCGAAGAACGAGTCGCGATCGACGGCTTCCTGGAGGCCCGCCGCTACGTCGCCCATGACGGCAAGCCGAAATATCTCAGCCTCTACTCGACCGCGACCTTCGAGGTGCTCGAGAGCCCGGCCTACCGCAAGGCGCTCGCCAACCAGACCGACTGGTCGAAGGCCAACATCGCGCGCTTCCAGAACATGATCCGCGGGGTCGCGCGCATCACGATCAGCCGCGGCGTCGGCCGAGGCGCAGCGCTCGGCATCATCCGCCTGCACCCGCCGGCCGAGGGAGCGAACAAACTTCGCGCTGCATTGCGGGACCAACTCGATCCAGCCGCGCGCGACGGCATCATTTCGATGCACCTGCTCGAGAATGATCCCGTGCTGTCGAAGCCGCTCACGCCGGACGCCGACAAGGCCGATCCCGGCGCCGGTGACTGGTTCGTCCTGATCGACGCTACCGACGTCAGCGCGGTGCCTGCGGCCGCAGCAAGCATCACCGGCAACGCAGCCTTGAAGCCGCTGGTGGTCAGCAGCGGCGTCTACCGGCTGTTGTGGGATGTCGAGAAGAGCGATCTTCCGCGCGGTTGAAGCAAACGCGCGCCGCTTGCGCGGAGATCATGCTCAAACACGAGCGGTATGCGGTGCAGATCATGCTGCACCGCCGCATAACGCAATCGAGATTAACGCTACACGCGCATCAGCCGCGCGAAAGCTGATGATCGGACAATTTAGCCTTTGCGTTCTCTGGAACGGCTCTAATAAGATAAGCCTATGATCCAATTCAAAAACCAGAACAACGCCACGTGAGCGTTCGTCGTCAACGATAAGGCCGCGCGGGCAGGCATTTTTCGCGCGGGTCAAAGGTAGGAATGAAACCGACTGATATCTCGGCGCCGGATTACTTTCATAAAGTAGTCGATTGCCAATGGGCTTGTCCCGCACACACCCCCGTTCCCGAGTACATCCGGTTGATTGCTGAGGGGCGTTACAGCGACGCTTACATGATCAATTGGAAGTCCAACGTGTTCCCCGGGATTCTCGGGCGCACCTGTGACCGTCCCTGCGAGCCGGCGTGCCGCCGCGGGCGGGTCGAGGACACTCCGGTCGCGATCTGCCGCCTGAAGCGCGTCGCCGCCGACTTCAAGGACGACATCAAGGACCGTCTGCCGAAGCCGGGACCGAAGAACGGCAAGCGCATCGCGCTGGTCGGCGGCGGCCCTGCCTCGCTTGCGGTGGCGCGCGATCTCGTCCCGCTCGGCTATCACTGCACCGTGTTCGACGGCGATCCCAAGGCCGGCGGCATGATGCGCAGCCAGATTCCGAAATTCCGCCTGCCCGACAGCGTGATCGACGAGGAGACCGACTACATCCTCAACCTCGGCGTCGAGTTCAAGGGCGGCCAGCGCGTCGACAGCCTGAAGCAGCTGATGGCCGAGAACTATGACGCGATCTTCGTCGGCTCCGGCGCGCCGCGCGGCCGCGAGCTCGACATTCCCGGCCGCAAGGAGGCCGCCGCCAACATCCATATCGGCATCGAGTGGCTGTCCAACGTGTCGTTCGGCCATGTCGACAAGATCGGCCGCCGCGTCATCGTGCTCGGCGGCGGCAACACCGCGATGGATTGCTGCCGCACCGCGCGCCGCCTCGGCGGCGAGAGCGTCAAGGTGATCGTCCGCTCCGGCTTCGAGGAAATGAAGGCGTCGCCGTGGGAGAAGGAAGACGCGCTGCACGAGGACATCCCGATCCTCAACTTCATGGTGCCGGTGGCGTTCAAGCATGTGGCCGGCAAGCTGATTGGCGTCACTTTCCAGAAGGTGAAGGCGGAGTACGACGCCAAGGGCCGGCGCAATCTGGTGCCCTCGGGCGAGCCTGACGAGACCGTGTCCTGCGACGATGTGCTCGTTGCGGTCGGCCAGGAGAATGCGTTCCCCTGGATCGAAGCCGATTGCGGCATCGAATTCGACAAGTGGCACATGCCGAAGGTCGACCCAAAGACGTTCGTCTCGACCAACCCGAAGGT
Organism: Bradyrhizobium sp. ma5; assembly: GCF_042258955.1. Taxonomy (NCBI): domain Bacteria; kingdom Pseudomonadati; phylum Pseudomonadota; class Alphaproteobacteria; order Hyphomicrobiales; family Nitrobacteraceae; genus Bradyrhizobium; species Bradyrhizobium sp. ma5. The sequence goes on from NZ_CP170156.1 coordinate 6,767,287, forward strand.
GTTCTTCGGCGGCGACGCGGCGTTCGGGCCGAAGAACATCATCTGGGCGGTGGCGCACGGCCATGATGCCGCGCTGTCGATCCACCGGATGCTGTCCGGCGAGGACATCACCGAGCGCCCGCTGCCCGAGGTGCACGTCTCCTCGCAGAAGATGGGCATCCACGAGTGGAGCTATGACAACGACATCTCCGCCGACAAGCGCTTCAAGGTGCCGCATCGCGACAAGGTGATCGCGCTGAAGGACATCCGCACCGAAGTCGAGCTCGGTTACGACCTCAAGCTCGCGCTCGGCGAGGCGCAGCGCTGCCTGAACTGCGACGTGCAGACGGTGTTCGCCGCGCCGCTCTGCATCGAATGCGACGCCTGCGTCGACATCTGTCCGATGGACTGCATCACCTTCACCGAGAACGGTGAAGAAGATGACGTGCGGCAGCGCCTGAAAGCTCCCTCGCCGCATCACGATCAGGCGCTCTACGTCTCCGGCGACCTGAAGACCGGCCGCGTCATGGTGAAAGACGAAGACGTCTGCCTGCATTGCGGACTGTGTGCCGAGCGCTGCCCGACCGGCGCCTGGGACATGCAGAAGTACCTCATCGATATGGTTCAAGCGGGATCAACATGTCAGTCCAAAGCCCGATCAGCAGCGTAAACGACTTCGTCGTCCGCTTTGCCAACGTCAACGGTTCGGGCTCGGCCTCCGCCAACGAACTGTTCGCGCGCTCGATCCTGCGCCACGGCGTGCCGGTGTCACCACGCAACATCTTCCCCTCCAACATCCAGGGCCTGCCAACCTGGTATGAGGTGCGCGTCACCGAAGACGGCCATCTCGGCGCCCGCGGCGGCGTCGACATGATGGTGGCGATGAACCCGCAGACCTGGGACAAGGACGTCGCCTCGATCGAGCCCGGCGGCTATCTGTTCTACGATTCGACCAAGCCGATGCCGACGTCGAAATTCCGCGAGGACATCACGGTGATCGGCGTGCCGCTGACCGCGATCACCAACTCGACTTACACCGATCCCAGGCAGCGCCAGCTGTTCAAGAACATCATCTATCTCGGCGCGCTCTGCGCGCTGCTCGACCTCGATCCCAAGGTCGTCGAACAGCTGATCGGCGAGCAGTACAAGGGCAAGGAGAAGCTGCTCTCCTCCAACGTCCATGCGCTGCATCTCGGCCGCGACTGGGCGCTGCAGAATCTGAAATGCCCGGTCGGGCTCCGGGTGAAGAAGTCCGACAAGGTCGGCGATCGCATCTTCGTGGAAGGCAACAGCGCCGCGGCGCTCGGCGCCGTCTATGGCGGCGCCACCGTGTGCGCCTGGTATCCGATCACGCCGTCATCATCGGTAGCGGAAGCCTTCACCAGCCACTGCAAGAAGTATCGCCACGATCCGGAGACCGGCAAGGCGAAATACGCCATCGTGCAGGGCGAGGACGAACTCGCCTCGATCGGCATCGTGATCGGCGCCTCCTGGAACGGCGCGCGGGCCTTCACCGCGACCTCGGGTCCGGGCATCTCGCTGATGACCGAGTTCATCGGCCTGTCCTACTTCGCCGAGATCCCGGCCGTGATCATGAACATCCAGCGCGCCGGCCCCTCGACCGGCATGCCGACCCGCACCCAGCAATGCGACGTGATCGCCTGCGCCTATGCCTCGCATGGCGACACCAAGCACGTGCTGCTGTTCCCGGAAGATCCGGCGGAAGCGTTCGAGTTCGCCGCCGCCGCCTTCGATCTCGCCGAGCGGCTGCAGACCACGATCTTCCTGATGCTCGATCTCGACATCGGGATGAATCATCGGCTGTGCCGCCCGCTGAAGTGGGACGACGCCAAGCAATACGACCGCGGCAAGGTGATGACGGCGGAGATGCTCGAGGAAGGCCGCGACTTCGGCCGCTATCTCGACGTCGACGGCGACGGCATCCCGTATCGCACCTATCCCGGAACGCATCCGACCAAGGGTTCCTACTTCACCCGAGGCACCTCGCGCGACCGCTACGCGCGCTATTCCGAGGAAGGCGCTGTTTACGCCGACAACATGCAGCGCCTGGTGCGCAAGTTCGAGACCGCGCAGGACATGGTGCCGCGGCCGCTGCAGGCCAATGCAGCGAAGCCGACCAAGGTTGGCGTGCTCTATTTCGGCTCGACCTCGCCCGCGATGGACGAGGCGATCGGGATCCTGGAGGCGCGCGGCCATCAGCTCGACCGCATGCGCATCCGCGCCTTCCCGTTCCACTCCAGCGTCGCGAGCTTCATCGCCGATCACGACTTCGTCTACGTGGTCGAGCAGAACCGCGACGCACAGCTCCGTCAGCTGATCGTCAACGAGAACGGCATCGACCCGGTGCGGCTGGTGCCGATCCTGCACTATGACGGCACGCCGATCACCGCGCGCTTCATCGCCAACGCGATCGGCGACCACCAGGATCATCTCAAGGTGACCCCTCTCCGCAAGGCCGTGACATGACCTACATTGCAAAGCCGAAGTTTCATCATCCCGGCCTGAAGAAGAACGAGCTGGGCTATACCCATCGCGACTACGAGGGCAAGATCTCGACCCTGTGCGCCGGCTGCGGCCACGATTCGATCACCGCCTCGATCATCGAAGCCTGTTACGAGCTCTCGATCGAGCCGCATCGCGTCGCGAAGATTTCCGGCATCGGCTGCTCGTCGAAGACGCCGGACTATTTCCTCGGCAATTCGCACGGCTTCAACTCGGTGCACGGCCGCATGCCGTCTGTGCTGACCGGCGCCAATCTCGCCAACCGCGACCTGATCTATCTCGGCGTCTCCGGCGACGGCGATTCCGCCTCGATCGGCTTCGGCCAGTTCGCGCATTCGATCCGGCGCGCCGTCAACATGACGTACATCGTCGAGAACAACGGCGTGTACGGCCTGACCAAGGGCCAGTTCTCGGCGACCGCCGACCGTGGCTCGAAGTCGAAGAAGGGCGTCACCAACACCGACAACGCAATCGACCTGGTCGCGATCGCGCTGCAGTTGGGCGCCACCTTCGTCGCGCGCAGCTTCTCCGGCGACAAGACGCAATTGGTTCCCTTGATTGCCGCTGCGATCCGCCACAAGGGCGCCTCCTTCATCGACGTGATCAGCCCCTGCATCGCCTTCAACAACCACGCCGGCTCGACCAAGAGCTTCGACTATGTCCGCGAGCACAATGACGCGGTGAACCGCCTCGACGTGCTGGTCGGCCGCGAGCCGATCAGCGTCGACTATGCGCCCGGCACCGTGCAGGTGGTCGAGCAGCATGACGGCTCCCGGCTCGCGCTGCGCAAGCTCGACGCCGACTACGATCCGCACGATCGGCTCGGAGCACAGACCTTCCTGCAGAAGCACGCGGCCAAGGGCCAGATCGTCACCGGGCTGCTTTACGTCGATCCGGATGCCGAGGATCTGCACACCCATCTCGACACCGTCGAGACGCCGCTCAACACGATGGATGAGAAGGCGCTCTGCCCCGGCTCAGCCGTGCTCGACAAGATCAACGCCAGCCTGCGCTGACGTTCAATTCGGTTTCGAATCGGGCCTCCTGGCACTGCCAAGAGGCCCGATTTCTGTTTGGAGCTACTTGTCGCTCAGGACGTCGCCGAACAGCGCCCAGGACTTGCCGTCGAACCGAGCCATCTGGATCTGGCGGATCGGCGTCACATTGTCGGGCTCGGTCTGCACCTTGATGCCCGGTAGCAGCATCGGCAGTTCGAGCGGCTTCAGATTGGTCGCCTGCTTGATGATGTTGTCGCGGCTGTAATCGCCGTTGCAGTTCTTCAGCACCGCCGTCATGACCTGCGCGACGGTGTAGCCCTGCACGTTGAAGAGGTCGCCCGGGCTCGCATTCGGCTGATACTTCTTCATCCAGGCCGAGAACTTCTGCTGCGCCGGATCGTCGGCCCAGCGCGGGTCGGTCGGGTCCTTCAGATAGAGCCCGGTCACCACACCGATGACGTTCTCGAGCCCGGCGGGTTCAAGCACCGCGGAGACCGAGTTCGAGACGGTCGGCAGGATGGTGAGCGGCTTCCAGCCCATGCTCGCCGCCTTGCGCAGCGCTTGCGCCGCGAATTTCGGCGTCGCTTCGGCGAAAAACACGTCGGCACCGGACTCCCGCATCGTCACCATCTGGGAATCGATAGTCGGATCGGTCGTCAGGTACGTGGTCTCCGCCACGATCTGGCCGACATGCTCGCCGAGTCCGTCCTTGAAGCCCCTGAGATAGTCCTTGCCGGCGTCTTCGTTCGGCGTGATGACGGCGATCTTCGCGTCCGGCTTGGTCTTCAGGATGTACTTTGCATAGAGCCGGCCCTCGAGCTCGTAGGTCGGATTGAAGCCGACCGTCCACGGGAACTGCTTCGGATCGTTCCAGCGCGTCGCGCCGGAGGACACGAACAGCTGAGGCACGTGCTTGATGTTCAGATATTTCTGCACGGAGATGTTGGGCGCCGTGCCGACCGCGCTGAAGATCGCGAGCGCCTCATCCTGCTCGACCAGCTTGCGGGTCTGCTCGACGGTCTTCGACGGCGAATAGGCGTCGTCGAGACTCTCGAACTCGATCTTGCGGCCGCCAATGCCGCCCTGGTCGTTGAGCATCTGGAAGTACGCGGCTTCGGCGCGTGCGATCGTGCCGTAGGCGGACGCCGGGCCGCTATACGGTGCGGTGTTTCCGATTCTGAACGCGGGATCGGCTGCAGCGGACAGCGAGATCGACAAGGCCGTGAGCGCGGTGAAGGCGAGAAAGCCCGCCAGGCGAGAGCGAGTTGACAAGAGCATATCCTTTTCTTGGTTTTCTTGACGCGGCGCACCTTATCAATCGCGCCCGCGCAGGCAATCACCAAGAGGACTGCAATGAGATTTCCGCATGCCGGCAATCACGTTCGCGCGTGGAACATCATGCGATTCAAGATCCGGAATGTTGCCGGGATGTTCGCGATGCGAGCCTTCGATGGACACGAAGGTTCATCATGCAAGACTCGCCTTCCGCGCGGCGGTGCACGCCGCGCTCATGTCAGCGAGAACGTTATCCTCAGGCAGCGACCGCAGCCGCGCGCGGGCTGACGACGTATTCCTTCAGCACCTTGTCGGTACCGTCGAGTTCGGTGAGTGCCACGTCGTAGGACCACAGATCGGCGAGATGCTGCAGCACGCGCCGCGTGTCGGTCTCGTTGAGCTGCGCGCCCTTCACGGTGGTGTGACGCAGCATCAGGCGGCGGTCGCCGTCGAGATCGACATCGACGACCTCGATATTGGCATCGACGAAGCCGACATCGTATTGCCGCGCCAGCTCGCGGCGCACCCGGCGGTAGCCACGCTCGTCATGGATCGCATCGACCTTGATGCCCTGGCTTTCGGCGGGGTCGTCGTGCAGGTGGAACATGCGGAAGCGCCGGATCAGCGCCGGGCTGAGGAACTGGTTGATGAAGCTCTCGTCGCGGTAGTTGCTCCAGATCTCGCGCAGCACGCCCTCGACGTCGCCCTTGCCGGCGATATCGGGGAACCAGGCGCGGTCCTCGTCCTCCGGAGTCTTCACGATCCGCTCGATGTCCTGCATCATGGCAAAGCCGAGCGCGTATGGATTGAAGCCGGAATAGCGGCGATCGTCGAACTCGGGCTGAAACACCACATTGGTGTGCGACTGCAGGAATTCGAGGAAATTGCCGTCGGTGATCCGGCCCTGCTGATGCAGCCGGCTCATGATGCGGTAATGGACGTAGGTCGCGGTGCCCTCGTTCATCACCTTGGTCTGGCCCTGCGGGTAGAAGTACTGCGCGATGTGACGCACGATGCGAATGAGCTCGCGCTGCCAGCCTTGCAGGCGCGGCGCGGTCTTCTCGAGGAAGTAGAGGATGTTCTCCTGCGGCAGACCGAGCAGCGCGCGGCGCCGCTCGGCAGTGAGCGTCGCCTTGCTCTTGGCCTTGGTGTTCGGCACCGTCCGCCACAGATCGTTGAACACCGCTTCCTCGTGCTGCCGGCGCTCGCCGGCGCGCTTTTCCTCGGCGCGCAGGTCGAGCGTCTTCTTTCCGGGATAGCGGTCGACGCCATGCGACATCAGCGCATGGGCGGCATCGAGCGTTCGCTCCACCGTCTCGCGGCCATGACGATCCTCGCAGACCGCGATGTAGCCCTTGGCGAATTCGAGATAATCGAGGATGCCTTCGGCGTCGGTCCACTGCTTGAACAGATAGTTGTTCTTGAAGAAATGATTGTGGCCGAACGCCGCGTGCGCGATCACCAGCGTCTGCATCGTCGCGGTGTTTTCCTCCATCAAATAGGAGATGCACGGCGAGGAGTTGATCACGATCTCATAGGCGAGGCCCATGAGGCCCTTGCGATAGGACGCTTCCTGGAAGGCGAACTGCTTGCCGAACGACCAGTGCTTGTAGAACAGCGGCATGCCGACCGACGAATAGGCGTCGAGCATCTGCTCCGCGGTGATCACCTCGATCTGGTTGGGATAGACGTCGAGCCCGAGTTCCTTGCGCGCGACCTCCTCGCAGGCGTCGTGAATTCGCTGCAGCGTCGGAAAATCCCAGTCGGCGCCATCGAACAGCAGTTCGCCGGAAGACCCCATTAAACTATACCCTTTCCTGACTGGTGCGCCGCTTGAACAGGTCCTGGAACACCGGGAAGATCTCGCCGCGCTCGCTCACCTTGCGCATCGACAGCGGCTGGCCCTCGTTGCGCAGCCGCTCATAGAGCGTCCAGAGCGAGGAGTCCGGCATGTCGAAGGTGTAGTTGGCGGCCTCACCGACCTCGAGATAAGCGAAGAACTGGCAGACCGGCAGGATCTTGTCGGTCAGGAGATGCCCGGTCACCCCGCTGTCGGAGGTCATGTTGTCGCCGTCCGAAGCCTGCGCGGCGTAGATGTTCCAGTCGGCGGGACGGAAGCGGGTTCGAACGATGTCGTGCATCGCAACTAGCGCGCTCGACACCAGCGTGCCGCCGGACGCCGGTCCATGGAAGAACGTATCCTCGTCCACCTCCTCGGCGCGGTCGGTGTGCCGGATGAACACGATCTCGACGTGCTTGTAGCGCCGCTTCAGGAAGACGTAGAGCAGCATGTAGAACCGCTTCGCCAGATCCTTCATGTGCTCGGACATCGAGCCCGAGACGTCCATCAGGCAGAACATCACCGCCTGCGCCACCGGCTTCGGCACCGTCTCGAAGCGGCGATAGCGGATGTCGATCGGATCGATGAACGGAATCCGCTTGACCTTGGCCTTCAGCGCTTCGAGTTGCGCCAGCAATTCGCGACGCCGCGTCTCGTCGTCGCATTCCGCAAGCTCGGCCTCGAGCGCCTCGACCTCGTCCTTGCGCGGCCGGCGCAGCGCCACACGGCGCGCCAGCGCCCGGCTCACCGTGCGGCTGATCGAGATGTTGGCGGGCGAGCCGGAGGTCGCATAGCCCGCGCGCCGGATGCCCTCGCTCTCGGTTTCCGCGAGCTTGCGCTTGGCGAGATCAGGCAGTTCGAGGTCGTCGAGGAAGAGGTCGACGAACTCCTCGCGGCTGAGCACGAAGCGGAAGGCGTCCTCGCTGTCGCCCTCACCCGCGCCCGCGCCCTTGGCGCCGCTCTGGTTCGGGCGCTGCAGCCAGTCGCCCTCGACGAATTTCTTGTTGCCGGGCAGCACCATGTCACGCGTGCCGCCCTCGCGCCGGAACCGCGGCTCATCCATGCCGTCCAGCGGGATGGTCACCTCGCCGCCCTCCAGGACATCCTTGATGTCCCGGTCCTGCGACGACTTCTTGACGGCTCCCTGCACCAGCGCCTTGGCGCGCCGCAGGAAGCGCTGGCGATTCTCCAGGCTCTTGCTACCCGGGTTCAGCCGCCGATCGACGATATGCATGACCACGTTGCATCTGCCTCACGCCGGATGCGATCATGACCAGTCGCATCGCATTTTTATTAGACGGAACGAGACGAGACGGAAAGCCGCTGCCGGCTTTCCGGATCGTGCACTAGCCGGCCTGCTTCACCCGCATGTACCACTCGACGAGCCGTCGGACCTGGCGCTCGGTATAACCGCGCTCCACCATTCGCTCGACGAACTCGCCGTGCTTCTTCTCAGTCTCGCCGTCCTTCTTGGAGCCGAACGAGATGACCGGAAGCAGATCCTCGACCTGCGAGAATATCCGCTTTTCGATCACGTCGCGAACCTTTTCGTAGGAGGTCCAGCTCGGGTTCTTGCCGTTGTTGTGCGCCCGCGAACGCAGCGAGAACTTGACGACCTCGTTGCGGAAATCCTTCGGGTTGGCGATGCCGGCCGGCTTCTCGATCTTTGTGAGCTCCTGGTTCAGTAGCTCACGGTTCATCAGCTGGCCGGTGTCGGGATCCTTGAAGTCCTGATCCTCGATCCAGGCGTCGGCATAGTCGACATAGCGGTCGAACAGGTTCTGGCCGTAGTCGGAGTAGGATTCCAGATAGGCCTTCTGGATCTCGTTGCCGATGAACTCGGCATAGCGCGGCGCGAGGTCGGCCTTGATGAATTCGAGATAGCGCTTCTCGGTCTCGTCAGGCAGCTGCTCGCGGCGGATCGCCATCTCCAGCACATACATCAGATGCACTGCGTCGGCGCCGACCTCGGTGGTGTCGTGATTGAAGGTCGAAGCCAGCACCTTGAAGGCAAAGCGGGTGGAGACGCCGTCCATGCCCTCGTCGACGCCGGCTGCGTCCTTGTATTCCTGCACGCTGCGCGCCTTCGGATCGGACTCCTTCAGGCTCTCGCCGTCATAGACCCGCATCTTGCCGAACAGCGTCGAGTTCTCGTGCTTGCGTAGCCGCGACATCACCGAGAAGCGGGCCAGCGTTTCCAGCGTGGCCGGCGCGCACGGCGCGGCGGCAAGCTCGGAGGTCTGGATCAGCTTCTCGTAGATCTTCTGCTCCTCGGTGACCCGCAGGCAGTACGGGACCTTGATGACGCAGATGCGGTCGATGAAGGCCTCGTTGTTCTTGTTGGTCTTGAAGCTCTGCCACTCGGCTTCGTTCGAGTGCGCGAGGATGATGCCGGTGAACGGGATCGCACCGATGTTCTCCGTGCCGATGTAGTTGCCCTCCTGCGTCGCGGTCAGCAGCGGGTGCAGCATCTTGATCGGCGCCTTGAACATTTCGACGAACTCAAGCACGCCCTGATTGGCGCGGTTGAGGCCGCCGGAATAGCTGTAGGCGTCCGGGTCGTTCTGGGCGTAGGTCTCGAGCTTGCGGATGTCGACCTTGCCGACCAGCGAGGAGATGTCCTGGTTGTTCTCGTCACCGGGCTCGGTCTTGGCGACCGCGATCTGGCGCAGCCGCGAGGGCTGGATGCGCGCGACGCGGAATTGCGAGATGTCGCCGCCGAAGGCCTCGAGCCGCTTGTAGGCCCAGGGCGACATCAGCCCGCTCAGCCGGCGGCGCGGAATGCCGTACTTCTCCTCGATCATCGGCCCAAGCTGCTCGGGGTCGAACAGCCCGAGCGGGCTCTCGAACACCGGCGACAGCTCGTCGCCCGCCTTCAGCACGTAGATCGGATGAATTTCCATCAGTGCCTTGATGCGCTCGGCGAGCGACGACTTGCCGCCGCCGACCGGTCCGAGCAAATAGAGGATCTGCTTGCGTTCCTCGAGGCCCTGTGCGGCGTGACGGAAGAAGCCGACCAGACGCTCGATCGTATCCTCCATGCCGAAGAAGCCGGCGAAGGCCGGATACGACCTGATCGTACGGTTCAAAAAGATACGGCCAAGGCGTGGGTCCTTGGCCGTGTCGATCATCTGGGGCTCACCGATTGCCGCTAATAACCGCTCGGCCGCATTGGCATATCGCATCGGATCGCTTCGACACGACTCCAGATACTCGGCCATCGACATGTCGGTCTGGCTTCGCGCTTCAAACGACCTTGCGAAGGCGTTGAACAAAGAATCGTTGTACATGATCCCTCTCTCCACGATATGTATCGCCGCACGACTGACACGAGTCGCAACCAGAGCATCCTAGGATCGAATCAGCGTCGGCACGCTGGGCTCATTGGACACTCGACCGACTCATTTCGGCAATGCACGGCGCGTGCAGCCTCTGCCTTATCAACAGGCAGGAAGCTTAATGGTTCATCAATATCCCCTTGTTTTTGGTGTCTGTAACCCCCTCGCCACATCCGTGGTTTACCGGGGCCCAGGCTTCCGAAGCGGACATCCGACCGGGGCAACTTCCCCGTCCGGCGATGAACGTTGGCTTCCCTGAAAAGGTGTGACTGTCCTGCCTTGGCGTCAAGATGTGCACGTCACAGACTCGCATGAACAAACTGTCAGGCAAGGTTGAACGTGCCTCCTTGTCGCCGCGACTAAGGCAACGAGCCCGCGCAGTTCCACGCGGCACCATTGCCGCGCTGTAAAGATGACACCTTGAAGGCGCGGGCTATTCCCGGGGCGGTCATGAAGCAGACGTTCCTTGTTGTCGCACTTGCCGCCGCAGCCTGCGCCGGCGCGGCGTTAACTGTTCAGGCGCAGGAAGCCGTCGACAAGACCAAGGCGGCCGCCTTCGACAACAGGATGTTCGCAGGCCCGCCCGACGCGAAAGCCTATGCCTGCTTCGTGCGGCGATACGATGCAAATCATCTGGCGCAGCATCCGAAGCAGAAGGTCAGCGCGATGAAGCTGCTCATCGCCGCGGAAGATGCGCCGGAGGACAAGACCACCAACTACTCGTTCCGGCTCGGCGTCAGCTACCGCCATCGTCCCGGCAATTTCGACTCCAGCGGCTACTGCAACCATGCGATCGCGACCGAATCCGGACCCGAGATACGCTTCGAATGCAGCGTGGATTGCGAGGGCGGCGGTATCAGCGTGGCGTTGTCGAAGGACGACAAATCCGCGATCGCGCGCCTGAGCAGCATCAGGATGTGGAATCGCAACAAGCCCGACGATGACGCGGCCGAAGCGCTGCTCGCCGGCGCCGACGACAAGATCTTTCGCGTCGATCGGGCGGGCTTGAGCGAATGCGCCGAACTTGTGACCGACCGCAAGGAACTCGCTGCGCTCCGCCACAAGTGATAGGTTTTGCGCCGATCAACAATCATTGCGCGAGGGACGCCATGCACCGACGCAGCATCCTGTGGGGCACGCTCTCGGCGATCGGCGCGGCCTTCGCAGCATCGCGGGCGAACGCCGCTACTGAGACCCCACCACCGGGAAAGCTGAAGGTGGTCTATCACCTCGACGACCTCGGCAAGGTCAATTTCGTCATCGGCAACATCCAGAACCATCTCGACGGCGTCGGCGGCCCCGGCAATGTGACGATCGCGCTCGTGGTCCACGGCCAGGCGCTGAAGGCGTTTCATACGGCAGCCGCCAATCCCGACCTGTCGAAGCATGTCAGGCAGCTCACGAAGGACGGGATTGAACTCGCCGCCTGCGCCAACACCATGAAAACGCAGAACATCGGCCTGAAAGACCTGCTCCCCGGCTTCGTCGCCGCCGAGCGCGGCGGCGTGGTCCACCTCGCCGAGCTGCAATCCCAGGGCTACCTCTACCTGCGGCCCTGACGCGCGGTCGCGCCGCAACGCGTCATAAAAATGTGCCGAGATCGGGGTCTGCTTGCACACGTTCCGAGGGGATCGAACTGTTGTGAATGGCGTTATCCCCTTGGAATGCTGATAGTCCGCCCCGGGCCCCCAGCCATGTTGACAATCCCCCTCCACCCCCGAAAGCTGCCCGGGAACCCAAAAATCGACCCTCGATCGAACGAGAACAGGCACCCATGAACCCCGTCAAAGCACTCGAAAATCACCGCCAGGCCGTCTGGCTGGACTTCCTTGCCCGCGGCTTCGTCGCCAACGGCGACCTGAAGCGGCTGATCGAGACCGACGGCGTCAAAGGCGTGACGTCCAACCCCTCGATCTTCGAGAAGGCGATCGGCAGCTCGGACGAGTATGACGGGGCGATCGGCCAGGCCCTCAAGAAGGGCGACCGCTCGGTCGCCGACCTGTTCGAGCATCTTGCCGTCGTGGACATCCAGCACGCCGCCGACGTGCTGCGCCCGGTCTACGACCACAGCCATGGCGGCGACGGCTTCGTCAGCCTCGAAGTGTCGCCCTATCTCGCCATGGACACCAAGGGCACGATCGTGGAGGCCGAGCGGCTCTGGAAGGACGTCCACCGCAAGAACCTGATGGTCAAGGTGCCGGCGACGCCGGAGGGCCTGCCGGCGATCGAGTACCTGATCGGCGAAGGCATCAGCATCAACATCACGCTGCTGTTCTCGCAGAAAGTCTATCGCCAGGTCGCGGAAGCCTATCTCAAGGGCCTGGAGAAGTACGTCGCCAAGGGCGGCGATCCCTCCCATGTGGCAAGCGTCGCCAGCTTCTTCGTCAGCCGCATCGACTCGGCCGTCGACAAGCAGCTCGACGAGAAGATCGCGCGCGCCAACGACCCGTCCGAGAAGGAGCGGCTTGCCGCACTGAAGGGCAAGGTCGCGATCGCCAACGCAAAGCTCGCCTACCAGGACTACAAGCGCCTGTTCTCGGGCCCGCGCTGGGACAAGCTCACGGCCAAGGGCGCCAAGCCGCAGCGGCTGCTGTGGGCGTCGACCGGCACCAAGAACAAGGACTACAGCGACGTGCTCTATGTCGAGGAGCTGATCGGCCCCGACACCGTCAACACCGTGCCGCCGGCAACGCTCGACGCGTTCCGCGACCACGGCAAGGTCCGCGATAGCCTCGAGGAGAATGTCGAGGACGCCCGCCACGTGCTGGAGGAGCTGGAGAAGTCCGGCATCTCGCTCGATGCGATCACCGAAGAGCTGGTCAAGGACGGCGTCAAGCTGTTCGCCGACGCGGCCGACAAGCTGTACGGCGCGGTCGCCCACAAGCGCGCCACCTCGCTCGGCGGTGGCATCGACCATCAGAAGCTGGCGCTCGGCGCCGGCATCGAGAAGGCGGTCGAGAAAAGCACCGAGGAATGGCGCGCGTCGGCCAAGATCCGAAGGCTCTGGCACAAGGACAAGTCGGTCTGGACCGGCGATGACGAGGACAAATGGCTGGGCTGGCTCACCAGCGCCGCCTCTGCCGACGTCGCCGACTACGAGGATTTCGCGGCGCGCGTGAAGGGACAGAACTTCACCGACGCCGTCGTGCTCGGCATGGGCGGCTCGAGCCTCGGGCCGGAGGTGCTGGCGCAGACCTTCCCGCACAGATCCGGCTTCCCGCGGCTGCACGTGCTCGACTCCACCGATCCGGCCCAGGTGCGCGCGATGGAGGAGTATGTCGACATCGCCAAGACGCTGTTCATCGTCTCCTCCAAATCCGGCGGCACCACCGAGCCGAACGTGATGAAGGACTATTTCTTCGACCGGGTGGCCAAGGCGATCGGCAAGGACAAGGCCGGCCACCGCTTCATCGCGGTGACCGATCCCGGCTCGTCGCTGCAGAAAGTCGCGATCAAGCAGGGCTTTGCCCGCATCTTCTACGGCGACCCTGCGATCGGCGGCCGCTATTCCGTGCTGTCGCCGTTCGGCCTGGTTCCGGCCGCGGCCGCGGGCATCGACGTCCGCAGCCTGCTCGGCCATACGCTCGCCATGGTGCGCTCCTGCGGCGCCGACGTGCCGCCTCAGGAAAACCCGGGCGTCCAGCTCGGGCTGGCGATGGGTATCGCCGGGCTCGAAGGCCGCGACAAGGTGACGATCTTCGCTTCGCCTGACGTCGCCGATTTCGGCGCCTGGGCCGAGCAATTGATCGCGGAATCGACCGGCAAGGACGGCAAGGGCCTGATCCCGATCGAGGGCGAGACCATCGGCGACGCCGCAGTCTACGGCAACGACCGCTTCTTCATCGACCTCCGCACCGAGGGCGAGCACGACGCCGCGCATGAGGCCAAGCTCGCCGCGCTCGAGGCCGCCGGCCATCCCGTGGTCCGGATCGTGATGAAATCGATCGACCATATCGGCCAGGAGTTCTTCCGGTTCGAGATCGCGACCGCGGTGGCAGGCTCGATCCTCGGCATCAACCCGTTCAACCAGCCCGACGTCGAGGCCGCCAAGATCAAGACGCGCGAGCTGACGGCGGCGTTCGAGAAGACCGGATCGCTGCCGGCCGAGCAGCCGGTGGTGTCGGCGGATGGAGTCGAACTCTATACCGACGCGCAGAACGCCGGGGAATTGCGCAAGGCCGGCGCCAATGGCGACCTCAATTCCTGGATCAAGGCCCACCTCTCGCGCTCCGACCGCGGCGACTATGTCGCCCTGCTCGCCTATATCGAGCGCGACGGCGACACCATCGACGCCATGCAGGCGATGCGGCTCAAGGTGCGCGACGCGAAACACCTTGCGACCTGCGCCGAGTTCGGCCCGCGCTTCCTGCATTCGACAGGACAGGCCTACAAGGGCGGGCCCGACAGCGGCGTGTTCCTGCAGGTCACGACCGACGACAGCAAGGACCTGGCGGTGCCCGGCCAGAAGGCGAGCTTCGGCGTCATCAAGGCGGCGCAGGCGCGCGGCGATTTCGACGTGCTCACCGAGCGCGGCCGGCGGGCGCTGCGCGTTCATCTCAAGGGCGACCTCACCTCCGGGCTTGCGGCACTCGATGCCGCGATCTCGGCCGCACTGAACTGACGGAGGCGAGCAATGCAACTCGGCATGATCGGCCTCGGGCGGATGGGCGGCAACATCGTCCGCCGCCTGATGACCCAGGGTCACACCACCGTGGTCTACGACAAGGATCCGAAGGCGGTCGCGGCGCTCGTCGCCGACAACGCCACCGGTTCCTCGTCGCTGGAGGATTTCGTCCTCAAGCTGGAAGCGCCGCGCACCGCCTGGGTGATGCTGCCGGCCGGCAAGATCACCGAAGCGACTATCGAGGCGCTTTCAAAGCTGATGTCGCCCGGCGACGTCATCATCGACGGCGGCAACACCTTCTGGCAGGACGACGTCCGCCGCGGCAAGGCGCTTCGTGAGCGCGGGCTGCATTATGTCGATGTCGGCACCAGCGGCGGCATCTGGGGCATCGAGCGTGGCTACTGCATGATGATCGGCGGCGACAAGCCCGTCGTCGACCGGCTCGACCCGATCTTCAAGACGCTCGCGCCCGGCATCGGCGACATCCCGCGCACCTCCGGCCGCGAGGGCCGAGATCCGCGCATCGAGCAGGGCTATATCCACGCCGGTCCTATCGGCGCCGGGCATTTCGTCAAGATGATCCACAACGGCATCGAATACGGCCTGATGCAGGCCTATGCCGAAGGTTTCGACATCCTGAAGAACGCCAATATCGAGGCGCTGCCGGCGGAGCATCGCTTCGATCTCGACATCGCCGACATCGCCGAAGTCTGGCGGCGCGGCAGCGTGATCCCGTCCTGGCTGCTCGACCTCACGGCGTCGGCGCTGGCGCAGAACCACACGCTCGACAACTACTCAGGCTTTGTCGAGGATTCCGGCGAAGGCCGCTGGACCGTCAATGCCGCGGTCGACGAGGCCGTGCCGGCGGAAGTGCTGACCGCCGCGCTCTACACCCGCTTCCGTTCGCGCAAGGATCATACCTTCGCCGAGAAGATTCTCTCGGCGATGCGCGCAGGCTTTGGCGGCCACAAGGAGCCGCCGAAGAAAGCTTAGAAGCGTTTTCAAGCGAAGTGGGCACCGGTTCGCGTGAAGAAAACGCGTCAAAACAAGAATCGAGAGCTCGGTTCCGATACAATCGGAACGGAGCTCGAGAGATAACCGCGGAAGGTCACGTGCAGAAGAAACCCGATCCTTGCTCCTTCATCATCTTCGGCGCCACCGGTGATCTGACACACCGGCTGGTGGTCCCGGCGCTCTACAATCTCGCCGCCGGCAACCTGCTGCCGGAAAAATTTTGCGTCGTCGGCGTCGTCCGCAAGGGCATGTCGAGCGAGCAGCTGACCGACAGTCTGTTGCAAGGGTTGCGCAAGTTCGCCACCCGCCCGGTGGACGAGGCGATCGCGAAGCGGCTGTTCGAATGCGTCACCGCGATCGAGGCCGATCCGCGCGATCCGGCGTCCTTTGATACGATGAACGAGCGGCTCGACAAGCTCGAGACGGCACGCGGCACCGGCGGCAACCGGCTGTTCTATCTGGCGACCCCGCCGAACGCCTTCCTGCCGATCAGCGAGCAGCTCGGACGCACCGGCATGCTAGAGGAGAACGGTGCCTGGCGGCGGCTGATCATCGAAAAGCCGTTCGGCACCGATCTGGCGTCGGCCAGGGCGCTGAACGCCGCGCTACTCAAGCTGATGGACGAGCACCAGATCTACCGGATCGACCATTACCTCGGCAAGGAAACCGTCCAGAACATCCTGGTGCTGCGCTTCGCCAACGGCATGTTCGAGCCGATCTGGAATCGCAACCATATCGACCACATCCAGATCACCGTCGACGAGAAGCTCGGCGTCGGCCATCGCGGCAGTTTCTACGACGCCACCGGCGCGCTGCGCGACATGGTGCCGAACCACCTGTTCCAGCTGCTGTCGCTGGTGACGATGGAGCCGCCGGCGCGGTTCGATGCCCATGCGGTGCGCTCGGAGAAGGCCGAGGTGCTGAGCGCGATCCAGATCCAGAGCGAGCAGGAGGCGCTGTCCAACTCGGTGCGCGGCCAGTATCGCGGCGGCCGGATCGGCGACACGGAGATCGAGGATTACCTCAAGACACCGGACGTCAAGCCGGACAGCTCGACCGAGACCTATGCCGCGCTGAAGCTGACCATCGACAATTGGCGCTGGGCCGGCGTGCCCTTCTACCTGCGCACCGGCAAGGCGCTGACCAGCAAGCGCACCGAAATCGCGATCAAGTTCAAGCAGGCGCCGTTCGCGATGTTCCGCGATACCGCAGTCGACCGCCTATCGCAGAACTACCTGGTCATCTCCACCGAACCGACCGAAGGCATCGAGCTGCAGTTCAACACCAAGGTGCCTGGTCCGGCCATCAACATCGACGGCGTCGAGATGAAGTTCCGCTACAAGGACTACTTCAAGGCCGAGCCGTCGACCGGCTACGAGACGCTGATCTATGACTGCATGATCGGCGACAATCTGCTGTTCCAGCGCGCCGATAGCGTCGAGGCCGGATGGCAGGCGGTGCAGCCCTTCCTCGATGCCTGGAAGACTGCCGGGGGACGCGGCCTGCAACCCTACAAGGCCGGCAGCGAGGGTCCGGAGGCCGCCAACGCGCTGCTGACGCGCGACGGCCGCAGCTGGCGAAAGCTCAGCTGACCATGGCCGCGAGCGGCGAGCGCAAGATCATCACGGTCGCCGATCCGGCCGCACTGGCGCAGACGGCCGCCGAGCGGGTGATCGCAAGGTTCGACCAGAACAGCGGCCGGATCGCAGTCTGCCTCACCGGGGGCTCCAGCCCCAAGGCGCTCTACCAGTTGCTGGCAACCCCGGACTATCGCCGGAGGATTCCGTGGGATCGCATCGACTGGTTCATCGGCGATGAGCGCCTGGTGCCGCGCAAGGACAAGCTGCACAATATGAGCATGGCCCGCCAGGCCTTCCTCGACCGCTGCGCCCCGGCTGCGAATGTTCACCCGATCGCGACCGACACTGCCGATCTCAGGGATCCCGACGTCAGCGCGGCGTTGTACGAGAACGAGCTGATGGCCTTCTACGGCGCCGAGCAGCTCGATCCGAAGCGGCCGCTGTTCGACCTGGTGCTGATGGGCGTCGGGCCCGACGGCCACACCGCCTCGCTGTTTCCCGGCTTCCCCGCGGTCGAGGAGACGCAGCGCTGGGTGGTCGGGGTGCCCAAGGCCAATGTCGAACCGTTCGTGCCGCGAGTCTCCCTGACCCTGCCTGCGCTCGCCTCCTGCCGCGAGATGCTGTTTGAGGTGGCGGGCGAAAACAAGCGTGCGATCTTGACGCGCCTGTTCGCAGGCGAGAACCTGCCGGCAAACCGCGCGCGATCGCTGGGCGAAACCGTCTGGCTGATCGATCAGGCCGCGCTGCCGGAGGATTTTCGTGGATGATTTTCTTAGATATTTTCTTGGGTGACTTTCTTGGGTGACGGGCAAAACCCCTGCGGACTGGTCGTGATGGGCGTCTCCGGCTCGGGCAAGAGCACCATCGCCGACCGCCTCGCGATCAGGATCGGCTGGCGTTTCGAGGATGGTGACAGTTTTCACCCGCCGAGCAATGTCGCGAAGATGCATTCCGGCCAGCCGCTCACCGACGAGGATCGCTGGCCCTGGCTGCGCGCCATCGCCGCCGAGATCGATCGCACCTGCGGCGTCCGCGAACGCGCCGTCATCGCCTGCTCCGCGCTGAAGCGCGCCTATCGCGACATCCTGGTGCACGGCCGCAACGACATCCGCATCGTCTTCCTCGACGGCACAGAGGAGCTGATCGCCGCGCGGCTCGCCGCGCGCAAGGACCATTTCATGCCGCCGGGCCTGCTCGCCAGCCAGTTCAAAACGCTGGAGCCGCCGACGCCGGACGAACGCCCGATCACGGTTGCGATCGACCGTTCGGTCGACACCATCGTCGAAGACATCGTCAATCAACTGAGGCTGGACCTCCCATGACCCGCATCGCCCTTGTCGTATCCGATGTCGACGGCACGCTGCTCACCAAGGACAAGACCTTGACCGACGGCGCCAGCACAGCCGTGCGCAGACTGCACGAGGCCGGCATCGGCTTCACCATCGTCTCCAGCCGGCCGACCATCGGGATGGGTTTCCTGGTCGCGCCGCTCGCGATCACGCTGCCGATCGGCGCCTTCAATGGCTCCTCGATCGTCGATCCGCAATTGAAGCCGATCGAACAGCATGTGATCCCGCCGGCAGTCGCCAAGCGCTGCGTCGACCTGCTCCGCGAGCGCGGCATCGACATCTGGCTGTTCACCAACGACCGCTGGCTGACCCGCAATCCCGACGGCGAGTACAACGCGCACGAGAAACGCGCGATCAAGCATGATCCGACCATCGTCGGCGATTTCACGCCCTATCTCGACCAGGCCTGCAAGATCGTCGGCGCGAGCTCGGATGCGCCCCTGTTGCAGCGCTGCGAGGCGGAGATGCAGCAGATGGTCGGCCATGACGCGACCGCGGTCCGCTCGCAGACCTACTATCTCGACGTCACCCCGCCCGGCCACGACAAGGGCACCTTCGTCGAGGGCATCGCGAAGCGCCTCGGCGTCTCGCTTGAGAATGTCGCCGCGATCGGCGACATGCAGAACGATCTGCCGATGTTCGCGCGAAGCGGCGTCTCGTTCGCGATGGGCAATGCCAGCGATGACGTGAAGGCGCGCGCCACGCATGTCACCGAAACCAACGAGCATGACGGCTTCGCGCGCGCGATGGATGTCGTGCTGACGATGGGCCGCTAGACCGCGATCAGGTCGACCGCTGCACCGCGGGCTTCTCGGCGTCGGCCCTGGCGGCGCTGAGATTGTGCGCCGTGTTGATCAACGCGATATGGGTCAGCGCCTGCGGAAAGTTGCCGGTCTGCCGGCCGGCGCCGGAGTCGAACTCCTCCGCCAGCAGCCCGAGATCGTTGGCGACCGCGACGACGCGGTCGAACATGGTCTGCGCCTTGTCGAGGTCTCCCGCCAGCACATGGGCGTCGGCGAGCCACAGGCTGCAGGCCAGGAATGCACCCTCGATGGGCTGGATTTCGTCGGACAGCTCGCGCGGATCGTGCCGCAGCACGAACCCGTCGCGTATCATGTGCCGCTCGACCGCGGCGATGGTGCCGCGGATGCGCGGATCGGCCGGCGGCAGGAAACCGACCGACGGCAGCAGCAGCAGGCTGGCATCGAGCAGCTTTGAGCCGTAGCTCTCGACGAAGCTGTTGAGATCGGAATCGAAGCCCCGCTGGCAGACGTCGCGATGAATAGCCTCGCGCAGCACCCGCCATTTGACCAGCGGTCCCTTGAAGCCGAACCGCTCCGCGCTCTTGATGGCGCGGTCGAAGGCGACCCAGCACATCACCTTGGAGAACACGTAGTGTCTGGGCGTGTCGCGGCGCTCCCAGATGCCGTGATCCGGCTGGTCCCAGACGTCGGCGAGATGATTGACGACGGTGCATTCGAGCGACCAGTTCTCCTCGTCGAGCTTCAGCTTGGCCATGCGGGACTGGTGGAAGGCGTCGATCAACTCGCCGTAGACGTCGAGCTGCAGCTGCGCATGTGCGGCATTGCCGACACGGACCGGTTGCGCCCCCTCATAGCCGGGCAGCCATCCGGCTTCCCATTCCAGCAGGCGCCGCTGGCCCAGGATGCCGTACATGATCTGCATGTTGGCGGGAGCGCCGGCCGCGGCCCGCAGCAGCCAGTTGTGCCAGGCGGCCGCCTCCTCGGTGTAGCCCGAATTCATCAGCGCCAGCAGCGTGAAGGTGGCATCGCGCAGCCAGCAGAACCGGTAGTCCCAGTTGCGCGCGCCGCCGAGCTTTTCCGGCAATGACGTAGTCGGGGCCGCGACGATGCCCCCGGTCGGCCTGAAGGTCAACGCCTTCAGGGTGATCAGCGAGCGCATCACGAGGCCGCGCTGATAGCTGCCGTCATAGGTCGAACGGCTGCACCATTCCTTCCAGTAGTCCTCGGTATCCTCCAACGCCACCTCGGGATCGATCGGCTCCGGCACCGGCTGATACGACGCACCATAGGTCAGGACGAACGGCACGGTGTCGCCTTCGCCGACCTCGAAATCGGCAATCGTGGTCAGGTCCTTGCCCGATGTTTTGACCGGCGTGCGCAGCACGGTCATGTCCTGCCCACTGATCGCCAGCAGCCCCTCGCCGTCAGGGTTCTTCCTCACCCAGGGGACATCGACACCGAAGCCGAAGCGGATCACCAGCTCCATGTGCATCTTGACGCGGCCGCTGATGCCGCGAACCAGGCGGACCACGTCGGAAGCATTGCCGCGCGGCGGCATGAAATCGATCAGCGCAACCACGCCGCCCTCGGTCTCAAACCGCGTCTCCAGGATCAGCGTATCGTCCCAATAGCGGCGGGAGGTCTGCCTGATCGTCCCGGCCGGAGCCAGCAGCCAGCGGCCGTTGCGCGGCGTACCGAGCAGCGCCGCGAAGCAGGCGTCGGAATCGAACGCCGGCCAGCACAGCCAGTCGATCGAGCCGTCACGGCCGACCAGCGCAGCGGTCTCGCAATCGCCGATCAGTCCATAGTCTTCGATGCGAGAGGCCACGCGCCGTGCTCCGCGTTGTCAGGCGTGCGACCGCTCGCGGGTTGCACGCTTGAGCGCGTCGACGTCGATCGCCGATGCGAGATGCTCGATCGATACCGGCAGCCGCCGTTTCCAGTTCGGATGCTCGTAGACGGTGCCGGGGATGTTCGGCTGCTCGACGATGCCGAGCAAATCCTCCATCGAGACCGCCATCATCCGCGATCGCGTCCGCGCCATGAAGCTCACCACCGAATAGAAATCATTGTGGTGAATGTCGTGACGGCGCAGCACGTCGTCGAGATGGCCGAGCGCATCCCAGCGCCCCTGGTCGGTCTCGCCGGGATCGATCCCGAGCGAGCGCTTGGTCTTGAGGTCGCTGAACGAGCGCCATCCGGCATAAGTCGACAGGTCGTGGGTGTTGAACGTCACCAGCGCGTTCGGCAGATAGTAGTCGGCGTTGCGGAACACGCCATGGTCGTCGGTCTCGAACATCATCACCAGATAAGACCAGATGCCCCAGCCGTTCATCTGCTCGCGGAAGCCCGGAGGCACGGTGCCGAGGTCCTCGCCGATCACGACGCAGCGGTTGGCTGTGCTCTCCTGCGCGGTCGCCGCCAGCAATGCCTCGAACGGCATCAGCACATAGGCGCCGTTCGCGGGGCCGAAGCCGCGCGGCACCAGATAGAGCCGCTTCAGCCCGAAGGCGTGATCGAGCCTGATCGCGCCGGCATGGTGCATCGAGGCGCGCAGCATCTGCCTGAACGGCTCGAACGAGCGCTGCTCGAGGCCCGCCGCGTTGAAGCCGGCAAGCCCCCAGTCCTGGCCCGCGGTATTGAGCGGGTCCGGCGGCGCGCCGACGCCGAGATGGCGCGAGATCGCGGTCTGCTCATTCCAGGCGTCGAAGCCGTCCGATTGCACGCCGACGGCGACGTCGAGATAGAGCCCGACCCGCATGCCGAGCTTGTGCGCGAGCGCCTGGCACGTGCCGAGCTGCCGGTCCGCGGTCCATTGCACGAATTCGACGAACTCGACCTCGGCGGCGGTGTCGCGCGCGCGGCGCAATTTCGTGCACGCCGCATCATCGGGCTGCCGCCACTCGTCCGGCCATTCCCACCACGGCGTGTCGAATGTGTGCCGCATCACCTCGAAGCAGGCGAAGCGTGACAGCAGCACGCCCTGCTCCTTGCGGTAGGCTTCGAAATCCTGCCAGCGGCCGAGGCCGGGATTGGCCTTGAAGGCCGCGAAGGCCGCACGCAGCGCCGGCCATTTCAGCGCCGCGGCCCCGACATAGTCGACCATGTCACGGCTGCGCAGCTGCGCCAGCGCGGCCTGCGTCTCGACATCGATGTGGAATTCGGGAATCTTCGCGACGTCGATATAGAGCGCGTTGAGGAACAGCCGGCTGTTCGGCGAATATGGGCTGCAATCGCCGGGCCGATCGTCGAACAGCGCATGTAGCGGATTGAGCCCGATGCCGTCGGCGCCGAGCCGCTGGGCGAATTCGAGCAGGGCCTGCAAATCAGTGAAGTCGCCGATGCCCCAGTTGCGCGCCGACCGGACGCCATAGAGCTGGACCGCGATCACCCAGCATCGGTCGAACGCGCCGCCGAATGCGCCGTCTGGCGCCACCAGAAACGGCAGCTCCTCGCTGCCCGATGCGTCCTTGAGCTGCAACCGGTGCACGCCCTCGGGCAGGCCGGACGGCCACGTCACACTCCGTTCATGCGCCTCGCCTTGCGCGAGCAAAGTAGTGCCGTTGGTGAGCTTCCATTGCACCGGAAGCCCGGCCGCCTCGGCGAGCTGCGTCTGTCCGCTATGGCCGCCTCTGATGACCACGGGATCGGCGATCATCCGCCGCGGCGCCTGGGGCGGCAGCGCCGCGAGGATCGCCGTCAGCGCCTCCCGGGTTGTCACACGGCGGTGACCGCTCCCATCGATATACTCGGTCTGGATTCCCAGGGTCTGGGCTTTGGCGTAAAGGTCCATTCGGCACGCTGCCTGCTCGCGACGGTATCGGGATCGTTGCTAAATTGTACAGATACGGGAAAGGGATAGTTGATGTTCAACGCTCTACCCTATCCGGCGTTCCCACCGGGAACCATTGCCCGGCGAGCGGCTTTCTATATGGGTCTGGCGCGCCTCCTTCGCGGCGCCGGGATTTCATTTGCCTATTCAATGGCGGCATCACCGTGAACAAAACGGCCCGGCCTGTCGAGAGTGCGAACGGCACTTTTCATATTACCGATGTCTATCCGTCGGTCGATGGCGGCCGCTTTGCGGTCAAGCGCATCGCGGGCGAAGCTGTCGAGGTGTGGGCCGACATCTACCGTGACGGACATGATGTGATCGCAGCGGCATTGGTGTGGCGGCATGAGGGCGACGGCGAATGGCGACACGCGCCGATGACGCCGCACAGCGACGACCGCTGGGGCGGCGCCTTCGTGCCCGACCGGCCCGGCCGTTACAGCTTCGCGATCGAGGCCTGGACCGACGAATTCGCCAGCTGGCGGTACCGCTTCGAGCAGAAGCAGCGCGACGGCGGCGACCACACGTTGGATGCCGTCGAAGGCGCGGGCATGCTGACCCGGGCGCAAGCGGGGGGACCTGCCGCAGCCGCAATCATCATCAGGCAGTGCGAAATCTTTCTGCAGACCGGCGAGCCGGGCGCGCTGCTCGCACCCGAATTGCGGGAGGCGATGGCCGGCAGCCAGTTTCGCCGCGACCTGGTGCGATCGCAGCTCTATCCCATCACCGCGGACCGGCCGCGGGCGCGCAGCGGCGCCTGGTACCAGATGTTTCCACGCAGCCAGGGCAAGACGCCGGGCGTGCATGCGACCTTCAACGACTGCATCGCGCGGCTGCCCGATATCGCGGCGATGGGCTTCGACGTCGTGCTGCTGGCGCCCATCCACCCGATCGGACGGACCCATCGCAAGAGCCGCAACAATGCCGCCATCGCGCAGCCGGGCGATCCCGGCAGCCCCTATGCGATCGGCGCGGCCGAGGGCGGCCACGACGCCGTGCATCCGGAGCTCGGCACGCTCGACGACTTCCGCGCTTTCGTGGCGGCATGCCAGACCCACGGCCTCGAGGTGGCGCTCGATTTCGCCGCGCAATGCTCGCCCGATCATCCCTGGCTGACCGCGCATCCGGAGTGGTTCAAGCGGCGTCCGGACGGATCGATGCGCACGGCCGAGTATCCGCTGCAGCGCTGGGACGATGTCGTCAATCCGGATTTCGGATCCGAGGATGCGGCGGCGCTGTGGCGCGCGCTGCGCGATGTCGTGCTGTTCTGGGTCGAACAGGGCGTCAAGATCTTCCGGGTCGACAATCCGCACACCAAGCCGCTGGCATTCTGGGAATGGCTGATCCGCGAGGTGCAGGACCGCGATGCGGACGTGCTGTTCCTCTCGGAAGCCTTCGCGCGGCCGAAGCTGATGAAGGGCCTCGCCAAGCTCGGCTTCACGCAGTCCTATACTTACTTCACCTGGCGCACGCAGCGCTCCGAGCTCGAAGCGTATCTCGGCGAGTTGATATCCTATCCCGATCGCGACTTCTTTCGGCCGAATTTCTTCGTCAACACACCTGACATCCTGCCCTTCCACCTGCAAAGCGGCGAATCCTGGATGTTCAAGTCGCGTCTCGCGCTGGCCGCGACGCTTTCAAGCAACTACGGCATCACTGGCGGATTCGAACTGCTCGAGCACACGCCGATGCCCGGCCGCGAGGAATATCTCAACTCCGAGAAATACGAGATCAGGGTTCGCGACTGGGATCAGGTCGGGAACATCAAGCCCTATGTCGCGGTTCTCAACCAAATCAGACGCGGCAATCCGGCCCTGCAACAATTCGCCGATCTGCGCTTTATCAATGTTGATGACGGCGGCATGATCGGCTTTGTCAAGGAGGCGGCCGATCAGGGCAATGTGATCGCGGCCGCGGTTGCGCTGTCGTCCGAGCCGCGCGACGTCTGGCTTCCGCTCGGCGACGTCATGGTCGGCCGCGGCGATGCCCGCCGCCCCGTCACGGCCGTGGAAGACCTTGTCACCGGCGCGCGTCATGCGCTCGAATGGGGAGGCATCCGCCTGCATCTAGATCCTGCGCGCGATCCCGCGTTGCTGCTACGCTGTGTCGCCTGAAGGAGCCGCCATGAACGTATTTTCCTCCGTCGACAGCGAGGTGAAGGTCGCGACCGAGACCGCGGACCAGCTGTGGTACAAGGACGCCATCATCTACCAGCTGCACGTCAAAGCGTTCGCCGACAGCAACAATGACGGCATCGGCGATTTCACAGGCCTGACGGAGAAGCTCGGCTATCTGCAGGAGCTCGGCGTCACCGCGCTGTGGCTGCTGCCGTTCTATCCCTCGCCGGGCCGCGACGACGGCTACGACATCGGCGATTATGGCGACATCAATCCCGATTTCGGGACGATGAAGGACTTCAAGCGCTTCATCCAGGAGGCCAAGCGGCGCGGCCTGCGCGTCATCACCGAGCTCGTCGTCAACCACACCTCGGACCAGCACGCCTGGTTCAAGCGGGCGCGCCGCAGCCCGCCGAATTCGAGCGCGCGCAGCTGGTATGTCTGGAGCGACACCGACCAGAAATACCTCGATACCCGCATCATCTTCACCGACACGGAAAAGTCGAACTGGACCTGGGATCCGGAAGCCGGCCAGTTCTACTGGCACCGCTTCTTCTCGCACCAGCCCGACCTGAATTTCGACAATCCCCGCGTGGTGCGCGCCATCGTGCAGGTGATGAAGCGCTGGCTCGACACCGGCGTCGACGGCTTCCGGCTCGACGCCATTCCATATCTCTGCGAGCGCGACGGCACCAATAACGAGAACTTGCCGGAGACGCATGCCATCATCAAGCGGCTGCGCCAGGAGCTCGACGCCTATGCCAAGGGCAAGATCCTGCTGGCCGAGGCCAACCAATGGCCGGAGGACGTCCAGGCATATTTCGGCCATGGCGACGAATGCCACATGGCCTATCATTTCCCGCTGATGCCGCGCATCTACATGGCGATCGCCCAGGAAGACCGCTTTCCGATCACAGACATCCTCAGGCAGACGCCCGACATTCCGGCAGCTGCGCAGTGGGCGCTGTTCCTGCGCAACCACGACGAGCTGACCCTGGAAATGGTCACCGACGTCGAGCGCGACTATCTGTGGTCGACCTACGCCAACGACCCGCGCGCCCGCATCAATGTCGGCATCCGCCGCCGCCTGGCGCCGCTGATGGACAATGACCGGCGCAAGATCGAGCTGATGAACTCGCTCTTGCTGTCGTTCCCCGGCACGCCGATCATCTATTACGGTGACGAGATCGGCATGGGCGACAACATCTATCTCGGCGACCGCAACGGCGTGCGGACGCCGATGCAGTGGTCGCCGGACCGCAACGGCGGCTTCTCGCGCGCCGACCCGGCGCGGCTCTACGCGCCGATGATCATGGACCCTGTCTACGGCTACGAATCCGTCAATGTCGAGGCGCAGTCGCGCAGCCTGTCGTCGCTGCTGTCGGCGACCAAGCGGCTGATCGCGGTGCGCAAGTCGACGCTTGCGTTCGGGCGCGGCACCATGACCTTCATCCGCCCGGAGAACCGCTCCGTGCTCGCCTATGTCAGGCAGTACCAGGGCGAGACCATCCTGTGCGTCGCCAATCTGTCGCGCTCGGCGCAGGCGACCGAACTTGACCTCTCCGCCTTCAAGGACCGCATTCCGCTCGAGATGCTCGGACGCACGCGCTTCCCGGCGATCGGCGAGCTACCCTACATGATCACGCTGGCACCTTACGGCTTCTACTGGTTCCAGTTGCAGGAGCGCGACAAGTCCGAGCCGGTGAAGCCGCGCGCGGTGCCGGAGTTCGAGACGCTGGTGGTGCCGCTCGGTTCGACCTGGACGTCGCTGGCGCGCGAGCGCGGCGTGTTCGAGCACGACGTGCTGCCCGGCCACCTCGCCCGCACGCGCTGGTACCCGGAGCATTCCCCGAAGGCGATCCAGCCGACGCTGGTGTCCGCGATCCCGTTCTGCGACATCGGCGACAACCGGCCCTGGCTGATCTTCTTCGAAACCACGGAGCGCGGCACCACCAGCCGCTACGTGCTGCCGATGCAGATCGAATGGGTGCGCTTCGACCGCGAACGCTACAACCCGCGCGCCTTTGCCGCGGTCCGTCAGGGCGCGCGCGAGGGCACGCTGCTCGATGTCTCCACCGACCAGATCTTCACCGGCCTGTTCCTGCGAAACCTGCGGGAAAACCTCACCGTCGACGAGGGCGAGCAGGGCCTGAAGCTCGAATTCCGGCCGACCAGCCGCTTCTCCGACCGCCCGGTGCGGCAGCCCGAGCGCATCCGCGTGTTCGAGAACGATCAGCCGCATTCGACCGCGCTGGTCGACAACGAGTATGTCACCAAGATCTACCGGAAGCTCGAGGTCGGCATCAATCCGGAGATCGAGATGGGCCGCTTCCTCACCGAAGTGGTCAATTTCCCCAACACACCGGCCTTGCTCGGCACATCGGAACTGGTGGAGGGCGACAATCGCAGCGCGATCGCAGTGCTGCACGCCATGGTGGTCAACCAGGGCGACCTCTGGAATGTCGGCGCCGCGCACCTCGACCGCCTCGTGGAGCGGCAGCGCTTGCTGGTGGCGAGCGAACATCCGGAGGAGAACGGCGATCATGCGACTTACCTGCGCCACCTGTCGCACAGCGGAAAGCGTCTCGCCGAGCTGCACATCGCGCTCGCCGGCAACCGCGACCTGCCGGACTTCGCGCCCGAGCCGACCAGGCCCGAGGACCTGCAGCGCTGGAACGACGAGATCATGGCGCGCGCCGAGCGCGTGTTCGACACGCTGAAGCAGCGGCGCGGTTCCCTGCGAGAAGCCGACCGGCTGCTGGTCGATCAGTTGCAGGCCCAGCACGACCTGCTGCCGGAGCGGCTCAAGGCGCTGCTGCCGCGCGAGACCGACGGGCTGAGCATCCGCCATCATGGCGACCTGCATCTCGGCCAGTTGCTGGTCGTCAAGGACGACGTCTTCATCATCGATTTCGACGGCGGGCCGGGCCGCACCATCGCCGAGCGGCGCCGCAAGGCGCCCGCGGCCCGCGACGTCGCCGGCCTGATCCGTTCGATCGACTATGCCGCGACCGCCGCGCTGGAACGGGCGCTCAAGGTCGCTCCCGACGACAGCGGCAGGCTGAGCCTCGCTTTGGCCGAATGGCGCGACCAGGCGGCGGATACGCTGCTGGCGGCCTATCGCGAGACCGTGGCCGGCCAGCGGCTGTGGCCCACTGATGCCAGGGCGGCCGATCGCCTGCTCAACTTTTTCCTGCTTGAGAAAGCCTTCTACGAGATCGAGTATGAGCTGGCCAACCGGCCGGATTGGCTCCGCGTCCCACTGACTGGCCTGTTGAAACTCCTGGCCCAACAGCCGCACGAGGTTGCATGACCAAACTGCCCGCCGAGGCCTATGCCATCATCGAGGGCCGCCACTCCGATCCGTTCCACTATCTCGGCCTCCACGCCGAGGGGGATCGCAACGTCGTGCGCGCCTTCCTGCCCGACGCCAGCAATGTTGAGGCGATCGGGGAGCATGGCGAGGCGGCGCCGCTGGCCAAGATCCATGACGCCGGCCTGTTCGCAGGTCCCTTGCCGAACGGCTCGACGCGCTACCAACTCCGCGCCCGCTTCGGCGACAACGTCGTCGATCTGGAGGATGCCTACCGCTTTCCGCCGATCCTGAGCGATTTCGATCTCTATCTGCTCGGCGAGGGTACGCATCTGCGCGTCTACGATACGCTCGGCGCGCATCCGATGACGCTCGACGGCGTCGACGGCATCGGCTTCGTGGTGCTGGCGCCGAACGCGCGGCGGGTCAGCGTGGTCGGCGACTTCAATTTCTGGGACGGAAGGCGGCATCCGATGCGGGTGCGTGGCCCGGGCTATTGGGAGCTGTTCATCCCGCGCGCCCGCGTCGGCGACCACTACAAGTTCGAGATCATGGGGCGGAACGGCCAGCATCTGCCGCTGAAGTCGGATCCGCTGGCGTTCGCCGCCGAGGTGCGCCCGAAGACCGCCTCGATCGTGATAGACGAGCGCAAGATCCCGCACCCGCGCCCAGCGCCCGATCGCGTCAACGCGTTGAGCTCGCCGATGTCGATCTACGAGGTCCATCTCGGCTCGTGGCGGCGCAAGGGCCGCAATGAGTGGCTGACCTATCGCGAGATGGCGGAGCAGCTTCCGGCCTACGTCAGCGACATGGGCTTCACCCATATCGAATTCCTGCCCATATCAGAGCATCCGTTCGACGGCTCCTGGGGCTATCAGCCGACCGGCATGTTCGCGCCGACCAGCCGTTTCGGCTCGCCCGATGATTTCGCCGCGCTGATCGACGCCTGCCATGGCGCCGGGCTCGCCGTGCTGCTCGACTGGGTCCCCGGGCATTTCCCCGACGATCCGCACGGCCTCGGCAATTTCGACGGCACCGCGCTCTACGAGCACGCCAATCCGCTGCAGGGCCGTCACCTCGACTGGGGCACGCTGATCTACAATTACGGGCGCACCGAGGTCACCAACTTCCTGGTGTCGAACGCGCTGTTCTGGCTCGATCGCTACGGCATCGACGGGCTGCGCGTCGATGCGGTCGCCTCCATGCTCTATCTCGACTACAGCCGTCCCGCCGGCGGCTGGATCCCGAACAAATATGGCGGCCGCGAGAACATCGAGGCGATCGATTTCCTGCGCCGCTTCAACACCGAGCTGTTCGCACACTTCCCGCAGGCAACGACGGCGGCGGAGGAATCCACCGCGTGGCCGCAGGTGTCGCGCCCGGTCGAATATGGCGGGCTCGGCTTCGGCTACAAGTGGAACATGGGCTGGATGCACGACACGCTGAAATACATCGGCAAGGATCCCATCCACCGCAAGCACCACCACGGCGACATCCTGTTCGGGCTGCACTACGCCTTCTCGGAGAACTTCATCCTGCCGCTGTCCCACGACGAGGTGGTGCACGGCAAGCGCTCGATCCTCGGCCGCATGCCCGGCGACGACTGGCAGCGCTTCGCCAATCTGCGCGCCTATTACAGCTTCATGTTCGGACATCCCGGCAAGAAGCTGATGTTCATGGGCTGCGAGTTCGGCCAGGAGCGCGAATGGAACCACGACCACTCGCTCGATTGGCATCTGCTGCAACAGCCGAGGCATAGCGGCATCCAGAACCTGGTCCGCGACCTCAACCGGCTCTATCGGGCACTGCCGGCGCTGCACGAACTCGACTGCGACGAGGCCGGCTTCGAATGGGTCATCACCGACGACGCCAGCAACAATGTGTTCGGCTGGATCCGCAAGGGCAATAATGCCCGCGCCCGCTGCCTTGTGGTCCTGAACTTCTCGCCCAACGTCTACCGCAACTATCGCGTCCGGGTGCCGTTCGCGGGCAAGTGGCACGAGGTGTTCAACTCGGATTCCTCCCATTACGGCGGCACCAATGTCGGCAATATCGGCGAGGTCCGCGCCTCGGAGGGCGCCACGCCCGAGCTGAGCCTCACCATTCCGCCGCTGGCAGCGATCTTCCTCATACCGGAAAGCTGATTGATGCGACTGACCGGGGGTACGTCCGCACGGCTCGGTGCAAGCTGGGACGGCAGAGGCACCAATTTTGCGCTGTTCTCGGCGAACGCGGAGAAGGTGGAGCTGTGCCTGTTCGACGGCCAGGGCCGCCGCGAGCTCGAGCGGATCGAGATGCCGGAGCGCACCGAGGACGTCTGGCACTGCTATCTGAACGACGTCTCGCCGGGCCAGCTTTACGGCTATCGCGTCTACGGGCCCTATGCGCCGGAACGCGGCCACCGCTTCAACGCCAACAAGCTGCTGCTCGATCCCTATGCCAAGCGGCTCGCCGGCCGGCTGGTGTGGAGCGATGCGCATTTCGCCTATCGTACCGGCAGCGCGCGCGAGGATCTCTCCTTTGACCGGCGCGACAATGCCCGCGGCATGCCGAAGGCCGTGGTGGTCGACGAGACCTTCAACTGGGGCCGCCGCGAGATACGGCCGCACGTTCCCTGGCAAGACACCATCATCTACGAGGCCCACGTCAAGGGCCTGACCCAGAAGCGCGAGGACGTGCCGCCGAACCTGCGCGGCACCTATGGCGGGCTGTCGTCGCCGGCGATGATCGACCACCTCAAGCGGCTCGGCGTCACCACCATCGAGCTGTTGCCGATCCACGGCCTGATCGACGACCGGGTCCTGGTTGAGAAGAAGCTGTCGAATTACTGGGGCTACAACACCATCGCTTTCTTCGCGCCGGAGGCACGCTACGCCCAGGACAATGCGCTCGACTCGTTCCGCACCACAGTGGCGCGGCTGCATGATGCCGGCATCGAGGTGCTGCTCGACGTCGTCTACAACCACACCGCCGAGGGCAACCATATGGGCCCGACGCTGTGCTTCCGCGGTATCGACAACGCCTCCTATTACTGGCTGAACCGCGAGAACCCGCGCTTCTACGACGACTTCACCGGCTGCGGCAGCTCGGTCAACCTCACCCATCCGCGCGTGCTGCAGATGGTGATGGATTCGCTGCGGTACTGGGTCGAGGTCTGCCATGTCGACGGCTTCCGCTTCGATCTCGCCACGACCCTGGCGCGCGGACCGAACGGGTTCGATCGCAACCATCCCTTCCTCACCGCGATCCGCCAGGACCCGGTGCTGGCGACCGCCAAGATGGTCGCTGAGCCCTGGGATCTCGGTCTCGGCGGCTACCAGGTCGGCGCGTTTCCGTCGCAATGGTCGGAGTGGAACGACCGTTATCGCAGCGCGATGCGGCGCTACTGGAGCGGCGAAGGCAGCCTGATCGGCGACATCTCAGGCCGCATGACCGCGTCCTCGGACTTGTTTCACCACGACAACCGCGCGACCCGCGCCAGCGTCAACCACATCACGGTGCATGACGGCTTCACGCTCGCCGATCTCTTCAGCTACAACGAGAAGCACAACGAGGCCAATGGCGAGGACAATCGCGACGGCTCCAACGACAACCACAGCAACAATTGCGGCCATGAAGGCCCGACCGATGATCCCGCCATCATCGCGCTGCGCCGCCAGCTCAGGAAGAATGCGCTGGCCTGCCTGCTGCTCGCACAGGGCACGCCGCTGATCCTCGCCGGCGACGAGGTCGCCAACACCCAAGCCGGCAACAACAACGCCTATTGCCAGGACAACGAGACCGGCTGGATCGGCTGGGAGAACCTCGGCACCGACGACGACGCCATCGCCTTCATCGGTCATCTCACCGAGCTGCGTCAGCGCTTCGGCCAGATCCGCTGCCAGAGCTGGCTCGATGGCCGCCGCGCCGACGGCAGCTATGGCGTGATCTGGCTGACGCCATCGGCGGAGGAGATGAAGGAGTCCGACTGGAAATTCCCGGAAAGCCGGTTCCTCGCCTACGTGCTGGGGCCGATGGAACAAGGCCAGGCGCCGATCTTTATCGTGCTGAATGCCGCGCCGCAGGAGATCGTGTTCAGGATGCCGCGGATGGCGGAATACAGGAGCTGGCAGCAGGTCTTGAACACGACCAAGGCTGAACAAACGGCCGAGCAATTTGTGGCCGGCGCCGACACCACGGCACCGCCGCGCTCCGTGCTGGCATTCGCAGGCTCCGCATGAGCAGTCACTTCGGACCCGAATTGACCGCGGACGGTGCGCGCTTCCGGCTCTGGGCGCCGGCAGCCAAACGCGTCGACCTCTTGCTCGACAAGCCGCATGCGCTCACGCGCGATGCCGCCGGCTGGTACGTCGCCGAGATAGCCGGCGCGCGCGCGGGCACGCGTTACAAATTCCGCATCGACGACGAGGTCGATGTGCCCGATTCAGCCTCTGCGTTCCAGCCGGACGACGTGTTCGGCCCGAGCGAGGTGATCGATCACGCAGCCTTCAAATGGCGCGCGACCGAGTGGCGCGGCCGACCCTGGCACGAGTCCGTCATTCTTGAGGCCCATGTCGGGACCTTCACGCCGGAGGGCACCTACCGCGCCATGATCGACAAGCTCGATCAGCTGGTGGCAACCGGCATCACCGCGCTCGAACTGATGCCGCTGGCGGATTTCGCAGGCAAGCGCAACTGGGGCTATGACGGCGTGCTGTGGTATGCGCCCGACAGCGCCTATGGCCGCCCCGAGGACCTGAAAACCCTGATCGATGAGGCGCATCTGCGCGGGCTGATGGTGATGCTCGACGTGGTCTACAACCATTTCGGGCCCGAGGGGAATTACCTCGGCCGCTATGCGCCCTCCTTCTTCAGCGACGCGCATACCCCGTGGGGCAGCGCGATCGATTATCGCGTGCCCGAGGTGCGGGCGTTTGCGATCGGCAGCGTGGTGAGCTGGCTGCGCGACTATCGTTTCGACGGGCTGCGCTTCGACGCGGTCAACACCATCGTCGAAGCCGGCGAAATCTCGGTCCTCCATGACTTCAGCAAGGCCGCCGGCAAGCTCGCCATGGAGACCGGCCGGCACATCAACCTCGTGCTCGAGAACGGCGACAACATTGCAAGCCTGCTCGATGCCGCCGAGGACCCACCGCACGGTAAATTCCGCGGCCAGTGGAACGACGACTATCATCACGCCTGGCATGTGCTGCTGACCGGAGAATCCCAGGGCTATTACGGCGACTACAAGGCGCCGAAGCAGGACCTCGCGCGGGCGCTGTCGTCCGGCTACATCTATCAGGGCGAAGTTTCGGAGTTCTGGGGCGGCAAGGCCCGCGGCGAGCCGAGCGGTACGCTGTCGCCGACCTGCTTCATCAACTTCCTGCAGAACCACGACCAGATCGGCAACCGGCCGCTGGGCGACCGGCTCGAGAGCATCGCAAAGCCGCAGGCGATCCAGGCGGCGCTGGCGGTCACGCTGATCGCACCGACCACGCCGATGCTGTTCATGGGCGAGGAATGGGGCGCGACGACCCCCTTCCCGTTCTTCTGCGATTTCAAGGGCGACCTCGCCAACGCTGTTCGCGCCGGCCGGCGCAAGGAATTCGCCTGGGCCTATGCCAAATATGGCGACGACATTCCCGATCCGCTCGCCGAGGAGACGGCGCGGTCGGCCGTGCTCGACTGGGCGGCACTTGGCCACGACCCCGCCCGCGAGCGGCTGACGCTGGTGCGTGACCTGCTCGCCGTGCGCCGGCGCGAGATCACGCCGCGGCTGACAGGGGCACGGTTCGGCGGCGACCGCGTCACGGGCGATCTCTTGGCCGCGCATTGGCGGATGGGCGACGGCCGTACGCTGTGGCTGTCGGCCAATTTGTCGGATCGCAACATCACCGGCGCAGCGGAACCGAAGGGAACTGTGATCTGGGGCGGCGCGTTGTCGAGCGACCTCCCCGGCTGGGCGGTGCGCTGGCACATCGGATAGCACAATGCCTCCGGCGATCCCGATCGCGACCTACCGACTGCAACTCACTGCCGATTTCGATTTCGATGCCGCCGCCGCCGTGGCGCCGTATCTGAAGGCGCTCGGCATCAGCCATGTCTATGCCTCGCCGTTCATGAAGGCGCGCAAGGGCTCGACCCATGGCTATGACGTCGTCGACCACACCAAGTTCAATCCGGAACTCGGCGGCGAAGAAGGCTTTGCGCGGCTCAGCGATGCGTTGAAGCAGAACGACCTCGGGCTGATCCTGGATTTCGTGCCGAACCATGTCGGCGTGCACTTCGCTGATAATCCATGGTGGCTCGACGTGCTGGAATGGGGACCGGTGTCGCCCCACGCGGTCTCCTTCGACATCGACTGGGACCTCTTGCCCTATCGTGCCCGCGGCGGCGTGCTGCTGCCGATCCTCGGCTCGTCCTACGGCCAGGCGCTGGAGCGCGGCGAGATCGAGCTGCGCTACGACGCGAGCGAAGGCAACTTCTCTGCGTGGTACTTCGAGCACCGCCTGCCGATCGCGCCGGAGCGCTATGGCGAGGTGCTGAGAACCCTCGTCCGCGAAGCCGGTGCGGAAGACAGTCCGGCCGGTCGCGCGCTGCTCGAGCTCGCTGCCAAGTATCGCGGGCTGCGTCACCCGAACCGGCAGGAGGCGCCGACACTGAAGGCGGCGATCAAGGCGATCGAGGGCAGCGCCGAGATCATCGCGCGCGGGCTCGATGCCTATCGCACCAGTGAGGACCGGCCGACCGAGACATTGGCGCTGCATCATCTCCTGGAGCGCCAGCACTACAAGCTCGGCCACTGGCGGCTTGCGTCAAGCGACATCAACTATCGCCGCTTCTTCGACGTCAACACCCTGGCCGGCCTCAGGGTCGAGGACGCCGCCACGTTCGAGGCGAGCCACAGTCTCGTGAGGCGGCTCATCGCGGAGGACCGGTTGCAGGGCCTGCGGCTCGACCATATCGACGGCCTGCGCGATCCCGCCCAATATTTCCAGCGGTTGCGCCGCCTGGTCCGCACCGCGCAGGGCGCCAAGGCCAAGCCGTTCTACATGGTGATTGAGAAGATCCTCGGCGAGGACGAGAGACTGACGAAATTCAGCGGCGTCCACGGCACCACCGGCTACGAATGGATGAACACGATCAGCCAAGTGCTGGTCGAAGGCCGAGGCCTCGATCCGCTCAACGAGATCTGGCGCCAGGTCAGCAACCAGTCGCCGAACCTGACGCCGGTGCTGCGCGAGGCCAAGCGGCGCGTGCTGGAGACCTTGCTGACCAGCGAATTCACCGTGCTGGCACGGCTGCTCGCGCGCATCGCCAGCGGGCACTATTCGACCCGCGACTTCTCCGCCGACAGTCTGCGGCAGGCGCTCGAGCTCTACGTGCTGCACTTCCCGGTCTATCGCACCTATCTCACCACCTCCGGCCCAACCACGCATGACCGCGCGCTGATCAGCGCGACCATCGAGCGCGCCCGCGCCGACTGGTTCGCTGCCGATGAAGGCCTCTTCGATTTCCTGTGCGATACCTTGACGATGGACCTCCTGAAGCCCGGCCGGCCGCCGCACAGTGCGCCGCGGGTGCGGCGCTTCGCGCTGAAGGTACAGCAATTCACCGGGCCGATGATGGCGAAGTCGCTGGAGGACACCACGTTCTATCGCTACCACCGCCTGCTCGCGCTCAACGAGGTCGGCGGCGATCCGGCGGCGAGCGCGATCGCGCCCGAGACCTTCCGCGCCATGATGCAGGCCCGCGTCCGCGAATGGCCGCACGGCATGACGTCGACCGCGACCCACGACACCAAGCGCGGCGAGGACGCCCGCACCCGCATCATGGCGCTGGCCGAAATCCCCGGCGAATGGACCAGCGCGGTGGCGCGCTGGAAGGTGCTGAACGCGCCGCATCTGGTGCTCGACGGCGAGACGCGCGCCCCGTCGGCAACATTCGAATACATGCTGTATCAGGCCCTGCTCGGCGCCTGGGATCCGGATGACGCGTCACTGGTCGGGCGTATCCAGGCCTATGCCCTGAAGGCCGCGCGCGAGGGCAAGCAGGAGACCAGCTGGCTCAATCCGCACGAGCCTTATGAGGCGGGCGTGAAGACCTTCATCGCGCGGATCCTCGATCACAAGGCCTCGCCTGAATTCCTCGATGCGCTGGACACGCTGGCAGAGCGCACCGCGCTGATCGGGGCGCTAAACTCGCTCAGCCAGATCACCCTGAAGGCGACGATGCCGGGCGTGCCGGATTTCTACCAAGGCACCGAAAGCTGGGATCTTTCACTCGTCGATCCCGACAACCGCCGTCCGGTCGACTTTGCAGGACGCGCGGACATGCTCGCGGCACTGGAGACGCCGGACTGGGATGCACTGGCGCAAAGCTGGCGCGACGGCCGCCTCAAGTTCGCATGGACGCGACATCTGCTGCGGCTGCGCAATGAACTACCCGAGATCTTCACCAGCGGCGACTACCAGCCGCTCACGGTCAGCGGCCCGCATCGCGATCATGTCATCGCCTTCGCGCGGCGCCATGGCCGCGAGGCGGTCATCGTCGCGGTGGCGAAATCATTTGCCCCGTTCACGCAGGGCGGACGCAGCTGGCCGCGCGCCGAGGCCTTTGAAGGCGAGATCGACGTGGCTGGATATGCGCTCCCGGGCGGCCAAGACAGGATACAGCTCTCGACGCTGTTCGCCAGGCTGCCGGATGCGGTGCTGAAGGCGAAGACCACGGCGGGCGCGAAGCACGCCGCCAGGCGTGTCCGCGCGCACGGCTAACGTCACGCGTCAGCGCTTGGTCAGCAGCAACTGCCCGCTCTTCTGAATGGCCACCTGCGCGACCTCGGCGAAGCGTTGCAGCAGCCACGGCAGCGTCACCTCCAGGCGCACATGGCTGTCCTCGACATCGAGATGTCCGGCCGCGACCTGCCCCAGCGCGCGGACGCGGAAGCTCATGCGGTTATTCTCCCAGCGCTCCTCGTCGACGCTCATGACAGGCACGTTCGCCGCCGCGCGCGACAAGCCTGTCTTCAGGCGGCGCATCGCTTCGTCGCGGCCGAGGCTGTGGGGAATCGAGACAATCAGCGGAGCCGACATCGCGGTGCACTCCTCCATGGATTCCGTTGATGTAGTTCTGTTCCACCGCAAATGGAAGATCACACAGTTTTATCGCGCCGCTCAAACCGGAACCTTCACAGTTGCGGGTTGTTTCCTCTCCCGAAGGGCAGAGACGACAGGCCCGCGGGGCTGAGGAGGACTGAGATGTCACTTGGAACGATCATTCTTATTATTCTGGTCATTGCGCTGCTTGGCGGCTTCAGCGGCATCGGCGGCGGACCGTTCTACGGCACCGGCTATTACGGCGGCGGCGGTCTCGGCCTCGTGATCGTGATCCTGCTGATCCTGCTCCTGCTGGGACGTCTGTAGCGCCCGGACGCGTGTTGCGCACCATCCGCATCAACAACTGTCATCACCCGCGAAAGCGGGTGATCCAGTATTCCAGAGGCGTTCGCGATTGAACGGACCAGCTGCGGCGTACTGGGTACCCCGCTTTCGCGGGGTATGACGACCAAGCCAGCGGCACAAGCCTTCCTCGTTTGCTACTGCGCCGCCAGCTTCTTCATCGCCGCCTTGATCGACGAGGCCGCATCCTCATAGCCGTCCCACGCCTTGCTTTTGGCGAGCAGCGCCGGCACTGACCGCACCGTATATTTCTTCGGATCGAGGTCGCCGCGCACCTGAGCCCAGGTCAGCGGCATCGACACCGTCGCGCCCGGACGCGCCCGTGGCGACAACACCGCGACCGCGGTCGAGAGCCTGTCGTTGCGCAGATAATCGAGGAAGATCTTTCCGGTACGCTTGACCTTCGACATGTTGATCAGATAACGCTCGGGGTCATCCAGCGCCATCCACTGGCAGATCGCCTGCGCAAATGCCTTGGCTTCCTTCCACGTTACCTTGTCCCTGGCGCCTGTGAGCAGCGGCACCACGACATGGAGGCCCTTGCCGCCGGTGGTCTTGCAGAAGCTCTCCAGACCGACCGCAGTCAACCGCTGACGCATGTCCTTGGCGGCGTCGATCACATCGGAGAACGCGACGTCGGGCGCGGGATCGAGATCGAACACCAGCCGGCCCGGCGTGTCATAGGCATCGGGCGCGCAATTCCAGGGATGCAGCTCGAGGCCGCCAAGTTGCGCAACCGCAGCCAGGCCCTCGACCTGGTCGATCTGCAGATAGGGCTTGCGGTCGCCGGAGACCTTGGCGAGCTTGAGGAGCTTCGACGTGCCGGCCATCGCGTGGCGCTGGAAGAAGGTCTCGCCCTTGATCCCGTCAGGCGCGCGCACGATCGAGCATGGCCGGCCCTTGAGGTAGCCGATCATCCATGCGCCGACCGCCTCGAAATAAATGGCGAGGTCGAGCTTCGTCACCGGCGCGCCGTCGCCGGCATCGGGCCACAACGCCTTGTCCGGGTGCGAGATGACGACGCCCATGACCTCGCCGGATTTTGCTTTCGCCATCGGCTTCACTACTTTGGTTACGACCGGCCGCTCGGCCTCGACCTCGTGCGCCGGCTTGTCCTGGCGCAGGCCCTTGAACGCCGCCTGGCGGATGTTGCCGGCGTCGGTCCAGCCGGCGAACTCGATCTCGGCGACCAGTTCGGGCTTCAGCCAGTGCACGTCGCGGGTCTTCTTCGGCGCGTCCTTGCCGCTGAACGGGCTGGTGTCGGACGCCGCAGCCTTCAGCGCCGGCATGATGCGGCGGACCATGTCCTGGCCGAAGCCGGTGCCGACGATGCCGACAAACTCCAGATGGCCGCCGCGATAGACGCCCGCCATCAGCGAGCGGAATTTGCCGTTGGTGGTCTTCCAGCCGCCGATCACCACCTCGTGGCCGGCGCGGATTTTCGCTTTGGTCCAGTCGTCGGAGCGGCCGGAGCGATAAGCGCCGTCGAGGCGCTTGGAGACGATGCCTTCCAGCCCGAGCTTGCGCGCGGAATCCAGCACCGCCTCGCCGCGCTCCTCGAAATGCCCGACATAGCGGATCAGTCTGCCCTTGCGCGCCACGAGCAGCGCCTTGAGCTGCGCCTTGCGCTCGGTGAGCGGCAGCGGGCGGAGATCCTCGTTGCCAGCAAACAGCAGGTCGAACGCATAGAAGATCAGTTGGTCGGTCTTGCCATCGGACAGCGCGGCCTGCAGCGTCGAAAAATGCGGCATGCCGTTCTCGTCGAGCGCGACGATCTCGCCATCGATCAGGGCATCCGGCAGCTTGCCGGCCTCCGTCACGATCGCGCCGAACTTGTCGGACCAGTCGAGCCCCTTGCGGGTCTTCACCACAGCCTCGCCGTCCTCGACGCGAAGCTGCACGCGGTAGCCGTCGAACTTGATCTCGTGGCACCAACCCGCGCCGTTGGGCGGGCTCTCCACCGCGGCGCAGAGCTGCGGCGAAACGAAGTCCGGCATCTCCGTTACCTGCTTCGGCAGGGCCTTCGGCCTCGTCTTCAATTGGGCCTTCAATTTTTCCTTGGGCGCCGGCGCCTTGGTTCTCGCCCGCGCGTCCGCGGCCATGCCGCGATTGGACTGCCAGACCGCATCCGCCTTCATTGTCGCCTTCGCCTTGCCGTTGCCCTTGGCCAGCATGAACGGCTTCGGCGACCGGCCCTTGCCGGCTGTGATCTCTGCCATCGAGCGGCCGGAGGCGACCGAGCGGTCCTCGTCGAGGACCGCCTCGCCATTGCCATCAACGGCGTATTCGTCGCGGTGCTTGATCAACAGCCAGTTGGTGCGCTTGCCGCCGAAGCGGTCGTTCTTCATCCGCACCAGCACCCAGCTGCCGTGCAGCTTGTCGCCATGCAGCGTGAACTTGAGGTCGCCCTTCTTGAAGCCGCGTTCGGGATCGTCCGATTCCCAGGTGCCGCGATCCCAGAGCTGCACCGTGCCGCCGCCATACTGGTCTTCGGGAATCGTGCCTTCGAAATCGCCATAGTCGAGCGGATGATCCTCGACCTCGACCGCGAGCCGCTTGTCGTGCGGATCGAGCGAGGGCCCGCGCGTCACCGCCCAGGACTTGAAGACGCCGTCGAACTCCAGCCTGAAATCATAGTGCAGCCGTGTCGCGTCGTGCTTCTGGATCACGAAGCGCCGTTGCTTGCCGGGCGCGACCTTGACGTCGCCCGACGGCTCATCGGTCTTCTCGAAGTCGCGCTTCTTGCGATAGGTGGTGAGATTTCTCAGCGGCACGTCCAGGCCTCGGCGCAAACCACGGCCGCCGCGAGCCTGCGGCCGTCAGGAACCAAAACCTACGGTATCCGTTCAAGTTCCAAACTCAAGCTGTTTGGAGACGATCATGGCCGCTCCCCGCGCCTACTGGAAAGGCACGCTCAAACTGTCGCTGGTGTCGTGCCCCGTGGCGCTCTACCCTGCCTCGACCACGGTCGAGAAAACCCGTTTTCACATGATCAACCGGGAAACCGGCAACCGGCTGAAGCAGCAGATGGTCGATGCCGAGACCGGCGACGTCGTCGAGGGCGACCAGAAGGGCCGCGGTTACGAGGTAACCAAGGGCAAATATGTCGAGATCGAGAAGGACGAGCTCGAGGCGGTCGAGATCGAAAGCAACCACACCATCGACATCGACAGCTTTGTGCCCGAGGGCGAGATCGACAAACGCTATCTCGATCACCCCTACTACATCAGACCCGACGGCAAAGCCGGCGCGGACGCATTCGCTGTCATCCGCGACGCCATGAAGGACCAGGACCGCGTCGCGCTGGCGCGCATCGTGCTGACCAATCGCGAGCACGTGATCGCGATCGAGCCGCTCGACAAGGGCATGCTCGGCACCACCCTGCGCTACCCCTACGAGGTACGCGATGCCGGTGACTATTTCGACGATATCAAGAGCCCGAAGGTGACCAAGGACATGATCGAGCTCGCCAGCCACATCCTCGAAAGCAAGGCCGCGCATTTCGATCCGTCGAAATTCAAGGACGAGTACGAGACCGCGCTGAAGGCGCTGGTCCGCCGCAAGGCCGCCGGCAAGCCGATCAAGGCGGCCGCGCGCGAGGAGAAGCCGAGCAATGTGGTGAACTTGATGGACGCGCTGAAGCAGAGCCTGAAGGACCGGAAAGGTGGCGCCAGGCGCTCAGGCTCCGCCGCACGACGCCCGGCCTCGCATCGCCGTACCGCCAAGAAGGCGCACAGGTCGAGCGCGCGGTCGCGCAAGGCAGGGTGAACTCCCGCTCCCGTCATTGCGAGGGGCGAAGCGACGACTTGTCCGCCGAAGCCTCGGCAAAGGGCGGAAGTAATCCATCTTTCCGCAGTCGAGGAGAGATGGATTGCTTCGCTTCGCTCGCAATGACGATGGGAACGGTTGCCCCTACTTCTACTTCGCGGCCTTCCGCTTCTTGGCCGCCTTGCGCTTCGCCGTCTTCTTCTTGGAAGCCTTCTTCGGTACCTTCCGCCCCTTGGCACGCGCCTCCGACAGACCGATCGCGATCGCCTGCTTGCGGCTCGTCACCTTCTTCTTGGAGCGGCCACTGCGTAGCGTACCGGCCTTGCGCTTCTTCATCACACGCTCGACATCGCTTGATGCCTTCCGCGAGTATTTTCTTGCCATGGCTTCTCTCCCGCTAACGGAAAAACAAACCTCGATGGGAGCGAAAGTTCCGAAGCTAATCCGCCGCGCGCAGCCGATAGCCGATGCCGGTCTCGGTCAGCACGAACTGCGGACGCTCGGGGTCGGCCTCGATCTTCTGGCGGAGCTGGCGCACATAGACGCGCAGATACTGCGCGTCGGTCAATTCGTCCCACAATTCCTTCAAGAGGAAGCGATGGGTCAGCACCTTGCCGGCATGCTGCACCAGCACGCGCAGCAGGTCGTACTCCTTCGGCGACAGCTTGATCTCCTTGTCGCCGACCTTGACGATCCGGCGCACCAGATCGACCGAGAGATCGCCGGAGCGGAACACCGGCCGCTCGCCCTGGACCTGCAGCTGGTGGCGCAACGCCGCGCGCAGCCGCGCCAACAGTTCGTCCATGCCGAACGGCTTGGTCAGGTAGTCGTCGGCGCCGAGATCGAGCGCCTGCACCTTGCCGGCCTCGTCGCCGCGGCTCGACAGCACCACGATCGGGACGCTCTCGTTGCGGCCGCGGATCATGCGCAAGAGATCGTGGCCCTGGATGTCGGGCAGACCGAGATCGAGGATGATCAGCGCCGGCCCCTCGCCCAGCATTTCCAGCGCGATCTTGCCGTTGGAGGCTTCGAGGATGTCGTAGCCCTGCGTGCTCAGCCCCATCCGCAGGAGCTTGCGGATCGGCGGCTCGTCGTCGATGACCAGGACTTTGATCGGCGTGGCGTTCATGCAGCAGTGTCCAGCGCGTTGGTGTCGGCCGGGATCGGCAGGCGGATGGTGATGACGGCGCCGGTCCGGTCGGAGCGGTTGGCCGCC
Organism: Bradyrhizobium sp. ma5; assembly: GCF_042258955.1. NCBI lineage: Bacteria > Pseudomonadati > Pseudomonadota > Alphaproteobacteria > Hyphomicrobiales > Nitrobacteraceae > Bradyrhizobium > Bradyrhizobium sp. ma5. The sequence goes on from NZ_CP170156.1 coordinate 6,810,254, forward strand.
GCGATCGTGCCGCGCATCGCCTCGACGAAGCCGCGCGAGATCGCAAGGCCGAGGCCGGTGCCGGGGCGGACATGGTCGCCCTTCTCGGCGCGGTAGAACTTGTCGAACACGCTTTCGAGCTCGGCGGCCGGAATGCCGTTGCCCTCGTCGAGGATCTGCAGCGCGATGGTGTCGCGGTCGCGCGCGCCGCGGATCGAGATCGTGGTGTCCGAGGGAGCGTATTTGGCGGCGTTGTCGAGCAGGTTGAACAGCACCTGCTCGAACAGCACGGCGTCGAGCTCCAGCATCGGCAGGTCGGCCGCGAGCTCGAGCGACACCCGGTGATGCACCAGGATCTTGCCGGCGCGGCGCAGCGCGCTGCCGACGATCTCGCCGACATCGTGCCGCGCGGTGTTGGGCACGATCGCGCCGGATTCCAGCTTGGTCATATCAAGGAGATTGGCGATGAAGCGATTCAGCCGCTCGGATTCGTCGATCACGGTCGCGAGCAGATCATGCTTCTGGGCATCGCTCAGGCTGGTGCCGAGATCGCGCAGCGCTGAGGCCGAGCCGAGCACCGAGGCCAGCGGCGTCTTGAGGTCGTGCGAGATCGAGGTCAGGAGCGCGCCGCGCAGCCGGTCGGACTCGACCGTGCGCTTGACGCGATCCATGTCCTCGACCAGCAGCACGCGCTCGATCGCCAGCGCGCCCTGGTCGACCAGCGCATCGAGCAGCCGGCGCTGGTCGGGCGTCAGCAGCGGCCCGGTGCGGTCGTCGTCGATGCCGATCACGCCGATCGGGCCGCGGCCGGTGCGCATCGGCAGGAACAATCGCTTGCCGCCCGGCAGCGTGTCGGAGCCGCGGCCGGCCGGGCGATCGTTGCCCCAGGCCCAGTTGGCGGCGGCGAGATCGGCCTGATCGAGCTGGTCCTCCGGCGGATAGCCGCTCTTGACCGTCAGCATGCCGTCCTCCGGCAGCAGCAGCACCACGCGCACCTTCAGCATCAGCGCAATCTGGTAGGCGGTCGCCCACAGCACGTCGTCGAGCGTCGCGGTGCCGGCGAGCTTGCGGCTGAACGCATAGAGCGACTCGGTGGTGCGGACGCGGCCGATCGCGGTGTCGGCCTGGACGCGCACCCGCGCCGCGACGTTGGAGACCAAGAGCGCGATCAGCATGAAGAAGAAGAATGCCGCGACATTGGTCGGGTCGGTGATGGTGAAGGTGTAGACCGGCGGCAGGAAGAAGAAATTGTAGCACAGCGAGGCGGCGACGCTGGCCAGCAGCGACGGCCACAGCCCGTAGCGCGCCGCCGCACCGACCACCGCGGTGATGAACACAAGGTCGACATTCTCGATGCCGAAGAACGGCTGGATCAGCTTGGCCGCGCCGAGCCCGATCGCCGTCAGCAGCAGCGCCATCAGATAGGGCCGCGGATTGAACGGCTCCTGCCGCTGCGCGGTCTGCACCGCCGCCTTGCCGACCGGCAGCTCGTCGCCGGCGATCACGTTGACGCTGATATTGCCGGCGCGGCGCACCAGATCGTGCACCACCGAACCGCGCGTCAGCTCGAACCAGCGCGAGCGCGTCGACTTGCCGATGATGATCTGGGTGACGTTGTTGGCCTGGGCGAAATTGATGACGTCGTCGGCGATGCGGCGGCCGACGCCGGGAAGCGTCAGCGCCTCGCCGCCGAGCGATTCCGCAAGCCGCATGGTGTCGGAAAGCCGGTCGCGCTGCTCGTCGCTCAATTGCAGGCTGCGCCGCGTTTCGATGCTGACCGCGGTCCATTGCGCATGCAGCCGGTCGGCCAGACGCTTGGTGTAGCGCACGAGGCCGGCCGCGCGCGGATCCTCGCTGAGGCACACCAGGATGCGCTCGCCCGCGGCCCAGGGCCCCTGGATCGCATTGGCCTGCATGTGGGTGAGCAGCTGCTCGTCGACCCGCTCAGCAGTGCGGCGCAGTGCCAGCTCGCGCAGCGCGGTGAGATTGCCGGGCGAGAAATAGTGCTCCAGCGCCCGCTCGGCCTGCCGGGGCACATAGACCTTGCCCTCCTTCAGCCGCTGGATCAGGTCGTCGGGCGTGAGGTCGATCAGCTCGATGGCATCCGCGCGATCGACCACCGAGTCCGGCACCGTCTCGCGCACCCGCACATGGGTGATCTGCGCGACGACGTCGTTGAGGCTCTCGATGTGCTGGATGTTGATCGCGGTGTAGACGTCGATGCCGTGCGACAGCAATTCCTCGACGTCGAGATAACGCTTGGGATGCCGGCTGCCCGGCGCATTGGTATGGGCGAGCTCATCGACCAGCGCGAGCTGCGGCCGCCGCGCGATCAGGGCGTCGAGGTCCATCTCCTCGAGCGTCTGGTCGCGATAGGCCAGCCGCTTCCGCGGTATCACCTCGAGACCCCTGAGCAGCGCCTCGGTCTCCACCCGTCCGTGGGTTTCGACGACACCGACCACGACGTCGACGCCCGCCTTGAGGCGGGCGTGGGCGCTCGAGAGCATCTCGTAGGTCTTGCCGACGCCGGGGGCGGCGCCAATGAAGATCTTCAGCCGCCCCGATCGATCGGTCTCCCGGCGCGCCGCCTCCAGCAGCGCATCCGGCGAGGGTCTTTTATCGGGGTCACGCTGATTGGCCATACCGCAATATAGTCATCCTGCGAGAGCGGGCCTACTCCCCTATTTCGCCTTTGCCGCGTCGAGCGCCAGGTTGAGCGCAAGAACGTTAACGCGGGGCTCGCCGATGATGCCGGCGAAGCGGCCCTGCGTGTTCTGCGTCACCAGCTCGCGCACCGCGTCCTCCGACATGCTGCGCGCCCTGGCGACCCGCGGCACCTGGAACAGCGCGGCGTCCGGCGAGATGTCGGGATCGAGCCCGCTGGCCGAGGTGGTGACGAGATCGACCGGCACACTGGCAGTCGGATTCTCCGCCTTCAGCTTCTCGACATCCTCCTTGACCCGGTCGTTCAGCGCCTTGCTGGTCGGGCCGAGGTTGGAGCCGCCGGAATTGGCCGCGTTGTAGGGCGCCGGCACGGTCTTGGAGGCATCGTTCGGATCGGGCGCGAGGGTCGCCGACGGCCGGCCGTGGAAGTATTTATCCTCCTTGAACTCCTGCCCGATCAGGGCGGAGCCGATCACCTTGCCGTCTTTCTCGATCAGGCTGCCTTGCGCCTGCTTCGGAAAGATGACGCCGGCGATCGCCGTCATGGCGAGCGGATAGGCAAGGCCCGTGATCGCGGTCAGCAGCACCAGCACGAGGATGGCAGGGCGGATTTCTTTCAACATGACAGGTCTCCTAAGTCTCTCTCGTCATTGCGAGCGAAGCGAAGCAATCCATGGCTCAGCACGGGGATCGATGGATTGCTTCGTCGCTTCGCTCCTCGCAATGACGGTTATGGTTACGCAAGGCCCAGGGCGGCGACGATGAGGTCGATCGCCTTGATGCCGATGAACGGGATAATGATGCCGCCTAAGCCATAGATCATCAGGTTGCGGCTGAGCAGCGCACCGGCACCGACGGCGCGATACTTGACGCCCTTCAGCGCCAGGGGAATCAGCGCGATGATGATCAGCGCGTTGAAGATGATCGCCGACAGGATCGCGCTCTGCGGGCTTGCCAGGTGCATGACATTCAGCACCTGGAGCTGCGGATAGAACGCCAGGAACATCGCCGGGATGATCGCGAAGTACTTTGCGACGTCGTTGGCGATCGAGAACGTGGTCAGCGCGCCGCGGGTCATCAGGAGCTGCTTGCCGATCTCGACCACCTCGATCAGCTTGGTCGGGTTGGAGTCGAGGTCGACCATGTTGCCGGCTTCGCGCGCCGCCTGGGTGCCGGTATTCATGGCGACACCGACGTCGGCCTGCGCGAGCGCCGGCGCGTCGTTGGTGCCGTCGCCGCACATCGCGACCAGCTTGCCCTTGGACTGTTCGTCGCGGATCAGCTTCAGCTTGTCGTCGGGGGTTGCCTGCGCCAGAAAGTCATCGACGCCGGCCTCGGCTGCGATCGCGGCCGCGGTCATCGGGTTGTCGCCGGTGATCATCACGGTGCGGATGCCCATGCGGCGCAGTTCGGCAAAGCGCTCGCGGATGCCGCCTTTGACGATGTCCTTGAGGTGCACGACGCCGAGCAGCTTGCCGTCCTTGGCGACCGCCAGCGGCGTGCCGCCGGCCTTGGCGATCTCGTCGGCGATCGCCTGGATCTCGCGCGCTTCGGCGCTCATCGTCGCCGCAACTGCACGGACGGTGTTGCCCGTCGCAACCGCACGCGGCGAGCCGCCGTCGACATAGGCAAGGATGGCGTCGACCGCACCCTTGCGGACCGACGAGGTGCCGGCATCGATGCCGCTCATCCGGGTCTGCGCGGTGAACGGCACGAAGGTCGCCGCAAGCTCGTGCATGTCGCGGCCGCGGATACCGTATTTCTCCTTGGCCAGCACCACGATCGAGCGGCCCTCCGGCGTTTCGTCGGCGAGCGAGGCGAGCTGCGCGGCGTCGGCGAGGTCCTGCTCGGTGACGCCACGGATCGGGCGGAACGCGGTCGCCTGGCGGTTGCCGAGCGTGATGGTGCCGGTCTTGTCCAGCAGCAGTGTGTCGACGTCGCCGGCGGCTTCCACCGCGCGGCCGGACATCGCCAGCACGTTGAAGCGCACCAGGCGGTCCATGCCGGCGATGCCGATCGCCGACAGCAGCGCGCCGATCGTGGTCGGGATCAGCGTGACGAACAGCGCCACCAGCACCACGACCGAGATCGAGCCGCCGGCATAGGCGGCATAGCTCGGGATCGTTACCGTCGCAAACACGAAGATGATGGTGAGGCCCGCGAGCAGGATGTTGAGGGCGATCTCGTTCGGCGTCTTCTGCCGCTCGGCGCCCTCCACCAAGCGGATCATGCGATCGATAAAGGTCGAGCCCTGCGCCGCGGTGATGCGGACACGGATCCAGTCCGACAGCACCTGGGTGCCGCCGGTGACCGCCGAACGGTCGCCGCCGGACTCGCGGATGACAGGCGCGGATTCACCGGTGATGGCGGCCTCGTTGACCGATGCCACGCCTTCAATCACCTCGCCGTCCGACGGGATGTTGTCGCCGGCCTCGACCAGCACGATATCGCCGACCTTCAGCGAGGTGCCGGGCACCATGCGGTAGGTCCGGTCAGTGCCGGCCAGCAGCTTGGCCTGGCTCTCGGTGCGGGTCTTCTTCAGCGACTCAGCTTGCGCCTTGCCGCGGCCTTCGGCGACCGCCTCGGCGAAGTTGGCAAACAGCACCGTGAACCAGAGCCAGAGGATGATCTGGAAGGTGAAGCCGAGATTGGCGCCGCCGGTGACGAGGTCGCGGACGAAGATAATTGTGGTCAATGCGGCCACCACCTCGACCACGAACATCACCGGGTTCTTCATCATGAGCCGTGGATCGAGCTTGACGAAAGCCGACCAGATCGCCGGCACCAGGATCTTCGGGTCGAGCATGGTCGACGCCGTCACCTGTTTCTGCAGTTTCATGGTTTCCATGGATGTCACTCCGGACGTATTCAATCAGAACAAGGTGTTGGCGTTCATGGCGAGGTGCTCGACGATCGGCCCGAGCGCGAGCGCCGGGAAGAAAGTGAGACCGCCGATGATCAGGATCACGCCGATGACGAGGCCGACGAACAGCCCGCCGGTGGTCGGGAAGGTGCCCGCCGAGGCCGGGATCGACTTCTTCTCGACCAGCGATCCCGCGATCGCCATCGCCGGCACGATCATGAAGAAGCGGCCGACAAACATCGCCGAGGCGAGCGTCAGATTGTAGAACAGCGTGTTGCCGGTGAGGCCCGCGAATGCCGAGCCGTTGTTGCCGGTCGCGGACGTGTAGGCATACAGCACCTCGGTGAAGCCGTGCGGGCCGGCATTGGCCATCGAGGCCACCGCCGACGGCAGCACCACGCCGACCGCGGTCCAGCCGAGATACATCAGCGGCAGCACCAGGATCGCGAGCATCGCCATCTTGACCTCGCGCGCCTCGATCTTCTTGCCGACATATTCCGGAGTACGGCCGACCATCAGGCCAGCGACGAAGATCGCCAGCACGACGAACAGCAGCATGCCGTAGAAGCCGGCGCCGACGCCGCCGATGATGACCTCGCCGAGTTGCATGTTGATCAGCGGGATCATGCCGCCGAGCGCGGTGAAGCTGTCATGCATGGCGTTGACCGCACCGCAGGACGCGGCGGTGGTGACGACGGCGAACAGCGAGGACGCGACGATGCCGAAGCGGACCTCCTTGCCCTCCATGTTGCCGCCGGCGAGGCCCAGCGCCTGCAGCGCCGAGGTGCCGTTGGCTTCCGCCCAATAGGTGACGGTGACGCCCGCGACGAACAGGATGCCCATCACGGCAAAGATCGCCCAGCCCTGACGCTCGTTGCCGACCATGCGGCCGAACACATTGGTCATCGCCGCGCCGAGCGCGAAGATCGAGATCATCTGCACGAGGTTCGACAGCGCGGTCGGGTTCTCGAACGGATGCGCGGCGTTTGCATTGAAGAAGCCGCCGCCATTGGTGCCGAGCATCTTGATCGCAACCTGCGAAGCCACCGGTCCGAGCGCGATGGTCTGCTTGCCGCCCTCCAGCGTGGTGGCGTCGACATAGGCACCTAACGTCTGCGGCATGCCCTGCCAGACCAGAAACAGCGCATAGACGATGCAGATCGGCAGCAGGACGTAGAGCGTGCAGCGCGTGACGTCGACCCAGAAGTTGCCGACCGTGCGCATCGACGAGCGGGTGAAGCCGCGGATCAGCGCCATCGCCAGCGCAATGCCGGTCGCCGCCGACAGGAAGTTCTGGTGGGTCAGCCCGAGCATCTGGACCAGATAGGACAGCGTGCTCTCGCCACCGTAGTTCTGCCAGTTGGTGTTGGTGATGAAGGAGATCGCAGTGTTGAAGGAGAGATCCTCGGCAACCGCCGTCTGGCCGGCCGGGTTGAACGGCAGCACCGCCTGCAGCCGCATCAGGCCGTAAATGAGAGCGAAGCCGCCGACATGGAACAGCAGCATGGCGACCGTGTAGGTCAGCCAGTGCTGCTCGCGCCGCTCGTCGACGCCGCCGACCCAGTAGATGCCGCGCTCGACCGGGCGCAGCACGGGTGAGAGGAAGGTGCGCTCGCCGTTGAACACGCGGGTCATGTACCAGCCGAGCGGTTTGACCAGCGCGACCACGATCGCGCAGAATAGAATAATTTGAATCCAACCGATGACGGTCATTGCGTCAAACCTTTCGAATGGGGGCGAACCGCAGCAGCGACGCGAACATGCCGAGCAACAGCCCGGTCAGCACCGCGTCGGCCAACAGAATTGTGCAGAGCGCTGACATCGCGAACCGCCTAGAAGCGTTCGGGCCGCAGCAGTGCGTAGGTGAGGTAGAACAGCAGGCCGAGCGAGACGAGGCCGGCGAGCGAGTAATCGAAGATCATCGCCGCCTCCCTTACAGTCGTTCGCAGGCGTAGGCGTAGCCGATGCCGGCCGCGAAGAAGCCGATCGCGAGCGCCGCCATGAGAATGTCCATCATGAGAGACTCCTATGCGTCCAAGGGGCGCGGGACCACCGTATAGGCGCTCCGCGCCGGATGACCGTGAGGTGCCATTCGGGGCATAGGTTTTCGAGATGTGACGCATAAGGACGTTATAGGAATCCTATAAGTGGCAAAGTGGCGGCCACGTTCTCAGCCGTCGTCCCGGCGAAGGCCGGGACCTATAACCGCAGGGCGAAGTTTTTGCGATGGCTGGGGCCCGGCGCGACGCAACAACCAAATTCGGTGGTTATGGGTCCCGGCCTTCGCCGGGACGACGGTTTGGTCTTTATGGAATCCCTATATCTCCGCCCCTCGCCTCATCTCGTTTTCAAATGGCTATCCGGCCATTTTGGGCCTGCGGCCAATGCCTTGAGCCTAGCTTTCTGGGGCCGCGCCTTCGACGAGATGACGCCATGTCCGTGCTATCCCAACCCACCTCCACCGATCTCGGCGAACGGCTGCGCGACGCCTATGCAGTCACCGCCGAGTTCATGGCCGACATCGTCAGCCAGACCTGCCGGCGGTTTCCGTCGGCCGGACAGAGCGGCAAGAGCGCCCGTGTCGAGCGCCTGATCCAGTCCGGCGCATGGACTGATGCAGCGATCGCGCTGCTCGACCTCGAGCTGCCGCAATGGCAGATCCGCCGCCTGGTCTATGACGAGGGCGAGTGGCACTGCGCGCTGTCGCGCGAACGCGAGCTGCCCGACTGGCTCGACCAGTCGATCGAGACCCGCCATGCGGATCTCGCGCTCGCAATCCTCAGCGGCTTCGTCGAGGCGCAGCGGATCTCGACGCCCGAGAACCGCACCAGCGTGCCCACCGTCCGTCGCAACGCCAGCTCGCTCTACGAGCCGTTGTTCGTCGACAATATCGGTTGATGGCGGCGCCGTCGTGAACGCCAAACAACTGCCGCAGCAGCTGCAGTCGGTCCAGGTCATGGTCCGGTTCGGCTTCCGGATTGCCATCATGATCGGCTTCGCCGTGTTCGCCGGCGCAGGCTTCGGCAGGGGCCTCGTCACGCTGCTGTGGATGTCGGCGTTGATCTGCGCGCTCGCCGGACTGGTCAAGCGCGAAATGCCGTTCGCGGCAAACCTCAATCACTGGGACGAGATGACCGCCTATGTCGCGCTGTGCGCGCTCGGGACCGGCATCGTCCAGCACATCTAAGCGACCCCCGCAAATCCTATGCCGCTCTTATGAAGTCGGCCGTCCGTCGCGCTCGATTTCATATCCGGCACGACAGACATTGAACGCGTGACTGTGGCTGTAGCGTTTTTCAAGCGAAGTGGATGCCGGTTCGCGTGAAGGAAACGCGTCAGAAACAAAAAGAAGGACTACAATCGTGAAACTCGTCGAACCTCCCTCGTGTAGTGCAGCGTCCACCATTGTCTTCATCGGCCGCAACCACCGCGGCCAGTGGGTCGCCCAGCAGCAGAACGGCCTCTATGGTGGTCTGTTCGTCAACCGCACCCAGGCCGTCAAATACGCGCTGTTCGAGAACGGCCAGCACCCAGAAATGATCGTCGAGCTGTCGCGCGAGCTCGAGCTCGATATAAGCGGCGAGACTGCGCCCCTCCCCGCAAGCCGCGTGGCCTGAGCCACGCCCATGACTGCGAAAGCGACTGCGAAAGCCACCTTGAAAACGGCGGCGAAAGCCGATTCGGCGGCATGGCTGTCGGGCTTCATCCCCGACCTTCCGACCCCCTTCAACCATCGGGACGAAATCAACACCGATGCGTTCGGCCGGCTGTGCGAGCGTCAGATCGCGGCCGGCGCCTCGGCGCTGGTGGTCGGCGAGACCGCGGGCGAAAACTCGACGCTGGAGCCCGCGGAACGCGCGGAGCTGGTTCGCATCGCAGTCCACGTCGCGCGCAGGCGGGTCCGCATCATCGCCGGCGCCGGATCGAACGCGACGGATCGCGCCGTTACGTTCACCCGGGCCGCCGAGGCGGCCGGCGCTGACGCCATCATGTCGGTCGTGCCCTATTACAACAAGCCGATGCCACGGGGCATGGCTGCACATTTCCACGCCGTCGCCGCGGCCACGATGTTGCCTGTGATCCTTCACGACATCCCGTCGCGGACGGTGAAGGGGCTGGCAGACGAGACGCTGGTCGAGCTCGCAGCATCGCCACGCTTCATCGGATTGCGCGACAGCAGCAGCGACGTCACCCGCCTCAGGCGCCTGCGTCCACGCCTGCCGTCGACGTTCCGGATGCTGACCGGCGACGACACGGTGTCGCTCGCCTATATGGCCGCCGGCGGTGATGGCTGCATCTCATCGGTATCGAACGTCGCGCCCGATCTATGCGTGGCAGTGGCCCGGCATCTGCGTGAGGGCCGCCTGTACCAGGCGCGTGAGCTGCATCAGCGCCTGGTGCCGCTCGCGACCATGCTGGAGCGCGAACATCCCGCCGCCCTGAAATTCGCACTGGCGCTGTTGGGCTTCATGCAGCCGGCGACGCGACTGCCGATCGTTCAGCTGGGTACAACGGCAAAGGCCGAGGTCGCGCAGGCCATGGCTGAGCTTGCCGACGAGGACCTCGCCGCCGCGCAGTGAGCCTTACCGACCCGACGCCGGCCATCGCAACGCACAATGGAATCAACCCACCGCGTCCGTGACACCGCGCCATATTGAGGTTCCGGAACGGCATCCCATATCCACGGCAAGGGAGTGCTTGCCGTGCAGACCTTCAAGGCGGCTCTCGTTGTGGCGATCGCCCTGGTCGCTTTAGTTGTTTCCATTGGTCCCGGTACGGCCGCGGACAACAACCGTCTTGCCCTGACCATTTCTATCGATGGAGCGATCGGGCCGGCATCGGCCAGCTACGTCAAGGATGGTCTGGCGAAGGCCGCCGAGCGGCACGCCGAGATCGTCATTCTGCGGCTGAATACGCCGGGCGGTCTCAGCACCAGCATGCGCGAGATCATCACCGACGTGCTGGCCTCACCCGTCCCCGTCGTCGGCTATGTTGCGCCCTCCGGCGCCCATGCCGCGAGCGCCGGGACCTACATTCTCTATGCGACCCATCTCGCGGCGATGGCGCCCGGCACCAATATCGGCGCCGCGACGCCGGTGCAGATCGGCCCGATGCCGAGTCTGCCGGGCGGCACCCCGGACAAGGACGGCAAGGACCAGAAGGACGGCGGCACCCCGCCCACGACCAAAGACACCATGACGGCGAAGGTGACGAATGATGCCGTCGCCTTCATCCGCAGCCTCGCCGAATTGCGTGGCCGCAACGCGGACTGGGCCGAGAAGGCGGTCCGCGATGCCGCCACCCTCTCCGCCAACGCCGCGTTGCAAGCCCATGTCATCGAGTTCACCGCGCATGATCTGGCCGACCTGCTCAGGCAGGTCGACGGCCGGACGGTGGAAGTCGCCGGCGGCAAGACACTACGCCTGGCAACGAAGGATGCCGTGATCGAAGCCATCGATCCCAACTGGATCTCGCGCGTGCTTGCTGTGATCACCGACCCCAATATCGCATTCGTGCTGCTGATGGTCGGGATCTACGGCCTGATCTTCGAATTCATGTCCCCCGGCGCCGTGGCGCCCGGAGTGGTCGGCACGATCTGCCTGCTGCTTGGCCTCTATGCGCTCAACATGTTGCCGATCAACTATGCCGGCTTCGCCTTGATGCTGGTCGGGATGGCGCTGCTCGCGATCGAAGCCTTCAACCCGACCGTCGTGATCGGCCTCGGAGGCATCGTCGCCTTTGTCCTCGGAGCCGCCATGCTATTTCGGATCGAGGCGCCCGGATACCAGCTGTCATGGCCGCTCATCGGCATTGTCGCGGCGATGTTCACGGGTCTCATTCTGGTCGTGCTCGGGGCGCTGCGCCGCGCGCGCAACGGTCCGCTCCGCACAGGTGCGCAAGCCATGCGCGGGCTACCGGCCGAGGTGCTCGACTGGTCCGAGACATCAGGTCACGTCTTCACCAACGGCGAACGCTGGCAGGCGCGCGGCACCGAGGCGTTCAAGGCCGGAGAGACGGTCCAGGTGGCCAACATCGTCGATTTGACGCTGGTGGTGCGGCGTGCGCCGGCTTCCGCCGGCGAAGGAGGTACAGCATGATGCTTGATTATTTCACCTATGCGGCGGTCGTATTGCTTGTCATCATCTTCCTGACCCAGGCTGTGCGCGTGCTGCGCGAATACGAGCGCGGCGTCATCTTCACGCTCGGCCGCTTTACCGGGGTGAAAGGCCCGGGGCTCATCATCCTGATTCCGGTGGTGCAGCAGCTCGTGAAGGTCGATCTCAGGGTGATGGTGCAGGTCGTGCCGCCGCAAGACGTGATTTCCCGCGACAACGTCTCGGTCAAGGTCAATGCCGTCCTCTACTTCCGCATCGTCGATCCCGAGCGCGCCATCATCAAGGTCGGCGACTACATGGCTGCGACCAGCCAGCTTGCCCAGACCACGCTGCGCTCTGTGCTCGGCAAGCACGAGCTCGACGAGATGCTGGCGGAACGCGACAAGTTGAACGCCGATATCCAGGAGACCCTCGACAAGCAGACCGACGTCTGGGGCATCAAGGTCACCGCGGTCGAGATCAAGGATATCGATCTCAACGAAACCATGGTGCGGGCGATCGCCAAGCAGGCTGAGGCGGAACGGTTGCGGCGCGCCAAGGTGATCAATGCGATGGGCGAGCAGCAGGCCGCCGAGAAGCTCGTCGAGGCCGGCCGGATCCTCGCCCAGGAGCCGCAGGCGATGCAGCTCCGCTATTTCGCGGCGCTGCATGACATCGCCGGCGAACGCTCATCGACCGTGGTCTTCCCGCTCCCGATGAATCTGCTCGATCACCTGATGCGGCGAAGCGAAGCCACCTGACCCGGCTGATGCTTGGCCCGCCAGGCCGGTCCTGGGCCGCGCATGTAATGCGCCTCGGGCCGGTAGCCTCTGACCGGCTCCTCGCCGATCCAGGCAAGGAATTTGAGCAGTCCCTCCGCGGCGCGACGCAGCAGGGCAGAGATGAATGAAGCCGCGCGCATCTCAATAGTCCCACTTCTCGCCGAGCACGACCGGCGGGCGGGGATATTTCTCGGCATCGCCGCCGAGCATGCCGACATGAAGATGGGTGCGTGCCCAATCCTCATGGCCGCGATGCAGCAACAGCTCGTTGCGCAGCCGGTGGATCTTGGCGGCGGCGATGGCGCGGTGAACGGTCCTGAAGGCGAGGCCGATCCGCCGGATCGCCCGCCGCAGCGTCGCCGGCATGGCGCCGGCCGAGCCATGCGACCGGGCATCGTGGTAATGGAGCAAGGTCATGTCCCACCTTCCTGTTGGAGGCGCGCGAGCGCACCGCGTCAGGCCAAACATGCTGGCAAGACCGTAGGAATTCGAGAGGGCCCGCCGCGGTGCGGCATAGGCGCCGTATAAAGACCAGCCGCGCCGCCTGCTGTGACGGGGTGCCCACGGACCGTCGGAACAGGACGGACCCGCGCGTGTTGACCAGCGCCCATTCGGTGCTAGCCTTTTTGATCACGAATTGTCGTCAAGCGGATTCGATAACCGCGTCGAGGGTGGAGACCATGAACCTCGCATCGCCAAACGTCGCAACCGCCGGGCCCGTCCACTCCGATGGCGTCATCGCGGCAGGCGTCTACGTCGAGGGACGGCGCGTTGCCAATATCGCGATCGATGAAGCGGCGGACTGGCGCAACAAGCCGGATCACGTCGTGTGGATCGGTCTGCACGAACCCGATATGGCAATACTCAGCAGCTTGCAGCGGCAATTCCAGCTGCACGACCTGGCCATCGAAGATGCGGATCACGCGCATCAACGACCGAAGATCGAGCAATACGGCGATGCGCTGTTCATCGTGGCCCGCACCGCGCAGCTCGACGGCGAAAGTATCGCATTCGGCGAGACGCATCTGTTCGTCGGCGAGGGATACATCGTCTCGGTCCGACACGGCGCCTCGACGTCCTACACGCGGGTCAGGGAGCGCTGCGAGAGCTGCCCGCGCGCGCTTGCCCGGGGCGAGGACTACATCCTCTATGCCATCCTCGATTTCATCGTCGACAACTACTCGCCGGTGCTCGAGACGATCCAGGACGAGGTCGAGGCGATGGAGGCGGAAGTGCTGGCGAGCGCGATGACGCGGGCGCAGATCGAGCGGCTCTATCTGCTGCGGCGGGATCTGCTGCGGCTGCGCAACGCGATTGGACCGCTGGTGGAGGTCTGCCGCAGGCTGGAACGCGACGATTTGCCGATGGTGCGCGACACGATGCGGCCCCTGTTCCGCGACGTCACGGATCACGTCCGCACGATCCAGGAGCGGATCGACTCGCTGCGCGAGGTGCTCGCCTTTGCGTTTGAGGCAAGCCTGCTGGTCGGTCAGGCGCAGGAAACGGCGATCTCCAAGAAGCTCGCCTCATGGCTTGCGATCGTTGCGGTGCCGACCGCCGTCGCCGGTATCTACGGCATGAATTTCAAGTACATACCGGAGCTACAATGGGAGTACGGCTATTTCGTCGTGATGGGCCTGATGCTGGTCGCATGCGGCGGGCTGTTCTGGCAATTCCGACGTTCCGGCTGGCTGTAGGCGGCGATCCGAACATCGAGCCATTCCGGTCCGGGCAGAGTGCGGCGACGCATCGCGCGCCATGCCGCAAATCGCGAGATTTCGGACAATTTTACCCTCGATCGGCGGCGCGAGGGGCCGGTTCGAAGGGCCGGTTTACGGTCGGCGGCAAGACCGGTAACCTCGCCTGTAAATGCGACGTGGAGAGTGGCGATGCGCCCCAAGGATCAGATCAACTGGATGCTGACCGATGCGATCGAGGCGCTCGCCCGCGCCGAACGGTTGCACCAGAGCTTCCTCAATTTGCACCCGCGCGCGGGCGGCAGCGAGCCGAGCTGGGAACCGCCGATGGACGTGATCGAGACCGAGGAGGAGATCCTGATCCTGGTCGCGCTACCGGGGGTCGACCCCGACGAGGTCGAGGCCGCGCTCGACGGCGGCACGCTGGTGATCTCCGGCCGCCGCATCTTGCCCGCTGAGCTCCGCAACGCCCGCATCCTGCGCCTCGAGCTGCCGCAGGGCCGCTTCGAGCGCCGCATCGCGCTGCCGACCGGCCGCTACACCATCAGCCGCTTTGCCGCGCATGGCTGCGTCGGTCTGCGGCTCGGAAAATCGAGCTGAGGGATTTCGACATGGCCGCTTCAGACATTTCAAATCCGGCGAGCTCAGCGCCGATCCCGAGCGACGCGACGATCATCGTTCCGGTGCGCAACACCGTGCTGTTTCCGGACGTCATCATCCCGATCACGATCGCGCGCGCGACCTCGATAGCCGCGGCCCAGCAGGCGGTGCGCGAGCAGCGGCCGATCGGCATCCTGCTGCAGCGCGATCCCGAGGCCAACGATCCCGGCCCCGACGGGCTCTACCGTGTCGGCACCGTCGCCAACATCGTGCGCTACATCACCGGCGCCGACGACAGCCATCACCTGGTCTGCCAGGGCGTGCAGCGCATGCGCGTGCTCGACTATCTGCCCGGCACGCCGTTCCTCGCCGCCCGCGTGCTGCAGATTCCGGAGCCGACCACCACCTCGCCGGAGATCGAGGCGCGCTTCCTCAATCTGCAGCGCCAGGCGCTGGAGGCCGCGCAATTGCTGCCGCAGACGCCGCCCGAGTTGATCGCCGCGCTGCAGGGCACGACCTCGCCGGCCACGCTCGCCGACCTCGCGACCTCCTATATGGACATCAAGCCGGCGGAGAAGCAGGACATCCTCGAGACCGTCGACCTCGTGGCACGGATGGACAAGGTCTCGCGGCATCTCGCCGAGCGCATCGAGGTGCTGAGGCTGAGCCAGGAGATCGGACAGAAGACCAAGGCGGTGTTCGACGAGCGGCAGCGCGAGGCGATCCTGCGCGAGCAGATGGCGACCATCCAGCGCCAGCTCGGCGAGGGCGACGGCAAGGCCGCCGAGGTCGCCGAGCTGACCAAGGCGATTGCGGATGCCAAGATGCCGCCGGAGGCCGAGAGCCAGGCGCAGAAGGAATTGCGCCGTTACGAGCGGATGCCGGAGGCGGCGGCCGAATCCGGCATGGTGCGCAGCTATCTCGACTGGCTGATCGACCTGCCCTGGAGCATTCCGGAGGAGAAGCCGATCGACATCGCCGAAGCGCGCAAGATCCTCGACCAGGACCATTATGGCCTGGAGAAGATCAAGAGCCGCATCATCGAATATCTCGCGGTGCGCAAGCTCGCGCCCGGCGGCAAGGCGCCGATCCTCTGCTTCCTCGGGCCGCCCGGCGTCGGCAAGACCTCGCTCGGCCAATCGATCGCGCGCGCGATGTCGCGGCCGTTCGTTCGTGTCAGCCTCGGTGGCGTGCATGACGAGGCCGAAATCCGTGGCCACCGCCGCACCTATATCGGCGCGCTGCCCGGCAATATCATCCAGGCGATCAAGAAGGCCGGTGCGCGCAATTGCGTGATGATGCTGGACGAGATCGACAAGATGGGCCGCGGCATCCAGGGTGATCCGTCGGCCGCGATGTTAGAGGTGCTCGACCCCGAGCAGAACTCGACCTTCCGCGACAATTACCTCGGCGTGCCGTTCGACCTTTCGCGCGTCGTCTTCATCGCCACCGCCAACATGCTCGACGGCGTCCCCGGGCCGCTGCTCGACCGCATGGAGCTGATCAGCCTTCCCGGCTACACCGAGGACGAGAAGCTCGAGATCGCCAAGCGCTACCTGGTGCGCCGCCAGCTCGAGGCCAACGGAATCAAGGCCGAGCAGGCCGAGATCGAACCGGACGCGCTGCGGCTGATCATCAAGAGCTACACCCGCGAGGCTGGCGTCCGCAATCTGGAGCGCGAGATCGGCAAGGTGCTGCGCAACGTCGCGGTGCAGATCGCCGATGGCAGCACCAGCCATGTCACGATCGCACCGAAGGATATCGTGTCGCTGCTCGGCCAGCCGAGGTTCGAGAACGAGATCGCGATGCGCACCAGCATCCCCGGCGTTGCCACCGGGCTTGCCTGGACGCCGGTCGGCGGCGACATCCTGTTCATCGAGGCCTCCCGCACGCCGGGCCGCGGCGCGCTGATGATCACCGGACAGCTCGGCGACGTGATGCGCGAGAGTGTGCAGGCCGCGTTGACGCTGGTGAAGAGCCGCGCGACGCAACTCGGCATCGATCCCGCCGTGTTCGAGAAGAGCGACATCCACGTCCACGTTCCCGCCGGCGCCACGCCGAAGGACGGCCCGAGCGCGGGTGTCGCGATGTTCACCGCCCTCACCTCGCTGTTGACCGATCGTACCGTGCGCAGCGACACCGCGATGACCGGCGAGATCTCGCTGCGCGGCCTCGTGCTGCCGGTCGGCGGCATCAAGGAAAAGGTGGTCGCCGCCGCGGCCGCCGGCCTGACCCGGGTAATGCTGCCGGCGCGCAACAAGCGCGACTATGACGACATCCCCGCCGGCGCCCGCGCCAAGCTGGAGTTCATCTGGCTGGAGCGCGTCGACGAGGCAATCGCCGCGGCGCTCGAGCCCGCCAAGGCGACACCCGCGGCTGCGGAGTAAGGCCATCGCCGGCGGATTAGGGGATGATCTGGAAGAGTGGAAACCGGCTTTCCCTCGCGACAGACGCGAAGGTGCTAGCGCGAGATCATGCGCAAAGAAGAAGATTGAGTGCGATGACGATTCAAAGAGAAAGTCATCACGCCCCTCTCCAACGCCAGCAGTGCTTCGGCCAACTACTTGACCCTACGCCCCTTGAAAAAACCGGCGTTGGTTGTGTTCTGCTTGACGTTGGCGGTGTCGCCTTGCTCCGCAAAGTTGTCGACCGCCTTCTTCGATGAGGTATCCTTCTTGACGTCCGCTTCGCCGCCCGTTCCCCTGTTGCTGCGATTGGCGGGCGGGATCGGCGGCATCTTGTTGTGACGTGACATGGCTAGGCCTCCATGTGTTGCCTG
This sequence comes from Bradyrhizobium sp. ma5, assembly GCF_042258955.1. Classification (NCBI taxonomy): domain Bacteria; kingdom Pseudomonadati; phylum Pseudomonadota; class Alphaproteobacteria; order Hyphomicrobiales; family Nitrobacteraceae; genus Bradyrhizobium; species Bradyrhizobium sp. ma5. Next base: position 6,827,713 of record NZ_CP170156.1, read on the forward strand.
CTTCTGGGTGTAGTAGTCGCCGCGACACTCCTTCTCGCATGCGAACAGCACAGCCATAACGCCTTCCTGATGTCCGACGCCTCAACCTTATTTGCAGTAATGCGACAGCGTTACTGACTTGATTTTCGTATTGGCTTTCTCGTCGGCCGAGCCGCACGCCGTGACGGCGAACCGGACGGGGTCAGCTCTTGGCCATGCAGTCCGAGATATAGAACCAGCGGTCGTCGCCGGTCAGCCCCTTCTGCTTCACCTCTTTGCGGCAGGCCTTGAGCTTGGGCTTGTTGGCGCGCCACTGCTCCTTCATGGCTTTCAATTTCTCCATCGTCAGCTTGATCTTCGACGGCTTGGCCGTGGTGGTGGCGGCCGGTGCTGGCGCTGCCGGCGCCGCGGTCTGGGCCGACGCGGCATGCAGCCCTATGGCGACCAGCGCGGCGGCAAGGCAAATCCGGGTACGAAACATGATATCCCCCAATCCGATTTCTGTTCATGGAATAGAGCGAATGCCGCGGGCGCCGGGAATCGGCGGCCCGCGGCGTTGATGATCGCGATCAGAGGATTTTGACCGCGCTGAGCAGCGTCATGTAGATGCCCCAGGCCAGCGGAATGCCTACGAACAGCCAGAACAGCGCCGCCCTGCCGTCCAGACCGCCCTTGCCGATGCCGAACGATCCGGTCGCGCCGTTGCCGCCGGTCGCCGTCGCAGCCTGCAGTTTCGCCACCTCGGCGTCGCTCATGTGCCATTTCGGATCGACCGGCTTGATCATGTAGTTGCAGATGAACCCGGCGATCAGCATGCCGCACAGGATGTACATCGTGGTGTTGTAGAGCTGATCGCGCGGCACGCCGGCAGCCAGCTGGAATTCACGGATGTAGTTCACCACCACCGGACCGATGATGCCCGCGGTCGACCACGCCGTCAGCAAGCGGCCATGGATCGCGCCGACGAACTGGGTGCCGAACATGTCGGCGAGATAGGCCGGCACGGTGGCGAAGCCGCCGCCATACATCGATAGGATGATGCCGAAGCCGAGCACGAACAGCAGCTTCGAGCCCATCACGGCAAAGGTCGGCGCCAGCGCGTAAAGCACGATGCCGAGCACGAAGAACGTGTAATAGGTGTTCTTGCGGCCGATCTTGTCCGACAGCGACGCCCAGAAGAAGCGGCCGCCGATGTTGAACAGCGACAGCAGGCCGGCGAAGCCGGCGGCGATCGCCGCGATCTGCGCCTTCTGCGATACGTCGAGCCCGTTGAAGGGAACGTTGGGCAGCCCGATCAGCTTGCCGGCGAAGATCTCCTGCAGCATCGGCGAGGCCATGCCGATCACGCCGATACCCGCCGACACGTTCAAGCACAGCACCCACCAGATCAGCCAGAATTGCGGCGTCTTGTGCGCATTGTCGAGATGGACGTTCTTGGTCGAGATCATCGCGTTGGTCTTGGACGGCGGTGTCCAGCCGTCCGGCTGCCAGCCAGATGGCGGCAGGCGATAGCGGAAGGCGCCGATCATCATGAACACGAAATAGATGACCGCCATGGCCAGGAAGGTTTCCCAGACGCCGACCGAGGTGGGCGTCTTGAAGTAGGTCATCAGCCGGTCAGCGAGCGGCGCGCCGATCATCGCGCCACCGCCGAAACCCATGATGGCCATGCCGGTCGCCATGCCGCGGCGATCGGGGAACCACTTCACCAGCGTCGACACCGGCGAGATGTAGCCGAGGCCGAGACCGATGCCGCCGATCACGCCGGAGCCGAGCCACATCAGCCAGAGCTGATGGAAGTAGATGCCGATGGCGCCGAGCACGAGGCCGCCGCACCAGCACAGCGCGGCAACGAAGCCGGCCTTGCGCGGCCCGACCTTCTCGAGCCAGCCGCCCCATACCGCGGCGGCGACGCCGAGCACCACGAAGAACAGGGTGAACATCCACCCCAGGCTCGCGACCTTCCAGTCACAGGTCGTCGTGAACAATTCCTGCATCAGCGAGATATCGGGGCAAGCCTTCGGCGCGGTCAGCCCGATCGCGCGCGACAGCGGCAGCCAGAACACCGAGAAGCCATAGGCCATGCCGATGCACAGATGGATGCACAGCGCCGCCGGCGGCACCAGCCAGCGGTTGAAGCCGGCGGTCGCGATCGTGTGTTCCTTGTCGAGGAAACCTGCGCCTGCCGCGGATACGCGTTCGGCGCTGCTCATTGTGGTCATTGACTCCTCCCCTGCAGCCGCCGTTACGTCAGGCGCATCTGCGTCTTCGATCCCGTCTCAGCCCTTTGCGGTCACCGTCAGGCGACTGCTCCGCACATTTCCTCGATGCGCCGGGACCAACCACGCGCATTCCGCAAATGCTAACCCCCAATACGACCGGATATGCCCAGCCGTGCAGCCCATGATCTGGACGCAGGCCGACCGCCGTCCGTCGGTGTGCCCAAATCCGGGCGCACCTCCATCTCCGCAACCCGGCGGAGATTATCAATTCGCGCAGAATGGAAAATAGGTGTCGATTGGCAAAAGGTAGATATCAGGCCGGATCTAGCGCATACGCGGCGCTGCAGCATTTGGGTTATCTATCGTTCCATTCGCCTTTTCGATCAGGAAAACGATCCGGACGTCGCTTCGCTCGGTGATTTCGACCTTGTCGCCGGTCTCCTGGATGAGGGCCGGGATATCGATCACCGAAAGCGGATCGGTGCAGTGCACTTCGAGGAAATCACCCGCGGTCACGCTCTTCAGCGCCTTGCGCGTCTTCAGCGCGGGGAGCGGGCATTTCAGGCCGGTGAGATCGAGCTTTGTCGTGGTCATGGTTCGACCATGGCGAAGCCGTCATTCATCGTCAACGGCGGCACTTTCTCGTCCTGTTCAGCTTTCCGCCGCCGCCGAAGCCAGCACGTCGTCGACCGCAATAGCCGAGCGCAGCATCAATTCGGCGACGTCCTCGATGTCATCGAGATGCACGACCGGCAGCCTGGTTTCGACTGCGACGTCACTGGCGATCCCGACCACGCGCGGGTCGTCGGGGAACAGCAGCGGCTTGCCGTTGGCGGCGCGATAGACCTCGATCTTGTTGACCGGCTCGCGCTTGAATCCCTCGACCACGACCAGATCGACCTGCGCCATCTTGGCGAGCAGTTCCGGCAGCCGCGGCTCGCTCGCGCCGCGCAGCTCGTGCATCAGCGCCCAGCGCCGCGTCGAGGATACCAGCACCTCCGTCGCGCCGGCCTGCCGGTGCACCCAGGAGTCCTTGCCGGGTATGTCGACATCGAATTCGTGATGGGCGTGCTTGATCACGGAGACGCGCAAGCCCCGGCCAAGCAGATAGGGGATCACCCGCGACAGCAGGGTGGTCTTGCCGGCTCCGCTCCAGCCCGCGAGGCCTATCACCTTCATACGCAATCTCCGCAGACATATAACGTCCAATGCTGCTTATATCAGCCTTGACGCAATGTCATGCCAGCCCCGCCGGCGGATGGCGATCGATCAGGCTCCCGGGAGGAGCGCCTTGGGAGTCGCCTTAGGAATCGCCTTGGGAAGCTCCCGGAGCAGCTGCGCCCGCGGCAGCGCAAACGCCAGTAGACCGCCCCATAAGGGCAATATTAACGGCATTTGCCGTACCAGTTCTCCCGATCAATGGGAGGCCTGTCCAGTGCCCAATCGTGATGGTGTTCGAGACGCCATAAGCCTGAAGAACCGGGTTCTGGTCACCACGATCTTCCTAGCATCGGGCGCGGCATCCCTGATCCTCCAAGTTCTCTGGTTCAAGCAACTGCAATTCGTGCTGGGAAGCGCGACCGTCTCCGTGAGCGTCACGGTGGCGAGCTTCTTCTTTGGCCTCTCCCTGGGCAGCGCCGTCGGGGGCCGGATCGCCGATGCCGTCAGCCGCCCCCTGAAAATCTACGGCTTTCTCGAACTCGCGCTCGCCGTCGTCTGCCTGGCGGTGACTGCGTTCCTGTCGCACTGGTCGACATGGGTGGGCTGGCTGTCGCCCATGCTGGACCTGGAGTCTCCACTCCGGTTGCCGCTCATGGTCGCGCTGTCGCTCGCCATCCTGTCGCTGCCGACGATGCTGATGGGCGCGACCCTGCCCTTCCTCGTGAAGTTCCTGACCCGCACGCAAACCGACCTCGCCAATCGCATCGGCCTGCTCTACGGGTTCAACACCCTGGGCGCCGCGATTGGCACCCTGGCCGTCGGCTTTGTCCTGATGGGCCTCTGGGGGATCACAGGATCGAGCCTGGTCGCAGCAGGCCTGTACGTCTGCGTCGGCGGCGTGGCTCTGCTCCTCGCGCGCGACGCAAGCCCCTTGTCGCCGGTCGCGGCCGAAGCGCCGATGCAGACCGCCGGGCCGGGGCATCGCGGGACGTCCATCCTCATCGCGATCTTCGCCTGCTCCGGATTCGTGTCCATCGCCTATGAAGTCGTCTGGTTCCGCTTCCTGACCAATGTCAGCACCTCGAGCGTCTACGCCTTCTCGGGCATGCTCGGCGTTTACCTGCTTGGGCTCGTGATCGGCGCGCTGATCTGCGCCAGGCTGCTCGCACCGCGCAAGGATCAATTGCTGCGATACTTCGCCGTGACGCAGCTGCTCATCGCGGTTGCGGCCACGCTGACCATTGGAATCCTCGGCAAGGCGCGCACGGTGGAAGCAGTGCTGTCTCCCATCGTATCAGGCCTCGTTCCGGTCCCGGCGCAGGAGCTTTTGGGAGGTGACGTCTCATTCTTCCTGATCTGTGCCGTTGCGCTGTTGCTGCCGACCACGCTGATCGGCATCAGCTTTCCCCTGGCCAGCGAACTGACCGTGATGCAGATGAGCGCGCTGGGCCGCCGGATCGGCACGCTCTACGCCTTGAACACGATTGGCGGCGTGGTGGGCTCCCTGTCGGCAGGGTTTCTTCTGATCCCCTATCTGGGCAGCCAGGGGGCGCTCACCGCCCTGATCGTTCTGAACGTCCTGCTCTTTGTCGCGACGACCGTATCGCAACCGGGTCTTGTGAAGGAAAGCAGCCTTTGGCGGCAAGGCGCAGTCGCCGCAAGCATCATCGCCGTAGCGCTCCTGCTCTTCACCCCGCACTATCTGGAACGGGTCCTCACCGCGATCGAAGGCGGTAATGTCCTCGAGTTGCGCGAAACCAAACAAGCAACATTTGCAGTGGTCGAGTATCGCGAGAAGGCGGCGGGAACCTATCAGCAACTCGTGGTGAATTCGAAGAGCTATGCCAACAACCGTCCCGAAGGCCGACGCTACATGGCCGCGATGGGGCACTATCCCATTCTGCTGCACCCGGGCCCGGTCGAAACAGCTGTTGTCATTTGCATCGGGACCGGCACCACGGTGGGTGCGGTCAGCACCCATCAGGAACTAAAATCCATCGACGCGGTCGATCTGGCCCCGACGGTTTTCGAATTCGCGCCCCGTTTCGTGCCGATCAACAAGCAGTTCTATCAAAACCCCAAGGTCCATCAGATCGTCGCGGACGGGCGCCACTTCCTGCTGGGAACGAACGAGACATTCGACGTCATCACCCTCGAGCCCCCGCCGCCCCATGACGCCGGCGTCATCAACCTCTACACAGAGGAATTCTATGCGCTGGCAAAGCAGAAGATGCGCCCCGGCGCCGTTCTCGCGCAGTGGGTGCCGCTGGACTTCAACCGCGGCATTCTTCCGAAGATGATCCTCAAAGCCATGATGGGCCAGTTCAAGCACGTTTCCCTGTGGTTGCCGTCCAGAATGGAAGGCGTGGCCATCGCCTCCGATGAACCGCTGACAATCGATCCTCGCGTGCTCGCCACGCGCATGTCGAAGCCGGGCGTGGCTGAAGACCTGACAGCCAACGGCCTGCGCTCGCCCGAGGATTTCCTGGCGACGTTCATCGCTGCTGATGAAAAGCTCGCGGCCTTTGTCAAGGATGTGCCGAGCCTCACGGATGATCGGCCGCGCCTCGAATATTACAACTGGTATCCGCTGAGTTCGGTCAGCGTGGACGAACTGAAGCGCCTCCGCGAGCCCGTCGAAACTTATCTTGCCGACAAATCCATCGACGAGTCCCGTCTCGACACCGCGCGCACGGTGGCCAATGCGATTCTGGATGAGCACCAGGCCACGGCTGAGGGCGACAAGTCCGCCGCCCGTGCCGCGCTTCGCCTGGCCGTCAAACTCGATCCGGATAATTCCTATGTCGGCTTCCTGGACCGCAAGCTGCGCGAGTGATCGGGCAACCTGCTCGCGGAGCGCCGTCGGAGACTTATCCAGCGGATATACCTCGAAGTTTCCAATGCACCGGGCGCCCGGAACACGATATTGTGGCGTACCGGAGCACCACCTATGCCTCGCTCGCCTTCGATCGTGCCGCACCAAATCGACCATGACACCTATCTGGTGCTAAACGATTTTGGCCGGCTTGGCCGTGCCTGGTGCGAAACCGATGAAGGCACCGACAGGAAAACGCTGATCCGCCGTCTGCTGGATGACCACTACAACCATCCGGTCCGCATCGTGGCCTTCAATACCAGCGAAGGATGGTCGCGCGACGTCACAACCGATATTGCCGACGAGCTGCGGCGCCGTTTCGTCGAATACGACGAGGTCCCGCGCTCCGTGCTGGAGTTCGTCGAGATGGCCATGCGGCACTGAGCAGGATCCGCGGGCGCAGCAAAGCTCGGCAATTAATGTCGCGAGATTGCGGGACTGCGTCCGCACCACAACTGTCATCGCCCGGCTCGACCGGGCGATCCAGTACGCCGCGACCCCTCGGCTCAAGCACAGCCGTCTCTGGAATACTGGATCGCGGTCAAGCCGTGCGATGACACCGTGTGGCGTGGCAACTTGGATTGCGAACGATCCTCATCGTCGTCCTGGCCTTCGCCAGGACGACAGCGGTGGAGCTGGCGCGGACCGGCTACGCCGGCCTGAACCCCGCCTCCGTCAACGCGGCGCGGCCTCTATCCGATGCCAGCGCGTCGAGAAAGGCCTGCACCGCGGGCCGCTGCTTGCGCACTGTGACCAGCGCGAAGTCGTAATGCTCTTCGGCCAGCGGAATGAAACCGAGCCCGGACGCGCTGGCGACCGGTGCGATGGTCATGCCCCAGTCGGCGCGATGCTGCGCCACCGCGGCCGCGACCGCATTGTGCGAGCGCGGCTGATTCCAGTAGCCGTGGGGCCGGCTGCCCGCCAGCAACCGATCGATCAGGATGCGGGTGCCGGCACCCTGGTTGCGGTTGACCATGATGCAGGCGGGATCGGCGAGCGCGGCGCGCACCGCCGCTTCTGCGCTCAAGCCGGCAAAGCGCGTGTCGTCTTTGCGGAACACGATGCCCTGCATACGCCGCCAGCCCGGCACGAGCTCGAGACCGTCGGCCAGATACGGCGTGTTGTAGGTCTCGGTCTTGTCGTCGAACAGATGGATCGGAGCGAGATCGCATTCGCCGCGCCTGGCGGCGGCGAGCCCACCGAGACTGCCGACCGCGATCGAACGCACCACAAGGCCCGCATGCGCCAGCGGCGCGGTGACGAGATCGAGTCCGGTACAATGGCTGCCGACGATGACGAGATCGGGCACCCGCACATGCGGCGTGAACAGCGTCACCTCGGCGTCGCTGCCGGCCGGCAGCTGGTCGGCGAGCGCCTCGATCTTCAGGAAGCCGTCAGCCTGCGCAAACGAAGTGATCGCGCCCGAGCTCTTGCCGCCGGGATAGGCGATCAGGCCGTCGGCGCCTTCGACCAGCGACACCATCACGAACTCGGTACGCCCGAGCTCGGAGGCGATCCGCACCGGCACCTTCGCCGCCACCTTGGCATCCGACCGCGGCGGCAGCCCGGCCATCCGCCGCAGCACCGGCACGATCATGTCGTGGAAGGTGAACATCGCCGAGGTCGGAAAGCCCGGCAGGATGACCACCGGCTTGCCGTCGCAGACCGCAAGGCACAGCGGCTTGCCCGGCTTCAGCGCCACGCCATGCGCGATGATGCCGGGCTTGCCGAGCCGGGCAATGATCCGGTGCGAGACGTCGCCTGCGCCCTTGGAGGTGCCGCCCGACAGCACCAGCATGTCGCTGTCCGCCAGCGCCTTGCGCATCGCGGCCTCGAGCATCGCCTCATTGTCAGCGATCGCGCCGAGGAACGACGCGTCAGCGCCGTTCTCGGCAATCGCCGCGGTGACGATCGCACCATTGGTGTCGTAGATCGCGGCCGGCCGCAACGTCTCACCGGGCTGCACCAGTTCGTCGCCGGTCGAGAGGATCGCAACACGCGGACGCCGCACCACCGCGACCTCGGCGATGCCGCAGGCCGCGAGCATGCCGATCTCGCGCGACCCGATGATCGTTCCCGCGCGCAACAGCGCCTCGCCGCGCGCGATGTCGGAGCCGGCATAGGACACGAACTGCCCGGGCGACGCCGCGCGGCGGGCCTCGATCGCAGCATGACCGACGGGCTGGGTGTGCTCGACCATCACGATCGCGTCCGCGCCGCGCGGCACTGGACCGCCGGTCGCAATCGCGGTCGCGGTGCCCGGGAGCACCGGTCGGGACGGCGCGGTGCCGCACGAAATGATCTCGTCATTCAGCGCAAGGTGCACCGGCGCGCCCTCGCCTGCGCTTGCGAGATCGGCCGAGCGCACGGCAAAGCCGTCGACATTGGAGCGATCGAATGGCGGCACGTCGACCGGCGCCACCACGTCCTCCGCCAGCGCACGGCCGAGCGCGTCGGCGAGCAGCCGCGTCTCGGATTGCAATTGGCGCGGGAACAGCGCCGCCTCGAAGCGCGCGATCGCCTCCTCGCGCGACAGGATGGTCAGGAACTGGTCCTGCTCGACGGATGGGTTGGGTTTCGGCGTGAAAATATTGGTCATCTCGGGAACTCACTCCCGCAACATATAGGCATCGACAACCGTGCCCGCAGCGAAGCCCTCCGCTGTGCCGGGCACGATCAGCAGGCCTTCGGCACGCGCAATGGCATCGAGCGACAGGTCGCCGATCGCAAGCGGGGTCCAAAAATCCTGCTGAGGACCTTGCTGACGCGTCAGCAGCACGACCTCAGCGATACCGACGCCGGAGGCGATCTTGCGTTCCAGCGGCAGCGCCAATGTCTGACGCGGCCGTCGGCCCGACAGGCGGTCGAGCACGGGAAGCGCAATCGCCCACCACGCCGCGAAAGCCTGATCCGGCGCCCCCGGCAACGCAACGACCGGCGTCGCATCGATCCGGCCGACCGCTGCGGTGCGCCCGGGCTGTAGAGCAATGCCGTGCGCGAGCAACGTGCCGCACCTCGCCAGCGCATTCACCCCCGCATCGGTGTGACCAACGCCGGTGCCACCGATCGTGATGATCAGGTCGCAGCCGGCGGTCTCGAGTGCATCTGCAATTGCCGTCACGTCGGGCGTCGCCTCGGCATAGACGACCTCGGCGCCCGCGAGGCGCGCGATGTCGGCGACCAGTTGCGCGGTCAGCTGACCGTTGCAGATGTTGACGATGCGAAGCCGAGGCCGCCGGACGCGCAACAGCTCCAGTCCGGCCGCGCGTGCGAGCAGCAGACTGCGCGGCAGCAGCGGTTCTCCCGCCGGCATCACGGCACGCCCGGCGGCAATGTCGCTGCCGGCACGCCGGACGCCCTGCCCCGGAATGGCTTCGGCGAGCACCTGAGGCAGCGGACCGGATGTGTCGACGGCATTCGCATCGACCACGCAGTCGGTACCATCGGGCATCGCCGCGCCGGCCGCCACCCAGACCGGCAGCCCGGCCAGCGGCAGCGGCGCATAGGACGACGCGCCGACCAAATCATTGGCGCGCATCGCCCAGCCGTCGGCGACGGCGACATCGTGCAACGGGTATGCGCGCAGCGCCGGCATCTCGGCTGCAACGCAGCGCAAGGCGTCGGCCGGCGGGAGCTCGACCGGCTGGACCGGTGCGAGGTCACGCAGCACGGCGGCCAGCGCCGCATCGAGCGAGGTGAGCGAAGCCGGAAGGCGCTGGGCGGTGACCATGGCCCGCTATGGACTGAATCGGCCCCGAAAGAAACCGCCTCGGGCCGGTCCGACCCTCCGTCATTAGACCGATGGCGCGTTGACGCGGACCCCAAACTAGTTGCAAAAGAAACCAATATGACCGGGTCCCGGAGGCCCGGCACAAACAAAATGGCCAATGCGCCAATTCAGGAGGGAGACAGAATGATCGCCACCAGACTAGCCATGTTCGGGACGCTCGCAGCCGCGCTGCTGGCCTCCTCGGCCGTATCGGCACAGGTATCCGACGACATCGTCAAGATCGGCGTGCTGACCGACATGAACGGCCCGGCCTCGACGCCGACCGGACGGGGCTCGGTCACGGCCGCGCAGATGGCGGTCGACGATTTCGGCGGCAAGGTGCTCGACAAGCCCATCTCGGTGATCGTCGGCGATCACCAGCTCAAGCCGGACATCGGCGCGACCATCGCCCGGCGCTGGTATGACGTCGATCAGGTCGATCTGATCGTCGACGTGCCGGTGTCGGCGGTCGGGCTCGCGGTGCAGAACATCGCCAATGAGAAGAAGAAGCTGTTCATCACGCATTCGACCGGCGCGACCGATTTCCACGGCAAGTTCTGCTCGCCCTACGCGATGCAGTGGGTGTTCGACACCCGCGCGCTCGCGGTCGGCACCGCCCGGGAGGTGGTGAAGCGCGGCGGCGACAGCTGGTTCTTCATCACCGACGACTATGCGTTCGGCCATTCGCTGGAGAAGGACGCCTCCGCGATCGTGACCAAGAACGGCGGCAAGGTGCTCGGCGCGGTGCGGCCGCCGTTTGCGACGCCCGATCTGTCGTCCTTCATTCTGCAGGCCCAAGCCTCGAAGGCCAAGATCATCGGCATTGCCGGCGGACCGCCGAACAACACCAACGAGATCAAGACCGCCGCCGAATTCGGTGTCTTCGCCGGCGGGCAGCAGATGGCGGCGCTGCTGGCGCTGATCACCGACATCCACTCGATCGGACTGTCGGCCGCGCAGGGCCTGTTGCTGACCACCTCGTTCTACTGGGACATGGACGACAAGACCCGGGAATGGTCGAAGCGCTATTTCGCCAAGATGAACCGGATGCCGACGATGTGGCAGGCCGGCGTCTATTCCTCCGTGACCGCCTATCTGAACGCGATCAAGGACAGCGGCACCGACGATCCGCTCAAGGTTGCGGCCAAGATGCGCGAGAAGCCGGTCGAGGATTTCTTCGCCCGCAACGGCAAACTGCGCGAGGACAACCTGATGGTGCACGATCTCTGGCTGGTGCAGGTCAAGACCCCGGCCGAGTCGAAGTATCCGTGGGATTATTACAAGATCCTGGCCAAGATCTCGGGCGAAGACGCGTTCGGCCCGCCGGACCCGGCGTGTTCGATGATCAAGAAGTGACGACCGAAGCTCGTCATTCCGGGGCGATGCGTCAGCATCGAACCCGGAATCTCGAGATTCCGGGTTCGCGCTTCGCGCGCCCCGGAATGACCTCTGCATAGACGCGACGACGCGCCCATGCAGAGATCATTTCGCCACCCCGATCTCCCTGAAATACTTCAGCACGCCGGGGTGGATCAGGTTGATATCGGGCGCAGCGGCGACGGTGTTCGCTGCCGTGGTCTCGCAAGCTTGGGCAAGCTTCTTGCAGAAGTCAGCCTCGACGCCGTGCAACGTCTTCGCAAGCCGGTAGGCGACATCGTCGGGCAGGCTCTCTCGCACCAGGATGTAGCTCCAGGAGCCGACCGAGGAAATTGCCGCGGTCTGCTTCGGGTAGCTGCTGGCCGGGATCGTCAGCGGCTTGAGGAAGATGTGCTTGGCACGGATGCGGGCGATCTCGTCCGCGGTCGGCGCGATGAAGCGCGCGCCGGTCGTGCTCTCGGCCATCTTGCTGAAACCGGGCCAGCCGATGCCGGCGCCCCAAAGCGCCGCGGCGCGGCCGTCCTCGACCATCGCAGGCCCATCGCCGGCACGATCGAGATAGATCGACCTGAAGTCCTCGTCCTGCTTCAACCCGATGCCGTCGAGGATGTAGCGCGACAGGATCGGCAGGCCGGAGCCCTTGGCGCCGAACGCGACGGGCTGGCCGACCAGGTCCTGGATCGTCTTGTAGGGGCTGTCGGCCCGCACCACGAACATGCCCGGGCTCGAATACATCGCAGTGAGGATCTTCAGCCTGGTCGCCTTCGGCCGGCCGATGCCCATGAAGGCCTCGTAGGACGGCTCGCCGGCAACGGTTGCGATATCGACGCTGCCGGCCTCGAGCAGTGGAATGTTCTCGTTGGAGCCCTTGGTGTTGCGCGGCTCGATCGACAGCGTCGCATCGGCCGCGTTCATCACCTCGGCGAAGGCGTTGCCATAGAGCGGAAAGCCGCCACCCGGCGTCGCCGTGGCGAAACTGATCGTGGTCTTGGAAATGGTCTTGCTCCCCTCTTGCGCCGCCGCGCCGCCCGCGAGCAGCAGCGCGCCGGCGCAAATCATAACAGCGAATTTCATCCCGAGCCTCAAGCATTGCACGTGAGCGCGACTATGGTCGCACGGGCGTGGTCGTAGGCAAAGCCAGCGTTTTGTGAAACCATGAAGGCAACAGTCACAAGAAAATGACGGGAGAGACGATGTTCCGGTTCGCACGTGCCGCGTTGCTTGGTTTGATTTTCTGCCTTTCCTCGATTGCCCCCTCCTCCGCATCCGACTATCCGAACCGTCCGGTGCGTTGGCTGATCGGCTTTGCCGCAGGCGGCCCGGTCGACATCGTGGCGCGCATCATGAGCCAGTGGCTGTCGGATCATCTCGGCCAGCAATTCGTGGTCGAGAATCGCGCCGGCTCCGGCGGCAACATCGCAGCCGCTGCTGCGATCAACTCGCCGGCGGATGGCTACACGCTGTTGTTCGTCGCGCCGAACAATGCGATCTCGACCTCGCTCTACAAGAAGCTGCCCTACGACTTCCTGCGCGACACCACTCCGGTCGCCAGCATCATGCAGCTCACCAACATGCTGGTGGTCTCGAACGCGATGCCGGTGAAGACGGTTCAGGAATTCATCGACTACTGCAAGGCCAATCCGGGCAAGATCGCCTACGCCTCGTCCGGCAACGGCACCTCGGTGCACATGTCGGCCGAGCTGTTCAAGGCGATGACCAAATGCGACATGCAGCACGTGCCGTATCGGGGATCCGCGATCGCCTTCCCCGACATCATCTCCAACAAGGTGCAGCTGATCTTCGACAACCTGCCGTCGGCGCTCGAGCAGTCGCGCGGCGGCAGCGTGCGCGCGCTCGGCGTCACCTCGCCGCAGCGCTGGCCCGGCGTGCCCGACGTGCCGGCGATCGCCGAGACCGTGCCGGGCTTCGAGGCGGTCGGCTTCTACGGCATATCGGCGCCGAAGGGCACCCCGCCGGAAGTCATCGATACCCTCAACAAGGCGGTCGGCGAGGCCCTGAAGGACCCCAAGCTGGTGGCGCGGCTCGCCGAGGTCGGCGGCATCCCGAAGCCGATGACCCCGGCCGAATTCGGCAGACTGGTGACCGACGAGACCGAGAAATGGCGCAAGGTGGTTGAGTTCGCCGGCGTCTCGGTGGACTAACTGCCGATGGTGCGGCGGCGCCGGGGCCTCGCGGCGGCATTGCCGAAACCCCACGCACCCTGTAAACGGAGCCCGCACCGTTGCCGGCCGCGCCTCGCGGCCCGCAAGGCGGCGGGGCCTGTAGCTCAATGGTTAGAGCCGGCCGCTCATAACGGTCTGGTTGCAGGTTCGAGTCCTGCCGGGCCCACCAATGAGTTCAGAGGCTAAGCCCAAGCGCGGCCAGAGCCGGCGTGGCCCCGAATCCGACGGCCGACTTTGCCAGCCATTATAGCTTTTGATGGGGCCATAGTTCTCGATAGTTCGATCAGGCATGGCGAAGCTTTCGCTCATGCAAAATTTACCCAATTTTGATTTTTTGGTTGACGACGACGGCCTGCGTGTTCGGGCACAATTGGCGATGAAAAAGAATTCATTGGAAGATATCGAAGAAGTTTGCCGGCTGACCACGAGAGCGGCCTGCCGGGCTTGCGATTCTTGTCGAACGATTCGCATTCGCGACGACCGTGGACCATTGCTGAAGCGACGAATCGGGCAGGCTTCGCGAATGGGAGCGGTCGCACTCTTCGTTGCCGTGGCATCCAGTTATCAAACGTTCGCCCAGGCCGGCACATCGACCGCAAACTTGACCGTTCAGATCACCATCACGGCGGCTTGCACAATCAACGCTGCGACGCTCAATTTCGGGAGCGTGTCCGGAACAACGCTCGCGACCACCTTGCAGTCGGGCAGCACAACCGTCTCGGTCACCTGCACCAATGGCAGCCCGTACTCCATCGCCATGGACAACGGAGCAAATGTGTCCGGCAGCCAGCGGCGGATGACGAATGCCGGGAATTTTATCAACTACAATCTCTATACTGATTCAGCCCATACCAACCCCTGGACCACGGCTACCAGCAGCACCACCTGCACGACCACGAACGGCTGCTTTCTCGGCACCGGTAACGGATCGGCGCAGACGGTCAACATTTACGGCACCGTTCCCGCTACCGGCACCGCACCGAGCACCGGCACCTACACGGACACGGTGGTCATGACCATCACCTATTGAAGAAGGGGCCGCGGCAGCGGCCCGCTGTTCCGTTGCATCTGCGTATCGACGAAACGCCTTCTTGGCGCACGATTTTGAAATCGATTGGGCATCGCGATGCATCAAAATTCGACTCTACTGGCCGCGTTTGCTGCAAGCCTGGCATTCATGGAGGTTGCCCATGCCACCGCGCTTCGCGTTGAACCCGTTCTCCTGGAACTGAATGCACCGGCGGCGGCGGCTTCCCTGACGCTACGCAATGACGAAGATGCCGACGTCGAGGTCCAGACCCGCGTGCTTCGCTGGTCGCAGTCCGACGGCAAGGAGAGTCTTGAACCGACAACCGATGTGGTGGCATCACCTCCGGCCGTCAGGATGGCACCTCATTCAGACTACGTCGTGCGGGTTGTGCGGGTGTCGAAACAGCCGGTCAATGGCGAAGAAAGCTATCGTGTCATCGTCGACCAATTGCCGCGAGCGGGCGGCAGCCAGGGTCGCAGCGTCAATCTTTTGGTACGACAGTCGATCCCGGCATTTTTTCGTAGCCGCGAGTTCAGTCGGCCACAAGTTAACTGGGCGCTCCGTACCGAAGCTGGCCAACTAACCGTCGTGACCAGCAATGCCGGCGACGAGCGGCTACGCATCGCAAACCTGCGGCTTAAGGATTCATCGGGAGCTACCTTGTCCTTTGGCAACGGTCTCCTCGGCTATGTCCTCGGACATTCCTCCATGAGTTGGGCCACGCCGAAATATCCTCGCGGCTTTGGATCTGGCGGATCCATCTCCGTCACGGCGGAAACGGACAAGGGCCAGACTCATGCGGTTATTGAGTCGCCGACTCGGCGGTAGACGAGGCTCCGCGCTTGTGTCCATCCTAGCACTCCTCGGCATGGTCCTCTGTGTCGGGCGTTCGCGCGCGGGGGAAAACCAGACAAATCTGCAACTCGATGTCGTGATCAATTCCATGCCCGCCCGAACAATCGGATCATTCGTACGGTTCGACGACGGTCGTATCGGCGGAACGGTAGAGGAACTCGAAAGCCTCGGCCTGCAACCGGGCCCGTCGCATCGACCGGGCGAGATCATCGCACTGGATGATATCCCGACCCTAAAGTATCGATATGAGGAGAGAACACAGCGGATATTCATTGCCGTCGACGAAGCCGGACGCAAGCCGCAGCTCTTTGACGCAGGCGGCTCCAGCGGGAACCTGCCAAGGGCGCGGGCCGATCCCGGTGCGGTACTGAATTATGACCTGTTGAGTTCAACCAGCAACGCAGCGACCCCGAGATTGATCGGGCTCGGTAACACATCGCTCTTGCTCGATGCTCGGGCGTTTTCGCCTTACGGCACCGCCGAACAGTCGGCGATCGTCCGCACTGGTCCGCAGCAGCCTGCGCAGGCGACACGACTGAATTCGTCTTTCCAGTATTCCGACCAGGACCGGATGATCGGCTACGTTGCTGGGGATACGATCAACGGCGGACTGGCCTGGTCACGGCCGATCAGGATCGGTGGCCTCCAGGCTCAACGCGATTTTACCCTGCGGCCCGACCTCATCACTGCGCCGCTCGCGACCATCGGCGGTAGCGCGGCAGTGCCGTCAACCGTCGATGTCTATGTCAACAACATCAAGACATTTTCTCAGGACGTCGCGTCCGGCCCTTTCAGCGTGAACAACGTACCGCTGATTTCCGGCGCCGGTACGACGCAACTCGTGGTGCGGGATTCGGCAGGTCACGAAATCCAGACGTCGGCGCCGTTCTATGCGACCTCGAGCCTGCTTGCGCCCGGGCTGAGCAGTTGGTCGGTGGAGGGCGGATTGCCGCGGCTGTCCTACGGCTCGAGCAGCGACGTCTACGTCGGCTCGCCGGTCGGCTCTGCAACCCTGCGACGAGGTATCTACGACGGCGTGACGGCGGAGGCACACGTCGAAGGCGGAGCCGGCGTGATCAACGGTGGCATCGGTGGTATCTTCAGGACCGGGACGATCGGTGTCGCCGCCGTGGCCCTGGCCGGCAGCGGAAGCGGCACGAACCGCGGTCTGCAGAGCTACGCTTCCTATGAGACCCGGCTCTTCGGCGTGAGCATTTCGGCGAGTTCGCAACACACCTTCGGCACCTATGACGACCTTGCCTCGGCGACCGCACGATTGCAAAACATCGTGACGTTGAACGGCGGCCTGCAAAACCTGAACGGTCTGTTCAACTACCTGCCCGGCAGTATCGCCCCGTTGTCGAACTCGTTTGCTTATGTGACCGGCATCTATGGCAGCGCCCGTGCGCCTGTCGCACTCGATCGCATCACTTTCAGCGCTCCGATGCCGTTCGACCCCCGGGCCAGCCTGAGTGCAAGCTTTGTCGGTCTACGCGATGACTCAGGCCATCGTTCCAATATCGTGACGGCCTCTTACTCGCGTTCGTTGCCCTACAATGCGTCGATATTCTCCACCGTCTTCCACGATTTCCGCTCCAAGAAGAATACCGGCGTGTTTGCCGGTTTGAGCATCCCTTTTGGCGACTCAGCTTCGATCACGACCGGGGTTTCCAGCGGACGGAGCGGTACAACCGGTAGCGTTGATGCCGTCAAGTCGCTTGGGCCGGAGCCCGGCAGCTATGGCTGGCGCGTCCACGATTCCGAGGGATCATCGAGGTACCGGGAGGCCACAGCTTCCTACAGGTCGAGCTACGGCACCATCCAGGCAGGCGCAAGCCAGGCCGGATCCGGCAGCGTGGGGTCACTGGAATTGCGTGGGTCGATCACGACCATGGGAGGTGGCGTTTTCCTTTCGAACTGGATCGACGACAGTTTCGCGGTGGTCGCGACTGGCGTGCCGGATGTCGAGGTCCTCAGCGAGAACCGCCGGGCGGGTGTCACCGATTCCAGCGGCATGCTGCTGATCCCGACGCTCCGGTCCTACCAGAAGAACAAGATTGCGATCGACCCGACGAACCTTCCGGTCGACGACGAAGCAGCAACGACGCACGACATCGTCGCTCCGGCTGATCGCGCCGGGATGCTCGTCAGATTCGACGTCCGCAAGGAGACGATGGCTGCGCTGGTTACCTTTGTCGGGCCTGACAATCGCGTTCTGCCGGCCGGGGCCGTCGGCCACATGACCGGCGGAGGCGGGTTTGTCGTCGGCTACGACGGACAAGCCTATATCAAGGGGCTATCGTCGATGAACGAAGCCGAAATCGAGTTAGCCGACGTGCGCTGCCACGCAACGTTCGCGTTTGTTCCAAGGCCAGGCGAACAGGTCCGGATTCCTGGCGTCGCGTGCCGATGATGCAGTCATTCATACGTAAACAGTGTCTTCGTACATCAATCTCCTCGATCATCCATTCCGACCAACGCGCATTGTGAGATCGAAATCGTGGTCATCGGCTCAAAGCGAACATTGCTCGTCGCCTTGCTCCTGCAATTTGCGGCATCGTTTTCGGCCCACGCCCAAAGCTGCTCCGTTACCTCGGCGTCCGGCAACTATGGATCTGTCGACATTCTGGCGGGCGGCGCCGTCGATACGACCTCGACATTTACCGTTACATGCAGCGGCTGTGCGCTCGGCTGTACGGTCAATGCGTGTGTGCAATTCAACCAGGGGGCGCCCAACAGCAGCAGCTCGGTTCGATCGCTGGGAAGTGGAGCGAATACGGCAATACACGAGCTCTATTTGGATTCCGGGCGCACGCAGGTCTGGGGATCCTGGGGATACGGAACCACCGCGTATGGCTCCGGTGGCGTCAGCATCAATCTCAGCCTTCCTCTTTTGGGTGGGCCCGCGCAACAAAGTCTGACCGTCTATGGGCGCTTCCTTGCCAATCAGCAGGCAACAATACCTGGGACCTACGTCTGGAGTACGACCTCTCCGGTCGTCGCCTACGCGGCCTATCTTCTTACAAGCCCGAATTGTTCGTCGAACCCGGGAACGACGACAAATGCAGGCTCCTCACCATGGACGGCGACAATCGCCGGAAATTGCATTGTTTCGACCACGCCGCTCAACTTCGGTAACGCTTCGCTGTTGACGTCGAATATTGACGGCGTTGGGACGATTTCGGTGAAGTGCACCAATACGACCCCCTACTCGATCGGCCTCGACAACGGACTACACGCAAGCGGCAGCCAGCGGCGCATGCAGGCTAGCTCCAGCTTCATCAACTATAATCTTTATACGGACGCGGCGCGGACCGGCGCCTGGACGAGTACGACATCCGCCACGACCTGCACGTCTGGCGCCAATACCTGCGTGCTTGGCACAGGAACAGCGTTGAACCAGAGCGTTTCAGTCTACGGGCGCGTTCCACCGCAAATCTCGCCCCCTCCAGGAGCCTACGCCGACACCATCGTCGTCACCGTGACCTTCTAGCCCGATCTTCCCGGACCAGCGGTTTGAAAACTCGAAAGATAAAATCGACACGCAAGCTGCATCGAAGCAGCCGTTCGGCATCGCCGGCCAGAATCATCGCTGCGGTCAACTCACTCCCAAGCCGCCTGGAAAATGGCGCGGTAGCCGTCGGCATCCACAGGACGCGGATTGGTGGCGGTGGAATGATCCCTCGCCGCCTTCTCCGCCATGTCGTCCAGTACCGAGGCCGGCACACCCATGGCACGCAGGCCGCGCGGCAGATTGAGCTCGGCATTGAGCGCAGCGAAGAACGCGGCGACGTCGGCATCATCAGCCAGACCGAGCGCCAGCCGCAGCCGCGGCAGCTTGACCGCGATCACTGGGCCATTGTAGCGCATCACGGCAGGCATCAGCACGGCATTGAGTGTGCCGTGATGCAGGCTCGGCGACGCGAGGCTGCCAAGCGCGTGCGACAACCCGTGCACCGCGCCAAGCCCCTTCTGGAAGCACAGGCCGCCCTGCAGCGCGCCCATCATCACTTCGGCGCGGGCGTCGCGGTCGTCGCCCGCCGTCACGGCATGCTTGAGATGGCCGACGATGCGCGCCGCGCCATCGAGGGCGATCGCATCCGCCGGCGGATTGAAGCGCGGCGACAGATAGGTCTCGACGCAATGCGACAATGCGTCCATGCCGGTCGCGGCCGTCAACGCCGGTGGCAGGCCGAGCGTCAGCAACGGATCGCAGATGGCCCGCGCCGGGATCAGATGCGGACTGATCAGGCCGACCTTGCGGCCGTCCTCGAGCGTGATGAGGGCAGCGCGGCCAACCTCGCTTCCGGTGCCGGCGGTGGTCGGAATCGCGATCACCGGCGCGACGGCGGCGGTGATCCGCGCGACACCGCCGTCGATCGCGGCGTATTGCGCGAGCGGGCCTTCATGGCTGGCGAGCAGCGCCACCGCCTTGGCGAGATCGATCGGCGAGCCGCCGCCGAGCGCGACGAGGCCGTCGCATCCGGCCTCACGATAGCGTGCGAGCGCCTGCTGCGTCGCACGCTCGGTCGGATTCGGCGGCGTCGCGTCGAACACCACCGGCGCAGTGCCGAGCGAGGCGGTCACGCGCGCCGCCAGGCCGGCCGCGACAATGCCGCGGTCGGTAACGAGCATCGGCCGACGGATACCGAGCGCTGCGATCTCATCGCCGAGCGCGTCCGCCTCGCCGAAGCCGAAGCCGAAGCGAATGGTGGTGAGATAGGTGATCAGCGCCATGGCCTGTCGTCCGTTGCGTCGATCGATCAGAGATCGGTGCGTTCTTCGGCGATATCGCGACGCTGCTCCATGTTGAAGCGCCCCGCATAGATCGGCCGCCCGCCGGTGGTCGGACCGGGATATTGCACGATCAGGATATCGCCGCCGGTCGCGGTCTCGAACTTGCCTTCGAAATGCGGATCCGGATGAAAGATCATCGTGCCCGGCGTGTAGAGATTGTCGTCGATCCTGAATTCGCCGCTCAGGATGTACCAGACCTGCGCGAACTCGTGATTGTGGATCGGATGATGCGCGCCAGGCTCCAGCCGCAGGATGCCTGCGTTCGGCTCGGTCGGCCGCTCCGGCCGCGGGTGGAACAGCATCTTGCCGGTCTCGCCAGGCCAGCGGATGGTCTCCCACTCCACATCGTCGATGTGCTTCGCCTCATACGGCAGGTGCCTGCCGGTCGCGGTTGCGGTCTGCATGGATCAGTCTCCTTGGGGCTTGCTCTTGGGTGATCGATGTGGGGCGGCGGCGCTCGGCACGCGCCACCAGTCGAAATGCTCGACCTTCTGCGGCGACTTCGCGACCACCATCAGGATGCGCGCTTCATCCTCGCTGATGTTGTCGGCGCGGTGCGGCAGCTCGGAATTGAGGAAAATGCCTTCACCGGGCGCGAGATCGAACACCTCGGCGCCGACGTGGAAGCGGATGCGACCGCTGATCACGTAGCAGTATTCCTGTCCCGGATGCGACACCATCAGGTCCATCCGGTTCTTGCGCGGGAACGAGAGGTGAAACACCTCCAGATCATCGTTCGGCATGCCGCCCGCGAACAAGCGCCAGCGATAGCCGGTGCTCGGGATGCTCTGGTCCTCACCATCGTCACCATGGCGATGCAGCGTGACGTGGCTGCGCGACTGGTCCTGCGGTGCGGCGAACAATTCACTGACGCCAATGTCGAGCGCCTGCGCGATCTGGATCAGGTTGGCAACGGAGCTCGACACCTGGCCGCGCTCGAGGCGCGACACGAAGGCGTCGGACAGCCCGGTGCTGTCGGCCAGATCCTTCAGCTTCATGCCACGTTCCTCCCGCAGCGAGCGAATGCGTGCTCCAAGCCTCGCCAGCGTCTCGTCCTGCGTCTTCATTGCTCCGACCCTCTCTTGAATTTGCTTCCTTGTCAATAAAAATTGCTCTACAAGCAATTTTATTGCGCCCGATGTTGAGACTTCTGGAAATTCCCGGCAGTTCTCCGCATCGATGCACAAGCGAATTGCGTACCACGCAACAAAACCAAACCGCAAACAACGACCTCCGGAGGAGCACCCGACCATGACAACGACTCTCAGGGCCTTATGGGCGGCGATGACCGCGACGTTGCTGCACATTCACGTCGCGCACGCCGCGATGTCCGACAATGTGATCCGCATCGGAGTCCTCAACGACCGCTCCGGCGCCTATGCCGACCTCGGCGGCGAAGGCTCGGTCATCGCAGCGAAGATGGCGGCGGAGGAATTCGGCAACAGCATCGGCGGCGTGCCGATCGAGATCGTCTCGGCCGATCACCAGAACAAGCCGGACATCGGACTTGGCATCGTGCGGCGCTGGTTCGACACCGAGAAAGTCGATGCCGTTGCCGACATCTCCAATTCCGGCGTCGGTTTCGCGGTGACCGCGCTCGCCAAGGAACGCAACAAGATTGTGCTGAACGCGTCGGCCTCCTCGGACTTCACCGGCAAGGCTTGCACCCGCACCTCGTTCCAGTGGGTCTACACGAGCTATACCAACGGCTACGGCCTCGCACGGGCGCTCACCGCGCAGAAGCTCGACAGCTGGTTCCTGATCACGGTGGACTATTCGTTCGGCCACGCCTTCGCCGCCGACATGCGCCGCGCGGTCGAGAGCGGCGGCGGCAAGGTGATCGGCGAGGTGCGCCACCCGCTCAACACCGCCGACTTCAGTTCGGTGCTGCTGCAGGCGCAGGCGTCCGGCGCCAAGGTGATCGCGCTGGCCAACGCCGGCGCCGACATGACCAACTCGGTGAAGCAGGCCGCCGAGTTCGGCATCACCCGCGGACAGGCATTGGTGGCGCCGACCGTTTTCCTCACCGACGTCGACGCGATGGGCCTTGCGGCCGCGCAGAACCTGCAGTTCGTCACCGCGTATTACTGGGACCGCGATGCCGAGTCGCGGGCGTGGGCCAACAGGTTCTTTGAGAAGGTTGGGCGGATGCCGACCATGACCCAGGCCGGCGTCTATTCAGCCGTGCGTCACTATTTGCGTGCGGTGCAGGCCGCAAATTCCGACGATGGCCTCGCTGTCGCGGCCAAGATACGCGAATTGCCGGTAACCGACGCGTTCGCTCGCGGCATGGTCCGTACCGACGGCCAGTTCGTGCACGACATGTACCTGGCGCGCGTCAAGACACCGGCGGCGTCGAGCCGACGATGGGACTACTACGACATCGTCGCGACGATTCCCGCCGAGCAGGCCTTTCGCCCGCTCGGCGAAGGTGGCTGTGAGCTGGTCTCGCAGTAACGACGCAGGCGGACGGTGGCAAACGCCATCGTCCGCCATCGCAGCTTCAATCCAACGGACGGCCACGCGTCTCCGGCACGAAGCAGATCGCAACAACAAAGGCGAAGCCAGACACGATCACCGGATACCACAATCCAAAGTACGGATTGCC
Organism: Bradyrhizobium sp. ma5; assembly: GCF_042258955.1. Lineage (NCBI taxonomy): Bacteria > Pseudomonadati > Pseudomonadota > Alphaproteobacteria > Hyphomicrobiales > Nitrobacteraceae > Bradyrhizobium > Bradyrhizobium sp. ma5. The sequence continues at coordinate 6,850,569 of NZ_CP170156.1, forward strand.
GGAATACACATTCATCGCCGTGACGACGAAGGACAGCATGCCTCCGACCCAGCCGGCGCCCACATGGAACGGAAACGAGAGGGACGTATATCGAATGCGCGCCGGAAACAGTTCGACCATGAAGGCCGCCATCGGGCCGTATACCATCGCCAGATAGAGCACGAGCACGAACAGAAGCCCGAATACCGCGGGGCGGTTGATCTTCGAAAGATCGGCGGACGACGGCCATCCCGCCGAGACCAACGCCTTCCTGAGGCTGTCGGGGTTGAAGCCTTCGACGACCTGTCCCGCGATCTTGACCGTGGTCGGTGCGCCCGGGGCTGCTGGCTCCGATCGATATTGAACGCCAAGATCAGTCAGAAAGCCGGTGATCTTGTCGCATTCCGTGGTCGCCTCGGCAAACAGACGGAAATTGCAGTCGCGCGCCGTGACGACAATATCGGTGCTCTCGAGGAAGCGCTCCAGGGCAGGATTTGCATAGTGCGTCAGGCCTTTGAAGATCGGCTGGATGGTGACAGCCGCAAGCAAGCAGGCCATCGCCATGATGGGCTTGCGGCCGATGCGATCGGACAACCAGCCGAAGAAGACATACAGCGGCGTGACCACCACGAGGGCCGGCCCGATCAGCAATTGCACGTCGTCCATCGGCACTTTCAGGGTCTTGTTGAGAAAGAACATCGAATAGAAGTGTCCGGTGCCGAAGATCGCGCCAAGGCCTGCAGCAACGACGAACAACAGGACGACGTATTTGAGGTTCGCGGCGTGTGTAAAGCTCTCCGTGACCGGCGCCTTGGACGTTGCGCCGGCAGCCTTCATGCGCTGGAACGTGGGCGATTCATGCAACTTCGCCCGGAAGTAGACCGATACGACCAGCAACAGCAGCGACAGCACGAATGGCAGACGCCAGCCCCAATCGTGGAACTGCGCATCGGAAAGAATGAGCTTCAACCCGAAGACGACGATAATGGAGCTCAGAAGCCCAAGCGTCGCTGTGGTCTGAAGTGAGCTGGTGTACGCGCCACGCCGGTTGACCGGCGAGTGCTCCGCGACATAGGTCACGGCTCCGCCAACTTCGCCGCCAAGCGCCAGACCCTGCAGCAAGCGGCAAAGCACGAGCCCGTACGTCGCGGCGATGCCGATTTGATCGTAGGTCGGGAGCAATCCCACGCCAACCGTGGCGACGCCCATGAGGATGATGGTCACCAGAAACGTCTTCTTGCGTCCGACCATGTCCCCCAGGCGGCCGAAGAACAGCGCCCCGATCGGGCGAATGAGGAAGCCGGCGCCAAACGTTGCGAGGCTTGCGAGGAATGCCGCCGTCTCATTGCCCTTCGGAAAGAACAGGTGCCCGAGCTGAACGGCAAGGGCCGCGTAGATGTAGAAGTCGTACCATTCGAGCAGCGCGCCAAAGGACGATGCCAGTACGACCTTCTTCTCCTCGGCGGTCATTGCGGAAGTCGCGCCAATGGCGCGCGCAGAATGCAGCGTGTCCGTCATCGTCCCCTCACCTCTCATCTTATGTTGTGTAATTGAGATGTATACTGAGCATATCACTTTTGCGACAGCAGACAATACGGAATCGACGCGGGTTCTATTCAGCCGAAATAAGCATATATTCCGCGACATAACCCGATTCAGGACAAGTTGGATGCACCAATATTTCATCAGTACACAAACGAATTATAGACCCTGATCGACGCCTGACGACTGACATCTGTGTCAAATCTCGACCAGCGCGGGCAAAAAAAATCCCGCGGAGACGCGGGATGGGCAGGGAGCTTGTCGTCGAAACGTGCGGGCACGATCGCCGGCTATTGCGCAGTCGATTCTGCCGCCGAGCAGGCGTCGATATCGCTAGCTGATGCCTGCGCTGCCGCTCACAACGGCAGAACCAGCAGTCCTGGATTCCAAGAGCTTCAAGGTATCGGCCAGGTCCATGACGACCGCGTACTTCTCCGACATGTCGAACAGGTTCGCCTCGTGCGGACCGATCGCACGGTCCCCGACGCAATCCCCGACCACGAGCGGAAGGAAGCCCAGCGACATCGCGTCAACGACGCTTGAGCGGACGCAACCGCTGGTCACGCAACCGGCGATCACAAGCGTGCGGACGCCACGCTGCGTCAGCCATGGTCCCAGTCCTGTCGCAAAGAATGCCGACGGCACGGTCTTTCGGACGACCAGCTCACCCGGCTTCGGCGCAAGCTGCGGAACGATCGCACTGTTGGAGGACGACTCCTTCAGCGTGAGCAGCCCCGGCACCTTCATCGCGAACACGTTGCGGTCGGCATCGTCGTCGGCGAATACGATCCTCGAATGCGCAACCGGCCACCTTCGCCGGCGTGCTTCATCCAGCAGTCCGACCGTCCTCTCCATCGCGGCAGCGATGTTGCCGCCGCCGAAAACGGCGGGATCGAGAAATCCGTTGACGAAATCGACGATCAGCAACCCGAACGGTGCATCGAGGTCCAGGTCCTGACCGAAGCCCTGCCGGCGATATGTCGACGTATCGTCGGTCATTCGGCGGCCTCACGAACCGGTCCGCCATCGAGCACCTTTCCGTTTCGGACGACCTCCTCCCCGTCGAGCGCAATCGTGCAATTCCGCATCGGAATATCAATGTGGCAGGCCGTTGTGCGGCTCCCGCCGGCCTCGTTGTTCGGCCCGAACGAGAACAGGAAATTGCCCTCGAACGCCCGCGCATCCATGCCGATCGTGGCCTCGCGATCATAGAGACCGAGCGTCGACCACTTGGCTCTCGGCTGCAGTCCCCAGCCGATATGCGACATCGCATATGCGTCTCGATCGTTGTACGAGGCCATGTACTCGCTCAAAATCTCGGCATCGACGCCGCCCTCGATCGAGGTCACAAAGCCCTTCTCGATCCCAAAGTGGATACGATCCTGGATGTAGGACTTCATCGGGAGCAGGATATCGCCCCGCTCCATCACGATCGTTCCATCGGCCTCGCCCTCATTGGCCCAGGTCAAGGCGAAGCCGCTCGGCCAATGATCCCACCGCCCGGGCTCGTCGACGAAGCCATATTCGCTGATGGCCGGGAACTGACCGAGCTTGAAGCGGACGTCCGTGCCGGCCGGCGACGTCACATGCATCTCCTTCGCCTTGCCGAGCTTCGCACTCGCGGCGGTGACGCGCGCACGGTCGGCCATTGTCGGTACCATCCGAACCAGGACTTCCGGTGGTTCGACAGCCAGCAGGATTTTCGTGCCCGCCTTCAGGATGTCGTGCTGCTCGGGCGAGAACAGCAGGGTCATGAGGTCCAGGACGAGGTCGCTCTCCTTCAGTGCAGCGATCGCCGCGCGATTCCCGGTCAGGGGTGTCGTCCCGAGATAGGCCAGCGAGTCGCGGCTCAGAGCCTTCTCGCCGTTGACCGGAAGCAGATCGAGCCGGTTGACGATTGCACCCATCGATGCAGCCGCGAGAATCGCGGTCGACAGGGTCTGCGGATGCGTCGACGAACTGGTGAGCACAGTGACGAGTTGGCCTCGCTCCAGCTTGGACAACGAGAGAACCTGCTTCCAGGCCTGTATCAGATCGTGATCACTGACCGACATGTTGCTTCTCCTTGCTGATTGCGGCGTCCAAGCGGGCGCCAAGAAACTCCTCGAAAGCAGCATAGAATCCCGCCTCGTCATCCCATGGAATCATATGTCCTGCGTCGACGACGCGCGTGGCCGAAGCGCTCGGCAACAGCCGCTGGATTTCGGCGATATCCTCATCGCGAATGACGTCACCACGTCCTGCAGCGATCAGTCGGACGGGAACGTTGATCCTCCCGAGATCGCTGTGAATGTCGTCATTGTGGAATCCGTCAAAGCTCTCGCGCACCGCGCGCTCGTCGCAGGTGTGTAGCCACTCCGCACGCAGCCTCAATTGATCCTCGGTCCAGGTCGGGCAGAACGCCCGCATCTTTTCAGCGTTGCAACCGGCGACCGCGAGCCGGATGGAATCGACGTACCAATCGAGCTTCGCCGGATAGGCGCGCCGGCCCGGTCCCGAGACCGGCGGATCCAACAGGACGAGTCCGGCCAGTCCGGGCAATCCGCTGCGTGCCGCACGTACGGCAATGCGGGCCCCCATCGAGTGGCCGACCACGGTATATCGCGGCAGTTTCAACGCCGCAGCCAGCGCGGCCAGATCGGCGGCCTGCGCGTCCAAACTGTAGTCGAGCATGGGGCCAGATTGCGACAGCCCCCGGCCCCTGATATCGAGAACATAGGTCTCGAACTGGCGTCCAAACCGCTCGCCGACGAACCCCCAGGTGATGGCTGGACTGGTGATGCCCGGCAGGATGATGACCGGATCACGCCCCGCTCGCGCCTGCCCGTAGAGCAAATAGTGCAGCCGCACGCCGTTGGCCTGGACGTTTGCGCCGTATCGAAATGTACTCATCCGGCGACCTGCAGCTTTGCGTTGGGAGTGGCCGCTGCATTGTTGCCAAAGGCGCCCGAGAGCAATGCGCCGGCGCCCGGCACTCGCGTGTTGAGGTCGAGCGCCGTCAGCATGGCGTAAGTGGTCGCCACCGCCGCGGTGATCACAGGTTTGCCGGTTCTTGCCTCGACCTCGGCGATCGAAGGCAACGACGGCATCTGCACGCACGCTGACAAGACGACCGCGTCGGCATCCTTGAGGTCCATCCCCGCCACGATCTTCGGCAGGTTCGCCGGGTCGTGCCGACCGACCATGATGTTGTCCGGAATCTCAAGCGCGCGGGAATCGGAGACCTTGATCCCCTCATGCTCGATGTAGTCGATGACGAGCTGCGTCAGCGGCTTCATATATGGCGCGACGACGGCAATGCGCTTGGCGCCGATGACATGCAGCGCATCAACCAGGGCGCCGGCGCTGGTCACAACGGGAGCCGGCGCGCCGTTCTCGACCGTGCGACCATGGAGCCGCTGCTGCGAGACGCGGTGATACGACTTCCCCATGCTCATGATCGCGACCAGGCAGGCGTAGCCGAGGACGTCGACACGCGCATCCGAGAGCTCGAGCGCGCAGCGATCGGACTCGCTGTCCATCGCCGCGAGCTCTTCCTTCTTGACCGTCTTCATCCGCATCCGACTCGAATGGAAGGTGAAGCGCGTGCCATGCGCGAGCGAATGCGCATTGAGCATCGCGGGAATTTCAGTCTCCATGGTCGTGTTCGAGCTCGGAACGATCTGACCGATGCGATAGACCTTGTGCATGTGGTGTCTCCTCGGCCGATCAGGCCAGCTTCAGAATGCGTTCGGCGTTGCGCGAGCAGACCTGCACGCGGACGTCCTCGGATATCGGTGCCCGTTCGATGAAATCCGCGGCAATTGCCGTCGACTCGTAGGGGTAGTCGACCGAAAACATGACGGCGTCGTTGCCCATCTCGGCAAGCGCGCAGGCAAGCGCCGCAGACGAGCAGACGCCTGACGTCGTGATGAAGATATTGCGTCCGAAGTATTCGGACGGCTTGTGCGCAAGCCGAACGCCATGCGGGTAAACGGCGAACCGGCTGTCGAACCGCCAGAGCAGCATCGGCAGCCCCTCACCCATATGGCCGAGGATGATCTTCAACCGCGGAAAGCGATCGAAGATTCCCCCGAACAGCAATCTGAGCGCATGGGTCGCGGTTTCGACGCCCCACCCCCACACTGCGCCGGTGAGTTCAGGATGGCCGTCATAGGCTTTCGGAACCGGGCTTGGGTCCGTCGGATGCAGGTAGAGCGGCACGTCCAAATGTTGCATCCGCTCCCAGAACGCATCGTAGGCCGGATCATCATAGTAGATCCCGCCGGTATGGCCGTTGACCAGAGCTCCCTTGAATCCGAGAACTTCGACGGCACGGGTCAGTTCGCTCGCAGCCGCCTTCGGGGAATGCATCGGCAGCGATGCGAAGCCGGCATAACGAGCCGGATGCCGCTGAATCTGCTGCGCCAAATAGTCATTGCCTTCGGCAGCGCGCCGGATGGCAACGTCTATGTTGGTTTCGCCCTGAACGCCTGGTCCGGTCTGCGACAAAACGACCTTGTCGATTCCGGCCCGGTCCATCTCGCCCAGCCGCAAATCTTCGAAGTCCCTGAGTTGGGACGACAGCTTTGATTGCGCCGCGGAGTCCATGTGCTTGGTGAAGACCTTCGAGTATTCCTCGAAGCCCGGCGCCGTGAAGTGCTCCTCAAGCGCGATCTTGCGGATTCTGGACGACATGAATTGCTCCTTGCGGATCTCGACATACGCGGATCCCGGTCACGGTTGGGACGGACGCGACCGGGACGGCCCTGACTGTTACTTCACCAGCGGGCATTCGCTTTCAGCCAGAGGCTTGAACGCCTCGGCCGCAGGAATGGTCGCCAGAACCTTGTAGTAGTCCCACGGCGCCTTCGACTCCGACGGCTTCTTCACCTCGACGAGGTACATGTCGTGGATCATCCGTCCGTCGGCTCGCACCGAACCGGTCTGCGTAAAGGCATCGCGCACAGGCAGCTCGCGCATCTTTTCGGCGACCGCCATTCCGTCGTCGGTGCCGGCCTCCTTCACCGCCTTCAGGTAGTGGAGCACGCCGGAATAGACGCCAGCCTGCGCCATCGTCGGCATCGCTTTACGCTTCTTGTAGAATTTCTCCGCGAACGCGCGGGTCTGGTCGTTCAGATCCCAGTAGTAGCCGGTCACGAAGGTAAGCCCCTGAGCGACCTGAAGACCGAGACTGTGCACGTCGGTGATGAACGTGACCGGCGTGACGATCGTCTGCCCGCCTTGCACGATCTGGAATTCATTGGCTTGCTTCACGGCATTGACCGTGTCGCCTCCGGCGTTGGCGAACGCGATGACTTTTGCCTTGGAGGATTGAGCCTGGAGCAGGAAGGAGGAGAAATCCGGTGTGTTCAGCGGATGGCGCGCGGCGCCGACCACCTTGCCGCCGGCGGCCTTGACGGCTTTCGAGGCTTCCGCCTCGAGCGAAAGACCGAACGCATAGTCGACCGTCAGGAAATACCAGGTGTCGAACCCCTTCTTCACGAGCGCAGAGGCGACGCCCGCAGCATTCGAATAATTGTCGTAGGTCCATTGAAACCCGGTCGGCGAACAGGCCTTGCCGGTGAGGTCCATGGTTGCGGCCGTGGAGTAGATCGCGATCTTCTTCTTCGCTCTTGCGACCTCCTGCACGGCCAGCGCCACGCCCGAGTTGGGGAAGTCGATCACCATGTCGACGTGGTCAACGTCGAACCATCGGCGCGCCAGCTGCGAGCCGACATCGGCCTTGTTCTGGTGGTCTCCCGACATCAGCTTGATCGGCTTGCCGGTCACGGTTGGCCCGAACTCCTCCACCGCGATTTCCGCGGCCGCAACGGAGCCGGGCCCGCCGAGATCCGAGTACACGCCACTAAGGTCGTTGAGGACACCGATCGTCACGGCGTCCGGGCCAGCCTTGGCCGGCCCCAGACCAGATATGAGGGTCAGCGCGAAAATTGATGATGCGAGCCTGTTCATGAGCCATCCTCCGTTTGCCTCGCGCGCCGCCATCTTATTGTTGTTATTCTCAGGTCAATCCTGGAATCGGCAGTACCGTTCGCGATAAAGAGATGTATACTGAGTAATTAGATCGCCCGTCAAGGGGCCTTCGGCTCATTTGCTGACCGCGGACGGCTTAAAGAATGGAAGGAATGCACGTTGAAGAAGCAATCATCCACCAATTCCACGAGGTCCGAGGTCAAGGTGGAGATGGCGCGGATGCCACTGGCATCGCGCCCAGGCTATCTGGTCCGCCGGCTCCATCAGATCCACTCGGCGATCTTCCTTGAGGAGTGCCAGGAATTCGGCATCACGCCGGTGCAGTACGGCCTGATCACGACCCTGCTCAACAACCCCGGGATCGATCAGGTGACGCTGGGTGGTGAAGTGGGCATCGATCGCACGAATGTAGCAGATGTTCTGAACCGCCTGTCGGAACGCGGCCTGGTGCGGCGTGAACGCAGCCAAACCGACCGGCGTTCGATGGTGGCCTTCCTGACCAAGGAGGGCGAGGCGGTCGCCGACAAGATGTACGACAGCATGCGCCGTGCGCAGGATCGCTTCGTCGCGCCCCTGCGGCCCGAGTTCAGGGCCGCGTTTCTGGCGATGGTGACCGAATTGATCGAGGGCAACAGCAAATACAGCCTGCCCGAGAGCAACTCAGCATCCGGACGGCGGAAGTCGACGGCCGACCGGGATGAATAGCCGGAAGCGACCTAATTTTAATCAGTATACATCTCTATTACAGGAGTAAGCCTGGCAGTTGTACGGTCGATGGGGCCGCCTCGGCGGCCCTAGCTCCCTGAGAACAAGCGCGCCTTGATGACGGACCAGATCAATCCGAGGCCACCGAGCGCCTTTCGGCGAGGCGGAGCCGCCCCGGTAATGGCGGCTTCGAGATTCTCCGCGAATGTCGCCGCCAACCGACGCACAACGTCATGCACCAGTCCGGCTCGGTTGAATTGCGCGAGCGGCCCACTCAGCTTCCAGGTCAGGACGACCGCAATCACAGACGCGCTTGCCCCGTCAGCGACGACGGTCCAGCGCGCGCTACCCTCTGCGGACGAGCCCTGCCCGGCATCACGCCCGCGGCCGGTCAGCCATCCCTCCCGCTTGGCGGGATCCATCCCGACCTTCGCCTGGCCGTTGAAAGTGACCTTGATCGGGCCCAGTGCGATCCTGACCTTGCCGACAAGATCTTCGCCGTGGAGTGACGTGATCTCGGCTCCGGGCACACACGGGACCACCCGTTGGAGGTCCGAAAGCAGGCTCCAAACCTTTTCGGCCGGCGCAGCCACCCGCACCCGCTCCTCAATTGACGTGCTGCCCGCGGATCCACCAACCGATGACGCCATGGCTTGTGTCGACGTGCGCGTTGCCGGGCCGGTTGTCTGTTGTGACGACGGCGCAGACGGCGACCTCGAACCCTCGAGCCTGCCGACGACCGGCGCCACAGCCGCCGCGACGTCGGGCTTCTTCCCTGCGGCGACTTTCTTGACCGCGGCGACGATCCCGACATAACCGGTGCACCGGCAGAGATTGCCGGAAAGCTCCTCGCGCAGGGCGCGCTCATCGATATCGCCGAGCCGAAGCACGATATCCCGTGCCGTCGTCAACATTCCCGGTGTGCAGAAGCCGCATTGCAGGGCGTGGTGCTCGGAAAACGCCTCGCGCAGTTCCTGCATGGTTGGATCGTCGTCAAAGCCTTCGATCGTGGTGACGTTGGCGCCGTTGCAATCGGCGGCAAATGTGATGCACGATCGCTGGATCCTGCCGTCGAGCACAACGGTACAGGCGCCGCAGACACCCTGCTCGCATCCGAGATGCGTTCCGGTGAGTTGCATCTCGCCGCGCAGGAAGTCGGCCAAGAGCGTGCGCGGCTCGACGTCCGCCACGACGGCGCCTCCATTGACCGTCATCGACACCTGCGTCATCGGCGCTGTCCTTCACCCAAGGTTGCCAAAGCCCGGCGAACCGCGACCGCGTGCAATTCCTGCGTGTCGAGATCAAGATTCGGCAGAACGTCGCGAATCTCCTCTGCGACGTTCTCACATGCCGCGCGTGGCCCCGCCTCCGCGAGACGTGCGGCAGTATCAGGCAGGAGTGCCGGCGAACCGCTGGTCGCACCGGCAAGCACCCGTTGGAGACCCGCCTTCGGATCGAGAACGACAACGCCGATCGCATTGGCGAATTCACCGGTCTTGCGGCAAATCTTGTGATAGGCCCAGGATGCATCCGCCGACAGCCGCGGGACTTCGATCGTGGAAATTACTTCGCTCTCGCCGAGCCTCGTCGTAAACGCTCCGTCGACGAAGCTCTCGGCGGCATGGCGCTTCGGCGGCACGCCGCCGCCCTGGACGACGATCGTGGCACCGAGTGCCGCCAGCGTCGAGACCCAGTCTGCAGCCGGATCGGCATGCGCCAGGCTTCCGCCCATGGTGCCGCGATTGCGCACCGCTCTGTAGGCAATTCCGTGTGCGACCAGTCGTAGCAACCCGCGCGTCGGGTCCTCCAGGACACCATCTTCGATCTCGGCATGGGTCCATCCGGCGCCGATCGAGAACACTCTGTCGTCAGCCGCAAGCTCGCGAAAGCCGGACGCGCGCTTGATGTCGACCAAGAGTTTGGGCCGGGCTAATCGCAGGTTCAGCATCGGTACCAACGACTGGCCGCCAGCCAGCACCTTGGCATCGCCATCGGCCGCAGCGAGGAGTTCGGTTGCCTCACCGAGGGTCCGTGCATGCTTGAGTTCGAATGCCGACGACTTCATCGCTCTGCGCCCGCTTCAGGAGCTACCGCCTGCGACGGACGCGCGCGCCGAATGGCCTCACGGATCCGCCGTGGGCTCGCAGGTACCTGGCGTATCGCAGCGTTGAGCGGCGACAAGGCATCGTTGATCGCGTTGACGATCGCAGCGGGCGGCGCAATCGCTCCGCCCTCGCCGACGCCCTTGATTCCGTGAGCAGAGTAAGGCGACAGCGTCTCTCGATGGTCGATGCGGAAGCTCGGCAGCTCGGTCGGACCAGGCAGAATATAATCGAGCAGCGTCGAGGCCAGCGGTTGGGCGTTGTCGTCGTACGGGCTCTCTTCGAACAGCGCGGTGCCGATACCTTGCGCGGCCCCTCCATAGGTCTGCCCCTCGACAATCATCGGATTGACCATGCGTCCACAATCCTCGACGATCGCATAGTCGAGGATCTCGACAAGACCGGTCTCGGCATCAACTGCGAGCCGAACGGCGTGCGTGGCGTACGAAAACACGCCCGTATCGACGTCCGGCTTGTATCCTTCGGTCGCCTCGAGACCTGCCGTGTTCACGGTCTCGGGAAGCTGATCCGGCCGAAGATACCAGGCGCGTCCGACATCCTCGTAGGAGACACTGGCATTCGCCGCAAAGATCCGCCCCTCGGCAAATCCGACGGCGGCCGGCTCGACTTGCAGCAGATGGGCGGCAATCGACTTGATCCGGCCCGCGACGACCTCGGCGGCCCGCGAGACCGCACCGCCCGACATCACGATCCCGCGCGATGCATAGGCACCGGTCGAGAACGGGGTCATCGCCGTGTCGCCGAGCGTGACCCTGATGTGCTTGAGCGGAACACGGGTCTGTTCATGAGCGATCTGCGCCAGCGTCGTCTCCAGACCCTGCCCGATGGTATGGATGCCCGCCGCGACCTCCAGCGCACCGTCCGGCGTCAGCTTCACATGCGCCTGATCGAACCCCGGCACCAGCGGCAATCCCCAGGACGCAAACACCTTGGTGCCGTGTGCGGACTGCTCCGTGAAACTGGCAAACCCGATGCCGAGATAACGCCCCTTGTCGTCGCGCCTTGGCCCTGCGCGGAATGCCTCGAGACCGATCATGTCCTTGGCGGCAACGAGCGCCTCCGGATAGTCACCGGAGTCGTAATGCTTGTTCGTGATGTTGGTGTAAGGCATCGCCGAAGCCGGGACCAGATTGTCCCGGCGGACCTCCCATGCTTCGCGGCCGACCTTCTGCGCGATCGCGTCAATGACCTGCTCCATTGCAAAGCAGACGCCCGGCCGCGCGACACCGCGATACGGCGCGAAAGGCGGCTTGTTGGTCGCAACCGAATAGGTACGGCACCGGTAGGCAGCCAGATGATACGGTCCGGGCAGGTTTCCTCCGGCCTGCGCAGCTTCCAGGCAGGCGGTGAACGGCCACACCGAGTAAGCGCCGGTGTCGACGGACACTTCCGCGTCCAGCGCGAGAAGCCGCCCCTGCGCGTCAGCATAGGCTTTGATATGGTATTCGTGCTGCCGTGCGTTGGCGCCGGCGACGAGATGCTCCCTGCGGTCCTCGGTCCAGCGGAATGGCTTCTTAAAGGTCGCAGCCAGCCAGGCGACGGCAACCTCCTCGGGCTGCAACAGGCACTTGTAGCCGAAGCCACCTCCGACGTCCGGCGGGGCGACCCTGATTTGCGCCTGCGCAATCCCGAGACACTCGGCGAGCCCGGCTCGTATCAAGTGCGGCACCTGGGTGGAGGTGTGCACCACAAGCTGATCGGCGCGATCATCCCACCAGGCCAGCACGCCCTTGCCTTCCATCGGATGCATCGCCTGTCGGGCGCATGACATCTCGAGCTCGACCGAGACCGGCGCGCGTGCGATGACCTCATCGACGCCGCTGTCGAAGAAGGTCTCCAGGAACAGATTATCGCCCCACTCCGGATGCAGGAGTTCCGAGTTATCACGACGACCGCCCGCGCAAGAAGCGATCGCCGGCAGTTCGTCGTAGCCGACCTCGACTTGCTCGATCAGGTCTTCCGCGATCGCGCGATTTTTTGCCACGCACATGGCAACGGGCTCGCCGACGAAGCGCACCTTGTCGGTGGCCAGGATCGGATATTGCGAGACCTTGTAGCCGGGAATGGACGATCGCGTCACGATCGGCGCGACACCGACGAGGTCTTCGGAGAAAAAGGTATCGACGGCGTGATCCGGCGATTTCGTCTTCGACAGTATCCTCGCATGCGCGACTGGACTGCGCAGGAATGCCACTTCCCGCAGCCCCGGCATGTGGATGTCACCGACGAACCGGCCCCGGCCGCGCAAGTGCCGGGCATCCTCCTTGCGCCGCGCTCGCGCCCCGATACCTTCACCGACCGCACCGTCCCCGCTCATGATGATCCTCTCATGCGCTCTGCCAAAACGTTCCCGACGTAACGAAGGTCACAGTGATTGCCCCCTGATCGCAAGCGGCTCTACACCGGAATGCAAAGCGCGTTGGGAACAAGCAGATTGTCGTAAACGCAGCGGCGCTGCTTGAGCTTGAGGCCCTCGTCGGAACGCCGAAACACGTCGTGATAGGTTCCGACCTGGTGAATGGTCGCGTCAGGGCGATCGAACAGGACTTGCAGGACGATATAGTTCGCCCGGGCCTTGATGTTTCCGTGCTCATCTTCGCCGAGCAGCTGCAAATTGCTGATCAAGTGACGAAGGTACCGCGGCGCAAACATGGCGGTTTTCTCCAGCGCGAACGCCCGATCGCGAATCATGCCCCTGTTCTCGCAATAGATGAGACCGACCGGGTGGCCGCGATCCTCGTTCTCGCGCGACAAAACGACATAGCTGGCGTCTGGCGTGAACATCTCGCTCCAGTCCGAGAGCCGCTGCTCGTCGAGGGCGGCCGCATATTCGCAGTTGAACTGCTCGATTGCATTCCGAAGCAGCAGCTGGTGAATTTGTGCCGTGTAGGTGGGATCGGTGGCCAACATCTGAATAGCCCGCATCTCTCGTTAGAGTTCCATCGCGCTGCGCCAATGCTGATACATCGCGCGTATCGACGCCTCGGAGATCAAGGTGTCTGCGGTGCCGACCCCGGGGTCCAGTTCGACCACATGTTGGCCATCGGGGACCGCAAGCATGCCGTCCTGCACGAACTTGATGGCTTCATTGTCTTCGAGGCCAAGGAAGCCTGCCGGCCCCATCAGATTGCCTTGCCGCAACCGATGACGGGTCATTTCCTCATCGTCACCCTCGAAGCCGAACATGGTCCACTTCATGATGAACTCGTTCGGTCCCGTCGGGACGATCTGCCGAACGCCCAGGGTGTTCATCTCCCGTTGCACGATGAGATTAGGCCAGATCGTCGTCATGGTCACCGACCAGGGACTGTCGAACTCATTGACGAAATCCATGAAGCGCGGCTCCTCGAGCTGCATGCCTTCCTTGTAGGCGCGCATCTCCTTCTTGGTGTTGTCGTCGAGCTTGCTGACGTCCGACTTCGCCGATGCCATCACGCCGTGCCGGCCGGAGGGGTCGGCGATCATCGACGACTTGTTGCCGGCCACCAGCAGGCCGAACGTCACCAGGAACGTGTGCAGCAACGTTGCGTGATACGGGTCCTTGAGGTTCTCGTGATAGAGCTTCCAGTTTCCCGGAAGACTGTGGCGATAGTGACCGAGCACCTTGGGCTTCCGCCCGTCGAAGGTCGCCTCGAACTCGCGGAGAATCTCCGGTCCGAGATATTCGGCCAACGGCTCCATGTCGTCGCAGTACGACGCGAACACGACACCACGATGGGTCGTGACTTTCAGCTGCCTCAGCCCATGGTCTGCATTCTTGAAATCGCGCGGCATTCCGCCCTTGCCGTCGACCCCCCGGCGGAACGGCACCCCCGCCAGATTGCCCTTCAGGTCGTAGGACCACTGATGATAGGGACAGACGAACTCCTTGGCGTTGCCGCTGAGCTCGCGACAGAACTCGGCCGCGCGATGAGCACAGCGATTCTCGAAGACGTTGATCGAACCGTCCTCGGCGCGCGATACGACGACGGGCGTCGGCCCTACATTCGATCGGATGAAATCGCCAATTTCGGGAATCTCGCTCTCCAGCGCGACGTAATTCCATGTTCGCCCGTGAAAGATCTTTTCGACTTCGCGCCGGTAGATGTCGTTGTCCGTGTAGACCCAATCAGGCACCCTGGTGAGCCCCTCGGATGGCCAGACGAATTGCTTCGACGTCGTCGTCACCGACCTCTCGTTCACCACCTGGGTATTCTCCTCTTTGCCGTCACTCGTGAGCAGAGCAGCGGAAACCTTGGCGATATCGAACATGTCAGGGTTTTCGAGCTCCTTGCGCGCCTGCCGTATCGCGGCGGGATCGGAAAACGCGACCACGCTGGTAAGCCGTCCGGTGTCCGGATCAATCGTGCGGTAGACAGCACCAGGTTCGCCATCGCGGCCTGTGAGCGCGACCTTGTCGCCCGGTGACGAGACCCCGAGTATCTGAATGTTCAGGCCGAACTGGTCGGTCCAGAACCAGGGAGCCTGCGCATCCGCGTTCGGCGGCGCCCCGGCAATCGATTGCCCTGCGGCTGCACCTTGCTGCTCCGCATTGTGCCAACTCTCAAAACGGCGGGAGCTCCCCTTGACCGGACGGCAATGCAGTGCGCAGTCGCCCGCTGCCCAGATTCCCGCGATGCTGGTCCTTTGCTCTGCGTCGACAACGATGCCGCCATCCACCTCGCAGCCGGCCGCGGCCGCCAGTTCCGTCTCGGGGGCCAACCCGACACCGACGCAGATGGTATCTGCAGCGAAAGCGCCGGCGGAGGTATTGACCACCAGACCCTCACCGTCGCGGCGGATATCCTGAACCTGTACACCCCGCAGAACCGAGACGCCGTGGCGCTCAGCAAGGGAGCGAAAGCTGCGTCCCAATGATGGAGGCAGCACGCGGGCCATCAGTTCGGCTTCGCGTTCGAGGAGGACGGTGGTGACCCCGAGCGTCGCAGCGACGGAAGCAAGTTCAAGACCGATGAAGCCGCCGCCGACGATAACGAGACGCTTCGCGCCTGCAAGCGATTGCCTGATGGAGTTGGCATCCTCGATCGTGCGCAGATAGTGCACTCCCGGCAGATCGGCGCCGGCAATGGAAAGCCGCCGCGGAACGCCGCCGGTCGCCAGCAGAAGCGCATCATATCGAAGCTCGGTCCCGTTACTCAGGAATGCGATCCTGGCGGCCGGATCGATCCGGGCAACGGAGCACCCGAGATGGGTCTTGATGTCGAGAGAAGCAACATCGGCCTCAGCCAGACGCCGGCAGGATTCGATCGCCGCTTTTCCAAGGAGAATGTCCTTTGAAAGCGGTGGACGTTCGTACGGCAGGTGCTGCTCCCTGCCGACGAGATTGATCGTGCCGGTGAAGCCACTGGCACGCATGCTGCGAATTGCCACTGCAGCCGCCTGACCGGCGCCCACGACGACGACCGCCCCGCGGGACGGCGCCCCCCTGGGGGTGCAGGCCTCCGCCTGATCCTTCGGCGCAGCCTTCTTGTTTCCATCGAGATCGACAAATACCTCGCCATCCCTGACCTTGACCGCGTAGGTCTCGAGGTCCTGCGTGACCGGCGAGCAAAGCGCCTTTCCCGATCTGATATCGAAGATACCCTGGTGCAGCGGGCACTCGATCGTGCCGCCGTCGACGAATCCATCGGCAAGAAAGGCGAGCGCATGCGTGCATATGCCGTGCGTGGCGAACACTTCGCCATCAAGCAGATAGAGCGCAACCGGTTTGCCGTCGATCTCGACGCGCGCGACTCCGCCGGGCTTCAACTGGTTCACAGCAATTGCTTTTCGCCACGCCATCCCGCACCTCGGAACCGTCCCTGAATTTTCATCAGTATACATCTCTTTATGGAGGATGCAAGGAGAGATCAACTCTTCCAAGTCAGGCGCAGAAAATCGGCAGTTTTCTCTGTTTTATAGCCCGAATATTCAATCAATCGACGAAGAAAATCGCCATCATGCGGCGTGCATATAAGGTGCTATACTGATTATGAGAACCTAGCCAACGAAGGAGACCAACACCCGAGCGTTTTGACGGCAGCGGGGCTACCGCACCGAGCTATATGCGCTCGTCATTCGTGGGGTAGGTTCGCGCTCGGTGCCATCAACTTGGTAGCGAGCGGCGCCTCCTCGGCTACGCCAGGCGTGCGTTCGCCATCGAAGCCCAAATTCGATAGACCGGCATCCAGCGTTCAACTGCCGAAGTCAGTTGCGCGCGTCGCGCCGCAAAAATTGTGCAATCGGCGTCAAAGCGTCGATCGAAGGCAAACCTGTGCGCGCCTCACCGTATGATGACCAGGGATAGGGGATCGCCGAAAGCCATTGCAGGACAGGCGCCTGATAGCTCGCTGGCAGCACACACATGAACTCAATCTTGATCAGCAGCCGCTTGACGCGACCGTCTCCGGCGGCATCAAAATCCCAGGTGTACTCACCGCAACCGACGCGTACGTCACCATCGGACTTGTTTGACATCCCCACCAGCCAGTCGCATTGAAACCGTGGAATGCGATTGGACTCGGGGCGCGACAGGCAGAAGGTGCGCACATTCTCATACTGCAATGCAAAGTTCCGCACGAGAACATCGGTCACGCTCTCCAACCCGTGAGCGGAGCTTGGAAACGAGATCGCGTCGGTCAGGAGCTCCATCTGAAGCTCACACTCCTGTACGAATGCACGCTTCATGAGCTGGGGCCGGTTTCGGTCCTTTGCCTCGATATACGTGCTGATTGCCTCGGCCGCCGTGATCGATTGGGACTGACTCAAGCATTCTCTCCAGAGTTGCGCGACCAGACGCCAGTTGATGCCGCAGGAAACAGCAAGGTAGGCATCGCTAAGCCGCGCGTCACGATACATCGCAAGCTCGATGCTGTAACCCTCACAGCTCCGCGAAGACGATTGCGATCAGCCTACCGGAAATACCGAGCACCGATCTGCTTGAATAGCAATGCCGACAGGCTCCCCCATGGGCCAGCGCAGAACGGCCTGCTCCCCCGGGGATCGCACCAGCAACCGATCCCCGCCGCCTCCGGAGCACTCGATCTGAAGATCAACGTGGCCACCCTGGTAGATCTGGGCAACAACGCTCCCCTTGATGGCGCACGGCTCCTCGGGCGCCACAATACTGAACTGCTCGGGGCGGACGTAGAGGTCAACCGCCGCAGACTTCTCCAGCCCGGACAGGCTCTCGCCCGGCACCTTCACCAGGGCATCGCCGAGTGCGACGATCGCTTGCTTCGCGTGCACACTCACGAGCTGGCCGCGCAGCCTGTTGTTGTCGCCGACAAAGCTGGCCACGAACGGGTCCGCCGGGCTGCGATAGACGTCGACAGGGCTTCCGAGTTGCCTGATACGCCCCTCGGACATGACAGCCACGCGGTCGGACATGCTCAAGGCCTCGCCTTGGTCATGCGTCACGAAGATCGTGGTCAGACCCAGCTTGCGCTGAATTTCCCGCAGCTCCACCTGCATCGAGGTCCGCAGACTCTTGTCCAGCGCCGAGAACGGCTCGTCGAGCAGCAGGACAGTCGGATTGATGACGAGCGCGCGCGCAAGCGCAACGCGCTGCTGCTGGCCGCCGGACAATTGCCGGGGCTTGCGGTTCTCCATGCCCTTCAGCTTGACCAGCGCCAGCGCATCGGCGACGCGCTTGTCCCGCTCAACCCTGGGGACCCGTCGCGTCTTCAGGCCGTAGGCGACGTTTTCCGCTACGCTCATATGCGGAAACAGCGCGTAGTTTTGAAACATCATGCCGATGCCGCGCTGGTAGGTCGGAATGTCATTCACGCGCTTGCCTTCGATTGAAATCGAACCGCCGTCCGGCCCCAGAAAGCCCGCGGCCAGCTTGAGCAGCGTGGTCTTGCCGCATCCAGATGGACCAAGCAGCGTCACGAACTCGCCTCGGCCAACGCCGAGCGTAACGGCGCTCAGGGCCACGACATCATCAAATCGCTTGGTCACGGCGTCGAAATGGACCGCCGTTTGTTCACCTTCAGCACTCGCAGACGGCTTCAAGATCCGTGCTCCCTAGTGAGACTGCTCGATATTGAGTACCTTGCCGAGGCCCAGGAACGCATTGGCAAAGGCGATCAAGGCGGCGGTGCCGACGATGTACATGACCGACAATGCCGCCATCGACGGATCGGCGAACTCGCGCACGTAATTGTACATCGCGACGGGAAGCGTTTGGGTACGCTGCGAGGTCACGAACAGCGAGGCCGTGAACTCGTTGAACGAGAGGATCGCCGCGAACAGCCAGCCGCTGACGAGCCCGGGCAGCAGCAGCGGCAGCGTGACGGTGGTCAGGACGCGAAGCGGCCCGGCACCGAGGCTCGCTGCAGCGTGTTCGTAACTCTGATCGAGATTCCTCAGCGACACATACACGCTGCGCAGCACGAACGGCAGCACCAGGATGACGTGACAGATCACGACGACGGCAAAGCCACGGCTCAGGCCGACTTGCGCCGCGAGGATGAGAAAGCCGAGCCCCACCGTGAAGTGCGGAATCACCAACGGCGAAATGAGGATTCCCTCGATGGCGGACTTGAGCGGAAACTTGTAACGGTCGATGACAAAGGCGAACATGCCGCCAACGCACAGCGCGATCGTCGAGCTCCAGGCTGTGACGATCAGGCCGTTGAAGAACCCTTGCCGGAAGTCTTCATAGGCGAGGGCCCGACCGAACCACCGCCACGACCAGGTCTGCGGCGGAAACGACAGGATCGGCTTGTCGTTGAACGCGGCGATCGTCACGACTGCCGCCGGCAAGACGAGAAAGGCAACGATGACGAGCACCGTCAATAATCCGACCCAGCCGAGCACTCTTTGATAGGTCGAGCGCGGGATCATCAATGCACCTCGATCTTCCGAAGCGGGCGGGAGGCAAGCTGAAGAAGGCCAAGCACCAGGGCCGTCAAAACCAGCCCAGCCACGCACAAGGTCGCGGCGAAGGGAAAGTTGAAGCTCGAGAACCCAAGCTGGTAGACCAGATTGGAGATCATGTTGACGCGGCCGCCGCCGATCAGCTGCGGCGTGGCGAATGCCGAGAACGTCCACGCGAATGCCGTCGTGGTGCCTGCCACCACGCCCGGCAGCGACAGCGGCAATGTCACGGTCAGGAACACGCGAATGGGACCGGCTCCCAGGCTTTCGGCCGCTCGGGAATAGTCGCGGTCGATATGGGATAATCCGGCAGCCAGCATGATGACCATGACCGGCAGCGTGACGTGGACAAGAGCAACCACAACGCCGAATGGCGTGAACATCAGCTGGAGCGGCTTGCCGATGAAGCCGAGCGACATCAGCAACGAATTGATGAAGCCATTGTTGCCCAGAACGATGATCCACGCATAGGTGCGAACGACCTCGCCCAAGAACAGCGGCGTCACGACAATCACGAGGAGGATGGAGCGCAGGATCGGCTGTTCGACGCGCACAAGCGCATAGGCCAGCGGATATCCGACGATCAGCGTCACGACTGCGGTCATCGCGCACACGACGACGGTATCGAGAAACACACGCGCGTAGAGCGGCTTGAGAAGGTCGGCGAAATTCGCCAGCGTAAACCCGCCGGGATCGAGCGATCCCGGCACGTAGGCCCTGAGGCTGTACTGCAGAACCGCAACCATCGCCGCGACAAATCCGATGGCACACAACGTCGCCGGCGCCGTGAAGATGCGCAGGAATGGCTGCTGATTCATGATGCGGGACCGATCTGGCAACGGATCAGTTCATGATGTTTTCGGCGAACCATTTGCGCCATTCCGCCGTCTTGTTGGCGCGCAGCTTGGCGTCGATGTTGATCTGCTGCTTCCATTGCTCCGCCGACGTGAATACGCCCGGAAGCTTGGCAATTTCAGGATCGATCTTCGCGTTGAGGACCGCCGGGCTCCCCTTCTTCTGCTTCGAGATCTCGGCCTGGATGTCGGGGTCGTAGAGCGCGTTGATGAACTTGTATGCGAGGTCAACCTTCTTTGACCCCTTCATGACCGCGACGGTGTCGATTCCCAGCACCGCGCCCTCTTTCGGCATCGCGAGCGTGATCGGAATGCCCTGCCCGATCATGTAGTAGGCGTTCATCGAAAGCACGATCTGCACCGGCGTCTCGCCGCTCGCGAGCAGTTGCTGGCTGTTGGCGTCATTGGTGTAGAACGCCTTGAAATTTGGCTTGAGCGCCTTGAGCTTCTCCTCGCCTTTTTCCCAATGCGACGGGTCGGCGCCGGCAAGAATGGCGGAGACCGCAATGATGTGGCCGGGATCAAAATCCGGCGCGGCAAGCTTGTCCTTCAGCTCCGGCTTCCAGAGATCATTCCAGCTTTCGAACTTGGTGCCCTTGATGAGATCGGTACGGTAGCCGATCGTGTAGACATAGGCCCAGGCGCCGAGGTGGTAGGGACTGATCCGCGCCTCGTCCGCGAGATTCTTCGCATTGGGGATCTTCGAGGTATCGATCGTCTCGAACAACCCGTCATTGGCATAGAGCCACCCGACATGCGACGTCGTGAACGTCACGTCGCTTTCGGGATTTCCCTTGGCGAGCTTTTCCTTGTTCAGCCGATCGATAGTGCCGCCGGTGATGAATTCGACTGGGACGCCGGTTTCGGCGGTGAATTTCCTGGCAACCGTCTCGGCCACCAGATCACGCCAGCTGCCGCCCCAGATACTGACAACGAGCTTGTCTTGTGCGTGAGCCGGCAACGCAATCAGAACAGCGATCAATACAGACCAAAGGCGAAGCATAGGTGCAGTCTCCCTCCAGCGACGAAATGCAGTGGCCGGCTCCAGCTGCAATCCTCAGTCATGAAATTAAACTTATCATCTGCTTAATAGTACCTTTTATCAGGCGCCTCATCGGCCCGCAATAGGTTTGTCTTATCGACAATAGTACCTTTTGCGATTAGCCTGCGTCGCACGTTGGTTGAAATCACGGAGGCAGTCGATGACGACATCGGCAGAATCTCTAGAGGCCCATCGGCCGTCTGCCGTTCTCAATACGCTCAGGCGTCTTGGTTTCGGCACCGTCGTCTCCGTCCCCGACAGCTGGCTGGGCGAAATCCTTATTCGCATCGACGAGGAGCCGGGCATGACGCTGGTGCGCGCAACCCATGAAGAGGAAGCGCTCGCAATCGCTTGTGGAAGCCGGCTCGGTGGCGTTCGCACTGCCCTGCTCGTGCAGAATGCCGGCGTCCTCAGCATGGGTGCGGGCATGGTGTCGCTCGCACAGCGTTATCAATTTCCGCTTCTGATGCTGGTGTCCTACCGGGGCACGCCCGATGATCCGGTGTTCTATCATGTGCCGAAGGGCCGAGCGACAGAGCCGGTCTTTCGCGGCATCGGCCTCGCCCATGCCTGCACCGATCGATACCGTCCAATCGGTCCCCAGGTCGAACATGCCGCAACCTACGCGGAAGAAGCTTCGTGTCCGTTTGCCCTGCTGATGGGTCGGGAGGATATCCAGTGGTGACCGATGCACGACCGACCCGGGCGGATCACTACAGGGCGCTTGCCGGCAGTCTGCCTCCCCGGGCGCTCGTCGTGACGTCGCTCGGCAATGCTTCGTATTTGTGGGCATCGCTGCACCACGCGCCGGAGAACTTCTACTTCGAAGACGCCATGGGACTGACACTCCCCCTGGCGCTGGGCCTGGCGATCGCTCAACCGGATCGTCCGGTCATTGCGGTCGAAGGCGATGGCGCCCTGCTCATGCATATGGGTGCGCTCGTTACGATTGGCGCGGTGAACCCGTCAAATCTCACCGTCCTCCTGATCCAGAACGGCGTTCACGCAGCTTCGGGCGGCCAAGCCTTGACCAACGCCACGCTCGATCTGGCACAGCTGGCGCGCGCCTCGGGAATCAAGCACGCCGAGAACCTGAATGCGCCGAGCGCGCTCGCCGCCCGCATCGCTGCGGCCGAAAAGCGCAATGGCGTCGGAGTCCTGGTTCTGGCGACGGAGCCCGACGTCGAGGTCGTGCAGCCGCCGATTTCGCTCGATCCGGTCGCGACAAAACATCGCTTCATGGCTGCGATTGAGGCGCCACGTTACATCCCGACAATGTTCGGCGGCGGGATGCTTGAGCAACTCTAGCCGACCAGCATTTGCATTGTGCAAATCCATGGCGGTCCGCTTCGTTGCCGAAGCGGGCCGCTTTTTTACGCGCTCCCACATACCACCAGGCTATCGGACGACGCTGCAATCTTAGGCACACGACGTCGAAATTTTGAACTTGTCGGTCGTTCATCACATAGTACGATGTGTAGGACCATGGACTATTCGCTGGTTCGCTCGCTCTTGATGAGGACGACGACAACGATGCATCGCAACCACGACGCCCTGCGGATCGATGTGGCCGCGTCGATTTCCGTCGGCATGCCCGTTATTCACTTCGATGATGGCGGCTCCCCGGTCCAGACGAATGAGTTTGGTGAGACAGCGGCTACGGGTCAACCGCAACACGGTGAGCCTCGAATGCCGGTGTCTCAGGCCTTGCTGATGTGGATCTGCTCGTCATCCGGTGAGGCATGGCCTTCCCTCGAGCTCATCCTGGGCCGCACTCTGTCGACGCGGAACCCGGTCGGATCCGGCGCTTCATAGGCCATCTGCTTCCGGCTTAACCGGCCGCTAGGCCCTGGCACAGGCGAGCGCCATTCGCCGCCTGCCCTACATCGCCTTGACGATGTTCTCGGTGACCTTCTTGGCGTCGCCGAGCAGCATCATGGTGTTGTCGCGGTAGAACAGCGGGTTGTCGATGCCGGCATAGCCCGAGGCCAGCGAGCGCTTGATGAACATCACGGTGCCGGCCTTCCAGACCTGCAGCACCGGCATGCCGTAGATCGGCGAGGTCTTGTCCTCCTCCGCCGCCGGGTTGGTGACGTCGTTGGCGCCGATCACAAACGCGATGTCGGCCTGGGCAAACTCCGAGTTGATGTCCTCGAGCTCGAACACCTCGTCGTAGGGTACGTTGGCCTCGGCCAGCAGCACGTTCATGTGGCCGGGCATGCGGCCCGCCACTGGGTGAATGGCGTATTTCACCTCGACGCCTTCCTTCTTCAGGATGTCGCCCATCTCGCGCAGCGCGTGCTGGGCCTGCGCCACCGCCATGCCGTAGCCGGGCACGATGATGACCTTGGAGGCGTTCTTCATGATGAACGCCGCATCATCCGCCGAGCCGAGTTTTGCCGGCTTCTGCTCGCCCGAGCCGCCGCCGGCCGCCGCGGTCTCGCCGCCGAAGCCGCCGAGGATCACCGAGATGAACGAGCGGTTCATCGCATGGCACATGATGTAGGACAGGATCGCACCCGACGAGCCGACCAGTGCGCCGGTGATGATCAGCGCCGAGTTGCCGAGCGTGAAGCCGATGCCGGCCGCGGCCCAGCCGGAGTACGAGTTCAGCATCGAGATCACGACCGGCATGTCGGCGCCGCCGATCGGGATGATCATCAGGACGCCGAGCGCCAGCGCCAGGATGACGATCAGCCAGAAGTCGAGCGCGCTGCCCGACATCACCAGGCCGACGATGAAGAACACCAACGCCAGCGCCAGCGCGATGTTGATGACGTGACGGAACGGCAGGATGATCGGCGCGCCGCTCATCCGCGCCGACAGCTTCAGGAACGCGATCACCGAGCCGGTGAAGGTCAGGGCGCCGATCGCAACGCCGAGCGACATCTCGACCAGGCTCTGCGGATGGATGTTGCCGGGCGTGCCGATGTCGAAGGCTTCCGGCGCATAGAACGCGCCGGCGGCGACCAGCACCGCGGCCATGCCGACCAGCGAGTGGAACGCGGCGACGAGCTCCGGCATCGAGGTCATCGGCACCCGACGCGCGATCACGGCACCGACGCCGCCGCCGATCGCGACCGCGAGGATCACCAGCAGCCAGGCCACGCCGTCGGCCGGCGGATGGCTCGCCAGCGTGGTGGCGACCGCGATCGCCATGCCGATCATGCCGAACATGTTGCCCTGGCGCGACGATGCCGGGCTCGACAGGCCGCGCAGCGACAGGATGAACAGCACCCCCGCCACGAGGTACAGAACAGCAGCCAGATTGGCGTTCATCTCAGGTCCCCCTTTGTCTTCGTCACCCCGAGGTGCACGCCGCTCACTTGGCTTTCTTCTTGTACATCGCCAGCATGCGCTGGGTGACCAGGAAGCCGCCGAAGATGTTCACGCAGGCGAAGATCAGCGCCACGAAGCCGAAGCCGCGGGCCCAGCCCGAGCCGCTCGACACCATGCCGACCCCGACCGCGAGCAGCGCGCCGACCACGATCACCGAGGAGATCGCGTTGGTCACGCTCATCAGCGGGGTATGCAGCGCGGGGGTCACCGACCACACCACGAAATAGCCGACGAACACCGCAAGAACGAAGATCGACAGCCGGAACACGAACGGATCGACGGCCTGCGCGAGATGCTCCATGGCTTCTCTCCTTACTTCGGCTGGAAGTTGGGATGGATGACGGCGCCGTCTTTGGTCAGCGCGGTGGCCTTCACCAGCTCGTCGTCCCAATTGACCGCGAGCGCCTTGCTGGCCTTGTCGACCATCGTCTCGATGAACGAGAACAGGTTGCGCGCGTAGAGGCTGGAGGCCGAGGCGGCGACGCGGCCGGCGACGTTGGTGTAGCCGACGATCTTGATGCCGTCGGTCTCGACCACCTCGCCGGGCCTCGCGCCCTCGACATTGCCGCCGCGCTCGACCGCAAGGTCGACCAGCACGGAGCCGGGCTTCATCGACTTCACCATCTCGCCGCTGACGAGCTTCGGCGCCGGACGGCCCGGGATCAGCGCGGTGGTGATCACGATGTCCTGCTTCTTGATGTGCTCGGCGGTCAGCGTGGCCTGCTTGGCCTGATACTCCTTGGACATCTCCTTGGCGTAGCCGCCGGCGGTCTGGGCGTTCTTGAACTCCTCGTCCTCGACCGCGAGGAATTTGGCGCCCAAGCTCTCCACCTGCTCCTTGGTGGCGGGCCGCACGTCGGTCGCGGTGACCACGGCGCCCAACCGCCGCGCGGTCGCGATCGCCTGCAGGCCGGCGACGCCGACGCCCATCACAAACACCTTGGCGGCCGGAATGGTGCCGGCGGCGGTCATCATCATCGGAAAGGCGCGGCCGAAGGCCTCGGCGCCCTCGATCACCGCCCGGTAGCCGGCCAGATTGGCCTGCGAGGACAACACGTCCATCACCTGGGCGCGGGTGATGCGCGGCATCAGCTCCATCGCGAACGCCGACACGCCGGCATCGGCCATCGTCTTCAACGCGGCCTCGTTGCCGTAGGGGTCCATGATCGCGATCACCAGCGCGCCGCGCTTGTACTTCGCAAGCTCCGAGGCCTCGGGCCGCTTCACCTTGATGATGATGTCGGCATCCCTGAGCGCATCGGCGCTGACGGTGGCGCCGGCGGCCGTGAGCTCCGAATCGGGCAGCCCCGACTTGATGCCCGCGCCCGGCTCGACCGCGACCTCGGCGCCCAGCGCCTTGAACTTCTTGATGGTATCGGGCGAGACCGCAACCCGCGGCTCGGACGCATCGATTTCCTTGGCAACGACGATCTTCACGCTCACAGCACCACTCTTTGAGAACCAACGAGGTCATTCACCAAATCGGCGACGCAAGCACGGCATTGCCAAGAGGATCGTCCTCGATCCCAGGTGGCCGCCTGCGTCGCAGGATTTTCCAGCTTGCCAACGCCGACGCATCAATCGCGCGGCGTATCGAGCCCAAAGGAGACAATTCCACCGGGCTCGAAGTCGGCGCAGCGCTGCGCAAATTTGACGATCTCAGCGCGAGCCTTTCGATCTCGCACCTTCATGAACGACGCGAGAAGAACAAGGCATTCGTCGGAACCCACCTCGTCCCTCGCTCGCACGGTACCGCCCATGAGAGTCCCGTCATTCCTGCTCACCTACGGTCATCCACCCAAGTAGGCAGATCGTACGTGCTCATCGTCGATGAGATCCTTGCCGCTGCCGGAAAGAACGATCGAACCGGTCTCCAAGAGATAGGCGTAGTCGCACATCTCGAGCGCCGAATAGGCGTTCTGTTCGACCATCAGGACCGTGGTCCCGGATTTCCTGATGCTATTGATGATCGAGAACACCTGTTCAACGATGTTGGGCGCCAGGCCGAGCGATGGCTCGTCGAACATCATGAGCCTGGGCTTGGACATGATCGCGCGCCCGATCGCCAGCATTTGCTGCTCACCGCCGGATAGCGTCCCGGCCGCCTGGTGCCGCCGCTCGGCCAACCGCGGAAACATCCCGAAGATCCGTTCCCGATCGGCCTCGATCTCTCGACGATCGGTCCGCAGATACGCGCCCATGTCGAGATTTTCGTCGACGGTCATGTCAGGGAATACTCGCCGCCCCTCGGGGCAATGTGCGATTCCCTTGCCCAGGATCTCCCGCGCCGAGCACTTCGTAATGTCGTGCCCATCGAACGTAATCCGTCCGGCGGCCGAAGGCAGGATTCCCGAGATCGCCCGTAGCGTCGTGCTTTTGCCGGCGCCGTTCGCTCCGATCAACGCGACCAGCTGCCCCTGCCCGATCGACAAGGTGACGCCTTTGAGCGCCTCGACCTTGCCATACCGGCAAACAAGACCGTTAATGTGCAGCATGCCGGCTGGCTCCTTCACCCAGATAGGCACGAATGACCTCGGGATTGCCGCGGATCGCCGCGGGCGGCCCTTCGGCGATGATACGGCCGTAGTTGAGCACGACGATGCGATCGGAAACGCCCATGACCATGGGCACATCGTGCTCCACCAGCAGAATCGACATGCCGCGGCCGTGCAGCTTGTTGAGCAGCTCCATGAACCGGGCGGTTTCCGTCGCGTTCATGCCCGACACCGGCTCATCCAGTAGAAGCATCGACGGGTCGGTCGCGAGGGCAAGGGCAACGCCGAGCAGGCGCTGGTCGCCATAAGACAGCGACCCGGCGAGTTCGTCGGCACGGCGCGCGATCCCGACGATCTCGAGCAGCTCGTGCGCAAGATTCCTCAACTCCGCCTCCGCCCGCCCTTCGCGCGGCAGCGCGAGCAGCGTATCCAGCAGCGTCGACCGGCTGCGTCGATGCAAGCCGATCATCACGTTCTCGAAGACGGTCACGCTCTGGAATACGCTGGTACGCTGAAAGGTCCGCGCCAGGCCGAGCGACGTGACTTCATGCGGTTTGAGGTTGCTGAGCGAGGTATTCTGATAGCGCACCTCGCCCTTGGTCGGTCTCAGAAAGCCGGTGATGACATTGAAGGCCGTCGTCTTGCCGGCGCCGTTTGGCCCAATCAGGCTGACGATCTCACCCTGGTTGACGACGAAGCTCATGTCGGTGATCGCAACCAATCCACCGAAATGCACGGCGATATGTTCAACGGACAGAACCGGCTGCGGGGCGCTGGAGGACATGATGCTCATGGCGTGTCGTGCATCTTGGCTTGGAGAGGCTCCGGATCAACGCTGGTATTCGGCGCGGAGAACCACTTCTCGATGGCGGGGACAATTCCCTTCGGCAACACGAAGACGATGATGATCATCAGCAGACCATAGAGGATCCACTGAATCTCGGGGGTAGCGAAAGAACGAGCCGCGACGGGAATAAAGCCGAAGATGAGACCGCCGACGATGGGTCCCGCAAGGGTGCCCTTGCCGCCCGAGATCACCATGATCACCATCGTGACCGTGTAAAGAAACGCAAACACGTCAGGGTCGATGATCTTGAGGTAATGGGCGTAGAGGCTGCCGGCGGCCCCCGCGATGCCGGCCGAAAAGATCGCGGCCAGCACCAAATAGCGGGTCACGTCGATCCCGACCGAGACTGCGAGCGACTCGTTCTCCTTGAGCGCGATCATTGCGCGCCCGACGCGGGAGTAAACCAGACGCTGGATGACGATGTAGGACACCACGAGGACGGCAAGCACGAGATAGTAGTTGGATTGCTTGCTGTAGAAGTCGAGATAGCCGACTCCCGGGAATCCCAGCGTCATCGGCGGGATCGAGGTCAAGGCGAGCGGGCCTTGGGTCAACTCGACCCAGTTCAGCGCGACCAGCCGGACCACTTCCGCAAAGCTGATGGTCACGATGACGAAGTAGGCACCCCGCACCTTGAACGACAGCTTGCCGACGGCATAGCCGCAGAGCGCTGCCACCAGTGTGCCGATCACAAACCCGGTCCAGACCGGCCAGGGCTCGTGAACCACGCGGATACCGCCGATCAACTCGACATCGAAGCCCAGCGATACGAGCGCGCTGGTGTAGGCTCCAATTCCGAAGAATGCGACGTGACCAAGGCTCAGCTGTCCCGTGTACCCGAGCAGGAGATTGAGGCTCATCGCCGCAACAATGAGGATACCCGTCGTGATGAAGGCGTTCAGCAGATACGGATCGTGCAGCCAAAGCGGGACGGACACGAATGCTGCGAGCGCGATATAAGGGACCAAGCGCTTCATCCGATCCGCTCCGCGCGTGCAAACAGGCCGGTCGGCTTGAAGAGGAGAACGACGATGATGATCAGAAAGCCCATGGCATCGCGGTAGCCCGACGAAACGTAGCCGGCACCAAGCTCCTCGGCCAACGCCAGCAGGAAGCCGCCGATGGTGGCCCCGCCGATGCTGCCGAGGCCGCCCAGGATGACGATGGCGAAAGCCTTCAGCGAAGCGAGATTGCCCATTTGCGGGGAGATGACGTAGACGGGCCCGAGCAGTGCACCCGCCGCCGCCGCGAGGCTCGAGCCGATCGCGAACGTCGCCATGTAGATGAACTGGATGTTGACGCCCATGAGCGACGCAGCGTCACGATCCTGGAAGGTGGCCCGCATCGCTTTTCCGAGCTTTGTGCGGTTGATCAGGAGATAGGACACGCCGATCAGAGCAAGGGCCGCGCAGAACACGAACAGGCGCAACCAGGACACCGAAATCGAGCCAATGACGAGCGGAAGCTCCGGGAACGGTGTCGAAACCGACTTCGCGACACCACCCCAGACGAACTGCTCGCCATTCTGCATCACAATCATGGCGCCGATCATGACCAGCATGGTCGTATCGATGTCCGCGCCACGCATCGGGCGCAGCAGGACGACCTCGATCAGCGCACCGGCAAAGCAGCCCAGAACAACCGCCACGATCAGCGCAAGAAAGAAATTGAGGCCGAGCATCACGCCGACGAAATACAGCGCATAGGCCCCAAAGGAGTATAGCTCACCGTGCGCGAAATTGACGACGCGCATGATGCCGAAGATGAGCGTGAGCCCAATGCCCAGCAGGGCGTAGGTGCTACCCAGAATGAGCGTGTTGACGATGTGTTGCAGAAGCTCGGTCA
This sequence comes from Bradyrhizobium sp. ma5, assembly GCF_042258955.1. Classification (NCBI taxonomy): domain Bacteria; kingdom Pseudomonadati; phylum Pseudomonadota; class Alphaproteobacteria; order Hyphomicrobiales; family Nitrobacteraceae; genus Bradyrhizobium; species Bradyrhizobium sp. ma5. The sequence continues at coordinate 6,880,178 of NZ_CP170156.1, forward strand.
TGCTGATTTTTTCGGCCGAAAGACCGCTGATCCTCTCTTCAGAGCATGTTCAATGGGCGAGGCAATGCCAAGGCGCCACCAATTATGGTGGCGCCTTCCGCAATCGTCGAGCTCAGGAGCCCGACAGGACGATCTTTTCATTCACGATCTTGATCAGGTAGAGGTTGGGCATGCTCTGGCCGCTTTCCTTGCCGGCCGGCCCCTGCTTCTGGAACTTGATCTGACCATTCAGGCCGGGAAAGTCGGTCGTCCAAAGTGCATCGGTGATCGCCGCGGGCTCTGCCTTGCCGGCCCGCTGGATCGCATTGGCGATCGTGCGAATTCCGTCGTAGCCGCGGAAGCTTTCAGTCGCGCCGGCGATCGCGTAGCCACGCTTCTTCCACTCGCCGAGGAAATACTTCGTTGCCGCCGGGTCCGGGGTCTTGTCCGGATACCAGGGCGCGAAGGTCGTCAGATGCATCGAGCCGTTCGCTGCGGCGCCGGCCTGCTCGATCAGTTGATCCGGATTCTGCGAGCCGCCGGTGGTGACGATCCGCTTGGTGATGCCGAGCGCCGCGGCCTGCTTCAACACCAGAGTGAGTTGCTCGACCGCGGTCGTGACCATGATCGTGTCCGAGTCGGTTGCCTTGATCTTGGCAAGCTGCGCGCTCATGTCCTGGGCGGCCTGATCCATGATCTCCACGAGGCCGACCTGAATGTTCTGGGCCTTCATGATCTTGCCGAAGTCCTCGGCTGATCCACGGCCCCAGTCATTGTTGATGACGAGGAAGTCCGCCTTCTTGATCCCGAGCGACGGCATGATGGCCTTGAACTCGGTCGCCTCGACCGACGACGGCGGCGAGATGCGGAAGATGTAGGAATTGCCCGACGTCGTGATCTTGCTCGAGGAGGAGGTCTCCACCACCATCGGGACCTTGTATTCCATGAGCTTCGGCATCACCGCGAGCGTCAGGCTCGAGCCCCAGGCGCCCATGATCACGGGTACCTTGTCGCCGGTGATCAACTTCTCGGCGACGGCGGCAGCCTCCGTCGGATTGCTCTTGTTGTCTTCGATGACCAGCTCGATCTTGCGACCGAGCAAGCCGCCCTTGGCGTTGATTTCGTCGGCGGCAATCTTGGCGCCGTTCACGACATAGGTACCGGAAGCGGCGAACGGACCGGTGAGCGGCTCATTGACACCGATCTTGATGGTCTGTGCTGCTGCGCCCGTCGCCAGTGCGGTCGACATTGCCGCGGCAAGGGCCGCGCCCGTAATCAATCCGTGTGCTCGCTTCATCTTTCCTCCTGTGCTCGCTTGAGCCATGCCTAGGGAACGAAACACCAGTGCAGCGCGCCAGCTTATGGATGCTGGCCATTCGTCACCGCCGGGATGATCCTATCATCCTATTCTTAGTATCTTAAAGATAGTTCTAATCCGTCGTCAAGCAGACGCCCTGCTCTATTTTTGTTTTCGCAGTGCCCTCATTTGACGCAGCCGCTCATCATTTGCGCTATTGCCTTCGCCTAGACCAATTTCGAAACTCCTTCGACGGACACGATGCCGCGCGTGCCGATCAGGCGTTCGCCAAACTCGCTTCCTTGTTGAACTCGATGGTGAGTTGGTCCCATTCGCCCAGGCTGTCCTGAATTTTGCTCCAGAAGGACTGCGAGCGACGCCGCTCGAAATCGGCAACTGAAACGCCCTGCTGCTCGACCCAGGTGTAGTAGCCGAGGTTGAAGACGGCCCGGCGCGAAAGCTCCGTCAGCTCGACGACGTTGTCGGAGGCGGCCCCGAGCAGGCAGGCGCCGAAGATTTCGGCGGCGCTCACCTGGTCAAGACCACGCGCGTAGTGCTTCTCCTCGAACTGCTTGCGCTCGCTGCCGTACATGGCAGCGCTGTCCGTCGCCACGGTGACGATGGCCTTTTCGGGCCCGTAATTCATCTGCTTTGCGAGCTTGATCGAGGCGATGATGTTGGCGAGCCCGGAAATGCCGACATGGTCAAAGGCGCGCACCAATGCCGGGTCGAGACCGCGGCGCGTCTCGAGATGATCCCGGCCCGCTTTCGAGCCGAACAGCAGGTTGAGCTGGTCTGTCGTTCGGTCCGAGACGCCGACGACGAAGTCGAGGTTCATGACATTGTGAATGAGCGGGATGTGCTTGTCGCCGATCCCCTGGATGTTGTGCTCGCCATAGCCATTGTTGAGCATCGTCGGACACTCGAGCGCCTCGACGGCAACGACTTTCGAGCCCCAGCGCCTCTTGAGGAAATCACCCGCGGCGATCGTTCCCGACGACCCGGTTGCCGAAACGAAGGCCGCCAGTTCGTGGTTATCGTGTTGGTTGAACGCCTTGAAGGCATCTTCCGCCGCGCGCCCCGTGCATTCATAGTGGATGCGATAGTTCGAGAACGACGAGAACTGGTTGAGAATGACGTTGCTATCGTCCCGACTGAGCTCTGCACACTTGTCGTAGATCTCCTTGACGTTGCTCTCGGTGCCGGGCGTCCGGATGATGTCGGCCGGATCCGTCACCCACTTCTCGAGCCATTCGAAGCGCTCGCGGCTCATCCCTTCGGGCAAGACGGCAACGCCGCGACAGCCGAGGATTCGTGAAACGGCGACACCGCCGCGACAATAATTGCCGGTGGAGGGCCAAACAGCCTTCTGCTCGGACGGATCGAACCGCCCGGTCACGAGCTGCTCGATCAAGGCGGCATAGGCCGGCAGGACCTTGTGCGCGCCGATCATCGGGAAGCGATTGCCGAGCAGCACGATGATCTTGGCATCGACGCCGGTGATCTCCTTTGGCAGCACGATATGGCCCGGCACCAGGTCCCTGCCCCTGCGGTTTTCCGCATTGTACCAGTGCATCCGCCAGAGGTTCGCTGCGCTCGGCTCATCCGGCCCGACCGCCGCGATGTCCTCCCATACCTTGGCCGACGGAAGCGGTGGATGCGCGAGCTGAGAGAAGGTCGGCAGCGTCAGGTTAAGTTTGCGCGCTTGCGCCGCGGCCTGCCGCCAGCCTTTCCTGTCGACAACACTCGGCTCGATTACAAACGCCATCTTCAAATATCCCTGTTGGAGAGTTCTCTGCTCTCTTGGCCTCGCCCCGGGGTCCTTTAGCACCCCGCGGATCGCATTCCCGTGCCGGCCTGCCGCTCGCAGACCGCGTCAAATGAGCGCTGCCTCCGAACGTCGTCAGCGACGCCATACGTCGTCGTGCGCTGACGCGGCACACGGCCTGCGGAAACGATGATCGATTCGAGCTCCTGCGGCGTCATTTCCTGGCCGTGCGAGGCACCGGCTGAGCGGGAGATGCTCTCATCCATCAGCGTACCGCCGAGGTCGTTGACGCCAGCCGAAAGGCAGTGCCGCAGCCCCTCCGGTCCCATCTTGACCCAGGACGCCTGGATATTGGTGATGTGTGGATTGAGGACGAGCCGCGACACCGCATGCATCAGGACCGCCTCGCGGAAGCTCGGTCCCGGACGCGCCCGGCCCTTGAGATAGACCGGCGCTTCCATGTGAACGAACGGCAGCGGCACGAGCTCGGTAAATCCGCCGGTCTCGGCCTGCAAGCGCCGCAGCCGGAGCAGATGCCGCGCCCAATGATCGTAACGCTCGATATGGCCGAACATGATGGTGGCCGTCGATCGGAGCCCGATCGAATGCGCCGTGCGCATCACGTCGAGCCACTGCTGGGTCCTGATCTTGTCCGCGCAAAGCGTCTCGCGCACCTCGTCGTCGAGGATTTCGGCGGCGGTTCCTGGCAGCGTGCCGAGGCCGGCCGCCTTCAGCTCCTGCAGGAACTCGGCGACAGAAATGCCGAGCGTGTGCGCCCCTTGATGGATCTCGAGCGGCGAGAACGCATGGAGATGCATGGCCGGGACGGCGCCCTTCACGGCGCGACAGATATCCAGATACTTCTGCCCGGTGTAGGAAGGATGGATGCCGCCCTGCATGCACACTTCGGAGGCGCCGCGGTCCCAGGCCTCGGTGACCCGCTGCGCGACTTCGGACATTTCGAGGTCGTACGGACGCCCGCGCAGGTTCTCGCTCATCTTGCCCTTCGAGAAGGCGCAGAACTGGCATTTGAAGGAGCAGATGTTGGTGTAGTTGATGTTGCGGCATACGACGTAAGAAACCACGTCGCCGTTGACGCTGCTCCGCAATTCGTCGGCCGCCCGGCAAATGCCGGTAAAGTCACTCTCGTGAGCGCGGAACAGCCTGACGATCTCGCCCTCCGAAAGCTCCGCACCGCGCTGGGCCTTGGCAATGACGGATGTGACCTCGCCGCCATGCGCGGTGCGCGGAGCGGATTTCAACCATCCGAGCTCGCGCGACGGAACCCCGCCGATGTGGCCGGGATGCCAATCGTCTGTGCGCGGAAATCCATCCCCGTCGATGCGATCGAGGACCGACTTCAACAGCTTGTTATCGAGCCAGCGCGAGGGATAGCGCGCGAAACTCGGATAGATCGGCAACCGCTTCTCGAGCCGCTTGCCGGTTGACCGGGTTGCAGCCTCCAGCAGCCGCAGATGCGGCCATGGTGCTTCGGGATTGACGTGGTCCGGCGTGACAGGCGAAACGCCACCCCAATCGTTGACCCCTGCCGCAACGACCCGCCCCAAAGCCGCCGGGCTCAAGTTCGGCGGCGCCTGAATGTTCATCTCCGGCTCGAAGATCAAGCGGGCGACAGCGATGGTCCAGAGATGATCGTCCACGGAGGGCGCCGGCGCATCGGCCATGCGCGTCCCAACCTTCGGCCGGAAGTTCTGGACGATGATCTCCTGCAGATGTCCGTGCGTATCATTCAGGTCGCGCAGCGCGAGCAATGCATCGATCCGTTCGGCCCTGGTCTCCCCGATGCCGATCAGGATTCCGGATGTGAATGGAATGGCCAGCTCGCCGGCAGCCTTGATTGTCTGAAGCCTGACGGCCGGCGCCTTGTCCGGCGATCCGAAGTGGGGGCCGCCCTTCGCGCAAAGCCGATCGGACGCGGACTCCAGCATGATCCCCTGCGAGACCGATACCGTGCGCAGCATGGCAAGGTCGAGCGCGCTCATGATCCCGGGATTGACGTGAGGCAGCAGGCCGGTTTGCTCGAAGACAGCCTTGGCAACCTCGGCGAGATACGAGAGCGACGATTCGTGGCCAAGCCTTGTCAGCTCCTCACGCGCGATGCGGTAGCGAAGCTCGGGCTTGTCGCCGAGCGTAAACAGCGCCTCGTGGCAGCCAGCCTCCTTGCCGGCCTTCGCGATGGCGACTGCCTCCTCGACCGAGAGATACGGCTTCACGTTCGAACGCGGCGCGTGAGCGAACGTGCAGTAGTGACAGACATCGCGGCAAAGCTGGGTGAGCGGGATGAACACCTTGGGTGAATAGGTGATGACATCGCCGTGCGCGGCATCCCTTCGCTTGGCGGCGGCCGTCAGGACCTCGCCAATGTCAGCAAGATCGATCAGCTCGTAGGCTTCGCTTCGCGACAGGCGACGGTCGAACGGGAGATTCAAGACGGACGTCATCAGAACAGCCTCACGGGAACGGGGTGGTCGTCGCTGCAGAAGCGCTCGGCAATCTTGAGCTCATCAAGAAACGAACCTGTCGTTCCGAGGTTCTGCGACGAGATCAGATACGGACCAAAATCGATTGGGCAGTCGATGTCCTTGCCGATGCCATGGGACTTGAACACGCTGCAGCTCAGTTGCCGCTGCCGCGCCTGGGTACGGTGCGCGCGGAAACTCTCTTCGCCAAATCGAGGCTCCAGCATATCGGGCGACCGCATCGCCAGAGCATTCGTGCCACCATCGTAGAGTGCGGGCACGAGCACGATCGGCGTGTGGTCCAGCAACCGGATGACGTGCTCGAAGTCCTCTGGACGAGCGAACGGAATATCGGCAGGGACAACAAGAACCCGCCGCTCATACGGTTGGAACGCATCGAGGCCGCGCCGCACAGCGGCACTTACGCCGGTCTCGACCTCATCAAAGATCATGGCCGCGCCAAAGCGCTTGGCGATCGCAAACGCTTCCGGATCGGCGCTCACCACGGCGATGCCGGCCAGTGAGCGCGTATCCCGCAGGTTTCCGAGAACATCGCACAGCATGGCTTGCGCCAGTTTTGCGCGCTCGGTCGCCACCAGGATATCGCCCAGCCTGCTCTTTGCCTGACTGAACCGTTTGACAGGCACCAGGGCCCAGGTTTCGGAATCGTCCATCGCTTTGCTCAGCTTTGTAATCGATCAAGAAATCGGAGACACTCGCGTGCCAGCTGAATACGCTCATCCCTCGAGCGCATGATCGTGTTCGTCACATGCACGGGAATGCCGACCGCATCGGCGTCGGCCTGATCCTCGCGATCCATCACCAGACCATCGAGGAAGCCATAGTGCCTGACGATCGAGGCGCAGTTCGTCGCGACGCCGAGTTCGTTCATGATCTTTGCGGTCGGTCCCTTGATGGCGCGGCCGCCGACCAGCGGCGAGACGGCAACGATGGGCGCCTTGGTCGCATCCAGGGCCGCCCGGATACCGGGTACAGCCAGGATCGGATCGATGCTGAGATACGGGTTCGACGGACAGACAATGATGGCGTCGGCGGCGTCGATGACCCGCAATGCGGCGCTGGTCGCCGTTCCACCGCTGGGGCTCTGGAATTCGATCTTCCTGACCTCGGGCCGCGCCTGCTGCTCGACGAAATAGCGTTGAAACGCGAGCTTCTGATCGGCCGTCACCACGATCGTGGCAAACGGATCGTCGGTCATCGGCAGGATGCTCGCCCTAATGCCGAGATGCGATGCAATCCTGCCGGTGAAATCGGTCAAGGTGACGCCGGCGCTCAGCGCGCGCGAGCGCAAGACGTGCATGGCGAGATCGCGGTCTCCCAAGCGAAACCACGTCTCGCCCTTCAGGCCGCCGAGCGCCTCCATGAAATTCCAGCTTTCGCCGGCTCGCCCCCAGCCACGCTCTTCGTCGGCGAGCTCGCCGAGCGTATAGACGACTGTGTCGATGTCCGGCGAGATCGTGAGACCGAGATGCTCGAAGTCGTCGCCTGTGTTGACGATCACGGAGAGCTTGGCGCCCAACAGGCGATTGAGGCCATAGGCAAGCTTGGCGCCCCCGACCCCACCACAAAGCGCAACAACGTTGAGCTCACCGCTACTCATCGGAACATGTCCTGGCTCTTGGGTCGCGCGAGCGCGGCCGCGGGTGAGACCGGTCCATCAAGTGTGAGGCCACGGACGAGGATGATCGGCACCCCCTCGCCCGCTTGTCCCATCAGGAGTGAAGCGGCGCCGGCGATCTCATCGGCGATGGCAATCTCGGTGACGCGCATCGCCCGGCCGAACATGTCGGGGACGCCGATCTGGCTCAGCAGCGAGGGGATGCCGGCGGCGCCGATCGCCACGCCGACGACACCATTGCGCCAGGGACGGCCGAAACTGTCGTTGATGATGATTCCAAGATCGAGGTCGCCGGCAGCGTCCAGCGCGAGCTTCAGCTTCTGCGCTGATCCGTCGGGATCTTTGGGCAGCAGCAGCACGCGCTCTTCGCCTTCACTGTGCTCGATGTTCGATTGATCGATGCCGGCGTTGGCCATGACGAAGCCGAGCCGGTGCGCGGCGATGACGACGTTCGGCCGTGTCTTGACCACTTCGGTGGATTCGCGCAGCACGACCTCAAGGAAGCGCGGATCCTTGCCGACCGTCGCCGCCAGTTCGAACGCCTCCGGGGAAGGCTCGACGTCGCTCAGCCGAACGTACCGCCCTTCCGATTTCGAGACGATTTTCTGCGCAATGACGAGGATGTCGCCGCGCTGCAGCTCGAGCGACATCCCGGCCAGGCCCTGCCTGATGAGCGCGGCAAGATCCGCGCCCGGCTCGACGCGCCGAATGTCCTGCAGGGCGATGTATTCGACTCGCGTCCCCACAGGCATGGATCAGACACCCGGGCTAGTGGACAGGCCGGTGATGCGGATGCCGGCGCCGGGCACCTTGTAGCGCCGATTGATCCCGATCAGCACGGATGTGAGCGCCTCGGCCGCCGCCGAGTTCGCCAGCACGCCACCGTCGATGCCGGCGGATGCGACTTCGTTGGCGAGACCGATGACGACGTCGCGCGCCGCCTTGTCGTCGCCAAAGACCAGAACGTCGCAATCCGCCCGGCTGCCTTGATGCAGCTTGGTCGCACCCACATTGTGGAAGGCGGAGACGACCCGCACGCCGGGTCCGAGCAATTGCTGCGCGATCTGCGCGGCCGAGCCGGCGGACGGAAGCTGGACGACGGACACTTTCGGCGGCACCAGCGGGACCGCGGCATCCACGACGATCTTACCTTGAACCACGTCCTTGACTTCGTTCAGTGTCGCTTCATGGCTCGCGAACGGCACCGCAACGACCACGATGTCGGCAGCCCGCGCGGCGGCGGAATTGTCGTCGCCCGCGACGTCGCCGGTCATGACCTGCGCCGTGCTCCTGGCCTTCTCCGCAGAGCGTGAACCGAGAATGACTTTGTAACCGGCAGCAAGCCAGCATTTCGCGAGGCCGGATCCCAAGTCGCCGGTTCCTCCAAGGATGGCAATCGTCGGTTTCGTGTTCATGTCTCGGTGGCCTTTCCAGGATTAGTCGAGGGGCATTTCGGTGAGCGGCACGAGCTTGACGCCGGCCTTCTCGAGGCCCTCCCGCACCGCACGGGCCGTGGCGACGCCCGTGGGCTCGTCGCCATGGACGCACAGCGAGTGGACCTTGCATGTGATCTTCTTGCCGTTGCGGGAGGTGATGGTGTTGTTCAACACCATGTCGAGCACCTGCCGGGTGGCGACCGCCGCGTCCTTGATGACCGAGCCCGCGATCTTGCGCGATGTCAGATTGCCGTCGTCGTCGTACTGGCGATCGCAGAAGCCTTCGATTGCGACGGGAAGTCCGAGCTTGCGGCCGGCCTTCTCCATCTCGGACCCCGCGAGAGCCACATAGATGATGCGCGGATCGACGGCCTTGATGGCGCGGCCGATGGCCAGCGCGTATTCGGCGTCTTCGGCGGCCATGTTGTTGAGCGCGCCATGCGGCTTGAGGTGGGTGACCCGCTCGCCTTCGTAGGCCGCCATCGCCTGCAGCGCGCCAATCTGATAGGCGACCATGTATTCGAGGTCATCGGGACGCATATCGATGCGCCGGCGCCCGAAGCCCCAAAGATCGTTGAAACCGGGATGGGCACCGATCGTGACGCCGAGGCGCTTGGCTTCGCGCACGACGTTGCGCATCACCCGCGGGTCACCGGCGTGAAAGCCGCAGGCGATATTCGCCGATCCGATGATCTTGAGGATTCCGGCATCGTCGCCGACGTCGTAGGCGCCGAACCCTTCGGCCATGTCGGCGTTCAAGTTGATCGATATGGTCATCCGTCACCTCGTCTGCTTGAGCTATAATGTCCTATCATTAGTAAGACAATCTCTTTTGCAAAACAATTTTTACTGCTTTTCCGAAAGTCGCTTTGGAGCGGCGACAGCAGGCGGCGCCGCTTGGAGATCCGTATTGAACCATCATCCCAATGATAGTATGTATCCCCAGCCCTGGCAAGCTACGCTGCCCAATGACGACACGTCCGATCGGCGGCGGCAGCTCCCACCAAACAACTCATCGCGAAGGCCGGTTCGAATGTTCCTGTCGAATACAAGTTCATCTCACGACCAACCGCTTGACCCGGCGGATGCCGCCACGCTGGCGCGTGAAGAAGCCAGCGAAGTCGAGCGCTTTCTCACCTTCCGACCGAACCACGCGGAAACGCCGCTGCGATCGCTGCCGGCGCTCGCCCGCGAATTCGAGGTGAAGTCCATTCTCATCAAGGACGAATCGCATCGGCTCGGCCTCGGCAGCTTCAAGGCTCTGGGCGGATCCTACGCCGTCGTCAGGCTACTGCTGGAGCATGCCGGCAACAAGCTGGGGCGCGCGGTGGATATCAGCGAGATCGGGACGCCTGCGATACGCGAGATCGCGCGCGGCCTGACGGTCGGCTGCGCCACCGACGGAAATCATGGGCGATCGGTCGCGGCCGGCGCGCAGATGGTCGGAGCCAAGGCGGTCATCTTCGTGCATTCCGGAGTCACCGATGAGCGCGTGCAGGCAATTGCCCGCTTCGGCGCGGAAATCGTGCGGGTGCCAGGCACTTACGACGATTCCGTCGCGGTCGCCGACAAGGTCTGCCAGGACAACCATTGGATCGTCGTCTCTGATACGTCCTGGCCCGGCTATGAGCGCATCCCTGGACTGGTCATGCAGGGCTACACAGCGATGCTGAACGAGATCCTCCGGCAGCAGCCGGAGACGCCCACCCACGTCTTCATCCAGGCCGGCGTCGGCGGCCTCGCAGCCGCGGTCGCCGGTTACTTTGATGTCGTCTTCGGCAAGAGCCGGCCAAAATTCGTGGTCGTCGAGCCCGAACGGGCTGCCTGCCTCTATCAAAGCGCCATTGCGGGCGCGCCGATCAAGATCCCCCATGGCGAGCCGACGATCATGGCGATGCTCGAATGCTACGAGCCTTCTCTGGTTGCCTGGCGCATCCTGTCGCGGAAAGCCGACGCGTTCATGATGGTCGGCGAGGAAGGTGCTGCGGCAGCGATGCGCCGGCTCGCACATCCGACGGGCGACGATCCGGCCATTGTGGCCGGCGAAAGCGGTGCTGCCGGATTGGCCGGCCTTTGGCGCGCCGCCAAGAGCAGTGCCGCGCGTGAATCGCTTGGCTTGAACCAGGTGTCGCGCGTGCTGCTGATCAACACTGAAGGCGCGACCGACCAGAAGCGCTACACGGAAATCGTGGGCGCTTCGCCGGACAGCATCCTCGCCTAGAGCCTTTTCGGTTCTGATTACATCAGAACCGAAGCTCTGGATTCTTGTTTTGACGCGTTTTCTTCACGCGAACCGGTGGCCACTTCGCTCGAAAACGCGCTAGCGCGGATCAGGCGCGGGCCTTGCGCCCGCTCCTTCGTCAAGCCCTCGTTCGCTTCTTCGACTTTTCGAGAAGATCGGAACGGAGCGCGAAGCAACTGCGATGATAATGGATATTGGCGACATAGATGGCGATGTCGTTGCTGTCGACCAACACCAGGCGACAATCGGCCGTTGGTTCGCCGAGACCGATCTTGAGCAGCTCGGCTGTCTCGGGATCGGCCACGCCGATCGTCACGACCTGATGAGCATGGGCGAGCGTGATGTCGTCCATCTCCATGATCTTCGTCAGCGCGGCCGTGTGGGTGAAGCGCTTGCGGTCCTTGAGATAGAGGTTGCGAGCCAGATGGAGGTTGACGACCGAAAACGGCTCGTCCTCGTTGTATTGCACGCTTCTGAGAAAAGCGTAGCTGGCGGCGGGCTGCCCTTCATGCGCAGCGAGCCGGGGCGGCTCCGCATTCTCCTCGACATAGACGCGCTTGAGGACGTTGTTCCTGACGGAATCGACCATCGACTCGAAATCATTGGCGAGGTTCAGCCAGTGACGATTCTTGGGTCTTCCGGACACGAACGTCCCGCGCCCCTGTTGCGCGTCGAGCAGACCCTCGTTCCGCAACATCTCGATCGCCTGCCGAACCGTAACGCGCGCGACGCCGAATTCGGTTTCGAGCTCCTCGATGGTCGATATCTTGTCGCCCTCTTGCCATCGCCCGGACTCGACCCGTTGACGCATGACCGATGCAACCTGCACATAGAGGGGGACCCGGCTGCGCTCGTAATTTGGGACTAGCTTATTCATGATAGTAAGATAGTCCATTTCATCGCTGAAGGCGAGTTTTTATCGCCGAACAACTAAGGTCGTCGCAAGAGCCATCGCAGCGCTCGTCTCATATAATCCAACGCCATCGATCGCATGAGCGCGCCGGCGTCGAATTCCCTGACCATGGCCGGCTCGCCCTCGCCGCCTCCCGATCGATGGGAGAGCCGCGTCTCGAGGTTCTGGACAAAAACAGCGATGATTCGTCCGGCCACGTCCTGGATCAAGCCCGAGCGGCTGAACTGCGCCAGGGCCCCGGTCAAGGTGAAGCCGATGCTGAGATCGACCCTGGTTTGGTTTTCCACGTCACCCGGCTTGACGGCATAACCGATCAGACCGCGGGTTGAGGAGTTGCTGCGCTTATCCTTGCCTGCGCCGACAATCGTGCCCGTGCGGGTCGCATCGTCGCGCGCCACATCGGCGACGCCTTGAAATTCGGCAGAGATCGGCCCGACCTTGATCTTGATCTGGCCATCGACGTGACCGTCGACCGGCTCTCCCGCCAACGATGCGCCCGGCAGGCAGGCGGCGACCGCGCCGATGTCGGAGAAGAAATGCCAGACGTCATCGACCGGATGTCCGACGGTGAAGCTTTGCGTGAAGGTCGTTTGCGGATTCCAGCTAGTATCCCTGAGCGAGGCCGCCGCCGCTGTCGGAGCTTCCGCCTTTTTCACAGCTGGTGCGGCGTTTGCCTTGGGCCGAACGGGGGCTGCGGCAACCGCGGTCGCGTTGCCGGAGCCTGACGGTCCAAGGCGCGTCCGGTTTCCGTTCGGAATCGCCGCAATCCCTCGCCCCCTACGGTCGGCGATCACACCCTGGATGGCACGGACGATGCCGACATAGCCGGTGCAGCGACAGAGGTTTCCACTCATGGCCACGCGGATATCGCGCTCGCTGGGGTCCTGCATGCGCAGCACGACATCGCGCGCCGACACGACCATCCCCGGCGTGCAATAACCGCATTGAAGGCCATGTTCCCGTGTGAACGCCGCACGCAATTCGCGCGTGATCTCGTCGTCGTCGAGTCCTTCGATCGTCGTGACGTCGGCCTGCTGGCAAGCCATCGCGAAGGTGATGCAGGAGCGCGTGGGCACGCCGTCGACGAGGAGAGTGCACGCGCCGCAGACGCCGTGCTCGCAACCCAGATGGGTGCCGGTCAGATTGAGCTTCTCGCGGAGAAAGTCCGCAAGATGCGTCCGCGGCTGGATCTCCGCGCTGACGGCGCTGCCGTTGACATTGAGGTTGCAGGTGCTCATTGCGGCCGTGCCTGCTCGATCGCGCGGCGCAGCGCGACGACATGGGTTTGCTTGTCCAGGGGATCGACCATCCCTGCCTTCTCCAGAATCTCGTCGACGGCCCCGCCGTCGAAACTATCGCTTAGCCGCGGAGCGCGGCCGTCGCCGATCACGTTGCCTGCCTTGGCAATGACGATCGGACGGCTCTCGGTCGCGCCGATCACCGCACGACTGATGCCGCGATCGGGGTCGGTCACGAAGGCGCCGATCGCGTGGGCAAATTCGCCGGTCTTGCGGCAGCTCTTGTAGTAGCCCCAGCGCGCCGATTTGCTCAGTCGCGGCACCATGACGCGAACGAGAACTTCGCCGGGGCGCAGGTCGGCTTCAAGCGCGCCCACCATATAGTCCTCGACGGTCACGGTCCGCTCACCGGCCGGGCCACGCAGCACGACCTTTGCCCCGACCGCGGCGAGGATCGAGTGCCAGTCGGCCGACGGATCGGCATGCGTCAAGCTGCCGCCGATGGTGCCGCGATTGCGCACCGCGCGATATGCGATGCCGTTGGCGACCGTCGGCAGCGCACCGCGCGTGACGTCGGTGACGCGGAGGTCCTCGATATCGGCATGCGTGACGCAAGCCCCGATCGAGATCTCGTCGGCCCCGTCACTGAAACAACGGAGCTCTTCGATTCCGGTCAGGTCGACGATCAGATCGGGCTGCACGAGCCTGAGATTCAACATCGGCCCGAGCGACTGGCTCCCGGCCATCATCTTGACGGTCCGGCTGTCGTCCGCGATGAGCCTGATCACCGCATCGACCGCATCGGGGCGTGCATAGTCGAAATTGACAGGTTTCACGCCGGCAACCCTTCCGCGGGCGCCTTCGCCTTGCGGCTCCCGGCTGCGGCCCGAATGGCTTCGAGAACACGCCGTGGCGTCATTGGCGTGTGCAAGACCTGGACTCCGAGAGGCCGCAATGCGTCATTGACCGCGTTGCCGATCGCTCCGGGAGGCGCAATGGCACCGCCCTCGCCGATGCCTTTGACACCGAACTCCGTATAGGGCGCCAACGTCTCCATGTGGCCGAGCTTGGGCGCCGGCACCTCGGTCGGGCCCGGCAGCAGATAATCGGCAAAGGTCGATGCGAGCGGCTGCCCCGACGTATCAAAGTTCATTTCCTCATACATTGCGGTGCCTATGCCTTGCGCCAGCCCGCCATAGATTTGCCCATCGACGACCATCGGGTTGATCAGCTGGCCGCCGTCTTCGACGACCACGTAGTCGATCAGCTCGATATCACCCAACTCCGGATCGACGGCGACCACCGCGATATGGGTCGCATAGCTGAACGTGCCGGAATCACGCGCCGGCTTGTAGCCGATGGTGACCTCGAGGCCCCTCGGATCGACAGTTGCCGGCAGATCCTGCGGCCTGCGATACCAGGTGTGCGCAATTTCGTCGATCTTCACGCTGTTGGACGGACCAACGACCGCGCCGTTCTCGAGCTTGACGCTCTCGACCTCGGTCTGCAGCAGATGCGCGCCAATGCCCTTGACGAGCTTGGCGAGCTCACGCGAGGCCGTCGCAACGGCGCCGCCGGACATCACCGCGCAGCGCGATCCCCAGCTGCCCGTCGAGTAAGGCGTGTACTCGGTGTCACCGTGAACCAGCTTGATGCGCGCGATGTCGATGCCAAGAATTTCGTGCGCGACCTGCGGAAGCGTGGTCTCCATGCTTTGACCATGCGAATGCGCACCGATCCGCAGCTCGAGGCCGCCGTCGGGGGTCATACGGGCGGTTGCCTGTTCGTGTCCCGGAACCATCGGGATGCCCCAGCCTGCGTAGACCGACGTGCCGTGCGCACCCTGCTCGCAATAGACTGATAGACCGACCCCGATCAAACGACCGTCCGGCTCGCCCTTCTTTTGGCGCGCGCGGAGACCGGCCAGATCGATCTTCGCCAGAGCCAGCCGCAACGATTCCGGATAGTTTCCGCTGTCGAAATGCTTCTTGGTGATGTTGTCGAACGGCATCTGCTCCGGCCGCACCAGATTCTTGAGCCTCACCTCGTACGGCTCGAGACCGCATTCGTGTGCGATCGCGTCCATCATCAGTTCGATCGCATAGCAAACGCCGGTTCGGGCAACGCCGCGGTAAGGCAGGATCGGGCACTTGTTGGTGGACACCGACCAGGTGCGGCAGCGATAGGATGGGAAATCGTACGGCCCGGGCAGGATGCTGGCGATCTGCGCAGCCTCCAGACAGGCCGAAAACGGATAGGACGAATAAGCGCCGGAATCGACCGAGGCCTCGCACTCGACACCGCGCAGTTTCCCGTCGCGATCGGCATAGACGGTGATGTTGTAGTGATGCTCGCGGCAATTCGCGCCCGCCGTCAAATGCTCGCGACGATCCTCGATCCAGCGCACCGGATAGCCGCAGCGCATGGCGAGCCAGCCAAGGCAAACATCCTCCGTCAGCACGATGCCCTTGTAGCCGAAGCCGCCGCCGACATCGGGCGAGACGATGCGGATCTTCAGCTGTTCGAGATTGAGGCATTCCGACAGGCCGTTGCGCACGATGTGCGGCTGCTGATTGCCGGTGTAGAGGACGAGCTGATCCATCCGCTTGTGCCAGACCGCAACCGTGCCGCGGCCTTCCATCGGCGCCATGCTCTGCCGCGCGGTCGATATCTCGCGTGTGATCTTGATCGGAGCGTCGTAGGCCGCTTCCATGTTGATGTCGACAAACGTCTCGAGGAAGACGTTGTCGCCCCACTCCTCGTGCACCAGGGCGGAGTCCGGACGCCGCGCCAGCAGCATGTCATGCACGGCCGGCAATTCCTCGAAATCAACTTCGACGGCGGCCGCAATGTCCTCGGCTTCCGCGCGGGTGTCGGCGACGCACATCGCGATCAATTCGCCGACCTGACGGACCTTCTCGAATGCAAGGATCGGCTGATCGGAAGGCTTGAAGCCCGGCAGTCCGGAAACGGCGCGAATCGGACGCGTGTCGGCCGCGATATCCGACGCGATGAACACGCTGCTGCGAAGATGTGGCGGGATACGGATGTCCTTGATCCGCGCATGGGCAAGCGGACTACGGACGAACGCGACGTCGCGCATGCCGGGCAAACGAATGTCGCCGACATATTCGCCCCGTCCGCGGAGAAAGCGATCATCTTCCTTTCGGGGAACGGAAGCTCCAACGCCCTGCTTTGCCACTCCGTCTCCCCTCTTGTCGTCCGTGTCCGGAGCGATCGACGGCTCGAACACAAATTCATTCTATTATCGCAAAGATAGCATCACTGGAATTGAGCGTCGAGTCTCGAGAACCCTCCCGCGTGCGACAATAGCGAGTTCGCACCACCGACGCCGCCAAAAAAGGAGGGGCCCAAACCTTGGGCCCCTTCCCGATCGATCCGGCCCTTGATTACTTGGCTGGGGCGGAATTGCACCAGTCGTAGATGCTGAGCGCCATGACCTTGATGGCCGTCAGGTAATCATCGATCGAGACATACTCGTCGTTCGCATGCATGACCGCCGTCGAGCCGGGCCCGAAGATCACGGTTGGCGTATTCGCGTACTTGTTCAAGAACCGCGTGTCCGCCGCACCCTGGCGCCCCGAGATCGTGGGCTTCTTGCCGGTCACTTCGGTATAGACATCGCAGACGGTCCGCACGATCGGATGCTGGACCGGAATCTCCGAAGCCTCGGCGTCGTAGCCGACGAACTTCACCACAGGAGGATGGTCCTTCATCCAGGGATCCTGCGCCGCAACCTCGGCGATCTTCTTGACGAGGCTCTGCTTGACGCCCTCGTGGTCCTCGCTCGGCACGGTACCGATCGATCCCTTCAGAACGGCGCTCGCCGGGAAGGCACTCGGATAGTTGCCGGCCTGGAAGCTGCCGATGATGCAGGGCAAGGAGTCGATGGCGCTCGGGTAGAGCGCGTGCTTGACGTTCGCCACGCGCTCGTCTTCCAGCTCCTGTACGGCCTTCACGATCTTGTTGCCGAGCTCGATGGCGCTGATGCCGAGGTAGCGCTGCTGGATACCGGCGGGCTTGCCTTCGATGTCGATCTGGAACCAGATGCGCCCGATGCAAGCCGGCTGCACATAGAGGTCGCTGGTCTCGCCGGAAATACCGGCGTCCGCCTTGTAGCCGCGGATCACGGTGTCGAGCGTGCCGTGCCCGCTGACCTCCTCGTCGATGACGATGTTGATCATGACATCGCCCTTCGGCGTGAGCCCAAGCTCCTTCAGGTATTGGACTGCGAGCACGTGGCTGGCGACGCCGCTCTTCATGTCGCACGAACCGCGGCCATAGATGCGTCCGTTCTTGATCGAGGCCGACCACGGATTGTCGCTCCATCCCTCGCCGTTGCCGACGGGGATCACGTCGGTGTGACCGTTGAGAAGCAGCGAGCGACCACCGCCGGTGCCCTTCAGGGTCGCAACGATGTTGGGACGGTTCTCGTAGCCGCGGTCGACCGGGCGATAGCCGGGATGCTTCTTCAGCTCCTCCCAATTGGTCTCCCACATGTCGACCTCAAGACCGACCTCGGTCAGGTAGCCGTGCATGTGCTTCTGGATCGCGGCTTCGTCGCCGGTCACGCTCGGGATCGCGACCATATCCTGGAGGAACTTGATCGCGTGATCTTTCGAAGCGTCGACCTTGTCGATGATCTTCTTGCGTACGGGGTCAGTCATCTGCTTGTCGCCTGTGTTGTGCGTTTTCCGGTTTCGTTACTTGGCGCGCAGGCGCGGGATGATCTCACGCGCGATGGTTTCGACCTGGTCCGCCTGATACTTGTACGGGACGAAGATGATCTTCTGGACCCCAAGCGCGATGTGCTCGCGAAGCTGGGCGACGCATTCATCGACCGAGCCCATGATGGCGCTCTCGCGGCTGCAATCGCTGTGAGCCGGGAAATCCCACTCCTTGTTGAGCCAGTCCAGCATGTCGGCTTCGACCGCCTGCCGCGATTTGCCGATCATGATCGGCAATTGCGAGGCGTTCTTCAAAGTCGAGGGATCCTTGCCGCCCTCCTTGGCGAAGTTGATGATCTTGTCCCAGGACTTCTTGAAGTCGGCGGGACGATAGAAGTAGGTCAGCCAGCCATCCCCGTTCAAGGCAGCGCGCTTCAGCACGGGATCGGCGTATCCGCCGATCAGCAGCGGAATTTGCGGCTGCGCCGGCTTGGGGTACATCACCGCCTTGGAAATGTTGTGGCGCATGTATTCGCCCGAAACCGACTCTTCGGTCCACAGCCGGCGCATGATCTCGAGATTTTCATCCATGATCTTGCCGCGCTTTTCGAAGGGAATACCGAGCGCATCGAACTCGCGCTTGTACCATCCGGAAGCCATGCCCATGATCAGACGGCCCTCGGACAGCTGATCCATGCTCGAGAGCTGCTTGGCGAGCGCCACCGCGTTGCGCAGCGGCAGCACCAGAATGCCGGTGCCCATCTTGATCCGCTTGGTGCGCGCGGCGATGCCTGTCAGCGTCGTCAGGGAATCGATGATCGGGAAGTTCGGATCCACGCCGAGAAGCATGTGATCCCAGACCCAGACCGAATCGTAGCCGAGCTCCTCGACCCGAACGCCATACTCGACGAGCGCCCGGGCGTTAGGCATTTCGGGATAAGCGGTGAAGTTGCGCGCGGCAATACCAAACGTGTTGGCGAGCGTGGTCATCAAGAGATCTCCGGACTTGGTGTAGCTTTAAGCGGTGAAGAGACGGTCGGGATCGAGCATCCGCAGCGTCTCGAGTTCGTGATCGGTCGGCGGCGACGTGACGTGGAGCATTTCGTCGAAGTCGAGCCTGAAGCCGGTATTGTCCTGCACTTCCTCGCGGCTGACGCCGGGATTGAGCGCCAGCACCTTGATGCGACGGGTCCTGTCGTCGAAGCCGAACACGGCGAGCTCGGTAATCACGCGCCACATGCCGCCGCTCGGCAGGCCGGAGTCGCGCCGGCTGGTGCCGCCGCGGATGAATCCGGGGCTCGTGATGAAATCGACCTTTTCGACGAAGCGACGCTTCTCGTGCTTCATCGCGACGATCATGTTGGTCAGGCTGGAGATGTCGTTGCCGCCGCCGGTACCCGGCAGGCGCGTCTTCGGCTTCGCCGGGTCGCCGATGAACGACGAGTTCAGATTGCCGAACTGATCGATCTGGGCGCCGCCCATGAAACCGACATCGACGTAACCGCGCTGGAGCAGCAGCAAGACATCGGCGCTGCCGAGGACCATGTTGGCGCGCTTTGTGCAGCGCTGATCGTTGGTAGAGGGCGGCAATTTGCCCGGCTCGACGAAGGCGCCGACCACGCCGCCCTCGAACAGGATGGTCAGGGCCGGACAGCGGGTGCGCTGGGCCAGGGTTGCAGCGAGCAGCGGCACGCCGATGCCGGCGAAGACCACCTGCCCGTCCTGCAGCTGGCGCGCGCTCAAGATCGCGAGGATTTCGCTTGCGGTGTAGCGCTGCGCCTCAGTCATTATAGATGCTCCTGCCCTTCTGCGTTGCCTCCAACACCTCATCCATGCCGATCAGCGAGAGATATTCGTTCCAGGACTTCGGGCTGTAGAAATAGCGGTCGAGATATTCCTGCATGCCCTTCACGGGATCCGCGTTGACCTGCGCGACATAGGCTTCCATGTGCCGCATCATCGGCTCATAGAGGCCGTAGCACTCGTGCGGCGCCGACCCGTAGGGGACCTCGACCACGGCGTCGACGCAGAAGAACGGGATCTTCGTCTGGTCCGGCGCGCGCCTGATCTGGTCGTTCGAGACGATCCGCTCGGTCGTGAGGATCACGCTGTTGGCAGCGAGCGCGAGATCGATGTCCATGAACTGCAGGCCGTCGATCTGGGCGTTGCCGTAGGGGTCGCAGCGCTGGACATGGATCAGCGCGACGTCGGGATTGAGCGCGGGAACCAGCAGCAGCTTCTCGCCCGTGAACGGGCAGTCGATCTGCTTGGCCTCGGGACGCTGACCAACGATATCCGACCCCAGCATGGCGCGGGTCGGCAGGAACGGAACGCCCATGCCGCCGGCGCGAAAGCGCATGCCGACGGCCATGTGGCTCCATTCCTCATAGCGCTTGCCGCCATTTTCCACGTGATGCCGCATCACCTTGGACAGGCCCCAGAGAATCCCCTGGGCGAACCAGCTGGTGACGACGTGGTTCGCGATGCCGGATCCGAACACGAGGTCGCCGTCCGTCGAGACGATGCAGCGCGAGATCGAAAGATCCTTGCGATGCTGGCGGATCAGCTCCCAGAGCATCGCCATCGGCGTGCGGGACATGGTTGACCCGCCAATTCCCACCTTCATGCCGTCTTGGACGAAACCTGCCGCTTCCTCGAGCGACACCACCTTCTCGCGCAGGCTTCGGTCGCGCTGCGCCATCTTCTCTCTGAGCCGCGTGTACGGCTCCACCAGGGTATCCGGCAAAACATCCTCCTTGTCGGCAACCGGCAGCGGCTGAGGAGCGAACCGCAGGCCCTTCCTGCCAATTGAACCTATCGTACTAATGTTAGTCCCATACGTCTAGCGGAATCTTCGCAACGTCCAATCGTGACGGATTCAGCCTCCGCGAGATGCCTTGGGTTTGCGATCGCCAGGCGCACAGTAAAGCGACGAGCAATGCCTACCTTTGCAGCCTGATCTTCCCGACTTTCACGGCTCTCGCTATCCGCTATGCGAGCGGCCGGAGCCGCCGCAGTGCTGACCTGGTCAGCACCGGATGCGGGCTCGAAATGACGGCATAAGGACCATAAGCCGATAGATAGGATGTCCTGCCCTGCATCACGGCCTTTGGCACAGATCATGCTTATGAACCAGCGTCGCTTTCGAGAGCGTCGCATGAACCGCGCTGCTTCGATGGAGATCACCCGGTTGAAGCGACCGCGTGGCGCGGCAGCGGGCGCAGAGGCGTCAACAAGAACCAATAAGAAAGGATGGACCGTGGAGCACTATCTTACCTCGACACCTGATCATCTTCATTGGGGACTGTGGGATGGCCGACACAGCCCCGTCATCAGAATTGCGTCTGGTGATCGGGTGACGATCGAGACTCTATCGGCCGAGCCGGACGAAGCACTCGATCTCGCGAGCGATCTCGCTGGACCGCTTGGTCGCAGCGACATCCCCGCTTCCCACGGAACAGCGCCGCAGTTGCTGACCGGGCCGATCCATGTCGAGGGGGCCGAACCGGGTGACGTGCTCGAGGTTCGTGTCCTCGATGTCCGCCTGCGATCGGACTGGGGTTGGAACATGAGGGCCCCGACGAGTGCCGCGCCGGAAGCGTCATTGGACTTCTGCTGCCGGCATGTCCCGCTCGATCGCACGCGCAATATCGCGCGCTTGCCCTGGGGACGGGAGCTGAGGTTATCGCCGTGTTTCGGCAATTTTGGTGTCGCGCCGCCGGCGAACTGGGACCCCCGCGAGCCGAACGAAGCGAATGATTTCAGCGGGCGCATCGACGACAGGGATCTCGGCGTCGGATGCACCGCCTATTTCCCGATTTTCGTCGCAGGCGCACTGTTCTCGGCGGGCCATGGCCATGCGTTGCTCGACGATGGAGCTGCACAGCTCTCCGCCATCGAAACGGCGCTCGCCGGCACGCTCGAGTTTCATATTCGCCGCAATCTGCGTCTTGCGACCCCGCAGGTCGAGATCACATCCGCGTCGGTGAGCCCATCGATCGTCAATGCGCTGACACCGCAAGGCCGCAGCCGCCGCAGCACGAACTAATGCTGCACGCCGCGCACAGCGCCTTGGCTCATCGCCGCCCGTGCCATGGCACCACCGTTTACTGCTGCTGCAACGCCCGATCAACGATGGCCACAGCTTCCGGAGGTGCCTTGGCCTTCCACATTGCGATGGGCGCCGATGCAGCTTGCTTGAGCGCGGCGAGAACAGGAGCCGGCGCCGGCTCCGTGATCTGAACCCCGTTGGCCCGCATGCGTGCGTAATTCTCGGCCGTGCGATTGGCCAGGAGCTGGAACTGGCTTTGTTCCGTCTCGGCAGCCACCTGCATCACCTGCCGTTGAACCGATTCCGGGAGCGCTTCAAACGCATCGGTCCTCACAAGGGCAATCGAGATCGGGATCGCGTAGTTGATCGCCGTGAAATGGGTGAGATCCTCCCAGAGCTTTCGGCCGGCACCGCCGTCGCCCGACGTCAGGATGGCATTCAACAGACGGCTTTTTACCCTGCCGATTGCCTCGTTGAACGGAAGGTACTCCGCCGTTGCACCGACCGCACGCATCACCTCGGCCGAATTGTAGTCATACGTCCGCGCGGCAATGGATCGCAGGTCCGCGGGCGTCGAGATCGGCTGGGCACTCCAGAGACCGGTGGACGGCCAAATGGTGATGTACAGGAGCTTGAGGCCATGCGCGGCCAACGCCTTCTCATAGAGTGGCCGCGCCCGCTCGTTGATGGACCGCGCCGCCTCGATGGACTGGACAACAAACGGCAGCGACGGCAGGCCAAACACCGGATCGGACGCTTCGAGCGGCCCGGCAAAGGCGTCGCCACCGGCAATCCGCCCCTCTTGGGCCGCACGCAACATTCCGCCGGAGCTGATCTTCAACTCGTTATCGAATGCATTGCGGACCGTAACATATCCGTTCGTCTGCGCGGACATGAGCTCCGCGAATTTTGCCAGACCGACACCGGAGATATTGCTTCGAGGATATTCCGTCGCCATTTGCCACGTCACTTGAGCGGACGCAGGTACGCTGAAGATGACCGTCGACGCGATAAGAAGCGCCGCCATGACAGAGCGCACGCCTGCCCAGTTGGTCGACGAAGGCAAAGCAGAATCCGAATTGAGCACCGGAATGTCCCGCGAGCACGGTTTGACTTCGATCAGTCTTGCCTATGCGGTCGGTGCCGTCAAATGACCCAGCTATCTGCGGCTCGTCGCGCGCTCGTTCCGTTCAATCGGTGCCGGCTTTCTCGCCACTCTGCACATGCCGTCCTAGATAAAACTCTCGAAGGCGAGCCGCTCGGCCGGCGTCAAATGCAGGCCATGCTTGGTGCGCCGATCCAGGTAGTCGGCGGACCTCATGGCCCACTCCTTGTCGCGCAGATACACCGCTTCGCATTCATAGAAGTCGCCGCCGAAATGCCGGCCCAGATCGACCGAGCTGCGGGCCGAACCCAGCAGCTCGCGCGCACGCGTCCCGTAGAGGCGCGCATAGTGATGGATGAGCCGTTGCGGCAGGTCGGGATAGTCGCGCGCCAGCCCATGCGAGAAATCATTGAAGCTGCCGCCGATATCGCCGCCCGGCAGCGGCCGATCCGCGGTCCAGGCCGACGACAGTTTTGGAAACCACGGCGCGAGGCGCTGCATCGCCTGCTCCGCCAGCCGGCGGTAGGTCGTGATCTTGCCGCCGAAGATCGAGAGCAGCGGCGGCGCGCCCTCGGCGCCATGAACCTCGAACACATAGTCGCGCGTCACCGCCGATGGATTATCGGCGTTGTCGTCGTAGAGCGGCCGAACGCCGGAGAAAGCGTGCACGATCTCGCCCCGCTGCGGCGGCGTCCGGTAATAGCGGCGCAGCACCTGCAACAGATAATCGGTCTCGTCCTCGCCGATCGCGACGTCCTCGGCGCGGCCGTGATAGGGAATGTCGGTGGTGCCGATCAGCGCGAGATCGTTTTCATAGGGGTTGACGAAAATCACCCGGCGGTCGGTGTTCTGCAGCAGATAGGCCTGCGGCCCGTTCCAGAATTTCGGCACCACGATATGGCTGCCTTTGACCAGCCGCACGCTCTGGGCCGAGTTCAGCCCCGCCACGCCCTGGATGACATCCTGAACCCATGGCCCGGCGGCGTTGACTAGCGCGCGCGACCGCACGATTTGCGCGGTGCCGTCGTCACCCTGCATCTCAAGCAACCAGACCTCGCCGTCGCGGCGCGCGCGCACCGCCCGCGTGCGCGGCAGGATGCGCGCACCGTTCTGCGCAGCATCGATCAGATTGAGGATCACCAGGCGGGCGTCATCAACCCAGCAATCCGAATATTCGAAGCCTTGGCGGAATTGCTGCTGCAGCGGCGCGCCCTCAGGGGCCCGCGACAGATCCAGGCTGCGGCTCGCCGGCAGCTGCTTGCGGCCGCCGAGATGGTCGTAGAGCAACAGCCCGGTGCGGACCAGCCAGGCCGGCCGCTGCTCCGGCGAATGCGGCAGCACGAAGCGCATCGGCCAGATGATATGGGGCGCGGACGCCAGCAGCACCTCGCGCTCGATCAGCGCCTCGCGCACCAGGCGAAACTCGTAATATTCGAGATAGCGCAGGCCGCCATGGATCAGCTTCCCCGAACGCGACGAGGTGCCCTCGGCGAAATCGTCCTTCTCGCAGAGCAGCACCTTCAAGCCGCGGCCGGCGGCGTCGCGGGCGATGCCGGCGCCGTTGATGCCGCCACCGATGACAGCGATATCGACCAGCCCGTGATCCCTGCCTGCGACCGGCGCAGTGCCCGTCATCGCTTGCTGCTACGCCGTTTCTCGGCGCGGCGCGGCGCCGCCTTTGCCGTGGCGCGGGCCTTGCTCGGCTTTGGCGCCTGCAACCCGTAGGTGGAGAACCCCTTCGCGGTGTCGGCGATCTCCTCGTCGCTCAGGATGATCCGCGAGTCGAGCGCAAGCGAGAGGTAGTATTGCCGCGCGATGGTCTCGAGCTCGACCGCAAGCCACATCGCCTTGTCGAGATTGGCGCCGAGCGCAATCATGCCGTGATTGGCGAGCAGGCAGCCGTTGCGGCCTTCCAGCGCGGCGATCGCATGATCAGACAATTCCTTGGTGCCGTAGCGCGCGTAGCCGGCGCAGCGAATGTCGGTGCCGCCGAACGCTGCCATCATATAGTGGCATGCCGGGATCGGCTTGCGCGCGATCGCGAGCACGGTCGCATAGGTCGAGTGGGTATGGACGATGGCGCCGACATCGGGCCGGGCGCGCGTGATGTCGAGATGGAAGCGCCATTCGGTGGACGGCTGCAACGGCCCCTCCCACGTCCCGTAGTCGCCTTCGAGCGGCATCGACGCGATCATCTCCGGTTTCATCGAATCATACGGGGTCGCCGAGGGCGTGATCAGCATCCGGTCCTTGTAGCGGGCGGAGATGTTGCCTGATGTCCCCTGGTTGAGACCCGACGCATTCATCCATCGGCACTTGGCAATGATCGCCTCGCGCAATTGTCGTTCCTCACGGGTCATACGGACTGCCTTTCTCTTCAGCACGAATTGCTTCTTCAGCACGGATTGCGTGGCGGTTCGCCGGCCAGGTAGCGGCGAACCTCTTCGGCCGCCTGCTCGGCGGCCACTGTGACTGTACGCACGGAGGCGCCGGCGATATGCGGCGTCAGCGTGACGTTGGGAAGTCGCAAGAGCGGCCAGTCCGCCGGGACCGGCTCCACTGCGAAAGTGTCGAGCATGGCGCCGCCGAGATGTCCCGATGCCAGCGCATCATGCAGCGCCCCATAATCGACCAGCGGGCCGCGCGCGGTGTTGATCAGGAACGCGCCCTGCTTGATTTGCGCCAGCGCGTCGCGCCCGATGAAGCGGGTGGTCTCGGGCGTGACCCGCGCGTGCAGCGTGACGACGTCGGCGCGGCCGAGCAGTTCGCCGAGCGCGACATGCTCAACGCCGTCATTGCGGTCCTGGGCGCTGAGCTGGACATAGGGATCGGCGACCAGGATCTTGCAGCCGAAGGCTTTCAGCAGCTTCACCACGCGGCTGCCGATCGCGCCGTAGCCGACAATGCCGACCGTCATCTCGCCGAGCTCGCGCCCGGTGCGGTCGGCACGATAGAGATCGCCGCGCCATTCCCCGCCGCGCAGTGCCTCATGGCCGCTGCGGATCAGGCGCGTCTCGGCCAGAATAGCGCCGATGGTGAACTCCGCCACCGCGCTGGCGTTGCGGCCGGGCGTATTGACCACCAGCACATTGTGATCGCGCGCCGCCTGCATGTCGATGTTGACCGGACCGCCGCGCGACACCGCGACGAACTTCAGCTTCGGCAGCCGCTCCAGCATCGACCGCGAGATCGGCGCGAGGTGCGTGACCAGCAGCTCAGCATCACCGACAAAGCCGATGATCTCGTCAGGCTGCCCCATGAATTCCTTCAGGCCGTCGAGTTTCGAGCCCGCGTAACCGTGCTCCATCGGCTCGTCCGGCCAGGGCTGCTCCAGAGTGCGGATCTCGACGCCATTGCCGCATGCTGCCCGGATATGCTCGGCGAACACCGAGGGTAACATGAAGCGGTCGCCGACGATCGCGATGGACTTAGACATGGTCGCCTCCGGCGCGCAGCGCGGCGAGTTGCTTCCAGACCGGCCGCGACGCCAGCCTCGCATCGAGATAGGTCGGGAAGATGCTGGCGTAGCGCTTCGCGAGCGCGGCGTCAGGCGATTGCGGCGCGCTCAGATGCGGCGCAACCCACTGCTCCGCGCAGGCGCGCATGTCGGGATAGGCATCGATGGTGACGGCCGCGATCATCGCCACGCCCGCGGCGCCGGCCTCGCCGCGGCTACAGATCCGGACGTCGCAATCCAGTGCGGCGCCGAGGATGGCGCCAAGCGCGCGGCTCTTTGCCGCGCCGCCCGTGATCCTGACATCGCGCGGCAGCGCCCCCATCGCGGCGTAGCAATCCCGTGCGGCGAAGGCCAAGCCCTCCATCACGCCGCGCATCAAATCTCCGTAGCGGTGGCGCGAGCGCAGGCCGAAGAATTGCGCGCTGGCCTCATGCGAGACAAACGGACCGCGCTCGCCGGCATCGGAGATGAACGGATGGAACAGCACCTCGCCCGGCCTGGCCCGCAGCACCTGATCATCAAGCCGGCGGATCAGCTCGGCGCGCGTGCGCGTCACGCCTTCCGCCGCCAGCAAGTCGCATGCAAGATCGAGCATCCAGTCGATGTTCAGCGTCGCCGCCATGTTGGACTGCATCTGGGCATAGTGACCCGGCACCGGGAACGGCATGGTGTAGCCGGTTGCCTCCCGATTCAGCGTCACCGCATCTGCGCTCGACACTAGCCGCATATGCATGCCGGTCGAGCCGATGATGGTGCAGCCGACATCAGGTGACGGATCGTAGAGCCCGGCGCCGAGCGCATTGCAGATCACGTCGACATAGCCGAGGCAGACCGGGATGCCTTCCGGCAGGCCGATCTCGATCGCTGCGGCAGCCGTGAGCGGATGCGTCATCACCGCCCCGTCAACGACCGGCGGGAACAGGCGCGTCAGATCGGCGATGCCGATCAACCGCGCGGTCTCCGCATCGAAGCCTCGCTTGCGGAAATCGCCGCAGGAGAAGGTGGCCTCCGACGGATCGGTTGCCCGCTCGCCGGTGAGCAGGAAGTAGAGCCAGTCCTTGCAATGGAAGGCTGTTGTCGCGCTGGCGATCGCCTCAGGCCGATGCGCCTGCAGCCACGCCAGTTGCGGCCCCTGCTGACAGGCGTTGAGCCCGGAGCCGGTGCGGCGGTAGAGCGGCGTGTTGCGCTCGCTGGCGCGAATCTCCTCGACCAGCCGGCCGGCGCGCGAGTCGAGCCACAGCAGCGCCGGCGCCACTGGCCGGCCGTCGTCATCGATCAGCCAGGTGCCGTCGCCTTGCCCGGTCACCGCAATCACCGCGATCCGTGCGGACAAGTCAGGCACCGACTTTGCCAACACACGAATGACCGCGACCGTATCGGTCCAGGTCCGCGCCATGTCCTGCTCGACATGTCCGCCGGTCAGGCTGTTGTACGCATTCGGCTGCGAGACATCGGCAAGTTGCTCGCCGGCGAGTGTAAACGCCACCGCCTTGATCAGCGAGGTGCCGGCGTCGATGCCGATGATGACGTCGCGGCTAGCGGAAGCGGTCATCGTCAGGACACCTCCGCATGGCGGATGCAGGATCCGTCGCGGCCGAAGATGTGCAGGTGACGCGGCTCCAACGCGAACGGGACACTATCGCCCGGCCGCGCGGCGACCCGCCCCGGCATCACCGCGATCAGCATGCGGCCGCCGCAATCGCCGGCGACATGCGACTGATCGCCGAGCCACTGGTTGGAGACGACCTTGACCCTGACGTCGCCGGTCCCGACCGCGATCTTTTGCGGACGAATGCCGATCCGCACCTGCGGCGTGCCGGCGAGCGCCTTCGCCGCCTCGCCGTCGAGCCCGGCGCCATCGATTTCGAAACGCATATCCGTTCCGACCGACAGGCGGTAACCGCCATCCGATCGCGCGACGTCCGCATCGAGCAGGTTCATCGGCGGCTCGCCGATGAAGCTCGCCACGAACAGATTGGCGGGCCGGCCCTTCAATTCCTTTTCGCTGGCGAACTGCTGCAGCACGCCGCCTTCCATCACCGCGATACGGTCGGCCAGCGCGCTGGCTTCGGTCTGGTCGTGGGTGACGAAGATCGCGGTCATGCCGCGCACGGCGAGCAGGCTCTTGATCCGGCCGCGCAGCACCGCGCGCAGCTGCGGTTCGAGCTGGCCCATCGGCTCATCGAGCAGATAGAGATCGGCATCGCGCACCAGCGCCCGCGCCAGAGACACGCGTTGCTGCTGGCCGCCGGAGATCGCGCGCGGATAGCTGTCGAGGATATCCTCGATCTCGACCAAACGGGCAATCTCGTCGACACGACGCGTCACTTCGTTGCGCGATAGCTGGGTGGATTTCAGCGCGAACGCGATGTTCTCGCGCACCGTGAGCGGTGGATAGAGCGAATAGCCCTCGAAAGCCATCGCGACCTTGCGCCGCGCCGGCGGCAGTTCGTGAATTCGACGCCCGCCGAGCGCAATCGATCCGGCCGAGACGTCCTCGAACCCCGCGATCATGCGCAAGGTCGAGGTCTTGCCGCAACCCGACGATCCCAACAGCGCGACGATCTCGCCCTTCTCGACCGCCATGTCGAGCGCGCGCACAGCATGCACCGGCGGCTTGCCGCGGCTGCGGTAGACCTTGTCGATGCCTCGAAGCTCGAGCATGTCCATGACCATCCGCTCCTATGCCGCCTTGAGCCGGTGCGACGGCCCGATCCGAAGCCCGGTCGCGCGATCGAACAGCATCGCCGCATCGGGCGCGAAGCGGACGAAAACGGTGTCGTCGGCCGCACCTTGCGGTGCATCCGGCGGCAGCGCCGCCAGCCATTCGGTTCCGTCGGCAAGACGGAGCAGCAACACCGCCTTCTCGTGCATCGGCGTGATCGCGAGAATGCGCGCCGGGATGGCGTCGTCCGTCGATGCGGACGCGACCGCGAGATCCTCCGGCCGGACGCCAAGCCAGCATGCACCGGCGGGCGCGGCGCCATCGGCCGCGCCGAGCCGCATCCTGGCGCCGGCGACCATGGCCGACAGCATGCCGTGCTCCGCGACCGGCGAAACCTCGGCGAGGTTGATGGTCGGATCGCCGAACAGTCGCGCGACCGCGACCGATGCGGGCTGGGCATAGATATCGGCTGGTGTCGCGACCTGCGCGAGCCGGCCATCGATCAAGACCGCAATCCGGTCGGCGATCGCCATCGCCTCGCGATAGTCCTGGGTCACGTAGAGCACCGCGGCAGTGCCGCGCCTCAGCAGGTTCGGCAGTTCGAGCCGCATCTCATAGCGCAGCTTGGCGTCGACGTTGCGCAAGGGATCATCCAGCAGCAGCACATCCGGATTGCCGATCAGCGCCCGCGCCAACGCGGTCCGCTGTTTCTGTCCATTCGACAATTCGCGCGGCGTGTGGCCGAGCACGTGCTCGATCTTGAGCAGCTTGCTGATCGAGGCAACCCGGCCCGCGACATCGCTTCCGCCAGCCCGAGCGCGCAGGCCGCTCGCAATGTTGTCGCGGGCGGTCATGTGCGGGAACAAGGCGAAATTCTGGAACGCCATGCCGATCCCGCGCCGCTCGGGCGGAGCGCCGACGACCGAGCGGCCGCCGACCAGGATGTCGCCGTCGTCGGGCTCGAACATGCCCGCGATCATGCGCAGCAACACGGTCTTGCCGCTGCCGGACGGCCCGAACACCGCCACGATCTCGCCGGGCTCGACAGCCAGCGACAGCCCATCCGCGGGCCGCGCTGCACCAAATGCCTTGCTCACCGAATTGATCTCGAGACGTGCCATCCGGTCAGCCTTTCACCGCGCCGAGCGAGAGACCCTCGACCAGATAGCGCTGCGCGTAGAGCGCGAGCAACAGCGTCGGCGTCACCGACAGCACGATCGCCGCCGCGATCTGGCCGTACTGGATTCCCGACGCGGTGACGAAGGCCAGCGCGCCGACCGTCACCGGCTGCTTGTCGGCGGAGGCCAGGATCAGGGCAAAGACGAAATTGTTCCAGCAGAAGATGAACGACAGCAGCCCCGCCGCGGCGATCCCTGGTCCCGCCAGCGGCACCGCGATCCGGGTGAAAGCCTCGCGCCAGGAATGCCCGGCCAGCCGGTAGGCGTGCTCGATATCCGGGCTGATATCCTCGAAATAGCCGCGCACGATCCACAGGATCAAGGGCAGCGCGATCAGCTGATAGACCCAGACGATGCCGAAGTAGGTGTCGTTGAGGCCGAGCTCCTGGTAGTACAGCGACAGCGGCAACAGCACGAGCAGCGGCGGCGCGAAGCGGAACGAGAGCAGCGTGAATGCGATGGTCTCGCCGAGGCGGAACTTGAAGCGCGCAAAGGCATAGGCGGCCGGCACCCCGAGCAACAGCGCCAGCAGCACCGCCGCGCTCGACAGCACGACGCTGTTGAACAGGTTGCGCATGAAGGAGATCTGCAGATTACCGGCCGCGGTGCGCAGCTGGCCGGAGATCAGCGCCTCGTAATTCGCAAGCGTCGGCTCGAACAGGATCCGCGGCGGAATCCGCAATATCTGATCGTTGCTCTGGAACGACATCAGGAAGATCCAAACGATCGGAAACATGAAGAAGATCAGGATCAGCGAGAGCGCCACGCCGCGGAAGATGCGACCGGCAAGGCTTGAATGTTCCATCGCGCCCCTCCCCCTCACGCGTGGCCGTGCGCACGCGCGCGCAGCCGCAGCCAGTTCTTGATGAAGATGTTGGACAGGATGTTGGTGATCAGCCAGAGGATCATCAACAGCGCCGCCGACCGGCCGACATTGGTGTACTGGAAGAACTCCAGATAGGCCTGCACCTGGA
Source organism: Bradyrhizobium sp. ma5 (assembly GCF_042258955.1). Lineage (NCBI taxonomy): Bacteria > Pseudomonadati > Pseudomonadota > Alphaproteobacteria > Hyphomicrobiales > Nitrobacteraceae > Bradyrhizobium > Bradyrhizobium sp. ma5. Next base: position 6,911,288 of record NZ_CP170156.1, read on the forward strand.
ACACCATCAGCCGGTCGCCCGGCCCGCCCTGCGTCATCGCATAGATGATGTCGAACTGCTGGATCGAATCGAGCAGGCGGAACAGCGACGCCGTGATGATATAGGGCGCAAGCATCGGCAGTGTGATCCGGAAAAACACGAAGCTTGCCGGCACGCCATCGAGCGCCGCGGCCTCGAACGGCTGCCGCGGCAACGAGCGCAGGCCGGCCAGCAGCAGGATCATGATGAAGGGCGTGTAGACCCAGACGTCGACCAGCACGACCGTGAACAGCGCACTCGACGGGTCGGAGGCCCATTTGAAGTCGGTGACGCCGAACAGGCTGACCAGATAGGACAGGATGCCGAAGCTCGGATTGGTCATCAGCTTCCACATCAGCGCGGCAATCGCCGGCGCTGTCATCAGCGGCAGCAGCAGCATGATCGACACCGCATTGTGGAAGCGGCTCGGCCGGCGCAGCAGCAGCGCGATGCCGAGCCCAAGCAGAAGCTCGACCACGACCGTCACCGCGGTGTAGGTGATCGAGATCCGGAGCGTATTCCAGAATGCCGGATCGGACAGGAAGTCGATGTAGTTGCCGAGGCCGATGAAGCCGCGCAGGTAAGGCAGGTTCAGCCGGTAGCGCTGCAGCGAATAGACCGCGGCAGTCACGAACGGAACCAGGATCGCCACGCAGACCAGCAACGCCGGCAGGCTGAGCAGATAGGGCAAGAGGCGCACGCGCGGCCTTGGCTTGGCCGGCGCCGCCTGGGCGTTCGTCTGGAGAAGTTGGACCATGCTCATGATGATAAGAGATCGCGTTCGGCTGGCAAACGCCGCCGGCTCGGATGGGACAAGGCTCCGAGCCGGCGGATGGGTGCGGTGCGGGGGATCAAGCACCGCACAGTTGATCCATCAGCCGAGACCAGCTTGCTTGAGCTGGCGGTTGATGCTGTCGGCGAGCTTGTCGAGCCCCTCGTCGACGCTGACCTCCTTCGCGACCATCTTCTGCAGCGAGGCGGCCCATTCCGTCGTGAGATCGAAGAACAGCGGCTGCGCCGTGAAGTAGATCTTGGCGCCGGGCGACGACATGTCGTGCTGCTCGAGATAGCCGGGATAGGATTTCGCGATGCGATCGCGGAACTCGCTGTCCTTCCACACCGAGGTGCGCACCGGATTGACGAAGTCCATCTTGCGCGCACCGAACAGATCGTGCTCGACCGAAGCCGCCCACTGCATGAACAGCCATGCGGCGTCCTTCTGCTTGGAGAAGGTCGACATCGCGAGCGACCAGATCCAGACGTTCGGGGTCGGCGCCTTGGCGGCCGGGTTGGCGGCAAACGGCGCGTAGCCGAGATTCCCCTTCTCTTTGTTGTCGCCGCCATTCATGAAGTAGCCGAGGATGTCGGCGTCGAAGATCATGCCGGAGGCGCCGGCGCCGAGATCGGTGCCGACCTGGTACCAGGTGTAGGTCGACCAGTTCTTCGGGCCCGAGGTCTGGATCATCTTGACCCATTTGTCGTGGAAGTCCTTCGAGGCCTTGGTGTTCATCGCGGCCTTCAGCTTGCCGCCCTCCATCACAAAATCTTTCTGGCCGAAGTTCGAATAGGCCGACAGGAAGCCGGGATGAATGGTCGCCCAGGAGCGCGAGCCGCGCACGCCGACGCCGTAGGGGCCGCCGGCGTCCTTGGTGATCTTGGCCGCGACGTCCAGCATCTCGTCGAGGTTCTTCGGCGGCTTGACGCCGACCTTGTCGAAGACGTTGCGGTTGTAGGTGATGTTGTTGAGCTCATAGCCCCAGGGGATGCACCACTGCTTGGCCTTGCCCGAGCCGAGCTCGGAGCCGGCGACGCCGTCCCACGCCGTGGAGGCGCGCAAGCCCGGCAGCACGTCGTCCCAGGCGAAGGCCGGATTGGTCTTGGCGGGATCCTTGATGTAGGTGTTGAGGTCCTCGATCCAGCCCGCCGGACCATAGGTCCAGGTCATGTAGGCGCCGGTCATGAAGGCGTCGTACTGGTCCGACTTCGACGACAGCGCTGCCGTCACCTTGTCGAAATAAACGTCCTCCGGGAAGATGTCGTAGGTGACGTTCATGCCGGTCAGGGTCTTGAACGCCTCGATGTCGCCGATCATGGCGTCGACGTAAGGGTGCTTGTTGAGCAGCAGCTTGACGCTCTTGCCGCTCTGGGCCTTCCAGTTGAAATCCGCGGCCATCGCCTTCGACATCGAGGAGGCGAAGGCGGCGTTGGCGGCGATGCCCGCGATGCCGAGCTTGGCGGCGCCGTCGAGGAGATCGCGGCGGCTGATGCGTTTGGCAGCGTAGGAGTCGAACAGATTCTTCTCGCGATCGAACATGTATTTCCTCTCCTTGTTGACGCTTGTTTTATGTGTCCTTCCGGGTCTTGCTTCTTGGCTTGCCGGATGTGGTCTCCGGCTTGTCTGTTGCGAGCGCCTTTGCGGTCACCTCGTCGATGATGAGGCCGTGCAGCACGCCGCTGCGCAGCACGCCGCGCAGCGCGGTCACCTTGGCCGGCCCGCCGGCGATGGCGACGATCCGGTGCTTCCTGAGATCGGCCATGCTCATGGAGGTGGCGCGAGCCGACAGATCGGTGTCCAGCACTGCTCCGTCGGCGCTGAAGAAATGCCCGAGCAGATCGGCGCAGGCGCCGACGCGCTTCAGCTCGGCGACCTCGTCGGGCTTGATCATGCCGCTCGACACCAGGAAGCCGTCGCGGCTGACTTGTCCGATGCCGACGAACAGCAGCGAGGCCTTGCGCGCCAGCGCGAACACGTCGGCGATGCCGAACTGCTGCATCAACACGGCGCGGTCGGCGACCGAATTGGCGAACACCGGCACCGGCAGCAGATAGGCTTCCGCGCCGGTGCGCTCGGCGAGACGATGAATCACGTCGAACGGATTGGCGGCGAATTTCCGCGTCAGCCCGCCGAGCAGCGAGACGAATTGCGCGTCGCGCGCCGGGGTCTGCGGCATCTGCTCGACCACGGCGGCGAGCGTGCGGCCATGGCCGACGCCGATCACCTTGTCATCGCCGCGCTCGAGGGTCTGGCGCAGGAAGCTCGCGCCTTCCAGCGCCAGCGCCTTCAGCGGCAGGTCGCTCTCGCCGAGATCGGGCGCGACACGGCAGAACGAAAGGCCAAAGCGCTGCGTGAGGTCATTCTCCAGCGCGACGCATTCGGCGACCGGCCCCTCGACGAAAACACGGATCATGCCCTCGCGGCTGGCGCGCGCGATCAGGCGATGCGCCTTGGTGCTCTGGATGTTGAGGCGGTCTGCGACCTCCGACTGGGTCAGCCCCGCCGCGAAATACAGCCACGCCGCGCGGGTCGCGAGCGACGCCTCGCCGTCGATGATCGGCAGCCTGTCAGGCGGTGTGGCCATGTCCGGAAAAGTCCGCTTGCAAAATTCTTCACGCCCTGCAAAAAATTGCAGAGGCCGAACGGGGCGTCAATCCCCCAAACGTGCTGCAGCGCAACCAATGTCGAAGCGCGCGCACCAGAGAACGGTGAAGTCGGATGGGAGGTTTGTATCTCGGCATCGATGTCGGAACCGGCGGCGTCCGCGCCTGTGCGATCGATCCGCAGGCCGGCATTCGCGGCTTCGCTTCAGTTGCGCTGCCCGCACCGCGCGTCGACGGCAACGCCATCGACCAGACACCGGAGCTCTGGTGGCAAGCGGCAGTCGCTGCAATCGGCAAGCTCGGCGAGACCGTCGGTCTCGGCGACATCACGCGCATCGTCGTCGACGGCACTTCGGGCACGCTGCTGCTGGTCGACGCGGCCGGCCGCCCCTGTTCGCCGGGGCTGATGTACAATGATGCGCGCGCCACCCATGAGGCCGCGCGCGTAGCTGCAATCGCACCGATCGAGAGCGGCGCGCATGGCGCGAGCAGCGCACTCGCCAAGCTGCTCTATCTGCTAGATCACGGCTATATCGGCGATGCGCGCCACGCCGTTCACCAGGCGGACTGGATCGCGGGCCGGCTCGCGAACCATCACGGCATCAGCGACGAGAACAACGCGCTGAAGCTCGGTTACGACCCGGTCGCACGCGCCTGGCCGCGCTGGCTTGATCAACTCGGCGTGCGCGACGATCTGCTTCCCGAGGTGCTGGAGCCGGGAACGCCATTCGCCGAGCTGGATCCGCAGGTCGCGCGGTCGCTAGGACTGCCGCCCACAGCGCAGGTCGCAGCCGGCACCACCGATGGCGTTGCTGCCTTCATCGCGACGCGGGCCGACCAGCCGGGCGATGCCGTCACCTCGCTCGGCACCACGCTGGTGGTGAAGCAGCTCGCGACCCAGCCGATCTTCGCAGCCGACCAGGGCGTCTATTCGCACCGGCTCGGCGCGCGCTGGCTCGCCGGCGGCGCCTCGAACTCCGGCGGCGCCGCGCTTCTGGTGCACTTCACCGCCGACGAGATGGAGCGCCTGACGCCGCAGGTGACGCCGGAGGCGCCGACCGGGCTCGACTATTATCCGCTTCCGAAACCCGGCGAACGCTTCCCGATCGCCGATCCACAGCTGGCCGCGCGGATCACGCCGCGCCCGGCGGAAGATTGCCGCTTCTTCCAGGGCCTGCTCGAAGGCATCGCCTCAGTCGAAGCCCTCGCCTACCGGCAGCTGGCGCGGCTCGGCGCACCACGCTTGCGGCGCGTCATCGGGATCGGCGGCGGCGCCAAGAACGATGCATGGACCAGGATCAGGCACCGCGTGCTCGGCGTTCCGGTCTCGGTCGCCGAACAGACCGAAGCGAGCTACGGCGCAGCATTGCTCGCGCTGAACGGAGGTCCGCCATGAAGGCCGATGCGACCGCGATCGCCGGCCTTCACGGCATCGTCGACCGCTTCGATCACGTGCTGCTCGACCAATGGGGTACGTTGCACGAGGGGCTGGCGGTGTTCCCTGCGGCGCTGGATTGCGTGGCCAGACTGCGCGAGGCCGGCAAGCGCATCCTGATCCTCTCCAATTCCGGCAAGCGCGCGAGCAGCAACCAGCGGCGGCTCGCCGCGCTCGGCCTCCCGCCGGAGGCCTATGACGGCGTGCTGTCCTCGGGCGAGGTGACCTGGCGCGGGCTGCATGCGCGCGAGCAGGCCCCCTTCTCAGATCTCGGACGCGCCTGCTTACTGATCTCGCGCGACGGCGACCGCTCGATCGTCGATGGCGCCGATCTCACGATGGCTTCGACCGTGTATGAGGCTGATTTCATCCTGCTCGGCGGGCTCGACGATGATACGGCGGAGCCCGAGCGCTGGCGTGCGCTGCTGACGGCCGCCGCAGCGCGGCAACTGCCGATGCTGTGCGCCAATCCGGACCTGGTCATGTTCGGCGCCGCCGGGCTGATCCCCGCGCCGGGCGCGCTCGCCGCATTCTATCAATCGCTCGGCGGCACGGTGCTGTTCGTGGGCAAGCCGTATCCGCCGATGTTCGCCGCCGCGCGTGATCAATTGGGACATCCGCCGCTGGAACGGATCCTCGTCATCGGCGATTCCCTCGATCACGATATCGCCGGTGGACGCGCCGCCGGCATGCTGACCTTGCTGATCGGCTCCGGCGCGCACCGCGCGACGCTGTCGCAAGCGAGCGATCTGCCGCAGGCGATTAAGACCGCGGCCGGCGCAGCAACGCGGATGCCGCACTGGACGATGGACCATCTGACCTGGTGAGAACAGCCGATGCGACCGCCTCAAACGCTGAACGAACTGCGCCGCATGTCGGCACGCGTCGGCAGCAATATCCTGCTGGTGCAAGGCGCCGGCGGCAATTCGTCGGTCAAGGATGGCGACGTGCTGTGGGTGAAGGCGTCAGGCACCTGGCTGGCGGACGCAGAGGAGAAGGACATCTTCGTGCCGGTCGCCTTGTCGGCCGCGCGCACAGCACTGACGCAGGGCGACGAACGCGTGCCGCTTGCGCCGAATGCCGGAACGACGCTGCGCGCCTCGATCGAGACCTCGCTGCATGCTCTGATGCCGCACCGGATCGTGCTGCATGTCCATTCCGTCAACACCATTGCATGGGCAGTGCGAACCGACGCCCGCACCGAATTTGCCCGGCGAATGGACGGACTGGCCTGGCGCTACCTCACCTATCACCACCCGGGGCTGCCGCTCGCACGCGCGGTCAGCGCGGCGATCGCAGAGGATGCGGTCGACGTCCTGATCCTCGGCAATCACGGCCTGGTGGTCGGTGCTTACACCTGCGACGCGGCGGAGGCTTTGGTTGCCGAAATCGAGCAACGCCTCGCGCTGGAGCCGCGTCACGCGCCGGCTGCCGATCACGGCGCGCTCCGCAAGATCTGCGCAGGCACGAACTATCGCCTGCCCCTAGATCCGCGCGCCCACGACACCGCCACCGACCGCTACAGCCGCGCGATCGCGACCAGCGGCTCGCTTTATCCCGATCACGTCGTCTTCCTTGGCCCGGGCCTGCCGGTGCTGGAGCATCGCGAGAAGCTGAGCACCATGATCGCGCAAAGCACCGCGAGCGGGCTGCCGCCGCCGGTTGCGCTTCTCGTCCCTGATATCGGCAGCCTCATCCGCGAGGATGCGAGCGACGGCGCGGAAGCCATGCTGAGCTGCCTCGCATTGGTCGCCAGCCGATTGCCTTTGACCGCACGCGTCAACTTTCTGACGGCAGAGAATGAGCACGCGTTGCTGAACTGGGACGCCGAGCGATATCGTCAACAGCTGACTGCCGACCGCTGATGCGAAACGCCCGCCGCTTCATCCCTTCTCGGCGGACAGGAACAGCCGATAGGCCGGATTCTCGCTCTCGTTCCAATAGGGATAGCCGAGTGCATCGAGCGCCTGAACGAACCGCGCGCGCTCCTGCGGCTTGACCTCGATGCCCGCCAGGATGCGTCCGTAGTCGGCGCCGTGATTGCGGTAGTGGAACAGCGAAATGTTCCAGTCGGGCGCCAGGCTCTCGAGGAATTTCAGCAACGCGCCGGGTCGCTCCGGAAACTCGAAGCGGTAGATCACCTCGTCCTTGAGAAGCGGCGCGCGACCACCCACCATGTAGCGGACATGGTCCTTGGCCATCTCGTTCTCGCTCAGATCCAGGATCGGATAGCCCTCGCGCCGCAGCAGTTCCATGACTTCGCGCTTCTCGGCCTCGCCGCGGCTCAGGGCAATACCGACGAACAGCTGCGCCGGCGCGGTCGTCTCGGCGAAGCGGTAGTTGAATTCCGTGATGGCCCGCGAGCCGAGGATGCGGATGAAGTGGCGATAGCTGCCCGGCTTCTCCGGTACGGTCACCGCTAGCAGCGCCTCCCGGTGTTCGCCAACCTCGGCGCGATCGGCAATGGTGCGCAGCCGGTCGAAGTTCAGATTGGCGCCGCTGTTGACGGCAATCAGGCTGCCGTCGCTCAGCGCGCCGCGCTCGGCGTAGGCCTTGAGGCCGGCGAGCGCCAATGCCCCGGAGGGCTCGGCAACCGATCGCAAATCGTCGAAGATGTCCTTGATGGCCGCGCACATGGCGTCGGTGTCCACGGTGACGACCTCGTCGAGCAAGTCGCGGCAGAGCCGGAACGTCTCCGTTCCAACCTTGCGGACGGCGACGCCGTCGGCGAACAGCCCGACCTGATCCAGCGCGACGACGTTGCCCTTGGCGAGCGCGGCCGCCATCGAAGCCGCGTCGGCCGGCTCTACGCCGACGACCTTGATCGAGGGATTGAGGAACTTCACGAAGGCGGCGACGCCGGCCGCAAGCCCTCCTCCGCCGATCGGCACGAAGATCGCCTCGATCGGATCGGGATGCTGCCGCAGGATTTCCATCCCAACGGTCCCTTGGCCGGCAATCACGTCCGGATCGTCGAACGGATGCACGAATGTCAGGCCGCGCGCGACCTCGATCTCCCTGGCTTTGGTTTGCGCGTCGTCGAACGTGTCGCCATGCAGCACGACGTCGCCGCCCAGACGCCGGACGGCTTCGACCTTGATGGCGGGGGTCGTCCGCGGCATCACGATCGTCGCGGGAATGCCGAGCTTGCGCGCCGACAGCGCCACGCCCTGCGCGTGATTGCCCGCCGACGCGCAGATGACGCCCTGTCTTCGCTGCGCGTCCGGCAGCCTGACGATCTTGTTGTAGGCGCCGCGAAGCTTGAACGAGAAGATCGGCTGAAAATCCTCCCGCTTCAGCAGGACGGCGCGCGACAGGCGCTCCGAGAGCCGCGGCATCGGATCGAGCGGCGTCTCGACCGCCACGTCGTAGACACGGGCGGTCAGGATGCTTTGGGCGTAGTCGCGGAGCGCGTTGGCGGCAGCGGTCATCGGGTCGCTTCTGTCGATGGGGAGGCAATCCATATCGGTTGCACCTGCCCATCATCGGCGCCGCCCTGGCGAGCAGACGGCACGGAGCCGCCGCTACATCCAGGGTCGAAGCATCGCATGGCCGGAGGCTCGCGTGAAGCAAAGACCGCCGGATCAATCGCCTGGCCGAGCGCATATGAAGTCGTCCGGGCCGTCACAGGGGGCGCTGCCAAAATATCGAAAACAACCCCATGCAAAGTAGCCAGCGGCGGCCGGCGTCGACCGCACCACTTGACACGTCGGGCAACTCAGGAATATATTTCTAATATTCCGAAATTAACCGACGAGCGCCTCCAGCACCGCAGTTGAATCGGTGACCCAGCCAAAAAAGCCGCCTTGGCGGTGACCGCTTCACGCCATGAGACGCGACGAATTCCATCCCCTGCCATGGTCACCGGGCGCTTCCCAGCCCACCTCGGAGACGAGCAGCGTGTCCTCCAGCTTGATGTAGCCGCGCGCCGGATGCAGCAGCGCGGTCTCGATCGAGATCACCATCCCGCGTTCGAGCGGCCGGTCGGCATCATACGGCGCGTAAGGCACCGGGCCGCTCGCGGTGAGGCGCGGCGCTTCGTGGCTGACAAGCCCGATGCCGTGTGCGGTGAAGTCGAGTACGGCGCGATGCGGCGAGGCTTTGACGGCTGCCTCGCCCGCCGCAATGATGTCGCCGCCCATGGCGCCCGGCCGGATCGCGCGTCGGGCCACCTGCTGAATCTCCTCGACTCCTTGCAGCAACTCGCGGAGCTCGTTGTCGGGCTCACCTAGAAGTCCCATGCGGCTGAGGTCGCCGATATAGCCCCGGTAGTTTCCGCCGGAATCGATCGAGATCACGTCGCCCTCCGCAAGAAGCTGGTTCGACGGCGCGCGGTTATGGCTCTTGCCCGCGGCAATCAGGCAATACTCGAAGACAAGATCGCGTTCCTGCTCCTCACGGCGCAGACGAGCGACGACATCGTTCTTGGTCATGCCCGGTGCACAACATTTGAACGTCGCCATCATCGCATCGACGACCCGTTCCGAAGCCTCCCTGATGAGATCCAGTTCGACCGGAGACTTGACGGCACGAAGCCGTTCCAGCGTGAAATGGGCCTCGCGGACCTCGACGTCGCCAAGCCCGGCAAGCAGATGATCCCTGGCGTCGGCCGGCAGAAAGCCTGCCTCGATGCCGACGCGCCTGGCGGCGCCCCCGAGCTTTTTCACATGATCAATCGCGAGGCCGATCGCATCGAGCGTTCCCCACGCGCCCGCTTTGACTGAAGGCGCCGATATCCGTCCGAGCTCATGCTCGAACTTTTCCATGCGGTTGCCGATATAGGCGGAATTTTCAGGATGCCCCTTCTGATAGACGAACACCGGCAGATAGCGGCTGGTGCCGATCGCCTCCATGACGTCGAAGAAGAAGAAGCGATATCCACCGAGCAGGTACTGCACGCTGTGACGCGAGGTGACGACCAGGATGTCGAGCCCCGCCTGATCCATCAACCGGTCGAGTTTTGCAGTATCGAACGGCGCCGTTGTTGCGACCACGTCGGCGCATTGTCCATGGTAAAACCTTCCGTCTTTCACTGTCCCGCTGCCGCTTTTGCGGCCAGCGGCGTCGGTGCGGCGCTCGAGCCCGCGTTTTCACCAAACAGAGCCACCGGACGCCCGTGCGGCTCAACGCCGAGGAACGTAAAGGCAAGGCCGATCAGGAGGCCCGCGCCGGCAAGAAAGAAAAACGCCGGCATCACCGCCGCTGCGGTCGCGCTGGGATGCACGACATTATCCGCGCCGGCGATCAATGCGAGACATAGGGGACCTACGATCTTGCCGACCCCGTTCGAGAGCTGGGCAAGGCCGACCGCGCGTCCCGAAAGCTGGACCGGAAAGATCTCGGCGGGATAGGGCCCGATGTTCGAAAATCCACCGTCGAAGAACACGGCGCCGATGATCAGGAAGACCAGAAACAACGGGACCGAGCCGGCAAAGTCGGCGTGAAAATAGGCCGCCAGCGCCAGCGATACCGCGGTGCCATAGCCCATCAACTGGCCGCACGGCTTGCGGCCGATCCGATTGGCGAGAAAGGCAAAGCCGGTTCGGCCAACGACGCCGGCGAGGCTGACATAGATGAACATCTTCGCCGCATCCTGGGGCGCGACGCCAAGCAGTAGCGCCACAATCGTCGGTCCCCACAGGAAGACGCCGTAATTCGCTGTGCTGGCGCCGAACCAGACCAGGACCGTCAACCAGAAGCGCCGCTGTTCTGCAAAGAGATCGGCGAATGTCGCCGGGTTCGCTGGCGGCAGCGTGGGCAGGACAAATGACTCGCCGCCGACCCGGTAGAGCTTTCGGATGGCCGCCTGCGCCTCGCGCACGCGGCCCTTGCTGATCAGCCAGCGTGGCGATTCCGGCATGATGATCATGGTCAGAACCGCGAGGATGATCGGCAGAAAGCCGACCGCCGCCAGGCCGCGCCAGCCGACCAGCGGCAACAGGAAGCTCGCCGTCACCGAAGCCGACAGTACGCCGAAGGCGACTGGAACGACGACGAGGCTCGTGACCAGCGTGCGGTGACGGGTCGGTGCGAACTCAACGATGGCAGGAACCGCCGCCGCCGCACCCGCGGCAAGGCCGAAGCCGACGAAAAAGCGCAGGATCGCAAATGCAACCCAGCCGTCTTCCGGAATGAACGCGATCGCGCCGGAAGTCAGGCCGCACAGCAGAACGCCGGCAACCGCCAACGGCTTGCGCCCGAAGCGATCGGCGAGGACCCCCGCGGCGAATGCTCCCAGCATCGCCCCGATGCCGGCGCTCATGAGCATGATCGAGGTCTGCCCGAACGTCAGGTGCCATTTCGGCGCCAACACCGAGACCAGAAACCCGACCACGAAGAAATCGAAGAAATCGACTACGCCGGAGATGGCGAAGATGATGATCGATAGCCAATAGCGCGTCGTCACCGGCGCTTCATCGAACGGCACAGCGCTCGTTTGCTCAGCCATGGTCTCCCCCCGTTGTTGTCAAGCCGCCTTCTTTTTTGAATTCAGAAATGTCGCCACCGCTTCCGCGACCCGCTCGGGGGCCTGGATCGACGCGACATGGCCGACGCCTGCAATGGTCCTGGTCTCGACGTGCGCAAAGTCGCGGGCGAGCGCAAATGTCTCCGCGTTCGGGATCAGCCGGTCGTCGCCGCCCGCGAGCAGCAGCGTCGGGCGATCAAAGCCGGTCAGATCGGCGGCGACAGGCTGTGCGAGCAAGGCGCCGCGTCGTGCCTTCTGGCCGTCGTCGCGGTTGGAGCCACGAAAGATGTCGATCAGTTCGGGCCGAACGCGCAGATACTCAGGCGGAAAGAAGAACTCCGCGATCTTCGGCGCGTTGCCCCCTGTGTCCGCGCGGTACGACGCGAGCGTGCGGAACACATCCGCATTGACGTCGAGCGGGCTCCTGTTGACCTTCCAGGTGCTGCTCAGGATCAGGCGATCAATGCGACCGGGATGGCGGGCCGCCAGCACTTGCGCAATCTGGCCGCCCAGCGAGGTTCCGAAGACATGGGCACGATCGTAACCGAGCCCTCCAATCAAGGCCGCGGCGTCATCAGCCAGGTCGGCCAGCGAATAGGACGACGGAGGATTCCTGGTGGCGCCGGAATCGCGCTGGTCATAAGCGATCACGGTAAAATGCGCCGCCAGCGCGGGCGCAAGGCCGTCGAACATCGAATGATCGGCCTCGCCGCCATGCAGCAGCACGATCGGTTCGCCGCGTCCGGTTTTCTCAAACGCCGTGACGACGCCGCCAGATTCGAACGATTGCATGGGAGCCTCCACTAGTGCAGCAACGTCGAAAGCGCGCCGGCCAATTCCTTCGCCGGATCCGACGGCACCCACGGCATCCGCCACGCCACGTGCCCGTCAGGGCGCACCAGCACGGCGCCGCGCATACCCAGCTGGAATCCGTCTGCCGGGTCGGCTGACGGCAGTTGTTTCAGCGAAAGCGGCAGGCCGATCTTCTCCGAGACCTGCTTCCCCGCCTCCAGCCACTCGCAGCCGAGCGGCCCTGTGACGACGGTGAACGCCTTGTCGAACCAGTCGAGCGTCGATTTCTTGCGCGAAGGCTCCAGCCACATATGCGGAAAGCGCGCGCCGGGACGGTCGGACGGCGTGTAGTAGCGGGAGTTCAGCGCCTTCGCGACGGTGCCATCGGGGATGACCGCGCCATCCTCGTAATTGTGTCCGAGGTTCTGCCCGATGCTGTGCAGGTGATTGTCCATATCGTTGATCCAGAACCTGATCCGGTCCGGATTGCGCGATCGCACGGCGTCGTCAGTCAGCCCAAATCGCAGCCGATTGCCGTAGCTGAAATTGGCATTGGATTGCGCGATCGGGCGGCGTTCGCTGGAATAGCTGTCGAGCAGCTTTTCGTCCGCACGGCCCTTCAGCACAAAGGCGAGCTTCCAGGCGAGATTATGTGCGTCCTGCACGCCGGAGTTCAGGCCGAAGCCGCCGGTCGGTGGAAAGCGGTGCGCGCAGTCGCCGACCAGAAACACCCGGCCCTTTCGAAAGGTCTCGGCGACCTGCATGCTGACGCGCCAGATCGAACGGTTGAGAAGCGTCACGTCGAGGTCCGGAATGCCGACATGGCCGCGCGCGATCTCGATGAACTCCTGATCGGTCCACGGCCGCTCGCGATCGTCCTTGGCCAGGCCGATTTGCGTCACGGTGAGCCAGCGATCCCGGCCGTTGGTGTTCAGGATGCCGGCGCGCGGCAGATCGGGCTTGTCCGGGACGATGATGAAGCCGGCGGCCTCACGCGCGATCGGCAACCGCGACAGATCGGCCCGCCAATACTCGTTCGACATCACCGCCAGCGTAGACGGCCCGACCATCTCGATCCCCGCGCTGCGCCGCGTCTGGCTACCCGCGCCGTCAGCGGCGATCAGGTAGGTCGCCGTCCACTGCGTCACCTCACCGGTCTTTTCGCAACGTGTCGTGACGTTGACGCCGCTGTTGGTCTCCTCGAACGATTCACAGGCCGTGTTGAACAGAACCGTGGCGTGCTTGGACTTCTCGACCACTCGCAGAATTTCCTCCTCGACGGCATCCTGCGCGACCAGGCTCTTCCAGGCAGGGGTATGTCCGACATTCGGCTCGGGACGGGTACGGCCGAACTCGTGACCCGCGATGCTGTCGAGGAACACGAACATGTCGGAGTTGTCCTGCAGCCCGCGGTCGCGGATCGCCTGCTCGATCCCCCACTGCCGGAAGATCTCCATGGTGCGGACCCAGCAGCCGCGCGACTTGGGATGATCCGTCGTCGTCGGGCTCTTTTCGACCACGACGCAGTCGATGCCGAAGCGATCGAGCAGCAATGACATCGCAAGCCCAACCGGCCCGCCGCCGGCGATGAATACAGACGTCTGGCGTGCCTCGTCGGTGGCGATGCCCATGCTCGTCTCTCCTCCGTTTGATCGTTGGGGAGAGACTGCTCTCTTTTTGGTATCTCACAAGAATATGTTTGATATGGTATCCATCTCGAATTGAGATGGGGCGCCCGTCATGGACCTGCGGCAGATCCGCTATTTCGTTGCCGTCGCCGAGCGTGGCGGCTTTGCCGCCGCAGCGAGCACGCTGAACGTCGCCCAGTCGGCGCTCAGCCGCCACGTCAAGGAACTCGAAGACGAATTGGGTGGCGCCTTGCTCGAACGCGGCGCGCGCGGCGTCTCGGTGACGGAATCCGGCAAGGTGCTGCTCGCGCGCGGGCGCTGGCTGCTCGGCACGATCGACGACATCAAGGCCGAGGTGCGCACGGAAAATCGCGAGCCCAGCGGTACGGTGCGGATCGGCGCGCCGCCAAGCCTCGGCGATATCCTCTACCCGCCGCTGGCCCAGACATTCGTGAAGCAATTTCCACGCGTGCGGCTCGAGCTCAGTGAAGGCTTGACGGAAAACGCATCCGAACGCCTGCTGCGCGGTGAGCTCGATCTGGCGATCGTGACGACGCCGCCTCCCAACGATCACCTCGACTATGAACTGCTGATGGTCGAGCAGGTGTTCCTGATCGGACCGGCCCACGATCCGCTGCTGAAGCGCGGCAGACTGACCCGCAAGGAGTTCGACGCCCTGCCGTCCGCCGTGGGCCCGCTCAGCCGCAACCCGTTCCCATCGACGATGCCCTGTCCGGTACGGGTCGACAACAGCACGCCGATGAAGCGCATGGTGGCCGCGGGCCTCGGCTACGCATTGCTACCCTTTTCCGGCATTCACCAGGAAGTCGCTGCCGGTACGCTAGCGGCAGCGCTGTTGCCGTGGATGCGCGCCGACCGCGTCCTGGCATTGCCGCGCGGACGGCCGGTGAGCCGGGCAACGCGTGAAGCGATTGCAACGTTGAAGAAGATCTGCCGCGCTTTGATCGATGACGGGATTATCCTGACCGCGCCGGCGCGCAAGAGCTGAGCACGCCACTCCCTCCAAACGATCTGCTCGTTCCGCGCTGGTGCCCATCGCGCGGGCCCCATTCGTTGCATCCCGCCGCCCGCTCTAGGCGGCCGGCCTGCCCCACCGCGTCCCGCTCCGGCTGTCCGGTCAACCAATCGTCTTGACGATAGTTGTCATGACAACTATAGAGTCACTCCAAGATTGGCGATCAAGCCGGCTGTTCCCGCCGTGGACGGACGAGAGCTGCAATGGCTCTGCGGGCGACCTTGGGTTCGCCTGGCACCGCCGGCGGGAAGCCGAAGGGAGGACGTGATGAACGCTGCTTCGCAGAACCACGCGGCACGGCTGCGGGAGATTTCCCGGCTGATTGACGACCGTCCCAGCGAACACATCTTCCAAGTCGATCGCCGGATCTTCAGCGATCCGGAGGTGTTCGACGCCGAGCTGCGGCATATTTTCGAGGCCACATGGAATTTCATCGGCCTGGAATCCCAGGTCGCCCGGCCCAACGACTTCGTCACCACCCATATCGGCCGGCATCCGATTCTGGTGATGCGGAGCGCCGAGGGCAAGGTCGGCGCCTTCCTCAACACCTGCCGGCATCGCGGAACGGTCGTCTGCCCGTTCAAGCAGGGCCGGCAGAAATTCCATGTCTGCCGTTATCATGGCTGGGCCTACGACTCGAGCGGCCGCAACATCTCGGTGACGGAGGAAGCCAGCGGGCAGTATCCGCTGTCCTTCTCGAACCAGAATCACGACCTTCTCCCGGTCGCCCGGCTTGGCTCGTATCGCGGATTCCTGTTCGCAAGCCTCTCAGGCGACGTTCCACAACTGGAGGAGTTTCTCGGCGATAGCCGCGCCTTCCTCGACCTCATCATCGATCAGAGCGACAGCGGTGAAGTCGAGTTCGTGCCCGGCGCCAGCACCTACACGTTCGATGCAAACTGGAAGCTGCAGTTCGAGAACGGCCTCGACTACTATCATTTCGCGACCACTCACAGCTCCTACGTCGATATCCTGAAGAAGCGCAACGCCACCACCGGGCCGGACGCCGGCTTCACGGTCGAGCCGGAAGGCGAACAGGAAGGGCAAGGCAGCTTCAGTTTCGACTATGGCCACGCCGTCAACTGGTCGATCAAGCGCACGCAGCTCTATGGCCGTCCGCTCGGCATGGATCCGGCACGTCTCGATGCCGTGCGGCAGCGCGTCGGCAGCACCCGCGCCAAGTGGATGCTGCGGCAACGCAACCTCACGATCTTTCCGAACCTCCAGGTGATCGACATCCTGTCGGCGCAGGTGCGGACCTGGCGCCCGCTGGCGCCCGACAAGACCGAGATGGTGTCGCATTGCCTCGCGCCGGTCGGCGAGAGCGCTGCGGCGCGCACGCTTCGGATTCGCAACTACGAAGACTTCTTCAACGCATCCGGGCTCGCGAGCTCCGACGACAACGTGATGTATGAATTCTGCCAGACCGGCTACGACGCGACGTCGGCCGCGCCCACGCAAGGCTATCTGCGCGGCGTTGCAGACGTCGGCCACGGCGAAAGCGCGCACACGCGCGAGCTCGGCATAACGGCGTCCGAATGGTCGTTCGGCCCCACCAGCTTCGGCGGCGAGACGAATTTCCACCCCGGCTATCGTGAATGGCGCAGGCTGTTGCAGCACGCCGCGGGGGAGACGGCGTGATGGCTGGCAGCGCAATCGAACAAGCCGACGCTCAGGCGGTCGCCGCCGCTGTCATCTTCCGCGAGGCCCGCCTGCTCGACACCGGCGAATGGACCGATTGGGTCGCGATGTACAGCGAGGACGCCGTCTACTGGGTGCCGGGATGGCTCGACGAATACACCACGACCAGTGATCCCGATACGCAGGTCTCGCTGCTCTACCACGATGCACGGCGCGGACTGGAAGAGCGGATCGCTCGCATCGAGTCGCGCAAATCGATCACGGCGCTGCCGTTGCCGCGCACCGTGCACCAGATCTCGAACCTGGAGGCGTCCGAGAGCGGACCTGACGAGATCACCTGCCAGTCGGTGTTCTCGGTGCACGTCTACGACCCGCGTGTCGCCAAGGAGCATCTGCGCCATGGGCGCTATCAGCACACGCTGAGGCGCGAAGGCGAGACCTGGAAGATCGCGCGCAAGGTCATCACGCTGGTCAATGACCGGGTCCCGACCGTGCTCGATTTCTACAGCATTTGAGAGACCACATGACGGATCAAGGAATCTGGCACGAAGCTGCCGCACTCGGCGCGTTGAACGAGGGCGAACCTCACGGCATCGAGATCGCCGGCCACCACATCGCGCTCTACCGCGTCGGCAGCGAGTACTATGCGACGAGCAACATCTGCACCCATGCGGAGGCGCTGCTGTCCGACGGCATGCTGGACGGCTGCGAGATCGAATGCCCGCTGCATATGGGCCGCTTCGACATCAGGACCGGCGAGGCGCTGACCAGCCCGGTCGAGATCGACATCCAGACCTATCCCGTTCGCGTGGCGGGCGATCGGCTGGAAGTCTGCCTGCCCGCATAAGACGACCATCAAAAAGCAAGCATCGGGGGAAGCCGGGATGACCGAAGTCGTGATGGACAAGGCGGTGAGCGCGACCGCCGATCCGGAGATCGAACGCACCACCATCCGCAAGGTCGCGCTGCGCCTGATGTGGTTCGTGATGGCGATGTACTTCCTCGCCATTCTCGACCGCGGCAACATCTCCTTTGCCGCGCTGCAGATGAACAAGGAGCTCGGGCTCAATGCCGAGATGTTCGGCATCGCGGTCGGGATCATGTATTTCACCTATTCCATCTTCGAGATCCCGAGCAATCTGATCCTCGCCAAATACGGCGCCCGCGTCACGCTGACGCGGATCGCGATCCTGTGGGGCATCGCCACGGTGCTGATGGCCTTCACGCAGGGCCCGCTCAGCCTCTATGCATTCCGCGGCTTCCTCGGCTTTGCCGAGTCCGGCCTGTTTCCCGGCGTCATGCTGCTGCTGAGCCTCTGGTTTCCGTTCAGCTACCGCGCCCGCTACAACGCCATGTTCAATTATGCGGTGCCGATCTCCTATATCTTCGCCTCGCTGATCTCCGGCGTCATCCTCGAGCTGAACGGAACGTTCGGCATCGCCGGCTGGAAGTGGCTGTTCATCCTCGAAGGCGTGCCGCCCATCATCCTGGGGATCGTCGGCATCTTCTATCTGACCGACCGCCCGCAGCAGGCGAACTGGCTGTCGACCGCGCAGCGCAACTGGCTGACCGGCGCGCTGGAGCGCGACGCCAAGGCAACCGGGGTGGTGCATGCCGAGGGCGTGCTCAGGACCATCACCAAGCCGATGGTGCTGCTGTTCGGCCTGTGCAATTTCGGCCTGTTCTGCGGGCTGGCTTCGCTGTTCCCCTGGCTGCCGCAGATCATCAAGTCGTTCGGCCTGCCGAATTCGCAGGTCGGCTTCGTGACCGCGATCCCGCCGATCGCCGGCCTGATCGGCATGATTGCACTGTCACGGCACTCCGATCATGTCGGTGAACGCTTCTACTATGCCGCGACGACCTTCGTGATCGCGGCAGCGGGCTTCGCAATCGCGGCCTTCTCCACATCGCCGGTCTGGATCATCGTCGGATTCATGGTTGCCAATGTCGGCGTCTATGGTACGCAGGCCGTGTTCTGGACCATTCCGCAGTCCTACATGTCGCGGCAGAGCGCGCCGGGAGCGATCGGTCTGGTCAGTACCATCGGCAGCATTGGAGGTGCGACGATCCCGATCGTGATCGGACGCGCCAAGGATGCTTCCGGCAGCTTCACTACCGGCTTCCTCGTGGTATCAGGCGTTCTCCTCGTCGCGGCGGTCCTGGTGTTGATCGCGCGCACACAACTCGTGAAAGAATGAAAAGCCGGACTGCTCCAAATCGTACCAAAGTCGCTGACGCGCGCCACGCCCCGCAGGAGGACGCGCGCTCGGAACTGGTGATCGATTTCGAACGCTACGTACCGACGGTGCTGTCGAGCCTGGTCGCGAAGTTGCGCGCGAACGCCAACGCGTTCTTCCCGCAGGCCTACGGCGTCTCGCTCGCGCAATGGCGGGTGCTGTCCTATCTCAGGGAGCATGAGCCCGCCAGCGCCTACGACATCTGGACCAACGCGCAACTCGACAAGGCCGTCGTCAGCCGCGAGACGACGTCGCTGAAGAAGAAGGGGCTGATCGAGCTGACCCCGGTCCGAGGCAGCGCCCGGAACCGGAGCGAGATCCGCCTGACGGCGCAGGGCGTGGCGCTGCTCGACCGCAGCCTCGACGAAATCCTGCGCCGGCACAGCAACCTCACGGCCGACCTCGACGCCAGGACGTTGGACACCTTCTTCCGTGTCGTTGATCACATCGAGCACCGCATTCCTCACATGGCCGATCCGTCCGAACATGCAGCGCCGGCGCATGCGCCGGTCAAGCGCATTGCGAAGCGGCGATCGCCGAGCGGCGGCTGAAAAGCGGCAGACCGGGAAGCGATTCGATTCACGGTGCGGTGAGCGCATGAAGGAACCGGGCGTAATTTAGGTTTCAGTAAGCAAGTTGTAGCTAGAGTCGATCAGTGAGTTGCGTATAGGAGACTTCCAGTGATCGACTTTGACGAACTTCGTAGTATCGCCGCGGATGTTCGTATCTTTATCGATGCCTCGGAAGACAAGGGCAGCGCCCTGAAGGCCATCGTCGAGGCCTACGATGTCGTCCTCGGCATTTTCCCGGCCGGCCCCGGAATGGACCTTCACGTGGTCAAGGGCACCGAAGTCCTCAACCACATCGCGCAGACCCAGGCCTCGTCGGGTTTCACGCACACCGCCATCGCGTTCCAGACCCGCGAGCAGGCTGTTGCGCTTGAGCACCTGATGGCGGCCTAGCGACCGGCGCAGACGCCTGGCGACTGCGCAATTTGCTTTAAGATCAACCGATTGCCCGCCATGCGGCGGGGGCGATATGCACTTTGTGCCAGTCTCGTCCCCAGGGCGCGCGGTCCTGGCAAAACGACGTGCCGACCCATCAACTCAGTGCCGTCGTCCACGTTGCCTTCCCGAGCAAAACCGGCAAAAATCCCGCCGACGATTCCGCCGTGGGACGCATGGATATGGGCCAGCACCTGACGGTTCACAGCGGCGAGCTTGACGGCTTCGAGGGACTCCACGACGCCGTCAAGGGCTCGCATGTCGAGGTCATGCAGCTTGAGCGCGGCAAGCTGCGCGGGACGCTGTCCCATGTCGGGATCGGCGATTTTTCGCTCAGCATCGGCGCATTCAACGTCGGGGTCCGCACCCAGCGCACTTCGGCCGATAACAAGCTGATCATCGGAATGCTGCTGAACGCCACGGATCGCGTCACGCATTGGGCATTCGACATGCAGCCGGCCGACGTGCTGGTGATCCCTCCGTCGGTCGAGCATGACGGCGTCTTTCACAAGGCCTCGTCCTATGCCGCCATTCGCTTCGACATGGCCGATCTGCCCGACATATTCGGCGGCGAGCCGCGGCTCGCCGATGCCGAAACCTGGCAGGCAAAGAACCACTTTCGCGCCGACCCCGCGCTCGGCATGGCCGGGGCGGCCAGACTGCCGCAGATCGTCGCGCATCTCGCCCGGTATCCGGACGCGCTGTCGGACTCCTCGTCCGAGTTCTGGAAGCGCGCGATCATCGAATGCGTCAGGCCGACGGCCATCACATCGCTGCCGTCAGACGGAACCAGCTATCTGCCGTCGGCGATGAGGCTGGTGCGCCACGTCGAGGACTATCTGCACGCCGCGGGCGCCCGCCCGGTCCATGTCTCGGAAATCTGCACCGAGCTTCGGCTGTCGCGACGCAGCCTGCACCGCGCCTTCCACGAGGTGTTCGGCGTCGGCCCGGTGACGTTCCTGCGCTACAAGCGGCTCTGCATGATCCGTTCGATCCTGCGCGAAAGCACGCCGGAGCAGACCACCGTTTCCAAGGTCGCGATCGAACAGGGCTTCATCGAGCTCGGGCGCTTCTCGCAATACTACCGCGCGATGTTCGGTGAGTACCCGTCGCAGACGCTCGGCTACGCCGGCTAAAGCAAGCTCATTTCGATCGTCCCGGATCGCCATTGCCGGACAGCACCTGCGCGGCGCCGCCGACGCCACGCCGGAAGGCCTCATCGAAGGTGACGCCGCGAAACTGCCAAGTGTAGTCCTTGCCGCGCCACGCCATCCGCCATCGCGTGACCCAGCCGAGATCCTTGTCATCCCAGACCAGCTGTCCGACCAGGATGGCCTCGCCGCCCTGCGGCGCCACGATCGCACTCAGCTGCGCGGGCGGCATCTTCAGGAGCCCGGCGGCCGTGAAATTGGTGCGCGTCAGCGCAGCCGAATCAGGCAGCACGAAGCGCATGCCGCGCTTGCCGGCGGCAGCCGCGAGTGCATCGCGCTGCAGATCGGACTGCGTCCCGTCCGATGTGACGATGAAGTCCTTCGGTCCGTGCAGCATCTCGACGAACACGCCGAGCGCCGGCCGCTGCGATCGCCACGGCTTGAGGCCGAGCTTGGCGAGAACGCCGTCGATCTTGCTCTGGTCGAAAGCGACCGTCAGGTCGTAAGGCCGGTCGCGGGTGCCCTGCTCGTCATGATGCGGCTTGCCGGCATACTGGTCGTGATAGTCGAAACTGCTGACGAATTCTCTGGCCTTCGCTTTGTAGGCGGCAAGCCTGCGGTCGCCTGCAAGCATCGGCTGACCTGACACCTTGATCAGCACGTCCTCCAGACATGCACCGAAGCCGATGATGCGGTTCGGCTCGCCCTGGCCGGTGACGACGGTCTGCGCGCGGTAGAGGCTGTCGTCCGCCGCCGCCATCACGCCACTGCAACAGATCAATGCGGCGGCAAGCAGCGTTCGGACCACACCCCGTGCGAACGCCGCGATCGGATTGGGTTTCGTCTCAAGCAAGGCAGCCATGGTCACCTCCGCTCGGTCACTTCATCAACGGCACATTGGCGGTATTTTACGGCAGCGCCAACATGTTCGGACATGGGCGCCATTCCATCAGCCGCACTGCACGCTATGGCCACGTGCCGCAGGCCTGACATATGCTGGGTGGATGCGCGGCGGCGCCGGGTGCGCTGCCCAAGACAAGAAGATCGACGAGAACAGCCAGCAGGAGACGCCCCGTGAAATGCTATGAGTTGCAAGGCCCCGGCGGCGTCGATGCGCTTGCGCTGGTCGACAAGCCGGTTCCGCAGGCCGGCCCCGGCGAGGTCCTGGTGCGGCTGAAGGCGGCGACGCTGAACTATCGCGACCTGCTCACGGTCAAGGGCGGCTACGGTTCGCGGCAGAAATTTCCGCTGGTGCCGGTGTCCGACGGCGCCGGTGTCGTCGAGGCAGTCGGCGCCGGGGTCAGGAGTTTCGCACCCGGTGATCGCGTGATCGGCAGCTTCTTCGAAAGCTGGCTCGGCGGCGAGCCCAGCGAGGGGCGGATGCGCGCGGCGCTCGGCGGCAGCGTCGACGGCGTGCTGACCGAATACCGGGTGTTTCCGGCGCACGCGCTGGTGCGCACGCCGGACCATCTCAGCGACATCGAGGCCGCGGCGCTGCCGTGCGCCGGCCTCACGGCATGGAGCGCGGTGGTCAAGCTCGGCGACATCAAGCCGGGACAGTCCGTGCTGACCCAGGGCACCGGCGGCGTGTCGCTGTTCGCGCTGCAATTCGCCAAGATGTGCGGCGCCCGCGTCATCGCGACCTCGTCCAGCGACGCCAAGATCGTGCGGCTGAAGCAGCTCGGCGCCGATGTCACGCTCAACTACAAGACCACGCCCGACTGGGGCAAGAAGGCGCGCGAGCTGACCGGGCGCGGCGTCGATCTCGTCGTCGAGGTCGGTGGCGTCGGCACGCTGAATGAGTCGATCCGCGCGACGAAAATCGGCGGCACCATCGCCTTCATCGGCGTGCTCGCCGGTCCCGCTTCTTCCGACACAAGGCTGCCGCTGATGGTGATGCAGCAGCAGCGGCTGCAGGGCGTCACCGTCGGCTCGATCGAGGATCTGCAGGCGCTGTGCGACGGGATCAGCATGCACGGCGTCAAGCCGGTGATCGACAAGGTGTTCGCGTTCGACCAGGTCAAGGACGCGTTCGCCCACATGGCGAGCGGCGCGCATTTCGGCAAGATCGCGATTGCGATCGGCTAGCATGCTGGCCTAGCGCCCCGTGAACTGGGCCTTGCGCTTCTCGACGAAGGCCTGACGGCCTTCCTTCGCGTCGGCGCTTTCGCGGATCACCATCTGCAGCTCGATCTCGCGGCGGAACTGATCGGCGTAGCTGGCGTGCTCGCTCTCCTCGAGCAGCTGCCGCGTCGCGACCAGCGCGCGCGTCGGGCCATCGGCGAGGCGGCCGGCGAGCGCTTTCGCCTCGTCGAGCAGCTTCGCGTCGTCCACGACATCGCGCACCAATCCCCACTCTTTCGCCCGCTCAGCCGACAACGGCTCGTTCAGCAGCATCAGCTCGAGCGCGCGCTGGCGCCCGATCAGGCGCGGCAGCAGCCAGGTCGAGCCGAGGTCGGGCACCAGGCCGATCCGGCTGAACACCTGGATGAAGCTCGCCGAGCGCGCGGCCAGGATGATATCGCCGGACATCGCAAGGCTGAAGCCGCCGCCGGCCGCGACGCCGTTGACGGCGACCACCACCGGCATCTGGCACTCGCGCAAGGCCTGCATCGCCGGCCAGTAATGCTTCATCACGCCGGTATAGATATTGTCGCCGAGCGAGTTGAACGCCTTGAGATTCTGCCCGGAGCAGAAGCCGCGTCCCTCCCCGGTCAGGACCAGCGCGCGGATGCCGGGTTCGACGCCCATCTCGCCGACGGCGCGCGCGAGATCGCCGAGCAGTTCCGGCGTCATGGCATTCAGGCTGCCGGGATCGTTCAGCGTCAGAATGCCGACCTTGCCGTCCCTCTCACGCTTCACACTGCTCATTTTCCGCTCCCCGAAATTGGTTCTTGTTGCACTGACAGTGCCATGCTTGGCATGCTACGCCAACGCGACCCGCCCGCAACAAGAACAGCGAAAGCAACGCCATGTCCGACCAGTTCTCCAACTCGCAAGTGATCCGCAAGCCGGCCGTCAGCGCCAAGGGCGGCATTGTCGCCGCGCAGTCGCGCAAGGCGGCCGAAGTCGGCGCGGAGGTATTGGCAGCGGGCGGCGATTGCGTCGACGCCGTGATCGCAACCACCTTTGCCCTCGGCGTGCTGGAGCCGTGGATGAGCGGCGCCGGCGGCGGCGGCGCGATGGTGCTGTACCGCGCCAAGGAGAACCGCGTCGAGGTGATCGACTACGGCATGCGCGCGCCGGACGGCCTGCGCCTCGAGGACTATCCGCTGACCGGCGGCGCGGCCTCCGACCTGTTCCCCTGGGCGCGGGTCAAGGACGACCGCAATCTGCACGGACCGGGCTCGATCGCGGTGCCCGGCGTCGTCGCCGGCATGGAAGAGGCGCATCGCCGCCACGCCAAAATGCCGTGGAAGGACCTGTTGGCACCGAGCGTCAAGCTCGCCGGTGAAGGCCTGCTCGTGGATTGGTGGACCACCGACATGGTCGCTAGCTCCGCCGCGGATCTGCGGCGCTATCCGGCCAGCGCCGCGGCGTATCTGCTGGACGGCCTGCCGCCGAATGCGCAATGGGGCATCAAGTCGGTGGTCCGCATGCCGCAGGATAGGCTGCAGGCGACGATGGCGCAGCTTGCCGCGGCCGGCCCGCGCGATTTCTACGAAGGCGATCTGGCGCGCAGCATCGCCGACGACATCCAGGCCGCTGGTGGCGCACTGTCGGTGCGCGATCTCGCTGCCTTCCGCGCCCATCTGCGCGAACCGCTCAAGATCCCCTATCGCGGCGGCACGGTCTACGCGACGCCGGAGCTGACCGCGGGTCCGACCATGGCGCGCACGCTCGGCTTGCTGCAGAAGGCGCTCGCGCCCGCGCAGGGCGGTCCGGATGCGGCCACCTATGCTGCCTACGCCGAGGCGCTGCAGGTCGCCTATCGCGAGCGGCTGAAGGACATGGGCGACGTCGACGGCCGCCGCGCGCTCGGCGCCGAGGCGATCGCCCCAAGCTGCACCACGCATTTCTCCGCGGTCGACCGCGACGGCAACATGGCCGCGGTGACGCAGACGCTGCTCTCGACCTTCGGCTCCAAATTCGTAACGCCGAACACCGGCCTCACCATGAACAACGGCATCATGTGGTTCGATCCGACGCAGGGTAATCCGAACTCGCTCGCGCCCGGCAAGCGCTGCCTGACCAATTACACGCCCGTGGTGGCTGAGGCTGCAGACGGCCGTCGTCTTGCCGCCGGCGCATCCGGCGGCCGCCGTATCCTGCCCGCGGTGTCGCAGCTGCTCTCCTTCGTGATGGATTTCGGCATGGACCTCGACGCCGCGATCCATCAGCCACGCATCGACGCCAGCGAAGGCAATGTGGTGATCGGCGATGTCCGCCTGCCGCAAGCTGTGCGTGAGGTGCTGCGCGGCAGCTTCGACTATGCGGAGGCGCGCATCCAGACCCAACCAAAGAAGTTTGCCTGCCCCAGCATCGTGCTGCGCGACGGCACCACAAACAGCGGCGCCACCGAGCCGTTCCATCCGTGGAGCGATGCAATCGCGGAGGCGTGAACCGATCACGGCAAGCATAACAACAAGCATCCCGGGGAGGCCGTCATGAGCTACGAACACATCACGTGCGACATCGACGGCTCCCTGATGATCGTCACGCTCAATCGGCCCGACAAGCTCAATGCCTACACCGGCACCATGGGCGCGGAGATTGCGGACGCGTTCCAGCGCGCCGATGCGGACGACGGCGTCCGCGCGATCATCGTCACCGGCGCGGGCCGCGCCTTCTGTGCCGGCGCCGACGTCTCCGGCGGCGCCAAGAGCTTCGACACATCGGGCAGCCACGGCGCCGGTGTGTTCGCAAGCGCCGGCCAGCGCAGCGGCCGCTTCGTCGAGGCGATCTTCAACTGCCGAAAGCCCTCGATCGCCGCGATCAACGGCGCTGCAGTCGGCGTCGGCATCACCATGACGCTGCCGATGGATATCCGCATCGCCGCTCGCGGCGCCAAGATCGGCTTCATCTTCGCGCGCCGCGGGCTGGTGCCGGAGGCCGGCAGTGCATGGTTCCTGCCAAAGCTCGTCGGCCTGCCGCAATCGCTGCGCTGGTGCCTCTCCGGCCGGACCTTCGATGCGGACGAGGCGTTGGCCGGCGGCCTCGTCAGCGAGGTGGTCGAGCCGGATGCCTTGCTCGAGCGGGCGCGGCAGATCGCCCACGAGATGACGGCGGAGACGTCGGCCGTGTCGGTCGCGCTGACCCGCCAGATGCTCTGGCGCTTCGCCGGCGCGCCTGATCCATTCGAATTGCTTGCGATCGACAAGCCGATGTCGGTCGAGCGCGGCGGCCACGCCGACGTGCGCGAGGGCGTGCAGTCCTTCATCGAGAAGCGGAAGCCGGCCTTTTCGGGCAAGGTCTCGCAGGACATGCCGAGCCAGTATCCGTGGTGGTCGCCGTCGGAATGATCGGAGATCGCGGCGCGGAGACCGCCGCGCTTCGAGACGGCCGCTGCACCTCACGGTCGCACCTCACGCACCACCGTCGTCCCGGCGAAGGCCGGGACCCATAACCACCGCGCGCGGTGATGAATGGGATAGCGGCCCCAGCGTCGCGCAACGATTGAGATTTGGGGTAATGGGTCCCGGCCTTCGCCGGGACGACACTGAAGATGTGGTACGGCCGGTGAGTCACATATAGGCATTCCCGCGACGCGTGGGCACAGTCCGATCAGCAGCGCGGTATTCGAAACGTGAACCGTGTCTCGGCAGCGGAGGACGTCACCTCGAGCTTGCCGTTGTGGGCGCGCGCAATTTCCGCGGCGATGTAGAGACCCAAACCCAGGCCTTCGTAGGTCGACTGGTGCGCAACGCGAAAGAAGGGCTGGAACAACCTCTCGATCACCGCCGGAGAGATCGGCGCCCCGCCATTGGCGACCGACAATTCAAAACCCTCGTTGTCGGTCGCCGCAGACACCCTGACGGACGAATTGCCATCGCCGTGCTTCAGGGCATTGCCGACCAAATTGGACAGCAATTGCGCGATCCGGGCCGGATCCGAATTGATGCCGCGATTGATGGCGAAATCGGTCTGGATCACGCGATCGGGCCACGCCGCGCGCAGTTCATTCACGACCTGCTCGAGCGCCGGCAGCAATTGCGCGTCGGCGCTGCGCTTCAGTTTGAAGCCGCCACCCAGACGGGCGCGCGCAAAGTCCAGGACATCGTCGATCAGGGTCGCCATGCGCTTCACGCTGTTCTGAAGCAACCCGACATAGGTCATCGACTTTTCGTTGAGCGGCTCCTTCAGCAACAACCTCATGCCCGCGTCGATCGAGGCGAGCGGATTGCGCAGATCGTGCGCGAGCACCGCGATAAACTGCTCGCGGAGCTCGTCCGCTTGCTGGTGGCCTAGCAGCGCCGCCTCGCTGGTCGCGACCCGCTCCTGCGCCTGCAGATGAAACGCGATCAGCGACGCGAACAATTTGAACATGTTGACGACTTCCGGCGTGTTCACCTTCGCCGGGTGCGGATCGATCGCGCAGAGCGTCCCGAAAAACGTGCCGTCGGCGAGCACGATCGGAATCGAGATGTAGCTTTGAAATCCGTACATCGCCGGCGTGTGGTGGTCGCGAAACGCCGGATCATCGGCAACGTGGTCGATGACGACGCCGTGTCCGCTCGCCCGGATTTCGTCGCAGATCGTGGTCTCGACCTTCAGCTCGCCACCGGGCTTCAGTCCGAACGCGATGTTGTCCCGAACTGCGCAGGCAATCCAGCGGCTTTCCGTGACCCTCGCCACCGCGGCAAAGCCCATGCCTGTGCTGCGGCACACGACGTCGAGGATGGTCGGAACTGCATCGATCCGGCTAATCGCCAGGATGTCAGCCTTCAGGTCAGCGGGGAGCTCTGTCGTCGCGGCGGCCGACGAGCCTTCCAAGTCCGTGGCAATCAAATCGGGAATTCGGATTTACCTCACACAAAACACCGCGAGCAAAAAAGCCCGATCATGGGTCACGCACGATGCGGATCGTCAATGATCTCAGGATGGCCCGAAACTTCGACCGCTGTCCACATCAAAGATGGTTCCGCGATTTCCCAAGCTCGGATCGCTCGGACGCGGCAAATAAATCAGCGATTGACGCTTTTGCGATGGCGCGCCGAAGGACATTGCAGGACGCAAACGGGCTGATACATTTCGACGCAACAACGGACAATGGTGACCGGCTTGAGCGATGCAAACGCAGACGTGCCGCCCGGCGCCCAGCTCCTTGGACGCGAGTGGCTGGGATTCGACGGCGAAATCGCCTCGATCCGCTTCGCGGCGCAGCCGCTGTTCACCAACCGGCACGGAACGATCCAGGGCGGCTTCCTCGCGGCGATGCTGGATTCGGCCACGGGCCTCGGCGCCCTCGCTGCGCTCCCGTCAACCAAGACCGTGGTGACCAGAACCCTTACCACGCGGTTTCTCAAGCCGGCGCGCGTCGGGCCGATCACGGCCAAGGCCAAGGTCGTCTCGCAGACCGACCGCGACATGATCGTCGAGGCCGATCTGATCGACGCCGACAATGTGACGGTTGCCAGCGCCACGGCCGAATTGCGGATTCTGGACAAGCGATAGCCATGCGTCGTGCTCCCCTCGTGTTGTCCGTGTTGTTGTTGCTTGCTGCCTCTGCGGCGCACGCGGCTGGACTGCGGCACTTCGACGTTCCCGCCGGTCCCGACGGGCCTGCGATCAGAGGGGTGGCCTGGCACCCCTGCGCCGAGCCCCCGCACGAGATCGATGCGCGCGGCGGCCGAACATTCTTCGGCGTCAACGATTGCCCGATCGTGGGAGACAAGCTGCCGCTGATCGTGATCTCGCATGGCCGGCGTGGCTGGCTCGGCGGCCACCATGACACGGCCGCAGCGCTGGCGGATGCCGGTTTTATCGTCGTGACGATCAATCATCCGACCGATACCGAGCGCGACACCAGCGGCACCGACAGCCTTGCGGTCACGGTCGAGCGGCCCGCCGACATCAAGCGCACGATCGACTATGCACTCGGTGCCTGGCCTGATGCTGGTCACATCGACGCCGGACGCATCGGTCTCTACGGCTTCTCCTGGGGCGGTTATACGGGCCTCGCGGCGATCGGCGGCGAGCCCGATCTCCGCAAGGGCTTGCCGAGTTGCCAGACGTCGAGCTTGCGGGCCTGCAAGGAACTCGAAGGCGGAGAAAAGCCGAGCGGACCGGTCGTCCACGATCCGCGGATCAAGGCCGCGATCATCGTCGATCCCTTTCCCGTGCTGTTCTTTGCGGCCGAGAACCTGAAGACGGTGACGATCCCGATTCAATTGTGGAGCTCGGACCCCGCGCAGAATGGCGACGGTCTCTCCGGGTGCTGTGCGGCTGCGATCGACGACAGGCTTCCGTCCAAACCGGACTTTCACCTGGTGAAGGATGCCAAGCACTTCTCCTTCCTCGCGACCTGCACGCCGGAGGAGACAGCGAAGATGGCCGCCATCTGCACCGACGCGCCGGGCTTCGACCGCGTCGCCTTTCATCAGCGCTTCCACGCCGCGGCCATCGCGTTCTTCAGAACGCACCTTGGCGAGGCCGGGACGCCGTAGCGGCCGCTACACCCCGAGCTTGTCCCGTACCCGCCCGGACAGCACCGCCGTGGTGACGCCGACGCGCCAGAAGGCGTGCATCGGGATCGGCTTGATGCCCGTCACGGGCATGTCGATCTCCGCTTTGGGACCTCCGATCAGGCGGCGGGCGAGTTGTGCGCCCATCGCGGTCGAGAGCGCGACGCCGCGGCCGTTGCAGCCGAGCGAGATCAGCAGATTCTCCGCGGGCGCATGGACATGCGGATAGTGATCGGCGGTGATGGCAAGCCGGCTGTTCCAGCCATGGGTCCAGTTGACGCCTTTGAGCTGCGGCCACAGCCGCTCGGCGTAGCGGATCAGATAGGCGACATCGGTCGGCTTGCTGATCCACCGCATCGGGCCACGGCCGCCCATCAGCAGCCGGTTGTGCTGGTCGATGCGATAATAGACCGTGATATGGCCGCTTTCGTAGAGCACCGGACGGCCCGGCATGATCGAACGCGCGACCTCCTCGGACAGCGGCGCGGTCGCCGCGATCGACGAGAACACCGGCACGATGGTGCGGCGGAGCGCGGGCCACAGATCATCGGTAAAGCCATTGGTCGCGAGCAGCACCTTGTCGGCATGCACGACCGCGCGCGGGGTCTCGATCCGCCAGCTTCCGCCGTCACGGCGCAACGACAGCGCCGGCGTCTCGCCATGGACGGCGACGCCGGCCCCGATCGCGGCGCGCCCCAGGCCGCGCGCGTAACTCAGCGGATGCAGGTCGCCGCCGCGCGCATCCAGCATCGCGCAGAGGTAACGGTCGCTGCCGGTCATCTCGCGCATCTCGGCGGCGTTGAGCAGTTTCACCGGCATGCCGCGCCGGATGCACTGCTTGGCTGTGGTCTCGATCGCCGCCGCGCTGGCCTCATTGTAGGCTGCGCGCAGCGTGCCGTTCTGCCGTGCCTCGCAGGGAATCTGGTAGCGGCGGATCAGGTCGTGCGTGAAATTGGTGGTGCCATAGGAGAATTCGATCATGCGGCGGCCGAGGTCGGCGCCGAAATCCGCTTCGATCTGATCCGGGTCGTGCTTCAGGCCAGGATTGGTCTGCCCGCCATTGTTGCCGGAGGCGCCCCAGCCCGGCTCCTGCGCCTCCAGCACGGTCGCGAGCACGCCTTGCTCGGCGAGATGCAACGCGGTGGAAAGGCCGGTAAAACCGCCGCCGATGATCGCGACCGGCACGCTCCTGTCTGACGTCAGCGGCGGCGTCGGCGTCGCCTCCACCGCAGTGTCGGCGTAGAGACTCGGTGGCAGCGGAAGGCGGGTGGGCGCGTTCATTGGGCGGGACCGGATCAAAGCGGATGCAGCACGCGGCGCAGGAAATCCTGGGTGCGCGGGTGCTGCGGTTGGTTGAGGACGGATTTGGCGGCGCCCTGCTCGACGATGACGCCGCCGTCGATGAACAGCACGCGGTCGGCGACGTCGCGGGCAAAGCCCATCTCATGGGTGACGACGACCATGGTCATGCCGTCGTCGGCGAGCTTGCGCATCACCGAGAGCACCTCGCCGACCAGTTCGGGATCGAGCGCCGAGGTCGGCTCATCGAACAGGATCGCCTTCGGCTGCATCGCCAGCGCCCGCGCAATCGCGACGCGCTGCTGCTGACCGCCAGAGAGCTTTGGCGGATGCACCTCGGCCTTGTCGGCGAGCCCGACCTGCGCGAGCAGCGCTCGGCCACGGGCGATCGCCGCCTCGCGCGGCTCCTTCTTCACATAGAGCGGCCCCTCGATGACGTTCTCGAGCGCGGTGCGATGCGGAAACAGGTTGAAGCGCTGGAACACCATCGAGACCTGGGTGCGGATCGCCACGATCGAGCGATTGCCCTGATCGACGCGCGCACCCTCGACGCTGATCTCGCCGCGATCGTAGCTCTCGAGCCCGTTGATGCAGCGCAGGATAGTCGACTTGCCGGAGCCCGACGGGCCGATGATGCAGACCACCTCGCTCTTGGCGACTGACGCGGTGATGCCCTTCAGCACCTCGACCTTGCCAAAACTCTTGTGGACGTCGTTCAGCTCGATCATTTGCGGTTCGCCTTGTTCTCGAAGTGCCGAACCAGCAGGATGAGCGGAATGCTCATGGTGAGATACATCAGCGCCACCAGCGTGAATACGCTGGTGTTCTTGAAGGTCGAGGAGGCGATCAGCTTGCCTTGCAATGCGAGCTCGGCCACCGTGATGGTGGAAGCCTGCGAAGAATCCTTCAGCATCATGATCATGATGTTCCCGTAGGGCGGCAGGATGATCCTGACCGCCTGCGGCAGCACCACGCGGCGCATGGTGAGCCACCAGCCCATCTCGATGGTCTGCGCCGCCTCGATCTGCCCCTTGTCGATCGCCTCGATGCCGGCGCGGAAGTTTTCCGCCTGATAGGCCGAATAGGCGATGCCGAGCCCGATGATCGCGGCCTGCAGCGCCGACAGCGCGATGCCGAAATCAGGCATCACGAAATAGATGTAGAACAGCAGCACGATGATCGGGATGCCCCGGATCACATTGATCACCGCGGCGCTGAGGCCTGTGAGGATGCGAATTCCGGACACCCGCATCAAGGCCCACACCAGCCCGAGCACGGTCGACAGCAACAGCGAGCCGACGGTGACGACGATGGTCAGCCAGACACCCTGCAACAGGATCGGCACGAACTCGACGGCGTCATGGAAGAATTTTTGCATCGGCTAGTCGTATCCAGTCCCGTCACATGCTCGAATACGCCCCGTCACCCTGAGGAGCGCGTAGCGCGTCTCGAAGGGTCGACGGCCACCAGCCGGGCCGTGCATCCTTCGAGACGCGGCGAAGACGCCGCTCCTCAGGATGACGGATCACCTCGGGACGCACGCGTCACGACGCGCTGGCCTTCTGGCCCCATTTCTCCAGGATCTTCGCGATCGTGCCGTTGGCCTTGAGCTTCGCCAGCGAGGCGTTGATCTTCGTCAAAAGCTCCGTGTCGCTCTTGCGGATGCCGATCGCGACCGTGCCGACGGTGACGGGCTTGTAGCCATCGACCAGACGCACATCGCCGAAATTGCCCTGCTGCAGATTGTAGGCGAGGATCGGATAGTCGGCGAAGCCGGCCTTGAGGCGGCCGGCATTCACGTCGCGCAGGATGTCGGGAATGGTGTCGTAGACCTTGACCTCGCTGAACAGCCCGGTCTTCTTCAGCGCGTCGACGAACGCGGTGCCGACCTGGGCGCCGACCACGGTGCCCTTCAGATCCTCCTGCGAGGAGTAAGCCTTGGTGTCGGCCTTCGGCACCACGAGGCCCTCGCCATAGGTGTAGACCGGCTCGGAGAAGTCGATCACCTCCTTGCGCGCGGCAGTGGCGAACATCGCGGCGGCAATGATGTCAATCTTGTTCGCGGTCAGCGAGGGGATCAGCGCGGAGAACTGCATCGGCTCGATCTGCACGGAGAAGCCGGCGTCCTTGCCGATCTCGGTGGCGAGGTCGACCATGATGCCCTGGATCGAATTGGTCTTGGTGTCGAGGAAGGTGAAGGGGATGCCGGTAGGCGTCGAGCCGACCTTGAGCACCTGCTGCGCCCCTGACGGTGCGCTCACGGCAAGGGCAAGCGCCGCCACCGCGGCCTGAACGAGACGCTGAAAGGACATCGCACACCTCCCAAACTGGCGTCGGCGCCACCTCGCCCGCTGTGTCAGCGCTTTTGGTTGCGGGCGACGCCGTTCCGGCCTATTTTCACCAATATGAAATTGTGGTCACGAAACCGCGGTTAATGCAAGCAGTTTTCATGCACATGAAGGAAGCGGACTGACGTGAGCGGCGGCAAGAGAATGCGCAAAGGCGCGGCAGGGCGGCCCGTGACGCCACGCCGCGCGGCCAAAAAGCCCGTGAAGAAGCCAGCCGAGCCGGCGATGGATCTCGCGGTCGGACGCCGCATCCGCGACCTGCGCCGCACCAAGCAGATGTCGCTGGAGGTGGTCGCTGCGCGCACCGACCTGTCGATCGGCTTCATCAGCCAGATCGAGCGCGGCCTGTCGTCGCCCTCGCTGCGCGTGCTGGCGACGCTGGCCGACGTGCTCGGCGTCGGCATCGCCGCGCTGTTCGGCGCCACGCCCGAGGACGACAGCGCCGGCGGCGTCGTGACCCGCGAGGTGCAGCGCGCCGAGCTGAAACTGTGGCGCACCGGGATTTCAAAGCAGCTGCTGAGCCCGGCCGGCAGCGAGAGCCGGCTCAACCTGTTCCTGGTGCATCTCGATCCCGGCGGCAACACCGGCGACGAGTTCTACACCCATGACGGCGAAGAGGCCGGCCTCGTGCTGTCAGGCGAGATGATTCTAACGGTCGACACCGAGACCTGGACGCTGAAGCAGGGCGACAGCTTCCGCTTCGCCAGCCGGCGTCCACATCGATTCTCCAACCCGGCGCGTGATGCCAACGCCGTGGTGCTGTGGGTGAATTGCGTGACGGCGGCGGGGTAAAGTCTCGCTCTCTCCGTTCGTCGTCCCGGCGAAGGCCGGGACCCATAACCACGAATGCGAGTTGTTGCGCGACGCTGCGGCCCCAGCCTTCTCAAATAACAACCCTGTGGTTATGGGTCCCGGCCTTCGCCGGGACGACACCTGTTATTACGGAGCCCTCACGTCAAGACGCATCACTTCAACCCCATCACGATCTCCTCGATCTTGATCGGGAAACTCCGCACGCGGATGCCGGTGGCGTGGAAGACGGCGTTGGCGACTGCGCCGGCGCTGCCGGTGATGCCGATCTCGCCGACGCCCTTGATGCCGAGCGCATTCACATGCGGATCGTGCTCGTCGACCGTGATCACCTCCATCGGCGGCACGTCGGCATTAACAGGCACATGATATTCGGCGAGATTCGCATTCAGGATGCGGCCCGAACGATGGTCCATCACCGCCTCCTCGTGCAGCGCGAAGGAGAGGCCCCAGATCATGCCGCCGTAGAGCTGGCTCTGCACCATCAACGGATTGACGATGCGGCCGGCGGCGAATGCGCCGACCAGCCGCGTGGCGCGGATCTGGCCGAGCTCCGGATCGACCTTGACCTCGGCAAACACGGCGCCATGCGCGTGCATCGCATATTGCGACTGCGCCGCCGCATCAGCTGCGCCCGTACCGGTGGCGTCGACCTCGGCGAGGCCGGCGCGCGCCAGGATGTCGGCATAGCCTTCCCTGCGCGAATCGTCGTCGCGGCGATGCAGCCGCCCGGCCCGCGCCACCACGCCGGCATTGCCGGCGCCGAACAGCGGCGAGCGCTCGTCCGAGGTCGCGAGCTCGGCGAGCTTTGCGATCACGGCTGCGCCTGCGTTGTGGATGGCGGCGCCGACGGTTGCGGTATGTCCCGAACCGCCGGCGATGCCGGCATCGGGCAGATCGGAGCTGCCGGAGCGGAACGTCAGCTGGTCGAAATCGAGACCGAGCGAGTCGGCCGAGATCTGCGCCAGCGCAGTCCAGGCGCCCTGCCCCATGTCGTGCGCGCCGGTCTCCATCACACCCTTGCCATCGGCACGGATCACCGCGCGCGCGTTGCCCTGGAACATGATGGCCGGGAAGGTCGCGGTGCCCACGCCCCAGCCGACCAGAAAGCCGTTATCGTCGCGCATCTGCTTGGGCTGCAACGGACGCCCCGCCCAGCCGAAACGTTCGGCGGCCTTTGTGTAGCACTGGCGCAGCGCCTTGGAGGAGAACGGTTTGCCGGTGGTCGGTTCGACCTCGGCGTAGTTCTTCAACCGGAACTCCAGCGGATCGATGCCGCAGGCGAACGCCGCCTCGTCGATCGCGCTCTCCAGCACGATCGATCCGGTGGCCTCGCCCGGCGCGCGCATGAACAGCGGCGTGCCGGTGTCGACGCGCACCGCCTCATGCGCGGTGCGGATCGCGGGGCTGGCATAGAGCGTGTGCGAGGCATCGGCGGCGGGCTCGTAGAAGTCGTCGAAGCTCGACGTCGTGACGCGCGCCTCATGATTGATCGCGGTCAGCGCGCCCGCATCGTCGGTGCCGATCCGGATGCGCTGGCGGGTCGGCGGACGATGGCCGACCGGGCCATACATCTGACTGCGGCGCAGCACGAGCTTGACCGGACGCCCGATCAGCTTGGCGGCCATGATGCCGAGCACCTGCGGCCCGGAGATCAGCCCCTTGGAGCCGAAGCCGCCGCCGAGGAACGGACTGTTGATGTGGATATTCGCCGGCGGAATGCCGAACAGCCCGGCGATCCGCATCTGCGCGAACCCCATGCCCTGGCTCGGCGTGTCGATGAACAGGCGGTCGCCGTCCCACACCGCGACGATCGCATGCGGCTCCATCGCGTTGTGATATTGCGCCGGCGTCTCGTAGGTCGAATCGGTCAGCTTCGCGGCCGCAGCCATGCCGGCATCGATGTCGCCGTGGCGAACTTCGGCGGGATTGCCGATCCCGACCACGGGCGGCGCATAGGCCTCGCCGGCGTCGAGGCCGACGCGGGCGATCTCGACCTGGTAGCGCGGCGACAGCAGCGCTGCGCCTTCGGTCGCGGCTTCCAGCGTCTCGGCGATCACGACCGCGATCGCCTGGTTGGCGTAGCGCACCTGGTCGCTCTGCAACAGCTCCATACGGAAGGCGAATGGATTGCCCTTGGCGTCGGGGTCTTCGGCCAGTTCAGGCTTGTGCGCCGGCGTCATCACGTCGATGACGCCGGGATGGCGCTTGGCGGCGGCGACATCGAGCGCGGTGACGCGGCCGCGCGCGATGCAGCTCGTCGCGATCACGGCATAGACCATGCCCGGCGGATGATTGTCCGCGGCGTAGCGGGCCTTGCCGGTGACCTTCAGCACGCCGTCGGTGCGGGTCATCGGCTGGCCGATGTTCGAGCCATGCCTGATATGGGCGGGGTCGCGGGTCAGACTGAGTTCAACCGTCATGCGTTACGCTCCTGCAACGGACGAGAAGGGAGAGCCCGGCAGCGCGGGAATGCGGTCCGGCGTGCCTGCGGCGGCAAGGGTGAGCGCGCGCACGACGATGCGTTGCGCGAGCTCGATCTTGAAAGCGTTGTCGCCGGACGGCTTTGCATCGGCGAGCGCAGCGCGCGCCGCCTCGCGATAGGCCGCAGCATCCGGCGCGACACCCGCGAGCACCTGCTCGGCCTCGCGCGCTCGCCACGGCTTGGCCGCAACGCCGCCGAGCGCGAGCCGCGCCGCGCGGATCTTGCCGTCCTCGATGCGCAAGGCCGCCGCCGCCGAGACCACGGCGAAGGCGTAGGACGTACGCTCGCGCACCTTGATGTAGCGGGCATGGCGAGCAAAACCTTGCGCCTCGGCCGGCAGCCGCAGCGCGACGATCAGATCGCCGCGCTCCAGCGCAGTCTCGCGCTCCGGCGTCTCACCGGGTAGTCGATGCAGCGCCTCGAGCGGCAGCTCGCGCCGGCCGCCCTTGCCCTCGATCTCGACGACGGCATCGAACGCGACCAGCGGCACGCAGAAGTCCGACGGATGGGTGGCGATGCAGCCCTCGCTCCAGCCCAGCACCGCATGCAGGCGGTTCTCGCCCTTCAGCGCGTCGCAGCCGGCGCCCGGCCAGCGCCGGTTGCAGGCGCTGCCGGCGTCGTAGAAATAGGCACAGCGCGTCCGCTGCATCAGATTGCCGCCGACCGTCGCCGCATTGCGCAGTTGCGCCGACGCACCCGACAGCAGCGCCTCGGCGACCGCCGGATAGTTGCGCGCGAACGCGGCGTCATGCGCGAGGTCGGCGTTGCGCACCAGCGCGCCGATCCGCAGGCCACCGTCGGCAAGATGCTCGATGCGATCGAGCCCAGGTAGCCGCGTGACGTCGACGAGACGGCTCGGCCGGCTGACGCCGCCCTTCATCAGGTCGAGCAGATTGGTGCCGGAGGCGAGATAGCTTGCGCCCTTTTCGGAAGCCGCCGCGATCGCATCCGCGACGCTGGCCGGCCTGACATAATCAAAATTCATCATGCGGAGCGCCTCTGCTTGCTGGCGGTCATGTTGGATTGTGCCTCGAGCACGGCTTCGGTGATTCCCTGATAGGCGCCGCAGCGACAGAGATTGCCGCTCATGCATTCGCGCACGCGCTCGGGGTCGTCGCCGGCCTGCCCTTCCTGGATCAGGCCAATGCCGCTCATGATCTGCCCCGGGGTGCAGAAGCCGCACTGGAAACCGTCATGGGCGATGAAGGCGGCCTGCACCGGATGCAACTCGCCGCCGCGCCCGACGCCTTCGATGGTGGTAATCTCGGCGCCGTCATGGCTGACGGCGAGCGCAAGGCAAGAATTGATGCGACGGCCGTCGACCAGGATGGTGCACGCACCGCACTGGCCGCGGTCGCATCCCTTCTTGGTTCCGGTGAGGTCGAGCCGCTCACGCAACAGGTCGAGCAGGGTGACGCGGGGGTCGTCGAGGGCAATGTCCCGGCGGACACCGTTGATGGTGAGGCTGATGGGGAGATTCATGCAAGGCGCTCCGATCCGTGTATGGTCGGGTGGAATCGAGGCAACGCGAACCCGTGGCCGCCGATGCATGATCGGCGCGCCTTGTCAGGCCCGGTGCTGGTCGCCATATACGGAGGCATCCTCCGTTTACAAGGGAGGGTAAAAAGAAAAAGGAATGGCCGGTTCATCACCAGAAATTGTCCGCAAGCCACGCGCCGATGCCGTGCGCAATCGCGAGCGCGTGCTGGAAGCGGCCAAGGCCGTGTTCTCGGCCGGCGGCAGCGAGGCGAGTCTGGAGGCCGTCGCGCGCCATGCCGGCGTCGGCATCGGCACGCTGTATCGCCACTTCCCGACCCGCGAGGCGCTGTATGAGGCGGTCTATCGCCGCGAGGTCGAGCAGCTCGGCGATCTTGCCGAGCAATTGCAATGCGCGCCCGAGCCGGTCGAGGCGCTGCGGCGCTGGCTGCGCGCCAATGTAGAATTCGTCGCGACCAAGAAGGGCATGGTCGCCGCACTCGCGCTGGTCGCGCACGGCTCGACCGAGCTGCACGCCTATTCGTTCGACCGCCTCACCAAGGCGATCGGCACCCTGCTCGCGCGCGCCGTCGCCGCCGGCGCCATCCGCGACGACATCAGCGCCGAGGACGTGCTGCGCGCGCTGATCGGCATGTGCTACATGCACGACCAGCCGGGCTGGCAGACCACGGCACTGCGGCTCCTGGATGTGTTCGTGGATGGCTTGCGGGTGCAGCCGGCCGACAACATGACGGAATCGCGTAAGCCAAAACCGGGGCCAAAGAAAGCCAGCTCCAAGCCGTCACGCTAGCCGGCGGTGTAAAGTAGCCCGCATGAGCCAACGGGTCGCGCGAATGCGCGCCCGATGACAGGCTCCGCGACATGCGGGACCAACTGCCCCGGATATCGCGGTGCTGATCCAGGCTACGCCATCGAGGCCGATCGCCGACCGCCGCAGTGAAATCAGGGACGTCCGGTGCGTGGGCTCAGCCACCGCATGATGATCATGTGCGGTGTTCGCCGGCTGCGCGGCAGGCCGTGGCGCTGCAGCGCAGCCTTGGCAAAGGCTGCTGCCTGCTCGCTGGAAGACCGTTTCTCGCGCGCCAGCAACATCCATTCGCGAATGACGGCGCGCCGGACCTTGGACATGGGAATTTCCTTTCAGGACGAACGACGTTTCGCCGTTGCGCACAATAAGCAGCGCTGTCAGGCCGCCAGCCGCAACGGATGAGCCTGCGATCGGCGAGCCGACAGCGCACAACCGCATTCGTGCACGATGCCCTGCTCGACGACGAAACCGCGCCGCTCCAGCGACGCCCGCAGGCTCTGGTTGGCCGAGGCCTTCTGCGCATCGACCCAGACCACCAGCACCGCGCGGGCATCAAGGAAGGTCGTCAACCAGTCCAGCGACGGTTCGAGTGCGAGAAGCGTGCGCCGCCGCCAATCGACCAGCGCGGCGTCATACTGACCGGCCGGGCGACCGCAATTGCCCGATGACGCCGCGCGCGAAAAGCCGCGCCGGTGCAATTCGAACATCAATTCCGTGCTCTTCGCGCCGACCACGACGATGCGCTGCTGGGTCGAACAACCGGCCAGCGCAATCATCGTTTCAATAATTCTGTCACCGGCGGAAACCTGAAGCGAAGACATGACATCACCTGTACCCGTTTGCTCTCGCGCGTCCGGCCGAGCCTCAGCGGCCTGCCGTCCGCGGGAACGTTTGCATGGGGCTCAATATCTTCAGGACTGGATATGAATTCGAGAGCGCTGCGGGATCCGCGGCATATGAGCGGCATAAGCCCCCGCCATTCTGCCGGTGGGGACACCGGGCTTCTCGCTGGTCGAGCCCATGCCACAAATATATCGTAATCAGATACACTTGGCGCGGAGGACACGTCTTGGGCGCACGAATTCCGGCCATTGAACGAAGGTCGAATGGGCGATCCGGTGTTTCCATTCGCGCGCCGTCCCCGGGAATGAGTATGCTGGCAAAAAACAGGCAGACGCGAACTCCGCGATCTGCCGATTGGCCATGGCGAGGAAACGCGCGTTCGCGCTCGAACTTTTCGAGCACGAGTCCCGGCATTCGGGAAAAGATGCGCCTGCCGTTCATTTGGATTGTAGAAATGAACGAGAGCATCTCATCTCCGTTTATCCGCTACCCTATTGGCACCTCGCTGCTGATGGCCGGCATTCTGTTCGTCGGCATGGTCGCCTATCCATTGCTGCCGGTCGCGCCACTGCCGCAGGTCGACTTTCCGACCATCCAGATCTCGGCAAGCCTGCCCGGGGCCAGCCC
Organism: Bradyrhizobium sp. ma5; assembly: GCF_042258955.1. Lineage (NCBI taxonomy): Bacteria > Pseudomonadati > Pseudomonadota > Alphaproteobacteria > Hyphomicrobiales > Nitrobacteraceae > Bradyrhizobium > Bradyrhizobium sp. ma5. The sequence goes on from NZ_CP170156.1 coordinate 6,951,415, forward strand.
CGAAACCATGGCATCCTCGGTGGCGCAGCCGCTGGAGCGGCAATTCGCGCAGATTCCCGGCATCGCGCAGATGACCTCGACGAGTTCGCTCGGGTCGACGGCGGTCACCATCCAGTTCGATCTGAACCGCAACATCGACGGCGCCGCCAACGACATCCAGGCCGCGATCAACGCCGCCGGCGGCCAGCTGCCCAAGAACCTGCCGTCGCCGCCGACCTATCGCAAGGTCAACCCGGCCGACTCGCCGATCCTGCTGCTGTCGGCGACCTCCGACACCTTGCCGCTGATCAGGGTGAGCGATGCGGTCGACGCCCAGCTCGGGCAGCAGATCAGCCAGATTTCCGGCGTCGCCCAGGTCTTCATCGGCGGACAGCAGAAGCCCGCGATCCGTGTGCAGATCGATCCCGCTAAGCTGGTCGCCAAGGGGCTCTCGCTGGAAGACATCCGCAGCCAGATCGCCATCACGACGGTCGACAGCCCGAAAGGCAACATCGACGGCGCCAGCCGCGCCTACACGATCTACGCCAACGATCAGCTCCCGGATGCCAACGACTGGAATGACGTCATCGTCGCCTACCGCAACGGCGGTCCGTTGCGGATTCGCGACATCGGCCGGGCCGTCGCCGGGCCGGAAGACATGAAGCAGGCAGCCTGGGCAGACGGCAAGCGCGGCGTCTTCCTCGTCATCTTCAAGCAACCCGGCGCCAATGTCATCGGCACGGTCGACAGGATCAAGGCGCAACTTCCGAGACTGATTGCCGCGATTCCGCCCGCCATCAAGATCAAGATCATCAGCGACCGGACATTGACCATCCGCGCCGCCGTCGAGGACGTGCAGATCACCCTGCTGATCACCATCGTTCTGGTCGTCATGGTGATCTTTGTCTTCCTGCGCAGCTTCTGGGCCACGGTGATTCCCGCCGTCACCGTGCCGCTCGCGCTGCTCGGCGCCTGCGCGCTGATGTGGGTGTTCGGCTACACGCTCGACAATCTTTCGCTGATGGCGCTGACGATTGCGGTCGGCTTCGTGGTCGACGACGCCATCGTCATGCTGGAGAACATCACGCGCTACGTCGAGCAGGGCGAGCGGCCGCTTGCCGCGGCCCTCCGGGGCGCCGGCGAGATCGGGTTCACGATCCTGTCGATCAGCATTTCGCTGGTCGCGGTGCTGATCCCGCTGCTGCTGATGGGGGGCGTCATCGGCCGGCTGTTCCGCGAGTTTGCGGTGACGCTCGCGATGGCGATCTTCGTCTCGCTGGTGGTGTCGCTGACGCTGACGCCGATGATGGCGTCGCGCTTCCTGCGCGCGCATGGCGAAACCAGGCACGGCCGGCTCTACCAATGGAGCGAGGCGGCATTCGACCGGATGCTGCATGGCTATGAGCGCGGCCTCGATCTGGCGCTCGGCTGGAGCCGGACCACGCTGTGCATCTTCTTCGCGACGCTGGCGCTTTCGGTCTATCTGTTCGTGATCATTCCGAAGGGATTCTTTCCGCAACAGGACAACGGCTTCCTGAACGCCGTGTCGGAGATGGCCCAGGACATCTCGTTTGCCGACATGAAGCAGCATCAGGAGGAGCTCAGCCGGATCGTTCGCGCCGATCCGGCGGTCGACAGCATGGCCGAGTTCATTGGCGGCGGCGGTACCGCGCTGAATTCCGGCCGCATGTACATCACGCTGAAGCCGCACGAGGAGCGCAACGCGGATGCACAGCAGATCATTGCGCGGCTGCGGCCGAAGCTCGAGGCGGTCGAGGGAGCACGGCTCTACATGCAAGCTTCGCAGGACGTCCGGCTCGGCGGCCGCGCCACGCGCACGCAGTTCGAATACACGCTGCAGGATGCGAATCTCGCTGAGCTGAACCAATGGGCGCCGAAGATCCTGGCCAGCATGAAGACCCTGCCCCAACTGCGCGACGTCGCCACCGACCAGCAGACCGAGGGAACGACGGTGACGATGACCATCGATCGCGACACCGCGTCGCGCTACGGCATCCAGCCGCAGCTGATCGACGACACGCTGTACGACGCGTTCGGCCAGCGCCAGGTGACCCAATACTTCACCCAGCTCAACAGCTATCACGTCATCCTGGAGATCCTCCCCGAACTGCAGGGCAAGCTCGACACGCTCAACAAGCTCTACATCAGGTCACCGACGACGGGCGACGAAGTGCCGCTCTCGGTGTTCTGCAAGTGGACGACGGTTCCGGTGCGCCCGCTCGCGATCGCGCACCAGGGGCAGTTTCCCGCAACCACGATCAGCTTCAACCTCGCGCAAGGGGTCGCGCTCGGCCAGGCCACCGATGCGATCCAGGACGCCGTCGCGAATCTGGGGGCGCCGGCCACGCTCAGCTCGAGCTTCCAGGGCACCGCGCAGGCCTTCCAGCAGTCACTGAGCTCGGTGCCGCTGCTGATCCTGGCCGCACTGGTCGTGGTCTATCTGATCCTCGGCATGCTCTATGAAAGCTACATCCATCCGCTCACGATCCTCTCCACGCTGCCGTCGGCCGGTGTCGGCGCGCTGGCGATCCTGATGGCGTTCGGGTTCGACTTCAGCCTGATCGCGCTGATCGGCATCATCCTCCTGATCGGGATCGTGAAGAAGAACGGCATCATGATGGTCGACTTCGCGATCGCCGCCGAACGCGAGGAGCATCTGTCGCCACGTGAATCGATCCGGAAGGCGGCGCTCCTGCGTTTCCGCCCGATCATGATGACGACGATGGCCGCCCTGCTCGGCGGCGTCCCGCTGATGCTGGGCACCGGAACGGGATCAGAAATCCGTCAGCCGCTCGGCTATGCGATGGTCGGCGGCCTGATCGTGAGCCAGGCGCTGACGCTGTTCACAACGCCGGTCGTGTACCTCTATCTCGACAGATTCTCGAACGCGCTTTCGAACTGGACGGCGACGAAGCGGGACGACGATGCCGAACCGCCGTTGAAGAACGCCGCCGAATAGCCTTTCGCGTGCGACGACGAGACCTACCCGAAGCGGTGATCGTAGCGATTGATCGACAGCTCCTTGGTATCGATCTCGGGCTTCTTGCCGGAGAGCATGTCGGCCAGCACCCGACCCGAGCCGCAGGCCATGGTCCAGCCGAGTGTGCCGTGGCCGGTGTTGAGGTGCAGGTTGGCAAACCGCGTCGCGCCGATCACCGGCGGGCCGTCGGGCGTCATCGGGCGCAGGCCGCACCAGAAGGTGGCCTTGGGAAGATCGCCGCCGCGCGGGAACAGATCCGTCAGCGAATGGTCCAGCGTCGCGCGGCGCGCGTCGTAAAGCTTGGTCGAATAGCCCGAGATCTCGGCGGTGCCGCCGACCCGGATGCGATCGCCGAGCCGGGTGATCGCGACCTTGTAGCTCTCGTCCATCACGGTCGATTCCGGTGCGCCGGACGCATCCTTGATCGGCACCGTGATGGAATACCCCTTCACGGGATAGACCGGCAGCGAGATGCCGAGCGGCCGCACCAGATGCGGCGAATAGCTGCCGAGCGCCAGCACATAGGCATCGGCGGTCATCAGGCCGGCGCTGGTCGCAACGCCGGTGATGCGGGTAGCATCCGCGTTCAGGCCGTCGATGCCGACATTGAAGTTGAAGCGCACGCCGATCTTCTCGGCTTCCAGCGCCAGCGCCTGCGTAAACATGTGGCAGTCGCCGGTCTCGTCATGCGGCAACCGCAGCCCGCCGGCGAATTTCTGCTTCACGCCGGCCAGCGCGGGCTCGGCCTTGATGCAGCCGTCACGGTCGAGCACCTCGAACGGCACGCCGTATTGCTTCAGCACCGCGATGTCGTCGCCGGTGTGATCGAGCTGGGCCTGCTCGCGAAACAGCTGCAGTGTGCCCTGCGCACGTTCGTCGTAGCGGATGCCGATCTCGCTGCGCAGCGCCTGCAGGCAGTCGCGGCTGTATTCCGCGATCGGGATCATCCGGCTCTTGTTCACCGCGTAGCGCGACGTGGTGCAGTTACGCAGCATCTTCAGCAGCCACAGCCACATCACGGGATCGAGCTTCGGGCGGATCACCAGCGGGCCGTGCTTCATCAGCAGCCACTTCACCGCTTTCACCGGCACGCCGGGTCCGGCCCAGGGCGACGAATAGCCCGGCGACACCTCGCCGGCATTGGCAAAGGAGGTTTCAAGCGCAGGCTTCGGCTGGCGGTCGATCACCGTCACCTCGTGGCCGGCACGCGCGAGATAATAGGCCGAGGTGACGCCGATCACGCCACTGCCGAGAACAAGGACCTTCACTTTTCCTCACATCCTGCAGCGAAAACGCAATCGCCGCTGCGAAACCACTCTGCTTCGCAACGGCGACAGCAATTTGTAGAGCTAGCTAAAGTTCAGCGAGCAATTATCAGGCCACGCGCTTGATGGCGTCGCCGAGGATCGAGACGATGTCGTCGATATGCGACTTCTCGACGATCAAAGGCGGCGACAGCGCGAGCGAATCGCCGCTCATGCGGAAGTAGAGGCCGCGATTGAAGCAATCGACCATGACGTCGTAACCGCGCGCACCGACGGCACCATCGCGCGGCGCGAGCTCGACCGCGCCCATCAAGCCCTGATTGCGGATGTCGACGACGTTCGGCAGGCCCTTGAGCGAGTGCAGGCCATCGCGCCAGTAATCGGAGAGCGAGGCGCCGCGAGTCAGGAGACCCTCGTCCTTGTAGATGTCGAGCGTGGCAAGACCCGCCGCGCAGGCCACCGGATGCGCCGAATAGGTGTAGCCGTGGAACAGCTCCATGGCGTTGTCCGGGCCGACCATCAGCCCGTCATGGACCTGGCGGCTGGCGAACACCGCACCGCACGGCACGGTGCCGTTGGTGATGCCCTTGGCGGTCGTCATCATGTCCGGCGTGACGCCGTAGAAGTTGGCGGCGAACGGCGTGCCGAGACGGCCGAAGCCGGTGATGACCTCGTCGAAGATCAGCAGGATGCCGTGCTTGGTGCAGAGCTCGCGCAGGCGCTGCAGATAGCCCTTCGGCGCCGGCAGCACCGCGGTCGAACCGGGCACCGGCTCGACGATCACGGCCGCGATGGTGTCCGCGCCATGCAGCGCGACCATCCGCTCCACATCGTCGGCGAGCTCGGCGCCATGGTCCGGCTGGTCCTTGGCGAAGGCGTTGCGGGCGAGATCATGAGTATGACGGATGTGGTCGACGCCCGGCAGATGGGTCGCGAACTGGCGGCGGTTGGCGACCATGCCGCCGACCGACAGACCGCCGAAGCCGACGCCGTGATAGCCACGCTCGCGGCCGATCAGGCGGGTGCGGGTCCCCTGCCCGTTGGCGCGATGATAGGCCAGCGCGATCTTCAGCGCGGTATCGACCGATTCAGAGCCCGAATTGGTGAAGAAGATCCGATCCAGCCCCTTCGGGGCGATCTCGGCGAGGCGCTCGGCGAAATCGAACGCCAGCGGGTGGCCCATGTTGAACGAAGGCGCGAAGTCCAGCGTGGACAGCTGGCGCTCGACGGCAGCCGCGATCTGCGGGCGGCCATGGCCGGCGTTGACGCACCAGAGACCGGCGGAGCCGTCGATCACCTGCCGGCCGTCGACCGAGGTGTAGTACATGCCCTTGGCGGAGGAGAACAGCCGCGGCGCTTTCTTGAACTGCCGGTTGGCCGTGAAGGGCATCCAGAACGAATCTGTCTTGATGGTGTTCGGAATCTGATGAACGGTCACGGCGCACTCCATGGGCTGGGGATGCGTAGTCGGACCACTCTTCAGGGCACTCAACAAGTCCTTTTCTGTCGCAGCGCAAGCCATTGATCTTGCTGAGGCGGTCTGCCAAGATTTGTTCGATCCGCAACACCTGCAACAGGGATCTGTCATGAGCGTCGACATCGGCGGTCGGCTTCGATTCATCCGCGCGCGGCACAAGCTGTCGCAGCGCGAGCTCGCCAAGCGCTCCGGCGTCACCAATTCGACGATTTCGCTGATCGAATCCAACCAGATGAACCCGTCGGTCGGCGCGCTCAAGCGCATCCTCGACGGCATCCCGATGGGGCTCGCAGAATTCTTCGCGATCGAGCCGGAGCGGCCGCGCAAGGCGTTCTACCGCGCCGACGAGCTGACTGAGATCGGCAAGAAGCCGATCTCCTACCTCCAGATCGGCGACAGCCTGTTCGGACGTGCGTTGCAGATCCTGAAAGAGCGCTACGAGCCCGGCAGCGACACCGGCCGGGTGCCGCTGGTGCATGAAGGCGAGGAAGGCGGCATCGTGGTCTCGGGCCGGCTCGAGGTCACCGTCGACGACGAGCGCCGGGTGCTCAATGCCGGCGACGCCTATTACTTCGAAAGCCGCCGCCCGCACCGCTTCCGCTGCATCGGCGCCAAGCCGTGCGAGGTGATTTCGGCCTGCACGCCGCCGACATTTTGAACCCGCAGCAGGCGGCGGGCGACCCAAGCCGCAAGGGCCGCATGCCGCGGCCTCGCGGGTGACGTCGATGCCTTGCTCCCCACGGCTTGCGGCCGCCGTCGCGGCCATCTCGGTCCTCGCCTCCGGGCCGTCTCTTGCAATGGACGATTTCCTGCGCGCATCGAGCAGCGCGCCGACCGCGATCAGCCTGTGCGGCGATGGCGGCGATAACAGGATCAAGACCGCCGACTGCAGGAAGGCCGGCACCGACAGATTGGTGGCGCAGATCGACAAGGCGTTCGACGCGGCGCTCGGCAAGCTGCCGGCGAACGTCAAACCGCTGTTGAAGCGCGACCAGGCCTGGTTCAACGAAATGATCATCGACGCCGCGGACGTGCTCACCGAAACCGATGAGGACGAGCTGAAGGCTGGTTTTGCCGCAGCCTTGCGCCGCCGCGCGGCTGCGCTTGTCGAGCTGGCATCCGGCCGTCCGGGCATGTCGGGCAACTGGGTCAATGCCTTCGGCAGTATCACGCTGACACCGACTGAGGGCGGCGCCTATCTCCTCGCCGCCGATCTGCGTGGCGACTATGGCGGCGATCGCCGGCGAACCTGCAAGCTGACCGCCGATCTGAAGCCTTCGGGGACTGGCTGGCTCTCCGGCCCGGTGGTGATCGAGGTGGACGCATCCACCGACAAGCCCAAATCCGACGCGGCTGCTACCCGCGCCAAGCCGCCGTCAATAAAGCTCCGCCGCCAGGGCGAGACGTTGCGGATCGTCGGCAGCATCGATGACGAGGAGTTTGGCGGGCTCAACGACTGCTCGTCGATGTGGCAGGTCACCGGCAGCTATTTCGCCGCCGGCAAGGATGCGGCATCCGACAAGGCCGACACCGCGTTCGTCGCGCCGACCTTCGACTGCAGCAGGCCCGAGACCGCGACCGACGAGGAGATCTGCGCCGATCCTGATCTCGCCGCCAACGACCAGCGGCTGAACCGCGCCTGGAAGGCGTTGCAGCCGCGGCTCGACGAAGCGACGCGGCGCGCGCTGATCGACGACCAGCGCAACTGGGTGAAGAGCCAGAGCGAACAATTCCCGGAATTCCTGCATCCGGCCTGGAACAAGCAGAGCTCGCAGGTGCACTTCACCGTCGATGCGCGCGATCACGTCAACGGCTTGCAGCGCGAACGCCTGGCGCTGCTCGAAGGCTTTGACGACAGGCGCAGCGGGCTTGCCGGCGTCTGGCTAGCCTACAACGCTATCATCAAGGTCACCGCCGAGAAAGACGGCACGCTGAAGGCTGTCGGATGGAAGTGGGACCAGGGCGACTGGAAGGCCGGCTGCGACTACGAGATGACGGGCAAGTTGATCGGCGGCGCGTTCCGCTCCGACGAGCAGCGCAAGAATCCGGATACGCTCGAGCGCGACCATGCGATGCTGATCGTCAACCGGCAGGACGATGCCTTCGCCAAAAAGCGCACTGGGAAGGATGGCACCGAAGACAGCGACGACGAGGCGAAATGCAAGCGCCGGCTCGACAACTCCTCGACCGCGCGGCTGTTTCCCGCACGCCCCTCGCCCGACATCGACAAGTTCAAGGGCTCGATCAGATAGAGCGCTCTCAAGCGAAGTGGATGCCCCGTTTCGATTCAAGTCGGAGCGGAAAGGCTCTGGTCACACGACGCTATCACAAATCGCGGGTCTGCCGGTCGCCCCACGCAATAACGGCGGCAATGGTGGCGAACATCGCGGTGACTGCGATCATGACGAGGATGGTGTCGAGAGGCATTGGTCGTCTCCTTATCGTGGAGAGACCTAGCGCGTCTGCGTGCGGATCGCCTTGTGCTGGATCAAAAGCCGACGCCGCAGCGTCAGCTCGCGCCGCTCAGCCGGAGCCGTTCGAGATCGAGCAGCCGCACGCCATCGGGCACGATCAACACCACCTTCTCGCGCGCAAGGCGGGTCAGGGTGCGGCTCACCGTCTCGATGGTGAGACCGAGATAGTCGGCGATGTCCTGCCGGCTCATCGGCAGCGGCACGGTAACGGACACGCTTCCGATCCGGGCGTATCGCGTCTGCATGTTGAGCAGGAATGCGGCGACCTTCTCCTCGGCAGTGCGCCGCCCGAGCAGCAGCATCTGGTCCTGCGCCAGGCTCAGCTCGTGCCCCGCGAACTCATGCAGGCGGCGCAGCAGATGCGGCTTGCCGTCGACATAGGTGAGGAACGCCGATCGCGCGAAACGGCAAACCGCGACCGCGTTGACCGCCTCCGCGGTGACGCCGTAGCGGTCCTGCAGCGCCAGCCCGAGGAAGTCGCCCGGCAGCGCGAAACCCACGATCTGGCGGCGACCATCGGGCAATGATTTGTAGAGCCGCACCACCCCGTCGGTGACGTTGAACACGCTCCCCGCCAGCGCACTCTGCTCGAACAGCGTCGTTCTTGCCGGGACCTGCTTCGCCTGGCTGATCCGGTCGAGCTCCTCGAGCTCGGACGAATCAAGCGCGGCGCAGACGCTGAACAGCCTGACCTTGCAATCCTCGCAGCCGTTCGTGGCATGGCCGTGCCTGCAGTCGCACGGAGTCGCGCCGGCGCACGAATCCAGCAGTGGTTCGGCAATGCTCATGGCTTCGGGGGTCCGCGAGGTTAGAATCTCGACACTATCAACCCCGATTTGATCTGGATCAACGGCCGGCCGCATTGATGCAGATCAATGCTGCGCCGCCGTTTCCCCAGCAGTAGTGCCCATCATCGGGGAAATCCGGCGATGAATGAGCAATTCCAAGCACTTCCGATCGACCATCAGCATGCGATCGCGGCCTATCCGCTGGTGTTCATGCATGATGCCAGTATTACCACGGAGCAATGGCTGCGGTTCGTGCGCCGGCGCTGCCGCGGCAGTTCGCCCGAGACCGGGCTGATCGCGATCCGCGATCGCCGCGGCGTGATCCATGCCCTGTTCAGTTACCGCATCGACAACGACCTGCGCGTCCGCAAGCGGCTCAGCATCAGCGATCTCATCGTTGCGCATCTGCCCGGCTCGCGGATCGACGACGCGGTCTCGAACGTCATCGCCGAGGTATCGGCGCAATACGGCTGCCAGAACGTCACCATCGAGCAGCCATTCGCAGCCCGCTATCCGCGGCGCGCCCGGTGCCCGACTGCCGAGGCGCTGCGGCACCCCAAGCGGCGCGTCAACTGAGATCGCGCGGTTCGATCCGGCTCGGCCGCGCGCGGCCGATTCGTGTGCGGGCCTGGCCGGCGAACGCGCCCTGCTCCGTTGCCGTCACAGCCGCGCGGGAGTAGCCTTGCGGCGGCTGGAAGGTCCGATCGCCGACGGAGCCATCGCATGCGCATCATCCTGCTGTTGGTCGCCATTCTGTTGGGCTCGCTCGCTCCCGCAGCAGCCGATGACGTCACAACGGCGCAAGGCGTGATCCGCGCCCAGGAGCAGGCGTTCGGTCGCGACGACGCCGCGGCGGCCTATTCCTATGCCGCACCCGCGATCCGGCAGATCTTTCCGCAGGCCGATATCTTCATGTCGATGGTGCAGAACCAATACGCGCCGGTCTATCGCCACAGGAGCTTCGAGTTCGGCGCGGCGCAGAGCGCAGGCGATCGGATCGCGCAGCGCGTTCAGATCGTCGACGCCAATGGCGAGGCGTGGGAGGCGCTCTACACGCTGGAGCGACAGGCCGACGGCAGTTTGAAGATCACCGGCTGCTCGTTGCTGAAGGCCGGTCAATCGGTGTGAGCGAGAGTTACGCGATCGCCAGCCGCTGCCGCGACCGCATCATGAGCAGCAGGATGATGCTGACATTGAGCAGGTTCCAGGCCAGGCCATTGGCGAAGGCTGCGGCATAGGAGCCGGTGGCGTCGAAGATCACGCCCGAGATCCAGCCGCCGAACGACATGCCGAACACCGAGGCGAAGATCACGATGCCGATCCGGGTCGCGGCCTCGGCGGCCGGCATCGCCTCGCGCACGATGATGGCGTAGCTCGGCACGATGCCGCCCTGGAACAGGCCGAACATCGCCGAGATGACGTAGAGCGAGGTCAGGCTGTCGAAGAACAGGTAGAACAAGAGCGCCGCGCCCTGCGCGATCGAGCCGATCAGCAGCGTGCGGATGCCGCCGATCCGGTCGGCGAGGAAGCCGGAGCCGATCCGGCTGATGATGCCGAAGCCCAGCATCAGCGACAGCATCTCGGCGCCGCGCGCCACGCCGTAGCCGAGATCGCCGCAATAGGCGACGATGTGAACCTGCGGCATCGACATCGCCACGCAGCAGGAGATCGACGCCAGCGACAGGATCGCGGTCAGCGCATTGGTGGAGAGCCGCATGTCGACCCGCGGCGGCGCCGCATTGAAATGGTTGCGCCGGGTCGCCGCCCCCATCAGCAGACGCAGCACCAGAAGCGCAAGCACCATCGCGATCGCAGTGAAGATGCCGATCGCGATATGGGTGGTGCGCCAGCCGACGCTCTGCATCCCGAAATTGACCAGCGGCGGCCACACCGTGCCGCCGACATAATTGCCGCTGGCGGCGATCGCGACCGCCAGGCCGCGGTAGCGCTCGAACCAGTGCGAGGCCTCCGCCATCAGGGGGCCGAAGGTCGCGGCCGACGACAGGCCGATCGCGAAATGCACCAGGATGAAGGCCCAGATCGACGTCGCGTAGCCGGCGCAGATATAGCCGAGGCCGAGAATACCGATCCCGGCGCCGATTGCCGTGACGATGCCGTAGCGATCGCTGATCTTGCCGGTCACGACCTGCCCGAGGCCGAAGCCGAGCATCACCATGGTGAAGGCAAGCGACGCCGTTCCGCGGGTCGCGCCGAAGTCGGTCTGCACCGCCGGCAACGCCACCACGACCGACCACATGCCGACGCTACCGAGCGAGCCGATCACCACGGCTATCGCAAGGCGCAGCCATGCCCGGCGCGAGTCGGGAATGAACACTGCGGCTTCAGGGGAAAATTCAGAAGAAATTACCACGGCACGCGGAACTTCGTCGGCATTTGCCTCCGGGTCAAGCCACATTGCCGAGAGATTAGGCATGCGTCAGCAAGGGGGACGCACTGCCTTCACCGGCGCGTGAGGCGGCTCAATTGCCGTAGTTCGGATCCTGCGCCTGGAACGGACCGCACTTCGCACCGATGCCGAAGCGCTGATCGAAATCCACGGTGCCGCCGCTGACCGGTATGCGGGTCGGCGGCAAGCCGCGTGTGTACTGGTCGACGGTGACGGACTTCTTGTCCGCACTCATCGTCACATGCACCGGCTCCAGGTCCTTGCCCTTGTTGAGCTCGGTCAGATCGAGCGTGTAGTAGCCGTCCGCAGTCTTGCCCGCGGCCATGCCGCCATGCGGCGCGAAGACGACGGATTGCGGCAGGTAGACCTCCATCAGGACACCGTTACCCTTGCAGGCGATCATGCGGATCATCCAGGCCCGGTCGTCCGGCAGCGTCACGGCGGACGCCGGCACAGACAGCAGCGCGATCGCGGCAGCAAGCCCTGCTGTCATGGTTCGACCTGCCCGGTTCGACATCGATGCCTCGAGTGGCTGAGTGGCGTTGCTGCCGTTTGGTCGAAGGCCGGGCCGCGAAAGTTCAATCAGCATCGTGCACCGCAGCGATCGCAGCGGACCGATCGAGCGGGAATATCGTCCGTCGAGCCGTGATCCATGCTGATGAGAAAAACTGCTACAATGCGAGCCGGTTCACATTGGCGGCTCGCCGTCCGGACCTATCATCCCGCCCGGATGGCGCGCAGCTCGCAAGGTTAAAGGATCGAAGCGCACATCGTCGGAGGATCGCCATGCATTCGTCGTCAGCAGAGTGGTTACCCGTTGCGTCAGCGCCGTCGGACCGGGAGCTCGAGGTCTGTGTCCTCGACTATGACGGCATGGTGCACGCGCTGATGTTCCCGTGCCACCGGGACGGTGCCGAATGGATCGACCATGCCGGCAGCAGGCATCTCGACATCCAGCCGACGCATTGGCGCAAATGGATGCTCTCAACCAATTGACGCCGCCATGATCGGTCTCGGGCAGCCGACGCCGATCTCGCGCCGGTCGGAATATTGAGCTAGACTTGCCACGTGAGGTTCAAGGGTGGGCCAGGAGGCTCGTCATGGAATCACACGTGATCCCCTTCGAAAATCGCTGGACCAACGGCCGGCATGCCTGGGAGTGGCATTGCGAGCTCGAGCGGCTGGGTGTGCCTGCGGTCCGGACGATGTACTGCGAGCATGAGACGCACTATCGCGACGAGCCTGCCGTGGTGTTCGACATCCCCACGGGCTTTGTCCACGACTGGCTGGCCTTCCACGACCGGCGCGCTGCCCGACAGCAATTGCTGTGGCGCGCCAGCGTCATCACGCTCGGCCTCATCGCCGCATCGGGCGCCGTGCTCGGCGCGCTGAGATAGAGGCCGCGAACCCGCCCCGAAGCACAGCCGGGCGCTCCGACCCGCCCGCCCCGGCCGGGATGCCCCATGCCCGGCGCCTGCGACGACCCGCGCACCCCGCAAAACGCACCTGTTAACCCTTTGCTAACTATACACCCGGCAAGAATTGCCGAGTGAAGTCGAGTGTCGTCGAACGCGTATAGCGGGTGGAGATCCCCGTGGACGCCAGCGCGGTGCCTCACTTTCGGAACGGCGGCCCTGCGGCCGTCGCGCAGACGCTTGGCGGCCGTAGCCGCCAGTCGCGGGGGAGAGCGGCTACCATGGTCGACGTCACGGCGGGTCAGGGCACGGCGGGCAAGGGCGGATTGCCTGGTCTCGGCGAGATCGGCGACATCCTCAAGCGCGGCGATCTCGCGCTGGCGCTCGGCGTCCTCACCATCCTGGTGGTGCTGATCCTGCCGCTGCCCTCGATCGTGCTCGACCTCTTTCTGGCGGTCTCGATCACGATCTCGATCCTGATCCTGATGACCTCGCTGTTCATCCAGGCGCCGCTGGAATTCTCGTCGTTTCCGACCATCCTGCTGATCTCGACCATGATGCGGCTGTCGCTGAACATGGCCTCGACCCGGCTGATCCTGAGCCACGGCCACGAGGGCACGGCTGCTGCCGGCCATGTCATCGAGGCGTTCGGCAACTTCGTGATGGGCGGCAACTTCGTGATCGGCATCATCGTGTTCGCGATCCTGGTGATCGTGAACTTCGTGGTCATCACCAAGGGTTCGGGCCGTATCGCCGAAGTCGCGGCGCGCTTCCAACTGGACTCGATGCCCGGCAAGCAGATGGCGATCGACGCCGACCTGTCCGCCGGCCTGATCGACGAGAAGGCCGCCAAGGAGCGCCGCAAGGCGCTGGAAGACGAAAGCGGCTTCTTCGGCGCGATGGACGGCGCCTCGAAGTTCGTCCGCGGCGACGCCATCGCCGGCCTCCTGATCGTCGGCATCAACATCGTCGGCGGCATCATCATCGGCGTCGCCCAGCAGGGCCTCTCCTTCGGCGAAGCCGCCCGCACCTACACCGTGCTGACGGTCGGCGACGGCCTCGTCACCCAGGTGCCCGCGCTGATCGTCTCGACCGCCGCCGGCCTCCTGGTTTCCAAGGCCGGCATCACCGGCGCCGCCGACAAGGCGCTGATGCGCCAGCTCTCCGGCTATCCGCAGGCGCTCGGCATGTCGGCCGGCGTCATGCTGGTGCTGGCGCTGCTGCCGGGCATTCCGACGCTGCCGTTCATGGCGCTGGGCTCCGGCGCCGCGGCGCTGGCCTGGAACGCGCGCAAGAAGAAGCGGGTCGCCAACGCCGCCGAGGCCGCCGCCGCTGCCGCCCCCGCTGCAGCCGCGGCCGCGGCCGCTGCCGCCGCGGAAGAGCCGATCGCCGCCGCGCTGAAGATCGACGACCTCAAGATCGAGCTCGGCTACGCGCTGCTGCCGCTGGTCAACGGCCCTGACGGCACCGACCGCCTCACCGAGCAGATCAAGGCGCTGCGCCGCTCGCTCGCGATCGAGATGGGCTTCGTGATGCCGGCGGTGCGTATCCTCGACAATGTCCAGCTCGAGGCCAACAGCTACGCCATCAAGATCAAGGAAGTCGACGCCGGCACCGGGAAGATCTGGCCGAGCCAGTTCATGGTCATGGATCCCGCCGGCAACCAGGTGCAGCTCCCCGGCATCCACACCATCGAACCGACCTTCGGCCTGCCCGCGACCTGGGTCGATGCCGGCCTGAAGGAAGAGGCCGCGCTGAAGGGCTACACCGTGGTCGATGCCGCGACCGTGCTGTCGACGCACCTGACCGAGCTGCTCAAGACCAACATGTCGGACTTGCTGTCCTATGGCGAGGTGCAGAAGCTCTTGAAGGACCTGCCGAAGGAGCAGGGCGAGCTGATCAAGGACATCGTGCCGAGCCAGGTCACGGTGTCGGGTATCCAGCGCGTGCTGCAATTGCTGCTCGCCGAGCGCATCTCGATCCGCGATCTCTCCACCATTCTCGAGGGCATCGCCGACGCGCTGGCGTTCTCGCGCAATCCGGCCACCATGGTCGAGCATGTCCGCGCCCGGCTGGCGCGGCAGATCTGCGCCCAGAACACCTCGCCGAACGGCTATCTGCCGCTGATCGCGCTGTCGGCGCGCTGGGAGCAGGCGTTTGCCGAATCGATCGTCGGCCAGGGCGACGATCGCAGCCTGGCGATGCAGCCCTCCAAGCTGTCGGAATTCATGACCGCCGTGCGCAACGCCTTCGAACAGGCGGCGCGCGAAGGCGAGGCGCCGGTGCTGGTGACCTCGGCCGCGATCCGGCCATTCGTTCGCTCGCTGGTGGAACGGTTCCGCTCACAAACCACCGTCTTGTCGCAGGCCGAGATCCATCCGCGGGCCCGGCTGAAGACCGTCGGCAGCGTGTAGAGCTTCTTGTTTGGACGTTTTCTTCACGCGAACCGGCGTCCATCCCGCATCGGGTGCGGGACAGGCTTCGGTTGAAAACGCTCTAGCCGCCGCAAATCATTTGCGTTTTCGTCTGTGCTTTCTCGCCACAGGCAACTGATTTGTGTGGAACAGTCCGGAACGGCCCTATCTCGGGTAACATGATCCGGATTTCACGCAAGTAACTGATATTACGCCAAGTTAATGTAGATTTCGGGAGCCGGAGGCGGTTTTTGATCGCGCCCGATCACGTCTCATCACGCCCTTGTGATGGCCTCTAGGGAACGGAATCGGCAAATCCTACGTTGGTGGGGCACGAGACGTTGAACCGGGCAAGAGACCAAACCGACAGATTACTGAGAGCAGGAAGGCGGCAGGAGACTTCCATGAACCACTCGATCTACAGCGCCGATCGTATGACGCACCTGAAGATTGTGGTTGTGGCGTTGTTCGCCGGTATACTGGTCGCGGGCTTCGGCATCGCGGCACACAATTCGTCGGACGAGGGTTACACCCAGACGGCACGTGTCATGAAGGCCGGCAAGCCGGTCGCGATCACGAGCACGAACAACTCGCTGGTCCGCTAACAGGAGAGTTTCACGAATTCACGTAGTGTTCTTTACAGCCCCCCAAAGTCGCTGCGTGGATATTTAAGACCCCCAACTACCCCCAAGTTGACTATCGAAAACGCCCGCTCCCCACGGGCGTTTTCTTTTTGTGCGGATGGTGGGGCGGCGCCATAGCTCTATCCACGTCATTGCGAGCGAAGCGAAGCAATCCATTGTCACCGAGCACGCGGAAAGATGGATTGCTTCGCTTCGCTCGCAATGACGGGGCCGCAACCATTTGCGACCTCTCGTAGGCGCAGTCTATCGTGGCGTCGAGCCCGACGCGGGCGGCACGGTCTCGATCAGCTTGCCGGTGAAGATCGGCGCCGAAGTCGGCTGGCCGTTCGGCGAACCGCCGGCCTGCTCGACCGTCACCGCGTAGGTCGCGCCGTTGATCACGTCGGGATCGTAGCCCGACAGCACCGGACGCGCGGTGAAATCATCGGCGCCGATCACGCCGAGCGAACGCGGCTGCGGCAGCCTGTCGGAGATCAGCCAGAGCTCAAAGCTCTTGCCGGGCTCGGACGGAGCGCCGACCTTGCGCACGGTGAAATTCTTGGTCGCGCCGTCGATGGTCATGATGAAGGCCGGCCCGCCATTCTGTCCCTGCAGCAGCGCGACATATTGCGCCGACGGCGCGAGCGCCGGCGCCGGCGTCTTCACTTCGACGGTCTGGATGCGCGGCTTCGGACGGATCGCATTCGGCAAGGCGTCGGGCCGGTAAATCTGCAGGCCGAGCGTGACCAGCAGCGCGGCTGCGATCGCGGTCGCGGCCGACGCAATGCCGCGCCAGCGCTTCACGCGGCCCGCAAGCGCGATCATGTTGGTGCTGTCGGTGACGCCAAAACGTGGCTGGATTGGTGGCCGCCGAATCTCGGCCGGCTGTGGGATTTCTGATGGCTGCGACGGCTCCGGATCGAAGGCCGAGCCGAATTGCGGATCGTCGGTTATCGGCGGTGCCAAGGTCGCTGCCGGCGTCTCGGGGAGCACCAGCGGCGCCTGCGGCGCGCCGGCATGGCCGATCGCCGCCTTGATGTTTTCCCAGACCACGGGGCGCGGCTCGACCAGGCCGACCATCTGGTTCAGCGGCCCGAGCCTGAACTCCCAGGCTTGCACGAGCGCGGCGAACTCGGTGTCCACGGCCATCATGGTCTCGACCTGCGTGCGCTCGTCGGCATCGAGCGTACCGAGCGCATATTCCGCGGCGAGCGCGATATGGTCTTCGCTATAGGCCATCAATCAGAGTCCAAGACACTCCCGGATATCCATCAGGCTGCGGCGCAGCCAGGTCTTCACCGTGTTCACCGGCGTCTCGAACTTTGCGGCGAGCTGCTCGCGGCTCCAGCCGTTGTAATAGGCGAGCAGCACGAGCTTCTGACGATCGGGCTCCAGACGACCGACGCACTCCAGCAACCGCTTCAACTCTTCCGTCATTTCCCGCCGCGCCAGCGGATCGGGCGAGTCGGCGGCGACTTCCATCGCCGCAGGCTCATCTTCCAGCGAGGTTTCGCCTCGCTTGCGCACGACATCGATGGCGCGGTTGCGCGCGATCGACGCCATCCACGTGATCGGGGACGACAGGGCCGGGTTGAACTGCCCCGCGCTGTTCCAGATCTTGACGTAAGCCTCCTGAATGACCTCCTCGGCGAGGTCCTGACGCCGCAAGATACGGAGTACGACGCCAAAGAGTTTCGAGCGGGTCGCGGCGTACAGCCGCTCAAAGGCGGCCTGATCCCCCTTCGCGACGGCGGCGATCAGCCAGACGAGCTCAGCCGGCGTCAGCATTCAGCGCCCTCCAAGCCTGCATCCCCCAATCGCCCCATTGCCACCGCGCCGCCGATCATCATCTGGTCTGCACCGGTGGTAGCATATTTTGGGACAGCACGATCCGCCAAGTGGCCGACGAGCGGCCGGCTTGTGGACAGCGCTCAACAAAAAGCCCGGGCGATCGGCCCGGGCTCTCAATCTGGTCAGCGGAGGGAGCGAAGTATCAGGCGATGACGCCGAGACGGGCCCGCATCAGGCCGATCGAATCCATGTCGGCTTGCTCGCGGGCGCTCTCCTCCGCGCGTTCGCGCGCCTGGTCGCGCTCGTCGAGCAGCTCGACCTTCTTCAGTTCCTCGAATGCTTCCGACAGCAACGCCTTGGCGTCGTCGAGCTGGGCACGCAGCTCGTCGGCCGAACGGGTCAGGTTTTCGCGGCGCTGGATCGCGGCCTTGGCGTAGGTCGGATAGGCGAAGTGCGAGGGATCATTGATCCCGGCGCGCTCCTGCTCGGTCTGGATCTCGCGCTCGAGCTCGACGGACATGCGCTGGAAGTCCGCGATCATGCCCTCGATCTGGGTAACCCGACGGCGCTTTTCATCGACCTGAAACTTCTTCAGGCGGATCAGCGTTTCACGTGACTTCATCGACTCATACTCCCCAGAAGTCCCAATTCTGAACGCGGGACAGAACCGGCTCCCCCCTGGGCCCCGCCGGCATAGCTATGGTGTGCCGGGGATGATGGCCTGACAAAGTTAGCGTTCCGTTTCCAAACCCGACAGGATTTGAGCGAGTTGGCGGTAGCCGTCGCCCAGGCTCGTGGCCTCGTCCTTGGCCTGGCGCAGGAAGCTTTCCAAGGGCTCGTGCAGCCGGATCGCCTCGTCGACCTCCGGGCTGGAACCCGGCCGGTAGGCGCCGAGCCGGATCAGTTCCTCCATGTCGGCATAGGTCGCCATCACCTGCCGCGCCTTGTTGATGAAGGGCAGGAAGTCGGGGTCGGCGGACCGCGGCATGGTGCGCGAGACCGATTTGAGGATGTTGACCGCGGGATAGCGGCCGCGCTCGGCGATCGCACGCTGCATCACAATATGGCCATCGAGGATGCCGCGCACCGCGTCCGCGATCGGCTCATTGTGATCGTCGCCATCGACCAGCACGGTGAAGATCGCGGTGATGGTGCCGACGCTGGTGCCCGGCCCTGCCCGTTCCAACAGCTTCGGCAATTCGGTGAACACGGTCGGCGTGTAGCCCTTGGCGGTCGGCGGCTCGCCTGCCGAGAGGCCGATCTCGCGCTGCGCCATCGCAAAGCGCGTCACCGAGTCCATCAGGCACAGCACGTCCCGGTCCTCGTCGCGGAAATACTCGGCGATGGCGAGCGTCAGATAGGCCGCCTGGCGCCGCATCAGCGCCGGCTCGTCCGATGTGGCGACCACCACGACCGAGCGCGCCAGCCCCTCCTCGCCGAGATCCTCCTGGAGGAATTCCTGCACCTCGCGGCCGCGTTCGCCGATCAGCCCGATCACCGAGATCGCGGCATCGACATTGCGCGCCAGCATCGACAGCAGCACCGACTTGCCGACGCCGGAACCGGCGAAGATGCCGAGCCGTTGGCCGCGGCAGCAGGTCAGGAAGGTATTGAGACCGCGCACACCGAGGTCGAGCGGCGCACCGACCCGCTTGCGCGAATGCGCCGGCGGCGGCGAGTTGCGGTAAGACATCGGCGAGGCGCCCTGCTGCAGCGGCCCCTTGCCGTCGATCGGTTCGCCCATCGCGTTGACGACGCGGCCGAGCCAGGCCGGCGACGGCCGCACCTGGCTTGCCGCATTGGCGATCACCGCGCGGCACCCGCGCCGGACGCCCTCGAGCCCGCCGAACGGCATCACCACCGCGTTCTCGCCGGAGAAGCCGATCACCTCGGCCGGGATGAAGCGGCCGGCGCCGACGTCGATCACGATGCGGGCGCCGACCGACATCGCGTGAATCGGGCCGGCGATCTCGACCATGAGCCCGCGGACGCCGACCACACGGCCATAAATATTGACGCCGTCGATGTCCCCGATCTGCTCCGCGAGCGCCTTCATTGCGAAAACCTTAAGTTTCGGCAATTTTGCGCCGGCCGCTTAACTTCGTGTTTACCCGCATCATTAATCATTGCGTCACTGTCTTTGGTGACTGAGGTCGCTCGCCCATCAGAAGAAGGGCGAGTCGCGAGAGTCGGTTAGGCCCGGCTCTTAATGTGGAAACTGAACGAGCGCGGTTAGGAAAAGCTTCTTCTACGCAATATCTTAGGGCGATTCGACAAAAATTGCACGGTTAGAGCTTGCGTCGATGAATCAGTTTTTGTTAACCATATCTCGTCAGGATCCGAATCAGTTGTTCAAAGGCGTTTTGAGTGCCGCAAGTGCGGCCGACCTGACGCCCGGAGCGGCGACTATAGGGGACTGGCATGCGCGTTTTGCTGATTGAAGATGATAGCGCCGTCGCGCAGTCGATCGAATTGATGCTCAAATCCGAGAGTTTCAACGTCTATACGACGGATCTCGGTGAAGAAGGCGTCGATCTCGGCAAGCTTTACGACTACGACATCATCCTGCTCGACCTGAACCTGCCCGACATGTCCGGCTACGACGTGCTCAAGCAGCTCCGGGTTTCGAAGATCAAGACTCCCATTCTGATCCTCTCCGGCCTCGCCGGCATCGAGGACAAGGTCAAGGGTCTCGGCGTCGGCGCCGACGACTACATGACCAAACCCTTCCACAAGGACGAGCTGGTCGCCCGCATCCACGCGATCGTGCGCCGCTCCAAGGGTCACGCCCAGTCGGTCATCCAGACCGGCGATCTCGTGGTCAATCTGGACACCAAGACGGTTGAGGTCGGCGGTCAGCGCGTGCACCTCACCGGCAAGGAATACCAGATGCTGGAGCTGCTCTCGCTCCGCAAGGGCACCACGCTCACCAAGGAAATGTTCCTCAACCATCTCTACGGCGGCATGGATGAGCCGGAGCTGAAGATTATCGACGTCTTCATCTGCAAGCTCCGCAAGAAGCTCGCCAACGCCTCCGAAGGCCGCAATTTCATCGAGACCGTGTGGGGCCGTGGCTACGTGCTGCGCGAGCCGCACGAGGCCGACGAACGCATTCCCGCCTGACGCTTCGCTTCTGCAGCTAACCTCCTGGACCCCGCCGCAAATGGCGGGGTTTTTGTTTGGGAAGTTACGCCACCGGGATCGCGGTCAAAGCGGCGAGCAGATCCGCGCCCTTCGGAACGCCGAGCCCGGTGCAGGCGCTCCAGCCCGGGCCCGCATCGTAGCCCTTGCCGCCGACGCGGTTGTTGCCCTGCACGACCACACGGAAAGCGCCGGGGTTGGAATAAAGCGCGGCGTTGAGCAAGCCGATCTGCTCGCCGCGCGCGGCGATCGCAATCGCGACCAGAGCGGCCCATAGCGGCGTCGCGGCACTGGTCCCGCTCATCGCCATCGCCTCTCCGTTGACGATGATGCGGTAGCCCGGGCTCGCCGCGGCCGCGCAGGCGACGTCAGGGACACCGCGCCTGATAGCGCCGTCGTTCTGCGACTTCGGCAGCGTCAAATGCGACTGATAATCGGGGACCGGAAACGCGTCGCTGATACCGCCGCCGGTGCCGATCGCGCCGGCGTTCCACACCGCCTCCGCTGCAGCCGACCCATTCCCCGCAGCAAGCACGGGCTGGGTGCCGCCGCAGCTCGTCGCATAAGGGCTCGAGGCGGGAAACCAGACATGGAGATTGCCGTCGGTCAGGCCGCTCGTCGCGAGCTGATCGCCAGAGGCGAACAGCACGCTGACGCGTAGCCGCGCGGCATCGGCCAGCACCGCCTGCATCGCGTCGCGGCCCGGCTCGGTCCAGTATTTCTCGGCGCTGCCCCAGCTGACGGAGACCACCTGCGGCGCATGCTCTTCATCGAACACCGCCTGATGGATCGCGTCGGTCAGACCGGCGGCGGAGTTCTCGGCAAAGTAGACCACGATCTTGCCCTTCGGCAGCAGACCGGCGAGCACCTGGAGATCGAGCGCGATCTCCTGATCGGCGACATCGTTGCTGCCGAAGCTGCCATCATTGCCGGTCGGCGGCACGTTGACGACAACCGGCGGCGGCCGGTTCATGCCGGCGACCGCCATGGCGAGATCGCTGGCGAGATAGCCGCCGCCGAGCGCGATGATGCCGACGCAGATCGACGACACGTCGCGATCCAGCGGAATACCGTAGAGCGCCGCGATGTCGGTCGGCCACAGCCCATTGCCATCGCCCGGCTCAGCCTGGGCCTGCACCAGCGGCGTCCTGGGCCGCAGCGGCCGCTGATCGAAGCCGAGAATGGCGCGGGTCCATGGCGCGATCTCGGCCGGCACCGTCAAGCCGCCGACGCGGGCGCGAAACGCACGCGCGCCGTCGCGGTAGGTGCGAAGCGTCGCGCCGAAGATCTCGGCCATCTGCCGCGCGGTGCCTGCCAGCTCGACTGTGCGCGCGACGGGATCGCTACGGCCGACGGTCAAGCCCCGCTCCGCCGCCAGCCGCACCACGCGGGCGATGGCGCGGGCATGGCTGCGATGGCGCTGGGTCGCGAGCTGGTGCCGCGTGATCGGCGCGGCGAGCCGAGCCAAATCACCGGCGCTGCCCGGCGCAAACTTGTCGGGGGTGCGCCGCTTCACATAGACCACGATGGGGATCCGCTCGTCAGGATCGACGTCGCCGACCAGCGTCGCGCCAACAGGCGCGGCGCGGTTGCTGCCGGCAAGCGGAACCCTGCGCTCGGAGGTGCCCGCCATCAGTGCGGTCTCACTTTCCGGCGCATGGGCTCGGCTGCGCCGGATTCTGTGTATCGTCGTAGGCGCAGAACGGGATCGACCACACGAAGTCGGCCGAGGTCGCGATGCGGGTGAGACCGGGCTTGCCTTCGAAGATCGGCGGCTGGCCCGCGAACTTCCAGTACCATTCGGGCAGCAGCGGCCCGAGCGGAGCAACCGGGCCGTTCGGACCGAACGACAGGAATCCCGCCTGCGACGCCGGCGTGCCGTCCGCCTTGAAGGCCGCGCGGCCGTGGCAGGTAATGCAGGACGACGTCGCGACGAAGCCGTCCTCGGTGACGGAATTGCCGACCCTGATGTCGAGCCCGACATTGTCGACGAAATCCACCTGGGACCCTTTCAGGCAGTAATTGTTGTAGACCGGATCGATGTCCGCGCTCGACAGCATCGTCGTCAGCGCAGCCGTCTTCACGCAATCCGGATAGCCCTGGCCGGCGGTCCGGTTCGACGGCACGAACGCGGTCTGCGCGCCGAAATTATCGCGGCAGCCGATGATGTCGCAACGGCCCGGATTGAACCGGTGCTCGAATGTCGCCCAGGTCCAGTTCGGCACCTGCTTGCTGATCACATGCATCGAGACCAGGGCGTACTGCACACCGGCCGCGCTGTTGACGTGATAAAGTTGCGGCACCTGCGCCAGCGTCACCTTGTTGTTGGTGAATTGCGGAATGTCGCTGACCGGCAGCCAATTCCCCTTCACCTCGATGGAATCGACCGGGAACGACAGCGCCTTGCCGAAGGCGGCTTTCACGCCCGACAGCTTGTAGAGGTTGTTCTGGACGATGAAATCAAACGTCGGCTTGTTGTGACGCGTCTCCTCCATCTGCCCCTGCGCGGCGCCCGGTGGCAGCGCCGGCAGCAATCCGCCGCTCTGCTGCACGCCTTCCCGTGCCACCTGCGGCAGGATCGGCGGGCGCAACGACGGCGGCGTCGGAGCCGCCGGGAACTGCGGATTGGGCTGGAACAGATCGGTATCGCTCGCCCAGGTCTCGAACGTCGAATTGCTGCCGCCGGCGCGGGTGTTGGCCTGAATGAAGAGCTGCCAGGCGACCTGATCGGGCGCGGTCATCGCCGGATTCAGCGGCGATTGCGCCGCGGCCGGAAGCGCGGGAAGCACAAGCAGACCACAGACGAGCAGCGTGTCGATCGACCTTCTCATCTTGCTCTCCACATCGGGTTCAAGGTTGGGGTTCAAGGTTGGAATCCGTCCCCCATCCAGCTCGCATAGGTATCGAGCGCGTCCTGCGACCATCGGTGACCGGGTGGCATGAAGCCGGATGACAGCGCAGCGAAGACGCGGCGTGCGTTGGCGTGATCGGCAAAGTCGTCATTGCCGGCCGGGTCGCAGATCCAGTCGGCGTCGCCGAGCCGAACGCCCTTTGGGGTCATGCAGGCGACGTCGCCCGGTCGAAACATCGGCAGGATGTCGTTGCCAAAACTGGTCGTCATCGGGATCATCGAACCCATTCGCGACATGCACTTCTGGTTGCATACCGTATAGACGGCTATCGCGAAGGCCGCTGTGAAGCGGCTCACACCGCCGCGCAGCAATTTTCCACCGGCCGTCCGCGGCCACCGGAGCCCACAGCTCAGATCGAACCGAAGCTTCGCGAACCGCGACCAATCAGCTATAGGATGACGATCTAGGGCTGTTCGGGCGCATCACATGATCCTGCAATCCCTCGCCGGCCTGCCGGCGTTCTTGGTCTATTTCTGCACGGCGCTGATCGCCGTGGTCGCCTACCTCTTCGTCTACACCCGCGTCACCCCGCACGACGAATTCCAGCTGATCCGCGACAACGATCCGGCGGCGGCGATCGCGCTCGGCTTGAGCCTGCTCGGCTTCGTGCTGCCGGTGGTCAGCGCCATCGCCCATTCCGCCAATGTGGTGGACTGCCTGATCTGGAGCATCATCGCGCTGATCGTGCAGATCATCGTCTATTACATCGTCAAGATCCCGGTGCCGAACCTGTCGGCGCGGATCGCCTCCGGTGAAATGGCGGCCGCGATCTGGCTCGGGCTGTCCTCGCTGGCCGCAGGCGCGCTGAACGCAGCTTGCATGATCTACTGAGCCATTGAGCCGAACCATGGCGCGCAAACCAAACCCGGAATTCGGCAAGCGGCGGCCAAGCGTGCCGGCGGTGGCGACGCGGCCGGAGCCGCCTTCCAAGCGCTCCAATCATGTCGCGCTGCTGATGATGGGCACGCTCGCGGTCGGCGGCGGCGCCTACGCGGTGATGCCGCGGCAGAATTGCCAGCCCGTCCCGCCACCGCCTCCGGGCGTGACCGCGCCGGCCCCCCTGCAACCCGGCGCCGATTGCGCGCCGCGCGGTTCGTCGTCGGGGTCGGGCGGCGGCGGTGGCGGCGGCTCGTCGCGCAGCAGCTTCTACAGCAGTAGCTCCTCGTCCGGCGGCTCTTCATCCTCGTCGAGTTCATCGTCAAGCTCGTCGGTCAGCCGCGGCGGCTTCGGCTCGTTCGCGCATGCGTTCGGCTTCGGCGGTGGCTGACACGCACTTTGCCGTGTCGTCATGCGCTTTCGCTTGCCCGGCGATCGGCGCTGATGGACACTCGGCGCGGCTACGCAGAAGGCAAGGATCGCGTCCATGAAACGCTCGCGACGGGTCTGGCTGAAAATGATGGGAAGCGTCGCGATCGGCGCAGCCTCGATGGGCCTGTCGCCAAGCCAGGCCCGCAGTCATCACCATGCCGGGCACAAAGCCAAGCGGAAGCCCGAGCAGTTATCACCCTCCGGTGGCTTCGGCGGCACGCCACGCACCATTGCCCGCTACGACAACGCACATAGCGGCGGCTGACACCGAGCTGACACGCATCGTCTGAAGATCACGGACCCCTTCATGCAACGCATCGCATGTTCCGAGCGCGACGATTGGCAGGCAACCGCCGAAAGCGCCGGATTCACTTTCCACACCATCGACGGCGAACGCTACTGGGACGAGCGCGCCTATTACGCCTTCACGCTCGACGAGATCGAGCGCGATATCGAGGCGCCGACCGGCGAGATCGACGCGATGTGCCTCGAGCTCGCCGGGCGCGTGCTCAAGGATGAACAATATCTGCGCCGGCTGAAGATACCGGAAGCGTTCTGGGACCTGATCGCGGCGAGCTGGCGCCGCAAGGAGCCGAGCCTCTACGGCCGGCTCGACCTCAAATTCAGCGGCAGCGGCCCGGCCAAGCTGCTCGAATACAATGCCGACACGCCGACCTCGATCTTCGAGGCGGCGGTATTTCAATGGACCTGGCTCGAACAGGCGATCGAACGCAACATCATCCCGAAACGCGCCGACCAGTTCAACTCGATCCACGAGGCGCTGATCGAAGCCTGGAAGACGATCGGCGCGACCCAGCCGCTGCATCTCACCGGGCTGACCGGCAATGCCGAGGACGCCGGCACGCTCGCCTATCTCGAGGACACCGCGGCGCAGGCCGGGCTGAAGACCACGCTGCTCGACATCGAACAGATCGGGCTGCGCAGCGACGGCCAGTTCGTCGACCTCGACGAAAGCCCGATCGCGCTCGCGTTCAAGCTCTATCCATGGGAGTGGATGTTTCACGACGCGTTCGGCAAAAACCTCGCGACGGCGCCGACGCAATGGATCGAGCCGCCCTGGAAGGCGATCCTGTCCAACAAGGGCATCCTGCCGCTGTTGTGGGAGCTGTTCCCGAACCACCCCAATTTGCTGCCGGCCTATTTCGAGGACGACCCGCAGGCCGCGCAGCTCGGCACCTCGTTCGTCCGCAAGCCGATCTATTCGCGCGAGGGCGCCAATGTCGAACTGGTCAGCGCCGGCATCACGCTGGTCGCGGAAGAAGGTCCCTACGGCGCCGAGGGCTTCATCCGGCAGGCCCTCGCACCGCTGCCGAATTTCTCCGGGCAGTACCCCGTGCTCGGCAGCTGGCTGGTCGACGGCACGCCGTGCGGGCTGTCGATCCGCGAGGACGAGAACCCGATCACCAGCAACACATCGCGCTTCCTGCCGCACGCGATTTTGTAACTCAGAGTCGTCGAGACGATCACAGCCCTCGTCCCGTCATCCTGAGGAGCCGCGCAGCGGCGTCTCGAAGGATCGACGGCCCGGCCGGTGGCCGTTCATCCTTCGAGACGCGCTACGCGCTCCTCAGGATGACGGTATTGGCAGCATCGCGCTGGTATGTCGGAAAATCCAGCTCACCGCGCAGCGGACGCGACCGCCTTCAGCACATGCGCGGCGCCGGCGCGCGCGACTGGCGCGGTGCTGGGCTGATAGAGCCCGCGGCGGTCGGGATAGGGCCTGAACAGATTGGTGATGCCGACCACGGATTCCGCCGCACCAAGCGCCAGCACGCCGTCGGGCTCGAGCATCCGGGAGATCTTGCCGAAGATGCCTGCCTTGGTCTGCTGATCGAAATAGATCAGCACGTTGCGGCAGAAGATCACGTCGAAGGTGCCGAGATGCGAAATGTCCTGCAGCAGATTGAGCTGGCGGTGCTGCACCATGCCGCGGATATCGGCGTTGAGCTGCCAGAGCTCGCCCTTCTGCACGAAGTGCTTGACCAGCAGCTGGATCGGCAGGCCGCGCTGCACCTCGAACTGGCTGAACAGGCCGGCCTTGGACTTTTCCAGTACTGCCTGCGACAGGTCGGTGGCGATGATCTCGATGCGCCAGCCGGTGAACAGCGCGGTCATTTCCTTCAGCAGCATCGCGATCGAATAGGGCTCCTGCCCGGTCGACGAGGCCGCGCACCAGACGCGCAGGCTGCGGCGCGCGGCGCGCGCCTGCGCCAGCGCCGGCAGCACCGCGTCCTTCAGATGATCGAACGGGATCTTGTCGCGAAAGAAGAAGGTCTCGTTGGTGGTCATCGCCTCGACCACCTCCGACGTCAGCATCTCGGCGCCGCCCTTCATCTTCTGGACGAGCTCGGGAATGCCGGCGAGGTTCGACCGGCGCGCCAGGGGCAGCAGGCGGCTCTCGACGAGATATTGCTTGTCGGCCGACAGATCGAGGCCGGAACGTTCCTTCAGCAGCTTACGCAGATACTCGTAGTCCAGCGGCGTCACGAACGGTCTCCCGCAAACACGCGAACAAGCTTCGATGCGATCTGGTTGAGCGGCAGTACGGCGGCGCAGATGCCGGCATTGACCGCAGCACCAGGCATGCCCCACACCACGCTGCTCGCTTCGTCCTGGGCGATCACGCTGCCGCCGGCGGCGACGATGTCCTTGCCGCCGCGCATGCCGTCGGAGCCCATGCCGGTCAGGATCACCGACATGATGCTGCCCTGCCAGACGTCGATCGCGGAGGTGAACATCGGATCCACCGCGGGCTTGCAGAAATTGACCGGCGGCCCGTCGTCGAGCGCGATCGTGGCATCGATGCCGTGGCGGACGATCCGCATGTGGCGTCCGCCCGGCGCCAGATAGATCTGACCCGGCCTGATGCTCTCGCCGTCGATCCCCTCATGCGCCGGCCGCTTGCTGGTGCGCGCCAGATGCTCGGCGAGAATGGTGGTGAAGGTCGGCGGCATGTGCTGGGTGATCAGCACCGGGACGCGATCGATCACCGGGCCGATCTCTGCGACCAGCGACATCAACGCCTGCGGGCCACCGGTGGAGGAGCCGATCAGCAGCACCTTCGGCTGCAGCAGGCCGAACGAACGGCGCGTGATCTGGGCGGGCGCCGCGGGCGCTGCTGCGGGGGCCAGCCCCGTGCGCGGCTTGTCGTGCCCGGGCGCGAGCGGCGGGCTCGTCGTCGTATGCACCGGGCTGCGCCGCGCCTTGGCGCCGAGATGACGGATCTTCTGGATCAGGTCGTGGCGGAAGGTTTCCGCGGCGGTCGGCTCGCGCGTGCTCTCCGGCTTCGGAATGTAGTCGGACGCGCCGAGCGACAACGCCTTCAGGCTGATCTCCGCGTTGCGGCGGGTCAGCGTCGAGGCCATGATGATGACGAGGTCGCGTTTCTTCGCCAAGAGCTGCGGCAGCGCCGAGATGCCGTCGAGGTCGGGCATCTCGATATCGAGCACCGCAACATCGGGGTTGAAGCGCTCGAGCTGGTTGACGGCGTCGAGGCCGGTGCGCAGCGAGGCCACGACCTCCATGTCGGGCTCGGCGCCGATCCAGCGCGAGATCATCCCTCGGATGACCACGGAATCGTCGACGACCATCACCCGCACCTTGTCGGAACGGGTCGATGTCGGGACCGCAGCACTTGTCAACGCAACACTCATGACTTCACCAGCAACGCAACACGACGCACAACAACCGTTGAGCCGAAGGCTTCTGCCGCCGGATCGAACGTAGAGTTAGATCAAACCGACTTCCTGGAACTTCGCGGTGACGATGTCCCGGTCGAACGGCTTCATGATGTATTCGTTGGCACCGGCATGCAGCGCGCGTGCGATATGCGCGACGTCATTCTCGGTGGTGCAGAACACGACCTTGGGCTGATCGCCGCCGGGCATGCGGCGGAGATTGCCGAGGAACTCGTAGCCGTCCATGACAGGCATGTTCCAGTCGAGCAGCACGGCCTCGGGCATCGCGCGCTTGCAGGCCTCGAGCGCCTTGGCGCCGTCCTCGGCCTCGACGATCTGGAAATCGAGCCCTTCCAGGATACGGCGGGCGACTTTGCGAATGACGCTTGAGTCATCGACAACAAGACACGTTCTCATTTGCGACCTCTACTTCCTCATCCCCGGTGGGATGTTTCAGTTCTTCGATTCTGTCGGCCCGTCTCAGGCCGCTTTGGCATCAGGCACCAGTTCGAGCACGCGATCGACATCGAGGACGACCATGAGCTGTCCGTCGAGGCGGTGAACGCCGCCGGCGAGCCGGGCCATGCGGGGATCGAGGTTGACCGGGTTGTCCTGGCGGCTGTCGTCGGACAGCCGCAACACCTCGCCGATCTGGTCGATCAAGAGGCCATAGGATTCGCCGCGCTGGTCGACGCCGACTGCCATCGGCGGCTTGCCGTCGTCGGCCTTCGGCAGGCCGAGCCGGGCGCGCATGTCGACCACGGTGACGATGCGGCCGCGCAGATTGAGCACGCCGGCGATCTCGCTGGAGGCCAGCGGCACCCGCGTCAGCCGCTCCGGCATGAACACGTCCTGCACCCGCGAGATCGGCAGGCCGAACAGCTCTCCGCCGATCACGGCGGTGACGTATTCGGCCATCGCGCCTTCACTGGTCTCGGTCTTGCTGGTCATCAATTCGTTTCCTTGGATCCGGTCACGCGGCGCGGCGCAGTTCGGCGGTCTGCTCTTTCAGCGCCGCGATCAGCCCGGGACGGTCGAACTTGGCAACGTAGTCGTGGAAGCCGGCCTGCCGGCCGCGCTCGATCGCCGCCGGCGACACCATCGCCGACAGCGCGATGATCGGCAGTCCGACGAGGTTGTGGTCACTGCGGATGTTCTCGGCGAACTCAAAGCCGTTCATCTCGGGCATCTCGATGTCGGTCAGCACGACGTCGAAGGCCTGACCGGAACGCAGCGCGGCGAGCCCTTCCTGCGCATTCGGCGCGGTCCGCACCTTGTAGCCGGCGGCCTTGAGCACCGGCGCCAGCATGTTGCGGAAGAACGCGCTGTCGTCGACCAGCAGCACCGACTGCGCCGAGGCCGACGGCCGCATCTCCTTGCGCGAGAACCAGTCGGCGAACGCCATCGGCAGGAAGTGGCCGACGTCGATCACCTCGGTGGCCTGGCCCTTGATCACGGCCGAACCCAGAATGCCGTCCTGGCTGCCCGCGACCTCGATGTTGAGCCGCTCCTCGACGATGTCGATGATCTCGTCGACCACGAGCCCCATCGAGCGGCCGTCGTCGGCGAACACCAGGATCGGCTGCGCGCCCTGGGTCTGCACCTCGACGCCTATCATCTGCACCAGCGGCATCAGCTGCTCGCGGTACTGCACCATGTAGCGGCCGTTCGAGAGCTCGATCTTGTCGGTTGCGATCTCCTCGAGCCGCGTGACGAGGCCGAGCGGCACCGCCTTGGGCTGCGAGGAACCGGCGCGGAACACCAAAAGCGAGGTCAGCTGCTCGCCGCTCGAGGCATGCGCCGCGGCATTGTCGTCGGCCATGTCATGGGCCGAGGAGCCGGAAGCGCCGAGCGCTTTTGCAATGCCGTTGGGGTCGATGATCATGATGACCGCGCCATCGCCCAGGATGGTGTTGCCGGAGAACATGTCGATGTGCCGCAGCTTGGTCGACATCGGTTTGACCACGATCTCCTCGGTGTGGAACACGCCGTCGACCACGATGCCGAAGGTCTGGCTGCCGACCTGCGTCACCACGATGAAGCTGTTCTCGGCATCCGAGGTCGCGCCGTCGTCGATCTTGAGCAGCTTCTTGAGATGGATCAGCGGCAGCAGCTTGTTGCGCAGCCGCAAGACCGCGGTGTCCTTGATCCGCTCGATGCGGTGCTCGGAGTTGGCGCGGGCCCGCACCAGCTCGACCACGGACAATTGGGGGATCGCAAAGCGGTCGCCGCCGGCTTCCACGATCAAGGCGGAGACGATCGCAAGGGTCAGCGGGATCTTGATGGTGACCGAGGCGCCCTCGCCGGCCACGCTCTTGATGTCGATGGTGCCGCCGATCTGGTCGATATTGGTGCGCACCACGTCCATGCCGACGCCGCGGCCGGACACCGAGGTCACTTGCGCTGCGGTCGAGAAGCCCGGCGCGAAGATGAACTTGTGGATCTGGGCCTCGGTCATCTTCTCCAGTTCAGCCTCGGTGACGAGACCGTTCTGGAGCGCCTTGGCCTTGATCCGCTCGGTGTTGAGCCCGCGGCCATTGTCGGCGATGCAAATGATGATGTGGCCGCCTTCGTGATAGGCGGAGAGGCGAATGGTGCCCTGCTCGGGCTTGCCGCTGGCAACCCGCTCGGCGGTGGTCTCCAGGCCATGATCGGCGGAGTTGCGCACCATGTGCGTCAACGGATCCTTGATCAGGTCGAGCACCTGGCGGTCGAGCTCGGTGTCGGCGCCGTGCATCTCCAGCTCGATCTGCTTGCCGAGTTCGCCGGAGAGGTCGCGGACGATGCGCGGCAGCTTCTGCCAGGCATTGCCGATCGGCTGCATGCGCGTCTTCATGACGCCTTCCTGCAGCTCGGCGGTGACGTTGGAGAGCCGCTGCAGCGGCACCTTGAACTCGGTGTCCTCGTTGCGCCTGGATATCTCGAGCAGCTGGTTGCGGGTCAGCACCAGCTCGGAGACCATGGTCATGAGGTGTTCGAGGGTATCGACATTGACCCGGATCGACTGGTTGGCGATCTTGTCGCCTTCCTGGACAACATCCTCGGCGGCGGCCTTGCGGGCCGGCTTCTTTGCAGCCTCGGCCGGCTCGGCTGCGGGCGCAGCAGCAGCAGCGGGCTTGGCAACGGGTACGGGCGCGGCGGCTTCAATCTCGGTCTCGCGGAAGGCGCGCTCGAGCTCGTCGAGCGAGACCTCGCCCGGACGCAGCGGACGCTCCAGCGTCTGCACCACCAGCGTGCCTTCGGTCATTGCCGCCTGCACGGATGGAGATTCAACGACAGGCATATCTTCAGCAGCAGTCTCGCCGGCAGCCATCGCGGCCATGCCGTGCTCGACCATCGCCTCGAGCTGATCGATCAGGTCGCGGTCGTTGCCTTCAGGCTCGGCCTCGGTCGCCTCGAGCCCGCCAAGGATCTCCTTGATGCGGTCGATCGAGGACAGGATCAGCGTCACGGCTTCCGCCTTCACCGGCATGCCGTCGCGGAACTTGCCCATCAGAGTCTCGCCGGCATGCGCAAGCGCTTCCAGCCGCGGCAGCCCGAGGAAGCCGCAGGTGCCCTTGATGGTGTGCACAAGCCGGAAAATGTTGTCCAGGATCTTCGCGTTGTTCGGATCCTGCTCGAACTGCACCAGCTGGTTGTCGACCGTATCCAGGCTCTCGCTGCTCTCCGTCAGGAACTCGCGCAACAGATCGTCCATGAAACCAACCTTCGAAAAACGCCGAAACGCTGCGGCGCGCGACATCGACGCGCCGGCCGGAACTTAGGTCAGCTTCTCCGCAAAGCGTTTAAGTTTGGTTGAGTAATTGGAAAAGAACGGGATCAACAAAGAGATAAGACCGCACGATCGAATCGCGCGGCCGGTCGTAACCTTTGCTTAATGATGTTCCCGCGGCCGCGTTCAGGACGCCAGGATAATGACCTTGTCGCCGTCGAGCGCGAGCGTCACTTTCAACCCGCAGGCATCAGCCAAGAGCCGCGTGTAATGCGGCTGCACGGCATGTGCATCGACCGTGTTCGACGAGCTTGCATTGAGCAGGTCGACGATGTTCTGCGGCACCCGCGCATGGAGGCCCGCGGCCAGGATGCGGAAGCTCATCGTCTCACCCTCGCCAACCGGATCGATGGTGAGCGTGCCGCCGCGCGGGATGGTCTGCTGCGCGATGACCAGCATGTTCAACAGCAGCTTGACCCGGTTCTTGGGCAGCAGCAGCCGCGGCAAATTCCAGGTCAGCGTCACCTTGCCGTCCTCGATATGCCCCTTCGCCATGTTCTGGGCATCGCCGAGGTCGATCTGCGCGCCGGAGGAACCCGCGGCACCGAACGCCAGCCGGCAGAACTGCAGCCGCGCCGAAGCGGTCTTGGCGCTCTTGCGGATCAGATCGAGCGCGAACTCGCGGTCTTCGGGCTTGGGATTGTCGTCAAGGACCTCAAGTCCATTGACGATCGCGCCGACCGGGCTGATGAGATCGTGACAGACCCGCGAGCACAACAGCGCCGCGAGTTCGAGTGCATCGGGAGCGGGACCGGGAGACGAAGTGCCAGACATCAATTGTTTCCTGGAAAGCCGCACGCCGCGGGAGGAGTGCGAATCACGCATGCCTGTGGGCTTGATACACCGCTCAGACGGATGCTGCCAGCTTGCGGCGGGACTGATAAAGCATGATCCGGAACAGCGGAAACCGGTTTTCCGAAAAGATCATGCTCAAACAAGGGGATGAGATCGCGATGCGATGCCTTGCATCGCATCGTGATCTCAGAGAATACAAACAGGATATGAGACCCGCCCATGAATAAGGCACAGCCGTCCCTGATCGGCTGCGAAGCTGCCGCCACGCTGCTCGAATCGCTGACCGAACTGGTGATCCAGGCCGGCGAGGCTATCCTTGCGGTCAACCGATCCGGCATGAACGTCACCGGCAAGAGCGACGGATCGCCGGTCACCGAGGCCGATCTCGCCGCCGACCACATCATCGTCGAAGGGCTGACGCGGCTGACGCCGCATGTGTCGCTGCTGTCGGAGGAGCGCGTCCATCTGGCGACGCCGCCCTACAAGGACAGTTTCTTCCTAATCGATCCGCTCGACGGCACCAAGGAGTTCGTTGCCGGCCGCAACGAGTTCACCGTCAATGTGGCGCTGGTCACGCAGGGTGTGCCACTGCTCGGCATCGTCGGTGCGCCCGCGCTGGGGCTGATCTGGCGCGGCATCGTCGGCAAGGGCGCGGAGCGATTGACGCTGCAGAATGGCGCGGTTTCGCAGGCGGTGCCGATCAAGAGTCGTCCCTGCCCGCCACGCGGCGCGCCCTGGACCGTTGCGGTCAGCCGCTCACATGGCGATGCGCGCACCGAAGCCTTCATCGACGAACGCGGCGGCGCGGTCCGCGCCGTGCTGGGCTCGGCCGTCAA
Organism: Bradyrhizobium sp. ma5; assembly: GCF_042258955.1. NCBI lineage: Bacteria > Pseudomonadati > Pseudomonadota > Alphaproteobacteria > Hyphomicrobiales > Nitrobacteraceae > Bradyrhizobium > Bradyrhizobium sp. ma5. The sequence continues at coordinate 6,985,511 of NZ_CP170156.1, forward strand.
GTTCGGCCGTGTCGCAGAGGGCGAGGTCGATATCTATCCCCGCCTCTCGCCGACATCAGAATGGGATGTGGCGGCCGGTCACGCGGTCGTCGTTGCCGCCGGCGGCAAGGTGACCGATTCGAACGGGCGCCCATTGCATTTTGGGTTGGGCCGCGAAGACTTTCTGGTGCTGGAATTCATCGCGTGGGGCGACCCGGCCGCAGCGGCGTGATTACTGCGCGAGACTTTCTTCCAGCTCCGGCCACCGCGCCGCGGCTTCCTTCAGGAAGCGCGCGGGATCGGCGGCGAAGGCATCACGGCTATGTTCCCGGTTGAACAGATAAAGCCTGTTGCCGACGACGGCCCAGAATCGCGGATTGCCGGCGCAGGTCACGCCGCGCACCAGATCGGTCGGATCGTAGCCGCCAAACTGCGGGCCATAGATTTCAGGATGCGCGACGAACGAAGCGCGGTTGCCCTCGTTGCGGAAGCGCCAGACCGCGCCGCTGTCGGCGGCCTCGTATTCCGGCCGCCCCTGGGTGGCGGCGGCATCGGTGAAATAGGCGACGGGATCGAATCCCTCGATCGCAAGGCCCGAGTAGCGGTTCGTCACCACGCGCTCGGTCGTCGTGGCCTGAACCGGCAAAGAGGGCCCGATGGCCGTCAAAATGCCCGCCAACAGGCCGAAAAAGGCCATGCCCCGGCACGATCCATATCTTTCCTGCCGTTGTGCCGTCATAGTTGATACCGATAACATCCGAGTCGAGGGGACACTGGGCGCAACCTAGAGCCGTGCCTGTTGGCATCAGGTTAAAGGGCAACGCCCGGATTTCGATAGCAGGGGTTCTTTATGACTTTCGCATCACGCCTTGCCGCGGTCGCGTTCGCCGCGCTGATGTGCTGGAGCGCAGGGGCGTCCGCGCAGCAGGGCCCACCACCGCAATATCCGCCGCCGCAGCGTGAACCGACACCGTATACTTACGGGCCAGACGAGTTGGTCGGCGCCGGACACAAGTTCTTCGGCAATGTCTCGCGCGGGCTCGCCTCGGTGATCGAGCGCGCGGTGAGCCAATGGGGCCTGCCCAACGGCTATGTGCTCGGCGAGGAAGGCTCCGGTGCTTTCGTGGCCGGGCTGCGCTATGGCGAAGGCACGCTCTACACCAAGAACGCCGGCGACCTCCGGGTCTATTGGCAGGGGCCTTCGGTCGGATTCGACTGGGGCGGCGACGGCGCCCGCACCATGACGCTGGTCTACAACCTGCCCTCGACGCAGGCGATCTATCAGCGCTTCGTCGGCATCGACGGCTCGGCCTACATCGTCGGCGGCTTCGGCATGACGGCGCTGACCGCCAACAACATCGTGCTGGTCCCGATTCGCTCGGGCATCGGCCTGCGGCTCGGTGCCAGCGTCGGCTATCTCAAATTCACCCCGCGCGCGACCTGGAACCCGTTCTAGGTCGCCGCGCCGATCGGGTGATTGCGCCGGGCGCTCCGGGACGGTTAGCGATTCAGGTTAACGCGGCGAACGGGCTGGCCTTTGGCCGGCCCGCCGTGGCATTGTGATTAACAAATCCTTCTTTCCTTCTGCTTTCTTTGGAGTGACCCTTCATGATCGAGCCGATCATGTACGCGGCGATCGGTTTCCTGATCTCGATGCTGTGTGGCCTGATGATCGTTCCGCTGGTGCATAACCGGGCGGTGCGACTGACCACGCGCCGCATGGAGGCGGCGACCCCGCTGTCGATGGCCGAGATCCAGGCCGACAAGGACCAGCTCCGCGCCGAGTTCGCTATGTCGGCCCGCCGGCTCGAGATGAGCGTCGACCAGCTCAAGAGCAAGACCACGAGCCAGCTCGCCGAGCTCGGCAAGAAGACCGATGCGATCAACCGCATGAAGATCGAGTTGGGCGAGAAGAACGCCGCGATCTTCGCACAGGAAGCGCGCGAGAAGGCGATGAAGGAGCAGCTTCGCGCCACCGAGGAAGAGTTTTCCGCCAAGACCGAGCTGTTGCGCAACGCCGAGCAGGCGCTGACCGACAAGCAAAGCGAGCTTGGCAAGATCAACGCCGAGCTCAGCGATCGCGCGATGACGGCGGACAGCCGCCAGGTCGAACTGGTCGCGGTGCGGACCCAGGTCGAGGAGTTGAAGAACCGTGTCGGCGATGCCGCCAGGGAGTTCGCGGCAACCGAGGCCCGCCTCGCCCAGGAGCGCAGCCAGTCGGAGATCGCAACGCGCGATCTCACCGACGCGCGCGGACGGGTCGAGAATCTGAGCCAGCGGGTCACCGATCTCGACCGCCAGCTGATCGCCCAGGTCAAGGAAGCCGAGATGCTCGGCAACCGCGTCACCGACCTCGAGACCCGGCTTGCGACCCAGGGCAAACTGCTCGCCGAGCGCGAGTTCGAGAACGGCCAGCTCAAGCAGGCCAACGCCGCCGCCGAGCGGACGCTGCAGGAGCTGCGCGAGGAGGTCGCTGCGACAAGCGGCGGCAAATCGTCCGTGCTCGAGAAGCTGCGCCAGGAGAAGGCCGCCGTCGAGGAGCAGCTGCGCATCGCCCGCGACGATCGCGGCAAGCTGCAGCGCGACATCAACGCGATCCAGCAGCAGGCCGAGAGCTCCTGGGCGACCGAGCGGATGGAGAACGCACTGCTGCGCGAGCGCATCAACGACATCGCCGCGGAGGTGGCCAAGCTCGCGATCCAGCTCGAGGGCCCCAATTCGGCGATCGAGGCGATGCTGGCGGCGGAGCCGACCGTGCCGGCCAAGGCGGCCGCCAAGCCCGCCAACGGTGTCGCAAATGGCGTCCCGCCGGGCAGCGGGATGCCCGAAGGCGGCGGCACGCTCGCCGAGCGCATCCGGGCATTGCAGTCACACGCCTCCCGCGCCCGTCAGCAAGGCGCCTGATTCCCGCAGGGTTTGGCTTGACACCCCTACCCGGCACTTCGTAAATCGCACGCTCTGACGAAGCGCCCATTTTCGATCGGCCGGCAACGGCCCTTGGTACGTCAGATCCCGGACGCATAGCTCAGCGGGAGAGCGTTCCCTTCACACGGGAGAGGTCCAAGGTTCGATCCCTTGTGCGTCCACCATTAATCTAAATAAATCAAGCGGTTATCGACGCAGCTCCCTTCGCGGGTGCCCCGAAATAGCTGGGGCACAATAGGGGCACACAAAAAATAACCCTTGTCCGCCGATCACTCTGCCGTGATCTTGATGACTCCGGACGGTCTTTGGCTTGGCTAAGGACCTGCGATATCCTGGTGCCGGACGACGGCGACAATGGCCTCGAAGAGGGCGCCTCGCCCATCGGGGACTTCGGGCGGCAACCGCAAAAGAGCAACGCAGGTCACGGTGCCGGCGCGGCGGTCGCTCCGTATTGTTTCACGATTGCCTCGCAGCGTACCGAAATGCCGTGCAGCATCGCATCGAGCACCGGTTCCTTCAGTCCGCCGTCCCGCGCTTCCTTCACGACGTCGCTCAGCGCGTCCGGTATCTGCTCGGCGAGTGCGACCAACCGCGCGATCATCTCGTCGGGATCCATTTGCATAAGCTTCGCCTGGCGCTCCCAATGCCGCGGCTCGATTTCGGAAAACTTGTAGTAACCACCGATCTTCATCGCCATCCGCAGCCTGCGCCGCTCATGTTCGTTGTCGTCGTAGGGTACGAAGCTCAGGACGTCGTACATCGGCGCGAGATACATCCTCCGCCCCGGAAGATGGACGACCGAGAAGTTCTTCGCGTGGGCGTCGGTACCGAGCACCAAGAAGTTGAACGCGATCATCTCGGCGAACTTCGCCTTGTCCGCCTCGGGATCGGTGGCATAACGCAGCACTTCGTTGGAGATCTGCTCGATCGAGGGACCGCCATCGCTCTGGTACTTCGTGGCGGGATGCACACCGAGCGCCTGGCACATGTCTTCCTGGTGAAATCGTCGGACCACGCCGTCGGTGCCGATCTCGCGGTCGTATCTGGTGACGACAACCGCGACCTCTTCACCGAATTTTCCGACCTTCACTTCGGCTGACATGATTCCTACGCTGCTCGCCAGACGCAGGCATGCGTATTCGTTCTCGGTCGTGCCTCGGAGATGAGGCATGGGCGGCTTGAGGATGTGCGTGGTCGCGCGGCGGCCGCTCGGTACACCCCACCTCTTTCCGTCGAACAGCAAGGCCATCTTTGGCTGCGCGCCGGCGAGACTAAAGTGCCCCCGGTCGCTGTCGCGGCGTCCCGTCCACGTCCTCTCCTCGCGCAGGCGCTTGAGGCGGTTTCCGACCTCCGCTTCGTCGATCCACTGGACCTCACCGGCGGAGTCGGCATTGGCAGCCATCCATTCGTCGGTAACGATCTGGATCGCGCCCGCGCAGTCCTCTCCGACCTTGGACAGTAGAGCGAACGCGCTGTTCGGCGATACGCCGTAGATCTGCCCCCACTTCTGCAGAGTCTGGTCATTGTCCGGAAGCAGATTCCAGAGATGGTTGGCCACCTTGGCGCCTGAGTGCTTCTTGGCGGCGAGAGGCAGGGACATAGAGAGCGGAATTTGGATCCTATCCGCCACGAGCCAGCGGTCGGCATACTCGAGGCCGAGTACGCCGCTATCCATCTGCTCAAGGCGACCGATTGGGACGCCGCCCATCAGGACATTCAGGAATTTGCTCATCGGCCGGGTCCTTTGAGGAAGCTTGGCTCGTCGAGCGCGAGGTCACCGGTGTCCAAGGGCTCGTCTCGAACGGACTTTGGAAAGCTGTCCATGCTCAGATCCACCCCCAGAATGGCCATCGCCTTGAGCACCGTCCCGAGGCTTGGATTCTCAAGGCGGCCCGTTTCGAACTGGGAGATCCATTCCTGATTGGTTCCGAGCTTGGCGGCGAGCTGCTTCTGGGTCAGGTTCCGATCCTGACGGACCTGTCTCATGGCCAGTCCCAAATCGTTGACTGTCTTCAAAATCATGGGACCCCTCCTTTATGAGTTTTAGAAGATATATGCGAAGTATGAGTTATACGCAATATCGCGCGAATATTAGTTTTACCCCACAAACTCAAAATATGTCTTAAAACTAATACCGGAACCCAGCCGTCTAATGGTGTCCTTACCCGGTATGGCGAAAAAGACTGGGTGGCCGATCGGCGGAGACGTTTGCATCGTGACTTGACCGTCTCCTCACAGCCGCCGAGCAACGCCGATTTTGCCGGCGAACACATCCTCGATCCGAATATCACTTATCCGTCGACGATAACTACCGTGCGGTGACCGGCCGCGGACGCGTTGCGGAATACCAGGCTCGCCAAGCCCCCGGATGATGCGAGGCCGCAGATGTCGATGTCGATCCCACTCAAGACACGGACGGTCTTCGTTTCGTTCGCTCTTTGGTCGTTCGCGACCGCAGCGACGGCCGGCCAAGTGTCGTACCGATATGCCGACGTCGCGGGAGGAAGATATCCTACCGCGAGGCCGGAGATCCGGTGAAACCACTGCTGCTGCACGGCTTTCCGTCCTCGTCGCACCAATTCCGATTCCCCTGCTCGCTTCCTGATTGCACGTGATCGCCCCGATCCGCCGGGCATGGGACACAGCGACGCTCCGCCGGTCGGTACTCCTGTGACTCACTGATTAAGCGGCTCAAACAGTCCGATTTGTACTCCGCAGCCGCCGATTGCCGCGCTAGCCAAACAGTGAAGCTTTCCGAGAATAGATTTCGCATACCCTGGACCTTGCGGCCGAGCCGAAGGCCTCGCCAACTCATGAGTACCTTGCCCAACACATGTCAAAGCGCAAGATCGACAAGCTCGCCCGCGCGAAGGCGCGGCCCCATCCCGCCCAATGGGATGAGGACGAAGCAATGACCCTTTTTGAGGCTACCGCTGTGTTTTTTCCGCACGGTCCGCTGACATTGTCATCGCTGCGCAGGGCTGCGGCCGTGGGGACTCTTGAAATCGTCAAAGTGGCGGGCAAGGATCTGACGACACCTCGCGCAATCCGCAAATTAGTGAAGCCGTCATGCCGGGCCGCAAAGCCAAGCCGCCACGACTCTGGTTTAGAGAGGACGATGCAACCTGGATCATCCTCGATCGTGGTCGGCAAATCCGCACAGGCTGCAGCCGCGACAACGTTGATGGAGCGGCGAAGGCGCTCGAGACCTACATCAGCGAGCGACATACCAGCACTATTGGGGCCACTGATCCGAGTGTCCTCGCGATAGCCGACGTTCTTACAGCCTACGAAATCTCAAAGCGGCCCAAGGACGAGGGCGACGAACGCCCATGGGCGCAACATGACCTCCTTCTCATTCGCCTGCTCGATCTCAATAGCTTCTTTGGAGATAGAACTGTCAGTGAGCTCAAAGCACAGCTTTGTCGCGATTTTGTCGATTGGTCTACCGGCACTGCGAACGACAACAATAGGAGAGCCGGCATCTCGCCACGGAACGCAGTCGTCTCCGATCAAACCGCACGGCGCCGGCTCGAAGATCTACGCGCTGCGGTGAACGCCTACCACGCCGAACACACGCTCAGCGTCGTTCCAAAAATCACTCTTCCTCCCAAAGCTGAAGGACGACATCGCTGGCTGACTCGTAACGAGGCCGCACGCCTGCTCGGAGCAGCAATCGGTTACGTTTGGGATACCGAGCAGGAGAGGTGGAAGCGCAGAGACGATGGCACACTCGTGCGCCGAGAACGGTGGATCATTCGTCGTCGCTATCCCGCGGTGCGCTTCTGTTTGATTGGCATCTACAGCGCTCGTCGAGAAGAGACTATCCGGCGCACTCAGTGGCTGCCAACAACGACCCATCCGTGGATGAACCTGGACGCAATGGTCTATCAGGGTAAGGGAGCACGGGAGCGATCGACCAAGAAGCGGCGACCGCCAGCAAGGATCGCGAACCGCCTACGTCCCCACTTGGTTCGTTGGTACAGGATCGACCAGGCTCGGTCTGCAGAACTCCGCGCCTCAGGGGTGATAAGAGACGGTGAGCAGATACGGTTTGTCGTGAATCGCATGCACGACGGCCAGCCGCTTGCCGGAAAGATCAGATCGGCTTGGGAAGGTATTCTGGAGGATGCCGGGCTGGGCGATGATGTCGTTCGGCACTCATTGCGTCACACAGCAGCGACGTGGCTGATGCAGGCGGGCGTTGACATGTGGGAGGCTGCCGGCTGGCTCGGAATGACAGTTGAGCAATTAGAGGCCAACTACGGCCATCACCACCCGGATTTTCAGGAAGAGGCGGCGGAAGCGTTCGGGGGAAGGCGCTGAGCTGAGCACTACTCGCCGCGAGTTATTCGTGCTTTGATGGCGGCTGATAATCCGCTCAAGGTCCGAAGGGAGGACGTGTAGTGCTTGGCGATGTCCCGCGCAACGTCGCGCCAGGGGCCGTTTCCCTTGCACTCCCCAATTGCCCCGTGTCCGGTTCCGAGCAGCGCAAAGTCCTAGCGGCCCTGTTTCACGGTTCGCCGACCTCAAGGACTTGGGTCCGAAACTCGACCAACATGGCTGCCGCGCCTCAAATCGTTGCGCATTTCATTGCGCACAAAAAACGCAGAAACTATAAGTGCTTGGAAAGATGGTCGGAGTGGCAGGATTCGAACCTGCGACCCCTGCGTCCCGAACGCAGTGCTCTACCGGGCTGAGCCACACTCCGACTAAGAGGCCGGCTTATAGCGTCGCGTTTCGGGGACCGCAAGGGACCACAGGCAACCAATTGAGGAATTGAGTCACAGTGGATACAGGCCTGAAAACGCACGTTTTGCCCGCCGGCGCCGCCGCCACGGCGACCGCGGCCGGGGTTCTGGCCGAGGGCGGCCTGGTAGCGTTTCCAACCGAGACGGTTTATGGCCTCGGCGCCGACGCCGGCAACGCCGCCGCGATCGCCCGGCTCTACCAGGCGAAGGGCCGGCCGGCCTTCAATCCGCTGATTGCCCATGTCGCCGATCTCGGCGCCGCGCGCCGGATCGCCCTGTTCGACGGGCAGGCGTTGCGGCTGGCGGAAGCGTTCTGGCCCGGTCCCCTGACCCTGGTGCTGCCGAAGGCGCTCTCCTGCCCGGTCGCCGAACTCGCGACCGCCGGGCTCGATACGGTCGCGATCCGCATTCCGGCCCACAAGGTGGCGCGCGACATCATCAAGGCCTTCGGCGGTGCTGTGGTAGCGCCATCGGCCAATCTTTCCGGCCATGTTTCGCCCACCACGGCCGAGCATGTGAACGGCGATCTGGCGGGCCGGATCGACATGATCGTCGATGGCGGCCCGGTCGAGGTCGGCGTCGAATCCACCATCGTCGGCTGCTTCTCCGATCCGGTGCTGCTGCGGCCGGGCGGGCTGACGCGCGCCGAGATCGAGCGCGTGCTCGGCCATCCCTTGCAATCGCCGCCGCCCGATACGGAAGGAGACGCTCAGCCGATCGCCCCGGGCATGCTCGCCTCGCATTATGCGCCGCGGACCCCGGTGCGGCTCAATGCCAGCGACGTCCATGTCGGCGAAGCCTTGCTGGCGTTCGGGCCGGTCAAGGTCGGGCGGCGCGAATGCGCCTCAGTGGAAATGAACCTGTCCGAGCGCGGCGATCTCGCCGAAGCTGCCGCCAACCTGTTCGGCTACCTTCGCACGCTCGACACAAGAAACGCAGATGCTATCGCAGTGATGCCCATACCCGACGACGGGTTGGGCGAAGCCATCAATGACCGGCTGCGCCGCGCAGCGGTTGGACGGTAACAGCATGACCCGGAAGAGTGCGAGCCGGTTTTCCCCGCGACAGACGCGAAGCGTTTGCGCAGAGGTCATGCCCGAATAAAGATCCCGATTGAGTGAAAGACCAAGAAGAAATGAACATCGTCCAATCAGCGGTGCCGCCGCTCCCGCCCAAATTGCTTGCGAAATTCCGCGCCATCGTCGGCGACAAATATGCCGTGACCGACGCCGCCGACATCGAGCCTTACGTCACCGAGGAGCGCGACCTGTTTCACGGCCGCTCGCCGCTGGTGCTGCGTCCCGGCTCGACCGCCGAAGTCGCCGCGATCTGCAAGCTTGCGAGCGAGCACCGGATCGCGCTGGTGCCGCAGGGCGGCAACACCGGCCTCGTCGGCGGCCAGACCCCGCACAATGGCGAGGTCGTGGTGTCGCTGCGGCGCCTCGACAAGATCCGCGACATCGATGTCGAATCCAACACCATGACCTGCGAGGCCGGCGTGGTGCTGCAGATCGCGCAGCAGAAGGCAGCCGACGTCGACCGGCTGTTTCCGCTGTCGCTCGGCGCCGAGGGCAGTTGCACCATCGGCGGCAACCTCTCGACCAATGCCGGCGGTACCGGAGCGCTCGCCTATGGCGTGGCGCGCGAGATGGCGCTCGGCGTCGAGGTCGTGCTCGCGGATGGCCGCGTGCTCAACGCTTTGTCCAAGCTGAAGAAGGACAACACCGGCTACGACCTGCGCAACCTCTTCATCGGCGCCGAAGGCACGCTCGGCATCATCACCGCCGCAACGTTGAAATTGTTTCCGAAGCCGCGCGCGGTCGAGACCGCCTATGTCGGCCTGAAATCGCCGGCGGCGGCATTGAAGCTGCTGTCGATCTCGCGCAACGAAGCGGCCGGCAGCCTGACGAGCTTCGAATTGCTCGCCGACATCGCGGTCGATTTCTCGATCCGCCACGGCATCGATATCCGCGATCCGCTTGAGAGCAAGCACCCCTGGTACGTGCTGATGGAACTGTCGTCGTCGCGCGATGATGCCCGCGACGCGCTCGAGGCGATCCTCGCCCAGGGCATGGAAGACGGCATCGTCGACGACGCGGTCATCGCCACCAATTTGAGCCAGCGCCAGGCGTTCTGGAAGCTGCGCGACGAGATGTCGGCGGCGCAGAAGCCGGAGGGCGGCTCGATCAAGCACGACATCTCGGTGCCGGTCGCAGCCGTGCCCGCCTTCATCGCGGAGGCCAATGCGGCCGTCGTGAAGCTGATCCCGGGCGCGCGGCCGGTGCCGTTCGGCCATCTCGGCGACGGCAACATCCACTACAATGTCAGCCAGCCGGTCGGCGCCAATGCGGCCGACTTCCTGGCGCGTTGGCACGACGTCAACGCCGTCGTGTTCGAGATCGTGCTGCGGATGGGCGGCTCGATCTCGGCCGAGCACGGCATCGGCGTGCTCAAGCGCGACGAGCTGCCCGACGTCAAGGACAAGGTCGCGATCGAGCTGATGCGGCAGGTCAAGGCGATGCTCGATCCGCTCGGCATCATGAATCCGGGCAAGGTGCTGTGACCGTGCAGACGACAATGCCCTCCTCTCTCGTCATTGCAGAGATCACCGACGCCGACGTCACCGCTGTCGTCGCGCTGTGGCAGGCGTGCGGCCTGACGCGGCCGTGGAACGATCCGGCTGCCGACATCGCGCTGGCACGGCGCGGACCGAGCTCCGCCATCCTTGTCGGCCGCAGCCCGGACTCGATCGTGGCGACCGCGATGGTCGGTCACGACGGCCATCGCGGCTGGGTCTATTACGTTGCCGTCGATCCGAGCAGCCAGGGCAAGGGGCTTGGCCGCACCATGATGGCGGCGGCCGAGGACTGGCTGCGCAATGCCGGCGTGCCGAAGCTGCAATTGCTGGTGCGCCGGGAGAACGCCAAGGCCGGCGCATTCTACCAATCGCTCGGCTATGAGGAATCGACCTCGGTGATGCTGGCCAAATGGCTCGACGGCCGAGAAGCGACGTCGTGACGGAATTAAAGGGTTACGCATGAGCATCGCCGACCGCGTCCGCGTCAAGGACGTCCAGCTACTGTCGAAGCGCCGCTACGAGCTGAAGAGCGCGACATTCGACTACCGCCGCAGCAACGGCGAATGGCAGACCCAGGTGCGCGAGGTCTATGACCGCGGCAATGGCGCGGCGCTGTTGCCCTACAATCTCAAGACCCGCACCGTGGTGCTGGTGCGCCAGTTCCGCTATCCCGCTTTCGCCAACGGCTATGACGATCTCCTGATCGAGGTCGCCGCCGGCATGCTCGACGACGCCGCGCCGGAGGCACGCATTCGCGCCGAGGCGGAGGAAGAGATCGGCTACCGGCTCGCACATGTGCGCAAGGTGTTCGAAGCCTTCATGACACCGGGTGCGGTGACCGAGAAGCTGCACTTCTTCGTCGCCGAATACGACGCCGCGATGCGCGTCAGCGATGGCGGCGGGCTCGCCGACGAGGGCGAGGACATCGAGGTGCTGGAGCTTGCGATCGACGACGCGCTCGCCATGGTCAGCGACGGCCGCATCGTCGACGGCAAGACCATCATGCTGCTGCAATACGCAGCGCTGCATCTGTTCAGGTGAATGCTGCGCCGTCCCGGCCTGGACCGAGGCGGCTCGCGCCATCAGCTAGACAAAATATCGAAAACAACCCCATGCAAAGTAGCCGGCGGTGACCGGCGCCCGACTTGACACGTCGGGCAACTCACGGATACGCTTCCAATATTCCGAAATTGCGCAGTCGCGCTGGCCGTAGAGCCATTTGCATTCCGATGGAATCGGACGGGGCGATAGCGCTCAAGCCCCCGTCATCCTGAGGTGCGAGCGAAGCGAGCCTCGAAGGATCGACGGCCCCGCTGGTGGCCGATTCATCCTTTGAGACGGCCGCGTTGCGGCCTCCTCAGGATGACGGGGATGGTCTGAATCCGGCTCGACGATCAGCTGTCGCTCGCGCCGCTCCACACCGTCAACTCTACCGCATCGTGATCGCAAGCCCGCTCAGATCGGCGTTGGCCATCAGGCCGACCTGGTGGCCGGTCAATTCGAGCACCGCGCCTTTCTGATTGGTCAGCACGATCGCGCGCGCGCCGCGGCCGACGGCAAGCCCGGCACCCGCCGCGCCGTAGACGCCGGCAACGTCGGACGGACGATTGATGTTGCTGACGCGGCCGCGCAGCACGGTCTTGGAGCCGCCGAACACCAGACCGTAGTCGAGGCCGCCGGTGGAGAGCCGATAGGAGCGGCCGCGGAACGTCAGCACGCCGCTGCCGCCGGAGCCGCCGATGAACCATCCGGCCTTGTAGATCGTGAGCGTCACGAAGCCGCTGTCGGCACGCGCGGCAGTGGAGAACGCGAGGCCCGTGAAGGCCATCAGTGCGACCAGCGCGGCGCGAAGGGTGGATGAAAGTTTCATGTGCGGTCTCCCCGGGATTTGCTCACGTCGATCTGCTCACGTCGCGACGCCAGCGCGAATCGCAATGCGCCGACTGTAGCAAGCGCGTCGTCAGGCGCAATTTGGCACAGCAGGCGTCCATTGGTGACGGGAATGCCCGCGGGAACCGCGTTGAACCTGTTCCCGGGGTTGCAACACTCACTGCATGTCCGGGGCGATCGGCCCCTGAGCTCCAGGATTTCCCCGCGGAGCATTCACTTTTCAAACCGGAGATTTCCCATGCGTCGTCTTGCGATTGCCTGTGCCGCCATGGCCGCCACTGTGTCCGTGCTTGCTGCGGCAAGCCCGGCCAGCGCCACGCCCTATCATCTGATCCGTTGGCAGGACACCGGCTTCTGCCAGATCTGGGACCAGAGCGTTCCGACCACGCCGTGGCCCGCGAACTTCGCCGTCGTCAGCGAGGAGCTGCCGACCTTCGACGCCGCGTTCAGCTACAAGACCGGCCTCCTCAACAACGGCACCTGCTCGTTCTGAGCGCCTCCCCGACCACGCACAGGGCGGACACGCGACAACAGCGCGGCGTCCGCCCTCGTGCTGTCAGCCGCACGCGATCGCGCGTCAGTGGTGCTTGATCAGCGCATCACGCGCGGCGGCGAGTTCGAGGAATGCGGGGCCGTTGCCGCCACCGTCGGGATGCACCGTCTTGGCGGCGCGCTTGAACGCCTGATGGACCTCGGTCGCGGCGAGGCGGCGGCCGAACGGCAGGCCAAGCAATTGCCGGTAGCGCTCTTCCTGCGTCAGCGCCTTCGGCGTCAGGCCGCGCCGGCCGAATTGCGGCGCGGACAGCATGTGCAGCGCATCGCTGACGATGCCGAGACGGCGCAGCGCCATCGATCTGGTGCGACGGTCGGCCGATTTCAGCGCCGCCTGGCGCAGGATCGGCAGCACCTGTGCGGCCGCATGCCGCAGCGTGTCGTCGATCTCGGTCGTGGCGATCTCGGCGATCATCCTGGCCATTTCGCGATAGTCGGGATCAGGCGCAGCGCAGAAGCGCTCGATCGCACCTTTCCAGTGTCTGATATTCGGGTCCATGATCGGTCCGTACTGTCATCCGAATCCGGATAACAGCAACGCGCAAACGCGGCTTGGCGTTTCGGTTGGCGCAGTTTTGAATAGTGTTGTCGGCAACGCTCATAAATCAGAACGAGGAAACACCATGGCCCTTCTCGACAATCACATCGCCGTCATCACGGGTGCAGGCTCGGGCATCGGCCGTGCCATCGCCGCGGGCTACGGCCGCGAGGGTGCGCGCGTGGTGCTGCTCGACATGAACGGCGATGCGGCGGCGGAAGCGGCCAAGGAGATCCGCGACGCCGGCGGCAACGCGGAGAGCTTTGCGCTCGACGTGACCAATCTCGACGCCTGTATCGCGATGGCGAAGCAAATCGCCGACAAGGTGGGACCCGTCTCGATCCTGGTCAACAATGCCGGCATCGCGCGCCGCAACGGCATGCTCGGCGCCGACGAGGCCGTGATCAAGGATTGGGAAGACATCATCTCGATCAATCTCACCGGCGTCTTCAACGTGACGCATTCGTTCCTCGCCCCGCTGCGCAAGAATAAGGGACGCATCGTCAATATCGGTTCGATCCAGTCCTTCGTGCATCTGCGCACGCCGAGCTCGCCGGCCTACACCGCCTCCAAGCACGGCGTGCTCGGCTTCACCAAGGCATTGGCCGCCGAGCTCGGCAAGGACGGCGTGCGCGTCAACGCGATCGGGCCCGGCTTCATCGAGACGCCGCTGAACGAGAAGGTGCGCGCCTCCAATCCCGACCTCGTGAAAGTCTTCATGGACCACACCCCGCTCGGCCGCGCCGGCAAGCCGGAGGACATCGTCGGTCCCGCGATCTTCCTCGCCTCGGACCTCTCGGCCTATGTCTCGGGGTCGATCGTGATGGTCGATGGCGGCTACCGGACACTGTGACCGATGGAACCGCAATCGTGGCGATTTCTGGGTATTTTGCTTACAAAGCAGGGAGTTAGCCGCGCGTTAAGGAATTGTTAACCAAACCGGCACACCGTGGATCTACGGGGTAGTTGGTTTCTCGATGTCTCCGCCTCATCGACGAGGCGGGCGTTGATCGGGAGGAGTTCATGTCTTACGCGTCCACCGTACCGTCGCCGGAAGCACTGCTGCCGTCGCTGGCTCCAAATGAAATCGTCCCATTGCTGATCGGCGCGACCGTTGATGAAGTCGAGCGGGAATTGGTGCTGCAAACGCTCGCACGCTGCGACGGCAACCGCACGCGTGCCGCGCGCGTGCTCGGACTGTCGGTCCGGACCTTGCGGAACAAGATCCGCGAATATTCGGCCGACGGCATCGACGTGCCGCACAGCGAGCACGCCGCGGCGTAGGGATCAGATCGGCAGATCGATCGCAAGACGCCGCCAGCGCGACAATAACACTCTGTCGTCCTCGCCGAGGCAGGGTGCGAGATGCACGTCGGTCGTCGCAGTCCGTTGCAGCGTCTGGCCCACCAGTGCGGTCGCATAGTCCCAATAGCCGCGCCGGCCGTTCGGATCCAGCGCGACCAGGGATTTTGCGAGGATCTCGACATGGATCGCCCTGACAGCACTATGCCAGAGCCGACCTGCGCGGATCTCCACCGAGGGCGCGCCGGTCCGCGCCTGCCACATCAGCCAGTAGCTCTCCTCTCCGCCGGCCCAATCCGCTGACGGCAGCGACGGATCGAGACATGGCGAGCGGCACGCGAGTGGCCGCATTGTGCGCGCGTCGCAGAACACCGAGTAGTCGAGCTTGTCGTACCAGCCGACGCGCAGCAAGCGGCGGATCCCGTCCTGCTCATCCGCCGCGAGCTGCCGCCTGCCGGTCCGCTCGAGATCGGCGATCATCGCTTCAAGACGATCGCGATCGAATGGCTCGACCTCGAGCACCACGCCAATGTTGCGCGGAAACAGCGCATCCAGCATGGCGACCATCTCGCGATAGAACGCGCGCGCCAAGCCGCCGCCGCGCCACGCCGTCGCGACGCCGACGTGGTTGCAGAAGATCAGCTCGCTTGCGTGATCGTAGGTGAAGAAGCCGAGCCCGACCGCACGCGTGGCGCCGGCGCGCAGAATGAAGCAGCGCGAGTCGAGGCGATAGGACATCTCGTGGCCGCCGACGCTGAAGTGACGCCGTTCGCCGACATCATCCGACAACAGCCAGCGCACGATGTCGTCCGCGCTGTCGCGCTCACTCGCAGGAAACAGCTCTTCATAGAGCTCGAGCACACCCGTGCTGCGAAAGGCCGCTTCGTCAAGCACATCGTGCCGCGTCACGACGATGTCGAGCGGTTGCGGTTCGCCCGCGGCTTCGCGGTACATGCCGTCCAGAACCCGCAACGCGCCCTCCGCTGTCATATGCGCATGGAATTATGACTGTTGATCGCTTGCATCGGCGCCGGCGGGCAGAATTGAAGCCGTGCTCCAACCTCTGTTACAAGCGGCTTCAAATCGCGACGGAGCATAGCAGTGGCTGACGAGACAGTTTCCCGCCAGGGGTCACGAGGGGCGCAGGGGCCGCAGGGCCGTCAGGGCGAGCCGGGAAAGCCCGGACCGCAGGGACATCCGGGGCGGCCGGGGCCGGAAGGTGCGCGCGGCAAGCCGGGTCCGCAGGGCAAGGCCGGCGTGGTCGGAAAGGCTGGCCCCCAGGGCAAGCCGGGCGCGCAAGGCAAGGCTGGCGTGCAGGGTCCGCGCGGCGAGGCTGGTCAACAGGGCCCGCAGGGTCCGGCCGGCTCGCGTGGTGAAGCCGGCCCGCCCGGCCAATTGCCGTCGATCGAGCAAGTGATGCCGTGGCTGCACATGATCTTCGACGCCTGGGAAGACTACAAGCGCACCAAGGAGCGCGAAGCCGCAGAACTCGCCGAGCGCGATGCCGCCGAGCGCGCGGCAGCCGAGGCGATCGCCCTTGACGTCGACGCGATCGATTTCGCTGAGGATGACGACGAGGACGACGACCACAAGAAAAAGAAGAAGCACCGCAAGAAGGACAAGAAGTAACCCTTCTTGTCATCGCGCAGCGACACGGCCAGCGAAATCCGTGTCGCGCTCGATGCTCAGCGCGCTCGATGCTCACCGCTCGGTGCCCGGATTGGCCGGAGGATCGGACGGCCGGGCGAGTTGCATGAGCTGGAAGACCCAGCGCATCGCGTAGTACCAGGCAACACCGGCGAACGCCCCGCAGGCCGACAGAATGATCACGTTGGCGAGGTCGATCGTGCCGCTCGACCACAGCATGCCGCAGGTCCAGAGCACGGCGAACGCAACCGAGCACAATGTGAGCAGGGCGGCAGGCTTCATGGCGTTTGCTCCGGGACCGGGGTGAACGGCAATGATGCCTGGAGGCAAGGCGCCACACCGTGACCTGCATCACGGAATGCCCCGCCTCAGCCGAACCGCAGCCGCGAGCGCTCCCTCGCCTTCTCCGCCTCGATCTCGCGATCGCGCGCCGGCGACGTGGTCTGCAACGAGATCAGCAGCCTGCGCGCGGCGTCCGAGACCTCGGTCACGGCAAGGTTGAAGGCGGCCTCATTGGCCTGCGACGGCTTGTTGAAGCCGGACAATTTACGCACGAATTGCAGCGCGGAAGCGTGGATCTCGTCCTCGGTGGCGGGCGGCTCGAAGTTGAACAGTGTCTTGATATTGCGGCACATGTCGGTCTCCCTCGCCCGCATCTCGGGGCTTGCGTCTCAAAGACGATCGGCTGCTGCAAAATACGACATCGTGGTCTATTCTGGCAGCCTCATCGTCCACGATGGAAACGAGGTTCCGGATGAGCCACGTGATCTACAAGGTTGTCCAGCACGATGGCGGCTGGGCCTATACCGTCAACGGAGTGTTCTCGGAACCGTTTCCAACCCATGCCGCGGCGCTTGCCGCCGCCCGGCGCGCCGCCAATGAGCAGCGCGTTCCCGGGCGCACCGAGGCGATCCAGTACGAGACGTCGGACGGCAAATGGCTGACCGAAACCGCCTCCGGCAATGACCGCCCGGAGACCGAGGTCGAGGACGGCCGCTAGCACCGTGCGCGGGTTCAGAATGGAACCTGCACGCCGAGCCGGTCGAAGAACGCCCGCCCCTGGTCCGTGATCCGCAGCGCGCGCGGAATCCGATGCGGCGCGACGCCGCGCATCGCGACCAGCCGCGCCAGCACGGCATTGGCGAACGGACCGGCGAGATGCGGCACGCGCTCGGTCCAGTCATTGCAGAGCCGCAGATGCGGCTGCCGCGTGGGATCGAAATCGATCTCTTCGGCGCGGCACCAGGCCAGCCCCTGCTCGGTCACGCGACCATCGCGGCCATCGATGATGACGAGGCGGCGGCGCACCAGCGCATTCGACAGCAGCACGCCGAGCTGGCCCGCCAGATGATGGTAGCAGGTGCGCGATCGCCTGAGCTGCTCGGCGGGCATCGCGCGCTTACGCCCGACAGTGGCCCTCGCTGCAAGATCGACCAGGTTCTCGATCAGCGCCGCGACGTCATCGTCCCTGATCCGGTAATATCTGAAGCGGCCCTGGGCCCATACCGACAGCACGCGCGCATCGACCAGCTTCTGCAGATGCGCACTGGCGCCTTGCGGCGAAACGCCGGCCAACGCGGCAAGCTCGCCTGCCGGCAGCGCCTTGCCGTCAGCCAGCGCGCTGACCATGGCCTCGCGCACCGGATCGCCCAATGCCTCGGCGATCCGCGAAAATCCCGTCTGCACGGATTGGGATGATCTCACCACATCGTCCTCCGGATCGCGCAACAACGTCCTATCCGCATTCACCGTGCCGTGAAACTCATTTCAGTTTTACCTGAAACGTCGCGGCGGCCTCTTCCGATCAAATCGGCGCCATCGGACGAAACAGGGAACAATCATGGCAGCCGACAATACCGACGCGGACCGCATCTACAAACTCTGGGACGAGGCCCTCGGCAACAAGGACCTCGAGGCAGCGTTGGCGCTTTATGCGCCCGATGCCTCGATCGAAAGCCCGCTGGTCCAGCACCTGATGCAGACCAAGGACGGGATCGTGCGGGGCCGCGAGGCGCTGCGCGAGTTCATCACGCGCGTGTTCCGCACCAACCCGCCGCAGCGACGGCGCTTCAAGCAAGGCTTCTTCAGCGACGGCCGAATTCTCACCTGGGAATATCCGCGCCAGTCTCCGGACGGCGATCAGATGGATCTCGTCGAGGTCATGGAGATCAAGGATGGTCTGATCCAGCGTCACCGGGTCTATTGGGGATGGTATGCGCTGAACGTGCTGAGGGCGAGCTGAACACATCTTCGCCAGCCACGCGGCGCAGCGCTCGGACAACGCTTTGCGTCATGCTAGACCTGCGCCTGAGCGGCTGGACAAACATGCCGTGCATGGGAAGAAGCATGATGTTCCGTTGGTGCGCGGCGCTTGTGGCCGCTTTCGTTTCGATGTCGGTACCGGCCATGGCTGCAGATTATCCCGCGCCGCAGGATGGCGAGTGGATCGCAAAGGACTTCAAGTTCCACAGCGGCGAGGTGATGCCGGAGCTACGGCTGCACTACACCACGGTCGGCGCGCCAACCGGGCAGCCGGTGCTGGTGCTGCACGGCTCCGGCGGCTCGGCGGCCAGCATGCTGACGCCGACCTTTGCCGGCCAGCTGTTCGGCCCGGGTCAGCCGCTTGATGCTGCGAAATACTACATCATCATCCCCGACGGCATCGGGCACGGCAAATCGTCGAAGCCGTCGGATGCGATGCGGACGAGCTTTCCGAAATACGACTACAACGACATGGTGGATGCACAGTACCGGCTGGTCACCGAAGGGCTCGGCATCAAGCACCTGCGGCTCGTGATCGGCAACTCGATGGGCGGCATGCACACCTGGATCTGGGGCGTGCGCTATCCACAGATGATGGACGCCCTGGTGCCGATGGCTTCGCAACCGACTGCGATGGCGGCGCGCAACTGGATCCTGCGCCGGACGATGCTGGAAACAATTCGCAACGATCCCGATTACAATGGCGGCAACTACACCAGCCAGCCGCGGATGATGAAATACGCCATCGCCGCCTATCGCTTCGCGAGCGCCGGCGGCACGCTCGGCTATCAGACGCTGGCGCCGTCAGCGCCGCAAGCCGACAAGATGGTCGACGACCAGCTGGCATTGCCGGTCACCGCAGACGCCAATGATTACATCTATCAATGGGAAGCCTCGCACGACTACGATCCGTCGGCGGGACTGGAGAAGATCGAGGCCACCTTGCTTGCGATCAACGCGGCCGACGATGAGCGCAATCCGCCGGAGACCGGTGTCACCGAGGCGGCGGTGAAGCGGATCAAGAACGGCAAGATCGACCTGATCCCGGCGAGCAGCGAGACCCGCGGCCACCTCACGACCGGCGATGCCAAGTTTTATGCCAGGCAGTTGCAGGAGCTGCTGCAGACGGCGCCGCAACACACGATGTAGCGATCGGGATCCAGGCGATGTCCGCAAGTCGCTTCCGCAATGTCGCGCTGAGCCTGCCCGAGGTGATTGAGGGCGCGCATCACGGCACCACCGACTTCCGCGTCGGCAACCGCATCTTCGCAACGCTCGGCTATCCCGACAAGGATTGGGGCATGGTGAAGCTGACGCCGGAGCAGCAGGCGGTGGTGGTCGAGGCCGAGCCGGATATCTTCCGGCCGGTGCCGGGCGGCTGGGGCAAGAGCGGCAGCACCAATGTCCGGCTCGCCAAAGCCGATCAGGTCACGCTGCGCAGCGCGCTCACAATGGCCCGCGACAATATCGCGGCAAAGGCCGCCCAGAAGGCACGCGCGAAGAAACCCGTCTGAGCGCGGCGATCCCGCACTGCATCACGGACAACAGCGCTGTCTCGCTGATTCTTTGGGCATGCATCTCGTGCGCGGTTCGTGCCTAATTGCACCAACATCGGATTCGCGCGCGAGACGATGCGCGCGTGTCACGCACAAGGTTGTCGCGGAGGGATGCGATGCGAAGGCTCACGCATGGCGCGATGCTTGCGTGGCTCGCCATGACGGCGGGCGCAGCGCTGGCGTTCGACAACGGCCAATACGACAACGTGCCGTCAGATATCCGCGCCTGGTTCAAGAGCGTGATCGCGCCGAACGGCGTGCCGTGCTGCGATATCTCCGACGGCCATCGCACGAGCTATGACGTTCGGGGCGGCGCCTATTGGGTGCCGATCGAGGGCGAATGGATGATGGTGCCGGAGCGCGCGATCATCCGCGATCGCGGCAATCCGGTCGGCGAGGCCGTGGTGTGGTACGTGCACCACCGCGGCAACATCATCATCAGCTGCTTCGTTCCGGCGGACGCCGTCTGAGGCCGTGCCCCGCAGTCGCGCCAATTTGAAACAGATACCTTCTGTTAACCTTACTTTTTAACCAATAATTAAGGATGAGTTTGCGGGCGCCCTCAGCCGCGGCCTAGCGTCTGCACAATGCTCCGTAACCGCGAGTTGGTGCCGGCCATGACTGATCGAACATATGGGGCGCTGATGGCGTCCCTTGGCGTTGCAGCGGTGCTGCTCGCTTCCTCGACCGCGACCTTTGCAAGATCCGGAACGGCGCCGCGCGGCACGTTTTCCGCGCACCATCCGGCCTTCCGTCATCATGTGCGCGCGCCCGGCATCGTGTTGCCGGACACGGGTGGATACTATGATGGCGCGGCGGACGTTCCCTTCGCCGCCGCGGTCCCGGCCCCGGCGTCGAACGACGTTCGCTACACCTACACCCAGGACGTGCCCTGGGATTGGGCGCATCGCTATCCGCCTGCCGTGGTGCCGTCGGATCGCCCCTATGTGTCGAGCTGCCCCACCGAGAGCGTGACGGTGCCCGGCCGCAACGGCGATCGCACCATCAACATCATCCGCTGCTACTGACCGATCACTCGATCCGGATCGCGAAAATGAAAGAGGCCGCCCGCAAGGACGGCCTCTCGCATTTTTGCAGACGCGCTTCAATCAGCGCGACGTCGATCAGGACTCCTCGCCCTTCAGATGACCGACGTGCTTCTGGGTGTAGAGCTCAAGACCGATGCGCTTGATCAGGTCGAGCTGGGTCTCGAGGAAGTCGATGTGGTCTTCCTCGTCCTTCATCAGCCTCTCGAACAGGTCGCGGCTGACATAGTCCTTGACGCCGTGGCAGTAGGTCGCCGCTTCCTGGTAGAGCGTGCGGGCGCCGATCTCGGCGGCCAGGTCACACTCGATGATCTCCTTGACGTCCTGGCCGATCTTCAGGGGATCGAGCACCTGCAGGTTCGGGAAGCCGTCGAGGAACAGGATGCGGTCGACGAATTTGTCGGCGTGCTCCATCTCCTCGATGGACTCCTTGCGCCAGACCTTGGCCATCTCCAGGAGGCCCCAATTGTTGAGCATCCGGTAGTGCAGCCAATACTGATTGATGGCGGTCAGTTCGCTGCGCAGCCCCTTGTTCAGATAATCGATGACCTTCGGGTCGCCTTGCATGATCCACTCCACCTGTCGCGGCCAAAACCGGCCAGCACTGAATTTAGAACGCTTCTAAATCAGATTGTCGGTGAGAGCAACCCTTCGCGGAAGCAGCGCGTGGATAACCGGATTCGGGGATTTGCGGAGGCAGAGCGTTTCCGGCGGCGTGGCAGCCGGATCGCATGAAGAAAACGCGTTGAAACGGGAAGCTTCGGTTCTGCGTCGATCAGAACCGGAAATGGCTTAGCAGGCCGCGAGCGCGAATTCGGCCGGCTCGGCGTCTTCGTTGGCGGCGTGCGGATGGCCGCTGTGGGGGCAACCCGAGCAGCAGGCCTTGGCGCAGGGGCCAAGCGCCTCGTCGATGATCGCCTTGATGGTGCGCGCGCAGCGGCCGCATTCGGCGCTACAGCCGAGGCAGCCATAAACCTGCTTTGCGCTTCGTGTCACAGACTCGCCGCCATTGACGGCATTGCGGACATCGTGGTCGCTGAGGACGTTACAGGAACAGACAATCATCAGATGAGGCGGGTCCAACGGGTGATGCTCGCCAATATGGATATTGTCGACCCCGGCCGGATGCAAAAGGAAAAAGCCGTTTTTGTAGCAATTCCAAACTGATGCGGGATTCATATTGGAATGAATCTAAATCGGTTGGCCCCGCCTTTCGGGAATAAGAGACCTGTCAGGCCGGTCTACCGGGCCAATCCCGCCTTCCATCGCCACAAGCACTGGTTCACGGCGGCTACGAGCTTGTGCGTTGCAAGATATGCCAAAAGCTGCAAGCATTTGGACGCGAATACGGCAGCGTCGTTCATTGATCATTCAAGCGGAATATGGAACCCTCAGGGCGAGACAGATCGCCCACGTACGCTGTCCCTGCTCCCGTGAGAAAGGTGAGGTCATGAAGAAGACATTGCTGGCGCTTTGCGCCGCCGCCACTCTGGCGGTTTCGGCTGTGGCGGTGCCCGCCCCCGCCCAGGCACAACGCGGTGTCGCCGCTGGCGTCGCTGCCGGATTGATCGGTGGCGCCATCGTCGGTGGCGCGATCGCATCGCAGAACGGCTATTACGGTCCCGGCTATGGCTACTACGCGCCCGGTCCGGCCTATGTCGCCGAGCCCGGTTACGGTCCCGATTGCTTCTGGCAGCGCCAGCGGTTCTGGGACGGCTACACCTGGCGCGTTCGCCGAGTCCGCGTTTGCGATTGATCGCCGTTCATCTCGATTAATTCGAACCAGATGTCCCGGAAAACCGACTGTTTGTCCGGGACATCTGCTGTAGAAGGCCAGAAAAACCGCTTTTCTACGCGATGAGCCTGCCGACGTTTACTTTCGGTTGACTGTTCTGCGCTGTTTAGCAAGACAGCAGTTCGAGATCAGCGTGTGAGTCACCTAAAACCCGGCGCCGAACCACGACGCCACCACCTTCCAGGAGAGCCAAAGACATGAAGAAGACTTTAGCTGCCCTTGTCGCCGTTACCACGCTTGCCGGTTCGCTGGCGGTTGCTCCGGCTGCCAAGGCTGGTGACGGCGGGGCCATCGCGGCCGGCGTTGCCGGTGGCCTGATCGGCGGCGCCCTGCTCGGCGGCGCGATCGCAGGCGCCCGTCCTGCCCCGGTCTATGTTGCACCGGCCCCGACCTACGTCGAAGAGGCTCCGTGCCGCTGGGTTCGTGAGCGCTTCTGGGACGGCTACGGCTGGCGCTTCCGTCGCATCCAGGTTTGCGACTGATCGATCGACGCTATCAGCATCACACTCGAAAACCCGGCCTTGCGGCCGGGTTTTTGTTTTCGTCACCAGGCAGGCTTGGTAATCAGCGCTGCCCGTTCATCGCGCGCAGCACCGCCTCGCTCGGCCAGCAATCGACCTTGAGCCCGGCCTGCTTCTGATAGGCGCCGAGCGCGGCACGGGTCTGCATCCCGGCCTTGCCGTCGAGCTTGTCCTTGTACAGCCCGATCTTCGTGAGCTGCTGCTGCATCGCCTCGACATCGGCGGAGCGCAGCTGCTTCGACGCCGACCATGGCGTCGCGAACGGCTGCGGGCTTGTCATGCGGTCGGCGAGATGGCCGACGAAAAGCACGTAGAGATCGGAGAAATTGTATTCCTTGATCACGAAGTAGTTCGGCGTGGTCAGGAAGGCCGGACCGTAGATGCCTTCGGGCTGCAGCAGCGAGGCCGACTGCGCCTGCTCGGTGGCGCTGAGCCTCGCGCCGCGCACCGGCACGAAGCCTGCCCGCAACCACTGGCTGATCGGTTTTGTCACTTCGGGCACACCGATCGTGCAATCGGCATTGGCGGGTGCCGCAACCTCGTAGGCCCAGCGCACGCCCGGCTGCCAGCCCTTGTTGACGAGCTGTTGCGCGGCGGAGGCGAGCGCGTCGGGCACCGAGTGCCAGATGTCCACCTTGCCGTCGCCGTCGAGGTCGACGCCGTGCTTGTAATATTCCGACGGCAGGAACTGGGTGTAGCCGGTCGCCCCCGCCCACGACGAGCGCAGCTCCTTGCGCGTCACGGCGCCCTCGCCGAGGATCTTCAGCGCGAGGATGAACTCGGTGCGGTACTGATCCTTGCGGCGGCCGACATAGGCCTGCGTCGCCACCACGCGCAGTGTGTCGTAGGGCAGCGAATAGCGGCCGTAGTCGGTCTCGCGGCCCCAGATCGCCAGCACGATGGTGGGGGGAACGCCGAACCGTTTCTCGATCGCGTCGAGCGACGGACGATACTTCTGCAACAGCCGCTGCCCCTCGGTGGCGAGCCGCGCGATCGAGGCTTCCTTGATGTAGTCGGCCGGCACCTGCACGAACTCGGCCTGCGCCGGCGCGCCGGTCTTCGGACGTCCCGGCAGAATCAGGTCGGGCAGCTTGTAGTCCGGTTCAAGCCCGCGCGTCTCGCGATCGAAGGTTTCGCGCGACACGCCGGCCGCCTTGGCTTCCGGCCACAGCGAGGCGATGAACTGGGTGAACGCGGCGTCGGCGGCGTATGCGGGCCGTTGCAGCGGCGCACACAGCAGCACCGCGCATGCGACGATGGTGGCAGGCCATTTCATGATCGGTCTCACCTTGCGGAAACAGGCATTGCAACGTGGATTCGGCAATGTCAGAATTCAATTCTGGGTGGTAAGTTTTGCCATGCGCATATTTTTGTCATTTCCCTCCGAACTGGAATCGCAGGCTGACAACATCGCTCAGTCCCTGCGCAATTGCGACCATGACGTTTTCTTTTCGCACGACGATCTCCCGCCGGGCGACAGTTTCGATGCGCGCGTCGAAAAAGCCATCGAAAGCAGCGATTTTATGGTGTTCCTGATCAGCCCGGAATCGGTGACCAAGGGACGCTACACTTTGAGCGAGCTCGCCTTCGCCCGAGCCAGATGGCCGAACCCGAGCAACCGCGTGCTGCCGGTGATGATGGCGCCGACCCCGCTCGACCAGGTCCCGGCCTATCTCAAGGCGGTCACGATCCTGGAGCCGCAGGGCAGTGCTGCCGCCGAGACGCGGGCCGCGGTGGACCGCATGCTGGCGGCGGAGCGCGCGCAGTCGGGCGGCCGGTCCATTTTGCCGTTCCTCGTGCTGGCGCTTGCGTCCGCCGTCGTGTGCAGCCTGGTCGCGACCTATGCGCTCAACGTTCTGCAATATTCGTTCGTCGTCTCAGACGCGGGCGGGATCACGATCCTGCCAGGGGTGATCTTCGGCGCGGCGATCGCCGCCTGCAATGTCGTGTTCGGCGCCAAGGACCGGTTTCAGCTGGCGCTGGTGGTCGCCATCACGACCGCGGCATGGATCGCGGCCTATGATGCCAGCGCCGTCACGCTTCAGGCGCTCGGCCAGTACGCGAAGACCGTCCCGGTCGACGGCAATGCCGCGAGCCCGGCCCAGATCACCGAGACGCTCGGCAACAACCCATTGATGGGTTATCTGATCGGCGGCATCGGCGGCGCGGTGGGCGGAGCGATCACCATTCTCGGCGTGCTCCTGACCAACCCCGCGTTTAGGCGGATCGACAGCGTCGTGGTGACCTGGATCGCAGCCATCGCGGCCGGAACCATTTACGGTGCAATCGTCAGGCTGCCGACCTTGCTGGGCTGGCTGGTGCTGTTCGGCGTCTGGCAGACCGCGTTCATCCTTGCCATGGCCCGCGGATTTCCGCGCGGCGCGGCGCAGATCCCCGAATGGCTCGGCAGATCCGCGCCGGCATTGTTTGGCCAGCGCGCCGCGCGATGACGCCGCGCCAGCCATTAGTCGTTGTCCCGGCTAGTGCCCACCCTGCTGCTTGGCGCCCTCGATCGAGTCGTTCGACAGCTTGTCGACGAGGGCGATGCCGATGGCCGACAGGATGAAGACGCAGTGGATGATGGTCTGCCACATCACGCCGGTCTCGGTGTACGTGCTCTTGCCGGACGACAGCGCGCCGGCCTCGATGAAGGTGCGCAGCAGGTGGATCGAGGAGATGCCGATGATCGCCATCGCCAGCTTGATCTTCAGCACGCTGGCGTTGACGTGGCTGAGCCATTCCGGCTCGTCCGGATGTCCCTGCAGATTGAGGCGCGACACGAAGGTCTCATAGCCGCCGACGATCACCATCACCAGCAGGTTCGAGATCATGACGACGTCGATCAGGCCGAGGACGGCCAGCATGATCTGCTGCTCGCTGAAATCGAAGGCATGGGCGAACAGGTGCCACAGCTCCTTCAGGAACAGCACGACATAGACGCCCTGGGCGATGATCAGGCCGACATAGAGCGGCAATTGCAGCCAGCGCGATCCGAAGATCAGCATGGGAACGGGACGCAGCGACCGGCCCTTGGAGCGGGCGGGCGCGTCTGATAGTGCGGACATGTCGGGGTGCTCGCGGAATTGAGAATTGCGGAGCGCTCTATCTACGCAATCCCGCGCGCTTGAAAAGCGACAACTGGCCGCAGATTTGCGCCGCGATGCCGTCATGATCCTGCAAAGAGGAACAGCCGAACGCGGCGCGATGGCCGCGTTCGACTGCTTTGACCTATCAGCGCGTGAGCTTCTTGTATTTCACGCGGTGCGGGATGATGCTGTCCTGGCCGAGGCGGCGCATCTTGTCCTTTTCGTAATCCTGGAAGTTGCCTTCGAACCATTCGACATGGCTGTCGCCCTCGAAGGCCAGGATGTGGGTCGCGATGCGGTCGAGGAACCAGCGATCATGGCTGATGATGACGGCGCAACCGGCGAAATCCTCCAGCGCCTCTTCCAGCGCACGCAGCGTGTCGACGTCGAGGTCGTTGGTCGGTTCGTCGAGCAGCAGCACGTTGGCGCCCGACTTCAGCATCTTGGCGAGATGCACGCGGTTGCGTTCACCGCCCGACAGCGCGCCGACCTTCTTCTGCTGGTCGGCGCCCTTGAAGTTGAACGACGAGCAATAGCCGCGCGAGTTGACTTCCTTCTTGCCGAGCAGGATCAGCTCGTTGTTGCCTGAGATCTCCTCCCACACCGTCTTCTTGCCGTCGAGCGCGTCGCGCGACTGGTCGACATAGCCAAGATGCACGCTCTCGCCGACGGTGATGGAGCCCTTGTCGGGTTCCTCCTGCTTGGTGATCATCCTGAACAGCGTGGTCTTGCCGGCGCCGTTGGCACCGATCACGCCGACGATGCCGCCCGGCGGCAGCTTGAAGGTGAGATCGTCGATCAGCATGCGGTCGCCAAAACCCTTGCTGAGGCCTTCGAAGTCCACCACGTTCTGGCCGAGACGCTCGGCGACCGGAATCGTGATCTGCGCGGTCTGGGTCTGCTTTTCGCTGGCCTGCTTCAGCAGGTCCTCATAGCGCTGATAGCGCGCCTTCGACTTGGCCTGGCGTGCCTTCGGAGACGACGCAATCCACTCCTGCTCGCGGGCCAGCGTCTTCTGGTGGGCGGCGTCTTCGCGGCCCTCCTGCTCGAGCCGCTTCTGCTTCTGCACCAGCCAGGACGAGTAGTTGCCCTCGTAAGGAATGCCGCGGCCGCGATCGAGCTCGAGGATCCAGCTCGTGACATTGTCGAGGAAGTAGCGATCGTGGGTGACGATCAGGATCGCGCCGGGATAGTTGCGCAGATGGCCTTCGAGCCATGACACCGACTCAGCGTCGAGATGGTTGGTCGGTTCGTCCAGCAGCAGCAATTCCGGCTGGTCGAGCAACAGGCGGCACAGCGCGACGCGGCGGCGTTCACCGCCCGACAGTTTTGTGACATCGGCATCGTCCGGCGGGCAGCGCAACGCGTCCATCGCCTGGTCGACCTTGCTGTCGAGATCCCACAGGCCCTGCGCCTCGATCTCGTCCTGCAGCTTGGTCATCTCGTCGGCCGTCTCGTCCGAATAGTTGACCGCAAGCTCGTTGTAGCGGTCGAGGATCGCCTTCTGCTTGGCGACGCCGAGCATGACGTTCTCACGGACGTTGAGTGCGGGATCAAGGTGCGGCTCCTGCTCGAGATAGCCGACGCGGGCGCCCTCGGCGACCCAGGCCTCGCCGTTATATTCCTTGTCGAGGCCGGCCATGATCTTGAGCAGCGTCGACTTGCCCGAGCCGTTGACGCCGAGCACGCCGATCTTGGCGTCCGGATAGAAGCTCAGATGGATGTTATCGAGCACCTTGCGGGTCGGATACGCCTTGGTCAGACCCTGCATGAAATAGATGAACTGGCGAGCCATCCGCTGTCCCTGGAATTGATCCGATTTAAAGGAAATTTTGCTGCCGCCGATGTAACGGCCGGCCCCCGAAAGCGCAACCGCAGGGCGGTTGTTTTCCATCCGTTCACCACGTTCCGTCCATTCGCCACGGGTGATTACGGGTTCGACACCATGTGCGCGCCGAATCACGACAATTGAAACCATCTTTTAATAAATCAGGCCAAAACTCGTCTCCAACGCCGAAAAACGGCGATTTTCGCGGCAGAACCGCGACCAAACAGTTGAGGCCACGTCATGGCTACCATCATTTCAGCACCTCTTTCGCGCTCCACGACCAAACGCGAGGCGACGCTGTTCGCCGAATTCAGCGCCTTCTGGCGGGCTTTCGTTGCCAAGGCTTTCCATCCCTACCGGCCGGAACTGCACTATATGCGCGGCCCGGGTCCGGCCTGCCGTGCCAAGCAGATGGCGCTGTCGCCGGCGGTCCGCTCGATGCTCGTCGATATCCGCACCGCGAAGACGCGCAAGCCATCCTGAGCCGTTCGGCAATCGCCGCATTTTGAACCTGCGGCCGCTTGCGCGCCTGCCGATTGCGCGCGACCATCCGGGGCTCCCCGACGGTTGATTTTCCGCCGTCGCCTCACCCTGAATGGACCTTTCCGATGACGCGGCTCCGCTGTGCAATCCTCGACGACTATTTCGACATCGCGCTTTCGCTGGCCGACTGGCCGGCGATCACGGATCGCGTCGAGGTCACCGTGTTCGACCAGCCGTTCGCGAGCGAGGCGGAGGCAGCGGCCAAGCTGAAGGACTTCGAGATCATCTGCGCGATGCGCGAGCGCACGCCGTTCCCGCGCAGCCTGCTCGACGCGCTGCCGAAGCTGAAGCTCATGATCACGTCGGGCATGCGCAACGCCGCGATCGACATGGAGGCCGCCAAGCAGCGCAACGTGGTGCTGTGCGGCACCCAATATAGCCGCGATCCCACCGCGCCGCTGACCATGGGCCTGATCCTCGAATTGACCCGCGGCATCGGCCGCGAGAATGCGCGGATGCACGCCGGCGAGGCGTGGCAGAGCTTTGCCGGCACCGAGATCGAGGGCAAGACGCTCGGTGTCATCGGCCTCGGCAAGCTCGGCAGCAAGGTCGCCGGCATGGCCAAGGCGTTCGGCATGAACGTGATCGCCTGGAGCCCCAACCTGACGCCGGAGAAATGCAAGGAGGCCGGCGTCGGCTACGCCAGCAAGGACGAGCTGTTCGCGACATCAGACATCATCACCATCCATGTCGTGCTGAGCCCGCGCTCACGCGGACTGGTCGGCGCTGCCGATCTCGCCCGCATGAAGCCGTCTGCCTATCTCGTCAACACCGCGCGCGGGCCGATCGTCGACGAAGACGCCCTGCTTGCGGCGCTGCGCGACAAGAAGATCGCCGGCGCCGGCATCGACGTGTTCTCGGTCGAGCCGCTGCCATCAGACCACCCGCTCCGCAAGCTCGACAACGTGGTGATCACGCCGCACCTCGGCTATGCGACGCGCGAGAGCTTGCAGGCGCACTATCAGCAGATGGTCGCGTGCATCGACGCCTTCACCAAGGGCAGCGAGCCGCCGCGGCGGCTGGCCTGAGATCGGACATCGATCGGCAAACAAAAAAGGCGCGCTGTTCGCGCGCCTTTTTCAATGATGAGTTTGCCGGTTGGCCTAGCGCACCGTGACCGGTGCGGGCAGCGGCTGGACCGAGGTCGGCTGCGTGCCGGGCAGCGGCGCGGCCTGAGCGGGGGCCATCGGGTTGGGCGGCGGCGCGGCGGAAGCCGTCGTCGTGCCCGGGGCTGCGCCGCCGGGCAGCACAACCACACGGGTGCCGACCTTGGCGCGCTCGAACAGGTCCGAGACGTCCTCGTTCAGCATGCCGATGCAACCCGACGAGACGAACTTGCCGATGGTCGACGGCTGGTTGGTGCCGTGAATACGGTACACGGTCGAGCCGAGATACATCGCGCGGGCGCCGAGCGGGTTGCCGGGTCCGCCGGCCATGAAGCGCGGCAGATAGGGCTGGCGTTCGATCATCTCCGTCGGCGGATGCCAATCCGGCCACTCGGCCTTGCGGGTGATCTTCTGCACCCCGGTCCAGGTGAAGCCGTCGCGGCCGACACGGACGCCGTAGCGGATCGCCCGGCCATTGCCCAGGATGTAATACAGGTAGGTATTCGGCGTATCGACGACGATGGTGCCGGCCGGCTCCTTTGTCGCGAACGCCACTTCCTGGCGCCGCAGATTCGGGGCCAGTTGCGCCGGGCCGTCTTCCGGCTGCTCGTCCGCCGGCAGCGACGCGATCTGCAGCGGCTTGCCGTTGGCATCGACGGGCGCCTGCTGCTGCGGCACCGCTCCGGTCACGCCCTCGGGCGGACGCATGCCGCCGCGGTCGTCGCCATAGGACACGCCGGCTGCCGGAACGCCATTGTCGCGATTGGCTTGCTGCGCGCCCGGACGATCGCCATAGATCACCGGCGGCGGCCCCATCGGCCGGCCATAGCGCGGATCATCGGGCGACATCACCGGACCGGTCGGCGCACCACGGTCGGAGTAGACCGGCTGGGAATTCATCGGACGGCCGTAGCGCGGATCGTCCGGCGACATCACGGGACCGGCCGGCGCACCACGATCGGAATAGACCGGTGCATTCGTCGGGCGGCCATAGCGCGGGTCATCCGGCGACATCACCGGGCCGGGCGGCGGCAGCCCGGCCGAATTGCGCGGCGCATCTTCATCGTCGAGCGAGTCGAAATCCGGCATGTTGCCCTGCGAGTAGGGCTGCGGCGCGGCCGAATAGGCCGGGCCCTGGGGAACCGGATACCCCTGCTGCGCATGCGCAAGCGAGGTTCCCGCCACGCCGAGAGCCGCGGCAGCGCAAATCGTCAGAATGCGGTTGATCATCATTGCTCTGTTATAGTCCCCAAGCCACACCGGACTGTTAACGGCCCAATGCAGGAAGATAGCGGCGCATTCAAGACAAATCCGCGAAACCCGGGCCATTTCGGGCATTTGTGATTTGCCGTCAACGCTGCGGCAAAGATGTCTCATGGGTCGGGAATGATTGTCCACCTGCCCAAAGTCATCAATCACCCGCATTTTGTAACAAACAGTCTCCGGGGGTTGCGATATCTTCGAATCCGCCTGATTCGCGTTCGCGACGCCGGCTCTCTTGTGTGGTCACCGCGTTCCCTCGACATCAAAGACCCTCCCGCAGAAGGGGGAACCCGCGCCCATGCTCCCCGGCCTTCGTTTTCTGTTCGCCGCGATCGTGCTGGCGACGTCGCTTCTGGTGTTCGGGTTAGGGGCAGCCGCGCTGTTTCGCGCGGCGCATGAGGAATTCGCCAGCATTCCGGCCCGCCGGGCTCCGCCCGAGCCGCAATTTGCGCAGCAGCCCGAAACGCCGCCGGTGCTCGCTATGGTGCGGGTCGAGCCATCAGCCGCAGACAAGGCGGCGGCCGACGGCCCGGTCCCCTCGACACCCTCGGAGCCAGTCGCCGCCTCCGAGCCGGCTGCTCCTGCCGAAGCCTCTCCTCCAGCCGAGCCTGCGAAGCTCGCCGCGGTGACGGCGGATGACGCACCGCCTGCTCCGCCGAAGCTGGAAGCCCAGACCGTCGAAACTCCCGCACCAGCGCAGTCGGACGAAGTTGCTCCGCAACCTCCGGCCGCGGATCCGTCGCCTGCATCGCAGCCCGCGCCGGTTTCCACGGAAGCGGCACCGGCGCCAGCCGAGGCCAAGGTCGCCGCCGTGGCCGACTCGCCTGCCACACCCAGCGAACCCGCGCTCGCGACCCCGGCACCAGCGATGGCTGCGCCAGACCCAGCACCGCCGTCACCCGAGGCCATCGCAGCCGCGACGAGGATCGCAACGCTGGGCGGACCCGAAGTTGTCGTCGAAGCGCCGGCCGCGCCGAAGGCCACTGAAGCGAAGAAGCCGGAGCGCAACGCGACCAGCAAGCCCGCCCATCGCAAGGAGCGTCGGCGGATCGTCAGCGCGCCACCGGTGCGGCAGGCCGTTCAGCTCGATCCGTTCGGCAACCCCACCTCGGTGCCGCTCACCCGACGCTAGAAGCTATTTCTCAAGCCGGACCCGTCGCGATCGGCGGGCCGCTCGCCTGTCCCCATTCCGACCACGAGCCGTCATAGAGCGCGCTCTCGGTGACACCGAGCCGGTAGAGCGCGAGCGTCAGCACGCCGGCCGAGACGCCGGAGCCGCAGCTCGTGACGATCGGCGCGTCCAGCTTGACGCCGGCGCCGCTGAACGACTTGCGCAGATCGTCGAGCGGCTTCATCTCGCCGGTCGCTGCATCGAACAGTTGGTTGTAGGGCACGTTGCGGGCGCCCGGAATGTGGCCCGCACGAATGCCCGGCCGCGGCTCCGGCGCGCGGCCCTCGAAGCGTTCGGCGGCACGCGCATCGATCACCTGCTCGGCATGGCTTTCGACATTGGCGATCATCTGCTCGATACTGCGCACGCGCTTCGGATCGTAGCTCGCCTTGAAGGTCGCGGGCTTCGCCTTCACCTCGCCGCTCTCGACTGCCCTGCCCTCGGCGCGCCACTTCTTCAGACCGCCGTTGAGAATGCGCACGTTGCGATGGCCGTAGGACAGGAACATCCACCAGGCGCGCGGCGCGGCAACCCAGCCGCCGGAATCATAGATCACGACGGTGTCGGCATTGCCGACGCCGAGCCCGCCGATGTCGCGGCCGAACTGCTCGGCGCTCGGAAACATGTGCGGCAGCGGATTGGAATGATCGGACACCGCGTCGACGTCGAAGAACACCGCACCGGGCAGATGCGCGGCGAGATAGTCGTCCTTCGGCAGCGGCAGCACGCCGGGCAGCTTGAAGGTCGCATCGAGCACCTTGACGTTGGCGTCGCCGAGATGCGCAGCCAGCCATTCGGTCGAAACGAGCGGATCGTCGGTGGTGGTCATCTTGCCTGTCTCTCCATCGTCATTGCCGGACTTGATCCGGCAATCCATCTTGTTTCGAAACGATGGACACGCGGGTCAAGCCCGCGTGTGACATCTTGCTCAGCCCTTCTTCTTCGGCTCCCACGCCTCGATCGGACCGCCGGCCTCGCGCCACGCAGCGAAGCCGCCGCCCATATGGGCGACCGGCTTCAGGCCCATGTCCTTCGCGGTCTTGGCGGCAAGTGCCGAGCGCAGGCCACCGGCGCAGTGGAAGATGAACTTCTTGTCTTCCTGGAAGATCGGCTTGGCATAGGGACTGTTCGGATCGATCCAGAACTCCAGCATGCCGCGGGTGCAGGAGAACGCGCCGGGGATCTTGCCGTCGCGCTCGATCTCGCGCGGGTCGCGGATGTCGACGATCACGACATCGTTCTTGCCGATCAGCGTGATCGCATCGGCCGCGCTGATGGTCTCGATCTCGGCATTGGCCTCGTCGATCATCACCTTGATGCCGCGGTGGATGTTCTGGGGCATGGGGCTCTCCCTTTGTCTTTATCTTTTGCCACCGTCATTCCGGACAGACGCGAAGCGGCTGATCCGGAATCTCGAGATTCCGGGTTCGATGCTTCGCATCGCCCCGGAATGACGGAATTGACTACCGCACCAGCTCCCGCATCGCGTGCTCCAGACCCTCAATCGTGATCGGATACATGCGCTCGGAGAACAGGCGGCGGATGATGGTGGTCGATTCCGAATAGTCCCAGTGCTTCTGCGCCACCGGATTGAGCCACACCGCATGCGGATAGGTGCGGGTGATGCGGTCGAGCCAGACCGAGCCGGCCTCTTCGTTGACATGCTCGACCGAGCCGCCGGGCACCATAATCTCGTAAGGCGACATCGAGGCATCGCCGACGAACACCACCTTGTAGTCGTGCGGATACTTGTGCAGCACGTCCCAGGTCGGCGTACGATCGGTGAAGCGCCGCTTGTTCTGCTTCCAGACGCCTTCATAGAGGCAGTTGTGGAAGTAGAAATATTCCATGTGCTTGAATTCGCTCTTGGCGGCCGAGAACAGCTCCTCGACCTGCTCGATATGCGAATCCATCGAGCCGCCGATATCGAAGAACACCAGCACCTTGACCGCGTTGCGCCGCTCGGGCCGCATGTGCACGTCGAGATAGCCGTGGTTGGCGGTCTCCTTGATCGTGGTGTCGAGGTCGAGCTCGTCGGGCGCGCCGGTGCGCGCGAACTTGCGCAGCCGCCGCAGCGCGACCTTGATGTTGCGGATGCCGAGCTCGACATTGCCGTCGAGATCCTTGAACTCGCGCTTGTCCCACACCTTCACGGCGCGGTTGTTGCGGTTCTTCTCCTGGCCGATCCGCACGCCCTCGGGATTATAGCCGTGGGCGCCGAACGGCGAGGTGCCGGCGGTGCCGATCCACTTGCTGCCGCCCTGGTGACGGCCCTTCTGTTCCTCGAGCCGCTTCTTCAAGGTCTCCATGAGCTTGTCCCAGCCCAGGGCCTCGATCTGCTTCTTCTCTTCCTCGGTGAGATACTTCTCCGCGAGCTTCTTCAGCCACTCCTCGGGGATCTCTGCCTTGCCCATGGCGTCGAGCAGGCTCTCGAGCCCCTTGAACACGGTGCCGAACACCCGGTCGAACTTGTCGAGATTGCGCTCGTCCTTCACCAGGGCGGCGCGCGACAAATAATAGAAGTTCTCGACGGTCTGTTCGGCGAGATCGGCGTCAAGCGCTTCCATCAAGGTCAGATATTCCCGTAGCGTCACGGGGACCTGGGCGTCGCGCAGCGATGTGAAGAACTGCAGGAACATGTTTACTTAAATCGCCCGCCCTGCCGGTGCCGTCAAGGGCCCCTGCCCCGGTTGCGGCTGCGGATCAGCCATTCACTTTCACTTAACCACCCCGGCCGGCTTCGGCTCCCGGGGACGAAACGTGACGTTAAGATGGGGCGTTGATCACTGGAGGTAGCGCGCCGCCCGTGGACCCGATCGACTTGCCCAACAGCCCTGCCAAGCTGCCGAAACTGTTCTCGCCGACGGCGATCGTCGCCGCCGTGGTGACGGCGATGAGCATATTCGTGCTGGGTCTGTTGATCTGGAAGGCGGTCGAGGCGCGCACCATGGCGCTCGCCCAGGGCGAGCGTGACATCCGCAACCTCACCCATTCGTTGGCGGAACACGCCTCGCATTCGGTCCAGGCGATCGATGTCTCCATGAACGCCATGGTCGACCTGCTGAAATACCAGAAGCCGCGTGTCGACCGCTTCAACGCGGCGTTGCGCAAGACCGCGGACGCGCTGCCGCAGATCCGGGAAATCGGCGTGATCGATCCCGATGGCAACCGGATCTACTCGTCGGCCGCGGAGTTGCCGGCCCACAACAATGCCGATCGCAGCTATTTCATCGGCCATCGCGACTCGCCGGATGCGACGCTGCATATCAGCGAGCCGTTGCAGTCGCGGCTGACCGGGCATCCGACCATCGTGCTGTCGCGGCGCGTCACCAGGGAAGACGGCAGCTTCGGCGGCGTGCTGTTCGCGACCATCGAAAGCAGCTACTTCGACAATTTCTACCAGGCCTTCGAATTCGGTCCGCACGCCGGAATTACCCTGCTCCGTCTCGACGGCATCGTTCTGGCGCATTGGCCGGCGGGCAAGTGGAGCAAGGAGGTGTCCGCGGCTTTCAGGGCACAGATCGAGCAGGACCGCACCGGCTACACCAAGACCACATCGCCGTTCGACGGACGCGTCAAATATCTCGGCTTCGAACGCGCGTCGCAATATCCGATCGTGATCACCGTCGCGTTGCCGGAAGCCCAGGTGCTCGCCGCCTGGCATGAGGATCTGCGCAACGACCTGTTTGTCGCCGTGATCCTGATGGGGAGCGTCATCCTGTTCGCCATCCTGCTCGGCAAGGAGTTCGCCAAGCGGACCAGGGTCGCGCGGATGCTCAGGGAACGCGAGGCGCGCTACCGGCTGCTTGCCGACAACATCGCCGACGTCGTGATCCTCCTGGACCGCGACGGCCGCTTCCTGTTCGTGTCGCAGTCGGTCGAGACCATCCTCGGCCGCAAGCCGGACGATCTGATCGGCAAATCCTGCTTCGAGTTCGTGCATCCCGATCACCTCGCCGACGTCGCCAGGGCGACATCGGAATTGACCAACTGGACGACCACCAAGACCGTGGACTTCAAGACCTTCCGCGCCGACGGGACCGAGATCTGGGTCGAGATCAACTTCAAGCTCGCCGGGCTTGCGGAAGACCATCAGGCTATCGAGGTCGTCGGCGTACTGCGCGACGTGACCGAACGCCGCAAGATGGAGGATGAACTCAACGCGCTGAACATGCGCCTGTCGGAGCTTGCGACCACCGACGGCCTGACCGCGCTTGCCAACCGCCGCAGCTTCGACAGCGCGCTGCCGCGCGAGTTCCGCGACCGCGATCAGATCTCCCTCATCATGCTCGATATCGATCACTTCAAGGGTTTCAACGACACGCTGGGCCATCAGGCCGGTGACGAATGCCTGAAGCGCGTGGCCCGCGTGATCGCGGACGCCACCATCAACACCACGGCGCTCGCCGCGCGATACGGCGGTGAGGAGTTCGCGATCATCCTGCCCGGGATCGGCGAGCAGGACGCGCTGAAGGTCGCCGAAGCAATGCGCCTCACGGTGCGATCGCTGGCGATCGCCAATCCGCCGGCGCGGCGCGGCGTGGTCTCGATCAGCCTCGGGATCGCCAGCCGGTCGGCTGCGACCGCCAACGAGAGCGAATTGCTCGGCCAGGCCGACCTTGCGCTCTACGAGGCGAAACGCTCGGGACGCGACCGCACGGTGCTCGCCTCGTCGCTCGCGGGTGACAATCATTCCGCAGGACGGAAACAGTACGCCTGACATACTATGCGCCCTGTGCCGTTCAGGGTACCGCTGCGCTGCGGAATCCACCCTAGACCGCCCGGCTTTTTCAATTACAATTGCGTCTGACAAGACATTGGGCAGGACGTTTGAATGGGCATCATTGCAGCACTGGTGATCGGTGCGATTGCCGGCTGGCTCGCTGGGCTGATCGTGCGCGGCGCGGGCTTCGGACTGATCGGCAACATGGTCGTCGGCATCATCGGCGCGCTGGTGGCGAGCTGGCTGCTGCCGCGCCTTGGCGTCGGCCTCGGCGGCAGCGCGATCCGCGACATCGTCAACGCGACGATCGGCGCTTGCATCGTGCTGGTGATCGTATCGATGATCAGACGAGCGTGATCGAAAAATTTGCATCTCCAACGGCCGCTGCGAGAGCGGTCGTTTCATGTTGAGGCCCAAGGTGAGACCCATGCGGCCAACGAACGAAACAAGGCAAACAGATAGATGAAATTCACGGGTACCAAGGACTACGTCGCCACCGATGACCTCAAGGTCGCCGTCAATGCCGCCATCGTGCTCGAGCGCCCGCTGCTGGTGAAGGGTGAGCCCGGCACCGGCAAGACCGTGCTGGCCGAGGAAGTCGCCAAGGCGATCGACGCGCCGCTTTTGACCTGGCACATCAAGTCGACCACCAAGGCGCAGCAGGGCCTCTACGAATACGACGCGGTGTCGCGGCTGCGCGACAGCCAGCTCGGTGACGCCCGCGTGTCCGACATCAAGAACTACATCAAGCGCG
The DNA here is from genome assembly GCF_042258955.1 of Bradyrhizobium sp. ma5. NCBI lineage: Bacteria > Pseudomonadati > Pseudomonadota > Alphaproteobacteria > Hyphomicrobiales > Nitrobacteraceae > Bradyrhizobium > Bradyrhizobium sp. ma5. Next base: position 7,023,327 of record NZ_CP170156.1, read on the forward strand.
GCAAGCTGTGGGAGGCCTTCACCCACGAGAAGCGCCCGGTGCTCCTGATCGACGAGATCGACAAGGCCGACATCGAATTCCCTAACGACCTGCTGCTCGAGCTCGACCGCATGGAGTTCCACGTCTACGAGACCGGCGAGACCATCAAGGCAAAGCTGCGCCCGATCGTGATGATCACGTCGAACAACGAGAAGGAACTGCCGGACGCCTTCCTGCGCCGCTGCTTCTTCCACTACATCAAGTTCCCCGACGTCGACACCATGAACAAGATCGTCGACGTGCACTTCCCCGGCATCAAGAAGCGGCTGGTGGAAGAGGCGCTGCGGATCTTCTTCGAGGTCCGCGAGGTGCCGGGCCTGAAGAAGAAGCCCTCGACCTCCGAGCTGCTCGACTGGCTCAAGCTGCTGCTGAACGAGGACATCACGCCCGAGATGCTCAGGGAGCGCGACCCGCGCAAGCTGATCCCGCCGCTGCACGGCGCGCTGCTCAAGAACGAGCAGGACGTGCATCTGTTCGAGCGGCTGGCGTTCCTCAGCCGCCGCGAAGTCTAGTTCACCGGGGCATTCGCTCCGGCGTTTTGCTGAGCCGCTCCAACCAAAAAGAAGACCAGGGAAGATGAACGTCCAGACCCAAATCCGCGCCGCCGAGCCCGTCACATCAGAGCATTTCGACGTCCTGATCGCAGGCGCCGGCATCTCCGGCGTCGGCGCCGCCTACCACCTGACCACGCAATGCCCGGGCACCAGCTTCGTGGTGCTGGAGACGCAGAAGACCTTCGGCGGCACCTGGTCCACCCACCGCTATCCCGGCATCCGCTCCGACAGCGACCTGCACACCTTCGGCTATCGCTTCAAGCCGTGGACCAGCGCCCCGATCGCCAGCGCGGCCGAGATCCTGAAATACATGGGCGAGGTGATCGACGAGAACGATCTCGCCCGCCACATCCGCTATCGCCACACTATCACCGCGGCAAACTGGTCGAACGAGACCAATCTCTGGACCGTCGATGCTGTCCGCGTCGACACCGGCGAACAGCTGCGCTTTACGACGAATTTCTTCTGGATGTGCCAGGGCTACTACCGCCACGACGCGGGCTATACGCCCGAATGGACCGACATGGCGAAGTTCAAGGGCACGGTCGTGCATCCGCAGACCTGGCCCCACGACCTCGACTACAAGGGCAAGCGCGTGGTCGTGATCGGCTCCGGCGCCACGGCTGCGACCCTGATCCCGGCGATGGCCAATGACGCCGGCCATGTCACCATGCTGCAGCGTTCGCCGACCTATTTCCGCACCGGCCGCAACGCGATCGAGATCGCCGAGGAGCTGCGCAGGCTGCAGGTCGACGAGCACTGGATCCACGAGATCACCCGCCGCAAGATCCTGTTCGAGCAGGACGCCTTCACCAGGCGGACCTTCGCCGAGCCGGAGGGCGCCAAGAAGGACCTGCTGGCGGCGGTCGAGGCCGTCCTCGGCAAGGACTACGACATCGCCACCCACTTCACGCCGCGCTACCGGCCGTGGCGGCAGCGCATCGCCTTCATTCCGGATGCCGACCTGTTCCACGCCATCAAGGACGGCAAGGCCTCCGTCGTCACCGACGAGATCGAGCGCTTCACCGAGAAGGGCATTCTGCTCAAGTCCGGCAAGGAGCTCGAGGCCGACATCATCATCACCGCGACCGGCTTCCACCTCTCCGCCAATGGCGGCATCGACTTCGCAATCGACGGCAAGCCGCTCGAGTTCAAGGACACCGTGACCTATCGCGGCATGATGTTCACCGGCGTGCCGAACCTCGTCTGGGTGTTCGGCTATTTCCGCGCCAGCTGGACCTTGCGCGTCGATCTGGTCGGCGACTTCGTCTGCCGCATGCTCAAGCACATGAAGGCCACCGGTGTGAACAAGGTGACGCCGGCGCTGCGCCCCGAAGACCACAACATGCCGCTGCTGCCGTGGATCGATCCGGAGAACTTCAACCCCGGCTACATGATGCGCGGCATGCACCTGCTGCCGAAGCGCGGCGACAAGCCGGAATGGCAGCACAACCAGGACTATTGGGCGGAGAAGGACGAATTCCCGGCGATCGACCTCAAGGAAAAGGCGTTCGTCTACGGCTGAGCTCCCGATAGCAGTCCCGTCATCCTGAGGAGCGCGTAGCGCGTCTCGAAGGATGCACGGCCCCCGTCGGCCGTTGTGCTTCGAGACGGCCGCTTCGCGGCCTCCTCAGCATGACGGTGTTAGACACAGCGCGCCGATCGAGAAGCATCGGCGCACCTCCGCCGTCATCGCGAGGAGCGAAGCGACGAAGCAGTCCATGCATCCGCAGATGCGGAGAGATGGATTGCTTCGCTCCGCTCGCAATGACGAAATCGCCTCACGCATACTCCGGCAGCTTCGCAGCCACCTCCGGCTGCTTGCCGCGGATCATGTCGGAGGCCTTGTCGGCGATCATCAAGGTCGAGGCGTTGAGATTGGCCGAGATCATCCGCGGCATGATCGAGGCGTCGATCACGCGCAGGCCCTCCATGCCATGGACCCGAAGCTGATCGTCGACGACGGCCCAGGGCGCGTCGGCCGGGCCCATCCGGCAGGTGCAGCCGGGGTGGAAGGTGGTGGTGCCGCGCTGGGTCGCGGCCGCGAGCAGCTCCGCGTCGCTCGTGACCTTCGGACCCGGAAAGTCCTCATAGGCGAAATACGGCTTGAGCGGCTCGGAGGCGAGCAGCCGGCGCGCCAGCTTCATGCCGGCGACGACGACGCGGCGGTCGATCTCCTCGGCAAGATAGTTGGTCTGGATGATCGGCGGCGCGAACGGATCGGCGGAGCGGATGCGGACATAGCCGCGGCTCTCCGGCCGCTGCTGCCATGAGGCCACCGTCATGCCGGGCTCGTCCTCGAGCTGGCCCTGCACCCCTTCCTTGTAGCTCGCCGGCGTGAAGGTGAGCTGTAAATCGGAGCTTTCGGTGGTCTCGCCGGAATGCCAGAAGCAGTAGACCATGGTCGGCGACAGCGACAACAGCCCGCGCCGCGTCGTCGCCCATTTGATCGCCTCGCCCCACAGGCTGAAGCCGCGGCGCATTTCGTTGATGGTCCTGATATTCTTGACCCGCGCCACCGAGCGCGGTGCGTAATGATCCTGCAGGCCTTCACCCACACCCGGCAGCGCGTGGCGCACCTCGATGCCGTGCGACTGCAACAGCTCGGGCGAACCGACGCCGGAGAGCTGCAACAGCTGCGGTGAGTTATAGGCGCCGCCGGAGAGGATGACCTCCTTGGTGGCGCGGATCTCCAAGGGATCACCGTGCTTGCCGCCGCGGTTGTAGCGCACGCCAACCGCGCGCTTGCCTTCGAAGATGATACCGGTGACATGCGCATGCGTGCGCACGTCGACATTCCGCCGCTTTCGCGCCGGATGCAGGAACGCGGTCGCGGCGCTGACCCGGCGGCCGTTCAGGATGGTGCGCTGGCAGTACGACACGCCCTCCTGGATCTGGCCGTTGTAGTCAGGGTTGCGCGGAATCCCGAGGCCGACCGCGCCCGCCATGAAGGCCTCGCAGAGCGGGTCCTGCCAGTCCATCGTGGTGACGGTGAGATTGCCGTCGCGGCCGCGATAGGTGTCGTCACCCTCACCGATCCTTCTCTCCATGCGCCGGAAGTACGGCAGCACGTCGGGATAGCCCCAGCCGCGATTGCCGAGCTGCGCCCAGGTGTCGAAATCCTGGCGCTGGCCGCGATTGTAGATGTGGCCGTTGATCGACGACGAGCCGCCGAGCGTCTTGCCGCGCGGCGCGTAGATGCTGCGCCCGCCGGTGTAGGGACCCACCTCCTGCTGGTAGGCCCAGTTCACGCTCTTCATGTGGAAGGTCTTGATGAAGCCGGCCGGCAGATGGATGTAGGGATGCCAGTCGCTCGGTCCCGCCTCGAGCACGCAAACCCGCGTGCCCGCGTCTTCACTCAACCGGTTGGTCAGCACGCTCCCGGCGGAGCCTGCGCCGATGATCACATAATCGAACGTTTCCATCGTCTCGTTTCTGGCGCTGACCAAAATGTCAGCGCGGCTTTTCGTTGAGTTGATAGTTGAGATGCGCCTTCACCGTCGGCCATTCGCTGGCGATGATGCTGTAAACCACGGTGTCGCGCAACGTACCGTTGGGCGCGATCTGATGGCTGCGCAGGATGCCGTCCTGCTTGGCACCCAGACGCTCGATGCCGCGCCGGCTCTGGTGATTGAAGAAGTGCGTACGGAACTCGACCGCGATGCAATCGAGCTTCTCGAAGGCATGTTGCAGCAGCAGCAGTTTGCACTGCGTGTTGACCGCGCTGCGCTGCACACGCTTGGCGTACCAGGTCGAGCCGATCTCGACGCGGCGGTTCGGCGTGTCGACATTCATGTAGGTCGTCATGCCGGAAATCTTGCCGTCGGCGTCGAACACCGTGAACGGCAGCATCGATCCGGCCGCCTGCAAGCCGAGCCTGCGGTCGATCTCCTTGGCCATGTTCTCCGGCTGCGGAACGGCCGTGTACCAGAGGTTCGACAGACCGCCGTCCTTCACCGCCTCGACGAGCCCGTCGCGATGATCATGCGAAAGTGGTTCGAGCCGCGCATGCGCGCCGCGAAGGGTGACCGGTTCAAGCCAGGGCATTGTGCATCCTTTGTACGTAGTCCGACGCCACCTTAACCGTCATTGCGAGCGAAGCGAAGCAATCCATCTATCCGCACATGTGGAGAGATGGATTGCTTCGTCGCTTCGCTGCTCGCAATGACGGCGAGTGCATCATTTATTCAGAAAATTCAGCGGCAATCCCGGCCGCGACCAGTCCATCGCGATCAGCTCGCCCTTGCCGGACAGCGTGATGTAGGCGGTCTTCAGGTCGGGGCCGCCGAAGGCGATGTTGGTGGTGACGCGGTCGCCGGTCGGCACCTGTTCGACCAATGTGCCGTCGGGTGCGATCACCGAGATGCAGCCGGAGATCAGCGTCGCGACGCAGACATTGCCTGATGCTTCGACGGCGAGCGAGTCGAACATCTGGTAACCGCCGAGGCCCGCGATCGGCTTGCCGCGTTCGCCGCGATAGATCACGTCGCGCGGCTTGATGGTGCCTGGCTCGGACACCTCATAGGCCCACAGCCGTGCGGTCGGCGTCTCCGCGATGTAGACGGTCTTCTCATCCGGCGACAGGCCGATGCCGTTGGCCGGCAGGATGCCGTGCACGGCCTCGACGATCTCGTTCATGCCGGGCTTCAGGTAATAGAACGCACCGACATCCATCTCGCGGGCGCGGCGCTTGCCGAGATCGGAGAACCACAGGCCTCCGTGCTTGTCGAACACCAGATCGTTCGGCCCACGCAGCTCATGCTCGCCGCACTTCGTCACCACGGTCTCGATCTTGCCGGATTGCAGATCGACGCGCTGGATCGAGCCGCCGAGATAATCCTCCGGCTGCGGACCCGGCATGATCATGTTCTTGGTCGGGATCCAGGAGAAGCCGCCATTGTTGCAGATGTACATCTTGCCGTCGGGACCGAGCGCCGCGCCGTTCGGGCCGCCCGGCACCTTGGCGACGATCTCCTTGCGCCCGTCGGGATACACCCGGGTCAGCCGCTGGCCGCGGATTTCGACCAGCACGACCGAACCGTCGGGCATGACGACGGGACCCTCGGGAAATTCCAGATCGGTGGCGAGTACGCGGATATTGGCCATGGCATCCTCCCGGCTCATTTGCTGCAGGCGGATTTTCGAACGGTCCCGCACGCGCAACGTTGTTGTTTCATCCTGTTATGGCAAACGGGGTTTGGCTTGCCAAGCAATCCGGGGCGCAACGCTGACCGGCGTTGAGGTGGGATGATGCCGCAGTAGCGGCGGCGTCGCTGCCGACATGATCAAGCCCGTCATCCCCGCGCAAAGGCTTTGCCTTTGTCGCTGGAGGAGCCGCGAAGCGGCGTCTCGAAGGATGCACGGCCCCGCTGGTGGCCGTCGACCCTTCGAGACGGCCGCTCCGCGGCCTCCTCAGGGTGACGGTGATGGGGCCCAGGTACACACTTCTCTCTGTTCGTCGTCCTGGCAAAAGCCGGGATCCATAAGCACCGCGCTTGGTGATGAATGGGATCGTTGCCCCAGCATCGCACAACAATTCTCATCTGGGGTAATGGGTCCTGGCTTTCGCCAGGACGACGATGATTGTGTGGCACGGCCTGCATCCACAATCGTCGTCCCTGCCTAGTGCGCAATTGCGCACGGGAGCAGGGACCCATAACCACAGGGTTGTGTTGTTGAAGAGGACTGCGGCCCCAGCGGGGCGCGCCTTTTGGCGCGAGCCCGGAATCCATCAGGCCGCACAAGATGTGGATCAATGGATTGCGGGCTCGTGCTTCGCACGCCCCGGAATGGCGGCGGAGAGAAACGCTAGCTTAGCGCACCCGCATGCACCCACCAGCCGGGGTGCGCGGCGCGGAGCTTTTCGCCGGCGGCCTGGGCGTCGGTGTCGGTTCCGAACACGGCAAAGCAGGTCGCGCCGGAGCCCGACATGCGCACCAGGCGAGCGCCGCTGGTCTCACGCAGCGCGAACAAGACGTCGCTGATGACGGGCTCGATGCGCGCGGCGGGGGCTTCGAGATCGTTGGTGCCGCGCGACAGCGCTGTGATCCAATCGTCGATCACGCGGCCGGCGTCCGGCCAGGACGGCCCCTGCATCACGACATCGGTGGCGCCGATCAAAAGCTCGCCATGGCGCAGGCCGAGCGCATTGAAGACATCCCTGGTCGCAACCGGCACGCGCGGATTGACCAGCACGCAGGGCAGTGTCGGCAGGTCGAGCGGCAGCAGGCCCTCGCCGACGCCGGTCATGTCGCAGGCGCGCGAGGCGACGCACGCCGGCACGTCGGCGCCGGTCTGCAACGCGACCTCCATGATCCTGCTGTCGTCGAGCGAGAGTTCGTTGAGCCGCGCCAAAAGCCGCAGCGCGGCCGCGGCATCTGCCGAGCCGCCGCCGATGCCGGCCGCAACGGGCAGCACCTTCTCCAGCGTGAAGTGGCCGACCTCAAGGTCCGCGACACGCTCGCCGAGCAGCCGCGCGGCCTTGAGCACCAGATTGTCCGACGTATCGCCGCAGGCATCGGCCAGCGGCCCCAGCATCGACAGCGACAGCTCGGGGCCCGGCTCGAGCGTGAGACGATCGGCGCAATCGGCAAACGCGACGACGCTCTCCAGGTCGTGAAACCCATCGACGCGCCGCCCGACAACCTTCAGCGTCAGGTTGACCTTGGCACGCCCTTCTTCAATCAGCGCCGGCACGGCGATAAACCCCTAAAAACAAACATGTGCTGCGATTAGCGTAAATCGCTTCACGATCCTATCCCTTTGTTTGCACGGAAATTCCGCCCTTGGCATGCGCTGGGCGCGGGCAAACCGTCACGGCCATGTCTGCTTCCGTCATTCCGGGGCGCCCGAAGGGCGAGCCCGGAATCTCGAAATTCCGGGTTCGATGCTCCGCATCGCCCCGGAATGACGGGAGCCAGAAAAGCGGATGCCCGGGACAAAGCCCGGGCATGACGTCTCAATCGGCAATGCAACGCTGGCGAATTGCGCCAGATCAACCGCCCTTGCCGTCGTCGTCCTTCTTCTTGTCGGCGGAGGCGGCGTTCGAGGTGTCGTCCGGCAGGCCGTTGTCGATCTTGGCCTGGATCTTCGGCAGCTCTTCCGGCTCGGGCTTCAGGTCGCGCGCATGCGCCCACTGGAACTTGGCTTCCAGCGTGCGGCCGACGCGCCAGTAGGCGTCGCCGAGATGGTCGTTGATGGTCGGATCTTCCGGCTTCAGATCGATCGCGCGCTCGAGGTTCTTCACCGCCTCGTCGTAATTGCCGATCCGATAATAGGCCCAGCCGAGGGAATCGACGATGTAGCCGTCATCAGGACGCTGATCGACGGCACGCTTGATCATCTTCATGCCTTCGTCGAGGTTGATGCCCTGGTCGATCCAGGAATAGCCGAGATAGTTCAGCACATGCGGCTGCTCGGGCTGCAGCTCGAGCGCCTTGCGCATGTCGGCCTCGGCCTTGTTCCACTGCTTGGAGCGCTCCTCGCAGATGCCGCGGTAGTAGTAGGTGACCCAGGCGTTCTTGTCGCCGCCGGCGGCCGGCAGTGCGTCGATTGCCTGCGAATAGGTGGTGGCGCAGTCGGCGAACTTCTTGCGGCCGCGCTCGATATTGCCGAGCGCGAGGATCGCCTCGATGTCCTTCGGCTGATCCGTGGTGACTTCCTTGAGGATCTTGATCGCCTCGTCGCTGCGGTCGGCGGCGTCGAGATTGGTCGCGAGCTGGATCTGCGCGTTGCGCTTCAGCGGCGAGGACGCCGGCATCCGCTCATAGACCTTGATCGCCATCTGCGGCTTCTTCACCGATTCATAGAGATCGGCGAGCGACAGCAGCGCCAGCGGATGGTTCGGCTGCAAATAGAGTGCGAGCTGCAGATAGACCAGCGCGAGGTCCTCGCCGCCGCGGCGGGTCAGCGTCGCACCGATGCCGTACAGCGCCTCGGCGGCGCCGGCCTGCGGTGAATCGATCAGCGGCGGCAGCTTCTTGCCGGCCTTGGTTTCCTTGATGCCTTCCAGCACCAGCGGATGACGCGGCAGCTTCTTGTCGAACGCCTCGTACATCGCGGTCGCAGCAGCGGCATCCTTGTTGCGCGAGGTCCAGCGCGCATATTCGTCGACCGTGCGCAGCATCGAATCGTCGAGCTTGAACACCTTCTCGAAGCGTGCCCCGGCATCCTTCTCCTTGCCGGACAGCTCGTAGATCATGCCGGCGTGCAGGTCCTTGAAGATCGGATACCATTCGGGGCCGGTCAGCTTGTCGATCGAGGCGACCGCGCCCTTGCTGTCGCCGGCGCCATAGGCCGCCCAGGCCGACAGCAGCGTCGCCACCAGATCGGTGATCGGGCCGCGCACCGACTGATTGATGTTGGACTGCGCGGCGGCGTATTTCTTCAGCTTGAGATCGCGCACGCCGACGACGAGGCGGGCCACGCGGTTGGCCTTGTCCTGGGTCAGGATGCGGTCGGCGAGCTTCACCGCCTCATCGATGTCGCCGTCGGCGAGCGAGGAGATGAAGGCGCGGTCGAGCAGTTCGGAATTCTTCGGATCGGTGCGCAGCGCCGAGCGGTAGAATGCCGCAGCCGAGGCCGCATCGCGCTCGACACTGGCGTGGCGGGCGGCCAGATAGCTGCCGGCGGTGGTCAGCGACTTCAGGTCGGTCTTGGACGGGAACTGCGCGGCATTGTCGGTCGGATGGTCGGGTGTCTGCGCCGCAAGCTGCGCAGGCACGGCAAGCGCCGCGGCAGCAAGAACGGCAATCGTCAGGCGGTTGAAACGGGTGGACAGCATCACGGTCGCCTTGCTCCAGGGGTTTAAGGCCACGAAGGATTTACGGCCAAGATCTTCGCGACAAGGTCTTGCGATCAGTCTCAAAATGCGAACCCAAGCGGCGGCATCACGGCGAGCGACAATGCCGCTTTTGGCGTTTATCCGCAAGGATCGCCCAAAGGTAACCCATGCCGAATCGATTGGCAGATTAGGCCGTTAGGCCCGCCGATCCAGCCAGCCCACCGCAAGACCCTCCCACTATGGCGGTATCGTGACCGGGCCCGGCATATTCGCGTGCGGAAGCAAAATGCGCCGGATACTGGCGCCGCGGCCCTTGTTCCGCGTCTCCAGCTGTATCCGGCGTGCAATCCGGCCGCTCCAAGCGAGGAAAGCCCAAGCGGAAGCTGCGGCAGGTTGGCGGCGGCCTCACGCAAATGTGGTCGGCCGCGTCAGCCTTGCCCTTCAATCGCCTCCGGGCCTTACATCGCCTCGTAATTCGGACCGCCGCCGCCCTCCGGAGGAACCCAGGTGATATTGCCGTTGGGGTCCTTCACGTCGCAGGTTTTGCAGTGGACGCAGTTCTGGGCGTTGATCTGGAAGCGCGGAGTGGCGCCCTCCTCGACCCATTCATAGACGCCGGCCGGGCAATAGCGGTTGGAGGGGCCGGCGAACACGTCGTGCTCCGAGGTCTTCTGCAGGTTCATGTCGGCGACCTTGAGATGGACCGGCTGGTCCTCCTCATGGTTGGTGTTGGACAGGAACACCGACGACAGCTTGTCGAACGAGATCTTGCCGTCCGGCTTCGGATAGGCAATCGGCTGGTGCTGCTTCGACGGATCGAGCGTCTTGCGGTCAGGCTTGGCGTGCGACTGGGTGCCGAACAGCGAGAAGCCGAGCGTGTTGCACCACATGTCGAAGCCGGAGAGCGCCATTCCGAGCAGGTTGCCGAACTTCGACAGCAACGGCTTGGCGTTGCGGACCTTGAACAGGTCCTTGCCGATCGCGGACGAACGCCAGGCATTCTCGTAGTCGACGAGTTCGTCATTGGCGCGTCCGGCGCCGAGCGCGGCCGCAACGTGCTCGGCGGCGAGCATGCCGGAGCCCATCGCATTGTGGACGCCCTTGATGCGCGGGACGTTGACGAAGCCGGCCGCACAGCCGATCAGCGCGCCGCCCGGGAAGGAGAGCCGCGGCACCGACTGGTAGCCGCCCTCGGTGATGGCGCGCGCACCATAGGCGAGCCGCTTGCCGCCCTCGAACAGCTCGCGAATATCCGGGTGCGTCTTCATGCGCTGGAATTCGTCGAACGGCGACAGATACGGGTCGGTGTAGTTCAGATGCACGACGAAGCCGACCGCGACGCGGTTGTCGTCGTAGTGATAGAGGAACGAGCCGCCGCCGGTCTTGTCGTTCAGCGGCCATCCCAGCGTATGCTGGACCCGTCCCTTGCGGTGCTTGGCCGGATCGATCTGCCAGACCTCCTTCAGCCCGATGCCGAATTTCGGCGGCTCGGAGTTGGCGTCGAGCTTGTAATTCGCGATCAGCTGCTTGGTGAGCGAGCCGCGCGCGCCTTCGGCGAACAGCGTGTACTTGCCGAGCAGCTCCATGCCGCGGGTGTAGGAATCCTTGTGGCTGCCGTCCTTGGCGATGCCCATGTCACCGGTCGCGATGCCGCGCACCGCGCCCTTGTCGTCGTAGAGCACTTCAGCGGCGGCAAAGCCCGGATAGATCTCGACGCCGAGCGCTTCCGCCTTCGGCGCCAGCCAGCGACAGACGTTGCCGAGCGAGCCGATGTAGTTGTGATGATTGTGCATCAACGGCGGCATGATGAAGTTCGGGATGCGGAACCAGCCCTGCGACGTCGTCCAGTAGAAGCGGTCTTCCTTGACCTGAGTCTTCAGCGGACAGTCCGCGTCGTCGCGCCAGTCCGGGATCAGTTTGTCGAGCGACACCGGATCGATCACCGCACCCGACAGGATGTGCGCGCCGACCTCGGAGCCCTTCTCCACCACGACGATCGAGAGCTCGGGATTGAGCTGCTTCAGCCGGATCGCGGCCGACAGGCCCGACGGACCGGCGCCGACGATGACGACATCGAATTCCATAGACTCGCGCGGGGGAAGGTCTTCAGCACTCATGATCTTGATCTCAGCCCATTGAGAACGCTTCTAAGCTTTTCAAAAGTCGTTGTTTCCGATTTTTGGCGGAAGGACAACCATGGAATTGCGCTCCCATGGCTTTGCACGGCCCGGATACCTCAAGAGAATAATCTTTTCCGAAATCGAGCCTCCACTTTTCTCCGCCATGCTCTAGATTGCGCCGATGGCCCTGATGCCCGACCCCACCCCTACACTGCAGCAATTGCTGGCCTTTTACCTCGAGGCCGGGGTCGATTGCGTGCTTGGCGACGAGCCGATCAACCGGCTGGACGAGCCCGAGCCAGTTCCCGCCGCCGCCGCGCCGCGTCCAGTTGCACTCAATCCGCTGCGCCCGCCGCCGATGCCGGCCGTTCCGCGCAGCGAAATCACCATCGCGCCGGACGCTGCGATCGCCTCCGCGCGCGAGGCCGCACGCACCGCGCCGACGCTCGAGGCGCTGCGTGGACTGATGGAGACATTCGACGGCTGCGCGCTGAAGCACACCGCGACCCGACTGGTGTTCGCCGACGGCAATCCGCAGGCGCGCGTGATGTTCGTCGGCGAGGCGCCGGGCCGCGACGAGGACATCGAGGGACTGCCGTTCGTCGGCCGCTCCGGCAAGCTGCTCGACCGCATGATCGCGGCGATCGGGCTCGATCGCAGCAAGGCCTATATCGCCAACGTCATCCCGTGGCGGCCGCCGGGCAATCGCACGCCGACGCCGCAGGAGACGCAGGTGTGCCTGCCCTTCATCCAGCGCCATATCGAGCTGGTGAATCCCGACGTGCTGGTGACGCTCGGCAATCCCTCGACGCAGGCGCTGCTCGGCACGCGCGAGGGTATCATGCGCACGCGCGGCAAATGGATCGACTACGACACCGGCACGCGCACGATCCGCGCCGTCGCGACCTTCCATCCGGCCTATCTGCTGCGCTCGCCGTCGTACAAGAGATTGTCGTGGCAGGATTTGCGCGCGATCGCGAAGGTGCTGCAAGCCGCGACGGCGTAGCCAACTACACGATGTCATTCCGGGGCGGTCCGCAGGACCGAACCCGGAATCTCGAGATTCCGGGTTCGATGCTTCGCATCGCCCAGGAATGACGTGTTCCTTACGATCCCTTCGGCCGCACGATCGCCCAGCCGATCCGCAGCACCGGCTGCCGGCCGTTGACCAGCCGGTCGAACGAGCGCGGCACTTCCGGCGCCAAGCCCGGGAAGCGCTGCGCGAGCTCGGACGGCGGCGTGCCGGCGGTGTCCTGCGCGCGCCAGACCACGACGCCACCGGTCTCGTTGAATTTTGCGACCGACAGCCACGGCGTCCGTTGTGGCGTGGCGTCGAGCAAGAGATGCGGACGGCGCCCGTTCATCGCAATCAGGCTGGCGAGTTCTGGATCGCCGGCCACCGCGCGCAGGCGCTGGTTGGTGCGGCGTTCATAGCTGTCGTCGAAGAAGCGGCCCATCGCGGCTGCCGGCAGCGAGGTCGGCACCTCGGCGGTGCTGGTCCAGGGCAGGAACAGCGCCGCCGCCACCGCGACCGCGGCGGGCGCAGCGACAGCGAAGGCCCACACCGAGCGCAGCAGCCGCTGCCGCCTGAGATGGATCAGGTCGCCGGTCGCGACGACGACCGCGAGGCCCGACATCAACAGCGCCACGCCGGCGCCGCCAAAGGCGCGATCCAGATCGAACAGCCCGGCGACGAAGCTGCTCACGATCGCCGGCGCGAACGCGAAGAAATAGACGAAGTGCTGCGCCAGCGGACTGACCGGCGGACGGTAGATGATCGGAGCATCCTCACGGTCGCGGGCGAACCAGCGCGAATTGAGGACCGCCAGCAGCACAATCGCAGCTGTCGCCACGATCAGCCCACCGAGCACGACGCCCCAGCGCAGCGCGCGCGCCTTGAGATCGGCAGCCGCGGGCAACGCCGGCAGCGCCAGCACGTCGGCGCGGACCAGCCAGATCAGATAGGGCAGCGCGAGCACGACGATGACCAACAGCGCATAGAGCGGATCGACCGCGCGCAGCGTGCGGCGCCCGCGCTCGGTTGCGACCGCAAAGCCGACCACGAGCAGGATCATGCCGAGCGCCGCCGGTGTCGTCAGCAGCAAGAGGCCGCAATCGATCGACCAGGCGAACCAGGCGGCGCGCCGGTTCTGCCCGATCAATTGCCAGGAATGCAGCAGCAACAGCGCCCACAGCGGACGCGCCAGGATCAGCGGGCCGAACTCGACGCTTGGCGAGGAGAACACCACGACCGTCATCGACAACAGCACCGCCAGCACGCCCTGCGGGCCGCCGACGATGGCCCGCGCCAGCTGGTAGAAGGCGATGAAGGTGACGATCTCGCAGACCTGCGCCAGCAGATAGACGCCGAACACATGATTGCCGGCGGCGCGGAAGGCGATGTCGGCGAGCCAGAACGACAGCGGCGGCCCCATATCGGTGCCGACCTGATACTCACGGCCGAACGCGAGGACGGTGGCGAGATTGCCGGGTGGGCTGCCGTAGAAGATCAGCGGCAGGAGCAGCCAGATCGCGGCCTGCACCAGCACCACGACCCACACGACGAGGCGCGGCCGGGCGCGGATCAGTTCGACAACCAGGGAGGTAAACCGCATGAAACGCCTGAAATGCCCCAGCCACCTCGTCAGCGGCGCCATCTGATCCCTGAGGAGTTGATAACGGGCGGCGGCGGGAGAGGCAACCGGGGCCGATGAGTCCACAGTGCAAAGTCAAATACAGATGTCATGCCCCGCGAAAGCGGGGCATCCAGTACGCCGCGGCCGTGGAGTTAGGCACGGCTGTCTCTGGAATACTGGATCGCCCGGTCAAGCCGGGCGATGACAGCTATGGGTGGGTTGGAGACGATGCGCGCTACGCGGCCGCGGATGCCGCGGCTTCGGTTTCGGCGTCCACCGCGAACAGATCGGGCTCGGCCGGCACCGGGAAATGCTTCAGCCGCGCGGCGACGACGGGGGCGAAGAAGCTGCGGTGATGGGTGCTGGGGCCGAGCCGGTCGAGCGCCTCGAGGTGCTCGGGGACGCCATAGCCCTTGTGCTGCTCGAAACCGTAGCCGGGGCAATCCAGCGCCAGCGCGCACATCAGGCGGTCGCGCGTCACCTTGGCGATGATCGAGGCCGCGGCGATCGAGGCCACGATGCCGTCACCGCCGATCACGGCGTCGCAGTCGCAGGGCGTGGCGAGCTTGTCGCGGCCGTCGACGAAGACGTGCTTCGGCATTTCCGGCAACGCATGCACCGCGCGCGCCAGCGCCCACAGCGAGGCGCGCAGGATATTGTCGCGGTCGATTCGTGCCGGCGAAGCCACCGCGACCGAGAACGCTGATGTGGCGCAGATTTCCTCGAACAACTCCTCGCGGCGCTCGGCGGTCAACCGCTTGGAATCATCGAGCCCCTTGGGAACGCGGTTGGGGTTGAGCACCACTGCGGCGGCGACCACTGGACCGGCGAGCGGCCCGCGCCCGGCCTCGTCGCAGCCGGCGACCGGCCAGATGCCGCGCTTGATCAGTGCGCGCTCGCGCCGAAAGCTCGGCCTCGTCACGGCTATGACGCGCTTGCCCGGCTTGGCGGATTTGGCCGGCGCCTTCTTCGACGTGGTCTTTGCCGCGCTTTTGGACTTGTCCCGAATCATGCGGGGATGGTGGTCAAGCAAGGCCCGCGGCGCAACCGGGAACCCGGCGCCCTTCCCCGTTATTCAATCGGGCTGGCTCTAATCCGGGATCGACACCCGCCCGCTCTCGAGAACCTCGAAACCCGGCGCGCGCACCACTTCCCAGGCGTGGCCGTCGGGATCGCCGAAATAGCCGCAATAGCCGCCATAGCTGGTCGGCTGCGCGGACTTGAGCAGTTTGGCGCCTTTCGACAGCGCGAACGCCATCACGCGATCGACCTCGGAATCGTCGTTGCAGTTCCAGGCGATCGACACACCGTGGAATGCTGAAGGCCGCGGCTGATCGGGCAATCCGGCGTCGTCAGCGAGCAGATGCCACGGGAACAGCCCGAGTACGCTGCCGCCGGTGTCGAAGAAGGCAACCTCCTCGCCGGTCGCGCGCATCTTCCTGGCGAAGCCGAGCGATTCGTAGAAGGCAATGCTGGCGCGCATGTCGCTGACGCCGAGCGTGAGGACGGTGAAGCGTGCTGCCGGGGCGTTACTCATGTTTATCTTTCCCGTCATTGCGAGCGAAGCGAAGCAATCCAACGTACCGCATATACCGAAGCGTGGATTGCTTCGTCGCTTCGCTCCTCGCAATGACGCCTGTGGTATCAAAACAGGCTCAACTGCTCCCCGCTGCGCTTCGGCTTGGCGAAGTGATCCGTGGTCAGCTTGGTGCGGCGCTTGTTGAGGCCGAGCTTTTCGCAGGCGATCTCGAAGCGGCGACCGATCATCCAGGCCATCGGGCCGGTGCCCTTCATCCTTGTGCCCCATTGCGAGTCGTAGTCGCGGCCGCCGCGCATGTCGCGGATCAGAGTGAAGACATGGCGGTAGCGGTCGGGATAGTTCGCCATCAACCATTCGCGGAACAGATCGCGGACCTCGAGCGGCAGCCGCAGCAGCACGTAGCTCGCCTCCCTGGCGCCGGCATGGGCTGCGGCATCGAGGATGCGCTCGATTTCGGAATCGTTCAGCGCCGGGATCACGGGCGCGACCATCACCGTGGTCGGGATGCCGGCATCAGCCAGCCGCTTGATCGCCTCGAGCCGCTTCGACGGGGTCGAGGCGCGCGGCTCCATGGTGCGGGCGAGTTTCGGGTCGAGCGTCGTCACCGAGAGCGCGACCTTGGCGAGATTGCGCTTGGCCATCCGTGCCAGAATGTCGATGTCGCGGGTCACCAGCGCCGACTTCGTCACGATGCCGACCGGATGCCCGGCACGCTCCAGCACCTCAAGAATGCCGCGCATGATTTTCCGGTCGCGCTCGATCGGCTGATAGGGATCGGTGTTGGTGCCGATCGCGATCATCCGCGCCTCGTAATCGGGCGCCGCCAGCTCCTTCTCGAGCAGCGCCGGCGCGTCCGGCTTGGCGAACAGCTTCGATTCGAAGTCGAGCCCCGGCGACAGGCCGAGATAGGCGTGGGTTGGCCGCGCGAAGCAATAGACGCAGCCATGCTCGCAGCCGCGATAGGGATTGATCGAGCGGTCGAAGCCGATGTCGGGCGAATCGTTGCGGGTGATCACCTTGCGCGAGGTGTCGAGCGCCACGCTGGTCGAAAACGGCGGCAGGTCTTCGAGGCTCTGCCAGCCATCGTCGAAGGCAACCCGCGCCTCGGCCTCGTAGCGGCCGCTGGCGTTGGACTGCGCTCCGCGGCCGCGCCGCCGCTCGCGCTCGATCGCGACCGCAAGCTCGGGAAAAGGGGCAGGAACAGGTGAAGGTGCACCCGCCGGGTTATCGGAGGGCGCCGTTACCGGCGGGTGCTTGAGGGCATGAGAGGATGCTCGGCTCATGTTTTGAAGCTAACACAGCCTGAGAACAAATCAAGAACATGAACTGAGGAAATCCACAAAGTGATGGCGTAAAAATCTGCAGGCGAAAAGGCTGCTTTGAATATGACAAGGTGATAACACGGCCGGAGTTTCTCCATTGTTTGAGCCAGCGAAGCCTCAAAGTCATGCTGAGCGTGATCATTCCCACCGACGGAGTCGAGCGCACCGCGGTCGCAACATTGGCGGCGCTGGTGCCGGGTGCGGCCGCCGGCGTCATCCGCGAGGTGCTGCTGGTCGACCGCACCAACAGCGATGTGATGGAGCGCGTTGCCGACATCGCCGGCTGTCACTTCCTGCGTTTCGAGGGCACCCGCGCCGCGGCGCTTGCGGCAGGCGCGCGGCAGGCGCGTTCGCCCTGGCTGATGTTCCTGCATCCGGGAGCGGTGCTCGACGCCGGCTGGATCGAGGAGACCACGCAGTTCATCCAGATGGTGGCGGCGAGCGGCAAGGACCGCGCCGGCGTCTTCCGCTACGCCCGCGCGCCCTATAGCGACCCCGGCCTGCGCGACGGCCTCAAATTCGTCGCCCGAATGATCACCGGACCCTCGGCCGAACAGGGCCTCTTGATCGCGCGCGAGCATTACGAGCGGATCGGCGGCTACCGGCCGGACGCCCGCCGCTCCGAGGCGCGGCTGCTGCGCCGGCTCGGCCGCTCCTCTCGCACCATGCTGCGCAGCCGGATCATGGTGGCGTAGGGCATATTCAAGCGAAGCAGACACCGGTTCTCGCGAAGAAAACGCGCCGGAAAGCACTTGCCATTTATTTGATTCCGTCAAATAATATGTTTGATGAAATCAAATTCCCATGACACCGCCCTCGAGAGCCAGGTTGCCGCGGTCCGCGGCTTCAGCCGGTTCTACACCCGCAAGCTCGGCATCATCGAGCCGAAGCTCTTGCACTCGACATTCACGCTGCAGGAAGCGCGGATCATCTACGAGCTCGCGCATCGGGAGAACTGCACCGCGACCGACCTGGTGCGCGATCTCGACCTCGATGCCGGCTTCGTCAGCCGCACGCTGGCAGCGCTGCAGCGCCGCCAGATCGTGACGCGCAAGCCGTCAAAGGCCGACAAGCGCGTCAATGAGGTGGCGCTCACCGCGAAGGGCCGCACTGCTGCCGCCGATCTCGACCGCCGCTCGCGCAGCGAGGTCGGGGCGCTGCTCAAGCAGATGGACGGCGACCGCCGCGAAGCGGTGGTGCGCGCGATGGGCACGATCGAGCAGTCGCTGGAGCCGCCGGCCGAGAAGCCAACGGCCTTCCTGCTGCGCAGTCACCGCGTCGGCGACATCGGCTGGGTGATCTCGCAACAGGGTCGCGCCTACGCGGAGGAGTATGGCTGGGACATCAGCTACGAGACGCTGGTGGCCGAGATTTGTGCGCAGTTTCTGCGATCGTTCGATCCGAGCTGCGAGCATTGCTGGATCGCGGAGGTTGACGGCGAGCGGGTCGGCTCGGTCTTCCTGGTCAATGGCGGTAACGGGATTGCCAAGCTACGGCTGCTGGCGGTGGAGGAAAAGGCGCGCGGGCTCGGCGTCGGCCGCGCCTTGGTCGAGCAATGCATCCGCTCCGCACGCGAGATGGGCTACAGGAGGATGACGCTGTGGACCCAGAGCATCTTGGTCGCCGCGCGCGGCATCTATGCGCGCGCCGGCTTTGAGCGGGTCAAGGAAGAGAAGCACCACAGTTTTGGCGTCGACCTGATCGGGGAGACGTGGGAGATGGAGCTTTAGGACTCCACATTCCCGTCATTCCGGGATGCGCCGTCAGGCGCAGGCCCGGAATCCATCCGGCCACAGAACCCGCGGCGAAATGGATTCCGGGTTCGCGCTTCGCGCGCCCCGGAATGACGGTAGTGGCTACGCGCTCGCGCCTTTCGCCTTCGGGCGGCGCAGGTGCTCATCCAGCCGCGGCATGATCTCGACGAAATTGCAGGGCCGCGTGCGGTAGTCGAGTTGCGCGGCCAGAATGCCGTCCCAGCCGTCGCGGCAGGCGCCGGGCGAACCGGGCAGGCAGAAGATGAAGGTCGCACCCGCGACACCCGCGGTGGCGCGGCTCTGGATCGTCGATGCCCCGATCTTGGCATGGCTCAGCATGTGGAAGGCGATCGAAAAGCCGTCCATCCGCTTCTCGAACAGCGGCTCGACCGCCTCCGGCGTCACGTCGCGGCCGGTAAAACCGGTGCCGCCGGTGGTGATGACGGCATCGACGCCCGCGTCCGCGGTCCAGCGCCGGATCACAGCCCTAATCGCCTCGACATCGTCGGTGACGATCTCGCGTGCCGCGAGCTTGTGGCCGGCCGCGGTGAGACGGTCGGCCAGCGTTGTGCCCGATTTG
The DNA here is from genome assembly GCF_042258955.1 of Bradyrhizobium sp. ma5. Taxonomy (NCBI): domain Bacteria; kingdom Pseudomonadati; phylum Pseudomonadota; class Alphaproteobacteria; order Hyphomicrobiales; family Nitrobacteraceae; genus Bradyrhizobium; species Bradyrhizobium sp. ma5. The sequence continues at coordinate 7,042,654 of NZ_CP170156.1, forward strand.
TCATCCGCCAGCGTGCGGGTGTCGGAAATCGTCAGCACCGCGATGTTGAGCGGGACGAAGGTTTTGGATTCGTCGGTCGAGGACATGGCCTGCTCTCTCACTCCCTCTCCCGCTTGCGGGGGAGGGTTGGGGTGGGGGTGTCACCGCAAGTCATATAGTGGAGAGAGCCCCCACCCGCATCGCATCTAACGATGCGATGCGACCTCCCCCGCAAGCGGGAGAGGTAAACCGAGACCGCGGCTACGCCCGGCAATCAATCAACCCAGCTATCCCCCACCGAACGTGTTGCAGGCCTGCACGGTGCCCTGCTGGTAGCCGGTCATGAACCATTGCTTGCGCTGCGCAGCCGAGCCGTGGGTGAAGGAATCAGGCACCACCCTGCCCGTGGCCTGCCGTTGCAGCGTGTCGTCGCCGATCGCATTCGCCGTGGTCAGCGCGGCGTCGATGTCGCCGGCCTCGAGGAAGCCCGGCCGCTTCTTCTCCTCGCGGTTGACCCAGACGCCGGAGAGACAATCGGCCTGCAACTCGACCTTGACCTGAAGCGCGTTGGCCTCGGCCTTGCTGCCGGCCTGCTGCTGCAACCGGTTCACCCGCGGGATGATGCCGAGCAGGTTCTGGATGTGATGGCCGGCCTCATGCGCGATGATATAGGCCGCGGTGAACTTGCAGGCGTTGCCCGAGCAGCCGCGGAAGCGCGTCTCGACCTCGCGGAAGAAATTGGTGTCGAGGAAGATGGTCTTGTCCGGCGGGCAGTAGAACGGTCCCATCGCCGACTGCGCCATGCCGCAGCGGCCGCCATTGGTGGCGTTGCGGAACAGCACGATCTTCGGACCGGTGTAGGTCTGGCCCGAGGCCTGGAAGATCTCGCTCCAGCGATCGTCGATCTCGCCGAGGATGCCGGCGATCATGCTGCCCATCTCGTCGGTCGGCGCGCCGCGCTTGGCCTGCCCGCCCGACGACTGGCGATCGGTCTGGTAGGTCGGCGCCTGGCCGCCGCCGGTGAGAATCTCGGCACCGCCGATCAGGATGCGCGGATCGATGCCGAAGGCATAGCCGAGCAGCCCGAGCACGATGACCGTGCCGATGCCGAGCCCACCGCCGCCCATCGGAAGCCCGAAGCCGCCACCACCGCCGCCGCCGCTGTCGTCGCGACGGTCTTCGACATCGTCGCTGCGGCGGAAATCATCATAGCGCATGGCGGTTTCCCTTCACTCCGGTCGGCGCCCCAATGCGGGACACACCAACCTAAAATTTCCATTCTGTTAATCAATATCCTGCCCGGCAAAAATTGCCTAGTCGTTAGACGCGCATCCTTCGGGCCGCGAACACTGCAAGCGGCGGCCATTTACCGGCCGAATCGTGCCGGTTTGATGATCCGCAAAATTTTTCGCCGAACGCGCTGATGTTGCAGCACAACGCAAACGACACTGCGCCATGTCGCGCAAAAGATGCTGCAATCTTTTGCATGAACATTTCCAATTAAGTCGATTTTTACTTTGCCGGGTCAATGTGACGCCAGTCGGTTGTTTAGTCCCGCGTCGCCGACAGCGTCGCCTGAGTCAGAGTTCTTGAGTCATGGTAGTGTCGCGTCGCGGGGCGTCTGCAAGGGCGCCCCGCACTAAATTTGAGAGTGCCCCGTCGAGCCACATCGTCATTGGCGATTGCGTGGCCGAGTTGTCGAAGCTTCAGGCCGGCTCGGTCGACCTGGTCTTCGCGGATCCTCCCTACAATCTGCAGCTCAAGGGCGATCTCAAGCGCCCCGACGAGTCGCATGTCGATGCCGTCAACGACGACTGGGACAAGTTCTCGTCGTTCGCTGCCTATGACGATTTCACCCGCGCCTGGCTGCTGGCCTGCCGCCGCGTGATGAAGCCGTCGGCAACGCTGTGGGTGATCGGCTCCTATCACAATATCTTCCGCGTCGGCGCGATCATGCAGGACCTCGGCTTCTGGCTCCTGAACGACATCGTGTGGCGCAAGTCCAATCCGATGCCGAATTTCCGCGGCCGCCGCTTCACCAACGCGCACGAGACCATGATCTGGGCCGCGCGCGACGAGAAGGCCAAGGGCTACACCTTCAATTACGAAGCGCTGAAGGCGTCCAATGAGGACGTGCAGGCGCGCTCCGACTGGCTGATCCCGCTGTGCACCGGCGAGGAACGCCTCAAGGGCGACGACGGCAAGAAGGTCCATCCGACGCAGAAGCCCGAGCAGCTGCTCGCCCGCGTGCTGCTGTCGTCGTCGAAGCCCGGCGATCTCGTGATCGATCCGTTCAATGGCACCGGAACGACAGGCGCGGTCGCCAAACGACTCGGCCGCAACTATATCGGCTTTGAGCGCGACCGGACCTATGCCGCCGCCGCCGAAGCCCGCATCGCCGCGATCGAGCCGCTGCCGGCCGAGACCTTGGCCCCGTTCATGACCGCTCGCGAGGCGCCGCGTGTGGCATTCTCCGAACTGATCGAACGCGGCATGATCGTGCCCGGCGCGAAACTCGTCGATGCCAAGAAGCGCCATGGCGCCCTGGTGCGCGCCGACGGCGCCATCATGCTCGGCGACAAGGTCGGCTCGATCCACCGCATCGGCGCGGTCGCGCAAGGCTCCGGCGCCTGCAACGGCTGGACCTTCTGGCACGTCGAGACCAAGACCGGCCTCAGGCTGATCGACGAACTGCGCGCCGAGATCCGCTCCGGGATGGCGGTGGGCTGAGCAAGCCGACTAATCTTCCTCGTCATTCCCCGATGCGCAATTGCGCATCTGAGGGCTCGCCGCTTTGCGGCGCCCCGGAATGACGGAGATGACGCCGTCTTGAACATGGGCCGCCTTGTTGCGCCGCGACGGCGGGCGTACATTGACCTTCGTCACTTGCCGTTTCGATTGGTCGCCCGATGCGAAGACAATCCGAGACCTTGCTGCTGGTGCCGCTGTTGCCGATCTTCCTGCTCGGCATGTTTCCGATGCTGCTGATCGGCCTGCTCGGATTCTTCGGCCTGATCATTTTCGGCATCCTGCTGGTCTGCGTCGGCCTGACGCTCGCCCTCGAGGCGCATGGCGAGTTCAATGAAGAGATCATTGTGCACGGCTATGCCCGCGGCTCGGAGCGCGCGACGCAGCTTTCCAACCTGCACGCCGCGACCCGTTCCGCCGCCGTGCTGGACGTCGCGGGCGCTGCGCTGATCGTCGCGGGTATCCTGGGCTTCTTCTGGGGCTGACCAGCGCGACACGCGACCCTGATTCACAAACTCGTCGCTTGCGCATTGCAGCGAATTTTGCGCATGAGGGGCCAAGCGGCCCTCGCCCGCCGCGTCCCGATTTCGCCGGTCACAAGAACCAAGGGAGTCCCTTCATGATCAAATTCTATTTCAATGGTGCGCCGAACCCGAACAAGGTTGCCCTGTTCCTGGAAGAATCCGGCCTGCCGTTCGAGGCGATCCCGGTCGACACCCGCAAGGGCGAGCAGTTCGCGCCGGAATTCCTCAAGGTCAATCCGAACGGCAAGGTGCCGGCGATCGACGACGACGGGGTGCTGGTGTTCGACAGCAACGCCATCCTGCTCTACCTCGCCGAGGAGAACGGCAAGTTCCTGCCCGCCAACACGCCGGCCAACCGCGCCGCGACGCTGTCCTGGCTGATGTTCATCGCGACCGGCCTCGGTCCGTATTCCGGCCAGGCGGTGCATTTCAAGCATTTCGCGCCGAAGGACCTCGACTACGCCAACAACCGCTACCAGTACGAGGCGCATCGCCACTACAAGATCCTCGACGATCATTTGGCGAAGTCACGCTACATGGTCGGCGACAGCTATACGATCGTCGACATGGCGTTCTGGGGCTGGGCGCGGATGGCGCCGTTCATTCTCGGCGAGGAAGGCTACGCCAAATATCCGAACGTGAAGCGGCTGGTCGACGAGATCTCGGCCCGGCCGGCGGCGGCGCGCGCGATCGCGCTGAAGGACAAGCACACCTTCAAGGCGGAGATGGACGACTCAGCCCGCGACATCATGTTCGGCCACCTCAAGTCCAAGGTGGCGTAAACCATCCCACGACGCTGCGCAGGGTGGGCGCGCTGACGCGTTGCCCACCCTGCGCATTTTCGCATGCAACTTACGGCGGCCAGTACTTGCCGTTGTCGTGCCGGCCATGATGGGCGATGTCGGCGCGGCAGACGCCGATGTCCTGCAGTTCGCGTTCACTCATGGCGGCAAGTTGCCGCCATGCGCGCCGGTTCTCACGCCACTGCCGGATCCAGGCCGGCGCTGCCGCGACTGCGGCCGTCAGTGCTTCAACTCGCCGCGCGAACCGCGGCCGCCGGAAACGGACCGAGCGCCTCCTCGGTCAGCACCGAGTCGCAATATTCCCGGATTTCCTTGATCCGGCCGCCGTCGAAGCGAAACACCAGGCAATAGTCGTTGTCGTAGCGCTGACCTTCCTTGGTGAGGTTGTTGCCCTTGGCCTCGACCGCGACGATGTCGCCGTCGGCGATGAAGCGATGGGCGATGGTGCGGCCGCGCTCGACCAGCCTGGAGCGGACGTGGCCGTGCAGGTCGTTCATGATCGATTGCTTGCCGGTGAAGGTGTGCGACCAGGAATATTGCCCGGTCACGGTCCAGATCGCATCGTCGGCGAGATTGGCCACCAGCAGCGATTTCTCGCGCACCGCGGGATCGGGATCGCCTGCGATCGCGAATATCTCCTGCACCAGTTTCTTGTTGTCGGCTGCGCTCATGGCGCGTCTCCTTGCAATGGATTGGCTCTGATTCCAGGCATTTCCTCACGCGACGCGCTGTTGGCTTCGCGTGAGATCGCCTTGCCTGCGGATCATGCGGCGCCGGCGCACATTCTTCCAATCGATAGGTGGTATGATATATATTCACCTGATGAATTTGAATTCGCTTGACCTCAATCTGCTGGTCGCACTCGACGCCCTGCTGCGCGATGCCAATGTCAGCCGCGCCGCGATGCGGCTCAACCTGTCGCAGCCGGCGACCAGCCACGCGTTGCAGCGGCTGCGCGACCTGATCGGCGATCCGCTCTTGGTGCGCAACGGCGCGCGGATGGAGCTGACGCCGCGGGCGCAGGCGCTGCGTTCACCGCTGGCGCAGGCGCTCGACCAGGTGCGCACGCTGTTCGTCTCCGACGATTTCGACCCGGCGCGCAGCGAGCGGCATTTCCGCCTGATGATGCCCGACCTCGCCGTCGAGTTGCTGATGCCGCCGCTGATGGAGAAGGTGACGCAGCTGGCGCCGAACGTCACCATCGACGTCGTGCCGTGGCGGAGCTCGACGATCTTCACGCCCGACTTTGCCCGCACCATCGATCTCGTGATCTCGATCGGCAATTCCTTCAAGGGGTTTCACCGCCAGCGGCTCTACACCGACATCGATGCGCTGGCAGTGCGGCGCGGCCATCCCGCCGGCGCCAGGCTCAGGAAGCGCGAAGCGTTCCTCGCGGCGCGGCATGTCGCGGTGATCATCCGCGGTCATAACGAGGATCTGATCGATACCTGGCTGCGCGCCAAGGGCATCCAGCGGCGGATCGCGCTGGTGGTGCCGGGCTATATCGAGGCGCTGCACGTCACCGCGCGCACCGACCTCGTCGCCTTCGTGCCGCGCCGGCTGATCTCTGCGCTGGCAAAACAACTATCGCTGGTGACGGTGACGCCGCCGCTCGATCCCGGGATCGACGAGCAGCATATGTTCTATCCGACACGGGCCCAGATGGATCCCGGTTCGATCTGGCTGCGCCGGCTGATGCTGGAGACCGGACGTGAGCTCGAGACGCGGAAGGCGTGACAGCACGCTCTCTCCACACGTCGTCCCGGCGAAGGCCGGGACCCATCACCACCGCCGTTCGCTATCGAGCACGGCGGCGGCCCCAGCGTCGTACCACAACCAAAACTCGGGGTTATGGGTCCCGGCCTTCGCCGGGACGACACCGAATTATTAGCGGCCTTACACCTTCTGCTCGGCGAGTACCTTCTGCACCGCCGGCCGTTGCTCCATCGCGGCGCGATGCGCCTTCACCTTGGGCAGGGTCGCGATGTCGACGCCGTCGCCATCGAGCCAGAGCGCGAGCGTGTAGAGATAGGCGTCGCCGACCGTATAGTCCTCGCCCATCACCCACGGGCCCTTCAGCATGTCGCGCTCGATCAGGTTGAAGCAGGCGGCCATGGTCTTCGGGACCATCGCCTTCATGTCGGCGAACGACGTCTCCTGGGTTGCCCAGCGCGCGCCGCGCATCTTGTGGGCGTGGCAGACATGCACGGTCGAGCAGAGGTAGGAATTGAAGGCCTGCAGCTTCGCGAATGCGAAGGCGTCGTCGAGCGGCGCGAGCTTCGCCTGCGGATAGGTCTGCGCGATGTAGGCCAGCATCGCCGGCGTCTCGGTGAGCACGCCGTGGTCGGTCACCAGCGACGGCACCCGGCCCTTCGGATTGATCTTCAGATATTCCGGGCTGTTCTGCTGGTTGACCTTGAAATCGAGCCGCTCGACCGAATAGGGCGCGCCGGCCTCGGCCAGTGCGATGTGGGACGCGAGCGCGCAGGTGCCGGGGGCGGTGTAGAGCTTGAGCATGTCGTTGTCCTCTGCGGGCCTTGTCGGTTCGTTGCGAACCCGGCCTGGCTTGTTATGAGATGCAGCGGACGTTAGCCGCAGCACCCCTTGCCGTCCACCCCGCGCGGCGCCGCGGACCTTGCCCGCAGCGGGGCCGCCATGCGATGACCATGGCCAATCGAGAGGGCTTTTCATGACTGTGCTGATTGCAGGTGGCGGAATTGGCGGGCTGACGCTGGCGCTCAGCCTGCACCAGATCGGCGTGCCCTGTCGCGTCTTTGAGAGCGTGCCCGAGCTGAGGCCGCTCGGCGTCGGCATCAACGTGCTGCCGCATGCGGTGCGCGAATTGATCGAGCTCGGCCTGCACGATGTGCTCGACGCATCAGCGGTGCGCACGCGCGAGCTCGCCTATTTCTCCAAGCACGGCAAGCCGATCTGGAGCGAGCCGCGCGGGCTCGAGGCCGGCTATAAATGGCCGCAGTTCTCCATCCATCGCGGCCGGTTGCAGCAGCTGCTGCTCGATGCCGCGACCGAGCGGCTGGGCGCTGCGAACATCCTGACCAGCCATCATCTCACCGGCTGGACCGAGACCACCGACGGCGTCCGCGCCGACTTCATCGACAAGGCGACCGGCAAGCCCGCCGGCAGCTATGACGGCGCGGTCCTGATCGCCGCCGACGGCATCCATTCGGCGGTGCGCGAAAAACTCTATCCGCAGGAAGGTCCGCCGATCTGGAACGGCCGCATCCTGTGGCGCGGCATCACCCGCGGCGATGCCTTCCTGACCGGCCGCACCATGATCATGGCCGGCCACGAGATCCTGAAATTCGTCTGCTATCCGATCTCGAAGGAGGCCGGCGCCGACGGCAAGTTCGACATCAACTGGGTCGCCGAGCGGCACATGCCGCCGACCTATCAGTGGCGCCGCGAGGACTATAACCGCACCGCAAAGCTCGACGAGTTCCTGCCGTGGTTCGAGAACTGGAATTTCGACTGGCTCGACGTGCCCGGCCTGATCCGCAACTGTCCGCATGCCTACGAATATCCGCTGGTCGATCGCGATCCGATCCCGCAATGGACCTTCGGCCGCGTCACGCTGATGGGCGACGCCGCGCATCCGATGTACCCGATCGGCTCCAACGGCGCCTCGCAGGCGATTTTGGATGCGCGCACGCTGACGCGCGAGATTTTGGCGCATGGCCCGACGCAGGCGGCGCTGTCAGCCTATGAGGCCGAACGGCGCCCGGCGACGACCGACCTCGTGATGCTGAACCGCCGCAACGGCCCGGAGCAGGTGATGCAGCTGGTCGAGGAGCGCGCACCCAACGGCTTTGGCGTCGTCACCGAGGTGCTGTCACAGCAGGAACTGGAAGACATCGCCGCCAACTACAAGCGCGTCGCCGGCTTCCAGGTCGAGGGGCTGAACGCCAAGCCGCCGATCGTGCAACGGACGGGTGCGTAAGCGCTGCATGACTTGAAGCAGCTCAATATCCCGTCATCCTGAGGAGCCGCGAAGCGGCGTCTCGAAGGATGAACGGCTCGTCTGGTGACCGTCGACCCTTCGAGATGGTCGCTACGCAGCCTCCTCAGGGTGACGGGACTGGCTGTAGCGCGCGCAGCATCACCGCAGCGCCCGCGCCGCCTCGACCAGCCGAATGCTGCTGCTCGCCGTCGCAAGCAATGTGCCATCCGCGGCGGTCAGCCGGCCCTCGACGAAGGCGATGGTCTTGCCGAGCTGCGTCACGGTCGCCTCGCCGGTGATCGGTCCGGGCTTCGCCGGTGCGAGAAAATTGACGGTCATCGTGATGGTCGTGGTGAACAGCCTGCCCTCGGTCATGATGAACACCGCCGGCCCCATCGTGTCGTCGAGCATCGAAGACAACATGCCGCCCTGGATGAAGCCGGCCGGATTGCAGAAGTCCGGCTTGCCGTCGAACACGATCCTGATCCAGCCGTCCTGCGGACGTGCGTCAGCCACACGCCAACCCAGCAGCTTTGCGACTGGCGGCATCGGGATGCGGTCGAGTGCGGTTGCGATCATGGCGGCCTCCGTTTTGGACGTCGTAGCCGAGACCTGCTGCCAGCATGGTGTCAGCAGGTCGCCCCCTAGAGATCCAGCCCGTGCGCGATGGCCTTGCGCATCACGTTGGGAAACGCCTCGCCATCCAGCGTCGCCACCGGCACCCAGCGCATGCCGGCCGGCGCGCGGGTGCGTTGCGGCACGCTGGCCGTGTAGACCACGAGCTCGAGCGGAAAGTGCGTGAACACATGCGTGACCACGCCGGTCTTGCGGTGCCAGCGCATGACGCCCTTGAGCTCCGGCGCCTGCGCCAGCGCGGCGGCATCCACCTGCCCGGCCAGCCATTGCGATCCCGGCACTTCGGTCATGCCGCCGAGCAGGCCCTTTTCCGGGCGCGAGCGCACCAAAAGCTCGCCGCCCCGCGTCACCACGAAGGCGGCGCCGCGGCGCAGCGTGCCGGTCTTCTTCGGCACCTTGCGCGGGAACGTCTCCTGGTCGCCGCGGGCACGGCCTGCGCAATCGTCATTCAACGGACACAATGCACAAGCCGGCTTCTTCGGCGTGCAGATGGTGGCGCCGAGATCCATCAAGGCCTGAGCACTGTCCCCGGCGCGAGAGTTCTCGTCGCCCGCGCGAGCCGGGACGAGCAATGTCGCCGCCATCTCCTTGATCAGCGGCTTGGCCTGCGGCAGCGCCTCTTCGATGGCGTAGAGCCTGCTGACCACCCGCTCGATATTGCCGTCGACCGGCATGGTGCGGCGGTCGAAGGCGATCGCGGCGATCGCCGCCGCGGTGTAGGGCCCGATGCCGGGCAGCGCGCGCAGGCCCTCCTCGGTGTCCGGGAAGACCCCGCCATGGTCGTTCATCACCGCAACCGCGCAGGCGTGCAGGTTGCGCGCCCGTGAATAGTAGCCGAGCCCGGCCCACATCCTGAGGACATCGTCGAGCGAGGCGCGGCCGAGCGCTGACACATCGGGCCAGCGCGACAGGAACTTCTCGAAATACGGTCCGACCGCCCGGACGGTGGTCTGCTGCAGCATGATCTCGGACAGCCAGACACGGTACGGATTGGCCCGCGCCCCCGCCTCCGCGCGCCACGGCAGCCGCCGGCGATGCCGGTCATACCAGGCAAGCAGCCGTGCCGGACGGTCGGCTTGCTGGTCGGTCGGTTTGGTTTTGGCGGCCGCGCGAGAGCTCATGATGTTACTTTAGGACAAATCTTGCCCCGTCATGGGCGGGCTTGACCCGGGCATCCACGTCTTTCTTTGTCCGGGGAAACAAAGGCGTGTATGGCCGGGACATAGGCGAGCGGAAGCGACGCCCTCCTTCGGACGGCCAAGCCCGACCATGACGGCAGGAACGTTCCTCACACGAATTGCGGGATGCTATAACCCTACCCATGCCCAGACCCGGCCCGATCAGCGCAAAGCCCCTGTCGATCCTGCTCAGCGACGTCTTCACCGACGCCTATGCCAAGCAGGGCTTTGCCGCTCGCGAACTGGTGACGCGCTGGACCGAGATCGCCGGCGAGCGGATCGCGGCCTATTGCGAGCCGCTGAAGATCCAGTGGCCTCGGCCGGTCGAGGGGCAGCCGCAGGAGCCGGCCACGCTGGTGCTGCGGGTCGAGGGGCCGATGGCGCTGGAAATCCAGCACTCCTCCGACGTCATCCTGGAGCGGGTGAACCGCTTCTTCGGCTGGCACGCGGTCGGCCGCCTGACGATCCGGCAGGCGCCGCTTTCGCGCCGCGCCCCCCCGACCCGGCCGCGCCCGCCCGACGCCAAAGCCGTGGCCCGGGAGGCGGCAAATCTTGCGGCCGTTGAGGACGATGATCTGCGCGCCGCGCTGGCCCGGCTGGGTGCCTTGATCAAGCGAAATTGACGCTTTTCGCAGGCACGGCCGCAAGACCCCGGCATTGCCACAATGGTCGTTTCAAGCTAGCGAAGGCTTCTTTTCGGGACCCCCTTCATTCTGGCGTGAATGCGCCAATCCGGGAGCTGACCTTGATCATCACGCGCCGCGCTTTCACCACCGCTCTCTCGCTGACCGGGCTTGCCGCTCTCGCCGGGCTGTCGCCGCTGCGCCTGATCACGGACGCGTTCGCGCAGACCGCCGCCGAGGTCGCCAAGCCGCAGTCGCTGCCGGACATGGGGCTCGGCCCGGCGGACGCCAAGGTGACCATCATCGAATACGCCTCGATGACCTGCCCGCACTGCGCCAATTTCAACGAGACCGTGTTCCCGAAGATCAAGTCGACCTACATCGACTCGGGCAAGGTCCGCTACGTGTTCCGCGAATTCCCGCTCGACATCAAGGCCGCCGCCGGCTCGATGCTGGCGCGCTGCATCGCCAAGGACGACGCACCGAAGTTCTTCGCCGTGATCGACCTGCTGTTCCGCCAGCAGAACGACTGGGTGGTCAAGAACACCACCGAGACGCTGACGCGGATCGGCAAACAGGCCGGCCTCAGCCAGCAGCAGGTCGAGGACTGCCTGAAGGATCAGACGCTGCTCGACAAGATCGCCGCCGACCAGAAATACGCCAACGACGTGCTGAAGGTGAACTCGACGCCGACCTTCTTCGTCAATGGCGAGATGCTGAAGGGCGAGACCTCGTTCGAGGAGTTCAGCAAGCACATCGATCCGCTGCTGAAGAGCTGATCACGCGCCCGCGAATCCGACGTCGTCGTGCCCGCGTTCGAGTCGCGGCACGATAATTGTGGATGATTTGCGATCACGGCATGCGGCCGTCGCATAATTTGGTTGTTGAAAACCTGATTCGCGCGATGCGAATCTTGGAGGACATGCAGGGGCCACAAAACCCCTGCAAATCCCTTGGGAAAAGCTTGGTCAAGCGGTTGCCCTGACGCACTCGCATCGCCATTGTCGCCGCTCATGAGAGCTGCACGCAGCTATTCACCCCAGACACCGACATTGCCAACCATGGTATTGTCACGGCAGGGAGATTCGCGCCCGGCCAAACGAGATTTGTGTACATGAAGCTCACGCGCCTCCGCCTGCACGGTTTCAAGTCGTTCGTTGAACCCACCGATTTCATGATCGAGCCGGGCCTGACCGGCGTCGTCGGACCGAACGGCTGCGGCAAATCCAATCTGGTCGAAGCGCTGCGCTGGGCGATGGGCGAGACCTCGCACAAGTCGCTGCGCGCCGCCGACATGGATGCGGTGATCTTCGCCGGTTCCGGCAACCGCCCGGCGCGCAACCACGCCGAAGTCGTGATGACGATCGACAATTCCGATCGCTCGGCGCCGGCCGCTGTCAACGACAGCCAGTTGCTCGAAATCTCCCGCCGCATCGAGCGCGAGGCCGGCTCGGTCTACCGCATCAACGGCCGCGACGTGCGCGCCCGCGACGTCCAGATCCTGTTCGCCGACGCCGCCACCGGCGCGCGGTCGCCGGCACTGGTCCACCAGGGCAAGATCGGCGAGATCATTCAGGCCAAGCCCGAGCAGCGCCGCCGCGTGCTGGAAGACGCCGCCGGCGTCGCCGGCCTGCATGCCCGCCGCCACGAGGCGGAACTGCGGCTGAAGGCGGCCGAAACCAACCTCACCCGCGTCGAGGACGTGATCGGCCAGCTCACCGGCCAGATGGAAGGCCTGAAGAAGCAGGCCCGCCAGGCGATTCGTTACCGCGAGGTCGCGGCCAAGGTACGCAAATCCGAGGCCATGCTGTTCCATCTGCGCTGGATCGGGGCCAATGCCGACGTCAACGACGCCGGGCGGACGCATGATCTCGCCGTGCGCGAGATGGCGGAGCGCACCCAGCATCAAGCGGAAGCCGCGCGTATCCAGGCGATCCGTGCCACCGAGCTGCCGGCGCTGCGCGATGCCGAGGCGCGCGCCGCCGCCGGCCTGCAGCGCCTGACCAATGCGCGCGAGATGCTCGACCGCGAGGAACAGCGCGCCAAGGAACGCGTCGGCGAGCTCGATCGCCGCCTCACCCAGTTCGCCCAGGATATCGCGCGCGAGCAGCAGCAGACCTCCGATGCCGACATCGCGTTGCAGCGGCTCGACACCGAAGACGCCGAGCTGAAGGAAGAGATCAAGTCGCGCGTCGAGAAGCGCTCCGGCGTCGACGAGCGCGTCTCCGAGGCCGAGGAGATCCTGGCCGCGACCGAGCGCCAGTTCAGCGAGCTGACCACGCAGCTCGCCGACCTCACCGCCAAGCGCAACCAGCTCGAAGCCGGCGTGCGCACGCATCGCGACCGGCTGACCCGGCTCGATCAGGAGATCGCCAACGTCCAGGCCGAGGAAACCAAGCTCGCGCAGGAGACCGGCAATCTCGGTGACATCGACGCGCTCGCCGCCGCCATGGAGATGGCGCAGCAGACGCTCGCCGAGTCCGAGGCGGCCGTGCAGGAGAGCGAGGCGCATCACGCCGCCGCACGGCAGACGCTGGAATCCTCCCGTAATCCGCTCGCCGAGGCCGAGAAGCGCGTGCAGCGGCTCGAGACCGAAGCCCGCACCATCTCCAAGCTCGTCACCAGCGAGACCAAGAATCTGTGGCCGCCGATCATCGACGGCATCACGGTCGCCAAGGGCTACGAAAAGGCGATCGGCGCCGTGCTCGGCGACGACCTCGACGCGCCCGTGGATTCGTCTGCGCCGATGCGCTGGACCAATGTCGGCGAAGCCGCGGGCGACCCCGCGCTGCCGGATGGCGTCGAACGGCTGGCCGATCACGTTCAGGCGCCGCCGGAACTGGCGCGACGTCTGGCCCAGATCGGCGTGGTGGCCAAGGAACGCGGCGCCGCGCTGGTGTCGCAGCTGAGGACCGGCCAGCGGCTGGTGTCGCTCGAAGGCGATGTCTGGCGCTGGGACGGCTTCGTCGCCGACGCCCATGCCCCGACCGGCGCGGCCCGCCGCCTCGCCGAGCGCGCCCGCCTCGTCGATATCGAGCATGAGCTGGAACAGGCCCGCATCGATGCCGCCGCCAAGCGCCAGGCGCTGGAGACGGCTGAAGAAGAATTGCGCTCGGCATCCGCCGCCGAGGGTGCCTCGCGCGAAGCCGTGCGTGCCGCCCGCCGCGAAACCGACGCCGCCCGTGAGCGCCATGCCGCGACCGAACGCGAGATCAATCGCCACTCTGCGCGCAAATCGGCGCTGACCGAGGCGCACAGCCGCGTCGCCGCCGACCGCGCCGAAGCCGAAGCGGCCCATGAGAACGCAGTTGCCGCGCTGTCCGAACTGCCGCCGGGCGTGGAGACCGAAGCCCAGCTCGCCGCGGTTCGCGCCGAGATCGACAACCAGCGCCGTGCCGCGGCGCAAGTCCGCGCCGAGGCGCAGGCGCTCGCCCGCGAGGCCGAACTCGCCGACCGCCGCGTGCAGGCCATCGTTGCCGAACGCAACGAGTGGCAGAGCCGCAAGACCAGCGCCGCCTCGCAGGTCGGGACCATCGAAGAGCGCATCGCCGAGGTGTCGGCCGAGCGCGAGGAACTGGCCAACGCGCCGGAAGTGTTCGCCGAGAAGCGCAGCGCGCTGATCACGGAGATCGAGCACGCCGAGGGCGATCGCCGGATCGCCGCCGATGCGCTGGCGACCGCGGAAGCCGCGATGGCGGAAACCGATCGTGTGGCCAAGGCTACGCTCGAAGCCCTCTCCTATTCCCGTGAGGCAACCGCGCGCGCCGAAGAACGCATGGAAGGCACCCGCCGCCGCCTCGCCGATATCGAGCGCGAGATCCACGACATGCTCGAGGTCGAGCCGCCGGCGGTCGTGGGACTCGCCGAGATCGAGCCCGGCGCGGAGCTGCCGCCGGTCGCGCAGGTCGAGGAAGAACTCGAAAAGCTGCGCCGCGACCGCGAGCGCCTGGGCGCGGTCAATCTGCGCGCCGAGGAAGAGTTGAAGGAAGTCGAGACCCAGCACACTGCGCTGACCACCGAGCGCGACGACCTGGTCGAGGCGATCAAGCGGCTGCGGCAGGGTATCCAGAGCCTCAACCGCGAAGCGCGCGAGCGCCTGCTGACCTCGTTCGAGACCGTCAACAACCACTTCAAGCGGCTGTTCACCGAGCTGTTCGGCGGCGGCGAGGCCGCGTTGCATCTGATCGAGAGCGACGATCCGCTCGAGGCCGGCCTCGAGATCATCGCCAAGCCGCCCGGCAAGAAGCCGCAGACGCTGTCGCTGCTGTCAGGCGGTGAGCAGGCGCTGACGGCGCTCGCACTGATCTTCGCAGTGTTCCTGACCAACCCGTCGCCGATCTGCGTGCTGGACGAAGTCGACGCGCCGCTCGACGACCACAACGTCGAACGGTTCTGCACCCTGCTGAACGAGATGACGTCGTCGACCGAAACCCGCTTCATCATCATCACGCACAATCCGATCACGATGGCGCGGATGAACCGCCTGTTCGGCGTCACCATGGCCGAGCGCGGCGTGTCGCAGCTGGTGTCGGTCGACCTGCAGGGCGCGGTCGATATCCTCGACCAGAACGTGGCGTAACGCTACGTCGAAGCACCTCGGACTTGAGGCGAGGCCTCTCGGCCCCGTCATTGCGAGGCGCGACAGCGACGAAGCAATCCACGCCTCCACAAGCGGCGCGATGGATTGCTTCGCTCCGCTCGCAATGACGTGCGATAGTATGGCGGATGACCTCGCCCGATCTCCCCGCTGAACTGCGTGCCGCCCTCAACGCCAGGCTCGAAGGCCTGTCGCGCAACGACGCGGCCGGTCGCGCGGCGATCATCTCACAGACCTACCGCGAGGGCGGCGGCTCCGGGACGATCCGGACCGAGACCGATGCGCTGGCCTATGCGCTGGCACGGATGCCCGCAACCTATGCGGCCGTGGTGGCGAGCCTCAATGCACTGACAGAGATCCGGCCGGACTTCGCGCCGGCGAGCCTGCTCGATGTCGGCGCCGGCCCCGGGACCGCGACCTGGGCGGCCTCCGAGACGTTCACGTCGCTGCGGGGCTTCACCCTGCTCGATGCCAATGGCGCGTTGAGAACGCTGGCGCAGGAGCTTTTTCAACGCACCGCACGCCTGCACGACACCAGCTACCAACTCGGCCAGGCCCGCGCCTTGCTGGACAAGGCCGATCCGGCCGACCTCGTCGTTGCCAGCTACATGATCGGCGAACTCGGCGAAGCCGAGCGCGGAGCACTGGCCGATGCGCTGTGGTCCAAAGCGCGCGACACGCTATTGGTCGTCGAACCCGGCACGCCAGCGGGCTATGCGCGGATCATCGCACTGCGCGCACGCTTGATCGCCGCCGGCGCGCATGTCATAGCCCCCTGCCCGCATGACGGTGGCTGCCCGCTGGTCGCGCCCGACTGGTGCCATTTCTCGCAGCGCCTGCAACGCTCGCGCGCCCACAAGCAGGTCAAGGGCGCCGATGCGCCGTTCGAGGACGAGCGCTTCGCCTATGTCGCGCTGAGCCGCGCGCGCGTTGAGAACCGGCTATCGCGGGTGCTGGCGCAACCGGATGTCGGCAAGGTCGAGGTCGCGGCCAAGCTCTGCACGCCCGAGGGCGTTGTTGTTACAAAAGTGCCGCGGCGCGCGAAGGCCGATTACGCCCGGGCCCGGCGCTGGCGCTGGGGCGACGCGACCGGCTGATAATCGCGTCTGTCCTTGAGCATCTCCTGCCGCAATGCCAAGTTGCAGATCCTGCCAACGCAGCCGGTTGAACGGAACGTAGCCATCATGGCTCAGCACGAGCCCAGCGGATCATCCAAGACAATCGTGTTCGTGTCGGACGGCATTGGCCTACGATGGGGGCTATGGACTATCGCCGTCGCAATTTCCGCACTCGCGGTCATCATTAGGAAGACGATCGATCCTTCCGCAGATCAAGCCCGGACATTCGCAATACTCATATTGCTCGGCTGCATCGTCGTTCTCGGCGTCGTCCGGCGATGGACCGTCCGGATCGATCCGCATGACCGGAGAATGACGATCGTAAGATCCTTAGCGCTGCGATGGACCGGCGTCGTGCTGCGGACCGAAGTCATTGAGCACTGCTCGTTCGACGAATGCAGTGAAGTCGGAATCCTGACGTATACGGATACGGTGGGCCAGTGGAGCTGGTCCCGCACCGACGTGATTGTCGACTTCAAGCGGGGCGGCAGGCACAGGATTCCGGTGCAATCGTGGTCGCTGGACGAAGCCAGTCGGCTCGCCGCGGAATTGTCTGCAGCGACTGGAATACCCCTGCAAAGTAGGGTCGGCCAAGCGCCTGCGGCCGAGCGCTGGTCAGCTTCGAGTTGAACCTATCCGGGGGACCGGCCGACCAACTCATGCCCACCTTTTCGCGGCGGGCTGCCCTGCGCCCCGATCTTGGGCTACGGTGCCGCCGTCTCGTCCATCAGGAGCTGCCCTGCCATGTCGACCAGCTGGATCGTTATCGGCGTCATCGTCCTTCTCGTGCTGTTTGCGTTCGGCGCCTACAACCGGCTTGTCGCGCTCGGCCAGCGCGTCAGCCAGGCCTTTGCCGACATCGATGTGCAGCTCAAGCAGCGCCACGATCTGATCCCGAACCTGGTCGAGACCGTGAAGGGCTATGCCGCACATGAGCGCGGCACGCTCGACGACGTCATCAAGGCACGCAACTCGGCGATCTCGGCACAGGGCCCGGCCCAGGTCTCGGCGGCGGAGAACCAGCTCTCCGGCGCGCTCGGCCGGCTGATCGCGCTGTCGGAGGCCTATCCGGACCTCAAGGCCAACGCCAATTTCCAGCAGCTTGCCTCCGAGCTTTCCGACCTCGAGAACAAGATCGCCGCCAGCCGCCGCTTCTTCAACAACGCGGTCCAGGAATACAACACCGGCATCCAGCAGATGCCGGCCGCGCTGTTCGCCGGCATGTTCGGCTTCACCCGCAAGGATTTCTTCGACCTCGGCGCCAGCCGCACGGAGGTCGAGGCGGCACCGAGCGTGAAGTTCTGATCAGCATGGCATCCAGCCAGCTCTGTCATTCCGGGGCGATGCAAAGCATCGAACCCGGAGTCTCGATCGACCAAGAAACCTCTGGATTCCGGGTTCACGCCGTTGGCGTGCCCCGGAATGACGATGGTTAGTCATGGCCGCCTATGGTCTCTACACGCATATCGCATCGAACAAGTTTCGTTCGATGCTGTTGCTTGCCGGCCTGTTCCTGCTGATCTACGTGCTGGTGTATGCCGGCGCGCTGGTCGCGGAGGTGATGATCGATAGTGGCCGCACGGCCGACTACTATCTGACCCATGCCTCGCGCGATCTGGTCTCGGCCTTCCCATGGGCGACGATCGCGGCGGTGGCCTGGATCGTGATCGCCTATTTCTTTCACCAGAAGATGATCGACGCCGTCACCGGCGGCGAAAGCGTGACGCGGCAGCAGCAGCCGCGGCTCTACAATCTCTTGGAAAACCTCTGCATCTCGCGCGGCATCCCGATGCCGAAGCTGAAGGTGATGGACAGCCCGGCGCTGAACGCGTTCGCGACCGGACTAAACTCGCGGCAATATTCCATCACGGTCACCACGGGTCTCCTGAAGGCGCTTGATGACCAGGAGATCGAGGCCGTGCTCGGCCACGAGCTCACCCATATCAAGAACGGCGACGTACAGCTGATGGTGGTCGCCGTGATCATCGCCGGCGTGGTCGGCTTCTTCGGCGAGCTGTTCTTCCGCCTGTTCACAAATCTGTCGTGGAGCGGCGGCGGCGGAGGTGGCTGGTCGTCCTCGTCATCCTCCCGATCGTCGTCGTCCTCGTCGGACCGCGACAGCAAGAGCTCGGGCGGCGGCGCGATCATCGTGATCATCATCGCGGTCGCTCTGATCATGCTGGCCTGGCTGCTGTCGCAGGTGGTCAAGCTCGCGCTGTCGCGATCGCGCGAATTTCTCGCCGATGCCGGATCGGTGGAGCTGACCAAGAATCCCGATGCGATGATCTCGGCGCTGCGCAAGATCGAGAACCGCGGCGAGTTGCCGGGCGCCACCTCGGCGGTGATGGAACTCTGCGTCGACAATCCGCGCGAGGGTTTTGCCGACCTGTTTGCCACCCATCCGTCGGTGAAATCCCGGGTCGATGCCCTGGTGAAATTTGCCGGCGGCCACGACCCCGGACCGCTGGCCCTGCCGGATGAGACATCGGAGGAGACGGGAACGCAGGACCAGCCTTCCATGGCAGGCGACCAGCCCCCGCCGGTACCCCATGGCCCGTGGGGTGACACGCCGCCCGCACAACCGAACAATCCGCCGCCGCTGCCGGGCACCAGCCCCGCACAGGGACCATTGGGACCGCTGGGTCCTTTGCAGGGCCCGCTCCAGGGACCGCTTCAAGGCCCTTGGGGCCGGCGCCGCTGATCGTGCCCTAGGCCACTCAGTCCATTAAGGAAATCCCTACCAAACCCAATGTGGGCACCTTAAGGAATTGAATTCTCCCTCGTTTCTGCCATGTTCGCGCCCAAAGCAGTGTGGGGACTTGCCGATCGCCATCGCGGTCGGGAGCGCGCTTTAAGGGACTTCCATGGCAAAGCCGGTTGTGATCGTGGTGGGCGCTGACAAGGGCGGGGTCGGCAAGACCACCGTCTCGCGGACGCTCCTGGACTATTTCAGTGCCAACAATGTGCAGACCCGGGCGTTCGACACCGAGTCGCCGCGCGGCACGCTGAAGCGCTTCCATCCCGACATCACCGAGATCGTCGACATGACGACGACCGCGGACCAGATGAAAATCTTCGATACGCTGAACGCCGGTTCCTCGGTCACCGTGATCGACGTCCGCGCCGGCCTGTTGTCGCCCGCGCTGGCCTCGCTGCGCGATATCGGCTTCCTCGACGCGGCGCGCTCCGGCCAGATCACCTTCGCCGTGTTCCACATCCTGGGCCCGTCGATCGCCTCGCTGGACGAGATCGCCGAGACCGCCAACTTCATGAGCGGCGCGAAGTATTTCCTGGTGAAGAACTTCATCAACGACACCCAGTTCTTCCAGTGGGACCAGGCCACCTACAATTCGTACTTCCACCGCATCAAGGATGCCGTGGACCTCACCATCCCCAAGCTCAACGAAATGGCCTACGAGCAGGTCGAGGTCTCCTCGGTTCCGTTCCTGAAATTCGTTGCCAACAAGGGCATCAACGACGACGCCGCGAACTACTCCTTCGTGCTGCGCGGCTATGTCCGGCACTGGCTTGCGAACGTCTGGAGCGAGTTCGACCGGATCAAGCTGACCGACCTGGTCGGCGCCAAGGCGGCCAAGGGCGAAAAATAGTCGCGCGCAAAGGCGACCGAAAGTCGCGCCCGGCCGCAGCGAAAGAGTCGCGCCCGGGGACGCGAAAAAAGTCGCGCGCAAGGCGGCGATGGGGCTGGATTAGGCGAAAATTTGGCCTGATATAGCGGGCGATGTCGTCCACGCCCGTTTACATCATCTGCTCGCCCCGCCCGCAGGTCGGCAAGACGCTGATCGCGCGGCTGCTCGGCGAATTCCTGCTGCTCAAGAACGGCGATGTCGTCTGCTACGACATCAACCTGAAGGAGCCGTCGCTGCTCGACTACCTGCCGCGGATCACGGAAACCGCCGATGTGATCGACACCTACGGCAAGATGCAGCTGATGGACCGCGTCATCGTCAATGACGGCATCGGCAAGGTGATCGACCTCGGTTATCACGCCTTCGACGAATTCTTTAGGATGTGCGACCAGATCGGGCTGATGAAGGAGGCGCTGCGCCGCCGCGTCTCGCCGGTGATCCTCTATGTCGCCGATACCGACCGCGCCTCGGTGCACGGCTACCAGACGCTGCAGGGCATGATCCCGCCGAACGCGCTCATCGTGATCGACAATGAATTCGTGGTGCGCGGCGAGCTGCCGCCCGTCATGACCGCCAGCCGGGTGCTGCGCTTCCGGGCGCTGCCGGTGTTCCTGAAGACCTATATCGACCGGCTGACCTTCTCGTTCACCGGCTATCTGCGCCAGGAGAGGGACTCATCGACCGAGCTGCATCAGTGGATCCGGAAGAACTACACCACGTTCCGCGATCTCGAACTGAGCATGCTGCTGCAGCGATGACTGTCGTCCCGGCGAAGGCCGGGACCCATAACCACCGCTATGCGTTCGGCGAAGGCTGGGGCTGCAGCGTCGTTCCACAATCACTATCGTGGTTATCGGTACCGGCCTTCGCCGGGACGACGCGTGGCGCTAATGCCCTTCGAACGCCATCAGCGTGCGCACCGGAACGTCCATCGCGCGCAGTTTGGCGGCGCCGCCCAGATCGGGCAGGTCGATGATGAAGCAGGCGGCGACGATGTTGGCGCCGATCTGGCGCAGCAGCTTCACCGCGCCCTCGGCGGTGCCGCCGGTCGCGATCAGATCGTCGACCAGGATCACGCGCTCGCCGGGCTGCACGGCGTCGGCATGCATCTCCATCTCGTCGATGCCGTATTCCAGCGAGTAGGCGATCCGCACCGTGGTGTGCGGCAGCTTGCCCTTCTTGCGGATCGGCACGAAGCCGGCCGAGAGCTGATGCGCCACCGCGCCGCCGAGGATGAAGCCGCGCGCCTCGATGCCTGCGACCTTGTCGACCTTCGCCCCCGCCCAGGGATGCACCAGCTCATCCACCGCGCGGCGGAAGGCGCGGGCATCGGCGAGCAGCGTTGTGATGTCGCGAAACAGGATGCCCTTCTTCGGATAGTCCGGGATGGTGCGAACGGTCGCCTTGATGTCGTGGTCGAAGGTCATTGGTCTCGCAATCCTCAATTGGCCGGCGGATTAAGCCGGAATGCATTCTCGACAATGCGCAGGCCGACCTCGTTGCCGAGCGACATCAGCGATTCCGGATGGAATTGCACGCCGCCGACCGGCAGGGTCTTGTGCTCGATCACCATCGCGACGCCGTCTTCGGTGGTCGCGGTCACCGCCAGCACCTCGGGCACGCTGTCGCGCTCGACATAGAGCGAGTGATAGCGGCCGATCACGATCTCATTCGGCAAATTGTGCATCAGCCTGCCGCCACGCACCTGGACGCGCGACGGACGGCCATGTGCAGGCTGGCCGAGCTGGCCGAGCTGGCCGCCGAAATATTCGCCGATCGCCTGCACGCCGAGACAGACGCCGAAGATCGGCAACTTCTTCTCAAGCGCTGTGTCGATGGTCTTCGCGATGCCGAAATCCTCCGGACGACCCGGTCCGGGCGACAGCACCAGCAGGTCCCATCCGCGCTGCTTCAGCATGTCCTGGGCGTGGATGTGCCTGACCACGGTGACGTTGGCGCCGACCTGGCGGAAGTAATCCGCCAGCATGTGCACGAAGCTGTCGTCGTGATCGATCAAGAGGACGTTCTTGCCCGAGCCGGTGGCATCGGGCGCGAAATCCGACAGCGGCTTCGGCGGATCGCCGCGCAGCGCCTGGAACAGCGCCGCCGCCTTGACCTGGCACTCGCGGTCCTCGGCGGCGGGATCCGAGTCGAACAGGCAGGTCGCGCCGACGCGCACCTCGGCGAGACCGTCCTTCATGCGGATGGTGCGGATGGTGAGGCCGGTGTTGATGCTGCCGTCGAAATTCACGCAGCCGATCGCGCCGGCGTACCAGCGCCGCGGCGACCGCTCGTGATCCTCGACGAACTGCATCGCCCACAATTTCGGCGCGCCGGTCACGGTCACGGCCCAGGCATGGGTCAGGAAAGCATCGAGCGAATCGAAGCCCGGTCGCAGCATGCCCTCGACGTGGTCGACGGTGTGGAACAGTTTTGAGTAGGTCTCGATCTGCCGCCGCGCCAGCACCTTGATGGTGCCGGGCACGCAGACGCGCGCCTTGTCGTTGCGGTCGACGTCGGTGCACATGTTGAGCTCGAACTCGTCCTTTTCCGAGTTCAACAGCTTGCGGATCTGTTCGGCATCGCCGATCGAATCCGAGCCGCGCGCGATGGTGCCCGAGATCGGACAGGTCTCGACCCGGCGGCCGTCGGAGCGCACGAACATCTCCGGCGATGCCGAGACCAGGAATTCGCCGTCGCCGAGGTTCATCAGCGCGCCATAGGGCGACGGATTGATGCGACAGAGCCGTTGGAACACTTCCGCCGGCGAACGCTCGCAGGGCTCGGCAAACAGCTGCCCGGGTACCGCCTCGAACAGGTCACCGCGGGCGAACGCCGCGCGCGCGACTTCGACGGTCGCCTGGTATTCGCCTGGCGCGTGATCGGCAAAACCCTGCCGCCCGGTCATGGCGTAGAGGCTCGGCGCGG
This sequence comes from Bradyrhizobium sp. ma5, assembly GCF_042258955.1. Taxonomy (NCBI): domain Bacteria; kingdom Pseudomonadati; phylum Pseudomonadota; class Alphaproteobacteria; order Hyphomicrobiales; family Nitrobacteraceae; genus Bradyrhizobium; species Bradyrhizobium sp. ma5. The sequence goes on from NZ_CP170156.1 coordinate 7,065,393, forward strand.
TCTCGTGCGACTGGCCCGCGGTGGATTTGCCCTTCCAGGAGAACTCGTAATTCAGCGCCACGCCGCGGCCGGTGGCGCGGTCATACGCCAGCAGCCGGTCCGGCACGTAGAGTACGATGTCGCGCTGGTCGGCCTCGCGGGCGCGCTTCTGCACGATGTCCTCGATCTGGAACACGAGGTCGTAGGCGAAAGCGCCGAACAGGCCGAGCAGCGGATCGGCATTGGAGGTGAACGCCGCCACCATGTCGCGCACCAGCGACATCACGCTGGCGCGGCGGGTGCGCTGGTCTTCCTCCACCGGCGCGGCACCGCGGATGATGTGGCCGGCGAGCCGCGTGGCACTGCGCTCGGAGATGACGACGCAAGGCTCGCGCAGCACGTCGCCGAGGAAGGCGATCAGGACCTCGCCGCGCGGGTTCAGCGCCTGCAACGAGAAGTCGGTGCCTGAGGTTTCTAGCACCAGCGGCGGATCGGCAAAGCCGAGGTCAAAGCTCTCGTAGCGGCCCGGCACTGTGGTGCCCGAGGACAGCACCACGCCGCGGCGGCGGTCCAGCAGCGCGATCAAATCGTCGAGACGGTTGGCGCCGCCGGTGAACTGCTCGACCACGCGCGCGACCGCGAGGCCGCCGTTGGTCAGGTATTCGCTCTTGGCCGGCAGGGAGAAGACTGTCCTGTTCATGTGATCCTCTTACGAAACTTGGGAAGAGAGCGCCACACAGGACAAACGAAGGGAGACCGTCGCACTGCGATGGCGACCTTCGACGTTTTTGGGAAATGAAAACGCACCGGCCACCTATGAGAAGGTGGGCCACCAACGACGGGATGGACTGGCAACGGTGCTCATGGCCGCTACTCACCACCGGGCGCGGGCCGTGTCAAGGGATGCCCCGACACCCCTGCCCCAATCCTGGACGCCCTCTCGGACGCCATTTTCGAGGTTTGAAGCGACCGGAATCCGCGTAGGATTTGCTGAAATGACGGTGACCAGCCGCCCAAAAAACAGACAGACGGTGGAGACGCAGATGGCGATTTTGGGTCTCGGATATGCCGGCTTCGGCTCCGACGCGCTCGACGACTGGCGGCGGTTCGGCACCGGCCTGGTCGGGCTGCAGGCGATCGAGCGCGGCAACTCGCTGCTCGCCTTCCGGATGGACGACCGCAAGCAGCGCATCGTGATCGACCGCGCCCAGGGCGAAGGGACGCGGTTCTTCGGCTGGGAGCTGGCGGATGCCGCAGCCCTCGACGCGCTGGCGGCGCGGCTGGAGCATGCCGGCGTTGCCGTGATTGCCGAACCGCAGGCGCTCGCAGATAGCAGGCGGGTCCGCCGACTGATCTCATTCCAGGACCCGGCCGGCAACCGTCTGGAGGCGTTTCATGGCCCCGAGATCGACGACACGCCGTTCCGGCCCGGACGATCCATCTCCGGCTTCCGCACCGGCGCGCTCGGGCTCGGTCACGCGGTGCTGACCGTCGAGAACATCGCGCCTGTCATGAGCTTCTATGTCGACGTGCTCGGCTTCGGCCTCAGCGACTACATCGAAAAACCGTTCCGCGCCTATTTCTTCCACGTCAATGCCCGCCACCATTCGCTCGCGCTGATCGAGACCGGTACGAACGGCATGCATCATCTGATGGTGGAATTGTTCTCGCTCGACGATGTCGGCCAAGCCTACGACATCGCGACGAAGGAAGACCGGGTCAACGTCACGCTCGGCCGCCACACCAACGACCTGATGACGTCGTTCTACGCCAAGTCCCCATCAGCCTTCATGGTCGAGTGCGGCTGGGGCGGTCGCGAGATCGACCCTAAGAACTGGACGCCGTTCGAAATGTACGACGGCCCGAGCCTGTGGGGCCACGAACGTGTCTGGCTGTCGCCGGAGGACCGCGCGGTCGCGCGCGAGATGCGGATGCGCGCCGCCGCCGAGGGCAAGCGCGCGCCGGTGCAGGTGCTGGAAGGCAATTTCAAGCTGATGTCGGGCACCTGCCCGTGGTGGGACGAGGTGAAGGCTTCATAAAAGCTGCGTCGTCCCGGCGAAAGCCGGGACCCATAACGGCAGGGCGTGGTTGTCTGGCAAAGCCGTCGGCCAGCTTCCTTTGATCACGACGGCCGCGGCGTATGGATCCCGGCCTTCGCCGGGACGACGGATGGTGATCGCGAACGCCACTCAGCCCAGATGCTTCCTGAAGAAATCAGTCGCCCGGTCCCAGGCCAGTTCCGCACACTGGCGGTCGTGCACCGACAGGCGCTGCTCGTTGCCAAAGCCGTGGTCGGCGTCATAGCGGTACAGCTCCAGCGATTTGCCGGCGGCCTTCATCGCTTTCTCGAAACCATCGACCAGCGCCGGCGTGCACCAATCGTCCTTGGTGGCGAAATGGCCCTGCAGCGGAATCCGCACGTCCGCCGGCTTGGCCGCCTGCTCCGGCGGAATGCCGTAGAACACCACGCCTGCGGTCAGCTCCGGGATCTTGGTGGCGCCGATGATGGTCACCGCGCCGCCGAGGCAGAAGCCGGTCAGGCCGACCTTGGCGCCGTTCTTGCCGAGATATTGCGCGGCGCCGCGCACCGTCTGCGTGGTGGCATCCATGAAGTCGAGCGAGTTCATCTCTTTGCCGGCCGCGTCGGTGTCGTGATACGGCACCACCTTGCCCTTGTAGAGATCGGGCGCCAGCGCATCGAAACCGGCCCGCGCGAAGCGGTCGCACATGCCCTTGATCTGGTCCTGCAGCCCCCACCACTCCTGGATCACGACGACCCCGGGCGCGTTGCCGCGCGCGGCGTTGGCGAGATAGCCCGACGCTTCCTTGCCGTCCGGACGCTTGAAGTTGATGCTGGTACCCATGAGTTCCTCCGCGATGTTTGCCGGCCGATTGGCCGGCATTTTGTCCGTACTCGGTGACGGACGCAATCGCCCTGCGGCCCCCTCGCGCACTCGTCATGACTGCCGAAGCACCAACGCGCTTCTCGTGAACCAAGCCTCGGACACGCACAAAACAAAAAAGCCCCCGAAGGGGCTTTTTCAAACTCGCGATAACTGAGGTCAGTGCGCGTCGGCCCAGACCTTGCGCTTGGTGAAGTACATCAGGATGGCGAAGATCACGAGGAAGAAGAACACCTGCATGCCGATCCGCTTGCGCTCTTCCATGTGCGGCTCGGCCGCCCACATCAGGAACGTGGTGACGTCGTGCGCATACTGCTTGACCGTCGCCGGCGAGCCGTCGTCGAAGGTCACCTGACCGTCGGACAACGGCTTCGGCATCTTGATCGAATGGCCGGGGAAATACTTGTTGTAGTACGAGCCCTCCGGGATCGTCACGCCGGCTGGCACCTTGTCCTCGAAACCTTGCAAGATGGCGTCGACGTAGTCCGGTCCCTGCTCCTGGTACTGGCTGAAGAAGTCGATCACGAACTGCGGGAAGCCGCGCTTGTAGGACCGCGCCTTGGTGATCAGCGAGAGGTCCGGCGGTGCCGCGCCGCCATTGGCCGCGCGCGCCGCCTGCTCGTTCGGGAACGGCGCCGGGAAGTAGTCCGCCGGGCGGCCAGGACGCTCGAACATCTCGCCCTGGTCGTTCGGGCCGTCCTTGACCTTGTACTCGGCCGCGAGAGCCGCCGCCTGCGCCTCCGAATAGCCGGGGCCGCCGGCATCGGCGAGGTTGCGGAATGCGATGTAGTTCAGGCTGTGGCAGGCCGAGCAGACTTCCTTGTAGACCTTCAGGCCACGCTGCAGCGAGCCGCGGTCATACTTGCCGAACGGGCCGGAGAACGACCAGCTCTGGGCCGGCGGCGCGTTGCCACCTTCCTCGGCCTTGGCGTTCTGGGTGCTGCCGGCGAACAGGCCACCGGCCAGCACCAGCGCAAGCATGACAGAGGCTGCGGTCGCGGCCCTGCCCTTGCTCTTCGCCAGCACATCGTCGGCGATCGAGTTCGGCACCGGGCGCGGCGTCTCGATGCGGGCGAGCAGCGGCAGCACGATCAGGAAGTAGGCGAAGTAGCACACCGTCAGGATCCGGCCGGCGATCACATAGATGCCTTCCGGCGGCTGCGAGCCGAGATAGCCGAGCAGGATGCAGACCACCACGAAGATCCAGAAGAACTGCTTGGCCAGCGGACGATACTTCGACGACCGGGTCCGTGCGCTGTCGAGCCAGGGCAGGAAGCACAGGATGATGATCGCCGAGAACATCGCCACGACGCCGGCGAGCTTGTTCGGGATCGAGCGCAGGATCGCGTAGAACGGCAGATAGTACCATTCAGGCACGATGTGCGCCGGGGTCACGCCGGGGTTCGCCGGGATGTAGTTGTCGGCGTCGCCGAGGTAGTTCGGCATGTAGAAGATGAACCAGGCGAAGAAGATCAGGAAGCACGACACACCGAACGCGTCCTTGATCGTCGCATACGGGGTGAACGGAACGGTGTCCTTCTCGGTCTTGGCCTCGACGCCGGCCGGGTTGTTCTGACCCGCGACGTGCAGCGCCCAGACGTGCAGCACGACCACGCCGGCGATCACGAACGGCAGCAGGTAGTGCAGCGAGAAGAAGCGATTCAGCGTCGGGTTGCCGACCGAATAGCCGCCCCACAGCAGGGTCACGATGCTCTCGCCGAAATACGGCACGGCCGAGAACAGATTGGTGATGACGGTGGCGCCCCAGAAGCTCATCTGGCCCCACGGCAGCACGTAGCCCATGAAGCCGGTCGCCATCATCAGGAGGTAGATGATGACGCCGAGGATCCACAGCACCTCGCGCGGTTCCTTGTACGACCCGTAATAGAGACCGCGGAACATGTGGATGTAGACGGCGAAGAAGAACATCGACGCGCCGCAGGCATGCATGTTGCGCAGCAGCCAGCCGTAATTGACGTCGCGGACGATCAGCTCGACCGACTTGAAGGCGAGATCGGCGTGCGGCGTGTAGTGCATCGCCAGGATCACGCCGGTCAGGATCTGCAGCGCCAGCATCATCGAAAGGATGGCGCCGAAGGTCCACCAGTAGTTCAGGTTGCGCGGCGTCGGATAGGCCACGAAGGAGGAGTGGATCAGGCCGAAGATCGGAAGACGCCGTTCGATCCACTTCAAGGCGGGGTTGCTCGGTTGAAAATCAGATGGTCCGCTCATTGATGCGATCCTGAAGAAGAAAAACGACGCGATGGGTCCAAGGGGAAGTCTAAATCCCGGAGGTCCGGGACTTAGCCGATCTGGATTTTGGTGTCGGTAAGGAAGGCGTAGGGCGGCACCGCCAGGTTGGCGGGCGCCGGCCCCTGGCGGATACGACCGGAGGAGTCGTACTGCGAGCCGTGGCAGGGGCAGAAGAAGCCGTCGTAATTGCCCTCATGGGCGATCGGGATGCAGCCGAGATGGGTGCAGATGCCGATCACGACCAGCCACTGGTCGTGGCCTGCCTTGACGCGGGCCGAGTCGGGCTGCGGATCGGGCAGGCTCGAGAGCGCCACGCCCTGGGCCTCCTGGATCTGCTTCTTGGTGCGGTGGCTGATGTAGATCGGCTTGCCGCGCCAGAACACCTTGATGTCCTGGCCCTCGGCGATCGGCGTCAGGTCGACCTGGATCGGCGCGCCGGCCGCGATCGTCGCGGCATCCGGGTTCATCTGGGCAACCAGCGGCCAAACAGTGGCGGCTGCGCCGACCACGGCGGCAGCTCCGGTTGCAACAAAGAGAAAATCACGGCGTGTCGGATGGTCCGCCGAAGACGCTGTCGTCACGATTCCTAGCCCTTTCTTTTCTGCAGCCGGTGGAACCGCCCCGGAGACGCAGAACGCGCCCCAAGAAAGGCTGCCGGCGCCCGCGGCCCCCGCGGCGGCAGAAAACCGCTATTCCCCACCCCAAATGGCGGAACAGCAGTCCAGAATCGTTCTATTGGCACCCTTGCCGGACGAGCGCAAGCCCGCTATCGGCTCGCACACGTGCAATGCACGAAATCCGCGCCGAGCGATGTTTTATTGAGACAATTTCATCCGGATTTCACAGGTCGCCCGCACCATGCAGATCGCGCTGTTCCAGCCCGACATCCCCCAGAATACAGGGACGATTCTGCGCCTCTGCGCCTGCCTGGACGTGTCAGCCCATATCATCGAACCGGCAGGGTTCGACACCTCGGACCGGAATTTCCGCCGGGCGGGTATGGACTATCTCGACCATGTGCGGTTGAAGCGTCACGACTCATGGTCGAAATTCGAGGAATGGCGGGCCGAGGCCGGATGCCGGCTGGTCCTGTTCACGACCAAGGCGGCGAAATCCTACCTTGATTTCGCGTATGGGGCCTCCGATGTCCTGCTCTTCGGGCGCGAAACGGCGGGGGTGACCGAGGCGGTGGTAGCCGCCGCGGATGCGCGGCTGCTGATTCCGATCAAGCCGTCCTTGCGCTCGCTCAATGTGGCGGTCACCGCGGCCATGGCAGTCGGAGAGGCGCTGCGGCAAACGGGTTCAGGAATTGCCGGTTCGGTAACTTAAGGGATTTTTGGTGAGCTACGCGGTCAAGGAGATCTTTCTCACCCTGCAGGGCGAAGGCGCCCATGCGGGCCGGGCCTCCGTGTTCTGCCGCTTCGCCGGCTGCAATCTCTGGAGCGGCCGCGAGCAGGACCGCGCCGGGGCCGTCTGCCGCTTCTGCGACACCGATTTCGTCGGCACCGACGGCACGCTCGGCGGCCGCTATGCCGATGCGGCCGAGCTTGCCGGCACCATTGCCGCGCAATGGACCGGGGGCGAAACCGACCGCTACGTGGTGCTGACCGGCGGCGAGCCGCTGCTGCAGGTCGATACCGCCCTGATCGAGGCCCTGCACGGCCACGGCTTTGCGATTGCGATCGAAACCAACGGCACCATCGCGCCGCCCGACGGGCTCGACTGGGTCTGCGTCAGCCCCAAGGCGGCATCCGAGCTCGTGGTGCGCACGGGCCACGAACTCAAGCTGGTCTATCCGCAGCCGGAAAACGCGCCGGAGGACTTTGCTGGCCTCGCCTTCGAGCGCTTCTCGCTGCAGCCGATGGACGGCCCCCACGTGATCGAAAATACCGAGCGGGCGATCGCATACTGCCTGAAGCACCCGCAATGGCGCCTCAGCGTGCAGACGCACAAGACGCTCGGCATTAGATGAACTAACAGAACTGGATTGTTGAGAGAGATGTGGGAATTGACGAAAGCGTTTCGGTTCGAAGCTGCGCATGCGCTATCCGGAACGACCTTTGGCACTGCCAGCGAGGAGATCCACGGTCACTCGTTTCGAGCCGAGGTTACCGTCCGCGGCACCCCCGATCCGAAAACCGGGATGGTGGTCGACCTCGGCCTGCTCGAACGCGCCATGGCCGAGGTGCAGAAGACGCTCGACCACAAGTTCCTCAACAAGATCGAGGCGATCGGTGTCCCCACACTGGAGAATCTCTCACGCTTCATCTGGGAGCGATTGCAGCACGCGGGCAAGCTGACCCGCGTCAGCGTCCATCGCGACAGCTGCAACGAGAGCTGCACCTATTTCGGCCCACAGGGTTAGCCATGCTGCCAACAGACCCCACCATCATCGAACACCGCAAGACGCGCGCGCGCGGCTGGTTCGAGGCGCTGCGCAACGACATATGCGCGGCCTTCGAGAAGCTCGAGGACGACGCCCCCTCCGCACTCTATCCCGGCAATGCCGGCCGGTTCGTGCGCACCCCCTGGGATCGCACCGACCACACCGGCAAGCCCGGCGGTGGCGGCGTGATGTCGATCATGAAGGGCCGGCTGTTCGAGAAGGTCGGCGTGCACTGCTCGACGGTGCATGGCGAGTTCGCTCCCGAATTCCGTGCGCAGATTCCCGGCGCGGCCGACGATCCGAGGTTCTGGGCCTCGGGCATTTCGCTGATCGCGCATTTGCGCAATCCGAACGTGCCCGCCGTGCACATGAACACCCGCTTCGTCGTCACCACCAAGGCCTGGTTCGGCGGCGGCGCCGATTTGACGCCGGTGCTGAACCGGCGGCGCACCCAGGAAGACCCCGACACGGTCGCCTTCCATGCCGCGATGAAAGAGGCCTGCAGCGGGCCGAACGGCGTCGCCGACTACGACAAGTACAAGAAATGGTGCGACGACTATTTCTATCTGCCACACCGCAAGGAAGCCCGCGGCGTCGGCGGCATCTTCTATGACTGGCACGACAGCGGCGACTGGGAGGCCGATCTCGCCTTCACCCAGGACGTCGGGCGCAGCTTCCTGAAGATCTATCCCGACCTGGTGCGGCGCAATTTCGAGAGCGACTGGAGCGCGGAGGATCGCGACGAGCAGCTGATCCGCCGCGGGCGCTATGTCGAGTTCAACCTGCTCTATGATCGCGGCACCATCTTCGGCCTGAAGACCGGCGGCAATGTCGATTCGATCCTGTCGTCGCTGCCGCCGGAGGTGAAATGGCCGTGACCAAGCTGCCGCGCGCGATGCTGATCGACATGGATGACACCATCCTGTCGGCCTATGGACGTCCCGAGATCGCCTGGAACACGATCACCACCGAGTTCGCCGCAGAGCTCGCGCCGCTGCCCCCGGAGACGGTCGCGACCGCGCTGCTCGCCTATGCACGGCAATTCTGGTCGACGGCCGAGCCGATCTGGCGGATTAAGCTCGGCGAGGCACGCCGGCTGACCGTGAAGGGCGGCTTCGCTCAGCTTGCGGCGGCCGGCCACCGTGCGCTGCCGGACGATCTCGCGGACCGCATCGCCGATCGCTTCACCGCCTATCGCGAGGAGGAGATGTTCATCTTCCCCGGCGCGCATGAAGCGATCGATACATTCAAGGCGCTCGGCATCAAGCTCGCGCTGGTCACCAACGGCGCCGCCGACATGCAGCGCGCCAAGGTCGAGCGCTTCGCGCTCGGCCATCGCTTCGATCACATCCAGATCGAGGGCGAGCACGGCTTCGGCAAGCCCGAGGAGCGCGCCTATCTGCACGCGATGCAGGCACTCGGCGTCACCGCGCCTGATACCTGGATGATCGGCGACAATCTGGAGTGGGAAGTCGTGGCGCCGCAGCGGCTTGGCATCTATGCGATCTGGATGGACGTGCACGGCGTCGGGTTGCCCCCGGGATCGACGATCAAGCCCGACCGCATCATCCGCTCGCTGACCGAACTGGTTCCGGCCGCGCGGAAATAACGCAGCTTCTGCTTTCACAGCAAATCCATCGCGCCAGGCGCCGGCCGTGATCGCACTGTCATCACCGGTCGCTAGCTTGCCGTCCGCGTCATCCAGCGCGGAGGGAAAATCATGGAACTGAAACCAGGCGATGTCGTCATGCTGAAATCCGGCGGTCATCCGATCACGGTGGTCGAAGTCGACGAGGACAAGGTGGAGTGCCTGTGGATGGGCACGGACGGCGACCTGTTTCGCGAAACCCTGCCGCTCGTCGCACTCGAGTCGGCCGAAATCGATCCGGAAGATGACGAGCAGGACGACGACGAAGAAGAGGATGACGAGGAAGAAGAGGACGACGACGAGGACGGCGACCGCAAGAAGAAGCGCAAGGCCGCTTAACGAGGCAGCTTGACAAGGCTGCGCGAGATTCAGGCGATGCTGCCCGGCGCGCCGCCGGCAGCGTCGCCTCTTCTTCTCGTCACAACGCGCGCAGCGCGCTCGAGATCATCACCACGCCGCCGGTGATCACGGCGGCATCGAGGATCGCGGTGTGGACATGCACCGGCATCCGCTCGACGAAGGCCTTGGCCAGGAACGCGCCGGGAATAGCGACCAGGCCGATAAGAAGCGCAAGCGCCAGCACCTGCGCGGTGATGACACCGGTCAAACCGAACACCGAAATCTTGACCGCGGCGCTTGTGAGCGAGATCACCGCATCGGTTGCGATCACAGCGGCGCCCTCGAGGCCCGCCGCCATCAACAGCGACAGCAGGATGACGCCGGAGCCCGCAGTGCCGCCGACCACGACGCCATAGCCGGCAGCGCCGGCTGCAAGGCCCCGCTCACCGATCCTGACGCTGTGCCTGCGCAGCAGCCGCCTCAGCGGGACACTGAGGATCAGCATGCTTCCGATCACCAGCGAAGCGCCGGCGCTGGTCAGCCGTGTGTAGCCGTAGGCGCCGAGCGCCGTGGAGAGCAGCGCCGCCGCGATCACGATGATCGCCTTGCGGCGGTCGGCAAATCTGACGAAGGCGACGAAGCGGCTGGTGTTGGTGAAGATCGACGAGATCGCGATGATCGGCACGACCGGCTCGGCGCCGACCATCGGCACCAGCACCAGCGGCATCAAGGCGCCGGTGCCGTAGCCGGCGAGGCCTCCGATCACGGAAGCAAACAGCGCAACGGCTGCGACCAGCAGAATTTGAACGAGCGAGATGTCTGCGAAGCCGGAGAGAAAATTCAAAGCCGATGATCGCGGGTGAAACGGGAAACGGTCTGGTCGGCGATGCCAGACAACACCTGCGGATCCAGCGGGAAATCCGCGGCTAGCCAAGCATCCTCGGCCAGGGTCAGTACATGCCCCAGCGCCGGTCCCTCGGCAATCCCGCGCGCGATGAAATCCGACGCCCTCAACGGAAAGTGAGGGGCACGCCAGCGCTGCGGCAACGTGGCGAGCGCGCGCCATTGATCGACGTCGCCCTGAGCGCCGGTTCGCGCCCAGGCGAGCAGCAGCCGGTCGCGATAGGGCTCTTCGTCGAGCCGGTAGAGCCTGCGCTTGGCACGCGCCTCGTCCATGCCGGGCAGGCGCCACCAGCGGTGGCCCATCGAATCGAGCGCCTTGGCCTCGGCATTGGAGAGCCGCAGCCGACCCGCGATGCGCCGCGCGTCCTCGGTCACGGCGACCGTCAGCGCGGCCAGCCGGCGCGTCGCGCTCGGCGCGAGCCCCATCAGCCTTTCGATCTCGATCATCGCCGCGAACGGCCCGGTATAGGCGACGCCGCCGAACAGCGGCAGCAGCAATCCGCCGTCGCCCATCGCGACCACCGCGCTTGCGGCGCCGTTCGCGACCACGAGCTTGAGCATCTCCATGCGGATGCGCTCGGCCGAGAGGCCGGCAAGTCCGGCGCGCCCGCTGATGCAGGCGAGATAGCCGGCGCGATCGACCTCGCCGGCGCCATAGGCGGCGTGGAAACGGAAGAAGCGCAGGATGCGCAGATAATCCTCGGCAATCCGCTGCGCGGGATCGCCGATGAAGCGCACGCGCCTCGCTTCGATATCGGCGAGACCGCCGACGTGATCATGCACGACGCCCGAAGCGTCGACCGACAGGCCGTTGATGGTGAAGTCGCGCCGCTCGGCATCGCGCACCCAGTCGCGGCCAAACGCCACCTTGGCCTTGCGGCCATAGGTCTCGGTGTCCTCGCGCAGCGTCGTCACCTCGAAGGGCTGACCGTCGACGACCAGGGTCACCGTGCCGTGCTCGATGCCGGTCGGCACGCTCTTGATGGTTGCCCGCTTGGCGCGGCGGATCACCTCCTCCGGCAATGCCGTGGTGGCGATGTCGATGTCGGCGAGCGGAATTTGCATCAGCGCGTTGCGCACGGCGCCGCCGATCACCCGCGCTTCCTCGCCGTCGGCATTGAGCAGGCCGAGCACGCGCGCCGCGGGCCCCGAAGCGAGCCACGGCGCGTCGGACAACAGGCGCACCTCGCTCATTTCTCAGCTCCCGGCACCAGCCTGCCGTTCTCGATATGGGCTGGAACGTAGGTCGAGTTCGGCGGCGCGCCGGTCAATTCGGCGAGCAGCACGAAGCTCACGATGACCAGCACCAGCGCCGCCAGCGTCAGCTTCGCGATCATGTCGAGCGGCCAGGATGCCGGCAACGTCACACCGGACCGCGTCGCGAAGAGGAAGATGGCATAGACCGCGAAAGGGATCAGAAAGATGCCGATCTCGGTCAACACCGTGCGGATCATGACAGATAGATCCGCTCATACAGCACCCGCAGGATGCCGGCGGTCGCGCCCCAGATGTAGCGCTCGGCGAACGGCATCGCGTAGTAGGACCGGTCCATGCCGCGGAATTCCTTGGTGTGGATCTGATGGTTCTCGGGGTTCATCAGGAAAGCGAGCGGCACCTCGAACGCATCGACGACCTCGGCCTCGTTGATCTCCAAGGTAAATCCCGGCTTCACCTTGGCGACCGTCGGCAGGATGCGGAAGCCGAACGCGGTGCCATAGAGGTCGAGATAGCCGACAGGGTCGATGAATTCCCGCTTCAGCCCGACTTCTTCACAGGCTTCGCGCAGCGCCGCGTCGAGCGGCGAGGCGTCGGTGGCGTCGATCTTGCCGCCGGGAAACGAGATCTGGCCGGCATGGCTCGACAGATTGGGCGACCGCTGCGTCAACAGCACGGTCGGCTCGGGATGATCGACCACCGGGATCAGCACCGCGGCCGGCCGCACCGGCTGCTCCTGGGCCACGATCTCGAGCATGCGATCGTTGCCGGAATCACCGGTGCGCGGAATGATATGCGGATCGACCAGGCCCGGCGGCACTTCGAAATCGAGCCGCGTGCGGGCTCGCGCGAAGAATTCCGTCGAGCTGATCGTCGCCGGCTTCACCTTCAGCAACGGCTCGTTCAAAGTGCGCCCCTCACTTGGCTGGCATCGGCCATCGCGAAAAACTCGCCGCCGGACTCGATGCCGAACATCTCCTGACCATCGACCATCCGCTCCTCGCCCATGTCAACCAGATCGTAGTAGAGCGCGCGGGTGACCTTGGCCCACAAGTCGGCGCGAACGTGCAGATAGGGCGTCAATCCGCCGTCTTCGGCGGCCTCGAATCTGAGCCCGTGGCCCTTCTCGCAATCGACCCAATCGTCGACATTGGTGCGGAACCGGAGCAAACGGCCGCGCGCGTCTGCTTCCGTCTGCATTTCCACGGCAAGGAACGGCGCGTCATCGACGCGGATGCCGACCTTCTCCACCGGTGTCACGAGAAAGTGCTTGCCGTCCTCGCGCTTCAGGATCGTGGAGAACAGCCGCACCAGCGCCGGGCGTCCGATCGGCGTTCCCATGTAGAACCAGGTGCCGTCGGGCGCGATTCGCATGTCGAGATCGCCGCAGAACGGCGGATTCCATAGATGAACCGGAGGGAGGCCCTTGCGTCCGGCCGGACCCGATGTCGCGGCTTGATTGGCGGCGGTGGTCAGCCCTTCGAGGCCCTTGCCTCCGAGCGCCTTCGCTCCGAGCCCCGTAGTTTCACTGCCGGAATCGCTCTGCCCTTGCTTCGCCATTGTTTGCCCTGAAGTTTCCAACCCTCAATCTGGCACATTTGGTGCACGTATCCTGAGATGTGGTCGGGATGTCATTCTCGCCACATCGTGATGCCGTTCATACCCTGAAATACCGATAAGGTGGGGATAGTTTAATTCAACGAATACATGGCCTTCGCATAGGTTTAGCATGCAGCCCATGTGGTGACGACGCGAGAATCGAGCGCATCGTCAAGAAGGAGCGGATCGAATGGCCGGTGCAGACAGCGTCGAGAAACTGGAAGATGTGATCGTCCGCTCGGCCGAACAGGTCGCCGGCCAGATCAAGGCTGCCAAGGAAGCGGTCGCCACCGTCATCTTCGGCCAGGACCAGGTGATTGAAAACACCCTGGTGACGATTCTGTCCGGCGGCCATGCGCTGCTGATCGGCGTCCCCGGTCTTGCGAAGACGAAATTGGTCGAGACGCTCGGCATTACGCTCGGGCTCGACGCCAAGCGCATCCAGTTCACGCCCGACCTGATGCCGTCGGATATTCTCGGCGCCGAAGTGCTCGACGAGAGCTCGGCCGGCAAGCGTTCGTTCCGCTTCATCTCGGGTCCGGTGTTCGCGCAGCTCCTGATGGCCGACGAGATCAACCGCGCCAGCCCGCGCACCCAGTCGGCGCTGCTGCAAGCCATGCAGGAGCAGCACATCACCATTGCCGGCGCGCGGCACGATTTGCCGAAGCCGTTCCACGTGCTCGCGACACAGAACCCGCTCGAGCAGGAAGGCACCTATCCGCTGCCCGAGGCGCAACTCGACCGCTTCCTGATGGAAATCGACGTCGACTATCCCGATCGCGACGCCGAGCGCCGCATCCTGTTCGAAACCACCGGTGCCGACGAGACGCTTGCCAAGGCGTCGATGGACGCCGAGACGCTGATCACGGCGCAACGCCTGGTGCGGCGCCTGCCGGTCGGCGATTCCGTGGTCGAGGCGATCCTGACGCTGGTGCGCGCCGCGCGTCCCGGCCCCGAAGGCGGAGAAGCCGGCAAGCTGATCGCCTGGGGACCCGGTCCCCGCGCCAGCCAGGCCCTGATGCTGGCGGTGCGCGCCCGCGCCCTACTTGACGGCAGGCTCGCGCCGTCGATCGACGACGTCCTCGATCTTGCCGAGCCCGTGCTCAAGCATCGCATGGCGCTGACCTTCTCGGCGCGCGCCGAGGGCCGCACCATTCCTGACGTTATCAAGCAGCTGAAGACGCGGATCGGTTGATGGCGGCAGACAACAGGCACCAGAACGAGGAGATCCTGGCGGTTCGACGTGCCGATGGCGAAAGCCGAACGCTCGCCGCATCGCTGCCGCGTCTTGTGCTTGAGGCCCGTCGTGTCGCCGCCAACGTCATCCATGGCCTGCATGGCCGCCGCCGCGCCGGCTCGGGCGAGAATTTCTGGCAATACCGCCGCTTCGTCTCCGGCGAGCCGTCGCAGCGCGTCGACTGGCGCCGCTCGGCGCGCGACGACCATCTCTATGTCCGCGAGCAGGAGTGGGAGGCCGCGCACACCGTTTGGATCTGGCCCGACCGCTCGCCCTCGATGGCCTTTGCCTCGCGCGAGGCGCGCGACAGCAAGCTGGAGCGCGGACTGATCGTCGCCTTCGCGCTTGCCGAGCTGCTCGTTGCGGGCGGGGAACGCGTCGGCATTCCCGGCCTGCTGAACCCGACCGCAAGCCTCAACGTGATCGACAAGATGGCGGAGGCGATGTTGCACGACGAGACGACGCGCGCGAGCCTGCCGCCGTCCTTCGTGCCGTCGTCGCTGGCCGAAGTCGTCGTGCTGTCGGATTTCTGGTCGCCGATCGCAGAGATCACGACCATGCTGGCCGGGCTCGCCTCGTCGGGCGCGCACGGCACGATGATCCAGGTCGTCGATCCCGCCGAGGAGAGCTTTCCTTATTCAGGCCGCGTCGAATTCGTCGAGCCTGAGGCCGGCAGCGTCATCACCGCGGGCCGCGCCGAGAGCTGGGCGAGCGACTATGTCGCGCGCGTCGCACTGCATCGCGACCAGATCCGTGCCGAGACCAACCGGCTCGACTGGCTGCTCTCGACCCATACCACCAGCCGCTCCGCGGCCGAACTGCTGCTGTTCCTGCATGCCGGCATGATGGTGAGCAAGGGCGGCGGCCGGTCAACCGTCAAGGCGGGACGCAGCGCATGATCGCAGGCCTCCCGCTCTCCTTCGCCGAACCATTGCTGCTATTGGGGCTGGTCAGCCTGCCGGTGCTGTGGTGGCTGTTGCGCGTGATGCCGCCGCGACCGCGCCGGATCGAATTCCCTCCGACGCGGCTGTTGTTTGACATCGCACCCAAGGAGGAGACGCCGTCGCGCACGCCGTGGTGGCTGACGCTGCTGCGGCTCACCGCCGCCGCGCTGGTGATCTTCGCCGCCGCCGGGCCGATCTGGAATCCGCAGACCGGCGTTGCCGCCGGCAAGCAGCCGCTGGTGATCCTGCTCGACGACGGCTGGAGCGCGGCCTCGAGCTGGGACGCGCGGATCAAGGCGGCCGACGAGCTGGTCACCAATGCCGACAGCGACCGCCGCGGCGTCGCGCTGGTGCCGCTGTCCGAGCCGACGCGCGACATCACGCTGATGCCGGCCGGCGCCGCGCGCGTCGCGCTGCGCCAGCTTGCGCCAAAACCCTACTCGATCGATCGCGTCGAAACCCTGGCGACGCTGGAACGTTTCCTCAAATCGACCGGCGACTGCGACATCGCCTGGCTGTCCGACGGCGTCGACACCGGCCGCGGCAGCGAATTCACCGAAGGTCTCGGCAAGGTGATCGAGAGCCGCAATCTGACGATCTACGCGGGCGGCGCGCAATCCGCGCAGGCGCTGGTCGCGGCCGAGAACGCCGCCGCCAAGATGACCGTGAAGGTGCTGCGCACCGAAAGCGGCATCGCGGCGGGATCGGTGCGCGCGGTCGACGCCAAGGGCTCGCCGATCGGCGAGGCCCGCTACGCATTCGGCCCGCAGGAGCGCGAGACCGAAGCCGCCTTCGATCTTCCGGTCGAATTGCGCAACGACATCGCGCGGCTCGAAATCTCGGGCGAGCATTCGGCCGGCGCCGTGCAGCTGCTCGACCGGCGGTGGCGCCGCCGCGCCATCGGCGTGGTCTCGGGTGCGAGCAACGACACCGCCCAACCGCTGCTGGCATCGACCTTCTATCTCTCCCGCGCGCTGTCGCCGTTCGCCGACGTCAGGCTCGGCGATCGCGGCGCGCCGCAGCAGGTGATCGGGCAATTCCTCGATCAGCGGCTGCCGATGATCGTGATGGCCGATGTCGGCACGCTGTCGCCGGAGATCCGCGACCGGCTCAACACCTGGATCGAGCAAGGCGGCGTGCTGGTGCGCTTCGCAGGTCCCCGCCTCGCGCAGGCCGATGACGACCTCGTTCCGGTCAGGCTGCGCCGCGGCGGACGCACGCTCGGCGGCAGCCTGACCTGGGAGAAGCCGCAACACATGGCCTCGTTCGCCGCCGACGGCCCGTTCACGGGCCTCACCGTGCCGAAGGACATCACGGTCAGCCGCCAGGTGCTCGCCGAGCCCGACGCCGTGCTCGCGACCAAGAGCTGGGCCTCGCTCGAGGACGGCACGCCGCTCGTCACCGGCGAGCATCGCGGCAAGGGCGTGGTCAGCCTGTTCCATGTCGGCGCCGACATGCGCTGGTCGGACCTGCCGATGTCCGGCACCTTCGTCGAGATGCTGCGCCGGCTGATCGACATGTCCGGCTACACCTCGAAGCCCGGCCCCGGCGTCGCCAGCGATCCCAATGCCGAGACGGTAGCGCCGCTGCGCACGCTCGACGGCTTCGGCGCGTTTGGCCCGCCGCCGTCGACCGCCAAGCCGATGTCGGCGGACTATCGCGACCGCGGCACCGCGGACCATCCGCCCGGCTTCTACGGCACCGCCGAGAGCCCGATCGCGGTCAACACGCTGGCCTCCGCCGACCGCATCGCGCCGCTCGACATCTCCGGCCTGCGCGCGAAGCATGCGACCTACACCAACACCGAGCCGCGTGACCTGCGCGGCATCATGCTGTCGACGGCGCTTGCGCTGTTCCTGCTCGACGCGATCGTGGTGGCGATGCTCGGCGGCGGCCTTGCCGCGCTGATCCGGCGCCGCGCCGCGCCGGCTGTGCTCGTTCTGGCCTTCATCCTTGCGACCATGATGGTGCCTTCGTCGACGCGCGCGCAGAACGCCAGCAGCGACGACTTCGCCATCAAGGCGGTGTCGCAGACGCGGCTCGCCTATGTCGTGACCGGCAACGCCGACGTCGATTCCATCGTCAAGGCCGGGATGTCCGGCCTGACGCTGTTCCTCGGCCAGCGCACCGCGCTGGAGGCCGGCGATCCCATCGGCATCGATCCCGCGCGCGACGAGCTCGCATTCTTCCCGTTGATCTACTGGCCGATCGTGCCGGGCGCGCCGAAGCCTGCGCAGGACGCCATCAACAAGATCGACGCCTACATGAAGCAGGGCGGCACCGTGATCTTCGATACCCGCGACGCCGTCGAGGCGCCACCGGGCGACAATGGCGCATCGCAGACGCCGGGCATGCAGACGCTGCGCGAATTGCTGTCGACCCTCGACGTGCCCGAGCTCGAGCCGGTGCCGCGCGAGCACGTGCTGACCAAGACGTTCTATCTGCTGCGCGACTTCCCCGGCCGCTTCAACACCGGCCAGACCTGGGTCGAGGCGCTGCCGCGTGAGGATGACGAGGAGGCCGCGCAGCGCCCGGCACGCGGCGGCGACGGCGTCTCGCCGATCATCATCACGTCGAACGATCTCGCCGGCGCCTGGGCGATCCGCCCCGACGGGCAGCCGATGCTGCCGCTGACACCTGGCGAGCCGCGCCAGCGCGAATTCGCGTTCCGCGCCGGCGTCAACATCGTGATGTACACGCTCACCGGCAACTACAAGGCCGACCAGGTGCACGCGCCTGCCTTGATCGAGCGGCTGGGACAATAGAGATGCGAGTCATGAGTTCAACTGCCTACCCGTCATTCCGGGATGGTCCGAAGGACCAGACCCGGAATCTCGAGATTCCGGGTTCGATGCTTCCGCATCGCCCCGGAATGACGGAGTAGCGCCATGAACTACGGTATCGCGTTCACACCGCTGGTTCCCTCGATCGTGCTGTGGATCGCGCTCGGCGCGATCGTCGTCATCGCGGTGTTGCTGCTGCTGTCGCGCGCGCGCGGCGCCGCGGTGCGTGTCGCCGCACTGGCGCTGATCCTGCTTGCGCTGGCCAATCCCTCCTTCACCCGCGAGGACCGCGAGCCGTTGACCTCGGTCGCCGCCGTCGTGATCGACAAGAGCCCGAGCCAGAATTTCGGCACGCGCACCCAGGAGACCGACAAGGCACGGCAAGCGCTGGTCGACAGCCTGAAGCAGATCAAAGGCCTCGAGGTCCGCGTCGTCGAGGCCGGCCAGGCCGACGGCGAAACCGACGGCACCAAGCTGTTCGGCGCGCTGACGTCGGCATTGTCGGATGTTCCGGTCGAGCGCGTCGCCGGCGCGTTCATGATCACCGACGGCCGCGTGCACGATATTCCCGCTAACGCCCAGGCGCTCGGCTTCCAGGCGCCGCTGCACGCCCTGATCACCGGCCGCAAGGACGAGCGCGACCGCCGCATCGCGATCACCGCGGCGCCGCGCTTCGGCATCGTCGGCCAGACCCAGACCATCACCTACCGGCTCGACGACCAGGGCGTCACCGGCGAGCGCGCCAAGGTCACGATCCGCCGCGACGGCGAGGTGATCAACGAGCGCACGCTGACCTCAGGCCAGACCTCGAGCGTCGACATCGACATCAAGCATGCCGGTCCCAACATCGTCGAGATCGAGGCCTCACCGCTCGAGAACGAGCTGACGCCGGTCAACAACCGCGCCGTGGTCGCGATCGACGGCGTGCGCGACAAGCTGCGCGTGCTGCTGGTGTCCGGCGAGCCGCATGCCGGCGAGCGCACCTGGCGCAATCTGTTGAAGTCCGACCCCAGCGTCGATCTCGTGCACTTCACCATCCTGCGTCCGCCGGAGAAGCAGGACGGCACGCCGATCAACGAGCTGTCGCTGATCGCGTTTCCGACCCGCGAGCTGTTCCAGCAGAAGATCAACGAATTCCAGCTGATCATCTTTGACCGCTACGCCCGCCAGGGCGTGCTGCCGATCGCCTATTTCGACAACATCGCGCGCTATGTCCGCTCCGGCGGCGCCGTGCTGGTCTCGGCCGGGCCTGATTACGCCTCGACCACCAGCATCTGGCGCACGCCGCTGGATTCGGTGCTGCCGGCCGAGCCGGTCGGCGTCACCGAGAAGCCGTTCTACGCGCATTTGAGCGATGCCGGGAAACGCCACCCGGTGACGCGCGGACTTGAAGGCTCGAATGCCGAGCCGCCGCATTGGAGCCGGTTCTTCCGCACCGTCGACACCCGCAACGCGATCAACCCGCCGGTGATGACCGGCGCCGACGGCAAGCCGCTACTGCTGCTGTCGCGGTTCGGCGAAGGCCGCGTCGCGCTGCTGCTCTCCGACCAGATCTGGCTGTGGGCGCGCGGCTATGAAGGCGGCGGACCGCATCTCGATCTGTTGCGGCGGGTGTCGCACTGGCTGATGAAGCAGCCCGACCTCGACGAAGAGGCGCTGCGCATGCAGGTGCAGGGCAAGGACCTCGCGGTGGTGCGGCAGACCATGGCCGACACCGTCGCGCCGGTCACCGTGACGTCGCCAAGCGGCGCCATCCATGAACTGACCTTGATCGCCGGCGATCCCGGCGAGTGGCGCGCTACCCTGCCCGCGAGCGAGCTCGGCCTGTGGCAGGCCACCGACGGCACGCTGAAGGCGCTGATCAATGTCGGCCCGACCAACCCGAAGGAATTCTCGGAAGTCACCTCGACCACCGACATGCTGAAGCCGCTGGCGCAGGCGACCGGCGGCGACGCAAGGCGCATCGTCGACGGCTCGAGCCTCGACATGCCGCGCGTCGTGCCGGTGCGCGCGTCGACGATCTTCCGCGGCGACGGCTGGCTCGGCGTCAAGATGCGCGACGCCAGCGTGGTCAAGGGCGTCGGTGTGCTGCCGATGTTCGCCGGCCTGGTCGGCCTGCTGCTGTTGCTCGGCGCATTCGCGGCAACCTGGCTGCGTGAGGGACGCTGAGACCAGTAGCGCTCAATGTCCAATCGGCCCGTTGCTTCAATCACACACCAGCAACGGATCGACACAGTGTGTCTGAACCACCGTTGACATCGTGGCCACCCTCCGATGTTATAATGTAACATCGGACGGTTGGGGAATGAGCGCCGTCCCGATGGGTGGGGCTCAATCGGCATGAAGTGGTTCCGAAGACGCATCAAGACTGGCTCGCGGCTTGCGCTGTTCGCGCTCGCTGTCCAGTTCGTGCTGTCATTCGGGCACTTCCACCCGATCGCAGCCGCGCAAGCGGCGCCCGCGGTCCAGACCGGCCTGTCGCTGCTCGATCTCGCCTATATCGGGACCTCGGCCACGCCGGACCTCGCAGTCCAGGTGACCGGGACCGAGCCGCCCACCAGGCCGGACAACGACCGGCATCCGGCGGATCATTGCGCGATCTGCACCGTGATCTCGCTCGCGAGCAGCATGCTGTTCACAGCGCCGCCGCTGCTGCTGTTGCCGGAAGCCATCGAGCTTCTGTTCCGCACCACCAATGCCGAATTCATCCACCTGAAATCGGCGCCTGCGGCCTTCCACTCCCGCGCACCTCCTCTGTCCTGACATCGACTGATTGCTGCACGCCCTGAGCGGACGGCCGCGTCACAGTTGCGGCCTGCTCCAGCAGGGCAAATCGGGATCGATCCGTCATTTCGACGGCACCTGGATCGGGACAATGACATTTCAGAAGAAACGAGCGCTCCACATCGGAGGCGCGAGCTGGCTGCTGCTCGGCGCAATGCATAGCAGCGCGCTGGCCGATGACACGCCGACGCAACTCCCTGACATCACGGTGACGGCGCCAAGCCCGATCCAGCGGCATCGGACTGTGCCAACACGCACGCCGGTTCACGTCGGCCGGGCTGCGCCGAGCCGCGATCGCGATCGCGCCGCAGCAGCGCAAGCGGCGCCGGCGCCTGCACCTCAGCAGGGCGTACTGCCCGTCGTCACCGACCAGTTCGCAACGGTCACCGTGGTGCCCAATGAGGAACTGCGGCGCGCCGGCGGCGCCACGCTGGGCGACCTCCTGTTCTCCAAGCCCGGCATCACCGGTTCGAGCTTCGCGCCCGGCGCATCGAGCCGGCCGATCATCCGCGGCCTCGACGTCAACCGCGTCGGCATTGTCGAGAATGGCCTCGGCGGCGGCGGCGTCTCGGATCTCGGCGAGGATCATTTCGTGCCGATCGATCCGTTCTCGACCAACCAGATCGAGGTGGTGCGGGGACCTGCCGCGCTGCGCTACGGCTCGACCTCGATCGGCGGCGTGGTGAGTGCCACCAACAACCGCATTCCCGACGCGATGCCGGCCTGCGCGGCGGCGCCGTTCCAGAGCTACGGATTACCGGTGAAAACGCCGCTGGCCGACACAGGCGCGCCCGGTTGCCTCAATGTCGAGAGCCGCACGTCCGTCAGCTCGGTCAATCGCGGCGTCGAGGGCGGCATGCTGCTGGACGCCGGCGGCAACAATGTCGCAGTGCACGCCGACGTCTATGGCCGCACCAGCAGCGACTACAGCATCCCGAGCTATCCGTATCTGTTCGACCAGACCCGGCCGGTGAACGGCCGCCAGCCGAACTCCGCGACCCAGTCGGATGGCGCATCAGTCGGCGCGTCCTACTTCTTCCAGGGCGGCTTTATCGGCGCGTCGATCACCCAGAACGACTCGCTCTACCACATCCCCGGCATCGACGGCTCCGATCACCGGACCCGGATCGACGCGCATCAGACCAAGATCGCGGTCAAGGGCGAGTACCGGCCCGATGCGGCTGCGATCGACGCTGTGCGGTTCTGGGTGGGCGCGACCGACTATCGGCACAACGAGCTCGGCCTCGCCGATCCGGCCGACCTGTTCAGCGACGGCGTACGGCAGACCTTCACCAGCAAGGAGCAGGAGGCCCGTGTCGAGGTGCAGATGATGCCGTTCGATGCGCGCTTCGCCACGGTGACCACGGCGTTCGGCCTGCAGGGCGGACACCAGGAGCTGACTGCGCCGAGCCCGGACAACCCGGGCACGCTGTTCAACGGACTGTGGAGCCCGAACAACAACAACCGCATCGCGGGCTACGTGTTCAACGAGTTCAAGTTCACGGACTCGACCAAGGCGCAGGTCGCTGGCCGCATCGAGCATGTCGAGCTGCACGGATCGACGCCGGATTTCCCGGCGGACTTCCTGCCGGACGGCGTGCCGCAAAGCTCGGTTTCACGCAATCCGTCCTACACGCCGGTCAGCGGCAGCGTCGGTTTGATCCAGAACCTGCCCGGCGACCTCGTCGGCAGCATCACGGCGCAATATGTCGAGCGTGCGCCGAAGCCGGCGGAGCTGTTCTCGCGCGGCGCGCATGACGCCACCGCGACCTTCGACATCGGCAATCCGAACCTGACCATCGAGACCGCGAAATCGGTCGAAATCGGCCTGCGCAAGGCGACCGGCCCATTCCGCTTCGAGGCCACCGCCTACTACACCCGCTTCAGCAATTTCATCTATCGCCGCCTGACCGGGGTGATGTGCGGCAGCGATTTCGACTCCTGCGGCAATGGCGATCCCGGCAACGAGGGCCGCCAAGCGGTCTATTCGCAGCGCGATGCGACCTTCCGCGGCGCCGAATTCCAGAGCCAGCTCGACATCGGCCCGCTGAACGGCGGCATCTGGGGCATCGAGAACCAGTTCGACGTGGTGCGCGCCACCTTCACCGACGGCAGCAACGTGCCGCGGATTCCGCCGGTGCGGCTCGGCGGCGGCGTCTACTGGCGCGACAGCAACTGGTTCACCCGGATCAACCTGGTGCACGCCTTCGCGCAGAACGATATCTCTGTGATCGGCGAGACGCCGACGGCGGGCTACAATCTGCTGAATGCGGAGATCACCTACAATACCAAGCTCAATCAGTCATGGATCGGCGCACGCGAGATGACGCTTGGCCTGGCCGGCAACAACCTGCTCAACCAGAACATCCGCAACTCGGTGTCCTACACCAAGGACGAGGTGCTGATGCCGGGCCTCGGCGTGCGGGCCTTCGCCAATCTGAAGTTCTGAGACAAGCGCGATCCCTCTGCCGCACGCGGCTGAGGGATGTGCCTTGAAGCCCGCGCCGTTCAGTGGCCGACCACGACTTCGCTGATCTGAATCACCGGCTGCAGATCGGTGTAATTCGGAATGTCGCCCATGATCTCCGGGGCGTGCTTGCCCATGGCGGCCCCGAAGGCCTCAACCGAGTCAGAGAAGATGTGGCACATCCCGACATAGGTGGCGGGCGTTCCCGGAGCGCCGCCGGCGAGACCCTTGTCGACGGTGTAATATTTGCAGGCGTCGCCGAGCCGCGCCTTCACCAGCGGCATGTGCTTGTCGCGATAATATTCGTGATCAAACCGCGCGCCGGGCTTGTTCGGATACATCACACTGACCTTGATCATGGCGCGCACTCTCCCTGTTGATATGACATGCGCCGGTCTTGTCCCGGCGCTTGCCTCAACTGTGCTTCAGTTTCCGAGAGCGCGCAACCGTTCCGGCAACACTCGCGGAAACGTCAGATCGCCTTGCTCCAGTCCGGCTGGATCGGCCCGGACACACCCTCGGCAGCGCCGTCGACCAGTTCCATGACAAGCAGGCGACTGTAGTCGACCGGGCCGGGCATCGTCATCAGTCCCTTCGGGACCGGTTTGAAGCCGACCCGCGAATAGTACGGGGCGTCTCCGACCAGCACGATCAGCCGATGGCCCTTTGCGCGGGCGTCGTTGATCGCGCGCTCGAGCAGCGCGCGGCCGACGCCGCGGCTGCGGAACGGCGGCTCGACCGTCAACGGCCCGAGCATCAGGGCCGGCGTATCGCCGATCGTGACCGGCAGCTGGCGCACCGAACCGACCAGCAGCGTACCGATCCGCGCCGTGAAGGAGACGTCGAGCAGATGATCGACGTGCTCGCGCAACCGGTAGGCGCTGAGCGCGAAGCGGCCGGGCCCGAAGGTGCGCTCGAGCAGGCGCTCGATCGCCTGGGCGTCTTTCGGGGTCTCGGGCAGGATGGTCAGGGACAGTTCAGTCATTGTGGGGCGCGGGATAGCATCTGGCGCGGGCGCGGTCCATCACCGCCATGTGGCAGGCGCGGGCTTGCCCTCGAGCACCTCCGCGACCCGCAGCCGCGTACCGGGGGTGGTGTCGTCAGGCAGGTCAGCCGGATCGAAGAAACCGCAGGCCACGATCTCGCGATTCGGCTCCGGCAGACGGTCCTGCCGGTAGTTCCTGACGACATAGACTGCGACATGATCGCGCGGCGAGACGTGGCTGTTGTGGAAGATGCCGTGCAGCACCGGCGTTCCGTCGAACTCGATCCGCCCTTCCTCCTCGAGCTCGCGCCGCAGCGCTTCGATAAAACTTTCACCGACCTCGACCCCGCCGCCGGGCAGATACCAGCCATGGACATAGCTGTGCTTGACCAGGAACACCTTGTTGTCGGCGTCGAGCACCACGGCGCGGACCCCGAGCGTCATGCCGCGGGCCAGCCGCCAGTAGAAATGAAACACCCACCTGAGCTGCGGCTCGCAGCGTTTGCGTAAATCCTCAAGGACCGTCACTGAACCCTCGACACCATGGTGTTTGACCCATGCTTTGATCCTTGCGCGGCCGCGCAGCTCTTGCCAATACAGGGCAGGACGTTCGGGATAGCACGACATGACCGGTGGCCGGCCACTTTTCACCGACAATCCGAAGGGAATCGCGTGATGGCGGTGTTCCGTCTCGCGCATCTGTCGGACCCGCATCTGCCGCCGCTGCCGGCCGCGCGGCTGCGCGATCTCGCCGGCAAGCGCGCCTTCGGCTATTTGAACTGGACGCGCAACCGTCACAAATATCATCGGCGCGACGTGCTCGACACGCTGGTGTCGGACATGCAGGCACAGCAGCCGGACCATGTCGCCGTGACCGGCGACCTCGTCAATCTGGCGCTGGATGCCGAGTTCAATCCGGCGCGGCAATGGCTCGAGGGTGTCGGCGGCGCTGCCGACGTCACTGTCGTCCCAGGAAATCACGACGCCTATGTGCGCGCGACCCGGCATCGCTTCGTCAGTCACTTCGGCGACTATCTGCGCGGCGACGCCGATGGCGCGGCGACGCACTTTCCGTTCGTGCGCCGCCGCGGCCCGGTGGCGCTGATCGGCGTCTCCTCGGCAGTGCCGACGCCGCCGCTGATGGCGACCGGCTGGCTCGGCCATGCCCAGCTCGGCGCGCTGGATACGATCCTCGCACAGCTGTCGCGGGAGGAGGCCTTCCGCGTGCTGCTGGTGCATCACCCGCTGCACTCCGACGGGCGCGCCAAGCGGCTGACCGATTCGCATCAGCTGCTGGCGCTGCTCAAGCGACATGGCGTCGAGCTGGTGCTGCATGGCCATGATCACATCCATTCGACGATGTGGTTCGACGGCCCCGAGCGGAAGATCCCGGCGATCGGCGTGCCGTCGGCATCGGCGCTAGCGCGCAAGCACTATCCGGCGGCGGCCTACAATTTGTTCTCGATCGAGCGTGACGGCAATGGCTGGCGCTGCGAGCAGACCGTGCGCGGCCTCGGCGCTCACGACGGCATACGCGAGCTCAGGCAAGTGCGGCTATCCTAGAGCATTTTGTATCGACGCGTTTTCTTCACGCGAACCGGTGTCCACTTCGCTCGAAAACGCTCTAATCACCGCCCCCGCCGCCACCACACCCACCGCCGCAGCCGCCTCCGCTGTCGCCGCCACCCCCACCGTCGCCACCGCCTCCATCACTGCCGCCGTGGCCACCATCGCCGCCATGGCTTCCGTCACTGCCGGCATCGCCAAACCCCGCCGACGATCCGTCGATCGACGAGTCGGAGAAATCGCCGCCGCAATACGGACTGCTGCCGCCGATGCCGCTGCGGCGCAGCGCTTCGCAGTCGGTGTGATAGATGAAGCCGCCCGCAATGTTCAGCTTGGCGTCGAGCGCGAACAACAGCGGCAGCCGCGTCGGCCTGACGGGATCGATGTTCTCGTATTTGCAGCAATACCACCAGACCCGCCGCAGCCCCTCATTGCTCCGGCGCCGCTCCTTCACCAGCACGACCGCTGGCGTGTGATGCAGGAAGCTGCCGAAGGCGCGGCGGCAGAACGCGTCGTACTCGCGGGTGTAGAGAATGAATTCGTGCCAGAGGTCGTCGGCCGCCTGCGATGGCATCGAGACGTAGCGCTTGCCGCTCATCAGATAGGCGAGGAAGAACTGCCGCAGGCCGCGCGACACCAGCGCGCTGTCCTTGCGGGCGAAGCCGGGGTGATGCTTCTCGAGCCGGGCCAAGAGGCCGGCCGGCCACTTGAAGGTGCGGATATATTCGGCGCGCCGCAGCGTCTGCCATTTGCCGAACAGCACGGCGCTACCGACCACCGCGGCACCCGCCAGGGCGCCGAAAAATGCCGAGGCGGGTGTTATGACCACGATGCCCCCGCCCCTTCCTTCATTTGAGCATGATCTTTTTCGGAAAACCGCTTCGCACTTTTCCGGATCATGCCTTAGAAATTCTGCAAGCTCGCAAGCAGCGCAAAGCCGAACAGCGCCAGCGCGCCCAGGATGAAGCCGAGCACGAACGTACCGACCCCGCCGCGGCGCTTCGGCGCCGCCACCGGTGCGGGCGGCGGTGCCGGCGGCTCGGCAACCGGAAGCGGCGTTGCCACCATCGCATGCTCGCGCTCGATCATGCGCCGCGCGACATAATCGGTGACCGCATCGACGATCACGGCCACGTCGTGCGATTCGGCGAGCACGATGCGGCCGAACCTTGTGTCCTGCACGAAGCGGTAGATGCGCTTGTCGCGGCCCATCAGCACATGCGCGACCACGTCGATCCACAGTCGCGGCGTCTCGCCCTGGCTGATGCCGCGGTCGAACAAATCGACCTTCTCCGGCACCTGCGCGAACAGCGGATCGAGCGCGTCGTTGAGGATCTCGAGCCGCGCCACCTCGGCGTCGCGCAATTCGACCACGACGCCGGTGCGATCGGCCGCCTCGATCCGCGCCCGCCGCAGCGCCTCTCGCAGAGTCGGCCGCATCTCGCGCGCCTCGCTGCCGGTGTTGTGCGGATCGGACATGCCTTACGGCCTCGTGGTGACAGGTTGCCTTACCCATTAACCTATCAGCAACCATGACGTCCGCAAAGCACGTTGGTTCCCAAGCACTTAGGTGGCCACTTATCCCCAGCTGAAAGATCTCGACATTGTCCCAAAAGCGGTCGACCCCACCCGGATGAACCGGATGGGGCCGCCGTCCTTGGACGTTTCTTAGCTCAGAAATTTTGGTGTCAGGCCAAAACCCGCGACGGCTCCTCGACGATCGAGAAGCGCACGCCGGCCTTGTGGCGGCTCTCTTCCGAGACTTCCTTCCAGCACTCTTCGGCTTCCTTGCGGGTCTTGAACGGACCGCGGACCTGGGCGGAGCCTTCGACGAGCTTGTGGAAATTCATCGAGCCGAACTCGCCGCCGATCACCCAGAAATTGCTGCTCTTGCTCATCGTCAGTCTCCTCCAAAAAATCCGGCTGCCTCTGCTCAGCGGCCTGAATTCTGATCCCCGCGACCTGCTCGCCGCACCGACATTCTTGACAGAGCATCGCGAAGTGCGTGTCAGGAGATAAACGCGAAAAGGCGAACTTCGTACAGATGCCTTGTTTTTTATTGGTGATGTCATGTAACATCTGAACTTGTAATAAATGTCAATTTGTAAATCTTGTCACGAAAACAGGTCAGGAAGGCTGTCATGCCTGGCGAGTCGGGAAAGAAGCTGTTCGTCGGTCCGCGGTTCCGGCGGATCCGCCAGCAATTGGGGCTGTCGCAGACCCAGATCGCCGAGGGGCTCGGCATCTCGCCCTCCTACATCAACCTGATCGAGCGCAACCAGCGCCCGGTGACGGCGCAGATCCTGCTGCGGCTGGCCGAGACCTACGACCTTGATCTGCGCGACCTCGCCACCGCCGACGAGGACCGCTTCTTCGCGGAACTCAACGAGATATTCTCCGATCCCCTGTTCCGCCAGATCGACCTGCCGAAGCAGGAACTCCGCGATCTCGCCGAGCTCTGCCCCGGCGTGACGCATGCGCTGCAACGGCTCTATGCCGCCTATACCGAGGCGCGTCGCGGCGAGACGCTGGTGGCGGCGCAGATGGCCGACCGCGAGGGCTCGCAGTTCGACGCCAACCCGATTGAGCGGGTGCGCGACCTGATCGAGGCCAACCGCAACTATTTTCCGGAGCTCGAGACCGCGGCGGAAAATCTGCGCGACGAGCTCAACGTGCCCACCGAAGGCCTGTTCACGGCGCTCGCCACGCGGCTGCGGGAAAAGCATTCGATCGTCACCCGCGTCATGCCGGTCGACGTGATGCGCGAGACGCTGCGCCGCTTCGATCGGCATCGCCGGCAGATCCTGATCTCCGAACTCGTCGACAGTGCCGGCCGCAGCTTCCAGCTCGCGCTGCAGATCGGCTATGTCGAATGCGGCGCCGCGATCGATGCGATCGTCAGTCGCGCCGGCCCGCTCGACGACACCGCGCGCCGGCTCTACCGCATCACGCTCGCCAATTATTTCGCGGCAGCCGCGATGATGCCCTATCAGGCATTTCACTCCGCGGCCGAGGCCCTGAGCTACGACGTGCACGTGCTGGCACAGCGCTTCAACGCCGGCTTCGAGCAGGTCTGCCACCGCCTCACCACGCTGCAGCGGCCGAACGCGCGCGGCGTGCCGTTCTTCCTGTTGCGGGTCGACAATGCCGGCAACGTGTCGAAGCGATTTTCCTCGGGCACCTTCCCGTTCTCCAAATTCGGCGGCACCTGCCCGCTCTGGAATGTGCATTCGACCTTCGACATGCCCGACCGCCTGCTGAGCCAGGTGATCGAGCTGCCGGACGGCACGCGCTACTTCTCGATCGCGCAGACGGTGCGGCGGCCGGTAGCGCCCTATCCGCAGCCGCAGCCACGCTTTGCGATCGGGCTCGGCTGCGAGATCCGTCATGCGGCCAAGCTCGTCTACGCGACCGGCATGGATCTGGAGAAGGTCGAGGGCACGCCGATCGGCGTCAACTGTCGGCTCTGCGAGCGCGAGAATTGCAGCCAGCGCGCCGAACCGCCGATCACGCGCAGCCTGATCCTGGACGAGACCACGCGGCGGGTGTCGTCGTTCGCGTTCTCGAATGCACGGGAGCTGTGAGGCGGTGTACCTCTCCCTCAGAGGCGCAAGACTCAATCGACGGCGGCAAAGGCCTTGCACCAGCCGTCCTTGCGGATGGCGCCCTCCACCACCTTGCAGCCGTCGGGCGCAACGAACAGCGTGCACAGTCCGCAGGAGTAGATGCCGTTCGGC
Source organism: Bradyrhizobium sp. ma5 (assembly GCF_042258955.1). NCBI lineage: Bacteria > Pseudomonadati > Pseudomonadota > Alphaproteobacteria > Hyphomicrobiales > Nitrobacteraceae > Bradyrhizobium > Bradyrhizobium sp. ma5. Next base: position 7,095,121 of record NZ_CP170156.1, read on the forward strand.
GTGTCCTGGTATTCGGCTTGCGGTTTTGTCATTTTGTCGGAGGCTGCGGCGGGTCGCAGCAGCAGTGCCGCGGGAAGTCCGGAGATGGCGACGGCGATGAACGCCCGTCGCGAACATTCAGACTGTTGTTTGGCCATGGTGTTCACCCCATGCGTCGTCCCGGCGAAAGCCGGGACCCATACTCCGCGGCGGCCATTGTAACCGCGACTCGTGGTTCCAGCATCGCGCAACAAGCAGCATTTTTGGTTGTGCGGGGATGGCGGGATTGTTCTGATTCAAGTGTCAACAATTACGCGGTGTCATCACCCGCGAAAGCGGGTGATCCAGTATTCCAGAGACGGCACTGCTTGAACCGAGAGGCCGCGGCGTACTGGATCGCCCGGTCGAGCCGGGCGATGACAGGTACATTGGGAACGCACCGGGGCTGTGCCGTCGAGTAAATCAGCACTTGAGGCGCAACTCCTCTCTCCCACGTCATCCCGGGGCGCGCCTGTTGGCGCGAGCCCGGAATCCATCATGCCGCATAACTCGTGGATCAATGGATTCCGGGCTCTCGCTTCGCTCGCCCCGGAATGACCCCAGGAGTGCGGAAGCGCGATCGAACTCGCTCAGGGTTTGCGCAGGTTGAGCGAGAAGCGCAGATTCAGCGGCTGCAACATTTCCGGCGGCGGCGCTTCGCCGACATTGCCGCGCTTCAGGATGGTCCGCAGGTCCTCGGTCGCGCCGGCATCATTGAGCGCCGGAAACGCGACGTGTTCTAAGGTGCCGTCCGGGCTGAGCCAGGCGCGCACCACGAGCATCGGCGGCGGCCCGTTCTCCTTGCCGGAATGCTCGATGACCCAGTTGCGGAAGCGATTGGCGACCGTCTCGTCGGCCGCGATCCATTCCTCGAACCGGTATTTGACCAGCTTGGCAAACTGCGCCCATGACGGCGGCGCCCGTTCCGGATTGCGAAAGTTGGCGTCCTGGGCGTGGCCCGGCGCCGCGGACAGGATCAAGAGGCCGAACGAGAGCACGAGCGTGCCCCGCAAGATGAGCATGGTTCTGGACAAGGGTTGACCGCAGACAGCTGACAGGACGACGCGCGAGCATCGCTCATTGTTGCAGGCATGTGACGCGTGCCGAGATGCTGGCAGCGCGATGCGCGCGGGATGCGGTGCCGCTCAGCTATGGCCGATCTTCCTCCTGGAAGCGGACGCCGTGCGCGGCAAGGAAGGATTTGGCGTGCACGGCATCGACCGCCAGTACGCGATCGACCGTGGTCCTGCGGCTCACCACCCCTTCGACAAGGCCGCGGGAATCCAGCACCGGCGCGCCGCTGGTGCCGAAGGTGACGTTCGAGCGCAGCACGAGGTGCTCGGGATCGCGCAGCGTGGTATCGACGAACGCATTGCCGAGCGATCCGCCATGCGCGAGGATCGGCTTCAGCCGGTCATAGGCCTCGGCAAACACCATGTCGTTGGCAACCGACGTATTCGCGCGCGGGAAGACCGCCGCGAGACCGAGCGTGCGCGGCACCTTGATCAATGCAATGTCGCTCGCAGCCAGCGCCACCGCGCGCGCCGCGACGGCCCGGCCCTCCTTGCTGACGACAATGCGGGCGCAGTCCGCGACCGCATGCCGCGCGGTCAGCATATGTCCGAGATCGTCGACAAAGAACGCGGTGCCGTCGAGCCGCTGGCTGACGTCGCGCGCCATCGGCTTTGCAGCCTCCATCTGTCGCGCCGGCTGAAACGGAGAGAATGGCACTTGCGCCATCACCCGCGGCGGCGTGAAGCCAATGAGCGCGCAGCCGATCGCAATACCGCCGGCCAGCCGGACAACGCGGACAGGCAATTTCGCGCGCGCCGTCGACGCCGCGCCCAAGATCGAAACCGAGTGATGCACCTTGAGAACCCAACCCGCCCTTCAGCGTCGCCGCGCAAATCGTTGGCCGGCAACGCTTGTACATACACCGCACGTGAAGGCGGCTGAAGACCCCGCGGACGATGCGCCGCGCCGCAACGCTTTCGAACGAACGGCCGTCACGTCGATGCATCAAAATGTGAAACGATGACTTTCCATCATTGCCGTTTCAGGACGGCGGCTGCGACCACATGATCTCAGGAGTCACATGGAGGTCTCAGATGAACGAGCATGCCAGCAAGACCAGCGTCGCGCTCTCGGCGGGCGCAGACGCGAGCCGGATCGAAACGCTGCTCATCCGCAACCTCCCGGAGGTTTTCGGCGAAGGCGATCCGGTACGCCGCAGGGCCGCAATTGAAGAGCTCTACACCGCGGACTGCGTGCTCTACGCGCCGCCAGGCATTCTTGTCGGCCGCGACGCGCTCGACAAGTTCGCCGGCGATCTCCGCGCGACGCATCCGCACTTTGTTTATACGCCGCACGGCGCGCCGCAGGCGCTGCACAATTCGGGACGCCTGGCGTGGGGCTCCGGACCGAAAGGCGAAACGCCGGTCTATACCGGCGTGGATTTCATCATCGCGCGGGACGGCAAGATCGCGGCGCTTTACGTGTATCTGGACTCTCCGCCCTCATGAGCGGAGGCGGCGCGGTGCCGCAATCGCCGCGCCGAAGACGCGCTGAACGAGGCGGCGGACGTCATGCGACGGCACAACCGGCCGGGGCTATGCGAGCCAGCATGCGCGCGCGACATCCGCCTGAGCGACTGCCCATCCGTTAACGCGCCCCGGATCTGCGGCGCGCAACGGCCCTCGCCTCCGCGCGGGACACTGTGAAGCGCCGCCGCGCGCGAGTGACAGCGGTCATCAGATCGATCTGTGCCGCGTTTCGTGGTCCGTGCCTGCTAGCTTCCTGGAGGTGAATAAGCAGCCTTGAGCTTGCTCGCGTGCTGACGCACCACCTTGATCTCGTCCTGCGTGAACAGCCGGACCAGCTTCGCATTCTGGATGGCGCCCGACGCCACGACCACGCCGGTGATGGCAGGCGCCACGGTCGGATCCGGCACGTCGAAGATCACCATCACGCCGGGGCCATCGGCCGCCGTGCTGTACATCGAAATCAGCTTGCCGCCGGCCGTCTCGATCAACTTTTTGGCCGCCTCATACCGATTGGTTGTCGGGTTCTCCATGATGTTGTTGATGGAACGCGGTGTGTATTCCCCTGAGAGGCAGAAATGCATGGCAATCCCTCCACTTGGCTGGGAATGAAAAAATCAGTCGCCCGGGCGTGACCCAGGCAGAAGGTTTTTCGTACTGAAAATGAGACCGTAAGGCCTGCCGATGGCCATTTGCTCTGCCGCGCATTCTCCGGAATTCGGCGTGACCGGTGGCAGCTCGCCGCGCAATCTACATCAAATGACCGGCAAATGAAATTGCGTTTCGCAACGCCGGAAATAATCGCCCCGTCATCGAACGACCATGAAGGGCAGCCCGCCTGACCTGATGCGCGAGCGAGCACCGCCGATCGTCTCTGCATCGGACACAGCGCGACGCCGCGATGCGCACGGCAGAACGAATCTCGTGGCGACAAACGTCCTGTGGTAGATGTCACCCGCGCTCATTGCCGAGCGCGTAGCTCGATTGAACAGGGAGTTTTCAGATATGAATTTCCGTGCATATGGCATTTCAATTGTCGGATTGCTTGCGGCGGTCTCTGCGACGGCGGCTGCGGATTCTCCACCGAGCTATCAAAGCGATCCGGACACCTACAAGGTCATCTTCGAGGATCAGAATTTCCGCGTCATCGCCGCGACATGGAAGAAGGGGACGACAGACAAGCCGCATTCGCACCCGGTGCCGTTCGTGGTCTATCCACTGACCGACTGCACCATTCGCCTGCACAATGCCGACGGCACCACGCGAGACACCCCCAGCAAGGCAGGCACGGCGTTTGCCGGGCCACTCGTGGTATCTCACACCGCCGAGAACATCAGCAGCGACGACTGCAAGGCGGTCTTCGTTGAGCACAAATAGCCGAGCCGCCGGCGGCGACATCTCCGTGATCATCCGTCGGCATTCCGACCGGGCAATGCCGACGGATCCCGTGACAGATGACCCGCAACGCTGCTCCCAAACTGGACAGCAGCGTCGCGCGTTTGCGGCCGGCTCTGGTCGCAACCGCTCGGAAACAGCGCAATGCGGACCCCGGCGTGCCTTGCAAACAAGGCCGATCTGCCTCAGTCTCCCGCGCCTCCCGTCAAGAACAAGAGAAAGAACACTCATGAAGCATCGCGCGCTCGGCCGCTCCGGCCTCACCGTCCCTCCCCTCTGCTTCGGCTGCAATGTGTTCGGCTGGACGGTGGACGAGGCTGCATCTTTCCGGCTGCTCGACACCGTGCTGGAGCATGGGCTGACATTCCTCGATACGGCCGACGTTTATTCGCGCTGGGTGCCGGGCCATCACGGCGGCGAGTCCGAGACGATCATCGGCAAATGGATGAAGGCGCGCGGCAACCGCAACCGCATCATTCTCGCCACGAAGGTCGGCATGGACATGGGTAACGGCAATGTCGGCCTGAAGCCGGACTACATCGCGCGCGCCGTCGAGGACTCGCTGCGCCGGCTGCAGACCGACCACATCGACCTCTACCAGTCCCACAAGGACGATGAGGCGACGCCGCAGGAAGAGACGCTGGCGGCTTACGACAAACTGATCAAGGCCGGCAAGGTCAGGGCGATCGGCGCCTCGAATTTCTCGGCGGAACGGCTCAAAAGCGCGCTGGATATTTCCAGGACGAATGGGCTGCCGCGCTATGAGAGCATGCAGCCCGAATACAGCCTGGCGGAGCGGTCGAGCTACGAAGGCGCGCTGCAACGCGTCTGCGTCGAGAACGACGTCGGCGTGATCACGTTCTTCTCGCTCGCTGCGGGATTCCTGACCGGCAAATATCGCTCGGAGAGCGACTTCGCCAAGAGCCCGCGCGGCACGCGCAGCATTCCGAAATACATGAACCCACGCGGCTTGCGTATCCTCGCCGGCCTCGACGAGGTCGCCGCAGAGACCCACGACGAGCCGGCCGCGGTTGCGCTCGCCTGGCTGATGGCGAAGCCCGGCATCACCGCACCGATCGCCAGCGCCACCAAGCCCGAGCAAGTCGCAACGCTGGTCGCGGCGGCGAAGCTGGAGCTGAGCAAGGGTCAGGTCGAGCGGCTGGACACAGCTAGCGCGTAACGGCGCAGGCTAGGCCTGCTGGCTCTGGCCGCAAAGGCGGAGCGCTCCCTCTCCCGCTTGCGGGGGAGGCTGGGGTGGGGGCTCTCTCCGCGAGTCGTATCATGGGGATAGCCCCCACCCGCCGCGCTGCGTGCGTCGGCCTCCCCCGCAAGCGGGAGAGGCGAAGAAAATACGCGGCTGCAGTTCAAGATGATTTCACCCCGCCCTAGCCCCACGGCCCGCGCTGGCCCGAGGCACCGCCCCACGGGCTGCGTGGCGGGTAGCTGGCGCCGGCCGGGCGCGGCGCGGTCTGGGTGCCGAGCTCGGCGGCGAGCTGCTGCAGCGCGGCGATGCGGTTCGCGGTCGAGGGGTGGGTGGCGAACAGATTGTCAACGCCGCGGCCCGACAGCGGGTTGATGATGAACATGTGCGCGGTGGCCGGATTGCGCTCGGCTTCCATGTTCGGCAGCTGATGCGAAGCGTTCTCGATCTTCGCGAGCGCTGATGCCAGCCACATCGGCTGGCCGACGATGCGCGCGCCGAGATTGTCGGCGGCGTATTCGCGGGTGCGGCTGATCGCCATCTGCACCAGCATGGCGCCGAGCGGCGCCAGGATCATCATCGCGATCGAGCCGACGATGCCGGGGCCGTTGTTGTTGCGGTTGCCCCCGAAGAACATGCCGAACTGCGCCAGCATCGAGATCGCGCCGGCGATCGTCGCGGTGATCGTCATGGTCAGCGTGTCGTGATGCTTGATATGCGCAAGCTCGTGCGCGATCACGCCGGCGAGCTCCTCGCGGCTGAGCTGCTGCATCAATCCCGTGGTGACGGCGACCGCCGCATTCTCCGGATTGCGGCCGGTCGCGAATGCGTTCGGCTGCGCCTCGTCCATCACGAACACGCGCGGCATCGGCAGAGCGGCGCGCTGCGCGAGCTCCGCGACGAGATTGTAAAGCTCCGGTGCCGAACGTGCATCGACCTGGTGGGCGCCGTACATCGACAGCACCATGCGGTCGGAATTCCAGTAGGTGAACAGATTTGTCGCAGCCGCGACGATCAGCGCGATCACGGCGCCGGTGCCGCCGCCGATCAGATAGCCGACGCCCATGAACAGCGCGGTGAGGCCGGCAAGCAGGAGCGCGGTGCGGAAATAATTCATCGTGGTTCCCTCACGGCGAGCGGAATGCTGCCACAACTGACGCCATTGAGGTAGGGATTTTGCCGCGGAAGTCGCAAGGGGAAGGTGTGCGTCGCAGCGACGCGGCGCGGGTTAACGATTGGTCATGTGACGCGATCGGTAGCCCGGATGGAGCGAAGAAACTGCACCGGATTGCGCTTCGCTCCATCCGGGCTACGAACTTGCGAATTACTCCGCCGGCTCCCGCGCGATCACCGCCTCCTCCGCGCGCAGCGCGACCCGCAGCATGCGGGCGAGCTCGGCGCGGCCGTAGGGTTTTGCCAGGAACAGGATGCCCTGCTCGAGCTTGCCGTCCTGGTCGATGGCGTCATCGGTGTAGCCCGAGGTGAACAGCACGCGCAGGCTGGGGCGCCGTTTCTGCGCCTCGGTGGCGAGATCGCGTCCGTTCATCGCACCGGGCATGATGACGTCGGTGAACAACAGATCGACCGGCACGCCGCTGTCGAGCACAGCGAGCGCTTCGCCGCCATCGTTGGCCGAGCGCGTTGTGTAGCCGAGGCTCTCGATCTGGGTCAGCACGTAGGAGCGCACCAGTCTGTCGTCCTCAACCACAAGCACGATCTCCTGCGCGCCGCGCACGTCCGGCTGCTGCCGCTCGGGTGCGGCGGCCGGCGAGAGCACCGCCGCGCGCGGCAGATAGAGCGTCACCCCGGTGCCGCGGCCGACCTCGCTGTCGAGCGCGATATGGCCATTGGACTGCTTGACGAAGCCGTAGACCATGGAAAGACCGAGGCCGGTGCCCTTGCCGACGTCCTTGGTGGTGAAGAACGGCTCGAACACTTTGGCGAGATCTGCTTCCGCGATGCCCTGGCCGTTGTCGATCAGCGCGATCGCGACATAGTCGCCGGCGGCAAGCCCGTCATGGCCGTGCACGTCTGATGGCTTGAGTTCGGCAGTGCGGGTCTCGATCCGCAGCCTGCCGCCCTTCGGCATCGCGTCGCGCGCGTTCAGCGCGAGATTGATGATCGCGGTGACCAGCTCGTTGGAATCGACCAGCGCGCGCGGCAGATCCGGCATCGGCCGAAAATCGATATCGACATGGTCGCCGATGGTCGGCCGTAGCAGCTCGATGGTGTCGACCATCAACGCATTGACGTCGACATCGCTCGGCTGCAACGGCTGCTTGCGCGCGAAGGCCAGCAGATGCCGCGTCAGCGACGCACCGCGCTCGGCGGCGTCGCGGATCAGGCTGGTGATCTCAGTGAGCTGGCGGTTGTGGGTGACCGCCTCGGCCAGGATGTCGATGGTGCCGGTGATGACGGTGAGGATATTGTTGAAGTCGTGCGCGATGCCGCCGGTGAGCTGGCCGACCGCTTCCATCTTCTGCGCCTGGCGGATCTTGCTCTCGTTGACTTCGGCCTCGCGGAAACGCTCGAGCAGGACTTCCGAGCGCTGGCGCTGCCGGCCCTCCTCGGCGAGCGCGACATGCGCCTCGCGCAGCTGCGCCTCGGTCGGGATCGCCAGGATTCTCGGGATCAGCGGCCAGAGCAGCACCGCGGTGAAGATCGAGGCGACGGCGGTCAGCGCCTTGACGATGCCTTCGAGACCGTAGATCGGCACCCACAGCGTGTAGATCGAGAACACATGCGTGAGGCCGCAGGCAAGGATGAAGGCGGCGAACGGCCAGGCCATCCAGCCGAACTGGAAGTCGCGCCGCTTGGAGACGAGGATCGCCAGCGCAAACGGAATCGAGAAATACGAAGCGGCAATGATCGCGTCTGAAATCACGTGCAGCCAGATCAGCTCCGGCTCCCACAACAGGCAGATGCCGTGTGGCGAAAACGTCGACGAATCCAACAGCCGCTCGAGAAAACTCCACATGGGTCCCTCCGGGCGTGATCGATCCGCCGACACCCCTGCCCGCGAATCACTTGGCCGGATCATAGCGGCGGCCCTTCAACCTGCCGAAGCCCAATTGGTCTAACACCAGCACCCCCGTTGTTGCCCGGTGTCGCCCTGGTGTATGCAGGATGGGCCTTGATCCCCTTTCCCAGTCGGTGACATCGATGCCAGCATCTCCCCTCCGCGCCCCGATCACGATCGCAGCGATCGCGGGGGCGCTGGCACTCTCCTCCCTTGCCCTGGCGCAGCAGCCCCTTCCCAATCCCGCAGGGCCCGCCCCGGTCAGGGCGCGCCCGGCCACCACAGCATCGCCAAGGGCTGCGTCCTGCCACAACGGGCAGAGCTTCGATCGCTTCCTCGCCGAGTTGAAACAGAAGGCGGTCGCCGCCGGCGTCTCGCAGCGGACGATCGCGGAGACAGCGCCCTACCTGGTTTACGACCAGGGCATCGTCAACCGCGACCGCGGCCAGCGCGTGTTCGGGCAGATCTTCACCCAGTTCGCCGGTCGCATGGCTGCGAACTACCGCATGCAGCAGGGCCAGCAATACATCCGGACCTACGCGGCCGCGTTCGCGCGCGCCGAGAAGGAGTATGGCGTGCCGCCGGCGGTGATCGCCGCGTTCTGGGGACTGGAGAGCGATTTCGGCGTCCAGATGGGCAATCTGCCGACGCTGAAATCGCTGGTGTCGCTGGCTTATGATTGCCGCCGCTCGGAGATGTTCCAGGGCGAGACCATCGCGGCGCTGAAGATCATCGAGCGCGGCGACCTGACGCCCGACGAGATGATCGGCTCATGGGCCGGCGAACTCGGCCAGACGCAATTCTTGCCGACGCACTATTTCAACTATGCCGTCGACTATGACGGCGACGGCCATCGCAATCTGCTCGCCAGCGGCCCCGACGTGATCGGCTCGACCGCGAACTACATCGCCAACGGATTGAAGTGGCGGCGCGGCGAGCCGTGGCTGCAGGAAGTGCGCGTGCCGCAGGCCGCGAATTTCGCGAATTTCCCTTGGGACCAGGCCGACCTCACCATCAAGCTGCCGCGTTCGAAATGGGCAGCGCTCGGCATCACGCTGACCGACGGCAAGGCGCTGCCGAATGACGAGATGCCGGCCTCGCTGCTGCTGCCGATGGGCCGGATGGGTCCGGCGTTCCTCGCCTACCCGAACTTCGCCGCCTACACCGAGTGGAATAACTCGCTGATCTATTCGACCACCGCCGGCTATCTCGCCGGCCGCATCGCGGGCGCACCGCCGATGCAGCGTCCGCACGCACCGGTCGCGCAGCTGCCGTTCAACGAGATCAAGGAGCTGCAATCGCTGCTCGCGCGTGCCGGCTACGACGTCGGCAAGATCGACGGCGTGCTGGGCCAGGCGAGCCGCAGCGCGGTGAAAGCGATGCAGATGAAATACGGCCTGCCGGCGGATTCCTGGCCGACCGCGGAGCTCCTGGCGCGGATGCGCGGTGGTGGCCGTGCGCAGCCGGCCGCGGATGCAACGGTGCCGGGGACGCGGTAGGGACGTCGTCGGGCTTTCTGGGTAGCAAGCAGTGCTTTTGAACCGTCACCCTGAGGAGCGCGTAGCGCGTCTCGAAGGGTCGACGGCCACCGACCGGGCCGTGCATCCTTCGAGACGCGCTTCGCGCTCCTCCAGCGACAAAGGCGAAGCCTTTGCGCGGGGATGACGGGATTGAGAAGGCACCCCGGGAAACATTTGACCAAGTGTTACAGCCGCCCGCAGTTGTATTCTTCCCCTCGCGGCCCCATGTGCAGCATCGCCGTTCGGCAGATCCGGATTTCATCAGAACAAAGAGCATCCCCATGTCCTTTCATGACGCCGTCGTCCCCGCCTACTTGCAGATCCTCAACAGCCTCAGCGGCGAGCTGACCAAGGCCGAAGCGCATTGCGAAGCGAAGAAGATCGCGCCCGAGGTGCTGCTGGGCTCGCGGCTCTATCCGGACATGCTGCCGCTGACCAAGCAGGTGCAGCTGGTCTGCGATCACGCTGCACGCGGCTGCGCGCGGCTGACCCATAGCGAGGTGCCGTCGACGCCCGACACCGAGAAGAGCTTCGGTGAACTGAAACAGCGGCTGGCGAAGACGATCGACTATGTGAAATCCTTCAAGCCGGAGCAGTTCGACGGCGGCGACACCAAGGACGTCACCTTCCCGATCGGCCTCGATCGCACCATGACCTTGAAGGGCCAGCAATTCGTCAGCGCCTTCTCGTTCCCGAACTTCTACTTCCACGCCGTCACCGCGCACGGCATCCTGCGCCACAACGGCGTCGAGGTCGGCAAGCGCGATTTCCTCGGCGTGAGCTGACGCGCGTCGCGCGTCATTCCGGGGCGTCCGAAGGACGAACCTGGAATCTCGAGCCGCATAACGTCTGGATTCCGGGTTCTCGTTTCGCGAGCCCCGGAATGACTAAGAAACAAATTCCCTACCGCGGGATTTTCCCGCTTCGGCGCGACACGTCGCCTCGCATGCCCAACCGTGCTACTGCTCCCTGACAACAACAAGACGTCAGGGAGCACGCCATGTCGACCCACGCACCGAAAGCCATCGATCCGTCCGCCTCGCTACATGCGGAATCGCTCGGGCTTGCCAAGAACCACGGCCGCCTGGCCGGCCGGCGCATCATCGTGGTCGGTGCGGGACAGCGCACAACCGTTGACGAAGAGCCTCCGATCGGCAACGGCCGCGCGATGAGCGTGCTGTTCGCGCGCGAGAGCGCCGCGGTCGCCTGCCTCGACGTCAACCGGGAGGCGGCCGACAACACCGTCGCGCAGATCACAGGCGAAGGCGGCAAGGCCTTCACCGATGTGGTCGATGTCTCCGACGTCGCTGCAATCGCGCCTGCGGTCGAACGCTGCGCGCAAAAGCTCGGCGGGCTCGACGGGCTGGCGCTGAATGTCGGCATTTCCTCCGGCCTGTCGCTGCCCAAGATGACGGCGGAAGCCTGGGACCGCGACTACGCCGTCAATGTGCGCAGCCACATGCTGTTCGCGCAGAAGGCGCTCGAGGTGATGGCGCCGGGCGGCGCGATCATCCTGATCTCCTCGATGGCGAGCCAGCGCGCCGGCGGCCGTAACCCGGCCTATGAATCCTCCAAGGCGGCGCAGATCGCGCTGGGACGGGCGATCGCGCGGGCCGGCGAGGACAAGGGCATTCGCTGCAATGTGATCGCGCCCGGCTTCATGGACACGCCGATGGGCCGCGATGCCAGCCGCAGGCGATCGGATCGCGCCGTGACGGTACCTTTCGGCCGCCAGGGCACCGGCTGGGAGGTCGCCTATACTGCGCTGTTCCTGATTTCGAATGAATCATCCTATGTGAACGCGCACACGCTGTTCCTCGATGCCGGCCACATGGGCGGAATTGTGCGCGGCTGGCCTGCAAACTGGGCATATCCCGGCCATTGCGCTCGTCGCGGCAATGCACAAATCTCTTCTCATCGATCATTGTCTGGAACTGTTTCACATGAGCCAACCGACCAAACTTCTCGAGCCCTACAAGCTTGGCCCGCTGACGCTGCCGAACCGCTTCGTCATGGCGCCGCTGACGCGCAACCGCGCGGTGCCGCCCGGCATGGTGCCAAGCCCGCTCGCGGTGGACTATTACGGCCAGCGCGCCTCCGCCGGCCTTCTGGTCACCGAAGCGAGCCAGGTCTCGCAGCAGGGCCAGGGCTATCAGGACACGCCCGGCATCTATTCGAAGGAGCAGGTCGCGGCCTGGCGCAAGGTCACCGATCGCGTGCATGAGCGCGGCGGCCACATCTTCATCCAGCTCTGGCATGTCGGCCGTATCTCGCATACCTCGTTGCAGCCGAATGGCGACGCGCCGGTGGCGCCGAGCGCGATCCGCGCCAAGACCAAGACCTTCGTGAACGGCACCTTCGCCGACGTGTCCGAACCGCGCGCGCTCGAACTGTCGGAAATCCCCGGGATCATCGAGGACTTCAAGCGCGGCACCGCGAATGCGCTGGCGGCCGGTTTCGACGGCGTCGAGATCCATGGCGCCAACGGCTATCTGCTCGACCAGTTCGCCAGGGACAGCTCCAACAAGCGCACCGACGCCTATGGCGGTTCGATCGAGAAACGCGCTCAGCTGATGCTGGAGGTCTCCAAGGTCGTCGCCAAGGAGGCCGGCGCCGATCGCACCGGCATCCGCATCTCGCCGGTGACGCCGGCCAACGATGTCTCCGACAGCAATCCGCAGCCGCTGTTCGACTACATCGTCGACCAGCTCAATGCGCTGAAGCTGACCTATATCCACGTCATCGAGGGCGCAACCGGCGGCCCGCGCGACAACGCGCCGTTCGACTACGCCTCGCTGCGCAAGCGCTTCAAGCAGGCCTATGTCGCCAACAACGGCTACGACTTCGCGCTGGCGGAGAAGGTGCTGGAGGCCGGCGCCGCCGACCTGATCGCGTTCGGAAAGCCGTTCATCTCGAACCCCGACCTGGTCGAGCGGCTCAAGGCCGGCGCTCCGCTCAACGACTGGGACAAGGCGACCTTCTACGGCGGTGGCGCCAAGGGCTACACCGACTATCCCACGCTGAAGGCGACCGAAGCGGCGGAGTGACGCGATCCGCTTTCTCAGCATCGTCATTGCGAGCGGAGCGAAGCAATCCATAGAGCCGCATACGTAGAAGCATGGATTGCTTCGTCGCTATCGCTCCTCGCAATGACGGAAGACAACAAGGCCGGGATCGCTCCCGGCCTTTATTCGTCATGCCTCCGCGCTCTCGGGGATTTCTACGCCTCGGCAGCCTGGCCGCTCTCCACCTCCTCCGCGACCATGCGGTCGAGGTTTCGATTGAGCCGCCGCAGCAGGTCGAGCAGGGTTGCGGTTTCGGCCGTGCTGAAGCCCGCGAGCGCCTGGTCCTGATCGCGGTGCAACGCCCTGCGCGCGGCCGGCAGTTTGGCCTTGGCCGCCTTGGTCAGTGACACAAGCTGGCTGCGGCCGTCGCCCGGCATCGGCGTCCGCTGCACCAGGCCATCGCGCTCCATCCGCGCCAATATCTGCGCCATCGACGGCTGCTCGACCTTGGCGGCGCGGGCGAGATCGCGCTGTGACATCGCCTTGCCGTCGCGCAGCAGATAGATCACCGGCAATTGCCCAATGCTGAAGCCGTGCGGCTTCACGCGCCGCTCGCCGAGCCTGAGGAAGCTGCGCGAGGCCATGTTGACCAGCGGCGCCGGACGATCGAACAGGTCCCAGTCGGTCACGATCCCACCATTTACATAGGCCCCTATTTATACTAGATAGGTGCCTATGTATCCTGTTGTGAGCGTGGTGTCCATGAGTTCAAATCCCATTCGCATTGCTATCGTCGGCGCGGGCCCCGGCGGCCTGACGCTCGCTCGCCTGCTGCATGTTGCCGGGATCAAGACCAGCCTGTTCGAACGCGAAAGTTCGGCAACCGAGCGTCCGCAGGGCGGAACGCTCGACCTGCACGCCGAGAGCGGCCAGCTCGCGCTGGCGCGCGCCGGGCTCACCGACGGCTTCCTGCGTATCGCACGTTACGAGGATCAGGGCAGCCGGCTCTACGCCAGCGACGGCCGGCTGCTGCTCGCGGACGACGACATGACCGGCGACCGTCCGGAGGTCGACCGCACGGCGCTGCGCGACCTGCTCCTGCAATCGCTGCCGCCGGATGCCATAGCCTGGGGCCGCGGCCTGCGCGAGGTCGTGCCACGGGAGGACGGCCAGTACGATCTCGTCTTCGACGGTGCGCGTGAAGGGCCGTTCGATCTCGTGGTCGGCGCCGACGGCGCTTGGTCCCGGGTGCGGCCGCTGGTGTCGCGCTATCAGCCGCAATACAGCGGGCTGACCTTCATCGAGTTCGGCATCGACGATGTCGACACGAAGTACCCTGCTTTGTCGGAGCTGGTCGGCCGCGGCAAGATGGGCGCAGAGAGCGCCGGCCGCAGCCTGATGGTCCTGCGCAACGGCAACGCCCATCTGCGCGGCTACGCAATCTTCCGCGTGCCCGTCGAATGGGCCGAGCGGCGGTTCGACGTCACCTCGCCATCCGCGATGCGTCACGCGCTGCTCGGCGAATTCGCCGGATGGGCCGATGCCCTGCTCGACCTGCTCCGCGCCAGCAATGATCAGTTCGCTCTGCGGCCGATCCACGCGCTGCCCGTCGGACATCATTGGACCAACCGCCCAGGCATCACCCTGCTCGGCGATGCCGCGCATCTGATGTCGCCGTTCGGTGGCGAAGGCGTCAACGCCGCGATGCTGGATGCGGTGGAGTTGGCGGCGCATCTGGTAGGATCAAAGGATTGGCGCGAGGCCGTTCGCGCCTACGAGGCCAGGATGTTCGTGCGCGTCGCCCAGCCCGCGAGCGAGGCTGCCGAAGCCGCCGCGACCGAGCTGTCGCATATCAGCCAGGAGCTGACGCTGGTGCACCACCAGGCGTTCATGCAGATGCGTGCCGCAGCCGACGAATCCGCGACGCGGTAAGCGCTGGTCATGGCCTCCGGCGCCGCATAGCATGGACCGCATCGAGCAAGCCTGAACACGGTCGCGCACGGGAATGAGCAAGGACAACGCCGAGGATATCGTTCGACGCGCCACCGTCGCGTTCAATGGCGGCCGGCATGGCGAGGCGATCGAGCTCTGCGAGCGCGGCCTTGCGCGCCAGCCCGGCGAACCGATGCTCAGTCATCTGCTCGCTGCCGTGCTGTTCGCCAAAGGCGACATCGTACCGGCCCGCCGGCATGTCGAGACCAGCCTGGCGCGGCGCCCCGACAATGCCGCGGCGCGGCTGCTCGCGGCGCGCCTCGCCCGCAGCGGCGGCGAATTCGATGCGGCGCTGGCGCATCTCGACCGCGCCATCGCGCTTAAGCCGCAACGCGAGGCCTTCGTCGAGAAGGCACGTACGCTTGAGCTGGCCGGCCGCAAGGCGCAGGCCCGCGAGGCCTGGGAGGCGATCCTCAAGGCTATCCCCGAGCATCAGGAAGCCAATGCAAGGCTCGGCCGGCTGGCCTGGGAGGCTGGTAACCTTGGCGGTGCGGTGAGCCTGCTCGAGCGCGCCGCTGCGAGCGCAGCGCCGGCCTCGGTGTGGTTCGATCTCGGCGTCGCAAGGCAGGATCTGCGCGACCATGACGGCGCCGCACGCGCCTATCGCAAGGCGATCGAGATCAAGCCGGATTACGCCGAAGCAGCACTCAACCTGGGGATCACGCTGCAGGAGAGCGGCGAGCCCGATGCCGCGATGCGGGCTTTCGCGCGCGCCTATGCCTTGCGTCCGCAGCTGTTCGGATCGATCGCGATGGCGCTGACCTCGGCCCCGCACGGCCGGCTGTGGCTCGATGAGCGCGCGCTGCGTGCGGCCTTAGGTGACTAGCCGGCCGCGCTTGGCGCGGAAATGCTTGCGGTAGACGTTGGGCGCAGCCAGCACCTCGCCGACGACCTTGGAATAGGCTTCACGATGCGCATCGTCGAAGACCTCGAACACCAGTTCGGGCGTCGCGCGCGGCACGGCGAAGCATTGCACGACCGGCGTCCCCTTCGGCAATACGCCCTCGAAATCCGGTTGGATCCAGACCGCCGGGAAATTGATGCCGCCATCGTGAAACCGATCGGCGTCGACCAGCCCCGAGATCACCCGGAACGGCAGGTCGTCGCGATTGACCGGATGCGTCGCGAACAGCGACCAGCCCGGCTCGAGCTCGATGGTCCAGAAGCTGTTGAATTTCAGCGCAGCCTGCCCGTTGGCAAACGGCGCGCCGGCGAATTGCGCGACGGGATGGAAGCTGAGCGGTGCACGCGGATGGCCCTGCGTTGCGGGCTCCGGAATGTCCCAGTCCCAGGCGAAGGCGCCATGCTCGACCCTGACATCGCAGGGCAGCGGAATCATGACCCCGTGGGCCATCGCATCGACAAAGGGCGGGCATTGCTTGACCGTGCGGATCTCGCGGTCGTGGATGTCGGAGTGCGCCTTCGCCGGCATCTCGCGCAGCCAATCGGGCAACGCAGTGCGGGCCGGATATGGTCGCGGCAGATGATCGGCAAGCCGCGGATCGCAACGAAAAGTCATGCGCATGACGAAACTCCCCGATCATGATGCGATGACAACAAGACGCATGATGACCTCATCGCGACATTTGAGCACAATCCTGAACCGGTCTCCACAGCCACAGATCCAGCAAAAAAGGCCGGGATTGCTCCCGGCCTTTTGCAGTTTGCGGATGGCGTGGGCTGGTACGCCTTGCCGCCCTACTTCGCTTCGGCGCGCTTCGGCGGGCTCGCCGGCCACGACTTGATCAGCGTGTCGTAGTCGATCGTTTCGCCCTTCGGCTTCTCGTTCGCGAGCTTGCGCTGCGGGGCGATGGTGCCGTCCTTCTCGGCCTTCTTGTACCAGTACTCAGCGGTTTCCTTCTTGTTCAGCTTCGGTCCGCAGGCACCCTGCACACCGGACTTCTCAAGACGCTCCATCACCGAATCCTGGGCCGCGGCGAGCGCGTCCATCGCAGCTTGCGGCGTCTTCGCACCGGACGACGCATCGCCGATGTTCTGCCACCAGAGCTGAGCGAGCTTCGGATAGTCGGGCACGTTGTTGCCGGTCGGGGTCCACTGCACGCGCGCGGGCGAGCGGTAGAACTCGATCAGGCCGCCGAGCTTCGGCGCACGCTCGGTGAACGACTTGTCCCAGATGTCGGATTCACGGATGAAGGTGAGACCGACTTGGCTCTTCTTCAGGCTCGTCGTCTTGGAGACGATGAACTGCAGGTAGAGCCAGGCCGCCTTGCGGCGATCAACCGGGGTCGACTTCAGCAGCGTGGCCGAACCCACGTCCTGGTAGCCGAGCTTCATGCCGTCCTTCCAGTACGAACCGTGCGGCGACGGAGCCATACGCCACTTCGGCGTACCGTCCGCGTTCATCACGGCGATCCCCGGCTTCACCATGTCGGCGGTGAAGGCGGTGTACCAGAAGATCTGCTGGGCGATGTTGCCCTGCGACGGCACCGGGCCCGACTCGGAGAAGGTCATGCCCTGCGCTTGCGGCGGAGCATACTTCTTCATCCAGTCGAGATACTTGACGATCGAGTAGACCGACGCCGGGCCGTTGACGTCGCCGCCACGCTCGACCGACGAGCCGACCGGACGGCAGCCTTCCATGCGGATGCCCCATTCGTCGACCGGCAGGCCGTTCGGGAGGCCCTTGTCGCCGTTGCCGGCCATCGACAGCCAGGCGTCGGTGAAACGCCAGCCGAGCGAGGGGTCCTTCTTGCCATAGTCCATATGGCCGTAGACCTTGACGCCGTTGATCTCCTTGACGTCGTTGGTGAAGAACTCGGCGATATCCTCATAGGCCGACCAGTTCACCGGCACGCCGAGATCGTAGCCGTACTTGGCCTTGAACTTGGCCTTGTATTCCGGGTTGGTGAACCAGTCGTAGCGGAACCAATAGAGGTTCGCGAACTGCTGGTCGGGCAGCTGGTAGAGGTGGCCGTTCGGTGCCGTCGTGAACGACTTGCCGATGAAGTCGTCGATGTCGAGCATCGGATCGGTGACGTCCTTGGCTTCGCCCTTCATCCAATCGGTCAGGTCGACGGCCTGGCCGTAACGGAAGTGGGTGCCGATGAAGTCGGAGTCGTTGATCCAGCCGTCATAGACGTTCTTGCCGGACTGCATCTGGGTCTGGATCTTCTCGACGACGTCACCTTCCTGGATGATGTCGTGCTTGACCTTGATGCCGGTGATCTCCTCGAACGCCTTGGCAAGCGTGCGGGATTCATATTCGTGCACCGTCAGGGTCTCGGAGACGACGTTGATCTCCATGCCCTTGAAGGGGGCAGCGGCCTTGATGAACCACTGCATCTCCTTCATCTGGTCGTCCTTGGAGAGGGTCGACGGCTGGAATTCGCTGTCGATCCACTTCTTGGCGGCCGCCTCGTCGGCGCGGGCCGGCGCGACAAGAGTGACCGATGCTGCGACGAGCGCGACCGCGCTGGTCATCGTCAAAAGCTTATCTCTAGTCATTGGTAAATGTCGCATTAGATTCCTCCGGTTGCAGCGACTAAATCAGGCCCGGGTAGACCCCGGATCTGCTCTTTTTCGCGTTCTTCAGACGGTGCGAAAGATCACCACGGCTGAAAGAAGCGAAATTACCGTTCCGAGCCACAGGCTCGAAATCTCGACGCCCTCCCCGATCGGCAGGGTGAAAATCGGATCGGTGCCGACGAGGCCAATCCACAGCAAATGGATCACCGCCGCCAGCACCAGCGAGACGAACAGACGATCGCCGCGCGTGGTCGGAATGCGCAGCACGCCGACCCGCTCGGCTTCCGGATAGGCGATCGCGAGCCAGGTCATCATCCCGAGTGTAGAGGCAAGCAGCACGAAGAAGACCGCGGTGGGCCAGGTCCATGCCATCCATGCGATGCTGTCCATGAGCGCCTCCTAGACCCGGCCGAGCGCGAAGCCGCGCGCGATGTAATTGCGGACGAACCAGATCACGAGTGCTCCGGGGATGATGGTGAGCACGCCGGCCGCGGCAAGCAGACCCCAATCCATACCGGCAGCCGAAACCGTGCGCGTCATGATCGCGGCGATCGGCTTGGCCTGCACCGAGGTCAGCGTGCGCGCCAGCAGCAGTTCGACCCAAGAGAACATGAAGCAGAAGAACGCGGCGACGCCGATGCCGCTCGCGATCAGCGGCACCAGGATCTTGATGAAGAAGCGCGGGAACGAATAGCCGTCGAGGAACGCAGTCTCGTCGATCTCGCGCGGCACGCCGGAGACGAAGCCTTCGAGGATCCACACCGCCAGCGGCACGTTGAAGATGCAGTGCGCGAGCGCAACCGCCCACGGCGTATCGAACAGGCCGATCGCCGAATACAGGTTGAAGAACGGCAGCGCGTAGACCGCCGCCGGCGCCATACGGTTGGACAATAGCCAGAAGAACAGGTGCTTGTCGCCGAGGAAGCGGTAGCGCGAGAACGCATAGGCGGCCGGCAGCGCCACCGCGATCGAGATCACGGTGTTGATGACGACATATTCCAGCGAGTTGATGTAGCCGGAATACCAGCTCTCGTCGGTGAAGATGCGCCGGTAGTGCTGCAGCGTCGGCGTATGCGGCCACAGCGTCATCGTCGAGACGATCTCGGCGTTGGTCTTAAAGCTCATGTTGACGAGCCAGTAGATCGGCAACAGCAGGAAGATCAGGAACAGCGCCATGATCAGGCGGCGGCCGGGAATCGAATGCATCACGCCGCTCCTTGCTTGACCGGGCGCTCGGAGCCGGCATTGGTCATCACGGTGTAGAACACCCAGCACACGATCAGGATGATCAGATTGTAGACCAGCGACAGCGCCGCGGCCT
The DNA here is from genome assembly GCF_042258955.1 of Bradyrhizobium sp. ma5. Lineage (NCBI taxonomy): Bacteria > Pseudomonadati > Pseudomonadota > Alphaproteobacteria > Hyphomicrobiales > Nitrobacteraceae > Bradyrhizobium > Bradyrhizobium sp. ma5. The sequence continues at coordinate 7,114,618 of NZ_CP170156.1, forward strand.
TGCCGAGGTCGAACTGGCCGAGCGCGATCTTGACGAGCTCGATCGAGACGAAGGTCGTCGAGTTGCCGGGACCACCGCCGGTGACCACGAACGGCTCGGTATAGATCATGAACGAGTCCATGAAGCGCAGCAGCACCGCGATCAGCAGCACGCGGTTCATCTTCGGCAGCTGGATCGCCTTGAACACCGCCCAGCGCGAGGCGCCATCGATCTGCGCCGCCTGGTAATAGGCGTCGGGGATCGACTTCAGGCCGGCGTAACAGAGCAGCGCGACCAGGCTGGTCCAGTGCCAGACGTCCATCACGATGACCGTGACCCAGGCGTCGACCTCATTGGAGACGTAATTGTAGTTGAGGCCGAGGTGGTTCAGCACATAGCCGAGCAGGCCGATATCCGGGCGGCCGAAGATCTGCCAGATGGTGCCGACCACGTTCCACGGAATCAACAGCGGCAGCGCGAGGATGACGAGGCAGGCCGCGACGCTCCAGCCCTCGCGCGGCATCGACAGCGCGACGACGATGCCGAGCGGCACCTCGATCGCAAGGATCACGGCGGAGAAGAACAGGTTGCGGCCGAGCGACGCCAGGAAGCGGCCGCCGAGATCGGTCGAGGGATCGAGCAGTTCCTTGAACCAGCCGACGCCGTTCCAGAAGAACTGGTTGTTGCCGAAGGTGTCCTGCATCGAATAGTTCACGACCGTCATCAGCGGCAGCACCGCCGAGAACGCCACCACCAGGAACACCGGCAGCACCAGGAACCAGGCTTTTTGGTTGATGGTCTTGTCCATCAGACGACCCCTTCGACCAAATGGCTGTCGGCATAGACGTGGACGTTGGCGGGATTGAAGATCAGGCCGGCGGTATCGCCGGAGATCGAGAAGCCCGGCGGCACGCGCGCCGCGAGTTTGGTGTTGCCGACGCGGACGCGGGCGAACTGGATGCGGCCGAGATCGTCAATCCGCTCGATGGTGGCCGACAGCAGCCCCGACGCGGGCGCCGCGACATCGACAAATTCAGGCCGCACGCCGATCTCGATCTTCTTGCCGGCCGGCAGCACACCATAGTTTCGATGCAGGCCGATGACATGACCGTCGATCCGCGCCTCGTGGCCCGAGACCTCGGCAGGCACGATGTTCATGCCCGGCGAGCCGATGAAATAACCGACGAAGGTGTGCGCCGGCTTGTCGAACAGTTCGGCCGGCGTGCCGCTCTGGACCACGCGGCCGTCGTGCATGACGACGACGGTATCGGCAAAGGTCAGCGCCTCGGTCTGGTCATGGGTGACGTAGATCATCGTGAGGTCGAGCTCGCGATGCAGCGCCTTCAGTTTCGAGCGCAGCTGCCATTTCAACTCGGGATCGATTACCGTCAGCGGTTCGTCGAACAGCACGGCGGCGACGTCGGAGCGAACGAGGCCGCGCCCGAGCGAGATCTTCTGCTTGGCGTCAGCGGTGAGCCGCGTCGCCTTGCGGTTGAGGTATGGCGTGAGGTCAAGCAAATCGGCGATCTGCCTGACCCGTGCATCGACCTCGGCCTTGGCGACGCCACGGTTCTTCAGCGGGAAGGCCAGGTTCTGGCCGACCGTCATGGTGTCGTAGATGACAGGAAACTGGAACACCTGCGCGATGTTGCGCTTCTGGGTCGACAGCGGCGTGATGTCCTGGCCGTCGAACAGGATCTTGCCGCGCGACGGCGTCACGATGCCGGAAATCAGGTTGAGCAGCGTGGTCTTGCCGCAGCCGGAGGGCCCGAGCAGCGCATAGGCGCCGCCCTGCCGCCAGGTCATCGTCACCGGCTTCAGCGCAAAGGATTCCAGCGGGGCGTCGTTGCCGCTGTAGGATTGCGCGAGATCGACGAGGTCAATGCGAGCCATCGGGCATCTCCCTCAATTGCTCTTGCGGGCTGACGCGCTTGCTGCAAGCGAACTGCCATACAGCTCGCTTGCGAACGCGGTCGCGGGCGACGCGACCAGGCGGTCAGCGGCGTCAAACACAAAGATGTTTTCGGGATCGATCGCGGCTTCGAGCACCTGCCCGGGTTCATATTCGTGCACGCCGTGCAGCACTGCGACCCAGTTCGAACCATGGACATGAACGTGCACGAAGCTCTCCGACCCGGTGATCTCGGTCACCGTCACGGTGGCGGAGAATTTGTGGCGGCCGGGCACGACGCTCCCGACCTCGAGCTGATGCGCACGGAAGCCGATCTTGTAAGTGCCGTCAGGCAGATTGGCGTACAGCCCGGCCGCGGGCGCCTGCTCGCCGCCGGCATAGATCACCCGGTCGCCCTTCTTCTCGATGCCGATGATATTGAGCGGCGGATCGGAGAACACCTGCGCGACCCGCAGCGTGTCGGGATGGCGGTAGACCTTCGGCGTCGCGCCGGTCTGCAGCGCCTGGCCTTCCCACATGCACACCGTGTCGCCGCCGAGCAGCAGCGCTTCCGACGGTTCGGTGGTGGCATAGACGAAGATCGCACCCGATGCCTCGAAGATCCGCGGCAGCTCGGCACGCAGCTCCTCGCGCAGCTTGTAGTCGAGATTGGCGAGCGGCTCGTCGAGCAGCACGAGGTCGGCGCCCTTGACCAGCGCGCGCGCAATCGCGGTGCGCTGCTGCTGGCCGCCGGAGAGCTGCAGCGGCGTGCGCTTCAGATAGGGCTCGAGCCGCAACAGGCTGGCCGCCTCGGCCACCCGCTGCTCGATCTCGGCCTTCGGCTTGCCCTGCACCCGCAGCGGCGAGGCGATGTTCTCGTAGACCGTCAGCGAGGGATAGTTGATGAACTGCTGATACACCATCGCCACCGAGCGTTGCCGCACGTCGGCGCCGGTGACGTCCTTGCCGTCGACCAGCACGCGGCCAGTGGTCGGCTTGTCGAGGCCGGCGAGCAGCCGCATGATCGAGGTCTTGCCCGACAGCGTCGGCCCGAGCAGCACGCTGAGCGTGCCACGCTCCAGCGTCAGCGAAACATCGCGGATGGTCTGGATGCCATCCACGGTTCGCGTGACGTTCTGCAGTGTAACGCTCATGCCCGTCCTCCCGCTTCGCGGAGGGGACGTTCACCGGACACGCGGTTGGCGACCATCCACTCGTCGAGCGCGGCGATTTCACCCGCCGTCATCCGCAAGCCCAGCTTGGATCGTCGCCAGACGACATCTTCCGCGGTCCGCGCCCATTCGTTCGCCATCAGGTACCGGACTTCACTCTCCGTCAAGGTGGCGCCGAAGGAGCGGCCGAGATCATCAGCGGTTGCTGCATTGCCCAGGACCTTGCTCGCGCGTGTGCCATAGGCGTGCGCGAGACGGTTGGCGTGGGACTGTGAGAGGAACGGATGGTTGCGAACCAGCTCGGCGCTCAGCGCCGCGACCGCGGAGACATCCATGTCGCCGCCAGGCAGTGGCGCCTTGCCGGTCCAGCCTTCCTGCGCTTTCGCACCGCGCAGATAGGGCGACAGCCGCTCCAGCGCCTCTTCGGAGAGGCGGCGATAGGTGGTGATCTTGCCGCCATAGATCGACAGCAGCGGCGCACCGCCGGGCGTATCGAGCTCGAACACGTAGTCGCGGGTCGCGGCCTTGGCTTCGCTCGCACCGTCGTCATACAGCGGACGCACGCCGGAGTAATTCCAGACCACGTCCTCGGGCTTCACCGACTTGGCAAGGTATTCGCTGGCGGAGGCGCATAGATACTCGATCTCCTCACGCGTCGCCTTCACCTTGGCCGGATCGCCGTCATAGTCGCGATCGGTGGTGCCGATCAGCGAGAAATCGTTCTGGTAGGGGATGACGAAGATGATGCGGCCGTCGGCATTCTGGAAGATGTAGGCGCGATCGTGGTCGTAGAGTTTCGGCACGACGATATGCGAGCCCTGCACCAGCCGCACCTTGGCCCGCGCGTTGACGCCGGCGCCGGTGGCCAGCACCTGCTCGACCCAGGGACCGCCGGCATTGACCAGCACGCGCGCCTTAATGGTGTCGCGGGCGCCGGTGGCGCCGTCCTCGACCGTGACGTGCCAGACGCCGTCGATCTGCCTGATCTCGACCGCGCGGGTGCGGGTGCGAATCTCGGCACCGCGATCGGCGGCATCGCGCGCAGTCAGCGCCACCAGCCGCGCGTCGTCGACGAAGCAGTCGGAATATTCGAAGCCCTTGGTGTAGCGCCCGGGGATCAGCGGCTTGCCGACCACGTCGCGAGTCAGATCGAGCGAGCGCGTCGCGGGCAACAGGTGCCGGCCGCCAATATGATCGTAGAGGAAGAGGCCGAGCCGCAGCAGCCAGGCCGGGCGCAGGCCCGCATGATGCGGCAAAACGAAACGCAGCGGACGAATGATATGCGGCGCGATCTGCCAGAGGATCTCGCGCTCGATCAGCGCCTCGCGCACCAGACGAAACTCGTAATACTCGAGATAGCGGAGACCGCCATGCACGAGCTTAGTCGACCAGGACGACGTTCCGCTGGCCAAATCGTTCATTTCACAGAGGAAAACAGAATTGCCCCGGCCCGCCGCATCGCGCGCGATGCCGCAGCCATTAACGCCGCCTCCAATGATGGCGAGGTCGTAAATTCGGTCCAAAGAACGCTTCCCCCGGGCAACCGTTTTCGCTTTGACGGTTTTACTTTCGCATTGGAGTAGATCACAACCGAAAACGAAAGCAAAGTGAAAATAGGGAACTTTTGCTGGGGATTTTTTGAGCGGATTGATCGTGGCGAGGGCAGCGGGTTTGCGAATTTATCGCCATCACGCCGAACTCTCCTTCTGAACCCGTCACCCTGAGGAGCGCGTAGCGCGTCTCGAAGGGTCGACGGCCATCAGCGGGGCCGTCGACCCTTCGAGGCTCGCTCCGCTCGGCACCTCAGGGTGACGGGGAGAGAGCTGTGCGTGCGGCTTCGTCGCGTTCAGCTGTCATGCCCCGCTTCAAGCGGGGCATCCAGTACGCCGCGGCGTCGCGGCTCAAGCGCGAACGTCTCTGGAATACTGGATCGCCCGGTCCCGTCTACGCCAAGGCTTCGACGAGGCTTTCGCTCTCAGGCGCGCCGAAGCTTTAGCGGAGGCGGCGAGCCGGGCGACGACAGCGAGAGAATGCGAACTACGCGCTGCGCAGCGTTGCGGGTGCGGCGTCGGCGCCGTTGTCGTCGATATCGACCGCCGGCTTGTCCATCGCGACGACCACCTCGATGCCGCGGCTGTGGCAGATGTTGGCGAGGCCTGCGGGCAGAGGCGAATCGGTGACGAAGGTCTGGATCTGGCTCATATGGGCAATCCGCACCGGCGCGCTGCGGCGGAGCTTAGTCGCATCCGACACCAGCATCACGTTGCGCGCGTTGGCGATGATCGCCTGCGCCACCTGCACCTCGCGATAGTCGAAGTCGAGCAGCGCGCCCTCCTCGTCGATCGCGGACGCGCCGATGATCGCGTAATCGACCTTGAACTGGCCGATCAGCTGTGTCGCGGTGGAGCCGACCACGGCACCATCGGCGCGGCGCACCGTGCCGCCGGCCACCACCACCTCGATGCGCGGATGACGGTACAGCAGCATCGCGACGTTGAGGTTGTTGGTGATGACCAAGAGGTCCTCATGCGAGGTCAGCGCGCTCGCGACCTCTTCCGTCGTGGTGCCGATGTTGATGAACAGCGAGCAGCCGTTCGGAATCCGCGCAGCCGCGGCGGCGCCGATCGCCTTCTTCTCCTCGGCGGCGACGAAGCGGCGCGCCTCATAGGCGAGGTTCTCGACGCCGGAGGCGATGATCGCGCCGCCATGGATGCGGGTCAGCGACCGCTCGTCGCAGAGATCGTTGAGGTCCTTGCGGATGGTCTGCGCCGACACCTCGAACCGCTTGGCAAGGTCCTCGACCATGACCCGGCCGAATGCGCGTGCGATATTGAGGATTTCAGTCTGGCGATGGGAGAGTCCGGCCACGGCGGCCCCCTTGAAACGGCGAGTCGCCTATGGTGCGACCGATCGGCATGGAGGTCAACGAGCAAGCATTGCCGGGGTTAAGAACTGCGCTGCAGCATTGCGGAGGCGGCACGCTCCGGCACCTTTCTCACCACCCCATCGCCGACGCGACCAGGCGGGTCAAATCCGGATCGTCGAACGCCCGCGCGCTCGCGACCGCGCCGGCCGCGAGCAGATCGGCATGACCGAGCCCGGTTCGCATCCCGATCGTCGCGATGCCCGCCGCCGTCGCGGACTGGATGCCGGAGCGAGAATCCTCGAACGCGAGCGAAGCCGAAGCCTGCGCGCCTGCAAGGCGCAGCCCCTCGAGATACGGCAATGGATGCGGCTTGCCATGCGCCAGTTCATCGCCGATCACGAGCGCCTTGAAACGGTGCGCGATGCCCAGTCCCGAGAGCAGCAGTTCGGCGTTGGGGCGCGGCGCGTTGGTCACCGCCACCATCGGCACGCCGGCGCGATCGGCTCGGTCGAGCAGCGCCATCAATCCCGGCACCGGCACGATCTGGCCGGAGACCAATTCGCGGAAGATCCGCTCCTTCTCGCCGAGGATGCTCGCGCGACGTTCAGGCGCTTCGTGGGCGAGGAAACGCTCGCCGATCGACGCGTTGGAGAAGCCTTGCAGCTCCTTGCCGAAGCGCGCGTGATCGAAGGAGTGTCCATGGGGGCCGAGCACCTGGTTGAACGCTGCCAGATGCAGCGGATCGGTGTCGGCAAGCGTGCCGTCGATGTCGAACAGCAGTGCTCTGTCTTGGGTCTGCGACGCCCGGCCTTGTGTCTGCGACATCCGAAAAACGTTTCCGTGAGTTCAGATGCATCAATACAGACTCTCGCGGCGCGCGCAAATGACGCGCCGCCGAGGTCACATGTCAAGAGGCCAGCTGCAGATCTTGCCCAGTGACGAGCCGTCGCGCGGCGCGCTCGGCCTCGCGTGCGTTGCGGAATATCTGGCCTTCGAGGGCGTGGAAGCGGTGCGAGGCGGCAAAAAACGCGTAACCACCGCTATCGCGCACCACAATACCCGCGGTCTGTGAACTCACTTCGATGACGTAGCACTCAGACATTGTCGGCCTCGGTTTGATTCCGAGCCGACAACTGCATCGCCGTCTGTTTGTTCCTCGGTTTTTTGCGACGCGAAGCGCCGCTTTTGCAATCGAGCCGCGCTCCTGTCTCAGTTTCGACGCGTTCTCCCTCGCGCCGAATCAGCAGCGCCTTCGCGCGGAAGACCTCAGGTCGAGATCGTCGCACCATCGCGCTGGATCGGCTGCGGATGGCCTTGCTCGTCGATCGAGACGTAGGTGAAATTGCCGTCGGTGACGAGGATCGACTGCTGCTCACGGCGGCGCAGCACCCAGGCTTCGAGATGCACCGTGATCGAGGTGCGGCCAACGCGCACGAGATTGGCGTGCACCGAGACGAGATCGCCGACATAGACCGCCTTGCGGAAATTCATCGCCTCGATCGCGACCGTCACGGTGCGGGACTTCGCGAGCTTGGAGGCGAACACGCCGCCGCCGACGTCCATCTGGCTGAGCAGCCAGCCGCCGAAGATGTCGCCATTGGCATTGGTGTCGGCCGGCATCGCCAGCGTGCGGATGCAGAGATCGCCCTGTGGCTCGTTGCCGCTGATCGGCGGCGCGTGAACGTGCGTTTCGGGCGCTTGGGTGTCGGTCACTTGAAGGTCTCCCAGCCTGCATCGGGTGCGAAACGATCGCCGAACTTCTGCGCCAGCGCGCGCAGCGCGGATACGACGCTGTCGACGCCGCGCGTGCGCGCGTAGTTGAGTGGACCGCCGCGGAACGGAGCATAGCCGGTGCCGAAGATCATCGCGCCGTCGACCATATCGGGGTCGTCGACGATGCCTTCGCGCAGGGCGGCGACGCAGACATTGGAGATCGGCAGCACCAGGCGGTCGATCATCTCGTCGCTCACTTTCGGTCCGGTCTCCGGCAATGGCGCTTTCGCCGCCTTGCCGTCCTTCCAAATGTAGAAGCCCTTGCCGGTCTTGCGGCCGAGTTCACCCTTGGCGACCTTCTCGCGCAGCCATGCCGGCGTCGGCGGCAGGGTATCGCCGAACTTCGAGCGCAGCATGTCGCCGACATCGAGGCAGATATCAAGGCCGACCTGGTCGGCGAGCTCGATCGGCCCCATCGGCATGCCGAACTCGACGGCGGCCGCGTCGATCAGGCGTTGATCGGTCTTCTCGTCCAGCATCATCATCGCTTCCAGCATGTAGGGCGTCAGCGCGCGGTTGACGAGGAAGCCCGGCGAGCTCTTCACCGGCAGCGGCAGACGATCGATGGCGCCGACAAAGGCGAGCGCTTCCTTGAGCATCGCGGCATCGGTGCCGTCATGGCTGACGACCTCGACGAGTTGCAGCCGCGACACCGGATTGAAGAAGTGCAGGCCGAGCAGCCGCTCCGGCCGTGCCAGCGTGGTGCGCAGATCCTGCAACGGGATGCTCGACGTATTGGTGGCGAGGATCGCGCCCTGCTTCATCTTCGGCTCGAGGCCGGCATAGACCTTCTGCTTCAGCTCGAGCTTTTCCGGCACCGCCTCGATGATCAGATCGGCGTTGCGGACGCCCTCGCCGTCCATGTCCGGGATCAGCCGGTCGAGCGCATCGCGCTGGTCGATCTTCCTGCGCATGATCTTGCCGAACAGATCCGCGGCGCGCTTCATCGCACCCGCGATCGGTTCGGCCTTCATGTCGGCCAGCGTCACGCGCATGTCCTGGTTAGCGCACCAGGCCGCGATGTCGCCGCCCATCGCGCCGGCGCCGATGACATGGACGTGCGCAACCTTGTTGCCGAGGCCTGCTGCCTTCTTCATCTGCTCGCGCAGGAAGAACACCCGAATCAGGTTCTGCGCGGTCGGCGTCACCATCAGGTTGGCAAAGGACGCCTTCTCCGTGTTGAGCATTCCCGAGCGGTTGCCGGCGTGCTTCTCCCAGAGGTCGATCAGCGCGTAGGGCGCCGGATAGTGCGCGCGCGGCGCGGCCTTCTCGGCCTCGCTGCGCATCCGTGAGGCAAGGAAGCCTCGGACCGGACCAAAATTGAGGATGGTATTGAGCACGCCGGGCTTGGCGCGCTTCAGCCGACCGAACACCGCATCCTTCACGGCGTTGCGGACGTGGCGCTCCTGCGTGACGGCGTCGACCAGACCGAGCGACTTCGCGCGCCGCGCGTCGATCGTCTTGCCGGTCAGCATCAAGGTCATCGCCTGCATCGGGTTGACTAGCTCGGTGAAGCGCACCGTGCCGCCGAGGCCAGGATGCAGGCCGAGCATCACCTCGGGAAAGCCGAACCTTGCATCGTCGATCGCGATCCGCATCTGGCAGGCCAGCGCGACCTCGAGGCCGCCGCCGAGACAGAAGCCGTGGATCACGGCGACCGATGGCACGCGCAGTGCCTCGAGCCGGTCGATCACCGCATGGGCGCGGCCGATCTCGGTCTCGACCGCGCGGGGGTCGCTGGCGCCGCGAAATTCATTGACGTCGGCACCGGCGATGAAGCCGCTTGTCTTGGCCGAGCGCACCACAAGGCCGGTGGGCCGCTGGTTCTCCAGCGCCGCGACAACGGCATCGAGCTCCTCGAGCAGATCGGCGGACAGCGTGTTGGCGCTGGTGCCGGCGCGGTCGAACAGCAGCCAGGCAATGCCGTCCTCGTCACGTGTCAGCTTGAAGTTCTTGTAGGGACTGTCGGCGGCCGGCTTCGGCCCGAGCTCCAGCACGCGGTCGGCGAGAACGTCCATGATCCGTGAATCCATGATCACACCGTCTCTATCAACATCGCACCGCCCTGCCCGCCACCGATGCATTCGGTGGCGACGCCGCGCCGGGTGCCGAGCCGCTTCATCGCATTGACCAGGTGCAGCACGATGCGGTTGCCGCTGGTGCCGACGGGATGGCCGAGGCTGATCGCGCCGCCGTCGACATTCAACTTCGCGCGGTCGATCTCGCCGGCCGCGCCATCAAGTCCCAAAATCTCGCGGCAGAATTTGTCGTCGTTCCAGGCTGCAAGGCAACCCAGCACTTGGGTCGCAAAGGCCTCGTTCAGCTCCCAGGTCTCGACGTCCTGCAATGTCATTTCGTTGCGCTTGAGCAGTGCGCTCGCCGACAGCACCGGACCAAGACCCATGATCGAGGGATCCAGCGCCGACCACTGGCTGTCGAGGATGACGGCCTTCGGCGTCAGCCCGTGCTTTGCGACCGCAGTCTCGGATGCCAGGATCACCCAGGAAGCGCCGTCGGTGATCTGCGAGGAATTGCCGGCGGTGACCTGACCCCACGGGCGCTCGAACACCGGCTTCAGCTTTGCCAGCGTCTCCGCTGTCGAGTCCGGGCGGACGCCGTCGTCATGGTCGTAGAACTGGCCGTCGCGGGAGAACGCGGTCTCGACCTCGCCCTTGAGGAAACCTTGTTTCTGCGCGTTAGCCAGCCGCTGATGGCTCTCGGCGGCGTACGCGTCGGATTGCGCACGGGTGATGCCGAAGAGATGGCCGACCTTCTCGGCGGTCTGCCCCATGTTCAGGTCAGTGATGGGATCGGTCAGCCCGCGCTCCAGCCCGATGATCGGCTTGAAGTAGCTCGGCTTCACCTTCAGCGCCGCGGCGATCTTGGCCCCTAAGCCCTTGGCGCCGGCAAAGCCCGCAAACCAGCGCACGCCGGAATTGGGCCAGACCAGTGGCGCGTGGCTCAGTGCCTCGGCCCCGCCGGCGAGGATCAAATCGGAGATGCCCTCGCGGATGTAACGGTAGCCGGTGTCGATCGACTGCATCCCGGAGCCGCAATTGATCTGCACCGTGAAGGCGACCATCTGCTCGCCCATGCCGAGCCGGAGTGCCGCGACCCGCGCCGGGTTCATCTCGTCGGCGATCACGTTGACGCAGCCGAGGATGACCTGGTCGAAAGCGGTGGGCGCGAAAGGCTGCCGCGCCAGCAGCGGCCGGCCGCATTGCACGGCGAGGTCGACCGGGGTGAACGGGCCGGGACCGGAACGCGCCTTCAGGAACGGCGTCCGGCTGCCGTCGACGATAAAGACTGGTCGCGCCATCAGCTCGCCGCCCTCTGCTCACCCAGCTCCTGGAAGAACTGATGCACGTCGGCGGTTTTCTTGTAAATCGGCGACAGCGCCTCCGGCGCAAAATCATCGACCTCGATCACCTTGGCCACGGCCTCGTGAGCGGCGGCGAGCTTCTCGCCGTCGGCCTCGGTGATGACGCCTTTCTTGACGGCCTCCTTCCAGTCATGCAGTCGCGCCGCGCGCATCTGCTTGGCCGCATCCTCGGCCTCCGTGACGAGACGGAAGGCCTTTTCCAGCCGGGCAATGCCGCCGTCATCCTCGACAAAGGCTAGGTCCGGCGTCAGGCGGTCGCGCGCGGCCGACGGCGACAGCACGAGCTGGGCGCAGAGATGCACGATGCGGTCCGACGGACCCGTGACGCGCGCGCCGAACGGCTGGATCAGGAATTTCAGCATCCACGCCACCGGGCGGTTCGGCAGATTGGCGAGGATCTCCGCAAAGCGGTTCTCGATGGTCTTGTAGCCGGACGCCATGCACCATTGGAGCGCGGGAAGATCCTCCTTCTGCCGGCCTTCATCCTGCCAGCGTTTCAGCGCGGCAGAGAGCAAATACAGCTCGGACAGGATGTCGCCGAACCGCGCCGAGAGCATTTCCTTCCGCTTCAGCGCTCCGCCGAGGGTGAGCAGCGCCAAGTCGGCGCACAACGCGAACGCCGACGAATAGCGCGAGAGCTGGCGATAGAACTCCGTTGCATCGCCGGCATCCGGCGCCGGTGCGAACAGGCCAAACGTCCAGCTGCGGCCGCAGGCGCGGAACATGGTCGCAAAGCTGTGGCCGACATGCTTCCAGAATGCGGTGTCGAACGCAGTCAGGCCCTTGTCACGATCGGTCTCGCTGAGCGCGTTCATCTCCTGCAACAGATAGGGATGCGCGCGGATCGCACCCTGCCCGAACACGATCAGATTGCGGGTCAGGATATTGGCGCCCTCGACCGTGATGCCGACCGGCACCGAACGGTAGAGGCCGCCGAGATAGTTCTGCGGCCCGTCGATCACCGCCTTGCCGCCATGGATGTCCATGGCGTCGTCGATTGCGATCCGCATCCGCTCGGTGGCGTGCAGCTTCATGATCCCGGAGATGACCGCGGGATGATGCCCCTCGTTCAATGCGGCGCAGGTCAGCCGCCGCGCGGCGTCGAGCAGGTAGGCGGTGCCGGCGATGCGCGCCAGCGGCTCCTCGATGCCCTCGAACTTGGAAATGGAAATGCCGAACTGTTCGCGGATACGGGCATAGGCGCCGGTGGTGCGCGCGGCATAGGCGGCGCCGGCGGCCGACAGCGACGGCAGCGAGATGCCGCGGCCGGCAGCGAGCGCCGTCATCAGCATCTTCCAGCCTTGCCCCAGGCGCTCCTGGCCGCCGATGATGTAGTCGAGCGGGATGAAGACGTCCTTGCCCCAGTTCGGGCCGTTCTGGAACACCTGCATCGCAGGCAGATGGCGATGGCCGATCGAGACGCCGGGCAGATGGGTAGGGATCAGCGCGACCGTGATGCCGAGCTCTTCCTCGCTGCCGACCAGGTGATCCGGATCATAGGCCTTGAAGGCGAGGCCGAGCAACGTCGCCACTGGCCCCAGCGTGATGTAGCGCTTGTGCCAATTGAGCTTGAGCCCGATCACCTCGCGGCCTTCGAAATTGCCCTTGCAGATGATGCCGCTGTCGATCATCGAGGCGGCGTCCGAGCCGGCCTCCGGGCTGGTCAGCCCGAAGCAGGGAATGTCCTGACCCGCGGCCAGTCGCGGCAGCCATCTGTCCTGCTGCTCTTTGGTGCCGAAGCGCATCAGGAGTTCGCCGGGTCCGAGCGAGTTCGGCACCATCACGGTGACGGCCGCGGTCAGCGAGCGCGAGGAAATCTTGCGCACCACTTCGGAATGCGCATAGGGCGAGAAGCCGAGGCCGCCGAATTCTTTCGGGATGATCATGCCGAAGAATTTCTTGGCCTTGATGAAGCTCCACACCTCAGGCGGCAGATCGCGCCATTCCCAATTGATCTTCCACTCGTCGAGCATCGCGCAGAGCTCGTCGACCGGGCCATGCAGGAAGGCGTTTTCCTCGTCGGTCAATTTGGCCGGCGCGAACGCCAGCAATTTCGACCAGTCAGGATTGCCGGTGAACAGATCGGCGTCCCACCAGACGTCGCCGGCTTCCAGCGCCTCGCGCTCGGTGTCCGACATGGTCGGCAGCACGCCACGCGCCCAGGAGAAGATCGGCTTGGAAAGGTAATCGCGGCGGAAGCTCATGGTGGGGCCCTCATGGATCGGCGCAGCGGTGGCATGATCCTAGCGGAAAGTGCCGGTCACAAGTGAACACTTCGCCCTGCAAATAAAGCGAAATTGACGCGGCCGAGCCGCCGTTTGTTAACGGCAGGCCACGCGTTCAGTTCCGAAAGCTGAGCTGCGACAATCAGGTAGCCGAGGGTGGCGCCGGCAGCTCGTGCCGGCGCCACCCTTCCACGGCTAGGCCGGCCCGGCGCCCTGGGTCGCGGTGTAGACCGCGTAGAGCGACTGGCTTGCGGCCATGAACAGGCGGTTGCGCTTGGGGCCGCCGAAGGTGATGTTGCCGCAGACCTCGGGCAGCCGGATGCGGCCGAGCAGCTTGCCTTCCGGCGACCACACCGTCACGCCGTTGTAGCCGACCGCGCGGCCGGCGTTGCTCGAGCACCAGACATTGCCGTTGACGTCGCAGCGGATGCCGTCCGGTCCGCACTTCACGCCGTCGATCGTGAAGTCGCTGAACCGCTTGCCGTTAGAGAGCTTGTTGTCGGCGCCGACATCGAACACGAAGACGTCACCCTTGCCGCCGGCGCCGGTGTCGCCCGGTCCCTTGCCGGTCGAGACGACGTAGAGCTTCTTGTAATCCGGCGAGAAGCAGATGCCGTTCGGATCCGGCACCTGGTCCTCGCTCACCACGAGATCGACGCGGCCCGAGGGATCGATGCGATAGCAATTGGTCGGCAGCTCGCGCTTGGCCGGTGCGAAGCCCGCGGGCTGCCCGATCCGCGGGTTGAGCTTGCCGGCCGCGTTGCTCGGGCCACCGGCCGCGTCAGGCTCGCCCTCGTAGAGCTGGCCGCCATAGGGCGGATCGGTGAACCAGTAGCTGCCGTCGGGATGCGCGGCGATGTCGTTCGGCGAGTTCAGCCGCTTGCCCTGATAGTTATCGGCGAGCACGGTCGCAGTGCCGTCATTCTCGTAGCGCGTCACCCGGCGGGTGAGATGTTCGCAGGAGAGCTGGCGGCCCTGGAAGTCGAACGAATTGCCGTTCGAATAGTTCGACGGCGTGCGGAACACGCTGACATGGCCGTCATCCTCCGACCAGCGCATCTGCCGGTTGTTCGGGATGTCGCTCCACAAGAGATAGCGGCCTTGCGAGCTCCAGGCCGGGCCTTCCGCCCACAGCAGACCGGTATGGAGGCGCTTGATCGAGGTGTTGGGCTGGGCAAGGTCGTTGAAGGACGGATCGACCGCGATGATGTCGGGGTCCCAGAAATAGGTGGTCGGCGCACCGCGCGGACTGAAATCGCGCGGCGGGCTGGTGATGGTTGTCGGCGGTCCGACCGGCGCGGGCGCGTTCTGGGCCAGCGCGCTGCTGACGCCGGCTGCGGCAGCGGCCGCCCCCACCGCCAATCCCTGGACCAGCGTTCGTCGTGAAACGTTCGGATCGCGCCGCTCTTCTGTTGGATTGCTCCGCGGTTGGCGTGTCATCGCATCCTCCCACTCTGTTGGCCGGCCGTTGATCCGGCCTGGCGCGCGGGAGGTTAGACTGCTCGCTCGGAGGTTGCGAGTGACGGTTTTTCATCACTGCCGGCGGAAATTTCACATTGTCGTGGTGTGGGCAGGCGTCGCGGCGTGTGGCACCCATTACCTCGCCCTGCCTGCGGGGAGAGGCATAGGCCGCCTTCGGCGGCCGTCCCAAAGAACGCCGAAGCTGAGCTTCGGCTATGACGCATCGACAGATGCGTTCCGGGTGAGGGGGTACAGGTCTCACGACGATCACAATTCATGGAAGCAGTCCCTCACCCCGCCCTCTCCCCGCCAGAGCGGGGCGAGGGAGAAGAAAGTGCTAATCCGGCCGGATCATCTCGAACATGTTTTCCGGCTTGATCTCGAAGTAGTCACCGCGGCGGCCGGCGCGGACGATCGGGTGGGCGAGACCGGTCTGATAGACGCCGTCCTTGATGAAGGCCTTGTCGATGTGAACGGCAACGACCTCGCCGAGCGTCAGCCAGGCCTCGGCCTTCTTGCCGTCGGCGCCTTGGAGCTGGATGATCTGGCTCACCTTGCATTCGAACGACACCGGGCTCTCGGCGACGCGCGGCACGTTGACGAGCTTGCCGGCGACCTGCGTCAGCCCTGCGAGCTTGAACTCGTCGACATCGCGCGCGACATGCGCCGCGGTCGCGTTCATGTGCTTGGCAAGATCCATCGTCGCCAGATTCCAGACGAACTCGCCGGTGTCCTCGATGTTGGCGACGCTGTCCTTCCAGTTGGTGGAGGAGAAGCCGATGATCGGCGGGGTGTAGCAGAAGGCATTGAAGAAGCTGTAGGGCGCGAGGTTGACGTTGCCGCCCTTGTCGCGCGAGGAGATCCAGCCGATCGGCCGCGGCGCCACGATGGCGTTGAACGGGTCGTGCTTCAGGCCGTGGCCGTTCTTCGGCTCGTAGAAATGCAGGTCTTTGGCGGTCACGCTGGCTTCTCTCTCGTTTTCAACGCTCGTCATTCCGGGATGCGCCGTTAGGCGCAGGCCCGGAATCCATACTCACGATGGTGGTTATGGATTCCGGGCTCGCGCTACGCGCGCCCCGGAATGACGAATGAGATAAATGACGGAAGAGTCAACTGACGAAAATGTCAGTGCCGGTGCTCAATTGGCGCGGGCGCGCGGCGACAGGCCGGCGATCACGAAATCGATCATTTGGTCGATGGTCGGGCCCGGCTTGGCGGCGCATTGGGCGATCATCTGCGGGTGGAAGAACCGCATCATCGCCGTGCAGGCGCACAGCGCGGCAAGCTCCAGGTCCTTGACCTCGAATTCGCCCGAGGCGGCGCCTTGCGCGATCACCTCGCCGATGGTCATGGCGATCAGCTCCATATGAGCAGTGCAGACCTCCCAGTCCTCCTGCATCGCGATCTCGACCATCTCGTGCAGCTTGGAATCGCCGACATAGCGCTCCGTGTTCATGCGGTTGATGGTCGTCATCATCTCGCGCAAGCGCGTCGCGGCCGGCCCCTCGGATCGCGCGATCCGCTGCGCCTCGATCTCGACCTCGCCCATCAGGCCGCGCGCCACGCCTTCGTGGATAGACTTCTTCGAATCGAAGAAGCGATACACGTTGGCGGGGCTCATCCGCAGCTCTTTGGCGATGTCGGCGACCGTGGTCTTCTGATAGCCGATCTGCCGGAACAAGCGCTCCGCCACCACGAGAATCCGCTCGCGGGTGTCGGTTTCGCTATGTTCCGAGATCAGTGTCATGTTGGCCTGCTCAATCTTCAATTATTCGGCCGCCTCAGCAAGTGGAAATGCGAGTTGTCCTTTTCCCGCATGCTGCGGCGCAGTATCGGTCTGCTCGGGGCCGCTCTCCTCGAGGGTCTTGCGGAACCAGAGGGCGTAAAGGCCCGGCAGATACAGCAAGGTCAGGAAAGTCGCAACAAACAAACCGCCCATGATGGTGATCGCCATCGGGCCCCAGAACGCCGAGCGCGACAGCGGGATCATGGCGAGGATCGCCGCAAGCGCGGTCAGCACCACCGGCCGGGCGCGCCGGACCGTGGCCTCGACGATCGCCTCGCGCCGGGTCAGGCCGGACGCCACATCGCTCTCGATCTGGTCGACCAGGATCACCGCATTGCGCATGATCATGCCGGCGAGCGCGATCAGGCCGAGCAGCGCCACGAAGCCGAACGGCTGGTTGGCGACGTTCAACCCGAGCGAGGCGCCGACGATGCCGAGCGGCGCGGTCAGGAACACCAGGGTCAGGCGCGAGAAGCTCTGCAGCTGGATCATCAAGAGCGTCAGCATCACCATCACCATCACCGGGAAGAGGATGAAGATCGACGCATTGCCCTTGGCGGATTCCTCGAACGCCCCGCCCGGCTCGATCCGGTAGGCCGGCTCGAGATGGGCCTGGATGTCCTTCAGCTTCGGCGCGATCTGGTTGGTGACGTCGGGCGCCTGCACGCCGTCGACCACGTCGGAGCGCACGGTGATCGCCATGTCGCGGTTGCGCCGCCACAGGATCGGCTCCTCATGCGCATACTCGATCTTGGCGATCTGCTGCAGCGGCACCGCCACGCCGTTGCGCGTGGTGATGGTGAGATCGCCGACGCGGCCGAGATCGAACCGCTCGGACGGCACCGCACGGGCCACCACGCCGACCTTCTCGATGCCGTCGCGGATCGTGGTGACCGGCGCGCCCGAGATCAGCATCGCCAGCGCCTGCGAGACATCCTGCGGGGTCAGGCCGAGCGCGCGCGCCCGATCCTGGTCGACGGCGAGTTTCAGGTAAGGCGACTGCTCGTTCCAGTCGAGCTGGACGTCCTTGACGTTCTCGTTCTGGCGCATCACCTCGCGCACCTGGTAGGCGATGTCGCGCACCTTGTTGGCGTCGGGCCCGATCACGCGGAACTGGACCGGGAAGCCGACCGGCGGACCGAAATTGAAGCGGTCGACCCGCACCCGCGCCTCGTTCAGCGCGCCGTCGGCGGCGGCCTGCTCGATCTTCGCCTTGACGCGCTCGCGCGCCTCGACGTTCTTCGCGAGGATGACGATCTCGGCAAAGGCCTCGTTCGGCAGCTGCGGGTTGAGGCCGAGCCAGAAGCGCGGCGAGCCCTGACCGACATAGGCGGTGTAGGTCTGGATGTCCTGGTCGTCCTTCAACAGCCCTTCGGCCTGCTTCACCGCCTTCTCGGTGACATTGAAGGCGGTACCTTCCGGCAGACGGAGCTGCAGGAACAGCTCGGGCCGCTCCGACAGCGGGAAGAACTGCTGCTGGACGTGGCCGAAGCCCACGATCGCGGCAATGAACACGCCGACGGTCGCCACCACCACCTTGATGCGGTGATCGACGCACCACTGCACAACGCGGCGCAGGCCGCGATACATCCGCGTCTCGTAGATCGCATGCGGATCGTGGTTCTGGTGCACCTTGATGTTGGGCAGCAGCTTGACGCCGATATAGGGCGTGAAGATCACCGCGACGAACCAGGAGGCGACCAGCGCGATCGCCACGATCCAGAAGATGCCGCCGGCATATTCGCCGACCGCCGAATTGGCAAAGCCGATGGGGAGGAAGCCAGCGGCTGTGACCAGCGTCCCCGTGAGCATCGGAAACGCGGTAGATTCCCAGGCAAAGGACGCCGCCTTCATGCGATCCCAGCCCTGTTCCATTTTCACCACCATCATCTCGACCGCGATGATGGCGTCGTCGACCAGGAGGCCGAGCGCAATGATCAGCGCGCCGAGCGTGATGCGGTGCAGGTCGAGCGACATCGCATTCATCACGATGAAGACGATGCCGAGCACCAGCGGCACCGAGAGCGCCACCACGATGCCGGTACGCCAGCCGAGCGCGACAAAGGAGACGAACAGCACGATCGCGAGCGCCTCGACGAAGGAGTGCACGAACTCACCGACGGCGTGCTCGACCACCTTGGGCTGGTCGGCGATCTGCTGGACATCAATCCCCTGCGGCACCGCCTTCAGGAACTCGGCGGTCGCCTGCTGGACCTCCTTGCCGAGCTCGAGGATGTTGGCGCCCTTGGCCGTGACGACGCCGATACCGAGCGCGGGCTTACCTTCCTGACGTACCCTGAAGCTCGGCGGATCGACATAGCCGTGGCTGACGGTTGCGATATCGCCGAGCCGGAACACGCGACCGTTGCTCTCGACCGGCGTCTCGGCAACCGCCTTGACGCCGTCAAGCGCGCCGGTGACGCGGAGCGGCACGCGCTGCGACGAGGTCTCGACGGTGCCGGCCGGCGTGACGTTGTTCTGCTTGGCGAGCGAATCGAACAGCGCCTGCGGCGTGATGCCGAGCGTCGCGAGCTTGGCATGCGAGAACTCGACGAAGATGCGCTCGTCCTGGGTGCCGTAAAGGTCGATCTTGGTGACCCCGGGCACCTTCAGCAGACGCTGGCGGAAGCCTTCCGCGACCTTCTTGAGCTGCGCGTAATCGGCACCGTCGCCGGTCATCATATAGAGGATCGAATCGACGTCGGAGAACTCGTCGTTGACGACGGGCCCGAGAATGCCGGAGGGCAGCTCGCCCTGCACGTCGACCAGCTTCTTGCGGATGAGATAGAAGAGATAGGGCACGTCCTTCGGCGAGGTCGAATCCTTGAAGGAGACCTGCATCGCGGTGAAGCCCGGCTTGGAATAGGTCTGCACCTTGTCGAAGAACGGCAGCTCCTGCAGTTTCTTCTCGATGGGATCTGCGACCTGCATCTGCATTTCCTGCGAGGTCGCGCCCGGCCACATCACCGAGACGTTCACCACCTTGACGGTGAAGAACGGATCCTCGGCGCGGCCGAGCTTCTGATAGGAGAAGAAGCCGGCGGCGCCGAGGATGATCATCAGGAACAGCACCAGCGTCGGATGGCTGACCGCCCAGGCCGAAAGGTTGAAGCGCTTCATCGAACTCTCCAAGTTCTAGACCAGGTCCCAGAACCGTTTCTGCTGATTTTGCGAGGGTTAGAACGACAGCGACGAGACGACCCGAACCTTCTGGCTCGGATCGAGTTTCTGCACGCCGAGGGCGACCACCTTGGCGCCATCGTCGACGCCGCCGGAGATGACGACGTTGTTGCTCTCATAGGCCTTCACCTTGACCGGCTTGAGCGCGACCTCGCCCTTGTCGTCGACGATGTAGAGCGAGGGATCGCCGCCCTGGCTGTACAGCGCCGACAGCGGCAGCTTCGCGACCCGCTCGGTCGCCTTGTCGGCCAGGGTCAGCGTTGCGGTCATGCCGAGCGAGACGGTCTCATCGGCATCCGGCAGCGAGAATTTTGCGAGATAGGTGCGGGTGGCGGGATCTGCCTGCGGCGCGACCTCGCGCAGCTTCGCGGCATAGGTCTTCTTGGCATCCGACCACAGCGTCACCGTGGCAACGCCCGACCTGGCACGAGCAAGAAGCGTCTCGGGGATCGCGACGACAGCTTCCTTCTCGCCAAGTCGGGCGACACGGATCGAGGCCTGGCCCGCGGCAACCACCTGGCCGGGCTCGATCATGGTCGCTGTGACGACACCCCTCGTGTCGGCCACCAGCGTTGCATAAGAGAGGGAATTCTTGGTCAGCTCGACGGAGCGCTCGGCGCGGTTCAGCCGCGCGCGTGCCTCGTCGCCGGCGGCCTTGGCGGAATCGAGCGCCGCGTCGGTGGTCCAGCCCTTGACCTTCAGGTCCTTGGCGCGCTGCTCGGCGGCCGCGGCCTGCGCCAACACGCCGGTGGCGGCGCGGAACTCCGCCTCCGCCTGCTCGGCCTGCAGCTTCAGGTCGACCTCGTCGAGGGTGGCCAAGGACTGGTCGACGTCGACTGTCTGTCCGACCTCGACCAGCCGCTTGGCCACCTTGCCGGCAACCCGAAAGCCCATATCGGCTTCGATACGGGGCTTGATGGTGCCGACAAAGCTGCGCTCAGGCGTTTCGGCCTCGTAATGGACGGTCGCCACCAGAACGGGGCGTCCCGGATCGGCGTTTTCGGCCGCCTTTTCATTGCAGCCGGTCAGCGCGAACACCGCGAAAGCCAGCGTTGCTCCGGTCAAGAGCCTGTAATAGCTCGACAAAACGGAACGAACGAACATCTGAAATCTCCATCAGGCTGACGACTGATGAAGAGTATCGATTTATCACTGATGAATGTCAATATTTGTCATCAGTAACCAATTCGTGAGAACAGGCAGAAATCGGTCTCCTTCGCCCCGATACCTCGACTTTGGCTCCGGCCTTTTACGGTCACGGAAGCTGCGGCATGCGAGGTTGCGGTCATGTCATGGATTTTGGCCCTTGGTTACGCCGGCTTCCTGATCTGGTCCGTCGGCCGGGCACGCGAACGCGCGGCTGAGCATGCCGCGACGGGAATGCTGCGCTCGCCGCTCTATTGGTCGGGTGCCGGGCTCATCGGCGTTCTGGTCGCGCTCACGCTCTCCGAGCATCATGCCCTGGCACAGGGCGGCATCCTGATGTGGACGTGGCTTGCGGCGCTCGGCGTCACGCTGATTGCGATCTTCTTCGTGCGCCGCGCGCTGAAGTGGCGATACCCGGTCTAAGCGGCAGCCAAGAAATGTAGGATGGGCAGAGCGCAGCGAAACCCATCGACTTCGATCCGCGCTGCGAGATGATGGGTTTCGCTTCGCTCTACCCATCCTACGCAGCCGTCACGACGCTCGCGCTACTTCGCGCTCGCGAACTCAGTCTTGGTTTCGTGGCTGCCGAGGAAGACCAGGAGGCCGGCCGCGAGCGGCAGCAGCGACAGCACCAGGAGGCCGGTCGACGTGCTGCCGGTTGTCTCCTTCACCCAGCCGATCAGATAGGGCCCGCCGAAGCCGGCAAGGTTGCCGATCGAGTTGATCAGCGCGATCGCACCGGCGGCGGCGGTGCCTGACAGCCAGGCGGTCGGCAGCGTCCAGAACACCGCGAAGGTGCAGAACACGCCGATCGCGGCCACCGTCAGCACCACCATGGTCATGGTCGGATCGGTGATGTAGCTGGAGACGGCGAGCGCCAGCGCCGTGAGCAAGAGCGGCGCGCCGACATGAAACACGCGCTCTCGCGTGGCGTCGGAACGGCGTGCCCACAGGATCATCGCGACGGTGCCGAACGCATAGGGGATCGCGGTGACGAAGCCGGTCTGCGCGTTGGTGAGACCGAACGCCTTGACGATCTGCGGCAGCCAGAACTGCATGCCGTAGAGCGAGGCGACGAAGCCGAAATAGATCGCGCTGAGCGCCAGCACCTTCGGCGAGGACAGCGCCTGGCCGAGCGTGAAGTGCTGCGCCGCCTGCTTGGCCGCGACCTCGGCATCGAGCTTCGCCTTCAGCCAGGCCCTCTGCTCGGCCGAGAGCCAATCGGCCTTCTCCGGCCGGTCGGTGAGATAGAACCAGGTGACGATGCCGAGCAGCACCGAGGGGATGCCCTCGATGACGAACAGCCACTGCCAGCCCTTCAGCCCCATCACGCCGTCGAGCCCGAGCAACAGGCCGGAGATCGGGGCGCCGATCACGGTCGAAATCGGCACCGCGAGCGCGAAGGCGGCGAGGAAGCGTGCGCGATACTCGGCCGGGTACCAGTAGGTGAGATAGAGGATGATGCCGGGGAAGAAGCCGGCCTCGGCGACACCGAGGAAGAAGCGCAACGCATAGAAGCTGTGCTCGTCATACACCGCCGCCATCAAGGCCGAGAGGATGCCCCAGCTCACCATGATGCGGGCGATCCACTTGCTGGCGCCGAACCGCTCCAGCGCCAGATTGCTCGGCACCTCGAAGATGAAATAGCCGATGAAGAAGATGCCGGCGCCGAACGAGAACACCACCGGCGAGAACTTCAGCTCCGCATTCATTTGCAGCGCGGCGAATGAGAGATTGACGCGGTCGAGGTAGGAGAAGAAGTAGGCCAGGATCAGGAACGGGATCAGCCGCCAGGAGATCGCGCGGATCGTGGACGTCTCGATCTCGCTGCGGGCGCCGCGATCAGCAGCGGTTGCGGTCTGGCTCATCTGTTTCCCCCAAAGCTATTGCTTGCCTTGAGGATTATTGGGTGGCCCGACCTTGAGCAATGGCAAAAACTCATAGCACACAGGCCAGATGGGAACCCGGGCGTTTTCCACGGCGTCATTGCGAGCGAAGCGAAGCAATCCATAGCGCCGCAAACGGGGAGATGGATTGCTTCGTCGCTTCGCTCCTCGCAATGACGAGCGGAGAGGACCGCTCTCAATCCGCGAGCTGAAAACGCTCGAAGCGGTCGAGCTCCTCGTCGATGCGGCGCTTCAGCTCCTTGCGCGCCGCCTGCTTCTTGCCGTTGCCGACCCAGCTCCATTTCTGCATCAGCAGCTTCCTGTTCTGCCGGTCGGTCTTCAGGTCGAGGGCGGCAACGATGTCGTCGCCGACCAAGACCGGCAGCGCGAAATAGCCGAACAGGCGCTTCTCCTTCGGCACGTAAGCCTCGAAGCGGTGGCCGTAGCCGAAGAACAGCTCGGTCCGCTTGCGCTGGATGATCAGCGGATCGAACGGCGAGAGGATGTGAACCAAGGCGGGATCACCCTCGCCGGTCGCTTCCAGCATCTCGGGCCGCGCCCAATGCTCCTGCTTGCCGGCGCCATCGAGCGCGATCCGGACCAGCTCCTTGCGGCGCACCCTCGCCTCGATCAGGCTGCGCACCGCCTTCTTGCTCGGCGCGTCCAGATGGCAGATCGAATCCAGGCTGACGATGCCCTGCGAGCGCAGCGCGCGGTCGAGCAGATAGGCGATCCGCACCGAGGCCGGTGCGGGCTTCGGCGGCTTGTCCCAGCCGAAATGCCTGCCCGTCAGCTCATAGGTCTTCAGCATGCCGGCGCGCTCGCTGATCGTGACCACGCCGCCGTAGAAGGCGAGTTGCAGCGCGCGCTTGGAGGGTTTGCGGCTCTGCCAGAGATGCTCCTTCTCGGTCAGCACGTCGTCTTCGATGTCGCGGATGGTCAGCGGACCGGCCCGCAGCAGCCGCAGCACCTTGCGCGTGTCCGACGGCGTCACCGACGAGAACCATTTATGACCCTCGCGCTTGTGCGCCTTCATCGCCGGCAGGAAGATGTTGATGTCCTTGGATGGCACGTAGGACAGCGCATGCGTCCAGTACTCGAACACGCTCTTGTCCTGGCTCTGCGCCTGCTTGAGGTCGGCGCGGCGATAGTCCGGAATCCGGGTGAACAGGATGTGGTGGTGGCAGCGCTCGATCACGTTGATGGTGTCGATCTGCACATAGCCGAGATGGTCGACGGCAGCCGCGACGGCTAATGCCCCCTCCCCGAACGGTGCCGTTGTATCGAGCCGTTGCGCGCGCAGCCAGATATGGCGGGCGGCGGCATTGTTCAGCGATAAGGGTTCGGCGGCGCGGGACATTGCCCGAGCAATGTAGTGAGATTCGCGCCGCTGTGGAGAGCCGCGCGAGGGAAATCAGCCCTGCATCATCATCGGCGCCTTGGGAAGCGCTTCGGACCGGCTACTGAGATCCAACGGCGCGCCGCAACCAGGCAACATCCGCCATCGCCGCCGCGAGCGCCGCGCCCTCCTCATGAAAGACCCGGGACGAATGACCACCAACCGGAAACCAGCCGCAGCCGTCCTCCACGTCCCGCCGATATTCCTCGAAGCCGATCGTCCCTTCCGGGCGAACGAAGATATCGACACAGCGCGAAGCACCTTCGTCATTGATCGAGCGGAGGACACGATTGACGTGGGCCAAGATGCTCTCCTCTCCGTCGCCGGCCCCTGCCTGGCAAGGCACGGGCCCCGGACACCCATCCGTGATCTAGATCACATTCCCGGCTTTGAACCAGTCCTAGGTTCCCAGCATCAAAACGACAACAGCCGGATTGGCTGGCCTGACATTTAAGGACGAAAGCCATGACCCGCTCCTTTTCCCTGTCTCTTTTGACGATCGGCGCTGCGCTGTCGATGACGGCGGGCGTCGCACTGGCCGGCAGCGAAACCGTTCCGGCCACCCAGATCCTCAATGCGCTGAAGCCGAAGTCGGCCACCCGCGGCCTCTCCGCCGGCACGCAGGTCGACCCGGCCGCCTCCGCCAAGGAGACGAGCTTCCTCAACACCGTTCGCAACCGGCAGACCCGCTCGCTGTCATTGGGCGAACGCCAGGAGATCGCTGACATCGCTGCCAACAAGCCGAAGATCGATCTGGAAATTCACTTCGACTACAACTCGGCTGAGATCGCCAAGGGTTCGACCCAGGCGGTGCAGGAGCTCGGCAAGGCGCTGTCGGATGCCAGCATGAAGGGCTCGACCTTCGTCGTCGCCGGCCACACTGACGCGATCGGCAGCGAGGCCTATAACCAGGATCTCTCTGAGCGCCGCGCCGACACCATCAAGAACTATCTGGTCGAGCATTACGGCCTGAACGGCTCCGATCTCGTGACCGTCGGCTACGGCAAAACCCGGCCGAAGGATCCGAGCGCGCCGATGGACCCGACCAACCGTCGCGTGCAGGTCGTCAACATGGATACCAAGACGGCGTCGCAGTAATCTCCCCAACTTCCGATCCGCTTGCCACGCCCGGCAGGCGGATCGCTTGTTTTCAGAGAGATTCAAATCCAGCTCTGGAACAGCATCAGCCGATTGAAGGTCGCCATCGAGGTCCCGATGGCGGCAACCGTGATCGGCAGCATCGCAATGAAGCCCGCGCAACCAACGGCCACGAAGGCCCACAACAGCCAGCGCGGCGCACCCCTGCGCGTCAAGGCGTAGACCAGCACGAGGCTCGCGGTGGTCGCGGCCGGCAGGTAGTAATAGTTGAAACCGAGCGTGCGCGGCAGCAGCGCCCAGGCGAGATACGGGCCGAGATAGAACGCAAGCACCAGAAACGCATCGCGGCTGCGGTTCACGATCCAGTCGCGCAGCGCGACGATCAGCGCGATCAACGCCGGCCACAGGATCAGCGGATTGCCGAGAAACACGATCGCGGCAAACCTGTCATCGCCGACCTTCTCGAACAGATACCAGACCGGGCGCACCAGGAACGGCCAGGACGGCCACGAGCTCATGTAGGTGTGGCCCGCGATCGCGGTCGTGGTGTTGTCGGCAAAGATGCGGCGCTGTGCCTCGACGAGGTCGGTGAGCGAGAACCCGTACAGCGGCACGAAGCTCGCGAGATAGACGGCCGCCGGGATCAGCACGAAACAGCCGATGAAGTGAAAGAGACGGAAGTCCGGCCACAGGTCCGGCCGGTACCAGTCCTCCGCATCGGCGTCGGCGAAGCGCGTGCGCCAGCCCTGCATCAGGCGGATCACCGCGACGATCGCGATGCAGGTCGCGAGCATGAACAACCCGCTCCACTTGCAGGCACAGGCAAGCCCTGCGAATACGCCCGTCAGCACGAAGGCAGACTGCGGCCGCTTCTGCCTGAAGCCGTGAATGAAGGCCGCGATCGCGAACAGGCAGAAGGCGAGCGCAAAAATATCCAGCATTGCGATCCGCGCCTGCACGAACAGCATCTGGTTGAAGAAGGCGAGCAGCACGGCCGCGATGGCGCGCTCCTGCGACGCGAACAGCGCGAGCCCGCCAAGATAGACGGCGACCAGCGCGAGCGCACCGAACAGCGCCGCGGGATAACGCCACCCGAGCGGCACGTCGCCGAACGCCTTGATCGACAGCGCGATGATCTCCTTGGCGAGCGGCGGATGCATCGGGTTGAGGATCGGGCCCTCGACCACCGGCAACAGCATCTGGCGCGCCGCCGGCACATAATGCACTTCATCGAAATAGAGCTTGTCCGGTGTGGTGATCCCGAGCAGCAGCACGACATGGGCGACGATGAAGATGATGGATGCGACGATCGCCGTGCGCGCGGCGGGACGCCGCAGAACAGAAGGAGATTTGGATGCGGTGATCAAAGGACGAGCACGCTGCGAGGGGAACCAGTGTGAGCGAAGTGTGAGCTACGACGGCCGCGAGTGTGATGTATGTGACGAGTGTGATCAAATCTCACGTTGATGTCCGCAACCGCGAGCATTTTCGAATCCATCGACTTTCACCATCCGGCGCAACTCAACACGGCTTGTGACAATTATACAATATCAGCTGCGTCCGCGATCCGGTACGATGAGAGGGTTAGGTCGATCGGTATTGCAATGAATTCGCGCCACAGCTTTTTCTCCTTACTTGCACTCGGTCTTGCGGTCACATTGACGGCTCATCCCGTTCAGGCGCAGACGCGCGTCGGCGAAGCGGCCATGGTGAAGAACGAGGTCGTCCGCGTTGCGGCCGCGACCAGCCCGATCAATGTCGGCGACGCGCTGCTGCGCGACGAGACGGTGCGCACCGGCCTCGAGAGTGCCGCGCGGCTGGTGATGGCCGACAGCACCAACCTGTCGCTCGGACCGAACGCCTCGCTCAAGCTCGATCGCACCGTGTTCGACGACGAGCATCACTATCGCGATGTTGCGATCCGCCTGACCTCGGGAGCGTTCCGCTTCGTCACCGGCCACTCGAACAAGGCCGCCTATACGATCACGACGCCGCTTGCGACCATCGGCGTTCGCGGCACGGTGCTCGACATCCTGTCGCAGCGCGGCAAGACCACCGTGGTGTTGCAGGAAGGCGCATCGACGGTGTGTACGTCAAACCGGCAATGCATCGATCTGACCCAGCCCGGCGACACTGCGATCATCACCTCGAGCGGCGGCCGCACCACGATCCAGAAGACCAACAATCCGCCGTGGACCTTCGCCGCGACCTGCACCCAGGCCGCGGGCCTCTGCACCGTCACCCAGTTCGCGGATGCCTCGCCGGTGATGCCGCCGGTCGACGACCCGACCGGCATGCTGTGCGGACGGTGAGCATGCTACGGCGCATCCATCATTTGATCCTGTCGGCGGCGCTGACATTGGCGCTGTCGCTCGCGATGCTGCAAGCGTGGGCTGCGCCGGCTCAGGCGCAGTCTCCGACGCCGAACTGCACGAATCCCGATTCGTTTTCAGCAACGTCGAACTGTACATCGACCCCCACGCCGACACCGACACCGACTGCCACACCATCGCCAACACCGACACCCACGCCTGTGCCCACGCCGACACCTACGCCCAGCCCGTCGCCGACACCGATCACCGGCGCGCCGTCGAGCCGCAGTTCGATCGACAACCTCGCTGACCAGCGCTTCAACCAGATGATCACCAACCGCGTGCTCGGATCGGTGCTGCTCGGCGTCAACGAGCAGGTCAATTGCGACGACTGCATCAGTGCCTTCGGCTCGGCGGGCTCGTTCTCGGCCGGCATCCATGGCCGCAAGACCATTACGCCGAATTTGTCGCTGCTCGCCGGCATCGCCTACACGCAGTATGGCGAGGGCGGCTACAACGTCACCAGCGCGCCGATCGGCGCCTTGGCGCTGCGCTATGACTTCGTCGACTGGGGCTCGTCACGTCCGTTCTTCGACATCGGCACCATCCTCTCGCCGTCGGAGAAGGTGCGCTACACCCGCAGCTACGCGACCAGCCTCGGCCCGGTGTCGGTCACCGGTCAGACCTCGAGCGAGAATTACGGCGTGTATGGACGCGCGGGCTGGATCAGCCGGCTGTCGGCGCGCGACGAGGTCGCGGCTTCGGTCGAAGTCTGGCAGCTCTGGCAGCGGGTCAAGGGCTACAGCGATCCCGCAATTGCCTTCAATCCGTTCGACGCCACCATCGCCGACGGCACCGATCGCACCAGCCTGGTCAAGATCGGCGGCCAGTGGACGCATCTGTTCGGATCGAACATCGAAACCAACATCAATGGCGGCTGGGTGCAATCCTTCGCCACGCATTCCGGCATCGTCGCCACCGTCACCGGCGACGGCACCATCGTGCCGACGATCGGCAACCAGGGCTGGTTCGAATATGGCGGCCGCGTCGGCTTCCGCATCACCAAGGGCTGGATCGCCGACATCTTCCTCAACGGCACCGCTGGGCCGCAGCCGGTCGGCAACACGCTACACGGCGGCGTCGGCTTGCGGATCAGCTATTAGGACGATGGAGCCGCTCGTCCGGACCCTCACCGTCGAGCGATCGGATCAGCGACGACGCTGATCTCCATTCAATCGTTGTCCCAATGGCCGTCCGAGTAGCCTTCCCTGTATCCGGATCGATAACCGTAATCATATCCGCCCGGATATTCGTCGCCGTATTCGTACACGTGACGATGGTAGTGGACGACGGGGGGCGGCGAATAATAGTCCCTCTCGTAGACATAGGCCGGAGCCGCACCGGCAGCCGTGGCGGAGCCCAACAGGGCGCCGACGGCCAGGCCGCCGACGATGCCGGCGGCGACCGCATCTCCCCGCCGGCCACCTGCCGTGGCTTCTGTCGACGCAAGAGATCCCACAGCGATCACCGCCATGGTCGCAAAAATAGCTACTCGTTTCATTGAAACATATCCTTGTTCGCGTTCAACAACCGCGGCCGCCCCTCGGCAGCGATCGACAGAGCCCCTCTAGAACGTCACGAGCTCCTTGAGCTCGCTCCTGACGAATCGCGGCACAACCCGTCGGGCCACGAAATCATTCCAATCCTTGAACTTTGACTTTGCCCTCGCCTCCGTAATCGCAGTGACGCCGCGCACGCTGAGGTGCGGAAGCTTCACCAGCTCGCTGACGGGAGCGGTGTTGAGGTTGATCTTGTCGGCGCGAGTGATCGACGGCCGTGCTGCGGGAGCCTGGTGAGTTGAACCGGTCGTCGATGGAGATGTCTGCGCGACCGCGGTGGCGCCGATGATGCCGCTGATGCAAACCAACCTGATAAGCATGGACCGCTATCCTTCGTGATATGACGCCCTTGACCCCGCCGCCGATAAAGCGGGGGCCGATTACCGCAAGATTACGCGCGCGATCGTCACGGCGGCGTTCCGGGGATGAGCTTGATCAGCGCAGCACGACGAGGAGCTTGGCGGCTTCATGATCCACCAGCATGTTGGCTCCTGGATCGTTCGTCTGCGGCGCATTTCCTGGCGGCTGATTTTCCGGCAGCGCGACATCCGGCTCCGCGCGGCGCGGCGGATCTGAT
Organism: Bradyrhizobium sp. ma5; assembly: GCF_042258955.1. Classification (NCBI taxonomy): domain Bacteria; kingdom Pseudomonadati; phylum Pseudomonadota; class Alphaproteobacteria; order Hyphomicrobiales; family Nitrobacteraceae; genus Bradyrhizobium; species Bradyrhizobium sp. ma5. The sequence continues at coordinate 7,144,370 of NZ_CP170156.1, forward strand.
TGCGGAGAGACGTGGCCTCTGCCCTGACCGGCATCGTTGACAAGGCTTGGCGGTGCATCGTCCGGCTCACGACGCGGCGCCACCAGGAATGCAACGAGGTTTCGCTTGACGCCTGGAATTCCGAACAGGCTCGATTGAACGGAAAACTCGCGTTTGACATAGCGTCCGGCGTGAACCGCCATTCGCGCGGTCCATTCAAGACAATCGTCCTGGTCATCGAAACAGAGCGCCGCCCAGCCGCGCTCCGGCGTCACCTCGCGAGGCAATGCCAATGAATATTGGTAGGCGTAAGGATCGCCATAATGCGGGTGATCGGAGCTGTAGAAAGCCACCGCAACCCCAAGGCTGTCGTTGCCGCCGACGATCGACAGCGGCGTGCGCATCTGCTCGTGCCACAGCCGGGTGAGTTTGTCTGCCGCCTGGTGATAGACGTTTCGCCCTTCCTCATAGCCGTAGCTATTGCGGTAGATCGCATGGGCCGGGGCTGCCAGCACGGCAGCGACGATCGCTATTCCGGCAACCAGCAGCGCTGCATTGACCGTATAGAACCGCTCGATCGGGTAACGCGTGCTGCACACGAGGGGCACGGCGAACAGAAACAATCCTTGAAGCGCCCATAGCGACGGCAAGTCGGTGCCGAGCAATATGGACGTGATGAAAGGAAGAGCGATCGTGCCGATCGCGACGTGGCCGAGCAGCTTCAGGTTGGGATCCGCCGCCGCAAAATCCCGAGGAAGGCGCTTTATTCGATACCCTGTTATCATCGCCCACGTCACGGCGGACACACTCGTCGCCGCGGCCAGGCCCAACAGGAAATTGACGGCATCCCGCAGCGACGAAGGGAATCCGGTCCCCACATGCGTCGCGGCATAGTGGACAGGCTCCGCGCCTGTCGTGGCCAACCAGTGCAGATGCGGAGATAGCGCAATCAGTCCGACGGCAGTGGAGATCCAGGGCGAACTGGACGTGAAATAGGCTCGTCGCAAGGGATGGATGATTGCCGCCAACGCGAAGCTCGCGATCAGAAAGATCGAATAGTACTTGCCCAGCATTGCAAGCGATGCCGTGGCACCCGCAGCAATCGCCCAGAGCGGCGCCCTCGTTTCAAAGGCGCGCACGAAGCAATAGGTCGCAAGCGGCCAGACCGCGAGCAACACCGCGTTGGCGTTGAAGCGCTGCGCGTGAAACTGGTACGCCGGGGTCAGCGTCAGCAGCAGCAGCACGATCAGGCGCTTGTGGCCGGTCACGAACCTTCTTGCGATGAGATCGACGAACCACAGGGCCAACGCCGCATTCGTCATCGCCATCAGCTGCAGCGACCAGTCGGTGAGCGGAAAGACCGAGGTCCACGCCCCGGTCGTCCACCCCATCAACGGCGGATGCTTGGGATAACCCCATGCGAAATGCCGGCCATACGTCCAGGTCTCCAGCACGTCCGGATGCAAGCCGGCGCCGTGATAGGCGACCGATAGATACACCGTCCAGATGCCGACGAAGCAAACCAGCAGCAATGGCACCGACCATCCTGCCTCTACTCCCTCCAGCCATCGATTGAACGGACGGCGCCAAGACGCCGGGCTGCGATCTGACCGCTTGGCCATCGCTGAGAACGCAAAATCGACCGGCATATCGTTCGGAAGCCTGGGGACGGAGATCGGAAAGCGCGATGCGAGCCGCGTTGTCCGCCATGCTTTTCACAGCGACCATTACGACAGCCTGACGTGACTCCGCCTCTGTCGACGTATTCCTGCGCGCGCCGACGCGCCGTCATTCGCCGGTCATGTTGATCGACATCTCTGGCCGGGAAATCGCTGAGAGGGATGCGCATGCGAAAGCTCGTGCGCTGTCATGACGCTGATCGGCTCCGGAGCACTGATGCGTGCGGCGCCCTGATCGAGTCTGTCGGACCGGCCCTCATCAGGCGTCGATCCGATCACCGCTGCCGTTCGAGAGTGCCTCTAGAGTCACATTGAAAAGGCCAATTACATCAATGCATTCGCGTGGACACCGCAGTTTTCTTCCTGGCCGTAATCTTATTGTAATCCGTCCGTAATGATAGAAACAATTGTTCACACTTGGGAGAATGCGGTGCGAGTTCTGGTCGTGGAGGATGACCCCCAGCTTGGGCCATGGCTGCGGGATACCCTGGCTACGGCCTTCGGCGCATCCGACATGGTCACAACGCTCGAGGAGGGTCGAGCCGCAGTCGCCGTGCGAAGCTTCGAACTCGTCGTGATCGACCGCGGACTGCCGGATGGCGACGGTTTGGCTTTACTGCGCGACCTGAAGCAGCAGAAGCCGAGCCCCGCGACGATCGTGCTGACGGCGCTCGATGACCCCCTCGATATTGCGCGCGCCCTCGATGACGGGGCGGACGACTACGTGGCCAAGCCATTCGAGCCGATCGAGCTGATCGCGCGAGCCAAGGCCGTGCTGCGACGTCTGTTTCTGGATCGAGGGGCCATCGTTCGCATCGGCAATCTGAGCTACGACGTGCTCAATCGCGAGGTCTGCGTCGATCACGCGCCGATTGTTGTCCCGCGGCGTGAACTGGCGATTCTGGAAGCGATGGTCCGGCGCATCGGACGCGTCGTCCTGCGCGAGACCCTTGAAGTTGCCGCCTACAGCTTTGATGACGAGATTCAATCAAACGCCATCGAAGCCCACGTTTCGCGGCTGCGCCGGCGCCTCCGCGCGGCCAACTGCAAGGTCGTCATCAAACCGGTGCGTGGCCTCGGATATCTTTTGAGTGGTGAATGATGATGTTGAAGTGGCAAAGGCTCAAGCGCGTCCATCGCTCGATCGCGGTGCTGTCCGCGACGCTGATCGGCGCCGTGACGACCATCATGCTGCTCTGCGCAGCAGCGCTGCTGATCCGGTTTGGCGGTGACGATGACGGCACCTGGGCCGCCGCCGACGTCGCCGATGCCTTGAAGGAAGCCGTCATCCGCAACGAGACCGGGCAACTGGCGCTCAAGCGGACGTCGAGGCTCGACGAGATCACCCGCAATTTCCCGACATTCTGGTATGTCGTGTCCGACAAGAGTGGAGAGGTCAGCTACGGCCCTATCCCGAAGTGGCGTCCGCAAAAGACTCAGACATCGCGTGACGGGACGAGTTTCATCGCCTACGCGTTTGACGGCGAAACCACCAATCTGAGGAAGATGGCGGTCGTCAGAAATACGCCCGTGGGTGAGGTGTGGATCGAAACCGGTGGCGTGGCCTATACGGCAGCGCAGCTGACGACCGGAATGCTCACCGATGCGACGATTGTCGCACTCCCCATAATCCTGGTCCTGGCGGCGACGGCGTTTACCGCGATGGTCTTCGTGCCGACGCTCATCGCGCGCCCCGTCCGGGCTGTAGCTGCGGCCGCCGAGATGATCGATGGGGTTTCGGATGGCCGACGCTTGCCGGAACAAGATGCGCCGGCCGAGCTCTTGCCTCTGGTCGCGGCTTTCAATCGCGCGCTATCGCGAATAGACGTCGCTTCGAAATCGCAGCGAAATTTCCTGTCGAATGCGGCACACGAGCTGCGTACGCCCTTGACCAATGCGCGCACCATACTCGAGCAGGTCGAGGACGCTCCATTGCGTGCGAGGCTGATCGCCGAGAACCAGAAGCTGTCGTCGATCGTCACCATGCTGCTGCAGCTGGCGCGCATCTCCGCAGAACCCGCCGAACTGATCGAAATGGATCTTGCGGCGCTTGCGCGCAGGGTTGCGGCCGAGCACGTGCCGATGGCGTTGAAGAACGGAAGCGATGTCGAGTTCACCGAGCCTCGTCACCCGATCTGGGTGCGGGGCTCCGAAACCGCGATCGCCGTCGCGCTCTCGAACCTGATCCGAAACGCCGTGACTCATGGTAGCGCAGGTGGCTCCGTCCTCATCGAGGTCGGAGCACCGGCGCGGCTCAGCGTCATTGACTACGGATCGGGGCTCCAACTCGGTCAGCCCGAACTGCTGCTTGAGCCCTTCAAGCGCGGCAACACCCGCACGGAAGGAACAGGACTGGGGCTTTCGATTGTCTCCCAGGTGATGACCACCCACGGCGGCACCGTTTCCCTTTGCGAGACGCCAGGCGGCGGCACCACGGTCGAACTGAACTTTCCGGTCCCAGGCTGCCGGCAAGCCGACCTGCCTCAGGGAAGAAGAGCCGTCCAAGCCATGACCGAAGCCCGGCCGGACGGCATTTCCGCAGCCTGAAGTGCGATCTCAATCCGCTAAGTGGATTGCCAACTGCCGCTCATGGCCGGCTTTGAATGCCCGCATTGCGCGGGCGGCTCAGGCGTTGGCCGGCGCGGACTGCGCCTTCATCGCAGCCTCGACGTCCATCCACATCACTTCCCAGATGTGCCCATCGAGATCCTCGAAGCTGCGGCCGTACATGAAGCCGTAGTCCTGCTGCGGCGACGGATCGGCAGTGCCGCCCGCGCCCTTTGCCCTGGTCACATAGCCGTCGACCGCCTCGCGGCTCTCGGCGGACAGGCAGATCAGCACCTCGCTCGTAGTCCTCGCGTCGGCGATCGCCTTCGGCGTGAACTGCCGAAACTTGTCGTGCGTCAGCAACATGACGTGGATGGTCTCGGAGATCACCATGCCGGAGGCGGTGTCGTCGGAGAATTGCGGATTCTTCGTCGCGCCGATCGCCTCGTAGAAGGCGGTGGCACGGGCGAGATTGCTGACCGGCAGGTTGACGAAGATCATTTTAGGATTAGCCACGAGAGAACTCCTGTTGGCGGGGTTGTGCCCCGAGGACGAACCGGATAGCCGGATCCCGACATCGCTGCGCAGATTTTTCTTGCGGCGTCCTGACGCAGGCCGCCTAGGTCACGATCGGCGTCGGCATGGTCAGGAATGCCCGCGTCACATGCCAGAACAGTTCGCGATTGGTGGCCAGTGCAACCGAATGGGCGGTGCCGGGCAGGATGACGATCTGCCGGTCGCCATTCGGCAGCTTGTTGAAGAACTCCTCGAGATCGGGGACCGCCGCGATCCCGTCATGCTCGCCGCGAACCAGCAGCACAGGCGCCAGCACCTTCTCCGGATGCACCACCGGCAGATTGGCAGTCATGTCGAGATAGGTGCCGGTCGGGATCTGGTCGCCGAACTGCATCTCGACATCGGCCAGCGCTTCCATCACGGCGGGGTCCGACGTGCCCGGCTTGTCGCGGGTCGCGATCGAGCGGATCATGTCGCGGTCGCGTTTGCGCATGTTGTGGCTGCGGTAATAGGCAAGCTGCTCGGCGCGCTTCGCCAGTGTCGGCGAGCCCTCGCCCTTGTAGGTGAAGGCGGCGAAAACCAGGCGATCGATGCGCTCGGGCGCGGCCATCGCGAACGCACCCGCCCGCAGTGCGCCGGAGGATTCGCCGATGAAGTGATATCGCCGCTCGCCGGTCTCGCGCGCGATCACCTCGACCGCCGCCTTCAGGTCCTCGACGCCGCTTGCGATGTCCGCATTGCCCGAGGTGCGGCCCGACTTGCCGTAGTTCTCGTGATCCATGGTCCAGCAATCGAAGCCGTAGCGCGCAAAGACATTGAGCAGCGAATACTCGCCCTTGCCCGGCACCGTGAGGTCGAACGCCCTTGACGTCACCGACGAGCCGTGGACGAAGAACACCACGGGCCGCGCCGGCTCGCCCGGTTTCGGCGCGCCGATCCGCTTGCGGAACATCCACAGCGGGATGTCACCCTTCTTCGCCCAGTATTCGTTGCTCCATATTTCGCCCTCGGCAGGAACTGCGGTCGCGGCCTGCGCCGCCGCCGCGCCGAGCACGCCGGCTGCCGTCGCGACGCCGATGCCCGTGATGATGGTGCGTCGCGAATGGTCTGCTGGCATCATGGTTTGCCTCCCTCTGAACGATGGGGCTTCGTTCGGCCTCTCGGGTTTTGCAAGACGTTAGCATCCACAACCGTCATTGCGAGCGCAAGCGAAGCAATCCATGGCGCCACTTGCAGCAAGAGTATGGATTGCTTCGTCGCATACGCTCCTCGCAATGACAGAGAATACAGCGCACGATTTTGTGAACGCAGTTTCCGGCAATCGGCGCGGACGACGGACGGACTTGGTCCTAGTCTCCGCCGCGGTCCGACCGGAAAAACCCGGCGAGATGCGGGAGCGAAGAATGAGCAGCAATCTCACCGACGAAGAACTTGCCGCCTTGATGCCCTCCGAACTGTGCCAGTACCAAACGCCGATCCCGACCCAGATCGTCTCCAGCGACGAGTTCTATCCCGACCCGCAGAACGAACGGCAGCGCGAGGTGGAGGTGCGTCTGCTGGCGATGGCCGACGATCTCGGCGGCAAGCAGGGCCTCGATCGCAGAAAATTCTTTCAGACCGCGGCCGGCATGGCCGCTTCCTTTGTCGCGATGAACCAGGTCTATGGCCCGCTGTTCGACGTGACGCCGGCCGAGGCCGCAACGCCGGCGATGGCGCAGGAGCGCGCGAGCGGCTTGAAAGACCAGTTCATCATGGACATGCACACGCATTTCCTGCGCGATGACACCCGCATCATGGGCTTTGTGGAAATGCGCAAGGCGGTCGGCAAGGCCGGCTGGAACAAGGAGCTCAACGATCACGAGCAGACCATCGAGGATCTGAAGTTCAACAACTACAAGAAGGAGATGTTTCTTGATTCCGACACCAAGATCGCGCTGATCTCCTCGGCGCCGTCGGACATCGAGCAGGACTGGTTCCTGACCAACGAGCAAATGGCCGACGCGCGCAAGAAGATGAACGACGAGGCCGGCTCGCGCCGCGTGTTCTGCCACGCGATCTTCACGCCCGGGCAGCCCGGCTGGCTCGACAAGCTCGATGCTGCGCTGGCGCTAAAGCCGGAATCCTGCAAGGGCTACACGATCGGCGACAACACCCACAAGGAGATCAGCCGCTATCCCTGGCGGCTGGACGACGAGAAGGTCGCCTACAAGGGCTATGAGAAGATGGTCAAGGCGGGCATCAAGAATGTCTGCGTGCACAAGGGACTGTTCCCGCCCGGGATCGAGAAGCAGTATCCGAACCTGCGCGGCTTCGCCGACGTTGCCGATGTCGGCCAAGCGGCCAAGGACTGGCCGCAGCTCAACTTCGTCATCTACCACTCTGCTTATCGCCATGTCGGTGGCGATCCCAAGGTCGCGCTGGCCGAATTCGAGCGCACCGGTCGGATCGCCTGGACCTCCGACCTCGCCGACATCCCGGCGCAGTATGGCGTCAGCAATGTCTACGGCGATGTCGGGCAGTTGTTCGCGACCACGCTGGTCGCCGAGCCCAATGTCTGCGCCGCGCTGATGGGCACCCTGATCAAGGGCCTCGGCGTCGACCACGTCTGCTGGGGCACCGACGCGCTGTGGACCGGCGCGCCGCAATGGCAGATCGAGGGCCTGCGGCGGCTGGAAATCCCCGAGGTGATGCAGAAGAAGTTCGGCTACGCGCCGCTTGGACCCGCCGACGGACCGGTGAAGACTGCGATCTTCGGCGACAACAATGCCCGGCTCTACAACATCCAGCCGAAGCGCGCGATGCTCGACATCAAGGGCGACCGCTTTGCGATGATGAAGGCGCAGTATGAGAAGGCCGGCGTAGAGCCGTCGAATACGCGCTACGGTTATGTGGTGCCGAACGGGCCGATCGATCACCGGGTGTTTGCGTAGTCTTCAGACGCCGTCATTGCGAGCGAAGCGAAGCAATCCATCGCGCCGCGCACCGGAGAGATGGATTGCTTCGTCGCTTCGCTCCTCGCAATGACGGCGCTACTTCCCCGTAAACCTCGGCTTCCGCTTCTCGGCGAAGGCCTTCACGCCTTCCTTGAGATCCTCGCTGTCCCTGACCTCATCGAGCAGCCGCCGCGCGTCGGCGACTGTTTCCAGCGGTCCCTTCGGCATCGCCTCGCGGGCCAGCTTCTTCAGCGCGCGGACCACCAGCGGGGCATTGCCGGCGATCTTGGCAGCCATCTGCTGCGCCAGCGCGAGGTGCCGCCCCTTCGGCGCGACCTTGTTGACGAAACCGATCTGGAAGGCGCGTTCCGCCGACATCTCGTCGCCGACCAGCAGAAACTCCATCGCGATCTTGTGCGGCATCCGCGCCATCACCGATGAGACGCCGCCCGCGGTGGTGCCGATCTTTCCCTCGGGGTAGATGAAGCGCGTCGTCTCCGACGCCACACACAGATCAGCCATCTGCACCAGCACGAAGGCGCCACCCACGACCCAGCCGGATGTCGCGGCAATCACCGGCTTGTCCAGCTCGACGCCGAGGCCAGGCACGGCGTGCCACATGTTGGCGGGGAGATCACCAACATCGGCGCCGACCGAGAAATACTTTTCCTCCGCCGAAGCCAGCACCGCGACACGATCGCCGCTGTCCCGAAACCGCAGCCAGGCGTCACGCAGCTCGGTACACAACGCGTTGTTGAGCGCATTGTGTTTTTCACTGCGCGCCATCGTGATGGTCGCGACGTGGTCGGCGCTCTCGTAACGAACCAGCGTCATGCTGGCCTCCCTGCTCTGCCGTCATTCCGGGGCGACGCGCAGCGTCGGGCCCGGAATCCATTCATCCACCAACGCTGTGGCCCGATGGATTCCGGGCCCTCGCTTCGCGAGCCCCGGAATGACGAGGCCCCATTATTTCTTCTCGTCGGGATGCCGGTGCACCGGATCGACCCAGAGCACGTTCTCCGGCTTCTCGACCGGCTCGATGTCGAGATTGATCGCGACCGCCTCGCCGTCGGAACGCACCAGCACGCATTCCAGCACCTCGTCGGGACTGGCGTTGATCTCCTGGTGCGGCACGTAGGGCGGCACGAAGATGAAATCGCCGGGACCGGCTTCGGCGGTGAACTGCAGCTTCTCGCCCCAGCGCATCCGCGCCTTGCCCTTCACGACATAGATGATGCTTTCGAGATGGCCGTGATGATGCGCGCCGGTCTTGGCGTCCGGCTTGATGCTGACGGTGCCTGCCCACAATTTCTGCGCGCCGACCCGGGCGAAATTGATCGCGGCCTTGCGGTCCATGCCGGCAGTCGACGGCACGTTCGGATCGAGCTGGTTACCCGGAATCACCCGGACGCCGTCGTGCTTCCAGCGCTCGTCGTCGTGATGGTGATGATCGTGGTCGTGAGAATGGGTGTGATCGTGGGAACCGCTCATCGTTCTTGCTTTCATTGGTCAAGTTTTCGTGCGCGGAACGCTACCGAAAAGCAGCCGCGCAGGCGAGCGGAAAATAGGAACGTTCCCGCGCGACCGCGCGTTGCCGACGCGAAGTTTCAATGGATTTGAAGGGAGAGACTTATGGGCAGCACCACCGACAAGATCAAGGGCACCGCCAACGAGGCGATGGGCAAAGCCAAGCAGAAGATCGGCGAAGCCACCGGATCCGAGCAGATGCAGGGCGAAGGCGCGATCCAGGAAGCCAAGGGCAAGGGCCAGAAGGCGCTCGGCGACGCCAAGGAGATCGCCAAAGACGCCGTGAACAAGGCCGCGGCCGCAGCGAACAAGAAGCTCTGATCTGCAGGCGATCAGGTTTTGAGAAGGACCGGTCCATTCGGCCGGTCCTTCTCATGCCGCGATCAATCAGCCGCGCGGGCGGGGATGTGTCAACACATCGGGATTGACCACATTCGTCGGCGTACCTGCGGCATAGGCAACGATCTGGTCGAAGATGTCGGTGAACTGAATCTCGTACTCGTCGCGCGAGACGTAGCCGAGATGCGGCGTGCAGACCACATTGTCCATGTTGAGCAGCGGATCCGACGTGTCGCGCAGCGGCTCCTTCTCGTAAACGTCGACCGCGGCCATGCCGGGCCGGCCGGCGCGCAGCGCGTTGACCAGTGCGCCGGGCTCGATCAGCGGCGCGCGGCTGGTGTTGACGATCAGCGCGGTGTCTTTCATTCGCGCGAGATCTTCCGCCTTGACGATGCCGCGCGTTGCGTCGACCAGTCGCATATGCAGCGACAGCACGTCGCAGCGGGCAAAGAAATCGGCCTTGCTGGCGGCGGTCTCATGGCCGTCGGCGCGGGCCTTCGCCAGCGCCGCCTCGCGCGCCCAGACCAGCACGTTCATGCCGAACGCTTTGCCGTAGCCCGCGACCACGGCGCCGATGCGGCCATAGCCGTAGATGCCGAGCGTCTTGCCGCGCAACGTATGGCCGACGCCGATCTGCCATTTGCCGGCTTTCAGCGCCGCCATCTGTTGCGGGATCGCGCGCATCGCCGCGAGGATCAGGCCCCAGGTGAATTCGGCGGTGGCATAGGACGGCGTATCGGCATGCTGGCCCGACGACACGATGATGCCGAGCTGCGTGCAGGTGTTGATGTCGATATGCGGAAAGACGCTGCGCTGGCTGATCAGCTTCAACTTCGGCAGACGTTCGAGCAACGGGGTGCGGATCTGGGTGCGTTCGCGGATCAGCACCAGCGCCTCGGTGTCGCGCAGCCGCTCGGCGAGCGCGTCGACGTCCTGGACATGATCGTTCCAGATCGTGACGTCGTAGCCGTCGAGCTTGCGGAAGCAATCGAGGGTGCGCAGGGTGTCGAAATAATCGTCGAGGATCGAGATCTTCATCGCTGCGCCCCTTTTTGTCATGGGCCGGTTACTTGACGGCCATCAGGTCATTTAACGCCGAGCAGTTCGACGTCGAACATCAGCGTGGCATTCGGCGGGATCACGCCGCCGGCGCCGCGCGCGCCATAGCCGAGGTTCGGCGGGATGATCAGCGTGCGCTTGCCGCCGACCTTCATGGTGGCGACGCCCTCGTCCCAGCCCTTGATCACGTGACCCTGCCCGATCGGAAACTCGAACGGCTCGTTGCGGTCGACGGAGGAGTCGAACTTCTTGCCCTTCTGGCCGTTTTCGTAGAGCCAGCCGGTATAGTGCATGACGCAGGTCTGGCCGGTCTTCGGCGAGGCGCCGGTGCCGACCTTGCTGTCGATGATCTGGAGGCCTGAAGCTGTGGTCATGGGCTTTCCTGCGGTTTGGGCCATTGCCGTCCTGCCGGCAACGGACGTGGAGACTGCCGCCGCCAGGCCGGCGAATGCAGTCGTGATGATCGTGCGTCGTGAAGATCGCATCTTGCACCTCTCGTGAACGACCGCCGTCTCTAGCGCAGCGCGCGGCAATTCCCTAGCCGTTTTTCAGTGACCGGCCATGCCGCCATCGCGGTCCAGCGCGAAATCGTCGAGCAACGGCGAGCTGCCGCCTGCGATGAGATCGCCGATCAGTTGCGCAGCAAGATAGGAAAAGGTAATGCCGTTGCCACCATAGCCATACGCCGCATAGACGCGCTTCGCGCCGGGCACCGGACCGATCAGCGGCAGGCCATCGCTCGTGGTGTCGAACGTCCCGGCCCAGCGGTATTCGATCTCCGTTGCGGCGAACGGCCAGAGCGCGGCGAGACGTTGCACGAGCCGCAGCGCCTTCTCCTGGATCAAGCGGTCGCGGGCATCAGCCGCGATGACCTCATCGCTATCCTCGCCACCGATGATGATGCGGCCCGCCGGCGTCGTCCGGGCGTAAAGATAATCCTTGGCGTTCTCCCAGATCAGCGCGCCGTCCTTCCAGATGTTCTGCGGCTGCGGTGTGGTCGCAATCGCCCAGCTCGAGGACACGGTCTGGATCGTAGACCGAACGATGTCCGGCATCACATAGCCGGTCGCCAGCACGACGGCCTTCGCGGCAATTTCGCGACCATTCTCGAATCCCACGGTCACCGTTTCGCCCGCCGGATCGAAGGCTATGGCCTCCGCATCGAACTGCCGCGCACCGCGCGCGAGTGCGAGGTGGAGCAGCCCGCGGGCAAGTTGAAGCGGATCCACATCCGCCGCGCCGGGCGAGACGATCGCGCCGGCGCGCGCTATCCGGTAGCTCTCGAGCAATTGTCCATGATCGAGGAACTCGCCGGGCAGGCCGGCGCGGCGGCGGAGCCGATGCTCATCAAGCAATTCGGCTGCAGAGCTGCCGGCCGCCAGATAGAGCGAGCGCTTCTTTCTGATCTCTCCGGGCAGGTTGTGGTCACGAACCAGCGAGATCAGACCGGTCACGGCATCGAGGCTAGCCCGATAGGCGCGCGCAGCCCGATCGAAGCCATACATCGCGGTCAGCTCGACAAGCGGGCGGTCGATCTCCCACAACAACATCGCCGTGCTGGCTACAGTGCTGCCTCGGCCCGGACGCTCCCGATCAACAATGACGACGTCCAGCCCCTGACGGGTCAGGCGTTCGGCGACCAGCGAGCCGGTAATGCCGGCGCCAACGATGAGCGCATCGCAGGCGAGACTTTCCGATAGCGTGGGATGTGGCGGTGGCGTTGCGGCGACAAACCACGGCGAGATGCCGCCGCGCAAATCGGCCTGGTCCGTATCATCTGGATCGAGGGAGCTGATGGCGGGCCTCGCGGGAAAGGGCTTCCAGCACCAATCCCTGCGAGAACAGCTAGTTCCTCAACGTATATCCGGCGCTGCCGCCTGCGACAATCAGTAGCCGAGCGCGCAGCCGTCCTTGCGCGGATCGGAGCCGCCGGTCAGCGTGCCCTTCTCCCAATCGATCCAGATGCCCTGACCGCCGCCGAGCGGCGCGACCACGCTGGTGGTCTTGTGGCCGATCTTCTTCAGGCCTTCGACGATCTCCGCCGGCACGCTGTCCTCAAGCTGGTAGACGCCCTCGTAATGCAGGCCGCGCGGCATGTCGATCGCCTCCTGAATGTCGCAGCCATAGTCGAGCATGTTGGTCAGAACGTGGGTCTGGCCGACCGGCTGATACTGCCCGCCCATCACGCCGTACGGCATCACCGCGCGGCCGTTTTTTGTGGCCAGCGCCGGGATGATGGTGTGCAGCGGACGCTTGCCCGGCGCGATGCAGTTCGGATGGCCGGGCTGGATGCGGAAGCCGCCGGCGCGGTTCTGCAGCAGGACGCCGGTCTTGTTGGAGACGATCGCCGAGCCGAACGAATGCGCGATCGAGTTGATGAAGGAGCAGACGTTGCGGTCCTTGTCGACCACCGTGATGTAGACGGTCGAGGGATTCATCGGCGGCGCCACGTTCGGCAGCTCGAGCAGCCGGTCCATCCGGATGTTCTTGATGTGCTCGTCGGCGAACTCCCTCGAGAGGATGCCGGCGACATCGACATGGGCGTGCTGGGGGTCGCCGATGTACTGCTCACGCATCATGTAGGCGATGCGTGCCGCCTCGGCTTCGAGGTGGAAGCGCTCGATGCTGAGCGGCTTGAACTTGGTCAGGTCGAAGCGCGACAGGATGTTGAGCATGACCAGCATGGTGATGCCGGGGCCATTCGGCGGGCACTGCCAGACGTCATGGCCCTTGTATATCGTGCCGATCGGCGCGGTCGCCTCGGTCGAATGCGCCGCAAAGTCCTCCAGCGTGTGCAAGCCGCCGATACCGCGCAGCGTGTCGACCATGTCGGCGGCGATCTCGCCGCTATAGAAGGCATCGCGGCCCTTTTGCGCGATGGCGCGCAACGTCTTGCCGAGCTCGGGCTGGCGGATCACGTCGCCGGCGACCGCGGGCTTGCCGTGCGGCAGCAGATAGCGCTCGGTGTTGGTGCCGTTCTTCAGCTTCTCAAAACCGTTCTTCCAGTCGAAGGCAATGCGCGGAGCGACGACATAGCCCTTCTCGGCGGCTTTGATCGCGGGCTGCAGCAGCCGGTCGAAGCCGAACTTGCCGTGATCCCTGAGGATCACGTCCCAGGCGTCGATCGCGCCGGGAATGCTGACGGCATGCGCCGAGGTCAGCGGCACCGAATGGATCTTGCGTTCGAGGTACCACTCGGCGGTGGCCGCCATCGGCGCCCGGCCGCTGCCGTTATAGGCCGTGATCTTGCCCTCGCCCTTCGGCTGGATCAGCGCAAAGCAGTCGCCGCCGATGCCGGTCGATTGCGGCTCGATGACGCCGAGCAGCGCGCAGGCCGCAACCGCGGCGTCGGCGGCCGTGCCGCCCGCGCGCATCACCTCGATGGCCACCAGTGCCGCCTCCGGATGCGACGTTGCGACCATCGCGTTCTGGGCGTGGACCGTGGAACGGCCGGCGAAGTGGAAATTCCTCATAACGGAGAGCTCGCTTGATCGTGATGGTCAGATGCTGCTGCGGCAGGTGGATGCCAAGGGGATGCGGAGTACATGGCACATTCATCCCCGGCAGGGCAATGCATGGTATGCCAGAGGAATTATCCCGATAATGCATGGCTTTGCGGGGTTTCGCCGATCTGGCCGGCCTGATAAACCCCGGCCATGCCCCTCAAGGTCGCCGCCTTCTACCAGTTCGCCGCGCTGCCCGACTTCCGCGCCTTGCGCGAGCCGCTGCGCGCGCTGTGCACCGACCTCAATCTCAAGGGCAGCGTGCTGCTCGCGCATGAGGGCATCAACGGCACCATCGCCGGCAGCGACGAAGCCATCGATGGCCTCGTCGCGGAGCTCAAGGACGGGCCGCTGTTCGGCGGTCGCCTCGACAACCTCGAGCTGAAATTCTCCGAAGCCGCGCAGATGCCGTTCCAGCGGCTCAAGGTGCGGCTGAAGAAGGAGATCGTGACGCTCGGCGACACGACCGTCGATCCGACGCGGCAGGTCGGCACCTATGTCGACGCCGCCGACTGGAACGAACTCATCGCCTCGCCCGACATCATGGTGCTCGACACCCGCAACGCGTTCGAGGTCGCGATGGGCAGTTTCGAAGGCGCGGTCGATCCGAAAATCGCGAGCTTCGGACAGTTCAAGGAATTTGCCGCGCGGCAGCTCGATCCCGCGAAGCACCGCAGGATTGCCATGTTCTGCACCGGCGGCATCCGCTGCGAGAAGGCCAGCGCCTATCTGCTCGCGCAAGGCTTCAGCGAGGTCTATCACCTCAAGGGCGGCATCCTGAAATATCTCGAGGAAACGCCCCGGCAGGACAGCCGCTGGCGCGGCGACTGCTTTGTGTTCGACGAACGGGTCGCGCTCGGCCACGGCCTGCGCGCGCGTGGGCACGAGGATGCCGTGCATGAATGATGCGGCAAAGCTGAGCGAACGGATCGATGCGCTGGAAGTCCGCCTGACCTACCAGGACGAAGCCATCGAGACGCTGAACCAGACCATCACGGCACAATGGAAGCAGATCGACGCGCTGACACGCCAGCTCGCCGAGTTGCGCGACCGGCTTCAGGAGGCCGAACGCCAAGCGCCGGGCCCCGCCAACGAGCGCCCACCGCACTACTGATCTGTGCCGCCGGAGCCCGGCGGCGCCGGATTACATGTTGCTCACCTGACGCATCGGCTTCGCGCCGCTGAAGAACAGGCTGGACAACCGCTGCACCATCGCCGTCGCGCGGCTTCCCTCGAGACCCGGGCGAACACACAGCAGGCGCTTCTGCACCGGAAGCTCCGGGAGATAATAGTCCTTCGCCGAAATCAGCGAGGACGGGATCATCCGCTCGGGGCATGCCGTCAGGCCGTATCCGGCCCGTGCGGCGTCCAGTCGCAGCTGGTGGTTCGGGCTCCTAAACACGATCTTGTACGTGATGTTGTGCTTGGTGAGCGTCCGGATCATCCAGTCGTCACCCGGCCACGCCAGGATCGGGATCGGGGCGCCCGGCCGCAGGACAAAATCGCGTGATCGTACCCACACCGAACGCTCGTCGGCCTCGGCGGCGATCGTCACCTCGTCTTCGTTCTCCAGCGAAGGGTTGCTGTAGACGAAGGCGATGTCGATGTAGCCGTCGATCAATCCTCGGATGACGATCGGCGACATGTCTGCGTGAAGCAGAACGTCGGCGAGTGCGTCGGCCGGATGCAGCTTGAGGAATTCCTCGGCGAGCATCGTGCTTATTCCGAGCCGCAGCGGCTGCGGTCCTTCGTGATTGCCGCCGAGCCGAAGCAGTTGGTCGTTCGCTTCGAGGATTCGCCTTGCCTGCTGCACGGCAACCTTGCCGAGCTCCGTCGTCGTGGTGCCGTTCGCCGTTCTGACGAAGAGCGCGCCGCCGACCAGGCTCTGCAGTCGCTTGACCTGCGAACTGATCGCCGGCTGGCTGAGGCCGAGACGCTCGCCGGCCTTCGATAGACTTCCCGTCTCTGCGATCGCAACGACGGTGCGAACGATCTCTGTAGGAATATTCAAATGCTGACGTGGTCTGTGCATCGCGAGCCCTCCAATCTCAGCACGGGACGCAAATACGTTCTCCAGTATGTGATTCAGCTATACTAACATTTGGTTGCACTTTCGTTTAGTTTCAATTTGCCGCGATGCAATTGAAATTGCTGGTCTTATGTATTGTTACGTGCATTGCCACGTAGTGCTACGGTATCGGACGACTGCATCTGCACCCGCACGCAGCACCTCGACACCATCGGACCCCGGATTTCTGCGGACACGGCATCAAAGATTCTGATCGCCCCATAACGTGTCGCCCACCCAATAAGTTTGAACGCTCCCATTGATCCGAATTGACGTCCCTGATTCGCGGAAGCGTTTTCATAGTTTTCCTTAATCAAAGCCTCGCAACGTGGCGCCCTAGATTGCGTTTCGAGGTGTGCCATGACCAGGTTATTTCGGTGTCGAAGCGGCGCTTCTGCTGTCGAATTTGCGCTGATGCTGCCGCTGTTTCTCGCCTTCATTTTCGGCATCATTGTATTCGGTTCGTATCTCGCGATGGTGCATGGCGTCCAGCAGCTCGCCGCCGAAGCGGCGCGGTCGTCGATCGCGGGAATGACCGACACAGAACGCAACAGCCTCGCGACGAACTACGTCACCGCCAACGCATCGACCTACCCGCTGCTCGTGGCCGGCAATCTCACCGTCAATGCCGCACCGTCCCCATTGAACGCCAACGTCTACGTCGTGACGGTCAACTACAACGCGGCCGGCAACTTCATCTACAAGCTGCCTTTCGTCCCGGCACCGGCGAGCACCATCGTCCGCTCCGCTGCGATCCAGTACGGGGGCTTCTAGCATGAGCGGCATCCTCATGCTGATGCGGCGCTTCGGCGCCGACGAACGAGGAAACTTCGCGATGATCTCGGCCGGCCTGATGACGCTCCTGATCGGGTGCGCCGGGCTTGCCATCGATCTCGGCACGATCTTCGCCGACCGGCGCAAGACCCAGAGCACCGCCGACCTCGCCGCGATCGTCGCTGCCGCCAATCTGAGCAATCCGGTCAACGCCGCCTCCGCGACGGTGACGCAGAACAACTATCCGGCCAGCGCACTGGTCAAGGTCGAGACCGGGACCTACGTCGCCAACAGCGCCGTCGCGCCGCAGTCCCGCTTCGTGACCCCTGCGGTCGGCATTCCGAACGCCGCGCGCGTCACGTTGACGACCAAGACCCCGCTCTACTTCGCGCGCTATATCACCGGCGCGAGCAGCTTCAACATCACGACGACCGCCACCGCGACATCGACCGAAATGGCCACGTTCGAGATCGGCTCGCGGCTGCTCTCGGTCAATGGCGGCGTGATCAATGCGCTGCTCGGCTCGATGCTCGGCACCACACTGTCGCTCTCGGTGATGGACTACAATTCGCTGATCAGCGCCAAGATCGACGCACTCGACTTCCTGTCGGCGCTGGCGACCCGGATCAACCTGACCGGCGTCACCTATAGCGACGTCTTGAGCAGCAACGTCAAGGTCGGCGATCTCATCGCGGCGGCGCTGACCACACAGCAGATCACCAACGGCGCCAACGCGGCGACGACCGCACTGTCGACGATCTCCCAGGCCGTCACCGGCTCTTCAACCAAGGTTTCGCCGGGCACCCTGATCGACCTCGGCCCGTTTGCCAACCTGACGGTGGGCCAGAAACCGAAGGTCGGCGCCAGCGTTTCGCTCTTCGACCTCATCAACACGGTGGCGCAGATCGCCAACGGCAGCAATCAGATCGCAACCTCGGTCAATTTCGGGCTGCCCGGCATCGCCAACGTGTCCGTGATCGCGACGGTCGGCGAGCGTCCGGTCGGCTCGAGCTGGATCGCGATGGGCACCCAGGGCGTGAGCGTCCATACTGCGCAGACCAGGATCCTGGCGACGGTCAATGTGCTCGGCTCCGGCAGCGTTTCGGCGATCAACCTCCCGGTCTATGTCGAGGTCGCCTCGGGCACCGCGACGCTCAACGCGGTGTCGTGCGGCCGTCCGAACATCAACACCTCGCAGGTCACGATCGGCGTGACGCCGGGGATCGTCGACGCCTGGATCGGCAACGTCACGGTTGCCGACATGACCAACTTCACGACCAAGCCCAATCCGCCGCCGGCGCTGCTGGTCAATCTTGGTCTCATCACCGTCACCGGCCTCGCCCATGTCGGCATGGGCAACACCACGCCGACTAACGTCAATTTCAGCTACAGCGACATCCAGTCCGGGACGAAGAAGACGGTGACGACGACCAACTTCCTCACGTCGCTCACCTCAAGCCTGCTCGGCGACCTCTCGCTCACCATCAACGTCGGCCCGCTCGGGCTTCCGGTCCCGGGACTGGGCGCGCTCGTCATGGGCATCCTGAATGGCGTGACGAGCCCGATCGATCAGGTGCTGGCGTCCCTGCTCTCGACGCTCGGCATCGGGCTCGGCCAGGTCGACGTCTGGGTGCTGGGCATCCGCTGCGACGGCGCCGTGCTGGTGAACTAGAGCATGATCCGGAAAAGTGTGTAGCGGTTTTCCGAAACGATCATGCTCAAAACAAAGAGATAGAGCGGGATGATATTTCGAAGAAAATCATCCCGCTCGAGAGCGTTCTCCGGGGAAACGATCGCGAGCCGGCATCACAACGGGGGTAGGAGACTGCCGTGAGTGCAACAATAAGAAGATACAAGACCGACAGCCAGCGAACGCCCCTGATGAAGCGCGGAACGATCTTCTTCCGCAACACCAGCGTCGGATGCCTTGTGCTCAACATCTCGACCGGCGGCGCGGGGCTCGCTGTCGAAGGCGACGTCGCAATTCCGTTCGCGTTCGATCTCGAGATCGAGAGCGAACCGATCCCGCGGCACTGCATTCTGGTCTGGCGCCTGGAGCGCCGGCTCGGCGTGACCTTCGAATTCGAGCGGGTCCAGCGCCCCGAAGGCGGCCCGGTCTAGCCGGTCGAGGGCATCGCGATATGCGGGCGGTTCGCTGATCGAGGCCGTCCGCAAACATGTCACGCGTGCGCTTCGAGCCGCCGCTGCGCGGTGAGCCGTTCCTCGGATGACTGAACCCGTTCGCATCGTGGTTAGCGCTCGCTGGGATAAACCAGCTAATTGTCCGGATTGTCGTCGTGCTTCGACGACGCGGTTGCATGGCGCTGACCGGATCGGAGGCCAGGAAGGTATCCTCCAGCCCCGCCGTGCAACGCGCCTCCGCAAACCGGGGTTCCAGAACCGCCTTGAGTATCGCCTTGGCCCATTGCGCCGCAGCGTGTATCAGGGGCCAAATTTGACCGTGATCAGGAACTTTCGCGTGCCCCAGGATCCCACCAAGAAGCCGCTCATCGACCTCCTGTCGGGCCACCGGCAGGCCGTACCGCCGCTCTGGATGATGCGGCAGGCCGGCCGCTATCTGCCGGAATATCGCGAGCTGCGCGCCAAGGCCGGCGGCTTCCTCGATCTCTGCTTCACGCCCGAGTTCGCCACCGAGATCACGCTGCAGCCGATCCGCAGGTTCAACTTCGACGCCGCGATCATCTTCTCCGACATCCTGGTGATCCCCTACGCGCTCGGCCGCTCGGTGCGCTTCGAGGCCGGCGAAGGGCCGCGGCTCGATCCGCTGGCAACCCCCGGCGAGATCGCGACGCTGGCAACCGAGGCCAATTTCGACCAGCTCGAGCCGGTCTTTGAAACCCTGCGCCGCGTTCGGCGCGAGCTTGCGCCCGAGATCACGCTGATCGGCTTCTGCGGCGCGCCATGGACGGTTGCGACCTATATGGTCGCCGGACAGGGCACGCCGGACCAGGCCCCCGCGCGCATGCTTGCCTATCGCCATCCGGACGCTTTCGCCAAAATCATCGACGTCCTGGTCGAGAACTCGATCCACTATCTCGTCGGCCAGCTCAAGGCCGGCGCCGACTGCCTGCAGATCTTCGACACCTGGGCCGGCGTGCTGCCGCCGCGCGAGTTCGCCCGCTGGTCGATCGAGCCGACCCGGCGCATCGTTGCCGGGGTGCGCAAGCAGGTCCCCGGTGCCCGGATCATCGGCTTTCCGCGCGGCGCGGCAGGCATGCTGCCGGCCTATGTCGAGCAAACCGGCGTCGATGCCGTCTCGATCGACTGGGCCGCGGAGCCGTCGATGATCCGCGAGCGCGTCCAGAGCCGCGTCGCGGTGCAGGGCAATCTCGATCCGCTGGCCCTGATTGCCGGCGGCGCCGCGCTCGACCGCGCAGTCGACGATGTGCTGGAGAATTTCGGCAAGGGGCGACTGATCTTCAACCTCGGTCACGGCATCCTGCAGGAGACCCCGATCGCCCATGTCGAGCAGATGGTCGCACGGGTGCGCGCGTATAAGGGGTGAGGGCCGGTAGCCGTTCACCGTCACCCTGAGGTGGCCGCTTCTTCAGCGGCCCTCGAAGGGTCGACGGCCCATCTGTGGCCGTGCATCCTTCGAGACGCGCTACGCGCTCCTCAGGATGACGGATCACATCTTACCTTGCATCCTCCAAAATCATATCCGACGCCTTCTCCGCGATCATGATCGTCGGCGCGTTGGTATTGCCCGACATCAGGTCCGGCATCACCGACGCATCGACCACGCGCAGGCCCTCGACACCGCGCACCTTGAGCCTGTTGTCGACGACCGCGAGCGCATCGTTGCCCATCCGGCAGGTCGAGGTCGGATGATAGACCGTGCTGCCGGTACGGCGGCAGAAATCGAGCAGGTCGTCGTCGCTGACCACCTTGGCGCCGGGATCGACTTCGCCGACCGAGTATGATTTCAGCGCTGGCGCGGCCAGGATCTTGCGCAGGATGCGGATGCCGTCGATGAAGGCGCGGCGATCGGTCTCGGTCGCCAGGTAGTTGATGCGGATTTCCGGCGGCACGCCCGGGTCCGCGCTCCGGATCTTCAACGAGCCGCGGCTCTCCGGGCGCAGCTGGCAGACCGACGCCGTGAAGCCCGAGAACGGATGCAGCTTCTCGCCCATCTTGTCGGTCGAGAACGGCAGGAAGTGGATCTGGATGTCCGGTGACGCCAGCCGCGGACTGGTCTTGAAGAATGCACCCGACGTGCCGGCCGCAATCGTCAACGGCCCCTTGCGCAACGCCGCGTAGCGCAGGCCGGCCATGACGCGGCGCACCGGATTGTTGATGACGTCGTTCAGCGTGACGCTCTGGGCGCAGCGCGTGACGATGCGCACCTGCATGTGATCCTGCAGATCGTTGCCGACGCCGGGCGCATCGAGCAGAACCTCGATGCCGTGCTGCTTCAACAGATCGGCGGGGCCGATGCCGGAGAGCTGCAGCAATTGCGGCGAGTTGTACGCGCCGCTCGACACCAGCACCTCCTTGCGCGCCTTGGCCGTGCGCAACTGCCCGTTCTGCCGGTACGCGACGCCGCTCGCGCGTTTGCCGTCGAACAGGACGCGCTGCGCTAGTGCCGACGTCTCGACATGCAGATTGCCGCGCGTCAGCGCCGGCCGCAGATAGGACCGCGCCGTCGAGGCGCGCCGGCCGCGCCGCGTCGTGGTCTGGAAGAAGCCCGCGCCCTCCTGGGTCGCGCCGTTGAAATCCGGATTGGTCGGGATGCCGACCTCGGCCGCGGCATGCACGAAGGCTTCCGACAGCGGATCGTGATGCCGCCAGTCCGACACCGGCAGCGGACCGCCGGCGCCGTGATATTTGTCGCCGCCGCGCTGCTGATCCTCCGCCTTCCTGAAGTAGGGCAGCACGTCGTCGAAACCCCAGCCGGCATTGCCGCGCTGCCGCCAGCGGTCATAGTCCTCGTGCTGGCCACGCACATAGAGCAGGCCGTTGATCGAGCTGGAGCCGCCGAGCACTTTTCCACGCGGCTGAAACACCTGGCGTCCGTTCAGGCCGGGCTCAGGCTCGGTCTGGTACATCCAGTTGACGGATTTTTCCTTGAACAGCTTGCCGTAGCCGAGCGGGACATGGATCCAGATGTTGGTGTCCTTCGGCCCGGCCTCGAGCAGCAGCACCGAATGCTTGCCGTCGGCGCTCAGGCGGTTGGCGAGCACGCAGCCGGCCGAGCCGGCGCCGACGATCACGTAATCAAATTCGGCCACATCATTGTTGTTGTTCACTGGTTTCCCCCGGAATTTCTTTCTTCCGGTGGTACAGACAAAGCGCTGGCTTGAAAAGGCTAGTGCCCTGCGCTGAGGTTCTGGAGCAGTTGCCCGACGAGCATATTGAGCTCGCCGGCGGTGCCGGCGGCTCCGAAGACGTAACGGTCGGGCCGCACGATGACCGCCGCGGCGCCATGTTGCTGCATCCAGTCGGCGAACAACCCGTCGCGCTCGACCACGCTCAGAATGCCGTTGGTATCGCTGCTTTCACCTGACGCGGTGACGACGACGCGCTCGCCGGCGAGATGCTGCCAGGCGGCACGGGACGCGTCCGACAGCCACGCCAGCGGCTCCGCGGTAGCCGTCACGATCGCAAATTCCGGCTTCAGCAAATCGTCGAGCCGGCACGTGCGCCCGTCCGGTGCCCGCACATGCGGCTGCACGAACAGCCGTCCGGCAAGAACTGCACCGGGCGCGATCAGGCCGGAGACGAGATCGGGGATGAATTTCTGCCTGATGGTTTCGGCCTTGCCGGCCTTCAGGTCGGCGCGCAGCTGGACGTCGCGTTCGGCGGCAACCGCCGGATCGAGTTCACCGATGATCTTGCCGAACTCCTTGGCGCTGGCGACGACGGCGCGGACATGCGGCTTGCGCTCGATCTCGTAACTGTCGAGCAGCGTCTCGTCGGCGTCGCCACGGAGAACCAGCCTCAGCTTCCAGGCAAGGTTCACGGCATCGCGGATGCCGGCGCACAGCCCCTGGCCGAGGAACGGCGGCGTCTGGTGCACGGCATCGCCCATCAGGAGCACGCGGCGGTCGCGCCAGCGCTGCCCAAGCAGCGCGTGGAAGCGATAGACCGCCGAGCGCCAGATCGTGAGGTCGGAAATATCGGTGAAGCCCTTCAGCAGCGTCACGACGTTGTCGGGTGCGCCGAACGCCTCGGGATCCTCGCCCGGCAACAGCTTGATCTCCCAGCGCTGCAGATTACGCGGCCCCGGCACGAAGGTGCCGGGACGCGACGGCCAGCAGTACTGAAAACTCCTGGCCGGCCGCTTGGTGGGGTCGCTGGTCAGCGTATCCACCACCATCCACCATTCATCGAAGGCGAGGTCGTCGAGGCCGATGCCGAGCTGCTTGCGCACAAAACTGTTGGCGCCGTCGCAGCCGATCAGATAGCGCGCGTGGATCGGGAACTCGTCGCCTCGCTCGCGCCGCGCCGACAACGTCACCGCGCGCTCGTCCTGCTCGAGCGCCACGCCGGCGGTTGCGAGAAAAACGTCGACCTGCGGATATTGGACAAGCTTGTCGCGCAGCGCTTGCTCGACATCCGGCTGCACAAACGTGACGTTCGGAATCCAGCCGAGCGGATACGGCGGCGGCATCGGGTCGAAGATCTTGATGATCTCGCCGTCAACGCCGAGATAATGCGAGCCGTTATGCGGGGCGATCGCCTGCTCCATGAAATCGCCGAGCCCGATCGCCTGCAGCACGCGCAGCGCCTCGTGGTCGAGCGTGATCGCGCGCGGCTTGTCGTAGATGTCGGCAGTGCGCTCGACGACCGCGACGCTCAGGCCGGCTTTCGCGAGCAGGTTGGCGAAGATGGCGCCTACCGGCCCGAGGCCGACGATGGCCGCG
This sequence comes from Bradyrhizobium sp. ma5, assembly GCF_042258955.1. Classification (NCBI taxonomy): domain Bacteria; kingdom Pseudomonadati; phylum Pseudomonadota; class Alphaproteobacteria; order Hyphomicrobiales; family Nitrobacteraceae; genus Bradyrhizobium; species Bradyrhizobium sp. ma5. The sequence goes on from NZ_CP170156.1 coordinate 7,168,181, forward strand.
TCATACAAGGGATCATGCCCGGGTTTCGCTGCTGGCAATGACATGCTACTTCGCGAGGTAACTCTCGAGCGTCAACGGCCTCGGCTTCATTTGCGGCTCGCGGATCGCAACACCTTCGAACGGCGTCGCCTCCTCGAACCAGGCCTGCCGCGCGGGCAGGCCCCACGGGAACGAGATCTTGTGATCAGACGGGTCCCAGCCGATCGGCTCGTTCTCGATGTCCATGATCTGATAGTGCGTGTTGAACAGCTCGACCCGGTGCCCGTCGGGATCGCGCATGTAAACATACATCGCATGCCCCGGCCCGTGCCGCCCGGGTCCGCGTTCGACGGCCGCGCCATAGCCGAGCTCGCCGGCGAGATCGCAGGCGTTCAGCAGATGATGGACCTCGGGCGCGAGGAACGCGAAATGATGCAGCCGCGGTCCCGCACCGTTGAAGAACACGATGTCGTGCGGGTTGCCCTTGCGCTGCAGGAACACGCCGCGCAGGTCGAACGTGCCGGCGGGCGCGATGTACTCACTGAGCCGAAAGCCGGCCGCAGTGTAGAACTCGCACGCCTTGCGCACCTCCGGCGTCAGCACCTGGTAATGATCGAGCCGCAGCGCCGAGCCGCCGGCATGGCGGGTGAATTTGGTGATCATGCGCGGCTCGACCGGCATGGTCGCGCAGAACTCGAGCGGCGTGCCGGCCGGATCGGTCGCCCGCAGCGTGCGGCCCTGGTAGGACACCTCGGCCCAGGCGGCCGCGCAGCCATGCGCTTCGAAGAAGGCCTTGAGCCGGTCGAGGTCATCATCCCTGAACACCCGCAGGCCGAGCCGCGCGCAGACGGCGTCTCCGCCCTTGCGCAACACAAGGCTGTGATGACAGGCCTCCTCGACGCCGCGGAAATAGAGCGCATCGCCCTCCTCCGCGGTCAGGATTAGCCCGATCACCTCCTCATAGAACCGCCGGCTCGCTGCGAGGTCACGGACCGTCAGCACGACGTGGCTGGCCCGCGTGATCCGAAACCCGGGATCATGGTTCGTGATCGGGAGGCTCATGCGCACCTTCTGGTTCTTGCCGTTCGCGGGAACTCAAGTCATTGCGAAAAACCGGCGGAGGATCAAGCCGCGTGGCGCTGGGCAATATCTGCCGGTCCGTGACACCCGTCACGCATTTCTATCGATTTGTTAGCAATGCCTGCCGGCGGGAACCAAAACGTGAGCCCGCCGCGGCACGGTTCGTTCCAATAGTTCATAGTTTGTCAAAGGTTTGCAGAGAATTCTTGGTCCCTGCGCATGGTCAAACCACGCAGGCGACGTGGTGACGCGCAGGCAATGTAGTGAGATGCGTATCGATCTCAGATCATATTTCGCGGCCTTGTTCGCGGGTGACCTCGCGGCCTTCGGCGCACCACCGACCGACGAAGCGCTTGCCGGCCACATCCGCGCCGAGCAGGTTTCGCTCGTGCTCGGCTATTCCTTCGGCATCATGCTGGCCAACGCCTGCAACGCGCTGGTGCTGGCAGCTGCACTGTGGCAATCGCCGGATTGGGCCTTCGCGCTGGTGTGGGCCACCGCCGTGAGCAGCGCGGCGCTGTTCTTCGGCCTGCAAGCGCGTGCATCGCGCCGCATCGCCAAGCCGCAATTCGTATCGCGCCGAACCATGTACCGGCTGGTGCGTAATGCGCTGGCGCTCGGTGCCGCCTGGGGTGTCGTCCCGGTCGCCTTCTTTGCGAACGCATCGAGCGGCGCACAATTGGTGATCACCTGTCTCTGCGCCGGCATGCTGGCCGGCGGCGCCTTCGCTTTCTCCACCATCCCGATCGCCGCGATCGCCTTTACCGCGCCGATCTTCGTCGGCACCGCAATCTGCCTCGGCAGGGACGGCGACTTCATCTATCTCCTGATGGCCATCCTTGTTCTGGTCTACGGCTCCGTGCTGCTGCGCGGCGTCTTCCTCAACGCATTCGAGTTCAGGCGCCGCATCATCGCCCAGCACGAGGCCGAACGGACGGTGCGGCAGGATCCGCTGACGCATCTGCCGAACCGCGTCGCCTTCAACGAGGCGCTCAATGGCGCGCTGAGCCGGCTGGAGCGCTCGGGCGAGGAATTCGCGGTGCTGCTGCTAGATCTCGATCGCCTCAAGGAGATCAACGACAGGTTCGGCCATCCGGCAGGCGACGAGCTCCTGGTGCAGCTTGCGGCCCGGTTGCAGCGCTGCACGCGCGCGGCCGAACATGTCGCACGGATCGGCGGCGACGAGTTCGCGCTGATCATGTCCAATTTGACGCGGGCCGAGGATGCGCTCGCGATCGCCGAGCGGTTCGTCGCGGCATTCGCCGATCCGTTTGCGATCGACGGGTTCGAAATCACCAGCGCCATCAGCATCGGCATCGTGCTCGCGCCGCGGGACGGCAACACGTCCCACGAACTGCTCAAGCATGTCGACATCGCGCTTTACCGGGCGAAGAAATCCGGTCCCGGCACGATCTGCTTCTTCGAGGCCAGCGACGACCAGTCGGCTCGGGACCGCCGCGCCCTGCAGCGCGACCTGGAACAGGCGATCGAGGCGGACCAGCTGTTTCTGGTCTACCAGCCGTTCCTCGACATCCGCAAAGGCCGCGTCACCGGCTTCGAGGCGCTGTTGCGCTGGCAGCATCCGACGCGTGGTCTGGTGCCGCCAAGCGTCTTCATTCCGATCGCCGAGGAGAGCGGACTGATCCACCAACTCGGCGAGTGGGTGATCCGTCGCGCCTGCACGATGCTGTCACGCTGGCCTGACGACATCAGGATCGCGGTGAATTTCTCCGCGGTCCAGTTCCAGAACGTCGGCATCCTGCAGACCATCGTCGAGGCGCTTGCCGAGGCCAATGTCGCGCCGAACCGGCTGGAGATCGAGATCACCGAATCGATGCTGATCTCGAAATACGGATCGGCAGCCGCGATCCTGAACGGGCTGCTCGAGCTCGGCCTGACGGTCGCGCTCGACGATTTCGGCACCGGCTTCTCGTCGCTGACCTATCTGCGCAAGCTGCCGTTCAGCCGCATCAAGATCGATCAATCCTTCATCCGGGACATGCTGACCCAGCCGGATTGCGCCGCGATCGTCAAATCGGTGATCGGCCTCGCGCAGGACCTGCAGATCGGCGTCGTGGCCGAAGGCGTCGAGACCGCCGATCAGCTCGAGTATCTGCGCCAGACCAGCTGCGACGAGGTGCAGGGCTATTTGATCGGCCGGCCGATGTCGGGCAGCGATATCTCCGCGCTGCTCGATCGTAATCCGCAGCACTCGGTGCACGCGGCGTAGCGCCGATCGGGCGCATCACGGCACGTCGGCGCGATGCAGGGTGTCGACCGTGATGGTGCCGCGGGCACGCGAGACGCACGCGCAGATCTTGCCGCTCGCCTGCTTCTGGTGATCGCTGAAGAAGACGTCGCGATGGTCGATCTCGCCGTCGACAGCGACCACGTCAATCGCGCAGACGCCGCATTCGCCGCGCCGGCAGTCGCTCATCACCTCATGGCCGGCTTCGTTGAGCACGTCCAGCATCGAGCGGTCGCGCGGGATCACGAACTCGGTCCCTTCACCCCTGAGCCGCACGCGGAACGCCTCGGTCGGCAGCAGCCCGCTCGATCCAAAGGTCTCGTAACGCAGATCGGTCATCGCCCGGCCGGACGCTTCCCACGCGCGCCGCGCCGCATCCAGCATCCGCATCGGGCCGCAGAACAACGTCATCGTATCCTGCGGTAGCCTTACGAAGACGCTGTCGAGGTCGAGCCGTCTGCCCTCGTCACCGGCATGGACGATGAGGCGGTCGCCGAGCAGACGCTCGAGCGTGTCGAGATAGGCCGCATCGCCGCGCGTGCGCACAGCATAGTGCAAGGTCACGCCGGCATCGCGGCGGACCAGCGCCGCGGCCGCACCGACGATCGGCGTGATGCCGACGCCGCCTGCGACCAGGCAGAATTGCCGCCGCGTCCAGTCGAGCTGCACCAGCGAGGCGGGCTGCGTGATGGTGAGCCGCGCCCCCGGCGCAAGCGACCACATATAGCGCGAGCCGCCGCGGGAATCCGCTGCGTGCCGCACCGCGATCCGGAAACCTTGCGTATCGACTTCGCCGACCAGCGAGTAGGACCGGGTCTGCGGCTGGCCGTCGATGGTGACGCCGACATCGATGTGGCTGCCGACGGGATAGGGCGCACCGGTGAAATCGTCCGGCCGCAGCAGGAATTCGCGAATGCCGGGCGTGAGGTCGCGCACAGCGCGCAGCGTGGCTGACGTCCAGGTGTCAATGAATCGCATGGTACGCTCCGTTCAGCCGGCCGTGACCAGCGCCAGCGCCGGCAGCAGATCGAGGTGCGTGCGGTTGCGCAGCGCCAGCCGCAGATTGCGAGCCGCAAGCCGGGCATGCTCGCGCATGATCGCCTCGGCCCGCGCGCCCTCGCGGTTCTCGATGGCATCGACCACCACGCGATGGTGGTCCTGCGCGATCAGCAGGATCTGGCGCGCCTCGGGTAAGGCCGATTGCGCCATCACGAAGCCGCTCGGCGAGGCGAACGGCAGCGCCGAGGCGCGGTCGATCTGCCGGATCAGCGGCGGACTGCGCGACAGCTCGGTGAGCAGCGCGTGGAAGCGCGCATTGAGCGCGACATAGGACGAAAACGCTTCGACGGAGATGGGATCCTGCCGCACCAGGCCGTCGATCTCGTTGAGACACTCCTTCAACGGTTCGAGATCGCGGGACGACACGCCGCGCTCGGCGGCAAAGCGCGCGGCAAGCCCTTCCAGCGTGCCGCGCAGCTCGATCGAATCGAGAATGTCGCGCTCGGAAAACGCCTTGACCATGAAGCCGCCGGACGGGATCGCCTCCAGCAGGCCTTCCTCCTCCAGCCGGACCAGCGCCATACGCACCGGCGTGCGCGACACCCCGGTGATCTCGACCGCCTGCAGCTCCGAGATGCGCTCGCCCGGCCGCAGCCGGCCCGAGAGAACCAGGTCGCGCAACGCGAGCTGCGCCCGCACGGTGTGCGATACTGAGCGATCGGCTTCGCGTTCCGCCATGGCCCGGCCTACTCCGCCGCCTGCAACTGCTGCGGCGGAGTTTCCTTCGCCACCATGCGGTCGACGACGCGCCGCGCCCACATCGCGCCGGCATCGATGTTGAGATTGTAGAACACACGGTCCGGATTCTCGTCCATCGCGCGCTGCTGCGCCTCCAGGATGATCTCGTCCTCGTGGAAGATGCCGGCGACGCCGTCGCGGATTTCGCTCGTGAGGCGCTGCTCGGTGATGCGGTGATTGCGGACGAAGGCCCAGAAATAGTGGCAGGTCTTCTCGGTCTCCGGCGTGATGGTGTTGAGCACATAGCCGTTGACGCCCTGCGAGCGATCGCCCTCCGGCGCGCCCGATCCGGCCGGGGCGACGCCGACGTCGATGTTGACGGTGCACGGCGCCTCGAAGCGGATGATCTGCCAGCGGTCGACCGGACCCGGCTTCTGTAGTTGTTTGGCCCAGAACGGCGGCGCCTCGATGCCCCTCATCCAGCGCGTGACGGTGACGGTCTTCTCGCCATGGGTGACGTCGAACGGCGCTTCGGCGACCGCATCATTGCCGATGCTCGAGCCGTGCACGAAGGTCTCGTGGGTCAGGTCCATCAGATTGTCGACGACCAGGCGGTAATCGCATTTGACGTGAATGGTCTTGCCGTCGCCGGCCCATGCCGGATCGTGATTCCAGTGCATGTCGGGCACCAGCGCGGGATCGGCGAGCGCGGGATCGCCCATCCAGAGCCAGATGAAACGATGGCGTTCGACGACCGGATAGGCGCGCACGCAGGCCGACGGATTGATGGTTTCCTGCGAGGGCATGAAGGTGCAGCGGCCCTGAGCATTGTATTTCAGGCCATGATAGCCGCAGACCACGGTATCGCCGTCGAGCCGGCCCTTGGAGAGCGGCACGAGGCGATGCCAACAGGCATCTTCGAGCGCCACGACCTCGCCATCGCCCTTCCGGTACATCACGACGTGCCTGCCGCAGATCGTCCGCGGCAACAGTGCGTGCTTGATCTCGGCATCCCAACCGGCCGCGTACCACGCGTTCATTGGGAAGGGTTTTGGCACGCGATCCTCCGTCCTTTGAATTCATTATGTATACATTATCTTCAGGATATCGGCAATTCGCACTGAAAATCGATCATAAATTCCCTATACTAGTATACATACCAGAAAAAATTGATTGGATTTCCGAAAAAATCGATTTTCGATTGACGGTAATACGGCCGTCAGCCAGTCTATCGCGCATGAATATCGGGTTGAGTTTTCGCGAGGGCTTGTCCGGCGAAGGGCCGCGAAGCCTGACATCGGCGGTTCAGGAGCGGCTGCGGGCCGACATCCTTTCGACCCGGCTGCTTCCGGGCCAGAAGCTGCACATCGCCGGCCTCGCCAAGCAGTTTTCGGTCAGCCTTGCCGCCGTCCGCGAGGCGTTGTCACGATTGGTGGCTGACGGTCTGGTGCAAGCCTCCGACCAGCGCGGCTTTCGCGTCTGCCCGGTCTCGCTCGCCGATCTCGCCGACGTCACGCAAACCCGGATCGACATCGAGGGACTCGCGATCCGGCGCTCGATCGAGCGCGGCGACAATGCCTGGCTCGCCTCGGTCGCGGCCGCCTGGGAATCGCTCAAGGCCGTTCCCCATCGCTACCCTGACGATCCAACCGTGCACTACGAGGAATGGGTGGTCCGTCATCGCATCTTCCATCGCGCGCTGGTCAACGCCTGCGGTTCGCAATGGCTGCTCGGCTTCCGCGACGTGCTGCATGAGCAGAGCGAGCGCTATCGGCGGCTTTCGATCCGCCGCGAGGTCGGCAGGGCGCGCGATGTCGAGGCCGAGCACGCCGCGATTGTAGACGCCGTTCTGGCGCGCGATGCGGATGCAGCAGTTCGCGCATTGTCAAAGCACTTTGGCATCACCAAGGAATTCGTCGAGCTCGCCGCTCCGCGTATTGCGGAGGTCAACGGCAAGACCTGACCCCGCGGCACGAAACGCGCCGAAAATAACAACAATCGATTTCCGGGAGAAACAACACCATGAACATCACGCGTCGCCGCGCGCTGGCAACCCTGATCGCCACCACCCTGCTGGCCGGCCCGGCCTATGCTGCTGACACGATCCGCGTCGGCCTGCCCACCAAGACCTATTGGCCGACGACGATCGCCGAGACCGCGGTCCGGCAGAAGCTGTTCGAGAAGGAAGGCATCAAGGCCGAGCTGACCGTCTACCGCAGCGGCGCCGAGACCTTCGAGGGCATGGCCGCGGGCGCAGCCGACATCATCCTCGATCCGCCGTCGCTGGTGTCTGCCGGCCGCAAGAAGGGCGTGATGTCGCGGATCGTCGCCAATGCTGCGATGGGCAATTTCGGCTGGCAATTGATGGTGCCGGCCAAGTCGACGCTCGAGGTCAAGGATCTCAACGGCAAGAAGGTCGGGATCACCGCAGCCGGCTCCGGCTCAGACCTGCTGGCGCTCTGGACCATCCAGGACCGGAAGATCGACTTCACCCGCGTGCCGGTCGGCGGCGGCGGCCTGGTGCCGAACCTGCTCGCCGGCAATGTCGATGCCGCCGTGGTCTATTCGCCGCTTAGCTTCCAGGTCGCCAAATCGGGCGAGGCGAAGACCATCCTCGACTATGCGACCGCGGCACCGCCGAACCTCACCGCGGGCTGGATCGTGCTCGACAAGTTCGCCGAGGCCAAGCCGGACGTGGTACAGAAGGCCGTCAACGCGCTCTATGGCGCCGTGCAATACATGCGCGCCAACCGCGACGTCACGGTGAAGCTGATCGCCGACCTCTATGAGATGCCGGCCGAGATCGCCGCAATGGAGTACGACAACACCATCATGAAGCTCGAGACCGACGGCAACATGGGCGCGGCCAATGTGCCGGCGGCGGTGCAGCTGTCGCTCGACCTCGCCAAGCTCGGCGGACTGAAAGACATCGTTCCGGTCGAGGATGTGATCTCGACCAGATTCAAGCCGGTTCCGACCAAGCCATAAGATGCCGGCCACCCTCACCATCAAGCTCGCCCGGATCGCGATCGTGATCGCGTGCTTCGCGCTGTGGGAGATCCTGTCGCGGACCGGGCTCGTCAATCCGCGCCTGCTGCCGTCAGCATCGGACACGCTTTTGACGCTCGGCGACCTCCTGCAGCGATCGAGCGTCCGGACCGACCTGATGGTGACCGCCACCGAGGTGCTGGCCGCGCTCGCGCTCGCGGTACCGATGGGGGCGCTGATCGGCTTCCTGATCGCGGAGAACCGCTATTTTGCCGATGTCGCAAAGCCGCTGCTGTTCTTCGCCTTCAGCATCCCGAAGTCGATCTTCCTGCCGATGTTCATCCTGGTGTTCGGGGTCGGCTTCGCCCAAAAGGTCGGCTTCGGCTTCTTCTCGACGATCTTCATCGTGATCATGTCGACCACGACGGCCGTGGAATCGGTCAAGATCGAGCACCTGACGGTGGCCCGTTCCTATGGCGCCACACGCACGCAGACCGCATTCCGCGTCTACCTGCCGAGCATGCTGCCGGTGCTGCTGGAAGCATTGCGGATTTCGATGATCTTCAACCTCACCGGCGTGATCCTCGCCGAAATGTACGCCTCGCGCGACGGCATCGGTCACCAGATCGCGACCTGGGGCGAGAATTTCCAGATGAAGCAGCTGCTCGCCGGCGTCGTCATGGTCGCCGCGATCGCCATGACCTTCAATGAACTGATCAGATGGGTGGAAACACGATGCAGCCATTGGCGAACGTGACACCGTTGAAGCCCGCGTCGCGCGCCGGCGCGATCGAGGTCAGGAATGTCGGCCAGGTGTTCCGGACCAGGTCCCAGGACGTCGTCGCGCTGGAGGATGTCTCGCTCGACATCAAGCCGGGGCGCTTCGTCGTGCTGGTCGGCCCGAGCGGCTGCGGCAAGTCCACGCTCCTGATGATGATGGCCGGGCTGCGTACGCAGACCTCGGGCACCATCACCATCAACGGCGCGCCGATCCCGCAGCCGGACCCGAACCGCGTCGGCGTCGTGTTCCAGGAGGCGAGCCTGTTTCCGTGGTTGACGGCGGAAGACAATGTCGAGTTTCCGCTGGCGCTGCGCGGCGTCGCCAAGGCGGAGCGCCGGGCCAAGGCGCAGGACGCACTCAAGCTGGTCGGCCTCGAAGGCTTCGGCAAGCGCCACCCACACGAACTTTCCGGCGGCATGAAGCAGCGTGTCTCGATCGCGCGCGGGCTGGTTCAGGATCCGCCGGTGCTGTTGATGGACGAGCCGTTCGCCGCGCTCGACGAGCAGACCCGCATGACGATGGGCGACGAGCTGCTGCGGATCTGGGCCGCGACCGGCAAGACGGTGGTGTTCGTGACCCATAGCCTGACCGAGGCGGTCTATCTCGCCGACGAGGTGATCGTGATGTCGCCGCGGCCCGGCCGCATCGTCGATCAGCTGCAGGTCAATTTGCCGCGGCCACGGACCTACGAGATGCTGAGCGGCGACGCCTTCGGTGCGCTGCGCGACCGCATCTGGCGCCACATCCGCAAATCGGCGTGACCCGACGATGAGCGCGAAAACGCTTCGCCATCTGATCGTCGTCGGCCTGCTCGCGCTGTGGGAGCTGCTGCCGCGCACCGGGCTGATCCCCGAACTGTTCCTGCCGTCGCTGTCCTCCACCCTGCTCGCCGGCTGGAACGAGGCCGCCGAATATGGCCATGCGCTCGCGGTGACGCTCTACGAGGTCGCGGTCTCAATGGCGTTCGCCTGTGGCGGCGGCATCCTGCTCGGCGCCATCGTCGGCAGCCTGCCGCGCCCTCGCCTGCTGATCATGCCGATGGTCTCGAGCCTCTATGCGGTACCGCTCGTGATCCTCTATCCGCTGTTCACGGTATGGCTCGGCATCGGCTCGGAGTCCAAGATCGCCTTCGCCTCGATCTACGGATTTCTGCCGACCATGCTGGCGACCGCTGCCGGAATTCAGACCATCGACCCGCAACTGCTGCTCGCCGCCCGCAGCATGGGCGCGACGCTGAGCCAGCGGCTGGTCCGCGTCATCATCCCCGCAGCGATCCCGACCGTACTGTCGGGCCTGCGGGTCGGCGGCGCGCTCGTCATCGTCGGCGTGGTGGTCTCGGAGATGCTGATTTCGTCGGCGGGCATCGGCTATCTGATCTCGCGCTACCGCACCATTCTCGACAGTCCGCACGTCTTCGCCGGCGTGCTGCTGGTGTTGTTCATGGCGATCGCCTTCAACGCCGCGATCCGCTGGGTCGAGCGCAAGGCCGCGATCTGGCAGACCGGAACGCGCGCCGGCCAGCGCACGGCCGACGAGGTCGGGCCCAGCGCGATGCAGCCGGCGACATAGGGGATCGCGACGTGTTCGACCTGACCTTGACGTTCGACAATGGACCGGAGCCCGACGTCACACCGAGGGTACTCGATATCCTTGGCGAACGCGGCATCGAGACCACGTTCTTCGTGATCGGCGAGAAGCTCGACGACCCCGCACGTCGCCGCCTCGCTACTCGCGCACGCGACGAAGGCCACTGGATCGGCAACCACACCTATACGCACAGCGTGCCGCTCGGCCGGCAGCCCGGCGCGGAGACGGCCCAGCGTGAGATCGGCCGAACGCAAGCCGCGATCGGCGAGCTCGCGCATCCCAACCGCTGGTTCCGGCCGTTTGGCGGCGGCGGCAATCTCGACGACCGGCTGCTGAAACCCTCCGTGGTCGATTATCTCGCCCACAACAAGCACAGCTGCGTGCTCTGGAACGCGATCCCGCGCGACTGGGACGATCCCGACGGCTGGACAGACCGCGCGCTCGACCAATGCCGTGCGCAGCCGTGGACGCTGATGGTGCTGCACGATCTGCCGACCGGCGCGATGGCGCATCTCGAGCGATTCCTCGAACGCGCGGAAACGAACGGCGCTCGTTTCCGTCAGGATTTTCCGCCGCAATGCGTTCCGTTGCGCAACGGCGAGATCGCGCTTCCCATCCAGTCCTATGTTTCCTCGATCGAAGAGAGTGAGAGACCATGAAGATCGCAAGTTTCAAGGCGGCGAATTCCGCGAGCTATGGCATCGTGACCGACGCGGGGCTGATCGACGCCAGCAAGCGGCTGAAGGCGTACCCGACGCTGAGGGCGCTGCTGACGACGGGTTCGCTGGATGAACTGAAGAAGCTGCAGGGCGAGCGCCCCGACTATGCGCTCAAGGATGTCGAGCTGCTGCCGACCGTGCCCGATCCCGACAAGATATTCTGCATCGGCGTCAACTATGCGACGCATCTTGCCGAGAGCGGCCATCCGACACCGCCGTATCCGATGATCTTCACCCGCTTTGCCAACAGCCAGGTCGGCGCCGGGCAGCCGATGATCCGGCCGCTGGAGTCGGAGCGGTTCGACTATGAGGGCGAAATGGCCGTCATCATCGGCAAGGCCGGCCGCCGCATCTCGCGCGAGGCTGCGCTCGGCCATGTCGCCGGCTATGCCTGCTACAATGACGGCAGCATCCGCGACTGGCAGCGCCACACCTCGCAATTCGCGCCCGGCAAGAATTTCGTCGGCACCGGCGGCTTCGGACCTTGGATGGTGACGACCGACGAGCTTCCCGACATCAGCAAGCAGCACATCGCAACCCGCCTCAACGGCGTCGAGGTGCAGGCCGCGCCGATCTCGGACCTCGTGTTCGACGTCGCGACCCTGATCGCCTATTGCTCGACCTTCACCGAGCTGGTGCCGGGCGACGTCATCGTCACCGGCACCACCGGCGGCGTCGGCGCCTATCGCACGCCACCGCTGTGGATGAAGGATGGCGACGTCGTCGAAGTCGAAATCTCCGGCATCGGCGTACTGCGCAACCCGGTGAAGGACGAAGCTGCGGCAACCGCAACGCGCGCGGCCTGATTGGGCCGCACAACAACAAGAAGGAGGATATCATGAACCTGCCCAGGCATCTGCTGCCGACCACCGTCGTCGGCAGCTACCCGCAGCCGGAATGGCTGGTCGATCGCGCCATGCTCTCGAAGTCGGTGCCACGGACCCGCATGCACGCGATGTGGCGCCTGCCGGCCGAGCATCTCGAGGAAGCACAGGACGACGCGACCATCGTGGCGATCAGGGACATGGAGCGCGCCGGCATCGACATCGTGACCGATGGCGAGATCCGACGCGAAAGCTACTCCAACCGGTTCGCCACCGCGCTTGAGGGCGTCGATGCCGACAATCCCGCTGTCATCACGGCGCGCACCGGCAGCACGCAGACGCCGGTGCCGCGGGTCGTCGCCCCGGTGAAGCGCAAGGGCCCGGTCGAGCTGCATGACATGCAGTTCCTGCGCAAGAACACCGACCGTGCCGCCAAGATCACCCTGCCCGGCCCGTTCACGATGAGCCAGCAGGCGAAGAACGAGTTCTACAAGGACGACGAAGAGCTCGCGATGGCTTTCGCCGCCGCCGTCAACGCCGAGGCGCGCGACCTCGAGAAGGCCGGCGCTGACGTCATCCAGCTCGACGAGCCCTGGGTGCGCAACAATCCGGATCTCGCCAGGCGCTATGCGGTGAAGGCGATCAATCGCGCGCTCGAGGGCATCACCATCCCGACCGTGGTGCATCTCTGCTTCGGTTATGCAGCTGTCGTGCCGGGCTCGACCAAGCCGGCCGGCTATTCCTTCCTTGCTGAACTCGATGAGACCATCGCCGACCAGATATCGATCGAGGCGGCCCAGCCCAAGCTCGATCTCGGCGTACTCAGGGACCTGTCCTCGAAGAAGATCATGCTCGGCGTGCTCGACCTCGGCAATCCCGAGATCGAATCCGCAGCCGTCGTCGCCGATCGCATTCGCAACGGCCTGAAGCATGTGCCGGCGGAGCGACTGGTGGTCGCGCCGGACTGCGGCATGAAGTACATGCCGCGGCACGTCGCATTCGGAAAGCTGAAGGCGATGTGTGACGCCGCGGCGACGGTCAGGAAAGAGATCGGCTAGCTATCTTCCGCGGCCAGCACAGGATCTGTCGCCAGCGGCGCTGGCGACGGCGCTCGCGGCCTACGAGTTCGACGCCGCGCGGGTCGAGGCCGACTTGACGTCCTTGATGCTGACCACGACGGCGATGCGCTTGATCGAGCCGCTGCGATAGGCCTGCAGGAATTTGTCGTAATGCTTGACCGAGATGCAGCCGTTGGAGTCGCCGTTCGGCCCGAGCATGTAGCTGTGCACGAGCAGGCCGACACGCCCGAACGTATCGCTGCCATCGACCGGGGTCATGCGCAGCGCGGGCACGCCGTGGAACAACTTCTCGCGCGGCTTCATCTCGTAGACGCCGGGCGGCGTCGCACCGGCGTTGCGGGCGGTCACATGCGACGGATCGTCGAGCAGATTGCCGAGCCCCGAATGCGCTTCGAACTTCGTGCCGTCGGGCATGTACACGATGCGGCCGGTGATGTCGTAGACCGCCGTGGTGCTGTCATAACCGAGCGCACCGAGATCGAGGCTCGGGCCGGACAACAAGCCATCATTCGGATCGATCGAGGCCAGCTGCAGCTTGCCCGGCATCATGTCGGCGATCTTCTGCAGGAACGTCCGGTTGTCGCCCTGCTGCACCGGCGCCTGCGGCGGCAGCGGCTGATCGTTGCGCGCAAGCAGATTGGCCTCGACCGGCCGCGATCGCGGCATCGGCACGGCGGAAGCTGCGGTCGAGGTCGTGGCCGCGACCGATGCCGTCGCCGGCTGGCTGGCCGGCAGTTCGGTCTGGGTGTCACGCAGCTGGCCCGACAGCGCGTCCTCGATCTGCCCGAACTCGGAATCGAAATCGCCGCGGCTCGAACGGAACCCGCGGCGCAAAGGATAATAGAGCGAAGCCGTGTTGATCGTGGAGCGAGAGCCGAAGCGATCGTCGAAATTCAGCGAGGCGGTGGTGTTGGCGAGTGCCGGTCCATGCAGCCACGCGGTCGGGTCGATGCCGACCATCCAGGCGGCAAGGCCAGACGACAGGACGAGCGCGGTCACGGCGAACGCCGTGCTGCCCACCAGAGACACGCCGCGGTTCGACTTACGCGCGGCTGCTTTCGTCGTACGTTGACCCATCTTCCCCAAGTCGGTGCTCTGGGGCCTGTTACCCGGCCCACGTTGGATTCACCGTTCGCACATCATATCAGGGAATTAGAGTAAGGCATAATCGAGACGAAGCGGGCAACGACAGGATTTTTAAACGCTTTTCGGATGGAAAGTGCCGGCGAATCAGCCCCGGGCGGGGCGAAATGGCCGAAAAAGTCCCGTTTCGGGACAATTTCGGCGACTCAGGCGATCTTTTCTTCCCGGAGGGTGAGCACCGGAACCGGCTTCCCAATGGCGTACCCCTGGGCGTAGTCGACCCCGATCAGGCGCAGCTCGTCCAGGATCGCGAGGCTCTCGACGAATTCGGCGACCACCTGCTTCTGCATGATCTTCGCGGTCTTGGTGATCATCTCGACCATCGCGCGATCGACCTTGCTGTTCAGGATCTCCTTCACGAACGAGCCGTCGATCTTGATGATGTCGACCGGCAGGTGCTTCAGATAGGCGATCGAGGACATGCCGGTGCCGAAATCGTCGAGCGAGAAGCTGCAGCCGATCTCGCGCAGCCGCGCGATGAATGTCTGCGCCTCATCGAGATTCGAGATCGCGCTGGTCTCGGTGATCTCGAAACACACCAATGCCGGCGAAACATCATGCTGCGCAAACAGCTCGGCGACGAAGTCGACGAAGTCGCCGTCGCCGATCGTGGCGCCGGAAAGATTGATGGCGTAGCTCGCCACCCTGCGTGGGTGGTGCCTGCGCTCGGCGATGATCTCGAAGGCGCGGCGAACCACCCAGCGGTCGATCAGCGGCATCAGCCCGTAGCGTTCGGCCGCGGGCAGGAAGCTGCCGGGCGGCACCAGCGCACCGTTCTCGTCGCGCAGCCGCAGCAGCAGTTCGCGCCGCTCGTTGCCCCTCAGCGCACCGTTGATCGGGCGGATCTCCTGCTCGTAGAGGCAGAAGCGCCCCTCGTCCAATCCCTTGCGGATGCGATTGACCCAGCTCATCTCGGCGACGCGCACCGCCATGCCGGTATCGGACGGACGGTGCTCCTGGACGCGATTGCGTCCCTTGTCCTTGGCGAGGAAGCAGGCGACGTCGGCAAGCCGCAGCGCGTCCTGCACGCCGGCGCTGTAGCAAAGCGCGACCAGGCCGATGCTCGCGCTGATCCGGAAGCTCGAGCCCTCGTGGACGAAGCTCGACTGCTCGACCACCGCCCTGATCCGCTCCGCGACATCGGCCGCAACGTCGTGCGTGGCGGAGCCATCGTCGCGCAGCAGAATGCCGAATTCGTCGCCGCCGAGACGCGCAACCAGCCCGCTGTCGCCGACCTCGGCGGCCAGCATCTTCGCCACCTGCTTCAGCAGCCGGTCACCCGCCATGTGGCCGCAGGTGTCGTTGACGATCTTGAACTGGTCGAGGTCGATCAGCATCAGATCGGCGCCCACGACCGGCGAGCCCGACATCGTCTTGTGCAGCTCGAACTCGAACTGCCGCCGGTTCGCAAGGCCGGTGAGCGCGTCATGGGACGCAGCCCAGGCCAGTTCCTCGACCAGCCGCCGCTCGGCGGTCATGTCGTGAATGATCATGACGCGGCCGGCCGGCTCACCGGCATGGACGATCGGGGTCTCGACCACCGAGACCGGCACGCTGGAATGATCCGGCCGCACCAGGAGCCGCTGCTGCGGCCGGCTCTCGTCGTCGGCATCGGCGCTCTGGAACGATCCGCGCACCGGCTGCTCGGCAATGTTGAACAGCGATGAAAGCTGCCATCCGGTCACGTCCCGCCCCGGCGCGATCAGCCGCTGCGCGGCGCCGTTCATGTAGCCGACGCGATCGTCCTGCGTGGTCACGATGACAGCGTCGCCGATCGAGGCCAGCGTGAGCTGGGCGCGCTCCTTCTCAACCGCGAGCGCGGTCTCGGCAAGCCAGCGGCGCCACAGCATCCGCCTTGTGTGGAACAGCACGATGCCGGCAAGGCCGGCCGCGATCACGAGATTGACCAGCAGCAGCAGTGCGGAGACCTGGCGCGACGCCTTCCCCAAATTGTCGGAGAAATCGACGGCGAGCGTGCTCAGCGCGGCGTCGACCGCACCGATCCGCTCGGCCCAGTGTTTGATGGTCGCAGCCGAGGGATCATGCAGCGCGACGTCGCTCGCGGCCTCGTTCCTGATTTCGATCAGCTGATCGAGCAGCGCATCCGAATTCCGCCAGGCCGTCACCGCGCCGGCCACGTGGTGCATCGTGCGGAAATATTTGAACAGCCAGATCAGGCCGCCGATGTCGTCGTCATGATTGCCCGCTTTGGCGAAGCCGGCCCTGGCCACGGCGTCATTGTTGCCGGGCGCTTCCAGCGCGCGCCGCGCCGTGCGATCGGCAAGCGGCACCGCGATCGCGGCATCGAACTTCTGCAGATAGAGCGGCGCGCCGGTGCTGACATAGGTTTGAAGGTAGTAGATGGCGTCCTTCTGCCCCTTCGACCACAGGCTCTCGCCCGCCACATAGGCGCGCACCGCGGACATCACCTGCAGGCTGCCGGCGGACAGACTGCCCAGCAGCAGCACGATGGCGAGCAGAGGCCCGACCACCCGCCACAGTGACCAGCTTCGAAACGAAAAGAACATGCCCAATGCGCCCGACCCTGAAATGTCGGGTAAGCCTAGGAATGCCGGCTTAACCTTACGTTGCAAAACGCGATGAGTTTGAAACGACTTGGCTGTAACGCAATTGCGTCAAACTTTACCCGTCCCGTCCGACCGCAGCCGGCCGCTCAGGGACGCAATGTCGGCGACGTGTTCGGGGCCGGCGCCTGCTCCATTTCAGCCTCTTCGGGCAGCTTGTCGGCATGGACGGCAAGCGGCGTGCCGATCCAGAGCGGATCGTCGCGATGATCGCGGCGCGGATTGGTGGTGTTGGGATGGACCAGGATGCTCAGGCTGCCGTGGTTGAGCATCAGCCACGGCACGAGGGTCGGAAACAGCTCGGCCGCAAACGCCACCTGATACATCGCCTGATCGTGCGGGCCGACCTTGACGTCGTGCCAGCGCCCGAGCGTGACCAGGAAGCGCTCGCCCATCCAGTTGCGCAGGCGTTCGGCCTCGCCCCGGCTGGTGGTGGGGTCGTAATAGACATGGGCGTGATAGCTCGCGATCTCGCCGATCGCCCGTGGCCCTTCCGTCATCTCGCTTCTCCTTCCGCGGCCGCTCACCTGCGCCGCAGCACACTGAACTGGAACGACTGCGTCGCGCCCCAGGGCGTGACGTGCCGGTGCGCCTCATGCGCGATCAACTCGAATGCCGGACCGACGGTCCGGCTCAGCGTTGCGGGATCATAGCGCTGCACCGGCAGGCCGCTGCATTTTTCCGGACCGTCCAGCGCGAAGGTGCCGATCACGGCGTGGCCGCCTGCCTTGACGCCGCGATGCAGTCTCTCGAGATAGGCGGCGCGGTCGCTCTCCGCGACCAGAAAATGAAACGCCGCGCGATCGTGCCAGATGTCGGAGGCCTGCGGCGGCTGCCAGACCGTCGCATCGTCGGCAACCCAGCGCACCGCCGCGCCGGCTGCGCCGATCCGCTCCCGCGCGCTCGCCAGCGCAGCTTCCGAGAGATCGAGCACGGTCAGATCATGAAACCCCTTCGCCAGCAGCGCATCGACGAGGCGCGAAGCCCCGCCGCCGATGTCGATGATCGACGCATCGCGGCCGGGCGCGACGGATTCGATCAGACGCAGCGACGGCTGCGGATCGGCCTGCGACCAGCTCACCTGCTGCTCGCCCTTGGTCAGATAGACGGTCTGCCAATGCGACGGGCGATCAGAAGCGGTCACGGCGATAGTTCCCGAAAGCGGCAGCAACCCTCGTTGCGCACCATTAACCATGAGCTAGGCGCGGCGGTCTCCCGCGTCAATCGGCAGCAGCGGACACGCACGGCCGCGCAGCGGCAAATGCCGCATTTGCATCGCGGCATTTTCCATTTAACCTGATGGCGAGGTTGAGATCGGGGCGTCCGGGGATGGCCAATTTCGGCTGGACACGCGGCAACAAGCCTGCACAGACGGAGGACGCCGCCAGCGACTTGCGCGGCCTCACCGATCCATCCGCGTTTCTCGCCGCGCTCGACAAGGTGGTGCCGCGCTATCTCGATCTCGCCGACAACGGCGTGCTGGTCTATCCGGCCTGCAATCGCAAGCCCGGCGACCTGCTCGGCGATGTCAGGGCGATCTGGGAGCACACGCGGCTCGAAGCGGTGCGCTATGTCCCGATGGTGCCGCGGAAAGACACCTCGCTGCTGGTCGATCCGGCACGCCAGGCCGAGATGATCGACGCCTTCCTGCGCCAACGCGCGCATGACAACACCGTCGTCGATTTCACGGGCACTGCGATCGAGGATTACGGCATCGCGATCTATGCGGCGCTGAACTGGCTGAACCATTGCGGCACCATCGTGGGTGCCGATCCGCAAAAATTCTCCGGCACGCTGCGCAGCTTCCGCAAGGTCATGGTCGTCGCCCGGCAGTGGTGGGCGCTCGATGGCGCCGCCGCGCGCTGCCGGCAGATGCTCGAGGCGCGCGAGCGGCCGCCGCTGGTGTTCTTCCTGCTGTGGGCCGAATGCACCAATCTGGCGCGCGAGATCGCGATCGCGGCGGCGACGGAAGGCAGCATCGCGCGCCTGCGCGCGGCCGACGATCCGGATGAGCTGGCGTAATGCGCGGATCTGACGCGCGGCCGCAGACTAGGGTGCGTACTCATAAATTCAGGATGTCCGCTTCCGAGAGGTAAAGCGGAGGCGCGGCCCCGACCATAGGGATGTCGTCTTTTGACCTGAACCAGACCTACCACCGCTGCCGGCTCTGCCCCCCCTAGTGCCCATCGATCGCCAAGGTCTCGGCCTGACTATTCCGGCACCGGAATCGTCGCCGCATAATGACGCAGCGCTTTGATTGAGCCTTCGCGGCCGCGCTCCTCCGGCGGCTCCTGCCAGCCCGGCTCGACGCCGGTCATGTCGGGTAGTTCATGCGCGATGCCCTTGTGGCAATTGATGCAAGTCCGCTGCTTCGAGAGAAGATATTTGGTGTGGATCGCGGCCGCGCGGTTGGTCTGCTTGGCGAGGTCCATCGCGATCGCGGAGTGGCAGTTGCGGCACTCCAGGGAGTCGTTGGCCTCCATCCGCGCCCATTCGTGCTTGGCGAGCTCCAGTCGATGGTCCAGGAACTTGTCCCGGGTCGAAATGGTGCCGAAGATCTTGCCCCAGACCTCCTTCGAGGCCTGCATCTTGCGGGCGATCTTGTCGGTCCAGGCGTGCGGAACGTGGCAGTCGGGGCAGGTCGCGCGTACCCCCGAACGGTTCGAGAAATGGATGGTGTGCTGCAGCTCCTGATACACGTTGTCGTGCATCTCGTGGCAGCCGGTGCAGAACTTTTCGGTGTTGGTCAACTCCAGCGCGGTGTTGAATGCGCCCCAGAACAGGAGGCCGCAGACGAAGCCGCCGAGCGCGAGGAAGGCGAGGCTGAGATGCGCGCTGGGACGGGTGGCAATGGTCCAGAACCAGAGCAGCCATTCCTTCAACCGCGCCATGACGGGCTCATTGCTTGGGAGACGGCGGACTCAGCGCCATGTCCTGGAAGGTGTTGGGAACGAGCGGCCGGGCATCGGTCTGCGTCACGTGGCATTCAGTGCAGAAATATCGGCGCGGAGTGACGTCGCCGAGCACCTGGCCGTCGCGGTCCATGAAATGGGTGACGCTGATCATCGGCGCGCCCGAGCCTTCGGTGAATTGCCGGCGATGGCAATCCAGGCAGCGGTTGGTCCGCAAGGTGAGCTGGTAGTTGTCGATCGAATGCGGGATCACCGGCGGCTGCTCGGGATAATTCCGCATCACACGCCGGTCGTCGGTGATCGGCCGCCCGAAGGGCGGAGCGGGCACGTCGGCCATCGGGGAGGCCTCTCCGGTCAGCCGCGGCACGATCTGCGGCGCGGTCTGCGCGTAGATCGCGCCACACGCCAGTACCATGGCGCCGCCGACGAGCGCGCCAGCCAGAGCGTTGCGGCCCCCGATTAAACCGGAACAACCTTGACCGCGCATTTCTTGAAATCCGTCTGCTTGGAGATGGGATCGGTCGCGTCGAGCGTCACCTTGTTGATGAGTTCGCTGGCGTCGAACCACGGCACGAAGATCACGCCGCGCGGCGGCCGGTTGCGGCCCCTCGTCTCGACGCGGGTGCGGATTTCGCCGCGCCGCGAGACGACCCGGACCTCGGCGCCCTGATTGATGCCGCGGGCGCGCGCGTCCTCGGCATGCATGAAGCAGAGCGCGCCCGGGAATGCCCTGTAGAGTTCGGGCACGCGCATGGTCATCGACCCGGAATGCCAATGCTCGAGCACGCGGCCGGTCACGAGCCAGATGTCGAAGTCCTTGTCGGGGGCTTCGGCGGGCGGCTCGTAGGGCACGGCGATGATCCGCGCCTTGCCGTCGGGATTGCCGTAGAAGTCGACGCCTTTGCCGGCCTTCACGAACGGGTCGTAGCCCTCGCGGTAGCGCCAGCGCGTCTCCTTGCCGTCGACCACCGGCCAGCGCAGGCCCCGGACCTGGTGATAGGTGTCGTAGGCGCCGAGGTCGTGGCCGTGTCCGCGGCCGAAGGAGGCATATTCCTCGAACAGGCCCTTCTGCACGTAGAACCCGAAATATTTCGATTCCTGGTTCTCGTAGTCCGTCGAGATCTCGCCGAGGGGGAACTTGTCGACCTGGCCGTTGCGGAACACGATCTCGTAGACTGATTTGCCGCGGTAGTTCGGGTTCTGGTCGAGCACCTCGGCCGGCCACACCTCGTCGGTCGTGAACCGCTTCGAGAACTCCATCAGCTGCCAGAGGTCGGACCGCGCCTCGCCCGGGGCGTTGACGAGCTGCCGCCAGGCGTGGGTGCGCCGCTCGGCATTGCCGTAGACCCCCTCCTTCTCGACCCACATCGCGGCCGGCAGCACGCAGTCGGCGGCCATCGCGGTGACGGTCGGATAGGCGTCGGAGACGACGATGAAATTGTCGGGATTGCGGTAGCCGGGATAGGCCTCGTGCGAATTGTTCGGGGCGGCCTGGAGGTTGTTGTTGACCTGGATCCAGTAGAAATTCAGCTTGCCGTCGCGGAGCATCCGGTCTTGTTCGACCGCGTGATAGCCGGGCTTCGGCGGGATGATTCCCGAAGGGATGCGCCAGATCTCCTCGGCCTTCTTGCGGTGCTCGGGGTTGGCGACGGTCATGTCCGCCGGCAGCCGGTGCGCGAAGGTGCCGACCTCGCGCGCGGTGCCGCAGGCCGACGGCTGGCCGGTCAGCGAGAACGGCGAATTGCCGGGCTCCGAGATCTTCCCGGTCAGGAGGTGAAGGTTGTAGACGAGCTGGTTGGCCCAGACGCCGCGGACGTGCTGGTTGAATCCCATGGTCCAGAGCGACATGACTTTCCGGTCGGGGTCGGCGTAGAGCTCGGCGAGCTCCTGCAGGAAACCGCGCTCGACGCCGGACAGCTGGGATACCTTCGCCAGCGTGTAGTCCTTCACGAAGGCCGCGTAGGCGTCGAAGTCGATCGGCTGGGTCGCGCCGGGATTGGCGGCGCCCTTGGCCGCCTGTTCGAGCGGATGGTCCGCCCTCAGGCCATATCCGATGTCGGTCGTGCCCTTGACGAAGGTGGCGTGGTTCTTGACGAAGTCCTGGTTGACCCGCCCGGTCGAGATGACGTGGTTGGCGATGAAGTTGAGGATCGCCAGATCGGTGCCGGGTCTGAACACGATGGGAATGTCGGCGAGGTCGGAGCTGCGGTTGGTGAAGGTCGAGAGCACCGCTACCTTGACGTGCGGATGGCTGAGCCTGCGGTCGGCGAGTCGGGTCCACAGGATCGGATGCATCTCGGCCATGTTCGAGCCCCAGAGCACGAAGGCGTCGGCGGCCTCGAAATCGTCGTAACAGCCCATCGGTTCGTCCATGCCGAAGGTGCGCATGAAGGCGAACGCCGCGGACGCCATGCAGTGGCGGGCATTGGGGTCGAGATTGTTCGAACGCAGGCCCGCGCGCATCAGCTTGGTGGCGGCGTAGCCCTCCATCACAGTCCACTGGCCCGAGCCGAACATGCCGATGGCGGTCGGGCCCTTGGCCTTCAGCACGGCCTTGGCGCGCTCCGCCATCGTGTCGAAGGCCTCGTCCCAGCCGACCGGCGTGAGTTCGCCGGCCTTGTCGTAGACGCCGTTCTTCTTGCGCAGCAGGGGCGTCGTGAGGCGGTCGGCGCCGTACATGATCTTGGACAGGAAATATCCCTTGATGCAGTTCAAACCGCGGTTGACCTCGGCCAGCGTGTCGCCGTGGGTCGCGACCACCTTCCCGTCCTTGACGCCGACCATGACGCCGCAGCCGGTGCCGCAGAAGCGGCACGGCGCCTTCGACCATTTGATCTGCAGCGTGCCGATCCCGCCGGCGACCGCCTGGGCCTGCGCGGGGTGACCCGGATGGAGGGCCGCCATGGCGATCGCGGCGGCCTGGGCCTTCAGGAGATCGCGCCTGGATAGCGTCATGTCGCTTCTCCGCCGTCGTAAAGCCGCGCCGTCTGCTCGAAGACCATGTTGGCCGAGAGCACGCCGGACCAGGTCGCGATCTCGGCCAGCCGGCCGCCGATTGCGCCGGCCTCCTCGGCCTCCAGCACGACCACGATCTTGAAGGATTCGATGTGATGGATCTCGACGCCGGCGAGCGCGGACAGGCGCCGGGCGACGTCGTCCCGCAGATCCGGCAGCACCGTGACGATGGCGCTCGAGACGTGGACGGCGGTCGCGTCCGTCCGGACCGCCCGGGAGGCCGGCCTTCCCGTGAGCAACGCACGTCGCGAGGGGTGGTCGGGGCGCATGCTGGTCACCGCTTCGGAGGGCCGGGCGGCCCCGCGATCGCCTGATACATCCAGACCGCGAAACCGTAGCCGCCGACCGCGCCGACGGTCACGAGCGGCCAGACCAGGGCGACGATGATCAGGAAGACGATCAATTCGTCGCGCGGCGTCCCGGCCGAACTCCGCACCGGTTCAATTTTGTTCGAATGGTCTGTCATATACAGATCCGAACGGTGGAATCGCAGGCCGCCTGCCGCCGCAGACATGCATTTCTCTTCGTGGCCCGAGGCCCCCTCATTGATTTAGATCAATCCTCCCGCGATGAGAGCGAGCTTGGGCACAGGAACGACCGTCCGCCTGATCCTAGCCTTGCGGCCGACATCGTTGCAGCTACCAGTGACCGCTGATGAGGGCCTTTCGTGTCAGATTGAAGTGGTCTGGGCCCTTTGCGGACATTCACTTAGGCGTCCGTCGATGTCTGCTTTGGAGGACAACTCGGACCTCGCTATCTCTGGACGCGCGTACCAGATTTATGATTACACGCCCTAGGCAACAGGATCCGCGTCTTCGGACACCACCAGCAGGTCCTTGGATTTGCGCGCGATCAGGCGGCCGAGATCGCCCTGCCTGTAGGTCTCGACGAACTTGATGGCGAAGCCGTTCGGCAGATGCCGGACCACGCGGCCGACGCAGGCGCCGATCGCCAGCGGCATGCCGATCGGCGGCTGCAGCTCGGAGGACACCGCCGCGCCCGACAGCGACATGTCGATGATGAAGCAGCTCTGCATGGTGCCGTCCGCCAGCGTCAGCATGGCATGCGGCGCGACGGGCACGAAACGCGGATTGTTGCGCGCCTCGCGGACGCTCGGATCCTTCTGCTTCTTCTCGATCCAGGTCAGCTTGTCGGCGAACTTCTCGCGCCTGGCATGCGTCATCTCGAGCTCGACCAGGAAGCTGCCGCTCATTGTGTCGGTGATGCAGCCTTCGAACTTACCGAACTCCTCGAAATACGACGTCAGCCGGTCGCCGACCTTGCCGACAACAGGCACGTCCACGATCATCCGGAACGGCGAGACGCGCGTGGTGCGGCAGGCGAAGGTGCGCAGCCTGCCCTGTGCATCGTACCAGTTCGGCAGCGTGTAGCTGCCGTTGACGATGATCCTCACCGCGCGTTGCTTGAGAAACTTTTCGACAGACACGACTGGACCTCGCCCGAGGCGATCTGAGTGCACGGAGGTCTGGGGTTGACCGACATCCGTGGTCGGTCTGGTGGCGGGGGACATCCGTTACCGACGCGATTGCAGCGGGAAGGCTGCGGTGTGCGTCCCAGCGCGTCGCGCATCGTCCTGGCGCGCAGGTGCGTACAGTCGTACCGTCGAAACACTGGGAAAAGTTAAGCCGGGACAGAGCGCGGGCGGCGCACTCTATGGCGCAACCCTTACGCGTGTGTTTATTTTGCGAGCCGTACAACTACCGGGAGAGTCGCGGCACGTCGTTGCAATCGCGCCGTGCTCCAAACGGCCTGCCTCGGCTCGCAACCGGGTGCTAGCCTTGATCGTAGCCTCAACCTTGAAACCAGCCTTGGCCGAAATCAGACCGGATCCGCCTATGCCAACCATCTCAGACAAGTCGCTTGCCGACGGCAAGATCCTGCAAAGCGTGGTCGACGGCGTCGGCGTCATCACCTTCAACAATCCCGACAAGCGCAACGCGATGTCGCTGGAGATGTGGGAAGGGCTCGGCGAGGCGCTAACCGCGTTGCGCGACGATCCGGCCGTCCGCGTCGTGATCCTGGTCGGCGCCGGCGACAAGGCGTTCGTGTCCGGCGCCGATATCAGCCAGTTCGAGAAGACCCGCCACAACGCGGAAGCCTCCGAGGAATATTCACGGCGCAGCGCCGCCCAGCGCGCGCTGCTTGCCGACTATCCGAAGCCGACCATAGCCTGCATCCGCGGCTTCTGCCTCGGCGGCGGCATGCAGGTCGCGATGCTGACCGATATGCGCATCTCCGGCACCAGCGGCCAGTTCGGTATTCCCGCCGCCAAGCTCGGCATCGCCTACGGCTATGACGGGCTGCGCCATCTGGTGTCGCTGGTCGGCCCGTCCTGGGCGCGGCTGATCATGTATACCGGTATGCGGATCGACTCCGCCGAAGCGCTGCGGATCGGCCTCGTCGATCGCGTGCTGCCGGACGCCGAGCTGTGGGATGCGACCATGGAGATCGCGCGCACGATCTCGGGCAACGCGCCGCTGGCGATCAAGGCCGCCAAGATCACCATCGCACAGGTGCTGAAGGATCCAGCCGATCGCGACATGGCCGCGATCAAGCAGATCGGCATCGACTGCATGGACAGCGCGGATTTCCGTGAAGGGCGCAACGCCTTCATGGAAAAGCGCAAGCCGCGGTTCCAGGGCCGGTAGCGGCGTCCTCGTCCACCGCTGTCATCGCCCGGCTCGACCGGGCGATCCAGTACGCCGCAGCCTCTCGGCTCAAGCACAGCGGTCTCTGGAATACTGGATCACCCGCATGCGCGGGTGATGACACTGAGCAAGCGTTGGCGCAATTTCTGAATAATAGAAGAATACCCCTGATTTGCCCGACATGTCAAGTTGCCGTGACGAACGCCGGGCAGCCGCCGGCTACTTTGCATGGGGTTGTTTTCGATATTTTGGCGGTGGGCTCGCGATTGAACCTGCCGCCTACTTCTTCTCGTTGACCGGCACCGTGTAGTTGAGGATCAACCGCCCGCCGTCGGGATAGATGGTCTGGCCGGTGATGTAGGAGGCATCGTCGCTGGCGAGGAACGCCACGACCGAGGCAACCTCGCTCGGCTCGCCGCAGCGCCCGGCCGGCGTGCGCGACAGCACGTTGCGCCGCGCGTCCTCCGACGAGAAGATCGCCGTCGCCACCATCTCTGTCAGGATCGTGCCGGGCCCGACCGCCACGACGCGAATGCCGTGCGGCGCCAGCGCCACGGCGGCCACCGAGGTGAGCTGCTTCATCGCGCCCTTCGACATCGCGTAGGTCGCGAGCGAAGGAATCGCCAGCAGCGCGTTGACCGAGGACATGTTGACGACGACGCCGCCCCCGCCCTGCGCGATCATCTGGCGCGCCGCCGCCTGGACGCCGAAGAACGCGCCCTTGAGGTTGATCCCCATCACGTCGTCGAACTCGGCCTCGGTGATATCGAGGAAGTCGCGGTTGCGCGCGACGCCGGCGTTGTTGACCATGACGTCGAGCCGGCCGAACTCCTTCACCGCGTGAGCGACGATGCGATCGACATCGGCGCGCTTGCTGACATCGGCCTCGACGGCCCGCAACCGATCCTCATGTCCGAGCTCCTGGGCGGCGTGGACGAGCCCCGCAGCGTCGACATCCGAGATCACGACCCTGGCGCCATCGGCCAGGAAGCGCGCCGCGCAGGCCTTGCCGATGCCGCGCGCCGCCCCGGTGATGGCGACGACCTTGCCGGAATTCTTCATGGGAGTGCCTCCAGAACAAAACTGTTCGCAGAGCAATAGCGCATTGCGCGTCGGCAGGGAACGCGGCGGATTCTCCGCGCGAGATTTCAGGACTTGATGCGCGCGAGAATCCGGTCGGCCTCGGTGCGCCAGTCGGCGCTGCGGGCGAAGTCCGGCGTTCCCTTCGGTCCGAAAACCCCCTCGTCGGCAAGATCAGCGATCCAGCCCTGCAGCTCGGCGGTGCCGGACGCGGACCATGGCGTCAGGTGGGCCTCACGCACGGTCTCCGCCACCTCGCGCACCTCCTCGGCACGCCGCCGGCCATGCTCGATCACTCGCTGGAAGAAATAGGCGCCCTGCTTCTCCCAAT
The DNA here is from genome assembly GCF_042258955.1 of Bradyrhizobium sp. ma5. Taxonomy (NCBI): domain Bacteria; kingdom Pseudomonadati; phylum Pseudomonadota; class Alphaproteobacteria; order Hyphomicrobiales; family Nitrobacteraceae; genus Bradyrhizobium; species Bradyrhizobium sp. ma5. Next base: position 7,194,938 of record NZ_CP170156.1, read on the forward strand.
CGATACCTGGAAAGGTCTCCTTGAGCGAGGCGAGCACCGCGTCCTCGACGCCATAGGCGCGTGCGGTGGTGAAACTCTCGATCACCATGGCCTCGAGGCCCTTAATCATGATGCTGCGGCACATCTTGACCGCCGAGGACACACCAAGCTCGTCGCTTGCGACCTTTGCCGCGAAGCCGAGTTCGACCAGGAGCGGCGCCAGCTCCCGCGCGCCTTGGCCGCCGAGCAGCAGCGGCACCTTGATCCGGTACGGCGGCAGCGACGTCATCACCGCGCCCTCGACATAGCTGCCGCCGGCACCATCGATGTGGGCCGCCGCGCGCCGTTTCGCGCCGGGCGAAGCCGAATTGAAATCAAGAAACCAGGCACCGTTCCGGATCGCAGGCGCGCAGGCCTCGGCCACCGGCACCGCCTGGCTCGCCGTCACCGCCGAGATGATGAAATCGGCCCGTGCTGCGAGATCGGCATGGGACTGCGCAAGCGCCACGCCGGTCACGGCCGCGTGTTCGCGCAGCGGCGCGCCCGCCTCGCGGTCGAGCTTGATGTCGTAGGCAGCGACCTTGATGTCCTGCTTGCGCAGGTCTTCGGCGAGGATGCGTCCGACCTCGCCATAGCCGAGCATGCCGACCTGCCACTGCCGCGGATCGCTGGAGATTGTCATCAATTCAAGTCCCGTGTTGTGTCGTCGAACAGCTCGTCGACCGTGACGCGCCGCGGGATCAACGCCTGCTTGACGCAATAGTCGATCATCAATTCGAGCGGCTTGCGGTTCGCCTCGACGCCGAACGGCAGCAGGTCGGGCACATCAGCCGGACCGGCGTTCACCTTGGCGCGCTTGAGGAGGTCGTAGAGGCTTCGCACCACGTCCGGGCGCGACGTCGCAAGCTGCCTCGTCACCACCACCAGATGATTGACCGGCACAACGCCATGCCGTGCGTACCACCGCGCCGCCTCTGTGGCGGGATCGGCGAACAACGGCTTGAGCGCCGGATCGCTGGAGGTCTCGCCCAGCACCGCATCGAGCTCGCCGTCCTTCAGCATCTGGATGATGGCGCTGCCTTTCGGGGCCCGTTCGGTGCTGTCGGCATATTCGGCGACATGCGGGTCCTCGAACGTGACCCAGTTGATCCGGTCGAGGTTCACGCCATGATCGTTGGCGAGGATTCCACGTATCCATGCGCCCGTCGTGGTGGTGAACGAGCGGATGCCGACCCGCTTGCCTTCGAGATCGGCAGGGATCAGCGTGCCGCGGTCGGCGCGATAGAGCGCATGGCCATGTTGAAAGCGACCGACCATCGCAGCCGGCAGCAGCACCAGCGGCTTGCCGTGCGCCCTCGCCATCAGATAGGTCACGATCGCCATCTCGCAGACGTCGAACGCCCGCTCGCGCACCATTGGCTTGAACGCGGCGTTGGTCGGCGTGAACTCGGTGAAGTCGAGATCGAACAGCTCCGAGCGCAGCGCACCGCGCTTCACCGCCTGGACGTGCGGGTGATTGCCAAGCACCGTGCGCAGCCGAAGTTTCTCCATGGCGACGAACTCCGCGGGGTCAGGCCAGTGCGCGCCCTGGATTGACGCCCGGCGCCTTGCGCGGCGCAGGCGGTCCCTGATCGACCGGCGCGGCCTGCAGCGCGGCAACTGTCGCGCGCACCAGCTCCTCGATGGCATGGCCGGCATCGGTGCCGTCGGCGCTGCCGCGCGACAGGCGCGAGACGCGCTCCGGCGTCACCAGCGTGTAGTAGAGCGCGCCGAGCAGGAAGTGGCCGCGCCAGACCAGATCAGTGCGCGGAATATGCGGCAGGCTTTCATGGATCGCGTCGATGAAGGCATGGCTGGTGTCGTCGAAGGTCTGCGCGATGATCTTGCGCACGACCTCGTTGCCCTCGGCCGACATGATCGCACGCAGCCGCGTGAACCGCGTGCCGCCGCCGGCAAGATCGCTGCCCGAGGTGAAGGCCGGCAGCACATAAGCGCGCACGATCGCCTCCAGCCGGTCCTGCAGGTCGCGCACCCGCCGCGCCGCCGCCAGGAGCTCCGAGCGCCGCCGGTTCATCGGGCCGCAATGCCGCCGATAGACCTCCAGCAGTAGGCCGTCCTTGGTCCTGAAGTGATAGGTCACGCTGCCGGGATTGGCGCCGGCGGCCTGTGCGATGTCGCGGACCGAGACGGCGTTGAAGCCGTAGGTCGAGAACAATTCCTCCGCCGCGGCGAGGATCGCCTCGCGCATGTTCGGCTTGCGGGTGCTGGCGGCCTTGGCGTCGGCCTTCATGCCGGACTTGGCAGGTTTGCGGACCATATTTGTACTATCGTCCAAATATTCAGGTCGCGTCAACAACGCGGCGCCAAACCCGCATTCAGGTCAGTTTGACGTCGGGCTCGGCACGGCCGCGCGCCGCGGCATCGAGCAGAAAGGTTCGGCCGTGGCCGGGATCGGCCGCGCGCTGGGCCTCATCCATGTCCTGCCACGCCGACGTAACGAGCACGCGCGCAAAATCGCGGCCGACAAAGGCCGGGCAGCTCGACTGCTTCGCCGGCACCTTCAGCGAGCGCAAATGCCGGCCGCTGGGGTCGTAGACATCGACGCAGCCGCCGCCCCAGCGCGCGTTCCAGATCATTCCGTCGGCATCGACGATCGCACCGTCGAGCCCGCCGGTGCCTTGATGTCTGATCAAATCGATCGGCTCGCCGGTCGGCAGTCCCGTCGATGGATCGAGCGGTACGCGATGCAGCACATTGGTCGCGGTATCGGCGAAATAGCCGACGTCGCCTGCGGGCGAAAAGCAGATCGCATTTGGGATCGTGATCCCCGGATAGAGCCGCGTGATGCGGCCGTGATGCAGCGCGTAGATCGCGCCGGCGCCGTGCTCGGCCTGACGCCCCATGGTGCCGAGCCAGAAGGTGCCCGACGGATGCACGCGCGCATCGTTGGAGCGCGTCACCGGATTGTCGGCTTCGAGTGCGGCGAACAGCTCCAGCCGGCCGCCGGCGACCTGCCGGACGTAAAGCCCATCCTCGGCGAGGATGAGCTGCCGCTCGCCATCGATCCGCGCCAACGCGCTCGCCATTTTCGGCAACTCGTGAATGATGGTGCCGCCGCTTGCAAAACGATGCTCGAACAGGCGGCGCTCGCGGATGTCGAACCACCACGCGGTGTCGGTCGCCGCGTCATAGGTCGGGCCCTCGCCGAGATGACAGCGCTCGGCTGACAGCACCGATGTCGGCACCTGTTCGATCAGCGGCTCGGAGGCACGGTCGGTCATGGCGTCACTCACATGGTCGAGAAGCGATAGATTGCGGTGCGTCGATAGACCTGCCCGGGATCGAGCCGCGCCGACGGGAAGTCGGGCCGGTTCGGCGTATCCGGCCAGGCGTGCGGTTCGAGACACAGCGCATCGGATTGGCGATAGAGCCGGTCGCCCTTGCCGGCGCCCGAGCCGTCGAGGAAGTTGCCGGAATAGAACTGCAACCCCGGTTGATCGGTGAACAGCTCCATCACGCGGCCAGAGTGCGGCGCCTCGAGGCGCGCGGCGAAGCGAACGCCTGCCCCCGAGGCCAGACAGAAATTGTGGTCGTAGCCGCGCCCGAGCCGGAGCTGATCGTCGTTCATCCTGATCCGCGCGCCGATCGCGGTCGGCTTGCGGAAGTCGAACGGCGTGCCGTCAACCGGCCGTGGCGGCTCTGGCAACGGGATCGCGGTGGCGTCCACCGCGAGGAAATGATCTGAAGCGATCGTCAGCCTGTGATCGAGAATTTGTGTACCCGAGCGTGCGCCGTCGAGATTGAAGAAGCTGTGATTGGTGAGGTTGACGCAGGTCGGCCGGTCGGTGGTCGCCTCGTAGGTGACCGCGAGTTCCATCGGGTTGCGCAGCTGATACGTCACCCGGGTGTGAAGATTGCCCGGATAGCCCTCTTCGCCATGCGGGCTTTCGCGCTCCAGCACCAGCGTCGGCCCCGGTTGATCGCTGAGCTCAGCGATCCACCACAGCTTGCGATCGAAGCCCTGCAACCCGCCATGCAGCGCGTTGGGGCCGTTGTTAGCGTCAAGTTTCACCATCTCGCCATCGAGCATGAAGCGCGCGGCGGCGATCCGGTTGGCGTAGCGCCCGATGGTCGCGCCGAAGAATTTGCGCTGCGCCAGATAGCCGTCGAATTCGTCATGGCCAAGCACGACGTCGTCGCAATGCCCGCCGCGATCGGGCACGAGCAGCGCTTGCAGCGTGGCGCCGAAGGTGAGGATGGTGGCCTCGAAGCCGTGTTCGCCGCGCAGCGTCACGCGCTCGACCACAGTGCCGTTGGGCAAGGTGCCGAAGGGCACGCGAGCAATGCTGGCTGATGTCATTGTCAGTCCCCGAACGCCTCGACAAGACGCCGTCGCCCCAGCATGAAGCTATCGGCGACGAGCCGCAAGGGCGCGAGGTCGACGTCGGATTTTCCATCCGACGTCAGCGCAACGAAGCGGCGGTACAGCGCGGGATATTCCTCATCCGTGGCATCGACCACCAACCTGTTGCCGTCGCGCAGCTGCCGTCCGCCTTTCGACAGCGCCACAGGCCCGGCCTCGGTCTCGCACAGGATGTCCCAGCTCGGCGGCCCCGTCTGGCGAAAATCGAACTCGGCGTGGATCGGCAGGCCGTTCTCATCGGACAGCTCGACAGCTGCAGCAATCGGCGCCTCCCGGTTGGAAGGAACGTCCAACATCGCGCTCCTGACAAAGACGGGGCGCGGCAGGATCTCGGTCAGGATCGACAGCGCGTTGATGCCGGGATCGAACACGCCGAAGCCACCGACCTCGAAGATCCAGGCCTGGCCTGGATGCCAGACGCGGACGTCTTCCTTCCAGATGATGGTCACCTTGTTGATCGTGTGGCCGGCGAGCAGTTTCCGCGCCGGTCCAACCGCGGGTGCGTAGCGCGAGTGCCATGTCGCAAACAATGTCCGGCCCGCCTCGCCTGCGGCCGCGATCAGCGGCGTGAGTTCGCTGAGCGTAGACCCAGGCGGTTTCTCCAGCAGCACATGCTTGCCGGCGGCGAGCGCCGTAGCGGCCTGCGCGTGACGCGCCTGCGGCGGCGTGCACAGCGCAACGGCATCGATCTCCGGCCCGTCGCGCAACAACTCCTGCAGATCGCGGAAATGCGGCAGGCCGGATGGGCTCTTGGCCGGATCGGCCACGGCGACGAGTGCAGCGCCTGATGTCTTGGCAATCGCAGGCACGTGCTGCCGGCACGCGATCTCCCCGAACCCGACGATGGCGATGCGGAGCAGATCGCTCATGGCCGTCCTCGCGTTGCTGCCCGCCCGGACGGCAGATGCCGCCAGGCAGGATCATAGGTCACCGCCGGATACCAACGGCATGATCCGCCTTTGGTTGCAAACGTGCAACTCCACGACGCCTTGTTGTGCGGCGCACGGTGGGGGCATCGGTTCTGATTCATCACAACCGATGCTCCAGACTGTTGATTTGACGGGCTTTCTTCACGCGAACCGATCACCACGCCATTCGAAACCGGGCTAGCGCGCGGCTTCGAATCCGCCGAGCACCGCCGTCAGATTGGCACCGAGGATGTCGGAGAGATAGCCGCCCTCCTGCACCAGCACCGTCGGCAGGCCGAACCGGGCCAGCGCTTCGCCGATCCGGCGGAAGCCGTCGGTGGTGACGGCGAGGCCCGCGAGCGGGTCCTTCTCGGAGGCGTCGAGCCCGAGCGCAACCACGAGCGCGGTCGGCGCGAAGGAACGGATCGCTTTCTCGGCCGCCGCGAGCGCCTTGATGTAGTCGTCGTCGCCGGTGCCCCTGGCGAGGGGAATGTTGAGATTGGTGCCGAGGCCGGGCCCGGCACCGCGCTCATGCGCATAGCCCCAGACGAACGGATAGAAGAACGACGGATCAGCATGGATCGAGACGGTGAAGACATCCCCCCGCTCGTAGAAGATGCCCTGCGTGCCGTTGCCGTGATGCACGTCGACATCGAGGATCGCGACACGCTCGTGCTTCTGGCGCAGATGCTCGGCCGCGATCGCGCTGTTGTTGAGGAAGCAGAAGCCGCCGGCAAGATCGCGATAGGCGTGGTGGCCGGGCGGACGACACAGCGCGTAGACAGCGTCCTCGCCATCGAGCACCATCTGCGCGGCAGTGACCGCGACGTCGCTCGAGGCGCAGGCGCCGGCCCAGGTGCCGGGTCCGATCGGCGCCGCGGTGTCGACCGTATGCCAGCCGAGCTTGCCGACGATGTGGGTGGGATAGGTACCGGCGTTGCGCACCGGATGCATGTTCGCGATCATCTCCGGTCCGGCGTTGCCGAGCGCCGACCATTCCTCCCAGGCTCCTTCGAGAAAGCTCAGATATTCCGGACTGTGCACCCGCGCCCGCGGCCCCTGCCCGAATGTGGTCGGCTCGATCAGCCTGTGCTTGCCGGCCTTCAGCCCCGCCAGCAGGCGGTCGGCGCGCTCGGGCTGCTCGGTGGTGCGCTGGACCACACCGCGGACCAGGAAGAATTGCGGATCATGGCTGCGGTGCAGATCACTGTAGACGGCCTTCACGGGATACTCCTGTTCGATGAGCAGTTGGGCTGCGCCTTCGCTGGCGGATTGTACCGTAGCAGCGGCAGCGATGATCTGAAACAGCGCGCGATTTCATGCTATGTCCGCAGGCAGCGCAATGATTCAAGTACGCAGGATACCAATCCCGGCCATGGCGGGAAGCAAGGTGGAGACGGAGGATACGACAACGGGGCGGCGCGGCCGGCCGCGCTCCGCCGCGACCACGGCCGCGATCCTGCACAGCGCCTATACGCTTATGGCAGCCACCGGCCTTGCCGCCACCACCATCGACGCGATCGCGAGACACTCCAACGTCTCGAAGATGACGATCTACAAATGGTGGCCGTCGCGCGAGGCTTTGCTGATCGATGCCTTTCTCGATCAGGCCTCGCGCGCGGTGCCGCTGCCCGAAGCGGGCCATCCGGTGGCCCGCATCCGCCGTCATGTCGCGACCTATGTCGAGGCGTTGCAGGGTGAGTTCGGGCGGGTGCAACTCGCGGTGATCTCGGAATGCATTTCGCAGACCGGCACGGCGGAATTGTTCTACGAGCGCTACCTCGGCCTTCGTCGCGCCCGGATGCTGGAAATCATCGCCGCCGGCCAGAAGGACGGCAGCATCGGCGCGCCGGGCGTGCCCGGCGATATCTATGACGCGATCTACGGCAGCCTGTTCTACCGCTACGTCTTCGGCATCAGGCCGCTGACGCCGGCCTATGCCCGCAACCTCGTCAATCTGGTGCTGCGACCGCACGCCGAGGCGTGAATATCAAGCAGAGCGCTGCCGCTGACGGCGGAACCAGGCCCAGGTCTCGCGCGTCACGGCGCGGTAGTTGCTGCCGCGATACACGATGTGGCCATCGACGATGGCGTTCAGCTTCGGCAACGCATGGAACGGCACCGTCGGATAGGCGTGGTGCTCGACATGATAAGGCATGTTCCACGCGAACCATTTCATGATCCGGCCTGTCATCGTGGTGCGCGTGTTCTCGAACGCACTCCGCGTCCGCTCGCAACCGGTGTGCTCCGCGTAAAGATAAGGGCGCAGGATGAGCTGACCGGCCAGCAGCGGCACGATCCACACAAAGAGCAGGATCGCGCTGTGCAGTGCGAGCGATGCCGCGAGCAACAGCAGGTAGCCTGCAAGATAAAGCCGGGCTTCAAGCACGATCGCGGCGCGCTTGTGCTGCGGAATCCACGGCACGATCACCTTCCCGGTGAGTGCATGCCGAAACATCAGCCGGATCCGCACCAGCACCTGCAATAGCCCCGAATAGGCGATCGCGAGCTGGGTATCGGACGCCGGCTTCGGACCGACGATCAGCTCCGGGTCCTTCTCCGGATCCTGGGTGTAGCGATGATGGTCCCAGTGAAACAGGCAGTAATATTGGTAGGGCAATCCGATCATGAAGGCCGACAGGTTGCCGACCACAAGATTGAGTGCGTGACTGCGAAACGCCGTCTTGTGCGCGGTCTCATGCAAGACCATGAACAGGAATGCGACGAAATAGCCCTGGATCGCAATCAGCGGCAACGCCCATAGCAAGCCGTAATGCGAAGAGACCAACCAGATCAGCGCGCCGACCACAGCGATCATCCCGTAATGGCTTGCCGCGCGCGCCGCACCGGCAAGGTTCGACTTGGTCGACAGATCGCGCAAGGTCAGCGGGTTGAGCGGCTTCAGGCGGGGTCCGGCATCACTGGTCTCTGCGGTGCTCATGGTCGTCTCACCTGTCAGCGTTGCAGGAGCGCCGAGATTTCGGCGTTGATGAAGGCGCGGTCTTCGGGGTTGTTGACGGGATTGCCGGCGCGGTGCCCGTGGATCGAGGGGATCGCGTGCAGCGCCGTGGAGCGGGCATTGACCAGGCGGCCGAGTTCGTCCTCGTTGTCGCGCGGGTCGAAATAGCGGTCGGTACGGGCGGGCATCAGCAGCACGTGGGCCTTGATTGCGGCCAGCGCCCGATCGAAGTCGCCGCCGAATTCGTCGCAGCGGCTGATATCGCCGGCCTGCCAGATCGCAATCTGCGCCAGCAGATTGCCGGCATCGCGCCGCGCAAAGGCACCGTCCCACGATCCCACGAGGTAGTCTTCCAACGAGTTGAAGCCGGCCTCGCGCCAGACTTCCTCGCGATAGAACTCGTACGACATCGCCCAGCCGGCATAGACACGCCCCATCGCGCGAAGGCCCGCTGTCGGCTTGGTGACGAAGCGGCCATCCTGGTAGGCCGGGTCGGTGGTCAACGCAGCCTTCACACCTTCGAGGAAGACATGATTGTAAGGCGAGCACCTCGCGCTGCCGCAGACCACCGCTGCACGCTCCACCATGTCGGGATAGCGCGCGGCCCAGTGATAGGCCTGCATGCCGCCCATCGACCAGCCGTAGACCAGCGCGAGCTTGGTCACGCCAAACCGCTCGACCAGCAGCCGACGCTGGATGGCGACGGCGTCATGATAGGTGAAGGCCGGGAACGGTGCGTCGCCGAGCAGCTCGCTCGAATTCGACGGCGAAGACGACACGCCATTGCCGAACAGGTTCGCGATGATGATGAAGTAGCGCTCGGGATCGAGTGCCCCGCCCGGCTGCACCAGCCATTCGATGTCGTAATGCTGCGCGGCGAACGACGTCGGATAGAGGATGACGTTGTCTTTGGCCGCGTTCAGCGTGCCGTAGGTCTTGTAGGCGAGCGCAAGCTGCGGAAACACCGCGCCGTCCTGCAAGGTCACCCTGCCTGCCTCGAACACCTCATAGTCGCGTAGCGTGGTCATGCGCATTCGACCTCGATCGGCAGGGCGCGACGCTGCGCCTTCTATAACTGTACTTATTGTACACTAATTAGGAACCGAAGCAAGAGCGGCGAAGGTGGAATGACACCGGGTCGATCCATTCAAAATCGGCATCGATCAATACCCGTTTCGGCTTGGACCCATTGCCGTCATCTCTCTAGGACAGACCCCGAGGAAATCTTAAGGAGGCGCGAATGAGCGCAATTGTGTCCGCCACGGACGCGCGGCGATCCCGCGTCCGGCTGTTGATCGTGACGATGCTGTTTCTCGTCACCACCGTGAACTATGCCGATCGCGCCACGCTCTCGATCGCCGGCCCTGCCCTCTCCAAGGAACTGCATCTCGACCCCGTCGCGATGGGTTACGTGTTTTCGGCCTTCGGCTGGTCCTATGTGATCGCGCAGGTACCATGCGGCTGGCTGCTCGATCGCTACGGCTCCAAATGGGTCTATGCGATCAGCATCATCGTCTGGTCGATCTTCACCGCGATGCAGGGACTGACCGGGTTCCTCTCCGCGGGCGCCGCCGTGGTGCTGCTGTTCGGGTTGCGCTTCCTGGTCGGCTTCGCCGAAGCGCCATCGTTCCCGGCCAATGCCCGCATCGTCGCGGCCTGGTTCCCCGGCAATGAGCGCGGCACCGCATCGGCGTTCTTCAACTCCGGACAGTATTTCGCGACCGTGATCTTCGCACCGCTGATGGGCTGGATCGCGCACGAATACGGCTGGCGCCACGTGTTCTACGTGATGGGCGGGCTCGGCATCATCATGGGCATCGCCTGGATCAAGACGATCTACGAGCCGAAGGACCATCCCGGGATCAACGAGGCCGAATTCGACTACATCAAGCAGGGCGGCGCGCTGGTCGACATGGATGCGGCGAAGGCCGGCAAGGCACACGACAGCGGCCCCGGCTGGGACCACATCCGCCGGTTGCTCGCCAACCGCATGATGCTCGGCGTCTATATCGGCCAGTACTGCATCAACACGCTGACCTACTTCTTCCTGACCTGGTTCCCGGTCTACCTGGTGAAGGAGCGCGGGCTCTCGATCCTGCAGGCCGGCTTCGTCGCGACATTGCCGGCGCTGTGCGGCTTCGTCGGCGGCGTGCTCGGCGGCGTGATCTCGGACTACCTCCTGCGCCGCACCGGCTCGCTGACCATCGCGCGCAAGATCCCGATCGTCGGCGGCATGCTGCTGTCGATGGTGATCATCGCCTGCAACTACGTCGACAGCCAGGCGCTGGTGATCGGCTTCATGGCGCTCGCCTTCTTCGGCAAGGGCATCGGCGCGCTTGGCTGGGCGGTCGTCTCCGACACCTCGCCGAAGGAAGCCGGCGGCGTCTCCGGCGGGTTGTTCAATACCTTCGGCAATCTGTCCTCGATCACAACGCCGATCATCATCGGCTACATCCTCGCCGCCACCGGCTCATTCAACGGCGCGCTGGTGTTCGTCGGCGCCAACGCTCTGGTCGCGGCGATCGCCTATCTGTTCATCGTCGGCGAGATCAAGCGGGTGCAGCTGAAGGCAGCCTGACCGGGCCGCCGACGTCTATCGCCCGTCATTGCGAGGAGCGACAGCGACAACGCAATCCATGGTTCCGCATATGCCGCGCGATGGATTGCTTCGCTTCGCTCGCAAAGACGGGGATGGAGTTGGGCACAAACCCAAAACGGCGGCTTCGGCCGCCGTCTTTGTCTTCTTGTTTGTCTGCTTTTTTGTCTTCTTGGCCAGTGGGAGGCATCGATGCTAGAACGTACAAATCCTCGACCGATCCATTCCAGGCTAGCATCGATGTTCGACCTGAACCAGCTCCGCTGTTTCGTCACGGTGGCCGAGGAATTGCACTTCGGCCGCGCCGCGGCGCGGCTCAACATGACGCAGCCGCCGCTCAGCCGGCAGATCCAGGTTCTCGAGCACATCATCGACGCGCCGCTGTTGGAGCGCACCAGCCGTTCGGTGCGGCTGACCCCGGCGGGACGCAGCTTCCTGCCCGAGGCGCGGCGCATCCTGAAGCTCGCGGAATCCGCCGCGCAAGTCGCCCGCCGCATCGCGCTCGGCAAGACCGGCTCGCTCAAGATCGGCTTCACGGCCGCGGCCGCCTACGGCTTCCTGCCCGATCTGATCGCGGCTGCCCGCTCCCGCCTGCCTGAGGTCGATTTTTCCCTGAAGGAGATGGTGTCCGGCGATCAGTTCGAGGCGCTCACCACCGGACAGATCGACGCCGGCCTGCTGCGCCCGCCGATCGCGCGGCCGGAGTTCGCCAGCCGGCGCGTCGTGGCCGAGCCGCTGCTCGCCGCGATCCCGAAGAAGCATCCGCTGGCCACGGCCGACACCGTCAGCATCAAGGATTTCGACGACCAGCCCTTCGTGATGTATTCGCCCTATGAGGCGCGTTACTTCCACGACCTCCTGGTGTCGCTGTTCACGCGTGCCGACGTGCTGCCGCGCTATGTGCAGCATCTCAGCCAGATCCACTCGATCCTCGCGATGGTTCGCGCCGGGCTCGGCGTCGCCATCGTGCCGGAGGCCGCCGCCAGCCTGAAGATCGCGGACGTCAAGCTGAAACCACTGAAGCTGCGCACGCCGGTGCCGGTCGAGCTGTTCATGGTGTGGCGGCGCGATCATGAGAACCAGTTGCTGCCGTCCTTGATCGAGATCGCAACCGAAATCGCCGCCCCGCACCTGCGCGGCGATTGATGCAGATTTTGCATCGCTCGATACCGCGTTTGGCTTGGACGCGCATCGAAGCATTCCCTAAGAATTCGACCATGGACGCGCGCTGCTCGCGCATCCCTCATCCCAACATCATTCAAGGAGTGGCGCCATGAGCAAGATGACCCCTCGGGAGATGGCCGCGAGAATCGGTGGCGGCCTCCTGTCTTTTCCCGTGACCCCGTTCAAGCCGGACTATTCGTTCGACGAGGCGACCTATCGCGCCAATATGGACTGGCTGTGCGGCTATGACGTCGCCGGCCTGTTCGCCGCCGGCGGCACCGGCGAGTTCTTCTCGCTGACGCCGGCTGAAGTTCCGCATGTCGTGAAGATCGCGGTCGAAGAGACCAAGGGCCGCGTGCCCGTGCTGGCCGGCACCGGCTACGGCACCGCAATCGCGCGCGAGATCGCTGTTGGCGCCGAGAAGGCCGGCGCCGACGGCCTGCTGCTGCTGCCGCCCTACCTCACCCATGCCGAGCAGGACGGCCTCGCCGCCCATGTCGAGGCGGTGTGTTCGTCAGTGAAGATCGGCGTCATCGTCTACAACCGCGACAATGCGATCCTGCAGCCCGACACGCTGGCGCGCCTCTGCGAGCGCTGCCCGAACCTCGTCGGCTACAAGGACGGCATCGGCGACATCGAGCTGATGACCCGCGTCTACACCAGGCTCGGCGACCGCCTGACCTATATCGGCGGCTTGCCCACGGCGGAAACCTTCGCCCTGCCCTATCTCGACATGGGCGTCACGACTTATTCGTCGGCGGTGTTCAACTTCGTGCCGGAATTCGCCACCGAGTTCTACGCCGCGGTGCGCCGGCGCGATCATCAGACCATCCATGCAGGCCTGAAGGATTTCATCCTGCCGCTGATCGCGATCCGCAACCGCAGGAAAGGCTATGCGGTGTCGATCATCAAGGCCGGCATGAAGGTGATCGGCCGCGATTCCGGCCCGGTGCGGCCGCCGCTGACCGATCTCACCGAGCAGGAGATCGCCGAGCTCGCGGCGCTGGTGGCAAAGCTGCCGCAGGCCACGACCCAGCAGGCGGCGGAATAAGCCGAACGGCAAACGACACAGGGAGGAGCAGATGATTCAAGACACGATCCGCACCGGCTTTGCCGGCGCCCCCGTCGTCACGGCGATGGAGGTGATCCCGGTCGCCGGCCGCGACGGCATGCTCCTCAATCTGAGCGGCGCGCATGCGCCGTTCTTCACCCGCAATCTCGTCATCCTCACCGACAACTCCGGCCACACCGGCGTCGGCGAGGTGCCGGGCGGCGAGAAGATCCGCAAGACGCTCGAGGACGCCCGCGACCTCATCGTCGGCCAGAGCATCGGCGCCTGCAACAATATCCTGGCGTCGATGCGCCAGACCTTCGCCGATCGCGACGCCGGCGGCCGCGGAAAGCAGACCTTTGACCTGCGCGTCACCATTCACGCAGTCACCGCGGTGGAATCCGCGCTGCTCGATCTGCTCGGCCAGCATCTCAATCTCCCGGTCGCGGCGCTGCTCGGCGAAGGCCAGCAGCGCACCAGCGTCGAGACGCTCGGCTATCTGTTCTTCGTCGGCGATCGCAGGAAGACCAGCCTGCCTTATGTGGAAGGTGAGACCGGCAAGGCGGACTGGTTCAACCTGCGCCATCAGGCAGCGATGACGCCGGAGGCGATCGTGCGCCTCGCCGAAGCGACGCAGGCGCATTACGGCTTTGCCGATTTCAAGCTCAAGGGCGGCGTGCTCAAGGGCGAAGACGAGATCGAGGCCGTCACCGCAATTGCAAAACGCTTTCCGAACGCGCGCGTCACGCTCGACCCGAACGGCGCCTGGTCGCTGGACGAGGCGATCCGGCTTTGCAGCAACATGCATGGCGTGCTGGCCTATGCCGAGGACCCCTGCGGCGCGGAGGCCGGCTTCTCCGGCCGCGAGATCATGGCCGAGTTCCGCCGCGCCACCGGACTACCGACCGCAACCAACATGATCGCGACCGACTGGCGCCAGCTCAGCCACGCGCTGCGGCTCGGGGCGGTCGACATTCCGCTGGCCGATCCGCATTTCTGGACCATGCAGGGCTCGGTGCGGGTGGCGCAGACCTGCCGCGACAACGGCCTGACCTGGGGCTCGCACTCGAACAACCATTTCGACATTTCGCTGGCGATGTTCACCCATGTCGGCGCCGCCGCACCCGGCAAGGTGACCGCGATCGACACCCACTGGATCTGGCAGGACGGCCAGGCGTTGACCAGGGAGCCGCTGCAGATCAAGGGCGGCAAGATCGCGATTCCGGATCGGCCGGGTCTCGGTATCGAGCTCGATCGTGGTGCCATCGAGGCGGCGAACGCGCTATACAAGCAGCATGGCCTCGGTGCCCGCGACGACGCGCTGACCATGCAGTTCCTGATTCCGGGCTGGACCTTCGACGACAAGCGTCCCTGCCTCGTGCGCTAACAAGAAGGGTTGGAAACATGACCGCTCACCAGAAGAACTTCATCGCCGGCGAATGGGTCGACGGAACAAGCATTACGCGGGACATCAACCCCTCCAACACGGCCGACGTGGTCGGCGAATATGCCAAGGCCGACAAGGCGCAGACCGAAAAGGCTATCGCCGCGGCGAAGGCCGCCTTCCCGGCCTGGGCGCGCTCGACGCCGCAGGAGCGCTTTGACGCGCTGACCAAGATCTCGGTCGAGATCCTCGCCCGCAAGGAAGAGCTCGGCCGCCTGCTGGCGCGCGAGGAAGGCAAGACGCTCCCCGAGGGCATCGGTGAGGTGGCGCGCGCCGGGCAGATCTTTGCGTTCTTTGCCGGCGAAGCGCTGCGGCTGATGGGCGAGAAGGGTGCATCGGTGCGCCCCGGTCTCGACGTCGAGATCACCCGCGAGCCGGTCGGCGTCATCGGCATGATCACGCCGTGGAATTTCCCAATCGCGATCCCGGCCTGGAAGATCGCGCCCGCGCTCTGCTACGGCAATTCAGTGGTGTTCAAGCCGGCCGAGCTGGTGCCGGGCTCAGCGCATGCGCTGTCCGAGATCATCGCGCGCTCCGGGATTCCGGCAGGCGTGTTCAACCTCGTGGTCGGTTCGGGCTCGGTGGTCGGCCAGACCCTGCTCGATCATCCCGACGTTGCCGCGATCTCGTTCACCGGCTCGGTGCAGACCGGCCGCAAGATCGCGCAGGCCTGCGTGCTCTCCAATCCGATGAAGAAGTTCCAGCTCGAGATGGGCGGCAAGAATCCGCTGGTCGTGCTCGACGATGCCGACGTCAAGGTCGCGGTCGAGGTCGCCGTCAACGGCGCCTATTTCTCGACCGGCCAGCGCTGCACGGCCTCATCGCGCCTGATCGTCACCGCGGGGATTCACGACCGCTTCGTCGCCGCGATGACCGAGCGCATGAAGGGCCTTTCGGTGGATGACGCGCTGAAGAGCGGCGTGCATGTCGGCCCTGTGGTCGACCAGAGTCAGCTCGATCAGGACCTCCGCTACATCAAGATCGGTCAGGACGAAGGCGCCCGCTTGCACTGGGGCGGCGAGCTGTTGAACCGCGAGACGCCCGGCTTCTATCTGCAGCCGGCGCTGTTCACCGAGGCGACCAACCAGATGCGCATCGCCCGCGAGGAGATTTTTGGCCCGGTCGCCTGTGTGATCCGCGCCAAGGATTATGAGGAGGCGCTGGCGATCTCCAACGACACCGAGTTCGGCCTCGCCTCGGGCATCTGCACGTCGAGCCTGAAATACGCCTCGCATTACAAGCGCAACAGCGAGGCCGGCATGGTGATGGTCAATGTGCCGACCGCCGGCGTCGACTATCACGTGCCGTTCGGCGGCCGCAAAGGCTCGAGCTACGGCGCGCGCGAACAGGGCGCCTATGCCCGCGAGTTCTACACCACGGTGAAGACGGCTTACACGTTCCCGGGTTGAGGTTCGTACGGTGGGTTCGCGTCAGCGTAACCCACCATCGGCACCGCACATCAAACATGGCGGGTTACGCCTTCGGCTAACCCGCCCTACAATTTCCGGAGTCCCCATGGACCAGTCGATCGGCGCGCAGGAGCCCCGCTACATTAAGCTCAACACGCGCGACAATGTCGCGATCGTCGTGAATGATTTCGGCTTGCCTGCCGGCTCCCGCTTCGCCTGCGGCCTGACGCTGCGTGCCTTCGTGCCGCAGGGCCACAAGACGGCATTGGAGGACATCGCCGAGGGCGCGGCTATCATCCGCTATGGTGAGGTGATCGGCCATGCGCTGTCGCCGATCCTGGCCGGCGAATCGGTCGACGAGGCACGCATCCGCATGCCCGACGCGCCGCCGCTCGATCAGCTCGAGATCGCAACCGCGGTGCCGCCGGCGCTGCCGCCGCTCGAAGGCTTCACCTTCGAAGGCTTTCGCAATCCCGACGGCGCGGTCGGCACCAAGAACATCCTCGGCATCTCCTCCTCCGTGCAATGCGTCAAGGGCACGATGGAGTACGCGGTGAAGCGCATCCGCGCCGAGCTGCTGCCGAAATATCCCAATGTCGACGACGTCGTGCCGCTGACGCACGCCTATGGCTGCGGCGTCGCGATCACGGCACCCGACGCCGTGGTGCCGATCCGCACGTTGCAGAATCTCGCGCTCAATCCGAATTTCGGCGGCGAGATCCTCGTCATTGGCCTCGGCTGCGAGAAGCTCGCGCCGGAACGGCTGGTGCCGGAAGGCGTCAGCGACGCCATCGTGCGGATGCAGGACGAAGCCTTTGACGGCTTCGGCGCCATCGTCGATGCCATCATGACCCAGGCGGAGGTGCGCCTGAAGGTGCTCAACGCCCGCACGCGCGAGACCTGCCCGGCCGCCGATCTCGTGATCGGCCTGCAATGCGGCGGCAGCGATGCGTTCTCCGGCGTTACCGCGAACCCCGCGGTCGGCTTCGCCGCCGATCTGCTGGTTCGCGCGGGGGCCACTGTGATGTTCTCGGAAGTGACCGAGGTGCGCGACGCGATCCAGCTGCTGACCCGCCGCGCCGTCAACGAGGATGTCGGCCGCGCGCTGATCCGCGAGATGGCCTGGTATGACGCTTATCTTGCCCGCGGCGGCGCCGACCGCAGCGCCAACACCACGCCGGGCAACAAGAAGGGCGGGCTTGCCAACATCGTCGAGAAATCACTCGGCTCGATCGTCAAGTCGGGCTCCGGCCCGATCGCGGGCGTGCTGTCACCGGGCGAGAAGGCGCGGCAGAAGGGCATGCTGTTTGCCGCGACGCCGGCCAGCGACTTCATCTGCGGCACCTTGCAGCTCGCCTCCGGCATGACCTTGCAGGTGTTCACGACAGGCCGCGGCACGCCCTATGGCCTTGCCGCCGCGCCCGTCATCAAGGTCGCGACCCGCAGCGAGCTGGCGCGGCGCTGGAAGGACCTGATCGATTTCGACGCCGGCTGCATCGCGACCGGCGAGAAGACGATCGAGGAAACCGGTTGGAACCTGTTCCGCCTGATCCTCGACGTCGCGAGCGGACGGATCAAGCCGTGGTCGGACCGCTGGGGCATCCACAACGATCTGACGCTGTTCAACCCGGCGCCGGTGACCTAGGCCCGTCGTCATTCCCCGGTGCGCAATTGCGCACCTGAGGGCGCGCCGCTTGGCGCGAGCCCGGAATCCATTTATCAGCTCGAGATGCGGTTCGATGGATTCCGGGCTCGACGCTTACGCGTCGCCCCGGAATGACGGCAGAAGACTCGCGGCAAATGAAAGTCTGCCGCTGACGAAGTCAGCGGCAGACTTTCATCTTCACGTCAAGCAAGCGCGATCAATCGTCGTCGTGATGAATCACGGTCTTGCTGCGATTGCCGAACTCGTCCTGCTTCTTGATCACCGTGGTCCGGTCACTGCGCGGCTCACGCTCCTTGATCACGGTGGTGCGGTCACGATCGCGGTCGCGATATTCATGCGACTCGCCGACAGTCACGCCGGCGCCGACGGGGCCGGCACGAACACCGATTTCATCGGCGAATGCAGGCGATGCGATCGCGGTCACCATGGCCGCGGCAAACAGATACTTTCTCATAACGTCTCTCCTCCTCGAGTGGCGATGTGGAGGAGGAACGTCGGGTGCGACAAACCGTTCCTACGCTCCGGCGCTGATGCGGAACATCGCGCGGGGAACCTCGCTGAACGGACATTCACCTGTGTGGCGAAATGCTCATGTTCCACGCGTTGAATAGCCCGATTTGATGGCCCACGTCCTCATCAACAGGAGGACATTCCATGAAGCAATCGCAGCACTTCCTCGACAATGCGGAGAACTGCGCGCAGCTTGCCGAGCGCGCCGACGACGAACCGACCTACAACCGCTACAAGCGCATGGAAGCGGCCTGGCGCGCGCTGGCCAAGGAGCAGGATTGGCTCGACGGCGAGACCTCGCCGTCGGAAAACGCAGCGTGAACTCTCACCGATGCATCGCGGCCTCCGCAGCCGCGATGCTCAGACCTCTTCGATCGGCAGCTTTCTGATGCGCCGCCCGGTCGCCGCGAAGATCGCATTCGTCACCGCCGGCGCAACGATCGCGGTGGCGGCCTCGCCGAGGCCTCCGGGATTTTGTCTGCTCGGCACGATGTGGGTCTCGATCCGCGGAACCTCGTCGATCCGCATCGGCGGATAGCTGTCGAAATTGGACTGTTCGACCCGGCCATCCTTGATCGTGATCGCCCCGCGCAGCGCCGCGGTCAGCCCGAAGATCGTCCCGCTCTGCACCTGCGCATCGATCATGCTCGGGGTCACGGCGATGCCGCAATCCACCGCGCAGACGATGCGCTCGACCTTGACCTTGCCCTTTGCATCGACGGCGACTTCGGCGACCTGCGACAGATAGCTGCCGAAGGCAAACTGCAGCGAGATGCCGCGCGCCTTTCCGGCAGGCATCTGCTGCCCCCAGCCGGCCTTGTCAGCGGCAAGGTTCAACACCGCGAGCGCGCGCGGATTGTTTGACAAGAGGCGGCGCCGGTAGTCGACGGGGTCCTGCCTGGCCGCGAACGCCAGCTCGTCGATGAAGCTCTCGACGATGAACACGTTGTGGACCGGACCGACCCCGCGCCAGAAGCCGGTCGTGATGCCGGCCGGATCGACGCGCACATAGTCGACCAGGATGTTGGGAAACGCATAGGGCGGCTCGGCAGCGCCCTCTACCGCGTCGAAGTCCAGCCCGTTCTTGAACAGCGGCGGCGCAAAGCGCGCCACCACCGACGAGCCGCAGACCCGATGATGCCACGCGACCGGATTGCCTGATATGTCGACCGCAGCCGATATCCGGTCGTAGTAATAGGGCCGGTAGATATCGTGCTGAATGTCCTCCTCGCGGCTCCAGATCACCTTGACCGGGCCGTCGACATGCTTGGCGATCTTGACGGCGAGCAGCGTGCCGTCGGGCTCGAGCCGCCGCCCAAAACCGCCGCCGAGAAACTGGTTGTGCAGAATGACCGCGTCCTTCGGCAGTCCGGTCAATGCAGCCACCCTGCTCTGCGTCGTCGTCGGCACCTGGGTGCCGACCCAGATCTCGCAGGTGTCCTTGCGGAGGTGGACCGTGCAGTTCATCGGCTCCATCGCCGCGTGCGCCAGGAACGGCAGTTCGTAGACGGCATCGAACCGCCGCGCGGCCTTGGCAAAGGCCTGCTCGACATTGCCGTCGTTCCGCGCGATGACGCCCGGCGTCTCCGATCCAGCCTTGAGCTGTGCGACGATGCCCTGGCTATTGATCTGCGCATTCGGACCGTCGTCCCACTGGATCGCCGCGGCGTCCAATCCTTCTTCGCCGCACCGGTGTGGTCGGCAACGACGGCGACGGCCTCATCGATCACGACGACCTGGCGGACGCCCTTGACCGCCAGCGCCGCGGCCTGGTTCACCTGCTTCGGCTTGCCGCCACCGACCGGCGAGATCGCAATCGCAGCAAACTTCATCCCCGGCACGATCGCATCGATGCCAAATTGCGTGCGGCCGCTGACCTTGCCGGCGGCCTCCAGCCGCTTCGGCGAAGTGCCGATCAGCGTGAACTGACCGGGCGCCTTCAGCTTGATCTGGTCGGGCGCCGGCGGCTTGATTTGCGCCGCCGCCAGAGCGACCTCGCGATAGGCCAGCGAACGCTGGCCTGAGGGATCGCGGATCACGCCGTCCGTGGCGGTGCATTGGGCCGGATCGACCTTCCAGCGCTGCGCCGCCGCGGTCACCAGCATGATGCGCGCCGCCGCGCCCGCCTGGCGCAGCGGCAGCCAGAAGCCGCGGGTCGAGGCCGACAGGCCGGTCGACTGCTCATGCAGGATCGGATTGGCATAGAGCGCGTCATTCGGCGGTGCGTGCTCGGGCACGATGCTGTCGAGCTTCACCTCGAGTTCCTCGGCGAGCAGCATCGCAAGCGAAGTGTAGGTGCCCTGCCCCATCTCAACCATTGGAATGGTGAGATGGATGCGTCCGTCCGGCTCGATCCGGACGAAGCCGTTCAGTGCTCCGCCCTCGGCAACCGGACTCGCAGCCTCGGACCGATTAGGCACGATGAACGCCAGCGCCAGGCCTCCGGCCGCAGTCGCGCTTGCCGTCAGGAAGGTGCGCCGCGAGAGCGCTGCGGTGTCCACGCGGTGAGCAAAGGTCAGCGTCATGGCTTTGCTCCGGCGGCAAGCTTGATCGCGTCGCGAATCCGGTTGTAGGTGCCGCAGCGGCAGACATTGCCCGACATCGCATCATTGATGTCGCTGTCGCTCGGGTGCGCATTGGACATCAAGAGCGCGGTCGCCGACATGATCTGGCCGGACTGGCAATAGCCGCACTGCACGACGTCAAGATCGAGCCAGGCCTGCTGCACCTTGCGGCCGGCGTCGCTCTGGCCGATCGCCTCAATCGTCGTGATCGCGGCATCGCCGACGCTGTCGATCGTGGTGATGCAGGCACGTGTCGCGGCGCCGTCGAGATGCACGGTGCAGGCGCCGCACAACGCCATGCCGCAGCCGAACTTGGTGCCGGTCATCTGCAGCACGTCGCGCAGCACCCACAACAGCGGCGTGTCGCCGTCCGCGTCGACCGTATGCGACGCGCCATTTATCTTGAGAACATAGGCCATTCTGCACCCAGCGAGATTCCGTCCGGCGGAACGGCATATGACAGCGCTGGGCTCGATCGTCTCTCGCGGGATTGCCGTGGCGCCCGCGCAATTGCCGCGACCGCTCACATTCCGCTGAATGGCGGGTTATCGCCGGTAGGCGGCCGGCGACACGCCGACGACCCGCCTGAACGCGGTGGCGAAATGCGATGGGTTGTCATAGCCGCATTTGGCGGCGATCGCCGTCACCGGCTCGTCGCCGTGCTTCAGCAGCCGCTTCGCTTCTTCCATCCGCAGTTCGGTGAGGCGCCGCAGCGGCGTCTGTCCGAAATGCTTCTTGTAGAGCCGCAACAGATGGAAGCGACTGACGCCGGCCTCCTGCGCCAGCATCTCGAGGCTGACCGAAGCGGCGAGGTTATCGCGCATGAACGCATCGACCTGGCGCAGCCGACCGCTGTTGCCGCAGGTCTGCGGCTGGGTATCGAACCGGCCGTGACGGACCAGCAGATGCGCGGCGAGCATCTCGGCGGCGGTCTCGGCGTAGAGATCGGGCGCCCCCGCCCTGAACGCGCGGTCGAGACTGAGCATGACCTGGCTGACCAGCGGATCGACGGTGCCGAGGCCGCTCGGCAATACCGGCCCCGTCTGCCGCCGCTGTGGCAGGTCCTGCGCGACGCGGTCGAGCGTCTCCGCGGGCAGATGAAGCTGCAGCGTGCTGTGGGTGGTGTCGCCGCGCCAGCGCAGCATCGCGGCCTCGCCCGGCGCCGTCATGCCGATATGGCCGACCTCGGAGCGAGACCTTTGCCAGCCGCCGCGATAGCGCACCTCGACATCGCAGGCGCCGCCTGTGACCAGCACGATCAGAAGGTCACGCGTCGCGGGGGTCACGAATTCGTTAGCCTCAGTGGGATCGTCATAAGCCCGCAACAGCAGCGAGCGCCAGCCGGCCTTCCAGCTGCACGCGGTCAACGAAGCGCGCAGATATTTATGGGCATCGAGGCTCGAGATCAGGGCCAAGAGAGGGCTCTCCATGGATCGGCCGGAGCTTACGGCGCCGGCCACCCCGCGCTTTTATACCGCCGCCCCCGGCTCAGCCACTCGATGGCCGGCAGCCCCACATGCCAAAACGCCGTGCCGCAGGCCTATTCGGCGCCGCGCTGCCGCTGCCAGCGCAGCAGGTAGGCTTGCAGCCGCCAGATGATCGTCGACAGCACGACGCCGACCAGCATCAGCACCACGACCGCGACCATCATGCCGGAGGCTTCGCCGCGGGCCTCCGACTCGATGATCAGGCGGCCGATGCCGCGCTCGGCGCCAATGAACTCGCCGACGATGACGCCGATGAGCGCGAAAGAGATCGCAGGCGTCAGCGAGGCGAACACCCAGGCCATGGTCGAGGGGATCACCACGGTGCGGGTGATCTGCCACTCGCTGGCGCCGAGCAGCCGCGCCGCATTGGTGAAACCCTCGTCGATCGACCGCGCGCCCTCGAAGGTGTTGAAGAACACCAGGAACACGACAACGATCCAGGAGGTGACTATCTTCGACATGTCGCCGATCCCGAACGCCAGCACGATGATCGGCGCCAGCGCAATCCGCGGGATCGAATTCACCGCGGTGATGAACGGCTGGAAGATCGCGCTGAGCCGATCGGATCGCCCGAGGATCAGCCCGGCGGCGAAGCCAGAGACCACGCCGGTGACGAAGCCGAAGAAGGTGTTCTTCAGGGTGATCGCCGTCGCGGCCCAGAGATTGTTCTCGTTGCGCGCCAGGCACTTTGCGAAATCGCCGTTGAACCAGCCGTTGAAGACGCCGAGCTTCGATTTCAGGCAGCTCTGGATCAGGAAGTTGTCGAAGATCATCGACGGCTTCGAGATGAAGTACGGATCGAGCAGGTCGGGCACCAGCCACGGCAGCTTGGTGCGGAGATCATAGCCCCATTGCCAGACCGACAGCACGATGGCGCAGATCAGAACCTGCCAGCCGACCGTGCCGAGCGTGCTGTATCGCCTCATGCGCTGCGGCCCTTGACGAATTCCTCGCCGAGCGAATGCCAGATGTGCTGGAACAGCTCGGCATAACGCGGGGTCTCGCGCACCTTCACCGCATCGCGCGGGCGGGCGAAGTCAACCTCGAACATGTCCTTGATCCGGCCCGGCCGCGCCGAGAACAGGATGATGCGGTCGGCCAAGGTCAGCGCCTCGCCGAGATCGTGGGTGACGAACAGCACGGTCTGCTGCTCGCGCTCCCAGATCCGGAGCAGCACTTCGTGCATGTCGATCTTGGTGTGGGTGTCGAGCGCGCCGAACGGCTCGTCCATCAACAAGATCTGCGGCTCGACGATCAGGGTCCGCATCAACGCGGCGCGCTGCCGCATGCCGCCCGACAGCGTCGACGGATAGGCGTTCTCAAATCCCTTCAGCCCGGCCTGCGCGACGCATTGCGCGATGCGCGCTTTCCGTTCCTGCGCCGGCACGCCGGATAGCTCCAGCCCATAGCCGATATTGTCGTCGACGGTCCGCCACGGAAACAGCGTGTCGCGCTGGAAGACGTAGCCGACATCGGGCGTTGCCTTGCCGGAGACGACGCGCTTGCCGTCGATCAGGATCTCGCCGCCGGTCGGGCGGATCAGCGAGGCGATCATGTTGAGCACCGTACTCTTGCCGGAGCCCGACGGCCCGAGCAGCGCGACGAACTCGCCACGGCGCACGTCGAAGCTGACGTCGCGTACGGCCTCGATCGTGGTCTTCGCAAGCTGGAACGACTTGCTCAGGCCCTTGACCTCGACGCGGCGATCGGCCGAGGCGCGCGGCGACAAGGGTGCGCTCGTCTCGAGCGCGCTCAACCCGGATAGGCCTTTCGCGCCGCGCCGATGAGATCGGAGTTGACCACGTCGGCGATCTTGAGCGGCTTGATGCCGGTCATCTCGCGAAACCAGACCTTCTCGCCGCGTGCGAAGCTCGCCGCATCGACAATGCCCTCATAGTCCGCGACCTTCTGGATCGCCGATATCTCCAGCAGATTGGCATCGCGCGAGGTGCTGCCGACATAGGGCTCGATGGCATCATAGACCTCGGTTGCCTTGTGGGTCTTGATCCATTGCGAGGCGCGCCACAGCGCGGTGACGTAGGCCTGCATCTTGGCCGGATCCTTGTCGATGGTGGCCTGCAATGTGAAATGCGCGGTCACCGGCACTTTGCCGCCGATATGCTTGTTCCATATCGCCTCGTCAGTGCCGTCGAACAGCAATTCGCCCCAACCCTGCTGCTGCGCCTCGTTCAACAGCGACAGCGAAGAGACCAGGATATCGACCTGCTTCGATTTCAGCGAACCCAGCATGGTGTCGACATTGCCGGTGCCGATCCAGGTCACCTTGTCGTCGAGTCCCATGGTTTCCATGTAGTAGGATGACCAGACATGGTTGGTGCCGCCGAGCGAGGAGACCGAGACGATCGGCTTGCGGCCGTCGGGCCGTTTCCATTGCGTGAAGGCCTCCAGCGTGTTGATGCCCTGGTCCTTCAGATCCTTGCGCAGGATGAACATCACCGAGTTCGACCGTGTGTCGACCGGCAGCAACACCCGCGCGGCGCGGCCGTGATTGGTCAGCTGCATCGGATGGGTGACGTCGCCGATGCCGATATCGCCCTGCGACGAGGCAATGATCTCGCGGGTCTTCACACCGCTGCCGCCCTGCACCAACTTGCAATCGAGCCCGGCTTCCTTGAAGTAGCCGATGCGGTCCGCGACAAATTGTGTCTGATAGACCGGCACCGCGACCGGATAGATCGCGCGGCCGGTGGCCGCCTGCGCCCATGCACGCCCGGTCGCCAGCGCCGCGCCACCCGCGGCGATCACCGTCAGGGCCGACCGCCGCGAAATGTGGGGCATGGCGACATCAGGCATCACGCGTGCTCCTTGGCCGAGATCTTGTCCAGCGCGCTGAGCACCGCGTCGCCCATCTGGACGGTCGATAGCTTCTTCGCACCCGCTTCCGCAATGTCGGCCGTTCGTGCGCCGGAGGCAAGCGCACTCTGCACCGCCTTTTCCAGCAGGTCGGCATCCTCGGGGCGGTTCAGCGTCAGGCGCAGCAGCATCGCGACGCTGAGGATCGAACCGAGCGGATTGGCGACGCCCTTGCCCGCGATATCGGGGGCGCTGCCATGTACGGGCTCATACAGCGCCTTGCGCCGGCCGAAGCGATCGACCGGGCCGAGCGAGGCCGACGGCAGCATGCCGAGCGAGCCGGACGCCATCGCCGCGCAGTCGGACAGGATGTCGCCGAAGATGTTGCCGGTCACCATGACGTCGAACTGCCGCGGCTCGCGCACGATCTGCATCGCGGCGTTGTCGACATAGAGATGGGTCAGCTCGACGTCGGAGAATTCCTCCTTGTGCAGCCTGACCACCTCCTCGCGCCAGACCACGCTGGTCTCCAGCACATTGGCCTTGTCGACCGAGCAGACCTTGTTGCGCCGGGTCCGCGCCAGCTCGAACGCCGAGCGCGCCACGCGGCGGATCTGGTTCGTGGTGTACTGCTCGGTGTTGAAGCCGCGGCGCTGGCCATCCGGCAAGGTCTCGATGCCGCGCGGCTCTCCGAAATAGATGCCGCTGGTCAATTCGCGGATGATGACGAAATCGACGCCGTCGAGCACCTCGGGCTTGAGCGGCGCCGACGCCGACAGCGCAGGGCTCGCCACGATCGGCCTCAAGTTCGCATAGAGATCGTATTTGCTGCGCAGGCCCAAGAGACTGCCGGCCTTGCGCGCGGCCGCCGGCACTTCGGTGGTCTCGGGACCACCGGTCGCACCCCACAGGATGGCGTCGGCCTCGTCCATCGCCTCCGCGGTATCCTCGGGCAGCACCTTGCCGGTCGCCAGATACGGGATCAGGCCGTATTGCGCCTCGCGCAAGGTCATCGGCACGTTCCGTTTGGCTGCGAACCACTCGAGCACGCGGCGCGACTGCGCGGTGACTTCAGGGCCGATGCCCTCGCCGCCGACGACGGCGACCTTGATCATGTTGGATTGCGTGCTCATGCCGGTGTCCTTGAAGCGGGTGTTCTCTGAAAATGAATCCAGGGCCGCGCCGCGCGGTCGACGACCTGGAAGGCGTGGATCTCGGCGTCGCGTTGCAACGTCAGCGCCACCTCGTCGAGCCCCTTCAACAGTCCTTCGCGCCGCCGCGGGTCGATCTCGAAGGAATGCCGCGCGCCCGACGGCGAGACGATGGTCTGCGCCTCGAGGTCGATCGAGACCTTGCCGGCGCCCTGCGTCGCCTCGATGTCGGCGGCAAGCTGATCGACCACCGCCTTGTCGACGACGACGGGCAGGATGCCGTTCTGGAAGCAGTTGGCGAAGAAGATGTCGCCGAAGCCGGAGCCGATGACGGCGCGGATGCCGCGCTCCTGCAACGACCACACCGCGCCCTCGCGCGACGAACCGCAGCCGAAATTCGGTCCGGTTACCAGGATCTCGGCCTCCCGGTACGGCTCGCGGTTGAGGATGAAATCCGGATTCTCGGAGCCGTCAGCGAGATAGCGCAGCGAGCCGAACGCCCATTTGCCGAGCGTGCCGCGGATCGAATTGCCGACCAGGCGCTCGATCCGGATGATCACGTCGGTATCGATATTGGCGCGCATGATCGGCGCAGCAGTCGCGGTGAGCTTGTCGAACGGTTTCGGCATCGTCTAGCGCCCCATCATCCTGACATCGGCGATCGCACCGGCGATGGCCGAGGCCGCCGCACTCGCTGGGCTCGCCAGATGCGTCCGCGCCCGCGGTCCCTGCCGGCCGACGAAATTGCGGTTCGAGGTCGAGACCGAGCGCTGCCCGGGCGCCACCACCTCGCCATTGGCGGCAAGGCACATCGAGCAACCCGGCTCGCGCCATTCGAAGCCGGCATCGATGAAGATCTTGTCGAGCCCTTCGGCCACTGCCTCGCGCTTGACGTTCTCCGAGCCCGGCACCACCCAGGCGCGGACGCCAGGGGCGACCTTGCGGCCGCGCGCCACCTCGGCCGCGGCGCGCAGATCGCTGAGCCGGCTGTTGGTGCAGGAGCCGATGAACACCCAGTCGACCGGCGTGCCGGCGATCGGCGCACCGCCTTGCAGGCCCATATACTCGAGCGCGGTCTCGATCGCGGCGCGCCGCGCCGGATCGTCGACCGCCTTCGGATCGGGAATGAGGCCATCGACGCCGACGACATGCTCGGGGCTGATGCCCCAGGTCACCTGCGGGATGATATTCTCGACATCGATCACGACCTCGCGGTCGAACACCGCATCGGGATCGCTCGGCAATTCGCGCCATGCCTTGACTGCCAGATCCCACATCTCGCCTTGCGGCGCATAGGGACGGCTGCGCAGGTACTCGAAGGTTTTTTCATCGGGCGCCACCATGCCCATCTTGGCGCCGAGCTCGATCGAGAGGTTGCAGATCGTCAGCCTTCCCTCGATCGGCAGTTCGCGGATCGCACTGCCGGCATATTCGACCGCGTAGCCGGTGCCGCCGGCCGCACCGATATGCCCGATCAGTGCGAGGATCATGTCCTTGCCGGTGACGCCGAGCGGCAGCTTGCCCTCGAAGCGCGCGCGCATCGTCTTCGGACGCTTCTGGATCAGCGCCTGCGTCGCCAGCACGTGGGTGAGCTCGCTCGACCCGATGCCGAAGGCGAGCGCGCCGAGACCGCCATGGGTGCAGGTGTGGCTGTCGCCGCAGACGATCGTCGCGCCCGGCAGGCTCAAGCCGAGTTCCGGCCCGATGACGTGGACGATGCCCTGGCCGGGCTGATCGACATCGAACAGCGTGATGCCGCTCGCCGCCGTCTCGGTCCGCAGCGCAGCCAGCAATTCCATGCCGATCTTGCTGGTTCCGGCGCGGCCGGGCGCCGTCGACAACGCGTGATCCGGCGTCGCAAACGTCAGTTCGGGGTTGTGAACGTTGAGGCCGCGGCTCTTGAGATCGAGCAGGCCGCGCGAGCCGCCGAGATCGTGCAGCAGATGGCGATCGATATGAAGGAGGTCCGTGTCCTCGCTGAGGCGGGCGATGACATGCTGGTCCCAGATCTTCTCGAGCAAACTGCGTCCGGGCATCCGCCTTCCCCTGCTCTCCGCGTTTCCATGCGGCTTGATCGAATTGGCGCCAATCTGTGCCAAAGTTGTCGTCAAGTGAAGCAGTTTTGCCCTAACATCACATATGTGATGGAAGGCGCGGTCGTTGCGCCGCCGCGGAGACAGCCATGCCGAACGCGAACAAGACGGCCATCGTCAAATCGGCCATGCGGTCGTTTGCCGTTCTGGAGTTCTTTCGGGAAAGAAAGCGGGCTGCTTCCGTGACTGAAATAGCTTCCGCGCTTCAGATGCCCCAATCGAGCACGTCAGTGTTGCTTCGCAGTCTCGTTGAATTGAACTACCTTGAATACGACCGACGAACCCGGCGTTTCATCCCTAGCTACCGGGTCAATCTGCTTGGCGATTGGATCCGTCGTTCTCCGTTCCGGGACACGAAGCTCACCGATCTGATGGAGGAACTCTGGACCGCGACGGGTGGCGAGACCGTCATGCTGGGACAGCAGGCCGGCGCCGCCGGGATGCGGTATCTGCACGTTGTCCCCGGCGGCAATCAGCTTCAGTTCATTGCAAATGCCGGTCAAATACGACCGATGGTTCGCACCGCGCTCGGACACGTGCTGCTGAGCCAGATGCCGAACACCAAAATTCGCGGCATCATCCGTCGCAATAACGCCGAGGAGCCGAGTCAGTCGGCTCGCGTTCGCGAAGCGGCCTTTCTGGAAGAGGTCGAGCGCATCCGCCGCCGCGGCTTTTCCGAGTCGAGCGGCCGCACGACGCCGGGCGCAAACACAATCGGCATGCTTGTTCCCCTGCCAAAGCGACGCGCGCCGCTCGCTATCGGCATCGGCGGGCCAATCGAACGGATCGCGGCAAAGCGCGCGCAGATCATTGAAGTCATGCAGAGCCGGCTGAAGGAACTGACAGATGTGGCGCCGTAGCCCGGATGGAGCCAACGGGTCCCGCGAACGCGCGCCCGATGACAGGCTCCGCGCAATCCGGGCTACAAATGCGCGCCGAAATTCCTACGACGCCAGCGCTTCCTCCGGCATCACGGCCGACAGATGCTGGCTCTCGGCCACGGCGCGGTTGGTGATGCGGCCGCGATGGACGTTGAGGCCGGCGCGCAGATGCGGATCCTCGACCAGCGCGCGCAGTCCCTTCGAGGCCAGCGCCAGGCCGAACGGCAAGGTGGCGTGGTTGAGCGCGTGGCTCGAGGTCACCGGCACCGCACCCGGCATGTTGGCGACGCAATAATGCACGATGTCATCGACCAGATAGGTCGGCGCCTGGTGCGTGGTCGCCTTCGAGGTCTCGAAGCAGCCGCCCTGGTCGATTGCGACGTCGACCAGCACCGCGCGGCGTTTCATGCCTGCAAGCTGCGCGCGCGAGACAAGTTTCGGCGCGCTGGCGCCGGGCACCAGCACCGCGCCGATTACAACGTCAGCCGCGAAAACCTCCTGCTCGATCGCTTCCAGCGTGGCGTAACGGGTGCGGACGCGCCCGAGGAACAGGTCGTCGAGCGCGCGGAGCCGCGGCAATGAGCGGTCGAGGATGGTGACGTCGCTGCCGAGGCCTGCCGCCATCCGTGCCGCATGAGTGCCGACCACACCGCCACCGATGATCGCAACGCGCGCCGGCGGAACGCCCGGCACGCCGCCGAGCAGCTTGCCCATGCCGTCGGCGGATTTGCGCAGCGCGGCGCCCGCGGCCTCGATTGCCAGCCGGCCGGCGACTTCGCTCATCGGCGCGAGCAGCGGCAGCCCGCCATGTGCATCGGTCACAGTCTCATAGGCGACCGCCGTGCAGCCTGAGGCGATCAGCCCCGTGGTCTGCGGCACGTCGGGCGCGAGATGCAGATAAGTGAAGAGGATCTGGCCCTCGCGCAGCCTGCTCCATTCGGATGGCTGCGGCTCCTTCACCTTCACGATCATCTCGGCGACCGCGAACACCTCCTCGGCGGTGTCGGCAATCCGTGCGCCGGCCTGG
This sequence comes from Bradyrhizobium sp. ma5, assembly GCF_042258955.1. Lineage (NCBI taxonomy): Bacteria > Pseudomonadati > Pseudomonadota > Alphaproteobacteria > Hyphomicrobiales > Nitrobacteraceae > Bradyrhizobium > Bradyrhizobium sp. ma5. The sequence continues at coordinate 7,225,064 of NZ_CP170156.1, forward strand.
GTGTAGACGTCATCGCCGGCACCGATGCCGTCACCGGCGCCGCGCTGGACCACGACCTCGTGGCCGTGCGCCACATATTCCCGCACCGAGGCAGGCGTCAGCCCGACCCGATATTCCTCGACCTTGATTTCCTTGGGCACGCCGATGCGCATGGTCCGCTCCTTGAAGGATTCGTTTCCCTTAGCCTCAAGGGTATTCCTCGTCACACGGCGTTTCTCAGCGAATTCCGGCTTGTGCACATGCGGATACGCCCATATCCTTCGTTTTCAGCTCGGCCTTCGAAGGAAAACTGCGTGGACGGTCTCGATCGTATCGATCTCAGAATCCTTGCCGAGCTGGTCGCCGATGCGCGCGCCAGCCAGATCGAGCTCGCCGAGAAGGTCGGGCTGTCGCCGACCGCCTGCGCGCGGCGCATCCGTCATCTCGAGGAGATCGGCGTGATCCGCGGCTACCGTGTCGACCTCGAGCCGACAGCGCTTGGCCTGGTGACCACCGTCGTCGTCACCATCACGCTGGAGAAGCAGAGCGAGGATTATCTCGCAGCCTTCGAGGCCGCGATCGCGCGCTGCCCCGACGTCGTGTCCTGCCATCTGATGTCGGGCAGCGACGATTATCATTTGCAGGTCATCGCCCGCGACATCGCCGACTTCGAGCGCATCCACAAGCAGCATCTGTCGCGGATGCCGGGCGTCGCCCGCATCCATTCCAGCTTTGCGATGCGCGAGGTGGTCCGCCGCACCATTCCGGAGACCGCGCTGCGCGGCTGAAGGCCGATCGCCGCGTCAGGACGGATGGCGGCTCGCGCGCGGCCACATCCGCGCGAGCGTGTCGTCCTTCTTGACGACGACATGCCAGAGCGTCGCGGCGATGTGCAGCGCGACCACCGCATAAACGAAGTAGGCAAGCACGCCATGCGCGAGCTCGCCGGCCTCCGCGACCGCCTTGTTGTCGGCGAACAGGCGCGGCCAGCTGAAGGTCCAGAAATAGCGCAGCGAATAGCCGCCCGCCGACGAGAACATGTATCCGGTCACCGGCATCACGAACAGGATGGCGTAGAGTGCCCAGTGATTGAGCCGTGCGGCGATCCTGACCAGCGGCGAGAACGAACCCGGCTCCGGCGGCGCCGTGGTCACGGCGCGCACCATCAGCCGCAGGATCGCAAGGAAGAACAGCGTGACGCCGAGCGACTTGTGCACCTCGAGCAGCTCGCGCCGCGGCGACGTTCCCGCCGGCTGCAGCCCGCAATAGAGCCCGATCAGCATGGCCGCGATGAACAGCACCGCCGTCGCCCAGTGAATCCGGCGCAACAGCGGATCGTAGCTGGCCGTCATGTCCGTCGTCACAAGGTGCCTTGGCTTGAAGCCGCCCGTGCGGGTTCGGCCGAAAAAGGAAGGCCGTTCCATAGATGATCGCGCGACACCTGCCTACCCGGCGAGGGCGTCAACTTCGATCACGATCGCGAAGGGGTGGCGAGCCGATGCTCCCCTCAATCGTCATTCCGGGGCGCGCGAAGCGCGAGCCCGGAATCCATCCAACCGCAACACGGCGGCCCGATGGATTCCGGGCCTGCGCCTTCGGCGCATCCCGGAATGACGAAGGAGGGACGGCGCGCCTCGGAATGACGAACGGAGGGTCCGCGCAGCCACGCGCTCACTGTCACAAACGCCGCGCTGTCACAAACCGCGCCCGCTGTCACAAACGCTGTCACAATCGGAGCCGCCCGGCCCCGCGCCACACGCATTTTTTAGTCGTGATTCGCCGCCTTCTATGACAGAATTACTACAATTCAATATCAGTTCGGTTACACGCGGAGCGGTGAATGAGCATGGAGTGGCGGGCGCGGCCGGTTTCGCTGGCTTGGTCGAATCCAGTGGTCCGGTGGTGGGGCTTCCTGAGCCTCGTCAGCGCCGCCAACATCGCGATCTGGTTCGCGCTGTACCGCCAGTTCCATGAGCAGTCGAACGGCAGCTTCAGCAACACGTCCGGCATCGGCCTGATGCTGCTGCTCTGCGCGGCCTATGTGTTCGGCTGCGCCTTCCGCTCGGTGCTGCCGCGCGCCGACGTGCAGCGCATCTGCCTGTTCGACACCTGGCTATCGAGCGTCGTGGTCGGCCGCACCGTCGCCACCGTCGCCGAGGTCTGCTTCGCCGCGCAATGGGCGATTATCCTGCATCAGCTCGGCACCATGACCGGCGCCGAGACCACCATCAACATCGCCTGGATCATCGTGCCGCTGATCGTGATCGCGGAATGCTTCTCCTGGTATGCAGTGCTGACCACCCATTATCTCTGCAACGCGATCGAGAACTCGATCTGGGCGGTGGTGTTCTTCCTGGTCGGGATCGCGCTGTGCCGGCTGCTGCCCGAGTTTCACGGCCCGGTGCGCTGGGCCCTCATCGTCGCGATCGTCGGCATCGCCGCCTTCCTCGCCTTCCTGATGACCGTCGACGTCCCGATGTATCTGAACCGCTGGCGCGCCAATCTCGCCGCCGGCGGCACCCTGCTGCATCCGCTCGAGGGCCTGCGCGACGTCAGCAGGCGGTGGGTCGTGACCCATGACATCGCCGAGTGGCGCGAGGAGATCGCCTGGATGTCGCTGTATTTCAGCATGGCGGTGTGGTCGAGCCTTGCGCTCTGCGTCGGCTACTCGCTCGAGGACCAGCTGCCGCGCTACCGCACCGAGCCGGTGGTCGTCGCGACGACGCCGGCGATCGAAAGCCCGGCGCTGGCGATCGTCAGCACGACGCCGGCGGCGCAGCACACCGCAACGATCGACGCGGCGGCGCCGTCACGGAATTGAACGGCGGTCGCCGCGCGCGGCTTGTGGCCGTCAGCGCTTTCGGAGTAAAGGCTGGGTGATCCCCGCTCATCCATCCGCGCGTTCCATGCCCCGCATCACCATCATCGAAACCGGGCTCGTCAGTCCGCAATTCCGCGGGCGCCACGGCAGCTATCCGCAGATGTTCCAGCGGATGGTGGCGACTTCAGATCCGTCGGTCGCCTGTGACGTCGTCAGCGTCGCCAACGGTGAGCCGCTTCCGGATCCGGCCACGTTGGATGCGATCCTGATCACGGGATCGGCGGCCGGCGTCTATGACGATGTCGCCTGGATCGCGCCGCTCGAAGCCTTCGTGCGCACAGCCCACGACAAGCACGTTCCGATGGTCGGCGTCTGCTTCGGTCATCAGCTGATCGCGCAGGCGCTTGGCGGCACAGTGCGCAAGTCCGAGAAAGGCTGGGGCATCGGCCGCCATGTCTATCGGATAGCGCCGGACAACGGGCTGCTCGCGGGCGAGACGATCGCGGCGGCCGCCTCGCATCAGGACCAGGTGATCACCCCGCCCGCCTCCGCACGCACCATCATGGCGTCCGAGTTTACCCCGCATGCCGGGCTGCTCTATGCCAACGGCACGACGCTGTCGGTACAGCCGCATCCGGAATTCACCGTCGACTATGCCGACGCGCTGTGCGACCTGCGCCGCGGCCTCGCGCCCGATACCGTGGTCGAAACCGCTAAGGCATCGCTCACCGAGCCGCTCGACCACGCCACGCTCGGCGGCGTGGTCACGCGCTTCCTCACACGCCATACGCCAGCGTAAGTCAACGCCTCAGGTCATGCTGCCCGGCATGAAGCAGCGCACGCGCGGGTGACCGTCGATATAGTGCTTCCACACCATGGTTCGCCCGATCTTGTTCGGCTCGGTGATCAAGGCCTCGTCCGGCACCACGACCCATTCGTCGTCGATGTGCACGCGATAATGGCCGTGATCCGATTCCCAGTCCGGATCGGCGACCACGGATCCGTCGGCGTCGGAACAGCATTGTCCGTAACCGCTGTGCAGGCTTTCAAACCAGGGTTTCAGAGGTGAATTGGCGTAGCGGCCGTCGTCGCGCGCCAGGGTCGGCGATGTCAACCACATCGTCCCAAGCAGCAGTGCCGCACACGTGATGGCGTGCATGGTGTCGTCTCCGCAAGTGTCGATCCAGCTGCGGGCGCGCATCACTTACTGTTCGCCGGCGACATTGCCGTCGCGGGCGAAACACGACGAATCGGCGCCCCAGCACCTTGCATTGAAGTATGCAAGAGCGACGCCAGACTGCATTCCGGGAGACTACGGCCGACGAAAGTATGGGGCGGGGACGGCCGCGTGCCGCGTGCGGCAAGTCGCAATCTCAAGCGCGCGCGATTGCCTTCGGCACGGCTCGATCAGCGGATCGCCGCAGCGACCTCGGGGAGCAGCGGCGGTGCACTTCGCGACGCCGCCTGCAGCGCGCATTCGACGAACCGGCGCGGCAAGAGCGAGGCGTTCGAACGCATCGCCACCAGCATGCGGCTCTCCGCATCCGGCGTGTCCAGCGCTTTCGCGACCACGTTCATGACGCCGGCCTGCTGGTAGCACGATGGCAGGATCGAAAGTCCGATCCCGGCCGCCACGAGGCTGAGCACCGTGCGCAGTTCATGCGCCTCCTGCGCGATCCGCGGCGCAAAGCCGGCTCGCCGGCACAGCATCGCCGCCTGGTCGCCGACGCCGCAGCCGCTCTCCGCCATGCCGACGAATTCATGCTCGGCAAGGTCGGCAACGCTGAGCTTGCCGGGCGCGGCGGCCAGCGGATGATCGATCGGCAGGAACACCATCAGCCGGTCGCGCCAGACGACATGAACCTGCAGATCGGCCGCGGGCCGGAAATCCAGCGGCGGCCGCATGATCGCGACGTCGAGCTCGGCGTCGGCCAGCGCCTGCAGCTGTTTCGCCGTCGACATGTGCCTGAGTTCGATCTTCACCCGCGGATAGCTGCCGCGGAAACCGCGGAACAGTTCGGCGAACATCTCGAGCATCGGAACCGAGTCGGTAAAGCCGACACGAACGGCGCCGGCCTCCCCGCGCGCGGCGCGGCGCACGGTCTCCGACGCAAGGTCGAGCTCGCTGACGGCACGCCGTGCGTGCTCCAGCAGCAACTGGCCGGCCTGGGTGAGCTCGACCGCACGCCTTGTCCGCGACAACAGCTGGGTGCCGAGCTCCTCTTCCATCGCCTTGATCTGCGTGCTCAGCGGCGGCTGGCTGACATGCAGCCGCTTGGCGGCGCGGCTGAAGCTCAGCTCTTCGGCGACCGCGATGAAGTAGCGAAGCTGCCTGTAATCCATCGCTTATTCCGTTTCCCTATAAGTGACGGGTCAAAGCGGTATTTGACCTCCCACGGCCGTTTCCCGATCTTGGCGGCAAAACGCCGATGCTCCAAGGGGCAACACGCGCAGCCGGTCAGCCATGCGAAATCGCCGCGAATAACAGGCGCTCCGCCCGGTTCGGATCACAAGCGCGATAACAAGAAGCAAGGGAGGATTCCAATGGGCCAAGCGTCCGTCAGCGAGCTCGAACAGCAAACCATCCGCCGGGTCTATTGGCGGCTGATCCCGATCCTCTTCGTCATGATGTTCTTCAACTATCTCGACCGCATCAATCTCGGCTATGCCGGCCTGACCATGAACAAGGATCTCGGCCTCAGCCCCGCGATCTTCGGCTTTGCCGCCAGCATCTTCTTCCTCGGCTACATGGTGCTCGAAGTGCCGAGCAATCTGATGCTGCACTGGCTCGGGGCGCGGATTTGGCTGGCGCGGATCCTGATCACCTGGGGCCTCGTCGCTACGCTGACCGCCTTTGTCTGGAATCCGCTCAGCCTCTATGTGATGCGGTTCGGCCTCGGCGTCGCGGAAGCCGGCTTCATGCCCGGCGTGGTGCTGTATCTGACCTATTGGTTCCCCGCGCGCTACCGCGCCCGCGCGGTCGCCGGCTACATCATCGCCGGCTCGTTCTCGGCGGTGCTGGGCGGGCCGATCTCGACCAGCATCATGACCTTCCTCGACGGCGCGTCCGGCCTGCATGGCTGGCAATGGATGTTCATCGCCGAGGGCGTGCCGACCATTCTGCTCGGCGTGTTCACGCTCTATTATCTGACCGATCGCCCCGCCAAGGCGAGTTGGCTCACCAAAGAGCAGGCCGCCTGGCTGGAAGGCGAGCTCGCCACTGAGCGGGCCGAGATCGAACAACAGGGGCAGCACAGGTTGATCGAATGCGTGCTCGATATCAGGGTCTGGCTGCTGGCGGCGCTGTTCGGCTGCGCGCTGGTCGGGATCTATGGCCTGCTGCTGTGGCTGCCGCAGATCATCAAGGGGATGGGCAATCTCAGCAACATCGAGGTCGGCTTTCTATCGGCGATCCCGCCGCTGCTCGGCGTCGTCGGCACCATCGTGGTCAGCCGCAGCTCGGACAAGACCGGCGACCGCAAGTTTCATCTTGCGGCCGTTTATCTGCTCGCCGCCGTCGCCATGCTCGGCAGCGCCTATGTCGCGAGCCCGGTGCTGGCCTTCGTGTTCCTCTGCATCGTCGGCTTCAGCCTGAATGCCGGCAATCCCCTGTTCTGGAGCATCAACGCCTCGTTGCTGACCGGCGCGGCCGGCGCCGCCGCGATCGCCATGGTCAACACCCTGGCGCAGTTCGGCGGGTTGATCGGCCCCTGGTGCATCGGGCTGATCAAGGACTCCACTGGAAGCTTCTCCTGGGCACTCGTCGGCATCGCCGGCTTCCTGTTCGTTGCCTCCGCCATCGCCGCCACCATGCGGGTCAAACCGCGCGAGACGGAATTGACGGGCGCGATCCCGTCAACCGTCGCACACTGACAACCCTGCCAAGGACGCAACCATGATCATCGACTGTCACGGCCATTACACCACCGAGCCGGCCAAGCTGCAGATCTTCCGCGACAAGCAGCTCGCCGGCCTCGCCGACAAATCGCGCCGGCCGCTCACCACCAATCTCGGCATCACCGACGACGAGATCCGCACCAGCGTCGAGGGTGCGCAGCTCCGCCTGCAGAAGGAGCGCGGCACCGACGTCACCATCTTCTCGCCGCGCGCCGCCGGCATGGCGCATCATGTCGGCAAGGAAGCAACCAGCCGCGAATGGACCACGATCTGCAACGACCTGGTGCACCGGGTCTGCACGCTGTTTCCGCAGAACTTCGTCCCCGTCTGCCAGCTGCCGCAGAGCCCGGGCGTGCAGCCCAAAAACTGCATCGAGGAGCTCGAGCGCTGCGTGACGCAGCTCGGCTTCGTCGGCTGCAACCTCAATCCCGATCCTGCTGGCGGTTATTGGTGCGATCCGCCGCTATCAGACGAATGGTGGTATCCGCTGTACGAGAAGATGGTCGAGCTCGACGTGCCGGCGATGGTCCATGTCTCTTCGTCCTGCAACCCCTGCTTCCACGGCACCGGCGCGCATTACCTCAACGGCGACACCACCGCGTTCATGCAGTTCCTGACGTCTGATCTGTTCAAGCGCTTCCCGACCCTGCGGTTCATCATCCCGCATGGCGGCGGCGCGGTGCCCTATCACTGGGGCCGCTACCGCGGCCTCGCACAGGACATGAAGCTGCCGCCGCTGTCGGAGCATCTGTTGAAGAACGTGTTCTTCGACACCTGCGTCTATCATCTCCCCGGCATCGAGCTGTTGACCCGTGTGATCCCGGTCGAGAACATCCTGTTTGCTTCCGAGATGGTCGGCGCGGTGCGCGGCATCGACCCTGAAACGGGACATCACTTCGACGATACCCGCCGCTACATCGATGCGCTGCGGCTGAGCGCTGCGGACAAGGCCAATATCTTCGAGGGCAACGCCCGCCGCGTCTATCCCCGCCTCAACGCCCATCTCGACCGCCGCCCGCATTAGCCGACCGCGCCGACAACACACCGGAGAACACCGATGGCCATAGGATTTGCAATTCACAAGGCGAAGCGGAAAGTGTCGCCTGACCTCGTCGCGCGCTACCGCACGCTGCCGGTCGCCAATATCAGCGATGTGATGTCGCGGATCGCAGGCACCAACCGGCTGCGGCCGATGCATGCCGGCGGCTGGCTCGGCGGCCCGGCGCTGACAGTGAAGACCCGGCCCGGCGACAATCTGATGGTGCACAAGGCGATCGACCTCGCGCAGCCGGGCGACGTGATCGTCGTCGACGCCGGCGGCGTGCTGCTCAACGCCATCATCGGCGAGATCATGTCGACGCTGGCGGAGAAGAAGGGCGTCGCGGGCTTCGTGATCGACGGCTCGATCCGCGATGCCGGCGCGATCCGCGCCGGATCGTTCCCGGTGTTCGCCGCCGGCGTCGCCCATCGCGGCCCCTACAAGGACGGCCCGGGCGAGATCAATTGCACGATCTCGATGGACGGCATGATCGTCGAGCCCGGCGATCTCATCGTGGCCGACGATGACGGCGTGCTCTGTGTGCCGCATGACGACGCCGAGGCCGTCTGCAAGCTGACCGAGGCCAAGAAGGCAACCGAGGAGAAGGCCATCCAGCAAATCCTCGCCGGTACCAGCGACCGCCGCTGGGTCGATGAGGCCCTGCACCGGCTCGGCTGCGAGTTCAAGGACTGACCTGCCGCCGCTGCCCAGGAGGCGGGATGCCTGCCTCTTGGGCATAAGTCTCCGTACAACCGGCGAAAATCACCGCCGCGCGAACGGTTGGCGCGTCCGTCGATCGGCATCGGGAATTTTTCCCGATTGCAGATGGAAAAGAATCCCGAACCTCCGGGACACATCTTGTTTGCCAAAGCTAAAGCGCTCCCGCAGTCTCGAAGCCAAGGTTCGTCGGGGATAAAAGTCGAACCGGGACAACAGGGTGGGCGTTATGGCTGGTGCGTTGTTGCGTACGGCAACACGATTTTTGTCTGGTTCGGTCACGACGCGCGGCGCTGCGGCCGTGCTCACCGCCATCGGAGCCGCAGCGCCGCTGACGATGGTGCAGGCCCAGACCCCCGCCCCGACCGAACTGCCGCCCGTCACCGTGATTGCCCCCTCGCCGCTTTCGGGGACGCGCAGCATCAAGCCCGCCTCCCAGCCGGTGGCGCGGACCTCGCGATCCGCCCGAACCCGGGCCGCACCGGCCCAAACCGCGGCGGCGCCCGAGGGCGGCGCCGGCGTCCCGAGCCCCTCCGACCGCGACTCGAGCCTGCTTGACCGCGACAAGATCCCGTCCAACACCGAGGTGCTGACCTCGGCGGATTTCAGCCGCAACTATTCGACCAACTTTCTCGACTCGGTGAATCGCAAGCTGCCCGGCGTCACGCTGACCGACCAGACCGGCAACCCGTTCCAGCGCAATCTCGACTACCGCGGCTTCGTCGCCTCGCCGGTCCAGGGAACGCCGCAGGGCATCGCGGTCTATCAGAACGGCGTCCGCATCAACGAATCCTGGGGCGACGTGGTCAACTGGGATTTCATCCCGGAAAAGGCCATCGACCGGGTGTCGCTGGTGCCCAACAACCCCGTCTTCGGCCTCAATGCGATCGGCGGCGCGCTCAGCATCCAGATGAAGAACGGCTTCACCTATCAGGGCTCCGAGGCGGAACTGTTCGGCGGCTCTTACGGGCGCGTGCAGGGCAGCGTGCAGGCCGGCGGCCAGCGGGACAACATCTCCGCCTATGCGGCGTTCGAATCCGCCTATGACCGCGGATGGCGCGATTACGCCAATTCGTCACACGTCAACCGGATGTATGTCGACATCGGCGCGCGCAACGATGACACCGAATTCCACGTCAATTTCACCGGCGCCAGCAATCTGCTCGGCAACGTCGCCGCAACGCCAGTCGAGATGCTCAACCAGCGCTGGTCCAGCGTCTACACCTGGCCGCAGTCGACGCTGCTGCAGCTGGCCTTCGTCAACGCCACGCTGAGCCATAATTTCTCGGACACCTGGTCGTTCCAGGGCAACGCCTATTTCCGCGGCTTCCGACAGTCCCATGTCGACGGCAACGGCACCGACGTTGCGCCGTGCGACGATCCCACCACTTTGTGCATCGGCGACGGCCTCCCGGTTTTCGGTCCGGCAGACGGTCCCGCGACTCCGAACACGCTGGGCAACGCTTTCCTCGGCGAGATCGATCGTAACCAGGTTGCGACCAACAGCTATGGTGGCACGGCCCAGTTGACCAACACGGACAGGCTGTTCGGGCACGACAACCATGTCGTGATGGGCGTCAGCGTCGACCATGGCAACACCAAGTTCACGGCATCCAGCGAACTCGGAACGGTCGACCCGAACAACCTGTTCGTGACCGGCACCGGGGTCTTCATCAATCAGCCAGACGCCGGTCTCAGCCCGGTCGACCTGCGCGCGACCAATACGTACACCGGCGTCTACCTCACCGACACATTCGATGTGACGAATCGGTTCTCGGTCACTGCCGGTGGACGATTCAACTATGCCCAGATCGACTTGAAGGACCAGACCGGGACCAACGACCTGCTCAATAGCAGCAACCACTTCCAGCGATTCAACCCGGTGATCGGCGGCACCTTCAAGATCACTCCCAACCTCACCGCCTATGCCGGCTATTCGGAGGCCAACCGCGCGCCGACACCGCTGGAGCTCGGCTGCTCCGATCCTAACCATCCCTGCATGATCGACACCTTCCTGGTGGCCGATCCGCCGCTCAAGCAGGTGGTGTCGCACACCGTCGAGGCCGGCCTGCGCGGCAGCTGGGGCCGCGACGCCAGGACCGGCATGCTGAGCTGGGGCCTGGGCGTGTTCCACACCCTGTCCGACGACGACATCATCCAGGTCACGAGTCCGCTCGGCGTCAACAATTTCGGCTTCTTCCAGAATGCCGGGCAGACCTTACGGCAGGGCATCGAGGCCAAGCTCGACTATCGCATCGATCGCTGGAACGCCTACGCCAACTACACCTATGTCGACGCCACCTATCGAAGCGCGGTTACACTGTCTTCGCCGAACAATCCGAATGCCCTGACCAACGATGCCGGCGCGCAATTCGTCAACGTCATGCCTGGCGACCACATCCCGGGCATTCCCGCGCACCGCTTCAAGGCCGGCGTCGACTACAACGTGACCGATGCGTGGAAGGTCGGCGCCGACCTCAACGTCGTGGGTAGCCAGTGGATCATCCACGACGACACCAACCAGAGCCCGAAGGTGCCGGCCTATTCGGTCGTCAATCTGCACACGTCGTATCAGATCACGAAGAACATCGAGGTGTTCGGGCTGATCAACAATGTGTTCAACCAGCACTACTATCTGAGCGGCGCGTTCTACCAAACGGGCGGCTTTACCAGTGCCGGCGGCCTGCCCAACCTGATGGCGCAGCTGAGCGATCCGCGCACCTTCGTGCCCGGCATGCCGCTCGCCGCCTATGCCGGCATCAGGGCGAAGTTCTAGGACGGTTTTCTGAGAAGCGACGCTACGCCACCGTCCCGCCGTCGACCGGCATCGCGATGCCGGTGACGAACGAGGCCTTGTCCGACAGCAGGAACACCGCGACCTCGGCGATCTCCTCCGGGCGCGCGGCCCGGCCCATCGGATTGCGGGTCACTGCGGCCTTGATCAATTCCTCAGGATCGGCCTCGTTGTGGCCCGGCTGGTCGGGCCGGTTGACGAACACCCGCAGCATCGGCGTATCGATCGCGCCGGGGCAGATCGCATTGACGCGCACGCCGTCCCTGGCGTGGCGCTTGGCGAGCGCCCGCGCGAGGCCGATCACGCCGGCCTTGGCCGCCGAATAGGTCGGGCTCCACGGCGAGCCGACCAGGCCCGAGGTCGATGCGGTGAACAGGATGCTGCCCTTGCGCCGCGTCGTCATCTGCCCGAGCGCCGCATTGGTGGTGATCAGCTGCGAGCGCAGATTGAGATCGACGCTGAGATCCCAGCCTTCCAGATCGTCGATGACAGACGGACCGGGAATGCCGAGGTGATTCCAGACACAATCGAGCGCGCCGAACTCCTTCACGGTCGCAGCAACGATATCGCGCGAGAACTTGTCGTCGCGCAGATCGCCGGCCAGCGCCAGCGCACGTCCACCGCTCTTTTTGATCTCCTCGACCACGGCTTTCGCGCCGGCCTCGTTCTGGTCGACCACCGCGACTGCCGCGCCCTCGCGTGCGAGAATGAGCGCGCCGGCGCGGCCGGCGCCCGATGCCGCGGCGGTGACGAGTGCGATCTTGCCTTGCATGTCCATGGTTGGATCCTGACTGTGCTCGCGAGCTCGAGCCTTCTTGGTTCTGATTGAAGTTCTGGTTGGATCAGGATCGCAACGCTGTGGTCTTGCGCTGACGCGCTACCGTCAGGCTGCCGGCTTCGCGCTAACGGCCGCCGAACAGAACCGGTGACTGGCCTGGCAGCAGCTGCGAATGGATGTCGCTGTCCATGCGCTCCGCCCCTTGCTGGGTAAAACCAGCCCCGAACGACAGGGTCACATTCGAGGTCGGGCGGAACTCCAGTCCCGCACGTGCGGTATATCCGGCGTTGACGCCGGGATTGCCGCTGAACGGCGCCAGCGGACCACCGGCGCCGGGGGGATTGTATTTCAACGAGTCGAAGCCGGCGAAGAACGTCACGGGCGTATCGCCGACGCCCTTGAAATTGTAGCCGACCTGCGCGCCCTGATATTCGAGCGACCCGAACGCCGCCGATTGACCGAGCGTGTTCCAGCCGACACGGCCGCCTTCGCCGCCGATGAACCAGCCATCCGGACGGCCGTTCAGATACGAGAAGTCGCCGCCTTGCGGGGCCGTGGCGTCAAAGCCTGGAAAGTTGCCGTAGGTGTCCGCCTTCTGGCCATCGGCCAGGCTGCCGCCGAAGCCGAACAGCGAGCCCGGCGTCCAGTAGCGCACCGGGCCGGCCTGGGCGTTGGCCTGCCGGGCGCCGAGACAGAGCACTGCGGCGATGATGGCGAGACCGGATTTGCTTGCGAAGATCGACATTCGGGAGACCGTCACTTGTGCCCGCGAACTATACTCGTCGGAGGTCGACAATGCCAGCGCGGCTCTTGGCTGCGACGACCCCACCTCTTGCCAATCGCGCGGTCACCCCTTATGTACTCGCCTCCCTTTGTAGAAAGAGCGACCCAGGTTTCCAACATGCGGCAGTCACAGCGAGCATCGATGCTGATGACGGGAGGGCTAATGCCCTCGTCCGCCGCCATTCTGCTTTGGACCTGACCTCACGTCACACCTGACATTGGAAGGCAGCCCGGAGCGGAAGCGGCTCCTGGCGCCGAACGGGCTCTCGCGGTGCCACGAGTCGTGCAAACCCAGCACGGGAGCTCGAACACCACAGGTGTCCCATGGCCAAAGAGAAGTTCATCCGCCTCAAGCCCAACTGCAATGTTGGCACGATCGGCCACGTGGATCATGGCAAGACGACGCTGACGGCAGCGATGACGAAGGTTTCAGCCGATCACGGCTGGGGCGCGTTCGTCTCCTACCAGGACGTTGCCAAGGCGTCGGCAGCGCAAGGTACGCGTGACGATACGAAGATCCTGACCATTGCGACGAGCCACGTCGAGTTCTCGACGGCGGCGCGCCACTACTCGCACGTCGACTGCCCGGGTCACGCCGATTATGTGAAGAACATGATCACCGGCGCGGCGCAGATGGACGGCGCGATCCTGGTCGTCTCCGCCGTCGACGGACCGATGCCGCAGACGCGCGAGCACATCCTGCTGGCGCGCCAGATCGGCGTGCCGCGCATCGTGGTGTTCTTGAACAAGTGCGATGTCGCTGACGATCCGGAGCTGGTCGATCTCGTCGAGATCGAGGTGCGCGATCTGTTGTCGAAGTACCAGTACGACGGCGACAACGCGCCGGTCGTGCGCGGTGCGGCGATGGCCGCGCTGCGCGGCGAGCACGGTCCGCTGGCGGATCAGGCGATCCTCGAACTGTTCGAGGCGCTCGACAGCTTTATCGAGCTGCCCGAGCGGCCGAAGGATCGCCCGTTCCTGATGCCGATCGAGGCCGTGCAGTCGATCGCGGGCCGCGGCACCGTGGTGACCGGGCTCGTCGAGCGCGGCACGATCAGGATCGGCGACGAGGTCGAGATCGTCGGCCTCGGCGAGACCCGCAAGTCGGTCGTGACCAGCATCGAGAGCTACCGGAAGATCCTCGACCAGGGGCAGGCCGGCGACAATGTCGGCTGCCTGCTGCGCGGGGTCGACAAGGCTCTCGTGCAGCGGGGTCAGGTGCTGTCGCATCCGGGTGGTGCGTCGCCGCACCGGACCTTCCGCGCGGAAGTATATGTGCTGACGAAGGACGAAGGCGGCCGGCACACGCCGTTCTTCGCCAACTATCGTCCGCAGTTCTACTTCCGGACTGCCGACGTCACCGGCACCGTCCAGCTCGCCGACGGCGCCGAGATGGTGATGCCGGGCGACAGCGCTGAGTTCACGATCGAGCTCAACAAGCCGATCGCGCTCGAAGCGCGGTCGCGCTTTGCGATCCGTGAAGGCAACCGTACCGTCGGTGCCGGCGTGGTCACTACGATCGTGGAGTGACGGATGGGGGCGCGGCGCAAGCCGGGCCCCCACTTTCCAACGTCGCGATGTTGCAAGATCGCCCGATCGCCCGGAAATTGATCGCATCGCTTGGCAATGCGGATTGACAGGCCGGCACGTTTTCGAAACTGTGCGACACCGCGTCGCAGGCGCCGTCCATCGGTCTTGTGACCTCTCGACGCGGAAAATGGCGTCGTCATGAAGTGGTTTCGTTCGAACATCAGGCACGGGGCTCGGCTGGCGTTTTTGGCGCTGGCGGTCCAGTTCGTGCTGTCGTTCGGCCATTTCCATGCCATTGCGCCGGCACAGGCGACAGCGTCGTTCGCGGCGCATATCGAGAACGCCTCGCGCGACGAGCCTCGTTCGAATCCTGATTCCGATCAGGCCGTAGATCTCTGCGCCATCTGCGCTGTCGTAGCGATGACGAGCACGGCGACGCCGGCGCCGGCGTTGCCACCACTCCAATTGCCCGATGCCGTCGCTCTGCTCTCCTGGCAGATCGACAATTATGCGGCGCCGCTCGACATCGGCCGGCTGCACTATCAGCCGCGCGCGCCTCCGATCTCCTGAACTCCCTGCACGACTGAACGTCGAACGCGGCCATCATTCGGCTGCCGTTTGATCAATGGGGAATTTCGCCGTCGCGCATCGACGGCGGGCTCGACCGCGTCCTTCGGTGAGGATCCGGATCGCAGCCTCGTGAGATCGGGAACCAACATGTCAAAAATTATGAGACGACGCGCCGCCGTTGGCGCTGCATCGCTCTTGGTCTACGGGATCAACGGCGCCGCATTCGGGCAGACGACCGCGCCGACAACGACTCTTCCCGACATCACGGTGACGGCGCCGCAACGCCACACCGCGCCGGCCGGACCGAACAAGCCGAAGACGCGCGTTGCGAGCGGCGGTGGCCACCGCGCACGCAGAACCGGCGCGGTATCGGCGACGCCTGAATCTCCGGAACAGACCCAGGCTCAAGCCGTCGCAAGCCAGAACACGCAGCTCGACCAGGCCCGCGCCGCGCTGCTGGCACCCACCGGCGCCAACAGCTACCAGATGAGCCGGCAAGCCCTCGAGGCACTGCCACAGGGCACCAACACCACGCTCGACAAGGCGCTGCTGCAGGCGCCCGGGGTTTCGCAGGACTCCGCCGCAAGCGGTGAACTGCATGTGCGCAACGAGCACGCCAACCTGCAATACCGCATCAACGGGATCATGCTGCCGGACGGCGTCGGCGCCTTCGGCCAGATCATCGACACCGGGATCGTCGGCAGCATGGCGCTGATCACGGGCGCACTGCCCGCGCAGTATGGCCTGCGCACCGCCGGCGTGCTCGACATCCAGACCAAGACCGATGCCTTCAACAATTCCGGCAGCGTCAGCGTCTATGGCGGCAGCCACGGCACCTTCACCACCAGCGTCGACTACGGCGGCACGATTGGACAGACGCAGTATTACGTCTCCGGACGCTATTTCGGCAGCGATGTCGGCATCGAGAACCCGACGCCGGCCTATAACGCCATCCACGACCGGACCGACCAGGAGAAGGGTTTTGCCTATGTCTCGACCGCGCTCGATCCGACCAGCCGGCTGACCTATATCGGCGGCGTCTCGAACGGCGCCTATCAGATCCCCAACAATCCCGGCCAGGCTCCGGCCTTCACCGCCTTCGGCGTCTCGAACTTCGACTCCGCGCTGCTCAACGAACGGCAACGCGAATTCAACCAGTTCAACGTCGTGGCCTACCAGAAGTCGGGCGACGGGTTCGACTACCAGGTCGCCTATTTCAATCGCTACAGCCAGCTGCACTTCATGCCGGATCCAGTCGGCGATCTCGTCTTCAATGGGGTCGCGTCGGACGTGTATCGCCAGAGCTTCATCAACGGCATCCAGGAGGACACCTCCTACAGGCTCGGCTTCGCGCATACGCTGAAGTTCGGCATCGCGGTCAGCGCCGAACGCTCGCTGGTCAACAACGGCTCGACCGTGCTGCCGCTCGACGATGCCGGCAACCCGATCGATGCGCCGCTCTCGGTGTTCGATTCCAGCGCCAAGACCGGATATTTGTTCTCCACCTACATTGCCGACGAGTGGAAGATCACCAACCAGCTCACGCTCAATGCCGGCCTGCGCTTCGACCAGATGTGGCAATATGTCGATGCCAACCAGCTTAGCCCGCGGATTAGCCTGACATGGAAGCCCTATGACGGCACGACCTTCCATGCCGGCTATGCCCGCAACTTCACGCCGCCCGAGCAGGTGCTGGCGGCACCGACCAACCTTGCGCTGGTACAGAACACGACCGCGCAGCCGGCGACCACCGCCAACGATCCTGTCCTGCCCGAGCGCTCGCACGTGTTCGACATCGGCGTGACGCAGAAAGTCTATGCGATCCCCGGCCTCGAGGTCGGCATGGACGCCTATTACAAGATCGCGACCGATCTACTCGACGACGGCCAGTTCGGCCAGGCCTACGTCCTGACCGCCTTCAACTATGCGAAAGGCACCAATGAAGGCGTCGAGCTGACCGCGCGATACGACCACGACAATCTGCATCTCTACGGCAATGTCGCGATCGCAAGGCAGGTCGCCACCCAGGTCGTCTCAAACCAGTATCTGTTCGATCCTGACGAGCTGGCCTACATCGCCAACAATTACGTCAACACCGACCATGCTCAGACGCTAACCGCATCGGTCGGCGGCTGGTACCAATGGCGCGACACCAAGTTCAGCGCGTCGGTGATCTACGGCTCAGGCTTGCGCAACGGCTTTGCCAACACGGGCACCGTGCCGCCCTACGCGCAAGTCAACCTCGGCGTCTCGCACGACTTCAACATCGTCGCGCCGAACAAACCGACCACGCTGCGCTTCGACGTCGTCAACCTGTTCGACACCGTCTACCAAATCCGCGACGGCTCCGGTATCGGCGTGTTCGCGCCGCAATACGGCCCGCGCCGCGGCTTCTATGCCGGCATCACGCAGAAGTTCTGACGAGGCCGGGGCGCGCCCGCTCACAGTTCGGCGACCAGTTGGACCAACTGGTCCCGTAGCCAGACATGGGCCGGGTCGTGATGGTAGGACGCATGCCACAGCAATGACACCGTAACGTCTTTCACCTTCACCGGCGGCGGACTGAGGCTGAGCCCGAGATCGGCGGCGAAGCGGCGGGCCAGCCGTGCGCCCATGGTGACGATCACGGGCGCCTGCGCCACCAGATACGGCACGGTGAGGAAGCGCGGCGTGGTCAGCGCAACGGACCGCTGCAGGCCGAGTTCTTCGAGCGCCTCATCGACAGAGCCGCGCACGGTGCGCCCCGGCCGCAGGCTGGTCAGCACGTGCGGAAGCCGGATGTAGTCCTCGAGCGAGATGGGCGGCGTGATCCCCGTCTTCTCCGCATTGAACATGCAAAGGAAGCTCTCGGTGAACAGCACGCGCTGTTTGTGATGCAATTGTCCTTGCTGGATCGGACCGTAGGAGAGCGCGAGATCCACTTCGTCGGCGTCGAGATCATCGAGCAGCCGGGACGTATCAACGTTGTAGAGCCGCAGGTGAATGCCCGGCGCGATTTCGCGCATGCGCGCCAGAAGGCGCGGCACGATCAGGATTTCCATACTGTCCGACAGGCCGAGCCTGAACGTTCGCACCGCGGTGGCCGGATCGAAGGTCTTCTCGCGCAGCAGCACTGCCTCGACCTGTGCGAGTGCGGTCCGCACCGGATCGAGCAAGGTCATCGCGCGCGGGGTGAGGCGCATGCCATCGGCGCCCCGCGTGAGCAGCTCGTCATCGAACAGTTCGCGCAGCCGGGCGAGATTGTGACTCATCGCGGATTGGCCGATCCCGACGGAGCCTGCCGCCCGGGTCACGCTCCGTTCGGTGAGTAGCGCATTGAGATGAACAAGCAGATTCAGGTCGATCCGACCCAAATTGACGGCATCGATGGCCATTATCGATCCTATCTGTTTGATCGATGATCATAGCCTCACCATCTCCTCCGGCAAGGGAGCAGACGGGCAATCGCTCGCCGCCCAGATTCTGACACTCAAGCCAACGGAGGATCCCATGTCGATCCGCAGCACAATTCTCGCCACAGCCATCACCTTCGCCGCACTTGGCGCATCGCATGGAGCCGCCCAGGCGCGCGGGCTCAGGCCGATCGAGGCCCAAAGCATCCATCTCGGCGACGTATCCGGCGTCGCCTACTACACGGTCGAGCCCGACGGGTATCGCGTCGTGACGACGCTCGCACAGGGCGAGGCCGGCACGCCGGTCCGCTTCGTCTCGGTGCTGGCGCCCGGTCAGCGTGCCCTGCTCTCGACGCCGGACCAGGCAGGCGCAGTGGAGATCAGCCGGAACGGCGACAGCGTGACTGTCCGCAAGTCGGGCACGCTCTCCAACTAGTGGCATAGCGGTCGGAGCCTTCCATCGAAGGTGCAGGAGCCACAGATGTCCACGATCCACCTTCATCGGACGACCGGGTTGACGCCGGAGCAGTACGTCGCCGGCCTCACCGACTTCGGGCCGGGCCGCTCCAAGCTGTTCGGCAACAGTGCCGACGCATATCTCAAGGTGCATCATCGCGGCCCCTCGGATGCTGACGTGACCGAGGGCTCGAACGGCATCTGGGAACGCTTGCACTACGACTGGTCCGACCCAGACCATGTCGTCCTGACGACGACCGACTCCAATGTGTGGGGCGGCAGGTCGGGCCACTCCTACAGCTTCGCGCGGCGGTCCGATGGCGCGACCGACATTGACGTGGTCGTGGTGCGCGAGGACAAGAATCTGAAGGGATGGATCCTCGGTCTCGTGCTCGGGTCGATCGGCAGAAGTGCCCTCGAAAAGCATTCGAAAACTCCGTCAAGGCCATCGAGCAGCGGCACCTGCAGCAGGGTCGGATCGCTGCCTAGACGCGGAGCATTGAAAGTATTGCTCCGAGATAAATGTTTCTATTGTACCGAGCAATGTACCGGACCATATCTAGGTTCATCGAACGCATTGCACCGGGTCAACCCGGTGCAAGCTGAATGGAGACAACTGAAATGGAGATCAATTACCTCGATACGTTCCTGGCATTCCTCGGAATGACCTTCGGACTGGTCTCGGTGATGCCCGGCCTGTTTTTCCAGCCCAAGGCCGAGGTGAAGCGCGCGACAAGGACGACCTCGTCCCGCGCCGGCAACAGCAGGCGATAACGCGCCGCGGCTTCCGGGCCCGCATCACGCTGAAGTTCTAACCCGCGACCAGCAGCTGCTCTTTCAGCAGTGCCGTCAGCCAATCGGCAAACACCTGCAGCCGCCGCGACAGATGCTGGCGGTGCGGATAGAGCAAGGTCATCGGCATTGGCGTGGCGCGATGCTGCGGCATCACCTCGGCGAGTTCTCCGGCATCGAGATGCCGCTTCACGTCGTAGGCCGGAATCTGGATCAGGCCGAGACCGGCGAGGCAGCAGGCGATATAGGCTTCCGCACTGTTGACGGTGACACGGCCGCGCATCGCGATGGCGCGCGACGCGCCCTGCTCGCGCCATTCCCACTCCTCGATGCGGCCGGTGGACGGCGAAGCGTAGTTGACCGCCCAATGCGCGCCGAGATCGTCCGGCGTCTGCGGCGTGCCGTGGCGCGCGAGATATCCCGCGCTCGCGACATTGATCAGTACGAGATTGCCGAGCGGCCGCGCGATCAGGCCGGAATCGCCGAGCGGGCCGACGCGCACGACGCAATCGGCGGAGTCCGCGATCAGGTTGATGGCGCGATCGGTGACGCCGAGATCGATGTCGATCTGCGGATAGCGATCGAGGAACGCCGGCAGCGCCGGTGCGACGATCAGGCGTCCGATCCGCCCGGGCACGTCGACCCTGAGCCGACCCGATGGTTCGGCGGCGGCATGGCGGAACAGGGTCTCGGCCTCCTCGACATCGGCGACGACGCGCAGGCACCGTTCGTAGAACGCCGCGCCGTCGTGCGTGGGCGACACTTTTCGCGTCGTCCGGTGCAGCAGCCGGGCGCCGATGCGCTGCTCCAGTTCCGCGACCGCTGAGGACACCGACGAGCGCGGCATCCCCAGCGTGTCGGCCGCCCGCGTAAAGCTCGCGCACTCGACGACGCGGGCGAAAATGCGGAAGAGATCGATGCGGTCCACGATTAACGCCCCGATTGTTCGCTATTCCTGACAAGTGAGGTCAGAATGCACGGCTTTATCGGCAAATCCTAGACGATATCGTTGCCTCCAGAAAGCAGCCGCATGGCGCGGCCGCGAGATCCGGAGAGGCGAACGCCATGACCGAACACAGCATCAAGGGAAAGACCGTCATCATCGCCGGCGGCGCCAAGAACCTCGGCGGCCTGATCGCACGCGATCTCGCGGCCCACGGCGCGAAGGCGATCGCAATCCACTACAACAGTTCCGCGTCCAAGGCCGATGCCGACGCGACTGTGGCAGCAATCAAGGCTGCCGGCGCCAACGCGGTCGCCTTCCAGGCCAACCTCACGACATCGGGCGCGATGGAAAAACTGTTCACTGATGCCGTCGCTACGGTCGGCCGTCCCGACGTCGCGATCAACACCGTCGGCAAGGTGCTGAAGAAACCGATGGTCGAGATCTCGGAGGCCGAATACGACGCGATGAGCGCGGTCAACGCCAAGTCCGCGTTCTTCTTCCTCAAGGAGGCCGGCCGTCACGTCAACGACAACGGCAAGATCTGCACCTTGGTGACGTCGCTACTCGGCGCCTACACGCCCTTCTATGCCGCCTATGCCGGCACCAAGGCGCCGGTCGAGCACTTTACCCGCGCAGCATCGAAGGAGTTCGGCGCACGCGGCATCTCGGTCACCGCGATCGGCCCCGGCCCGATGGACACGCCGTTCTTCTATCCGGCCGAGGGTACGGACGCGGTCGCCTATCACCAATCGGCAGCGGCGCTGTCCGGCTTCTCGAAGACCGGTCTCACCGACATCAAGGATATCGTGCCCTGGATTCGCCTCCTGGTGTCGGACGGTTGGTGGATGACCGGCCAGACCATTTTGGTCAACGGCGGCTACACCACGAAGTGAAACCGTCGTTCTCTGCATGCATGCGCCATGCTTTGCGGGGAAAACAGGCCGCCGGCGGAATTTGACCGCCGGTTTGGCCGGCGATATCGTTCGCCTCGCTGGGCCCTTCGCAGTGACGGTCTATTCGAGGCGCACATGGAATGGTCGACCAGGCCGGCCCGTCCGGATCAACCCTTCGGCAGTTGGGCAGACGACCTCGCAGCTGCCTTCGTGCGCCTCGAGCCGCGCCGGATTGCCGAGGAATCGTTTGCCGGCGCGATCTGCAAGGTCGACGCCGCGCCGCTGCAGATATCGCGGGTCACGGCGAGCGGGCATATCGTGCACCGGCTCGCCTCGCACATCGCTGCAAGCACCGACGACCTTTGCTTCGTCAACCTCCAGCTCGAAGGGCTGGGGCGCACCTCGCAGCGCGGCCACGAGCAAATCAGCGCCCCCGGCGATCTCGCGGTTGCCGATACGACGCAGCCGTTCGAGATCGCCCACCGGCATGACTTCAAGCTGTTCTGCTTTGCGGTGCCGCGGCGTCTGTTGCCGGACGCGCTGTTCGACCACCCGCGGCTCGGCCTGTCTGCGACCGAAACCGGCCGCGCGCTGTCGCGGACGCTGGCGAGCTACGCCGAGCTCTGCCTAAGCGGCGGTCACCTCGCAACAACCCCGGCGATGCTCGGCACGCATATCGCCGAGCTGATCGCCCACGTACCCGACATCCTCGCCGACACGGCGGCGGAGCGCGTGCATATGCCGGTCCTGCTGTCGATGATGCTTGACCATATTGCGCGTCACAACGACGACCCCGAGCTCGGCGCGCCGGCGCTGGCCACGAAATTCCGCTGCTCCGAGCGCTACGTGCACCGCCTGTTTGCAAGCACCGGCCGCTCGGTGGGCGAACACGTCAACGAGCAGCGGATCGCCGCGTGCACGCGCGCCCTGCTCGATCGCACCTCCGCGCACAAGACCATTGCCGAGATCGCCTTTGCCGCGGGCTTCCGCGACATCTCGCATTTCAACCGCCTGTTCAAGCGCCACAACGGCCTCGCCCCGCGCGAATTCCGCCGCACCGCCGCGCACTGAGGCGCGACGAGATTTGGTTCACTCCCCGCCAAGAAATCGGGCACTGCCGTCCAAGATTTCCCGACCACGCCGCGATAGTCATAGCCCGAACCGCCGACACGGAGGGCATTGGCATGGCAATCGATTTCACGCTCACGGCACAGCAGCGCGAGTTGCAACTCGCCTCCCGCAAATTTGCCAGAGAGGTGCTGGCCGAGGCCAGGGCCGCCGAAAAGCTGGCAACGCCGGAGCAGCGCTTCCTCGCCACCAAACCGACCTACGAGGCGATGGTGGCGGCCGGCTATCTGCGCAAGTGCATTCCGGCGCCGGCGGGCGGCGACAATGCCGGCATGATCGACATGGCGATCCTGGCCGAGGAATTCTATAGCGTGAACCCGAGCGTGACGCTGACCATGCTCGGCAGCGTGCTCGGCCTGCTGCCACTGCTGCTCGGCGGCACGCCGGAGCAATGTCGGCGGCTGCTCGCGCCGTTCCTGAAGACCAGCGGCGCACCGCTCGCCGCCTTCTGCTCCAGCGAGCCGGGCGGCAGCGCCAACGCCGCCTCGCCGCCGCCCGGCGAGGGCGTCCGCACCACGGCCCGGCGAGAAGGCGACAATTGGCTGATCAACGGCCGCAAGAAATGGGTGTCCTCGGCCACCGGCTGGAATCGCGAGGGTGCCGACCTTCTGACCATCGTGTGCCGGACCGACTCGGCCGCAGCGCCGGACGCCGCTATCTCGATCATTGCCGTGCAAGGACCGGTGAACGGCCTCGTGTTCGAACGTGCAATCGACAGCATCGGTCATCGCGCGCATCTCGTGCCGCAGTTTGCTTTGCAGAATGTCGCGGCGTCACACCGCAATCTGCTCGGACAGCAAGGTGCCGGCCTTGCGCTGACCGCGGCGGCTTTCACCGGCACCGCGGCGCTGGTCGGAATCTTCGGCGTCGCGCTGATGCGCTCAGCCTTCGCGTTCGCGCTCGATTTTGCCCGCAGCGAAAAGCGCGGCGGCGTCCACCCCATCATCGAGCATCAGGCGGTCGGATACGCGCTCGCCGATGCCAAGACCACGATCGAAGCGGCACGCTATCTGAGCTGGCGCGCCTGCCATGCGCTCGACACCCAGTCGCCGGCGGCCGAGGAGCTGGCGGTGCAGGCCAAGATCTTCGGTTCCGAGGCCGCCGTGCGCGTCATCACCGATCTGATGCGGGTGGTCGGGATCGACAGCTACGATCATGAAGCGCCGTTCGGCACCCTGCTGCGGGACGCGCTCGCGCTGCCGATCTTCGACGGCGGCAATCTCGGCATCCGGCGGCGGCAGCTGCACACGATGTTCAAGAGCCGCGACTACAGCCCGCTTTCTGCAAGCGGCGCGGCGTAGCGCAACGTGACGCGTCAAACCAAGGACCGGGCTTTAAAGGAACGCAATCATGAGCACGGAGCGGAAAGTCGCAGTGGTCACCGGCGCATCGCAGGGGATCGGCGCCGGCATCGTTCAGGCCTTCAGGGATCGCAACTGCCGGGTCGTCGCGACCTCGCGCTCGATCAAGCCGGCCACTGACGCGGATATCGTCACGGTGGCGGGCGACGTCGGCGCAACTGAGACGGCGGAGCACGTGTTCAAGGCGGCGCTGGAGCGCTTCGGCCGTCTCGACACGTTGGTCAACAACGCCGGCATCTTCATGGCCAAGCCCTTCACCGCATACACGCAAGATGACTACGCGAGCTACATCTCGACCAACGTGACGGGCTTCTTCAATATGACCCGGCGCGCGCTGGAGCTGATGAGCAAGCAGGGCCACGGCCACGTCGTCACCATCACGACCAGTCTCGTCGACCAGCCGATGAGCAGCGTTCCGGCCGCCCTCGCCTCGCTGACCAAGGGCGCCTTGAACGCCGCAACCCGCGCGCTCGCGATCGAATATGCACGGACCGGAATTCGCGTCAACGCAGTGTCGCCCGGGATCATCAAGACCCCGATGCACCCGGCCGATGCGCATCCGGCGCTGGCAGCGCTCCACCCGGTCGGCCGGATGGGAGAGATCTCCGACATCGTCGACGCCGTGCTCTACCTCGATGGCGCAGGCTTTGTGACCGGAGAGGTACTCCACGTCGACGGCGGACAGGCCGCCGGCCACCATATGCCGTAGCAAGGCGAACGCTCGGACCACGTTGCTGCTCCGCGCCCGCGGCAGCGGATGTATGGGTCACGTTTCGAACGCTGCTGCAAATTCAGTGTCGTCCCGGGCAAGCGAAGCGCGACCCGGGACCCATAACCACAGGGTACAGTTGTTGTGCGACGCTGGGGCCCCAGCGAATTCCATCACACAAGGCGGTGGTTATGGGTCCCTGCTTTCGCAGGGACGACACCGGAGAAGCCGCGGCCTCTCGGCTCAAGCACAGCCGCCTCTGGAATGCTGGATCACCCGCATGCGCATGCACGGGTGATGACACCGAGCAAGTAACCGCGGCATTGCGCCGCGAAGCTCGTTGCGGCGCAACAATCAAAATGAGACTGCCCGTTAAGCACCCCCGCCGCGACGACATCCGCGCCGTGCCTGCCTTCGGCTAGCTTTGCCGGCAACAACCGGACACCCATCGGCCTTCGTCAGGCGATGTGGACGCCGGCGACAACACAGAGGGAGGAGAGCGATGTTGAAAGGCAGTTTGGGACTGATTGCGTTGAGCAGCCTGTTGCTTTCGGGCACGGCATTCGCCCAGGAGAAGATCAAGGTCGGCGTCACCGCGACGCTCGAGGGCACCTACACGGTGCTCGGTGAGGATGGCATGCGCGGCCACCAGACCGCGCTCAACGTGCTCGGCAAGAAGATCGGCGACAAGGAGCTCGAGTTCATCGTCGCCTCGACCGATGCGACGCCGGATTCCGCGGTGCGCGCGGTGCGCAAGCTGATCGAGCAGGACAAGGTGCAGATCCTGCTGTCACCGCTGTCCGGCGACGAGGGCATCGCGGTGAAGAATTTTGCCAAGACCCATCCGGAGCTGACCTTCGTCAACGCCGCCTCCGGCGCGCAGGAGACGACCTATGTCGATCCGGCGCCGAACTTCTTCCGCTACAACATGGATGGCGCGCAGTGGCAGGTCGGCCTCGGCAAATACGCCTACGAGACCAAGGGCTATCGCAAGATCGCGACCGTCGGTGAGGACTACTCCTTCATCTACACTCAGGTGTTCGGCCTGGTGCTCGAGTTCTGCGGCGCCGGCGGCCAGGTCACCAACCGGCAATGGGTGCCGCTCGGCACCAAGGACTTCGCCTCTGTCATCGCAGCACTTCCCGACGATGTCGATGCGATCTATCTCGGCCTCGGCGGCGCCGACGCCGTCAATTTCCTCAACCAGTATCAGCAGGCCGGCGGCAAGGCGCATCTAATGGGCGGCTCGATCATGATCGACCAGACCATCCTGTCGTCGAAGGGCAGCGCCAAGAACGCCCTGATCGGCACCATCGCCGCCAGCGGCCAGGCCGATACCTGGGAGGATCCCGCCTGGCAGAAATTCGTGAAGGCCTATCAGGACTCGTTCCCGGAGAACAAACGCTTCCCGAGCCCGTCGCTGCTCGCCACCAACTATTACGGCTCGACCATGGCGCTGATCCTGGCGCTGCGGCAGGTCAATGGCGATCTCTCCAACAACCAGGCCAAGCTCAAGGATGCTCTGGCGAAGATCGAGATCGACGCCCCGAACGGCAAGATCAAGCTCGACGCCAACCGCCAGGCGATCGGCACCAACTTCGTCACCGAGGTGGTCGACGACGGCAAGGGCGCGCTGTTCAGCAAGGTCGTGAAGGTGATCCCGAACGTCAACCAGACGCTGGGCTACGATCCGGCGGTTTTCGCCAAGATCGGCCTGCCGAGCCGCACGGTCCCGGAGTGCAAGAAGTACTGACGTATTTGTTGCAGGTGCGAGCAAGCCAGCCGTGACCAAGTCGCGCGGTTGCACGAGGAGCCCTGCTCGCCCTTGCTTTCCGCGGGCGGATGATGAACGCTTGTCGAAAAGACAAGAACATCCCGCGGGAGGGGAGGCATGAGCAGGGCGCTTGCCGTCTTCCACGGCCGGTTCGGTCGCGCGACGGTCTATCAGTTGAACCGTCCCTTCAACGTGCATGCGCACCGCGAAGGGCACCTGATCTTTCATGTCGGCGGCACGCCGGCGCAGATCGATGTGTCCGAGCAGCGCCTGCTGCTCAAGGACGATACCGTGGTCGCGGTCAACCCGTGGGAACCACACAATTTTCTGCCGACCGACATGGACCACGGCGCGATCTTCTTCGTGCTCTATGTCAATGCCGAATGGTTCGCACCGCAGCCCGCGAGTGCGCAGGGCCTGCGGTTCGGCCGCACCTTCTTTCCGCGCACAGAGACGCTCGACCGGCTGATCCGCCGCACCGCAGCACTGGTGTGCGGCGCGCCATCGCTGCGCAGCCTCGACTGCGAGCTCCGGCAGCTGATCGACTCCTGCTACGAGGAGAGCTGGCAGGCGGCGCAGGACGCGCGTGCCGCCGCCGCGGTGACCGATTTCCGGGTCCGCAAATCGATCAGGCTGATGTCGGAAAGCCCCGGCGCCGAGATCGAGCTCGATGCGATCGCACGCGAAGCCGGCCTGTCGCGGCCGCATTTCTACCGGCTGTTCCGGACGCAAACCGGCGTCACCCCTCACCTCTACATGAACACGCTGATCATGGAGCAGGCGCTGGATGCGCTGGTCGCGACCGAGGCGCCGATCGCCGATATCGGCTTCGATCTCGGCTTCTCCTCGCAGAGCGGTTTCACCCGCTTCTTCGCCGCCAATGTCGGCATGGCCCCGACCGACTATCGCCGCGCCGCCAAGGTGTTGCGGCCGTAACGGAGGTCCCACCTAGACGATAAAAGATACTGTCGATCAAATCCGCCGCCTTCGCCCTCGGTAGGATGCAAGGACACGCGGCCCGGCAGACGGTCGCGACCACAGAGGGAACGCGACGGAGATGGCCAGGTTCATCGAACGCCATCCGGCCTGGGCGCTGATCGTGATCATCGCGGTCGCGGTGCTGCTGTGGCTGGTGTTCGCGATCTGGCCGCCGGGGCTGGAGGCCGCGATCGGCCGCAAGCGCGTGTTCCTCAACGCCGTCTTGAACGGCATCACGCTCGGCGGGCTGTATTTCCTGGTGGCCAGCGGCTTCACGCTGATCTTCGGGCTGATGCGCAACGTCAACCTCGCGCACGGCTCGCTCTACCTGTTCGGCGGCTATATCGGCTACGCCATCAGCACCTGGACCGGGTCGTGGATCCTCTCCTTCATCGTCGCCTTCATCGCGGCGGCGCTGGTCGGCGTGATCCTGCAGCTCGCCGTGTTCCGCCGCATGGAGGGTCAGGACCTCAGGCAGACCATGGTCACGATCGGGCTCTCGATCGTGTTCGCAGATCTGATGCTCTGGGTGTTCGGCGGCGACTTCTACCAGGTCCAGACCCCGAGCTGGCTGATCGGCCCGGTGCAGCTGCCGCTGCTCACCGCAATCAAATCATCGGGCGAGCCGGTCTATCTGCAATATCCGCTGGTGCGGCTGGTGATCTTCGCGGCGTCCGTCGTGATCGGCGTCGCGATGTGGCTGGCGCTGAATCGTACGCGGATCGGCATGATCGTGCGCGCCGGGGTCGACGATCGCGACATCCTCGCCGCCACCGGGATTCGGATCCAGCTGGTGTTCGTGCTGGTGTTCGCGCTCGGCGCGGGCCTTGCCGGCATCGCCGGCGTGGTCGGCGGCACCTTCCAGTCGCTGTCGCCGGGCGAGGATACGCGCTTCCTGCTGGCTTCGCTCGTGGTCGTGATCGTCGGAGGCATGGGCTCGATCCCGGGCGCTGCGCTCGGCGCCGTCATCATCGGGCTCGCCGAACAGCTCGGCTCGGTCTACATCCCGACCTACGCCATAGTCGTCACCTTCCTGATCATGGTCGTGGTGCTGGCGCTGCGGCCGCAGGGCCTGCTCGCGAGGCGATGAGATGTCGTTGCTCCAGAGCACCCAGTTCCGCCCCGACCCATCCGCTAACGCGCCCCGCCGCGCCCTGATCCGCACCTGGCCGGAATTCCAGAACCCGGCGGCCTGGCTGGTAGCGCTGATCCTCGTGATCATGCCGCTGATCGCCAACGGCTTCTTCCTGATCGAGATCTTCGCCACCACGCTGATCCTCGGCGTCATCGCGCTGAGCCTGATGTTCCTCGCCGGCTATGGCGGAATGGTCAGCCTGATGCAGCTCACCATCGCGGGCTTCGCCGGCTACATGGTCGCGGTGTTCGGCATCAGCGGCAGCACCAATATCAGCCTCGGCTGGCCGTGGTGGCTCGCAACCCCGACGGCGCTGGCGCTGGCGACGCTGTTCGGCACGCTCGGCGGCGCGCTCGCGGTGCGCACCGAGGGCATCTACACCATCATGATCACGCTCGCGATCGGCGCAGCCTTCTACTACTTCACCAACCAGAACTGGGCGATCTTCAACGGCCATACCGGCATCAACACCGTTGCGACGCCGCATTTCTGGGGCGTCGACTGGCGCGCCGACATCGCCTTCTACTATGTGACGGTCGGCGTCGCCGCGATCTGCTACTTCGCCGTCCAGTATGTCTCGCGCGCGCCGTTCGGCCTCGCGCTGCAGGGCGTCCGCGACAATCCGCGCCGCATGGCGGCCCTCGGCTTCAATCCCAATGCCCACCGCATCGCGGCCTACGCCTTCGCCGCCTTCATCGCCGCACTCGGCGGCGTGCTGCAAGTCTGGAACTACCGGCAGATCTCGCCAGGCTCGGTCAGCGTCGGCGCCTGCATCGACGTCCTGATCATCGCCGTGGTCGGCGGCATCACACGACCGATCGGTCCCTTCATCGGCGCACTCATTTTCGTCCTGCTGCGCACCTTCGCGCTCGACGTGTTGATCAAGTTCGGGCTCGACGGCAACCGCTTCCGGCTGCTGATCGGGCTCGGCTTCCTCGCCATCGTGTTCTGGTCGTCCGACGGCGTGATCGGCCTCTGGGACCGCTGGCGGCGCCGCAGCGCATCCTCGACGCGCCGTTCCGGCGGAGGCCGCCATGGATAGCGTCGCACAGCGGCTCTCGGTGGTCGGCGCCGGCGCCGCGCTGGAGCTGCGCGGCGTGACGCGGCTGTTCGGCGCGCTGGCAGCACTGACCGACGTCACGATCACCGTGCGTCCCGGCGAACGACGCGCGGTGCTCGGCTCGAACGGCGCCGGCAAGACCACGCTGTTCAATTGCATCACCGGCGACTTCCCACCCTCCTCCGGCACGATCCGCTTCTTTGGCGAGGACATCACCCAGTTCCCGCCCTACGAACGCATCCGCCGGGGCCTGCGCCGCACCTACCAGATCTCGGCGCTGTTCCCCGGCCTCACCGTGCAGGACAACGTCTATCTCGCCTGCCGCGGCGTCTCGCGCGGCCGCTTCTCGTTGCTGCGCCCGGGGCAGAACGATGCGCTGATGCACGCGACCGAGACGCTGGTGCAGGCCGTGCACCTTGCCGGCGTCAAGGACCAGCGCGTCGCCGAGCTCGCGCATGGCCAGCAGCGGCAGCTCGAGATCGCGCTGGCGCTGGCCGGCGCGCCGCGCTTCATCCTGTTCGACGAGCCAGCGGCGGGACTGTCGCCGACCGAGCGGCGCGAGCTGATCGAGATCCTGACCTCGCTGCCCGCGCATATCGGCTACATCATCATCGAGCACGACATGGACGTCGCGCTACGCGTCGTCGAGAGCGTGACGATGATGCACAACGGTCGCATCTTCAAGGAAGGCTTGCCGCGCGAGATCGAGTCCGATCCCGAGGTGCAGCAACTCTATCTCGGAGGCGGCCATGAATGACCGCCGTGCCGCGCCCGCGCTCGAAGTCAAAGGCCTCGACGTCTACTACGGCCATTCGCATGCGCTGCAGGGCGTCGACCTCACGCTCGACTCGGGCGTGTTCTCGGTGGTCGGCCGCAACGGCATGGGTAAGACCACGCTGTGCAAGGCCATCATGGGACTGGTGCGCGCCAGCAGTGGCTCGATCCGGATTCGCGGCGAGGAAGTCACGCGGTTGAACCCGGCGCGGATCGCCCGGCTCGGCGTCGGCTATGTGCCGCAGGGCCGGCGGCTGTGGCGCTCGCTCACGGTCGACGAACACCTTGCGCTCGCCGGCGGCCTGCGCCGCGGCGCTTGGACCATCGAGCGCATCTACGACACCTTCCCGCGGCTCGCCGAACGCAAGAACAACGGCGGCAACCAGCTCTCCGGCGGCGAGCAGCAGATGCTCGCGATTTCCCGCGCGCTGCTGACCAATCCGCAGCTCCTGATCATGGACGAGCCGACCGAGGGTCTTGCGCCCGTCATCGTCGCGCAAGTCGAGGAGATGCTGCTGCGCCTTGGCGATGAAGGCGACATGTCCATCCTGGTCATCGAGCAGAACATCGGCGTCGCGACCGCGGTGTCGCAGAACGTCGCCATCATGGTCAACGGCCGCATCAACCGCATCATCGACGCCGCGCGGCTTGCGACCGACCGCGAGTTGCAGCAGCGGCTGCTCGGTGTCGGCACCCACGACGCTGATGAGATCGATGCCGAGACGGCGCCGACAAAAGCTGAGGCGGCCGGCACGCCACAGCCGGAACGCAAGGGTCCGGTTCGCATCTACATCTCCAATCCCGTGCTGCCGACGCGCTGGTCGCAGCCGGTGCCGATCGCGCGCATCGAGGCCGCCGCGCGGACGCAATCCGCCGCGGTCACGCGTCTCGAGGAGACGACCCGCACGCGGCGCGAACCGGCAACGTCGAGGACATCGGGACCTCCCGTCGTGCTGGTCGTCGGCACGCTCGATACCAAGGGTGCGGAGCTGCGCTTCATCCGCGACATCATCGCGGGCAGCGGTCTGCGCACCCGGCTGGTCGACGTCTCGACCAGTGGCAAGGCGGCGAGTTGCGATGTCACCGCGCAGGAGATCGCGTTGAACCATGGCCGCGGCGGCGCGAGCGTGTTCGGCACCGATCGCGGCGCCTCGGTGACGGCGATGGCGGAGGCGTTCGAGCGATGGTTGCACCGCCAGGGCAATGTCGCCGGCATTATCTCCGCTGGCGGGTCAGGTGGCGCGTCGCTGGTCGCCCCCGGCATGCGCGCGCTCCCGGTCGGCGTGCCGAAGCTCATCATCTCCTCGGTCGCCTCCGGCGACGTCGGTCCTTATGTCGGCCCCGCCGATATCACCATGATGTATTCGGTGACCGACGTTCAGGGCCTCAACTCGATCTCACGCACGGTGCTCGGCAACGGCGCCCATGCCGTGGTCGGCATGGTCAAGGCACGGCTCGAGGAGCAGGCCGGCAAGCCGCGCGATACCGGCGCTCAACTTCCGGCGATCGGCATCACCATGTTCGGCGTCACCACGCCGGCGGTGCAGAAGATCGCGGCGGACCTCCGCGAGGATTTCGAGTGCCTCGTGTTCCACGCCACCGGCGTCGGCGGCCGCTCGATGGAGAAGCTGGTCGAGTCCGGTCAGCTCGCCGGCGTCATCGATCTCACCACGACCGAGGTTTGCGACCTCCTGATGGGCGGCGTGTTCCCGGCGACCGACGACCGCTTCGGCGCCATCATCCGCAGCCGCGTGCCCTATGTCGGCTCGGTCGGCGCGCTTGATATGGTGAATTTCGGCGCTCCCGACTCCATTCCGGAGCGCTACCGGCAGCGCAAATTTCATGTCCACAATCCGCAGGTCACCTTGATGCGGACCACGCCGGAAGAGAACGAGCGCATCGGCCGCTGGATCGGCGAACGCCTCAACCAGATGGACGGGCCGGTGCGCTTCTTTCTGGCCGAAGGCGGCGTCTCCGCGCTCGATGCCCCTGGCCAGCCATTCTGGGACCCGGATGCCGACGCGGCGCTGTTTCGCGCGCTGGAGCGGACCGTGCGCCAGACCGGCAATCGGCAGATCATCCGCATCAAGCGCAACATCAACGATCCCGAGTTCACCGCCGCCATCGTCAGCGCGTTCCGTCCGCTGCTCGGACGCGCCGGTGGCCGGCGGAGAGTGGCGAGGTGACCCATGCCCAGGTTTGAACGCGCAGCGCTGTTGAAGAAGTTTCACGCCATGATCGCACGCGGCGAGCCGATCGTCGGCGGCGGCGCCGGCACCGGGCTGTCGGCGAAATGCGAGGAGGCCGGTGGCGTCGACCTGATCGTGATCTACAATTCCGGTCGCTACCGCATGGCCGGCCGCGGTTCGCTCGCCGGATTGATGCCCTATGGCGATGCCAACGCCATCGTCGTCGAGATGGCCGGCGAGGTGCTCCCGGTCGTAACCAGGACGCCGGTACTCGCCGGCGTCAACGGCACCGATCCGTTCCGCGACATGGACGTGTTCCTCGACCAGCTCAAGGCACTCGGCTTCGCCGGGGTGCAGAACTTCCCGACCGTCGGCCTGATCGACGGCACCTTCCGCGCCAATCTCGAAGAGACCGGGATGTCCTATGCGCTCGAGATCGACATGATCGCGAAGGCGCATGACAAAAACATGCTGACCACGCCTTATGTGTTCAGCGAGCAGGAAGCGACCGCGATGGCGATCGCGGGCGCCGACATCATCGTCTGCCATATGGGCCTCACCACGGGCGGCACGATCGGCGCACAGACCGCGCTGAAGCTCGCCGACTGCCCTGCCCGGATCGAGACTTGGGCCGAGGCCGCGCTCAGCGTCAATTCGAACATCATCGTGCTCGCGCATGGCGGCCCGATCGCCGATCCCGCGGATGCCGATTTCATCATGAAGCAGACCCGCAACTGCCACGGCTTCTACGGCGCCTCCTCGATGGAGCGTCTGCCGGTCGAGCGGGCGCTGACGGATCAGGTTCGCAAATTCAAGGCGATCGGCGCGCGCTAGAGCCGCCGTGACCAAGGGAGGAAGAGATGTCAGGGATGCTGGTCGGTGAATTGATCCTCTGGCTCATCGTCGCAATCGTCGCGATCGTCATCGTCGTCTATGTGGTGAACTGGCTCTACCACCGCTCATCGAAGGAAACCTCCTTCGTCCGGACCGGTTTCCTCGGCGAACGCGTGGTGATCAATGGCGGCGCCTTCGTGCTGCCGTTCATCCACGACTACACGCCTGTGAACATGAACGTGCTGCCGATGGGGATCGTGCGCTCCAAACAGGATGCCGTCATTACCCGCGACCGCATGCGCGTCGACATCGAGGCCGATTTCTACGTCCGGGTGCAGGCGACCCGCGAAGCCGTCTCGATCGCCGCCGCCACGCTCGGCCGCCGCACCATGGAACCCGAACAGCTGCACACCCTGCTCTCCGGAAAGTTCATCTCCGCGATCCGCTCCGTTGCCTCCGAGATGACGATGGAACAGATGCACGAGCAGCGCGGCGACTATGTCGCCCGCGTCAAGGCCAATGCCGCCGAAGCGCTGGCGCAAAACGGCCTCGAGCTTGAGTCGGTTGCGATCACCGATCTCGACCAGACCGACCTCGAATATTTCAATCCCTCGAACCGATTCGACGCCGAAGGCCTCACCCGGCTAATGGAGGACATCGAGGCCAAGCGCAAGCTGCGCAACGACATCGAGCAGGACTCGATGATCAAGATCCGTTCCCGCAACCTGGAGGCCGAGCGGCAGGCGCTGGACATCGAGCGCGAGAGCGAAACTGCCCGCCTCGAGCAGGAACGCGACATCGAGATGCGCCGCGCCCTGCAGCGCACCGAAGTGGCACGTGAACGCGCGCTGCGCGAGACCGAGGCCGAGCAGGCCCAGATCACCGCACGCGAAGCCATCGAGAAAGCCCGCATCGCCAACGAGCAGGCCATCACCGAAGCCCGCATCGCCTCCGAACGCGAGACCCGGCACCGGGAGATCGAACGCACCCGCGCGGTCGAAGAGCGCGAATTGCTGGCACGCGAGGAGATCGAGAAGGCGCGGATCGCCAACCAGCGCTCGGTCGACACCACGCGTATCGCATCAGAGCGTGAGGTGCGCCAGCGCGAGATCGAGCGGATGCGCACCGTCGAGGAAGCCGAGATCGCCGCCCGAGAATCGATTGAAAAGGCCCGCATTCAGCAGGACCGCGTCGTCACTGATGCCCGCATCGCCAATGAGGAAGAGACCCGCCGGCGCGAAATCGAGCGGACCCGCGCCGTCGAGGAAGCCGAGATAGCGGCCCGCGAGGCCACCGAGAAGGCGCGCATCGCCCAGACCATGACGGTCAATGTCGAGCGGATCTCCTCAGACGAGCGCACCAGGGCGCTGGAGATCCAGCAGGTTCGGACCATCCAGGAGGCAGAGATCGAGGCGCAGAAGTCGGTCGAGGCCGCCCGGATCAGCAGAGAGAAGACGCTGGCCGCCGAGCGCATCGCCGCCGATCACACCACCCGCAAGCTCGAGATCGAGCGCAACCAGGCGATCGAGATCGCCGGGATCACTGCGCGCGACGCCACCGAGGCGTCGCGGATCGCGCAGGAAGAGCATGTCCGGGCGCTGGAAATCGCACGTACCCGCGCAATCGAGGAAGCCGATATCGCCTCGCGCGAATCGATCGAGGCGGCACGCATTTCTCAGGAGAAGTCGGTCGCCGCGCAGCGCATCCGTGCCGAACGCGAGACCCGCGCGCTCGAGATCGAGCGCACCGGGGCGATCGAGGCCGCCGAGCTGAAGCGCCGCGACGCGGTCGAGCGGCAGCGGATCGATGTCGAGCTGGCACTGGAGAGCGAGCGGATCACCTCCTCCAGGACCCGCGAAGTGCTCAACATCGACCAGAAGCGAGCGATCGAGCTCGCCGACGAGGAGCGCGTGATCGCGCTCGCCGCCAAGCGCTCGGAACGGATCGACGCCGACCGGCAGGTCAAGCAGGCCGAGATCACGGCCCGCAAGGAGGTCGAGACCACCGACGTGACCCGCGAGCAGGCGCTGGAGGCGGCGCGGATCGAACGGCGCCGCTCGATCGAGCAGCTCGAGGTCGCCCGCAATCAATCGCTGCAGGAGGCCGAGATCGCGGCGCGTGAAGAAGTGGAGCGCGCCCGCATCGCCTCCGACCGCGGTCTCGACGAGGCGAGAGTCGGCCGCGAACGCGAGCTGCGCAAGCTCGAGGTCAACAGGGAGAAGGACGTCGAGACCGCCTTGATGGAGAAGGCGATCGCGCTGCACCAGAAGTCGCTGGAGGAATCGGCGGCGCGCGCCGCCGCCGAGGACGCCAGGGTCCACGCCACCGAGGCGGCCGAGCGCGTCGTTACCGCGCGCGAGAGCGAGATTGCCAAGCGGCGCAAGACCATCGAGGTTCTGCTCGCCGAGAAGCAGGCCGAGGAAACCAGGATCGCAGCCGGTGCCGAACGGGTGCGTGCCACGGTCGAGGCCGAGGCGCAACGCCTGCTCAACGAGGCCGAGAACGTGCTGACCGACCAGGCCCGCTACTCACTGTTCCGCCGCAAGCTGCTCGACCGGATCGAGGGCATCGTGCGCGAGAGCGTCAAGCCGATGGAGAAGATCGAGGGCATTCGGATCCTCCAGGTCGACGGGCTCAATGGCAATGGCAATGGCAACGGCTCCGGCCGCAGCGCCACCGACGAGGTGATCGACTCGGCGCTGCGTTATCGGGTGCAGGCGCCGCTGATCGACTCGATCCTCTCCGACATCGGCGTCGAGGGCGGTAGCCTCGCCAAGATGCCCGGTCTGATCCGCGAGGCCCGCGATATGCAGGGCATCAAGGAGTCCGCACGCAAGAGCGGCGGCGACGCCAAACCGGCAGCGCCCGAAGGCGGCGGCGAGCCGCGTCCCGAACGCACGCCGCGCAAGAAGGACTGAGCTCGCAACATGGCACGGGTTTACGTCTCCACCGTCGTCAATGCCCGCAACGACCGGGTCTGGGCTCGCGTGCGCGATTTCAATGGCTTGCCGAACTGGCATCCCGCGATCGCCGAAAGCCGCATCGAAGGCGGCGAGCCCTCGGACAAGATCGGCTGCGTCAGGGATTTTCGCCTGCGCAACGGCGATCGTATCCGGGAGAAGCTGCTCGGGCTGTCCGACTACGACATGTTCTGCACCTACTCGATCCTGGAATCGCCGATGGGCGTCGAGAACTACGTCGCGACGCTGCGGCTGACGCCGGTCACCGACAGCGACCAGACGTTCATGGAATGGACGGCCGAGTTCGACTGCGCGCCGGAGCGCGAGGCGGAGCTTGTCAACAATATCGGCGGCGGGGTGTTCCAGGGCGGGTTCGACGCGCTGAAGCGGGCGTTCGGGGGATAGGCCGTGCCGCACATAGTCAAAAGCACGATCCTGGATGCACCGACCGATACGGTGTGGGCCGTGCTGCGCGATTTCAACGGTCATGACCGCTGGCATCCGGCGGTCGCGACCAGCGGCATCGAGCGGGCGCAGCCGTCGGACAAGATCGGCTGCGTCAGGCGCTTCAAGCTGAAGGACGGCGCCGAGCTGCGCGAGCAGCTGCTGGCGCTATCCGATCTCGAACAATCGTTCAGCTACTGCCTGCTCGATACGCCGGTCCCGATGTTCAACTATGTGGCGCATGTCCGGCTGCTTCCGGTCACCGATGGTGACCGAACCTTCTGGCACTGGGAGTCGCGCTTCATGACGCGGACCGAGGACAGGGACCGCATCACGCACATGGTTTCGGAAGACATCTACCAGGCCGGCTTCGACGCCATCCGCCGGCATCTGAAGGAGGCCGCGTAAGCGGGGTAGGACAACATGCCAGTCACGGTGAAGACCTTCACCAGCACCCATGACGCCGCGGCGGCGCTGTCGTCGGATCGCAGCGCCCGCTATCTCGGTGGCGGCACGCTGGTGATGCGGGCGCTGAACGAGGGCGACATCTCGATCTCGACCGTCGTCCGCGCCAGCGACCAGGCGATGACAAGGATCGACGCGTCCGGCGCGCGAGTCGTGCTCGGCGCCGGCGTCACCTTCGCGCGGATCCTGGCCGAGCGCGATCTCGGCTTCCTGCATGCCCCTGCCCGCTCGATCGGCGGACCGGCGGTGCGCAATATGGGTACGGTCGGCGGCAATCTGTTTGCGCCGGTGCCGTATGGCGACTTCACGGTCGCGATGCTTGCGCTCGATGCCGTCGTGTCGGTGCAGGGCGGGCTCGGCGGCCGCGAGATCGGAATCGAGGAATTCCTGCAATCGCGCGACCGGCAGGCCGGCACGCTGGTGCTCGCGATCTCCTTTGCCAAGCCCGGCAGCACTGAGGCCTTCCGCTACCGCAAGATTGCGCGGATCAAGCCGAAGGGCGGCGCGGTGATCACGCTCGCAGCCCATCTGCCGGTCAACGGCAGCCGGATCGTCGGCGCCCGCGTCGCGCTCGGCTCGATGGCGCCGACGCCGATCCGCGCCCGCGCCGCCGAGCGCGCGCTGGAAGGCCGCGCGCTCGACGCCTCCACCATCAACGCAGCCGCCGCGGCGGCGGTCGAAGGAACCTCCCCCGGCGACAATGCCCTCGCCAGCGCCTGGTATCGCCGCGAGATCGTCGGCGTGCACCTCCGGCGCCTGTTGTCCGGTCAGGAATAGATCGTCATGACCAAGACCCCTCTCCAATTCCAGCATAACGGCCGCGACGTCGCGATCTTCGTCGACGGCGGCACCAACCTCCTGGTCGCGCTGCGCGAGCTGATCGGCGACATGACGCCGAAATTCGGCTGTGGCCAGGGCGGCTGCGGCACCTGCAGCGTGCTGATCGACGGCGAACTGCATCTCTCCTGCCTGACGCTCGCCGAGACGGTCGCCGGCCGTTCGGTCGAGACACTCGACGGCATCAAGGACGGCCCCAGTCTCCACCCGCTGCAACGCGCCTTCGCCGACAATTTCGCCGCGCAGTGCGGTTATTGCACGCCGGGCATGCTGATGGCCGCGAAAGCACTGCTCGACCGCAATCCGCAACCGAACCGCGCCGAGGTCGTCGAGGCGATCTCCGGCAATATCTGCCGCTGCACCGGCTATGAGCCGATCATCAACGCCGTGCTGGCAGCCGCATCCGGCGGCCGGGCCCGCGCGTAAGGAAACAGTGCCATGCTGGAATTGCGCAAGGACCTCTTCGCCGACGAGCGCGACGACAATCTGAAAGAAATCGGCAAGGGCACGCAGCGTCAGGACATGCTCGGCCATGTCACCGGCACCTCACCCTATTTCGACGACCATAAGCTGCAGGGCATGCTGCACCTGAAGGTGGTCCGCAGCGCCCACTCTCATGCACGACTGCGCCGCATCGATACCTCCGAAGCCGAGCGGTCGCAGGGCGTGCGGCGCGTGATCCGCGCCTCCGACGTGCCGCACAATTTGAACACGCTGCTCAGCCTGATCAATTTCGGCAAGGACGATGAGCCGTCGCTCGCGGTCGACAAGGTGCGCTACAAGGGCGAGCCGATCGTCGCCATCGTCGCCGACAGCCCGCGCGAGGCCTTTGAGGCCATTGCCAAGGTGAAGATCGACTATGAGCCGCTGCCGGCGGTGTTCGATGTCGAGGACGCCCTGAAACCGGGCGCGCCCGTGGTGAACGAGGTCTATCCCAAGAACACCTTCACCTATCACGAGACCTATGATCGCCAGCAGCTCCGCTTCGGCGACGCCGACCGCGCCCTGGCCTCGGCCGATCATGTGCTGGAGCAGCGCTACCAGATGTCGCCGATCGAGCACGCGCCGACCGAGACCAACGGTTCGATCGCCGCACCCGACACCAATGGCCGCTACATCGTCTACACCTCGACGCAGGCGCTGTTCTTCTCGGTCGACACCTGCGCCAAGATCCTCGATGTGCCCTCCAACACCTTCCACTTCATCGGCGGCACTGTCGGCGGCGGCTTCGGCGGCAAGGTCGATACCCTGACCGAGCCGCTTTGCATCCTCGGCGCGATGCTGACCGGGCGCCCGGTGCGCTACGTGTTCGGGCGCGAGGAGGAGATGCAATACGGCCCGCCGCGCGGCGCCGAGCGCATCTACATCAAGGACGGCGTGATGCGCGACGGCCGCGTCGTCGCCCGCAAGGTGCGGGCCTATTTCGACAGCGGCGCCTATACGCGGCTGTCGAGCTACGCGGCGGTGAAATGCGCCGCGCATCTGCCAGGCCCCTACACGATCCCGAACGTCCATGGCGACGTCTACTGCGTCTTCACCAACCGCACGCCCGCCACCGCGATGCGCGGCTTCGGCGTCACGGCGATGGATTTCGCGATCGAATGCCAGATGGACAAGCTCGCTCATCTCGTCGGCATGGACCCGATGGAGTTCCGCATCCTCAATGCCTATCGCGACGGCGACATGAAGGCGCATCGCCGCGAGGCCAAGAACACCGCGCTGATCGAATGCGTGCAGGTCGCCGCCGAGAAGGCGAAGTGGCCGCTCCGCGAGGAGTTCAAGCGGATGTCGTCGCGCAAGGATGGTGGCGGGATCCGCGCCGCCGTGACGCTGACGCCGCGGGAATCGCATGCACCGGTGGCCGCACCGGCCCAGCAGCGCACGACGTATGACCGCGCGCCGGCCGCGACCCGCGAGCCGCCTCCGCCGCCTCCCTCACCGCCAACATCACCTCCGCCACCGCGGCCGAGCGCGCCGTCGCACGGCGCCACCCGCTTCTCTTCCGTCTTCGGCACCAGGAGGCGCTGACCATGACAAGGCACCGCGGACGCGGCATCGCGTCGGTCAACTACCCCATCGGCATGAATCTCGGCGGCGATCCGAGCCAGGCGTTGGTGCATTCCAACCCGAGCGGCAAGTTCACCGTGGCACTGTCCTCGATCGATCTCGGTCAGGGCATGAAGTCGGTGACGCGGCAGATCTGCGCCGAGACGCTCGGCGTGCCGGTCGAGGACGTCTATGTCGACACTGCTGATTCCGACACCGGCCCACACTGCATGGGCTCGTTCGCCTCGCGCGGCACCCATCGCGTCGGCAACGCCGTGATGGCGGCGGCGCGGGAAGCGCGCGGCGTGATGATGGAGGCCGCCGCCGAGGAGCTGGAGGTGAACGCCGCCGATCTCGAGACCGATGGCCGCGGAAATATCCACGTCAAGGGCGCACCGCACCGCTCGATCTCGACCAAGGACGTCGCGATCGCCGCGCAGTTCAAGCAGGGCAAGACGATCTCCGGCCGCGGCATCTTCCTGGTGCCGCTGTCCGACGTCGACCCTGAAACCGGCGAGATGTCGCCGGCGACATGTTATGCGCATGCCTGCCTGGTGGCCGAGGTCGAGGTCGACGACGAGACCGGCGAGGTCGACATGGTCAGGATGGATTCCGCCTACGAGCTCGGCCGCGCGCTCAATCCGCGGCTGGTCGAGCAGCAGCTGGTCGGCGGCGCCTGGATGGGCGTCAGCCACGCGCTCTACGAGACGCCGGAGCCCTATTATCCGGAGCCGGTGCATGGCCCGCGCGACTTCGTTGAATACCTGATGCCGGGGCCCGGCGATATCTGCCCGCACGACATCGCGGTGCTGGAACGCCCCGCGCCCGACGGCCCGTTCGGCGCCAAGGGACCCGGCGAGATGTGCGCCAATCCGGTGCTGCCTGCCGTTGCAAACGCGATCTTCAATGCGGTCGGGGTGCGGATCGACGATCTGCCGATCACGCCGGAGAAGGTGCTGCGCGCGATCCGGGCGCAGGGCGGCGCGCGGCCGCAACCGCGGCGCTGAGGTCACTTCATGCCGGTCCGCAGCAACATCGTCGGCATCGACAGCCCCGAGGCGCTGGAGAAGGCGCTGCGCGCCGCCTATTACCTCGCCGACGACGGCATCGCGACGGCGTCCTATCTCTCGCTCGCGCTCGGCAAGCCCCTGCTGCTGGAGGGCGCGCCGGGTGTCGGCAAAACCGAGGCGGCGAAGGCGATCGCCGCCGTGCTCGGCCGGCGGCTGATCCGCCTGCAATGCTATGAGGGCATCGACGCCGCTGCGGCGCTCTATGAGTGGAACTATCCGCGCCAGATGCTGGCGATCCGGCAGGCGGGCGAGGAGAGCATCGACATCTACGGCGAGTCGTTCCTGATCGAGCGCCCGATGCTGGCCGCGTTGCGCGCGCCGGATGCGACCGTTCTTCTGATCGACGAAATCGACCGCGCCGACCAGGAGTTCGAGGCGTTCCTGCTCGAATTCCTCTCCGACTTCCAGATCTCGATCCCCGAGCGCGGCACCATCCGCGCCACCGAACATCCCGTGGTCGTGCTGACCTCAAACCGCACGCGCGACCTGCACGAGGCGCTGCGGCGGCGCTGCGTCTATCACTGGATCGATTATCCGAATGCCGAGCGGGAGGCGCGGATCGTGATGATGCGCGCCTCCAGCGTCGCCGAAGCCACTGCCCGCGCGGTGGTCGCGGCCGTCGGCCGGCTGCGCCGCGAGCCGCTGAGCAAGGCGCCGGGCATTGCCGAGGCGGTCGACTGGGCCGAGGCCGCGACCTTGCTGCACAAGGGCGGCGCACGCTGGCCGGACGCCTTCAAGCGCTCGATCGGTGTCGCGCTGAAGGACGAGGAGGATCTGCATTTCATTTCACCCCGGCTCGATGCGATCATCGCGGAGGCTGCCGCGTGAGCGACGATCTCAAGCTGCCGCGTGCCGCGCAGGTCTTCGTCACCTTTGTCGCGCTGCTGCGTGCCAACGGCTTCCTGGTCACGCCGGAGCAGACGACGAGCTTCCTCGCCGCGATCGAACTGCTCGGGCCGCACAGCCTGGAGCACATCCGCCAGGCCGGGCTGGCCACCCTGGCACCGCCGCCAGAGCGCCGCGCGACATATGACCGGCTGTTCGACATCCATTTCCGCGGCGCCGATGCGATCGAGCAGGCCGAGGGCGAGGACGAGGAAACCGTCCGCCTGCAGGAGGAGGGCCGCGGCGAGGACGAGCCGCCGCTCGCCGACGAGGCCAATGAATCCGGCCTCGCCGCGGCGCGCGCCGAGGCGCTGGTCGAGCGCCGCTTTGCGCAGACCACCACCAGCGATCCGCTGCGCCGGTTGGCACGCGAGGCAGCAAAACGGCTGCCGCGGCGGCGCGGCCATCGGCGACGACGTGCGAGGAGCGGCCCATTCGCCGACCTGCGTCGTACCTTACGCGACAGCGTGCGCAATGACGGCGAGGTGCTGCGGCTCGGACGGATGCGCCGCCGCCAGCGTCCGCGGAAAATCCTGCTCCTGATCGACGTCTCCGGCTCCATGAAGGCGCGCACCGAGGAGAACATGCGACTGGCGCATGTGCTGGTGCAGGCGGCCAGCAATGTCGAGGTCTTCACCTTCGGCACGCGGTTGACCCGCGTCACCCCGGCGCTGCGGCTGAAGCGACGCGAGCAGGCGCTGAACGCGGCCTCCTTCCTGGTCAGCGACTGGGACGGCGGCACCCGCATCGGCGACGCGCTGCAGGCGTTCCTTGCGGTGCCGCGGTTCGGTGGATATGCCCGCGGCGCCGCCGTCGTGATCGTCTCCGACGGCCTCGAACGCGGCGATCCGGCCGCGCTACGCGATGCCGTCGCAAAACTGTCGCGCCGGGCCTGGCGAGTGAGCTGGCTGACGCCGCTCGCGACCTCGCCCGGCTTCAAGCCGCAAACCGAGGCGCTGATCGCGATCGAGCGCTTTGTCGATGATCTCGTGGACGGCGGATCGAGCGCGGTTATTGTCGCGCATCTGCTGTCACTTGCAACAAGGAGAGCTGCGTGACCGGCATTGTCGACGGGCATCATCACATCTGGCGTCAGGCCGATCTCGCCTGGCTGTCCGGCTCGATGCAGCCGCGTATCTTCGGCCCCTACGAGCGGATCCGCCGCGATTATCCGATCGAGGAATATCTCGACGACCTCAAGGGCACCGG
Source organism: Bradyrhizobium sp. ma5 (assembly GCF_042258955.1). Lineage (NCBI taxonomy): Bacteria > Pseudomonadati > Pseudomonadota > Alphaproteobacteria > Hyphomicrobiales > Nitrobacteraceae > Bradyrhizobium > Bradyrhizobium sp. ma5. The sequence goes on from NZ_CP170156.1 coordinate 7,268,309, forward strand.
CGTTACCCGCTCGGTCTATGTCCAGACCAACTGGCCGAACGGCCAGTTCGAGGACGAGGCGGCCTGGGTGCAGCAGACCGCCGACCAACACGGCTGGCCGCACGCACTCGTCGCCTATGCGGACTTCTCCGTCGACGACGTCCGGCCACAGCTTGATCGGTTGAAGCGCTATCCGCTGGTGCGCGGCGTGCGCATGCAGCTGCACTGGCACGAAAACCCACTCTATCGCTTCGCGGCTCGTCCCGATCTCTGCACCGATCCGGTCATCCGGCGCAATGTCGGCCATCTCGCCGATTACGGCTGGAGCTTCGACCTGCAGGTGTTCGCGCCGCAGATGGCCGATGCCGCCGGTCTCGCCGCAGCCTGCCCCGACGTGACGTTCATCCTGCAACACGCTGGCATGCTGGAGGATCTGTCGCCGCAGGGCCGCGCCGGCTGGCGCGCCGGCATGGCGCGGCTCGCGCAATGCCCGAACGTCGTGTCGAAGCTGTCCGGGCTCGGCACCTTCATCCACCGCAACGATGCAGCGCATATCGCCGGCGTCGTGATCGACACGGTCGCGATCTTCGGCGCGGACCGCTGCCTGTTCGGCTCGAACTTTCCGATCGAGAAGCTGTGGACCAGCTACCGCGATCTCATCGACGCCTTCAAGGCAGCCGCCGAACGGCTCAGCCGCGAGCAGCGCGAGGCGATCTTCAGCACGACGGCGGCGCGGGTCTATCGGCTCGGGCCATAGCAGCGCCGCGAGCACGGACACAACGACGAACACGAATTGGGAGGGAGAAAGATGCCGTTGGAGATCAAGATCCTGGACTATGGCGATATCGAGCTGGAATCGAGCTTCCTCGTGCTCGGGCACAATTGCGGCCGCACCCGCCGCGTGCTGACGCTCGGTTTCCTGATCCTCGGCGGCCCCTACCCCGTGCTGGTTGATACCGGCTACCGCTCCAACCAGATCATGGAGACGCTCGGCATGCGCGGTCTCCAGTTCCACGAGAACATGATCGAGAACCAGCTCGCCCGTCACGGCGTGCGGATGGGCGACGTCCGCTTCGTCTGCCACACCCATCTGCACATCGACCATGCCGGCAAGGACGACCTGTTCCCGATGAACACGACCGTCGTCGTCAACCGCAAGGAGCTGGAATACTCGGTCTCCGGCCTGATGCACCCGCAATATCCCGCACCCGACATCAAGCATTTGATCGACCGCCTGCACACCAAGAGCGCGCTGCGTTTCCTCGACCTCGAAATCACCGGTCCGGTCGAGCTGATGCCCGGCGTCTATTGCGATGCCGCCAACGCTCATACCGAGGGCTCGATGAACGTCCACGTCCACACCGCCGACGGCATCGCCACGATTTGCGGCGACGTGATCTATGACTTCAACGACCAGATCGTCACGCCCTTCAACGAGATCCAGGACGCCGAGCCGCGCACCACTGGCAACCATGGGACCAGCAAGCGTGCCGAGAAGGCCGCGATCAAGAAGCTGCTGTCGAGCTCGCGCTATCTGCTGCCGGTGCACGATCGCCCGGCGAAGATCGAGGGCGGCATGGTGGTCGGCCGCCTGCACGACCAGGTGCCCGGGCCCGTCGTGCAAAGCCTGCCGCAACGCAGCTGGTTTCCAGCGTAACAGCGAGGACGGATGCGATGACGCATGTCACGCTACGCGCGGAGTTCGAAGACCTGATCGATCCGTATGCACCGGTCGGCCAGGTCGGGACCGGCTTCGATTTCACGGAAGGACCGATCTGGCATCCGCTCGATCACTTCCTGCTGTTCTCTGACATGCCCGGCGACGTGCGCCGGCGCTGGGATGCGCGGCGCGGCGTGGTCGAGGTCAAGCGTCCATCGAACAAGTGCAACGGCATGACCTATGATGCCGCCCTCAATCTGATCGTCTGTGAGCACGCGACCTCATCGCTCGTCCGTGAGCGGCCCGACGGGCGGCGCGAGGTGCTGGCCTCGCATTACGAGAACCAGGAGCTCAACAGTCCGAACGACGTCTGCGTCCATTCCTCCGGCGCGATCTATTTCTCCGACCCCTGGTACGGCCGCATGCCGGTCTATGGCGTCGAGCGGCCGCGCCAGCTCGGCTTCCAGGGCGTTTATCGTCTGCCGCCGGGCGGCGGCGCGCCGAAACTGCTGGTCGATCGTTATCTGTTCGAGCAGCCGAACGGACTATGCTTCTCGCCCGACGAGCGCATCCTCTATGTCAACGACACCGTGCAGGCGCTGATCCGCGCCTTCGACGTTAGCCCCGACGGCTCGCTCGGCAATCCGCGCGTGTTCGCCTCCGGCATTCGCTCGGAGCTTGAGCCCGGCCTGCCCGACGGCATGAAGTGCGACCAGCGCGGCAATGTCTGGGTCACCGCGCCGGGCGGCGTGTGGGTCTATTCGTCCGCCGGCGATCTGCTCGGCAAAGTCCGCCTGCCCGAACTCGTCGCCAACCTCGCCTGGGGCGGCGCCGATTTCCGCACGCTCTATCTGACCGCGACCCATTCGGTCTACGCGATCCCGACCGAGGTCGGGCCGCGCAACGAGCCCTATATGACTGGCAAGCGCGGCGGCGCCAGCGCCGTATCGTCCTCCACGCCGGCGCCCAATCTCGCCGCCGGCGAGATGCAGATTGAACCGCAGCGCTGCGCGATGATCATCCAGGACATGCAGAACGACGTCATCATGGACGGCGGCGCGTTCGCCGAGTCCGGTGCACCCGCCCATGCGCGCCAGCAGCATGTCGTCGAGAATGTTCGCCGCGTCGCCGAGGTAGCGCGTGCGCGCGGCGTCGCCATCATCCATGTCTGGTTCGTGGTCGAGCCGGGCGCGCCCGGCGTGACACTGAACGCGCCGCTGTTCGAAGGGCTGGTCGACAGCAAGGCGATGGTGCGCGGCAGCTGGGGCGCGGCGCCGGTCTCCGGTCTCGAACCGCGTCCGGGCGACTTCGTGGTCGAGAAGATGCGGATGAGCGCCTGGGAAGGCACGCGGCTCGAGACCATCCTGAAAGCAACCGGCCGCGACATGATCATCAACACCGGGGCCTGGACCAACATGTCGGTCGAGCACACCGCGCGCACCGGCGCCGACAAGGGCTATTTCATGATCGTGCCGGAGGATTGCTGCTCGACCATGAATGCCGACTGGCACAGCGCCGCGATCAATTTTGCCCTGCAGAACGTCTCCGTCGTGACCAACGCCGACACCGTCATCAAGGCGCTCGGCTGAGAGGCGGACGCATTGCCAAAGCTGCTTCACGTCGCCTGCTCTCCCCGCGCCGATTCGGAATCGGCAGCCGGCGCGCGCGTCTTTCTCGATCGCTTCCGCGAGATGCGGCCGGATTGGGAAATCGACGCGATGAATCTCTGGCGCGAGCCGTTGCCGGAGTTCGAGGGCTATCTGCTCGAGGCAAAATACGCCCGGATCGGCGGCAAGACCTTCACCAATTCGCAACACGACGCCTTTGCGATGGCGGAGCGGCTGGCGCTGCGGCTGGCGCTGGCCGACCGCGTACTGATCTCGACGCCGATGTGGAATTTTTCCATTCCCTACAAGCTCAAGCAGTGGCTCGACGTCATCATCCAGCCCGGCCTGACCTTCCGCTTCGATCCGGCGTTAGGTTATCTGCCGCTGCTCAAGGACCGTCCGACGGTCGTGATCATCGCCAGCGGCAGCGACTTCGTCACCGGCATGAACCGCGGCCGCATCGACATGGCAACGCCCTATCTGCGCGAAGCGCTGCGCTTCATCGGCATCAGCGACGTCCGCTTCGTGCCGATCGGTCCGACCACCGGACCTGCGGAGCCGATCCATGCCGCCCGCGAGGCCGCGCACCGCCGGCTCGCGGAGATGGCGGGGCGGTTTTGACCTGCTCTCACCACATCGTCGTCCCTGCGAAAGCCAGGACCCATAACCACCGCATTTGATTGTGAATGAGACCGTGGCCCCAGCCCTGCACAACAATTGCCATTCGGGGTAATAGGTCCCGGCCTTCGCCAGGACGACGGCGAGTGTGTGAACGGAGTCGTGAGCCATGTGTCCGCATTCTCGCGACAGCGCTCACACCTACGTTTCCGTCGGCGGAAACACGAGCCTGCACAGCAGTCCCGGCGCGTTGTCGCGCAGTTCGATACGCGCGCCGTGCAGGCTTGCGACCGCCGCGACCAGGCTGAGGCCCAGGCCGTTGCCTGGCGTGTAGCGGCTCTGCTCGAGCCGGTAGAAGCGCTTGAAAACGCGATCGTGCTGTTCGGCCGGAATGCCGGGGCCGTCATCGGCAACCGAAATCACCGGCCCGCCCTCGTCGTTGTCGCAGGTCACGGTCACCCGTCCGCCCGGACGCCCATGCTTGATGGCGTTGTCGACGAGATTGGCGATTGCGTCGAACAAGAGGTCGCGATCGCCGGTGACCAATACCGCCGGATCGCCGGCAAGGTCGAGGTGGGTGGTGACCTCTTCAGCGGCGGCGTCATAGAGCTCGACCACCTCACCGGCGATCTCGACCAGATTGACGGTGCGGAATGCGCCCTTGCGGGCTCGCGTCTCGATCTCGGAAATCCGCGTGATCGATGCGAACATCCCGAGCACCGCGTCGAGATCGGCAATGGTGTCGCCGATCAGCGCCGCATCGCCCTCGCCGTTGCGCGGGGCGTGATAGGCCTTTTCGAGCCGGCCGCGCATCCGGGTCAGCGGCGTGCGCAGGTCGTGGGCGATGTTCTCGCTGACCTGCTTGACGTCGCCCATCAGGGTCTGGATCCGGTCCAGCATCAGGTTGAGATTCTCGGCGACGCGATCCCATTCGTCATGACTGCCATGGAGCGGGATGCGCTGGTCGAGGCCGGAGAGCATGATGGCGCGGCTGGTCGCATTGATCGACTCGATCCGGCCGACCGTTCGCCGTGTGACCCCGATGCTGGCGGCAGCCGCAAGGCCGATGATCAGCACGACGACCGCGATGCCCGCGGCCCTGATCTGCGCCATGAAGCCGTCGAGATCGCTGATGTCGCGGCCGACCAGCAACCGACCGCCGCCTGGTAGGGTCTTCGCCACGGCGCGCACGAGCGCGGTTCCCGAAGGCAGCGCTGGCAGCGAGGTTCGAAATTCCGTCCATCCGTCTCCAATGGTATCTGCCGGCCATTGCGTGAGATTTCCCGCGAGCACGACGGAGCCGGGGCCGACCAGCAGATAAACCTGATCGGCGAGACCCTTGTTCGCGACGCGTTGCGCGATCAACGCGATCAGGCCATCGCGGCCGGATCGCGCATAGGCATCGTCGAGGTTTGCCTGCTCGGTCATGATGGCGCGGTCGGACCTGTCGCGCACATAGGACAGCGTCGACCCGTAGACATAGGCGAAGATCACGGACACGATGAGGCCGAACGTACCGATGGCGATCAACGCCAGGCGAAACGTCGACGACCTGAGGGTCTTAGCCAGGAGCACGGAGGCAGTACCCGATGCCGCGGATCGTGTGAATCAGCGGATAGGCTTGCTGGTCGTCGACCTTGCGGCGCACCCGGCCGACATAGACATCGATGATGTTGGTCGAGGGATCGAAGTGCAGATCCCAGACGTGCTGGAGCAGCATGGCGCGCGACACCACCCGGCCTTCGTTGCGCGCGAGATATTCGAGCAGCTGAAATTCCTTCGGCAGCAGCGGAATCTTGCGGCCGCGGCGGCTTGCCGTCCGCGCGATCAGATCGACCGCGAGATCGCCGACCCGCAGGATGGTCTCCTTGGCAACGGTCTCGCTGCGGCGGCCGAGCGCCTCCAGCCGTGCCAGCAACTCGACAAAGGAAAACGGCTTGACCAGATAGTCGTCGCCGCCGGCGCGCAGGCCGCGCACGCGATCATCGACCTCGCCGAGCGCGCTGATGATCAGGAACGGCACCGCGATGCCGTCGTCGCGCATCTGGCGCATCACCGTGATGCCGTCGATGTCGGGCAGCATGCGATCGATCGTGATCACGGCATAGTCCCGCGCCGCCCCCTGGCTCAGCGCCTCGCGGCCGTTCGCCGCCAGATCCACGTCATAGCCGCTGGTGGTGAGTTCCTCGACGAGTTGACCGGCGGTTTCCGGATCGTCCTCGACGACGAGAATGCGGCGGTGAGCTCCGGTCATGTTCTTGAACTCTCCGAGTTGTCCTGAACTCCCCGAGTTCTCAAACTCTCCGAGTGCCCCGCAACGGTCGCCGCCAGACTATCCCATTCCGGGGCTGGATGGAACGCCTGGCGACGGCCGCGACAACGGTGCGGTTCGTTGGGCGATCACCAATAGTCCCCGCACACATTGACCCATTGCAGTCCGTACGACGTCCATACCCTGCGGTAGCAGCCGTCATAGTAATCGGCATAGACGCCAGGCCCGCCGAAGAAGGCGAAGCGATGGAAGCGGTGATGGTGGTGGAAGAAGCCGCCATGATGGAAGAAGTGCGAGCCGTGGAATCCGGCGCCGGCGAATCGCGGGCCGAACGCCGGTGCGCCGGCGAAGCGCGCGCCGCCAAAATGCCCACCGGCAAAATGTCCGCCGCCGCCCATGGCGGCGAAGGCCATACCTCCACCGCGCATGCCGCCGCCGAAACCACCGCCATGCATTCCGCCGCCAAATCCGCCACCGTGCATGCCGCCGCCCATGGCGCCACCAAAACCGCCGCCATGGCCGCCGCCGAAGCCACCGCCACCGCCGTGCCCACCACCGCCACCGCCGCCACCTCTGGCGAAGGCTACGGGTGCAAGCGCAACACTGACGGCGAGCGTCGCCGCCGTGAGAACCGTGAAGAGCCTGTTCGTCATGAAATCCTCCCTGATTGGGACCGCGGCGAACCTCGTGTCGCCGCATGCAGAGCATGATCAGAAGACGCAAGCGTGAGGCCGACTTCAACTGACAAATGCGCCAGATTCTGACGCCGGATTTAGGATTGGCGAACGCGCCGGCACATACAGCAAATGGCTGGATCACGGGCCGCGACTGCGTTGGCCGAGATCGACGGACATTTGGCTGGAATCAGCGGGTGGCGCGCGTTGAAGCGATCCGCCGGGTTTCTTAATCCTGCGCCCATCCAAGGAGCGACGTCGTCGCGGCGGGATTGCAGATCCGGTTCACAATTTGTCGATCGCCGGGTCTCCCCGTCGCGCCGGCCGTAACCCATCCGCGATGCAATCGTCTTTGACCCGGCTCCTCTCTGCGCCGGGACGGCGATTGCTGACCTTCAGCAAGGAGCTTTCGATGAGCGACGAGATCAAAAGACCGTTTCTGACCCACGCCTCCGGCGCGCCCGTTGCCGACAATGTGAGCATCATGACCGCGGGTCCGCGCGGGCCGGCGCTTTTGCAGGACGTCTGGCTGATCGAAAAGCTGGCGCACTTTCACCGCGAAGTGATCCCGGAGCGTCGCATGCACGCCAAGGGCGCCGGCGCGCACGGCACTTTCACCGTCACCCACGACATCACGCGCTACACCAAGGCCAGCATCTTCTCGCAGATCGGCAAGCAGACGCCGATGTTCGCGCGGTTCTCGACCGTTGCCGGCGAGCGCGGCGCGGCGGACGCGGAGCGCGACATCCGCGGCTTCGCGCTGAAATTCTACACCGACGAAGGCAATTGGGACGTGGTGGGCAACAACACGCCGGTGTTCTTCTTCCGCGATCCCCTGCGCTTCATCGACCTCAACCACGCGATCAAGCGGCATCCGCGCACCGGCGTGCGCGACCCCGACATGAACTGGGATTTCTGGACGCTGCTGCCGGAAGCGCTACACCAGGTCACCATCGTCATGAGCGAGCGCGGTATCCCGAAGAGCTTCCGGCATCAGCACGGTTTCGGCAGCCACACCTACAGCATGATCAACGCCAACAACGAGCGGGTCTGGGTGAAATTCCACTTCCGCACCCGCCAGGGCGTCGGGAACCTGACCGACGCCGAGGCCGAGGCACTGGTCGGCAAGGACCGCGAGAGCCATCAGCGCGATCTGTTCAACAGCATCGAGCGTGGCGACTTCCCGGGCTGGACGCTGTTCATCCAGGTGATGACGGACGCGCAGGCCAACGCATTCAAGTTCAACCCGTTCGATCTGACCAAGGTGTGGCCGAAGGCGGACTATCCCTTGATCGAGGTCGGGTATTTCGAGCTCAACCGCAACCCGGAGAACTTCTTCGCCGAGGTCGAGCAGGCGGCGTTCACGCCGGCCAATGTCGTGCCCGGCATCGGCTATTCGCCGGACAAGATGCTGCAGGCCCGCCTGTTCTCCTATGGCGACGCGCAGCGCTACCGGCTCGGCGTCAACCACCACCAGATCCCGGTCAACGCGCCGAAATGCCCGTTTCATAGCTATCACCGCGACGGCGCGATGCGCACCGACGGCAATCTGGGCGCCACGCTGACCTATTGGCCGAACAGCCATGGCGAGTGGACCGACCAGCCGCAGCTGAACGAGCCGCCGCTCGAGATTGCCGGCGCCGCTGCACATTGGGATCACCGCGTGGACGACGATCACTGGCAGCAGCCGGGCGATCTGTTCCGCAACATGAATGCCGCGCAAAAACAGGCGCTATTCGACAACACCGCCCGCCAGGTCGGCCAGGCGTCGAAGCACATCCAGGAACGGCATGTTGCGAATTGCAGCAAGGCCGATCCGACCTACGGCAAGGGTGTCGCGGATGCGCTGGCAAAGTTCGCGGCCGGCAAATTGTAACGCAATGCCTTGACGAATGAAGCAATGAGTCCCGTCATCCTGAGGTGCGAGCTCTTGCGAGCCTCGAAGGATGCACGGCCCCGTCTCTGGCCGATTCATCCTTCGAGGCCCGCTCCGCGGGCACCTCAGGATGACGGGCAGCTCGGGTGACTCGGCGAGACGCGTCACGCAGTCGATTTGAAACAGGGCGGCGAGCTCGGCTTGCCGCCCTCACCTCGCTCAAGTCGGCTTGCCGCGCCCGCTCTTCTCGGCGGCGCGGCGTAGCGCCTCGGCGAGCGCGCCGCCGCCGGACTGCTCCTGCGGCTTGCGCGGAGCCGACGACGTCATCTTGGCGGAGCCGCGCGAGAAATCGCGTGACGGTCCGGCATTGTCCTTCTTCGGTCCGACCTCGTCGTCGAGCCGCAGGGTCAGCGCGATGCGCTTGCGCGCGACCTCGACATCCAGCACCTTGACCTTGACGATGTCACCCGGCTTCACCACCTCGCGCGGATCCTTGATGAAATTCCGCGACATCGCCGAGATGTGCACCAGGCCATCCTGGTGCACGCCGATATCGACGAAGGCGCCGAAGGCGGCGACGTTGGTCACGGTGCCCTCGAGGATCATGCCCTGTTTGAGGTCCTTGACCTCCTCGACGCCGTCCTTGAACACCGCCGCCTTGAACGCCGGACGCGGATCACGGCCGGGCTTCTCCAGTTCGCGCAGAATGTCGGTGACGGTCGGCAGACCGAAAGTGTCGTCGACGAAGGATTGCGGCCTCAGCCCGCGCACCACGTCGGCGTTGCCGATCAGCGCCTTGATGTCGCTCTTGGTCGCTTCGAGGATACGGCGCACCACCGGATAGGCTTCCGGATGCACGCCGGATGAATCAAGCGGGTCCTCGCCGTTGCTGATGCGCAGGAAGCCGGCGCATTGCTCGAACGCCTTCGGCCCGAGCCGCGGCACCTCCTTCAGTGCCTTGCGCGACTTGAACGGGCCGTTGGCGTCGCGGTGCTGCACGATGCTCTGCGCCAGCCCAGCGCCGATGCCCGACACCCGCGAAAGCAGCGGCACCGAGGCGGTGTTGGCATCGACGCCGACCGCGTTCACGCAGTCTTCCACCACGGCATCGAGCGAGCGCGCGAGTTTGGCCTCGCCGAGATCGTGCTGGTACTGGCCGACGCCGATTGCCTTCGGTTCGATCTTGACCAGCTCAGCCAGCGGATCCTGCAGGCGCCGCGCGATCGAGACCGCGCCGCGAATGGTGACGTCGAGATCGGGCAGTTCGCTCGACGCGAAGGCGGAGGCCGAGTAGACCGACGCGCCGGCTTCGGAGACCACGATCTTGGTCATCTTGCGCTCGGGCAGCCGCTTCACGAGCTCGGCGGCGAGCTTGTCGGTCTCGCGCGAGGCGGTGCCGTTGCCGATCGCGATCAGCTCGACGCCATGCTCGATCGCGAGCTTGCCGAGAATGGCCAGCGCCTCGTCCCAGCGCCGTTGCGGCTCGTGCGGAAAGATTGCCGTATGCGCCACCACCTTGCCGGTGGCATCGATCACCGCGACCTTGACCCCGGTGCGGTAGCCAGGATCGAGCCCCATGGTGGCGCGCGGACCGGCCGGCGCCGCCAACAGCAGGTCGCGCAGATTCGAGGCGAACACACGCACCGCCTCGGTCTCGGCCGCGGTCCACAGCCGCATCCGCAGGTCGATGTTGAGATGGATCTGGATCTTGGTGCGCCAGGCCCAGCGCACCGTCTCGCTCAGCCATTTGTCGCCCTTGCGGCCCTGGCTCGAGATCGCAAAGCGGTTCATGATCCTGAGCTCGTAGAGGCCGGGCACGCCGACCGCCGGCGCCTCGGCCTCCGGCTTGATCGCGAGGTCGAGGATCTCTTCCTTCTCGCCGCGGAACAGCGCCAGGATGCGGTGCGACGGCAGCTTTGGCAGCGGCTCGGAGAAATCGAAATAGTCCTTGAACTTCTCGCCTTCGGTCTTCTTGCCGGTGCGGACGGTCGAGGCCATGATGCCGTTCGACCACATCTCCTCGCGCAGCGCGCCGATCAGGTCGGCATCCTCGGCGAAGCGCTCGACCAGGATCGCGCGCGCGCCGTCCAGCGCCGCGGCGACGTCGGCGACCTGCTTCTCGGCATTGACGAAGGGAGCAGCGGCCTCGTTCGGATCGTTCTGCGGCTGCGTCAAGAGCTGATCGGCGAGCGGCTCGAGCCCGGCCTCCTTGGCGATCTCGGCCTTGGTGCGGCGCTTCGGCTTGTACGGCAGATAGATGTCTTCCAAACGGCCCTTGCTGTCGGCGGCCACGATCTGGGCCTCGAGCGCGGCGTCGAGCTTGCCCTGCTCGCGGATCGAATTGAGCACCGCGGTGCGGCGCTCCTCGAGCTCGCGCAAATATGTCAGCCGCTCTTCCAGCGTGCGCAGCTGGGCGTCATCGAGCGCGCCGGTGAGCTCCTTGCGGTATCGCGCAATGAACGGCACCGTAGCGCCGCCGTCGAGCAGCGTCACCGCCGCCTCGACCTGCTCGTCGCGAACGCCCAGCTCCTGCGCAATCTGATGATGGATCTTTGCCACGCCTGTCTCTCTCACCCCGTCGCGCCGCCAAATCACCGATGGCGCGGACGCCGCTTATGGACCATCCCGGAATGATTCATCAAGGCGCGCTGTGGATCAAATTTGGCGCACCGCACGCGCTATTTCCGGGATGTCGGCCGCCCGCGACTTGACAAATACACCCGCGCCGCATTGCCGCCGAAAATCGCAGCTCTTGCCTCACTTGACAAATCAGCAAGCAGGCTCTCGGCGGCGGCGAACCAGTGCGCATAGCCGCCGGCGAGGTTGACGACGGGCCAATCGCTGCCCCACAGCAGCCGCTGCGGCCCGAAGCATGCCAGTGCATGATCCACGGCCTCGCGCAAATCGGCGACCTGCCAGTTCGGCGCTGCTTCCGTCGCCAAGCCCGACAGCTTGCAGACGACGTTGGACCGCGCGGCCAGGCTCGCGATGTCGTCCTTCCAGGCCGCGATGTCGCCGGTTGCGAGTTGCGGCTTGCCGAAATGGTCGAGCACGAATTGCAGGTCCGGATGGCCATCGACCACCTGAACGAGCCGCGGCAAATGGCGCGGCAATACCAACGCGTCGAACACGAGGCCGTACTGCGCCATGGCCTCGAGCGGCGCGGCCAGTTCCGGCCGGAGCAGCCAGTCGTCGTCGGCGATGTCCTGCACCATCGGCCGCAGGCCAACCAGCAGTTCGCGCCCGGCGATCGCGTCGACCCGCGTCGCAGCGTCGTCAGCATCGAAGTCGATCCAGCCGACCACGCCGCGCACCAGCTCCGCGCCTTTGGCGACGTCAAGCATGAACGCCGTCTCCGCCTCGGTCGGCGCCGCCTGCACCAGGATCGTGCCTTCGATCCCGGCCGCGGCCAGATGCGGCATCAAATCGGGCAGGCCGAAGTCGCGGTAGATCGGCCCGCGTTCGGACGTCAGCCAGCCGTAATCGGCGCGCGCCAGAGTCCATACATGGTGATGGGCATCGATCCGCATCATGCCGGCACCGGCGCGTGCTGGTCGAGCAACCCCTCATTCTTCAAATCCCGCCACAGCGCGGTGGGGACGGGCGACGACAATGCGGCGGCGTTGCGCTCGACCTCCTGCGGCGTCTGTGCGCCGAGCACGACGCTCGCGACCGCCGGATGCCCCAGCGCGAAATGCAGCGCGGCGGTCGCGAGGGCCACGTCGTGCACGCGGCAGACGCGCTCGATTGTTGCCACCTTCTGCATCACGTCGGGCGGCGCGTCCTTGTAATTGTACTTGGCGCCGGCAACCGCGCCGGTTGCCAGGATGCCGGAGTTGAACACGCCGCCGAGCATGACGCCGATGCCCTGCGCCTGCGCGAGCGGCAGGAATTCGGCGAGCGCCGGCTGCTCCAGCAGCGAGTAGCGGCCGGCGAGCAACATAGTGTCGAACGTACCGGCCCTGGCGAAGCGCACGCACATCTCGGCCTCGTTGACGCCGATCCCGATGCCCTTGACCACACGTTCCGAGCGGAGCTTGTCGAGCGCGACATAGGCGCCCTCCATCGCCTCGCGGAACCTGGCTTCGATCGCATCCGCTCCATGGGTCCAGACGTCGACGTCGTGGATCAACAGCAAGTCGATATGATCGGTGCCGAGCCGCAGCAGCGACTGCTCGACCGAGCGCATGGTGCCGTCATAGGAATAGTCGACCACCGCGCGATGCGGCGCGCCGCCGACGAAGTTCGAGCCGTCGCCGCGGCCATGGAACGCGTCCATCCAGCGCCCGACCTTGGTGCAGACCACGATATCGTCACGCGCCACGCGGCGCAGCGCGGTGCCGCAGCGATGCTCGGCGAGACCATGCCCGTAGAGCGGTGAGGAATCGAGCAGGTTCACGCCCAGCGCAAACGCCCGCTCCGCGGCTGCGATCGCTGTGGCGTCGTCGAGCCTCGCGAAGAGGTCGCCGAGCGGCGCGGTACCGAAGCCGAGGATGGAAACGTCGAGGCCGGTGCGACCGAGCTTGCGGCGCGGCATTGCCGACGCAGGCGCCGGATGTGAGGATGGAGATTGGTTCACCGTGACGGCTCCCTTGCAGTTTTCTTGCTTGCAGGGAGAGTAGCCTCGCGGGCGAGCCGAGCACAAGCGGACGCGCAGTCAAGCGACAGTCGAAAGTTCCGCGCCACTGTGGATCCGACGTGACGACGCGAGCCTATTCGTCGTCGGAGTTGATCTCCTTGGCCACATTGTCGACCACCACGGGACTTTCGAAATAAGTCACCGTCGGATCGGCGCCGTATTTCTCACGGGCGCGGGCGCGCCACGCAGCGGTGTACAGCGCTTCCGCCTCACCCTTCGAGTTCCAGAAATAGATGCCTCCGGCCGTCATGCCGCCCTCCGACAGCACGTAGGTCTTGCGAAACAGCCCCGGCACGTCGCGATAGAGCGGTGCGGTGCTCAGGAAGATGCTGCGCGCTTCCTCGCGCGTGACCGGCTTCGGCAATTTGAACGTCGTGACGGCGGTAATCATGAGAACCTCCCGCGGGACCATTCTTGACATAATCGTCAAACTTGACAATTGTGTCAAGAATGAACCGGTGGAGCGAATTGCATGGTAGGTGTGCGTCAGTTTGACGAGGACGCGGTGATCGCGACCGCACTCGACGTGTTCTGGCGCAAGGGCCTGCACGACGCGACCATGCAGGACCTCGCGGAGGCGACCGGCGTACAGCGCGGCAGCCTCTACAACGCCTATGGCGACAAGGAAGCGATGTTCCTGCGCGCCTTCGATCGGTATACCGGGCAATTCCTGGAGGCGGCCGGCGACGCGCTGGCTCAGGGCGACACTGCGGCGGGGCTGAGGCACTTCTTCGACATGATCATCGTCAACATGACGGACGGCTCGCCGGCGCGCGGCTGCCTGACCACGCGCACGGCGCTCGACGCGGCCATTTCAAGCGCGGACGTGCGTCAGCGGGTGCAGGATGTGCTCACGCGGCTCGAGCAGCTGATCGACAAGGCCCTCGGCACGGCGCCGGGCAAGCGCAGCGCGGCCGATGCGAACCGGCTGGCGCGCGTCATCGTGACATACACGCGCGGACTGTCCGTGATGGAGCGCGCCGGATACAGCCGCAAGCAGTTGAGGGAGCTGGCCGCGACGTTCATCGACGCGGTCGTTGGCCACGCCTGAGGTCAGCCGGGCCGCCTGCGCGACCATGCGCCGACGAAGGTCGGCAGCGCAAAGACGCCCTGCATGGCGACGACCTCGCTGCGCAAGCGCTCGGCAAAGCTATCCAGCGCCAGCTCCGCTTCGGTGGCGACACCGAGCTTGACGATATGCGGCAAATTGCTGCGCAGGCCGCTCGCCATGTAATCGTAACCGTCGAAATCCTCCCCGCCTCCGGCCGGCGCAAACAGGCTCATGCGCGGTGCGGGAAGCCCGGCTGCGACGAAAGCGCCGTGCAACGACAATCCCATGCGATTGTTCAGACCCGCTCGGGCGAACATCTCCTTCACGGTGCTCCATGCCTGCGACAGCAGCGGCGACGGCGGATTGGCGATCGGCCCCTCGCCCCAGTCGAGATCCTGAAACGCCACGATGCCGTCGGGCTTGACGTGCCCGAGCGAGTGCCGAATTAGCGCCGCGGGATCCTTCACATAGATCAGCACGAGCCGGCCGACGACAGCATCGAAATCCCGGTCGAGCTCGATCGTGCTGATGTCGCCGACCCGGAACGAGACCTGGCCTAGGCCGAGCGAGCGTGCCGTGCCCGCGGCTTCCTCGACGATGGCGGGGTTGCTGTCGACCCCGACGACCGCCCCGCTCTCGCCGACCAGACCTGCGGCGATGAAGGACACGTTGCCTGCGCCGCTTCCGACGTCGAGCACCTTCATGCCCCGCGAGAGCCCGGCCTCCTTCAGGAGCTGCCATGTGGATGCATCGTAGAGCTGCGACTGACGCTTGAGCCTGTCGGTCTCCGCGGTCGAACGCCCCATCACATAGTTCGGATCGTAGCCGGAGGTCTCTTGCATGGATCTACCCGTCTTCGGTTCGTGAATGGAGGCGGCCGCGCCCGTGCTCAAGCCGGCCGCCGGCCCGACAGGAATGCTTGCAGATCCGCCGCGAAGCGCTGCTCGAACGCGATGGCGCGGTGGGGTGAATGGCCGCATCCCTCATAGCGAACGATGTCGGCACGCGGATTGTCGTGCGCGAAGCGCGCGTCGTGGTCCTCCAGCAAGGCCGCCCCACATCCAGGATCGGCCTGAATGATCCTGACAGGACAGAGGAATTCCCGCCTGGTCGGAATCGCAGCAAGAACGGAGGTCGCAACGTTTCCGTCCGCCCAGCAACGCCCGTCCTGCCGCTGCAGCGCTGACGCATGGCTCAACAGGTGACGGGGCCCGAAATGATCGCGGCCGATCCCGCCCATGGGCGTCGGAGAGTCTGCAAGGAACGCCAAGTACGTGCCGAGCGGCGCGCGCCCCTGCTGCCACGCGGCCTGACGCGCGCTGACGATCGAAAACAGCTTTGGGAAAGCCGATTTCTCCCACTCGCCCGGCTGGCCAAGATACCATGGCGGATCCTCGAGGAAGGCGGCGCGCACGTTGGCATCGCCGCGCTGTGCCAGCACCCCAGCAACACAGCCGCCGAGCGAGTGCCCGACGATCACCGCCGGACGCCCGATTGCGGCCAATGCGGTCTCCGCATCCGATACATAATCGGCGAGCGCGTAGCTCGGGGCCCGATCCGAGTGCCCGTGCCCCCGGAAATCCATAGTCCAGACCCGGTGTCGATCCCTGAGCCGACCGCCGGTTTCCTGCCATGTGTCGCGGCTGAGCGACAGGCCGTGCAGAAACAGGATCGGTTCACCGTCCGGCGGGCCATCGACCGAAGCAGCCAGCCTGACGCCATTATTGTCGAGCGTAATGTCGGTCACCGAACATCTCCGTTGCGAAATACCGCCAGCATCAGGCGTCGGCCCGATTGCACTTCGGCATCACCCGCGCCGATCTCAGCGCCCGATCTGCCGGAACTTGTCTGTGAGGCCGTCGAGATAACCGACCCAGGTCGAATTGATCGGCTGGTTCTCGATCAGCGCGTGAAAGCGGATCATCATGCAGATCAGGAACAGCGGCTGGATGAATGCCGCGCGCACCGTCACCGCCAGCAGGGCCGCGATGAGGACGGTGACCACGGCGCCATATTCCCTGACGGCCTCAGGCAGCCAGACCGTCACCACCCCTGCGGGGACCAGCAGCAGCAGGCAAAGCAGGATGCTCAGGATCCGCTCGACGATGACCATCCAGACCGACGCCGCCAAGATCGGCTTGGCGTTCTGGCAATAGTAGACCAGTCCGTCCTGGATGTTGCGCCTCGGATCGTCGCCGCCGCGCGCCAGATCGTAGGACAGCACCACCTTGTCCAGATAACGCGTCGCAGCCGACAGGATCGTGTTGAGCAGACCGACGATTGTCTTCATACCGGGCGCCGGCAACCAATCGCCGAGCGTATCGAGCGCATTGTGAAACGCGCGCAGCACGGCGCGGATCAGCGCGTTGAGCCCGAACAGGACCGCGACCTCGCCGAACCGGTCCATCACGATCCGGCGACCGTAGGCGAACTGCCCTTCGGTGCCGTTGCCGATGCTGCCGCGTGTGATCAGCTCGGTCAGCACGGCGACATGGCCGCAGGCGATCATGTGAAGCGTGTAGCGAAGGATGGCGCCCCAGATCCATCCGCCGAGCAGCAGGATACCAAGCAGCCAGCAATAGCCGAACAAGCTCGCGACATGGGTGCCGAGCCAGACCGCGCCGCCGACCGCGACCACGGCCCAGATGGCGCACGCTACGGCAAAGGCCAGCAGCACGCCCCAGCGCGCCAGCGCATAGGGCAAGGTCTCGACCAACAGCTTCAGCGCCGCCGCCAAACCATGATCGCGAACCAGCAGCGGATAAGAATGGGACGGTCCCTGGGATTGTCCCGCGGCGTGCCAATCGGCTGAACCGCCGCGGCCACCGCCATTGCTCAGGCTTATGTCAGACACGTGTTGCCTCTCGTTGGCTCTTGGGTTGCCGTGATCGATCGAAATTGGATTCAACGGGATTGCTGTTGCGGGATCAGCTCGACGCGGTGACTGATGCGGCAACCTGCCCAATGCGCAAACCTGCCCAAGAGCAGCTTGTCCGCCACCGACCAGGCATCACAGCGCCAACACCTCGGGGCTGGCAGAGGGTTGGTCCGTTGGCGCTGTGAGCCGGCACAGCCGCGACATCGATCAGGGAGGAGCGCCGATGTCGCGGCCAGCGATCATTGACCGGCGGCCGGCAGCTCGGCGTAGTTGCCGTCCTTGTCGCGGCGGTACACGACGTAATCGATCAGCGTGATGTCACCCTTCGGCGTGTAGCTGATGTTGCCGAGCACGGTATCCCAGTTTCCACTCTTGATGGTCGCTGCGATCTTCTTGGCATCCGTGGTCTGGGCGCGGGTGACGGCCTGGCTCCAGATCTGGAACGCGGCATAGCTGTAGAGCGTGTAGCCGTCCGGATCGATGCCCTTGTCCTTGAACTTCTTCAAGGTCGCGGCCGCGGTCACCTTCTTGCGCGGATCGGGCGAGAAGGTGAACAGCGAGCCCTCGGCAAGCGGACCCGCAATCGCGGCGAACTGCTTGTCGACCAAGGCGTCGCCGCCCATCAGCACGGCATTGACGCCCTGCTCGCGCATCTGGCGCAGGATCAACGCCGCCTCGGCGTAGTAGCCACCGACATAGACGAAATCGATCGATTCCTTCTTGAAGCGCGACACCAGCGCGGCAAAATCCTTGTCGCCCTTGGTGTAGGCCTCATAGAGCTTTTCCTTAACGCCCGCCGCGTTGATGGCGTTCTTGGTTTCGTCGGCAAGGCCTTTGCCGTAGGTCGTCTTGTCGTGGATGATCGCGACGTTCTTGGTCTTGTAGTTCTTGATGATGTAGGCGGCCGCGACCATGCCTTGCTGGTCATCCCGGCCGCAGACGCGGAACGTGTTCCACAATCCGCGCTCGGTGAAGAGCGGGTTGGTCGAGCCCGGCGTGATCTGCAGCACATTGCCCTCGGCATAGGCGTCCGAGGCTGGGATCGAGGTCGACGAGCAGAAGTGCCCGACGACGAACGGAATCTTCGCACCCGCCATCTTCTCGGCAACCGACACCGCCTGCTTCGGATCGCAGGCGTCGTCGCCGACCTCCAGCTTCAGCTTCTTCCCGAGCACGCCGCCCGCCGCATTGATGTCGGCGATGGCGAGGTCAGCACCGTTCTTGAACTGCTGACCGAAGCTCGCCTCCGAGCCTGTCATCGGCCCAACCACGGCAACACTGATATCCTGGGCCATGGCCGCGCTGGACAATGCCAGGCTCGCACCAACCGCAAGAAAGTATCCTCGAAGTGCAAACTTCATCATATTCTCCTTGATGGTCTCAAGTCGCCTCAATGCATCGCAATCGACTGGTATCGCCGGCCGCAACGATCATCGGGGGCTGCCTTGTATGCGCGCGATGAGCAGCAGGCTCGGACTGAGGCGACGGGGGATTGGACATATGCGACATTGGGCAACAATGTGAAACACGTTGCCGTGCATTGGCGCCTGGAATCGTCCTGTGTGCGCGGCAGCACATAGCTGGTGATAGCTCGATCACGGTCGCACCAGCGGCTCGGGCTCTGCCGGCTTGACGCCGGCTCCGACCGGTGCTGCCGCCTCCACGGCGCCTTTCAGCTCGATCTCGTAGTAGCCGCCGACCTTGATCGCGCCCCATTGCGTCGAGACCGCCACATTGATTCGTTGTCGCGCCGGCAGAACGGCATCGGTGTGCCGGTGGGCAACGCTGCCCTGGGACAGGACCTCGATGTGAGACAGCCGAACGCCGTCCGCATTCCAGAAGTTGAAGTTGAGATGCTGCGGCAGCGGACGGCCGAACACGCCCATCTCCTTGAAGGCAAGCTCGACATCGACATGGCCCGGCCCCGCCATGAAGCTGTAGTAATGACCGCGGACATCGTTGGTGATGTTGGCGCGATTGACGCCGACGCCGAGCACTGTCGGATAATGCGGATCGGTGGACTGCGCCGATGCCGGGCCGGCCAACCCGCCGATGCAGAGAAGCAGGCGCAGGCTCGGCACCACGACCATCCAGGGCGTGTTCGTCATGGTTGAAACGCCGCCGACGCTAGTTCGGGTTCGGAACAAAGATGACAATCTTCAGATCTCGCGACGGGGTGAAGTTCGTGTGCCGGACCTCGAAGCGGGTCGGTCCGGTCTTCTTGACGTCATCCGCCCAGAAGCTGACGAAATTGTTGGGCTCACCCTTGTCGATGGTGAGGTGAAAGTCGCCGATCGGCGCCGCCCAGTTGGCGCCGGTCGAGAGCACATAGGCAATCGACCGTTCACTGAACGGGGGATAGGGAGCGTGCCGGGTCGCGCGCGCCCGCTCGATGGTGCGGATCAAGTCGTCGTCGATGCAATATGAGGCGAGAAACTCCCGCGCTTCCGGATTGCTGCGCCAGTTGTCGGCGCCGATGATCGTCTGCACCGAGCCGCCGACGCTCGGACGATAGGTCTGCTCGAACATGATCTCCCGACCCGCAGGGAAGGTCTGCGTCCAGGTATAGGCCGAGCGCAACGTCCAGGTCGGCACCAGATGATCCTGCATCGGGCCACCCGACCCGTAGGTCTCGATTGCGCCGACGCCGAGCTTGACGAGCTCCGGCCAGTTCGATTTCGGCACCCTATCGAGTAGCTCGCCCGCAGGCCCCCTGATCGGCATCAGCGGAATTCCGAGCTTCCGCAACAGCGCCGGTCCACATCGTTCGCGAGCGCCGTCTGTTCGAGATGCGGCACGGCCGCCTTGCCGTCGACGATTACGTGGAAATCAAAGATGTTCTCGGGATCGTCGGTCGGGAGCCCGATATTCTCGTCGCCTTCCTTGCCGGCAATGTCCGGCATCGGGAACGCGATCAATATCGTTTTGTCGGCAGCCGAGGTGTTGAAGAACCGGTAGACGATCCGGACCTGCTTCTCGGAGATGAACAGATCCTCGGAACTCATCACGATATCGGGGTCCTGCTTGAAGCGAAGTCCCCCGGTTTCCAGTGCGGCGGACGTGTCATTCGCCCGCGCGCACCACGGCAGCAGCCCGGCAAGCAGGACCAGAAGGGCCCCTTTGGATATCGGAGGCATGGTCATTCCTTCTCGCTTGATTGGGGAAGCAAACTCGCGGCAGTCAGTCGCATCCGTCCTTGACCGGGAAGAAATCGGAGACGTCGACGCGCGTCGTCTCGATCGGCAGCACGACCCAACTGTCCATCTCGAGGTGACCGCAAAGCTTGACGACAGCGATCGATTTCCGGTCCCGCCAGGCCGTCACCGTGAAACCGATCGGGACTGCACTGCGCTCGAAAACAGCTGGCAATACCGGCGGCAGCGCCGACCGCAAGCGAGATCGTGATTTCGCCGGCGCCGGTGCCGCCAGGTCGGATCGGCGATTGCCGCGGTGATCCGAACGAGAGTTCGCTCCCGGCCGTGACCGCAACGGTCTGTTGGAACCCGTTCTCGATATTGAGCACTGGTTTCGCACTCGCGGCCTCGGTGGCGATCGGCGCTATTCCCGCTAGAAGGCAGAGAATCACTGATGCTGATCGAATGAGTGAAGCCGACATGAGCGCAATGCTTCCTGAATGAGTGCGCCAGGAGCCGAACAGGTTCGCCGCGTCGCGATCTTTCCCTCGAATCCAATGTCGATACATGCGCAGCCGAGGCCTTCGCTGCGAACGGTATTGAAGGGCAAGCATACTCTTCCTATTGCGCAACGATCACGTTCCACGTCGTGCCAGGCTTGGGACGATGGATCTCGACGGTTCCAAATCCAGCTTCCCGCAAGGCATGCCTGACATCGTCGACGGCTCGAAAAGTGAAGATGTCCTTGGGAAATCCCAGGCGCTCCATCACATCACCCGGCAGGAAACCGAGCGCGAGCACGCCATCTGCCTTGAGCACCCGCCTGATCTCGCTGGCACCTATGGACAGCGATCGCCAGAAGTACACGGTGTTGACGCTGCACACCTTGTCGAATTGATCACTCTCCAGCGGCAAGGCCTCGATTTCTCCGATCCGAAAGTCGGCGCGCCCGGCGTCAATCGCATTCCGATATCGCGCTGTCGCCCATGCCACCACGTCTTGGGAGCGATCGACCGCCGTCACATGAGCAGCGCAGTCGAGCAAAGGCGCGAGCGTCGCGCCGCCGCCGAACCCGATTTCGGCGACGCGGTCGGAGGACTTCACGTCGAGCAACTCCAGCGCAAAGCGGTTTATCCGGCTGTTGTGCCGGTTCATCAGGCCGCCAACGAAACGACCGAAGACGCCGCGCGGATGAGCGAGATGGCGAGCGATCAAGCGAGGCGGAGCCATGATACGTCCTGAAATTTGAGCCGATCATACGTGCGATACGGCGCCAATGGTGCCGGCCTGAGCGGATCGTCCCGTAGGCAAGATCGCGCGGAAGCTGCCCTCTTATGCGCTGAGAGGAAGTGTCGCACGGACCGATGCGACAGCGATTTGGACATATGCGACATCTGTCGACGACGTGAATGGAGTTTGTCGCTGCATGCTGCCCGACGGCAGGAATTGTATGCAGGTCGGCCGCCCGCTAATGATTGCCGGCCTCGGACGCTCCGGTATCGTCAGCAAGCTTCAAAAGGATTGGACAAGCGACATGCGCGGATCATATCGGCGGATATCCGGATCGTTCTTGTTGATCGGCGCGGCACTGATCGTGACAGCCGGCGCAACGCCAGCACCGGAAAGCCTGATCCGTTGGGATGCAAAGAACGCCTACCTCAAATGCGACGGCGCGATCGACGGCACCATCGCCTGGCCTTCCCGGCCGCAGGCGACGTGCGTTGCGATGCTGATGTGCGCGAATGAGCGAGCGCTATCCGCAGAGCGTCACCGGCGGCTGATCGAACAGATCCGGCGGGTGCCGGGTTGTGGAGAGCCGTAAGGAGCGGTCGGGCGGGACAAGGGGGAGTTCAGCCGTTCGGTCAGGAACGCCGCGGCACCGCGCGAATATCCGACGGCGTCACGCCGTACTGCCGGCGGAAGGTGCGGTTGAAGTAGGACAGATCGCCGAACCCGACTTCGAACGCAATCGTGCCGATGGCGCTGCGGCTGTGGCGCGGATCGGTCAGCAGATGATGCGCGCGCGCCAGGCGCTGGCCGAGCACGAATTCCGAGAATGTCGAACCCGCGCTCTCGAACAGCCTCTGGATATGGCGCGGCGTGAGCCTAAGCCGCGCAGCCACCGCGGGCAGTGTGAGGTCGCCATAGCCGAGATTGTCACTGATGTCGGCCTTGACCGCGGCAAGCCGGGCCGCCGCCAGTCCGCCGTCTTCCGCCGCAACTGCCGCATCCCGGTTGGCGCCGATGATCAGCGCGCCGAGATCGATCAGATGCTTGACGACGGCACCGCGCAGCTCGGGGGTCGAAAGCTGGTAGCTGTCGTCGAGCTCCCTGATGTAAAGCGCCAGCAGCCGCATCGCCTCGGTGTTCGCCGGCAGCGGACGGATCAGCATGTCTTCGGGATCGTTGACCAGCGATGCGAGCGCGTTGCGCGGCAGCCGGAGACCGACGAAGCGGCTCGGCGACACCGGCACCACTATGTTGCCGGCTTCCGCGCTCGACTGCAGCACGGCCTGGCCCGGGCTGAGCTCGATATCGCGACCGCGCTGCGAGGCGCGGGTGCTGCCGCTCGTGATGATCGTCAGCACCAGGTCGTCGGTGCCGTCGAGCAGTTCGCGTGGTCTTGCGATCTTGAGATTGCTGCAGGCCCAGGACCCGATGCCGAGCCCGGACAATTCGCGCACATTGGCTTCGGCATGAAACGCGCCGTCGTCAAGCGGCTCCGGATCGAGCTTCACGATCATCCGCCCGATCTGCTCGCGAAAGATCGGCAAGCGATCGCGCTCGCCGAAATGCGCGGTCGAGAATCGAAACCCTGTGATATCGCCCGACTGCATTGTCATCGGCTCGCCCTCATGGTGGCGGAAGTCGCCGTTCATATGCGGCTGATTTGCGGCAGCGCACACCCGAGCATGGGGGCCATGCAACGCCACGTTGAACGTGAACCTTTCGCCGGTTCCCCCGATGACTCGATCTGACAAGTGTCAAGCATCGCGCATAAACTTCGCAAATGCGCAGCCTGGTACGGCGCGCGCGAAATTCCTTCGACCTTGATGGATTTTGTCGCGCCCGAATTCGCGACCGGGACTAAAATTGTCCTCGCTCCGATACGCCCGAACACGCCGTCCGCATCGGAGCGCGGATAAATTATAATTGACTGACCGGACGGTCAATAGTAATCCGGTCGCAGGTCATGCGACCTCGGTCATCAGAAGCCGCAACGGGAGGTAATCATGGTCAGCGATTTGGTGTTGACCGATATCCGCGCCGGATATCGCGTCCTGACGCTCAACAGGCCCGACCGCCTGAATTCATTCAGCGCCGATCTGCACGCCGCATTGATGGCCGCGCTGATTGCAGTCGAACAGGACAAGTCCTGCCGCGCGCTGATCCTGACCGGGGCCGGACGCGGGTTCTGCGCCGGGCAGGATCTTTCGGACGGCGTGTTCACGCCGGGCGAAACGCCTGATCTCTCGGTGCCGATCGAAAAATACTACAACCCGCTGGTGCGCAAGCTGCGCAGCATCCCGATGCCGGTCGTGTGCGCCGTCAACGGCGTGGCCGCGGGCGCTGGCGCGAATGTGGCCCTTGCCTGCGATATCGTGATCGCCGCACGATCGGCCAAGTTCATTCAGGCCTTCGCGAAGCTCCGCCTCGTCCCGGATTCCGGTGGCACCTGGTTCCTGCCGCGGCTCGTCGGCGGAGCGCGGGCTCGTGCGTTGACCATGCTCGCCGAACCGATCTCCGCGGAGCGGGCGGAGACATGGGGCATGATCTGGAGAGTGGTCGAGGATTCCGACCTGATGGCGGAGGCCCACGCCCTCGCCGCCTCTCTCGCGACGCAGCCGACCGATGGTCTTGCGCTGATCAAGCAGGCGCTCGATGCCTCCGAGACCAACACGCTCGACGCGCAACTTGATCTCGAGCGCGACCTGCAGGGCCGCGCGGGCCGGTCGGCGGACTATGCCGAAGGCGTCACGGCGTTCCTCGAAAAGCGCACGCCGCGCTTTCTTGGACGAGCCTAGAATTGAACGTTCGCCCGCAAGGCAAGACGCATCATTGATCACAAAGTCAGAGGGTTCGATTTCGATGACACAGCCTCAATCCAGTGGCGCACGGACGGCAGACACCGTCATGAAGCTCAGCAGTTTCGTCCGCGGAAACTGGACCGGTTCCGGCGAGCCGGCCACCGAGATTCGCAGCGCCGTCACCGGCGACGTGGTGGCACTCGCAACCAGAACCGATCTCGACATGCGCGAGATCCTCGCCTATGGCCGCACGGTCGGCGGCAAGAATCTCCGCAAGCTGTCGTTCCACCAGCGTGCCGGCCTGCTGAAGACGCTGGCCGACTATCTGAGCCAACACAAGGACCGGCTCTACAGACTGTCGCTCCATGCGGGCGCAACCCGCACCGACGCCATGATCGACGTCGATGGCGGCATCGGCACGCTGTTCGCCTATGCCAGCAAGGGCCGCCGCGAGCTTCCGAACACCAGATACCTGCTCGACGGCAACGTCGAGGGTCTCTCCAAGGGCGGCGCATTCGCTGGTCAGCACATCGTCACGCCGTTGCATGGCGTGGCCGTGCACATCAACGCGTTCAACTTCCCGTGCTGGGGCATGCTGGAGAAGATGGCGCCCGCGCTGCTCGCCGGCGCTCCCGTCGTCACCAAGCCTGCGACCGTCACCTCCTATGTCGCCTACGAGCTGGCGCGGATGATCACCGAATCCGGCGCACTGCCGGAAGGCGTCCTGCAGTTCATCGTCGGATCGACCGGCGACCTGTTCGACCATCTCACCTGCCAGGACGTGGTGTCCTTCACCGGCTCGGCCGACACATCGCAGAAACTACAGCGGCATCCGGTCATCGCGCGCGAAGCGGTCCGGTTCATCGCCGAGCGGGATTCGCTCAACGCGGCGATCCTCGCGCCGGACGCCGTGCCGGGAACCCCGGAGTTCGACCTCTTCATCAAGGAGGTGGCGAAGGAGATGACGGTCAAGGCCGGGCAGAAATGCACCGCGATCCGCCGTGCATTGGCGCCGTCGGCGCAGATCGACGCCGTCATCACGGCGCTGCGCGAGCGTCTCGCCAAGGTCACGATCGGCAATCCCGAGAACGAGAAGGTCAGGATGGGACCGCTGGTCGGCCTCGCTCAGCGCAGCGATGTGCTTGCCCACGTGGCGAGGCTTCGCACCGAAGCCGAACTGGTGGCCGGCGATCCCGACAATTTCGCGCTGGTCGACGCTGACGCCAAACGCGGCGCCTTCGTTCCGCCGCTGCTGCTGCACTGCGCGAAACCGCTCGCCGCAACCGCGGTCCACGAAATCGAGGCGTTCGGGCCGGTCTGCACCGTGATGGGCTATGACGATCTGGAGCAGGCCATCGCGCTGACCAATCGCGGCGGCGGCAGCCTGGTCGCATCGGTCTACACCCACGACATCCCGGCCGCGACCGAGCTCGCGTTCGGCATCGGCAGTTTTCACGGCCGTGTCGCGATCATCGATCGCGACTGCGCGACCGAGCACACCGGACATGGCTCGCCGATGCCGCAGATGGTTCACGGCGGACCGGGCCGGGCCGGCGGCGGCGAGGAACTGGGCGGCGTCCGCAGCCTCCAGCACTACATGCAGCGCACCGCGTTGCAGGGCTCGCCCGCGATGCTGAGCGGCGTCACCGGCCGCTGGTTCAAGGGCAGCCCGGTGCTCGAAGGTGATCTGCACCCGTTCCGCTATCACTACGACGATCTCGAGATCGGGCGCACGCTGGTCTCGAAGTCGCGCCAGATCACGCTCGACGACATCGAACACTTCGCGCATTTCACGGGCGACACCTTCTACGCCCATATGGACGAGGAAGCGACCAAGGGGCACCCGTTCTTCCCGGGCCGCGTCGCGCATGGCTACCTGCTGCTGTCGTTCGCGGCCGGCCTGTTCGTCGATCCGGATTACGGTCCGGTGCTGGCGAATTACGGCCTCGACTCGCTGCGCTTCGTCAAGCCCGTGCAGCCGGGCGAACAGATCCAGGTGCGGCTGACCGCGAAGGAGAAGACGCCACGCAACAAGCAGTATGGCGAGGTGCGCTGGGACGTCGAGATCACGACAGGGACCGGTGAGACCGCGGCGACCTACGAGCTTCTGACGATGAACGCGATGCGGGCATAACGCGCGGCTCAGAGCAACTCGGCCTGCCGGCTTCGGCCGGCGGGCTTTGCCTTGCTGCGGGGCCGGGCGGCGGCCGCGTCCGCGGCACCGGCCAGCACCAATCGCGCGACGAAGTCGGCGTATTCGGCGCGGGTCATCGGCCCGCCGTCGCGAAACCACATATAGTGCCAGTTCAGCATGCCGAAGACGCTCATCGTCAGCGGCTTGAGGACGCGCTTCTGCTTCGCCGCCGGCACGGCCGCGGCGAGCGCATCCGACATGATCCCGACCAGGATGCGCTCGCTCGCAAGCAGCGGCTGCTGCTTGTCCTTCGGCAGCAGCTTGAGGCTCGCAATCTGGACCTGATGCTCGGCGTCGGCATGCCGGTAGAGCTCGAGCAGGGTCGCCACGATCGTCCTGAAGCGCTCGACCGGATCGCCGGCCTGTGCGCTCGCCTTCCGAACCGCCGCCACGAGCGTCTCGAGATGCGACGACAGGATGTCGAACAGGATCGCCTCCTTGTCGGGGTAATAGTGATAGAGCAGCGCCTTCGAGACCCCGCACGCATCCGCGATCGTGTTCATCGACGTGCCGACATAGCCCGATGCGGCAAACAGCTCGGCCGAGCGATGCAGCATCGAGAGGCGCTTGTCGTCGTAGTCCTTGGCGCGCGATCGGGCCATGTCTTTCCGTTCCATCGGCCGCCGTCCGGCCATCGTCAGGAGATGTCAATCAACGGCAAAGTTCCGAAACCACCGCCCTGCTTGCGCGGGGCGGCGTCCGAACCAGCATTTATCGACCATCCGGTCAAATAATTCCATGGCTGAGTTGGAATGGCGCCTCTCTGGGACGTCAGTCGAGCTTGAACGGCTCCGATCCGGGATAGGAGTGGGCAACGAACTCGCAGAAGGCGCGGGCCGCCGGTGAAAGCGCCGCGTTGCCCTTCCAGGCAAGCCCGACATCCATGGTATGGACGTCGTCATCAAGCGTCTTGAGCTCGATGCGATGTCCCTCGAGCGACCAGGGACGGTAGACCATGTCCGACAGGATGGTGATCCCCATCCCGGTCGCGACCATGCTGCGCACGGCCTCTACCGACAGGGTGCGGAAGATGACGTTGGGCACGTGTGCCGTGTGCTGCCAGTAGCGCATCGCTGAGCGTTCGGCTTCGTCGACGGTCAACATCAGATAAGGCTCGCTCGCCAGATCGGTCAGCTTGATGTTGTCCTTGCGCAGCAGCGGATGATTGACGCATGTCCACAAGCGACGCGCCGAGCGTAACAGCAGCCGCGAGCGAATGGAGTGCCGGTCATGCAGATTCGCGATCAGCATGATGGCCGCATCGACACTGCCGCTGATCAGGCTCTGCTCGATCGCATCACGTTGAAACTCGTGCAGCCGGACCGTGATGCCCGGGAAGGACCGCCAGAACCGCGTCAGCAATGGCGGCAGGAAATATCCGGCCACGGTATAGCTCACGGCCACGTCCACAGTGCCGTCGACCTGCGTCCCCCAGCGATGCGGCCCCCGTGTCGCATCCGACACGCTTGCTTCGATCGCGCGGGCGCGCTGCAAGAACTCGTGGCCGTCAAACGTCAGCGTCACGCCGTTGGAATGGCGGTCGAACAATTTGCGGCCGAGCTCGGTCTCGAGCGCCTTGATGGACGACGTGACCGCCGATTGCGTCACGTTCAGAGCTGCCGCGGCCGCGGAAACGCGTCCGCTCTCCGCCGTCGCGATGAAGTGCCGAACCTGACGGAACGTCAGAGACATAAAAATTTCCGATATCAGCGAACGATATTTCGAATTTTACAATCCCGCGACGGAACGAAAAGATCAATCCGTCGGTTCCGGGTGAGAAGGCGTTGAGATGATGTCCGAAGGTTTGGAATTGGTCGCTCGCGGTGTCAGCGTCCAATTCGAAGGCCTGAAGGCGCTGTCCGACGTTACACTAGCCGTGCCGCGGGGGCATATCGCCGGACTGATTGGGCCCAATGGGGCCGGCAAAACCACCCTTATCAATGTATTGACCGGTTTCCAGCCGGTCGGCGCGGGCACCGTGGAGCTGGAAGGCGAAACGCTCAACGGCATTGCAGCGCACATGCTGCGACGCAAAGGCGTGGCGCGGACCTTCCAGTCGGGCCGGCTTTTCCGCGACCTGCCTGTCATGGACAACCTGGAAGTGACCGGCGTCGGCCTCGGTCAGGGCCGTCCCGACGCGATCAGCGAGGCCGAGCGGGTGATGGCCTGGCTCGGCATTTCGCATCTTGCCAACTGCATTGCCGGCGCATTGCCCTATACCGACGAGCGCCGCGTTGCCATCGGCCGCGCCATCATGGGCACGCCGCGATATCTGCTGCTCGACGAACCAGCGGCAGGCATGTCGGAGCATGAGAGCCACGAGCTCGCCGGCATCATCCGCAGGATCGCATCCGAGCTCAATGTCGGCGTGCTGCTGATCGAACACAATATCGGCCTCGTGCTGGAGCTCTGCGAGCGCATCTTCGTGCTCGATTCCGGCGAGATCATCGAAGTCGGCCCGCCCGCCCAGATCCGCAACAGCGATGCCGTGCGGCACGCCTATATGGGCACGCAGCGCGATGAATTAATTCCACCGGTCGCAGCCGAAGCGGCCGTGGCGTCATGACCGCGCTCGTCGTCGACGACATCACGGTCAGCTACGGCCGCCTCACGGCGCTCCGCGGCGTAACATTGACGGTCGATGAAGGCGAAATCCTGTTCGTGACCGGCCCCAACGGCGCCGGCAAGTCGACGCTGCTCAACGCCATCGCAGGCGTCGTGCCGCCTAGCTCCGGCTCCATCATGATCGACGGCGCAAGGATCACCGGTGCCGCGCCCGAAGATATCGCCCGGCGCGGGTTTTCGCTGGTGCCGGAAGGACGCAACGTCTTCGGCGCACTGACGATCGAGGAGAACCTGAAGGTCGGCACCGGCATGCGCGCCGACCGCAAGGCAATCGCCGGCGACCTGGATCGGGTCTACCAGGAATTCCCGATGCTGGCCGAGCGCCGCCACAGCCCGGCGGGCATGCTCTCCGGCGGCCAGCAGCAGATGCTGGTCATCGGCCGCGCGCTAATGGCCGCGCCCCGCATCATGGCGATCGACGAGCCGTCGCTGGGTCTCGCGCCGAAGATCATCGACCAGGTCTACGAGATCCTGCTGCGGCTGCGGGCCCAGCGCAGGCTCACGCTGCTGATCGTCGAGCAGAGCTCGACGCGCGCCATGATGACGGGCGGGCGGATGGTCCTGATCCGCGGTGGCCGCATCGTGCTCGAGGGCCCCGCGGTCGACATGGTCAGGGATGATCGCCTGAAGCAGACCTATTTCGGCTTCGGAGATCACTGAGATGCGCGAGCTGCTCCAGATCATCTTCGACGCGCTGAGCCTCGGCAGCCTCTATGCGCTGGGCGCGCTCGGCATCGCCCTGATCTTCGGCGTCATGCGGCTCGTCAATTTCGCCCACGGTGATTTCATCGCCTTCTGCGTCTTCGCGATGCTGTGGCCGTCGATCGATGCGGCGGCGATCGTATTTGCCGGCCAGTTGCCGTTCTACCTGCTGATCCCGCTGCTGCTGCTGATTGGCGCTGCGCTGTCCATCCTGTCGGAGGTCGTCGTGTTCCGGCGCTTCCGCAACGCCAATCCGGCGACGATGATGATCGCGTCCTTCGCGCTCGGCTTCGTCATCCGGCATGTCCTGCTGATGCTGTTTTCCAGCCGACCGAAGTCGATCACGCTGTGGCCGAGCCTCGGCCTGCCGGTCGAAGTCTTCGGCGCGCACATCCCGATGCTCCAGGTCGTGACCATCATCATCACGCTGGCCGTGCTTGTGATCCTCGTCCTGTTCCTGAAGCGCACACGCTACGGGCTCGAGATGCGCGCCGCGGCCGATAATTTCACCATGGCGCGCATGCTCGGGGTCCGCGCCAACGGTGTGATCCTGCTGGCCTTCGCCATCAGCGGCATGCTGGCGGCGGCGATCGGCCTGATCCTGGCGACCAATTCCGGCACCGCCGACATCGGCATGGGCGCCAACGTGATGCTGATCGCGTTCATCGCGACCGTGATCGGCGGTCTCGGCAGCATTCCCGGTGCCGTTGCCGCCGGCTTCCTGATCGGTGCGGCCAGCGTCGTATTCCAGGCGACCTTGCCGCACGACGCCCGCGTGTTCCGGGACGCTTTCGTCTACGGCGCCGTCATCGTCGTGCTTCTGGTGCGGCCGCAGGGCCTGTTCGCACCGAAATCCGCCAAGCAGAGGGTCTGATCGATGTCGCAGCGGCCGTCCGTCATTCGGCAAACGATCATCACGCCGATCGTGCTGATCGTGGCGCTGCTCATCATGGCCGCCCTCTCCTATCAGTTCGGCAGCCGGGCCTTCAACCGCACCGTGGTCGAGATGTTCATCAACATCATGGTGGTGGTCGGCCTCTACGTCTTCGTCGGCAATTCGGGCCTGCTGTCGTTCGGCCATATCAGCTTCATGTGCCTCGGCGCCTACATGACCGCCTGGCTCACCATTCCGCCGGTGATGAAATCGATCACGCTCAAGGGCCTGCCGGCGTGGCTGCTCCATGCGCAACTGCCGATGTGGGTGGCGACGCCGATCTCCGGCCTGTTTGCCGCATTGTTCGCGCTGATCGTCGGGCGCGTCATCATGCGCCTGTCGGGCATTGCGGCCTCGATTGCGACCTTCGGCCTGCTCGGCGTCATCAACAACGTCTATTCGAACTGGGATTCGGTGACGGGCGGACAAGGCTCGATCGTCGGCATTCCGCCCACCATGAATGTCTGGACCGCATGGATCGGCGGCGCCGTGGCCATCGCGATCGCCTATCTCTACTCGATCTCGCGCTCGGGCCTCGCGCTGCGCGCCACGCGCGACGAAGCGGTCGCCGCCAGCGCCTCCGGCATCGACATCGTCCGCGAACGGCTGATCGCCTTCGTCGTCAGCGCCTTCATCATCGGGCTCGCCGGCGCGCTGTACGCGCATTTCCTGAGCATCGTCAATCCCGGCGCATTCTATCTGCGGACCACCTTCATCACGCTGTCGATGCTGGTCGTCGGCGGCATGTACAGCCTGAGCGGCGCCGTCTCCGGCGTGGTCGCGATATCGGTGCTGATCGAGCTGTTCCGTGACCTCGAGAAGGGCATCAGCCTGGGCGGGCACACCGTCGGCCTGCCGAACGGCGTCCAGGAGATCGCGATCGGGATCATCACCATCGTGATCCTGATGTACCTGCCGACGGGATTGACCCGCAACCGGGAGTTCTCCTGGCGCCGATGGCCGTTGCAGCGGCGCCTGACCCGACCTGTCCAGACCGCACTGAAGGAACTGCACTGACGCTCGTTTATAAAATTGGAGGAGTGGGATATGCGCTTTACGACATTACTCGGCATTCTGGCCGGAGCATCCGCGCTCTGGTTCACGCCGGCCCAGGCGGCCGACGAGATCGTCGTTGGTTTTGCGACCGCGGCATCCGGATTCATGCAGGCCTATGACAAGCCGGCGCAGGACGCGGCGCTGATCCGGATCGATGAGATCAACAAGGCCGCCGGCCTGCTGGGCAAGAAGATCAAGCCGGTGTTTGCCGACACCAAGACCGATCAGGCCGAAGGCGCCAAAGCCGGCCTTGCGGTGCTCGACCAGGGCGCCGACCTCGTGATCGTCTCCTGCGACTACGATTACGGTGCGCCCGCGGCGCTGCAGGCACAGGCGGCCGGCAAGGTTTCCTTCTTCCTTTGCGCAGAATCGATCAAGGCCGGCATTCCCGGCGTCGGCCCGTTCTCATTCTCGGCCTCGGTGCTGGCACCGGTGCAGGGCGCAACCATGTCGGAATGGGCGTACACCAAGAAGAACGCGCGCAGCTTCTATCGGCTGCTCGACAGCTGGACCGTCTACAACAAGGGCATTTGCGACGGCTTCGACTGGATGCTGCCGCGCCTGAAGGAGGCCAAGCTGGTCGGCAGCGACACGTTCAAGAACGACGATGCCTCGATCGCGTCGCAGATCACGCGGATCAAGAGCCTGCCGAAGGAACCCGACGCCATCATGCTCTGCACGATGATGCCGGGCGCCGTGTCCGCCATCAAGCAGATCCGCGCCGCCGGCATCAAGTCGATGATCCTCAACGGCTCGGGCGTCGACGGCAGCTACTGGTTGAACGCCGTTCCTGATCTCTCGAACTTCTATGTTCCGGTGCAGGGCTCGGTCTACGGCGACGATCCGAACCCGAAGGTCAACGAGTTCAACAAGAAGTACAAGGAAGTCACCGGCGGCGACCCGTCCAGCCAGTACGTCTATCCGGGCTACGTCCTGATCGACGTCTGGGCCAAGGCGGTCGAACGCGCCAAATCGACGGATGCGGCGCCCGTCGTGGCCGAGCTCGAGAAGATGAAGGACGAGTCCACGCTGTTCGGGCCGCGCACCTTCAGCAAGGACATCCACCACCAGAACCAGGGCCGTTACCTGATCGTCGACACTGAGGCCGGCAAGCCGAAGGTGATCGACCAGTGGACGATCTCGGAAAAGATCCCGCTCGATTATCTGGTGTCCAAGTAACCCGGCAACGCGCCGCCCCGGGTGCGCCGGACGCACCCCGGGCGGCCGCGACGGTCGTATGCAAAGCAAGTTGGAAGGAAATCAGGAGATGGTCGTGATCAACTGCGACATGGGCGAGGCCTACGGCCTCTACAAGATGGGCGACGACAAGGCATTGATGCCCCATATCGACGTCGCCAACGTCGCCTGCGGCTTTCATGCCTCCGACTTCAACCACATGCGCAAGACGGTGCAACTTGCCAAGCAGTTCGGCGTCAAGGTCGGCGCGCACCCCTCGCTGCCGGATCTGCAGGGATTTGGCCGTAGGGAGATGAAGATCAGCCGCGAGGAGCTCACCAACTGCCTGCTCTACCAGATCGGCGCCCTCAAGGCGTTCCTGGATGCCGAAGGCATGGCGCTCAATCATATCAAGCCGCACGGCGCGCTCTACGGCATGGCCTCGCGCAACGAGGACATCGCCGAAGCCGTGGCTGACGCCGCCGATGTCTACAAGGTGCCGCTGCTCGGCATGAAGGGAACGCTGCACCAGCAGGTCTACGAGCGCCGCGGCCACGCCTTCGTCGCCGAGTACTATGCCGACCTCGACTACAATGCCGATGGCAGCCTGATCATCACCCGCGAGCACGAGGCGAAGGATCCGGCCGAGGCCGCCACGCGCTGCGCAAGAGCCGTCAACGAGGGCAAGACGCGCACGGTGGCGGGAAACGATATCGTGGTCGGCGCCGATTCGATCTGCATTCACTCCGACACGCCGAACGCCGTCGCCATCGCGGAGGCCGTCCGCGAAGCGGTTCGTCCCTATCTCACCGCGCGCTGAGCCGTCGCGGCAAGAAAACCAATTACCCACGAGGAAACCATGGCAACGCAGCAGATCTTCTCGCCGCTCCCGGGCATCTTTTATCGCAAGCCGTCGCCCGACAAGCCGTTCTACAAGAACGACGGCGACGTCGTCACGGAGAGTGACACGATCGGGCTCATCGAGGTGATGAAATCGTTCAATGAGGTGAAGGCCGGCGCCGCCGGCAAGATCGTTCGCTTCCTGGCCGAGAATGAAGATGCCGTGATGGCCGGCCAGCCGATCGCCGAAATCGACGTTTGAGCCCGACCAGCCATGGCGATCAAGAAGCTCCTCATAGCCAATCGCGGCGAGATCGCGGTGCGCATCATCCGCGCAGCACGCGATCTCGGCATTGCGACGGTCCAGGTCTACAGCAAGGCCGACAAGGATTCGCTCGCGGTGAGGCTCGCCGACGAGTCGGTCGATATCGGTCCGCCGCAGGCGTCAAAATCCTATCTCAACCAGGCGACCATCCTCGCTGCGGCGCAGGGTGCCGGTGCCAACGCCATCCACCCCGGCTACGGCTTCCTGGCCGAGAATGCCGAGTTCGCGGCCGCGGTCGAAGCGGCCGGATTGATCTTCGTCGGCCCGACCGCGCAATCGATCCGCCTGATGGGCGACAAGGTTGCAGCGCGCGAGGCCGCCGCCTCGGCCGGCGTGCCGACCGTCCCCGGCAGCCAGGGGCGGCTGGAGTCGGCGGACGCGGCCTTCGCGCTGGTCGAGAAAACCGGTTTCCCTGTCATGATCAAGGCCGCCGCCGGCGGCGGCGGACGCGGCATTCGCATCGCGCGCTCCGCCGAGGAATTTCATCATCTGATGCCGCAGGCGCAGGCCGAGGCGCTCGCCGCCTTCGGCGACGGCGGGCTCTATGTCGAGAAGCTGATCGAAGGCGCACGGCACATCGAGGTCCAGGTGCTCGGCGATGGACGCGACGTGATCCATTGCTTCGAGCGCGAATGCTCGTTGCAGCGGCGCCGTCAGAAGGTCTGGGAAGAAGCCCCTTCGCCCTCGCTCACCCAGGCGGTGCGTGAAAAGCTCTGCACGTCCGCCGTGGCGCTGGCCAAGGCAGTCAACTACCGTGGCGCCGGGACGCTCGAATATTTCTACGACGACAGGACCGGCGAATTCTACTTCCTCGAGATGAACACCCGCATCCAGGTCGAGCATCCCGTCACCGAAATGGTCACCGGCATCGACCTCGTGCGCGAGATGATCCGGATCGCCGGCGGCGAGCCCTTGCGCATTTGTCAGAACGAAGTGCGCGTCAGCGGTCATTCGATCGAGATCCGCATCAACGCCGAGGACCCCGCCAGGAATTTCCTGCCCAATCCGGGTACGGTGAGCGCACTCAGCGTCCCCGGCGGCGACGGTGTGCGCTTCGACAGCATGCTCTATGCGGGCTACACGGTGCCTCCCTTCTACGACAGCCTGCTCGGCAAGCTGATCGTGCACGACAAGGATCGGTCGAGCGCGATCAGAAAGCTCGAGCGCGCGCTCGCCGAACTCAGCGTCGAAGGCATCTTCACGACAAAGCCCCTGCATCAGGCGCTGGCGCGCGACGCCGACGTCAAGGCCGGACGCTTCCATACGACATGGCTCGAACCGTGGCTGGAGTCCCATGCCGCCGGCCTTGCCACCGCTAAGCCGCCATCGGCCGTGAAGGTCGCGCCATGATGGCGAGAGAATCCGCCCCGTCAGCAACAGGAGGCCGCTAGTCATGCAAACTCGATTTTCCTTCGGCGGCGACGAGCACATTTTCGCCGAGGTCGGCGAAGCGATGTCGCTCGAGGCCTTTTTCAAGAGCCTCTTCATCACCAATGCGGTGCGCGACGCCAAGATCAGGGGTGTCACGGAGATCTGCCCGGCCAACGCGTCCTATCAGGTCAAGTTCGATCCGGATCAGATCAAGCCGGACGACCTCTTGACCGAGCTGAAGCGGCTGGATTCCGCATCCGAGAAATCGGAACCGGTGATCAAGACGCGGATCATCGAGATTCCCGTGCTCTACAACGATCCCTGGACGCATGAGACGTTGATGCGCTTCCGCGAGCGTCATCAGGATCCGAACGGGACCGACCTCGAATACGCCGCGCGCATCAACGGCCTCGATAGCGTCGACGCCTTCATCAAGGCGCATTCCAGCGCGCCCTGGTTCGTCTCGATGGTCGGCTTCGTCGCCGGCCTGCCCTTCCTCTACCAGATGGTCGAGCGCAAGCGGCAGCTTCAGGCGCCGAAATATCTGCGCCCGCGCACCGACACGCCGAAGCTCACCGTCGGACATGGCGGCTGCTTCAGCTGCATCTACTCGGTGCGCGGTGCCGGCGGCTACCAGATGTTCGGCATCACACCGATGCCGATCTATGACCCCAACCAGAACATCAGCTATTTGCGCGACTTCATGTGCCTGTTCAAACCGGGCGACATCGTGAAGTGGAAACCGATCGACCGGGCGGCCTATGACGCGGCGGTCGCCGACGTCGACGCCGGCCGCTTTGCGCCTGTGATCCGCGACGTCTCGTTCTCGCTGACCGAATTCAACCGCGACGTTGATGCCTACAACGCCAAGCTCGATGGAGTCCTCCATGGCCGTTAAGGTTTTGAAGCCGGGTCTTGCGACCACCGTCCAGGACCTCGGACGTCCGGGCTATTATCACATCGGCATCCCGCTCTCCGGCGCCATGGACCGTCACGCGCTGGTCGCGGCCAATTTGCTGGTCGGCAACGACGCGGGTGCTGCCGTGCTCGAGGCCGTGTTCATGGGACCCGAACTCGAATTCACCGCAGGCACGACCGTCGCGATCACCGGCGCCGAGCTGCCGCCGAAACTCGACGGCGAGCCGCGCGAAACCTGGACCAGCTTCAGGGTGAAGCGCGGCCAGATCCTCTCCTTCGATTTCCTCAAGCGGGGTGCGCGCGGCTACATCGCAGTCGCCGGCGGAATCGACGTGCCCACCGTGCTCGGCTCGCGCTCGACCTACGCGCTCGGCGCGCTCGGTGGCTTCAAGGGCCGCAAGCTCGAGGCCGGCGACGAACTGCCAATCGGCACTGCCGCCGCGACGGGCAAGGATGGACGCAGCGTTGCCAGGGATCTGCGCGGGCAACCGGCAGGGATGCCGACGGAACTACGCGCCATGCCCGGTCTCTACTGGCACCGCATCACCGAGGCGGCCGGCAACGGCTTCTTCTCCGACACCTGGAAGGTGGCGCCGGAAGCCGACCGGATCGGCTACCGCTTCAAGGGCGGCAAGCCGCTCGAATTCGTCCCGCGCGAACCGCCGTTCGGCGCCGGCTCCGACCCGTCCAACATCACCGATGCCTGCTATCCCTACGGCTCGATCCAGGTTCCCGGCGGCACCGAACCGATCGTGCTGCATCGTGACGCAGTGTCCGGCGGCGGCTACTTCATGGTCGGGACCGTGATCGCCGCGGACATGGATCTGATCGGCCAGCTGCAGCCCAATACGCCGGTGAAATTCGTCAAGGTCGACATGAACCAGGCGCTTGCGGCCCGCAAGCGCCGGTCGGAATTGCTGGGCAAGCTGCACAGCGCGCTGGCGTAGCCGCCGGCAGCCGCGTCCCTATCCGCCAAAGACCGCGGCCACCGATCGGGGTGACCGCGCGTATTCCAGGCTTCAGGCCGTCGGTTGCGGCCTCTCCCGCCTGATATTGACGTCACCGCGCGTTCTGTACCTGTCGGCACGAGAGTTGCAACGAATGCAGCCGGGCTGAGAAACACCGCTCATGAGTTAGGCAACATCGGAACAACCGCGATGTCCGTTTCTCTGAAACAGATCCGCTACTTCGTCGCCGCCGCCGAGACCGGGCGCATCAGCCAGGCGGCGATCGACCTCAACGTCTCGCAATCCGCGGTCACCGCGGCCATTCAGCAACTCGAAGCGACCGTCTGCGCTCGCCTGCTGGAGCGCGCGCCGAACGGCGTGACGGTCACCATGGAGGGCAGCCGCTTCCTGTCCCAGGGCCGTCAAATCCTCGCCGCCGTCGCCGAAGCCGTGCGGAACACGCAGATGTCCGCGGGACCACTGTTCGGAACGGTCCGCATCGGCGTCACCTACACCGTGTCGGGCTACTTCTTGCCGCGCCATCAGAAACGCTTCCAGGCAAGCTTTCCCGGCATCACGATCGAGCTGTTCGAGGCGCCGCGCGACGTGCTCGAACGTGCGCTCGTCGACGGCGCGCTCGATCTCGCGGTGATGCTGGTCTCGAACCTGCGAGACAACGCCAAGCTGACCAGCGAGACGCTGCTGCGATCGCCGCGCCGCCTGTGGCTTGCGCCCGAGCATCCGCTGACCCGCGCCGAGCGGGTCCATCTCGCCGACATCGCCACCTATCCTTACGTCATGCTCACCGTCGACGAAGCCAAGCACACCTCGATGCGCTATTGGAGCAACGCCTCGCTCGAACCGAACACGATCTTCCGCACCTCCTCGGTCGAGGCCGTGCGCTCCATGGTCGCAGGCGGCATGGGCATCGCCATTCTCTCCGACCTGATCTACCGGCCCTGGTCGCTGGAGGGACAGCGGATCGAGACCCGCGTCATCGAGGACGAGGTGCCCAGCATGGATATCGGTCTTGCGTGGCGGCGCGACATCAAGCCGTCGGAAGCCGCGATGGCGTTCCGCGATTTCATGCGCTTTGCGGTTGCAGGCGTCGGGCCGGCCCGGCCCCCGGTCAGCATGGATCACCGGCACCAAGCCGAGGAGGCGATCGAAATCTAGAAATATCTGTTTCCGTTTTATTCGACTTGACGCCGTCCGGCAGTCCTCGCCAAACTTTGGCCTGGGACACGACGACCGGAGGCACAGCCGGCGGCGGGGAGTGAGACATGCAAGTCACCTACACGACCAACGACATCCCGCTGCAGACGCGCCGCCAGTACTGGCAGGAGGTCGTCTCGAAGACTTATTACTCGCTCGACCTGCGTTTTCCGAGCACCCGCGACTTCAATGCGCGCCTCGGCGCCTGGTCGATGGGCCCCCTCTCGGTGTCCCGCAACATTGCAAATGGCCTGCTTTACAAGCGGCATGAGCGGCATCTGCTGAGCGAGCGGGAGGAATCCTTCCTGATCACGGTGCCCGAACTTGCCGAAATCCGTTTCGAGCAGGACGGCAAGGTGGTGCACTGCCGGCCGGGCGCGTTCCTGATCGAGCGCAGCCACCTCCCCTACGAGTTCAGCCATCAGGATCCGACGGCGCTGTGGTGCCTGAAGATCCCGAGCGCGGTGCTGCGCAGCCGGATTTCGCGGCCCGAGCGCCTCGCCACGTTGCAATTCGACGCCAGCCGCAGCGTCGGCGCGCTGTTCGTCGACACGCTGCGCCTCTCCGGTGAGCGGATCGAGGAAATGGACGAGACGGCGCGCGCGATGATGGGCAAGCACCTCATCGAGCTGCTTGCGATGGCCATCGAATCCGACGACCGCGTGCTGACCGGCCACTCGTCCTCGGTGCGCAACGGCCATCTGCTGCGCTGCGAGCAGTTCATCCGCGCTCGCCTCGACGACATGCGGCTCACCCCGCAGATGGTCGCCGACGGCTGCGGCATCTCGCTGCGCTATCTGCACCAGATCTTCGAGGGCGAGGGTCTGACCGTCTGCGCCTACATCCGCAACCAGCGGCTAGCGATGTGCGACGCCCTGCTTCGCGATGCGAGCTGCCGCAAGAGCATCTCGGAAATCGCCTACCAATGGGGCTTTGCCGACCAGGCGCAATTCAGCCGCAACTATCGCGGCCGGTTCGGCTGCACCCCGAGCGAGGCGCGCGCCACCTCGCGCGCCGCCAACGCCTGAACACGGCATCGCAACCGCACCCACCTGACCGGCTAACCTGACCGCTTCCCGGGCAGCCCGCCGCCGGTCCCGGTACGCATGGCCCGCCAAGCGGTTCGCTCTCTCGCACAAGTCTTCCTGCGCTCAGCGTCAAGAAGGCGGGCCGCCGCTCTGCCTAAGATCGGCGAAACGCTTGTTCGAAAGGAAGACGCATGGTGCAGGACCTTCGTGTGGCCGTCGATGTCGGGGGGACGTTCACCGACATCTGCATTATGGACGAGACGACCGGCCTCATCCGCATCGAGAAGACCTCCTCCACGCGCGATCCGATCGAAGGCATCATGGGCGGCGTGTCCAAGGCCGGCATCGATCTTGCCAGGGTGGCGCTGTTCTCGCACGGCACGACGGTTGCCACCAACGCGCTGATCACCCGCCGCCTGCCCCGCACCGCCGTGGTCACGACCAAGGGGTTCCGCGACGTCATCGAGATCAGGCGCGCCAACAAGGAAGACCTCTGGGATACCTACAAGGACGTTGTCCGGCCCTACGTGCCACGTCGCGATCGCCTGACCGTGCCCGAGCGCGTCGATGCCGGCGGCAAGGTGATCGAACCGCTCGACGTCGAGGCTGCGCGCGACGTGGCCCGCATCCTCAAGCGTCGCGGCGTCGCCGCGGTCGCGGTCTGCTTCATGAATGCCTATCTCAACGGCGCCAATGAACGCGCGATGCGTGACATCCTGCTGGCGGAGATGCCCGACATTCCGGTGTCGATCTCCTCGCAAGTGCTTCCCGAGATCTTCGAACACGAGCGGTTCTCGACCACGGTCGCCAACGCCGTCGTGAGCCCGGTGGTCGTCAATTACACGAGCCGGCTCGGCGAGCGCCTGGCGCACGAGGGCTACACCCGCGATCTCCTGCTGCTGCACACCGGCGGCGGGGTGATGACGCCGGCGAGCGTCAAGGACTTCGCGGCGCGCCTCGCCGGCTCCGGCATCGCCGCCGGCGCCATCGCCAGCCGCTACGTCGCCGGCCTGTGCGGCTTTCCCAACTCGATCGGCCTCGACATGGGCGGCACGTCCACCGACGTATCGCTTGCCTATGAGGGCCGCTCGCGTGTCACCAAGGACTGGCACATCGAATTCGGCTATCCGATCCGCTTCGCCTCGATCGAGGTGCTCACCATCGGCGCCGGCGGCGGCTCGCTGGCCTGGACCGACCCGGCCGGCTCCCTGCGCAACGGTCCGCAATCGGCCGGCGCCCATCCGGGACCGGCCTGCTACGGCAACGGCAACACCCAGCCGACCAACACCGACGCCAACGTGACGCTGGGCCGGCTCGGCACCGACCTCGCCGGCGGCAAGGTGAAGCTCGACCCCGAGCTGGCGCGGAAAGCCGTCGAGAGCGGCGTCGCCAAGCCGTTCGGCCTTGGCCTGCACGAAGCCGCTGACGCCATCGTCAAGGTCGCCAATGCCAACATGTCGGATGCGGTGCGGCTGATCTCGATCAGTCGCGGCTACGACCCGCGTGACTTTGCGCTGGTGGCGTTCGGCGGCGCCGGCGCCCTGCATGGCGTCGACGTCGCGCGCGAGCTGGCGATTCCCGTCGTAATCGTGCCGCCGAACCCCGGCGTGACCTCCGCGCTCGGATGCCTGCTGGTCGACATGCAGCACGATTTCTCGCAGAGCTGCATGGTCGACGCGGCCGACGCCGATGCCGACGAGATCGAAGCGCAGTTCGCCGAGCTCGAGAAAGCCGCGCTCGCACGGCTGACCCATGAGGGCGTCGCACAGCAGGATATAGTGCTGCAGCGGTCGATCGACATGATGTACCGCGGTCAGTGGCGTTCGCTCGCGGTGAACGCACCGCAACCGATCGGCGCAATTTCCGATCTGGTGCAGAGCTTCCACGCCGAGCACCAGCGCGAATACAATTTCCGCCGCGACAGCGCGCCGGTCAGCTTCTTCCGTCTCAATCTGAAGGCAGTTGGCGTGGTTCCCAAGGCCGAATTTGCCGTTCACCAGCCGACCGGCGCTAGCCCCGAGCCGATTGGCCGCCGCAGGGTCTGGTTCGAGGGCAGCGGGCTCGATACGCCCGTCTATCAGCGCGACGACCTGCCCTGCGGCTTCTCCTTTCAAGGCCCCGCGATCATCGAGCAGGTCGATGCGACCACCGTGGTGCCGCCCGGCGCCGCCGCCGAGGTCGACAAATATCTCAACATCATCATCCGCGTGAAGGAGTGAACCATGGCCGGAGCTCTCCCGCTCGACCCCGTAACCTTCGAGGTTCTGAAGAATTCCTTCATTACCAGCGTCGACCAGATGGGCGAGCAGGTGTTGCGGACCTGCTACTCCTTCGTCATCTACAACCGCGACTTCTCCAGCGCGCTGCATGACGCCAACGGCGAATGTGCGGCGCAGGGCAACCAGGATATCGCGGTCCACGTCGGCACGCTGCATTTCACCTGCAAGGACGTGATGCGCCACTTCGAAGGCGACATGCATGAGGGCGACGTCTTCGCGATCAACGATCCCTATGCCGGCGGCACGCATTTTTCCGACGTGCGGCTCATCCGTCCGATCTTCGCCGACGGCAAGATCATCGCCTTCAGCCAGTCCAACGGGCACTGGTCGGACGTCGGCGGCAGCGTGCCGGGGTCGTTCGACGTCGCCGCCCGCGAGATGTTCCGCGAGGGCCTGCGCATCACGCCGGTCCGCCTGTTCGACAAGAACGGCCTGCGCAAGGACGTCGCGCATCTGATCGCCTCCAATACGCGCGATCCGGCCTCGATCATCGGCGATATCCAGGCACAGGCCGAGGCAACCGCGGTCTGCGAACGCGAGATCCTGCGTCTGGTTGGCAAATACGGCCGCGATACCGTCGAGACCGGGCTTGCCGCCGTGCAGGACTATGTCGAGCGCTCGGCACGCCAGCGCATCGCAGCGTTGCCTGACGGCGAATGGGAAACGGTCGACTACATCGACCGCGATCCGGCCGGCGGCGAAGGCATGATCCCGATCCGCATCAAGATGACGATCAAGGGCGACCGCGCGATCTACGACTTCACCGGCAGCCATCCGACCATCGGCTCGATCTACAACTCGGCGTTCGGCGCGACCTTTTCCGCGGTCGCCGCCGGCATGAAGACCTTCTTTCCCGATCTTCCGCTCAATTCCGGCTTCTACCGCTGCTTCGAGATCATCGCTCCCGAAGGTTCGATCGTCGATGCCAAATGGCCGATCGCGGTCACCGGCTTCCTGATGCCGTTCGAGAAGATCATGAACTCGATCTACGAAATGTGGTCGAAGCTGATGCCGGAGCGCGCGCTCGCCTGCGCCTTCAATCTCGAATATCTGCTCACCGGCGGTCTCGACGCCCGCAGCGCCGACAAGCCGATCTTCATGTTCTACGACTGGCTGCCCGGCGGCTGGGGCGGCCGTAACGGCAAGGACGGCAGCAATGTCACCACCGCCTGCTTCGGCACCGGACTGATGTCGCAGCCGGTCGAAGGCCAGGAGCGCGCCAACCCGATCCTGACCACCGAATGCGAGATCCTCAAGGACTCGCCCGGCCCCGGCAAATGGCGCGGCGGCGCCGGCGTGGTGAAGATGTCGCGGATGCTGCAGGCCGAGAAGACCGTGATCTCCTATATCTGCGACCGCGAGCGCGCGATCGTGTGGGGCATCGAGGGCGGCCTGCCGTCGATGCCGCACGGCCTGACCTTGAAGCGCGCCGGCAGCGCGGCCGAGGAGCGATTGGGCTCGATCTTCTCCGACGTGCCGATCGGCGAAGGCGACGTCTTTTCGCGTCCGACCGCCGGCGGCGGCGGGTTCGGCGATCCGCTGGAGCGCGATCCGAACCTCGTGATCGAGGACATCAAGGACGACTATGTCTCGGTCGAGCGTGCCGCCAAGGACTATGGCGTCGTGGTGCACACCATCGACGCCGAGCTTTGCAATTACGAGGTCGACAAGGTCGCGACCGCTTCGCTCCGGACCAAGATCCGCTCCGAGCGCGTCGCCAATGCCCGGCTCGACCCGGAGACGGTGGCGCAGCGTTACCGCAGCGGAGAGATCAACACGTTCGACGTGATCCGAAAGCACGCGGTGATCCTCGACTGGGGCACCGGCGCGCTGCTTCCCGAATCCACCCGTCAATTCCGCGAAGCGTTCGAGCGGCGCTCGGTCGCGATGTGGAAGGTGGGCTGATCGTCGCCGGCGGCCGCGCCGTCGGCAGACGGCGCGGTCAAACCACCAAAGAGGATTCGAGCCGTCGCCTCCCCCTGCATCGCCTGCACTTTCATTCAAACCATGAGGATAGCGCTATGACGATCACGACGTGCCTTTCTTCCAACCGACTGTGGCCCATCCGCTCCGTGCTCGGCATCGCCACGGCCCTCGCCCTTGCCGGCACCGCCACGCCGGCGGCGGCCGGGACCGAGGCACCGTGGTTTCCCATGAAGGTCTACGACGCGTCATCCGGCACGCCGAAGCCGGCGGACTACACGCCGCTGCCGAAGGCCGAAAAGCCCTACAGGCTGTGCGTGCTGTTTCCGCACATGAAGGA
Organism: Bradyrhizobium sp. ma5; assembly: GCF_042258955.1. Taxonomy (NCBI): domain Bacteria; kingdom Pseudomonadati; phylum Pseudomonadota; class Alphaproteobacteria; order Hyphomicrobiales; family Nitrobacteraceae; genus Bradyrhizobium; species Bradyrhizobium sp. ma5. Next base: position 7,312,598 of record NZ_CP170156.1, read on the forward strand.
TAGCTTCTGGGTCGCGGTCGCCTACGGCATCGTGAAACAGGCCGAAGCGATGAACGTCAACATGAACCTCTACGAAGCCGGAGGTTACGAGAACCTGCCCAAGCAGCTTTCGCAATTCGATGACTGCATGGCGAGCGGACCGGACGCGATCATCGTCGGCGCGATCTCCGGCGCGGGGCTCAGCAAGAAATTCGAGGAGGCCAAGGCCAAGGGCGTGCCGGTGGTCGGCGTCACCAATCCGCTGCCGCCGAACGCACTGCCTGCGGCCAACTATGTCGATTTCGTCGCCATGGGCGAAGTCACCGGCGACGGCCTGCTGGCGCAGACCAAGCCCGGCGACAAGCTCAACATCGTGACATTCCCCGGTCCGGCCGGCTCGGGCTGGGCGGAATCGTTCAATGAAGGGTTCAAGAAGGCCATCGCCAAGAATTCGAACGCCAAGATTCTGGCCGAGAAGTTCGGCGACTCCGGCGTCGCGGTGCAACTCCAGTTGATCCAGGACGCATTGCAGGCCTATCCCGCCATGAACGTGATCTGGGGCACCGCTCCCACCGCCGAAGCTGCCATCGGCGCGGTCGCCGAGGCCGGCCGAAGCGACCTGAAGATCGTGTCGTCCTACGAAAACCAGGCCATGCTCGACGCGCTGAACCGCGGCGACATCCTCGCCTTCGCTACCCAATATCCCGTCGGCGAAGGCGCGATCGCGATCGATCAGGCGGTGCGTCTGATCGAGAAGAAGCCGGTCATGAGCCTGGTCCAGCCGGTGGCCACGATGATCGACAAGACCACGGTGCCGAAATTGCAGATGGATCTCGTGCTGGCGCCCGGAAGCTGGACGCCGGTCTATTCGGTCAAGGCCAAGTAGGCATGGTCAAGCAGCCGGCCTGAACGGTCGAGGCGGGAGCGTGCTCCCGCCTGCTGGCTCGCGGCCAACGGAGAAGCGGATGAACGTCGAGATCGACCCGAGGCCGGCCGAACCCTTGCTTCAGTTGCGAGGGATATCGAAGCGATTCACCGGCGTCCGTGCGCTCGATCGCGTCGACCTCGATGTCCGTGCCGGCGAGCTTCACGTCCTGTTCGGCGAGAACGGCGCCGGCAAGTCGACCCTGATCAATGTCGTATCCGGCACGTTTCCCCCCGACGAAGGCACGTTCCGTTTCGGCGGCGAGGAAATCCGGCATCTGACGCCGCAGCGCGCGCGAGAGATCGGCATCAGTCCGGTGTTCCAGGAGTTCTCGCTGATCCCGAGCCTCACCGTGGAAGAGAACCTGTTCCTTGGCCGCGAAATCACGCGCGGCGGAATGTTGCGTGCGCGCGAGATGCGCAAGCGCGCCAGGGCGCTGATCGACGAGCTCGGCTTCGACCTCGATCCCGCGCAACGGATCGACGACCTGTCCCGCGCGCATCAGCAGATGGCCGAGATCGCCAAGGCGCTGCTCGGCCGCGTGCGTCTCTTGATCCTCGATGAGCCGACCGCGTCGTTGACCGAACGCGAAACCGGGCGGCTGTTCGAGCTGATCGCGCGCCTGAAGAGCCAGAATGTCGGACTGATCTACGTCTCGCATCGCATGCGCGAAATCCGTGCCCTTGCCGACCGTGTGACCGTGCTGCGCGATGGCCGTCACATCCGGACTCTCGATGCCGCGAAGTCGACTGACGGCGAACTCGTGGAACTGATGACCGGCCGCACGATCGACCTGCTGTTTCCCACTATCGCCCATCAGCCGGACAAGGTGATGGTCGACGTCGAGAACCTGACGCTCGCCGACGGCAGCGTCCGGGAGGTCAATTTCCATGCCCGGGCCGGCGAGATCACCGGCATCGCGGGCCTCGTCGGCTGCGGCAAGTCGGAGCTGATCCGCGCCATCTACGGCATCGAGCGCGCGTCAGCGGGCGCGATCCGGATCGACGGCGCGCCTTACGAATCTCCAAGGCCAAGTCATAGCCTCAAGCGCGGCGTTGCCTACTTCCCCGCCAACCGGATCGCCGAGGGGCTCGCGCTGTCCCGTCCGATCCGCGAGAACGCATCGATGACCGGGCTCGACCTGCCCGCCTTCGCCCGCTTCGGCGTCTTACGGCAGGCCGCCGAACGCGTGACGATCGCGGGCATCATGACGCAGCTGCAGCTGAGGCCGCCGAACATCGAACGGAGCGCCGGCGCCCTGTCGGGCGGCAATCGTCAGAAGGTGATGCTGGGACGCGCGCTGACGCGCGAGCTGACCGTGTTCCTGTTCGACGAGCCGAGCGTCGGCATCGACGTCGGCGCCAAGCTCGAGGTCTACGAGTTCATGAAGCGTCTCGTCGAGGCCGGCGCTGCCGTGATCGTGGTGTCATCCGAACTGCCCGAGGTGCTGGCGCTGTCGAACCGGCTCTATGTCATGCATCAGGGCCGCATCGTCGCCGAGCTGACGGGCGCCGCGAAGACCGAGCAGAATGTGCTTTCGAGCTTCTTCCGCGATCATCACGCCGCGGAGGTCGCATGAACACGGCCCTGGCCGCCGCAGCGCCACGGGGCTTGGTCAGCCTCCGGTCGATCGCAGGCCGGATCGGGTTGCTGCCGGCGCTGCTTGTGCTGCTCGTGGCCGGCATGTCGTCGGTCGATGCGCAGTTCTATGGCATCATCAACGTCCTCAACATCCTGCGCAACGCCTCGCTGCTGGCGATCGTCGCCTGCGGCCAGGCGCTGGTCATCATCGCGGGCGGCTTCGATCTTTCGGTTGGCGCGGTGGTCGCCCTGGCGAGTGTCGTCACGGCCAAGACCATGGCGGCCACCGCGGCCGCATTCCCCGGCTCCAACGTCCTCATCATCGCAAGCGGGGTCGCGGCCGGGCTCGGTTGCGGCGTCGCGGTCGGGCTCGTCAACGGCTTCTGCGTGGCAAAGCTCAAGGTCTCCGGCTTTGTGGTGACTCTGGGCACGATGTCCGCCACTGCCGGCGTCGGCCTCATGATCACCAACGGCATCCCCGTTTACGGCATGCCGGAGGTATTCGTGAAGGGCTTCGGACGCGCCCAGGCATTCGGTCTGCCGACCGCCGCCCACGTCGCGCTGATCGTGATCCTGGTGATGGTGTTTGCACAGCGACGCACGCTGTTCGGCCGCTACGTCTATGCGATCGGCGGCAATGTCGACGCCGCCGTGGCGTCGGGCGTGACGATCCAGCGCCATATCGTGGGCACCTACGTGGTCTCGAGCGTCCTTGCGGCATTGACCGGCATCCTGCTGACGGCACAGGTCGGCTCCGGGCAGGCAAGCTTTGGCGGCGACCGGATGATGCTGCAGTCGATCGCCGCCGCCGTGATCGGCGGCGTCAGTCTGCGCGGTGGCGTCGGGCGCATCGAGATCGTCGCCATCAGCGCGCTGTTCCTCACGATTCTGGGCAATGCACTCAACCTCCTGCACGTCGACTCGCGGCTCCAGCCGGTCTTCCTCGGCGTCATCATGGTCGCAGCCGTGGCGCTCGACGAACTCAGCCGAGGGAGCAAGCCGCGTGTCTGATCTCGAATTGACCGTTGCCGCCAAGGACACCGACCGGCCGAAGCTGACGCTCGGCCATAGGCTCTGGAGCGCGGTCCTGCCGGTCGCATTGGCAGTGTTGTTGCTCGGCTTCGCCGCGGTCGACCGCGGGGTGCTGTCGCCGGCCAATCTGCTCAACATCGCACAGCAGACCAGCTATCTGGCACTGTTCGCGATGGCGCAGACCGTGGTCATCCTGACGCGTGGTTTCGACCTTGCCCTTGGCCCGACGGTGTCGATGGTCAGCGTCGGCAGCGCGCTCGCGATGGCCGGCGCCACGGCGTCCGGCCACGGCGCGGGGGCTGTGCTGCTCGCCGGGCTCGGCGCCGGCTTCGCCCTCGGCATCGCGTGCGGTCTCTTCAACGGCGTGGTCGTCGCACTGCTCGGGGTCAACCCATTCGTCGCAACCCTCGGCAGCTACAATATCGCGATCGGGATTGCGACCACGCTTTCGGCCGGACGGCCGGTGCAAGGCGTGCCGGCACCGTTCTCGCAGATCTTCTACAGCGGCAGCATCTTCGGGGTACCGGCGGCGATTGTGATCACCGTCGGGGTCGGCATCGCGCTTCATCTGCTGCTGGGCCGCACCGTGTTCGGCCGGTCGCTCTATCTGATCGGCACCAACCCGCGTGCCGCGGCGGTCGCCGGCATGCCGGTCAAGCGCATTTTGGTCGCGACCTATGTGCTGTGCTCGGGACTTGCCGCGCTCGGTGCGATCATGATGACGGCGCGAACCGGATCGGGTGAACCGAACCTCGGCGGCGCGCTCTCGTTGCAGGCGATCGCCGGTGCCGTGGTCGGCGGAACGAGCCTGGCGGGCGGCCGCGGCGGTGTCGGCACCGCCGTGCTCGGCGCCCTGTTCATCACCATTCTCTCCAACGGCATGAACCTCACCCGGATCGACGGATACGTCCAGATGGTCGTGCTCGGCGCGATCGTCATCATCGGCGTGCTGCTGGATCGCCTGCGGCAGGAGCGGCGGCAATGATGTCAGGCTCTCCTATCCAGAACGTCCCGGTCGGACCGCGCGATGCGCCGGCATCGATCTATGTCGCGCCCTCGCTCGCCGCCGCACTCGATGCATTGAGCGAATACGGTGCCGCTGGCGCTCCCTTGGCCGGCGGCACATGGATCATGCGATCGCCGATCCGGCACGAGCCGCTCAGAACCCACTATGTCGCCGTCGGAAGAATCGCCGAGCTGACCGCGGTTCGGATCGGCGGCGATGCCGTCGAGATCGGTGCGGCGGTCACGCACGCGGCGCTTGCGGCATCCTTGGCCGGCCTTCCGCAATTTGCCGGCCTCGCAGCAGCAGCCGGAGGCTCGGCCAACCCCGCGATCCGCGCAATGGCGACGATCGGCGGCAATCTCGCGACGTCGGAATTTTCCGCGGCGGATTGCGTGCCGGCGCTACTCTGTCTCGATGCCGATGTCGAGATCGCGGGCCGCGACGGTCGCGAGCGCATCGGCCTGGCGGATTTCCTCGCAATCCGATCAACGCTCGCGCCCGGCCGCCTGGTGACACGGATCATCGTGCCTCGGGCGGAGCGCAAGACGGCCCATGCCCGCCTGCCGCTACGCCGAGCGGGCGATTATCCGGTCGCCATCGTCAGCCTTTCGGTCAGCGTCGATACGGCGAACCGCGTCCACGCGGCGCGGATCGCGGTTGGCTCGGTCGAACCGGGCGCACGCCGCTGGCCACGGCTTGAAGTGGCGCTGATCGGACATCCACTCGACGCCGCAGCAGCGGCGCGTCGTGCGGCCGAACTGAGCGACGAGTTCGTCGGCCGCGACAGCGTCGATGCGCCGGCCTGGTATCGCGTCAGCGTGCTGCCCGGCCTCGTCCGCCGCGCCGCGATCGCTGCACTTGGCTCATGAACGCGCGGAGATGACATGGGATTCAGCCTGACCGTCAACGGCGATCGCCTATCCTGCGCGGCCGATCCTGCCACCCCGCTGGTCGATATCCTGCGCGAAGAGATGCATCTGACCGGCGCGAAGCCTGTCTGCCGCGAGGGCTTTTGTGGCGCCTGCATGGTGCTGATCGACGGCGAGCCCACGCCTTCGTGCCTGCTGCCTGCTGCGCTGGCCGATGGCCGCGAGATCCGCACCGTCGAAGGCCTTGCACCTCTGGGAATGCTGAACCGCATTCAGGCCGCGCTTGAGGCCAGCGATGCCGTCCAGTGCGGCATGTGCTTTCCCGGCATGGTGGTGAGCTTGACGCATTTCCTGACGACCCGGCCGGATGCCACCCGTGACGACATCCTGATGGCGCTGACCGGAAATATCTGCCGCTGCACGGGCTATGAACGCATCGTCGAGGCGACACTGCTCGCCTTGGCCTCGGCATGATCGGGGGCGCAAGGATGTCAGACGTTTCCGCGACGATGGATCTGCGCCGGCGTGACGCCGCCGACAAGCTGCGTGGCCGCACCCGCTACACCATCGACCGGTATCTGCCGGGCATGCTGCATGCTGCGGTGCTGCGCGCCGGCGTGCCGGCGGGACGGATCATTCGTCTCGATACGTCCAGAGCGGCCCGCATGCCGGGCGTGCGTGCGATCGTGACGGCGGCCGATGCGCCCGGCATGATCGGGATCGGCATCGCCGATCACCCGCTGTTCGCCCGCGACGTCATCCGCTACGACGGCGAGCCGCTCGCCGCGGTCGCAGCCGCCACATTGGCGCAGGCGCAGGCCGCACTCGCGGCGATCGACGTGGAGATCGAGCCGTTCCCCGCAGTCTTGACTATGGCAGATGCGCTGGCATCTGGCGCGCCACTGGTTCATCCGGACTGGCGCAGCTATGAGGTCTTGCTCGAAGGCAGCGCGCGCGGCGGCAACGTCGCCTGGGAGGCGACCGTCGTTCGCGGCAACGTCGATGCCGCCTTTGCCCGGCCCGACGTCGAGATCGTCGAAAGCTGCTTTCGCGTCGGCAGGCAGAACCACGTCGCCTTCGAACCGCGCGCAGTCGTCGCGAGCTACGAGGATGGGCGCTTCCACATCGAGACCTCAACGCAGGTTCCCTGGAGCGTCCGCAATGCGACCGCGCGCCTGCTGGGCGTACCGGCATCACAAGTCCGCGTCACGGTGCCGCCGGTCGGCGGCGGCTTCGGTCTCAAGTTCGATCTGGCCGTTGAGCCTTTCGCCGCCCTGCTCGCCCGCGCCAGCGGCCGGCCGGTGCGCCTCGTCAATTCGCGCGAGGAGGAGATGCTGACCTGCCTGTTCCGCGAGAACGCCGATATCCGCATCCGCTCGGCGGTGACGCGCGCGGGCGATATCGTGGGGCGCGAGGCCGTCGTCCTAATGGACTGCGGCGCCTATGGCGGCGAACAGATCTTCCTGACCACCATGACCGCGCACACGCTCGGCGGAAACTACAGGCTTGGAAGCGTACGCATGGTGTCGCGTGCGGTCTATACCAACACGGCGCCGAACGGCGCCTTCCGCTGCTGCAACGGGGTCTACAACACCTTTGCGCTGGAGCGCCACACCGACGAGATCGCGGCAAGGATCGGAATGGATACGCTCGCCTTCCGCCGCCGCAATGTGCTCGGCGACAAGGATCTCGGCGCCACCGGCCAGGTGTTCAAAGGCGACGTGCTCGGCCCGATGCTCGAGCGGATGGATACGCTGCGCGATGCGGCAGCGCCGCCGCCGGCGCGCACCGACGGCCGGCTCCATGGACGCGCGACCACCGTCGGCACCTGGTTTGTCTTCGTCGGACCATCGGCGGCGACGGTGAACATGAATGCCGACGGCACGGCGACGCTGGTCACGTCCGGTGTGGAGATCGGATCCGGCTCGATGATGCAGAGCCTACCGCAGATCGTGGCCAGCACGCTCGGCATTGCGCCCGAGCATGTGATCGTCCGCGCCGCTGATACCGATGCAGCCGGTTATGACGTCGGCGTCGGCGGCGGCCGCACCACCGTTTCGCTCGGCGCGGCCAGCCTGTCGGCAGCGCAGGAGGTACGCACGAAACTCTTGAAGGTCGCCTCCGAGATGATCGAGGCTGCGCCGGATGATCTCGTCATGCGCGACGGCCGAATCGAGATCGCCGGCGCGCCGGGCTCCGGCCGTACGGTCGCGGAGGTCGCGACCCGTGCCCAGGCTCTGGCTGGCCCGGTGTCCGGCACCGGCGCGTTCACCGGCGCCGGCGTACCGGCGATGCCGGGCTGCGTCGCCGGACATTTCATCGACGCGATCGACATCCCCGTCTTCGCGGTCCACGACTGCGAGGTCGCCGTCGATCCGGAAACCGGACATGTCGAGGTGCTCAGCTATCGCGTGGTGCAGGACGTCGGCCGCGCGCTGAACCCGCGCGCCATCCATGGCCAGATCCAGGGCGGTGTCGTGCAGGGGCTGGGTTACGCGTTGCACGAGGAAGTCACGATCGGCAGCAACGGCCGTGTCTGCCAGAGCGGTTTCGAGACCTACCGCGTGCCGCTGGCGCTCGATGTCGTGCCGGTGGAGATCAGCCTTTACGAGGGTGCGCCGTCAATCGGACCGCTCGGCACCAAGGGTGCCGGCGAGGTGCCGATCCTGAATGTCGGAGCGGCCGTCGCATGCGCGGTTGCAAACGCCACCGGCAAGCGCGTCCAGGCACTTCCATTGACCCCGCCACGCGTGCTCGAACTCCTGCTCGATCGCAAGCAGGATCTGACCCTTCCCCACATTGCCGATGCGTGGGCCGACAATCTGACGCGTTCGCATCAGACACCTCCCAAGACATAGCAACAAGCTGGCGGGCGGCGTCGCTAGACCCAGCCGCCGTCGACGATATGGCTCTGGTTGGTGCAGGCACCGCTGTCGTCGGCGGCGAAAAACAGGACGACACGGGCGATGTCGTCAGGCACGAGCTTGCGCTTCAGGCATTGGCGCTGCATCAGTTCGGCCACACCTTCGGGCGTCAGCCACAGATCCTGCTGCCGCCGGGTCATGATCCATCCGGGCAGGATGGAGTTGACCCGCACGTTGTGCGGCCCGAGATCGCGGGCCAGCGCGCGGGTCAGGCCCTGCACCGCTGATTTGGCCGTGGTGTAGCAGGGCATGTTGCCCTGACCGATCACCCAGCTCACCGAGCCGATGTTGACGATCGAACCGCCGCCTGCCTGTTTCATGTCGGGTGCGACCGCCTGGGCGCTGAAGAACTGGTGCTTCAGGTTGACGGCGATCCGCTCGTCCCAGAATTCCGGCGTCACGTCCTCGATCGCGTGACGGTCGTCGCGCGCAGCATTGTTGACCAGGATGGTGATCGGCCCGAGCGCCTCGCGGATGCCGGCAACCGCGCGTCGCAGCGCGGCGATGTCACGCAGATCGGCGTGCTCGAAGTGCACGCGGGCATGCGCCCCCAAATCGGACAGCAGCTGCTCCGAGGACGTCATATCGATATCGATGAATCCGACCCGCGCGCCCTGGCTGATGAACTGGCGGACGATGGCCTCGCCGATGCCGGAACCACCACCGGTTACCAGGACGGTCCGGTCCTTGAGGCTTGGATAGATGGCACCCTGCATTGGCATTCTCTCGCTTTGGCGCCTGAAGCGCGTCGGTTGCGTTGCTGCGGCTCAAGGCAAAAGCCACGGCTCCCGAGGTTCACTCGGTCGTCTCCATGTGGTTTCGGTCCACGACCCGCAGCGTCCGCCGCACCATGCCGTCGACAATCGTCGCCGACTCGCTTGGACGAACATGGATCGCGGTGGACTTGAGAAGCCATGGCAACACGGCCTGCTCGAGCCGCTCCTCATAGGCACTGCGCATCATGTCAAACGCCTCCAGGCCGGGACCTGCAAGGATCACATGGTGCGGGCGCAAGACCGAGATCGTTGTGGCCACCGCCTCGGCAAGCGCGTAGCCAGCCTGCCGGAATAGCTGTTCGAGACGGGGATCGCCGGCGCGTGCCCGCGCGCGCAACAGAGCCATCTGCGCCTCGGATGGTTGCTGCGACACCGCCGGCGGCAGATCGAGAAAGGTGCGGGCGTCGCGGTAGAGCGCATAGTCGGCGAGATGGGCCTCGATGCAGCCGCGCTGACCGCAGCGGCATTGCGGACCGTTCGGCGTCAACTTGACGTGGCCGATCTCGCTGCCCGCGCCGGCACCCCAGCGCGCTTCACCATCGACAACGATGCCCATGCCGATGCCGTGACCGACCATGAGCGTGGCCGTGAGGCCCTGCGCCAGCGCCGGCTCGGCCGCCACGAGGGCCAGCGCCACCGCGACCGCGTCGTTCGCCATCACGACTTCGACGCCGAATGCCTCGCGGACCGGCGTCGCCAGATCGACGTCGGTGATCGACAGCGCCGGGCTCCACAGATGCCGGCCGGCGTCGGCATCGACGATGCCCTGCAGCGCAATCCCGATTCCCAGCAGCCGATGCCGCGGCGTGGCCGTCTCATCGAGCATGGCCTCGATCTGCGCGATCACGAGATCGCACAACGCGCCTGCATCGAGCCCACGCGTCGTGAGCTCGAGCCGCGATTGCGCCAGGGCAGCGCCGCTGAAGTCGGCGATCAAGGTCTCGATCAGGTTCATGCGGAGCGAGATGGCAATGATGCGGCCAAACTCGGGGTTCAGGGTCAGCAGGACCGCCGGCCGGCCGCGGCGGCGGCCGCTCAGCCCATCCGCATCCTCGTCGTCGGCATCGTCCGGCAACGACGTCGCGGCATCCGTCTCGGCTTCGCACAGCAGGTCTTCCGCCATCAGCTTCGACGTGATGGCCGAAATGGCCGGGAAGCTCAGCCCGGTGCTGCGGGCAAGTTCGACGCGCGGCAATGGCCCCTGACGCCGCAAGACTTCGACGAGACGGCCGCGGTTCGATCCGCGGGCCAGACTTGAAGCACGTCTCAGCGGTTCGGACTGCTCATTCATGCCGGCTTTTTTAATTCGCTTGATGAAATTATTCAACGGATACAACTCAGATGTTGGCCAAAAAGCGCCGATAGCGGCGGAAATACATCACCTTCTCACTATTATTGCGTGAAGTCCTAGACATAAACATCCTTGACTGGACATTTTGTCGCGCTAATTTATTAGTTACGTGAATAAAATAAGGCGTGAAAAGCGCCGGGCGTGAAATCCCCTCACCGGGGGTGTCGACAGGGAGGTGCATATGAATGACTCAATGAAAAGATTGATCGTACCGCTGTTGGCGGGCGCAGCTTCGCTCGCGATGGTAACGGGGATAGCACAGGCGCAGCAGAAAAAGACCATCGCGCTGGTGACCAATGTTGCCGCCGACTTCTGGACCATCGCGGGCCGCGGGCTTGAGAAGGCGCAGAAAGAGCACCCGGAATACAATATCGAGCTGATCGTCACCAACGAAGGCACCGCGGCCGGCCAGCGGCGCGAGCTGGACGACCTCTTGGTGCGCGGCGTCGCCGGCATCTCGATCTCGGTCGACGATGCGCCGCATGCAACCGAAGAACTCAACAAGGTCGCGGCCAAGACCGTGCTGATCACCACGGACAGCGACGCGCCGCAGAGCAACCGTCTCGCCTATATCGGCACCGACAACGTCGCGGCCGGGCGACAGGCCGGCGAGGAGATCAAGAAGGCGCTGCCGAACGGCGGCAAGATCGCGCTGTTCGTCGGAACGATGGATGCCGACAACGCCCGCGAGCGCGTACAGGGCATCAAGGAATCGATCGCCGGCACCAAGGTCGAGCTGGTCGACGTGTTCACCGACCAGGTGGACTTTGCCAAGGCCAAGGCGAACATGGAGAACGTGCTCGTCAAATACCCTGATATCGCACTGCTCTCCGGGCTGTGGAGCTACGAGACCCCGCTGATCTATGATGCGGTGAAGGCTGCGGGCAAGGCCGGCAAGGTGAAGATCGTCGGCTTCGACGAGGACCAGCGGACGCTGCGGGGCATTTCCGACGGCACGATCGAATCCACGGTCGTGCAGCAGCCCTACGAGTTCGGGTATCTCTCCGCCACCAACATCATCAAGACGCTGAACGGCGACAAATCCTGGATTCCGAAGGACAGCAAGCTGATCGTGCCGACCAAGGTGATCACCAAGACCAACGTCGCGGAGTTCGCCGGGCAATTGAAGGAACTGCTGAAAAAGTAGCTTCAGTCGGCTTCACCGCCCGGCCGCCGCTGGCCGCCGGGCGGGCTGCAGGAGGACATGTCGAATGGCGGAAACGCTGCTCGAACTCAGCGGAATCAGCAAGACCTATCCCGGAGTCAGGGCGCTCGACGACGTCAATTTGCGCGTCTGCCGTGGCGAGGTGCTGGGCCTGATCGGCGAGAACGGCGCCGGCAAGTCGACGCTGATGCGCGTGCTGGCCGGCGTGATCGCGCCGAGCGCGGGCGTGATCCGCATCGGCGGCAACGAGCACGCTCGGATGACGGTGAACGAGGCGACCCTCGCCGGCATCGCCTTTGTGCACCAGGAGCTGAACCTGTTCGAGAATCTCGACGTCGCGGCCAATGTCTTCATCGGGCGCGAGAAGCTCGCCGGCGGCCCGCTGAAGCTCGTCGACAATGCGGAGATGCGCGCCCGCGTGACGCCGCTGCTGGAACGGCTGGGCGCCGATTTCACGCCGAACACGCTGGTCGACAATTTGTCGATCGCCGAGCGCCAGATGGTGGAGATCGCCAAGGCACTCTCGATCGACGCCCGCGTGATCATCATGGACGAGCCGACCTCCAGCCTGACCATTTCGGAGACGGAGCGGCTGCTCGAGGTGATTGCCGACCTGAAAGCGCACGGCATCTCGGTGATCTACATCTCTCACCGGCTCGGCGAGATCATGAGCTGCGCCGACCGCGTCGTGGTGCTGCGCGACGGGCGCACCGTCGGCGAATTGACGCGCGGCGAGCTGAGCCATGCCGCAATGATCCGCCTGATGATCGGCCGCGACCTGAAGGCGCTGTACACGCCGCCGGCGCACACGCCGCAGCCGGGCGGCTGCGATATCGCCGGCGTTGTGACGACGGCCTTTCCCGACCGGCAGATCGACCTTTCGGTGCGGCGCGGCGAGATCCTCGGCCTCGCCGGGCTCGTCGGCGCGGGCCGCACCTCGCTTGCCCGCGCGGTGTTCGGCGTCGACCCGCTGCTGGGTGGCGAGATCAGGATCGACAACACGCCGGTCGGCATCGCCTCGCCGCGCGATGCGATCAGGCAAGGGATTTACCTCGTACCGGAGGACCGCAAGAAATCCGGACTGGTGCTGGAGCTGCCGATCCGGGAGAACGTGACGCTCGCGAGCCTGCTGGATCACGCACGGATGTGGCTGGTCAACGGCGGATCCGAGCGCAAGATCGCGAAGGAACAAGCGAGGCGCCTGTCGATCAAGGCGCCGAGCATCGACATCGAAGCGGTGACGCTCTCCGGCGGCAACCAGCAGAAGGTGGTGCTCGGCAAGTGGCTCTCGATGCAGCCGCGCGTGATGTTCTTCGACGAGCCGACCCGCGGCATCGACGTCGGCGCGAAGAGCGAGATCTACGCCCTGATGCGCAGCCTCGCCGACCAGGGCGTCGCCATCGTGATGATCTCATCCGACATGGAAGAGGTCATCGGCGTCTCCGACCGGGTCGCGGTGATGCATGAAGGCAGCGTCAGCGGCGTCCTCGAGCGCGACCAGTTCAGCGAATACAACGTGTTGAGGCTGGCGGTCGGCCAGGCGCTCGAAACCCTGGAGATCGCTGCGCCATGATGAAGAAGGAACTCGGCCTGCTCTTGCTGCTGGCGGTGATCTCCGCCATCACCGGCGCGATCAATCCGGCCTTCCTGTCGTTCGTGAACCTGCTGAACATGGCCAATTTGATCGGCCTGTTCGGCGTGTTCGCGCTGGGCGAAGGATTGGTCATCATCACCGGAGGCATCGATCTTTCGCTCGGCTCGATGTTCGCGCTGCTTGGCGTCGTCTTCATCGACCTGCTGACGACATATCAGGTGCCCTGGCCCTTCGCACTGATGCTGGTCCTGATGGGCGGGCTGGCGCTGGGCGGCATCCAGGGTTTCCTGATCACCCGGCTGAAGATGCAGCCCTTCATCGTGACGCTGTGTGGGCTGCTGATCTATCGCGGCGCCGCGCGCTACTACACCAGCGATTCGACCCGCGGCTTCGGCTACGGCGACGAGGCCAGCACGCTGGGCAACATCGCCTCCGGCAATATCGCGGGCATTCCGAACACCTTCATCTTCCTGATCATCCTTGCGGTGGTCCTCGGCGTGCTGCTGCATCGTTCGGTCTACGGACGCTGGCTCTATGCCGTGGGCAAGAACGAGGAGGCGGCGCGCTACTCCGGCATCAGGACGAATCTCGTGATCGCGACCGCCTATGTCATCAGCGGCGGCCTCGCCGGCGTTTCGACCGTGATGTTCGTCTTCTACACCAACTCGGTCTCGCCGAGCTCCTTCGGCAATTTCTACGAACTCTATGCGATTGCAGCGGCCGTCCTCGGCGGCTGCAGCCTGCGCGGCGGCGAAGGCTCGATTCTCGGCATCGTGCTGGGGACGGCGCTGCTGCAGGTGCTGCAAAACCTCGTGAACATCCTCGGCATTCCGAACTCGCTGAACTTCGCGGTGATGGGAACCGTGATCCTGATCGGCGTGCTGGCGGATCAGCAATTGCAGGCGCGTCGGCGACGCAAGGCGGCGCTCGCCGGCCTCGCCCGCACGGCACCGCGATCAAAGGAAACCACAATCCTGCAAAACGCATCTCCGCGCGGCGCCGCAGCGTTGCCGACGAGCGCGGGCGATCAGGCTTAACTCGATGACGAAGAACCGGGATCGGGAATATGACCGCGGCGACTTGGGTAGAGGGACAGGGGAAGAGTTCGATGCGCAAGACTGATCAAGCATCCGACGTTCGCGTCCATGCCGGCGCTGTGGGCCGAGCCCGTCCGCGGGCAGACCTCACCACCGTCCTGAATGGCTTTGGTGCGCGTGGATTTTCTATCTCAAGTTGACGGGTCGCTACACTGACGGGGGCGCGTTCCAGGCTGAAGGGCTTTGGGCCGGAACGCGACACAAGAATGGACAAAGCCGGGGACGCTGGGAGTGCAGAAAATGTCACTTTGGTCTGTAAACACCGCGCGTGCATGCGGCGTGGGGATCGCTCTGTTATCGTTGTTCAACGGCGGCGCGCATGCAGCCGATCTCTTAACGAAGGCTCCGCCTGTGCCTTACACGGAGACCGATGATTTCTGGACGCGACCGTATCTGTTCGGTGATCTCGGCAGGACGCAGCTGAAGGAGCGGGGTATCTCGCTGGCACTGACGCTGGGTGATGAAGCCGTCACCAACCTGTCAGGCGGCAACAGGAACACCGGCGCCAACGCCGGACAGCTATTCTTTCAAGCCAAGTTCGACATGGCAAAGCTTGCCGGGATCCAGGGCGGCACGGTCGGCCTCACGCTGGTTGACCGCTTCGGCCACAACCTGAATGACGAGGCAGGCATTCCGGCGCTGCAGCTGACCAACGAAGTGTTCGGCCGCGGCAGCATTCTTCGCCTCACCGAACTATACTATTCGCAGAAGCTGTTCGACGATCGCCTTGAACTCAAGGGCGGCCGTCTGCCGGTCGGCTCCGACTTCTTCTTCGGCCTGTGCGAGTTCATCAACCTGACGTTCTGCGGCGGTCAGCCCGGCAACATCCAGGGTGGCTACATCTACAACTGGCCGGTGAGCCAATGGGCAGGTGTCGCACACTACAACTTCACCAAGGAATGGCAGCTTTCGGTCGGCGTCTACGACGCCAATCCGAACTATCTGACGACGTCGGACTCCGCGACCTACTTCCTGCCTGGCGTCCCCGGCTCGAGCCGGGCCTCCGGCGTGCTGGTGCCGGTCGAGGTGGTCTGGGCGCCGGGCGGTCCGCTGAACGGGACCTGGCGCTTCGGCGGCTGGTATGACAGCGCGTCGACGATCGACGGTGGCCTCCCCGGTATCATCGCGATCGCGCCCGGCATCGGCGGCGTCTCGGACCAGAATCTGGGCGATCAACGCGGCCGCTATGGCATCTATGAATCGATCCTGCAGCGGCTGACCGTTGAAGGTGCAAAGGCACAGGGTTGGTACATGTTCCTCAATACGACCGTCGCCGATCACCGGACGTCGTATCAGGATTACCAGGTCGCCCTGGGCTTCAGGCACACCGGAACGTTCTCCTGGCGCCCGGAAGACGAAGTCGGTTTCGCGGTGGGCACGACCCACGTGAATTCGGCTGCGCTCACCCTGAATGCGGGCGGAAACGAAGTTCCGATCGAAGCCTGGTACGGGTGGCAGGCGACTGGCTGGATGAACCTCAAGTTCGACGCCCAGTACGTGATCAATCCCGGCGGGCGCGGCTACAATGCCGCCGGCATCAAGACCGAGAATGCCTGGGTTCTTGGTCTGCGCACGCTGGTGCACTTCTGATCGGGAGGGGTTGCCAGCATGTCTGAGCGAAACCAGCCATGGTAACCCCTCACGACGCCGGGCTCGCGGTCCTTGAGTTGAAGGGCATCGGCAAGGAGTTCGGCGCCATTCGCGCGTTGCATGGCGTCGACCTGCGCGTTTCTCCCGGCGAGGTGGTCGGCCTGACGGGAGACAACGGCGCCGGCAAGTCGACGCTGGTCAAGATCATCGCCGGCAACTTCCCGCCAAGCCACGGCGAGATCCGCTTTGATGGCAAGCCGGTTCATTTCGCCCGGCCGATCGATGCCCGCGCGATCGGTATCGAAGTGGTCTATCAGGACCTCGCGCTCGCCGACAATCTCACGGCGGCGGCCAATGTCTTCCTCGGCCGTGAGCTCAAGCGCAAGCTTGGTCCGTTCGCATTGCTCGACCACAAGGCGATGGCAGCCCGCGCGCTGGAGCTGTTCGGCGAGTTGCGTTCGGAGACCCGGCCGCACGATCTCGTCAGGCAGATGTCGGGCGGCCAGCGTCAGGCGGTCGCGATCGCACGGACGCGGCTCTCCAATGCCAAGCTCGTGATGATGGACGAGCCGACGGCCGCGATCTCGGTCCGCCAGGTCGAGCAGGTGCTGGGCCTGATCCACCGCCTGAAGGAACAGGGCGTCGCGGTGATGCTGATCTCGCACCGCATGCCCGACGTGTTCGCGGTCTGCGACCGCGTGGTCGTCATGCGCCGCGGCGAGAAACGCGCCGACAAGGCGATCGGCGACACCAGCCCCGAGGAAGTCACCTCCCTCATCACGGGAGCGAAGGAGGCTGCGTGATGGCCACGCCCCTGGAAACTCCCATCACCTTCACCAATGTCGGCAAGGCCAAATGGTGGCAGAGCGGCTTCTTCGCCTCGCAGACCGGCTACGTCCTGCTCGCGCTGGTAGCACTGTTCGTGGTGATGAACTTCGCCAGCCCCTATTTCCTCACCGAGGGCAACATACAGAATGTGGCGAAGAACTTTTCCTTCATCGCCATCGCCACGCTCGGCGTAACCTTCGTCATCATCACGGGCGGCATCGACCTCTCGGTCGGCTCGGTGATGTGCTTCTCCGCGATGATCACCTCGATGGTCATGACTCACATCTCGACACCGGGCATGCCCGGCGCAGACTGGTTCGTGCATCTGGCCGGCGACGGCAAGACCGTGATCGCCAATCTGCCCGGATTGATCCTGCTGGTCTCGATCCTGGCAGGACTCGGCGTCGCGCTGATCGTCGGCCTCGTCAATGGCTTCTGCATCGCGGTGCTCGGGCTATCGCCTTTCGTCACCACGCTCGGCATGCTCTCGATCGTGCGCGGCCTCGGCTACGTCGTCTCCAACGGCCGCGGCAGCTTTCCCAGCGGCCCTGACGCGGGCTATTTCTACACGCTGACGTCGGGCGTCCTATTCGGCATGCCCGCGCCGTTCATCTACCTCGTCGTTCTCGCGGTGGCGATGGCGGTCGTGCTGCACCACACGAGTTTTGGTCGCCACGTCTTTGCCATCGGCGGCAATGAGAAGGCGGCTGCGCTGACCGGCATTTCGGTCGTGCGGGTGAAGATCGAGATCTACGTGATCTGCGCGCTCGCAGCAGGCCTGCAAGGCATCATCATCTGCGGCTGGCTGGGATCGGCGCCGGCAAACATGGCGACGTCCTACGAACTCAACGTCATTGCGGCCGCCGTGATTGGTGGCGCCAATCTCGCCGGCGGCGCCGGCGGCCCGCTCGGCGCGATCGTCGGCTGCGTGCTGCTCGAGGTGATCCGCAACGGCCTCGTGCTCGCGCAGGTCAACTCCTACTGGCAGCAGACTTTGGTGGGCGTGATCATCATCGCAGCGGTGCTGGTCGATCGCCTCCGCTCGCGCATGGCCTGAAGCGTTCGTCCCCGGAGGATCACCAATGTCCGCCTATCCGCCTCCGGGAGCCGCTGATTTCAAGGAATAGGCACAATAAAAATGTGGAGGGAAGCAATGAGGAAGACACTTCTTGCCGCCGCGGTCCTCGCCATGATGGCGACGCCCGGCTTTGCCCAGAGCTACAAGTTCGTGATCGTGCCCAAGGCGATGAACAATCCGTTCTTCGATTTCGCGCGCGACGGCTGCCAGAAGCGCGCCAAGGAGCTCGGCAACATCGAATGCATCTACAAGGGTCCTGTCGAGCACGAGCCGGCGACGCAAGCGCAGATCATCCAGGATTTCATCACCCAGAAGGTGGACGGCCTCGCCATCTCGGTCGCCGACGTTGCCGCGATGACCAAGTCGATCGAGGCGGCGACGGCGGCCGGCATCGCCGTCATCACGTTCGACTCCGATGCGCCAGATTCGAAACGGATTGCCTATATCGGCACCGACAACAAGGAGTTCGGCGTCGCGCTCGGCAAGCAGTTGCTGACGCTCCGGCCCAATGGCGGCAAATACGCGATGATCTCCGGCGGACCGGGAGCGGCCAACCTCGCCGAACGCGTCGATGGCGTCCGCGAAGCGCTCAAGGGCTCGAAGTGGACCGAAGTCGCGGGATCGCCGACCTTCTGCAACGACGACCCTGCGCTGGGCGTTCAGCAGATGACCGATCTGCGCACCGCAACTCCCGACCTTGCTGCGATCATCCCGGTCGGCGGCTGGCCGATGTTCGCGCCGGAAGGCTTCAAGGCATTCGCCAGCAAGAGCAAGAAGGAGATCGACGCAGGCAAGTTCACGCTCGTCGTGGCCGACACCCTCAGGATGCAGCTTGAGCTTCTGAACGAGGGTTATGCCAATGGACTGATCGGCCAGCGCCCGTTCGAGATGGGCGAGAAAGCGATGGATACGCTGCTTGCCATCAAGAAGGGCCAGAAGGTGCCGGAGATCATCCACACCGGTCTCGACGTCGTGACCAAGGACAACGTTGCGGCGATGCTGAAGTAGCAGCCCGGCGGCCGCGTCGCCTATTCGCGGAAAACTGCGGCTCGGCGCACAAACGGTGCCCTTGGTAACGGGAAGGCTACCGCGCCTTTCCCCACACCAACCAAACCTACGGTATCTGCTGGTGTACGTTCTCGAGCGTTGAGCGCGGCAGCCTTCCGACCTACAACCACCGAATAGATGAACTACAAAGCGCAGAACCCGCAGAAGGGATTTCTCCGGCGATCGCTTTCTTCAAAATGCCCGCGGCTTGCGTAGAAGATTCTTTCATCTAGCATTGATGCAGACATTTCATTTGAACGAGAGTTCTGCACATGACCGACATCCAAACGCTTTCGGCGGTCGCGCCTCGCCGCCTCGATGCGATTGATCGCAAGATCTTGCGGGTTCTCCAGGAAGACGCATCGCTCTCGGTCGCCGAGATCGGCGAGCGCGTTGGACTTTCCTCGACCCCTTGCTGGAAGCGCGTGCAGCGTCTGGAGAACGAGGGGGTCATCACCGGCAAGGTCGCCCTCGTCGACCAGAACAAGATCGGTCTGGGTCTGTCGGTCTTCGTGTCCGTCGAGAGCGACGACCACTCCGACACGTGGCTGAGGAGATTTGCGTCGGTCGTCAGCGCGATGCCCGAGGTGATCGAGTTCTACCGCATGGCCGGCGACATCGACTATGTCCTGCGTGTGGTCGTCGCTGATATGCAGAGCTATGACCTGTTCTACAAGAAGCTGATCGGCGCGATTGCACTGAAGAATGTAACCTCACGCTTCGCAATGGAAAAGATCAAGTCGGTGACCGCCCTGCCTGTCCCGGCACTCGCACCAGTGTAATCAAACGTGGCGTACGATTGACGCTCAGATCGGCGCACTTCACGCGATAGGAGAGTTCGGGCCACGCGAGCGCAACTCTCGCCAGGCCGCGCTTCGCTTGCCTCGTCGGGCCAATCGATGCATCGTCATCATCCGGATCCTCAAAGGGACTATCGATGCGCTTGCTCCTGTGGGCCCTCCTGCTGCTGTTTCCCGTGCAGGCTTCCGCCGCGCCGCTTTGGCAAACCCTTCCGCCGACGCCGCCCGCTGTCTCCGGTGAGCGCAGCGGCCATGCCAAGGTCAACGGCATCAGCCTGTACTACGCAACCATCGGCCACGGACCGCCGGTCGTCCTGCTCCATGGCGGACTTTCCAATTCGGACTACTGGGGTCATCAGGTCAAGGCGCTCGCCCGGCAGCACATGGTGATCGTCGTGGACAGCCGTGGCCACGGCCGCAGCACACGTGACGACCGCCCCTATGGATACGACCTGATGGCCGATGACATCGACGCGCTTCTCGATGCGTTGCATATCGTCAAGGCCGACGTCGTCGGCTGGAGCGACGGTGCCATTCTCGGGCTCGATATCGCACTCCGTCATTCAGGCCGTGTCGGAAAGGTCTTCGCGTTCGCTGCCAACACGGTCACGTCGGGTGTCCAGGAGGGCGTGGAGAAAGCCCCTGTGTTCGCGCGCTTCATCGAGCGAGCCCGCGGCGAGTACGCCAAATTGTCCGCCACACCGAAGGATTACGACGCCTTCGTCTCGCAGATCACCAAGATGTGGGAGACCGAACCGAATTGGACTGATGATCAGCTACGTTCGATCAAGGCGACGGTCCTGGTGGTGGATGGCGATCATGATGAGGCGATCAAGCGCGCTCACACCGAATATATCGCCGCCACCATCCCGAACGCCGGGCTGCTGATCCTGCCCAACGTCAGTC
Organism: Bradyrhizobium sp. ma5; assembly: GCF_042258955.1. Classification (NCBI taxonomy): domain Bacteria; kingdom Pseudomonadati; phylum Pseudomonadota; class Alphaproteobacteria; order Hyphomicrobiales; family Nitrobacteraceae; genus Bradyrhizobium; species Bradyrhizobium sp. ma5. The sequence continues at coordinate 7,333,146 of NZ_CP170156.1, forward strand.
ATTTCGCCTTCCTGCAGGATCCCGCATTGTTCAATGCGGCCCTTCTGCATTTCATCGATGGCAACTGACAGACCGACCGTCGGGGGCACAAAATCGCTAGAAATCGTGGACGAGCGTACCAATTCGCGGCCTTGGTAGCGGGAGAGCGCTACCGCCTTTCCCCACACTCGGCGGATCTACGGTATTAGCTTCAATCTTCCGCATAGCGCCCTGACTAAGCTCTGACCATGGGCCTACACAGCCGCTGATTAGGACGCGTATGATTTCGCTGCAAAATCAACGCTCATTCCGATAACTGGGCCGCCCAACCCGGATTGAACCCACACTGGGTTTTCCGTTTGTCGGAATGGAGCAGCAGCGAATTTGAACCAAAAGGCGGCTGTTTGGACGCTCAGCTCGAGAGGATGAGGGGCGGTCAGGAGGCCGCCCGGCCTCTCCCCACACGGAGGGAATCTGCGGTAGCATCCGGAATCTTTCGCCTAAAGTCTCGCCTCTGCCCATTGCGACTGGCGGAATCAAGAACCTGCTTGATTATCCAATGATTTCAACGCGCTTAGACAAAACGCCAAATTTGCCTCTTTAAAATCAACAGCTTGGTTGAGTTTCAGATGAGTAGCATCATCGTTGAACGGACAGACACAAAAACTCGACGCCCCAATCCCTCATGGTGAAGCGGCAGATCGTCTGTGAGAACGGTGAGGCGCAATAGACGATATGCCCAAATCGAACGGACCGAGCGCGGATTTTGTCAGTGGGTGGCTGCAACAGCTAGAGCTGTCCAGCTACCTACAGGCGTTCCTCGACAACGACATCGGTGCTGGCGATTTGGCACATCTGACATCGACGGATCTTGTCGAACTCGGAGTTACGTCGGTTGGTCATCGCCGCAGGCTACTCGATGCGATCGCAAGGCTTGCGGTGGAGGTGCAGCGACCTGAGCCGAAGAAGAAGCCTACCCCGCGCGTCCCCGCGGCCCTACTGCGGCCACTTGCGATCGCCGAACGACGGCAAGTGACGACGCTGTTCTGTGACCTCGTCGGCTACACCAGAATTTCCTCTGATTTCGACCCCGAGATCGTGTTGGAGCTCCTCACCAGCTACAAGGACACTTGCGCCACTTTGATCGAGAGCTATGGCGGACACGTGCTGCGCTATGTCGGGGACGGCGTGCTCGCGACCTTCGGTTATCCGCGTGCACACGAGGACGATGCGGCGCGTGCCGTCACCACCGGGCTGATGCTCGCCGAGGGGATCGGCAAGCTGGTCACACCGAACGGAGATCGACTAGAAGCTCGGATCGGGATTGCGACCGGGTTGGTAGTCGTCGGAGACCTGATCGGGGATGCCGCCGTTGAGCGGGACTCGCTGGTCGGCCAGGCACCCAACCTTGCCGCACGGCTGCAAGGCGAAGCTTTGGCCGGCGAAGTACTTATCGCGGAAACGACCGCAAAACTCATCGGCGGACAATTCCGCCTGCACAATCTCGGCCCGCGAAGCCTGAAGGGCTTCGACGCGCCGCTCAACGCCTACCGCGTACTCGGCGAGCACTGGGGAGCGACCCGCTTCGAAGCCGTGCACGGCGCGATCAACCTGCCGATGATCAGTCGCGAGGATGAGGTCTCCCGACTCGTTGACTTCGCCGCCACTGCTCTGCTCGGCCAAGGCCAGATCGTCGTCATCACTGGCGAGGCCGGCATCGGCAAGTCCCGGCTAATCGAGGAGATGCACCGCCGGCTTGAGATCAGGCCGGAACAACGTGTGGTGCTGCAATGCTCGCCGATCCACACAAACCGGCCATTTCATCCGATCGCCCGCTATTTCGACTACATGACCAGCGTCGAGGCGCCCGATGCCGATGTGCGCCAGTTGGACAAGCTCGACAAACTGCTGCGCGGCCTCGGCCAGGCAACGCCCGAACGGCTGGCGCTGATCGCCGAGCTGTTGCGGCGCGAGAGCAGCGACCGCAAGCTGTTGCTGCGGCTTGCGCCCACGGAAATCCGCGCGCGCACCATCGCGGCGCTGCTTGATATCGTTGAGGCGATCTCGCACGACAGTCCCATTATCGTCATCGAGGACGTGCACTGGGCGGATCCCTCAACCAACGAATGGCTGGAACAGCTGGCCGGCATGATCTGCAGTCTCCCGGTACTGTTGGTTGCGACCATGCGTCAGGAGCGGATCCCGCAATGGGCAGAGCGTTCGGGCGCGAGCATGATGCAGTTGGTGCGGCTGCAGCCCGACGAGATCCGGAGGATTGTTAACTGCATTGCAGCCGAGCGCAGAATGCCAACGAGTGTAGTCGATGCGATTGTGGCGCGCTCGGACGGCATTCCGATCTTTGCCGAGGAATTGGCCCGCAGCCTCCAGGCAATGGAGGACGCGTCCCCCGGCACGACGAATGCGACTGACATTCCGGTCACGCTGAACGAAATCCTGCTGGCGCGGCTCGATCTGCTCGAGAATGGCCGCGAGACCGCACAGCTTGCAGCCGCGATCGGGCGCGATATCCCGCGCGATCTCTTGATCGCTGTGTCACCTTTCGGCGCGGACGTTACGCGGGCGAGCATTGAGCGGCTGGTCGGAAGTGGCATTTTCGTCATGCGCCCCAGCGGCTTTGGCGATGCCGTCGATTTCCGCCACGCGTTGCTCCGCGACGCCGCCTATCATCTGCTGCTGCGGCGCGACCGGGTGCGCGTCCACAAGCTAATTGCCAACACGATCGAGGCGGAATTTCCCGCGATTGCCGACAGCATGCCGCACGTGCTGGCGCACCAGTTCGCGGAAGCCGGCGACCATTCCGCCGCCATCATCTATCTGGAAAGGGCGGGCCGCGATGCCGCGCGGCGTTCGGCAGCCATGGAGGCGGTCGCACATTTCACGGCGGCGCTGGAGCAGACCTCAAAACTCCCAGCTGGCCGCGAGCGTGACGTCCGCGAATTCGACTTGCGCCTCGGCATTCTGGGACCGCTCATCGCAGCACGAGGCTACGGCGCACGCGAGGTCGAGCGGCAAATCGCGCATGCCGTCGAACTGTCGGCGCGCATTGGCGGCGGCGATCGCATCGTTCCGGCGCTGTTCCTGAACTGGATTGCCCGCTTCAACGAGACCGATGTGCGGCTCGAAGTAGCGCGCCAAATCGCGCAAATAGCAGCGCATGGTAGCACGCTGGATAGGCTGATCGCGCATCGCTGCATGGGCACGACCTTGCTGTTCCGCGGCGAGTTCGCAGCAGCGATCGCCGAATTCGACCAATTTCAAGGAATGTTCGATCCCGAATTGCACAACGATGCGCTGAACAGGATCGGCGCCACGGTTCATGCCGTCATCATCAAGGTCGGGCTTGCCGAAGCCTGGACTATGCTTGGCGACGCTGAACGGGCCGGCATGTGGCGAAAGGCTGCGCTCGACGACGCCGAAGCGAGCGGTCACTACCAAACGATCTGCCATACAACCGCTTTCGCCGGCGGCCTGCTCGCCGCGTTGATGGAGGACGCCGACAATCTTGCCTTCCACGCCACGCGGTTGCGGGACCTGACGCTCCAGCATGACCTGCCTTACTGGCGGCCACACGCCGATCTGCTGGCGGGCGTAGCCGAGATTCGTCGGGGGATGGTCGAAAAGGGGTTCCGTCTGGCGCAGCACGGCATGGAACGAATGATCGCCGAGCGTTTGCCCTCGCTGTCGGCGTGGTGCGTGGTGTTTGCCGGCGGTTGTGTCAGGGCAAACCGTCCGCAGGACGGACTGGCGGCGCTCGCGGGCATCGCCGAGGAGATCGATACCGGCGAGCGCTGGACCGCTGGCGAGTTTCACCGGTTGCGCGGCCTGTTACGGCTGCAGTCCGACGACAGCACGGGCGGACTTGACGACCTCGCCGAAGCACAGCGGATCGCCGCTCAGCAAGGTTCGGTGCTGGTTCAACGCCGCATCATGGCTGACCGCGAGCGGCTGGCGAAAGACGGGTGAGCTTGCGCCTGATCTGCCGCAAGCAGGTGCCTCTCACCGGGGTAAGCTTTTCGCGCGCCGTCTGGCGCAAGAACAATGGCCGGCGTTGCTGGTGACCTCAGCATCTCGGAGCAAGCGCTGCGTGTGGTTTGCAAAAGGCATAGGATCCCGATGCCAAGGCGCGGACACTTGAACCACAAGAACGCGAAGGATCGTCCGCCGAAGCCGAAACTGCCGCCACTGAGGCGTGAACAACCCGTCGATATCGGATCGCGCTGACTTGGCGACGCGCGACGAGTCCATCGCATTCTCATTTTATTATGTCTGCCAATACCTTAGCCGCCTTTTTCTGAGCAAAATTCGGCGAAAGGCTGCGGTTTTTCGGAAGCTTTGCCGTTCATTGCGTTGGTCAGGAGCCATTCGTGTGGATCCGAATTTTAGCGGTTGGAGTAATTGGCCTGGTCGGAATGGGTGCGGTTGCAGCACTCGGGAGAAATCCTGCGCCAGAGCCTCGCGCCGATGACTATCCAGTCGCTGAGACCGCCGGGAAAGCCGATCGGCTTCCGCTCATCGCCGAACAAGAAACAGTCATGAGCGCAGTGAAGGTTCCGCCTGCGCAGCCCGCCTCGCCTCCGCTTCCCGCCTCGATCGCTTTGGTAGCGCCACCGTCGCCTCAAGTAGCAAAACCGGAACCGGCTCCGCCCATCATCCCTCGACACTGGCACGATCCGACGGATCCTAAACTTAAGTCACGAAAACAGGCGGTGACCGGCAAGCAGTATCAAACCCTCCAGCACGAAGGCCCGAGACGAACTGTCGAAGCAAAAAACTGCAGCGGGAACGGACTGGACAGCCTGCTACAGTCGATCAGGCTAAAGCCACGCTGCGAATAGCGGCTCGCCCCGGGCGTGACGCCTTTATGAGGTGCAGCAACGGCCCCAGCATTGCGGTTGCTGGAGCCGTCATTCTGTCTGGTGGGGGCGCTGGCGCCAGTAAACAGGCCGCCTCGGTTCAGCACTGCACCGGTACATCCGCGGCAGCTGGAACTGTGTCCGACGTCGTAGCGTTCCTGCCGGGGTCTGGCGCATCCGGCTTGCGCCATCCAGTGAGGATGGCATTCCAAATCGGGGCCGCCGCCAATCCGTCATCGCCTACTGGCGACGTGCACGGACGAATTTGAGCTCGGCTGCGGCGGTCCCATGGTAGCCCAAACGGCAGTGGCAATGGCCAATGCAGCCAGCACGGTCTTTGTCGCGATCTTCTCGCGCCTCATGCCTAAAAGCCCTCCGACCTTTGTGCTGCGCATCTTTAGAAACTTGCCCGTGAATGTTCATCACCCGATAGGGTGAATTCTCACAATCAACTGACGGCGTTCACTCGAGCGGAAGAGAAAGCGCCGTAGTCGACTTTTGCTCACAACCTGTTCGTCCCCTGAGTGGTAACTTAGCAGCAGCCACCTCGGTCGTCCGGCCTATGAATTGGGCCAGGTTGGCGTCCGACGACCACTCCACATAACCAACGAGCGCAGAGCCAAGCGCCGCTACGATAAGCACTCCGCACATCGAAGCTGCGGCCGTTCCCGACCAGTTTTCGTTGCTGAATAATGGCATCGCGATTCTCCGACACCGGGGTTGCCACGGTAGATAGATCGACACGCGATTTTCGATTGTGATCGGCCTCACATCTCACGCGCACTTGATGCCGTGACACAGCTACCGGTGGCGGGGCGTAAGCGGACAGCGACCGCTGCGGGGAACGCCAGGGTCGCCAAGACCCTCCCGGACGGGGCAACCCGATCGCGGAAGCATATGCATGACTTTTTCCAGCTCGGCGGCTTAGTTTAAGTGGGCCGCCCGATAACCTCCGCGTGAACGAAACATCGTTCCTGACCGATCGAAGTGAGCGCGAAACAATCCGCGCTCACCGTTCCTGTGCGTTGTTCCTTTGACCTGACAATTTTTGGGGTAAAGCAATGAAGCGAGAGACAGGTATTCAATTTCAGGATCTCGATCAGGTTTTGCGAAACGCACAACTTCGACGGTCCGCTGATCTCGGTCGCTGGATTCGACAATACTCCCGTGAACGACGGCTTGCCCGCCAGCAGCAGGAGACGGAGCGCGCCGCCCGAATGCGAAATCAATTGGCAGGGAGCACGAAGCCGGCCTGAAACAATCCCGTCCTAACCTGCCCTTATTGAACGATTGTGGATTTGGTCATGTGGGTTTTTATCAACGTCCTCTATCGCAGCTTTTGCCTCGCACGCCTTCATGAGATGCGCCGATTGGCGCATTGAAGAAGACCGCGGAAGATGGAAGGCGAAAAACTCGAGACGAAGGCTGTGTTCGCCGGGCGAGCGATCGGCATGCCATATGGGTGGCTTTAGGACCGCCATCGCCGAGCACCAATTCGTCTGTGGGCAGCGTTGCGCCCTGAATCTCTGTGGCGGCTATATCAGCCCGGCCCGAAAATCATATAGAGCAGCATCGTGCCCACAACGGCTGTCCAGCCGATCGAAGTGGCTAGCGCCCACACCTGTATCGGCATTGGAGTGTTCCTCCTGTAATGAAAATCAAAAAATGAAGAGGCCGCTGGCCGCCGACAGCGGCCTCTTGGACCCGATCTCAAATGAACGTCTTGGAAATAGAAATTGCCGCCGAAGGTCCGACGTTCTTAAACGACGAATTTCCAGCCCCGTGAAGTCCGAACAGGTATATCCACAAAAGGAACTGTCGTGACGTTGCGGGGCCGACACAGTCCTGTGACCTTGGAGCTAGCGCGTCAGGCTGCTTCCTCCGCAAGAAGTCGGTCAAGGTGCCGGCAACCCCAACCCGACTGGCTGGCGGCCGTGGTGCTTCTATTCACAGTATAACGGAGTTCGCCAAACCGATGCCGGGTGCCTATATTTCTGACCATGCCCGTCACCCAAAACTCGCTCAAGATCCCGCCAGACCTCGCCCGCGAGTTTGCCGCGGATGGGCCTTCCATGCCGAGCGCGACCCTCTCAAGCGTGACGAGATCGCGGCCGATACCCGGCACTCCTCCTGCAACACATGCCAAAGGGCACGAAGCTCCGGCTCGCCGATGTCCTCAAGCTATTTGAATGCGATGATTAAGCCAGCACGCCATCCTCTTACTGTGGCAGTCGCAATTTGGCTCGTGCCTTACGTGCTCGCCGCGAACGCGAACGCACAAAGCTGCCTCACCGGCCCCATCAAAACGAAGGACGGTTCGTTGCAAACGTGGACTGTCGATAATCGCTGCGGCTCACCCGTAACGATGCGCTATTTTGTGAAGGGCTCTCTCGACAGCGTTGCAAGAATCGCGGTCGTCCCGGCCTGCAGTAAGCAACGAATCGTTCAAACCTTCGAGACAGATCAGATCGAGTTCCTGGACACGGCATACAATCCCGGCTGGGAGAAGGTCTGCCCACCACTGGACAAGGAAAATCGTTCCCAAAAGCGACCGGACAAATCGACCAACGATGCAGATCAAATCCATTTTCCAACCATAAGCCCCGCACCCTTGGCCGGTCCAAAGCCACTAGGCCCTGCGGGAGATAAGCCTGGTCCAAGAGGATGACGCGAGTATCGCCCCCTGTTGAGAATTGGCCGCTGTGTCCAAGGGAACTTACCATTCTGCCGATAGCTGCAGCCTGCGTTGGCCCGGTTGAGAGAATGAAATGAATTCGGTTAAAGCGTTGCTGTTGCCCTCCGTGCTTTTGCTCGGATGCGCCGATTTCGCGACTACTAACAAGATTCTGGAACTCGGCTTCAGCGAGGCCAATCCGTTTATGCAGATGGCCCAGACATGGTTAGGTGTCTGGTGGTCAGTCCCAAAATTGAGCTTTACGCTCCTCCTCATGGCGTTGCTTTGGCGCAGCAAGAACGCTTTCAACATTGCTCTGGTAGTAGCGTTTTGCTCGACCCCCGTAATCAACAACCGCCTCATCAACGCAGGCACGAACTGATTTCCGCTGAGGGGACGTGGCGCACCCACGAGCCTTTCATCAGGCCGGCGTCAACTCTCCGATGCTCGGCATGAATTGTGCTGTTGTTTGGCTGCCGGGAATTTCAATGTCCCGGTTTGGGAATAAACGGTCACTCGGTGTGTGTTTTTGAGACCGGGGCCGCCATTTTGGGAGGTATCGTTGCATTACACAGCGCTTCAACAAAACAGGTTCCTCGTGCGGAGAGGAAGCAGTGACGACTGGATGGTTTATGATCGAGAGCTGAGGGGGCCAGCGCAGCCAAGGAAAAATGGCCCGTTCGCCGAGAGGCTGACCAAGGAACAAGCCGAACAACTAAAGCAGATGCTGACCGACAGTCTGCGCGGAGCCGAGGCGATATAGTCATATTGGATACTGGTCCGTAGCAAAAGCAGAAACGGACCCCGAACAGACGACAGTTTTGTAACTACTAAGGCTTATGAACAGAATTGGGCATGGCGAACGCGGCGCGGCTAGAAAGCGGCGACGCGATGGAGGAACTAAGGTCAGTCTGAAAATTCGACTTTGACTGCTGGACCTTAACGCGCGTGCCCTTCCGCGCTTACCAGGAACGATCGAGCAACACCTCGAAATGCCGGCGCGAGTGCAAAGGGGGTCAAGCACCTATCCCGCACATCCGCGTCCAGCCCGATGATCGCGTCTTGAAGACGGCTTTTCCGATCGCGACATCCAGTTGATCGGGGTCAAGCTCGAGACGATGCGTCAATTCTCTAAAGGTTTCCGCACTACCGAGGGCAACACGCCTTCATCCGCAGTCAACGCCTGTGGCGTCGATCATCCGAGCAATAGAGCGCCCCCGCCGACGACGAAGAACACTATCGCCAAGCCTATGAGGCTGTACTCAACGCCATCCACCTCGATCGACCTTTCGAACGAGTGACCCGATGGGCCCCAGCTCAGGGGGTGAGCTGGGGCTACCGGGGCTAGGAAGCTGTGGCGGCACAGCCTCCGCGCACAACGTTACGGCTTTCCCGAACTTCATCCACAAGGAACCGCGATTGCTGCGGCGCGCTACTACCATTGCCCCACGCACACGGTCACATACTTCTCATACAGCGCACCGGCGCGGGTTACGGCGCTGCCGTTTAGCTCATTTTGATCAAACCCATTTGCACAATTCGCATAACGCTAACAGAACTGCTGGGGCCTGTTACTGGTCGCCCCGCCAGCGCACCCGGGATAGCCTCGCTCAGCCGGTCAAAAATGCCTTGGTCGCCAGAAGGCGGAGAAGAGCGTGGAGGATCCGTTCGAAAGCCGAAGGACCCGAAAGCAATGCCGGTAATCCCTGCCACCGGGGAGGAGCGTGACGTTTGGGTGCGCGCCCCTTGGGATGTAGCGAAGGCGTTGCAGCGGCCGCTGTCGAATGACGCCGTCCAGATCCTCGCCCGCGGCGACACGAAGGAAGACGTCTCGGTATCGTCATGACGCAACTGGGCCGAGCGCAGCTTTGAGATCGAGCATTGCACGAAATGGTACGCTCGCCTTTCCTACAAGCGCCGTTCCGTCGAGTGTGGCCGAACCATCGCCGTAGGTTCCTGTAAAGCCGCAGGTGACTTCGCGGCCACCGAACAGAAAATTGACACCGATCGCATCGGTGTGCTGGACCGTTGTCAGTTCGCCGCGCCATTTTCCGTTTTTGAACGTGTATGTCCCAGAGTAATAGAAATTGCTATCGCCGCCCATGATGCGGCCGTCGAGTAGAACTATGACGCCGCTAGCATGCGCGTTCGATCCGAACTGCATGATGATCCGGATCGAATACAAGCCATTCCTGACATCCGACATCCGGCGTCCTCCCCGCGACCAAAATAACGTCGTCTGACTACAGGGGCGATGACTTCTATCGTCGCATCGAGCGGATTACAGAACTGTCTCGATCAAACCCAACGTCATCGCCTCCTGCGCCTCCAAATACCAGTTTGACGGCGCCTTCTGCATGACCTCGTCGATCGTCACGTTCGATCCCAGGATGAGATTCTGAAAGCCCTCGTTCTGCATAGCGATCGAGCATTCGATTTCGTTGAGCGTTGCTCTTACAACTGCGATGCACGTCGTTAAAGGGCCATCGATCACCAAGCTCTTCGAAAGCTTGCGTTCGTGAATCATCAGACGCGTGCCGCGCGCGAGGTATCGGTTCGGCCGCGCGAAGAAGCTCATGAATGTAACGCCAGCCGAATAAATCATAGCCTTACCAAGGAAGACAAAGCGCCGTTGCGGCTCCGTCTCGCTCGCGAACCGCACGTCCTCCCCCATCATTCGGGCGACCTCTGGATCCCCACCTAAGGTCGACAGTTCGATGACAACAAGGTCTTTATCGGCCGCGTTGTCGAACTGCGTTCGAAAAGCGGTGTACATGTTATAGTCAACGACGCCAGAAAGGCTGATCGCCGGCGACTTAAAGGCAGTGGTCGGAAGCATTGCGAGTTCCATCTAACAACCCCATCACGGCTTTGGCCTCTGACCACATGCAGATGCCGTGCCGGACGGGATTAGCCTTCGGGGTCGCCATACAGCGCCCGATCGCGCCAGGCGACTGATTGCAATATTCGATAGGCGATCTGCGATGGATCGCCACAACTATCCGTCAAATACTCCGCTTACGTCCGACTTTTCAATCCCTGCGTCGATATCATCCGATCGGTTGCAATCGCAGCGCATTGCGGCGCCGCGCTGGCAGCCGTTGGGTCACCCGTCCACGCGAGATGCGGATGGTTCTCGCACACCCAGCCAAGGCCGTGCGCGCCGCCACTGCTTCGTCAATCCGTCTGTTCATTGGACCTCTCCTGCCTCTTAAACCGAGAGGAACTTCAGGCGTTCCTTCGGTTATGCGCCCCATCATGAGACCTTCGGAGAAAGACTGCCGCGACAGGCTCCGTACCAGGCAGACAATGCATGATTGGAACGAATATCCGTGAAGAAAGTCGATCTTCTGCACTTTATCGAAAGAGCAAACGATGACAAACGAGCCGGTGCAAGACACTGGTGGCCCAAGCACGATCAATAAGGCCACAGAGGCCGTTCAGGCCGTGACGAATACCGTCAGGGATACCACTCGGACCTTAGCCAACGCGATCGAAAGCGGGCGGCAGCCGGGTCGACCGCTCGACCGACTGGCGCATTGGGCGCGCGAGGCTCCTTTGCAAGCGCTTAGCGTTGCATTCCTCTTCGGCGTCCTGTTCGGCCGCCGGCGCGGCTGAGGGCAAAGTAGGAAATTATGACAAAGGCTAGTCGCTGAAGACACCCCCTGCGCAACCTCGAATTGCACGAGAAATGTTGCGTCTGTGGCCGGACCAACTGTAGCCCGGAACCTACTGGACTTGCATCGATCGCGGCACCATCTCAGAGAAATGGTTGTGGGTTGGTACGAGGGCATGAAGGATGGCGGGGCGATACGTTGGTCGCCGCTGTCTCAACTGCAGTTGACGATCGCTGAAATCCCACCGCAACGCTTGGCAGGCAGTCACGATCGCTGTATCGGCGACCCCGCCGCCGGAAGATCAGCGCGATCTCGTTCGACGCGTCGTTCGTAGTGGGCCGCCAGCTGCAACAGCCGCAGCTTGATGAGAGGATCGGCCTGTTCAGCTAGCGCACGAACAGTCCGCGCTCTTTCCTTGCAAAACTCGTCGTCCATAGCGTCCCGCCAAAATCACCGCGGGATACTGCCAGTCAAACTGTCGGGCTGACTGTGACGTAGGTTACATTGCTGTCGTACTTTCCCCGGAATTCACCGCGTCGTGATAGTCGGCTCGGTAGCGAATGCAACGCCAACCCATGGGCCTTTTCGCCAAACGACGTTGCACGCGTAGGTCTTGCTAGGCGGAACGATAAGCGTGAATTGGTCAGGAAGGGGCGACGGCGGATCATCCACCTTCAGCGCCGCGCCGTTCTCTGTGATGTTGCCAACGACACAAGACAGTGACAGGTCACCAACCCTGATCAACGCATTGTCCAACGATGGATTACGCACAGACTTTCGTCTGTCAGGACGACCTATCATCTCCGAGTCCATCAATAACTAATGCAAATTAGACCGATGCTGCGCGAGAAGGATTGCGTTTCTGCTAACGATCATAGTGCTGGGCTAAAGCTGGCGACGCGGCTTCACGCCGTCTGCCGATTTGATCGGCCTTTGCCGCGACGACGCCGCGTTCGTTGACGACGGTTTCGAGGAGGGTCAGACAGTTTCGGCGCATCCGTCGCTCCCGGCACGGCGGCTTCGGTCGTTGGCGGATCGTCCACTGACCGAAGCGGCGACCTTCGAACGGCGACGGCGGTTTCGAGCGCAGCGAGGAATAGCCGCCCCTCCTCCGTGATCTCCCAACCCGCGTCATCGCGCACAACGAACTTGGCCAAGAATATGTTCAGGTCCGGCGCATGCTCGGCCAACCGCTTCATGCGATCGGTCCAGTCCTTGCCGCTATTCATCAGGATTGCAACAGCCTGCCGCAGGTCGGCAACGGAGGCTCGCCCGGCGGACTGGCCGGCCAGCACTTTCAAGACGGTCAGTTGGAAGGACACTTCCACGTCTCCGGTCTGGCTGGCCGTGCAGTATGACGGAGATTCGTTAATCGCCAGTCAAGAACCCGGTGCGCGAAAGCTTCGCGATGAAAGCCGATGATGACTGCCGTTACCTGGATTTCGGCGTGTACGTATAAATCCGGGACGACCGCTTCGAGAGGTACGCGGACAGGGTGGTCCTGCCGCAGAGGCGACCACGCCTCATTGCACCGCCGGCGTAGAGGTGGGACAGTTTTTGCTATCTACGAGACACATTTCCAAGAGAGCTTCGTGATGCGCGAGGCTGCACCAAATGTCCGCACCTCGTTCATTTGCACATTCCCGTCGCCGGTCGCCACCCAGCATCTCGGACAGCTTTGCTTCTCGCCCGCATCGCTCACCCAGAGAGCTTTTTTTGGCGCGGCGTAATGCTCGCGTTGGAGAACCGATGTCCATGCTATCGACGAGCCAAACATACTCCTAGCAGGAATGCGAGAGCGAGTGATTGAAGCGGAGCCGCTCTCGTCGCTTCAGTCATATGGCGGAGCCACCGGTCCTGCTGCGGTAGAGGTTCGAACGCGGCGTCTTCAGCCATTCGACGGATCGCTTCCGAGGCCTGATCTATTCGTTGTTCAGGCGTAGCAGTATGTGCAATGGGGTTTCCATCTGTCATGTACGCTTCCTCGCGGCCGGTCAAAGCGCTGGCCATTGTCCGTCATCACACGCACCAACGGACATCTCGCAGGAGCGCCAACGTGCCGTGAACGCTGACTGTTCCTGTCGTTCGGGGTTCGCTCCCGGATATTTGCCTTAGGCCGATTCCGAGCCCGCAGTTGGGGCCGTCCGTAACTTGGAAAAACGGACGGCCCCTGCCGGCCACTTCCAATTGCCCTGCCTCAAAACAGAAGCGATAGCCGACCAACCAGAAACGTAAATGAGGCTGCCCCAGTTTCGCGCCGCAACGCGGCCATTCGTTTTCATCTGACCCATTTGAGTTAAGGCCGCTTCCGTTCGCCCAAGGCCTGGAAGCCAAGAGGCTTCAGATACACCGACGTTGAGCCCGCACCTCAACTCTCTCTGCCTGGCCAGTATTTCGCCTTGGTGGCGATCCAACGCTCCGCATCGGCTTTCGTATCGAAGTCTCCGATGTGAGAATCCGGGCCATTGCCAGTCTTGACCGCCACAAACCAGCGACCATCCTTCGCCTTTTCAGGCTGAAAATAAGGCGTCTTGATCGTCATGCCGATGAGTATGCGACGCTGACCGTCAACATTCCAGAGCGCTGCGGCTGCGCGCAAGCATAGTCTATTTGGAACATGATCTTATGGCACGAACTGTATGACCCAAACGGACTATCAGGTCGCAAGCACACAACGTGCATGAAATTGGCCAGCTCCGTACTCGCACGGATACAACAAAAATGCATTTCAGGCACATCATGGATGGCTCGGCGAATAGCGTTTGGGGGACTTCGCTATGCCAACGATGTCCAGGCAAGAGACAGAAGCGCTCGCATGCAAATGTGAGGTTTGCGGTCGCCACATGGCCTTGTTGGCCGAGCTACCGTCCGTTGGCAAGTATGAAGCCGTCCACGTATTTCGTTGCTATGGCTGCAATTCGGTGAGGTCAGAGCATGACGTTCGGCGCTAGTTCGAAATGCTACGCCGATTGCGGATAGCGGCGCCAGGGCGCAATCGAATCGCCCTACTGCAATTCTGCCTCCGCTGACGCGACCGATCTCTTCGCCAGGTTGCGGTGGTGGTAACCATACCGCCGCACGTCGTCGCGAATGCTGCGGCTGACGGACCGCACGAGACGCTTCCGTTTGCGCCATCGCCCGGAGATCGCCAACGGGATAGATCCGCCTCGAGCAACAACCAGAAGCTCGTTGCTCTTGCTCAGATAAACGTCATACATGGAATCCTCGCCTTTGTGCGGATGCCCGGTAGTTGCGAGCAACTTCGATTGAGAAGCAGCAGATCCTGATTGGCCGATTATGCCGGACGGCCTTCCAGAAGTCCCCGCAGTGCCTGGCGGGCGACACGCTCGAGAGCTCCAAGCGTCTTCTTCCCTTGCTGGACTGCGCGCAGCAGCTTCCGCGCAATGAACTTCCTGGCCTCGTGGCCACCGCCGTTCGGGAGGTCGCGGCAGGCGCTTTCCAGCGCAACGTTGAGGTTAGCGGTCGTGCGCTCGTCAAACTTCTTCATGAAAATGCCCAATACGAAAAAACAAACATACCGGCAAAGCACCAGGCGCTCGCTGCCCGTGGTGACACCGCCAGGTCCGACAACAGGTCCGCCAGCATGAGCCCGACGACGATTGGCTAGCCAGTTGGGAGCGGCAGTTTTCCCCGCTCTCCCCGTCATTCCCGCGCGGGTCAGCTTAGGGTATTGTTCCCGAATGAGCTCGTCGGACTGGGCGCGGAACAGCGGCGAGGCCCGCCAGCGCAAGATCATCCATATCGATATGGACGCATTCTACGCGTCGGTGGAGCAACGGGACAATCCCGACCTGCGCGGCAAGCCGTTGGCCGTAGGCGGCTCCGCGGAACGCGGCGTCGTGGCCGCAGCGAGTTACGAGGCCCGAAAGTTCGGGGTTCGCTCGGCGATGCCGTCGATCGCCGCGAAGCGTCAGTGTCCGGACCTGATTTTCGTGAAGCCGCGGTTCGAGGTCTACAAGGTCGTCAGCCGGCAGATCCGGGATATTTTCGCCGAGCACACGGAAATCATCGAGCCGCTGTCGTTGGATGAGGCCTATCTCGACGTTACCGAGAACATTCAGAATATCCCACTCGCAACCGAGATCGCGACCGCGATCAGGGCCAGGATCCTTGCCGAAACCGGTCTCACAGCCTCCGCCGGAATCTCGTACAATAAATTCCTGGCGAAGCTCGCCTCCGACCAACGCAAACCCGACGGCCAGTTTGTCATCTCGCCCAAGGTCGGCCCTGCCTTCGTGGAGGAGCTTTCGGTCGGCAAATTCCACGGCATCGGCCCGGCGACGACAGCCAAGTTCAACGCGCTCGGCATCTTCACAGGGCTCGACATCCGCAATCAAACACTCGAATTTTTGAACGCGAACTTCGGCAAATCGGGCACCTATTATTACTGGATCTCGCGCGGCGTCGACGATCGCCCGGTGCAGGCGAACCGGGTCCGGAAGTCGACAGGCGCCGAGAACACATTCTCGGTCGATCTGACCGCGTTCGATGCCCTGGCGGCGGAGCTACAGCCGCTCATCGACAAGATCTGGCGGCATTGCGAAAGCACCGGCGTCCGGGGACGCACAGTGACGCTAAAGGTCAAGTTCTTTGATTTCGAGATCATTACGCGCAGCCGATCCGTATCAGCCCCGGTATCGAGCCGCGCTGACCTCGAGCGTCTGGCCATCGGCCTGCTGCAGCACGAAATGCCCTTCCCGAAGCCCGTCCGCTTACTGGGCGTCTCGCTCTCCGCGCTCCATGACCAAGATCAGGTGGGACCCCAACTGGACCTGCCAATTTGACGCGATCGATGAATGCGGTCGATTTCCTCGTGGTCACGCTGAATGCCGAACCATCACGGCGTGGGACAGGCCGAGCATCGGACCTTCGCCCTGCATATCCCTGCGCCGCACAGTTCAACGGGCCACGAGTTCATGGATGACCGGTCGCAGATTGTCAGACGTAACATCGAGCGTCGCAAGCGTGATCGGCAACTTGAAGCGCCCTGGCCCGGCGCTGCCGGGATTGACGTAGAGCACATTGTTGACCGTATCGACTTTCGGCACATGAGAATGGCCGGAGATGATGATGTCTATGCCGCGCTCAACGGGGTTGATTGGCAGCGTCTTGAGATCGTGCAATACGAAGATCGTCCGGCCCGCAAGCTCTATGAGCTCGGTGTCAGGGTATCCGCCGGCCCAATCGCCGTTGTCGACGTTCCCCCTGATCGCAGTGACCGGCGCGATCCGACGCAGCGCCGTGATGATGCCGGCCTGACCAATGTCACCGCCATGGATGATGTGGTCGACGCCAGCCAGCGCACGCGCCGCTTCCGGCCGCAATAGGCCGTGCGTATCCGAGATGATGCCGACCCTGAACGCTCTGGTGGTCGCCGCGATCGCGGTTTTCGCAGCGGGGGAGTCGATGTTGTTCAAAGGGATCGCCTAGATGGTAATGGTTGTGAAATCCGTCGCAACGCGGCTATTTGGAAAGGTCCGCGATGCCTCCGCCAGGATCTCTTCATCCGGATAGCGTCCGGAGATGTGTGTCAGGACGAGTTGCTTCCTTCGCGCTGGACGGCCAGTTCGTCCATGTCCATCGAGCAAGAAACGTCAACAGCAATAACAAGCTCGAGATCCACCGACACGGAAGTTCCGCCGCCATTGCTTTGTTGAGAGCCGAGATTTCTCGGTCCGGCCGCGCCCGCCGAAATAGCTCCGACGATGAGGATAGCTCCGATTGACATCGCCCAGCGCATCGCCAACACGGGCCAATGTGACACGGATGGCGGAACCATTCAAATCCGCCGTAAGGAAACCCAATCTCCAAGAAATGTGCGTCGCGCTTGTCTATTCGATGCGCCGAGAATTGCGCGCTCAGCGTACGAGAGACGTCGGCCGGACGAGAGCGCATGTATGAATATGACGAGACCGACGTTGATCCGCTCCGCTGTCTATTGCTGATGTGATGACATTTTGGTTTCGCTACCAAGAGGATGGAGCTTCACTGGTGACCCGGATCAGACGCCAGCACAGCCCCACATGAAGAAACGACATAAACTATAGCTATTTCAATATCTTATTTCGAGATCACATCGGGTGAGCCGTCCGTGGCTTTACACTCTTCCGTGTGCGGTTGAACGTGCTTGCCTCCCTGAACGACCATACTAGGAATGGATCGAACCTAAGATTGGTACCTGTGCTGAGGTTGGCCTTCCGACGCCCGCGGAGCTTAACGCGGCCGAATTTGTCCGGGGGCCAACTTCGATTGAACTGGTTCGGGCGATTCTGGACGGTGGCCATGAGCTTGTACACGCACTTCAGAGCTTTTGTTTTCCTTGCCGCTTCGCTTCTTCTGGTTTCGCACCCTGCGTGGGCAACGAAGCGGGTGGCTCTGGTAGTCGGAAATTCGAGCTATCAAAATGCGCCCTTACTTCCGAATCCTGCCAATGATGCCACCGCTATCGCCGCGACACTGAAGAACGCCGGGTTCGATTTGGTGGAATCTCGTATCGACCTGACCTCGAGCGACATGCGGCGGGCACTGAGGGATTTCGCCGATCAAGCTCGCGATGCAGACATCGCCATCGTCTATTATGCAGGTCACGGAATCGAGATCGACGGGACGAATTATCTTATTCCGACGGATGCCAGACTTGAACGCGACACTGATATCTATGACGAGGCCTTCTCGCTCGATCGCGTCCTACTAGCAATCGAGCCCGCGAAGCAGCTGCGCGTCGTGATCGTTGACGCTTGTCGCAACAATCCATTCGCCGACACGATGAAACGAACCGTCGCTTCGCGCGCGATCAGCCGCGGGCTCGCCCGAGTGGAACCCGCGGTATCCAATACGCTGATCGCATTTGCGGCCAAAGCCGGACTGACCGCACTCGATGGCAACAGCAAGAACAGTCCTTACGCGACGGCGCTAGTTAAATATATCGCAAAGCCTGGACTGGACTTGCGCAGGGCTTTCGGCTTCGTCCGGGATGATGTCTTGCAAGCGACAGGCAACCGACAGGAACCTTACGTTTACGGCTCGCTTGGGGGCGACGACGTAGCGCTCGTACCAAAAGCAGAGGAGCAGGTGCCGCCGCCGGTCAGCGCCTCGTCGGAAATTCGTCGCGACTACGAATTGGCTCTGCAACTCGGCAACAAGGCCGCTATGAGCGCGTTCCTCGCCCAGCATCCAGATGGCTACTACGCAAACCTGGCCAAGCTTCAGCTCAACCAGATCGACGCGGAGGACGCGCGCATTGCCGCGACCCGGAAATCGCAGGAAGCGGAGCAGCAGAAAGCTCGGCTTGCATCCCAAGGTGCTCAGCCGGCCGTGCAGGACAAGGCAGCCGCAGATTTCAAGGCCGCGGAGGATGCCCGTATCGCGGCAGAAAGAACAAAGCTGGCAGCGCAGGAACAAGCTGCTGAGGCTGAACGGAATCGGACTGCATCCCAATCGTCAACGGTTGCCATGCTTTCCGCTAATGGAGCCGTCCCCGACGGTGCCAAGCCGGACAATCCTGCACCCGCTGTCCTATCCCCGAATAGCGAGGGCACGAAGGTTTCCGCCTTGAACACGGCGCCGCCGCAGGAGGATCTTGCCAAATCGGTCCAGAGCGAATTGAGCCGGGTTGGGTGTTTCACGGGCTCCATCGACGGTGAATGGAACGCCGCATCGCGTCGCTCCCTGAGCTTGTTCAACCGGCACGCCGGGACCAAATTTGACGTCAAACTCGCAAGCCTCGATGCGCTCGATGCAATCAAGCTGAAACCGGCCCGGGTTTGCCCGTTGATCTGCGAGCACGGATACAAAGCGGACGGCGATCAGTGCCGCAAGGTCACTTGTGCCGAAGGCTCGTTTCTGAACGACGATAACGAATGCGAGAAGCGCCGCGGAAAGAAGCCGCTGGCGAAGCGCAACATGGACGAGCGCCCGTCGCGCGCGGATCGTCCGGTACGCGATATCTCGGAGCCGCAAGCCGATTTCCCCAAGCGAAAGCAAGCGACTGCCAGGCCCGCTGGTGGCAGCGGCCAGATCGTGTGTGATGCTTATCTATGCCGCCCCGTCCGTCATGGGTGTCACCTCGATTACCGTGGCGGCGGAGGTCCCGGCGGCGGTACCGGTAATGTCGAGGTCTGCAACTAGGACAACGTGCACGGCGGCGCTCTCTCGAGACCCTGTACGGGCCGCCGTCTCCTCCGCAATTGAGAATGCTGGCGGCAACGGAACCAAACCGCAGGGCCCCGCACGGCAAGGAGCCGAACACCAGCTCGGCCACAAGAATGTTCATCACATGATTGCGTGGGACGGTTTACTCAATCGTCCGAGTAAGCCGTATCGTCTCAACCGTTTAGCTACTTGATAGAGTATGATTTGATGTCGAACGACCAATTGTTCGTTACCAGTTTTCCGCTGCCGCTGTCCGGCACACGCAGCTGACTGGTCCAATCCGACAGATAGCTCAGCGTATCGGCCGGCCCCTGAAGCTTGCGCTGAACATCTGGCAAATCAAGCAATTCCACGCGTCGCTCGCTCAGGATCGCAACGATCACAGCGGACCCGGCGGGCGGCGCGACGACATACTCAAATCCAAGTTGCTGTGCCGCACGAGTCGGAACAATGAATTGGACACCAGGTCTCACAAGATTCATGTCGCGTTCGACCGACTGTGCCAATAGCTCGGCGGTCGGAAAGATCTGTGACATCCGGCCTTCCGCATCAACATCCACCAGCATCAGATAGCCAGACCTTTTTGCGGTTACGCCGAACGACACCTTGCCGCCAATGTTAACGGTTGGACCCGGTAGGATTTCAAGCAAAACGCTGGCCGCGTTTGCCGGGCCCCGGAGGGCCTGTACATGCCAGAGCAATTGAGTATCTCTCGCGGAAGATGGAAATATCGATGGCAGCGGCGCGGCGCCCGCTATGCCGCTTCCCGCCAGCGAGAGTACCAGCGCGAGCCATGATTGCTTCTGGAAAACCAGCTTCGCTGACGACATGACCTGCAGTCACAGTATTGTCAGGGAACGCTGAAAAAGCCGATAGACGCGATCCGCGCGTCCGCCGGCAGATAGCGCTCCAGACTCTTGATCATCTGCCCCGAGGCACGACGGCGGTTGAGCTGCATCAGGACCGTCTCCAGATCGACCATTCGCTGCAGCGAAGTCACAGCAACAATCTGCTCGGCACCGAACGGCTCGCCCACCCGGAGAGGCAGCCGCAGATTTGCCGATCGCGCCAGTGCGGCGTCAGAACCCACCGGATACAGCATTTGGATAGTTCCGTCGCCGGACACGTTGAACAGCAGCACCGCTCGTGAACCGACGTCGGACAATTCGACCTCGACGGTTTGTCCGCTGCGCTGCTGACGATCATCCGGCCAAATGCGCATCACTTGCGGCGACTGCGTCGCCATGCGCTTAAGCTCCCGAATGGCTGCAGTTCGGTTGACTACCGTCGTCAAGCCGGCAACGTCAACACCATAGGCGACTACATCGCCCCACGCGATGACGTCATGCGACACGGGGTCCCAGATCAAGTCGGGATTATCGGTCGGTTGAACGGCCTGCACACTGGCATCCTGCGGCTTGACGCTGGCGAAATAGTTCATCTTGCCGTCAAGCGCCGCCAAACGGATCGGCGTGGTAAGGCGGAAGGGCGGCAGCGCGGCGCTCGGCGCGGCCGGACTGGCCGCGGCGACGCCGGTTGGAGCGGTTTGTGACGTGGCCGTAACGGCCGGCGGCGCGGAGGTTTGTTTGTCGACGGGCGTGACGGTAGCAGCCTGACCGGAGGCAGCTCTCGCGGCCGCCCCCTGGATCAGCACCACGCCGCGCGTCAATTCGAAGGCGACGTCGGTTTCCGGCCTCTGTGTCGGCGACGATACCGTCACGATGTTCTGGCGTTGGTCGGACAGTTGATAGACCACCTGCCGAACATTGCTGAAAAGCTCCTTCAGCGTCACTTTGCCATCATGATTGATGTCCGCATTGCCCTCCACTGCCCGCGCGACGGCATAACTCAGTGCGCCGCGCAGGCCATCGATCCCGGGGATCCGCACTTCCGGAGCCTTGGTGTTTCGATCGACAGCGGCAATGAATGCAGTGTGGTCGAGATCGAGTTCGGACTTCGGGTCGTCGCTGCTCGACACCGGCTTCAATTCATCAACCAGGAGCGTGTAGCGTGGCACCTGTCGAAAGCTCATCTCTGCCGCACGCGGATCGATGTCCCGCACCATTCCACCGCCGTGGCAGGTATCCGCGACGAAGATCACTTTCGCGCCACGCAATTCGAACTGCCGGATGAAATGGTTGAATTCGCTTCCCAGAATGCGCTCGGCCGATCCGGCCGGAGTGGTCGCGAATTCGGGCAGCAGGAACACGTTCTCCATTCCGTCCGGTTCGGAGCCCTTGACGCGCTCCGGCTCCTGCGTGCCGTGACCTGCGATAGACAGGAAGACGAGATCGTTGCTCTTTGTCCGCTCTACGAGTGAGCTGATCTCACGCAGCACGCTTGCCCGATCCGCCTGTGCATTGGTCAGTTCAACCACATCGCTGACGCCCATGGTCCTCAGGCTGGACACGATGTCATTGGCGTCGGCGACCGCGCCCTTTAATTTGCGTACATGCTGGTAGTCGTCGATGCCGATAACGAGCGCCCGAAGAGCCGCACCGTCGGGATTGCTTATCGACAGCTCACCCGCCGCGTGTGCGCGCTGGAGTGGCAGGCCGATCAACGCTGCGAGCAGGATGGCTGCACACAGCCAACCGGCCCTTTGATCAAAGCCCCTGAGCCTTCGCATCGTGAACCACCTCGATATCAAGCAGGTCCGCCCTGGAACCGCATCGGCGTGGCAGAGCGGCAGGATGCCGTCCGGACCTTCAGAAATCAGCACACAGGCGTTGATCCATGTTCATCTGTAGCCTTAGGGCGACCACAGGTTCAGCGCCGCTTGTTCGCCGTCTTGCGGCCCGTCGGCGCCTCAGTCTCCTGATAGGCGTTTGCGGAAACAGCGGTCTGATCATCTGCGAACGCGCGAAAACGGACCGGAACGTAACCGCGCGCGAGCAGGCTTGCGAGCGGATAGACGTTGCGGCAGACCCTGCCGTTGCAGCCACCCGTCGAGGATTCCATGACCTCCGCCTTGCGATCCGGCGTGAACCGCAGGAACAACATCACGTGGGAACCCGGCTTGTTCAGGGCGTCGCCAGGCTTGAGGTCCCAGGGGTTGGTCACGGGTGCGGCGATCGCGGGGATGGCGGCGGTCGTGTAGTGGACGGAAAGTCCCCATGTGGCGCTGACGAACGCCGAGCAGTCGACGCCCGCCACGTCCGGCCGCGGCTCGTTGCGGGTGCAGACATTGCCCGCAAGCGTCCCGCTTTCGATCCGCTGCCGGAAATTCGCGAGCGAACCATGGCAACCCCAGCAATAGGGCACGCCCCGCACTTCCTGATTTACCTTGCCCTGCAGATACCATGGCCGGCGAACCCGGCTGAAACCGGAGCACTGGCTGTCGGGATCGCTGCCGTAGTTCGCCGGGGTCAGCTTCCACTGAATGCCCTCAAAGGCGAAGGCCGTCTCGATCGCCTGCTGGCGATTGGACGGTCGCACGGCGACGGTTGCATTGAACTTGAAATCCGGCTGCGCCGCCGGCGCGGCCGCCGTGCGCGACGGCCTGACGTCAATGACGGACACTTTCACCAGCGGCCGGAAGCCGACACCAACCACCTCGACACCTTCCGGCTTGGTGCGCAGAAAATAGACATCGCCGTCGCCCGAGATGGTGACGAACCGCCGGGTCACGGGCGTGTTCTCGAGTGGCAACTCGTAGATACCCTCAAGGCGTCCGTTCGCGGCATATCGCGCCACGAATGTGGAGGCATTCTTGCCCGATGGAGGAATGTCCTCGGCGAGCACGTAGAAGCGGTCACTGTTATCGATCTCAAGAAACTCCACGGTGCCGAGTTGGTTGCGGACACGCAGGCCAAGCTGACCTATGGTCTCGTTGGAGACCATGGTCTGGATTTCCACCCGAACGCTGTTATTCCCTTTGTCGGGAATGATATCGGCGATCACCGATCCCTTGCTGCGCGAGGCGATATACTGCCGGTCGGGCTGCCGCGTCGTCCTCACGATAGCCGCACGCGTATTCTGATCGAGCAAGTCGGTCGGGCTGCTCAACGCCTGCGAGCCCATCTGTGCGAAAGCCGAAATGGCGACCTGGTCGTCCGTTCCGCGAGATGAGACCTCCTCCAGCTGAATCACGTCCCCGCCCAGCCCGCGGGTGGACTGTCCTGGTGCTGCCTTCAGCATCCTCACGCCGCCGTCCCAAACCATGATGTCGTCATTGCGAACGACGAGGTCGGTGGGCTGGACATCCCTTGGCATCTTTAGGGTGTCAGGAGCCGCGTTCGGCTGCTTAGGGTCGAACTGCAGAATGCGGCCGTTGATCTGATCAAGCACAAACAGGTTTCCCTGTCCGTCCGCGCTGAGCGCTTGCGGGCCCGCGAGTTCGACGTCTTGGCCGGCCGGGACGATCCCGACCATGGATGCAGCCGAACCGCCGGCAAAGCTTCGCACGACGGCATCGTCGGCCCTTGCCCCGCTAGCGACGATGATCGCGCCGACGATAGAGAGCCAGATCCAGCTAGATCGACGAAGCATATCCGCCTCAATGTAACCGAACCGAATGCAGCGTCAGTCCGACTAATCCAAGACTGCGCGAGTGCAGCATCAATTAGTGGCGAGCAACCCCAATCCCGTTCAACTCTCTCACTGGACGGTGATAGTTCTAATCATTCAGCCTGCAGTGCAAAATCATGGCCAGAAACAGATTTGAGCAAGTCAGCGAAGTCCAGCCCGACGCGATTACTCTGGTTTTAAGGCGCGACGATGGAGGTGCCTCAGGGTCAATCGTGTTGTCGGCCGCTGCAAGCGGGGGACGCCTGAGCAGCGACCAAATCAGCGCCCAAATGCCGGCCCAGGACGCCTTTCGCGGCGCAGTCCGGCTCGCCAATGACATGAAGCTAGCGATCGTGGTTTGCGACCAGGATGGCGTCTGGAAGCCGGAATGGGGAGACCTTTACCAGGCGATCGATTGACCCCACCCGGGCAGCCGCTGCGGCGCCGCATGGAGGCCGGCATGGCAAATGGAGCGTTAAGCGGGCGGTCGTTGAGGTCGCGAGCCTTGATGATCGCCTTGTTGGCCGCAACCAGCTGGCCCGCGCGAGCGAACGATTCCGCGGCCGAATTGTCCATCGGCGGGCTGCAATTCGTTCGCACCAAGGATGTGGCCATGGCGAGCGAGGAGCTTCGCATCGGGCTGCGCAGGGTCAGCGTTCGCTACCAATTCGTCAACCAGGCGAGCAAGCCGGTTGCACTCACTGTCGCCTTTCCGCTGCCCGACATCGATTTGTCCGACGCCGAGAACATCGCTTTTCCATCGAACGATCCGGTCAACTTCGTGGATTTCGAGACCAGGATCGACGGCAACGCGGTGCCGCTGACCATCGACCAGCGCGCCATGGTCGGCAATAAGGATGTCACCGCCCTCCTCCGACAATTTATGCTGCCTCTGCTGCCGCTCGGTTATCGGGATATCCGGATCGCCGACCTGCCGGCGGCAACTCGAACCAAGCTGATCGATGACGGCCTGCTGATGCCTGCCGGCATGAGCGACAACGGTCGCCAGCAATACATGGCTGGCTGGATAACCAAGACTTCGGCCGTTCGCGAGCAGGTGTTTCCGGCGGCGCGCACCGTCATCGTCGAACACCAATATCGCCCGAGCGTCGGTTCCAGCCCTGACACGGTCCTGCGCTCGGGCCTGCGTAGCAGCCCGGCGCTAGCTCCTGAAGTCCAGCGATACAGGAGAGATTATTGCGTTACGGATGCGTTCCTTGCCGAATTGGACAAGCGCACCGGTAACGGCCAGGCCAATACCTCAAAGCTGCAGGAGCGGCGTATTTCCTACGTGCTCAAGACGGGGGCGAATTGGGCGGGTCCAATCCGATCCTTCACATTGACGATCGATCCGGGAAGCGACGACAATCTGGTTAGTTTCTGCCCCGGGCGGCTCAAGCCGTCATCTGCCAACAACTCGCGTCAATTTTCGGCGAGCGACTTCAAGCCGGATGCCGACCTGAAGATCCTGATGATCGGCAAGTTCTGAAGAACGGCTCAGTTCGTGAGCATCACATAGCGAGCGGCCGCAGTCATGGTCACGTTGCCGCGCTGGGCTTCGCTCGTTGCCTGCAGAAAGAATGTGTCGGCGGCCATTGGTCGCGGCTGGCGCAACGAATCCAGAACCCGCGGGGTCGCAACGACCAACAGGAGTTGTGGACCGGTCGTACGCTCCATCGGCAGGGCAAAGGAAAGCGAATCGATGCCCGGCTTCAGGAGATAGGACAGGCTGCGCACCTCGCCGCGATCCGAGATCAAGAGCAGTTCCACCACCCGATTGGCAAAGTTCTCGACGGTCCCACTGAGGGTCTCGCCGGCTTTCAGCTCCGTCGCCGACAGGTTGATGCGCGGCGCACGCGCTTGATCGCTTCCGACCTGACTCAGGAACTTGACGGCCGGACATTGCGCCTGATTGACCTGCCTGACGCCGACCGAAGCCTCAAATCCCTGTTCCTTTCGAAACGCTTTGTCGAACGTATCAAACGGCGCGGTCGTAGCGCCGAAGCCTTCAATGACGGCTGCGCTTGAGCTCACTGCAACAGGTAGGATGAAGAAGCAATCGCCACCCGCATATTGGGCAACATATTTGCGGACGCGCTCGGCTCGACCCGGCCCATCGAGAGACGGAGACGGTGTCACCGCCGGCTGAGGCGGCAACTTCACCGGCTCCTGACGTGCCGGCTGTAGCGGAGCAGCCTCGCTCGGCGGCGCGGGGGTCCCGGCGAGTTTTGGAGGTGGCGGCAAGGCCGCCACGCCCGACGTCTTCCAGACAAATTTATAGAAGCTGTACCCGCCGCCTCCCAGCAGAAGCAGCAGCCCCGCGACGCCGGCGCCGAGCCAGATGCGACGAGGCTTCCGCGTGGTTGGCGGCACCCGCTCCTGCTGCGCAGACGTCCCGGCTTCCAACTTCGCCAATGGATCGAAGCCGTAGAGCGGTGCGGCGGACGAATGAGCCGATGCCGATGGCATCCAGTTGGCGACCTCCGCCATGGTCGGGCGCAAGGCCGGGTCCGGCTGCAGCATCTTCTCGAGCAGCGGCCTGATACGCATGTCCACTGCGCCAAGATCGGGCACACGTCGACGCTTCTCGACCAGTTGAAACTGGCTCCCGCCCATATCGAGCTTCTGTCCGGTCAAGGCATGGAACAGCACGAGGCCAAAGCTGTAGACATCGGACTTCGCGGTGACATCGTTGCCGTACAAGCCGACCTGCTCCGGCGACGCGTAATTGTCCTTGCCGGCGAAGCCGGAACCGATGATGGTCTTGTCACCCATCTGCGTTGACCGGGCGATACCAAAGTCGATGATCTTCGCCCGCCTTACATCATCGAGCGGCACGATGATGTTGTCGGGGGAAACATCGCGATGGACAATACCGTGCTCATGAGCGGCCTGAAGGCCCAATGCGACCCGCTGCGCCAACTTGATCAGCGCTTCGAAGGTCAGCGGTCCATCGTCGAGCATGTTCGACAGCGAGCGCCCGTTCACAAATTCCATCGCGAGGTACGGGCGCTGCAGCACGGGTTCGACCGTGAACAGAAAGTAGCGAACGATTGCTTCATGCGGAAGATTGTGAAGTGCCGCTGCCTCCCGGCGGAACAGCGCAAGTGCCGCTTCATTGTCGACCATGTCGGGCAGCAACATCTTGACCGCAACAGGCGATCCGGTCTGGATCTCGCGGCATCGGTAGACCTCCCCCATGCCGCCCGACCCGATCATCGCTTCGATTTCGTAAATGCCGTTGAGCCGGGTGCCGGCCGGTACACCGCGGTAGTTTGACCGAAATGGACCGTTCGCGGTCATGGTCGCTGCTCCCGATCGAGCGGCGTCCTGGTGGGCTCCGAGGAGCGCGGCACGAGCAATCGCGCGATCACGATCGTAACGTTATCGAGCCCGCCGCGCTCGAGCGCGAGCGCGAGCATGTCTTCGCAGGCTGCCTGAGCAAGTCGACTCGCCGCGTACTGCTGGATCTCGTCATCCTGCACGTGTCGGGTCAAGCCGTCACTGCAAATTACGAAGACGTCTTCCGGTTCAGCCGGACCGGTCACCACCTCGAACTCGGGGTCGGCGACAACGCCGACTGCTCGGGTGATGACACTGTTCGGCCAACCCTGGACCTCTTCGCGCGATAGCGCACCACCGGCGATCAGCTCCTCTAACTCGCTATGATCGTGCGAAACCTGTTTGATGCCGCCGCGATTGATCAGGTATACCCGGCTGTCACCCGCCCATATACAAGCATAATGGCCGTCGCGTATGAGCAGAACTGCCGTTGTGGTCCCGACAATGGCGCCCTGCCTTGCATGGCTGAGTGCCAGGATCTGCTGGTTGGCGCTGAACAGACGCGCCTCGCATTGCGCCAACAGGTCCGCCGCCGAGTCCGGCGCGCCGATGGTATCAAGCGACTGCACCACGATGTTGCTGGCAAGATCGCCAGCCTCGTGACCGCCCATACCATCGGCGACGGCCCATAGGCCGATGTCGGTTCTTACGAGGCATGAATCCTCATTCCGCGCCCGCACCCGTCCGGCGTGAGTGACGCTACCGACATCGAACAGGGACGGGATGTGTACCATCGTGCGTCATCCCGTCCCGGATACTGCGCGGCCGATGTCACCGGTCAGCAGCGTGGAATAGTGAAACGGATCCGGTAATCCGCGGCAACAGAGCGCGGTCGGCGAGAACCCTTCGCCTCCGGCGGTCCACCAGAAACTGGCCGACGCATAGACTTGAGGGTTCGCGCCGCAAAGCGTGCCGAACGAATCGGCGAACCCATCGACCGTCGAAACCATTCCAAGCGTCGCGCCGCTCGATGACACGTTTGACGGTCCATCAGTCCCCGGCGTCCGCAGACGCGGGAGCGCGAGACGATCGAGCGCATCGGAGATCTGCTCGAACGTCGCAGCCCGGTCCAGGGTCGAGAGCAGAAACGTCTCCACTTGGCCAAACCACTCGTCCTGCGGATCGATGTGTGGTGGCGGCAGCGCGGTGTCGCCATCGGGCACCACATGCAGCGTCAACGGATAGTATCGTCCGACGCCGTCAAGCGACGGCATGATCGCTCCTGCGACGGTGGTACCGCAGATTGCGGCGCCAAGCCAGAATCGCCAAATTGGCGCGGTCAGGAATGCTTCCTGCCAGGCGGCGCCGAGTTGATGGCGGCTCGCTGAGATGGCAGCTTGCACCCACGGCTCCCAGGCTTCTAGGAAGCTCCGCGGCGTCGCGATCGCGATGAAATCACGCTTCGCTCCGATCTTGCCGAATAAGCCGCATCGCATGGTCATATTCCGGTCGGGCAACGAAACTCGCGGAGCACTGACAAGTTTAGCGGATTGCGCAACGATCCGGTCGAAATCTGATAGTTGAGCTCACGTCCGGCGACAATGAACGTTGCACTGGCGGTTTCCGCCTTGGCGACCAGCGAGCCGGCCTCCAGCATTCGGAACAATGACCAGGGGCCGATACGCTCAAGGACCGATGGCGAGCCGGTCTCGTTGCTGACCGAAATTGCCGTGCGCGGCGATGGGCCCGGCCAGAGCACCGTAGTCGGTGAATTGCTCTGCTGCGGCGGTGGAGCGGCGGGTTGCGGCGTACCGAACATGGAGGGAGCTGCGGCTGGTCCTGGCGTGGTGGTGGGGCTGGTGATCGTCGTGCCACCGATCTCGGTCTTGACCGTGATGCCCGGTCCGGCCGCAGCCGGCGGCCGGATCGCAAAGGACACCGCCGGCACAGCGCCGCCAGTCTGGAAAAAGGCATCACGGATATAGGCGGCACTCTGGAACTGCTTCAATGTGTCGGGCGAGAACGATCGGCCGACAGGACTCTCCTTTCGCCAAACCCAGTCCGAACGCGACGTATCTGCATAGGGCGCCAGGAATTGAGTGAAAAACTTGTCCATAATGCCGTTCGGGCTGAACAGCTTGGCGAAATCCGCGAGCGGCACTTCCTGACCGCTGCTCCGTACAAACGGATAGCGGTTGGTCACCGTCTGCTGACAGACCGGCGTGACTTGATCGCGCAACGACTGCAGGATCTGACCGGCCGTGGAGGCCGCGATACTGCCTTCGAACTCCGCGGCCGCCGCCCGCAGCATATCGGAAAACGGTGGCGGCATGCGCGAGGCGTTGT
Organism: Bradyrhizobium sp. ma5; assembly: GCF_042258955.1. Lineage (NCBI taxonomy): Bacteria > Pseudomonadati > Pseudomonadota > Alphaproteobacteria > Hyphomicrobiales > Nitrobacteraceae > Bradyrhizobium > Bradyrhizobium sp. ma5. The sequence continues at coordinate 7,362,599 of NZ_CP170156.1, forward strand.
TGCGCAGCGCTGCAACCTGGGTCTGAAGCCCCGCCGTTGCCTGCGCCGTCAGTTGCGGATTCTCGACCATCAGCGTCAGATTTTGCGCGATGTCGTTCAGGTTTGCGATTGTCGAGTCGATCGGTCGGCGGGTGCTCTCCCCTTCAAGCACTGCATGGTAGGGTTTGAACTGCGACTCGATCACCGCGCCAGGCGTACCATCCTGGGCATTGTTGAAGAGCGCCGGCGTGGTCACCGCAGGCGGCACGGCTGGCGTGCCTGCGCTCGCCGGCTTCGGGCGCTCCTTGGTCAGCATCGTCTCGTCACGCACCGACTCCAGGATTTGCCGCATCGGCGATGTGGGCGCCGAAAGCGCCCTCAGCACTTCGTATTTCGGCTTGTCCGCGAGCAATTTCTTCAGACGTAGACTACCAAGCGCAGTGCGCCACGTCGTTACGAACTCATTGGAGTAGATGCTGAGCAAATCGCCAGCCAGGTTGTCATACTGCTGGTCAATCGCCGACTGCTGGCCGGCGTCACCCAGGACCCACCGCTCCCGCTTCATGCGCTCTGACAATCCGGGCAGTCGAGCGATGAACTTCTGATTAAAGCCATTGTAGGTGAAGAACTCGGGTACCCGCACGTTGTCCAAGGGCTGTCCGGTCGTGGTTTCGAAGACAACTGCCACGTCCGGACCGCCTCGGCGGCTGACGATCCAGTCGCCGGCGGTCGATCCACGAGCCTCCGACTTCAAGAACTCGTAGGCACGTTGCGACACGCTGAGGCGCGCTAGCGAATTCTGGGCCTGCTTGATCAGCCGGCCGTCGAGCTCGACCAGCGGCGGCTGCTCGGTTTCAAGGTCGAACAGCGCAGCAAGATTTTCATCGAGCAGACGCCGTCCTTCCGCATTGGTCGCGCCGGGATAGAGGTTGTCGGCCCAGTCGCGCTGCATCCAGGAGCGGATGAGCTCGCGGTCTGGGGATTGAAGGCCGCCGAGCATCAGGTAGACCTTCAGCGCCTCATAGACGAAGGCAGGCTCGCCGATCCGCGCATTGAGCTGCTCCTCCAAACGGTAGAGCAAGCGAGGCCTGAACATGCGCTCAAGCGCAGTGTGATAGGCTGCCTTTGCGGGCGACAACAGGCGCGCGTGCTGACTGAGCCCGTAACGCGCCGAGAGTGCTACCGGCTCGTTCCGTGAGGCATAGCCAGCCGGCGCGTTCCGCAGCCGATAAAGGAGCGGCAGCACCTTGTCGAGATCATGGTCGGCAATCAACGTTTGCTTGATCAGCGGCGCACCGGCGGCGGCATACTCGTTGTCCGCCTGCAAGCTCTGCTCGATCAGGTCGGAGTTGCGTTTGTAGCTGGTCAGCCACGCACCGATCAGTCCGATCGCCACCAAACCTATCACCGATAGTGCCGCGGTCTTGAGGATCAAGGCGCGGCGCACCGCGGCACGGTCGGTCGAGACCCAGTCGGCCTCGCCGATGATGACCTTCGAAATCAAATCGGCAAGGAAGTAGCTCTTGCCGGTCCCGGAATAGGCTCCAGCACCGACTTCTTCCGCACCGAATGTACGCGCCAACGATCCGATCAATTGATCGATCGGCGTACCCTGCTGGGTGCCGGACGTGAAATAGAACCCACGCAGATTGGCGTTCACGTGATATCGCGTCGGCTCAAATATCTGGTTGAGGAAATCGTGGATTTGCGGCTTGAGCCGCGCCATCTGCGCCGGGAAGCCAAACAACTGCACCCGGTGCTGCGGGGTCGGCTCGTCCTGCAAGCGGTCGAGCGTTTCCTCGCTCAGGCGCTCCAGCAGGCGATCGAACTCGACCGGGACCTGCCCCACCAGATTTTGGGTCTTGTCGGCGGTCTGGAAGGTGGCGCCCCAGACCTGGCGCCGGCCGGCCTCGCCGAGATAGGCGAAATATTCGGTGAAACCGGCAACGAGATCGGCCTTGGTGAACAGCGCGTAAACCGGGAAGCTCACTTTCAGCCTTTGATGCAGTTCGAGCAGCCGCATCCTGATAGCATCGGCATGCAGCGCGAGTTCCTGCTTCGGCAGCGTCAGCACGTCCTCCAGACTGATCGCGACGAGAACGCCATTGATCGGCTGGCGCGACCGACTTTTTTTCAGGATGTCCAGAAAGGACAGCCAGCTTTCCTTGTCGGCCTTGCTGTTTGAGTCCTGGGTTGTGTAGCGACCGGCGGTATCGATCAGTACCGCTTCCTCGGTGAACCACCAATCGCAGTACCGGGTGCCGCCGACTCCGGCGATCGCCGCCGGCGTTGCCCCTCGCGCGAGCGGAAACTTGAGCCCCGAATTGACCAGCGCGGTGGTCTTTCCCGCACCGGGCGGACCGATGATGACGTACCAGGGCAGATCGTAGAGATACCCGGACTTGTTGCCGCTTGTGGTCTTGAGCGTTGCGAGCGCATCCTTCATGCGCTCCTTGAGCACCGGCTCGTCGCTGACAGCCTGGTCCGCACCGCTGACGCCGTCGGCGATCTCCTTAGCATTCTTGCGTCGCTTGAAGAAATGAAGACCGGTGACGCCTGCCGCCGCAGCGCCGAGCAGCAGGATCGCGATCTGGCGAATGATGTGATTCTCCAGCGGATGCCAGTCGCCGAAAGCAAGGAAGGGACCGGCAAGGTAGATCACCGCCCCAAGCGAGCTGAGCCCGACTCCATAGAGAACGATGCGTAGAATGTCCTTGGCGAGCATATTTGCCGGTACCTGTCGCTTACGCGTGAACTTGTGGCGTCCGCCTATTCGCTACGTTCGATGAAGATTTCGACCCGTCGGTTTTTGGACCGTCCCTCCGGTGTCGAATTGCTGGCAATCGGTGAATCCGATCCCTTGCCGTCGACGTCGATGCGCGAACCATCCGCGAGGCCGGGTTTCAGCGCGGCGGCAACCGCCTTGGCGCGCTCGAGCGACAATTCGAAATTCGAGGGGAAACGGACGGTGCGGATCGGCGAGCTGTCGGTATGGCCAACCACTCGGATGCGGCCGGGCTCCTTGTCGAGCGTCACCGCAACGCGGGCCGCGATCGGCCTGAAGCCATCCAGGATGGTTGCCTGGCCCGAGGCAAACAATGCGAGATCGCAGACCCTGATCACGATGAAGCTCGCCGTCTGATCCGCCGTCATGGCGCACGCCGTCTTCTCCTGTGCAAGCGCGTTGCGAATGCGCTGCAGCTGGGTAATGCGATCTGGGGGTGGCGGCGGCGGTGGAGGCGGCGGCGGCGCAACGACGCGGCGCTTGAGCTCGATTGGATCGCCGGGATGCAATGCCAGCGCGACTTCGGCGGCATTCTCTGCACGGCCAGCCAGCAATGTCCTCAGCACAAAATAGGATCCCGTCAGCAGCGCGGCGACCACGGCCGCCACCAGCCAAACCGGAATGCGCAGGTGCTTCCGCCGACCGGCCAAGGCCTGGCCGCGCCAGTGCGGCGACAAATCGTTGGTCGGCTTGGGGCGAACCCGGCGCAACGTCTCATAGAGGTTGCGCTGGATCACCTGGAGGTTCGCAAGCCCGCCTGGCGAGGTCCGGTGGATGCCCTGGAACCCGAGCGCAAGGCAGGCGTGCTGGAGTTCGAGCACCGGATAATTGACCAGCGGATCAGCCTTCAAATGATCGAGAATCTCGAAGAAGCGTACGCCGCCGACGCGTTCGCCGAAGAACCGGCTGAGCATCGAGTATTGCGCCCAGACGTGCCGATCGTCGGTCGGAATGTGTTGCACGATATCGTCGGCGGTAGCGCACAGGATATACTTCGCGGTATTGGCCTGGTGTTCAGAAATGCCGGCCGAGCGGATATCCTTCTCGAAGAACTTGATGGCGTCGGCGACCTGCTCCATTAGGCTCGCGAATGACGCCCTCATCAGCGCTACTCGCAGCCGACCAAGCAACTGCAGCAAGGGGCCGCCAGCGCGCATCACCGGATTGGCGTTTGGCGCGACCAGATCATCGACACGCAAGGGCGGTCCGGGCGGCAAGATCGGTTGCTGCGCCGGAACCTGCGTCGGTGTCGAAATCCATTCCTCCGAGGGCTGACTGGTCGGCGGGGCGGCGTAGCTTGCGCCCTGCGGTACGGGAGAAAGTGAGGGCGGCGAAGGGCTACCCGGCGAGGCCACGGGCGATGGCGAGTACGCCGGACGGCTTGCAGGCCCCTCCCCTGCAGGAGGTTGAGGAGCCGGAGCAGGCGGCACCTTCCCGCCGGGGTTCGGACGGATGATGGTCCGCTCGCCCCGACCGAAAGGATTAACCGGCTTGTCCCTGTCGGTCATGGCCGCTCTTCCAGGATGGCCCAAAGGTACAACTCAAGCTCCGGCCAGTCGCCGGAGAAATGCATCCCGATCGAGGCAGCTGTACTGAACTCCGGCCACAGCGGCGACTTGCGATCGAGATAGAAATAGACGTGGTCTGTGATGGCTCGGATGTGCGGTGGCGGCGTCGGCAAATGCACCAAGGTCAAACCCGGCAGGTTTGCGTGTACGATCTCGGTCATCTTGGTGTTGGGCCCGACCTTGAACAGGTGCGGGAATTCATTCTGAATCTCGACGAGAGGCCGCCGCGCGGCAACCTCCAGAACCAAGGTAGCATTTCGGAACAACGCGCGATCACGGATCGGCGATACAAATGCGTTCTGGGCGCGTTCGATGATCTCCAGACGGATCGCCCGCCTGCCCAGCCGCGCGCTTAGGAAATCCTGGATGTCGCGCACCAGCGGCGTGAAGACGTATTCGAGGTTGTCGTGATCGTATGCCGGGTAGTCCCGCGCACGTCGTTCGGTGGTCGCGAAAGTCGCAAGCTCACCGGCAAACCTCAGCAGTTCTTCGTACAGCCGCTCGGGATGTACGCTGCCGGACCGCTTGAAATGAGTTAGCACGGGAATGATCCGGTTCAGAACCTGCAGCACCAGGTAATCGACGCTCTGCAAGCCGCCGCCGGACGATGGATCGACCGCGTAGCGTGCAAGCTCGTCGAGTTTGGTCTCAACCCAGCCAATGATGCGATTGAGCCAACCATCGATAACCGGATGTGCGGCGCAGACCAGCATCGGCGGCACAAATTTGTCGTCGAACAGGATGTTCTTGTCGCGCACCTCGAGGATGCGGGCGATGCCGAGACCCATGTATCCCGGCTTGCTGGTTTTGCGCAGCTCGAACGACAGCCGCGGATAGACGATATCGATCTCTTCTTCGATGCGCAGCGCCGAGGTTGAATCGATAAACGTTTCGGAACTCCGAACGTAACGACTTGCGCTGTCAGTGCGATCCTCATCCACCTCCCGCGTATTGGGCGCTGCGACCGGCATCATCAGCCAGACGATCTGGCCTGCGGCCGAATCCGGCACTTCGATCGCTTCCGGGATCGGACTGTCGGCAGGGATATCGAAAGGCGTTCCATCGGGCATGACGCCGGCCGCACGGCGCACGGCGAATTTGCTCTGCTGAGTAAGATCGTTGTCGATCTCGAGCTGCGCAAAGCCCCATGGGTACGGTGTTGTGTAACGAACGCGCTTTTCCAGCAGATGCTCGATATAGCGATCGCCCTGCTGCAGATGATGCGGCCGCAGAAACAGACCTTCCGACCAGAAAACTTTGCTGTACCAGGACATTCCTGCATCCACTTGGCAATGATCGGCGACGGCATCGTCACCGACAGTTCACTTTGACCCCGACTTGTCTGCGCGGTCGTAATATTCAGAGAAATGAAGCATGAAAGTATCGATCGGCGCGCTTTCGTCGCGACCGAGATGCGCCTTCCAGCGCGTCAAGAATTCATCCCACAACTTACTCTTGTTCGAGCCGAAAAAGGATCTTGCGCCGCGCTGAAGCTCAAGCTCGCGCGCCACCAGCGTTGGATCGATACTGGCGATCAGCCCCCCGACGGCATGCTGCATTGCCGCATAGGTCTTCAATTGATGGGATTTGAGATCTTTGAAGCCCTGCGCGAAGGCATGCGGCGCATCGAGGTAACTGCGCGTCGGCGGCCCGAACAGGATACGCATCGCGTCTTCCGCGGTCGGCGAGAATTTCAGCGGATTGTTCTCGATAGCCTGGATGGTGGTTTGACTGGTGCTGCGCGTCAGTTGCTTGGCCTGGGTCCGCGCCTGCAGCAGGGCCATCAAATTTTCCACGGTCATGCGCAGTATGATGCCCAGCTGCTCCGCGAGTTCGGCCTCGGTCTTGTCGGCAAAGAAATTCTCCGGCAGTCCGGCAGCACGGGCCACCAGGCGTGCGAATTCGGGATTGCCGATCAAGGTGGCCGAAGCCGGTACCGGCTCGGCCACCTGCGGCCGCGGCGCTCCCGCGTGGCCTGCCGGTGGCGCCGACGGTGGCGGGACAGCTGCTTCATCGTCGACCCAGACCAATGGTCGGCGCGGCGTCGGCATCGCGCGCAGCACGTCGACCGGCGGTTGAGACGTGGCGACCGGACCGGCTGCCCAGCTCATGTCGTCGTGCGAAGGCGGCTCTCGTTGAGGCATCTGGGGCGAATGCCGGACGGGGTCGACGCCCGCCGGCGGAACGCTCGCCGCCCAGTCCAGGAACTCCGCATTGACGGGCCGCGCTGCTTCGCGCGGCTTTCTCAACTGCTGGGGGTCGATTGGCGGCGGCACGTCGCGGCCGGGAGCCCACAGCTCGTGGTAATCGGCGTGCTGCTGCGCGAGAGAAGCTTGCTGCTGCGTGCCATGGCTCGGAGTGCCCTCGGCACGCTCGTCCAGGTCCAGCGAAACACCAATGACATAGTGGCCGATGACGAGGCGATCGCCATTGCGTAGCCGATGCGCTCCCCGCATGCGCTGGTCTGCGCCGTTAAGAAAGGTGCCGTTGGTCGAGACGTCGTGCAACCAGTAGCCGCCGTCGCGATAATGGACCTCACAATGCTTTCCCGAAATCATCCGAGACGGATCGGGCAAAGTCCAATCGAGATGACGATCGCGGCCTATATCGACCGAGCGCTGGCCGGTGACCGTAAATGAAACGGGTCCGCCATCGCGGAGGTTGGGCTCGTTCTCGATGTTGAAGCGAAGCACCATCACATCGTCTCGTCAGCGCAGAGGGCGCGGTTCGCCGCGGGCCAATTGAATACCATCCTCCAGGCAGGCCGTCATTATCCGGTCCCTAGACTCATTGGTAAGCCGGCAAAGTCCGATCAAAAGAGCCGCGCGAACCGCCCGCGCCGTCTGATCCGGCTTGGCTTCGACCGGGGCAAATTCCGCAGGGACGACGCTCCCGCCAGACCAGCCCGCCGCCAGCGCCAGCCAGGTCGCCGGCTGCTCGGGATCGTTGGCGTTGCCGACCGCCAACGCCTTGTTACGCGATTGCTCGTCTGGCTGCTGGACCCAGGTCTCGGCAAAGCTGAGTGACCTGCCTTCGTTGCCGTCGAAGTTGTCGAACATCTGCCGCAGCGAGCGACATCCCCAGGCGACGGCCACGCGCCTGGGGAGCAGATACGCGCAGAAGGATACAGCCTGGTGCCAGTTGCCTGCATCAGCGACCTCCTGCAGGAAATCCAACGAGAACTTGTCCGGGGTGGCGCTGCCGACGTCGTATCGCGCCAGCGGATAGGCTTCAAACAGATCGCGGACTGTGCTGAACCGAACTTGACCCATGGCCGTCAGCCGACAATGGTTGGTGTGCCGTGGGCAACCAACGGGCCGCCGGCCGCGAGCGCCATGGCGGCCTGCGCGGTCATGGTGATGGTCGGTGCGTTGATGACGATTCCGGCGGGGGACAGGATGATTTGGCTGGGACCAACCTGGAGGGTGATGTTGACATTGGCAGTGAGGGTGATGTTCAGCCCCGCGTTGACGGACTGATCCATCGCCAGCTTGATGTGCTGACCACCCAATTCGATATCAAGCTTGTCATTGCCGTTCTTGAGTGTGGTCTTGCGGGTATCGCCGCCGAACGCGGCTTCACCGATGGTCCTGGTCTCGGTGTCGCGGACCGTTACGTCGTAGTCCTTTTCGGCGTGCAGGGTGATCTTCTCGGACCCTTTCTTGTCCTCAAAGTTCCATTCGTTGTAACCGCCCCCTCCCTTGGTCGAGTCGGACTTCAACCCCGCGATCGTCTTCTTGGACGGTAGATCGTAGGGCAGCTTGTATTCATCGTTATACACCGTGCCGATCACCAAGGGCCGGTCGGGGTCTCCTTCCAGGAATTCCACGACGACTTCCTGGCCGACGCGCGGGATGATCTGACCGCCCCAGCGCTTGCCGGACCAGACTTGGGCCACGCGCAACCGGCACGACCGCTTCTTCTTTCGATCCCAGAAAAAGCGAACATAGATTTCGCCCAACGACTCGACGTCGATTTCCTCGCTCGAATTGTCGTCCTTGGTGACGACCTTGGCCGTCTGGATACCGTTGATCCTCGGCTTCGGCGTCATCATGGGAGATCGAAACGGCCGATCGCTTGGCAGAAATTCATAGCTGCCGAAGTAGACGTGCTGTCCGCCGTCGCCGGGACCGCCAGTGCGGTAGGACTCGATGGAAAACGAGTGAGCTGCTCGTACGACGAGATATTCAACGTTCTGCGAGTCTCTCGAATGCTTCTCGAGCTTGGTTAGTCCTCCCGGGAACAGGTTGACGGCGTCGCCGTTGCCGCGGCGGCGCCGATCCATCGCCTGCTCGGCCTGGAGCTGAATCTTGGCGTATCGCTCGCCGTCGGATTTCTCCTTGAACTTGCCGGGATAGTCGTAGAACTCCATCTCGGATCGCGTGTAGTGCTCAGAACCCTTGGCGTCGCTGATCATCTGCGCGTTGGGTTTCTGGTAGTTGTAGTCGTTGAGCTCGAACTTGCCGGTACGAAATCTGCGCTCGGAAACCCATTCATAAATATGCTGCTCCTCGCGGCGGTCGGATCCGGTCAGCGGGACATAAGGGATCTTTGCGAGACCGTTGATTGGGCTGTGCGAGGACTTGGAGTCAGCCAGCACCAGCGTATGCTTGCCACCCTCATGCTTGAAAAAGTAGTAGATGCCGTGCTGCTCCATCAGCCGGCATACAAAATCCAGATCGGTCTCGCGATACTGAACGCAGTACTCGAGCTTTGGACATGAGCCTTCTTCAGTAAGCTTGGACTCGTAATCCGTGAAGCCGCGCTCGTTGAAGACCTCCTTGATGATGTCAGGCGCCTTCTTGTCCTGAAAAATCCTGCAATCGGTGGTACGCGACAGCAGCCATAACCAGGGTCTCAGCACGATCCGGTAGTTGAAATAGTCGTTCTTGACCCCGAGCCACTGCGCTTCCGTGAGAATGCCGCTAAACTCGCGCTCCTTCCCGTGCAACTTGATCGTAAGCGTGCACTGCTGGCCGATCGCGCGATCAAAGTCGAGATCGGCGTCCTCGCTGAAGCACTCGATACGATGTTCGAACAGTTCACTCAGACCTTCAGAGGACTCGAACCTGACAAAAACCAGAACGTCCTTGCCAAGGGGGGTCTTGAGCTCGCAAAGGCGGGTATCCTGGGTAAGCTGGCCCATGTGGGCGTTAAACTCCTTGGTTGACCGCACGATCCGCGCAACCGGCGCATCAGGTCGTCAAGCACGAAACAACCGAAATCCGAGCCAGCCATCGGTAGGACGACCGACCAGTCCGCCTGGGGTCGCCCGCTCCTGACGCGCCAAAGTACGCGCCCGATGGAACTATCCCGGCATTCATGTAGTCGGCTCCAAGAGCTTGTTGGTTCACGCGAAACGGTCCTGGCCGCCGGGAATGAACCGAGGTCATCGTTGATCTGACCTAACAGACGACCGGGTCATGATCCCCGCCCGATCCGCCACTTGTGACGGTCTTGGTAAAGGGGCTAGGGCCCCGTAGACGGACCATCTTTGCATGCTCGATGTCACATCCCTGACCCAGCCCATAGCCCCGGACGATCCCTGCGGGCCTGACCTCGATGCGGCCGGGGATGTCCAGTACCTCAATTTCTTCGCAGGTGCGGAATCGCTGCTTCCGATGTCGTATTTCGAGGTCGTCAACGCCAATGGAGAGCGCGGACGATTTGACCCAAAGGCCATCGACATTGCCGGCCAATTCTCCGCTGCGCAGCCGCTCTTGGCACGCACCCGCGATCTGCGCCTGACCATGCTGCTCGCCAAATTCTCCATCTTGAACCGCGATCTCGACGGCTTTCTCAGCTGCCTGAAGGCGACCACCGTGCTGCTGCGTGAACAATGGGATGCGGTTCACCCGAGGGGCGAGGACGGCGACTATGCTTTTCGCGCCGTCACCGTCGAGGCGATCGACGTGTTTCCGACGGTGATCAACCCGCTCCAATTTCTTCCCCTAATCGAAAATCGCAGGCACGGCAGCCTCAACTACCGTGCCTATCAGATTGCCAAGGGCGAAATTCCCGCCGCTGAGGCCGACGTCGACATGCCCGATCTCGGAAGCATTGAACGCATCATCGGCGAGACCGAGCTCGACACCCTCAAAGCGGTGAGTACCCGCTGTTCCGCCGTCGCTGCCGAGATTGCCGGCATCAAATCGATTTGGCACGAGAAGTTGAATTCGGGGCAACCCATCAGTCTCGACAGGTTGGCGGGCGTCGCGAATGGCATGGCCAACTGGCTCGCGGCGCTGGTCACCGCACGCGATCCGGCAGCGGCCGCCCCCTCGCCGGACGAGGCTGCCCAAGACGGCCCGCAGCTTCCGATCGAAATCGCCGGCGCCGTGACCTCGCCCGGACAGGCATCCGCGGCGCTGGCGGCCGCTGCCGAATATTTCGCTCGGAGGGAACCGTCGAGCCCGGCACTCTTGCTGGTGCGGCAGGCACAGGACATGGTTGGCAAATCGTTTATCGAAGTGATGCGGATGCTGATGCCCGCCCACGTCGAGAGCGCCGCCATCAATATCGGTCGCGACAAGGTATTTGACCTGCCGATCGAGCGCATGGCGGAGTTCGCCACATCGCTCCCATCCACGACGGAAAATGATGCCCAAGACGTTGTTTTTGCAGCAGAAAGCAGAGCCCAAGCGTTGGACTTGCTGAGCAAGGTAGCGTCTTTCTTCCGGACCGCAGAGCCGTCCAGCCCGATCCCCTTCCTGGTCGATCGCGCACGCGAACTCGCACAACGAGATTTCCTCAGCCTGCTGAACGAAGTCTTGCCGGAGGGCGCTCTGAAGGCGATCGACAAATCGAATTGAACCCGCCTTCCATTCGAAGGGACTAACTAAACGAAAGGAAGCTTTGCCGAAGAAGACCCGGGCACTTCCCTGCCTGCGTCGCGCAAGTCGGCTTCCGCAGAGATTTTTGTGAAGAGGGCACCCCAATGGCAACCGACAGCGGCCAAAAATTTATTCGCCGAAACCGCGCACCGCGCGTGCACATCACTTACGAAGATCCATACGACGCCGAACGCTTAATCGAACTGCCGTTTGTCATGGGCGTCCTGTCCGATCTTTCCGGCAACAACCCCGGCGTCGAGAAGGCGAAAGTCGAGGAGCGCAAGTTCCTTGAGTTCGACATGGACAATTTCGACAATCGCATGACGGCGATCCAGCCCGGTGTGACGACGCGCGTCGTCAATCGTCTGAGCGATGACTCTGACGAGAAGATCTCCGTCAACCTGCGCTTCAACAAGATGTCCGACTTCACGCCTGTGGCGGTCGCTCGCCAGGTGCCGGCGACGGCCAAACTGCTCGAAGCACGTGAACAGCTCGCCAACCTGCTGCGCTACATGGATGGCAAGGTGGGCGCCGAGGACCAGCTGAAGAAACTCCTCGCCGATCCTCAACTGATGGCCGCACTGCGCGAGCGCGCGGCCAGCCAGTCCACCGAACCCGACACCAACAGCTAAGGGAAGGATGGGGACCATGGCAAAAGAAGCTACCCATAAAGAGACCACCACCCAAGTCGGGACCGTCGAGGCTGACGAGTTTGCTGCCCTGCTGAAGCAAAGCTTCAAGCCGCGCACCGAACGTGCGGCGACCGAGGTCGAGAACGCGGTGTCCACGCTCGTTCAAGAGGCGCTCAAGGACACCAGCGTCATCAAATCGGACGTGCTCGACACCATCGAGGAGATGATCGCGCGGATCGATCAGAAGCTGACCGCGCAGATGAACGAGATCCTGCACGCACCCGAATTCCAGGCGATCGAAAGTGCCTGGCGCGGCCTCCACTACCTCGTCTTCAGTTCCGAGACCGACGCCAACCTCAAGATCCGGGTGATGAACGTCTCCAAGAGCGAGCTGTATCGGAACCTGCGACTCTATCCCGATGCGCGCTGGGACCAGAGCCCGCTGTTCAAGCAGATCTACGAGTACGAATTCGGCCAGCTCGGCGGCGAGCCGTTCGGCTGCCTGATCGGTGACTACTATTTCAGCCACCTCCCGACCGACGTGCAGCTGCTCCGCGACCTCAGCAAGATCGCCGGCGCCGCGCATGCCCCGTTCTTCAGCGGCGCCGAGCCTACCCTGATGGGAATGGACTCGTGGACCGAACTGTCCAACCCTCGCGACATCGGCAAGGTGTTCGACACACCGGAATACGCCGCATGGAAGGGACTGCGCGATCAGGACGATTCCCGCTATCTCGGCCTTTGCATGCCGCGCGCGCTGGGTCGCCTCCCCTACGGCGCCAAATCGGAGCCCGTGGAAGAATTCGCCTTCGAAGAGGAGACGGACGGACACACCGGTGATAAGTACGGCTGGATCAACGCCGCCTACGCGATGGCAGTCAACATCAACCGCGCCTTCAAGGAGTTCGGCTGGTGCACGCGCATCCGCGGTGTGCAGTCGGGCGGCGAGGTCATCAACCTGCCGACGCACACATTCCCGACTGACGATGGTGGCGTTGACCTGAAATGCCCCACCGAAATCGCGATCAGCGATCGCCGCGAGCACGAGCTTGCAAAGGCGGGCCTTATCCCGCTGATCCACCGCAAGAACACCGACAAGGCCGCCTTCATCGGTGCCCAGTCCCTCTACAAGCCGAAGAAATACTTCGGCGAGAAGGGTGTGGACGCAACCGCATCCGACAACCTGTCGTCACGTCTGCCTTACATGTTCGCAGTGTCCCGCTTTGCGCACTACCTGAAATGCATGGTTCGCGACAAGATCGGATCCATGAAGGAAAAGGATGAGCTGACGGTCTGGCTGCAAACCTGGATCAACGAGTACGTTGATGCCAATCCAGCCCTATCGTCAGAGGCGCAGAAGGCGCGCAAGCCGCTGGCCGCTGCGAAGGTCGAGGTCATAGCAAACGAGGAGAACCCGGGATACTACAACGCGCGCTTCTTTCTCCGTCCACACTTTCAATTGGAAGCGATGGACGTCGGCCTCAGCCTTGTTTCCCGCCTTCCAGGCCCGAGCTCCTGACGCCGCGTTATCGCAACTGTCACTCATCCAGGTTTTTGAAAGGGCTATGATATGGCTGTCGATATCTTTTTGAAACTCGACCCGATCAAGGGCGAGTCGCTCGACGACAAACACAAGGACGAAATCGACATTTTGAGCTGGTCCTTTGGCGAGAGCCAGAGCGGCACCTTCCACAGCGGGTCAGGCGGTGGCGCCGGCAAGGTCAACGTTCAGGATCTCCACTTCACGCACTTCGTCGACAAGGCGACGCCTGAGCTGTTCAAGGTCTGCGCCAACGGCAAGCACATCGATACCGCGATCCTCACTGTCCGCAAGGCCGGTGAAAATCCGCTGGAGTATCTCAAGATCGAGATGAAGCACGTGCTGGTCTCCAGCGTATCGACCGGCGGATCCCATGGCGAAGATCGTCTCACCGAAAATGTGAGCTTGAACTTCGCGAAGGTGAAGATGACCTACAAGACCCAGACGGACAAGGGCGGCGCCGGCGCATCGCCGACCTTCGGCTGGGACGTTCCGGCCAACAAGGAATGGGCCTGATCGTAAGCTCCCTGTCTGGCGCCGGTTGCCAAGAATGGCAATCGGCGTTGGCGGTACGGAGATTGTCAATGACTGTTACGCCAAAGAAGGACCGGCTCTCTCCGCCATTGATGCTGGCCTTTCGTGCGGCTCATGACGCTCGTGATGCGCGCAAGCCACTCGAACTGCGCGATCAGTTCGGTGAGCGAGTCATAGCGGGACGGCGCAGCACTGGTCGTTTCCCGATCTCGGAGACGGTGCTACGGCGGGAGGTTTCGCATGACGTTGAAACGCTCCTTAATACTATTGCCCTCGAATCGACGCTCGATCTGACTGGCCGCGGCCACGTTCGCACCTCGATTTTAAACTATGGTTTTCCCGACATCGCAAACCGTTCGATCGACGAGGTCACGGACGAAGAGCTCAGCGACGCCCTGCGCATGTCACTTACGACGTACGAGCCGCGACTCGATCGCAGGTCCATCCGGGTGCGCCGTGACACCTCCGTGGGCCCCGAACAGCTCAAGCTGCGCTTTGTCGTGCAATCCGACCTGAAGTGCGAGCCGCTCAACGTGCCCGTAGAATTCGTCGCGGACGTCGACCTCGACAGCGGCGACATCCAGATCAATCGACTATAGCATGAATCGCGAATTCCTCGACTTCTACAACCGTGAACTGTCGCTGTTGTACGAGCATGCGGAAGACTTTGCCGAGGAATATCCTGGCATCGCCGAACGCCTCGGCGGGCTGATCCGCGATCGCTCAGATCCAATGATTTCGGGGCTGCTCGAAGGAGCCGCGTTCCTTGCTGCTCGCGTTCAGCTCAAGCTCAAGCACGAATTTCCGGAGTTCACGGCAAACCTGCTCGAACAGCTGGTTCCGAACTATCTCGCGCCAACTCCATCTGCCATGCTGGTCAAGGCACAGCCACCCTATGCCGATCCGGCATTGCGCGACGGCAGAAAAATCGCGCGGGGCGCCTACTTCGATGCGAGCTATCGCGAAAGGGAACGGAGCCTCGCCTGCCGATTCAGGCTTTGCCGCGATATCGTACTTTGGCCCTTTGACGTCACCGGCGCCGAATATTTTGCGACCGCGGGCGCATTGCAGGCCCTCGGGATTCCAATCGGCGGAGAGGTCATTGCGGGGCTCAGGCTCTCCATGACCCACCGTACCGCCGCGCGGCTCGACGAAGAGCCGGCGGACGCGGAGGCTCGCAACAAGCCGGAAACCTGGTTCGCGGGCTGCCGCACCAGCGAATTGCCTATCTATCTTACCGGCGCCGAATCCGACGCTGTCGCGCTCTACGAACAGCTGACCTCGAACTGCATCAGCGTCTACTTTCGCTATCTCGACGATTTCGGCGATCCGGTCGTCATCCGGGCCCCGAACGACTGTGTGCAACAGGTCGGCTTCGGCGAGAACGAATCCCTGTTTCCTAACGATAACCGGGTCTTTCGCGGCTCGGAGTTGTTGCGGGAGTATTTCGTGTTTCCGCGCAAGTTCCTTGGCATCAATCTGACGGGACTTCGCGCTGTGATGCCTCGGTTGCGCGGCAAGTCAATCGATATCGTCTTCGCGTTCGATGAGCACAACTCACGGCTTGCGGCCTACGTCCGGGCAGAGACTTTCAGTCTCTACACTGCCCCGGCAATCAACCTGTTCGAGAAAACCAGCGATCGCATCCCTGTCAAATCGAATACGCACGAATACCACGTGGTGCCCGACCGAAGCCGCTATCTCGAATACGAGCCGCACCAGGTACTGGAGGTTTACGCGCACTTCCCTGCAGAAAAAGACAAGCGGCAGGTGCGTCCGCTGTACTCCGCCGCAATCGACCGCACGGCCACATCGGTCGAGGGACTTTATTTTACCGTTCGTCGGCTGCCGCGGCGCCGCACCGTCGAGGAAAAGACATATGGCACGGCCTCCGACTACACCGGGACAGACATGTTCCTTTCGCTGCTCGAGCCTGGTGACCTGAGCGGCGACGGATCTGCCGCCGAACTGAGCGTCCGGGCGTTGTGCTCCAACCGGCATCTCACGGAACATCTGCCGGTCGGCCAAGGCGGAGCGGACTTTCGCCTGCTGGATGACACCTCACTCGAGCTGATGTGCATCGCCGGGCCCACCCGGCCACGCGAGCCAGTGGTGGCGCAGTTGCGCAGTCGCAGTGAAATCGCCAATAGCGGTGTTGTCAGTTGGCGCCTGATCAACATGCTGAGTTTGAACTATCTCGGCCTCGTAGAACGCAGCGGCGGCAAGAACGCCGGAGCACTGCGGGAGATGCTGTCATTATTCGCCGACCAGTTCGACGACGCTACGGAACGAAAGATTCGTGGCGTGCGCAGCGTCGAGAGCAGGCCCGTGGTGCGGCGAGTGCGTGAGCGTACCGGCAGTGGCGCAGCGCGCGGCCTGGAGATCACCGTCACACTCGACGAGAAGGCATTCGAAGGCAGTGGCGTATTCCTGCTCGGGGCGGTGCTGGAACGCTTTTTCGCCGACTATTCGGGCTTCAACACCTTCACCCAAACGGTCATATCGACTTCGGAACGCGGCGAGATCATGCACTGGCCGACCCGCATGGGCACCCGGAGGCCGCTGTAATGCTGATCGATCAAATGAAGGCCGAGCCCTGGCGGTTCGATTTCTTCCAGACGCTCCGCCAGCTCGAGCGATCCAATCCAGATCGACCGCGGATCGGCGACAGTGCCGCGCGTCGCGAGGAATTTGTTGACCTCGGTCAAACCCCCTATCTGGAATTTCCCGCGTCCAATCTGAGCTCAGTCGACGACCGCGATGGCAGGCTCAGAATCCTGGTCAAATTCCTCGGTCTCCTCGGACCGCAAGGCGCGCTGCCTCTGGCCACCACCGACGAGAGCGTCGGTTGGCAGTTGATGCGAGACGACGCCTTTCCGCGCTTTCTCGACCTTCTCAATGGACGCTTTCTGCAATTGTTCTTTCGTGCCTGGGCGAACGCGCGGCCGATCGCGCAGCATGACAGGCCATCGGATGACCGCTTCATCGCCTATGTGGGCTCCTTTGCCGGCCTTGGCTCTGATATCTTTGCCAATCGAGACACGGTACCGGACATGGCGAAGCTCAGCTTCGCTGGACTGGTCGCACCCAGGGCGAAATCCGCGTCACGACTGGCCCGACTGCTGCAGGGGCTGTTCGATGTCAGGGTTGAGATCGACGAATTTGTCGGCACCTGGCTCCCATTCGAGGCAAGCCACTGCAGCCGCCTCGGCGCGGCGCACGCCAGGCTCGGCCACGACGCGCTTCTGGGCTCGCGGGTGTTCAGTGTCGAAGACAAGATCAGGGTTCGCGTTTTCGTGAAGGATTTTGCTCAATACGAGCAGTTCCTGCCCACTGAAGAGCCTAACTTGTCCGAGCCCCTAGTTGACGCCGTGTACTTCTATATCGGCGACGAACTCGAGTGGGAGGTAGAACTCGCCATTCCGGCGGGAGCAGTCGTCCCGATGAAGCTTGGACAGAGCGGACGCCTTGGGTGGACCAGCTGGGTTTCACCGAACTGGGCCTCGACCGAGGAATATCGCCGCGATGCTCGCTTTCACCTTGCCGAGCGTCTGAGAGCCCGGCGAAGCACCGCGACAGACGCCCCACCGATTTGAACCTAGGCACCGGTCCGACTGTCCTAACATCATGGAATTCGCGCCAATTTCCAAGATGAGCCTGGCATCGCCCCGGGGCAATTGAGCAGGAGGCCCACCGTGACCGACATCAGCCTCGAGGCCGTGACTGGAAAGCTAAACCGCGCCGGCTACGATGCTTTCATACAGGCCCTGCGTCACGCTAAGAGCGCGAGCAACCGCAACGTCGAGCTCGCACACTGGCTGTTTCACATCCTGCAACAGGAAAGGACCGACTTCAGCCTCGCGGCGGACCACTACAAGCTGGACCGCGCGCGGCTGCTGTCTGATCTCGCAGGCGTCATCAACGGCTTCCGCAAGAACGAAACCGATATGCCGGGGATTGCCAATTCGGTCATCGATATTCTCGACCGTGGCTGGCACTACGCCACGCTGTTCTTCGGCGAGACTCAGATCCGCACTGGCCATCTCCTGGTCGCCGGACTGAAATCGAATGAGATCCGTCGTGCCCTCAACAACATCTCGCAGGAGTTCGCCAAGATAAACGTAGACGCATTGGCAGCGGAGCACCGCGCCGTCTGGGCAGGCTCTGAGGAAGAAACGATGCGCCCGATGGACGGCACCGGATTGGCCGGTGCCGGCTCTGACGGTGCCGACCGGGCAAATCCCAAGGGGACAACGCCGCTCGACAGGTTCTCCCAGGATCTCACCGCCAAAGCCAGATCGGGCGAGATGGACCCAATCCTCGGGCGAGACGACGAAATCCGCCAATTGATCGACGTGCTGATGCGCCGGCGGCAAAACAATCCGATCCTCACCGGCGAAGCCGGCGTCGGCAAGACCGCCGTGGTCGAGGGATTTGCCCAGCGCATTGCCGCTGGCGAGGTGCCACCGCCACTGCGCAACGTCAGGCTCTGCGCGCTGGATATCGGCCTGATGCAGGCCGGCGCCTCGATGAAGGGTGAATTCGAGCAACGCCTGCGCTCGGTGATCGACGAGGTGCAGAACTCGCCGACCCCGATTATCCTGTTCATTGACGAAGCTCACACGCTGATCGGCGCCGGTGGCGCGGCCGGCACCGGCGACGCAGCCAATCTCCTCAAGCCTCCCCTCGCCCGCGGCACGCTGCGTACCATCGCCGCCACCACCTGGGCAGAATATCGCCAATATATCGAAAAGGATCCCGCGCTCACACGACGCTTCCAGCCGATCCAGGTCGATGAGCCGGATGTCGAGACCTGCTGCATCATGCTGCGCGGTCTCCTCGGCCCGATGGAAAAGCACCACGGCGTTCGCATTTCGGACGCCGCGATCGTGACCGCGGTCAACCTGTCGCATCGCTACATTCCGTCCCGACAGTTGCCGGACAAGGCGGTCAGCCTGCTGGACACAGCTTCGGCGCGGGTCGCCATCAGTCAAAGTGCGACGCCGGCTCTGATCGAGGACGCTCGCGTCGCTATCGCCGCTCGCGAAGCCGAACGGTCAGCGCTGGTCAGCGATGGTGACCTCGGGGACGAGAACAGCGAGCGGATTGCCGAGGTCGACGGCGACATAGCCGCGCTGAAGGACAAGCTGAGCGGCCTTGAAGGCGACTGGGCCAGGGAACAGGAACTCGTCAAGGACATTCGCGGCATTCGCGAGATCCTCTCCGAGAACGGAGACGACGATCGAGCAGCGAAGCGCGTGGAGTTGCGTGGCAAGTTTGAGACACTGGAGGGCATCAATCCGGAAAAGCGGATGATCTATGCCCATGTCGACCAGCAGTCGGTCGCCTCTGTCGTGTCTGACTGGACCGGCATTCCGACCGGCAGAATGATGCGCGACGAAATCGA
The DNA here is from genome assembly GCF_042258955.1 of Bradyrhizobium sp. ma5. Classification (NCBI taxonomy): domain Bacteria; kingdom Pseudomonadati; phylum Pseudomonadota; class Alphaproteobacteria; order Hyphomicrobiales; family Nitrobacteraceae; genus Bradyrhizobium; species Bradyrhizobium sp. ma5. The sequence continues at coordinate 7,381,877 of NZ_CP170156.1, forward strand.
GACCGTCCTGAAGCTACCGGAAATTCTCAATTGCCGCGTCGTCGGCCAGTCTCACGGGCTAACGATGATCGCGAAACGAATTGAGACCAGCCGCGCCAAATTGGACAACCCGTCCAAGCCGATTGGCGTTTTCATGCTGGCCGGACCGTCCGGCGTGGGCAAGACGGAAACCGCCCTCGCACTTGCCGAAACCCTTTATGGCGGCGAGCAGAACATGATCACGATCAACATGTCGGAGTTCCAGGAAGCGCACACGGTCTCGACCTTGAAAGGCGCGCCTCCGGGCTATGTCGGTTATGGTGAAGGCGGTCGGCTCACCGAAGCGGTTCGCCGCAAGCCCTACAGCGTGATCCTGCTCGACGAGGTGGAGAAGGCCCATCCTGACGTCCATGAGATCTTCTTCCAGGTGTTCGACAAGGGGGTCATGGAGGACGGCAACGGCCGGCGAATCGACTTCAAGAACACACTGATCATTCTGACCACAAACGTCGGCACCGATCTCATCATGGGCCTGGCGCGAGACCCAAAGTATCGCAACGAGCCGGAAGAACTCGCCAGGCTGCTGCGGCCCGAATTGCTGAAGGTGTTCCCTGCCGCGTTACTTGGACGCATAGTTTCGATCCCGTACTTTCCGCTTTCGGACGAGATGCTTGCCGGAATCGTCAGATTGCAGCTCGACCGGATCGGACAGCGCCTCCGCGATAATCACAAGGCTGCCTTCGGCTACGACGATGCGGTCGTCGAGCACATCGTATCCCGTTGCAACGATCCGGACTCCGGCGGGCGGATGATCGATAACATCATCACCAACACGCTGTTGCCAGAACTGTCGCGTGAATTCCTCAGCAAGTCTCTCGCCAAGGAGGAAGTCAAGCAAACGCGCGTCTCGATCGTGAACGACAAGTTTGCATACTCGTGGAACTGACTGCGATGAACATCCAGACCGAACACCGCCAGCCAACCACCGGCATCACACCATACGATGAGGTGTACTATCCCGGGCATGTCTACGGGCTCACTCACCCAAACCAACTCGCAACGATCGCGACCGTCTACGGCATGCAGCCGGCTCCGGTCGAGCACTGCCGGGTTCTGGAGCTCGGCTGTGGCGTTGGCGGCAATCTGCTGCCCATGGCCTTCCAATATCCGGATAGCGAGTTCGTCGGTATCGACCTGAGTGGCGTTACCATCGAACGCGGGCAGCGAAACATCGCCGCATTGGGCCTGAGCAACATCAGGCTTCTGCATTGCGACATCATGGATGTCGACGCGGCCTTCGGACAGTTCGACTACATCATCGCTCATGGCGTGTATTCATGGGTACCGCCGATCGTGCGCGAGAAGATGATGACCATTTTCAAGCGGAATTTGGCACCCGAGGGGCTCTGCTACGTCAGCTATAACGCGCACCCGTTCTCGCACCTTCGCGACATGGTTCGCGACATGATGCGCTACCACACCCGGAGCATAACGGGGATGAAGGAGAAGGTTGGACAAGCTCGCGCCATCGTGAAGTTTCTCAGCGAGGGGACGAAGTCCAACTCAGTGCACGGTGCGGTCATGCGCGATCAGTGCAACCGTGTTCTCAAGGCTCCGGATGAATTGCTTTTTCACGACGATCTCGACCAGGGCGCGACAGCCTTCCTGCTACACGAAGTCGTCGAAGATGCTGGCCGACATGGGCTGCAGTATCTGAGCGACGCCGACTTTTCACGACGCTATCTTGCGGGTTACACTGAAGAGGTGCGCGCCACGCTGCAGCGCTTTCCCGAAAACGAATTCATGGCGCGCGATCAATATCAGGACTTCATCGACGGCAACGGGTTTCGGCGTACGTTGCTCTGCCACGAGGGCATCTCCCTTGGCCGCCGGGTCGATCTCGACTTCATCACCCGGTTCTATCTGCTAAGCACCGCGAGCCCACGTCGACCCGACACCTGCCTGACCGACGATTCCGAAATGGAGTTTGAAAATCAGGACGGCAGCCAAATCACGGTGACCAATCCGCTCCTGAAGGCTGCACATCTTTGTCTCGGCCGGGCCTGGCCTCGCGCGCTCTCGTTCACTGAACTGCTCGATGGCGCCCGGGCGCTGTTGGAAGGCCGGCAAACAAGCGACGACCAACGGATATTGACGGATGCGCTCTATATCCTAGCTTGCAGCGGCGAGATCTCCTTTCTGAAATCGCCGCCCTTTCTCGTGACGGAAGTCACAGATTGCCCGCAGGCGAGCCTACTCGCTCGCAGACAAGCGCAGACCGGACCACTGGTCACCAATCTGCTCCACCAAACGGTGCAGTTGGAAGACGACAGGACGCGCCGCTTCCTGCAACTGCTCGACGGCTCTCGAACGATCGAGCAAATCACGGCCGAAATGACCGAAACCTTCGGACCGGCCATCGAGGTCAAGCAAGTGGATGATGCCGGGCAGCCCGCCGAGCCGTTGCTACTCTCAACCCGACAGAGTGTTGACCGTTCGCTGGCGACGGTCGGCAAACTAGGTCTGCTGGTCGCCTAACACCTTCAACGGCGGTTAACCTCGGCACGAAGTGTCAGCGATTAGCCCGCCGGCCAGCAGTTTGTGGAGCGGGTCCGGCCCCGTCCCATCAGCCGTCGTGGGTGTATTGTTGGCCGAGGAGCCATCCGGTGAGAATGCCGCCAGGCCCACTGGCATAGACCGAATTAAGGCCCACACCGGCGCGCAGCATCCGCCATTCATGTTCGCCGACCCATGGAATGCCGGGATCACCCTTCTGATATTGTGATAGCAGCGTTCGGGCAACTTCGGCGGCGTTGGCGTAGATCGGGCCGTTCGCCCAGCGAGGTCGCGGTAGACCTGTCATGCGGCAATAAAGCGCAGTGCAGACATAGGCGGACGCCTCCTCCGCATTGGCGTCAAGGCCGGTGCGCAGCAGATCGTAAGCCGCATGCAAGGCCTCATGGACGATATAGGCTTCGTCCATCCGGCCCGTTGCCGACACCACCTCCAGCGTATTCGCCGCGACGACAGTACCGTCCGCTCGTGTTCGCGCGACATCGTTATATTGCGCCGCAACACCTGCCGCGAGGTCCGTCGGGACCCTGACGCTGACCTGTCCCAACCGGATCGCGCGTGCGACGTGATGGAACGTTTGCGGTGCAATCGTCACGTGGCTGCCACGGATCGGAAACCGGAAGCGCATGCGCGCGACCGCCGGGCCGTGGAGTACGTCTAGCACCCTGCTCCGAAGTGACATCGGATCGTCCTCGCTCTTTACACCGCTCCACGAATAGTGGTCGGCTTTTCCGGTTGGGAGGTTCAGTTGAACCCGGCCCCGTCCGGGCTAGACCAATCGGAGACAGGCTTTGCTCTGAGGATGGCCCCGTGACGACCACCGACCCGACAACGACCGACACCTACCGGAAGATCGCCGCGCGGCTAACCATGCTTCGGCCACAGATCGATCTGTCAAAATATTTCGCGGGGCCGAATCCCAATGTCCGCCTCTACGACGAAAAAGCCTATATCCGCCGTCAATTGGAGAAGTACGGCGTAGCGGCCGCGACGAGCACGCTCGACGGCGTCACGTTTCTGCCGAAGGATTGGGAAGACCTGGTCAAGGTGCTGCGGATTGCCAAGACGTCGGATGGATTCGACGCCTTCGCCGAAGGGAAAAGCCCGGAGAAACCGTCGCATTGGGCGCTAGATCTGTCGATGGCGGCCACGATCGGCAAGGGATTTCGGGAAATCTGGCGCCCAAAGCTATCCGACCGGCCGCTCTCGACGCGAGATCTTCCGGGCCGGCACGGCTTAGGGCTTGGGCGCGGCCGCGGGCAATGGAGCGACGACTACAGTGCGCAGTTCGGCAAGGACCCGCAGCCGCAAGACATCACATCGCTACATTTCGCGGTAGCGCCCGACCGCGTCAACGTTCACATCGACGAGACGGGCTTCGTGTTTGAGGGAGCAGACGGCGCCCTCACGGTCGGACCGAATTTCGGCCATCACGCCGTCAATGAGCTGTTCTGGAAGAGCAACCCCAATTTGCCGCGCTGGGCGATCGATCACATCGACCTGATCCTGCCGAACAGCGCCAATGACTTTTCGCGATTTGGCATATCGGTCGACCTGTATCAGCGCAAGGACCTGCGCGTCACCGTCACCGGTTCCTGCGGAATTTTCGGGGGCTTCGAGTGCTCGGGAACGTTGAGCGTCAGTGGGACGCACGATTTGCTCGGCTCCAAGCCGAGAGGCTCGCGCTGACGCGGACCGTAGATCTGCGGTCCGGATCTGGGAGGCGATATGCCGCAGTTGAAAGACAAGGTCGGTCGGTTTGCGGCGACGGGTCGCAGCTGCCAGAACTGGAAGCAAGACCAGGAGCTGGTCATCTCGCTGCTCAACAAGATCGCCATTTCCGACGGGGGTGCGGAGACCACGCTCAAGCCGCAAGTGGTCGTGACAGGTCATGCCAGCGACAGCCTCTACACCTCAATTCTGTATTTCCAGCAAAAGAACTTCCCGGGCACGCCTGACGGCTATATTCGGCCTGGCGGGCCAACTTTCAGCAGGCTCGTTGACCTCTCGACGAAGGCGGCCGCCAAGCCTCCCTCTCCAAAAGGTCAATGGGATGGAATCACGACCCCATCCGTCGATGCCGCGCTTCGCAAGGGGTTGATCGACGATTCAAAGCTAGATTATGCGGAAGTGGTTGACATCATCAGGGCGACCGTCGCGGACGGCACGGTCACCGCATTCGAGCTGGACGACCTGATGACCATTGCGAGCACCTCCAGAACTCTCTCGCCGACTTCAAAAAAGCTCATCACGCTCTTCGTCGGCGACGAAAAGAAGAAGTGGCTCGGGGTTGGTCCGTACGACCTCAATTCGGATCAAAAGAAGCTCGCCGCGGAGATGGTCTGCGATTTCCTGAAGAACACGAGGACGACGTTCTTTCCGAAGCTCGACCCGCACCGCGTCGGGATAGGCATTCTCAGGCGCATTGCGAAGCCGAGCCTCATCGATCAGGATCAGGCAAGCCTGTGCGGACCGTCCGCATTGATGTTCAGCTACGCATCCGACAAGCCGGGGCAGTATGCGCGGTTCGCCATCGACATGTATCAGAAGGGGCAAGCGAGCCTCGGCCGCCTGCTGATCAAGCCTGGAAAGGACGTGAAGAACTACACGCCGCCCTACTCGCTGGACCACGTTGATTGGCTGACATGCGCCTCCATTCGCGACTCCGAAAATTGGTTCCTCGATTTTGACGACACCGGCAGAATAAGCGATGTCGCTGGAATCACCGTACCGAGCGAAATGGAGCAATGGTTCCGCAAGGCTGGATACCAGGACGTGCGCGAGGAGACCAATCTGAAATTCAGCAAGGGCATCGACAACGTCATGGAAGCCAACGCCCTGCTCGCCGGCGGATACCGCGTATGCCTATTCATAAGCGCCAATATGATCGAATATGACGACCAGTCTGACGAAGGCTCCGTGCTCACACGGCACTGGGTCGTCTTGCGCGACAAGGTTCAAGTGTCGAACGGAAACGTGACGACAACGATCTTTACCTGGGGCAAGGGAGACTACGCGATCCCGCACCCGAGCAAGGGCGGGGCTCTGAAGCCCCTGCCCCTTGCGGATTTTCTGATGAATTATTACGGCTACGTTGCTGCCAAGGCGTAAGCGGCGCTCGCTGGCATTCGCCATCTACCGAGACGATTCCCTCAATCATCCAGACCTCTCCAGGTGACATCGGATTCGCCGCGTAGCGCGGCGTCAGGCCTGCTGATCGGTAGCCTTGGTCGACGGCTTCGAGCCCCCGCGACGAGCCAATGGCCCGTTTATGTTGGAATCAGTCTTGCCGGGATCGCTCGGCCATGAACTCGCCGTCAACGTGGTGGCCCGGAGCGCCGTGACATTGCGGCTTCGATGGGAGATTTTTCACGGTCGACCGACCATCGGCCTGCGCGGCCGCGTCCGTCCTTTGATCCGGATTTGGTCGTACCAGTAAATCCAATTGTACTTCCTTACCAACCCGCCCATGGGTGGCAGATGGGCGAGCCTCCAGTACAGGTCGGGCTGGCTGAGCCTGAACCGCTCGATTAGCTGCACAGGCGATGGAGATGTGTTCTGCGGATTATCAAGGAAGACAGCCGCTTCCCACAACGCATCATCGGGCGCAGGATCCTTGCCTTTATAGGGGCCTTCGGTCGGCCCATAAAACGCTCTGAAGAGAGGGGGCCCGCCCTTATCGGACACGTATATGTTCGTCAAAATGACTGCGAGATACTCTTCAGAATCCTGGTACCAATGGTCTGCTGGGGCAAAGTTCATCACGCCGGCTATCATTCGTGAGGCGTGAACGAGTTCGTGGTACAGCACCTCGTCGGTTGCCATCGCGGGGGCATGGCCATGGTGAGCCTTCTTGAATTTCTTTCGAAGAAGCTCTGCTTTCTCGGGCGAAAACAGGACATCACAATTTGCGCCTCCGCCTTTCCCGACGACTTTGAACAGGTCCTTCTTCTTTGGATCGGCACTTAGGCGGGTACCGCGGGCAATAATATATTGCTGTTGATCGAGGTCGTCGGCCACCGTCAGTGCGTTGGCGTCATCCAGGTTATATGGGCGAATTCTCGCGAACGATGGTTTGCTGGTGCCGAATTCGTCAAGCAGGGCCCGGCCGGTCGGGTGGCTTTGTATTTGTTTCAGGAGACCGACAATCTGACGCCTGTAGCTGTTCTTGGCAGCCAAGTATTTCTGCTTCAGCGAATCGAATTTTCCGGCATGGCTGTCGGCAGTCTCATGGTTCACCACCATCCACGATCCCATGCTTCGGAAGGCTATGAGAATGCCGTTCGGCAGTCCTTCATCAACCACGGGATCGCCTAGATCCCACTGCAACATCGAAGCATCGAGTGGCGACGCGTGCTTCTCGATATATTTGTTGAACTTTCTGTACTGCTCGTTCTGCTGAAAGGTAAAACCTAAGAAATCGTAATCCAGCTCAGTAAGATCAACATCGTCGGCCATGGCGGCTCTCCATATTATGCTTTCGACAACGCGATGGTCCGCCGAGAACTACGCTGAATAGTCGCAAAGCAGACACCAACGGTTCGTCCGCTCACGAACACACGACCGTGATAGGCAACGACCCGGTTCCACGCCGGGTTGAACCGATTTGAACAAGGGCGAGACATAGATCTTAAGGACGTTGTATCGACCTTCTACGGGGGCCGCATCGTGGCGTGTACGGAACCGGAGATTACGCCTTGGCCCGAACGGGTCCGGCGCACGGGTGAGCTAAAGATATTCCCTGGGCCGAGCTTCACCCCAAGCGTTTGGGTCAATGATCTCGATACAGCGATCACGACGATCAACGAGCTTCTCAAGCAGAACGGCGTCTATCTTGCGTTCAGAAAGGCTGACGGTGCAGCTGGCAGCCCGATCGTGGCCGAAACGTATCCGGGCTCCGGCCTCCACGGCAGCGCCGTACAGACCATCGTCGACTCTCGTAGTGGCCCTTCGATGAATTCAGTGAAGCTGCGGGTGCCTGCAACCCCGAAAGTCGGCCGCGCCGACGCTGGCCAGGCAATGCGGCTGCACATCCTTGTGCACGAACTCGTCCATTGTATTGGTCTCTCGAATTGCGCACATAGCAACGATGACGTCTTCATAGGGACACTGGTCATCGATAGCAGCGGCGCGGTCCCGCCCCCGAAACTAGGCGGCCACACGATCTCAAGAATTAAGAAGGCGTGGCCAGAGACGTGGGTCAGCGTGCAGGGCGGCGCTCTCGCCAAACAATCGGCCGATGAGTTGAGAAAATCGATGGAAGGAATCAAACTCTAGTAGGAGTCACCGGTTCTGAGCTGGATGGCGAATTGGTACAGAGCAGCGTGCGGTCGAGGCTGCCCGAACCGGCAAAGCGACGGGCCGGAATGCGCATCAATCACGAGCTAACGACAGGATCGGGCATGTTGGAGAACGGCAAGCCGATTGAGACATCTCGCCAATTCCGCGATAACTTTGGCGTCGGTTTGACCTGCAACGTGAGCCGCGTCAGTGATTAGAGTTTGCAGAGCGGTTCATCGGCTGATACGTCGTGGTTTGACCTTTACATGCGGTAGTTGTCCACCAAATCGCTTTTGATTGAAAGGCACGGCGCCAGAACCAGCAACGATCTCGACGTCTTCAAGCTGCAACGGCTCGCCGCGCGCCGACAGCAAGGCGGGATATTCGATCTTCTGCCCGCTCGTGCGATCCCTGAAGACCACCTGCGGTCCGGCCGGCTCCGCCAGCCAGTCGTCGCCCCATTTCTTGAGCGCGAGATAAGTCGGGAAAAAATCGCGGCCCTTCTCGGTCAATACATATTCGTACCGCCCGCCATGCTCCGGCAGCGGCCCACGCGTCATCATGCCGAGATCGACGAATTTCTTCAGCCGCGCGCTGAGAATGTTCGGCGCCACGCCGAGATAATTTTGAAACTCGTCGAACCGCTTGGTGCCATAATAGGCTTCCCGCAGCAGTAGGATCGACCAGCGGTCGCCCACCACCTCCATGGCGCCGGCGATCGAGCATTCCTTGTTGGTGGAACGGGAGCGCTTCACGATGTGTCTCGCAGTCTTTTGCTCCGGTGATTCCCGATCACTTATAGCAGGAGGGAAGTGCGGTCCGCCTCCCCTTCTTCGATCCTTTGGCCGTTGTGCCAGGGATCAAGCCGCCTGCCCAGCCGGCTGCGGTGGTTTGGCCGCGACTTCCGGCTCAAGGGCGCGACGGTGCGTCACGAGTACCCCGGTCTCAGAAAGCCTTTGCAGTTCCGCCTCGCTCACGCCGAGCTCGCGGAATACCTCCTTGTTGTGTTCGCCTTGGAAAGCCGGCGTGCCAATAGGTGTCAGTTCATCCCCGGAAAAGCGCCAGGGGCGGCCCGGCAATTTGTATTCGCCGCCGCTGCGATCCGGCACGAGCTGGACCGCTCCCCAGTAGTCGCTCCAGTCCGATTTCGTCAGCTCCTTGATCGAGCGGATTTCGCCCATCGCGATCTTCGCCTCGTCGAACTGTGCGTCGAGCGTCGCCATATCCGGGAATGTCAGCATCCAGGACTGGATGATCTGATGCAACGCGCCGAAATTCAGCCGCCGGGCCGCGGCGCTCGAAAACCGCGGGTCGTCCATCAGATCGACGCGCCGCATCGCACGCAGCCAGGACGGAAACGTCCGGCTGCCGATAATGCTGGTGGCGACGGTGAAATGCTCACCCCGCGGCCCCGTGAAAAAGGAGCAATCAGTGGCGCCGAGCACTGCAGGCTCTGCACCGATGTCCTCATCCGACAGATCGACATGCGCGCGTTCATTGACCGCAAGCAAGGTCGCTGCCATCGCCACGTCAATATACTGGCCCTGCCCGGTTGTCCGCCGACTGTGGAGTGCCGCGAGGATGGCGATCACCGCCTGCAATCCAGCATAGACGTCGGCATGCGACAGACTGTCCGTGCGCGGCTCTGTCAGGGCCTCGCCATAGTGCCGAACACTATTCTCGGTAAAGCCGGCCTCAGCCTGCACCGTCGGAGCATAGGCCATCCGGCTGCGCCAGGGGCCACCCTGGCCGTAACCGGTGATCGACGCGTAGATCAACCGCGGATTTCGCGTCGACAGGGTCGCGCAGTCAAGGCCGAAGAAGCCGAGCGTTCCCGCGCGAAAATTCTCCACCACGATATCGGCGCTATCGCAGAGCTTCAGCGCCAGATCATAGGCGCCAGGTACGTTCAGATTGATGCTGACGTTGCGCTTGCCGGCGTTCTGCTGCGCATAATAGCCCGACATGCCGTCGGTGGATGGAAACGCAAAGCGCGACACGTCCGGGCTTGGCGGCTCGACCTTGACGACCTCGGCGCCGAGGTCCTGCAAGGTCCGCGCGCACAGCGGACCTGCGAGCACACGGGAAAAGTCGACGACGCGAATTCCGCTGAGAGGACCACTCATGATCAGCGCCCCGCGAATTTGGCAAGGCCAGGGCCGTTCTTACGGAACGAGGCAAGGCCGGCTTTCAGATCTTCCGACGCCCAGATCGGCGCCTGCAGTCTTGCCATGGCCTCGTCGGCCGCGGCCACCCCGTCGTTGACGGCGATGTGGGCCAGCTCCTTGGTCGCCGCGTGGGCCAGCGTCGGACCTTGCGCGAATTCCTCGGCGACCGCCATGGTCGCCTTCTCCAGCGATTCTTCCGGAACGGTAAGATTGATCAGGCCCCACTTTTCCAGGGTTGGCGCATCATAGCGACGCGCCAGCATCGACATCTCCTTGGCGCGCAGTGCACCGATCCGCTGCACCTGACGCTGGATGCCGCCCAGCAATGGATGCAGTCCAAGCGTAGCCTCCACCGAACCGATCTTCGCCGACGACGCCGCGATGATGTAGTCGCAAGACAGCGCCAGCTCGAGGCCACCGCCGAGACAGACGCCATGGATGCTCGCGATCAACGGGATCGGCAGCAATTCCATGAAGCGGAGAAACTCGACACCGTTCAGGCGGCGGTTCTCGCTGCTTGATTCGCCACTGCCTTGCTCCACGCGCTTGTCGAAAATATCGAGATCGGCGCCGGCGGAAAAATGTCGAAGCCCGCTGCGAAGGACGATCGCCCGGCTACCGGCTTTTTGCGCCTCTTCGACCTGCTCGACGACGGCATTGATGAGCTTTGGTCCAAGCAAATTGTAGGGCCGATAGACCATGGTCAATACGGAAGTATTGCCGCGCTGCTCGCGCGTAATCAGTGCATCCTCGGACACCACACACCTCCCTAGTTGAACGCTACGATGCGCGCTACTCTTTCGTTGCGGCGCGCTTACATCATGACTTGCAATTTGCAAGTCATGATGGCGAATTAAATGATACCAATCATTTCACAAAGGCTGTGCGGCGCGTCTTGCAGACAGAGGCAGGTTCGCCGACTCTTATTTCCGGAAATGGGTCAGGCGCCACCGCACCAGTTCATCGGCGCCGGGGCCTGCTTGCGGCTGCACGTCCTGAAGCCTGATGCCTTGCCCGGTCTCACTGTCGACCCTCGCAAGCTTCACCGGGTGCCCGGTTTTTCGATCGACGAATTTGAGTGGCGGCCCCGCGTCTCCGGAAACCGCCCATTTGTCCCCCACCTGTAACAGCGCCTGCAGCACAAGGATGGTGTCCCGGCCCTTCGCAGTCAGACGGTACTCGTATCGCTCGGGATTGGTCTGGTATTGGCGCCGCTCGACCAATTCGTGGCCCTCAAGGTGCTTTAGCCGATCGGACAAGGTCGCGTTGGTTACGCCGGTAGAGCGGCGCAGGTCCTCGTACCGGCTGAGCCCGAGCGACAGATCGCGCAGGATCAAGACGGCCCAGCGATCACCGATCGCGTCCATAACGCCGGCGATCGAGCACGCCATCCCATCAAAGCTCTTTGACTTCATAAAACGCTTGCCTCTTATTCACTCTTATCATTAGAGTGACTAATTGTCGACGGCTATCTTCGCTTCCGCAGGCCAGCCCCCCGTCTATGGGGGCCACCAATTTCGACGGAATGGAACCATGATCATGCGCGAGCTTCGCGACCTTGTCATCGATGCCCACGGCGGCATCGAACGCTGGAATAATGTGAAAGCCATCGAAGGCGACATGTCGATCAGCGGCGGCCTTTGGACACGAAAGGGGTGGCCGGTGGCGCTGAAGAACGTCCGCGTCACGGCCGCCACCGACAAACAATGGATCAGCTACCACCCCTTCCTCGGCGAAGGTATGCGCAGTTCATGCACCCCCGACCATACCGTCATCGAAACGCTCGACGGCAAATCCGTCAAGGATCGCAAAAATCCCCGCGCCGCGTTTGACGGCCATACCGTCGAGACCCGGTGGGACGAATTGCATCTTGCTTATTTCAGCGGCTACGCGATGTGGAACTACCTCAATACGCCCTTTATCTTCGCGCTGCCCGGATTTCGCGCTGAAGAAATCGAGCCCTGGGATGAGAACGGCGAAACACGCAGGCGGCTCAAGGTCACCTTTCCGGATCATATCGCGACGCATTGCGCCGAGCAGGTTTTCCACATCAATGGTGAAGGCTTGATCTCCCGGATGGACTACAGCGCGGCCGTTGCCGGTGGCGTACCGACGGCGCATTACCTCGACGACCATCGTGATTTTTCCGGAGTTAAGGTGGCGACGAAGCGGCGAGCGGTCCGCCGGAATGCAGACGGCACCGCGATTCCCGATCCGGTGTTCGTGGCGATAGATATCGCCGACGTCAGATTCTCATGATTGGACCGTCGGAGAAAACAATGACTGACCACACCGGAGAGCTTCACGTTGTGACAGTCGACGTGAATGGCGTACGCCGGACCGCTTCGGTCGAAGCCCGCAAGCTTCTGGTTCACTTGCTCCGCGACGATCTCGGCCTCACGGGAACCCATGTTGGTTGCGACACGTCGCAATGCGGTGCATGCACCGTCGATATCGACGGACAGGCCGTCAAATCCTGCACGGTTCTGGCTGTGATGACCAGCGGCTCGTCGATCACGACAATCGAAGGGCTCGCGCGCGGCGGCGGGGCGTTGCATCCGGTGCAGGCAGCTTTCCATGAGCACCACGCCCTGCAATGCGGTTTTTGCACGCCGGGGATGATCATGAGCGTCCGCCAGATGCTTGGGCAAAATCCGAATCCGACCGAAAGCGAAATCCGTCACGGCCTCGCCGGCAACATCTGCCGCTGTACCGGCTACAACAACATCGTTCGCGCGGTTCAATCCCTTGCCTCGGAGGCGCCTCGCCATGACTGACACAACCGCGACCAGATATGTCGGTCAGCCCTTGCGACGGCGCGAAGACTTCAAGTTCGTTACCGGCAAGGGACGTTACAGCGACGACATCAAGGCACCGGGCATGCTGCATATTGCCGTGCTGCGATCGCCGCATGCGCATGCAATCATCAAGCACGTCGATCTGATGGCGGCAAAAGCGGCGCCGGGCGTCCGCCTCGCCTTGTCAGGCACCGATCTCGCCGGCAAGATCGGCTCGATCGTTCCCAACTGGATCATACCCGGCACGAAGGTGCCAGACCGGCCCGTCGTCGCCATCTACCGGGTTCGTTTCGTCGGCGAATGCGTCGCACTCGTCGTCGCCGAAACCCAGGCGATGGCGCACGATGCCATCGGGCTGATCGATGTCGACTACGAAACGCTTCCCTCCGTCGTCGACGAGGAAGCGGCGATCCGCGACGGCGCGCCGCAACTCCACGACAACGTGCCCAACAATATCACCACGATCTACAAGATCGGCGGTGGCGACTATGGCAAGGCTGCGCGGGAGGCCGACCAGGTCATCACGCTTCGCGTTGCCAACAACCGCCTGATCCCGACCTGCATGGAGACGCGCTCCATCCTGGCCGAGCCAAATGTCGACGGTAGCCTGACAGTCTACCTCCAGAGCCAGGTGCCGCACATGCATCGCCGCTGGATCGCCGACACCGTCGGTATTTCCGAACATCAATTGCGGATCGTGGCGCCCGACATCGGCGGCTGCTTCGGCGCAAAAATGCACCTCTATCCGGAGGAACTCCTCTGCCCGTATCTGGCGCGGCTCCTCGGCGTGCCCGTCAAATGGTGGGAATCGCGCTCCGAAAGCCATCAATCCACCAACCATGGCCGGGCGCATACCGAGGCGCTTGAGATAGCCTTCCGCAACGACGGCAAGATCCTCGGTCTGAAGGTCGAGACACTGGGCAATGTCGGCGCCTATCTGTCGAACATGGCATCAGGCGGCCCCACCGTGAACACGATCAATTTCGGGACCGGCGCCTACAAGATCGAGCACTACGAGGCGCGCTCCAGGGTGGTTGTGACGAACACCGTGCCGGTTGATGCCTATCGCGGATATGGCCGGCCCGAGGGGGCCTACATCGCCGAACGCGCGATCGATGCGGTCGCACGCCATCTCAATCTCGACCAGGTGGAGGTGCGCCGGCTTAATTTCATTCAGCCCGCCGACTTTCCGTATCGGCCCTATAGCGGACCCGCCACGATCTACGACAGCGGCAATTATGAAGGCTGCCTCGTCAAAGCGATGGAAGCCTTCAACTACGACTTCCGCAGCGCCGAACGCGATCAATTGCGCGCCAAAGGCCGTTATCGCGGCATTGGCGTTGCGGCCTATACCCACATGTGCGGTATGGCGCCGTCACGCCGGCTCTCGCTGATCGGCTTCAACCGTGGCGGCTGGGAAAGCGCCCGGGTCAGCGTGGATTCAAGCGGCCGGGTGACAATCTTCTCGGGATCCATGAGTCAGGGCCACGGCCATGTCACGTCACTGGCGCAGATTGCCGCCGACGTCCTGCAGATTCCGATCGAAGACATCGACGTGGTGCAAGGCGACACGCGGCAAGTCCAGGCCGGTCATGGCACTTTCAACTCGCGGTCGATGGCGGTGGGCGGATCCGGCGTTCACGTCTCCTCTACCCGCGTCGTCGCCAAGGCGAAAAAGATTGCCGCGGGCATGCTCGAAGTCGATGAAGCGGATGTTTCCTATCAGGCCGGCAAGTTCAGTGTCCCCGGAACCGACATCGCGTCTTTGAAGTTCGGCACAGTGGCGAGGATGGCGCATGTCGGCCATAAGCTTCCGGATGGAATGGAGCCGGGTCTCGACGAGACCGTGTTTTACGATCCGAAGGGCATGGGCGCGCCTTCGGGCGTCCACATGGCCTATGTCGACGTCGATCCGGAGACCGGAATCGTCGACATTCTCGATTATGTCGCCGTTGATGATGCCGGCACTATCATCAATCCGCTGCTTGCCGCCGGACAGATTCATGGCGGCGTCGTGCAAGGCATCGCGCAGGCGCTCTATGAAGAAGTCAGCTACGATGCCGATACCGGGCAATTGATGACGGGATCGCTGTTGGATTATGCAGTGCCCCGCGCGGAGCACGTTCCCAGCATACGATCGCTGTTTCAGGAGACACCCTCGCCGACCAACCCGATCGGCGTCAAGGGCATCGGCGAGAGCGGATCGATCGCAGCACCCCCATGCATGGTTCACGCCGTGCTCGATGCGCTTTCACCGTTCGGGATCAAACATCTGGACATGCCGATGACGCCGCCGCGAGTCTGGTCGGCGATCCAGAAGGCACGCGCCGGAGCAGACCGATGATCCCGGCCTCATTCGACTATGTCCGTGCAACGTCGCTCTCTCACGCCATCGGCCTGCTGCAAGACGACCCCGACGGCAACAAGCTCGTGGCCGGCGGCCATACGCTGATTCCGACGTTGAAATTGCGGTTGGCATCGCCCGCGCTGTTGATCGATATCAGCGGCATCGACGAGTTAAGAGGAATCGAAGTTGCCGACCGCATCAGGATCGGCGCCCTGACCACGCATGCCGAACTGCTGGCTTCAAAACCTCTGCGAGAGGTGCTGCCGATCTTCCATCAAGCCGCCGACATTATCGCCGACCCGCAAGTGCGGAATCGCGGCACGATTGGCGGTTCACTGGCAAACGCCGATCCTGCGGCCGACTGGCCGGCGGTCGTCATCGCGCTGAAGGGCGAACTGGAGCTGGCCGGCCCGACCAGACGCAGGCGTATCGCGGCAAGGGACTTCTTCGTCGATATCATGACCACCGCACTCGAGCCAGGAGAAGTGCTCGTTGCTATCCATATGCCGCGTCCGAACCGCGGCGCGAAATTCCGGTATCGCAAGATACGCCATCCGGCCAGCGGCTATGCCGTGGTCGGTGTCGCCGCCACGCTGTGCTTGCGCGACGACATCGTTTCAGAAGCCATGATCGCCATCACCGGAGCGACTAGCCGGGCCTTTGCGGCCGATTCTGCGAGCACGCATCTGATCGGCAAGCCGCTATCGACTGAAAACATCGCAATGGCCGCATCGCTTACCGGCGAACAGGCTGAGTGCCTGTCAGACCATTACGCCTCGGCGGATTATCGCAAGCATCTGGTTAAGACCGAGGTCAGCAGGGCGTTGGCATCGCTGAATGGTGCCTGAGCGGGCCGGCTGATCTGCGCCGTAGAAGTTGACGACAAGCGCAACTTGTCGGCCGAACGACGGTGTTACGTGCGAGCTCTTCGTGCTGCGTGAGGCGCAGTGAGACTAAACACCGTCCGGTCGATTCGCCCAGCGTGTCCTGGCGTCCTAGTGCTTTTGCCAGACGGTAAGAGAGAAAGTTTGATCCGCCGATACAACGCGCCTTTCCTGAGCGGACGATCGTATCCACGGGCCAGCGAATGTTTGCCCAGCTCGACTATCTGCGCTTCAACACTTCCGTCCCGGTCAGGCTAAAAGAGTTCGCGATCCTGATCCAGGCGCGGTTGTGGACTTCGCAGGTGGTGTCGGTCCGCGACGACGTTGTATGGTGGGCTTATGGTGCGGGAGGGCGGTACCGCCAATCCCCCAGTGACGAGACGTCGGGGGTAAAGGTGGTAGCGGGAGACCGCTACATCGCTAAACCCACTATTTTGGAAGCCGTGTTTTCTTATCGGCGGGCAGCCTAACTCCCGAGCTGGCCTCCTGATAGCCCGTCAAAAGCCGCCGTTCGCGCGCGATTCCTCGCCACCCAAATTGGTGCTCGAATAGGTTCAAATCCCGGACCTGCAACCATCTCAAATTACTATTGGAGGCGGCCGCTTAGCAGTTGCCCTCCGAAGGCAAGGTCACACGTTCGAATCGTGTCGGGCGCGCCATTTCAGTACAGAACCGCGAACGCCGAGAACCGACGATTCCCCGCCGGAAGCGGCGACCAAGGTCCGCAGCAGTTCGGACTTCGACCCCATGATGCGGATCCTCGTGAAGTGAGACGAAACGATTGCCGGCGGGGTTGCACTGTCGTCACTGGGTCAACCATTGCGCATAGGCCTGAATGTCAATCATCGGGACCGTGCCACTGAACTGCAAGGTCGAGATGAGATTGAACAAAAATGCCGTTGCCGGGCGCCCCTCCGGCTGAACGTGTAGTTCCCAGATTTGCGGTCAAACGTGAAATGGCTATGCGCTGCGACGCAGCCCATGTCGAGGCGCTCCATCTCGTCGGTAACCTCAAGTGCGCGGATTAAGGGATCACCGAATGCAGGCGTCCAGTCACTCTCAAACGTAAGGAGACCGCCGAGGATCGGAATGAGTTGCTTGGCGGGATAGGTCCCGCCCGCATGCAGGATCGGAAGGCTCGTGCGGTGCAAGCGCCGGACCGTTGCGACCTTCTTCTGCGCGTATTCGACTTGCGTGGCGTTGATCGCCTGCTTCGCTTCGAAAGCGGCATAAACGCTCTCGGCCGGCACGATGGTCTGTCCCTGAAATTTAAAAATAAACGGCGAATACTGCCGGTCGAACACAACGACGTCGATCTGGTCGCTGAAGTTTCCGTGGCTGTCCAAAGAAGCTTCTCAATTTGAGCAGCCCGAATTGTTGTACGCAGCATTCAATTGGTTGCGACGACTTATTGGAACGCGCGCACAGGCGTTGAGAGATGCGCTGATTTGGACCACTCCTGCCGGGAGAGCTGCCAATTCAGGTACAACGCCCACCAGTCCGAGATCACAATGAGCACGTATGCGGCGGATTACGAGGTCACTTATGGCGGCGCCCGGGTCGAGCTCAGGGAGCACATTGGGTACGGAGCCGCGCCACACGATTCGTGTTGCGTTCTTCTTCGACGAGACAGCGCGGAAAGTCGTCATAGGCTACGTTGGGCAGCACCAAGCCACTCGCAAGTCGAACTGAAGTTCTAGCGGATGCCTAGGCTCAGCGCATACAAGCGACCTAGATGAGATGATGCAGCGCAGGTCATGCTTGCTTTGCATGCGCGATCTGTGAATATCGCGAGAGCCGATAACGATGTCCTCGATAATCAGCGTCTCGTCTTCGCCATAACGACAAATGATCCGGAGCCGGGGATTAACGCGAATGACAAAGAACGGCTGAACTCCGGAAGTTTGTGACTTCACGACTTTGAATCTTTCGCGCCAATGCGCGAAGTCAGTTCGTTCGAGTTCTCCGAGCGTGTGCATAACCTTTGCGCTATCCCCTGGACGGAGGTAGCGAAGGGAATGTTCGACTCGTTCTTCAATTATGAGGCGCATGAATAACGCAAGGGATGTCGGAAAGACGGCGATCGATTGCCCAGCGAGCGTAACATTTGTGCTGGCGGCCTTGAAGTCGGAATGTGTCCGCAGCTCCGCCCGCAGAAGGTGATCTCGCTGCGCCCAAGCGTCATCTCTGGCCACCTGTCTTCACCAAATGCCACCGCCCGATCTTCCGCGCCTTGATATTCGGCGCCAAGTGCAGATGGCGTTTTCCATCACATCACTGATCGCCAAGCCGCGCGACATGTGCGAGCCTGATCTGCGCATTGATACACTCACAGTGAGGGCGAGAAGCCCCTCGCTAGATTTCTCGCGCTCGGGGGAGCGCTACTTCTCTTTTGCCTTCAAATTGAAATTGATCGTCGTGCAAGAACATCGCACCGCGTCGGGGATTCCACGGGGCGTAGCATACAGCCACGCTCCGCACCCGGCACAGCGAAAACAGTCGAGCAATTCTTTGAAAGCCGCAACAACCGGCTCGAAATCCTTGCGCCCGAAGTTTGCCCATTCATTGTAGTGCACCGCCTTGTTAACGGCCCACTGCTCCACGTTGGTGGCACCGTTGCAAGTTGAGAGTTTGGCCTTAAGCGACACCGCCGCCTCTTTGGCCGAATCGTTCTTCCACGATTGCGCAGCCTCGGCAGACTTGCCGCAGAGTTCCCGTAGGCGTGCAAGTACGCTGGGAAGCAATTCGCCAAGCTCATAGTTGCCGTCACTTTTGAACACCGGGCGTGCGCCGAGATTGTCGGCCAATCGCCGCGATGCATATTCAAGATGATGCCGCAGGGCAGCAGCGGCAGCCTCGACCTTGCCTTTAGCGAGCGACGCCGCGATTTCCTGCCAAATTTCCTCGTTGGACTCGACCAGCGGGCCGGTGTCCACGGTCCAGCTATGGAACGCCAGGGATGTTTTTGCGGTTACAAGGCCCGCAGATCTCATTTGCTCCGCCCACAGGCGATCATGCGTCGTGATGATGAATTGCGTGTTCGGAAAATGGGTCTTTAGCAATTGGCAAAACTGATACCGATGGCCCGCGTCGACTGACATTACGACATCGTCCAGCAGCGCGATCGTGAACCGATCGCCGAACAACCGCTTCATGAGTGCAAGGTACAGGCACACACCCATACCATCTTGGTGGCCTTCGCTATGAAACGCCGCAGGGGGGAACAGTCCACGCTCATAGAAGTTAACAGCGAAATCGAGCTTACCTTCACTTGGCGTCAGCTTTGCAGTAAATTTTACCTCGTCACCCTCGTTGATCATTCGATAGAAGGTACTGAAATCCTCTTGGACGTCATCGTAAAGCGCATTCAGCTGCGTTTCCATCGCTGCACAATACGCGTCGTACGCCGTCTTCGCAGCGACGCCTGCCGCTTCAGCAGCTTTGTTCCGGCGCATCGCCTCGCGGTAATCGGTCAACCGCAATTGGGCAGTGGATAAAAACGTTTGTGCATCGACAGCGGCTGATTGATCGGGGATGGCTTCGACGGCAGCGAGCAGCGAGCCGACGCGACTCTTGGCCTTTGCGGGCATCGCCGCCCAGCCAGACGTCAATCGCGGTTTCAACCCGAGCAGCCCCTCGAACGAGCTGAGTTGCGCCTTTAGATCGTCAAGGTCCTTCACCCATGTCTCGAAAAGCAGACGTGCCAGCTCGTCGGCTCGCGCTTGCGCCACCTTCGCGGCCGAACCAAGGAGGCCCGCCAGCGAGATTACTTCAGTCCTGGCTTCGGCACCGGACTTGATCAACGCGAGTTGGAGGGCGGCCGCCTCTGCGGATTTAGCGAGCTTCGCTTGCAGATGCGCGCGCAGATGGGCCTCATCTTCCCATGACTGATCACAGAGGGGACAGTCAGGACCGTCGACAAGCTCAAGGCCCTTCTCGACAAGCGAACGGCGATTGAGCGCATCAAGTAGCGTGGGGTCGGCCTCAAGCTTTGCAAGGCCTGCAAGTATCTCGGACACGGCGGGCTTTCCGGCATCGGAAATCCCTTCAATCGCGCTGGAGAGAGCCTTGATGTCACGTAACGCCGATTGTTTATTAAAATCACTAACTTTACCGGCATCGCCGATACCAACGTCCAGCACCGTGTCAGCTGTCAGTGAGGTAATCGCGGTCAAGCCGAGCAGATTGCGCCGCTTGTTAGCGGCATCCAGAAGCTCCGCGGGCTGCAGGGCGGCGATCTGAAGATGACGCAACAGCGTATCGCGGCTCTGGCTGGCCTGTGCCTGTGCGGTCTTGTGCTGTGTCTGAAGCCGGTTCTGTGCCGTATTCAGCGCGGCGCGTGTTTGCCCAATTTCATCAAGTTTAAGAATGGTCTGAATCTCTTCAGACCGCTTTGTCGGTTCAGCCAGAATGAACCGGAGAATTTCCCGGCGCGAGAGAGTGACTTCTGGATGATCCTCGATCTCCGCAAATACGGCCTTGATATCGGCGTCGCTGGGGACGATTTTTGGCTTCCGTGGCGCCGACAATTTACGGGTGATAGTCGCGGACTTCTTCAGCGACGGGATATGAACGTTTAAAGTGACGAACGCGGCATCGGGAAACTTTGTCTTGTCTACATGCGGCCCATGATCCGCGATTGTTAAGCCTTTTGTTCCTGGTCCCATCAGACGGCCAATCTGGCCTGTCAGGCAGAACTCGATTGCGTCGATGACACCGCTCTTACCTGATCCATTCGGACCAGAAATGGCATAAGTCGCCTGACCGAAAACGATGTCCAGGTTACGAATTCCCCGTACTTCTTCAATGTGCGCCGCTTCGATCTTGATCACGTCACATCACCGCCGTCAGACAGGAAGATTTTCACCAGGTCGTCCGCCTTCACCTTGGGATTTTCGGCAAGGAGTTTCCGCAGCGCCTCGATCTTGGCACCGTCCAAGGATTTTTTAGAAACTAGGTCCGCGAGAAACGCGTTCACGACTGTCTGCTGCAACGTTGCCATAAAAATAATCTTCTGATCAGAAACAACTAAAGGTAGATCGGCGAAACACCTGATACCTAACCACTACGCAAAGCAACACGGTGCTGCACGGTTTTCAGAAAGAGTTTTTGATCAAGCGCTCCGATTTCATGTGCCAATCACGTGCCATGTAAACATTTGTAGCGACCGGCAACCGATCGGATCGAATCACTTTAACTACATGATAATCAAGAGTTTTTCTTCGTAAGAGATCGAAATGTGCAGGAACCGCTTGCAACATATGAAAAAGCCCGCCAAAGGCGGGATAATTCATTGATATCATTTCAGAAAGCTTGGTTGCGGGGATAGGATTTGAACCCATGACCTTCAGGTTATGAGACTGAAGGTCGAAATCAAGAACGCGCCCAGAATCCCAAGACCGATTGATCCGGTTCGTCCCATTTTTACGCCACGGCCTACCCCGCAACCATATCTGCATAATGAACTCTTTCTTGCTGGATCGATCTACCGTTCTGCTGCCTTGCACCGATTATAGTCCGGGACGGAAGCATGCGCGGCAAGGATGAGGCGGCCAAGATCGAAGCCCTTGGGTTAGCAGCTCCCACCAAAACGCCGCCTGCCACGAAACGCGGTCGCAACCGCGGCATGCCACCGCCCGCGACGTTCGATATCGATACCCTCCCAAGTAGCTCCAATTTGACAGCGTTGGAGACGGCCGCGGTCATTCGACGCACTCCTGGAGCGTTGGAGCAGTGGCGGCGTGATCCGAACCACCCGCTGAAATGGCGTTACGTCGATGGCCGCCCACTCTATCGTGTCGATGCCGTGCGTGACTATCTAGCCGGGTGCGACGAGACCACTAGGCACCCTCAGCCGCATAATGTTCGCGGAGACGGCCGAGCAGCTCGGCCTTGATGGGATCGAGCGGATTGGTCCGCTGCAGGCGCACGACCTTGCCGACTCGTTCTGCGCCGACCAACTCCGCAATGTAGTCATGAGCTGCTTCGAACGCCATCTTGCGGATGATCCACTGTTCATCGTGATTGTAGACCTGATCGATTCCGCTTGGCTTTTGCCCGACACACAGCCGCTGGATTTCATTGTCGTAGCCACAGCGCGACATGATGGTGCGCAGACTGCGCCTCAGGTCATGCATGGTGAATTTTGCGACACCCGCCTCCTTGACCAAGCGGTTGACCATCTTGGTGAAGCCGGACATCTGGCCACCGGTTTTCGGTGACGGGAAGACAAAGTCGGACGTCGCACGTTGGAAATGTTTTGCGGCGGCGAGCACGTCATCAACGAGGCGCGTGCGTGGCACGTCATGATGCAGGCCCATCTTTGTCCAAGCCGCATCAAAAGTGATGCGGTCGTCCATAACGTCCTTTTGCCACTTGATCATCGTGGGTTCGCTGCGGCGCGGACCACCAAGCAGGCACATTCGAGTCAAAAGCCCGAAAGCGCCGAGCTTGCCGGCTGCATGCCAGACCTTGATGATCTCCTCATCGGTGAGCGCCCGCCCCTTTGTCCGGCGCCCGACCCGTTGCGCACGAGTTTCCTTTGGCGCGCGATAGCCGGCGAGCACGTTGTGTTCGACGTACCCTTCGCCGACGCACCACTCGAGAAAGGTATGCGTGTGTTTGCGGAGGTCCTTGGCTGCTCCGCGCCTACCGGTCCTGGCGATCTTGTCCACCGCCGCCATGATTTGTCGTCGCGTCAGCTCGGCGATAGCGAGGTCCACATGATCCTTAAGACCACGTCGCAGCGCCGACATTGCTGGCTTCCAGTTGACGACCTGGCGCCCCGTCAACGAGATTTCGTAGGGTCCTTCTTCGACAATCAGGATCGCTAGCGTTGTGCACAGCCTCTCGGCCAATTGTTGCCGCTTGGCTTCGCGCTTCGCATCGTTGGGGTCGACGCCCTTGATAACTTCGCCCGCGGCAATGGTGGCTGCCTTTCGCGCAGCCTTTTCGTTGAACTTGGGCCATGCACCGAGCGTCTTGCGCTGGGTACCCCGCACCCCCGGCTTAGTGAACAGATATACCCAGGTCCGGCCACCAGTCGCGCGCATCCTGATCGCAAGCCCTGGCTGCTCGGTGTCGTGTAAATAGTGTTGCGACTTGCCTGCCGGCACTAAGGCGGCGCGGATCGCGTCGTCAGTGAGCTTCAGATAGCTCGTGGCCACCTCGGATCTGAGGCCTTCCCCTTCAATTTCCATCGCGTGTCCCCGTAGTTTATGCCCTCAAGACCGAGAAGCGGAACAGGTCCCAAACCCGTTCCCCTCGCGTTCCCAGCTCTGTTGTGCCCCACGGGAAAATTCACACGGGGCAACAGCAGGGGTATACAAAATGTGGATTGGCCCGTTATGGCCAACTATGGTCGATTATGGCAATAACAATTTGTATTTCAACAGTTTCTAGGATTGCACGATGGCAGAATTTGGCCCACGATGGCCTACGAGTTGTGGTTCACACGGGAGAGGTCCAAGGTTCGATCCCTTGTGCGTCCACCATTTCCCTTCCTGAACCGCCGGGTGCGGACGATTGTCGACGTTCTGGCGCCCTTCAGGGACGCCTCATCAAAAATGTCGAAAACAACCCCCATGCACAGTAGCCGATACGATAGCGGCGGCTTCACTGCCGTCGGCGGTGCGGGGCGGATGACGGCTTGGTGTTGCGCCGGCCCAGTTCGCCGAGCAGGTCGCGAACCGCGCCGTCGAGTTCGTCGGGCGGCGGGGTGGCTTGATCGGCGGATTGCGTGACGGTCGGCCGATACCAGCCGCGGGCGGAGATGTCGTCATTCGCGGCGCGGACCGTCGGCGCGTGAACCCGCGGCGAAGACCGCCGTCTGCGGCGAGAGATCAGCTCGCGCACGCCGTACCCCGATACGAAGCCGATCCCGGTGACCAGCACGACAATCAGCAATTCCAGCATTGTGTCGTCCCACCATCACCCTGCCGCAATGCAATAAGCGCGACAATGCGGCGGCGGCTTGACCGGGCCGGTTCCTTTTCACTGTGCCGAGCACAACGCTGACCCTCGGAGTCGTACGGGGTTTTGTTTGCAGGCCTCCTCGGCTACCTTCCCGGAACTCGCGGAGGCCGGGACGTCTCGATGCGCAAGGGCAACGACTACATTCTGAAGCTGCGGCCTTGGTCATTGTCGACATTCGTCGTCGCCCTGCTGGCCGTGGTGTTCGCCACCGCGACGCAGGAGATGTTCGCAAGCTTTGGCATGCAGTTCTATTTCGCGGCCTTCGTGCCGGCGATCCTGATCGCCGGGCTGATGGGCGGCGCGCCTGCCGGCGCCTTTGCCACCATCATCACGGTGCCGATCGTGTGGTGGGTGTTCATGCCCCCCTATTTCGAGTTCGCCTGGCCGACGGCCGACGACTATGACAGCATCGCGACGTTCCTGCTGTCGAGCGCGCTCCTGCTCGGTTTCTCGCAGCTCTACCGGGAAGCGCTGGCCATTCTGCGGAAATAGCTGACCGTCGCAGGCCGCGACCGCCCGCCGGCGCCGGCAGGCTGGTTGCCTGCATGGATCGCTTGCCCTCAGATCCCGAACATCCAGACCGCGACGATGGTGGCCAGTGTCGCCAGCCCGCTGATGGTCCAGCCCACCGTGTAGAAGGTATCCTCGGGGGCGGTGTCGAGCACCGTATTGGTGGTTTCCGTCATTGACCGCCAACGCATGGCGTCTCTCCTCGAAACTCCTGCCCAGCGACATAACGCGGCTCGCGGTTCCCGGTTCCGGCCCTTTCGCGGCGATTGCGCCGTTCACGCACAGCTCACGGACTGCTGATCGCCGCCGCGGAACCTGCGACATTCTGTCCCGTTGAGGGGCGCCGGAAACCAACTTGGGAGAACCATCCGATGCGAACACTGATCCTCGCCGCCACGGCGCTTGCCTTCGTCTCGTCCACCGCGCTCGCGCAGGACAAGGCCGCCAGCCCGGCCCCCGCAGCGCAAAGCGGCGACACGGCGACCAAGAGCGAAGCGACCAAAATGGCGCCGAAAAAGAAAGCGAAGACCGCCAAGAAATCGAGCGCCAAGGGGGGCACCAAGGCTGGCGCCGCCACGACCGGCGACGACGCGGCCAAGCAATAAACAGAAACAATCGTGGTCACCGATCACGAATCTGGCGATCACGGAAAAGGCCGCCCGAAGGCGGCCTTTTTGTTGCTGTCTCGGTGCGGATGCCGCCTCGCCCATCGCGTCGCGATCAAATGCGCCGGCCGCTTGGGGCAGTGAGTGTTGGGGCCGTGAGAACTGAATTCAAGTGCGGGAGAGGGAGCGAAAGAGGCGCAGAGCCGATAATCCGCACCGCCATTGGATCGTTCTGAAAATTGACCACCAGCTCCAGAAATTGCTCCACCTCCCGCACCTTCTGTTGTGACGCGCGTGCAGCGGCAACGCATGATCCAAACGGGCTATCACAGCGGTGCGTTGGAAGATTCATCGACAGGCCTAATGCTGAGCGCCGTCGTCGCGCCTGCCTGCGAGCCCGCTCTCGCGTATCCGCGCCGCAAACCAGCGCGACGTGGCGCTGTCGACGGCGCCGCCGGCATAGATTTCGGAAAAGCTCACGCCGTGCTGTCCGACGATCACCAGAATGCCCATCGCATAGGCAAACCACACATTCGGATCGGTCAGCGCCTGCAGCTTGCGTTGATCGTGCTCGAGCGGCTGGTGGTTGCTGTCCTTGCGCAGCTCAATGGCCAGCAGATTGTTCGGGATGTCGCGCTGATGCACGACGATATCGGGATAGATCGACTTGCCGAGATGGTCATCGGTCGAGCTCCCCGAGCCACGCGGCAGCCGCAGCGTGCGCTCGCCGAGCCGATCATAGTTGCAGTCGATCTGCCAGCCGGGAAACTGCCGCTCGACATAGACCGCCAGCCGGTGAGTGAGCGTTCGCTCGCCGAGATCGCGCTCCAGCAGGAATGTCTCCTGCGCGTAGAATTCCTCGATCGCGGCGATCACCTTGTTCAGCTCGGTCTGCATTGGCGCCTCCGACTGGACTAAAGCGCGATGAGGTCTGGTTGATCCATCATCGCGCTTTGGCTCTTTTGTTTGAGCATGATCTCCGCGCAAACGCATCGCGCTTGTCGCAGGGAAAACCGCTTCGCACTTTGCGCTAACGCGGCCGTTCCGGTCCGGATCATGCTCGGCCGCCGCCGCGGCCCCGCAACTGCGCTGCTACACCTGCACTTCGATCAGCCGCGGGCCCGGCTCGGCGATGGCTTCCGCCAAGGCCTTGTTGAACTCGTCCGCGGTGGTCACCGCCCGGCCCGGCACGCCCATGCTCTTGCCGAGCGCGACGAAATCCAGCGTCGGGCTGTCGATCCTCAGCATGTCCTGCGCCCGCTTGCCCGGTTCGCCGGCGCCGACGCCATCGAACTCGCCGCGCAGGATCTGGTACATGCGATTGGCGAACACGATGGTGACGATGTTGAGCCCTTCGCGCGCCTGCGTCCACAGCGACTGGATCGTGTACATCGCGCTGCCGTCGCCGACCATGCAGATCACCTTGCGGTCCGGACAGGCGATCGCGGCGCCGGTCGCGACCGGCGTCGAATAGCCGATCGAGCCGCCCAGGTTCTGAATCCAGTCGTGCGGAGCGGCGCTCGCCGTCAGCGGAAAGAAACCGCGCCCGGTCGTGATGGATTCGTCGACCAGGATGGCATTGTCAGGAACCGCAGCCGCGATCGCCTGGGCGATCGACGCGTGGTTCAAGGCACCGGTCGGCTTTACCAGTTCGACGGTCGCCTGCGGCTTGACATCGGCCGGCTTGGCGCCAACCGCCGAGGCCAGCGCCTGCAGCGCCGCCACCGAATTCTCCCCGCTCGAGGTCATGCGATGCACCTCGCATCCCTCCGGCTTCAGCAGGCTCGGCTTGTTCGGATAGGCGAAGAACGCGACGGGTTCGTTGGCTTCGACGAGAACGATGTGCCGAAAGCCCTTCAGCGCCGCGAGCGCCAGCTCGACCACGTAAGGCACCCGCTCGATGGAAAACCGCCCGCGTCCGCGCGCCATCCGCGGGCTCGCCAGCTGACCCATGACCTTGCAGCCGGTCTTGCCGGCGATCTGCGCCGCCAGCGCCAGCCCCGACTCTGTCACCGCGCTGCCGGTCATCAGCAGCAATGTCGGTTCACCGCTGCGCAGCACCTTGGCGGCGCTCTCGACGGCCTGTGGCGAATAGTTCCGGCGCTGCGATTCCACCGGCACCTGGGCCACCCCGTCAGCCTCGTTCCACGCGGTGTCGGCAGGCAGGATCAAGGTCGCAACCTGCGGCGGCGCGCCGCTGGCGGCGGCGATCGCGGCGGCGCCATCACGGGCGACCGACCTGGCGTCCGGCGAGGTGCGCACCCAGGCCGACATCGGCCGTGCCAGGCCTTCGATGTCTGATGTCAGCGGTGCGTTGTATTCGATGTGATAGGTGGCGTGCTGGCCGACGATGTTGACGATGCCGGAATGCGCCTTCTTGGCGTTGTGCAGATTGGCGAGGCCGTTGGCAAGGCCGGGCCCGAGATGCAGCAGCGTCGAGGCGGGCGTTCCTTTCATGCGGAAATAGCCGTCGGCCGCACCGGTCACCACACCTTCGAACAGGCCGAGCACGCAGCGCATGCCGGGCACCTTGTCCAGTGCTGCGACGAAATGCATCTCCGAGGTGCCCGGGTTGGTAAAGCAGACGTCCACGCCGCCCGCGACCAACGTCCGCACCAGACTTTCCGCACCGTTCATGCTCACGCTCCCGTTTCGAGATGTTCTTGAGGTCGCTTCAGAGCATGATCCGATTGAAGCGGACCATGCTGGTATCCCTTGTTTGGTCGCGTTTCTTGACGCGAACCGGTTTCCACTTCGCTGGAAAACGCTCCAGATCAACCATTCTTCGTCCGCTTCGTCAAAGGTTTGGCGGGACAATGCAGGTATCGCTTCCGGTCTGTTGCCTTTTTAAACCGTCTTGCTCGAAAGTGCATAAAGTCACGGCTTCGTCGCTTGCGAAAGGCCGGCGATTGTGGCCTTTTTGGCTGCATATTTGATTGTTCGCGAGGACGATGACGATGCGCCCGATTGCCTTGATGTTTGCCGCGCTCACGATCCTGGCAGGTGCCGGCCAGGCCCAGGCCCAGCTCTTCGACTCCCGGGGCTACCAGTCCGAAGCCCCGAGCTTCTTCGGCGGTGGCGGCGCCAGCCCGATCCCGCGCACCACTGTCAACTACGAGACCAACTATGCCCCCGGTACCATCGTGGTGAACACCGCCGAGCGCCGGCTTTATCTGGTGCTGGCCAACGGCCAGGCGCTGCGCTACGGCATCGGCGTCGGCCGCGATGGCTTCCGCTGGGGCGGTGTCCATCGCATCAGTGCGAAGAAGGAATGGCCGTCCTGGACGCCGCCGTCGGACATGCTGCGTCGCCGCCCCGATCTGCCGCGCCACATGGCCGGCGGCATCGAGAACCCGCTCGGCGCGCGCGCGATGTATCTCGGCTCGACGCTGTATCGCATCCACGGCTCGAACGAGCCCGAGACGATCGGCCAGGCGGTCTCGTCGGGCTGCTTCCGCATGACCAATGAGGACGTCAAGGACCTCTATGATCGCGTCTCGGTCGGCGCCACCGTGGTGGTGAAGAACTGATCGCGTCGATTTCGACGGAACCAGGCGCTGCCATCCGGCAAGATCGCTGATCTTGCCTTGCGCTGCCGGGCGCATTGCGGCAGCGTGGTTCGAATGCGCCAACCTTGCTCGCCGATCCTGCTGCTGCTCGCCGCGGCGCTCACCACCTCGCTCACCGACGCCATCGTACCGGCGACGGGTGCAGAGATTCCGGCCGTCACCTCGCGCCAGCGCAACGAGAAGAAGGTCTTTACCGACGCCGAGATCCTCGAGGGCTTTCTGAAAACCGCGTTCGGCGCCGAATATCATCTCGCCGGCCGAGTCGACCGCATCCGCAAATACGACAGGCCGGTGCGCGTGTTCGCCGACGGCAACCGCGCCGACCGCAAGGTCCAGCTCGCCAAGGTCATCGCCGACATCCGAGCCAAGGTACAGCATCTCGACATCGCGATGACCGAGGACAACGACGCGGCCAATGTCGTGGTCAAGCTGGTGCGCGACCGTGAGCTCTATCGCACCATCGCGACCTTCTACGGCCAGGAGCGCGCCAAGGAGATCCGCACCTCGCTCGACCCGCAATGCCTGTCCGGCTTCCGCAAGAACGAGAACTACGAGATCGAGCATTCCGACGTCATCCTGACCGTCGACAATGGCGATTTCGTCTTCCTCGACTGCGCCTATGAGGAGCTGCTGCAGTCGCTCGGCCCGATCAACGACACTGCGACCGTGCCGTGGACCATGTTCAACGACAGCGTCTCGATGGGCTTCTTCGACGTCTACGACCAATACCTGCTCAACCTGCTCTACGACCCCCGCATCAAGCCCGGCATGAACGTGCAGGAGGTCAAGGCCGCTCTGCCCGAAGTGCTCACCGACGTCCGCGCCTGGGTGGCGAAGGTGAACCATCTGGAGTGAGGGTGGTGCATTGTGCTCGCCAGGAACACCGCTGTCGTCCTGGCGAAGGCCAGGACGACGATGAGGATAGGTCTCGACTCCACCGGTCAAACAGCTTGTTCGGTGTCATCACCCGCGCATGCGGGTGATCCAGTATTCCAGAGACAGCAGTGCTTGAGCCGAGAAGCCGCGGCGTACTGGATCGCCCGGTCGAGCCGGGCGATGACAGTTGTGAATGAGGACGCAGCTTCGCATTCTCGCGCAACGCGCGCGTAAGAGACGCACCAGCGGCAGGGTTCCCTCCCCCTTGACCTTGCCCCTGCGGCCGCCTCCATAGAGGTGCGGTCAGACGACGCGAGGTGATTCGATGAATGCTCCTGCTGCCCGTTTCCTCAGCCCGTCCGAAGCTGCAAGGCAGCTCGGGATCTCGGCGAAAGCACTACGCCTCTACGAGGAGCGCGGCCTGATCGCACCCGGCCGCACGCCGGCGGGATGGCGCGCCTATGGTGCGGCCGAGATGGCGCGCGGCGCCGAGATCGTCGCGCTGCGCGCGCTCGGCCTCAGCATCAATGAAGTGGCGCGAATCCTGAGCGGCGACGCCGTCATCCTCGATCGCGTGCTGGCGGCGCACGAGGCCTCTCTCGAAGCGAGCATTCGCCAATCCGGTGACAGCATCGCCAGGGTGCGCCGGCTGCGCGCCGACCTCGGCCGCGGCAAGGTGCCCGCGACGAGCGATCTCATCGGCGCGGTCAGGGCGCGGCCGGCGATCGGCGTCGCGTTCGATCTGCCGTGGCCGTGGGGCGGCGAGCGCTTCGAGTTGCGCGACATCAAGCTGCTGAACTACATCGTCGGCCCGCTCGGCAGCGGCAAAACGCGCCTCGCGCAACGGCTCGCCGAAGTGCTGCCCAATGCCAGCTTCCTGGGGCTAGAGCGCACCGCCGACGGCGGCGCGGCGGTTCGCGCGCGGCTCGCTGCCGACCCGGCGCACAAGGCGAGGGTCGAGGCCAGTCTTGCCGTCCTGCTCGCCGACGGCGCGGTGGACTCGGCCGCGCTGACCACCCTGCTCGCCGCGCTCGAGGCCGACGGCGACGCGATCCTGGTGATCGACATGCTCGAGCACGGGCTCGATGCGGCCAGCCAGGAAGCCGTGATCGCGTATCTGCGCCGCCGCGGGCCCGAGGCGCGGCCGCTGTTCTTCCTGACACGCTCCAGCGCGATCCTGGACCTCGACGCGGTCGGCGACGATGAAGCGATCATCCTGTGCCCCGCCAATCACAGCCGGCCGATCTGCGTCACGCCCGTGCCCGGTGCTCCCGGCTATGAAGCGGTCGCGACCTGCCTCGCCTCGCCGGAGGTGCGGGTGCGCACCGCAGGCATGGTTGCGTGGCGGCCATCCTGATTTCTCGCATTGGTTGTATTATAATCACGCGACAAGGTCGGATGCGCGGCAGGAAATGTGTGCTATAAGCTCACACAATGACCGAGCTTCCCCGTACCCAGGCCTTGCGTTGCTTCATCACGGTTGCCCGTGAGGGCACTGTATCGCGCGCTGCAGCGATGCTGAAACTGACCCAGCCGGCGGTCAGCCTGCAACTGAAGGCGCTGGAGGAAAGCACCGGCTTGCTGCTGTTCAACCGCACACCCAGCGGCTTCACGCTGACCGAGGCGGGCGCGGCGCTGCTGCCGCTGGCGCACCGGGCGGTGGCCGCGGCATCCGACTTCAAGGCGATGGCGGACTCGCTGAACGAGGCGCAGCGCGGCACGCTGCGCGTCGGCACCATCCTCGACCCCGAATTCACCCGGCTCGGGCCGTTCGTGCGCAGCCTTGCGATGTCCTCGCAGCGCACCGAAGTGTTTCTGCGCCATGGCGTCAGCGACGACGTGCTGGCGCAGGTCGGCCGCGGCGAGCTCGACGTCGGCTACTATGTCGACGCCACGCCGCCGGAGCAGCTCCATCAGAGCTTCACCGAACGGACCATCGCCGACGGCCGCTACCAGCTGGCGCCGCTGCTCAGCTACCACTACCGCGTGATCGCGCCGATCGGCTGGCGGGACCGGGTGATCGGCAAGGGCTGGGCCGAGCTCGCCGAACTGCCCTGGCTCGCGACACCGCCGCATTCCGGCCACCGCCGGCTGCTCGACGACATCTTCCGTCCGCTCGGCGCCTTGCCGAAGCGGGTCGGCTACACCGATCAGGAAGAGGCGATGATCGACTTCGTCGAATCCGGCCTCTGCCTCGCCCTCGCGCGCGACAGCGTGCTGGCGCCGCGGATGGCGCGCCCGCATCAGTTCGTGGTCTCCGACAAAGTGAAACTCAGCTGCGATCTCTCTTTCGCCTGCCTCGCCGCCCGCCGCCAGGAGCCGGTGATCGCCCACGCCTTCGCAGCCGTGCGCGCGGTGTGGAATATCAAGCCGGCGATCGCCGGCGCCGGCGCGACCCGAACGCGCAAGGTCGCGAAGAACGTGTGACGCGAACGCTCGAAGAACCGCGCTCCCCGGTTTGAGCTTACTTAGAAGCGGTAGTCGAGAATTGCCGGAAACAAATCATCCAGGCATCGTCGGCCTTATAACCTTGGATTTTGAGCCGGCAAGTCGTGCTATTCACGTACCTCTGATCAACGCGGCCGCCTTGGAAAGGGCTACGGCATGACGTCGTTAGTAGAGAAAATCACACTCGCAATTGCCGCATTGCTGATATCGATCCCGATTGCTGCGCGAGCTCAGTCGACTGATCCAGCCACTGAAAGGAACGCAATCGACAAGCTGATGCATGAATATTTTGAGACGTACAGCCGCGGCGACATGGCTGCAGTGGCACAAGACATCAGCATTCCCTTCGTCATAGCAGGATCGCAGGGCTTCACCGCCTTTTCGACGAGGGATGAAGCGATGGATTGGTACAAGAAGTATCGCGAAGCGGCGGTCAAGCAGGGATATGCAAAGACGGAGTGGATTGATTTCGGAGTGAAGCTCCTTGGCCCTACGCATGCCATCGCAGGTGGTACATACGTGCGTTACAAGTCGGACGGTAGCGAGCTTAACAGATCAGGCGGGACCTATTTGTTGAGCAAGATAGATGGCGCCTGGAAGATTGGTGTGAATTTGGGTTATCCCGCGAAAGATGCCTTTCGATTCGAGTAGCTGTGATCGCCCGCAGGATACAGTCAGCAAGATAGCTTGAGCAGGACCGGTCGGAGATATTGGCCGTTACGGCCCGTCACACTATGGTGTGACGCTGGGGGTTGTTGCCCGGCGTGGACGGCAGCGGAGCGAGAGACGGTTTCGTGAGAAGATATCGAAGCTCGCGCATCACCGCGTTCTGCGCCGCGCTTGCGATGCTGGCGCTGGATCAGCTGACCAAGCATTGGGCCCTTCGATCGCTGGAAACCGGCGCCACCGTCAAGCTGCGCGGCCCCGTTGATCTCACCCTCATGTTCAATCGCAGCAACGCTTTCGGTCTCGTTCCCGACTACGGTGCGTTGTCGCGGTGGGTGCTCGCGTCCGTCGGCCTTGCCGCAGCGGCGGCCCTGCTTGGATTGATCCTGCGGCGATCGACCACGACCATCAACGCCTTCGGATTCGCCTTGATCGGCGCCGGCGCCGCCGGAAATGCGATCGACCGTCTTCGATTGGGTGCCGTCGTCGATCTGTTCGATGCCTCGAAACTTCGATTTGTCTGGATCTTCAACGTCGCCGACGTTTCAATCGATTTGGGAATCGCGCTCATTTTGCTTGCTATGCTGCTGCCGCCGCCGGAAGCGCCCAAGGCAGAGGCAGCAGGCCTCGGCGACAGCTAGGCTGAAATCCTAGGCTGCGGCGACCAGCGGCCGAATCATCTCCGCCATTGCCGGCACCAGCGACGGCGCCTCGCAATCCTGCAGAGCGAGCTCGTTGACGAGTTGGCGCAGCTTTGGCGGCAAATCGGCGTAATCGCCGCGCAGCACGTAGCGCAGCCGCTCGCCGATCTCTTCGCAGATGGCGCGCGCGTGCTCCGCCGCGATTTGATGATGCTCAATCATGGACGTGCACCGCTTGCGACGAGCGCGCGCCGTCCAACTGCACGCCTGCAACCACGGATCCCGCATGCCGAGATGCGATCAAGACGAGGATCCGAACAATGCTGAACATGGTTCGTACTCCCTTTTCCCGTCCTTCAATAACAGGAGGACATTGCCGCCCGATTAGGGAAACTGGTTCCCGCGACCTTTACGGGATTGGTAAACGCGAGGTTCAGAAGTGCGCCGCAGCCGCTGGTGGCGCGGCCATCCGGGCCTGGCGGCGCGCGCCCTTCCAAGGCGCCGCCCGGATGTCCCCAATCAGGGGGACAGACGCAGCAAGCGGAATCAATATGATGCGAAACCGGACGCCGGTCGGCTATCATCGGCCGCACTGACACAAAAAGAACCTGCTGGGAGGAATTGCAATGAAGCTGGCCATGGCCGGACTCTGGGTACTTGCGGGCGCGCTGCTGGTTGCGCCGGACGCGCGTGCCGACATCAAGGTCGGCGTCGTGGTGTCCGGATCCGGGCCGGGCTCGGCGCTCGGCCAGCCGCAGATGCGCACCATCGCTGCGCTGCCGAAGGAGATCGGCGGCGAGAAGGTGGTCTATATCGCGCTCGACGACGAGTCCGATCCGACCAAGGGCACGCAGAATGCCCGCCGCCTCGTGATCCAGGACGGCGTCGACATCCTGATCGGCTCCTCGCTGACCCCCGTCACCATGCCGATGCTCGACGTCGCCTTCGAATCCAAGACGCCGATCATCTCGCTCGCGGCAGCGACCGCGATCGTGCGGCCGATGGACGAGCGCCGCCGCTGGGCATTCAAGGTGGTGCCCAATGACGACCTGATGGCGGCGGCGATCCTGAAATACATCGCGAAATCCGGCATCAAGACGCTCGGCTATATCGGCGTGTCCGACGGCTACGGCGAAGGCTACTACAATGAGGTGTCGCGGTTGGCTCCCACGCTCGGCCTCACCGTCACGACCCATGAGGTCTATGCGCGCGCCGACACCAGCGCGATGGGCCAGGCGCTGAAGGTGATCGCGACCAACCCGGAGGCGGTGTTCATCGCCTCCGCCGGCACGCCGGCGGTGCTGCCGCAGGAGGCGCTGCGCAGCCGCGGCTACGCAGGCAAGATCTTCCAGACCCACGGCGTTGCGTCGGAGGAGTTCATCAAGCTCGGCGGCGCCAATGTCGAGGGTGCGATCTTCACCGGCGAGGCCTTCACGATCGCCGACGATCTGCCGGCGGGCGATCCGTTCCGCCAGGCGCGCGACGAGTTCGTGTCGTCCTACGAGAAGGTCAACGGGCAAAAGCCGAATATCTTCGGCGCGCATCTGTGGGATGCCGTGACGCTGTTCAAGCGGGCGGCGGCAAGCGCGCTGAAGACGGCAAAGCCCGGCACGCCGGAATTCCGCGCCGCGCTGCGCGACGAGCTCGAGCGCGGCAAGGATGTCTATCTGAACAACGGCCTCTCGACGATGAGCCCGACCGACCACAATGGCTACGACGAGCGGTCGGCGTTCCTGATCAAGGTCGAGGGCGGCAAGTTCAGGCTGGTGAAGTAGCGGTTGGAAAATGGGTCAGTCGCCGCCCCAGCGCCAGCGTGGCGGCTGACCTTTCCACCAGCACACCGCGAAGAGCAACATGCTGAGCACGGCCACATAGGCGATGAAGCGCGCCGGAGACTGCGGCAGGTTCACCGCGCCGCCGACCGCGACCAGCGCCACGAATCCTGCCAGAACCGACCAGCCCGGCCAATTGTTCGGAGGTCCCCAGCCCCAGCCGTAGCGCTTGGCGGGAAACCAGTATCCGTCGTTACGCGGCATGGGAATTGCTCCAGTCTCGAAATCCCAATTCCGAAAATCGTTGGCTTCACACCTTGCCCTTGCCCGATCCGCAGATGCTCTTCAGCGCCTGCCATTCGGCTGATGACAGCAGCGGCTGGCCGTTGGCCGGGCCGGCGGCATCGGCCTTGTCCATGCGCGCGAGGCGGTCCTCGGTCAGCGGATGGCTGGAGACCAGCGAGAGCCCCTTGCCGCCTTCCTTGCCGGTGACGCGGAACATCAGTTCACCCATCGGCTTGGCCGGACGGCCGAGCTTGTGCATGGTCTCGATCGCAAAGGTGTCGGCATTGGTCTCGGCGTCGCGCGAATAGGATGACGTCACCAGCGAGCGCGAGGCGAAGACCAGCGCGCCGGACCCGGTGATGTCGCCGAACAGCAGCCCGATCAGGAACGAGGTGCCGCCATTGTGGATCAGCTCGCGCATGCTGTCGCGATGGCGGAGATGGCCGAGCTCATGCGCCAGCACGCCGGCGATCTCGTCGGGATTCTCGGCCTTTTCCAGCAGCCCCTCGAAGAGATAGACCTTGCCGCCCGGCAGCGCGAAAGCGTTCGGCACCGAGGTCGCCAGCACGCCCGACTGCACCGAATTGTCGAGGCCCGCGGTCTCGCGCAGCTTGCCGACCAGCTTCTCGAATGCCGCCTGTCCTGCCGCGTTGCTGCACGGCTTGCCGTCGAACACCACCTTGACCTGCGCCTCCGCGACGTCGCCGAGACGCCGCTCGAAGGAATCAGGCACCAGCGGCGTCAGCCGCTCGGCGGCGAGCGGCACGCCGAACAGCACCACCAGCACGATCGACACCGCGGCCGCGAGCGACCAGCCGACGATGCCGGCGACGCCCTTGCGGTTCGGCAGATCCTGCGCGAGCCTGTCGCAGCGCGCGACCAGCGCCGCCATCAGCTGCGCGTCGCGGATTTCGAGCCGCGCCAGACTAGGTGCAGTCAGGCAGCTCAGCCGCAACAGACCGGACGGGCTGTCGGAGCGGCGGATGTCGGCAAACGCCCAGCGCGCGAGCAGCGTTCCGTCTTCCCTGATCTCCAGCGCATCGGAGAGTTTGAGCGCGACGAAGCGCCGGCGGCTCGATGCACCGTCGAAGAACACCGCGCCCGGGACCGGCGGCGCCGCGGAATTGGCCTGGCTGACATCGGCTTCCATTGCGCTAGAATCCCGCGACGTCGAGGCCGTCGGCAAAGCCTTCGCCGAGCGCATTGGCGAGTTCGCCGCGCGCGGTGACGTTGGCCGCCGCCTCGATGTTGTGCACGATGGTCGACGACAGCACCCGGACCCAGAGATCGCGCATCAGATAGACCCGCATCACGACGTTCATCGCGAGCGCAAGGGCAAGATAGCCGACGCCGAGCAGGACCATCAGGGGAATGCTCCTGGCAAACGCCTCGGTCCTGAAGAAGTCCGCGATCGAGGAGCCGTTGATGCTGGCGGCCAGGAAGATGCAGAGCGCGAGATAGGCCGAGAACAGCGTGCCGAGCAGCATGGCCCAGCCGATCACCTTCCAGTACAGCTCGATCAGCGCGCTGCGGCGCATGGTGGATTCCAGCCTGACTTCGCCGAAGCGAATGCCCGACAGCCACCAGCGCCACTCGATCGCCTTGAACGCGGCATAGGCGAACGGACCGAACACGGTGACGAGTGCGAACGGCATCAGGAGCCAGAGCCACCAGCCGCGCTTGAAGAAATCCCAGCCGCGGCCTTCGAACGAGCCTTGAAGATCGCCGTAATAGGAATGCCGCATCTTGTAGCGCTCGAGCGCCGCCTCGCGCCACGGCAGCGCGAGGCCGAGCGTGATCACGACCAGCAGGCCCCATAGCGAGGCCTTCAGCGCATAGATCCAGCCCGAGCCGCTCATCCAGAAGCGGACGCCGCGCCACACCGTGCGGGTCAGCCGATAGCGCCGCGCCCGGTAGATCGCGAACTGGCCGAACAAATAGAAGAAGGCGACCAGCGGCAGCGAGGCAAACGCCTTGAGATGCTCGGCCTCGATGCCGATCAGGAAGTATCCGAGATAGATCGGCATCAGGATCGCCAACGCGACCAGAAAGCCGATCATGAGCTCCTTGCCGCGGCCGGTATATTCCGGCCCATCGCCGTCGATCAGGGTGTTCGACCAGAGGTGACGGCGGATGTCGGTGG
Organism: Bradyrhizobium sp. ma5; assembly: GCF_042258955.1. NCBI lineage: Bacteria > Pseudomonadati > Pseudomonadota > Alphaproteobacteria > Hyphomicrobiales > Nitrobacteraceae > Bradyrhizobium > Bradyrhizobium sp. ma5. Next base: position 7,419,396 of record NZ_CP170156.1, read on the forward strand.
TGAGCCAGAACCGGTAGAAGCCGAGCGTGGCGAGCTCGAGCCCGGCGCCACGCGCGACCAGGCGGAAGAACTCGTTCCGGCTCCCTGAAAACGCCACCGGCATCGGCGGCGGAACCGGTTGCGGGGGCGGCTGCGGCGGCCCCGGCGGGGTCCAGCTCATGTCGTTCACGGGATAGCTCCAGGACGGGACAATCTCTGCGCATCAAAAGCACAGGTTTGTCGCTGCGAGTGTGATCCAGGTTTCACAGGAGGTCGAGAGCGCGGGCGCCGGATTTGGCGGGGTGCGGTTGGCGTTGCCTTAACGGGACTGGTGGAGATCGGCCGCTAGCCGAACTGCCGCCCCTTTCCCGTCCCCGGGGTCACGAGCTTCGAACCCAAAGCGGCAATTTGCCGACTTAACCGACAGGCCGAACGGCCGCCGCAGGAGCGAGGAAATCCCAGCGATGATCAAATGGATATTGTCGGCGTGCTTCCTGGCGCTGACGGCAGCTCCCGCTGCTGCCGTCGATGTGCGGCTGGATTCCTATCGCAATCCGAAGAATGAGAACTTTCGCATCTTCAATCATATGTACCTGGATGGCGTGCGGGGCGGCCTGATGGCCTCCAATGCCTGGTTGACACGGCACGGCGGACAATTGCTGTTCTGCATGCCGGGCGACCTCGCGCTGACCAGCGAACAAGCCGAAGAGATCATGCTCAAGTCGGCCGACAAGCGGTCCGCGAAAGGCGAGATGGTGGTCGCTCTCCTGCTGCTCTGGGGCTTGCAGGACACCTACCCCTGCGAAAAGCCCGCCAGCCAACAGACGGCGCCGGCACCGCCCGATTGAATCAAACGCCGTTTGAAACGGGCATGATCGCCGCCCCGCCCGTCCATCGCGGGAAAAGCCCGGATTCGGCCGCTTTGACCTGACATCAATGCGGCCAAATGCGCGCTGAGAGCCCTTGCGCAAACCGCGGAATGAGAATGTAATTCGGTAAAACATGCCGCGCCGGCGATGCCCCGGCAGCGAAACGGTTGAGGAGCCGCTCATGCACGGGACCATCGATCTGGTCGACGACAGCAATCTGGATGCCGCACGCGAACGCGCCAACACGCTTCCGCTCGCGGATTACGATCCCGGCCATCCCGAGCTGTTCAAGACCGATACCTTCTGGCCGTATTTCGACCGGCTGCGCCGCGAGGATCCGGTGCACTACTGCAAGGATTCGATGTTCGGTCCGTACTGGTCGATCACCCGCTACAACGACATCATGGACATCGAGACCAACCACGCGGTGTTCTCCTCGGCCGCCTCGCTCGGCGGCATCACCATCCGCGACGTGCCGCCGGACCTGCGCCGCGAAAGCTTCATCGCGATGGACCGGCCGCGCCATTCCGCGCAGCGCAAGACCGTGGCGCCGATGTTCACGCCGACGCACCTTGACGAGCTCGCGACCAATATCCGCAACCGCTCGACCGAGTGCCTCGACAATCTGCCGCGCGGCGAGGTGTTCGACTGGGTCGACAAGGTCTCGATCGAGCTGACGACGCAGATGCTCGCGGTGCTGTTCGACTTCCCGTGGGAAGACCGCCGCAAGCTGACGCGCTGGTCCGATGTTGCGACCACCCTGCCCGGCGCCGGCGGCCTCGTCGCCACCGAAGACGAGCGGCAGGCCGAACTGATGGAATGCGCGACCTATTTCGCAAGGCTGTGGAAGGAGCGGGCCGACCAGCCGCCGAAGAGCGACCTGCTCTCGATGATGGCGCACAGCGACGCCACGCGGAACATGGATCCGAAGAATTTCCTCGGCAATTTGATCCTGTTGATCGTCGGCGGCAACGACACCACGCGCAACACGCTGTCCGGCAGCATCTACGCGCTCAGCAAGCATCCGGAGCAGTACCGCAAGCTCAAGGAGAACCCGGCGCTGATCGACAGTTTCGTGCCCGAGGTGATCCGCTGGCAGACGCCGCTGGCCCATATGCGGCGCACCGCGCTCGCCGACTTCGAGTTCCGCGGCCGCCAGATCAAGAAGGGCGACAAGGTCGTGATGTGGTACGTCTCGGGCAACCGCGACGAAGAGGCGATCGAGAAGCCCTACGAGTTCCTGATCGACCGCGCCCGGCCGCGCACCCACATCTCGTTCGGCTTCGGCATCCACCGCTGCGTCGGCCTGCGTCTCGCCGAGCTGCAGCTCAAGATCATCTGGGAGGAGATCCTCAAGCGCTTCGACACGATCGAGGTGGTGGAGGAGCCGCAGCGGGTGTATTCCAGCTTCATCAAGGGCTACGAGACGCTGCCAGTGCGCATCGCCGCCTGAGGGCTCGCCGGCCAACCGGGATCAAGAATCATGAACGTCCAAACCGCCATCCGTGCCGACAAGGCCGAGTTGCAGCGCCTCGCCCGCGAGGAAGCCTATGCGACGCCGCTCAAGGATTTTCATCCCGGCGCGCCGCGGCTGTTCCAGAACGACACGTTGTGGCCGTGGTTCGAGCGGCTGCGCAAGGAAGAGCCGGTGCATTACTGCACCAATTCGCCGATCGAGCCCTATTGGTCTGTCGTGAAGTACAACGACATCATGCATGTGGACACCAGCCCCGGCATCTTCTCCTCGGACTCCACGCTCGGCGGCATCTCGATCCGCGACGTGCCGCCCGGCTACGACTATCCGAGCTTCATCGCGATGGACCAGCCGAAGCACGCCCATCAGCGCAAGACCGTGTCGCCGATGTTCACGCCGACCCATCTCGACGAGCTGGCGAAGCTGATCCGTCAGCGTTCGGCCAGCGTGCTCGACAATCTGCCGCGCAACGAGACCTTCAATTTCGTCGAACGTGTCTCGATCGAATTGACCACCCAGATGCTTGCGACGCTGTTCGACTTCCCCTGGGAAGAGCGGCGCAAGCTGACGCGCTGGTCCGACGTTTCCACCGCGCTGCCGAAGAGCGGCATCGTCAATTCGCCGGAAGAGCGGCGGCAGGAAATGGACGAATGCTACGCCTATTTCTCGAAGCTCTGGAACGAGCGCGTCAACGGGCCGCCGAGGAACGACCTGCTGTCGATGATGGCGCATAGCGACGCCACCCGGCACATGGACCCGGACAATCTGATGGGCAACATCATCCTGCTGATCGTCGGCGGCAACGACACCACGCGCAACACCATGAGCGGCTCGGTGCTGGCGCTGCACGAGCATCCCGACCAGTTCCAGAAGCTGAAAGAGAACCCCGCGCTGATCGACACGATGGTGCCGGAGGTGATCCGCTGGCAGACGCCGCTCGCACATATGCGGCGCACCGCGCTGCAAGACACTGAGGTCGGCGGCAAGACGATCAGGAAGGGCGACCGCGTCGTGATGTGGTACGTCTCCGGCAACCGCGACGACGAGGTGATCGACCGTCCCGACGAATTCATCATCGATCGCGCCCGGCCGCGCATCCATCTGTCGTTCGGCTTCGGCATCCACCGCTGCGTCGGCATGCGGCTCGCCGAGCTGCAGCTCAAGATCGTCTGGCAGGAGATGTTGAAGCGCTTCGACCGCATCGAGGTGGTCGGCGAGCCGAAGCGCGTCTATTCCAGCTTCGTCCGCGGCATCGAGAACCTGCCGGTGCGGATCCCGGGCTGAGCTTCGCCCTATTCGCGCTAGTCCTGTCAGGTATTAGTGACCGTGCTGGCCCTTGTTGGTCGGCAGCGGGCAATTGGTGCAGACCCGGTCGTCGCACATCCGGCAGATCGTGAAGCGATCCATCTCTGACGTGTCCTGCCTTGCCAGCAGTTCGCGGATCAATGTCGCGAGCTGCTTGCGTTCGGCCGGTGACAGCACGTCGAGCAGCGACGTCACGGCCGAAATCCGCGACGCCAGCAGTTCGTTCCGGGATGCAGCGCCGGTCGCCGTCAGGTGCAAGGCGACCTCGCGGCCGTCCTTGCCCGGACGGCGTTCGACCAGCCGATCCGAAACCAGACGATCGACCAGCCGGACCGTTCCGGAATGCGACAGGCCGAGGATCCGCCTCAGCTTGTCATTGGTCATGCCCTGGCCATAGCCGATGACGATGAGGGCGGCAGGCGTCTCGCCGCCGCGGCCGACCACCTCGCGCGCGCCCTGCTCGATCCGATCCATGACGGCGAGCGACAGCGCGCCCAGCAGATTGGCGATTCCGTTTTCCATGCCGGGAATAATATGTGCGCTGCGCACAAAAAACAACTTGACCATATATGTGCGCTGCGCACATATTTATCCGGGAGAGCAACAAACGACGAAAAAGATGGAGAGAGCGATGACGATCCGAAGCACCGCATTGGCCGCGCCTGACGCCGCCGGCAGCGAGCCCACCCTGAAATACGTCCACGCCAACGGCGTGCGGTTTGCCTATCTCGAACAGGGCAGCGGACCGCTCGTGATGTTCCTGCACGGCTTTCCCGACAATGCCTGGTCGTATCGCAAGCAGCTGCAGGTGTTCGCGGATGCCGGCTATCGCGCGGTCGCGCCGTTCCTGCGCGGCTATGCGCCGACCGAGATTCCGGCCGACGGCATCTTCGATCCGATCGCGCTGGGCCAGGATCTCGAAGCGCTGATCGCGGCGCTCAGTGACGACGGACAAGCGCGTGTCGTCGGCATGGATTGGGGCGGCACGTCGACATTCCAGGTGCTGGCCACGGCGCCGTCGGCGATCAAGGCTGCGGTTGTGATGAACACCGCGCACCCGATCACGATCGCAAGCCTCAGGAGCGATCCCGATGCCGTTCGATCAGTCTTCCATGTCTATTTCTTTACGGTGCCTGGCGCTCACTCGGCGGTCAACATCGAGGGACTGCCCTTCGTCGACTACCTTTGGAAGTTGTGGTCGCCAGCCTTCGAGAACGACGCGCATCTCCGCTCGGTCAAGGAGACGCTCAGCTCGCCCGGCACCATGAAGGCGGCGCTGAAATACTACAACGGCCTGGTCGATGCGGGAGTTGCGGGCCGGCTGCCGATCAACGACATGCATACGCCGACGCTGACGATCTATGGCGGCAACGATCCGACAGTGCGGTATTCGATCAAGGAAGAGCCGCTGTTCAAGGGGCCCCATCAGCGCGTTGTTCTGCCCGATGTCGGACACTTCCCGCACCTCGAGCGTGAGGCCGAGGTCACCGGCCTGATCATGGACTGGTTCAAGACCCACGCCGCCGGCTGAACAGCCGTGCCGCAACCAGCCGCCACGTCACGACGTCTTTCAAATTCTCTCTGAACAGGAGTGCGCGCAATGGACGCCACGACACAGCAGCAATACGCCGAAGCGTTTCATGGTCTTCACAGGACAGGCGATCCACTGGTCCTGTTCAACGCCTGGGATGTCGCGACCGCCAAGGCGATCGCCAAGACCTCGCCGGCCATCGCGACCAGCAGCGGCGCGGTGGCGTCCGCGCTCGGCTTTGCCGACGGCGAAAATGCCCCGCTCGACATCGTGGAAGGCCTGGTGTCGCGGATGGCCGCTTCGGTCTCTGTTCCAGTATCGATCGATCTGGAGGCCGGATATGGCGACACTCCAGATGCCGCCGCGCGTTCGGCGGCGAGGATCCTGAAGGCCGGCGCGATCGGCATCAATATCGAGGACGGGCTTGCCGGCGGCAAGCGGCAGCTCGTCGATCCCGAGCATCATGCCGCGAAGATCAGGGCGGTGCGGGACACCGCGCAACAGCTCGGCATTCGTCTCTTCATCAACGCGCGAACCGATCCGTTTCTGCTGAAGTTCGGCTCGCCGGAGCAATGCCTGGATGAAGCGGTGCGGCGCGCGAAACTCTATGCCGATGCCGGCGCCGATGGCATCTTCGTACCGGGCTTGACCGACCTTCCGCTGATCGAGCGGCTCGTTCAACTGACGCCGCTGCCGGTCAACATCATGGTGACGCGGGGCGTTCCCGAAATCGGCCAACTCGCCCGCGCCGGCGTGCGCCGGGTCAGCCTTGGGCCGTGGCCGATGATGGCGGCGATGCGCGTCATCGGAGAGGCCGCCGCCGCGGTCGTCGCGAGTAAGCAGTACGGCACGTTTTTGCAGCCGAATGCGTGACACGGGACGTTGCCAGGCCGAACAGGGGCTGACCGTCCGGCCGTCCTGTTCGGCCATGGTGGCTTACTCGATCACCTCGTCTGCGCCGCTGACGACTGAAGCAGAGAACTCGCGGCCAAGCAGTTTGGCGGTCTTCAGGTTGATGACGAACTCGACCTTGGTCACCAGTTGCACTGGAAGATCGGCCGGCTTTTCGCCCTTCAGCACCCGGCCGGCGTAGATGCCCGTCCGCCGATGCGACTGCATGAAATCTCCTCCGTAGCTCATCAACCCTCCGGCCATCGGGAAGTCTCGGGTTTGCGTAATTGCTGGAACGCCATATTCCATCGCGAGGTCGGCCAATCGCTTACTGCGAAACGCGAAATACGGATCGGAGGTGAAAACGAGTGCGTTCGCCGACTCCTTCGCCACGGAAGCGAATACAGATTCAAATTCATCTTCCTTGCTTGCACTCATGATCTGCAGATGGACTCCCAGGGTTTCCGCAGCGGAGCGAAGCCTCTGCAATTGTGAAGGCGCGGTCGGACTTGTCGGGTTGGTAACGACTCCCAATGTGGTCGCCGCCGGCAGGAGTTCGTGCATCAACTCGAGCCGCTTCGGCGACACATCGACGCTCAGGCTCGAGACTCCCGTGATATTGCCTCCCGACCGCGACAGGCTGTCCACCACACCGAGTTGAACAGGATCGCCGCCCATCTCAAAGACGATTGTCTTGGTGGCACCGGCGGCTTTCGCGGCGAGCGCAACAGGAGCGCCGCCGGGCGCAACCACCAGATCGACATTGCGCTCGATCAATTCGCGTGCCAATGCCGGAAGCCTTGCATATTGCCCGTTGGCCCATCGGTACTCGATCGCAACATTTTGGCCTTCGACGAAGCCAGCTTCGCGAAGTCCCTGGTGAAAGGCCCTCAGCCGGCTGCCAAACAGATCCGGCGATTCCGGGCAGAGATAGCCGATGACCGGCAAAGACGGCTTCTGCGCGTGCGAGGATGTGGTCCACGCGGCCGCACCCGCCATCATCAGAAGGAAATCACGCCGCCTGGAGCGTCCGTGCGACGTTGCTGCACTGGAATGAGCGTAACTCACGCGCTGCCAACCCGCTGCCGTTCCGCATCTGGCACAGCATATCGCACGATGCTAGGCCAGTCGCCGGTGGATTGCGCCGGGCACCGCCGCTCGGTTCGGCTAGAGCGCATCGCAGGAAATTCCAAATACCGGAATTGCCTCGTCGAAGCCCTTGATTTGTCGGCTCCCGATATCCTCCAGGGCACGCTTGTCTCTCACGCTGGCGGCGGTGCCGGCATCCATCAGGATTTCCGCATCTGCGGCAGATGCGCACAGGCGCGCCGCGAGATTTACGACGCTGCCAATGGCTGTGTAATCGAGCCGATCATCATAGCCGATCCGGCCGACGGTCGCCGGTCCGCTGGCGAGCCCAACTCCGAAGCCAACATTGTAGCCTCGCGACCGCCAACCGCCGATCAGCCCTTGCACGCGCTTCTGCATTTCGATCGCAAGGTCAACGGCTCTCAACGCAGGCTCCTCGACCGGAACGGGCGCGTTCACCAGCACCATCAGCCCGTCTCCGGAGAAGCTGATGAGCGTCGCTTCAAACTGCGCAATGACCCTGCCCAGAACCTCATAGTATTCGGACAGCACGCTCATGACTTCCTCAGGTGCGACGCCCGCGGAAAACGCGGTGAACCCTCGCAAATCGCAGAACACCACGACGACATCGGTACGGCGGCCATCCAGCACGCTGTCGTCACCGGTCCGATCGACGAGATCGGCGACCTGAGGCGCGAGAAACCGCTTGAGCTTCGCGATACGCTCCTGGTGTTGCTGTGCAAGCGCAAGCTCACCGGCCATCCTGTTGAAGCTGTTTGCGAGCCGCTGAAACTCGTCTCCGGTCTGAATCGAAATGCGGTGCTCGAAGGACCCGGCGCCGATCCGTTCCGTCCCTTCCTCAAGCAGCTTGATCGGCTCCATCATCCGGTGCGCAAACGCATAGGCGAGAAGTCCTGCGAATATGGTGCTGCCTGCGAGAAGCACTGTGGTCCGCCGCAACGCGGCGTAGATCGGGGCGTAAGCCTCGGAGAGCGGCTGTGCCACCACAACGGTCCAATCGGGCCCCGCCACAGGAGCCTCACTGGCAGCAACTTGACGCCCCTGTGCGTCACGGCTCGTTGCAAAACCGGCTCTGGGGCCGATCGCGTCGCGTATGGCGCGAAATGGCTGCGAAGTCGTCTCCTCCACGCCGCGGAGGACGAGGCTGATGTCAGGATGGGCGATGAGACGGCCCGGCCGGTCCAGGACAAAGGCAAGGCCGGTCTCTCCGACCTTGATCGCCGAGACGACATCCCAGATCAGCTTGAGATTGACTTCGGCGATGACTGCGCCGACCGCGGACCGGTTACCCACCAGCGCAATCGTCAAATAGGGTTCTGAGCCTCGGTTATAGCTGACATCGCTGAACCAGACCTGGCGCGCGTGAGCACCGACCAGCGCAGGTTCAGCCGAGCGGTCGGTACGGCTTTCAATGCGATTGAGGCCGACCCGCGAGACGTGGAGGCGCTCCAATCCATTGTTGTCGATGAGTGTCACGCTGACGATGGCAGGCGCTTGGCGAAACAGACGTAAGGCATCGGTCCGCCGCTCCTCGTCCACCTCGTCGGACCATGGCTGTTGGACCAGCCAGCCAAGCTGGCTTGCTATGTCGGAGATGAAGTTATGTATTTCAGCGGCAGCGGACGTCGCCTGAACGCCGAGCAGTTGGTCGAGCCTCGCGCGCTGATCGCGGTAACCGAACCAGGCTTCAATCGTCCCATTGATCACAAGCGGAAACGCGACGGCCAGAAAGAGCGCGAGAAAATATTTGGGAAAGAGGCCACGAAATCGATCTCGGACAATCATGCTCCGATACCTGAAAATGCGACTGAAATATCAATAAGCCCCAAAATGAAGGCTTGAAATGAAGCCTTGCCTTGCGGCCCGGCACTGCCACTATCTGCGCCCTGACACATAGGAAGCCGGGTTTAGGCTGCAATGCGGCCGTTGCCGATCCGGCCAAAAGACGCAGTTGCTCCAGCCGCCATTCGTTCACTTTGGCGTGTGCTATAGAATTCCGGCATAGCTGCGCAAGACAGATGCGAAGAGAGCCAGGTCCGTTCGCACGCTAATGCTCTTGGTGAGGACGCGCCAATGCGCGTCCCTTGTTTGACGCGTTTTCTTCACGCGAACCGATACCCCCTTCGCTTGAAAGCGCTCTAGCCGAGGCCATGATGGACCAGATTGCCACCCACCAGGACAGCGCGACCAGCCAGGACTGGCCGGTTGCGATCTACCGCACGCTGAAGGATTTTAGCGTGGCGCAGGTGTCCTACGTTCCCGACGCCGGACATTCCAAGCTGATCAAGCTGTCGCACGCCGATGCCGACATCAAGACCACGGTACTGACCACCGAGGAAGAGGGCGTCGCGTTGTCCGCCGGCGCCTGGCTCGGCGGCGATCGCGCGGTGCTGTTGATGCAATCGAGCGGCGTCGGCAATTGCGTCAACATGCTGTCGCTGATGGCGAGCTGCCGCTTCCCGCTGCTGACGCTGGTGACGATGCGCGGCGAATGGGCCGAGTTCAATCCCTGGCAGATCCCGATGGGCCGCGCGACGCCGCAGGCCTTCGAGATCATGGGCGCCACCGTGCTGCGGCTCGAGAACCCCGACGACACCGAGGAGGTGATCTCGGCCGCTGCCTCGCTCGCCTATGACGGCGACCAGCAAGTCGCGGTGCTGATCTCGCAACGGATGATCGGCCGCAAGAAGTGGACGAAGGAGACGCATTGATGTCAGCGCCAACAGGCACTCTCGATCGCCGCACCGCCGTGAAGGCGCTGCTCGCCGACCGCGGCGATTTGCTCGTGATCTCCGGGCTCGGCTCCTCGTCCTACGATGTGTTCGACGCCGGCGAGCATCCCGGCAATTTCTATCTCTGGGGCGCGATGGGCGGCGCCGCGATGGTCGGGCTCGGGCTGGCGCTGGCGCAGCCGAAGCGCCCGGTGCTGGTCGTGACCGGCGACGGCGAGCAGCTGATGGGCATCGGCAGCCTCTTGACCATCGCCACCAAGCAGCCCGGCAATCTGTCGATCGCGGTTCTCGACAACGGCCATTTCGGCGAGACCGGGATGCAGCTCAGTCACTCCGGCTTGGGGGCCAAGCTCGAGGTGATCGCTGATGGCGCGGGCATCGGCAATGTCTCCGACATCGCCGACATGGCCGGCATCGAACGCTTCCGGAATAGCTTGCGCGATCTCGCTGGCGGCCCGCGGCTGGCGCGGATCCGCATCGCAGCCGGCGAGGTCGAGCGCGCGCTGCCGCCGCGCGACGGCACCTACCTCAAGAACCGCTTCCGCGGTCATCTCGGTTTCCAGGTGAGATGATGCGAAGCCGCGCTCAGGCGAGCTGGATATCCCAGAGCCCCTCGGCGCGGCACGCGGTGACCTCGTCGCGCAGCAATTTGGCGATCAGTGTGATGGCATTCGAGCCGGGATGCTCGACCGGCGAGGCTAGTGTCAGCTCGCGCCGCGGCGCTGGCCGCGCGATCGGCGCGGTCTCCAGTCGGCCGTCGGCGACCTCGCCGCGCACCGAGGACGGCGGCAGCATGGTGTATCCGAGCCCCTCCTCCACCAGGCTCGTCAGCACCCGGAACGAATCCGCCTCGAGCTTGACGTCGAGCGTGACCTTCTTCTTCGCCGCCGCATGCTCGATCATGGCGCGGAGCCCGTGCGAATGACTTGGCAGCACCAGGCGCTGGCGCAGCAGCCAGCCGATATCGACCTGCTTCTTCTGCTTCAGCCCGCTGCCGCGCGGGCCGACCGCGACGATGCTATCGCGGCCGAGGCTCTGCACCGCCAAATGCAGATCGACCGACGGGCCGTAGATCACCGCAAGGTCCATCTCGCCGCGGTGCAGCCACTCGATCAGATGGCCGCTGTAGCTTTCGACGATGCAGAGCGAAATGCCGGGATAGCGTTCCACCGTACGCCGCGCCAGCCGCGCCGAGATCACGCAGCTCACCGTCGGCACCAGCCCGAGCACGACCCGCCCGGACGGCGCGCCGCCCGCGGACTGGATGTCGTCGCGGATCTGGTCGATCTGGCGCACGATACCGCCGGTGCGCGCCAGCAGCAGCCGGCCAGCATCGGTCAGCACCATGCCGCGGCCGTTGCGCGTGAACAATTCGGTGCGCAGCTCGTGCTCCAAGAGCTTGATCTGTCGGCTCAGCGCCGGCTGCGCGACCCGCAAGGTATCGGATGCCTTGCTCAGACTCCCGAGTTCCGCGACGCACGCAAAGGTCCTAAGCTGGCGGAAATCCATACTTGCCAATCCTGGAAGGCAGGTTCATACGCTATAACAAAACAGCATAGGGAGTTTACCGGGACCCCACAACAGCGGGCGTTTTCCTCACGCGAACCGGCTTCCGCTTCGCCCGAAAACGCTCTGGCGCAACCTCTCGGCAAAACGAAATCATGACCGCACACGAACAGCACACCGACGACCACACAGACATCCGCGACGCCGTCGCAAAGCTCTGCGCGCAGTTTCCCGGCGAATACTGGCGCAAGCTCGATCGCCAGATGGCCTATCCGAAGGAGTTCGTCGATGCGCTGACGGAGGCCGGCTATCTCTCGGTGCTGATCCCCGAGGAATATGGCGGCGCGGGCCTGAAGCTGTCGGCGGCGGCGGCGATCCTGGAAGAGATCCAGCGCGCCGGCTGCAACGGCGGCGGCTGCCACGCTCAGATGTACACGATGGGCACCGTGCTGCGGCACGGCAACGATGCGCAGAAGGCGAAATATCTGCCGAAGGTCGCGACCGGCGAGTTGCGGCTGCAGGCGTTCGGCGTCACCGAGCCGACCAGCGGCACCGATACCTCGTCGCTGAAGACCTTCGCACGACGCGAGGGCGACCACTACGTCGTCAACGGCCAGAAGATCTGGACCAGCCGCGCCGAATATTCCGACCTGATGGTGCTGCTGGCGCGCACCACGCCGAAGGAGCAGTCCAAGAAGCGCACCGACGGCCTCTCGGTGTTCATCGTCGACATGCGCGAGGTGAAGGGCAAGGGTCTGGAGATCCGCCCGATCCGCACCATGATGAACCACGCCACCACCGAAGTGTTCTTCACCGACATGAAGGTGCCGGCGGAGAACCTGATCGGCGAGGAAGGCAAGGGCTTTCGCTACATCCTCTCAGGCATGAACGCCGAGCGCATCCTGATCGCGGCCGAGTGCGTCGGCGATGCCAAGTGGTTCATCCAGAAGGCGACCAACTACGCCAAGGAGCGCAGCGTGTTCGGCCGGCCGATCGGCCAGAATCAAGGCATCCAGTTTCCGATCGCGAAAGCCTACGCCTCGATGCGCGCGGCCGAATTGATGGTGAAGGAAGCGACCCGCAAATACGAGGCCGGGCTCGACTGCGGCGCCGAAGCCAACATGGCCAAGATGCTGGCGGCCGATGCGTCCTGGGAAGCGGCCAATGCCTGCGTGCAGACCCATGGCGGCTTCGGCTTCGCCGAGGAGTACGACGTCGAGCGCAAGTTCCGCGAAACGCGGCTCTATCAGGTTGCGCCGATCTCGACCAATCTGATCCTGTCGTTCGTCGCCGAGCACGTGCTCGGCATGCCCCGCTCCTACTGAGTTCTTAGATCATGCTACCGCTTGAGGGATTGACCGTCATCGCCGTCGAACAGGCGGTTGCCGCGCCGTTCTGCTCGTCACGCCTGGCCGATGCCGGTGCCCATGTCATCAAGATCGAGCGGCCCGAGGGCGATTTCGCCCGCGGCTACGACGCCGCGGCGAAGGGCCAGAGCAGCTATTTCGTCTGGCTCAACCGCGGCAAGGATTCTGCCGTGGTCGACCTCGCCACCAAGGAAGGCCGCGCGCAGCTCGAAGAGCTGATCGCGGGCGCCGACGTGCTGCTGCAAAACCTCAAGCCGGGCTCGATGGACAAGCTCGGCTTCTCGCGCGAGCGGCTGCGCAGGGCCTATCCGAAGCTGATCATGTGCACCATCACCGGCTATGGCGACACCGGCCCGTACGCCGACCGCAAGGCCTATGACCTGCTGATCCAGGCCGAGAGCGGCCTTGCCTCGATCACCGGCGGTCCCGAGGGTGCCTCGCGCGTCGGCATGTCGATCGTCGATGTCGCGACCGGCGCCACCGCGCATGCGTCCATTCTCGAAGCATTGATCGGCCGCGGCCGCACTGGCCAGGGCGCCGATATCCGGATCTCGATGTTCGACGTGATGGCCGACTGGCTCACCGTGCCGCTGCTCAATGCCGAGGACGGCAAGTCGCCCAAACGCATCGGCCTCGCCCATCCCTCGATCGCGCCTTACGGCGTGTTCCGCTCGAAGGACGGCAAGGAGATCCTGATCTCGATCCAGAGCGAGCGCGAGTGGAAGACGCTGTGCGCCAAGGTGCTGGGCCAGCCCGGCCTGCCCGACGATCCGCGCTTCGCCAACATGGTCGAGCGCGTGCGCAACCGCGCGGTGACCGACCAGATCGTCAGCGACAGCTTTGGCAAGCTGACGCGCGAGGACTTGCTGGGCAAGCTCGCCGAGGCCGACATCGCCTTTGCCGAGGTCAACAGCATGGACGACCTCGCCAGGCACCCGCATCTGCGCCGCATCGAGGTCGACACGCCGAACGGCAAGGTCAGCTATCCGGCGCCGGCCGCGATCGTCGTCGGCGAGGACCGGCACTACGGCAAGGTGCCTGCGATCGGTGAGCGCATCAAACGATCCTGAGATCCCTCCTGCCCCAGGCAACACAGACATGACCGATAAACTCGACCTCGATCATCTTCGCCAGTGGATCGGCAAGACCACGGAGGCCTCCGACGTCGTCACCAAGTATCTCGTGATGGGGCTGCGCGCGACGCTGTTCCAGGAGATCGGCGAGCCGAAGGCCGGCGACGCCGCGCCGTGGACCACGCATTGGTGCCTGGCGCAGCCGGTGTTTCCGATGTCGCAGCTTGGCCCCGACGGCCACCCGACCCGCGGCGGCTTCCTGCCGCCGGTGCCGCTGCCGCGCCGGATGTGGGCCGGCGGCGAGCTCGAATTCTTCGACGCGCTGCGCATCGGCGATGAAGCCAAACGCAGCTCGAAGATCGCCGACGTTACCGTGAAATCCGGCTCGACCGGCACGCTGTGCTTCGTCTCGGTCAATCACGAGGTGACGACCTCGCGCGGGCTTGCGGTCCGCGAGCGGCAGGACATCGTCTATCGCGAGATGACGACCACGCAGAGCTCGGCGCCGGCCAAGGCACCGCCGCCTCCCCCGGTCGCGCAGCATCGCGAGAGCCACGTCTCCGATCCCGTGCTGCTGTTTCGTTATTCGGCGCTGACCTTCAACGGCCATCGCATCCACTACGATCGCGACTACGTCACCAAGGTCGAGGGTTATCCGGGCCTGATCTTCCACGGCCCGCTGCAGGCCTCCTTCATCGTCGAGCTCGCCGCGAAACTCCGTGGCGGCAAGCCGCCGAAGAAGCTCAGCTATCGCGGCGTGCAGCCGCTGTTCGAGGGCAGCGAGTTCTCGATCAACGCCAACGACAAGGATGGCGGCCTGGAGCTGTGGACCGCGAATGCCGAGGGCCAGCCGACCATGAAGGGCACGGCGACCTGGTAAGTCGCGAGCGCGAAACACATCAGAATGCGACGGGACAACGAGGCGCTTTCATCAGCGCCTCGTTTTCCGTATTGTGATCGCATTCATCCCTGGACCTGAGATCATGAGTCGCTTCTGGAGTTCGGTCGTCCACAATCTGTCGCCCTACGTGCCCGGCGAGCAGCCCAAGATCGATGGCCTGATCAAGCTCAATACCAACGAGAATCCCTACCCGCCGTCGCCGCGCGCGGTAGCGGCGATCACGGCGACCACCGATCGGCTGCGGCTCTATCCGGACCCGCGCGCGACCGCCCTGCGCGAGGCGATCGCGGCGCGCTACGGCGTCACGGCAGACGAGGTGTTCGTCGGCAACGGTTCGGATGAGGTGCTGGCGCACGCCTTTCCGGCGCTGCTGAAGCACGACAAGCCGCTGCTGTTCCCCGACATCACCTACAGCTTCTACCCGGTCTATTGTCGCCTCTATGGTGTCGGCTACGAGACGATTCCGCTCGATGCCGCGATGCGGATCAACCTCGGCGACTATCGGCGACCCGGCAGCGCCATCCTGCTGTGCAATCCTAACGCGCCGACCGGCATCGCGCTGCCGCGTGCAGCGATCGAGGCGCTGGTCACCGAACATCCCGACCGTCTCGTGGTGGTCGACGAGGCCTATGTCGATTTCGGCGCCGAGAGCGCCGTGCCGCTCGTCGCGCGCCACGACAATCTCCTGGTGATCCAGACGCTCTCGAAGTCGCGCGCGCTGGCGGGCCTGCGCGTCGGCTTCGCCATCGGCCAGCGCCCGCTGATCGAGGCGCTGGAGCGCGTCAAGGATAGCTTCAACTCCTATCCGCTGGACTGCTTCGCGATTGCGGGCGCGATCGCCTCGATCGAGGACGACGCCTGGTTTGAGGAGACGCGGCGGCGCATCATCGCCAGTCGCGAGGCGCTGGTCCGCGGCCTCTCCGAGCTCGGCTTCGAGGTGCTGCCGTCGCACGCGAATTTCGTGTTCGCCCGCCATGGCGCCCATCGCGGCGCGGATCTCGCCGCAAAACTGCGCGAGCGCGGCGTCCTGGTTCGGCATTTCCAGAAGCCGCGGATCGAGGATTTCCTGCGCATCACGGTCGGCACGGATGACGAGTGCGGCCGCCTGATCAGCCTGCTGCGCGGCATGGTCTGACCGCGGTCGGCAAACCACGCAACTTGCGATCGATGCTCCCAACCTGCATAGTGACCGCGCGGCAAGATGCACGGTTCTCCGGGAAGGAGTGGTCATGCGATTTGCGATCGGCGACGCCACGGTCGACGTCATCGTCGACGACGATGATTTCGGGCTTCCGCTGTCTGAATTCCTGCCCGGATACGATCGCGGCCTGATCGAGACACATCGGAAGACACTGGAGCCGGTGTTCATCGATCTCGCGCGGGACGTCGCGAAGCACGCGATCCAGAGCTTTGTGGTGCAAACCGGCGGGCGGACGCTGCTGATCGACGCCTGCATCGGCGAGCACAAGGACATCCCCGAGATTCCGGCCTGGCATCGGCGGCGCGGCAGCGGCTTCCTCGATCGGCTGCGCGCGAGCGGTGTCGATCCGGCCGACATCGATCTGGTGTTCTGCACCCATCTGCATGTCGATCACGTCGGCTGGAATACGCGCCAGGACGATAGCCGCTGGCAACCGACATTTCCCAACGCGCGCTATTTGTTCGGCCGCCGCGAGCTTGCCGACTGGATGGCCCAGCATGATGCCGGCCGCGCGCCGCCGATCCACGCCCGCGCGCTGGAGCAGAGCGTCATCCCGATCGTCGAGGCCGGCCGTGTCGATCTGGTCGACGATGGCCATGAACTCGGTCCCGGCTTGCGGCTCGTGCTACTGCCGGGCCACACCAGCGGCCAGATGGGATTGATGGTAGACTATGCGCAGCATCGCGCGATCTTTTGCGGAGATGCCGTGCACAATCCGGTGCAGATCTTCCAGCCCAGCCTGTCGACGTCATCCTGTACCGACCCGCAGTTGGCGTGCGAAACGCGCACGAGTATCCTGGCAGAGGCCGCCGACAGCGGCCGCCTCGTCATCCCCGCCCACTTCCGCGGCTCACGCTGCGCCCATATCCGGGCGGACGGCCACAGCTACGCGCCAGTGTTCGACGCCGGACCTCGGTGAGGCTGCGATGCGCGGCCATGTGACTTGCCGCAATGATGAGGATACTCCTGTTTGACTGTTCACTCCGGCAGCGGCTTGCCGGCCTGCTCGCGGACGATGTAGTCGGCGTACCAGTCCGGCCAGTTCGCATCGTGGCCGCCGGTCCGCTTCTCGTGCTCGCCATGCGCGGCCGCCGCGCGGCGGAGTGCGGCGGCAAGATCGGCAACCGAGCTGAAGGTCGTGCTGTCCGTATCGACGCGGCCCGGCAGGCGCTGCGTGACCTGCTGGAGCAGCCAGACATTGCCGTCGGGATCGCTGAACGTCGCGAGCGAACCGTAGCTCGGCCGCTCCGGGTCGGGCCCCTTGATGCGGCCTTCCGCGCCACGGTGAAACACCTCGCTGACATCGACGCCGCGCGCGATCAGCTCTGCGCGCGCCGCCTCGATGTCGTTCACGATCAAGAAGCGCGGCAGCGGCGGCCCCTGTCGAGATGAACCGAGGTCGGTGAGCCCGGCGGCGTCAATTGCAGCGCCCGGGATCCGTCCGCCCTGACGAAGTCGGCGTCGAGCCGCCAACCCAGGTTTTCGTAGAAGCGCTTGGACCAATCTACTTCAGACACCGGAATGACGACGACCTCGAGCTTCATGTCGACACCCGGCTTCGGACCCTTGCTTTCGCCACTCATGGTTCGCTCCTTGAAATGTAAGGGACCGGGCCAAAGACGCCCGTTGCACCCGGACCAACGATAACGCATATTACTATGAAAATCATAGCAACAATGCCAGATGAAGAAAGCGTGATGGCAAAGTCAAAGGGGACCCCTGCTGACCAAACGCTCTGTCCAGTGGCCCGCGCGGAAACCGTGGTGGGCGATCGCTGGACCGTGCTGGTGTTGCGCGAGCTGTTCGCGCGCAATCACCGCTTCGAGGAGATACAGGCCTATACGGGCGCGACCCCGCAGATGATCGCGGCGCGGCTGAAGACGCTGGAGGCCGACGGACTGGTGACGCGGCGCGTCTACAACAAGCATCCGCTGCGCCACGAATATCATCTCACGGAAAAGGGCGAGGCGTTCTTCCCGGTGATGTTCGCGCTGCGCGCCTGGGGCGAGACCTGGTGCAAGTCGCCCCGAGACGGTCTTTCTATGAACTACACGCACCTCACCTGCGGCAAGCCGGCCGGGCTCGGTCCGGTCTGCCAGGCCTGCGGCGAACCGCTGCAATGGGCGGACATGGTCGCAGAACGAATGCCGAAATATCAAAGAGAGCGCGATGCGCGCTGGGAGGCCTTCAAGGCGACCCGCTGAATTCCCCGACGGCGCCGGCGCAAGCCGACGACGCGAAGCCATTCGCAGCGTTTCGATCACGCGGGGCCGAGCCCCGCATAACACAGGAGACCACCATGCCATTCGTTCGTATCGACCTGAAGCGCGGCAAGTCCGCCGAATATCGCAAGACCCTGGGCGAGATCGTCTACAAGGCGATGCGCGAGCTGATCAACGTGCCCGAAAATGACAAGTTTCAGGTCATCACCGAGCACGACCGCGGCGACCTCAACTACGCCGACAACTATCTCGGCAACAATTACAGCGACGATCTAATCTTGATCCAGATCACGCTGAATGCGGGGCGCACGGTCGAGATGAAGAAGGCGTTCTACAAGCGGATCGTGGATGATTTCCAGAGCCAGCTGCAGGGACGTCCGGACGATATCTTCATCAACCTGGTCGAGGTCGCCAAGGAAAACTGGTCGTTCGGCAACGGCATCGCACAATACGCGAGCTGAACGCGGAACAGGCATGCGCCGGACAGGCAGTGGCATGTCCGGCGGCTAGCCGTCCGTGGCTTGCGATCGGCGTTGCCGACACGCATAGTGCGCTCCCGCAAACAACAACAAATGGGGAGGCAGCCATGAGGACGATCGCAGCCGTGCTGTGCGCACTCGCGCTGATCACAACCGGGGCGCAAGCACAGACGCTCAAGGATTTCATGGCTGTTGTCATGAAGAAATGGACTGCGCCGTTCGAACCGTACGAGCTGATCGACAATATCTATTACGTCGGCACTGACGGGATCGCGGTCTACATCATCAAGACGTCGCAAGGGCTGATCCTGATGGATACGGCGATGCAGCAGTCGACCGGCATGATCAAGGACAACATCGCCAAGCTCGGCTTCAAGGAAGGCGACATCAAGATCATCCTCAACACCCACGCCCATCTCGATCACACCGGCGGCTTTGCCGAGATCAAGCAAGAGACCGGCGCGCAGCTGATCGCGGGCGAACGCGACAAGCCGCTGCTCGAGGGCGGTTACTATCCGGGCGACGAGAACAACGCCGATCTTGCCTTTGCGCCGGTCAAGGTCGACCGCACCGTCAAGGAAGGCGACAAGGTGACGCTCGGCGACGTGACGCTGACCGCGCACACCACGCCCGGCCATTCGCCCGGCTGCACCAGCTGGGAGATGACGGTGAAAGACGGCAGCCAGGAGCGCAATGTGCTGTTCTTCTGCAGCGGAACAGTGGCGCTGAACCGGCTGGTCGGCCGCCCGACCTATTCCGGCATCGTCGACGACTACCGCTCGACCTTCGCCAAGGTCAAGGCGATGAAGGTCGACGTGCTGCTCGGGCCGCATCCGGAGGTCTACGACATGCAGGCCAAGCGCGCGGAGATGAAGGACGGCGCGCCGAACCCGTTCGTCAAGCCGGGCGAAAACGCCAGCTATGTGGCGGGGCTTGAGCAGGATTTCGACAAGCAGCTCGCCAAGCAGACCGCTGCACTGCAGAAGGCCAATTAGGGAGCACAGCGAGAGGTCATACCGTCATCCTGAGGAGCCGCGAAGCGGCGCCTCGAAGGATAAACGGCCCGGCCGGTGGCCGTCGATCCTTCGAGACGCGCGTAAGAGCGCGCTCCTCGGGATGACGAGCCCACGCAAATTTCAGCCGTTGCCGCGGCAACTATGGGCGCAGCGCGGCTTGACATTGCAAGGCAATCCATCGAGAGGTGGATTGCTTTTCCGCTTTTGCCGCCCGCAATGACGGAACGTAACAAGACAGCAATGGGAGCCGCCCGATGTCCTCGCGCAAACCCGCCGCCGGCAAAAGCAAGACCGTCACCGTCAAGGACGCCACCTTCGGCCTCCTGCGCGCGTGGGGCATCAAGAAGGTGTTCGGCAATCCGGGTTCGACCGAGCTGCCGTTCCTGAGCGACTGGCCCGACGACATCGACTACGTGCTCGGCCTGCAGGAGGCTTCCGTCGTCGGCATGGCCGACGGCTATGCGCTGGCGACGCGCAATGCCGGTTTCGTCAACCTGCATTCGGCGGCCGGAGTCGGCAACGCGCTCGGCAACATCTACAACGCCTACCGCAACCAGACCCCGCTGGTGATCACCGCCGGCCAGCAGGCGCGTTCGATCATGCCGCTGCAGGCCTTTCTCTATGCCGAGCGCGCCTCCGAATTTCCGCGGCCTTACGTGAAATTCGCGGTCGAGCCGGCGCGCGCCGAAGACGTGCCCGCCGCGATCGCGCGCGCCTATTACGTCGCGATGCAGCCGCCGTGCGGGCCGACCTTCGTCTCGGTGCCGATCGACGACTGGGCGCATGCGACGCAGCCGCTCGACGCGCGCCAGGTCAGCCGCGAGGTCGGCCCTGATACGGCCGCGATGCAGGCGCTGGCCGCCGCGCTCGGCGAGGCCAAGCGGCCTGCCCTCGTCGTCGGCCCCGCCGTCGATCGCGCCGAGGCAGTCGACCTCATGGTTGATCTCGCCGAGAAAACCAAGGCCGCGGTCTGGGTCAGCCCGTTCTCGGCGCGCTGCTCGTTCCCCGAGCGGCACCCGCAGTTTGCCGGCTTCCTGCACGCCGCACCGGGCCAGCTCTCCGATGCGCTGCGCGATCACGATCTCGTCGTCGTGGTCGGCGCGCCGGTCTTCACCTTCCATGTCGAGGGCCATGCCGCGATCTTCGACGGCGCGACCACGATCTTCCAGATCACCGACGATCCCGACGCCGCCGCGATGACGCCGACCGGCCACAGCATCATCGCCACCATGAAGCCGGCCCTGTCGGCACTGCTCGAGCTGCTGCCCGAGACCAGGCGCACCGCATCGCCGGGCCGCGTCCTGCCGCCGGCGCCTGCGGCCGGCGACCCGATCCCTGCGGAATATGCGCTGCATGCCCTCGCAGCCGCGATGGGACCGCACGATGCGCTGGTCGAGGAAGTGCCGTCGCATCGCCCACTGATGCAGAAGGCGATGCCGATGCGCGGCCAGGACAGCTTTTACACCATGGCAAGCGGCGGCCTCGGCTACAGCCTGCCGGCAGCGGTCGGCATGGCGCTCGGCCGCAGCACAGGGCGCACAGTCTGCCTGATCGGCGACGGCTCGGCGATGTATTCGATCCAGGCGCTGTGGACCGCCGCGCAGCGCAAGCTGCCACTGACGGTCGTCGTGATGAACAATTCCGGCTACGGCGCGATGCGTTCGTTCAGCCAGGTGATGCAGGTGCGCAACGTGCCGGGCCTCGACCTGCCCGGCATCGATTTCGTCAAGCTCGCCGAAGGCATGGGCTGCGATGCAATGCGGGTGACGAAATCGGCCGAGCTTCCGGGCGCCTTCAAGCGCGCGCTGTCGCATCACGGCGCCAGCCTGATCGAGGTGATGGTGGATTCCGCGGTGCCGCTGCTCTACACGCAGAAGGGATGAAGTCGGGTCTCGCCACGTCATTGCGAGCGAAGCGAAGCAATCCATCGTCCAGCAAGCGGAAATATGGATTGCTTCGTCGCTGTCGCTCCTCGCAATGACGGCGGGATGGCCTCACGCCCGTTACTGCGAGGGCACTGGCTCCAGTTCCAGCGCCGCCGCTGACGGCGTCGGCACCTCGCAGCCGGTGGCGCAGCAGCGGCCGGGCTGCTTCGAGACTCGCTGTCCTTCATCAACAAGACCGCGGCCGAGCAAATTCTCGACCAGCTCGGCCTTCTCCATCACCGGATAGTTGCGCCAGATCTCGCGTTTCATCGCCTCCGGCGAACCGCCACCGTGCAGCGAGATCACCGAGTACCAGCCGGCTTCGTGCGACACCGTGAGGTCCTCGATCAGCCGCGCCACCTCGGCGCGCTGCTCGGCCGGAATGTCGGGCCGCCCGCCCATCACGGCGGCGAGCGAGGCGCGCGTCTCCGGATTGTGGTCCTCGTCAGGCCCCGGCAGCGCGACGATCAGCCCACCCGAGACGTAATGCGCGACGCGGTGCATGTCGTAGATCTTGGTCGCCAGCAGCAGCTTGCCGATGTTGGAGAATACCGCATCCGGCATCACCGAGCCGGCCGGATCCCTGGTGCAGTAGACCGAGGACGCGACGCCGCAGGCATAGAAGCTCTCGGTGATGGTGATCAGCTCGACCATCGCCTCGCGGATATGCGCGTGCTTCTCGGCATCGAGCCCGTTGGCCTCGATCATCAGCGCGCCCGCGCCGATCAGCAGATCGCCGAAGCCGGCGCGCGCACCGATGCAGGAATGCCGGTGATGCGTGGCGTAGGACGTGGTGAGGAAGCCGCCCTCCTCGGTCTCGCCGGCGAGGAAGACCCGGTCATGCGGCACAAACACGTCGTCGAACATCACGACACCGACCGACTGGCCATACTTGGCCGAGAATTTCGCCGATGCATCGCCGGGCCGGCCCGCCGGGCGCGCGATGATGGTGACGCCGAGCGCATCAACAGGTACGGCGCAACACACCG
The DNA here is from genome assembly GCF_042258955.1 of Bradyrhizobium sp. ma5. Taxonomy (NCBI): domain Bacteria; kingdom Pseudomonadati; phylum Pseudomonadota; class Alphaproteobacteria; order Hyphomicrobiales; family Nitrobacteraceae; genus Bradyrhizobium; species Bradyrhizobium sp. ma5. Next base: position 7,441,966 of record NZ_CP170156.1, read on the forward strand.
CAAAATCCTTGTCGGCAGGAACGTGAGTGCGGCAGGGCATGACCAGGAATTCGTGCATGTAGGGCGCGCCTGTGACGATCGCCTTGGTGCCGCGGATCACGATGCCGTCGGGGCGGCGCTCCTTGATATGGACATAGACGTCCGGATTGGCTTGCAGGCCGGGTCGCTTGGAGCGATCGCCCTTGGCATCGGTCATCGCGATGCCGAGCGTCAGGTCCTGGGCCTGCACCTCGTGCAGATAATTGAGGAAGCGCTGGCTGTAGTCGGTGCCGTTGCGATCGTCGGTCAGCTTGGTCGCCTGATAAAGGCCATTCAGCGCATCGTGGGTGAGGTAGCGCTGGGCGCAGCCCGATGTCCTGCACACCAGCCGCACCGCCTCGAGCTTGTAGAGCAGGTCCTGCGAGCTCTCATTGATGTGGAGCATGCGGTTGACGGTCTTGCCCGAAGTGCCCTGCCGCGCCGTCATGATCGGCACATGCTCGGGCCGGTGCGCGAAATCGTAGGTTACGCCGACACCCGCCACGCCGGGCGCCAGCAGCGGCTCGTCGGCAACGCTCGCCACGGCCGTGCCGTTGACGAACACCCGCGGCTTGTAGCGGCGCAGGGATTCCCGGTAGTCCGCAGCCGTCATCAGCATGGCGCTTCTCCCTTGCTCATTTATTCTAACAGCGTTAAATTATCTGACGCTGTTGGAATTGAGTCAAGAACGGATTCGCCGATGCAGATGCGCGAGAGCAGGAAGGAAGCGGTCAGCCGCCACAAGCGGGAGCTGATCCTCGATGCGGCGCGCAGCGTGTTCGCCGAGGAAGGCCTCGAGGGCGCGAGCCTGCGGGCCATCGCGACGCGGGCCGGCTACACCCCGGCGGCGCTGTATTTCCACTTCGATTCCAAGGAAGCGATCTATGCCGAGGTGCTGCGGCAATCGCTGGCCTCGCTCGGCGAAGCCGTCAGCGCTTCGGTCGCGACGACCCGCGGCGCCAAACAGAGGCTACATGCCGCGGGCATGGGCTTCTTCCGCTACTACGCGGACCATCCGCGCGATCTCGATCTCGGCTTTTACCTGTTCCGCGGCGGCATGAAGCCGGCCGGGCTCGGCCACGACCGCGACCACGAGCTGAACGCCGCGCTGGAGGCGGCGCTGCATCCGATCGCCGAAGCCGCCGAAGCGCTCGGCGCGTCGAGGCAGAAGGCGAACACGGTGATGGTGGATTGCTTTGCGCACGCCACCGGCCTGTTGCTGTTGCTGCACACCGGCCGCATCAGGATGTTCGGCGCCTCTGCGCCCGATTTGATGGACGCCTATCTGCGCGACAGGATCGCGCAACTCGGCAAAGGGTGAGCTTGCGCACGCAAAGTGAGGAGGGCACCGGCGAGAGGGTTCCCTCCCCCCTTGTGGGGGAGGGCTAGGGAGAGGGGTACCACACGGGTGCGCTCTCGATCGTGTCTTAACGACACGCGAGCGAAGTTGCGATAGCGACGCTTCGATCAGCGATTTCGCCCGGGGCCACCCCTCACCCCACCCTCTCCCACAAGGGGAGAGGGAGCCCGACTAGCGTACTCGCCTCACATGAGCGACCTGCATTCCCTAGCCGTCACTTCCCTTGCGCTTCCCGCATCTTGGCCTGGATCTTGGCCATGCCGCCGATCCAGCGGTCGTAATTCTCGGTCTTCTTGCGCATGTAGCCGAGCACCTGCGGGTGCGGCAGGATCAGGAAGGTCTCCTGCTCGATGCCCTTGAGCGCATCCTGCGCGACCTGATCCGCGGAGAGGTCGCCGTCGCCGGATTGCGGGCCCCTCGGGATCGAGCGCAGCATATTGGTGTCGACGCCCTGCGGGCAGAGGATCGAGACCTTGATGTTGTCGGCGCGGTGCGAGATCGCGAGGTTTTCGGCAAAGCCGACCGCGGCATGCTTGGTGGTCGAGTAGGCCGGGCTGCCGACCTGCGACAACAGGCCCGCGGCCGAGATCGTGTTGAGGAAGTAGCCGCCGCCGCGCGCCTTCATCCGCGGCACCAGATGCCGCGCGGCATAGACATGCGCCATCACATGGATCGCCCAGCTCCGCGACCACGGCTCGTCCGAGGTGCCGCCGGCATTTTTCGACAGCGGATCGAAGCCGCCGCCGATGCCGGCATTGGAGCAGAACAGCGCGATCGGGCCGAACATGCGTTCGCTCTCCTCGATCACGTGCAGGATGTTCTTCTCCTGTCCGACGTCGCATTTGAAGGCGGCGCCGCCGACCGAGGCCGCGACGTGCTCGGCCGCCGCATGATCGAGGTCGACCACCACGACCTTGGATGCGCCGGCGGCGTGGAACGCCTCGCACAGCGCCCTGCCGATGCCATTGCCACCGCCGGTGACCACCACGACTTTACCTGCCACCTGCATGGCTATCCTCCCGATATCTTTGCTTGCACACTGTCGCTTTGCTCACCTGCTCCTGCGTGTCCCGTCCCCCCCGCGCAACGGCGAAGCCGTTGTCGCTGGAGGAGCGCGGCACGCGCGTCTCGAAGGGTCGACGGCCACCAGCCGGGCCGTGCATCCTTCGAGACGCGCTCCTCAGGATGACGGGACAAACGGAACGGGCGTATCACGAAACATGATAGCCCATCCGCCGCGGATGGCGAGAACTTCAGCTCGCCAGCACCACGTCGAACACCGCCGTATAGTGGCAGGCGGCCCCGAGCAGCACGAAGCCGTGCCAGATCGCGTTCTGGAAGCGCAGCCGCCGCCAGGAGTGGAAGATCACCCCCAAGCTGTAGAGAATGCCGCCGGCCAGCACGAAGCCGAGCGCCTTCGCCGGCAATGCCTTCACGACGGCGTCGTAGAGCATGATGCCGCTCCAGCCCATCGCAAGATAAAGCCCGACCGCGAGCCGGTCGAACCGGCCGGGATAGGCGAGCTTCAGCCAGATGCCGACGATCGCCACGCACCACACGCCGATCAGCAGCGCGATGGCAAAATAGCTGTCCTTCAGTTCCACGATGAACGGCGTGTAGGTCGCGGCGATCAGCAGGTAGATCGCGGAGTGATCGAAGCGCCGCAGCACCCATTTGGCGCGCGACACCGGCCAGAGATTATAGGTCGCCGACAGCGTCAGCATCGCGAGCAGGCCCGCGACATAGACCGAGACCACGGCAATATCGAACGGGCCGGCATAGACCGCGGTCAGCACGATCAGCGCGGTGGCGGCGACCAGTCCGAAGCAGACGCCGACCAGATGGACCACGCCGTCGGCGATCAGCTCGGCGCGGTCGTAGTTCCACAGCGCGGCGCCGGCCGCGTGGATCGAGTTCGAGGCAAGTTGCTTCAGGCGAAAGACCGTCATGCAGGGCTTTCCTGTGGGCCGATGAACTATGGGTAACGCGGGTGGCGTGACGCGTTCAATCCCCTTGGTATTCCCCTCGCCTGCAAAGGCGCCGGAAATGTGAAACTTGATTTTGGCCCGATAATCGCCACCTTGCGGGTGATCGCCCGCCTCTTTTGGCTCCTCCTGCCGGATCTTTTCGCTAACCCTCCATGCCCCCCCGCTTCTCTGATATCGTCGAGGAAGCGCGTCTGTCGGCGCGGGCGCTGCTCGACTATAGCGAGGGCCTTTTCAAGCCGACGGTGCGGCTCGGCGTCACCGGCCTGTCGCGCGCCGGCAAGACCGTGTTCATCACCGCGCTGGTGCATGGCCTGACCCGCGGCGGCCGCTTCCCGGTGTTCGAGGCCTATGGCTCGGGACGGATCGCGCGCGCCTATCTCGCCCCGCAGCCCGACGATGCGGTGCCGCGCTTCGCCTACGAGAACCATGTCCGCACCCTGATCGAGGAGCGGAGCTGGCCGAGCTCGACCACCGACATCTCCGAGCTCCGCCTCGTGATCGAGTATCAGCGGCAAAATGGCGCGGACCGCAAGCTGACGCTCGACATCGTCGATTATCCCGGCGAGTGGCTGCTCGACCTGCCGCTGCTCAACAAGAGCTACGAGCAATGGTCGACGGAGAGCCTGGCGCTGTCGCGTGAGCCGCTGCGCGCAAAGCTCGCGGCGCCCTGGCATGCCCATCTCGCAACGCTGAAGCCCGAGGCCAAGGAGGACGAGCAGGCCGCGCGCACCGAGGCACGATTGTTCACCGATTATCTGCGCGCCTGCCGCGACGAGCGCTTCGCAATGAGCCTGCTGCCGCCCGGCCGTTTCCTGATGCCGGGCAATCTCGCCGATACGCCGGCGCTGACCTTTGCGCCGCTCGACGTGCCGGTGGACGGCGGCGCGCCCGACGGCTCGCTGTGGGCGATGATGCGGCGGCGTTACGAGGCCTACAAGGACGTCGTGGTGCGGCCGTTCTTCCGCGATCACTTTGCGCGGCTCGACCGCCAGATCGTGCTCGCCGATGCGCTCGCCGCATTCAATGCCGGTCCCGAGGCGCTGCACGATCTCGAGGCGGCGCTGGCCGGTATCCTCGACTGCTTCCGGATCGGTCGCGGCACGATCCTGAGTTCGCTGTTCCGGCCGCGGATCGACCGCATCCTGTTCGCGGCGACCAAGGCCGACCATCTGCATCACCAGAGCCACGACCGGCTGGAAGCCGTGCTGCGGCGGATCGTGGCCAGGGCAGCCGAGCGCGCCGAATATGCCGGCGCTGCCATCGACGTGGTGGCGCTCGCCGCGGTGCGCGCAACGCGCGAGGCGCAGGTCGCACGCGGCCGCGACCGGCTGCCATCGATCCTCGGCACACCGGCGCCGGGCGAGGTCGCCAATGGTGAGACGCTGGATGGCAAGACTGAGGTCGCGACCTTTCCGGGCGACCTGCCCGACAATCCGGAGGAGCTGTTCAGCGGCGGATTCCGCGGCCTCTCGAGCTCAGGCGCCGAGGCCGCCGATTATCGCTTCCTGCGCTTCCGGCCGCCAAAGCTGGAACGAAACGGTGATGCGGAACCGGCGCTGCCTCACATCCGCCTTGACCGCGCCCTCCAGTTCCTGATCGGAGACAAACTGCAATGAACGAGAAGACGCCCCCGCGGCGGCCGGCGACGTTCAAGCTCGACGATCCCGGCGTGGTCGTGATGGATCCGGACGACAGCGGCCGCCTCACCCGCGGCCCGATCCAGATCGTGCCCGAGGCCGAGCCCGCGCAGCTCCCGGTGCCGGTCGATACGCCGCTGCTGCCGGCGCGCCGCGGCTTCCGCTGGGGCACGCTGTTCTGGAGCGCGATCGCAGGCCTCGTGGTGCTCGGCACCGGGCTTGGCATCCTCAACCTGGTCGAGGATCTGTTCGCACGCAATGAAGGCCTCGGCGTCCTCGGGCTCGGGCTCGCCGTCATCGCCACGGTGGCGCTGGCGGTGGTCACCACGCGCGAGCTGGTCGGCCTGGCACGGCTGGCGACCATCGAGAAACTGCATCTGCGCGCCGCCGAAGTGCTGATCAGCGACGACCGCGCCGCGAGCCGAGCGATCGTAGCCGACCTGCTCAAGCTCGCGCACCAGACCCCGCAGCTCGCACGCGCCCGCAGCGCGTTGCAGAGCCACACCGACGACATCATCGACGGCGCCGACATGATCCGCCTCGCCGAGCGCGAATTGATGACGCCGCTCGACGAGGAGGCGCGGCGGCTGGTGTCATCAGCCGCGCAGCGCGTCTCGGTCGTCACCGCGGTCAGCCCGCGCGCGATGATCGACGTGCTGTTCGTGTTCGTGGCGAGCTTGCGGATGATCCGCCAGCTGGCGCGGCTCTATGGCGGCCGGCCCGGCGCGCTCGGCATGATCCGCCTGCTGCGTCACGTCATCGCTCATCTCGCGATCACCGGCGGCATGGCCGCGAGCGACAGCCTGATCCAGCAGATGCTCGGTCACGGCATCGCGGCAAAACTCTCGCAGCGGCTCGGCGAAGGTATGCTCAACGGCCTGTTGACCGCCCGCCTCGGCCTCGCCGCGATCGACGTCACCCGCCCGCTCCCCTTCAACGCTTTGCCGCGCCCCGCGCTGACCGATCTGGCGAAAGACCTGATCCGTAAGCGCGAGGAAGAGGAATAGCTTTGCTTTCCATGTGGGTCACGAGCACTTCGACGCGGGAAGCGCCCAACGGTCATTGTTGGTTCGGAAGGATACATCATCCTCGCGACCATACGTAGTCGCAGATCGACCTGATCTACTGCTGAGAAAGGTCAAGGCTCTGGAAAGAGCCTCGACAAAGGTCGATGTCGGATAGCCCGCCATCTTCGCCGAGCGCGGTCAGGCACTTGCGAGCTCGGCCGACCGCATATAGCGGCCGTTCTCGTACAGAAGGGGAGCGATCTTCTCCGAGACCAAAACTCGATCGACTGCGCCAATAATCACCGAGTGAGTTCCAAAAGGAACGACCTTCTGCGCGGACGCCACTATGTTGGCTTGAGCGTCCGTCAGAATGGGAATTCCGTCGAACGAGAGGCTCCAGTCCCCCACACCGAAGCGGTCCCGCCCCTTCAGCTTTCCGCCAAAAGTCGCGGATATCTCCTGTTGGTCGATCCGGAGTACGTTGACGCAAAAGCGTCCACTCTCAACCAGGGGATTGTGGATGGCCGCCGCTCCGTTCACGCAGACCAGAACAGTCGGAGGATCCGCGCAGACGGAAGTGATTGCAGTCGCAGTCATACCGAACCACTCGCCGTCCCGTGTGCAGCTCACGACAGACACGGTTGCGGTCAGTCGCCGCATGGCTGATTTGAAATCGACCAGAGGTGCGTTCATGTCGTCCTCCCGATCGAACCGCCAACAAAACCCGGTTCGAGTGGAAACGTGATGATCGTTACGCCGGCGGTCGCATAGTTGGGCACATCGGCCGCCGCCGCCTCTCCTTCCGGAGAGGCGAGCGCCGCCCGCAGCGAGGCCTCGTCGTCGAATTCGCACTCAACGACCGCATAATATGGCGACGGCTGGGATCCGGCTTCGACGCCGAATCCGTACCGAAGAGATCGAAGTTTGGGGAACTTGGCGACCAGCGGAAGATGAACTTTCACGAGGTGACTTCGAAAGTCCTCTTCCGACTTTGGCGGATGATAAAGCGCGATGAGCTTATGCATTGAATCCCCCTGCTAGTACGGCTGGATCAGTTCTTCGATGCCGAACAGCGCGCGGCCATAGATAAGGCTGGCCATTTCCGGGTGGACGAACGCGTGCCTGCTGGCGATCTCGCTGTCCCGCCAGATCCGCTGTAGCGGGTTCGCAAGGGCAAAGCTTCCTGCACCGTTCACGCTGAGGAGTTTATTGATGGACTCGCGGCACAGCTTGGCGGCGTGACCCGTGTCCATACGGACCCGTGCGCGTGTCATCAGGTCGAGCTTCTCGCGCCGGAGCGCGGCGCCGTCAATGTCGGCGCAGGCTCGTGCGACGAGCAGATAGGCGGAGTCGATGTCGCACATTGCTTCCGCCAATTTGATCTGGTGCGCGGGAGATTGGCGGGCTTCGCTGAACACCGTGTACGCGACGGGCTTCCCGGCCCCCTTCTGGAGGGTCAGATCTACCGCATGTCGCGCCAGCCCGATTTGGACAGCCACGAGAACGATCTCGGCGACCGGCACGAACGAAGCATGGTAATTCGGCTCTTCGGCCCACTCGCGCGCATAGTTCTCGGCTGCCATGTCAGCGAAAGCTTGTACCCGGTGGTCGGGGACAAACACGTTATCCGCAACCAGCGTATTGCTGCCTGACGCTCGCATTCCGGCCACATGCCAGGTGTCGCGAATTGTGAGGTCGCTTAGCGGTATGAGGGCGAGCGCAGTGATCGGCGAACCATCGGCGTTCTCTCCGATCTTGATGCCCAAGGTACCCCATTGTGCATGCAGAGAACCTGAGCCGTACCACCATTCGCCACTAACCCGATATCCGCCATCAACGCGCTCCGACTGCACCGGCATCGTAAACACACCGCAAACCCTGGCGCCAGGCGTCTTGCCAAACACCTCTGCTTGGGCGCGTTCAGAGAACAACGTCGCGAACCACGTACAGACATTCAGAAGCGCGACAACCCAACCGGTGCCGCCGTCCGCCCGACCGATCTCCGAAACGGCATCGATGAAGGTTCGGAAGTTCGCGCCGGCGCCTCCGAGACGCTCCGGCACCGCGATGTGGAACAGCCCTTCGCGTTGCAACGCAGCAATGGTCTCATCACCTACGCGGCGCGCGTCCTCGGCGGCTTGCGAGTTCGCCTTGACCAAGGACTGCAATCGCGTGGCGCGCTCGACGATTGACTTTTGAGGTCCCAGCGGATCGATATACGAGGCAGTTGGCTCGGAAACATTCGACTGTTGAGCGACTGAGTGCACAGGCATCTCCTCCTGATGTTGCTTTGATTGTGGCGCGACCCGTCGGCGTGACGATGCGCACAACTCTCGTAAGCAGAAGGTGTGCCAACACTGAAAACTGTTCGTACTCGTTTGAGTTTACTAAGCGATTCGAAATGTGGTCCCCTTGGACTGTCGACGGATGGTGGTTGAAAATAGCCAATCTCAACGGCTCGATCGGCTGAAGTCAGCCATGTTGGAGATCGATCATGGCGAGATACCTGGCGGCTAGTGCGTAAATGTCGGGAGAAGGGAGAACGTAGTGTCGCGGTTCACAAGCTTCGCGTTGAAAGAGAACATCGCTGATCGGACTGGCACCGGTTCATCCGCGCGAAGCAGCGTCTTGCCCGACATCTCCGATCTGAGTGCGTGCGTCCACTTCTCGCCTCACGACGGGCAGATCTGGTTGGCTGACCAAAGAGCCGTGCTTCTGAATCTGGACGCCATGGTGGCGCTGCGCCGCGAACTGATCGAGGCCAACGGCCCCCTGAAAGCGAGGCAAATTCTGTTTCGCATGGGGCATGCTGCGGGAACGCGGGAAGCGCAGGTCGCGATGAAGGTTCGCGTAGATCGCCCGCAGATTGATGCGTTTCTTGTAGGGCCGCAACTTCACGCGTTGCGTGGCGAAGTCTTCGTTGAGCCAGTCAACATAGAAGCAAACGTCGAAACCGGAGAATATTTCAGCGAACTTACATGGCGCAATTCTGCCGAGGCTGAAGCTCATGCTGCCTCGTTTGGTGGAAGCTCTGAACCGGTTTGCTGGATGCAGATTGGCTACGCGTCCGGCTATACGAGCGCCATCATGGAGCGGGCGATCTTGTTCAGGGAGGTGGAGTGCATTGCCTGTGGGTCCCCACAGTGCCGGATCGTTGGAAAGCCTGTCGAGGAGTGGCCGGAAGATTATGCGGCGCAATTCATGCCTCGCCGATCATTTACGGGAAAGCGGGTTGGCCCCTCGATCGACGCGAGGGCGGCAGAAAAACCGGTCAGCTCCAACGTCGTAGGTACTTCGCCCGGATTCCTCGGCGCGTGGCATCTCCTACGGTGCGTCGCGCCTCTGGACACAACCGTGCTCCTTCTTGGCGAAACGGGGGTCCGAAAGGAGATCTTCGCGCGCGCCCTGCACAGCGCGAGCTCGAGGTCAAAGAAGCCTCTCTACAGCATCAATTGCGCGGCTTTTCCTGAAACGCTGATCGATGCGGAGCTCTTCGGCGTGGAGAGAGGTGCGTACACCGGCGCGCACCAGGCGCGAGAAGGGTGGTTCGAAGCCGCCGATGGAAGCACGCTTTTTCTGGACGAGATCGGGACGCTAAGCCCAACTACCCAAGCGAAGCTCCTGAGAGTGCTACAGGAGGGACAACTGAGCCGTATCGGGGGCACCAAGACCAAGCAGGTCAACGTGCGTGTGGTCTGCGCGACAAATCTGGACCTTGATGCCGAAGTGGCAAAGGGCACGTTTAGGGCGGATCTGCTGCACCGATTGAATGTCTTTCCGATAAAGCTCCCGCCTCTCAGGGACAGGCGGGACGACATCCCCCTGCTTGTCAGTCATTTCCTGCATAGGTTCAACAAGAAGACCGGGAGGCACGTGACCGGCTTTACGGCCGAAGCGATTGAGGCACTTCTGGTCTACGAATTTCCTGGCAACATCCGCGAGCTCGAGAACATGGTGGAGCGTGCCGCGATCTTAACTCATGACGAGGAGCCCATAAGTCTATTTCATCTTTTCAGTCACTCGCAGATATCCAATCGAACGGTCTTCAAGCCCCAAACTACGGGGAAGCTTGGCGCTCTTTCGTACGCAGACGAGCGGATCGCAACCGGCGATCCAACCGAGTTGGTGATCCCTCGCAAACTGTCTCTTGGAGAAATCGAAAAGTTAGCAATCCAGAAAGCGCTGGCCTCATGTAAGGGAAATATCTCAGAAGCGTCCCGAACCTTGGGAATCTCTCGGTCGAAGCTGCGCTACTACATTCAAAAGCAGCAGAGCCGGTCTCAGTGATTCCGGGTGAGCGGGAGCCTCCGCGTCACCGTCTCTCGCCGTCCGCGCGGAGGCTCCCTCTTATCCCAACCTTCTTCCCGCACGCGGGGACAAGGAGAAGGCCAACACGCGCCAGCGGAAGAACGTCGTATCGGGCGGCGGCGACAGATCGGGGGTCCAGCCGCTGATCTTCTCCAGCGCGTAGGTATCCATCACCATGCCGCGCCAGCTTCGTGTCACGCGCTCCAGCGGCTGGCGCACCGCTGACGTCTCGCTCCAGAGCGGCAGGTTGTTCTCGGGCTCGCGCCCGACATAGATGCCGACGTGATCGCGGATCTTGCTCATGCCGGGATCGGCAAAGCCCTGGAAGCGGCCGCGCTCGTTGACCTCGATGACAGGCACCCGCCCGCGCAGCATCCAGCGCAGCATCGCATAGGTGCGATAATCCGTGGTCGCGACCCAGGTCGCGCCGGTCGCCTGCACCTGCGCCAGGGTGTGCGCGGCCACCACATCATAGCCCGCCTCGGTGCCGATCGGATCGGTGCGGCCGATCAGATTCCACGGCGCGAACATGTAATAGAGGAAGACGCAGACGACGAAGACGATGCCGGATGTGATCGCAGTCCGCGCCCAGGACACGGTCGATTTGATGAGTCCGACCGACCAGCCCTCGAACGGCATCTTCGTGACGTTGATGGCAACCGCCGCAAAGCCGGCCGGCCACAGGAACATCGGCCAGGTGTCGCCGACCCGCAAGGTCAGCGACTTCCAGAGGAAATAGGCGAACGGCACCAGCACCGCAGTCGCCAGCAGGATCGCGACCGGCTCGCGCCTGAGATAGCCGCGCCAAGCCGTCAGCACTGTCCCGAACAGCGTCACCGGCAGCAACACGAAGCCGACCAGGCCGAACTGCATGCCGATGAACTCGCCGAGCGTGCGGAAGGTGAGGTCGCGCTCGGCAGAGGCGCGCACCGCCTGGAAACGGAACGAGGCCCAGTCGTGCTCGGCGTTCCAGATCAGCACCGGCGAGAACACGACGATCGCGATCAGCGCGGCGAGGTAGGGATACGGGCTGCGCAGCCAGCGCCAGCGCCAGTCCGGCACCAGTGCGAAGGCGAGCACCGCCGGCGCGAACATGATCGCGGTGAATTTCGACAGCAGCGACAGCCCGGCAAACAGCCCCGCGGCCAGCCACCAGCGCCCCTCATTGCTCTGCGCGAGCCGCACCAGCGACCACAGCATCGCCACCGAAAACGGGATCAGCGCGGTGTCCGGCGCGACCTTGGCCATTAACAATCCGTAATACAGCGCCGCCTCCGGCAGCAGCAGCGCGAGCATCACGGCGCGGACATTGTTCGATGTCACGCGGCGGACGATATCGGCGAGCAGGAGCTGGGTCGCCAGCATAGCCACGATGCCACCGAGGCGGACGCCGAGATTGGTGTCGCCGAGAACAGCTGTGCCAAAACGGATGAACCAGGCGACCATCGGGGGATGGTCGAGGAAGGACAGCACGTTTTCCTTCGACCAGGTCCAGTAATAGGCCTCGTCGGTGCGCAGATCGAGCGCATGGGCATAGACCAGCCGCATCGCGGTCATGGCGACGATCACGGCGATGACGCCACGCCAATCCGGCGCGCGCGAACGGGCCGGCTTGACGCTGATGTTATCGGCTCCGGATTGGGCTGGGGCTATCGTCACGGCGCTTTTTGTTCGACTCTTAACGGAGTGTCAACGTGCCGCACGGCCAGCTACCACGGCCCACCCGGACCCGCGGTGGTGTTCAGCGCGGGAATTAAGCACTAGAATTGCTGATATGAATCACATGGCCTCCCCCTCGCGCGAACATTTGCAGGACATGGCCCGCGGCATCGGCCAGCGGCAGGTTCGCCTGGTCACGGGGGCGATCATGTTCGCCTACCTGATCAGCCATTTCCTCAACCACGCACTCGGCAATATCTCGACCGAGGCGATGGCGATCGGGGTGCATTACCACACCGAGTTCTGGCAGTTCCTGCCGGTCGCGATCGTGTTCTACTCGGCCTGCCTGGTACATACCGGCCTCGGCATCTGGGCGCTGTATCAGCGCCGCGAGTTCCACTGGAAGGCGATCGAGCCGCTGCAGCTCACGCTCGGCCTCAGCATCCCGATGCTGATCGTCGCGCACGTCGTCGGCGTGCGGCTCGGCCAGACCCTGTACGGACACGAGAAGCTCTATCCGCAGGAGCTGTACACCTTCTTCATCGCCTCGCCGAACCGGCTCTGGACGATGCTGGCGGTGCTGGTAATCGCCTGGGTGCATGGCTGCATCGGCCTGTATTTCTGGCTGCGGCTGCGGGCATTCTTTACGCGCGCCGCACCGTTCCTGCTCGCGACGGCCGTGCTGATCCCGACGCTGGCGATGCTCGGCATCTATCAGGCCGGCCGCGCCACCATCGCCGACTATCAGGATCCGGACTGGAGGCGCGAGGAGCTCTCGGTCCAGAAGCTCGGCACGGCTGCCCAGGGGAGCACGCTCGAGAGGATCACCGATGACCTGACGATCGGCTATCTCGGCCTGCTCTGCCTCGTGCTGCTCGCGCGCGGCGCGCGTGCGCTGCTGGAACGCCGCGGCGGCATGATCGCGCTGTCCTACGGCAACGGCCGCACGCTGCGGGTACCCAAGGGACTGAGCGTGCTGGAAGCGAGCCTGCGCTACAACGTGCCGCATGCCAGCGTCTGCGGCGGCCGCGCGCGCTGCTCGACCTGCCGCATCCGCATCATCGGCGATCACGCGCAATTGCCGGAGCCCTCCCCGCGCGAAGCCTTCGTGCTGCACCGGGTCGGCACCGACGATCCGTCGATCCGGCTGGCCTGCCAGCTGCGGCCGACCGGCGACCTGACCTTCTTCCAGCTGTTCCTGCCGCACACGATGTCGGCGAACGCGCACGCCGCCAATCCGACGCGGGTCGGCCAGGAGCGCTATCTGGTCAGCATGTTCGTCGACATGCGCGGCTCGACGCAGCTTGCCGAGAAACGGCTGCCGTTCGACACCGTGTTCATCGTCAACCGCTTCCTCGGTGCGGTGTCGCAGGCGGTGCTGGAAGCCGGCGGCCGCCCCAACCAGTTCATCGGCGACGGCATGCTGGCGCTGTTCGGACTCAGCACCGACCGGCAGGTGGCCTGCCGACAGGCGCTGCGCGCGGCGGCGCTGATCGCAGCCAATATCGACGAGCTGAACCAGTTCCTCAGCCACGATCTGCGCGAGCCGATCCGATTCGGCATCGGCATCCATGGCGGCGAGGTGATCGTCGGCGATATCGGCTATCGCGACCACATGGTGTTCACCGCACTCGGCGACGCCGTCAACGTCGCGGCACGGCTGCAGGACATGACGAAAGCGCTGGCCTGCGAGGCGGTGATCTCCGACGAGGTACGTGCCACCGCGGGCCTCGCCGACGATGCCCTGCCGGCGCAAGAGGTCGCGATCCGCGGCCGCAACGAGCCGATGACCGTGCGTACCGTCGAGGCGACGCGCGTCCTATCCGCGCTGGTCGACGACCGGCGTGCCGTCGCCGCCTGACCGGGTTCACCTTCCCTTTCGCTCAATGTGACCTGCCGCACATCCGAAGCTGCGCTCAGCAGAGATGCTCGAACGTGCCCGGTGCCGGATGCGACTGACTGGCGATGGGTAACACTGCAACCGCGCCGCGACAGAGTTCAACGCGCATCTGAAGGAGACGACCATGCTTCGCAAAGTCACGCTTGCTCTCGCGACTGCTGCAACGCTTGCTGCCGCCGCGCTGGCGCCGACCTCGGCTTCGGCCAAGCCGTTCTTCTGGCATCCGTACCACCATCACTTCTGGGGCGGCCCCGGCATCTCCGTCGGCTTCGTCGACTCCGGCTGCTACGTCACCCGCCTGGTGATGACGCCCTACGGCTATCGCTATCGCACCGTGAACGTCTGCTACTGATCGCACCTTCGATCCGGATGGAAATGCCCCCGGTCGCCTGACGCGGCCGGGGCTTTTCGTTGTTGCGTCGCAACGCTGGTGGACGCTGCGAAAGCTCAATTGACTTGCAGTTGCCCGATGCGACATTTGTCGCCGCGCGCATTCCATGATGCGAAGGCGCGCAAGCCAAGGTGAGCCTGGTGATGACCAGCTCACGACAGAACAGCTTCGGAGGAAGCGGAATGCTCGATCGACGAGACTTGATGAAGCGTGCCGGGTTGGCCGCTTTGGTGACGGGGCTGGGATCAAAGGGCGCATTCGCCCTCGACACCGTGACGCTGCCCTTCGGAAATGGCGAACGGCCGCTGGTGCGCTACCCGCAGAAGCGCCCGATGATCGGCCTGACCGCCCGGCCGCCGCAGCTGGAAACGCCGTTTGCGGTCTTCAACGACGGTCCGCTCACGCCGAACAACGCGTTCTTCGTCCGCTATCACCTCGCCGGTGTCCCCTACGATCTCGATCCGGACAAATTCACGCTGGAGATCAAGGGCAAGGTCGACAAGCCGCTGAAGTTGTCGCTGAAGGAGATCCGGAAGCTCAAAGCCACCGAGCTTGTCGCCGTCAACCAGTGCTCAGGCAACAGCCGCGGCTTCTTCAATCCGCGCGTCGCCGGCGGTCAGCTCGGCAACGGCGCGATGGGCTGTGCACGCTGGCACGGCGTGCCGCTGAAGACCGTGCTCGACATGGCCGGCGTGCAGGCCGGCGCCAAGCAGGTCACCTTCAATGGCATGGACGGTCCGGTGATGGACACCACGCCTGACTTCGTGAAGGCGCTCGACATCGACCATGCGCGCGACGGTGAGGTGATGCTGGCCTGGGGCATGAACGGCGAGGATTTGCCGTTCCTCAACGGCTTCCCGCTCCGCCTCGTGGTGCCCGGCTGTTACGGCACCTATTGGGTGAAGCACCTCAACGAGATCACCGTGATCGACAACGTCTTCGAGGGCTTCTGGATGAAGTCGGCCTACCGGATTCCGGATACGCCGAACAATGCGGTCGAGCCCGGCACCGCACCAAAGGCGACGATCCCGATCAATCGATTCACGGTGCGCTCGTTCATCACCAGCGTTGCCGACGGCGCCAAGCTGAAGGCCGGCCGCACCACGCTGCGCGGCTTCGCCTTCGACGGCGGCAAGGGCATCAAGGAGGTCGTGGTCTCGACCGACGGCGGCAAGAGCTGGACACCGGCCAAGCTCGGCAAGGACCTCGGCAAATACGCCTTCCGCGAATGGAAGCTGAAGGTTGCGCTGCCGGCCGGCGCCTCGGAGCTGAAGGTGCGCGCCACCAACAATGCCGGCGACACCCAACCGATGGACCCGTTGTGGAATCCGGCCGGCTATCTGCGCAACGTCGTCGAAACCGTGCGCGTCACCGCGGCGTGAGGAGAAGCACCATGACCAGCAAGCTGCTTGCCTCCCTCGCCGCGATCGCCGTGCTCTCGATCGGAGCTACGATGGCCGCGCCCGTCAACTATACGCTTCCCGAGGAGACCGCGGCCTTCAAGCCGGGTCCCAACCTCGACGTGGTGCAGAACAACTGCACCGCCTGCCACTCGGCCGACTACATCAAGACCCAGCCGCAGGGCGAGAAGTTCAAGAAAGACTTCTGGCAGGCCGAGGTGACCAAGATGATCAAGGTCTACGGCGCGCCGATTGACCAGGCCGACGTCGGCAAGATCGTCGAGTATCTTTCCGCGACCTATTGAGACGCGGCCAATCGATCCCCCGCGCGCTGGCAGAAGGCCCGCGCGCGGGGGCCCTTGATCCAATTCGGTTCACTGGAACCGATCTTTTTTGCAGCGCATCAATTGACCACGAAACAGGCAATCCGGCAGCAAAACCCCGCAAAGCAGGTTGTTTCCTGGCAAAAGCACACCGCGGTTTGATCTACCCAGCTTTTTTCAAACTGCTATCCTGTGCGGTACGGACAAGCCGGTTTGTGCGGGGACCGACTGGTCTGTTTTCGATTGATTCCGCGGAGACGACTGGAATGCCCAAAGGTACAGTGAAGTGGTTCAACCCGACCAAGGGTTACGGATTCATCCAGCCCGCATCGGGCGGCAAAGACATTTTCGTGCATATTTCAGCAGTTCAGAAGGCCGGTCTTCAGAGCCTCAACGAAGGCCAGTCTGTTGAGTACGAAGAAATTGCCAATCGCGGCAAGACATCAGCCGAGAACCTCAAGGTCTAGCGCACCGCGCGAGATCCAGCGGCGCACTCTCGGACACGATCCGGGAGTGAGGGCCGATCCAACATCACACGACGTGACGTTCGGCGGGGCGGGCACGGCGCCCGCGCGCCACGGCGTTGAACTTTTTTCGATCGCCTTGGAACGCGCGCGGCACGAACGCTCAGCCGTTCAGTCTTCCGTGACCCATTTGGCGACGGTCATGACGTCAGGCGGTTGCAGATAGCCGCGGGGCCAGAGATCGACGGCCCATTCCACCTTGGTGGCGCGTTCGAGCAGAACGGCGGTGTTGTGCGGCGTCTGCCCCAACGAAAATCCGCGGTAGTGGGGATCTCCGACGTCGTGGAACTTGAACAGATTCCACGACTGCATCACCAGCATCAGGCTGGTGGTGTTGCGCGTGGTGTCCCAGCAATCGTAATTGTGCTTGTCGTCGTTGGCGCGGAAGTCCGCTTTCGCCACGCGCTTGTCGGTGCCGAGGATCGGCCCCATCCGGCGATCGAACCAGATCACGGCCTTTTGCACGGCGGCGCGTTCGGCGGCGGCGTTGGCACGGCCCGTGGCCATGATCCTGGTCAGGGCCGCCCTGTCGGCCGCGCCGAAGTCGAGCATCTCGCGGCGCCGGCAGACGAAGCCGTAGCACACCGTCATCGTCGAGGCTGACGGCGGATAGATCGAGACCGACGTATAGAGCTGCATAATGCCGGAGCTGAGCTCGGCCGCGCGAGACGGCGCCATCGCGGACAGCGACAAGATGGCTGCGCATAACGCGCCGGCAAGCCCAGTTCGCTTCGCACGTATCGGCTGATTGGCATCGTCCATGTCGCGGCCCCCAATTGGGGGGAGAATTATCGCGGGTGCGTTGCGATGCCAATACATCATGCGCATGGCTGTGGATCAAATCGGAGCCTATCAGCCGACCGGAAGCGGCGCGTCGCGCTTGACTTCCTCCATCACGGCGTAGGTTCGCGTCTCGCGCACGCCCGGCAGCGCCAGTAGGGTCTCGCCGAGAAACCTGCGATAGGCGGTCATGTTGGCGACGCGGGCCTTGACCAGATAGTCGAAGCCACCGGCCACCATGTGACACTCCAGCACTTCCGGCGCGGTCTGCACCGCCTTGGCGAAGCGCTCGAACACATCGGGCGTGGTCTTGTCGAGCAGCACCTCGACGAACACCAGGAGGCCGAGGCCGAGCCGATGCGGGTTGAGCCGCGCGCCATAGCCCTCGACGAAGCCGTCGCGCTGCAGCCGCTTCAGCCGTTCGCCGACCGAGGTCGGCGACAGGCCGATCCTCTCGGCCAGTTCAACATTGGCAATCCGGCCATCCCCTTGCAGGATCGAGAGGATTTTGCGGTCTATCTTGTCTATCTCTGTCATATCCACGGCAATACATGAGATGATCCGGATTTTCTAAGGCAAATCTGTTAATTTGTCTATCGAACTGCGGTCCACGGGCACGTAGGAGATCCCGTGCAACCCTCGAGGAACCGCCATGCCAGACCCGTCCCCGCCCCCGTTCAGCGCGCCCTACGCCCCTGATGACACCGCGATCGCCGGCCGCCTGCGCCAGGACGCCAGGCTTGGCGACGACCAGGAGGCGAGGGTCGACCGCACCGCGCGACGCCTGATCGAGGCGATCAGGGCCAACGACGATCCGCTCGGCGGGGTCGAGGACATGCTGCGCGAGTTCGCGCTGTCGACCAAGGAGGGCCTGGCGCTGATGGTGCTGGCGGAGGCGCTGCTGCGGGTGCCCGACGCGCGCACCGCTGACCAGTTCATCGAGGACAAGCTCGGCCAGGGCGACTTCGTCAACCACGAGACAAAATCGACCGCCTTCATGGTCAACGCCTCGGCCTGGGCGCTCGGCATGTCGGCCCGCGTGATCCAGCCCGGTGAAACACCGCAAGGAACGATAGGTCGGCTGACCAAGCGGCTCGGCGCGCCGGCGGTGCGCGCCGCAACCCGGCAGGCGATGCGGCTGATGGGCAGCCATTTCGTGCTCGGCGAGACCATCGAGGCGGCGCTGTCGCGGGCGCAATCGCACACAGCGCGCGGCTCGCGCTATTCCTTCGACATGCTTGGCGAGGGCGCCCGCACCGCCGACGATGCCCGCCGCTATTTCGAATCCTACGCCCGCGCGATCGACGCGATCGGCAAGGCGGCCGGCGATCAGCCCCTGCCCGACCGGCCCGGCATCTCCGTCAAACTCTCCGCGCTGCATCCGCGCTTCGAGGCGGTGAGCCACGCCCGGGTGATGACCGAGCTGGTGCCGCAACTGATCGATCTTGCGCGCCGCGCCAAGGCGTTCGACCTCAACTTCACCGTCGATGCCGAGGAAGCCGACCGGCTGGAGCTGTCGCTCGACGTCATCGCCGCGGCCTTCGCCGATCCATCGCTTGCCGGCTGGAGCGGCTTTGGGCTTGCGGTCCAGGCCTATCAGAAGCGTGCCGTTGACGTGATCGATTATATCGATGCGCTCACGCGCGCGCTCGACCGCAAGATGATGGTGCGCCTGGTCAAGGGCGCCTATTGGGACACCGAAATCAAGCGTGCGCAGGAGCGCGGGCTCGACGGCTATCCGGTGTTCACCCGCAAGGCGATGACCGATCTGAATTACATCGCCTGCGCGCGAAAGCTGCTGGCGCTGCGGCCGCGGCTGTTTCCGCAGTTCGCCACCCACAACGCGCTGACGGTTGCGACCATCCTCGAACTCGCTGACGATCCCACGAGCTTCGAATTCCAGCGGCTGCACGGCATGGGCGAAGCGCTCTACGCACAGCTCGGCGACGACAGGCCGGAGATCGCCCATCGCACCTATGCACCGGTCGGCAGCCACCGCGACCTGCTCGCCTATCTGGTGCGCCGGCTGCTCGAGAACGGCGCCAACTCGTCGTTCGTGGCGCTGGCGGCTGACAATCGCGTCTCCATCGTGGACCTGTTGCGCCGCCCGGCCGAGATCATCGGCGCCGATGCCAACGCGGCCCACTCGGGAATTCCGTTGCCGGCCGATCTCTACCGGCCACAGCGCGAGAATTCGCGCGGCATCGAATTCGGCGAACGAAAGGCGCTCGACGCGCTGACGTCTTCGATTGCCGTCGAACCCAAGGCGGCGTCCGGCATGGTCGCGACATCGACGGTCGAACAGGCGAATGCCGCGGTCGCTGCCGCCCGCGGTGGCTTCAAGGCCTGGAACAGCACGCCGGCCGCCCAACGCGCGGCGATCCTCGACAAGGCCGCTGACCTGCTCGAGCAGCGCCGCGCGCACTTCCTCGCCTTGCTGCAAAGCGAAGGCGGCAAGACACTCGACGACGCACTCTCGGAGGTGCGCGAGGCGATCGACTTCTGCCGCTACTATTCAGCGATGGGCCGGAAGCTGTTCGGACAGGGCGAGGCGATGCCCGGGCCGACCGGCGAAAGCAACATGCTAGAGCTGCGCGGCCGCGGCGCATTCGTCGCGATCTCGCCATGGAATTTCCCGCTCGCGATCTTCCTCGGCCAGGTGACGGCGGCGTTGATGGCGGGCAACGCGGTGATCGCAAAGCCGGCCGAACAGACGCCGCAGATCGCAGCCGAAGCCGTCGCGCTGCTGCATCAAGCGGGCGTGCCAAAATCGGCGCTGCATCTGGTTCAGGGCGACGGCACGGCCGGTGCCGCGCTGGTCAGCCATCCCGCCATTGCCGGCGTGGTCTTCACCGGCTCGACGGAGGTGGCGCGCGCGATCAACCGGACGCTGGCGGCCAAGGACGGCCCGATCGTGCCGCTGATCGCCGAGACCGGCGGCATCAATGCGATGATCGTCGATGCCACCGCGCTGCCCGAGCAGGTCGCCGACGATGTCGTCACCTCGGCGTTCCGTTCCGCCGGCCAGCGCTGCTCGGCGCTGCGGCTGCTGTTCGTGCAGGACGACGTCGCCGACCGCATGATCGAGATGATCGCGGGCGCCGCGCGCGAACTGAAGATCGGTGATCCCATGCAACCGTCGACGCATATCGGACCTGTAATCGATGCCGAGGCCAAGCAGCGGCTCGACGCGCACATCGCGCGGATGAAGCAGGAAGCGCGGGTGCATCTCGCCGGCGAGGCGCCGGCCGGCAATTTCGTCGCGCCGCATATCTTCGAGCTGTCCGCCGCGAGCCAGCTGCGTGAGGAGGTGTTCGGCCCGATCCTGCATGTCGTGCGTTACCGCGCCGAGCGGTTCGGCGACGTGCTGGCGGCGATCGAGGCGACTGGATTTGGGCTGACGCTCGGCATCCACTCACGCATCGACGACACGATCGAGCACGTGATCGACCGCCTCCAGGTCGGCAACATCTATGTCAACCGCAACATGATCGGCGCGGTCGTCGGCGTGCAGCCGTTCGGCGGCAGCGGCCTCTCCGGCACCGGCCCCAAGGCCGGCGGCCCGCACTACCTCACGCGCTTCGCCACCGAGCAGACGGTCACGATCAACACCGCCGCCGCGGGCGGCAACGCCGCGCTGATGGCGGGCGTGGAGTAGGCGCTTCACCCTCCCCTGGAAGGGGAGGGTCGGCTCACAATGAGCGAAGCGAATGAGAGACGGGGTGGGGTGATCTCTCAGCTCGGGCACTGCACCGGTGGAGGGACTTTCACCCCACCCCTATCGCATCTCGCTTCGCGCGATGCGATACGACCCTCCCCCTCCAGGGGAGGGTGAAGCGAGGGTAAGAAAGTGCCGTTGCATCGTGCCCCTGAGATGGGTCAAATGGCGGTCCGATCGGGATCATCGCTTGCGATTATTCCAGCTACCGGAAAAACACCAACAAGCGCCACGGGAGCGACGGCACGATGGAAAAAGGCATTTTTGACGGGCTCAAGGTCCTGGACTGCGCGAGTTTCATCGCGGCGCCCGCGGCCGCCACCGTGCTGTCCGACTTCGGCGCCGACGTCATCAAGATCGAGCCGCCCGGCGCCGGCGATCCCTACCGCAATCTGCCCAATTTGCCCGGCTATCCCGCGAGCGAGCACAATTTCGCGTGGATGCTCGAGGCCCGCAACAAGAAGAGCCTCGCGCTCGACCTCACCAAGCCTGACGCGCGCGAAGTGCTCTACAAGCTCGTCGCCGAGGCCGACGTGTTCATCACCAACATGCCGCCGCAGGTGCGGGCGAAGCTCGGCATCACCCACGATCACCTCGCCCATCTCAACGACCGGCTGATCTATGCCTCGTTCACCGGTTACGGCGAGAAGGGCGAAGAGGCCAACAAGCCCGGCTTCGACTCCAACGCCTATTGGGCCCGGTCCGGCCTGATGGATCTGGTGCGCGCCGACGAGGACACCACGCCGGCCCGTTCGGTGGCCGGCATGGGCGATCACCCCTGCGCGATGGCGTTCTACGGCGCGATCGTCACCGCGCTGTTCCAGCGCGAGAAGACCGGCAAGGGCTCGCATGTCTCGACCAATTTGATGGCCAACGGCGTCTGGGCCAACGGCGTGTTGGCGCAGGCCAAGCTCGCCGGCGCCAAGTTCAAGAAGCGCAAGCCGCGCGAAGAGGCGCTCAACGCCGTCACCAACCACTACAAATGCAAGGACGGCCGCTGGCTGATCTTGTCGCTGCTCAACGAGGACCGGCAGTGGCCGACCTTGGCGCGCTGCATGGGCCGCGAGGACCTCCTCGCCGATACCCGCTTCGCCACCAAGGCGGATCGCCATGCGCGCTCGGTCGAGCTGATCAAGATCTTCGACGAGGTGTTCGCCGGCAAGGACCTCGCGGAATGGCGCAAGATCCTCGACGGCAACGGCCTGGTGTTCGGCGTCGTCGGTATCCTCGACGACATCCCGAACGACAAGCAGATGATCGAGAACGAGGTGCTGGTGCGCTTCGAGAACGACACCATGCTGACCGTCAACAGCCCGATCTTCATCGATGGCGCGAAGAAGGTGCAGCCGCGCAAGCCGCCCGAAGTCGGCGAGCACTCCGACGAGATCCTGCGCCAGGCCGGCTACGACGAGGCCACGATCCAGAAGCTGCGCGCTTCCGGCGCGGTGGCGTAGGCCGCCCGACGCGACGGCCTGCTAGGCCTTTGCGCCGATCAGGCTCCTGATCAGCGCAAGCAGGCTCGCTGCCATCTCTCGCCGAAATCCGCGGCGGGGGTTTGCGAGTTGTTGCAGCAGCATTCCGATCAGCGCGGACACGAACAATTCCGCATGCCGGCGCGGCTCTGCTGAGCCGCCCGCGCGCAAGGCGAGCTCGGCGCTTTGCCGCCAGACGTCGAACCACGCCTCGACCACGGTCCGGTAGCGCTCGCTGCGCGCTGCGGCCAGGAAGGCTTCGTAGCAGGCGATGTGGATCTCGGCCCGCGTCTTCAGCTCGTGATCGTACCAGCCGACCAGGGATTCCAGCCACGCCTCGAGATCGAACGCCTTGCCTTGCAGGCTGAGCGCCAGCGCCTGCAGGCGGCCGGTCTCGCGGGCCAGGGCGAAACGAAGGGCGCCATCGATCAGCGCGTCGCGCGTCTTGAAGTGATGGGTGATCGCGCCGAGCGACAGGTCCGCCTCCGCCGCCACCGCCCGGTGGGTCACGCCGTCGAGGCCCTTGCGCCCGATGATCCGAAGCGTCGCTTCCATCACCGGACGCTCTCGGCCTCCGCTCTCCGGTTCGCTGCGCTTCATCGATTGCCGCTCAGTCCTGCCATGCAGAATCGACAGAACAAATGTTCTGTTTTGCGGATTATACGTATCGTCGAGCAAATCGACAAGCATCTGAGGACCTCGACGATGCCCCGTTACCGCCTGCATTACTTCCCGGAATCCGGCAACAGCTACAAGCTCGCGCTGATGCTCACGCTGTGCGGCGAGACGTTCGAGCCGGTGTGGACCGATTTTGGCGGCGGCGTGACCCGGACCGCGCAATGGCGCGCCACGGTCAACGAGATGGGCGAGATTCCGGTGCTCGAGGTCGACGGTGAGCGCCGCACCCAGACCGCGCCGATCCTGCTGCAGCTTGCCGAGCAATACGGAAAATTCGGCGGCGAAACGCGGGCGGAGACGTTCGAGCTGCTGCGCTGGCTGTTCTGGGACAACCAGAAGCTCTCCGGCTACATGGCGACCTATCGCTTCATGCGCACCTTCACGGCGTCAGCCGATCCGAAGGTGCTGAAGCATTTTCGCGCGCGGCTCGACGACTTCCTCGGCATCCTCGACCAGTCGTCGGCAACAACGCCTGCATGATCGGAGAGCGGCCGACGGTGTCGGATTTCTCGATGATGGCCTATCTGCATTATCCCGGCGACGAGACCGGCTACGATTTTGCGACCAGCCATCCCAACATCAGCGCCTGGCTCGGCCGCATCGCCGCCCTGCCCGGCTGGAAATCGGCCTATGACCTGCTGCCCGGTGCGCGCCTGAAGCACTACGCTTAGGTCTTGACGCGTTTTCTTCACGCGAACCGGTGCCCACTTCGCTTGAAAACGCTATGGCGGATCAGCGCTTTAGCCAGGACCAGACAACGGCCACAACGACGATGCCGATGATGACCGCGAGCCCGATCGCCCAGCTGCTGACGCGGACGGCGCTCACCGCCTGACGCTCGGCCTCGTTGGCCGCGATCTCGCGGTTGCGCTGCTTGTCCTGCTCGGGAGCACTCATCGGCCGGTCTCCGCTCAAGGGCTGGGCTGTTCGGGTCGTGGTCGCGAACCGCAATGTAGCATCAAATAATGACGCGCAGCCGCTTCGGTTCCGGCTGGAATCACCGCCCCTTCACGAAGCACATGCCCATCCGGGAGGTCTTGCCCGCGACCTGGCAGGCGAGGCCTTCGGCGCAGGTCCAGCCGCGAAAGCTTCGGTCGGTCTCGACCGGCCTGTCGCCCGGCAGGTAGCAGTGCGCGCCCCAGCCGTTGCTGTACTCGGTGCCGGCAAGCTCGGCGCTGGCGCGCAGTTGCGGCCGGTTGGAGAAGCCGCGCGAGAAGTCCGGCGCCTTGCCGTCGCGGAAGCCCGCGAGAATATCGCGGCGGCGTGGTTGGTCGCCGAAGAAATGCGGCGAGGCCGGCACCACGGTGGAGTTCGACGGCTTTGCCGCCATCCAGTCGACGCCGGGGAAATGGAAGCCGCCGATGCCGCGGGTCTGGTGGCAGCCGGCGCAGGTGACGTCGTTGAGGCGGCGTTCGAAGCCGGCCAGCGACTTGATGTTTTGCAGATTCGTCCCGTCCGCCGCGGCCTTCTGCAATGCGCCGACAACATCACTCTCCGAGAACACCGCCGTGCCGGCCGAGCCCTCGCCCTGCACCATCCCGAACTCCGGCTCCAGGTCGCCGACGTCGAAACCGGTCGGCGTCGGCGCGACCGCGCCGCGCGCGAGGAATTTGTCGGGAATCAACACGGTGCCGCGATCAAGCTCGGCAAAATGCCTGGGATCGAGCAGCCACGCCTTGAAGTCACGCTTCAGCGCCTCGTCGGCCAGAATGCGATCGCGATCGATCTGGTTCTCCAGCGGCGCCTCGGCAAAGCGTTTTGTCGTGCCATCATAGTCGAACACTTTCAGGAGATAGTCGGTGCGGAAGTCGCGCACCGCGGATTTCGGCGCGTGAGCGATCTGCAGATTGGTCTCGATGCGGTCGATATTCCGGGCATCGATCAGGTCGAGCGGGCCGTCCTTGCCGAACAGCCTGTCCATCGCCGGCGGTGCGCTTGCGGTCGCGAGCCAGCGCCGCGCGAGGTCGCGGCAGGTCAGCGACACGTCGTTGCCGTCACCCTTCGCCTTCAGCACCAGGTTCAGCGTCATCGGCAGCCGCTGCGACACCGCGTTCTCGCCGATCAGCGGCACGTCGGTGCGGGTCAACCGATAGATCAGCCGGATCTCGCCGCAATCTTTCGGCGCCACATAGGCGCGATCCATGCGGTTGACGATGCCTGACAGCACGAAGCGAACGTCAGCGGATTCAAACAGCGCGCGATCGAACAGCTGGAACGCAAAGCCGTCGCCGACGCCGATGCTCTCGTTCGGCAGGCCTGCCTTGTGCTTTCCGACATAGCCATTGAACTCGCGATCGAGCGCCTCGCGCACCGGCACCATCGCAGGCAACCCGAACAGATCGCGGTTCGACAGCGGCGTGGCGGCGGAACGTTCCGGGGCGAGCATCCGGCCGAGGCCAAAGCGGTCATGATCGAGCTCGCGCAGGATCGCGGGATCGATCACCGCCGCGCCGCGCTCGAGCGCGCGATCATCCGCGGCGCGTACGGGCACGGCGCCACCGAGCAGAACGGACATCACCAGGAGGCATTTCAGCACGCGGCTCATGCCCCACTAACACCGCACGGCAAACCCTATTCAAGAAAAAAGGCGCTTCACATCGCGGTGAAGCGCCTTGGTATCGTCGCGTTTCGCAGATCAGCGGGAGACGATCAAGCCTTTGCTGGTGACCACCACCCAACGGCCGTCCTGCTTGCGGATCGCGTCGACGCGGCCGAGGCCGGGGACGGGATCGCCGGCGTAAACCTCGTAGATGCCGCCGCGGCCTTCGATCAGTGCGCCGCCATTGCCGACGTCGCGCAGCGACCAGCCGTCGACCACCGGCATACGGCCGACCTCCGGCCTGGGGGCGGCCGGTGCTGCCGCGGCAGTCGCCGGCGGGATCGAGCCGGTCACCTCGCGGGCCGGCGTCGCGGCGGCGACGGTCGTCTGCGGGGCTCGGAGCTTATCGACGGTCTCGCTGAGCTTGTTGAGCTTGGCGATCGGCTCGGCCTGGGCCTTCTCGACCTTCTCGATCCGGTCGCTCGCCTTGCTGAACTGGGCCTGGCCGGCCTTGGCGGTCTGCTCCACGCTGGCCTTCAGCGCCGTGATCTCGGATTCGATCCGGGCGAGCGCGGCGTCGGCCGCTTCCTTGGCGGCAGCGTCCTTGGCAGCGTCGTTGGCAGCCACATCCCTGACGGAGGCAGCGGCGGGGGCGGCGAGATGGCCGAGCCCGGCGGTAGCGAGCGCACCGCCGATGGCCCCTGCCACGGTCGCCAGCGCAATCACGGCGGCCATGGCCCCGAACCGGCGCGTGCCGGCCGGTTTGCCTGCTGTCTTGGCGCCCTGCTTGGAGGCGGATGCCTCGTGGTCCCAGGTCCGGTCACCGGGCGCCATGATCATCAGCTTGCCCGGGAAACGCGGCTCTTCCCGCTTGCCGGTCTCGACCTTGGGCACGTCCATGTTGGTCGGCTCGATCTTCGCGTCGATCTTGGCCTCAATCATGGGATCGAGCCGGGACGGCTCAGCCTTCGGGGATTCAACCTTCGGCGCGTCCATCCTCGGCGCGTCGGCCTTTGGCGAGGTCTCTTCCTGCTCGGGCGCAAGCCTGGGAGCCTCGACACCGGCCGCCGCCATCACGGGCTCGCTCTTCGCCGCCGTCTCGGCGCCGGCTTGACCGCTGACCGGCTCGCTCTGCTGCTCACTCACGTTCAAAGTCTCCAGACTGGGTTGACAATTCGGTAACTTTTATTGCTTGCGAAATGGTTACCCCACGCCGCCATTACCTAAATTTTAGGGAGTTTTCCGGGCCGGATTTGGGCGATGTTGCCATGCGGCAATCTGCGTCAGCTCCGTTTGCGCGCGGCGTTTTCCCGACTAACATACCGCCGTCTTCCAGCCAGAAGGCAGGAGAGCGCCATGACGATCGAGAAGTGCATCAACGAATTTGATGTCGATGACGTCATTTTTGAGGAAGGCTCGACCGGCCGCGAGCTGTTTGTCGTGCTCGACGGCACCGTCGACATCGCCAAGATCGATGGCGGAAACAAGACGGTCATCGTCAGCCTCGGCAAGGGCGAGTTCTTCGGCGAGATGGCCGTGATCGACGGCTCGGCGCGCTCCGCAACCGCGATTGCCTCCGCGCCCGCGACGCGGGTGATGCGGATCAACCACGCCCGCTTCGTCTATCTGGTCAGCCAGCAGCCGGCTTTCGCGCTGATGGTGATGGATGCGCTCTCGAAACGCCTGCGCGCGTCCAACGCCGTCACCTACCGAGCGGCGGCCACCCCATGAGCGAGCGCAAGCCGAGCCCGTTCAAGACGCTGTTCGAGGCCGACGTCGCCACGCTGATCCAGGCGGCCGACGACGTCTACCAGATCCGCTTCAAGAACCGTGCGGCGAACGCCTATCTCGTGCGTGGCAGCAAGCGGACCATCATGATCGACGTCGGACTGTCGACCAACTATCCGTCGCTGGTCGCCTGCCTCGACCATCTCGGCATAACGCCCGGGATGATCGACATGGTGGTGCTGAGCCACGAGCATCTCGATCATATCGGCGCGGCCTATCATTTCCACCGCAGCGCCTACATCGCCGCGCACCGGCTCGCCGCCAACAAGATCATGCTGCGCGACGACTTCTCGATGCTGCGCAAGATGTTCAACGAGCCGAACGTGCCGATCGACATCGACATCTGGCTCGAGGAAGGCAATCTGATCGACCTCGGCAATTTCCGCCTCAACGTGTTGTACACGCCGGGCCATACCTCGGCCTGCATCTCGCTGTTCGATCAGGACAAGGGGCTGTTGTTCGCCGCCGACACGCTGATGCCCGGCGGCGTGATGGGCGGCGTGTTCGGCTCCGGCTCGATCGCCGACTACATCCAGTCGCTGGAGCGGCTGAAGGGCCTCAATTCGAAGATCCTGCTGTCGGGTCATGGCCGGCTGTCCGACACGCCGCAGGACGACGTGCGGATCGCGCTCCAGCGCTCGCATGCCCTGCTGGAAGACACCGCGCAACTGTTCGACGCGCTCGATGCGCGGTCGAATTTCGAGCCGATCATGCAGTCGGTGCGCGATCTCAACAAGCTCGACGATTGACGCTCGGCCCCGGCAAGCCGCCCGTTGTGGCCCGCCATCACTTTGCACTAGGATCGGCTCAACGACAAAAATCATGGGCTCGGCGATGCAAGCCGTTGCCGACAGCGGGGAGGCAAAACCAATGCAGGCTGACACGATGGCGCAGATGCGCCGCCGAGTGGTGATCTCCTCCACGATCGGCAATGCGCTCGAATGGTTCGACTTCACCGTTTTTGGCCTGTTCGCCGGCATCCTGAGCAAGCTGTTCTTTCCGGCGGACAATCCGCATTCCTCGCTGCTGCTGACCTTCGCGACATTCGGGATCGCCTTTGCGGCCCGGCCGTTGGGTGGCCTGGTGTTCGGGCTCTATGCCGACAAGCACGGCCGCAAGAAGGCGCTGGTCGTGATGATATCGCTGATGGCTGTCGGCACCGGCCTGCTCGGCTTGCTGCCGACCTACGGCGCGATCGGAATCGCAGCGCCGCTGTTGCTGCTGCTGGCGCGGCTGATCCAGGGCTTTTCCGCCGGCGGCGAGTTCGGCAGCGCCAGCGCGATGCTGATCGAATTCGCGCCGCCCGGCCGGCGCGGCTTCTACGGCTCGTTCCAGATGGTGTCGCAGTCGCTGGCATTCGGCCTCGGTGCCGCGATGGCGATCGGTCTCAATCTCGGCCTGACGCCCGACGCCTTCGCGAGCTGGGGCTGGCGCGTGCCGTTCATCCTCGGCATTCTGATCGGGCCGACCGGATGGTATCTGCGCCAACGGTGCGACGAGTCGCCGGAATTCAAGGCGTATCTTGCAGAGAAGGCTGCGACGGCGCAGCCGAGCAAGCAGACCACGCTCGGCCAATTGTTCTCCGAACATCCACGCGAGTTGATTGCCTCGTTCTGCCTGATCGCGGCCGGTACGGCGATCAATTATGTCAACGCGATCTTTCTGCCGACCTATGCGGTCGCCGAGCTGAAGCTGCCGATCCTGAATGCACAGCTCGGCCTGCTCGTCGTCAGCCTCATCAATGCGGCGGTGGCGGTGGCCAGCGGCGCGCTCTCCGACCGGATCGGTCGCCGCGCAGTGCTCGTTCCGGCGCTGATCGTCTACAGCCTGCTGTTCTATGTGATCCTGCAGCGGCTCGTCGCCGCCCCGACCACCGCGAACCTCTGGCAGTTGCAGATCGTCGCGGTCCTGCTCGGCGCCCTGGCCGGGCCGATGCCGGCCTTCATGACCGAGATATTTCCCGTCGGCGTGCGCTCGACCGGAGCATCGCTGATGTACAATCTCGCCGTGATGCTGTTCGGCGGACTGGCGCCGTTCATCAACATCTGGCTGGTCCAGGCGACGGGCGACAAGGCCGCTCCCGTCTACTACATCCTGTTCGCCGCGGCAGTGGGTCTCGTGGGTCTGGCGGTCTATCGCGGACGGCCGTCCGTGCCGGGGATCGCAACTCAACCGGCGCAGTGATCTCTACGTGCGCGACCGCACATACGGCGCTGCATTTGACAAATCCGCGCGTGGCCTGTTCAACAACGGCAACAACAACACTGAAGAACAGGGAGCGAGGACCATGAAGCTTTACGACTCGATCGGACCCAATCCGCGCATCGTGCGCATGTTCATGGCGGAGAAGGGCATCGAGATACCCAAGGAGGCCGTCGACCTGCGCAAGGGCGAGAACCGCGAGGAAGCGCATCTGAAGCGCAATCCACACGGCCAGATGCCGGCGCTGGAGCTCGACTGCGGCAACTACCTCTCGGAGATCACGGCGATCTGTGAGTATCTCGAGGAGAAGCACCCCTCGCCCGCGATGATCGGCAGCACGCCGGAAGAACGCGCGGAGTGCCGGATGTGGACGCGCCGCGTCGATCTCAACATCGCCGAGCCGCTAGCCAACGGCTACCGCTTCGGCGAGGCGCTGAAATTCTTCGAGAAGCGCATTCCGGTCGCGCCCGAGGCCTCGCCCGGGCTGAAGATGATCGCCGCCAACCGCATCAAATGGCTTGATAACCAGATGGCCGACGGTCGCGACTACATCTGCGGCCAGCGCTTCACGCTCGCCGACATGCTGCTGTATTGCTGGCTCGATTTCGGCAACCAGGTCGGCCAGCCGCTGGACCAGTCGAACGCCAACATCGTCGCCTGGTTCAACCGTGTGGCCGAGCGGCCGTCGGTGAAGGCGTAGGGCTCTTCTTATCCTCCCCTGGAGGGGGAGAATCGGTTCGCATGAAGCGTAGCGCAATGCGAACCGAGGTGGGGTGATCTCTCCACTCGGGCAGCGTTCACGGGGAGAGACCTTCACCCCACCTCGCCGCTCATTGCATTCGCGTCGATCCTCCCCCTCCAGGGGAGGATGAGGACCACCGGACCAAATCGTTGATCGCTTAAATCACCACCGGCTTGTCGGGCAGCTCGTTCGGACCGCCGGCGACGTGCGGGAAATATCGCGCCAGTTCGCGCGACACCGCCGCGATCCCCTTGATCACGCCCTGCTCGAACCGGCCGGCCCGAAAGTCCGTTTCCATCGCGCGGCAAATCGCTTCCCAACCGGCGTGGCCGACCTTGGCATCGATGCCACGATCGGCGACGATCTCGACGTCGCGGTCGGCGAGCAAAAGATAAATCAGAACGCCGTTGTTATGATGGGTGTCCCAGATCCGCAGATGCGCGAATATGTCGAGCGCCCGCTCCCGCGCCGGCTGATCGCGGAACAGCGGCACGCCGTCCAGCGCGCCCTCGACGACGAAGCGGATCTGGCCGGAATGCGTGGCCTCGCCGGCCTTGATCGCCTGTTCGATCGCGTCAAGCACGCGCGGCGGAAATTCACGCCGCACGCGCCAGCGATGTTCGAGCAGATGCTTGCCGATGCGCTTGATGCCCATGTGCCTACCAGCTCCCCGAAGCGCCGCCGCCGCCGAAGCTGCCGCCTCCGCCGCTGAAGCCGCCGCTGTCGCTCGAGCTCGAGCCGCTGCTCCAGCCGCCACCGCCGCCCGACCAGCCGCCGGAATAACCGCCGCCACGCCGGTACGGTCCCGAACCGGCCGCCGGACCGCCGAAATTCAATCCGCCGAAGATTAATGCCGCAACGGCCGCGAATAGCCCGATCACCATGGCGGTGGCGAGCGAACCGGCGACCATCCAGGTGAAGACACCGACGATGCCACCGGTCGCGGCCGAGCCCAACAGCCGCCCCAGCATCGCGCGCAACACGCTGGCCACGATGATGACGACGAAGATCACGACCGGATTGGCAAAGTCGACCAGGTTCGGCCCCTGCCAATGTTCGGGTTCCGGCGCCGGCAGCTGCCCGCCATTGATCAGGCGGATCATGCGGTCGACGCCGGCCGAGATGCCGCCGGCGAAATCGCCGGCCTTGAATTTCGGCGTGACGTCCTCGTCGATGATGCGGTGGGTGACGACGTCGCTCAGCACGCCTTCGAGGCCGTAGCCGACCTCGATGCGCAAATGCCGGTCGTTCTTGGCGACGACGAATAGCGCGCCGTCGTCGATCTTCTTGCGCCCGATCTTCCAGGCCTCGGCAACGCGAATCGAGAACTGCTCGATCGTCTCTTCGCCGGTGGTCGGCACGATCAGGACCGCGATCTGGCTGCCCTTGCGGGTCTCCAGATCTTTCAGTCTGTCGTTTAGCGAGGCCACGTCATTCGCCGACAGCGATCCGGTCTGATCGACGACGCGGCCGGTGAGCTGAGGCACCGCGACCTCGGCCCACGCCGGGCACACGAAGCCCAGCAGCAAGGCGAGCAGGAAGACGCGTGCGGCTGTCATCGCGGTGGACACATGCCGGCGCTATTTCGACGGCGCGGGCGCCGGCGCCGGATTGAAATCGACCTTCGGCGCGGTCGAAATCTCTTTCTCGTTCTCGACCGTGAAGTTGGGCTTCTCCTTGTAGCCGAAGACCATCGCGGTCAAATTGTTCGGGAAGGTGCGGATGCCGACATTATAGTCCTGCACCGCCTTGATGTAGCGGTTGCGCGCCACGGTGATGCGGTTCTCGGTGCCTTCGAGCTGCGCCATCAGATCGCGGAACAGCGCATCCGATTTCAGCTGCGGATAATTTTCGGTGACGACCAGGAGCCGTGACAGCGCGCTGGTCAGTTCTCCCTGCGCCTGCGTGAACTTCTGGAACGCGGCCGGATCGTTCAGCACCTCGGGCGTCGCCTGGATGCTGCCGACCTTGGCGCGCGCGTTGGTGACGCCGAGCAGCACGTCCTTCTCCTGCTGCGCAAAGCCCTTCACCGAGTTGACCAGGTTCGGCACCAGATCGGCGCGCCGCTGGTACTGGTTCACCACTTCCGACCAGCTCGACTTGACCGTCTCGTCGTTGGTCTGGATCGCGTTGTAGCCGCAGTTCGTCAGGCTCAATGTCGCCAGCGCTGCCAGCACGGTCCAAAGCTTGCGCATGAAGATGGTCCTCCCGGTGGATTCTCGTATCACAGTAACAGATTTTCGCCCGACAATCCCGCGTGGCGGGATTCGCGGCCGGTTTTGCCGATGATGCCCCTTGCCTATCCCTCCTTGCGCCGTTCATCATGGCGAAAAATCGATCCCGGGAGGATCCATTGGCGTCTGAACAATTCGAGACGATTGTTGTCGAGCGGCCTGATCCTGCGATTGCGCGGATCGTGATGAACCGCCCTGAAGCGCGCAACGCCCAGAACCTGCAAATGACCTACGACCTCAACACCGCCTTCGACCAGGCGGTGCAGGACGACGCAATCAAGGTCATCATCCTCGCCGGCAACGGCCCGCATTTCTCGGCCGGTCATGATCTCAGGCCTGGGGCCAAGAACCAGGCCGGCGTCGATTTCCCGCCAGTCGGAAATTGGGGCGGCTTCGCCGAACCAAACGCGCATGGGCGCTTCGCGCGCGAGCAGGAGATCTACCTGCAGATCACACGACGCTGGCGCAATCTCGCCAAGCCCATGATCGCCGAAGTGCATGGCAAGTGCATCGCCGGCGGGCTGATGCTGGCCTGGGCTTGCGACCTGATTGTCGCCAGCCACGATGCCGAGTTCTGCGATCCCGTGGTGACGATGGGCGTCTGCGGCGTCGAGTGGTTCGTGCATCCCTGGGAGCTCGGCGCGCGCAAGGCCAAGGAGATGCTGTTCACCGCCGACGTCTGGAGCGCCGACGAGGCGCATCGCCTCGGCATGGTCAATCACGTCGTGCCGCGCGGCGATCTCTCCTCCTTCACGCTGGCGCTGGCGGGCAGAATTGCAGCCAAACCCGCCTTCGCGCTGAAGCTGTCCAAGGAGGCGGTAAACCGCTCGATCGACATCATGGGGCAACCGGCTGCGATCGATCAGGCCTTCGCGCTGCATCAGCTCTGCCACGCACATAATCTTCAGGAATTCGGAATGGTGGTAGACCCCGCGGGTCTGCATCCTTCCGTCAAGAAAAACGCCAACGTGAAGTGACCAGATGGACCTCACCCTCAGCGACGAGCAGCGCCTGCTGCGCGAAAGTGCCGACCGCTTCGTGGCGGAGACCTTCACGTCAGAGCATCGCAAGAAGACGGCGAACGACCCGCTGGGTTATTCGCCCGCAATCTGGAAACAGTTTGCCGAGCTCGGCTGGCTGGCGCTGCCGATCAGCGAAGCCCATGGCGGGCTTGGCGGCGGCGCGATCGAGATCGGGCTGTTGATGGAGGCATTCGGACGCGGACTGGTGTCCGAGCCATTCCTCTCCACCGTCGTGATCGGCGCCGCGCTGGTCGCCGAATGCGGCACCGAGGCGCAAAAGCAGGCGATCCTGCCCAAGGTCGCCGAAGGCGCGCTCACGCTCGCCTTCGCGCATTCGGAGCGCGCCGCGCGCTTCGACCTCGCCCATGTCGACACCACAGCGACGAAAACCGCCGACGGTTGGCGGCTGAGCGGCAGCAAGATCGCGGTGCTCGACGGCGCTGCGGCGAGCCAGATCATCGTCTCGGCCCGCGTTGCCAATGCCAACGGCGCATCCGGCAAGCTTGGCCTGTTCCTGGTGCCCGCAGGAACACCCGTCCTCACCCTGCGCGACTACGCGCGGCTCGGTGGCGGGCGCGGCTGCAATTTCGATCTCAGGGATGTGCAATTGCCGGCCGACGCACTGCTCGGCGACGGCAAGGATGCGCTGCCCGCGATCGAGACCGTGATCGATCGTGCGATGGCCGCGCTCGGCGCGGAAGCCGTCGGCATCATGCAGACGCTGCTCGACACCACGCTCGAATACACCAAAATCCGCAAGCAGTTCGGCCGGCCGCTGTCGGCCAATCAGGTGATCCGCCATCGCCTTGCCGACGTCGCGATGCAGGTCGACGAGGCGCGCTCGATGGCATTGCGCGCCGCGCTGATGGCCAACGCCGAGCCGGTGGCCCGCGGCCGTGCTGCCTCCGGCGCCAAGGCGAAGATCGGCAAATGCGCGCGCTTCGTCGCCGAGCAGGCGGTGCAGCTGCACGGCGCCATGGGCGTCACGGAAGAACTCGACATCGGCGCCTATTTCAAGCGGCTGCTCGCCTTCGACACGCTGTTCGGCGGCAGCGCCCATCATTATCGCCGCCACGCCGCGCTGAGCGGCCGCGCCCACGCCTAACGGAGAGCGCACCATGGATCTCACCTTCAGTGCCGAGGAGCGCGCTTTCGAGAAGGAAGTCCGCGACTACATCGCCAGTGGCCTGACGCCGGAAATGAAGCGCGCCACCGCGCTGACGCCGTCGGTGTTCTCCGATCCCGATATCGGCATGGCCTGGCAGCGCGCGCTGCACAAGAAGGGCTGGGGCGCGCCGGGCTGGCCGGTCGACCATGGCGGGCCGGACTGGACGCCGGCGCAACGCTGGATCTTCGAGGCCGAATGCGCCCGCGCCGGCGTGCCGAATGTCAACGTGATGGGCGTGAAGATGGTCGGTCCCGTCATCATCGGCTTCGGCTCGCCCGAGCAGAAGAACTTTTACCTGCCGCGGATCCTCTCCGGCGAAGACTACTGGTGCCAAGGTTATTCCGAGCCGGGTTCGGGTTCCGATCTCTCGTCGCTGAAGACCCGCGCGGTGCGCGACGGCGACGACTACATCATCAACGGGACCAAGATCTGGACCACGCATGCGCATCACGCCAACCGCATGTTCGCGCTGGTGCGCACCAATGACGGCGAGCGGCAGCAGGACGGCATCAGCTTCATCCTGATCGACATGAAGACGCCGGGCATCACCACGCGCCCGATCCTGACCATCGGCGGCGACCACGAGGTCAACCAGGTGTTCTTCGACGACGTCCGCGTGCCGGTCGCCAACCGCGTCGGCGAGGAAGGCAAGGGCTGGACCTATGGCAAATATCTGCTCGAATTCGAGCGCGGCTCCGGCATCGCGTCGGCCAAGCTGCGCGAGGCGCTGAAGACGATCTCCGATCTCGCAGGCTCCGAGGTCACCGGCCGCGCCATCGAGGACCCCGACATCGCGATGCGGATGTCGGAGGTCGAGGTCGATATCGATGCGCTCGAGATGACCGAATTACGGGTGCTGTCGGCGCTGCAAACCGGACAGAATCCCGGCGCGGTGTCGTCGCTGATCAAGCTGCGGGTCAGCGAGATCCGCCAGGCGGTGACGCGGCTCGGCGTCGACGTGATCGGCCAGGACGGCCTTGCCGTCGAATCGGCGCGGCCGTTCTACCGGTTGAACCACGAGCCGCCGATCCCGGAGGAACTGCTGCCGGTGGTGCCGGAATATCTCAACGGGCGGGCGTATACGATCTTCGGCGGCTCGTCGGAGATCCAGCGCGACATCATCGCGAAGATGGTGTTGGGGCTGTAGGCCGCGTTTGGGCGAATTCGCCGTTTCCCCGTACCCTCCCCTGGAGGGGGAGGGTCGACGCGACTGAAAGGAGCGGCGGGGTGGGGTGAAAGTCCCTCCTCGCGAGCACTGCCTCAGCTGAGAGATCACCCCACCCCGTCACGCATCTGACGATGCGTGACGACCCTCCCCCTCCAGGGGAGGGTGAAAGGCATCGGCGTGCTTAGGTCCCCGCCTTCGCGTCCTGGATCGCCTGCCAGATCTTCACCGGCGTCAGCGGCGTGTTGAGCTGGGTGATGCCGACCTCGCTCAAGGCATCCATCACGCCGTTGGTGATGCAGGGCGGCCCGCCGATCGCGCCCGACTCGCCGCAGCCCTTGGCGCCCAGCGGATTGGTCTTGCACGGCGCGGAGGGATCGAGCGTCACCGTGATCGGCGGAACGTCGGAGGCGCGCGGGATGCAATAGTCCTGATAGCTCGCGGTCAGCAGCTGACCTTCCTCGCTGTAGGCCACGCCTTCGTACAGGGCCTGGCCGATGCCCTGGACGACGCCGCCATGCACCTGCCCCGTCACCAGCATCGGATTGACCGCGACGCCGACGTCGTCGACCGTGGTGTAGCGCACCACGCGCGTCACGCCGGTCTCGGGATCGATCTCGACCTCGCAGATGTGGGTGCCGTTCGGCCAGCTCGGGCCGTCGACATTGCCCTCGCTCTCGACCGAGAGCTTTGCGCCGCTTTCTTTCTGCGCGATCTCGAACAGGCTGATGCGCCTGTCGGTGCCGACCACGGTGAGGAAGCCGTCGCGATACTCGATGTCGCCGACGGAGGCTTCGAGCAGGTGGGAGGCCTTGTCGCGCGCCTTGTTGATCATGTCGTTGCTGGAGACCGCGACCGCGGTGCCACCGACGAACAGCGAGCGCGAGCCGACGCTGCCGAAGCCGGTGGCGAGATCCGTGTCGCCCTGGATGACGTCGATCTTGTCCATGGCAATGCCGAGCGTATCGGCGATCATCTGGGTATACGTAGTGGCGAGGCCCTGCCCCATCGCCATGGTGCCGGAATGCAGGACGACGCGGCCTTCGGCGGTCGCATGCAGCGAGACGTTTTCGGTGTGGGCGCGGCCGCCGGTCCATTCGATGTAGCTGGTCAGGCCACGACCGTAGAGCAGGCCCTTCTTCTTCGCCGCCTTCTTGCGCGCGGCAAAGCCGTTCCAGTCGGCCAAGTCGGACGCGCGCTCCAGCATGTGGGCGAAGGCGCCGGAGTCGTACACCTGTCCGACCGCGTTGGTATAGGGCAGCTGCGCCGGCTTGATGTAGTTGACCTTGCGGATGCTGCGCGGGTCCATGCCGATCTGGCGTGCGGCGGCATCGAACAGCCGCTCGACGATGAACACCGCCTCGGGCCTGCCGGCGCCGCGATAGGCGCCGACCGGCGCGGTGTTGGTCATGACCGACTTCACCTCGAAATGCACCAGCGGCAGATCGTAGACGCCGGTCTGCACGAATGGGCCGAGCACTAGCGGAATGATGTTGGCGGTGCCCGACGAGTAGGCGCCGGTGCCGCCGATCGAACGCACGCGATAGGCCAGCACGCGGCCCTTGGCGTCGAGCGCGAACTCGCCGGTCGAGGTCAGGTCGCGGCCATGGGTGCCGCCGACGAACTCGTCGGTGCGGTCGCCGCGCCAGCGGATCTTCTCATTCAGCTTGGTCGCGGCATAGGCGACGATGCCGTCTTCGGGATAAAGGCTGGTCTTCTGGCCGAAGCCGCCGCCGATATCGCCGACCAGCACACGCACGCTGTCCTTCGGACGCTTCAGGATCGATTCCGCCAGCAGATCGCGGGTCGAGCCCGGGGTCTGTGACTGCACATGGAGAATCAGCCGGCCGGTCTTCTTCTCGATCTCGGCAATCGTCGAGCGCGGCTCCATCGCCGACGGCACCAGGCGCTGGCTGACCAGGTCGAGCGACACCTTGTGCGCGGCGCTGGCAAAAGCTGCCTCGACCTTGACGGCGTCGCCATAGCTCATCGCGGCCACGATGTTGTCGGGCGCCTCCGGCCAGACCGCCGGCGCGCCCGGCTTGATCGCCTCGACCGGATCGACCACCGAAGGCAGCACCTCGTAATCGACCTCGATCGCCTCGGCCGCGGTCTGCGCCAGCACCCGCGAGGTCGCGACCACTGCCGCGACTCCCTCGCCGGCGTAGCGCACAACCTCATGCGCCAGCAGGCGCCGCGGCGGCACAGTCATCGGCGAGCCATCGGGGCGCTTGAAGATCGCGAGCGTCGGCAGCGTGCCGATATCGTCCTTCACGAGGTCCGCGCCGGTATAGACCGCCTTGACGCCGGACATCTCGAGCGCGGCCTTGGCGTCGATCGACTTGATGTTGGCATGGGCATGCGGCGAGCGCAGCACGTGCAGCCAGAGCGCGCCGTCCTGCGGCTTGTCGTCGATGAAATGCCCCTTCCCGGTGAGCAGCCGCTGGTCTTCCAGGCGCTTGACCGGCTGGCCCGCACCAAAACGCATATTGCCGGGAAGAATGTTCATCGGAGGGTCCTTGATTTCAGAAATTTCGGCGGGTTTTAACGGATTTTCGGAGCCACACAACTGGCTGTCATTCCCCGATCAGCAATTGCGCATCTGAGGGCGCGCCCTTGGCGCGAGCCCGGAATCCATACTCCCGATGGTGGTTATGGATTCCGGGTTCGATGCTAACGCATCGCCCCGGAATGACGAGATGGTTAGAGCCGATGCATCCCGCAAGCCGGCTTCAACCGAGATCGCGCAACGCGGCCTCGACCACCTTGCGCTGCTCGGCCGTGAGCGGCGCCTGCGGCGGCACGGGGTCGCCGACATCGTAGCCCCGGATCGCGAGCCCGGCCTTGATGCAGGCCGCCAAGTTGAAGCGGGCGAACGCCTCGTTGATGCGCCAGAGCTTGCGCTGCAGGGCCATCGCCTCGTCCCAGCGGTTGCGCCGGCACAGATTGTAGAGCTCGACGCTCTGCCGCGGGATGATGCAGGCAGGTCCCGCCATCCAGCCATGGCCGCCGATCAGCATCACCGCAGCCGGAATATGGGCGGAGGCCGAGAACACTTTCAGGCTGTCGCCGCAGCGGTTCATGATCGACAGCAGCCGGCCGGTGTTGGTCGAGGCGTCCTTGATGTAGCCGATCCGCGGATGCTCGGCGAGGCGCGCGATGACGTCGAGCGTGAGGTCGGATCGCTGGAAATTCGGGTTGGTGTAGATCACGACCGGAATGTCGACGGCGTCGGCGATAGCGCGGAAGTAGGATTCCACCTGGGCGTCACTGAGCGGGAAATACGCCTC
Organism: Bradyrhizobium sp. ma5; assembly: GCF_042258955.1. Classification (NCBI taxonomy): domain Bacteria; kingdom Pseudomonadati; phylum Pseudomonadota; class Alphaproteobacteria; order Hyphomicrobiales; family Nitrobacteraceae; genus Bradyrhizobium; species Bradyrhizobium sp. ma5. The sequence continues at coordinate 7,481,279 of NZ_CP170156.1, forward strand.
CAGGATCGCGAGAATGCCGGCAGCACCGCGCTTCTGATAGGCCTTGGCCTGCGCCACCGCATCCGCCGTCGAGGTCGAGGCGACGCCGGCGACAACAGGCACGCGGCCCTGCGCGGCCTCGATCGCGGTCGCCACCACCTGCATGCGTTGCGCATTGTTGAGATAGGCGAATTCGCCGGTCGAGCCGAGCGGCGTCAGCCCGTGGACACCGGCCTTGATCAGATCGTCGCAGAGCCGGCCCAGCACCTCGGTGCGGACATGGCCGGCGGGATCGACCGGGGACACCAGGTAGGGAAAGACGCCGTGAAAATCAGCCATTTGCGAGCCTCGTTGACGGCGAGACATAATCGGGATCGTGCGCAAAGGGAAGCGGCTCGCCGCTGCGCAGGGCGCCGAGCACCGCTGCAAAGTCGGTTACCGCGCGGAAACCGAGCAGCCGCTCGGCCTTGCTCGCATCGTAGATCCGGCCGATCGAATGCGGCAGATGCCAGCCCCGACGTGCGAACAGCGCTGGCGCATCGGGGAAATGGCGCGCGATCACGCCGGCCGCGTTGGTCTTCAGGTCGGCCACATCGCTGCGCGCAAACGGCGTCGCCGCGCTGATCACGAACACCTCGAAGCCGCGGATCTTCTCCAGCGCCACGACATGGGCATCGGCGGCATCCTCGACCGTCAGGCGGCGATACAGCAATTCGGTCGCCTTCAGGTTCTCGCCGTGGATGTTGCGGATGGTGTCGTCGTCCTCGGGAAAGAAGCGGCTGGTGCGCAGCACCGCGCAATTCAGCCCATGCTCGCGACTGAAGAGCCGGCACAGCCCTTCGGCGGCAAGCTTCGTCACGCCGTAGATGTTGCGCGGCTCGAGCGGCCCTGTTGTCTCGTCAAGCCATGCCGCCGCATGGCCTTCCTCGTCGCGGATCGCCTGCGAGATCATCAGCGACGTCGTCGAGGTGAAGACGAAGCGGTCATGGCCGGCGGCCGCGGCCGCCTGCAGCAGATTGAGGGTGCCTGACACGTTGACGTCGACAAAGGCCTGCGGCGCGAATCGCGCGATGTCAGGCTTGTGCAGCGCGCCGCCATGGATCACGGCCTCGATGCCGTGATCGCCGAACACCCGATCGACCACCGACCGGTCGGCCACCGAGCCGACCACATGGGTCGCCTCACCCGCAACGACATCGAGGCCAGTCACGTCATGGCCGGCCTGTCGCAGCCGCGGCGCGAGGAAGCGGCCGAGCCAGCCGGAGGAACCGGTCAACAATACGCGCATGAATTCCGCCCGGCCCCGCGCCTTCAGAACACCTTGGCGATCGCGGCCTGCGCATCGCCCTGGATCTGTTTCAGATGATCCGGCCCGCGGAAGCTCTCGGCGTAGATCTTGTAGACATCCTCGGTGCCGGAGGGACGCGCGGCAAACCAGCCGGCCTCGCTCTCGACCTTGATGCCGCCGAACGGCTGATCGTTGCCCGGCGCCTTGGTCCTGACCGCGCGCACGGGATCGCCGGCGAGCTCGGTCATGTTGAGCTGCTCGGGCCCAAGCGCCTTCAGCGCATTCTTCTGCTTCGGCGTCGCCGCGACATCGATGCGCTCATAATAGGGAACGCCGAGTTCGGCGGTCAGCTCGTTGAACAATTCGCTGGGATCACGGCCGGTCTTGGCGATGATCTCCGCCGCCAGCAGGCCGAGGATGATACCGTCCTTGTCCGTGGTCCAGGCCGAGCCGTCGCGCTTGAGGAACGAGGCGCCGGCGCTCTCCTCGCCGGCAAAGCCGAAGCCGCCGCCGCCGAGCCCTTCGACGAACCATTTGAAGCCGACCGGCGTCTCGACCAGCTTGCGACCGAGCTTCTTCGCCACACGATCGATGATCGAGCTCGACACGATGGTCTTGCCGATCGCGGCATCCTTGCTCCATTGCGGCCGGTGCGCAAACAGATAGGCGATCGCGGTGGCGAGGAAGTGGTTCGGGTTCATCAGCCCGTTCGAGCGCGTCACGATGCCATGGCGGTCGGCGTCGGTATCGTTGGCAAAGGCAACGTCGAACCGGTCGCGCATCCCGATCAGGCTCGCCATCGCATAAGGCGACGAGCAGTCCATCCGGATCTTGCCGTCCCAATCCGCGGTCATGAAGCGAAAGGTCGGATCGACCGCCTCGTTGACCACTGACGCGTTGATGCCGTAGCGCGCAATGATCGGGTGCCAGTAATGCACCGCGGCGCCGCCGAGCGGATCGATGCCGATCCTGACGCCGGCGGATTTGATCAGCGCGAGATCGACGGTGTTGCCGAGATCGGCCACGTAGGGCGTGATGTAGTCATGCAGATGCGTGGTGGCCGCCTTGCGCGCACGATCATAGGGCATTCGCGCGACACCCTTGAGACCGGCCTCGATGGTGCGATTGGCGTTCTTCTCGACCACGGCGGTGACATCGGTGTCGGCCGGGCCGCCATGCGGCGGATTGTATTTGTAGCCGCCGTCCTCCGGCGGATTGTGTGACGGCGTAATGACGACACCGTCGGCAAGGCCGCTGCTGCGGCCCTTGTTGTAGCTCAGGATGGCGTGCGAGATCACCGGCGTCGGGGTGTAGCCGCCCTGTGCGTCGATCATGATCTCGACGCCGTTCGCGGCGAACACCTCCACAGCGCTGGCGAGCGCCGGCTCGGCCAGCGCATGGGTATCGATACCGATGAACAGCGGCCCGGTGAGCCCCTTCTCGCGCCGGTAGTCGCAGATCGCCTGCGTGGTGGCGAGGATGTGGTCCTCGTTGAAGGAATTCTTCAGCGACGAGCCGCGATGGCCTGAGGTGCCGAAGGCAACCCGCTGGGTGGGATCGCTGGCATCGGGCTTGCCGGCAAAATACGCCGTGACCAGCCGCGGCACATTTGCAAGCGCGGAGGGATCGATGGGTTTGCCGGCGGCAGGATTTGGTGCAGTCACGTGACCTCTCAGATCTGGTATCGCCGACCATCAGCACAACGAGTGATGCTCATTGCGTAACATCTGGGCGTGCTACCATGGCGGCTTACGTTCAATCAAGCCGACGGCATTTCGTTCCGAGCCGTCTGCGGCAATCCGCTATTCGACGTCGATCTGCCTTACTTTCTCGCGCAGCTCGTCGACCAGCACCCGCTTGTTCTCGGTATAATCGACCGGCACCACGACGAGATGCACGCCGCCGCCGGAGAAGGCGCGCTCCAGGGTCGGGACGATCGCCTCCGTGCTCTCGATCCGCGAACCCTTGGCGCCGTAGCTCTCGGCGTACTTGACGAAATCCGGGTTGCCGAAGGTGAGGCCGAAATCCGGGAAGTTGTCGACCGCCTGCTTCCAGCGGATCATGCCGTACGCGGAATCCTCCAGGATCAGGATCACCAGATTGAGCTTGAGGCGGACCGCGGTCTCGAGCTCCTGCGAGTTCATCATGAAGCCGCCGTCGCCGCAGACCGCGAGCACGCGGTTCTTCGGATAGAGCATCGCCGCCATCATCGCCGACGGCAGGCCGGCGCCCATGGTGGCGAGCGCGTTGTCGAGCAGCAGCGAGTTCGCGAGCAGCGTGCGGTAGTTGCGCGCGAACCAGATCTTGTACATGCCATTGTCGAGCGCGACGATGCCATCCTCGGGAATGACCTGGCGCACATCGTGCACGATGCGCTGCGGCGTCGGCGGCCAGCGGCCCTCGGTGGCGCGATCGGTGATCTTCGCCAGGATGCTTTCACGCAGGCTGAGCAACGCGCTGGCCGACGGCAGCTTTCCCGCGACACGGTCGGCCAGCAGTTCGAGGCTTGGCCCGACATCGCCGATCACCTCGCATTGCGGGAAGTAGACCTGTTCGACATTTGCCGCCGTGTAGCTGACATGGATCACCTGCGGTCCCTTCGGCCCCATGATGAAGGGCGGCTTCTCGATCGTGTCGTGACCGATCGCGATGATAAGATCGGCGCGGTCGATCGCCTCATGCACATAGTCGCGCTCGCTCAGCGCGGCCGTCCCCATATACTGGTTGGTGCCGCCGGAGACCGTGCCCTTGCCCATCTGTGTGGTGAAGAACGGGATCTTGGTTCGCCGCACGAAGTCGCCGATGCCGGCGGTCGAGCGCGGGCGCGATGCCGCAGCACCAAGCATGATCAGCGGACGCTGCGCCTTCAGGATCATGTCGGCGGCGCGGTCGAGCGCAGCCGTATGCGCGATCGGAATTTCGATCGGGTGCGGCGGCACGATTTCGACCGGCGCGATCTCCTCGCGCGCGATATCCTCCGGTAGTTCGAGCAGCACCGGCCCCGGCCGCTCCTGCGTCGCGATCCGGAAGGCGTCGCGGACCAACGTCGGAATGGTGGCGCCACTGACGATCTGCAGCGACAACTTGGTCAGCGGACGGAACGTGTTGACGATGTCGACGATCTGGAACTTGGCCTGCCGGCTGCTCAAGATGCCCTTCTGGCCTGTGAGCATCACCATCGGCATCGCGCCGAGCAGTGCATAGGCCGCACCCGTGGTGAGGTTCAGCGCGCCGGGGCCCAGCGTCGTCATGCAGACGCCGGGCTTTCCGGTCAGCCGGCCATAGGTCGCCGCCATGAACGCCGCCGCCTGCTCGTGGCGGGTCACGATCAGCTTGATCGAGGATTTGCGCAGGCTCTCGACGACGTCGAGATTCTCCTCGCCGGGAACGCCGAACACCCGTTCCACGCCCTCATTCTCGAGGGCGGCGACCAGCAAATCGGAACCTTTGACCATATCAGCCTCGCATCGTTGATTGCATGCCGCGCGCGGAGCATAGCCGCATCGCGCGCCGCCGGAAACTCCCTCGCGATCTCACGGCTTGTGCGCCCTGATCCAGGCGTCGGCGGCGGGGAGCACACGTGCGGCAAGATCGGCCGAGATCGCGATCGCTTGCAAGGAGCGCGCCACCGTCACCCGCCCGCCGCTGGTCGATTGCGACGGGACAAACGCGGCGAGCTGTGCCGCGTGGTCCTGATCGGTAAAATTGATCATGAAGTTCGGCACGAACTGGTCGCGGAAGTTCGGCCCTTGCCTGGCCAGCAACGTATCGAAATTCGCCTGGACGAAGTCCCAGGCGAGCTGCGGATGCTCGCCTGCGGACGCAACCGAATTGATCATCCCTGTGACGATCGTGTCGGGCAATTCGTTGGTCAGCGTCAACGCCAGCGTCGCGCGCGCCAGCTCAGCATCGCGGGCGCTGGCCGCCGCGAAATAATAGCGCAGCCGTTCATTGGTCGCCGTGCTGTTGCGCGCGAGCGCCAGCAGTTTGTCATACGTCGCCCGATCGGCCGTGATGCCGACGACATGGGTGACCGCATCGCGCAGCGAGGTCGGCAGCGATTTGGGATCTTCGAGGAACGCTGCAAAGCGCCGCTTCGCCTCGGCGATGATGGCCGCGTCACCGAGGTCGCCAAGCGTCGAGATCAGGCTCGCGCGGAGCAGCGCGGTGTCGTCGTCGCCCGAGCCGCCGCCATCCCATCCGATCCGGTCGAACACCGGGCGCAGCTTGGCGCGGGCATAGGCCTGGATCACCCCCCGCTCGCTGCGGTCGCGCGACAGGCGGTTGAGCGTGGCAAAGGTCGAGATGACCTGATCCCACACCGCGCGATGGTCGCCGGTATCGAGCGCATCGAGCAGCGCGAGATAGGACGGTGCTTCAGCCCGGCCCGCTTGCACCATTGCCCAGCTGTCGGTGACGACATTGAGCCGGTCGACGACCTGCATTTGCGGGAATGCGTTCAGCAGCGCAGCACGGTTCTTCGGCCCGTATTCGACCCTGAAGTAACCGACGTCGCCGAGATTGACCTTGATGGCATCGCCGCATGCGCCGGCCGGAATATCTGTACTGCCTTTCAGCAGGATCTCGTCAAACGGCTTGCCCTGCGCCGGTCCAGCCGCGACCGGGATCTGCCAGTCGTGGGCCGGCAGCGGCGGATCGTTGGCCGGGGCGATCACGAAGCGGTCCTGCCGCAACATCAGACGCTGCGCGGTGCCATCGCAGGCCGTCTCGGCCACGACCAGCGGCACGCCGTCCTGCTCGGTGAAGGAGGCGGCGATGCCGGTGATCGTCTTGCCGCCGGACGTCTCGAGCGCTTGCCAGAGATCGGCGGTGGTGGAATTGCTGTAGGCATGCGCGGCCATGTATTTGCGGATGCCGTCGCGGAATGCCTGCTCGCCGAGATAGGTCTCGAGCATGCGGATCAGCGCCTGGCCCTTGTTATAGGTGATGGCGTCGAACGCCGTGACCGCTTCGCTGTGATCGGCGATCGGCTGCTGCACCGGGTGCGAGGTGCGGCGCGCATCGAGCGCCATGGCAAACTGTTTCGCGCTGGTGCCGTTCAACCAGCTCTGCCATTGCGGATAGAACTGCTCCGAGGCCTTGGTCGCCATCCAGCTGGCAAAGCCCTCGTTGAGCCAGAGATTGTCCCACCACGCCATGGTGACGAGGTCGCCGAACCACATATGCGCCATCTCATGCGCGATGATGGCGAAGATGCCGCGCCTGGCGGTCTCCGCGTTGGTCGCGGGGTCGAACAGCAGCCGGCTCTCGAAAAAGGTGATGCCACCCCAGTTCTCCATCGCGCCGCCGAACCCGCCGGGAACGGCAATCAAATCGAGCTTCGGCAGCGGATATTTGACGCCGAAATAGTCGTTGTAATAGCCGAGCAGCTTCACCGCGCTGTCGAGCGCAAACCGGCCCTGCCCGCTCTTGCCCTCCGTCGTCACCACACCGACGGTGACGCCGCCGGCATCCGCCGTGACGCGTTCGAGCTCGCCGACCGTGAGCACGAACAGATAGCTCGACATCTTCGGCGTCGGCTCGAACGTGACCTTCTTGCGATCGCCGGCTGCCGGCTCCTCGCTCGCCACACGCATGTTGCCGACCGCGAGCAGATTGCGCGGGATCACGACGGTCAGCGCAAAGCTCGCCTTGAACGACGGTTCGTCCCAGCACGGAAAGATCCGCCTTGCATCGGCCGGCTCCAGCTTGCTGGAGATCAGCCGCTTGATCCCGCTCGGGGTCGGATAGTCGACCACAAACAGTCCGGTGCCGAACTTGTTGATCTGCGCCGTGAACGCGATGCGGAGCTTGTGCCGGCCCACCGCAAGCGGCTTGGCGAAGGTCAGCGTCGCGGTCTGCGCGGTAGCGTCGGTCACGACCTCCGCGCGCTGTGCGCCGTTATCGATCGTGGCCTCGGCAAACGTCGTGCTGATCGCATTCAGCGTCAGCTGCGCTGTCGGCCCACGCACCTCGATGTCGACGGTCTCCACGCCAGGCAGCGCCAGGCCGGTGATATCCGGCGTCAGCTCGATCGCATAACTCAACGGGACAACCGTCTTCGGCAACCTTCCGGGCGTACTGTCGAACGAAAATGTCTGCTCGGCCTGCGCTGCAACGGCTGTCGCCAGCAGCAAGCCGATTGCCGTGGCAAGACGACGCAGCAACGCGGTTCGGACGTTTGTCGCAGGCTTGTTCATTGCGCAGCTCACCGAGATCTCGGGATATTCTGATGTCATTGCGGAAGGACGTAGCAGGCAATCTAGTAGAGAACATGTCGCCACAAAACTGACAACTCCGCGACATCTGACATCGCAATGGCTCGCATCGATCACTGCGCACTCGCATCGGCCTACCGGCCCTTGTTGCTCAACCGCGGGGCGGAAGGCTAACCTGCGGCCGGCATTCCAGCCGCGACATGCGGCGACGGGAGACAATGATGTTCGGAAAATTCTCGCGCCGGCAGTTTGCGGGCCTTGCTGGCCTCTCGGCGCTCGGTTTGACCGACCCTGCCGAGGCCGCGAACCACGCTCCGCGGCCGAATGGCACAAACTTTCCGGCCGGCTTCGTCTGGGGCACCGCGACCTCGTCCTACCAGGTCGAGGGCGCGGTCAATGAGGACGGCCGCGGCCCGTCGATCTGGGACACATTCACCCACACATCGGGCAAGATCGAGGACGGCTCGACCGGCGATCGCGCCAACGACCATTATCACCGCTACAAGGAAGATGTCCGGCTCATCAAGGATCTCGGCGCCAGGGCCTACCGTTTCTCGATCGCGTGGTCGCGGGTGTTTCCCGACGGCACCGGTACGCCGAATCCGAAGGGCCTCGACTTCTACAACCGCCTGGTCGACGAGTTGCTCGCAAACGGCATCGAGCCCTATGCCACGCTCTATCACTGGGACCTGCCGCAGGCGTTGCAGGACCGCGTCGGCGGCTGGCGCTCGCGCGACACGTCGAAGGCATTCGGCGACTACGCCGGCTACGTGGCCCAGCGAATGACCGACCGGGTGAAGAACATCTTCACCCTCAACGAGGTCGGGCGTTTCCTCCCCTTCGGCTATGCGCTCGGCGTCGACGCGCCGGGGCTGACGCTCCCGCCGGCCGAGGTGAACCAGGCGCGCCACCACGTCGCGCTGGCGCATGGGCTCGCGGTGCAGGCGATCCGCGCCAAGGGCCGCCCGGGCACGCGGGTCGGCCCCGCCGAGAACATCACCGCCTGCGTGCCCGCGGTCAACACGCCGGAGAACATCCGCGCCACCGAGATCGCGACCCGCGAGCTCAATGCGGGCTTCCTTGGCGTCCTCCTTGAAGGCAAGTACACCGAGGCCTTCCTGCAATATGCCGGCGCTGACGCGCCCAAATTCACAGCCGAAGAGCTGAAGATCATTTCGCAACCGAACGATTTCGTCGGGCTCAACATCTACGCGCCGCACTGCTATGTCCTCGCCACCGACTCAGCCCCCGGCTGGAAGCCGTTGCCAATGCCGGCCTCGTTCCCGCATATGAGTTCGGATTGGCTGCGGATCGCACCGGAGACGATCTACTGGGCGCCGCGGATTGCCGCCAAGCTCTGGAACATCAAGAGCATCTACATCAGCGAGAACGGCACCTCCGGCGAGGACAAGGTGCAGCCGGACGGGCAGATCTACGACCTCGACCGCATCATGTTCCTGCGCAACTACCTCGCCCAATTGCAGCGCGCGACCGCCGACGGCGTCCCGGTCCACGGCTATTTCCTGTGGAGCCTGATGGACAATTTCGAATGGATCTTCGGCTATGCGAAGCGCTTCGGCCTCTATCGCGTCGATTTCGAGACCCAGGCACGGGTACCGAAACTGAGCGCGGCATTCTATCGTGACGTGATCGCGCGCAACGCCATCGGCGTGTGATCATCCGGCCTGCGGCCGCGCGCCCGACCACGCCCGCCGGAGCAGGTCGCTGATCGCGCGCTCCTCGATCGACCGCGGATTCCAGTAAGGATTTTTGGTGGCGAGTGCGGCCGCTTTTGCGATACCGTCTTCGGGCATGCCGATTTCGGCGAGCGAACGCGGCGCGCCGAGCCTTGCCGACAGATCGAACAGGCCATCGGCCGCATCGGCAACCCCGAGCGCCCGCGCGGCGCGGCCGATCGCATCGCGCGCGGCCGGCGTGTTGTAGGCGATGGTGTGCGGCAGCAGTACCGCATGGGTTTCGGCATGCGGCAGGTCGAACAGCGCGCCGACGGTGTGGCAGAGCTTGTGATGCAGCGCCATGCCGACCGTACCGAGACAGACCGCACATAGCCACGCGCCATACAGGGCATCGGACCGCGCATCGAGGTCGTGCGGCCGCGCGATCACGTCCGGCAGCGACGACGCAAGCTTTGCAATCGCCTCTTCCGCCATCAGCGACGTGATCGGATTGCCATCCCGCGCATACAGCGCCTCGGCCGCATGCGCGATCGCATTGAGGCCTGATATCGCGGAGAATTTTGCCGGCATCGAGATCGTCAGGTTGACGTCGTAGATCACGGCTTCGGGCAATATCTTCGGCGAGGATTGCGTGGTCTTGACGCCGTCGACGGTCTCGCCGAGCACCGGCGTCATCTCGGAGCCGGCGTAGCTGGTGGGGACGATCAGTTGCGGCAGGTCGGTGCGCAGCGCGATCGCCTTGCTGAGGCCGGTCGCGGCACCCGCGCCGATCGCAACCACGCCATCGGGTTTCAACTCGCGGACCATCTGCATCGCACGTTCGGTGACCGCGACCGGGGTGTGCACGACGGCGCCGTCGAACGCGCCGGCCATGCGGCCGCCGGTCAAACCTCCGAGATCGCCGAGCTCGGCCTGCTGCCGCCGGCTCGCCAGCACCAGCGCGCGGCCGATGCCGAGCCGGCCGAGTTCGTCCGCCAGGCGTGCGATCGTGCCGGTCCCGAACACGACCCGCATCGGGCTGACTTGATAGGTGAACGGCTGTGGCATGACGATTTCCAGAACGGTTGGTCAGCCGCGGCGCCAGTCGCGCGGCGTGCAGCCGAAGCGGTGCCGGAAACGCCGGGTGAAATGCGACAGATCGGAGAAGCCCCAGTCGAACGCGATGTCGCCGATCGCACGCCCGGCGATCGCGGTATCCCTGAGGTCGCGCGCCGCGCCGTCGAGGCGGCGGTCCATCACATGGCTGGCGAATGTCGTGCCTGCGCGCTCGAACAGTTTGTGGACATAACGCTCGCTGATGCCGATCCCGGCGGCGACGGCGGCAACGCCGAGCCCGGGCTCGCGCAGCCTGCGGTCCACGGCACGGCGCAGCGCGAGCCAGGTTGCATCTGCAAGACCCGCACTCTCGGCAGCGCCCGCGCGACCGGTCCGCGACAGGCTGAGCGCGACCAGGTCAAGCAGAACACCGAACAGCCGGGCGTTATCCGTGTCAGACGCGCGGAGCGCCGAATTGTTCAGCACCTGCGCCGTCTCCGCGATGAGATGGCCGACGAACGGGTCGTCTGAGACCCGCACCGGGGCGACCTCCGGCGCCGACGGCAGCCGCTCATCGAGCGCCTCGGCCGGCACCCAGAACGAGGCGACCTGCAGCGCGGGGCCGCGGTCGTGCAGCAGCGAGAAGCGCTGCCCGCTGTCGAAGATTCCGACCTGGCCCGGCGACAGGCTGACCTCGCGCCCAGCCTGCTGGATGCGGCAGCGGCCGGCCAGCTTGAGATTGAGGTAGTAGCAGCGCCGTGTGGACGCGGCGATATCAGCGGCCGAGCGCCGCACGACATGCTCCGGGAAACTGACCCGGTTGACCGCGCCGTCGCCGAGCCCAGCGGTCTCGACCCGGGCCAGGAAGCCCGCCGTCGCCGGCGGCTCCGGCGTCAGGTTCATGAAGGCCTGGCAGATCGCCTCGCGATAATAGGCGAACTGCTCGCCCGGCCGTGTGTCCGCGGTATTCCAGCTCAGCCTGCGCGAGCGATCCGCGGCGGCGATTTGCTGCATCAGTTCACTCCGAGCCCAATCCGGTTCGGTTACAGCCAAGCGCGTTCCGTGGCCCCGGGTCAATATCCATCAGGAATTGCATGACGTCAGCGCGTATGGCCGACCGTCCGAGCCGCGCAATCGATCTAACCAAACCACAGAGGGAGGTACAACATGTCGACCTATGTTCTCGTCCATGGTGCCTGGCATACCGGCGCCGAGTTTGAGCCGGTTGCGGCTGCGATCCGCAAGGCCGGCCATGTCGTCCACACCCCGACCATCAAGGGCAACCGGCCCGGCGACCGCAAGGACTCCGGCCTTGCCGAGGCCATCCAGTCCATCGTGGATTATCTCGCCGAGCACAATCTGAATGACATCGTGCTGGTCGGCCACAGCTATGGCGGCATGGTCATCACGGGCGTTGCCGACGCCGCCGCCAGCCGCATCCGCCGGCTGGTGTACTGGAATGCCTTCGTGCCCAACAATGGCGAATGCCTCAACGACATGGTGCCGCCGCACTATCGCGGCCTGTTCGACGCCATCCATGCCGAGCGCGGCGACGGCTCGGTGGTGCTGCCGTTCCCGATCTGGCGCGAAGCCTTCATCAACGACGCCGACCTCGAGACGGCGCAACGTGCCTACGACAAGCTCAACCCGCATCCGCTGAAGACCTTCCAGGACAAGATCGCGTTGCGGACCAATCCGGCCGAGATGCCGATCGCAAAGTCCTACGTCAACTGCACCGAGGATACCGCGATGCCGCACGGCCTGCCCTGGCATCCGCGGCTGTCGGAGAAGCTCGGGCTATTCCGCCTGGTCCAGGTGCCGGGCAGCCACGAGCTGTGTTTCTCCAATCCGGAGCGCCTGGCGCAGGCCTTCCTCGACGCCGGCCGCGATTAAGCCACGGCCTTATACTCCGGCGCGGTCGCCAGGAAGCGCGCATAGGCGTCCGCGTCCGGCGGCGTGAATTTCTCGACGAGCGGGTTGCGGCGCGACGCCTTGGTGCCGATGTCCGCCAACAGCTCGTCGAAATGCTTGAAGTGGTAGGGCGCGACGCACAGCCCGCCATAGACGCCCGCCGCCGGACGCTCGACGCGCTTGAAGTTCAGCATCATCGCGATGTTGTCGTGCATCTCGGCCGCGCTCGGCTGCCGTGCGAGCTGGCCGTCGGCGTAGCGCACCAGCCAGTTCGCGGCGAGATCCGCGCACAGCACGGTGCAGAAGCTCGAATTGAACCCGACAAATCCCATGTCGGGCAAATCGGGATTGGCGATCAGCCGGTAGAGCCGATACTGCCCGTCGGGCTCGACCAGCTTGGTCTGATACTCCTGAGGCAGGAACGGCACACCGAGCTTGTAGCCGATCGCGAGCACCGCGACGTCGGCCGCGACGCGCTGGCCGCCGCTCATCACGATGGTCTTGCCCTCATAGTGATCGAAAGTGCCCTGCACCGCCTTGATCCGGCCATCGGCAACCATCGGATAGAAGCCGGGGGTCGCGATCGGCACCGAGCAGTTGACGCCGTCCTCGATCCGCTCCTTCGGCACCATGCCGCACTGCTTCAGCTTGAGCTGCATCTTCAGCATGCTCTCGAGCCCGCGCCAGTTCGCCCAGACGAACGGCTTGGCCACGACGTGCGCGAGGCGCGCCATCGGCCCGATGCCCCAGCTCGCGAACATCTGCTCCTGGGCGCGGATGTAGAGGATGCGCTTGAAGTTGACGAGGCCGCCGACGAAATAGGGGATCCGCCAGACCGGCTCGCGAAACACGATGGTGACCTCGCTGGCGCCGGAATTGACCGCATTCACGGCGATGTCGGTCGCCGATTTGGAGCCGCCGAGCACCACTACCTTGCGGCCCTTGGCGAGATCAGGATCGCTGTACTGCGACGAATGCAGGATGTGGCCGCCGTGCGCCTTGAACTCGTCCTCGCCGGAAAGCGGTAGCGACTGCGGCTCGTTGAATTGCCCGGTGCAGACCGCGACGAAATCGAAATCCTCGTGCCCCGTAGCGCCGTCGGTCGAACGTAGTTCAAGCGTCCAGCCGGGCTTGCCGTCGGCGCGACGCTTCATGTCTTCGACCCTGGTGTCGAACCGCATTGTGCCGCCGAGCCCATGGCTGCGCGCGTAGTCGCGCAGGTAGGCATGGACCTGCGGACCCTTCGGCCATTCCGGATAGGATTCCGGCATCGCCTTGTCGGTGTAGCGATAGAGCTCCTTCGGGCTCTGGGTCTGTACGTCGGGATAGGAGCGCGCCGGCTCCCAGACCCCGCCGAGATCGCCGCTGCGCTCGATGATGGTCACCTTGTGACCGCGACCGGCGAAGGCCTTGCCGGCGGCGAGCCCGGAAATGCCGGCGCCGATGACGCACACATGCTTCTGCTTGACCATGAAACGTCTCCGCGATGAATGAACAAGCCCATTTCCCTGCGCGCACGTGTCTCCGTCATCGCCGGAGCCAACTCCGGCGATTGCCGCCTCGCGCGCGTATCGTCGGTGCTCGCCGGCCTAGTCGTTGGCCTCCGGCGGCAGGAAGTCCACCTCGTGCTCGGCGGAAATGCGCACCACTTCGACCGGGTCCTGCAGATTGTGCAGCTTCTCGAACAGCGCCTCGAGCTTCTGCATCGGCGACACCCAGAACAGCGCCCGCGCCGGCTTGTCGGACTTGTTGAAATAGCCGTGCGGAATGCCGCGCGGCATGCGCACGAGGTCGCCGGCCTTGGCCTGCACCCAGACTCCGTCGAGCTTGAGGTCGAGCACGCCCTCCTGCACCAGGATGAATTCGTCCTGGGTCGGGTGGATGTGCACCGGCACGAACTGGCCGGGATCGCTGTTAGTCTCGAACGCGAAGGTCGAGTCGGTGATCGCCTTCGGATAGTAGACCTGGCCCAGGATATTCCAGGTTTTGCCGCCGTAGCCGGTGCCGGTTCGGGTAATGCCTTTTTCGAGCGTGCCCATGTCAGCCTCTCCAGTTTTGGATGCGTATTGCCGACACGGAGCCTGTCGCCAGCCGATGAGGCTGTCTAGCCGATAAACGAATCCGCAGCCTGCGCGACCATGCTGCAATGCGGGAGCGCCGGGCCGGCGACATCTGCCCAATGCCTTCGCATCTTCCTGACCGTCGATCGGGCAGATTGCGCGACGAAACGGCGTTCCCCTTTGCCGGCAGATGCACTAGGCTGCCTGATGTTTTAGACCTCAAACAACTCCGGACGGCCGGCGTGACAGCTGTTGGCAACGAGGTTTCGGCAAGGACTAGCTCGACAAGAGCAAGGCTCAAGGATTTCGCGCGCGTCGCGACTGATCGCGTCGACGACGCGGCGGAAGCGATCGGCCGCATCTTCTGTCCGCACGATCTGATGCCGGTCGATCGTTCGGAGCGCGATTTTACCGCGCACCACAATTGCGCCGGGTTCGACGGCTTCTCCGTCAACTATGTCGCCTATGGCGGATCGGTCGCAATCAATCCGGGTTGCCTCGACCGCTTCTTCCTGTTGCAGATGCCGTTGTCCGGCTCGGCCGCGGTGCGGACCACCGCGCGCGAGCTCACCACCGGGCCGCAACACTGTGCCTCACTGCTGTCGCCGACGATTCCGACCGAAATGACCTGGCGCGACGACTGCGCCCAGCTCATCCTGCTGCTCGATCGCAAGCTGGTCGAGCATCGCGCGGCAGCGCTTGGCGGCGTCGCGGTCCAGCCGGTCGAGTTCGATCCGGCCGTCGCGCTGAGCGGGCAGCTCGGCGAGACGCTCTCCGCCAGGATCGAGGCGCTCGTGACGACAGCCGAGCAGCTCGGGCCGCGCAAATCGTTGCCCGCGGTCGCGGCGGCCGATTGGCGCGAACAGTTTCTCAATGTCCTGCTCAACGAGCAGCGACACAGCCTGAGTTCGGCGATCGACGTCTTCAACGGCCGCACTGAGGCCCAGCCGGCCGCGCTGAAGCGCGTGCGGGCCTACCTCGAGACCCGTGCGACCGAGCCGCTGGATCTCGCCGAGCTCGCGGAGATCGCGGGCACCGGCATCCGCGCGCTGCAACTCGGCTTCCGCCGTCACTTCGGCACCACCGTCTCTGAGATGCTGCTCGACATCCGCCTCGCCCATCTCAACGCCCGTCTCAAGACGGCGCGGCCGGGCGAACGCATCGTCGATATTGCATTCGACCTCGGCTTTACCCATCTGAGCCGGATGGCGAGCGCCTACCGCACCAAGTTCGGCGAAAGCCCGAAGGCAACGCTGCAGCGGCTGAGCTGAGCCGCTGTTCCGATCGGCGGGGCAGCGCCCTGCCCATCCGGCCAGTATCGCCGTCCGCCGCAGCATCCCAGATTGAGGGACGCCAACGGAGTTTCCCATGACCGAACCGACCACACTCGCCTCGCTGTCATCAGCCCTTTCCGAGACCATTGCGCGCGCGGCGCCTGCAATCGTCTCCGTACATTCGCATCGCGCGCGCGCCTCCGGCTTCGTCTGGAAGACCGGCCTGATCGTCACTGCGGACGAAGCGCTCGCCGACGAGGGCGAGGTCGAAATCCAGTTTGCCGACGGTAGCCGCAGGCAAGCCGTTGTCGCCGGACGCGACCACACCACCGACATCGCGCTGCTGCGCGTCGATGGCGATGTCGCGCCGATCAAGCTGTCGACCGAAATCCCCGCGCTCGGATCTCTCGCGGTGATCGTCGCGGCCGACCGCGGCGCGCCGATTGCGCGGCTCGGCATGGTCTCCCGGTCCGGCGCCGCCTGGCGCAGCCTGCGCGGCGGCGAGATCGACGCGCGGATCGAGCTCGACGTCCGGCTGCGACACAGCCAGCAGGGCGGGCTGGCGCTGAACGCCGCAGGTGCGCCGTTCGGCATGGCGGTGCTCGGCCCGCGCCGCGTGCTGACGATCCCTGCCGTGACCATCGAGCGGGTCGCGGCCCAGCTCGAGAAGAGCGGCCGCATCGCGCGCGGATATCTCGGCGTCGGGCTGCAGCCGGTCCGTCTCGACGACGGCCTCGGCGCAATGGTGATGAATGTCGACAAGGCCGGCCCCGCGGCCGCCGCCGGCATCCGCCAGGGCGACGTGATTATTGCCGTCAACGGCGAGAAACTGTCGGGCGTGCGGGCGTTGTCGCGCGGTCTCGGACCGCAGAGCGTCGGCAGCGTCGTTGAGCTCACCGTGCATCGCGGCGGCGAGCCGTTGAACTTCAAGGTGACGGTCGGCGAAAGGCCCGAGACGTGAGCAGCGAGCCTGCCGCCGACATCGTCATCGCACTCGAGATCGACGATCCCGCCCTCGCCGACCGGCTGGCGACACTGCTCGGCAGCGTCGCCGGCCTGCGGCTTGCCGCGCCGGGTGAACAGGCAACGGCTGCGATCGTCGCACGCAACCGGGACACCGCGGGCGGCGGCGACTTCGAGCTGACGCCGCGCGAGCTCGACGTGCTGGCGTTGCTGGCCGAAGGCGCATCCAACAAGATGATCGCACAGCGGCTCGGGATTTCGGTCCACACCGCCAAGTTTCATGTCGGCTCCCTGCTCGACAAGCTCGACGCCACCGGCCGCACCGATGCGGTGGCGCATGCGGCGCGGCGCGGGGTGATCAATTTGTGAGTTCTCACGTTCTGCTGTCATTGCGAGCGAAGCGAAGCAATCCATTCCCCCGCGGGCGTTGAGCGATGGATTGCTTCGCTTCGCTCGCAATGACGATTGGATCTCAAGCCACTCACCTCCGGTGTCATCACCCGCGCACGCGGGTGATCCACTATTCCAGAGACGTCAGTCATTGAGCCGAGAGGCCGCGGCGTACTGGATCGCCCGGTCGAGCCGGGCGATGACAGATGAGAATGGGAAACAGTTCCGCGTTCTCGCGACAAGATTTGCCCGAGCTTGCGTAACCACTGGACAAGGCCCCAACTCAGTGAGTGCGAAAATTCCGTCGCGCGGACACTTAGACCAATTGTGTAAGTAGTCGTCCGGATACAGACGCCTTCTTGATCTCGCTATGCAATCTTCAGCCAACAAGAAGAAACGGCATGAAGAAGCTGATCTATCGTCATCGGGACATTCAATACACGCTCACCAACATCGAACCTGACCTCTGGAGCTGGTCATTCGAAATCAACGGCAAGATCAAGCACGGCAGCACGCGCGCGCGGCTCGGCTTGCTCGCGCAGCGGCGGGTCTGCACGCTGATCGATCGCGAATTGAAAAGCGCAGAACGCGACAAGCCGAACAAGCCTGACTAGGCCACCTGCCTCCTTGCTCGGCGTCTCAGCCGGGCGGTCGCCGCCGACTATGGCTCATAACAATGCGATCACGGCCGCAGCGACGTCGAGCCGTGGTCCGGCATATCGCCTGTCGTCCGGTCCACGCTCGCTGCGCCCGACGCTCCAGAGCGCGGGCCATGAGAACCGCTCGAGCCCCGTTGCAGATATCGCCGCGAACGACGTCCAGCTGATGTCGCCGCGCCGTCGCCACAGCACGCCACCCGGTCCCATATCCGGATAGAAGGCGATGTCGAGGTCGAAATCCCGCTCATCGCCGAGATCGGGACCGACCCAATAATGCGGACTGCGCCCGGGCTCACGCCCGAGGATCAGGGTGAGCGTCCGGTTCGGACCGCGCAGGCCGAGCCAGAGCGGTGCGATCATGTCCGGCACCGGCGTACACAGCAGCGTCTGCGGCGCGGCGCTCGCCGCGGCGGTGCGGCCCGACAATTTCAGGGCGACCACCGTCGCGCGCGCCGCCATCCCGGACAATGGCGCGGGGCTGGTCCCGTGCGGCAATCGCGACCACGCGACGTGGTCGAGCGATGGCAGCGGCCATGCGAGCTGCTCGCGCACGACGCCCTCGGTGTCGAGCACCTGATAGCGAAGACCGTCCTGATCGAGCGCCGCCTGCACGCAATGCAGATACTCGACGCCCTCGGGCATCCGGTGCGCGGTGCCCGCGCCCGCGGTGCAGATCTGCAGGACGCCGCGATGGACCTGAACATCGAATGCGAGGATGTGACTGCACAGATAGGCGGTCACACCGGCGCGGACCAGGATATCCCAGAAGCGCGCGCTGTATTCGTGGCCGATCTCGCGCTGATAGCTGCCGCCGAAGCCATTGATCGGGTACACCGGATGATGACCCAGCACCAGTTTGTGCCTGGCATCGCTGTGCTGTGCGAGGACTGCTTGCAGCCAATCGGTCTCAACATGGCCCTCGCCGCCCAGCCCACTCCACAGCGTGTGCACGAACACCATCAGGAGATCGTCGCGGCGGACCCAGTAGGACAGACCCTCCTGCCCCGGCGGACCATTGCGCGGCAGCTTGAGCACCTCGCGAAACACCGCCTCGCTCATCTCGTCGTAAGTCGTGTGGTTGCCGGTCGTGTGCCACAGCGGCACCGCACGCCGGTCGAGCCAGGCCATCTCAACCTCAAGCCAATGCCGCCATTGCGCACGCAATGCGTCGGCATCGGCGGTGAGGCCAATGATCTCGTCGCCGGGGAAAAGAATGAATTCGGGCGCAGGATGCAGCCGGCGGACCACATTATTGACCGAGGCGAAGGTGCGCTCATGCAGCGCGCCGGGAATGCCCGAGCAGGCGTCGGCATAGATCACGAACTGGTGGCCCGGATTTCTCGGCAACAGAGACGGAATTGCATCATGCATGGTCGGACCACGTCCTCGCGAGCCATATCATAGAGGAAGGCAGGTCGATCGCTCAAGGCAGACACTTGTGCGCAAGGTCGTGGCGGAGTGGCGCCTCTATATGCATAGCGTCCATCCAACGAGAGCAGTTTTGGCGCGGCAGCCATGTTTCTCGCACACCGAGACGTGACGCTGCCGAAAAGCTGGTCTGCCGCGACAAGCTAGGCGGCGTCGCGCCAAGCTGCTAGCCTTTCGCGCTTCAGATTGCCTTGCGAGCTAAGGAACCGAAGCAAATGGACAACCGTAATGATGTTTGGCGCGGCGTCGACACGATCAAGCCGCGTTTCATCGAATTGAGCGACCGGGTCTGGGCGATGCCCGAGGTCTGCTACACCGAGGCGCGCTCATCCGCCGAACATCTGGCCGAACTGCGCCACCAGGGTTTCCGCATCACCGAGAACCTCGCCGACATTCCGACCGCTGTGATGGGCGAATGGGGTGAGGGCGGACCTGTGATCGCCTTCCTCGGCGAATATGACGCCCTGCCCGGCCTCAGCCAGGAGGCCGGAATTGCCGAACCTCGTCCGGTCGAGACCGGCGGTCACGGCCATGGCTGCGGCCACAATCTGCTCGGCTCTTCCGCGCTGCTCGCGGCGACCGCGGTGAAGGACTGGCTCGCCGCCAACAAGGTGCCGGGCCGGGTGCGCTATTACGGCTGTCCGGCCGAGGAAGGCGGCGCGGCAAAGGCCTTCATGGTGCGCTGTGGCGCGTTCGAGGACGCCGACATCGCCATCACCTGGCATCCGCACAGCTTCTGGGAAGTGGCGGTGACGCCGTCGCTCGCCAACACCCGTGCCGATTTCATCTTCACCGGGCGGACCTCGCATGCGGCGGCCTCGCCGCATCTCGGCCGCAGCGCGCTCGATGCGGTGGAATTGATGAATGTCGGCGTCAACTATATGCGCGAGCACATGCCGAGCGATGCCCGCGTGCATTACGCGCTGCTCGACACCGGCGGCATTGCGCCCAATGTGGTGCAGGCCCATGCCCGCGTGCGCTATTCGATCCGCGCCCGCGACCTGCCGGGCATGAACGAGCTGGTCGAGCGCGTGAACAAGATCGCGCAAGGCGCAGCCCTGATGACCGAGACCAAGATGGAGATGAAGATCATCTCCGCGGTCTCCAACATCCTGCCCAACACCCCGCTGGAGCAGACGCTGCACCGGATCATGGAAGATCTCGGCCCGCCGCATTTCGACGATGCCGACAAGGATTTCGCCGGCAAGATCCGCGCGACCCTGACCGACAAGGACATCGCCTCGGTCTACTACGCGATCGGCATGGATCCGACCGAGCGGCCGCTGGCCGATTTCCTGGTGCCGATCGACGCCAAGCGCAATCCGCTGGTCGGCTCGACCGATGTCGGCGACGTCAGCTGGGTGGTGCCGACGGTGCAGGTCCATGCACCGACGGTTGCAATCGGCACGCCGTTCCACACCTGGCAGGTTGTGGCGCAGGGCAAGACGCCGGCCGCGCACAAGGCGATGGTGCAGGCCGCCAAGGCGATGGCCGGCCTCGGCGTCAAGGCGTTGATGGAGCCCGAGCTGATCGCGGCCGCCAAGGCCGACCTCAAGAAGCGGACCACCCGAACGCCCTATGTCAGTCCGCTGCCGGCGAATGTTGCACCGCCGTTGGACATGTCGGTCGCCTGAGCGCCGCATCTGCGGCCGGGCCCGCGCTTCGATGCGCGGCCCGGCGAGCGCCTTTTCCCGCTCCGATTTTGATCGGAGCGGGGCTCGGGATTCTTGTCTTGGCGCGGTTTCTTGATGCGAACTGGCATTCACTTCGCGCGAAAGCGCGTCCGTGTGGCAAGAAAGCATCTCGGAACAAAGGATAACGAACAAATTTTCCGCACTGCGAGGCGCGCGCAGCCGCGCTTTGGCACCGAAATGCCGAACCGGTGTGCTGCCCAGAGAGATTCTGCACAAGCGATAGCCAAAAGACCTAGACCCTGTGGCGTTGCAGGCGTTGACCTTCGCAGTCATTCGGTGTGGCATCTGCCGCCAGCACGGCGGCCGGTTCCAAGGCCCGCCGCAATCACACGTGAGCCGGACCGAGGGGACAATGTTCGATAACAATCTGCGCGGGATGATCGACGACGTAAGGGACGGACGGATGGACCGCCGCGCCTTCGTCAAGCGAATGATTGCCGTCGGCCTCACCGCGCCACTGGCGAACCAGATTCTGGCGATCGGCGGCGTCGCGATGGCGCAGAGCCCCAACCCCTACAAGCCGACCAAGCGCGGCGGCGGCGGTCCGCTGAAGCTGTTGTGGTGGCAGGGCCCGACCCTGCTCAATCCGCATTTCGCCACCGGCACCAAGGACCAGGACGGCTCGCGCATCTTCTACGAGCCGCTGGCCAGCTGGGACGTCGACGGCCATCTCAACCCGATCCTCGCCGCCGAGATCCCCTCGCTCCAGAACGGCGGGCTCGCCGCCGACGCCAAATCGGTGGTCTGGAAACTCAAGCCCGGTGTCAAATGGCATGACGGGAAACCGTTCAGCGCCGACGACGTCGTCTTCACCTGGGAATATGCCAGCGACCCCGCGACGGCCGCGGTCTCGAGTGCGACTTACGCCGGCATGACCGTGGAGAAGGTCGACGACCTCACGATCCGCATCAAGTTCAAGGACCCGACGCCGTTCTGGGCCAACGCGTTCGTCGGCGCCTATGGCTGCATCATTCCGAAACACCTGTTCGCGGAATTCAAGGGCGGCAAGTCGCGCGAGGCGTCGACCAATCTGAAGCCGGTCGGCACCGGACCCTACAAGTTCATCGAATTCAAGCCGGGCGACCTGATCCGCGGCGAAATCAATGCCGACTACCACATGGCGAACCGGCCCTATTTCGACACGATCGAGATGAAGGGCGGCGGTGACGCGGTGTCGGCGGCGCGCGCGGTGATCCAGACCGGCGAATATGATTTCGCCTGGAATATCCAGGTCGAGGACGAGGTGCTGCTGCGGCTGGAGAAGGGCGGCAAGGGCAAGACGCTCTATGCCGTCGGCGGCGACATCGAGTTTATCGCCATCAACTTCACCGACCCCAACACCGAGGTCGACGGCGAACGCTCGTCGATGAAGACCAAGCATCCGATCCTGTCCGACCCGCGCGTGCGCCAGGCGCTGGCGCTGCTGGTCGACCGCGAGTCCATCAAGAAGGTGATCTACGGTCGCGCCGGCCGCGCCACCGCCAACTATCTCAACGGCCCTGAGGAGTTCGTCTCCAAGAACACCAAATGGGAGTTCTCGGTCGAGAAGGCGAGCGCGCTGCTTGAGCAGGCCGGCTGGAAGGCGGGCTCCGACGGCATCCGCGAGAAGGACGGCAAGAAGCTGAAGCTGCTGTACCAGACCTCGATCAACGGCCCGCGCCAGAAGACCCAGGCGATCGTCAAGCAGGCCTGCCAGAAGGCCGGCATCGACGTCGAGCTGAAATCGGTGGTGGCCTCGGTGTTCTTCTCCTCCGACGTCGCCAACCCCGACACCTACGCGCATTTCTATGCCGATATCGAGATGTTCCAGATCCCGATGACGCAGCCCGATCCCGCTCTGCACATGCGCCGCTATCATTCGCGCAACGTCTCCACCAAGGAGAACAAGTGGCAGGGGCCGAACTTCCCGCGCTGGGTCAACAAGGATTTCGACGCCGCCGTCGATGCCGCCGATACCGAGACCGATCCGATCAAGCGCGCGGATCTCTACATCAAGTGCAACGATCTGATGTGGCAGGACACGGTGATGATCCCCGTGATGCATCGGCTTGCGGTGGAAGCCTGCTCCAACACCCTGCGGCCCGCGCTGTCCGGCTGGGCCAACCAGACCGACAATCTGCAAGACTGGTATCGTGAAACCTGAGACACGGGAACAGGTTTGGAGTTGAGTGGGTGCATGTTCTCCCTCTGCCCGTTCTTACGGGGAGAGGGGCTCCAACCGAAAATACCGTGCGAGATGAGTTCTTGGAGAGTCCCCCTCACCCGGAATTCAAGCTGTGCTTGGATTCCGACCTCTCCCCGTACGCGGGGCGCGAGGTGAAGCTCGCCTTTCGACTGGAAGCAAGATCAACGTGCTCAAAGTGCGAGCGTTAGTCAGATGATCTCTCGATGAGTCAGTATATCCTGCGCCGTCTGATGATCGCGATCCCGAGCCTGCTCGGGATTTCGGTCGTGCTGTTCGTCGTGCTGGCGCTCGCGCCGGGCGATCCGTTCAGCGAGCTCGCGACCAATCCGAACGTGCCTCCCGAGGTGCAGGCCGCGCTGCGCACCAAGTTCGGTCTCGATGATCCGATCTATCTCCGCTACCTGCATTGGCTTGCGGCGATGGTGCAGGGCGACTGGGGCTTCTCCTTTGTCAGCCGGATCAACGTCGACACGCTGATCCTGCAGCGGCTGCCGACCACGCTCTACGTGATCGGCTCGGCGCAGCTCTTGGCGCTGCTGATCGCGATCCCGGTCGGTGTCTATGCCGCCACCCGGCCGTATTCGCTGTTCGACCAGCTCGCCAATACCTTTGCCTTCATCGGCTTCTCGCTGCCGACCTTCTTCACCGGCATCCTGTTCATCCTGGTGTTCTCGGTGAAGCTGGACTGGCTGCCCTTCGTCTACACCGATGTGCCGGGCAGCGGCATCCCCTGGCTATTGGAGATGATCCGGCAGGCCATCATGCCGGTGATGGTGCTCGGCCTGTTCCAGGCGGCGTCGATGACCCGCTTCGTGCGCTCGGCGATGCTCGACGTGATCCGGCTCGACTATGTCACCACTGCGCGCGCCAAGGGGCTCGGGCAGGCCAAGGTGATCGTCAAGCATGTGATGCGCAATGCGATGATTCCGGTGGTCACGTTGATCGCGCTCCAGATGCCCGCGGTGTTCGGCGGCGCCATCGTCACCGAGCAGATCTTCCGGATTCCCGGCATCGGCTCGCTCCTGATTTCCTCCATCCTCGCCAACGATACGCCGGTCGTGATGGCCGTGACCTTCGTGTTCGCGTGTCTCGTGGTGCTCTTCAACCTGATTGCAGATGTCCTCTATGGCTGGCTTGACCCTCGCATCTCCTTCCGCTGAGCGGCGCGGCTACTCGCCCTGGCGCGAAACCTGGCGGCGCTACCGCCGGCACCGGCCGGCCGTGGTCAGCGCCGTGCTGCTGCTGTTGCTGATCGCGGCCGTGGTGATCGGCCCGTTCATCTGGCGCGTCTCGATGAGCGACATCGACGTGGTGGCAGGCATGCAGGGCCCCTCGCTGGCGCATCCGTTCGGTACCGACGATCTCGGCCAGGACCTGCTCGCCCGCATGATCTATGGCGGCCGCATCTCGCTCGCGGTCGGCCTCGCCGCGATGCTGGTCTCGGTGTTCGTCGGCACGCTGATCGGCGCGCTCGCCGGCATGTCGCGCGGTCCGCTCGGCTACGCGCTGATGTGGCTGACCGACCTGTTCCTGTCGCTGCCGCAACTGCCGCTGCTCTTGATGCTGATCTATCTGTTCCGCGACGGGCTCAAGGCCGTGTTCGGTCCCGAAGGCGGCATCTTCATCCTGATCGTGCTTGTCATCGGCGGCCTGCGCTGGATGCCGGTCGCCCGCCTGGTGCGCGCCCAGTTCCTGTCGCTGCGCGAGAAGGAATTCGTCGAGGCGGCGCGCGCGCTCGGCGCGAGCCCGGTGCGGCAGGTGGTACGCCACATCCTGCCCAATGCGCTGGGACCCGTGATCATCGCCGGTACGATCGACGTCGCCGCCGCGATCATCGCGGAATCGACGCTGTCGTTCCTCGGCCTCGGCTTCCCGCCGGATACGCCGACCTGGGGCCGCATCCTCTATGACGCCAAGGACTTTCTCGACATCGGCCCGCACTGGGCGCTATTCCCGGGCGGCGCGATCTTCATCGCGGTCGTCGCCATCAACTTCATCGGCGACGGGCTGCGCGACGCGCTCGACGCCCGCAAGGTGATCTGATGGCGCTGCTCGACATCAAGGGCCTGAAGACCCATTTCACCACCGACGACGGCATCGTCCAGGCGGTCGACGGCGTCGACATCAGCATCAACCGCGGCGAGACGCTCTGCGTGGTCGGCGAGTCCGGCTGCGGCAAGACCGTCACCGCGATGTCGATCCTGAAGCTGATCGCGATGCCGCCGGGCAAGATCGTCGCAGGCGAGATCATGTTCGAGGGCCGCGATCTGGCGCCGCTGACCAGCCATCAGCTCGATGACATCAGGGCCAAGGAGATCGGCTTCATCTTCCAGGAGCCAATGACCTCGCTCAACCCGGTGCTGACGATCGGCGAGCAGATCGCCGAGAGCCTGCGCCGCCACGAGGCGGTGACCAGGAAGCAGGCGCTCGAGCGCACCATCGAGATGCTGACGCTGGTGCAGATCCCCAATGCCGCGGGCCGCGTGCATCATTATCCGCACCAGTTCTCCGGCGGCATGCGGCAGCGCGTGATGATCGCGATGGCGCTGGCCTGCCGGCCCAAGCTCGTGATCGCCGACGAGCCGACCACCGCGCTCGACGTCACCATCCAGGCGCAGATCCTCGACCTGCTGCAGGACATGAAGGAACGCCTCGGCATGGCGGTGATGCTGATCACCCACGCGATGGGCGTGGTCGCGGAGACCGCGCAGCGCGTCGTCGTGATGTATGCCGGCAAGGTGGTGGAAGAGGCGGCGGTCGACGAATTGTTCGGCAATCCGAGCCATCCCTACACCCAGGGCCTGATCCGCTCGATCCCGCGCATCGATCTCGACGCCGAGCACAAGACCCGGCTGGAAGCGATCGGCGGCTCGGTGCCGATCCTGATCAACCCGCCGCCCGGCTGCCGGTTTGCTTCCCGCTGCAAGCACGCCATGAGCATCTGCACCGAGCAGGAGCCGCGGCTGCGCCAGATCGCGCCCGGCCATCGCATGGCCTGCCACCTCGGAGACGCGTCATGAGCGAGCCGCTGCTGCGCGTCAGCAATCTGAAGAAGCACTTTCCGGTGCTCGGCGGTCTCCTGTCGCGCGAGGTCGGGCAGGTCTATGCGGTCGACGGCGTGTCGTTTGCGGTCAACCGTGGCGAGACGCTGGGGCTGGTCGGCGAATCCGGTTGCGGCAAGTCGACCACCGGCCGCTGCGTGCTGCGGCTGATCGAGCCGACCTCAGGCGAGGTCGTGTTCGACGGCCAGAACGTGATCGGGCTCGGCGGCGGCGATCTGCGCGCCATGCGGCGCAACATGCAGCTCGTCTTCCAGGACCCGTTCGCCTCGCTCAATCCGCGCATGACGGTCGGCGCGATCCTCGCCGAGCCCTTCATCATCCATAATCTCGTGACACCAGCCAGCGAGCGCGAGGACCGCGTCGCGCGCCTTCTGGTCAAGGTCGGGCTGAAGGCCGAGCACATGCGGCGCTATCCGCATGAATTCTCCGGCGGCCAGCGCCAGCGCATCGCGATCGCCCGCGCGCTGACCCTGGAGCCGAAGCTGATCGTGTGCGACGAGCCGGTCTCGGCGCTCGACGTCTCGATCCAGGCCCAGGTCATCAACCTGCTCGAGGATCTGCAGGCCGAGCTGAACCTCACCTATCTGTTCGTGGCCCACGATCTCTCTGTCGTCGAGCACATCTCTGACCGCGTCGCCGTGATGTATCTCGGCCGCATCGTCGAGCTTGCCAAGGCCAGCGATCTCTACCGCAACCCGCAGCATCCCTACACCAAGGCACTGCTCTCGGCGGTGCCGGTGGCCGATCCCAAGGCGAAAAAGCTGCGCATCCGTCTGAAGGGCGACGTGCCGAGCCCGATGAATCCACCCAAAGGCTGCCACTTCCACACCCGCTGCCCGATCGCCGAAGAGCGCTGCCGGCAGAGCGCGCCGGAGCTGCGTGAAGGCAGTAACGGGCATTCCGTGGCGTGCCATCTGGCGTAGGGCCGATTGCCCCGCGGCGCAACCTGTTCCCGGACCGTCACCCTGAGGAGCGCGAAGCGCGTCTCGAAGGGTCGACGGCCACCAGCCGGGCCGTACATCCTTCGAGACGCCGCTTCGCGGCTCCTCAGGATGACGGGGCTAGATGAACTTCGACTAGCGTTGCCGCTTCTTCGCGGGCTTCGTTTTGGCCTTTGCTTTGGCTTTCGGCTTGGGCCTTGCGGTAGGCACCTCCGCCGCATCCCTCACTTCCTCCATCTCACTCACCTCCGCCCGCAGCGTATCCAGTAGCCAGTCGCGGAAGGCACGCATGCCGGGCGTGACCTCACGCGACTTCAGCCAGGTCAGCCAATAGGACCCCGCCGGCACTTCGGCCGCGAACGGCCGCACCAGCCGACCTGAGGTCAACTCGTTGTTGAACATCGCAATCGGCACCAACCCGACGCCGACGCCGCGCGCAGCCGCCTCGGCCATCGCCACTGAACTGTCGAAGATCGGTCCCTGGATTTTCGGGCACGGCGCGCCTGCGACCGCAAACCACAGCGGCCATTCCTCGGCGCGGTAGGAGCGCAGCAAGAATTCCTGCGTGAGATCGGACGGCTTGCGCAACCGGCCCGCCACGTCAGCGCAGCACACCGGCGAGAGCGGCGCGGACAGCAGGTGGATCGCCTCGGTGCCGTGCCAGGAGCCGTCGCCAAAGCGCAGCGCAAGATCGAGCCCGTCGCCCGCAATGTCGACGCGGTTGTTGTTGGTGAGCAGGCGCAGATCGATATAGGGATGCGCGCGCTTGAACCGGTCGACCCGCTGCAGCAGCCATCCGGTCGCAAACGTCGTGACGCAGCCGACGGTGACGACCTCGCGCGCGCCCTTGGCCTCGATGCGGTCGATCGCGGCCCCGATCCGGTCGAGCGCGTCTGACAGCACCGGCAGCAGCGCCAGCCCTTCGTCGGTGAGCACCAGCCCGCGCGGCAGACGGCGGAACAGGCTCGCGCCGAGCGTATCCTCGAGCTGCTTGACCTGGTGGCTGATCGCGGTCTGCGTCACGCGCAGCTCCAGCCCCGCGCGGGTGAAGCTCAACAGCCGCGCGGAGGCCTCGAAGGCGCGCAATGCATTCAGCGGGAGGTGCCGGCGCATGGCGTCATGACCAAGTTTTCCTCATGCCTCGTTGTATAAATGATTGTTTGTGCTCCGTCACGCCGCCCGGCAGGTTCGCGCCGCCAACGGAGACGAGAGATGCTGACGAGACGGACATTCGGATTGCGCGCGCTGGGCCTTGCGGTTTCCTGCACTTTGCCGCGGCCAAGCGCTGCGGCAGGACAGAGCGCTGCAGCAGGACAGAGCGCGGCGGCGGGACCAGGCGAGCCGGCAAAGCGGCTGCAGGAAGAATTTGCACGCATTGAGCTCGCGACCAGCGGCCGGCTCGGCGTCGCCGCGCTCGACATGGAGACCGGATTGCGCGCGAGCCGGCGCGGTGACGAGCGGTTCCCGATGTGCAGCACCTTCAAGGCGCTGGCCTCGGCCGCGGTGCTGCACCGGGTCGACCGCGGCGAATCCAGCCTCGACCAGCGCGTGCAGGTTGAGGCCAAGGATATCTTGGCCTACGCGCCGGTGGCCAAGCAACACGTCGGATCGAGCATGACGCTGTCCGAACTCTGCGAGGCCGCCATCACCCTCAGCGACAATACCGCCGCCAACCTGCTGCTGCGCGAGATCGGCGGGCCTGCCGGCTTCACCAGCTTCTTCCGCACCATCGGCGACAATGTCAGCCGGCTTGATCGCTGGGAGGTGGCGCTGAATGAAGCCGTGCCGGGCGATCTGCGCGACACCACGAGCCCGGTTGCGATGCTGAAAAGCTTGCAGCGCGTGGCGATCGGCGATGTCCTGCAACCCGCCTCGCGCCAGAAACTCGTCGACTGGATGGTCGCCAACAGGACCGGCGACACGAGGCTGCGCGCCGGCGTGCCGCGGGATTGGCGGGTTGGCGACAAGACCGGCACCGGCGATCGCGGCACCTATAACGACATCGGCGTGTTCTGGCCGCCCGGCCGCAAGCCGATCGTGGTGACGGTCTACCTGACCGGGGCAAGTGCTCCGATGGAGAAGTGCAACGAGGTGATCGCCAATGTCGCGCGCGCCGTTGCCAATGCGAGCACCGGGCAGACCGGCTAGAGCTGGATAACGCCGCGCGGCATCCCGTCGCCGCGCGGCTCGACTTCGCTGCGCGGCTCCAAAATCGCTGCGCGGCTTGGCAGCATCCAAGGATCATGCGACGCTCAATCCAAATGGCTGACCTGTCAGCAGGCCATACGGAGGACACGTCTTGTATCGCCGCATCGCCCTCGCCGCGCTGTTTGTTGCGGGCCACGCTCACAGCAGCTCTGCTGCGGCCGACCCGGCACGCTGCCGCGAGCTGATCCGCAAATACGAAACCGACAAGGCCCAGCTCAGCGCAGTCGAGATCTCGCTGACGCTATTCTCGGCCGCCAATGCCGATTGCATAAACCTCGCCACTGCGCTGCTCGATGGCGGCGCCTCGGTCGATGCGCGGGACCGGCTCGGTGCAAGACCGCTCAGCCACGCCGCCCGCTCCGGCCATCTCGACATGGTCGACCTGCTGCTGGCCCGCGGCGCGCCGGTCGACGCGCGCAACCTCGCGGGATCGACCGCGCTTTATCTTGCCGCCGAGCGCGGCCATGTCGCGATCGTGCAGCGGCTGATCGACCGCGGCGCCGACGTCAATCTCAGCGGACGCAGCGGCGCCTCGGCGGTCGCGGCCGCCGCCTATGCCGGCCGGGACATGGTGGTGCGCATGCTGCTGGCGCACGGCGCCGACGGCCGCAAGGTTGATGACACCGGCAAGCCACCGGTCGTGTATGCGGCAGCCGGCGGCCAGCTCGGAATCGTCAAGCAGTTGCTCGCGCTCGATATCGACATCAACGCCCGCTACGCCAACGATCTGACGCTCCTGATGTGGGCGACCGGACCGGATGAGACCGTGCCGGAGGCGCAGGCGCTCGAGGTCGTCGCGTATCTGCTGGACGCAGGCGCCAGGGTCGACGATCGCGATGCGCGCGGACGCACGGCGCTGATGATCGCCGCCGAAGGCAACCACCCGGCGATCGCGAAGGCGCTGCTCGCCCACGGCGCCGATGCGGCGCTGGCCGACAAGGCCGGCAAGCACGCCGCCGATCTCACGATCCTGTCCGCGCTGCGCGAGGAGCTGACGCCGCGCTGAAGCTTGACGCGATCGACTCATTGGTTGCGGAAGGTCCGCAGGTCGGCTAAATTCTCCTTTGCGAAGAGTCTCCGTGCTCATTCGTCCTATCGCGCGACTGGCGAGCTAACGTGGAATAGACCACGGGGAAGCGCGAAGGGTTCCGACGCCGATCGCCTGGGCAACCAATCTGCTGGAAAAACAGCGTGTTGAGGAGCCCGATCATGCCGTCGTTTCGCAACGAACTGTCCATCAACGATCAAGAGATCGCCGCTGCCCTTGTGGGGGAAGAGCGCCGTCAACAGGACGGCGTCGAACTGATTCCGTCCGAGAATTACACCTACCCGGAGGTGCTTGAACTGCTCGGATCGGTCTTCACCAATAAATACTCCGAGGGATATCCGGGACGCAGATACTACGGCGGCCAGCAGTATACTGACGACGTCGAGAACCTCGCACGCCAGCGGGCCTGCTCGCTTTTTCGTGCCGAGCACGCCAACGTTCAGCCGCTTTCCGGATCACCGATGAATCAGGCCGTCTATCTCGGCCTGTTGCAGCCCGGCGACACGATTCTCGCTATGGACCTGTCCCACGGCGGTCATCTCACCCACGGCGCGCCGGTGTCCCACATGGGGCGTTTGTTCAACTTCGTTCGCTACAAGACGGCACCGTCAAACGGCGCGATAGATTTCGATGAGCTGCGCGAGATTGCGCGTAAAGCACGTCCGAAGATGGTGTTGTGCGGATACAGCTCCTATCCGCGCGACCTGGACTATGCGGCGTTCAAGAATATCGCCGACGAAGTTGGCGCGCTCACGATGGCCGACGTGAGCCACTATGGCGGATTGGTTGCCGCGAACGTCATGCGCAATCCGCTTGATGCCGGCTTCGACGTCATGACGACGACATCCCACAAGACACTGCGCGGCCCCCGCGGCGGGATCATCCTGTGCCGGAAGGAAAATGCCGGTCGGATCGATGCTTCCGTCTTTCCCGGGTTGCAGGGCGGACCTCACATGAACGTCGTGGCCGGGACTGCCGTGACGCTCAAGAAGGCGGCGACCTCGGATTTCCAGCTTTACGCGCGACAGGTTCTGCGCAACGCGAAGGTTCTTGCCGGCGCGATGATGGAACGCGGGATGAAGCTGGTCACGGACGGGACGGACAATCACATGATGGTCGTCGATACGATAGCGTCCGTCGGACTGGACGGGCGAGCAGCCGAGGACGTGCTCGATGCCATCGCCATCACCACAAACAAGCAAGTTATTCCAGACGATCCGCGTCCGCCGCTCAGGCCAAGCGGTATTCGAATTGGGACACCGGCAGCGACCACGCGTGGCATGGGAGATTCCGAAATGCGCCGCATCGGCGAGTTCATTGCGGGGGCTCTGCAGGCGAACGGAGACGATGCGATCCTCGCGCGTCTCAGGTCGGAGTGCATCGAGATGTGCCGAGCTTTTCCCGTTCCAGGCGTGGTGTCCGGGTCTCGACCGAACTGACCGGAACTTTGACGCTCAGATACGCGGAACGGGGTCGGGCGCTCGCGCCCGACCCGCCCGCCAAAAACGCATATGCGACAGCCCTGCGCTCGCGTGAGGGTCAACCTGCTCGCCGCTACAACCCCGCCAGGTAGTCCACAAGCGCGGCGAGGTCGTCCGGCGACGTCGCGATCATAAGGTCCGACATACCGGGATTGTTGCCGCGGGCGCGGGTGCGGAAATCGGCGATGGTCTTGGCAAGATAATCCCGTCCCATCCCGGCAAGCCGCGGCACCGTGCCGTCGCCCTGGAAGCGATCGAGGTGGCAGGCCGGGCAACCGACCGATGCGCTGGCGCTGAGCGCCTTCGCTGCGACGTCCTTGGGCGCGCTGGGCTGGCCAAGATTCGGCCATGGCTTCTGCGAAAAGTATTCCGCGATCGCCAGCATGTCGTCGCGCTCGAACTGGGTCGCGATCGGCCGCATGATCTCGCTCTTGCGATCGCCGCGCTTGAAATCGCGGAGCTGGATATAGAGATAGCCGGCCTGCTGGCCCCAGATCGTCGGAATGGTCTTGTCGACGGGCTTGCCGTCCTCGCCGTGGCAACCGGTGCAGACCTGCACCTTCTCCTCGATCGTCTCCGCGCGCGCCGCGGCCGTAATCAGCGCCAGTGCGGCGCCGCAGATCATCAATTTACCAAGCATCTGCTCATCCTAAGGCGCAGTATCCGTCCACCTGCGTCATTGCGAGGAGCGATAGCGACGAAGCAATCCATGCTTCCGCATAGGTGACACGATGGATTGCTTCGCTTCGCTCGCAATGACGCAGTTAGAACTTTCATCAAACAAAGCGAAGGCGGGACCGAACCGGTCCCGCCAATGCTTGCACGCGCGATGATGCATCCCGCTTCGGCTCAGTCGAGCGTGAAGGCGATGATGTTGTTGCCGCGCTTGTAGTCGAGCTGGGTGTTACCACCCGCGCCGACCACGACATATTGCTTGCCGCCGATCATGTAGCTCGACGGCGGCGCGTTGACGCCGGCGCCGGCGCGGAAGCTCCACAGCTCCTTGCCGCTCGACGAATTATAGGCCGCGAACTTGCCGTTGCCTTCGCCGGTGAACACCAGGCCGCCGGCGGTAGCGAGGATGCCGCCGATCATCGGCTCGGGTGTCTTGACCTGCCACTTGATCTTGCCGGTGTTGTAGTTCACCGCGGTGATGTTGCCCGACTGCTTTTCGCTCGGGATCACCTTGAAGGCGCCTCCCAGCCACAGCTTGCCGTTCGGATAGGCGGAGCTTTCGACGTGGTAGGTCATCGGCTGGTGCAGGTTGATGGCGTAGGCCAGCTCCTGTCCCGGATCGGTCGCGATCGGCGACCATTCGACGCCGCCATTGGCGCCGGGCAGCATGCGCGCACCTTCCTTGGTCGGCAGCACCCACATGTTCTCCTGCGGCACCATCGCCTCGGAGAAGCGGATCAGGCTGCAGTCCTTGCGATCGTGCACATAGATGTGCCCGGTCTTGCCGGCATGGATGACGCCGGGAATCGTCTTGCCGTCCTTGTCCTTGACGTTGACCAGCACCGTCGGGCTGACCGCGTCGAGATCCCAGACGTCATGGGCGATATACTGGAAGTGGCAGACATACTTGCCGGTGTCGAGATCGAGCGAGACCAGCGAGTTGGTGTAGAGGTTGTCGCCGGGCCGGTTCGAGCCGTCGAGGTCGGGCGAGGGATTGCCGACGACGAAGTAGATCCGGTTGGTTGCGAGATCGACCGACGGGTTCTGCCACACGCCGCCGCCGAGCTTGGCATAGGGATCGCCGATCTTAGCGAGCATGTCCTTCTCGGCCTGGATATTGCGATGCATGTCGCGGCCGGTGGCGTCCTTGGTTGCCCAGACGCCGACGGAGTTCTCCGGGATGGTGTTGAAATTCCAGAGCTGCTTGCCGGTCTTGGCGTCGTAGGCGCGCACGAAGCCGCGGATGCCGTACTCGCCGCCATTGGTGCCGATCAGCACCTTGTCCTTGACCACGGTCGGCGCCATCGTCTCGCTGTAGCCGAGCTCGGGATCGGCGATATTGGTGGTCCAGACCACCTCGCCGGTCTTGGCGTTCAGCGCCATCAGCTTGGAATCCAGCGTCGCGAGATAGACCCGGTCGCCGAGCACCTGGACGCCGCGATTGTTGGGACCGCAGCAATACACCGTGATCGGGCCCATCTTGTGGGCGTAGTGCCAGAGCTGCTGGCCGGTCTTGGCGTCGAGCGCATAGACATGGCTGAACGACGTCGTGACATACATCACGCCGTCGACCACGATCGGCGATGTCTCGAGCGATTCCTTGACGTCGGTCTGGAAAATCCAGGCGACGTGCAGGTTCTTCACATTGTCGCGGCTGATCTGCTTGCCCGGATAAAACCGCGTCTGGGCGTAATTTCCGTTGGTGAGCAGGAAGTCCTTGGCGTTCTTGTCAGCGGCGTTGAGCTGCTCCTGGGTCACCGGAGGCACATTGGCGTTCCCAAGGACCGACTGCTTCTCCTGCTTGACTTCTTGTGCGATGGCGGCACCGGACAACAGGCCAACGCCGACCGCTGCGGCAAATGCCGCAAGCCCTTTCACGTACATAGTCTCCCCCGTTATTTCTTGGTTGCAGTATCAGGGATGGTGTTTGCTACTTCCCCCTCGAGGCCTGGCCGCCGTAGCGAGCGCACACCGTGGGTGGCTTTGGTTGCGCTGCAATAGATGATCAAGAAAAGACAACGACAGGTATCGATGGACGAGTTCCATGTTAGCGCTGTCGTTCACAAAGACAACCGATGCGCTCAATGCGAAGCCGGAACTGCATGCGTTCGCGCGCCCGAAGTGCTGCGGCCGCGGGCTTGCATCAATGTAAGCAATATCGGTGGCTTCCGGCGACTTCGCGCATCGCCGGACACATTCGCCTTCGCAGGCGCAGCACGCAAAATGAGACTAAACGTCAAGCGGCCGCGAGGTGCGGCGCCGGCTGAGGCCATTGCTCTCCGCCGGCGCGATCGCCTGCTCTCGGGTTACTCCCAAGTTACTCGCAAGTTACTCCCAAGCCCAGGTCGAGAAATCATTCTCGAACTGCGGCACGTCCTTCCAGACGCCCTTCAGCTTCTTGTTGGCGATCGTGATCAGTTGCGGCTGGAACAGGAAGCCGGCGACCGCATCGGTTGCCAGCATCCGCTGCGCGTCGCCGAGCAGCTTGGCCCGGCCGGCCTCATCAGGCGTCGCCATGATCTGCTGATAGAGCGCATTGAACGCCTCGGATTTGTAGCCGAGATAATAATCCGGCTCGGTCATTTTCACGAGGTCGAACGGCTCGACATGCGCGACGATGGTGAGGTCGTAATTGTGCGGGCCGGTGAAGACCTGCGACAGCCACTGCGCCCATTCCACGTTCTCAATCTTGGCAACGATGCCGACTTTTGCGAGCTGGGCCGCGAGCACCTCGCCGCCCTGCCGCGCGTAGGACGGTGGCGGCAGCTTGAGGCTGAGCTCGAGCGGGGTCTTGACGCCGGCCTCGGCCAGCAGCTTCTTGGCGAGTTCCGGATCATAGGGGTTGATGCCGGTGGTATCGACATAGCCGAGCGATCCCGGCGTGTAGAAGCTGCCGATCGGCGTGCCGAAGCCGTCGACCGCGCCGTCGATCATCGCCTTGCGGTCGATCGCGGCCAGGATGGCGCGGCGAACGCGGACGTCGTCGAGCGGCTTCTTGCGCTCGTTGATACCGACGATGGTTTTCGTTCGCGAGCCGCCGATCAGCACGTTGAAGCGCGGGTCGGCCTTGAACTGCGCCAGGCTGCGCGCCGCGGCAACCCGCGGAAACGCGTCGACGTCGCCCGACAACAGCGCCGCGACCTGCGCGGCGGGATCGCCGATGAAGCGGATCGTCACCTTGGAAAGCTTGATCGCAGCGGCGTTACGATACTCCGGCCATTTCACTAGCGTGATCGACGAGCCCTTGGCCCAGCTGCCGAGCGTATAGGGCCCGGTGCCGACCGGCTGCGTCACATCGGTCGGCGCGCTCTTCGGCTCGACGATCGAGCCCGATGCCTGGCCGAGCAGGAACGGCAGGTTCGGCTCGGAATATTTCAACGCGACGACGATGGTCTCCGGGTCGGGCGCCGTCACCGACGCGAACGCCTGGTACAGGCTCCGGTCCTTGTTGGTCGAGGCCGGCGCCGCGGCGCGGTCGAACGTGAACTTCACCGCCGCGGAATCGAACGGCTCGCCATTGTGGAATTTGACGCCTTTGCGGAGCTTGAACGTATAGGTCTTGAGATCCGGCGAGGCTTGCCAGCTTTCGGCGAGCAGCGGCGATACCGAGCCGTCCTCGTTGATCTTGGTCAGCGTCTCATAGACGTTGTAGAGCGTGACTTCGGCGATCGCTGCGGCCGCCGCGTTGGTGGGATCGAGTCCCGGTGGCTCCAGCGTCATGCCCATCACGACGCTGTCCTTCTTGCCTTGCGCGAGGCTTGGCAGCGGCGCTGCGGCGAGTGCGGCAGCGGCCGCGATGACGCACAATTTCCTCAACATTGGTCTGCTCCCCGGACGTGCTCTTTCATCAGCCTGGGCTGGTCCCGCACAATAGACTAACCGGCCTCCGCGACCACCGGCGGCAGCGCCATCACGGCTTCGGCGTAATGGCAGGCCGCCAGATGGGCGTCTTCCACGCTGCGTAGCGCAGGCGCGGTCTCGCGACAATGCTGGTCGGCGAGAGGGCAGCGCGGCGCGTAGGGACAGCCGGTCACAGCGGACGCCTGCGAGCCGATCGCCTGCGCGCCGCGGCGGCGCCGGACGCCACCCGCCCGGGCGCGCGGAACCGCATCCAGCAGCGCGCGCGTGTAGGGGTGGGCGCTGTGGGCGAACAGATCGGCGGGCCGCCCCTGCTCGACGATCCGCCCGAGATACATCACCGCGATCTCGTCGCAGAGCAGATCGACCACCGCGAGGTCATGGCTGATCAGGATGTAGCTCAGACCGAACTCGTCCTGCAGATCCTGCATCAGATTGAGCACCTGCGCCTGCACCGACACGTCGAGCGCCGAGACCGGCTCGTCGGCGACGATCAGCTTCGGCTGGGTGATCAGCGCACGCGCGATCGCAACGCGCTGGCGCTGGCCGCCAGAGAATTCGTGCGGGAACTTGTCCATGTCGGCATCGCGCAACCCGACCTGCCGCAGCACCGTGGCGACACGCTCGCGCAGGCCAGCGCGATCCATGCACCCGAGCGCAGTCAGCGGCTCGGCCACGATCCGCGCGATGGTCTGCCGCGGATCGAGCGAGCCGTAAGGATCCTGGAACACCATCTGGAAATCGCGGCGCGCGCGGCGCAGCTCGTCGGGCGGCATGCGGTTGAGGTCGCGGCCCATCATGACGACCTGCCCCGATGTCGGCCGCTCCAGCGCCATCACCAGCCGCGCAAGGGTCGATTTGCCCGACCCGGATTCGCCGACGACGCCGAGGCTCTTGCCCGGCATGACTTGCGCCGTGACGCCATTGAGCGCGTGCACCTGCGCTGCGGGCTTGAACAGGCTTTCACGCGGCAGGGTGTAGCGCTGCGCAAGCTCTCTCACTTCGAGCAACGGCGTCGCGGATGATGGCTGTTCTAGCACCGTCATGCGCCGCCGCCTCCGGCGGCCATCGAGACGTCGGTCCTGATGCAGCGCACGCCATGCGCCGCGCCGACATCGACGACGGCCGGCAGCGCCGCGCGGCAACGCGCCTCGACGATCGCGCAACGGTCGGCGAAGGTGCAGCCGGCGGGCAGGTCAGCCAGATCCGGCACGATGCCGGCGATGGTGGTGAGCCGCGTCCCCTTGCGCGCGCCGAGCCGCGGCCGGGCACGGAACAGGCCCTGCGTGTAGGGATGGCCCATCCGCGTGAACACGGCGTCCGTGGTGCCGCTTTCGACGACATTGCCGCCATACATCACCATCATGCGCTCGACATTCTCGGCGATCACGCCGAGATCGTGCGAGATCAGGATCATCGACATGCCGCGTTCCGCGACGAGATCGGCAACCAGATCGAGGATCTGTCCCTGGATCGTGACGTCGAGCGCCGTGGTCGGCTCGTCGGCGATCAAGACGTCAGGCTGGCAGGCCAGTGCCATCGCGATCGTGATGCGCTGGCGCTGGCCGCCGGAGAACTGGTGCGGATAGGCATCGACCCGCTTTGCCGCATCCGGCAGGCCGACGCGATCGAGCAAGGCGATGGCTTCGCCGCGCGCCTCCGTTGCCGAGATGCCGGTGTGACGCCGCAGCGGCTCGGCGACCTGGTGCCCGATCGTGTGCATCGGATTGAGCGCCGTCATCGGCTCCTGGAAGATCATGCTGATGCGATTGCCGCGCAGCTTGCAATAGGCCGTATCGGGCAGGCCGACGAGCTCCGCACCATCGAGCCGGATGCTGCCGCTGATCACGGCGCTGTCCGGCAACAGCCCCATCAGGGCCAGCGCCGTGACCGACTTGCCGCAACCGGATTCGCCGACCAGCCCGAGCGTCTCGCCGCGGCGAAGCGCGAAGCTGACGCCGCGGACCGCCTGCGCCGGGCCGCGGCTGGTGTTGAGCCGGACGCCCAGGTCCTTCACCTCGATCAGCGGCGCGTCACTCATGCTCAACGCTCCCGCGCCAGACGGGGATCGAGCAGATCGCGCAATCCGTCGCCGAGCAAATTGAGCCCGAGCACCGCGATCGCGATCGCAACGCCAGGATAGACCGCGAGCATCGGCGACTGGAACAGCAGGGTCTGCGCGTCGTTGAGCATGCGGCCCCAGGACGGCTGCGGCGGCTGGGTGCCGAGCCCGAGATAGGACAGCGCGGCCTCGGCGAGGATCGCGAGCGCGAATTGGATCGTCGCCTGCACGATCAGGATCGACAGGATGTTCGGCAGCACGTGCTCGATCGTGATGCGGAATGCGCCCTTGCCCGCGGCGCGCGCGGCCAGCACGAATTCGCGGGCCCAGATCGCATTGGCCGAGCCGCGGGTGACGCGGACGAAGGTCGGGATCTGGAAGATGCCGATCGCGGTGATCGACGTCACCATGCCGGGGCCCGCGACCGCGGCCAGCATGATGGCCGACAGCACGGCCGGGAAAGCGAACGTGAAGTCGCTCATCCGCATGATGAGCTCCTCGGTCCAGCCCTTGCGGGCCGCCGCGATCAGGCCGAGGCCAACGCCGACAGTCAGGCCGATGCCGACGGCGATGACGCCGACCATGATGGTGGAGCGTGCGCCGACCAAAAGCAGCGAGACGATGTCGCGGCCGAGCACGTCGGTGCCGAGCCAATGCGCCGCCGACGGCGGATGCAGCTTCGATGCGACGTCGATGTCGTAGGCCGACCACGGCGTCCAGACCAGCGACAGCAGCGCCGCGACGAGCACAACGAGGCTGAGCACCGCGCCGAGGACGAAGCTGCGATGACGCAGCGCGCGGCGCCAGAAGCCGGTCGCAGGCCTTGCGCCGGGTGCGAGTGCCGGCGCGCCGGCGGATGCGGTCAGCGGCGCGCTCACAGGTTGGCCACCTTGATGCGCGGATCGATGAAGGCATAGAGCACATCGACCACGAAGTTGACTGTCACGACCATTGCAGCCAGCAGCATCACGCAGTTGCGCACCACGATCAGGTCGCGGTTGGCGATCGACTGGAAGATCAGCCGGCCGAGGCCCGGCAGATAGAACACATTCTCGATCACGATGGTGCCGGCGAGCAGATTGGCGAATTGCAGGCCCATGACCGTCATGACCGGGATCATGGCGTTGCGCAGCACATGGCGCCACAGCACCTCGCGCTTGCCGAGCCCTTTTGCACGCGCGGTACGCACAAAGTCCTCGCGCAGCACCTCCAGTACGGCGGAGCGGGTGACGCGGGCGAGGATCGCGGCCTGCACCACGGCGAGCGAGATCGCGGGTAGCAGCAGCGACTTGATCCCGGCCCAGACTCCGTCATCCCAGCCGGCAAATCCGCCGGCGGACAGCAATTGCAGCTTCACCGAGAACAGCAGGATAAGGAGGATCGCGAACCAGAAATTCGGCAGCGCGATGCCGATTTGAGTCAGCGACATCACGCCGACATCGCCGATCTTGTTGTGATTGGCCGCGGTGTAGATGCCGGCGGCGAGCGCCAGCACCACCGTGATCAGCATCGACATGATCGCGAGCGGGATCGTCAGCACCAGCCGCTCCGCGATCAGGCCGGCCACCGGCGTGCCGTAGACATAGCTGTTGCCGAGATCGCCGACCGCCATGCCCTTGATCCAGAGCAGATAGCGAACCGTGAGCGGCTGGTCGAGGCCGAGCTTGACGGTAAGCGCGCGCACCGCATCAGGCGAGGCGTCGGCGCCCATCAGCATCTGCGCCGCATTGCCCGGCAGCGCGTCGAGCACCAGGAAAATGATCAGCGAGGCCGCGAACAGCGTCGCCACCAGGGTCAGGATCCGCCGCAGGAAGAATACGCTCATGCCCGCCCGAAGGGTTGGGAACAGGCCGCAGGTTTCAACATGTTCGCGGACGAATGCAAGCCCTTCGCCGCGCCATTCATCATGTCAGCGCCGGCCAACGGCCGAGCAGATCGCTCGCCTCTTCGAACAGCGCCGCGGCGCGCAAGAGTTCCGCATCGGCCCGGAAGCGACCGACCAGATGCAGGCCGACCGGCAGGCCGTCGCTGCCGAAGCCGGAGGGGATGCTGACCGCGGGATGTCCAGTCATGTTGAACAGCATGGTCCAGGGAAACCAGTGCGGCCGCACGCTGTCGAAGCTCTGGCCGTCGATGTCGATGCTGCCGAACAGATCCTGGTCGATCGGCAGCGCCGTGCGGGTCACTGTCGGCATCGCCAATAGATCGCCGCGCGCGAACAGCGCCTGCACCCGGCGGAACAGCGCGGTGCGGTCGAACATCGCCTGCTGGTACTCGACGCCGCTCACCTTCGCGGCCAGCGCGAGCTGCTTCAGGAAGGTCGGGCTGAGGTCATCGGGATGATCGGCCGCCAGCTTCTCGAAGCGGGTGCGCCAGACGGTGTGATTGATGGCGCGCCAGATCGGCTCGATGTCGAAGCCGTCGCCGGAGAACTCCTCGAGTTCGGCGCCGAGGCCGGCCAGCCGGTCGAGGCTCGCCTTGAAGTTTGCGGAGACGTCTGATGTCACCGGGCGGCCAGGGGGCGACAGGCAGTACAGCACTCGCCTGCCCCTGAGATCACCACGCGGCGCCGTGCGATCGAGATAATCAGGCACCGGCACGCCGATCGACCACGGATCTGACGGATCCTCGCCGGCCATCGCCTGCATCATCAGCGCGGTGTCGGCGACCGTGCGCGTGGTCGGCGTGACATAGGTTTGGTTGCCGAAGGCGTCCTGCACCTGGCTGTGCGGGATCACGCCGTTGCTCTGCTTGATCCCGACCACGCCGTTGCAGGCGGCGGGAATCCGGGTCGAGCCGCCGCCGTCTGTCGCAACCGCCAGCGGCGCGATCCCGCTCGCGACCGCCACCGCCGCGCCGCCGCTGGAGCCGCCGCTCGTCCGCTCGGCACTCCAGGCATTGCGGGTGCGGCCGAACAGCGGCGAGTCGGTCAGGCACTTGCTGCCGAACTCTGGAGTCGTGGTCTTGCCGAGCAATATTCCGCCCTGCGCACGGAGCCGCGCCACCGCCACGGCATCATGGTTCGGCACATTGTTCCGGTAAGGCACCGCGCCGAAGGTCGTGCGCACGCCTTTGGTGCTGACGATGTCCTTCACGGTGAACGGGATGCCGTGCAGCAGGCCGAGCGGCTCGCCGGCCATGACCTGGCGCTCCGCGGCCTTCGCCTGCGCCATCGCCTCGTCGGCGCACAGCGTGATGAAGCAGTTCAGCTCGCCCTGCAGCCGCTCGGCGCGGGCGAGCACCGCGGCGGTGAGCTCGACGGGAGAGATTTCCCTGGCGGCGATGCGCGCGCGCAAGTCGGTCGCCGGCAGAAGACACGGATCTCCACTCATCCCCAAACACGCTCTCCAAAGGGCCGGACGGCACGTTCGACCAAATTGACAGCCAGAATGCCTCCCATGTTAACTCGGCGTCCAATACGAATTTGAAGACCAACCCATACGTTTTCGGTATGCCTATGGATTTGCGTCGGCTTCGTTACTTCGTTGCCGTGGCTGAAGAGCGCAGCGTCGGCAAGGCTGCCGAGCGGCTGCGGATGGCCCAGCCGCCGCTGTCGGTGCAAATCCGCAAGCTCGAGGCCGAGCTCGGCACGCCGCTGTTCCGGCGTGGCACGCGCGGCATGGATTTGACCGAGGCCGGCCTCGCTCTGCTGTCGCGGGCGAGCGAGGCGCTGGCGCTGGCCGAGGAAGGCATCGAGGCCGCGCGCGCGATCGCCTCTGGACAGCGCGGCAGGCTCGCGGTCGGCTACATGTTCGTGCTAGCGAGCGCGGTGCTGCCGCGGCTGGTGCCGGAGCTGCGCCGGTCGCTGCCGGGCGTCGACCTCGATTTCGTTGAGCTTTCCGCATCGACCCGCGAGACCTTGCTGCTCGACCGCGCCGTCAGCGTTGCCTTGTGCATGCCCGCGATCCATCACCCGGAAATCCAGGTCGCCCAGATCGGCACGCAGCCGCTGATGCTGGCGATGCCCGCGCGCTCGCCGCTCGCCCGCCTCCCTGCGGTACCGGTCAGCAGATTGCAGGGGCGTCCGCTCATTGCCCTGCCACGGCCGGAGGAGCCCACATCGTCGGCGGTATCGGCGATGCTGCGGCGGCATCAGGTCGTGATGCCGGTCGTCAGCCGGGTGGAGACCGTGCATTCGGCGCTCAGCCTCGTGCTCGCCGGCGAAGGGCTCGCGATCCTGCCGGCCTGCGCCAAGCTCGGCGCGCCGCCCGGCATCGCGTTCCGGCGCTTCGTCGACATCGCCGACACGATCGAGATTGCGGCCTGCTGGCGGCGCGATTCCTCCAGCCCATTGATCCGAAGTTTCCTCAAGGGCGCCGAGAAGGTCGTTGCACATTTGTGACGCGCGGTCTTTGCCGCTGCCGAGCAACTACCAGGTGTCCGCAGGCAACTCCCGGCTCCGCGGCGGATCGGCGCCCGCGCGCGTGCAGGTGAAGGCGGCGCATTTGCAGGCAAACGACAGCGCGCGTGTGAGCTCGGCCGCGCCGATCTCGCGCAGTTGCTGCCGCGCGATCCGATTCAGCCGGTGCAATGCGGCGAGCAGCGCGGCCTGAAAACTGTCGCCGGCGCCGATCGTATCCACGACATTCACGACCGGCGACGCGACCTCGATCGGTCCGGCCTGGCGATGCCAGGCAGAGGCGCCATCATTGCCACGCGTGATGACGACGAGCGATGCGCCGCCGGACAGCAGCGCTTCGGCCCTCGCCGCATAGGCCTCGTCGCCGAACAGATAGGCGAAGTCGACGTCGGACATCTTGACGATATCCGCCTTGCCGCAGAACGCCAGCATGCGCGCACGATAGGCGTTCTTGTCCCTGACGAGGTTCGGCCGGCAATTCGGATCGAGCGAGATTGTCACCTTCGCCCGCACATCGTCGATGAAGGCCAGCGTCTCGGCCGCGCCCTTGTCATGGACCAGCGTGGTCGAGCCGGTGTGCAGGCATGTGATGCCGTCAAGCGCAATCGCCTCGCGCCGATAGGCCCAGTTCCGCGATGCGGTGTCGGCGTCATAGAAGGCGTATTGCGTCTCGGTGCCGGTGACGCGCGCAAAGGCCAGCGTTGCCTGGCGATCGCTGCGTGTCGCGCGGCTGAGATCGACGCCTGACGCCGCCGCATGATCGGCGATCATGCGGCCGAAGGTGTCGGTCGAGATGCCGCCGACGAAGCCGGTGGGAACGTCGAGCCGGGCGCTGCCGATTGCGATGTTGAGACAGGAGCCGCCGACCGCGGGCGTCAGGGCCTCGCGCCCATCCGCCGTCCGCGACGGCAGGAAATCGATCAGCGCATCTCCGCAACTCAGCAGCATGCAAACACCTCAACCCGGCGCCGCGCCGGGAGCCCGCTTCATCGCCTCGCGGCTGTCACGATCGAGCTGGCGCAGCATCTTGTGCACGCCGCGCTTCTTGCGATGGAAATCGGCCAACTCGGGCCTGGTCGGCTCGCTCAACCGCCCGAGCGCCGACATGCCGGCCATCGCCGCATTGATCGAGCTATGCGCACCGCTGGCGACCGCACCCAGCATGGCGGCGCCGAGCAAGACGGGTTCTTGCGTCTGCGGCAGCGCCACCGTGTAGCCGGTGGTGTCGGCCATGATCTGGCGCACCAGCGGGCTGCGGCTCGCGCCGCCGCCGATCACAATGGTCTTGCCGCTGACGCCGTGGGCC
This sequence comes from Bradyrhizobium sp. ma5, assembly GCF_042258955.1. Taxonomy (NCBI): domain Bacteria; kingdom Pseudomonadati; phylum Pseudomonadota; class Alphaproteobacteria; order Hyphomicrobiales; family Nitrobacteraceae; genus Bradyrhizobium; species Bradyrhizobium sp. ma5. The sequence goes on from NZ_CP170156.1 coordinate 7,525,061, forward strand.
TGCAGCGCCTCGATGACGTCGGCAAGGCCATAGGCCAGCCCGCACAGGCCGGCGATGAACAACCGCTCCAGCGCCGACACGTCGGTGTCGAGATCGAGCCCCGCGATCACGGCGCGCGAGCCGGGATCGGCATAGGGCGACCGGTTGCCGAGGAATTCCGGCAGGACATGAACGTTGCGTGCAAGCAGCGCCGCGGCCCCGGCATTGCCGCTGCGCGCCAGGATGCGCTTTTCGAGATACTCGATGACATCGACGCCGTCGTGCTTCGCAGCCAGCAAAACCTCGGCATGCGCCGGGTGCGATTTGAGCAGATGATCGATCGCGGCACCGGCCGCCGATTGACCGCCCTCGTTCAGCCAGAAGCCCGGCACCATGCCTTCGAAATACGGGCCCCAGACCCCGGGCACGAAGCAGGGATCGACCGTCGTCGCCATGATACAGGCCGACGTTCCCATGATGTAGGCCAGTCGCTGGCAGACATCGACATCGGCGCCGGAGCCGTCGCGGCCGCCGATCGCACCGACGCCGCCGGCATGGGCATCGATCAGCGAGGCGCCGACAGCGGTTCCCGGCAGCAGGCCGAGATCGCGCGCGGCACCTTCCGACAAGCCGCGGCCGAGCGGCGAGCCCGGCGGGACGATCTCGGTGCCGATCCGGGCGAAGCGATCCGCTGCGAGCGCCTCGAGCCCGACCCGCTTCAGGAACGATTCGCTCCAGCCGCCCTCACCGGCCACATAGGTCCATTTGCAGGTGACCGTGCAGGTCGAGCGCGCCAGCGAGCCGGTAGCGCGGAACGAGAGATAGTCAGCGAGATCGAAGAAATGCCCGGCGGACTCGAAGGTCGCGGGCAGATGCCGCTTGAGCCAGAGGATCTTCGGGATCTCCATCTCCGGCGAGATGGCACCGCCGACATAGCGCAGCACGCGGTCGCCGGTCGCGTTGACGAACTCCGTCTCACCCATCGCGCGGTGGTCCATCCAGACCACCACATTGCGTGCGGGATCGCCGGACGGGCTGACCGTGAGCGGCCGGCCGCCTCCGTCGAGCACGACCAGCGAGCAGGTCGCATCAAACCCGATGCCCTTGACGTGCTCGGCGGCGACCGCCGCCTCGCGCATCGCGTTGCGCACGGACGTCACGCAGGCGGCCCAGATGTCATCGGACGATTGCTCAACGATATCGCCGGGCTCGTGCCAGACCCGGATCGGATGCCGCGCCGAACCCAATAGCTTGCCGGCCTCGTCGAATACCCCCGCCCGGGCGCTGGTGCTCCCGACGTCCACCCCGATATAGGCTTGCCGCATGGCCGCTCCGCTATTTCCGGCGCGATCCTACCAGCAAGTGTAGCCGCCATCGACCAGAACGATGCTTCCGGTCATCAGGCTCGCCGCCTCGGAGGCCAGGAACAGCACGACGGAGGCGATCTCGTCGACCTGCCCCATCCGCGCCATCGGGGTTCCACCGATCCAGGCGTCGTACATGCGGGGGCTGTTCTTCACGAAGGCGTTCAGCGGCGTCTCGATATAGGTCGGCGCCACGGCGTTGACGCGAACCCCGCGCGCGCCCCATTCGGCCGCGAGCGATTTGGTCAGATGGTGCACCGCGGCCTTGGACGCATTGTAGAAGCACTGTTCCTGCGGCTTGTTGACGATGAAGCCGGACATCGAGCCGACATTGACGATGGTGCCGGACTTCGCCTTCAGCATGTGATTGCCGAACGCCCGGCAGCACCAGAAGGTGCCGTTCAGGTTGACGTCGATGACGTTGAGCCAATGCTCGTCGGTCACGGTTTCGGCCGGCGTCTCGCTGCGCGCGATGCCGGCATTGTTGACGAGGATGTCGACCTTGCCGTACTTGCGGACCAGTTCGTCGGCGACCGCCGAGACACGGCCGGAATCGGTCACGTCCATCAGCGCGATATCGGCGTCGAAGCCCTTGGCCTTCAGCTCCGCCTGCGCGTCATGGGCCGCCTTGGCGTCGCGGTCGCCGATGATGACCTTGGCGCCGGCTTCCGCGAGTGCCTCGGCACACGCCAGTCCGATGCCCTGTCCGGCGCCGGTGATGATGGCGGTCTTGCCGCCGAGCCTGAATTTCTCGAGATACATTTTCTTCTTCCTTACGCGTGGATCGACTTTCCGCTGTCGTCGAAACGATGGATGCGCGCCGGATCCGGGATCAGCGACACCTTGTCGCCGGGATGCAGGTCGAGCTCACCGACATAGCGCGCGGTCAGCATCCCGAGCGGTCCGGCATCGACATAGAGAAAGGTGTCGCTACCGAGATGCTCGGCGACCGCGACCGTGCCGTGCCAGCCGCCCTGCCCGTCGCGCTCGACCTTCAAATGCTCGGGCCGCACCCCGATGGTCGCTGCGCCCTGCTGCTTCGCGAGTTCCCCGGTGACGAAATTCATCTTCGGCGAGCCGATGAAGCCGGCGACGAACAGGTTGTTAGGCTTCTCATAGAGCTCCAGCGGCGAACCGTATTGCTCGATCTTGCCGCCGTTCAGCACCACGATCTTGTCGGCCATGGTCATGGCCTCGACCTGGTCGTGGGTGACGTAGATCGCCGTGGTGCCGAGCTGCTTCTGCAACCGCGTCACCTCGAGCCGCATCTGCACCCGCAGCGCGGCGTCGAGGTTCGACAGCGGCTCGTCGAACAGGAACGCCTTCGGCTCGCGCACGATGGCGCGCCCGATCGCAACGCGCTGGCGCTGGCCGCCGGAGAGCTCGCGCGGCTTGCGGTCGAGATAGGGCGTGAGATTGAGCGTCGCCGCGGCGGCCTCAACCTTGCGGTTGATCTCGTCCTTGGCGATGCCAGCCATCTTCAGGCCGAAGGCGATGTTGCCGCGCACGCTCATGTGCGGATAGAGCGCGTAGGACTGAAACACCATCGACAGCCCGCGCTTGGCCGGCGGAACGTCGACCACATTGCGGCCGTCGATCAGGATGGCGCCGCCGGTGACGTCCTCGAGCCCCGCGATCAGCCGCAGCAGCGTGGTCTTGCCGCAACCGGACGGGCCGACGAAAACGACGAAGGAGCCGTCGGTGATCTCGAGGTCGGCGCCCTTGATGATGTGGACCGGCCCGAACGATTTTTGCACACCCTGCAGCGTAATCTGACCCATGGGACAAGCCTTTCTGCTACTTGACCGCGCCGAAGGTCAGGCCGCGGACGAGTTGCCGCTGACTGAACCAGCCGAGCACGAGAATGGGCGCGATCGCGAGCGTCGACGCCGCCGACAATTTCGCCCAGAACAATCCTTCCGGGCTGGAATAGGATGCGATGAACACGGTGAGCGGCGCGGCCTCGAGGGTCGACAGATTGAGGGTCCAGAACGCCTCGTTCCACGCCAGGATCAGATTGAGCAGCAGGGTCGAGGCGAGCCCCGGCACCGCCATCGGCGTCAGCACGTAGATCAGCTCGCGGCCGATCGTGGCGCCGTCCATCCGGGCCGCCTCGAGGATGTCCTTCGGGATCTCCTTGAAATAGGTGAACAGCATCCAGATCACGATCGGCAGGTTGCCGAGGCACAGGATGAAGATCAGGCCGCTTCTTGTGTCGAGCAGGCCGAACGTCCGGTAGATCAGGTAGATCGGCACCAGCACGCCGACCGGCGGCATCATCTTGGTGGACAGCATCCAGAGCAACACATCCTTGGTCCGCTTGGTCGGCGAGAACGCCATCGACCATGCCGCGGGAATCGCGATCAGCATCGCGATCAATGTCGAGCCGCCGGCGATGATGATCGAGTTGAGCGCGTGGTGGAGGTAGTCGCTGCGCTCCTGCACCGTGACGTAGTTCTCCGTCGTCCAGTGGAAGAACAGGAACGATGGCGGGATCGCGAAAGCCTCGAGCTCGGTCTTGAAGCTCGCCAGCACCATCCAGAGGATCGGGAAGAAGATCAGGAAGCCGACCAGCCAGGCCGCCGCCGTCGAGATCACCTTGTTCCGGGTCGTGACCATCCGTGCCATGACGTTACGCCTCCAGATTCCGGCCGACGATGCGAACGAGGAAGAACGCGACGATGTTGGCGAGCACCACTGCGACCAGGCCGCCCGCCGAGGCGCTGCCGACGTCGTACTGGATCAGCGCCTGCGAATAGATCAGGAAGGCGATGTTGGTGGTCTGCAGCCCGGGGCCGCCGCCGGTGGTGACGAAGATCTCCGCGAACACCGTGAGCAGGAAGATGGTCTCGATCAGGATCACCACCGTGATCGGGCGCGCGAGATGCGGCAGCGTGATGTAGATGAAGGTCGAGATCGCGCTCGCGCCGTCCATCTCGGCGGCCTCCTTCTGTTCCTCGTCGAGCGATTGCAGCGCGGTGAGCAGGATCAACGTCGCAAACGGCAACCACTGCCAGGAGATGATCAGGATCACCGAGAACAGCGGCGCGTCGTTGAACCAGTCGATCGCCGGCAGCCCGAACAGTTGTGCGATCCAGGCGAACAGGCCCGACACCGGATGCATCAGGAGATTCTTCCAGACCAGCGCGCTCACCGTCGGCATCACGAAGAATGGTGCGATCACCATCAAGCGGACAATCGAGAGCCCGACCACCTGCTGGTCGAGCAACAGCGCCAGCGGCACGCCGAGCAGGATCGTGATCGCGAGCACCGAGCCGACCAGCACCAGGGTGTTCTGCAACGAGGCAAGGAAGGCCGGATCGGTCAGGAAGTAACGGAAGTTCTCCAGCCCGACGAAGGACTCGGAGCCGGGATCGAGCAGATTGTAATGCAGGGTCGCGAAGTAGATCGTGAGCGCCAGCGGCACGATCATCCAGATGAACAGCAGCGCCACGGCCGGCGTGAGCAGCGTGCGTGCGAGCAGTTGGGTCTGCTGGGTCGCCATCCCCGCCTCCTTCTTAATGAAAGGAGCGACCACCCCGCTGCGGGACAGGATGGTCGCAAGTAGCCCAGCTCGGGAGGTCTAAGCTGGTCGGGCGGCCAAGGCGTTTGACACGCTTTGGCTATCGGGTCGCGGGTGGCTTACTTCAGATAGCCCGCGCGCTTCATCTCGCGCTCGGTCGCGGACTGCGCAGCCGAGAGCGCCGCATCGACGGTGGTCGAGCCGGACAACGCGGCCGAGAACTGCTGGCCGACCTGGGTGCCGATGCCCTGGAATTCAGGGATCGCCGCATACTGCACGCCCACGTAAGGCACCGGCTTGACGGTCGGATGGCTGGGGTCAGCCGCATCGATCGAGGCCAGCGTCATCTTGGCGAACGGTGCCGCCTTCAGATAGTCGGGATTCTTGTAGAGCGAGGTGCGTGTTCCGGGAGGTGCGGCGGCCCAGCCCTGCTTGTCCGCGACGAGCTTGGTGTAATCCTTGCTGGTCGCCCACGCGATGAACTTCTCGGCCGCATCGACCTTCTTCGAGCCGGCGGGGATCGCGAGGCTCCATGCCCACAGCCAGTTGGCGTTCTTGCCGAGCCCGGTGTTCGGGGCCAGCGCGAAGCCGACCTTGTCGGCAACCTTGGAATCCTTCGGGTTGGTCACCATGGACGCCGCCACCGTGGCATCGATCCACATCGCGCATTTGCCGGCGCTGAACAGCGCGAGGTTCTCGTTGAAGCCGTTGGACGAGGCGCCGGGAGGTCCGGCCTGTTTCATCAGGTCGACATAAGTCGTGAGCGTCTTCTTCCATTCCGGCGAATTGAACTGCGGCTCCCACTTCTCGTCGAACCAACGCGCGCCGAACGAGTTGGACATCGCGGTCAGGAACGCCATGTTCTCGCCCCAGCCGGCCTTGCCGCGCAGGCAGATGCCGTAGACGCCGCCAGCCTTGTCGGTCAGCTTCTTGGCTGCATCGACCACGAAGTCCCAGGTCGGGCTTTCCGGCATCTTCAGGCCGGCCTTGTCGAACAAATCGGTGCGATACATCACCATCGAGCTCTCGCCGTAGAAGGGTGCGGCATAGAGCTTGCCGTCGACCGAGACGGCATCCTTGATCTTAGGCAGCAGGTCGCCAACGTCGTAGTCGGCGCCGAGCTTGTCGAGCGGCACCAGCCAGCTCTTCTTGGCCCAGATCGGCACCTCGTAGGTGCCGATGGTGAGCACGTCGAACTGGCCGCCCTTGGTGGCGATGTCGGTGGTCACGCGCTGGCGCAGCACGTTCTCCTCGAGCGTCACCCATTTCACGGTGATGTCGGGGTTCTTCGCGGTGAATTCGCTGGTGAGCCCCTGCATGCGGATCATGTCGCTGTTGTTGACGGTCGCCACCGTCAACGTGGTCTGGGCGATCGAGGGGGCAGAGATCAAAAGACTGGCCGCGCCCGCAACGGCGCAAAGGACGTTTTTCAAGGTGACCTCCCTTATGTCACGTTGAGCATATGCCCACGTGTTGAGCGTATGTTCATCCCGCCGTAAAAATTTGTCAAGCACGCGGGTGCGCCGTCCCGCGCGATTGCGGGTTCCATCACAGCTTGGGATGGAGGGTGTTTGCGGGGGCGAACGGGAAACGGCTGGAAGTGAAATGGATGAGCTGGAGCGGCATCGAAGGTTTACCTCTCCCGCTTGCGGGGGAGGTCGGATTGCATCGAAGATGTAATCCGGGTGGGGGCTCTCTCCAGGACACGACTCGAGGATAGACCCCCACCCCAACCCTCCCCCGCAAGCGGGAGAGGGAGCGCACCCAATTCGTGACTGCTAGCGATCCAGCACCGCGCGTGCGGTGGCCTCATCCGTAATGAGGCCGTTGATCACTCGGCCCGCCAGCGCGGCCCTGATCGACGGCACCTTGGCGACGCCGACGGCCGCCGCAATCGTGGTCGACACCGCAGGGATCTGCGGCGGAATGCTGGTCAGCCGCTTGTTGGTGCCACCCTTGATCAGTTTGCCCTTGGCGTCATAGGCCCAGCCGGTCACCTCGCCGACCGCGCCGAGCCGCATCATCTCCAGCAACTCCTCGCGGGTGACGAAGCCGTCGACATGGACCTGGGCCTTCTGGTCCATCTGGCCGATGCCGATCAGCCGCAGATCGGCCTTGGCGGCGACCGCCCTCACCCGCGCGATCGGATCGATCCGGATCATGCGGTTGCGCTCGTCCTCGCTCGACATCAGGAACGGCAGCGGCATCGGGTAGTGCCGCGCACCGGTGCGGTCGGCGAGCCGTCCGACCGTGTCGTAGAAGCTCGCCGAGCCGTCGGCGGAGATGTTGCCGACCAGCGACACGATCTGATGGTCGGGTCGCTCGATCGGCGAGACCCGCTCGACCGCGGCGCGCACCGCGCGGCCGGTGCCCAGCGCCACGATGACCGGCGTCTCCGAGCGCAGCGTCAGCTCCAGCAGATTGGCGCTGCGTTCGGCAATCCCGGCATTCGACAGCGGCGCCGCCGGATCAGTCGGCACGACGTCGCAATGGACCAGATCGAACCGGTCCTTCAGCCGCGATGCCAGCTCCATGCAGGCCGCAATGGGGTGCTCGAGACGAAACGTGATCAGCCGCTCCGCAAGACACAGCGACACCAGGCGCTGCGCCGAGGCGCGCGACACCTGCAGCATTTTTGCAATTTCGTCCTGGGTGTGGCCCGCGATGAAATACAGCCAGCCGGCGCGCGCCGCATCGTCGAGGCGAGACTTTTCGTTGTCGGGCGCAGCCATGATCGTGCGTCAGCCTTCGTTCCAGAAATCCGTCATCGCGGCGAAGATTCGATCCGCCCCGGCCTGCTTTAGCAGAGCACTGCCGTCCGCCAGCCGATAGTGGGCGCCGCCGACAAATCCCCACACTTTCATGCCCGCGGCCTTTGCCGCCGTTACCCCGCTGATGCTGTCCTCGATAACCAGCGTGCGGTGCGGCTCGGCTCCCATTTTGCCGGCGGCATACAGGAAGAGATCCGGCGCCGGCTTGCCATGCTCGACCATCTGCGCGGTGTAGAGCCGCTGTCCGAAGCTCGCGGCAAGACCGGTCAGCTCCAGCGAATACTTCACCCGCTCGAGATCACTCGATGAGGCGACACAATGCGGCAGCTGCAATGCCGCGAGCACGGCGGCGATGCCCGCAATCGGCTTGAGCTGCGAGCGGAAGGTCTCGCGCACCTGCTGCGCCAATTCAGGCAGGAAGGTCGCCGGCAACGGCTTGCCCACGCTCCGGCAATACGCGACCAGAGCCGTGGTGCTGCGCCCGAGGAAGAGTTCGAGCGCCCGCTCGGTGCTCATCGCGATGCCGGCCTTCGTCATCGCCTCGGCGAGGCAGCGGCAGCTCAATTCCTCGCTGTCGACGAGCACGCCGTCACAGTCGAAGATGACCAGATCGGTCCCTGGCAGCCGCGGATCCATCCCGGCATGAGATCATATGCTCACGCCATGAGCAATAGATCACAGTTCCGCGCGCGGAATGCCGCGCCTCAAATGGTCGCGGTGCACTGCCAACCATGCTGTGCGACAAGGCGAAATGCCGCATGACACACCTCTGATCGCGACCATCGTCGTGGGCCTTGGACTTGCCTTCGTCTTCGGAACCATCGCGCAGCGCTTCCGGGTTCCGCCACTGGTCGGTTATCTCATCGCGGGCGTTGCCGTGGGTCCGTTCACGCCCGGCTTCGTCGCCGATCAGGCGCTGGCAACCGAGCTCGCCGAGCTCGGTATCATTCTCCTGATGTTCGGCGTCGGCCTGCACTTCTCGCTGAACGACCTGCTGTCGGTGCGCGCGATCGCGGTGCCCGGCGCCATTGCGCAGATTGCGGTCGCCACACTGTTGGGCCTCGGCCTCGCGCTCATGATGGGCTGGACCATCGGTGCCGGGCTGGTGTTCGGGCTCGCGCTGTCAGTCGCAAGTACCGTGGTGCTGTTGCGCGCGTTGCAGGAGCGCCGCCTGATGGACACCGAACGCGGCAAGATCGCGGTCGGCTGGCTGATCGTCGAGGACCTCGCCATGGTGCTCGCGCTGGTGCTGTTCCCGGCGGTGGCGAGCTTCCAGGGCGGCGATGGCGCCGCAATCACCTCCGATCCGCTCGCCACCCGCTTCGGGCTTGGGCTGACCGGCGTGCTGGTGCTGACGCTGGTCAAGATCGCCGTGTTCATCGCGCTGATGCTGGTGGTCGGACGCCGGCTGATTCCATGGGCGTTGCACTACATCGCGCACACCGGCTCGCGCGAACTGTTCAGGCTGGCCGTGCTCGCGATCGCGCTCTGCATCGCGTTCGGCGCGACCAAGCTGTTCGGGGTTTCGCTTGCGCTCGGCGCCTTTTTCGCCGGGATGATGCTGCGGGAATCGCCGCTCAGCCAGCGCGCCGCCCAGGAGACCCTGCCGCTGCGCGACGCATTCGCGGTGCTGTTCTTCGTCTCAGTCGGCATGCTGTTCGATCCGTTCAGCGTGGTGCGCGAGCCGTGGCCGTTTCTCGCGACACTGTTCGTTATCGGGGTCGGCAAGTCGCTGGTGGCGCTTTTGATCGTCGTGCTGTTCCGTCATCCGATGGCGACCGCCCTGATGATCTCGGCGAGCCTTGCCCAGATCGGCGAATTCTCCTTCATCCTCGCGGAACTCGGCGTTGCGCTCAATCTGCTGCCGAAGGCTGGCCGCGACTTGATCCTGGCGGGCGCGATCTTCTCGATCATGCTCAACCCGCTGGTGTTCGCGGTGGTCGACTGGCTGACCTCGCGGCTCGAGAAGCCGCAGGCTTCCTCGCCAACCGCTGCCACCGCTGAACCGATCCCGATCACCGACTTGCAGGATCACACCATCCTGATCGGCTACGGCCGGGTCGGCAGTCTCGTGGGTGATGCCCTGCATCAGCGCAACGCGCCGTTCCTCGCGGTCGAGGCGTCCGACGACACCGTCGCAAAGCTCAGGCAGCGCGGCATCGAAGCCCTGATGGGCAACGCCGCGCGCGCCAGCGTGCTGCGCGCGACCAATCCGGCCGGCGCACGATCGCTGGTCATCGCCATTCCCGAAGCCTTCGAGGCCGGACAGATCGTCGAGCAGGCGCGCGCCGCCAATGCCGATATCCGGATCATCGCACGCGCGCATTCCGACGCCGAGGTCGATCATCTGAAGGGCCTCGGCGCCGACATCGTGATCATGGGCGAGCGCGAGATTGCCCGCGGCATGATCGAGGAACTCGACCGCAGGCACGCTGGCATTGCCGTGCAGACTGCGACGACCGCGAGGGAAGATTCTGCGGCCTGAGATAACGGCGTCCACTGCGCGACGAAAGGAGATCAAGACGTGGCATTCAAGAGCCCGCACGTTTCACTGGTGTCGTTCTCGATCGAGATCGGCGCCGATGCCGCGACCAATGTAATACAGATCGAGACCGACCTGCATCTGAACACGCGCCATCCGAGCTATGACGCTGCGGCAATCGAGCGTCTGGTGTGCGACGCGCAGGCCTATCTTGCCGGCAATGCCGACCAGATCACGCAAATCCGGCTGGTCTCCAACCGCAGCGGTCAGACCTGAAGAAATCAACCGCCGAGGAATGCGGGCGCCAGATCTTCCTGCACGATGATGTTGGCGGCCTCCGTCGTCAGCTCGCTGCCGACGAGATCCAGGTTTTTCGCGGCCTCGAACAGCATCGCGCGGACGTCGTCCGGCGTCAGCACGCCCTTTGCGATCAGCTTGCGCACCAGCGCCTGCAAAATCAGAACGTCAATCTCGCCATGGGCCAGCGGCGTCGGCTTGTCCGTCATGATCGTCTCCCGGGACTGATGATCGCCGCTAGCGAGGCGGCTAGCGCGGCGATGACGCGATATCCTTGTGCAATTCTTCAAACGCACGGCGCAGGCCGTGCAACTGGTCGACCAGATGCAGGATGACGTCGATCCCCTCGTCGTTGACGCCGAAATCGCCCTTCAGATCCCGGATCAGATGGGCGCGCGCCACGTCGGTTTCGGAAAAGCTGATCTCCTGCGTAGTCTCGTCCGGAACCAGCCATTGCTGCTCGATCCAGAACTCCAAGGTCTGCACTTCGAGACCCGCATCGATGAGGAACTGCTGCCTGTTCATGATGCACCATCATCGCGTGGATTGAATCCCTTGCGATCCCAGTTCGATACGAACGCCTCGAGCGCGGGATCGGGTCCCTTGGGCAGGACCACCTTGAGCTTGACGAACTCATCGCCGTGACCGCCGCCGACCTTGGGTGCGCCCTTGCCACGCAACCGCATCGTCGTGCCGGTGTTCGCGCCCTTCGGAACCGTCATGGTGACCGCACCCGTCGGCGTCGGAACGTTGACCTTGCCGCCGAGCACAGCCTCTGACAGGGAGATCGGCAATTCCAGCGTGATGTCGTCGCCCTCGCGGGTGAAGCGCGGATCGGGGCGAACCTCGACCTCGATCAGCGCGTCGCCGGGGCCGCCCTTGCCGCTGCCCGGCATGCCCTTGCCGCGCAGGCGAATGACCTGGCCGTCGACGAGGCCCGGCGGGATCGTGACGTCGAGCGTACCGCCATCAGGAAGCGTCAGGCGTTTGCTCGCGCCGGTGATCGATTCCGCGAAATCGATCGCAAGGCTGTAGTGCGGGTCGCGGCCGCGCCGGTTGGCGCGCGCCTGCTCGCTGCGCCGGAGCAATTCGGCGAACGCGTCGTCCTGGTCCATATAATCGGCATAACCGGAATTGTCGGCATAGGGATGCCCCCCATCGGCGGTGGCGAAATCCCGGTAGTAGCGATGCTGTGGCCGCTCGGCGCCGCTTTCATCGATCTCGCCGGCGTCGAAGCGCTTGCGCTTGTCGGCATCCGAGAGCAAATCGTTCGCCGCAGCGACTTCCTTGAACTTTTCTTCGGCCGCCTTGTCGCCCGGATTGAGATCCGGATGCAGCTTCTTCGCCAGCTTGCGATAGGCCTTCTGGATATCGGCCGAAGACGCCGTCGGGGCAACGCCAAGAACCTCGTACGGATTTCTCACAACCTGCTCCGCAACACCGTGAGGGCACCTGCAATCATGAGGGCGCAAAAGCAGCCGATTTGCAAGTGCGCTCGCCCATCGCCCGGCCATGGGCGAGCCAGCATGCGCTCGGATCGCGGCCCGCTACGAGGTGTGTCCGGGGTCGAGATAATTCGGAATGTTCTTTTTCTGCTGCGGCGTCATCCTGGCGGGATCCGGCTTGCCCGGCACGCCCCGCGGACCGAGCAGGGCTCGCTGCATATCGTCTTCGCTCAGGCGCGGCTTGCCGTCGTCAAGCTGTCCGCTCCCACCGTGACTCTGTGCCATGACCGACCTCCAATGATGATCGCTTGCGCACGGGCAGAAGAGAGTGCGCGCTCCGCCGGAACGAGCCGGCGGAGCGCGATCTTACCTCAACGTTGCTCCTGCCGCTTCTCCTCTGCGGGGTGACCTGCGGCCGGCGCAGCATGCGGCGGCGCCTGAACGTGCGGCGCGGCCTGAACGTGCGGCGGCTCCGGCCGTGCCGCCTGCTGCGGATGCGCCTCAGGGCGTGCCATCGTCTCCGGCCGCGCTTCCGGCCTTGCCGCAGGCTCCGGTCGTGGTTCGGGCCGTGCTGCCTGCTCCGGCCGTGCGACAGGCTCCGGCCGCGGTTCCTCCTTGCGCACCTCCTCGGGCCGCCTCTCCGGCGCGGCAGGCCGCGCCGCTTCCGTTGCAGGCCGCGGCTCGACCTTCGGCTCGGCGGCTGGCGCTGCGCGCTTCTCCTCGACCGCAGGCTTGCTCACCTCGGCGGGCGGATGTGCCGCAACGCCCTTCTCGGGGACCGGAAGCGCATGGGATTCGGCGGGCGCCGGTGCGGCGGGACGCGGCTCGACCTTCGTCTCGGGAGCCGGAGCTGCACGCTTCTCCTCGGCTGCCGGCTTGTTCTGCTGCGCCGCCGGAAGCTCCTTGCCCGGCACGGGAAGCGCGTGGGAGTCGGCCGGTGCAGCTGCGGTTCCCGGCCGCGCCGGCTCCCCGGCCGCCGGCCGTGCAGCGTTGGCAGGCACCACCTCGCCGGCCGGCCGCGCGCGGACCACGCCCGGTCCCTTCAGCTCGCCGGGCCGCGCCGTTGCGGCAACGGCGGGCACGCCATTATTGGTTCGCTTGAACAGGCTCGGGTCCTGGCTTGCGGTCTCGACCTGCTTGCGTTGCAACGGCGTCGCCGCGAAATGCTGTTCCTTGGCGATCGTACGTTCGGCGGGAGTCGGCCGCACCTCGATGCCGCCGCGGCCGCCATTGTAGCTGACGTTGTTGATGGTGGTCTGATTGATCGTGACGTTCTTCTCGTAGACGTTGGTGATGCGCGCGCCCTGCAGATTGTTCACGGTGCGATTGTAGAAGAAGTTGCCGTGATCCCAGCGGCCGCCTTCATAGCCTGAACCGCCGTAACCGAAGCCGTAATTGACGCCGCCGTAGAAGCCGACGAGATCACCCCAATAGCCCTGATGGAAAATGAAGCCGCCACCGAACGCGCCCCAGTAGCCGGGAGTCCAGAGCAGTCCGACCCGCGGCGGCTGCACCCAGGTGCCCGGCACCCAGTAGTAATCGCCCCGATCCTCGTCCCACGACCAATTGCCCGGTGACCACATGTAACCGGGCCCGGGCACCGGCGGCTGATCGTAGGTCGGCAGCGGCGGCGGCGCGGTATCGACGGCAGAGACCGGCGCGCATGCCGCATCCTGCGCGATTGCCGGCACGGCCGTCGCAGTGAACAGCGCCGTGGCGATCGCGGCGCACGACGCGGTCGAAAGAAGACGAGTGATCATTGGGAGCCTCTTCGATGAGCACGTTCAACGTGAGAACCGGAACAAAAGTTCCGGTGCATCGGCAATGCACCGACACACTTCATCGCTAGCGCCTTGACCTTACATCAACCTGAAACAGCGCCAAACGCATCACGCAGCTATTCATCGACGGTTCAGAGTGTGCAGTGACTCATCATCGCGCGATTCAGTGGAACAGCGCGCGACGCACGTCTGCATCATCGCGTGCATTCCGCGAGGTGCGAGACGACAGTTACTGAAATCGCAAACATGACTTCGGCTCTCGCACGATTACAACGATCCGGGATCGTCGCGCCGCTCGCTTTGCACGCACCGCGATCAGCCGAGCCACCACCGGCGTGATGCGGACCCCGATTTGTCGGCGCGTCCGTAGCAGTACCGCCGGATGAGTGCCAGAAGCGAACACCGCAACACCTCGAAAGCGGTACGTCGGCAGCCGCGCTCGGCGATTGACACACCCCTGAAACGACCACACGATACGGCCTGCGGCAGCGCCAGGCCCGCGGTTTTCCGCCGGCGCGATTGCAACTCGGCTGCCGCTTGATGGATGTCATCGTTCCGCCATCTGTCGCCGGCGGCAATGCGTGGCGTACTTGATCTCGATGAGCCTGTGCTGCCTTGAGGTGCCACCATGAACATTGAAAAATATACCGATCGCCTCCGCGGCTTCATTCAGTCGGCACAATCGCTCGCGATGCGCGAGGGGCACCAGCAGTTTTCGACGCTCCATATCCTGAAAGTGCTGCTCGATGACCCCGAAGGCCTCGCGGCTGGCCTGATCGACCGAGCCGGCGGCAACTCGCGCGCGATCCTCAAGGCGACCGAAGACGCGCTGGCGAAGGTGCCGAAGGTCAGCGGCGCCGGCTCCGGACAGATCTATATGGCTCCCGAGACCGCGCGCACTTTCGCCGCCGCGGAGCAGGCGGCCGACAAGGCCGGCGACAGCTTTGTCTCGGTCGAGCGCATGCTGCAGGCGCTGGCAGCCGACAAGGACAGCGAAGCCGGCAAGCTGGTCGCCAAGGGCGGTGTCAATCCGCAGAATCTGAATGCGGCGATCAACGCCCTGCGCAAGGGCCGCACCGCCGACAGCGCATCGGCCGAGAATGCCTATGACGCACTGAAGAAATATGCCCGCGATCTGACCCAGGCCGCGCGCGACGGCAAGCTCGATCCGGTGATCGGCCGCGACGAGGAGATCCGCCGCACCATCCAGGTCTTGTCACGCCGCACCAAGAACAATCCCGTCCTGATCGGCGAGCCCGGCGTCGGCAAAACCGCGATCGTCGAGGGGCTGGCGCTGCGCATCGTCAATGGCGACGTGCCGGAAAGCCTGCAGGACAAGGCGCTGCTCGCGCTCGACCTCGGCGCGCTGATTGCCGGCGCCAAGTATCGCGGCGAGTTCGAGGAACGGCTCAAGGCGGTGCTACAGGAGGTGACGTCCGCCGAGGGCGGCATCATCCTGTTCATCGACGAAATGCATACGCTGATCGGCGCCGGCAAGGGCGACGGCGCGATGGATGCATCGAACCTGCTGAAACCCGCGCTCGCCCGCGGCGAGTTGCACTGCATCGGCGCCACCACGCTCGACGAATACCGCAAGCATGTCGAGAAGGACGCGGCGCTGGCCCGCCGGTTCCAGCCGGTGTTCGTCTCGGAGCCGACGGTCGAGGACACCATCTCGATCCTGCGCGGCCTCAAGGACAAATACGAGCAGCATCACGGCGTGCGCATCGCGGATTCGGCGCTGGTCGCCGCCGCGACGCTGTCGAACCGCTACATCACCGACCGCTTTCTGCCCGACAAAGCCATCGACCTGATGGACGAAGCGGCGGCGCGGCTGAAGATGCAGGTCGATTCCAAGCCTGAAGAGCTTGACTCGCTCGACCGCGAGATCATCCGCCTCAAGATCGAGCAGGAGGCGCTGAAGAAGGAGACCGATCTCGGCTCCAGGAGCCGCCTGCAGACCCTCGAGAAGGACCTCGTGGATCTTGAGAAGAAGTCGGCGGACATGACGTCGAGATGGCGGTCGGAGAAGAGCAAACTCTCCGACGCGCAGAAGATGAAGGGCGAGCTCGAGCAGTTGCGCACCGAGCTTGCCAATGCGCAGCGCAAGGGCGAATTCCAGAAGGCGGGCGAGCTGGCCTATGGCCGCATTCCCGAGCTCGAGAAGAAGCTCGTATCGGTCGAGGCCAGCGAGACCTCGTCCGCCAGCGAGACCGTGACCGCCGACAATATCGCGCAGGTGGTGTCGCGCTGGACCGGCGTCCCCGTCGACAAGATGCTGGAAGGCGAGAAGGACAAGCTGCTGCGCATGGAGGAGATGCTCGGCAAGCGCGTCGTCGGCCAGGCCGAGGCGGTCCGCGCGGTATCGACCGCGGTGCGCCGCGCCCGCGCCGGCCTCCAGGACCCGAACCGGCCGATCGGCTCGTTCATGTTCTTAGGTCCGACCGGCGTCGGCAAGACCGAGCTCGCCAAAGCGCTCGCCGAATATCTGTTCGACGACGAGACCGCGATGGTCCGGCTCGACATGTCCGAGTTTATGGAGAAGCACTCGGTCTCCCGGCTGATCGGCGCGCCTCCGGGCTATGTCGGTTATGACGAGGGCGGCGCATTGACGGAAGCGGTGCGGCGGCGGCCCTACCAGGTCGTGCTGTTCGATGAGATCGAGAAGGCGCATCCCGATGTCTTCAACGTGCTGCTGCAGGTGCTCGACGACGGCCGCCTGACCGATGGCCAGGGCCGCACCGTCGATTTCCGCAACACACTGATCATCATGACCTCGAATATCGGCGCGGAATATCTCGTCAATCAGCCGGAGGGCCAGCCGACCAGCGCAGTGCGCGAGCAGGTGATGAACATGGTGCGGGCGCACTTCCGCCCCGAATTCCTCAACCGCATCGACGAGATCATCCTGTTCCACCGGCTGCAGAAGAGCGACATGGGCCGCATCGTCGAGATTCAATTCTCGCGCCTGCGCAAGCTGCTCGAGGATCGCAAGATCGATCTCGAGCTCGATCCGAAGGCGCGCGACTGGCTGGCGGAGAAGGG
The DNA here is from genome assembly GCF_042258955.1 of Bradyrhizobium sp. ma5. Classification (NCBI taxonomy): domain Bacteria; kingdom Pseudomonadati; phylum Pseudomonadota; class Alphaproteobacteria; order Hyphomicrobiales; family Nitrobacteraceae; genus Bradyrhizobium; species Bradyrhizobium sp. ma5. Next base: position 7,541,748 of record NZ_CP170156.1, read on the forward strand.
CTGGGATCCAGCCTATGGCGCCCGCCCGCTGAAACGGGTGATCCAGCGCAGCGTACAGGATCCGCTCGCCGAAATGATTCTCGCCGGCGACGTGCGCGACGGCTCGCAGGTGAAGCTCTCCGCCACCAAGGCCGGCCTCACCTTCAACGGCAAGAAGCCCGAGAACGCCGCCGCGGACGAATTCGAACCGGTGTGAGAGAAGCCGGGATTGCCGACGACGCGCCGTCATCGCCGCGTCGTCTGGGCGCATCATATGCAAGCTGAATGTGCAAGCCGACCTGCAACCAGGGAGAGCGTCATGACGCAGCAGAACATCAAGGACAACATGGAGGTCATCGGCGCCGACGGCGTGCATGTCGGCACCGTCGATCACGTTGAAGGCAACCGCATCAAGCTCAAGAAGAGCGAAAGCGACGGCTTCCACAAGGGTCACCATCATTATATCGAGCTCGGCTTCGTCGCCGGTGTCGAAGGCACCAAGGTGCGGCTCTCCGCCAACGCCGCCATCGCGGTGACCCTCGAGGAGGAGAAGTCCGGCAAGCCGGTTGGTCCGTCCGCGGAAGCCTAGCAATCCGGGCTCTTGTAAAGGCTCCGATGGCATGCTCCTCTGCCCCGTGTCTGGACGTCGATCCGGCGTCCAGTCGAGACCTTTTTCGCGTTAAAGTGCCGTTAGTTAAGGAGAGATGCGTGCCATCAGCCGTTCCGCAACCGGTCGCTGCGAAGCTGACGCGCGCGGCCATCTTCCTTGCGGTCACGATCAAGCCCAATCCGGAATTTGATACTGTGGTGCGGTCGCTATGTGCGGACGTGGCCGCGCTGGTGCGCGCGGTCGGCTTTCGCGATCTCGAGGGCCGGCTGTCCTGCGTCATGGGCATCGGCTCGGATGCATGGGACCGGCTGTTCGGTGCGCCGAAGCCGAAAGGTCTGCATCCGTTCCGCGAGATCAACGGCGTCCACCACGCCGTTGCGACACCGGGCGACCTGTTGTTTCACATCCGCGCAGTGCCGATGGACCTGTGCTTCGAGCTCGCGACACAGATCATGTCGCGGCTCGGCGATGCGGTTGCGACCTCGGATGAGGTGCACGGCTTCAAATATTTCGACGAGCGCGACCTGCTCGGCTTCGTCGACGGCACGGAGAATCCGGAGGACCAGGCGGCCACCGACGCCACCATCATCGGCGACGAGGACCCGGCCTTCGCCGGCGGCAGCTATGTGATCGTGCAAAAATACCTGCACGATCTGAAGAAGTGGAACGAGCTGCCGGTCGAGATGCAGGAGAAGATCATCGGCCGCACCAAGTTGTCCGACATCGAGCTCGACGATGCCGTGAAGCCGAGCTACGCGCACAATGCCCTGACGACGATCGTCGAGAATGGCGAGGAGCTCGACATCGTCCGCGACAACATGCCGTTCGGCAACATCAGCAAGGGCGAGTTCGGCACCTACTTCATCGGCTATGCCAAGTCCCCGCACCGGATCGAGCAGATGCTGGAGAACATGTTCGTCGGCAAGCCGCCGGGCAATTACGACCGCCTGCTCGACTTCAGCCGCGCCGTGACCGGCACGCTGTTCTTCATTCCGTCGGCGACCTTCCTGGAAGATGTCACCGGCGAGCCACCCGCGCCGGCTGAGCCGTCGCTGGATGACGCCGGGGCTGACGAGGCACCTGCACAAAGAATACCGCCGTCCGATGGCTCGCTCGGGATCGGCTCACTCAAAGGAGAGGCTGGACATGAATAATCTTCATCGGGGATTGGCCCCCATCTCGGACGCGGCATGGGCCCAGATCGAAGAGGAAGCCTCGCGGACGTTGAAGCGCCATCTGGCCGCGCGCCGTGTCGTCGATGTCGATGGGCCGAAGGGCACGGACTTCTCCGCGGTCGGCACCGGCCATCTGAAGAAAATCGCGACACCCGGCGACGGCGTCGAGGCAACGCAACGCGACGTCCGCGCGCTGGTGGAGCTGCGCGTGCCGTTCGAGCTGTCGCGCCAGGCGATCGACGATGTCGAACGCGGCGCCAATGATTCCGACTGGGATCCGCTCAAGGACGCTGCGCGCAAGATCGCCTTCGCCGAGGATCGCGCGGTGTTCGATGGCTACGCGGCCGCCGGGATTCAGGGCATCCGCCAGGGCACCAGCAACCCGGTCCTGAAGCTACCTTCGAGCATCAAGAACTATCCCACCGTTGTCGCGCAGGCGGTCAGCCAGTTGCGGCTCGCCGGCGTCAACGGTCCCTACACGCTGCTGCTCGGCACCGAGCCCTACACCGCGATCGGCGGTGCGACCGACGACGGCTATCCTGTGCTGCAGCACATCCAGCGCCTGATCGACGGCAAGATCATCTGGGCGCCTGCGATCGAGGGCGGCGTGCTGCTGACCACCCGCGGCGGCGACTTCCAGCTCTCGATCGGCCAGGACCTTTCGATCGGCTATCTCAGCCACTCGGCGACCTCGGTTCAGCTGTATTTCCAGGAGACCATCACCTTCCTGATGCTGACCAGCGAAGCGTCGGTGGTGCTTGCGCCGGAGGCGAAGAAACCCGCCTAGTCGTACCGGCGTTGACTCTTCCAGGAAGCCTCCGGCCGATCCGTGCCGGAGCTCCGTTGACTTCAACGAAGAGGAGGCGCGCAATGGACTACGATCTCTACATCAACCCGAAGAAGGCATCGGTCGGCCTTTATGTTCGCAAGGGCGCCGGCCTGCCCGATCTCGGCGATGCCAAGGACTGGGTGTTCGACGGCACCTCGGCGCAGGCCAACCTGCCGCCACAGCTCGTGAAAGAGATCGAGGCCAACGGCCACGCCTTTCGCGACATGGACTGAGTTCAGCGGTTACTTCTCGCCGACCTTCACCGGCGCGGTCTCGGGCATCAGGCTCATGGCCAGGATGCCGACCGCCGCCGCGAGCAGCAGGTACCAGGACGGCGCCAGCGGATCGCCGGTCACGTGCAGCAGCCATGTGACCACGAGTTGCGCGGTGCCGCCGAAGGTCGCGATCGCGACCGCGTAGATCGTCGCGAACACACCGCCGCGGATATTCTGCGGCAGCGCTTCGGTGAAGGCGGCGTAGAACGCCGTGAACGGCAGCGATCCGATGAATGACAGGATGCCGAAGCCGAACAGCAGCGACCACGCGCCGGGGTCCCGGACGATCCACAGGAAGGCCGGATAGGTCAGCACCAGCACGACGAGCTGCGGCCAGATCATGATCGGCTTGCGCCCGAGCCGGTCGGCAAGCCAGCCGCCCAGCACCGCGCCGATAATTTGAAGTCCGTTGCTCACCAGCGATACGGTGAACGCAAGCGACGGCGACACATGCAGCGTATTCTTGGCGTAGGTCGTCATGTACTGCGTCACGTAGGTCGAGATCGTGCCGCTGGCCAGGATCATCACGGCCAGCAGGATCACGCGACTGTGCCGGCGCGCCAGCACGACATGGTTCGCGCGCTCTACGCCCGCCGCGGCGCGCTCGCCGTGCGGCACGGTTTCCGGCAGCGTCCGGCGCATCCAGATGCCGAACGGCAGGCAGACCGCCCCGAGCAGGAATGCGACGCGCCATCCGTAGGCCTGCAGCATGTCGGGCGCCATCGTGCTGCTCAGGATGACGCCGACAAGGGCGCCGACGGTCGCCGCGATCTCCTGGCTGGCCGGCTGCCAGGCCACCACCAGGCCGCGATTCCTGGGTGCCGCGATCTCGATGAGATAGGCCGTGGTCGGTCCGACCTCGCCGCCGAGCGCGAACCCCTGCACCATCCGCGCCAGGATCACGATGATCGGCGCCACGACGCCGATCGCGGCATAGGACGGCGTCAGCGCGATGGTCAGGATCGCGCCTCCCATCAGCGCAAAGCTCAGCAGCATCGCCGGCCGCCGGCCGACCCGATCGGAGAAGATGCCGAGCACGACGCCGCCGATGGGGCGCGTCAGGAAACCGGCGCCGAAGGTTGCAAGCGACAGCATGAGGCTGCCGTATTCGCTGTGCGCGGGGAAGAAGGTGCGTCCGATCTCGGTCGCAAAGAAGCTGTAGGTGATGAAGTCGTAGAACTCCAGCATGTTGCCGATGGTCGCGGCAAAGGCTGCGCGCTTGACATCGAACTGTTCCCTGCTCGCAATGTCCGGCAACGCTCTCGGTTCCTTGGGGCTGGCTGTCCGGAGCGAGTATCATTCCTCAGGCCATGCAAGGCAAGCCATGGCCGATCGCGCGTCCGCATGCAACGCGAGCAATGATATCGGTTGTGCTGCGCGCATCGAATGGGCTTGCAACGGCGGAGGATCGGCCCGGAACGCAGCTTGCGCGCGCTAGCGAGTTCAGTCCCTTGTCGACGAGGACCCGGTACCGTTGAACAGCAGATACAGGGCGTGTGGGTTGGTCGTCAGATAGCGCCAGAACAGCCGGCGCGGCTCGAGCCAAACACGCCAGGCCCATTCGAGCCCGACGATCTGCATCCATCTCGGCGCGCGCGGCCGCGATCCGGACAGGAAGTTGAACAATCCGCCCGACGTCTTGATGACGCCGACATTGCCAAGCTGCGACATGAATTCGTCGACGAAGGCCTGCTCGTAGGGCACGCCAAGCGCAACCCAGAGAAAGTCCGGCGCCAGGGCATTGATCTCATCCACCTTGGCCCGAAGCGCGTCGCCGCGCAGATAGCCGTGCGAATGGCCGACGATCTTGAGAGCCGGATAGGCGCGGCGAACATTGGCGATGGCCGCCTTGTTCTCGGCCTCGTTCGCACCAAACAGATAGAAGGTCAGCCCGAGTTCTTCCGCCTTGCGCGCGACGTCGTGGAACAGATCCGTGGTCGCAACGCGCTCGGGAAGCGGATTCGGCGACCGCAGCTTCGACACCATGACCAGCGGCTGACCGTCGGCATTGATCAGGTCGGCGGCTCGGAACAGCCGATCGGTCATCGGCTCGGTGGAGCAGCGCGACAGCACCTCGCCATTGGCTGACGTCAGATACAGCGGCCGATTGATACGCCGGTTCGGATGCACCGCCTCGACCATGAAGTCCGCGGTCTGCTCGCGATCGAGCACGGCGAGCCGCAGCCCGCCGATGGTCGCCCGGAGAACGCTGGCAGTCGCAGCCCTGCCGACAGGATTGATGCGACGCTCCACGCCGCTCGATGATCCGGCTGGCACATCTGCGGAGGAAACCGGTTGCCCGGCGCTCGAAGTGTCGCAAATCCGGACAGATGGAGCAGCCACATCCGAATCGAGACGCCGAGGCCGCTCGCGATCGGCCTGTAGGGGCGAAATTGCGTCGGAAACACGGGCTTTTTGGCTGTTAGTCAACATTTCGGCAGGGCTCCAGTCCTTACGAGCCCTAAACTGCAATATCCAGTCCAGACCGCTTGCGATCTCGCGTGGCCGTTTGATGTAAGACGAGCCGCAAGAGATTGTTAACGAAATCTGGCGGCACCGCGACAGCATCACACTGGATCCCGCCGGGCCGGCGACGTTCGAGCAGCAACACTGTGCAAAGGTCGAGGGACTGCATTAATACAAATCGCATTCTCCCGGTGCCCGAGGTCGTCAGCCTTTGCTATAAGGAGATCACGGCGGCTCGACCGACGCTTTTGAAAACCCGTTTGTTTGGTTTCACATGAATAAGAATGATGACGCGTTCGATGTCTGCATCGACGACGCATTCGACTTCCTGTCTGAAGAATACGCGACATTGTTCGAAGGCTCGGACGCGACCGCCTTTCAGCATCCGCTGTGGCTCGACAGCCTCTATCGCAAGCTCGCTCCCGCCGCGGCAGCGAAGCCGCTGGTCGTCGTCGTCCGTCATCGCGCCAACAAGGCGCTGGCGGCCGTGCTGCCGCTGTTGCGCGTGCGCCGCGGGCCGATGCGGACGATCGAATTCGCCGACCTTCGCGTGTCCGACTATTTGTCGCCGGTTTGCGCCGCCACGACGTTCGCCGAACTGCTGCAGGACCGCCAGGCCTGCGAGAAGCTGCGCAAGCTGGTCCGGCCGTTCGACCTGCTGCGCATTCCCAAGCTGCTCGATGCCAGGATGCCGATCGAGAATTTGCTCGGGGCGCCTCACCGCAGTCTGATGGATACCAATGCCTATGCGACGGTCCTGTCCGCGCCGTTCGAGCAATGGCAGATCAACGCGCTGGGCAAGTCCTATGTGAAAGAGCTGGCGAAGAAGTGGCGCCAGATCCACAAGAAGGGCACACTCACCTTCGCATGTTGCACCGACAGCGCTTCCATCGGCGAAGCCATGGACGTGATGAGGAAGTTTCGCGGTCCGCGGTTCCACGCACACGGCGATGGTGACCTGCTGCAGCGACCGGAGTACTTCGATTTCTACTCGAGCGTGGCGCTTCGCGGCATGGGCTCCTTTACCCGGCTCTACACCATGAAGATGGATAGCGAGGTCATCGCCACGGCACTTGGCCTCGCCCACAGCGGCCGCCTGCTCATCGTCATGACGGCTTTCGACATCGAGGGATACAAGAGCCAGTCGATCGGCGCGCTGACGTTCGAAAGTGTTGCCAAGGATTGCATTGAGCGTGGAGACCGGGTGCTGGATTTCACCATCGGTGACGAGCCCTACAAGATGCAGTTCGGCGGCCAGCCCACGCCGATGTCGAGCGTGACGCAGGCCGGCAGCGCGGCCGGATCGCTTGCATTGTTTGCGCTGAAGCAGGCGCCCTGGATCAAGCAGGCGGCGAAGCGGGTGACCGACCTCAGGCCGATCCGCACTTCGACCGGTACACGCTAGATCGTGATGAGATCAGATTGAGCTGGACCGCGTCGAAAGTTCACCTCTCCTTTGGGAGAGGTGAACCGAGACCGCACCAAGCCGATTTCAATCAAAACTCATCCGGCTTTAGAGCCGTTTGAGACGCGCGCCCCCTTAGCGGAGTGCGCTGCGGACGCGCATGACCCATCCCGGATGAATCCGGTCCACCTGATGCGTGACCATGCGGCGCAGGAAGTGCAGCTTCCGCTGCATGGTCCAGCGTACATCGGTGTTGGAGGTCAAAGCCTCGCGGAAGCGCGCCAGTTGCAGCGAATGCCGGTCGGCGGCGAGCTTGTCGTGATCGGAATAGAACTGCGCGATCTTCTCCGTGCCCATCCCGTCGGTCTCGAGCCAGCGCGGCACATATTCGGTGCAGAGACGCTCGACATCCACCAGGAGGCGGCTCACGCCGGTACCGGCCGCGGGACAATTGGTCTGGTAGGCGTCGCCGATCAGCACGACGCCGGGCTGCAGATGGCCCTCGGTCACCGACAGGTCCATGACCCAATTGTGCACTTGGCCGACGATCTGGAAATCGCCGAGGTAGCGCTCCAGTCCCGGCATCAGGCGAAGCAGCGTCCGTCTTGTGTCGCGGCGCAGCTCGCGCATGATCGGATCGGTCGGATCGCGGAACATGAACAGGTTCGCCCGCATGCCACCCGACATCGGAAACAGGCTGAGATAGTCGACGCCGTCAGCCGCCTGCTTGCCGTAGCAGGTTAGCGCGTCGAAGCCGAACGGCGCGTTGTCCGGCTTTGCAATGGTGAACCCGAACGAAATCGAGTGGCGCTCGGCAAGCATCTGCCGGCGCATTCCGAGATTATAGCCAAGCGCGCCCGCCATGCCGGTCGCCAGGACGACCAGGCGCGAGACGACGCGCTTTCCGGAGGCCAGCGTCAATTGCTGGCGATCTTCGCTGCAGCTGACATTGGTCACCTGATCGAGCAGGAAGCTGGATGTATCCGGCGTCAGGCCGCGGGCCATATTGACGAGGTTGGAATAGGAAATCCCGTAGGACCGGCCCACACCAATATCGACCAGTCTGCCGTCCCTGATGTTGAGCACGCGGTCATAGGGCGCGGCGACCGCCTCGACGTCATCGATGAAGCCCAGGCGTCGGAAGATATCGATCTGCCGCCCGGCGATCTTTTCGACCCGAAATTCATCCGGCGGGATCGAGCGCTTGTCGATCAGGACGACGCGATAGCCGGCCCGGGAGAGGACGGCACGCGCGAGCGAGCCCGCCAAACCGGCGCCGACAATGGCGACATCCGCTTCGATCGTTTCAGCCTCGCAGGTTGCGATCGGCTGGGTCATGCTTTCCTCGGCAATCATCTTTGTCCGCTCCGACGGCTAATTGGTCACGGAACTGCAATTTCCTTGCCTGCCCTGCCGCAGCGCAGAACGGACACGACGAGTTCCAGTATTGAGGTTAACGACACCGCCCGCACCGCGATCAGCCCCTTCCCGGCACGTGGCTTGCAGCCACAGAGGTCGTGAAACTGATGTTTTGGACGCTCACAGCAGGCTGGCGGGACGATCGGCTGGCCGTGGAGCTTCGGCGGGTGCGGTTGACGCGCTAACGCGGTTTCAACCAGCAGGGTCCACGCTGTTGAACCGAGCGGCGGGGAACAATCCAATCTGCACCGTTTGGACACAGCAAGGACGGCAGCGTTCCAGAATGGAGCAGCGCGACATATTGGCCAGGTTCACGGCTGCGTGGCGCCTGAAGGCTGAAAGGAACGGAATTTTAGCAAGAGAACATTAACACTCCTGACCTCACCGATTGCTAGGGTCAGCAGCCTGACAGGATATTGAGACCTCGCTTGTGATTGCCTCTGTTCTTCAAATGCTACGGCGCGATGTCACGCGCGGCGTTGCCGGCACCATCCTCCTCAAGGTTGGCAGCGGCGGACTCGCGTTCGCCCTGTTCTCGCTGGCGGCGCGGACGATGACGCCCGACGCGTTCGGAGACTTCGCAACCTTGCTCTCCGTCGCCCAGATCGCGGCGGTCGTGGGCCTGGTCGGTCAGGAGCTGCTGCTGGTTCGCTTCCTCAATGAGTACGAGGTGCGCGGCCAGGCCGAGCTCACCAAGGGTGTGCTGCTGTCGAGCCTGAAGTACTCGGCGATCGGGATGCTGATCTCGATCGCCGCGATTGCCGCGGTGGCAGGCATTCGCGGCGAATGGTGGCTCTTGATCCTCTCGGTCTCGGCGTTCACCGCCGTCAATGCCGGGCTGATGCTTGGCAGCCAGATCGCACGATCACTGGTCAGCATCCTGATGGGCGAAGGCAATCGCGAATTCTTCTGGCGGGTTGCCGTCGTCCTGGTCCTGATCGCGGTGCTGTTCAGCCACCGCCAGCTCACCCCGGCCGAACTGTTCACCGCGATGACGGTCGCGATGGCGTTGGGGCTGGTCGTGCAGATCGTGTCGATCATGCGCGTGCTGCCAAACCTGCGTGCGGTCACAGCGCGCTTCGAGACGTCGCGCTGGAACCGCAGCGCGTTCCGCTTCTGGCTCGCCTCGATTCTCGAAGCAGCGAACCAGTATTTCGACGTCATCCTGGTCTACTGGATGCTGGATCCGGCCACTGCCGGCGTCTATTTCGCCGCCTCGCGCCTGGCGAACATCTTCGCGATGCTTTCCGCTGCGCTCTACACGTTCGGCGCGCGCCGGCTGCCGTCGCTGTATTTCAGCAAGAATCACCGCGAGCTCGAACATACGCTGAAGCTGATGGCCGAGGTGACCGCGCTCTGCGTGCTCAGCGGGCTCGTCATCGTCTGGGTCGGCGCTCCCTACCTGCTCGGCCTGTTCGGACCGCACTTCGCCGCGCAGCAGTGGGTGTTGATCGTGCTCGCGATCGGAACGGCCTTCCAGGCGGCAGGCGGGCCGTCGGCCGCGGTCCTGCAGCTGACGGGGCATGAGCGCGATTATGTTCCTGTGGTCGCCGCCAACGTGGCGTTGCGGCTGGTCGGATTTGTCGTGCTGATCCCCTGGCTCGGCGTGCTCGGGGCGGCGATCTCGGCGACGGTTTCTCTGGTGCTCGCCACCATCGCACTCAATGTGCTGTGCCGCCGGCGGACCGGCGTCGACCCGTCAATTCTGGTGCTGTCGCATCTCTCGTCGTCGAAGGCCGGCGCTTACGCCGTCCGTGTTGCGGATGGCAAGGACTAGAGCGTCTTCAAGCGAAAGCCTGTCCCGCACTTGATGTGGGATGGACGCCGGTTCGCGTGAAGAAAACGCGTCGAACAGGAATCCCGAGCTTCAGCTTGCCAATCCCAGGGCTTCGCGCTGGGGATTGCTGACCGCGGCGTTGCCCGCCACGCGATTGACGACGAGCGCAATCGGGACCGAACCGAACTTGGACAGATCGGCCCGCGCCTTGCCGATCGCAGCCGTGTTGGCGGCGCCCTCGCGAACCACGAGGATCACGAGGTCGGCATGGGCGGCCAGCGCGACGGCGGCCGGCTGCATGGCAAGCGACGATGCGTCGACGATGATCAAGCCGAAATCGGCGCGAATGTCGTCCTGCGGATAGGGCGGCGCCTTGCTGCTGGCGCCCAGCAGTTCGACGACCGACGGCAGATCGGCCTTGATGATCCCAGCACCTTGCGGCGGCGCGGCTTCGGCGCGGCTGGTTTCCATCTCGATCAGGACGCTGAGCATCCCGTTCTTGACGGCGGACCGGTTGAGCGACCGCGCGACGGTGCTGCCGCCCGCACCGGTCTCGACCGACAGCAGCAGCGCCACCTTGCCGTGCTCACCCGGAAGCTGCTCGATGTTCTCGATCAGCAACTGAAGATGCGGACTGAGATCGGGCTCGGCCGTCGTCGAAATCGGGGTCTGCCAGACGCTCCTGACCGCATCTGGCGACACCAAGTTCGGAATGCGGGCCAGCACCGGCAGGCCCGGCGGCAGCGCAGATTGCGGCGCGGCCGGAGCCGGCACCGGTGCGGGCGCAGGCGCCTCGGCGCGGCGAAGCGGCGGAATGCTTTTGATCGGGAGCTGCTTCAGATCGAGACCGGGAACAGCGACGATCGCCGTCGACGTCAGCAGCGAGACGATCGCAAGCGCGACGAGCAACAAAGGAAGCGGCGGAAGCGTCGAACGAATCGGCGGCGTCGCCGGAGATGCGATCTTGGTCTGCGAATTCTGAAGCCCGCGCTGCTCGTCGGTCGTCCTGTAGCGCGACAGGAACTGCTCGTAGATGTTTTTGTTGGCGTCGGCGTCGCGCTGCAATTCCTGCAACTTAACGAACGCCTGGCCGTCGACCAGGATCTGCGACTCGGCTGCCTTCAGCTGGTCCTCGAGCGCCTTCTGCTGATCGCGCTGCGCCTCGTATTCCGACTTCGCGGTGTCGATGTTCTTCTTGCGCTCGATCTCGATCTGCCGGTTGAGATCGCTCAACTGGCTGAGCGCCATCACGAGGTCGGGATGACGATCGCCGAGCACGCCGCGCTTTTGCGCGATCTGGTCGTTGAGCGCGGAGCGCTGGGCCCGCAGCGCGCTCAGCAGGTCCTGCTTGACCGGCCCGTCGACATTGGCCTTCAGGTCGCGTTGCAACTGCTCATAGCGCGCTTTGGCTTCTTCAGTGCGGGCGCGCGCCGCGGCAACCTGCTGCGTCAGGTCGGTGACGCGCAATTGCTGTGTGGTGGATTCCTTGCCGGCGTTGACGATCCGGTGCTCAAGCTTGAACTTGGCAACGGCATCTTCCGACGTCCGCAGCCGGTCGTTCAAGGTCTTCAGCCGGCTCTTCAGCCAGTCGGCGGCCTCGTCGGTTGCCACGCTACGCGTCCCGCGCTGGCTGGCGACGAACGCCTCGGCCACCGCATTGGCGTAGTACGCCGCGCGCTGCGGGTTGTCGGATGTGAACTTGATGGCGATCACATAGGTTAGCCCGCGCCTTGAGATATCGAGCCGGTTGCGAAACCGGTCGAGCAGGCGCGTCGTGTCGGTCTTGCCTCCGGAGATGTCGTTGTCCTCGGCGACCTTGAGCTGATCGATCAGCGGCCCGAGAAATCCATCGGACTTGGCGATCTCGACGTAGCTTTGCAGTGCTGCGGCATCTTGACCGATCCCGGGCAGGACGTCCTGATCGGCGGTGACGCGCTGCTCGCGCGGGTCGACGACGACGAGCGCCGTCGCGGCGTAACGCGCCGGGATCAGCATCAACAGGATGATACCGACCGCGAAGATGACCGCGGCCAGCATCAGGATCCGTTGACCCTTCTCACGAAAAAAGGCCAGCACGCCGGGAATGCTAAGCACGCCCTTGGTAGTTTCCGCCGAAGATTGGCCGGCCGGCACGCCGGCAGTTTCCCACGACGCTGCGGGTTCCGTGACTTCGGAACGTCTCGGGCCTATGCGGCTACCGAACTTCATGGGCTCTGACTCAAATTCAACTGACAGTACTGCTCCAACGTAAATATCTATGGTTAATCGCCGGTTACCCCCTCTTCGCGTTGCCGTAACCAATTAGTTAACGAGCCGGCGGTACCCTGTCCGTGAGATAATAGCTCTCGATTGCCGACACATGTCTGATTGCTAAATGAGCAGTAACCTCAACACGCGCTACTCGATGCACGAGCGCGCTTCGCGTGGTAGTTACGCGCGCAAAAATGAAGGGGGCGAATCCACTCCTTCAACGGGTGAGGAATCCGTGCTCCAGCAGACGCCAAGCACAGAATTGCGCGAGGCATCGACCGCATCACGCGATCGACCGAACGAGCGCAAGCGAAAGCTGCGCGTTGTCCTGGTGCAGACCCAGGCCGAGAACGCCGGCGCGCAGGAGATCTCGCGGCTGCTCGGCGCCGGCCTCACCGCGCGCGGCTATGACGTCGCCAACCTGTTCTTCTTCCGCAAATCGGATTCCTTCGACGAGCCGCCCAATACGTTCTACTGCGCGCAGACCCGTCCGGGAAACCCGGTGGCGCTGCTGCGGATGCTGTGGGCGCTCGCCGGTCATCTCAGGACCATCAAACCCGACGTCGTCCTGACCTTCCAGCACTTCGGCAATGTGATCGGCGGCGGCGTGTCGCGCCTCGTCAGCCGCGCCCCCGTGATTGCCAACCAGGTATCCTCGGCGCTGTCGATGAGCATGCCGGTACGCGCCGCCGACATCATCATGGGCTCGACCGGCTTCTTCCACTGCATCACGCTGAACTCGCGCGACATGGAGCGCGAATATGCGCGCTATCCCGCTCCGTATCGATCGCGCATGAAGCACGTCCCGCACGGCTTCGACGACAAGTCGCATAGCCTGCCGAAGGACGCGGCGCGGCAACAGTTCAAGCTGCCGCCGGACCGTACCCTGCTCGGCTGCGCGGCACGCCTGCACCCGCACAAGCGGCTCGATGCGGCCATTCGCCTGCTGGCTGCCGATCCCTCCTGGCACCTTGCGCTCGCCGGCCAGGGCGCGGATGAAGGGCGGCTGAGGGCGCTCGCGGACGAGTTGAAGGTATCCGACCGGCTGCACTTCATCGGCGAGATTCCACCGCGCCAGGTGGCCGATTTTCTGACCTGCCTCGACGTCTTCGTATTCCCGACGCAGGCCGAAACCTTCGGCCTTGCCGCGGTCGAAGCCGCGAGCGCCGGCATTCCCTGCGTCGTCAACGATCTCCCCGTGCTGCGCGAGGTGCTGTCCTACCAGGGACAGCCTGCCGCGGTGTTCGTCGACGCGTCGAACGAACCAGAATTCGCGGCCGCCGTGTCGAAGGTCCTGACCGATCGCGTGTTGAGCGACCGGCTGCGGCAAAGCGCCGTGGGCCTGAAGTCGCGCTATTCGTTGGATGCCATGATAGAGGAATACGTCCGCATTCTCGGCGACGCTGTGGGGGCGGACGCGCACTAGGAAGTTGGGCTGGCCATGATTATCGAGTTTCGCTGCGATCACGCGCAGCCGCGGCTCTGGATGAGCCGCGAGTCGCTGCGCGTCAACGATCAAGATATTCCCGTTCAAATCGCCTGGACCACGACGCCGGAGCCTCGACCCGCCGGCCTCGACATGCTGTTCGAGCTCGAGCGCATCGTCCTGCGCAAGGGCAAGACCGGCGAGGCCGACCGGCCGAAGACGATCCCGGAGCGTCCGCGCGCCGGCAACCCCGACGTGGTGGTCGACTTCACCACTGCCGCGCTGGATCCGAACTGCTCCGCCAGGCTCTATCTCCGTCCGCGGTTCAACGGGCACGCGGGAGAAAGTGCGGTACTTTCGGCCATTCTCGCCGGCGATCTGCCGGTGATCGAAATCGTCAATGAGCTCGACGGCGCGGTGATGGACCGCGGCCATCCCTCCGCGGAAATCGCGGCCGGCCTAAGCGGCGGGCTCGAAACGGTGATGGCACGCACGCTGTCGATGCTGCCGCCGATATTGTCGGGAGCTCCGCGGCTGGTGCCGCAATTGGCTGCTTCGGCGAATGGCAGCGTACCGCGAAATCCCGCGCCCTTTGTCATGCGCGGCGTGGCGACTTCGATCGCGAAGGAAATCTATCGCCTGTGCTGCTACGCGCCGCATTGGCATGTCGGCTGGCGCTTTGCCGACAACACGGATATCTGGCGCACCGGCGACTTGTCGGGGCCGGCCTGGAACGTGCTCGGCGATCCCGGCAACCACTTCTATGCCGATCCCGTCCCGGTGAAATGGCAGGGCAGGACGTTCGTGTTCTTCGAGGACCTCGACCACCGGACCGGCAAGGGCATCATTTCCACGATCGAATTCGACGGCAGCGGGCCGATCGGCACGGTGATGCCGGTGCTCGAGGAGCCCTGGCATCTGTCCTACCCGTTCCTGATCGAGGATGGCGGCGAGCTCTGGATGATCCCGGAAAGCACTGCGCACCGCGACGTTCCGATCTACAAATGCATCCGCTTTCCGGACAAGTGGGAGCGGCATTCAACGCTGCTGTCCGGCCTCGAATTGGCCGACGTGACGATCACGCAGCACAACGGCCTCCACTACATGTTCGGGGCCTGGCGCGATGGCACCGGCGGATATTCCGACACGCTCGCGATTTATTACGCCGGGCAATTGCTTGGCCCCTGGCAACCGCACGCGGCCAATCCGATCCTGATGGATCGCGCGACCACGCGGCCGGCCGGAAACTTCGTCACCGTCAATGGGAAGCTGTGGCGGCCGGTGCAGGACTGCACCAACGGATACGGCGCCGCGCTCGGCCTTGCGGAAGTGCTCGAACTGTCGCCGACGACCTACAAGCAGGCCGTTCGACATCTGCTCAAGCCCGGGCCGCTATGGAGCGGACGCAAGCTCCACACGCTCAACCGGTGCGGCCAGCTCGAGGTGATCGACGGCTCGCGGGTGCAGCCGAAGACCACGGCGTTCCTGGCGAGCCTGCGGTCGAGCGACCGCTCATCGCACTGGGGCTGGCATAGCCCGCTGGCGAAGCCGATCGCACGACGGCTCCACTAGCGCGCTGCGTTAGTTATCCCGGCGACGGCTCAGTTCGGCCCCGCGCTCAGCACGCCGCCGAACTGCTCCCAGGAGCTCCCCGTCCAGCGCTGCAGCTGAAGCTGCGTATAGGCCATGCTGTTGTCCGGCCCGGTGTTGACTGTGATGCCCGGCATCAGGGTCGGCAGCACAAGTCCCTTGATGTTGCGCGCCTGCTTCACGATGTTCTCGCGCGACAGGTCGTCGCCGCACTGCTTCAGCACCTGTTCCAGAATCTGGCCCTGCTGGGTCCCGAACAGATAGTTGCTGTCGCCGATATCGGCACCCGGAAGATATTTCTCGAAGTGGGCGCGATACCATTTGATGCCGGGATCGTCGGCCCACCTCTTGTCGTTCGGATCCTTCGCGATGGTCGCCACGACGACGCCGACCGCCTTGTCCGCCCCGGCCGGCACGATGGTCGAGGAGACCGAGCTCGACACGTAGTTCACGATGGTGAGCGGCGTCCAGCCGATCTCGCTCGCCTTCTTGATCGCCTGCGCGGCGAATTTCGGCGTGCCGGCGATCAGGAATGCCTGGGCGCCCGACGCCTTCAGCGTCACCACGCGGGATTCGATGGTCGGCTCGGTGACCTCATAGGGAGATGTCACCACCTTCTTGTCGAACTCGCCCTTCAGGGTTTCCTTGAACGCCGCCACGAAGTCACGGCCGAGATCGTCGTTCTGGTAGAGGATTGCGATCTTGGCGTCGGGCGCGGTCTGGGCAATGTATTTGGCGTAGACCTTTCCTTCGGTGTTGTAGCTCGGCAGCCCGGTGGTGGTCAGCGGGAACTCGGCGAAGTTTGCAAACTTGGTCACGCCGCTGACGACGAACAGGTGCGGCACCTTCTTCGCGGTCACGTATTTGATGGTCGCGCCGATTCCGGGCGTGCCCAGCGGGCTGAACAGGAACGCCACCTCGTCGCTCTCGATCAGCTTGCGGGTCTGCTCCACCGCCTTGGGCGGTGAATAGGCATCGTCATAGGTGATGAGGTTGATCTTGCGACCGTTGATGCCGCCGCGATCGTTGATTGAATGCACGTAGGCGATCAGGCCCTTGCCCGTATTGCTGAGCGGGGACGCCGGGCCGCTGAACGGGAATGTCGCCCCGATCCTGATTTCCGATTCCGAGATGCCGGGCGTTTCCGCGCGGACCGCAGTAGCGGCAACGGCCGCAAGCATCGCAATGGACACAGCAAACGTCTTCACCAACATGAATTCCCCCTGAGCTTATGAATTAACCGGCGCTTGCGACCGCCGCACGGCGCCTACCAGGCTTCGCCGAACGGCCTGATCTCGACGTTGAACGACCACGCACTGCGGTCCTGATGGGCGACGTGCCAGACCTCGTCGGCGATCGCTCGCGGCTTGATGAAGAAGTCGTCCGGCCGCTCCGGCCAGCGCTTGCGCGTCCATTCCAGATCGATCACCGCATCGATCACGAGATAGGCGACGTGGACGCCTTGCGGCCCGAGGTCGCGCGCCATCGCCTCGGCCAGAATGCGCTGCGCCGCCTTGGTCGGAGCGAACCCCGCGAAGCCTGCCTTGCCGCGCAAGGCCGAGGTGTTGCCGGTCGCAACGATAGCGCCCTTGCCGGCGCTGATCATCGCCGGAGCAAACCGCCGCGCCAGGTACAACAGGCCCATCGTGTTGACCTGGAAGTTGCGATTGAGAATCTGCGGATCGATCTCGCGGAAGGTGCCGAACGCGCCGCCGACGGCGTTGTGGATCACGACACTGGGATGGCCGAGATCGCGCTCCACGGCCGTCGCCACCGTCTCGACCTGCACAGGATCGGACACATCGCATCGATAGGCCTTCGCGCCCGGCAGTTGCTGCTCGAGCGCGGCGAGGCGCTCCTCGTTCCGGGCGAGAAGCGCGACCCGATAGCCGCCTTCAGCGAACCTCCGGGCGAGCGCCGAACCGGTGCCGGGCCCAACGCCGGATATCAGACAGACGGGTGCGCTCATGCAGTCAATCCTCCGCGTTGCAGCCAACAATTTTCAAGATCAGGCGGCCGCCTTCGACAGCAGCTTCTCGACGTAAGGCTTAAGTTCCGGCCTGAAATGCGCGTGCTCGACCAGCCGAGCGAAGTGCGCGAACATCAGCGGATACGCATCCTGCACCCCGGGATGCAGGATCTTGTCCAGCCCCTGCTTCTGCAGCTGCTCGGTCCGCGCATGCTCGTTCATGAACAGCGCGAGCTCGGCGGCAAGGCAGATGTCGGCAATCGAGATGCCGTTTCCGACCAACGCCTCTCGCCGGGGCGACAGTGCCTGCTCAATCCCCGAGGCATAGATCGCGAACGCGTCCTTCGCCCGCGCGTGAATCGCCGCGTCGACCGTGCCGGCCGACAGCGCGAGCAGATAGATCTGCGTGTCCCGCGCAAACACCAGGCTGACATCGAGAAAGCTGTCGATCCTCGACGCCTCATAGGCGTCACGTCCATAAAGCGGGAACTTCGCCTCACCGAGCCGCGCCACCGCGCGCATGATGCTGTTCGATTCGAAGATCCCGAACTTGCCGTCGGCGCCGAACGCCGCCGGCACATTGCCGAACGGCTGCGCCGCCATGAACGCATCGGTCTTGAACAGCTGCGCGCCGGTCAGGCCGACCCGACCGGTCCGCGCCAGCGACGACAGCGCGGCGCGTTCCTGTTCGGTAAGAGGATGGGCATCGTAGTCCCACAGCCAGTCGCGCAATTCCTTGCCGGAGGCGCCCCTGACCTCGACGTCGACGCCGCAGAACCGCGCCGCAATGGTTGCCTTCCAGACCCGCGGGTTCGGCAGATAGGAGAAGATGCGCAAGGCGGCCATGATGGGCTGCTCCGGGTGCTGTTGCCTCAGGCGGCCAGCTTCAGGATCTTGACGACGTCGCCGGGCTCGCGGATCGGCTGCGGGTTGGCACGGGTGAAGATCGACAGCATGGCGTTCTTGCCGATCAGCTCGAAGCGGTCTTCGCCGACGCCGACATCGGCAAGTCGTCGCGGCAGGCCGAGTTCCGCGATGAAGCCGGCGAATGCCTCGCTGGCGTCACGGCCGGGCGCACCGAGCGCGGCGGCGATCGCTCGCTGGGCCGTTTCCGTCGCGGGACGGTTGTAGCGCAGCACGCTCGGCATCATCACCGCCGTGCAGAAATAGTGCGGAACGTCGCAGGTTCCGCCGAGCACATGGCCGATCGCGTGACTTGCGCCCATCGGCACCCGCGACTGCAGTCCGAAGGCCGACAGCCACGAGCCGAGCTGGCAGTTCAGCCGCGCCGCCTCGTCGTCGGGATTGGCCTTGGTGCGCAGCAGGCCGTCATGCAGATAGCGCAGTCCCTGCTGGCACACCGCATCGACCAGCACGTTGGGGCGGCTGGAGCAGATCGCCTCGATGCCATGATCCATCGCGCGCGTGCCGGAGCCGAGCCAGAGCTTCTCCGGCGTGTATTTGGTGATCGCAGGATCGAGGATGATGCTGCGCGGCATCATCATCGGGTGATTGAATATCTGCTTCAGCTTGCGGCTGGTGTCGGTGACCAGCGCACCGGAATTGTACTCGCCGCCCGAAAGCGTGCTGGGGATCGCGATCATCCGGACTTTTGGCGTGCGGAACGGTCCGAACCGGCGGTCCGGCGTGGTTTCGAAACCGTCGAGCCCCGCGGGTTCGAAGATCTCGTGCTCCATGCACATCAGCACAATCTTCGCCGCATCGACCACCGAGCCGCCGCCGATCGCGACCACGAGGTCCGCCTTGGATTCGCTGGCCTGCCGCGCGATCTGGGTCACCACATCCCGCGTTGTGTGCTGCGGCACGCCGTCGAAGGTCGCGGCATGGCGATCACCGAGCGCTTTGCGGATGTTCTCGATCTCGTCGGTCGTGGTGTTCAGCGTCCGGCTGGCGATCAGATAGACGCGCTTGGCACCCAGCCGCTCGGCCTCCTCACGCAGCGCTTCGGCCGCCGGCTTGCCGTAGATCACGGATTCCATGGTCGGGTACTGATGGCTGCCGATGACGCCCATGCTTTCACTCCCTCGATGTGTCCGTGAGTTCCGCTGCCGGTCAGGCCGACAGCTTGGTGAAGTCCGGCTGACGCCGTTCGGCGAAGGCGGCAAAGGCCTCGCGCGCTTCCGGTGTCGTCAGCCGCTGCTTGAACAACACGCCCTCCTCGGCGATCTGCGCCGCGATCCGCTGCTGCTCGCGCATCAGCTGCTTGGTCATGCTGAGCGAACCGGCCGGCCGCTTGGTCAGCGCGACCGCCGCGTCATGCGCCTTCTTGCGCAGATCGGCCTGCGGCACCACGGCATTGGCGAGGCCGGATGCCACCGCGCCCTGCGCATCCATCGGCTCGCCGAGCGCGAACATCGCATAGGCGCGCGCGTGCCCGATCCGCAACGGCAGCAGCCAGCTCGACGCTGCCTCCGGCACCAGAGCGAGATTGACGAAGGGCGTGATCAGCCGCGCGGTCTCGGCGAGATAAACCAGGTCGCAATGCAGCAGCATGGTGGTGCCGACGCCGACCGCATTGCCCTGCACGGCCGCGACCAGCGGCTTGCCGACCTTGCTGATGGTCTCGATGAAGCGATGCGCGGGGCTATCGACCGCGCTTTCGCCGCGCGCCTGGCTCGCGAAATCAGCCAGGTCGTTGCCCGCGGTAAAGCTGTCGCCGTCACCCTGGAACAGGATCACGCGGACGGATGGATCCGCCTCCGCCTGCTTCAGCGCATTCGACATCGCATCATACATGGCGCCGGTCAGGGCGTTCTTCTTCTCGGGCCGTTGCAAGGTCAGCGTCATGACGCCGGCCGCGACTTCCACTTTGACATGCTCGGTCATGGCACGCTCCCGTCAGGCGACCGCGCGGGCCGCTGTGGTTTCGAACTTGCCGTCGAGGAAGCCGGTCAGCCGCTGCCGGATGATCGCTTCGGCCTCGCTCATGATGCGGTCGATCAGCTCCTTGACCGTCGGGATGTCGTGGATCAAACCGACCACCATGCCGCAGCTCCAGGCGCCGGCATCCATCTCGCCGTCGATCATCACCTTCGGGTAGACGCCGGCGACCTGCTCGTGGATGTCCTCGATCTTCAGCTTGCCGCCCTTCTCGCGCTCGATCTCGAGCAGCTCGTCGACGCCCTTGTTCTTCAGCACCCGCTCGGTGTTGCGCAGCGCCCGCATCACCAGGCGGGTGTCGAGCTCGTCGGCGTCGAGCAGCGCCTGCTTCACGTTGGCATGGACCGGCGCTTCCTTGGTCGCAATGAAGCGCGTACCCATGTTCATGCCGGCAGCGCCCATCGACAGCGCCGCGACGAGGCTGCGCGCATCCGCCATGCCGCCGGAGGCGACGAACGGAATCTTGAGCTCGTCCGCCGCGCGCGGCAGCAGGATCATGTTGGGGATGTCATCCTCGCCGGGATGGCCGCCGCACTCGAAACCGTCGACGCTGACCGCATCGCAGCCGATCTTCTCGGCCTTCAGCGAATGCCGCACCGACGTGCATTTGTGGATCACCTTGATGCCGGCCGCCTTCAGGGCCGGCATGTACTGCTCCGGGCTGCGGCCCGCGGTCTCCACCGCCTTGACGCCGCCCTCGCGGATAGCAGCGATATATTCGGGATAGGGCGGCGCGGTGAAGCTCGGCAGGAAGGTGAGGTTCACGCCGATCGGCTTGTCCGTCATGTCGCGGCAGCGCGCGATCTCCTTGGCCAGCAGCTCCGGCGTCCGCTGAGTCAGGCCGGTGATGATGCCGAGGCCGCCGGCGTTGGACACCGCGGCCGCCATCTCGGCGAAGCCGACATAATGCATGCCGCCCTGGATGATCGGATGCTGGATACCGAACAGTTCAGTGATTGCTGTCTTCACAAGTCTCTCCCGCGTTTCCGATCAGTGGACGATTTCGAACAGCCCAGCCGCGCCCATGCCGCCGCCGATGCACATGGTCACCACGCCGTATTTCGCCTTGCGCCGCCGGCCCTCGATCAGGAGGTGGCCGGTGAGCCGAGCCCCGGTCATGCCATAAGGATGGCCGATCGCGATCGAGCCGCCATTGACGTTCAGCTTGTCCGGATCGATGCCGAGCTTGTCGCGGCAATAGATCACCTGCACCGCGTAGGCCTCGTTGAGCTCCCAGAGATCGATGTCGTCGATCTTGAGGTTATGCCGCTTCAACAGCCGCGGGATCGCCGCGACCGGGCCGACGCCCATCTCATCGGGCTCGACGCCGGCGGCGACAAAGCCACGGAAGATGCCGAGCGGCTTCAGCCCCTTCTGCGCGGCGATCTTGTCGCTCATGATCACGCAGGCCGAGGCGCCGTCGGAGAGCTGGCTGGCATTGCCGGCGCTGATGGTCTTGCCCTCGAACACCGGCTTGATCTTGGCAAGGCCATCCGCCGTGGTATCCGGCCGCGGGCCCTCATCCTTCGTTAGCGTCACCTGCTGGAAGCTGACTTCCTTGGTGTCCTTGTTGACCACGGCCATCTTGGTCGTGAACGGCACGATCTCGTCGTTGAAGCGGCCGCCCTGCAATGCGGCACCGACACGGCGCTGGCACTCCAGGCTGTACTCGTCCTGCTTGTCGCGGCCGATCCCGTAGCGCTCGGCGACGACCTCGGCGGTCTCCAGCATCGACATGTACATCTCGGGCTTCATCGCCATCAGCTCGTCGTCGACGGCGTGGAACCGGTTCATGTGCTCGTTCTGCACCAGGCTGATCGACTCGATGCCGCCGCCGATCGCGATCTCGACGCCGTCGAGCATCACCGAACGGGCGGCGACCGCGATCGCCTGCAGCCCGGAGGCGCATTGCCGGTCGATGGTGGTGCCGGCAACCGTGACCGGAAGGCCGGCGCGGATCGCCCCCTTGCGCGCAACATTCATCACCATTGTGCCCTGCTGCATGGCACAGCCCATCACCACGTCCTCGACCTCGCCGGGCGCAATGCCGGCGCGCTTGACGGCTTCGGCCATCACATGGCCGGCCAAAGTCGGGCCGTCGGTGTTGTTGAGCGCGCCGCGATAGGCCTTGCCGACGCCGGTGCGCGCGGTGGAAACGATGACTGCATCCTGTGACATGCTTGCCTCTCTGGCTTATGCGACCGCGTCGAGCTGCGCGAAGCGCAGCACGTGATAGGCAGGATCGCCGAACTGGATGTTGATGGAGGAAATCCGCTTGAAGTAGTGGCCGACATTGAGCTCGTCGGTCATGCCCATGCCGCCGTGCAGCTGCACCGCCTGATCAGCCACGAACTTGCCGGCATAGCCGATCTTGGACTTGGCGCCCGAAGCCAGCCGGGAGATGCCGGCCTCGTCGTCGCTGAGGCTGAGGCTGAGATGCTGCATCAGGGACAGCGCCTCCTGATGTGCGATGAACATGTCGACCATCCGGTGCTGCAGCACCTGGAAGCTGCCGATCGTGACGCCGAACTGCTTGCGCGTCTTGGAGTAGTCGAGTGTCGCGTCGTTCAGTTCGCCGATCGCGCCGACCGCCTCGGCACAGAGCGCGCCGATCGCCCGGTTGCGGCAGGCTTCCAGCGCGGCGACGCCCTCGCCTTCCCCACCAAGCAGTTCGCCGCGTACGCCGCGCAGGCTGATCTCGGCAGCCCTCCGGCCATCGATGGTCCTGAAGCTTTGCAGGTCGAGATTCGCGGCGCGGCGATCGACCACGAACAGGCTGACGCCGCCGCGATCGTGACGATGGCCCGAGGTGCGGGCGGAGACGATCAGATAATCCGCCCAGGGTGCGGTCATCACCGCCGTCTTCTCGCCGGTGAGGACATAGTCGTTGCCCTCTCGGCGGGCCGCGGTGGTGACCGTGGCAAGATCGAAGCGCGAGCCCCTCTCGGTCCAGGCCAGCGCCCAGAGCTTCGAACCCGCGACGATGTCGGCGATATAGGCCTGCTGCTGCGCGTCGGAACCTGCCTGCTCGAGCAGGCCACCCGCAACGACAACAGTCTCGACGAACGGCTCGACCACGAGATGGCGGCCGAACTCCTGCATGATGATCATGGTCGACAGCGGTCCGCCGCCGAGCCCGCCGGCGGCTTCCGAAAATGGCGCGGCGAGCAGGCCGAGCTCGGCGAACTCGGCCCAATGCTTGCGGCTGAAGCCGTCCTCGCTGGCGACGATCTTGCGGCGCGCATCGAAATCGTACCGGTCGCGCAGCAGCCGCTGCACGCTGGACCGCAACAATTCCTGCTCTTCCGTGAACTGGATATCCATCCGATCCTCTCGTGCCGCTGCTGCTAGAGCGCGATGCGATGCGCTCCAACGCCTTGTTTGAGCATCATGCTCTAGAGACCAAGCACCGCCTTGGCGATGATGTTGCGCTGGATCTCGTTCGATCCGCCGTAGATCGAGAGCTTGCGCGAGTTGAGATACTTCTCCGACGCCGTGTGGCCGTAGTCCGGGCCCGGCATGAAGCGGTTGGCGCTGACCGGATGCTCGCGGATCGCAAGGCCGTCATTGCCGATCGCCCGATGGGTCAGCTCGGTGATATTCTGAAAGATCTCGGTGCCGCGGATCTTGAACAGCGAGGCCGCCGGCCCCGGATCGATGCCGCGCGCCATCTGGGCGACGACCCGAAGCTCGGTCGCCTCCAGCGCCAGCACGTCGAGCTCGACGCGGGCGATGTCCCTGATGAATTCAAGATGCGCCGGATCGTCTTCCGGGATCTCGGCCTTCACGATCTTCTTCAGCCGCGCGATGTAGCGCGTCGAGCGGCCGATGCCGGCCATGCTGGTGCGCTCATTGCCGAGCAGGAATTTCGCGTAAGTCCAGCCCTTGTTCTCCTCGCCGATCAGGTTCTCCGCCGGAACACGGACGTTCTCCAGGAAGACGTCGTTGACCTCGTGCGAGCCGTCGATGGTGATGATCGGGCGCACGGTGACCCCCGGCGACTTCATGTCGATCAACAGGAACGAGATGCCGGATTGCGGCTTCGCGGCCGGATCGGTACGGACCAGGCAGAAGATCCAGTCGGCATGCTGCGCCAGTGTGGTCCAGGTCTTGTGGCCGTTGACGATGTAGTGGTCGCCGTCGCGTACCGCCTTGGTGCGGACGGTGGCAAGATCGGAGCCGGAGCCCGGCTCCGAATAGCCCTGGCACCACCAATCCTCGCCGGACAGGATGCGCGGCAAGAACTTCGCCTTCTGCGCCGCGTTGCCGAACGTGTAGATGACGGGGCCTACCATGGTGACGCTGAACGCCAGCGGCGGCATGGTGCCGGCGCGCGTCGTCTCCTGCTCGAAGATGAAGCGGCGGGTGATCGACCAGCCCGGTCCGCCATACTCTTTGGGCCAGAGCGGGGCGATCCAGCCCTTCTCGTGCAGGATGCGATGCCACAGCAGCATCTGTTCCTTGGAGAGATCGGTCTCCGGATTGGGGACGCGCATCTCCGCCGGATAATTGTCCTTGATGAAGGCGCGGACTTCGTCGCGAAACGCCGCGTCTTCAGGAGATAGCGCGAGCTCCATCTGTAACGCTCCCTACCACTTCTCGCCGAAGGGGCGGATTTCCAGCTCGAAGGTCCAGGCGCTTTTCGGCTGCTGGTAGAGCTGCCAGTAGGACGTGGCGACCGAAGCGGGCGGCATCAACAGATCGGGATCGTCGAGCGCGTTCGGGCCAAGCGCCTCGATGCGGCGCTGCCGCACCCATTCGGTGTCGACGCCGGAATCGATGATCAGATGCGCGACGTGAATGTTCTTGGGCCCCAGCTCGCGCGCCATCGCCTGCGCCACGGCGCGCAGGCCGAACTTGGCGCTGGCAAACGCAGCATAACCGCTGCCGCCGCGCAGCGATGCGGTGGCGCCGGTGAAGAAGATGTTGCCCTCGCCGCGCGCCGTCATCAGCCGCGCCGCCTCCCGTCCGGCCAGGAAGCCGGAGTAGCAGGCCATCTCCCAGACCTTGCGGAACACGCGCTCGGTGGTCTCCAGGATCGGAAAATTGACGTTGGCGCCGATGTTGAAGATGCAGACCTCCAGCGGCGCATGCTTGTCGGCGTCGTTGAGGAATGCGGTAATTTCCTCCTCCTTGCGCGCGTCGAGCGAGCGCGCGTGAATCTCGCCGCCGGCGGCCTCGATCTCCTTGACCAGCGGCGCGAGCTTGTCGCCGTTGCGGCGGCCGGCGAAGACGGTGAAGCCTTCGGAAGCGAACTTCTTGGCGATCTCGCCGCCGATGAAATCACCGGCACCAATGACGGCCACCGTCTTGTTTCTCTTCTGCATGGTGTACTCCGGTTGTATTTGAGTGAACTGGCTTGCGGCGTCGGCTCAGCTTCAGCTGCGCAGCGACTCCGCCAGCTTGTGCTTCAGCAGCTTGCCCGTCGATGTCGCGGGCAGCGCGTCCATCAGGATAATCTCCGACGGGCGCTTGTACGAGGTGAGTTGCGGGGCAATATGGGCCATCAGGTCCTGCACGGTGGCGGTCGAGCCCTTGATCAGCTGCACAAAGGCAATGACCTCCTCATTGCCCTCGACCGGCCGGCCGACCACGGCGCACTGCACAACGGCATCATGCGTGCTCAGCACCGCCTCGATCTCGGCAGGATAGACGTTGAACCCGGAGCGGATGATCATCTCCTTGGTGCGCCCGACGATGTAGAGGACGTCATTCTCGAAGCGAGCCAGATCGCCGGTGTTGAACCAGCCGTCGGGATCGATCGCCTTCGCGGTCAGATCGGGCGCGCGGTAGTAGCCGCGCATCACGTTGGGGCCGCGGACATGGAGTTCGCCGACCTCGCCTGATGCAACCGGCGTCAGGTCGCGACTGACCAGCTTTGCCTCGAGACCAGGCATCACGGTGCCGACCGCGTGGTCGGCTCGCGGGTTATCGGGCCGGACACCGGAGATGCCGGGCGAGCATTCGGTGATGCCGTAGCCATTGAGCAGCGGCAGCCCGAGCTCCTGCTCGACCCGGGATTTAAGCTCGAGGTCGAGCGGCGCACCGGCCACCGAGATCACGCGCAACCGGCCGCGATCGAGCTTCGGCAGGCCGGCGTTGCGCCGGTATTCGAGTAGGCGCTGATAGGTCGCGGGGACGCCGTTCAGGATGGTGATGCCCTCTTCGGCCATCGCCTTGACTAACGCGGCTGGATCGTACTTGGCGACCAGCCGCACGGTGGCGCCGACCATCAAGGTCATCGTCAGCAGCGAGATGCCGACGATATGCGAGATCGGCAGCACGCAGTATTGCACGTCATCGGCCGCCATCTTGCGGAAGCCCGCAGTGCCGCGGGCGCTGAACAGCAGATTGCGATGGGTCAACATCACGCCCTTCGGCGTGCCCGTGGTGCCGGACGTGTAGATCAGGACCGCGACCTGGTTGGCGCCGTCGGCCTCGACCGGTTCGGCCGTAGTCGCCAGATTCAGGCCGGTGACGGCAACGCCACGGAGCGAGCCGACATCCTGCACGATGGCCTCATAGCGCGCGGCATGGGCGGCTGCCTCCTGCGACACGTCGGCGGTGAGCAGCACGCGGCGGGCGCCGCTGTGATCCCTGATCTGATCCAGCTCACGCGGCGACAGCCGCGGATTGACCACGATTGACCAGACATCGAGCCGGCTCGCCGCTAGCAGCAGGCAGGCAAGCGGAATCGAATTCTCGCTCACGATCATCAAGCGGTCGCCGGCGCGGATGCCCAGCGCCTGCAATGCCTCGGCGACACGGCCGACTGTTCGATCGAGTTCGCGATAGGTCAGCTGCCCCTTGTCGTCGATCAGCGCCGGATGATCCGGCGTCGCCGCGACGTGATGATCGATCACCTCGTGGATGCGGTTCGGCAAGCCTTCCACACTTCCTTCGATAATCCGGATCGGCGCCTGCACTGAAACCTCCCTGTCGCTGCCCTTCGGGCTTGTTGTGTTGAGGAATTTTCCGCTCAGGCGGTCTTGCGCTGCCCGGCAGCGAGCTGTGCGACGATCTCTTCCTCGACCTCGCGCACCTTGTCCTTGCCGAAGAAGATTTCGTTGCCGACATAGAAAGTCGGCGAGCCGAACGAGCCCCGCGCGACCGCGTCGCTGGTGTTGTCGATCAGCTTCTTCTTGACGTCATCCTGCTGGGCGCGGGCGATCAGACGATCGATGTCGATACCCGAGGACAGGAATGCCTCGCGAAACACCTGCGGGTCATCCATCTTCTTGGGCTCGGCCCACATGTGGTTGTAGGCCGCGCGAAAATAAGGCTCGAACACACCTTCGAACTGTGCGGCCACCGCGCCCCGCATCAAGGCCAGCGTGTTCACCGGGAAGAACGGGTTCATGGTGAACTTCGTGACGTTGTGGCGGCGCAGGAAACGCTCGGTCTCGAGCGCGTTGTATTCGGGCTTGTTCTTGATCCCGCGCAGCGACTCGCCGGGCGACATATTGCCGGTCGCCTTGTAGACGCCGCCGAGCAGCACCGGAATGTAGTCGAACTTGACGCCGGTGCGCTTCTCGATCCCGGGCAGCGCGAGTTCGGCCAGATAGGCGTTGGGGCTTCCGAAATCGAAATGGAATTCGACCTTGAGCGGAGCAGCCATGGAACGCCCTTCCTTTCGATGGGCGGCCATCGTCTGCCACCGGTTGATCGTAGCCCGGACCATAAGTTCTATTTTAGAACTGTCAATATGATATTTGTCATCCAATGGCTGAGCGGCAGCCATTGCGTCGGCATCCTATTGAAATGACGTAAGTTCTGTTTTAGAATTTTACGTGCGATGCCGTCGCAGATCGCAGGAGACGCCGATGAAATGGGATACCCTCGAGGAGGAGCCGTGCTCGCTGGCCCGCACCGTCGCTGTGATTGGCGACCGCTGGAGCCTGTTGATCCTGCGCGAATGCTTCCTGCGCATCCGCCGGTTCGATGACTTCCAGGCATCGCTCGGAATCACCCGGCATCTGCTCGCCGACCGGCTGAAGAAGCTGGTGCGGTTCGGCGTGCTGCGCAAGATCCCTTATCAGGAGGCGCCGAAGCGCTACGAATACATCCTGACGCAGAAGGGCCTCGATCTCTATCCGATCATCATGTCGATCGTGCACTGGGGCAACATCCACATGGTCGATGCGCGCGGCCGGCCGTTGCTGCACGAACACAAAACCTGCGGGAAGATGTTCGATCCTGTCATGGTTTGCTCGGAATGCGGCGAGCCGCTGAGCGCGAAGGCGGTCCATGTGCATCCAGGCCCCGGTGCCCGGAAATCGTCGCCGGTGCACGCCAGCGCGCGGGAGCGGGCCAAGCGCGCCGCGGAATCGACCTAGATATCAGCTCGCTTCAGTGCGACGGCGCGGCCATCAGCGCGACATTGCCGCCGAGCAAACAGCCGACAGCGCGGCCGCCGGCAAAGCCGATGCGGACGCGGATCTCCGACAGACGCCCCATCGCCCTGCCCTGCAGGATTCGGATCTCGTCGTCGTTCGGCGCGACCAGGCCGGCATCGAGCAGGCCGAACGCCAGCGCCGCGGCCGCGATGCCGGTTGCGGCATCCTCGCGATAACCGGACGAGCGCGGGAATTGCCGCGCCTCGAACAGGCGCGCCTCGCGGTCGATCACCGCGAAGGGATAAAGCCCGGTCGATCCGATCCGGCCGCAGACCGCTTCGACGGCATCAGTCGCGGGATCAAGCGCATTCAGCGCCTCCGGCGAGCGCATCGGGATCAGGGTCTTGATCCGCGATGTGACCGCATTGCAGGGCGCAGCCCCGCCGATCGCATCCGGCCCGACCGCGAGCGCGCGGAGCACATCATCGCGTTGCGCATCGGTGAGCGGAACGGTCTTCCCGGCCGGCTGGGTGATCTCGACGTTCGGCTCGCCGTTGCGATCCCGGCTGATGAAGCCGGTGACGGGGCCGCTGCGCGTCGAGATCCGGACCGTATCGCCCGGCAGCTTGCCAT
Source organism: Bradyrhizobium sp. ma5 (assembly GCF_042258955.1). Lineage (NCBI taxonomy): Bacteria > Pseudomonadati > Pseudomonadota > Alphaproteobacteria > Hyphomicrobiales > Nitrobacteraceae > Bradyrhizobium > Bradyrhizobium sp. ma5. Next base: position 7,570,788 of record NZ_CP170156.1, read on the forward strand.
GGCGCGCCAGCAGCCAGAGCGCGCCGATGGTGGCGTGGCCGCACATCTCCATTTCGTGGTTCGGAACGAAGAAGCGGAACGTGGCGTCGAAATCGTCGCTCTGCGCCGGCAATACGAATCCGGACTCGTGACCATGGCGGCGGGCAACGTCCTGCATCTCGGACGCGCTCATGCCGCTTGCATCGACCACGATCGGACAGGGATTGCCGCCCTGCCCATCGACCGTGAACACGCTGACCATCTCGGCTGTCGTCATGATGTCGCCCGCTCGTCTCGCGTTGCTATTTGACCTGCGTCGCACCGGTTTCCGGATGCTGCAACCACCCGAGCAACGCCGCGTGGAAGCGCGCCGGCGCCTGGATCTGCGGCGAATGGCCGAGGTCGGGGAATTCGATCAGCTGCGCATGCGGAATCCGCTTCGCGGCCTCCTTGCCGAGCACCGGATAATTGCCGAGGGTCTTGCGGATCTCCGGCGGCGCGGTGTCCTTGGCGATCGCGGTGGTGTCCTTGTCGCCGACGAACAGCAGGGTCGGCGGCTTGATCTGCTCGAACTCGTAGAACACCGGCTGGGTCGCGATCATGTCGTAGAGTCGCGCCGAGCTCGACGCCACAGCGGCGCGGCCCTCCCCGCGATACATGCCGGCCAGCATCTGCACCCAGGTCTCGTAGGACGGATCCCAGGTGTCGGCATAGTAAGTCGCGCGTTCATAGGCGCGGATGCTGTCCGCGCTGACGCGCGTCTCGCGCTGCATCCAGCCGTCGAGGCTGAGCCACGGCACGCCCTTGGCCTTCCAGTCCTCGAGCCCGATCGGATCGACCAGCACCAGTCGGTCGGTGGCCTCCGGATACATCAGCGCGTAACGCATCGCCAGCATCCCGCCGGTCGAGTGGCCGACCATGATCGCGTGTTCGATTCCAAGCGAAGCCAGCAGCGCGCGGCTGTTGCCGGCGAGCTGCTGGAAGGTGAATTGATAGCGCTCCGGCTTGCTGGATTTGCAGAAGCCGATCTGGTCGATCGCGATCACGCGATAGCCGGCGCCGCTGAGCGCCTTGATGGTGCCGTCCCAGGTGGCGGCGCAGAAGTTCTTGCCGTGCAGCAGCACCGCGGTCTGCCCGTTCGGCGTCGCCGGCTTGACGTCGAGATAGGCCATGTCGAGCTCCTGGCCCTGCGAGCTGAAGCGGTAGTGCTCGACGGGATAGGGATAGTCAAAACCCTGCAATTCCGGCCCATAGGCCGGTTCGGCGGCGGATTGCGCCCATGCGCTGGACGAACCGAGCGCGACGGTCGCAGTGACGGCAAGATGAAACAGGGTTTTCAGGTGCATCTCGGCAAAATCCAGAACTCAGGGACGACGTCGTGATGCCGTAGCCGAACGGTCGGGCGCCATCCAGCGCCCGGCGATGATTTGTTCGTGATCCGGCGGTGAAATTACGCCGGATCGAACGCACGGATCGGCGGCAGATTGCCGTTGAACCGCTCCACCTCGACGGTCGTGAGCTGGCCGGTGCAGCCCTGCGCGAAGGATGACGTGCCGATGTCACGGGTCAGCACGTTCGGATTGCCGTGCACGCAGAGCGGCGCCTCCTCCTCGGGATCCATCGGGTCGTACCAGGCGCCGGTCGGCAGCTGCACCACGCCGGGCGCGATGCCGTCGGTGACATGCACCGCGGCGAGACAGGCGCCGCGCGCATTGAAGATGCGGATGATGTCACCGTCGGCGATACCGCGCGCTTTCGCATCGCGCGGGTTCATGCGCGCGACCTCGCGGCCGCGATGCTTGGCATCCAGTGAGTGGCCGCCGAAGTCGAGCTGGCTGTGCAGGCGGGTCACCGGCTGGTTGGCGACGAGGAAGCACGGCGTATCCGGCTTTGGCGTATCGGTCTTCTCGAGCCAGACCGGATGGCCCGGGCAGTCCGCATCGCCGTGATCCGCAATCTTCTGCGAGAAGATCTCGATGCGGCCGCTTCGTGTCGGCAACGGCCGCGCGACCGGGTCCTCGCGAAAACGGCGCAGCGAGCCGCCGTCGTCGAGATGCTGCGGCACGACCAGGCTGCCGCGTTCCCAGAATTCCTCGAAACTCGGCGCCTCGAGCCCGCGCGCGGCGAGCGCCTTGCGGGTCGGCTCGTAGAGATGCGCCAGCCACTCTCGCGACGTCCGCCCTTCGGTGAAGGGCTCGCGGGCGCCTAGCCGCTCGGCGAGATCGGCGAAGATGTCGTAGTCGTCGCGGGCGAGGCCGAACGGCTCGGCGATCCGGTGCATCGCGACCATCAAGGGATCGTTGCTGGAATAGCCGATGTCCTCGCGCTCCAGCGTCATGGTCGCGGGCAGCACGATGTCGGCATGGCGCGCGGTGGCGGTCCATGCGAGCTCGTGCACGACAAGCGTGTCGAGCTGCGCAAACGCCTTACGCAGGCGGTTGAGGTCCTGGTGGTGGTGGAATGGATTGCCGCCGGCCCAATAGACGAGGCGGATATCCGGATAGGTCCGCGTCTCGCCATTGTAGCGATAGGTGGTGCCGGGATTGAGCAGCATGTCGGCGATGCGCGCCACCGGAATGAAGTCGGCGACGCCGTTGCGTCCCTGCCCGAGCGTCGGTCCGGGCACGGCATTGACACGACGGCCGTAGTAACCGATCGCGCCGAGCGAATAGGCGTAGCCGCCGCCGGGCAGGCCGATCTGGCCGAGCGCCGCCGCCAGGACCATGCCCATCCACACCGGCTGTTCGCCATGTTCGGCGCGCTGCAACGAGTGCGACACGGTGATCAGCGCGCGCCGCCCGGCAAGCCGCCGCGACAGCGTCCTGATCGCCTCAGCATCGATGCCGCAGATCGCGGCGGCCCATTCGGCGCTCTTGGGCACGCCGTCGGCCTCGCCCATGAGATAGCGCAGGAACACCGGCCAGCCCTCGGTGTAGCGATCGAGGAACGCCTGGTCGTGCAGGCCCTCGCTGACCAGGGTGTGCACGATGCCGAGCATCAGCGCGGTGTCGGTGCCGGGCAATGCGGTCAGCCATTCGGCGCCGGCCTCGACCGGCAGATCGTCGCGCAGCGGGCTGACCAGGATGAATTGGCAGCCGCGCCGCTGCGCCGCCTCCATCGCGCCGCGCTCGACATGCTTGCTGATCGAGCCGCCAGCCACCATCGAGTTCTTCAGCGCCATGCCGCCGAACGCCAGCACGATGTCGGTTTCGGCCGCGATCTGCTCCCAGGTGACGTTGCGCTTGGTGATGTCCTCGTAGCCGGCCAGGATCTGCGGCAGCAGCACCGAGGACGCGCCCGAGGAATAGGTGTTCACCGAACGGACATAGCCGCCGAGTGCGACGTTGAGAAAGCGGTGCACCTGGCTCTGCGCGTGGTGGAAGCGGCCCGCGCTCGACCAGCCATAGGAGCCGCCGAACACCGCGCCCGGGCCGATCGTGTCGCGGATGCGCGCGAGCTCGCCGCCGAGCAGCTCGAGCGCCTGCTCCCAGCTGACCGAGACGAACTCATCGCGGCCACGGCGATCGTCCGGACCGGGCCCGCGCTCGAGCCAGCCGCGGCGGATCGCAGGCTGGGCGATGCGCGCCTGGTGGCGCAGCGCGCCGGGGAAGTTGTTGATGATGCCGTTCGGATCGGGATCGCCGCCATAGGGCCGGACCTCGAGACCCTCCTTGCCGAGCCGCGCCGAGAACACGCCCCAATGCGAGGTGTGCGGCTTGAAACCATCGGACAGATCGAGGTCGGGATCGGGGTAGCCAATGGTCTCAGACATTCAGCGGCGTCCTTCGCAGCGGGGATCGAGCCCGGTCACAAATCTGTCGCCAGTATAACGATCCGCGCTGCGATGTCGCCCGGTTCAGGGCTGCAGAAAGCGCAGGCGACCACGCGCGGCGTGACGCCCCGCGCCCAATCCGGCCTGCGCGATCAAATCCGCCGATCCGCCGCTCAATCGCCGCCTTCGTCAGCCGATCCGCTCCCAGGTCCCGCCTCCCTGGGCGTCGACAATTCCCTGGAGATCAGTGCCGACCTCGAAGCGTCCAGCCTGCTGGTTGTCGTCATCGGAAAAACTGAGGAATACGGGACCGTTCGGTCCGATCGCCGCCACGATCGAGCCGATTCCGACCAGGTTCCCGCCCTTCAGGCGGCCGGCATCAAAATCGCCATTGAAGACGGCGCCGGAAAGACTGGTTCGAACGGCGGGCGTGACGAAGAAGCGTCCTTTCCACTTGCTGCCGTCCTCGAGCGTCATGTCGACGACCATCGTCCCCGGCCCCAACGATTCGAAATTCGCACGTCCTTCCTTCACTTGCATGGCAATCCTCCATTGATGAAATTGACTGGATCTTCCGGACGACGCGTAAAGGCGCGCCGCGGACAGCGATCTTAGTCGGCAACCTCCGCGCTGACTACCCGTGGGCGAATTCGATGAAAATACAACCGATGCGGAACGGCGTGCGCGGCGCGTCACCTGTGATGTCACACACAGTCGTGTCGCTGCGCGGCGATGCCGGCGGATTCAGGGTCGCCGGACATGCAGGCCATGCGTGCGGGACCTGCGACAATGTGGATCGCACGCCAGCCAAAATATCGAAAACAACCCCATGCACAGTAAGTGGCCGGCTGCCGGCGCTCGACAAGGCAACTAGACTCATCGGGCAACTCAGGGGTACATTTCCAATATTCCGAAATCGTGCAAGCGCCCCCCCTCGCCGCAACAGCGGCGTGATGATTGCGCTTGCGACCCAAACCCCTCCCCATCATCGACATCGCACCAGCTGCCGCAGCGAGCGATCGCCTGCGCGCGCCGCGCGTGTTCCGGAGACCATCGACATGACACCTGTGCTTGAAACCACCGCGCCGACGATGCCCGTCGCAACCGCCCAGAGCCACGCCACCGCGACCCCGCGGATAAAACTCTCGCGGCGCGGATTCGCGATCGACCATCCCGACCGGAAGCTCGGCGAAGCGCTGATGGCGAACGCGCTGGGCGCCGCCGATCGCGATGCGATGGACGGCATCCTGCGGCAATTGGTCAAGGCCAGCGTGAGCGGCGGCAAGCCCTGCGAAGTCAACCTCGCCTTCATGATCTCGATGGTGAAGAGCATTGGCCCACGGGATTCCGTCGAGGCCATGCTGGTGGCGCAGATGGTGTCGGTGCATGTGATGGCGATGCGCTGCGCCCATCACCTTGCGCATGCCGACGATTTCGCCCAGCACGACAGCGCGGCGCGCGCGCTCGGCCGGCTCACCCGCACCTTCCCCGCCCAGATCGACGCGCTGGATCGTTATCGCAGCCAGCGCGAGCCCGCCATCACCGTGCAGAATGTGAAGGTGGAGGACGGCGGCAACGCCATCGTCGGCAATGTCACCCAGCATGCGAGCGTGATCGTCTCCGACCAGACCCCGGCGGCGGCGGCGCGGGCCATGAGGCCCGCGGGCGCCAGGCGGCACGATGCCGCCGATGCCGGGCAAAACGCGCAGGCATGAACGATCACATCAGAACCACCGGGGCGATACGGGCGAGCCCGCGCTGCGGCGCCAGGACCCGCACCGGCGGCGCGTGCCGGGCGCCGGCGGTGCACGGCAAGACGCGCTGCCGCATGCACGGCGGCGCCAAGGGATCCGGCGCGCCACGGGCAAACCGGAACGCGCGCAAGCACGGCCGGTTCACCAGGGATGCGATCGAAGAGCGGAGGGAGATACGGGCGTTGCTGGGAGACGTGCGGAAGGTGTTGGAGGGGATGAAGTGATTGACGGATCGCGCCCGAATGGCCTCTCACTTGCGCGCATAAGCCCGTCTGCACGATCGAGAATTCGATTCTTCGGCTAATTCAAGACTGCGCCTTAATAAGCTTAGATGTCTCTGCCAGCCAGCACGAGATTGTCACCGCTTGCCTAGTGCAGCCATGACAAACCCATGTCGTTCCCAATAGCCCTTCCGACTTTCGAAACTGGATGCTGGAGCGCTGCGTCAACGCAATGGCGTCAAGCATTAGATTGGCCAGTGTCTTCCCCTTCAGGTGGCGAGCAGGCCGGCATCGCGTTTCCGGATCACGGGCGTCCGGGCGTGAGGCTGCGGCTCATGACGATGACAGCGCGACGCGTCCGCCATCGCAAAAGCGCAGGCCGCCACCTTGACGCCCGGCCCATCAAGACAATAAATGATGATCGTCATATAAAACGAACGCGCCGCCCGAGAAGTTTCGAGTCCGGCCATGCCGGCTCGCGGAAAAGCGCGACAGGAGGACCATGCGTCGAATCGTTGTGACGGGCCTGGGCACAGTGTCCCCGCTGGGCTGTGGCACCGAACTGGTGTGGTCGCGGCTGCTGGCGGGGCGGTCCGGGCTCAGTGCATTGCCTGATTGGGCCGCCGCGCTGCCGGCGCGCGTCGCTGGACAGGTGCCTGACAAGGCCGCCGATGCCGAGGGCGGGTTCGATCCGGATCTCGCGGCGCCGCGCAAGGACCAGAAGAAGATGGACCGGTTCATCCTGTTCGCGCTGCTCGCCGCAACGGAGGCCGTGGCGCAGGCCGGCTGGATGCCGGCCGAGGCGCATGCGCAGGAGCGCACCGCGACCGTGATCGCATCCGGCATCGGCGGGTTTCCCGCGATCGCGGACGCGGTGCGCACCGCGGCGACAAGCGGGCTGCGCCGGCTGTCGCCGTTCACCGTTCCCTCCTTCCTGGCCAATCTCGCGGCCGGGCACATCACGATTCGATACGGCTTCAAGGGGCCGATCGGCGCGCCGGTGACCGCCTGTGCGGCGAGCGTGCAGGCGATCGGCGACGGCGCGCGCCTGATCAGGTCGGGCGAGGCTGATGTGGCGATCTGTGGCGGCGCGGAGGCCTGCATCGATCCCGTGAGCCTCGGCGGCTTTGCGGCGGCGCGGGCGCTGTCGACGTCGTTCAACGACACGCCGACGCGGGCGTCGCGGCCGTTCGACCGCGACCGGGACGGCTTTGTGATGGGCGAAGGCGCCGGCGTGCTCGTGATCGAGGAGCTGGAGCATGCGCTGCGGCGCGGCGCGAGGCCGATCGCCGAGCTCATCGGCTACGGCACGACGGCGGACGCCTATCACATCACCGCGGGTCCCGAAGACGGCGACGGCGCGCGACGGGCGATGGAGGCGGCGCTGCGGCAGGCCGGGTTGCGGCCCGGCGATATCCAGCATCTCAACGCGCATTCGACCTCGACGCCGGTCGGCGATCTCAGCGAAATCGAAGCCATCAAGCGCGTGTTCGGGCGCGAGGGAAGGATTGCCGTCAGCGCGACCAAGTCGGCGACGGGACATCTGCTTGGCGCTGCCGGCGGCGTCGAGGCGATCTTCACGATCCTGGCGCTGCGCGACCAGGTCGCGCCGCCCACCCTCAACCTGGAGAACGCCGATCCGGCCGCGCAGGGCATCGACCTCGTCGCCAATTTCGCGCGGCCGATGGAAATCGAGCACGCGATCTCGAACGGTTTTGGATTTGGCGGCGTCAACGCCAGTCTGGTGTTTCGACGTTGGTCCTGAGGCGGCCGGCGGCTCGGCAAGGCGCAGCGCGTGCGCGAATTCGGGCGGGCGTTGCCGTCGGTCATCCGCCTCACGCCTTCGCCACGCTCGCATCGATCACGAGCCTGGCCACCGCGAGCGCCGACTGCGCCGGCCCTTCCTCCGACTGCTGGCCGGTGACGTAGATGCCTTCGATCAGCAGCAGCAGCGCATCGCCGAGCACCGCGGGGTGGCGCGCGCCCATGCCGGCTGCGAGCTCGCGCAGGCGTTTGCGAAACATCTTCTTGTGCGCTTCGGCGACCTGCCGCGCGGGATTGTCCCGCGCCGGATATTCCACGGTGGCATTGCTGAGGCCGCAGCCGCGATAGCCTTCGGCCACGGCGTTGGCCGACAGCACGCGGATATAGGCCAGCATATGCTCGCGCGGATCGTTGTATGATTTGCCGCCGGGCTTCTCGAACTTCTCCCAGAAGTTCGCCTCGTAGTCGCGCATGTAGGCGGCGGCGAGATCGTCCTTGGAGGCGAAGCTGCGATAGAGGCTCGGCTTGGTGACGCCGGCGCGGTCCACCACCTCGTCGACGCCGACGGCCCGGATGCCCTCGCGATAGAACAGCTCGGCCGCGGAGGCGCGGATCCGGTCGGCGGCGCGGACCGGGCGCTCCGCCGACGGTTCGACTGATTTCTTCATTGCAGCCATCCAGATCCTCCCAGCGCGACACGCTTGACAATGTTACTTACCGGTACGTATACACGGTCCATCGCAATACGTACCGGTAAGTAACATGCCAGACACTCCCATTCAAGCCGCCCCCACCTCGAGACGGCCGTTCGGCCAGAATTACGCGTTCGTCGTCGTCGCCGTGATCTTCCTTGCGCTGCTCGCGTCAGCCGGCCTGCGTTCAACGCCGGGCGTGCTGATGCTGCCCCTGCAAAAAGCCTTCGGCTGGGACGTCGGCGTGATCTCCTCATCCGCCGCGGTCGGCATCTTCCTCTACGGCCTCGCCGGCCCGTTCGCCGCGGCCGTGATGCAGCGCTTCGGCATCCGCCGCACGGTGCTGGGCGCGCTGGTGCTGATGTCGGCCTCGACCGGCATGAGCTATTTCATGACCGCGCCGTGGCAATTGTTCATGAGCTGGGGACTGCTCTCCGGCATCGGCTCGGGTGCCGTCGCCAACGTGCTCGGCGCCACCATCGTCAATCGCTGGTTCACCACCAATCGCGGCCTCGTCATGGGGCTGCTGACGGCAAGCACCGCGACCGGCACGCTCATCTTCATGCCGGGCCTCGCGGCGCTGGTGGAATGGGGCGGCTGGCAGCCGGTGGTGCTGACGGTGGCCGCATGCTGCGCGGCGCTGATTCCACTGGTGTATTTTCTGGTGCCCGAGCGGCCCGCCTCGGTCGGCCTGCGCTCGTACGGCAGCCAGCATGCCGATCATGCCGCGCCGCCGGCGCAAGGCAATCCGTTCACCGCCGCATTCAGCAACCTGGCGCGCGCGGCGAAGACGCGGGCGTTCTGGTTCCTGTTCGCCACCTTCTTCATCTGCGGCTTCACCACCAACGGCCTGGTCGGCACGCATCTGATCGCGTTCTGCGGCGACCATGGCATCGTCGAGGTGCAGGCGGCGAGCCTGCTCGCGCTGATGGGATTCTTCGACCTGTTCGGCACCACACTGTCGGGCTGGCTCACCGACCGTTTCGATCCGCGCAAGTTGCTGTTTCTGTATTACGGGCTGCGCGGCCTGTCGCTGATCTACCTGCCCTACTCGGATTTCTCGCTGGTCAGCCTGTCGGTATTCGCGGTGTTCTATGGTCTCGACTGGATCGCGACCGTGCCGCCGACGGTGCGCATCGCCAACGAGGCATTCGGCGACAAGAACGCGCCGCTGGTGTTCGGCTGGGTGGTGGCAGGCCATCAGCTCGGCGCCGCCTGCGCCGCGTTCTTCGCCGGCTTCGTGCGCTCGGCCCAGGGCGATTATCTGCAGGCCTTCATGATCGCAGGCTTGACCGGCATTGTGGCGGCCGTGCTGTCATTGATGATCACCCGACGCCCGGCGCAACCGGTCCTCGCCACGGCGTGAGCACGCGCCGATTGAGAAGCAGCCCGGCTTTCCGGCGGACGCGCAGGTCGCCCATTGCGAGTGGGAGTCCCCCGTCCGCCGGTTGGCTTCGAGGCAAAGCAGATATCAAACGGCTTGCAGACGCGGCCAAGGACCACCCGTTTGAGCCCGACTATTGCCCGACTATTCCTGGGACCCGTTGCGCAACCGAGGGCGATCTGCCAATTTTCAGCCTTTCATGGACGGGCGATCCACATCGCGGGGCATCTGACATGTCTGGTCACGTGAGGGCCAAGACCTGAGGCTATTTCACCCGCTTGTTGCAACTGCTTTTGGAACCCCGGATCGGACCTGGAGCGTTTGAAGAAGTCGGATGCCCGATACAGGCGAACCTCAAAAATCCAATTCGAACGCCTTGCAGCTCGCCTTCGCGCAGGCTGTCGCGCTGCATCAGCGGGGGCAGCTGACGGCAGCAGAGAAGATCTACGAAGACATGCTCCGACAGCAACCAGACAACTTCGATGCGCTGCATCTGTTGGGCCTGGTTTCCGCCCAGACCGGCCGCAGCGAGCGCGGCGTTGACCTGATCCGGCGAGCAATCAGGCTCAACGGCAACGTCGCGGACGCGCACAACAACCTCGGCAACACGCTACGCGATTTGCGTCGCTTCGACGACGCGCTCGCGAGCTTCGACAGGGCGACCGCGCTCAAGCCAAACCTTGCGCCTGCACTCTACAATCGCGGACTTACGCTCGCCGAGCTTGGACGCCACGAGGAGGCGCTCGCAAGCTACGATCGCGTGATCGCGCTCGTGCCCGAGCATGCAGATGCCCATCGAAACAGGGGCGCCGCGCTGAGAAAGCTGGAGCGGCTCGAGGAGGCCCTGGCGAGCCTGGACCGGGCGATCGCGCTGAAGCCCAACGATGGCGGTGCACACAACGATCGTGGCAACGTGCTCAATGACCTCGAAAGGTTCGATGATGCGCTCGCGAGCTACGACCGGGCGCCGGGACTGGCCGGCGCGTGTTACAACCGCGGCAACGTGCTGATCAAACTGGATCGTCTCGAAGAGGCAATTGCAGGTTTCGACAAGGCGATCGCGCTGCGGCCCGACTATGCCGAGGCCTACAACAACCGCGGCACGGCGCTGTTGAAGCTCATGCATCATGAGGCGGCGCTCGCCAGCATCGACAAGGCGATCCAGCACAAGGGCGACGATGCGGCTGCCTACGCCAACCGCGGCAAGGTTCTATCTACTCTGGCGCGCTATGACGAGGCACTCGCTGCCTATGACAGGGCCATCGCGCTCAAACCGGACCAGGCCGACATCGAAGGCTATCGTCTGCACGCCAAGTCCCACATGTGCGACTGGGTCGACTTCGATGCCGAGTGCAGCCAATTGATCGAGTCGATCAGGAAGCGGGACGCGACGACGCCGCCATTCCTGTTTTGTAGCGTTCCTTCATCGGTCACCGACCAACTGCTCTGCGCCACGCGATGGACCGCCAAGAATCATCCTCCGTCTGACAGACAGCGCTGGCGGGGCGAGCGCTACCATCACGATCGAATTCGGATCGGCTATTTCTCGTCGGATTTTTGCAACCACGCGACAGCGGTTTTGATGGCAGGAATGTTCGAGTGCCACGACCGGTCGAAATTCGAGACGGTGGCAATCTCATGGTCGCCCAACGACCCTACGGAGATGCGCCGTCGGCTGGAGGTGTCGTTCGATCGATTTGTCGAGGTCCGGGACATGAACGACGATGAGGTCGCCGACCTGATCAGACGATTGGAAATCGACATCCTGGTTGATTTGAAGGGCTTTACCGCGGGATCCCGCACCAGAGTGCTTGGCCGCCGGCCTGCCCCCATCCAAGTCAATTATCTGGGTTATCCGGGAACGCTCGGTGCTCCGTTCATCGACTACGTCATCGCCGACCGTACCGTGATCCCGGATCATCATCGCGAATTCTACAGCGAAAAGGTGGTCGCCCTGCCCAACAGCTATCAGGCCAACGACGACAACCGGGGCATTGCCGATCGCGTGTTTACGCGCGGCGAGGTCGGGTTGGCACCGACGGGCTTCGTGTTCTGTTGCTTCAACAATAACCACAAGATCACGCCTGAGATGTTCGATCGGTGGATGAGGATTCTCGGCCGCGTCGAGGGCAGCATGTTGTGGCTGCTCGAAGGCAACGCCCGCGCTGCCGCAAATCTGCGAAGAGAGGCTGTCACGCGTGGCGTCGCTGCGGAGCGCCTTGTGTTCGCACCGCGCCTGTCGATACCCGACCATCTCGCACGCCATCGCCTCGCCGGCCTGTTCCTCGACAGCACTCCCTACAACGCCCACACGACTGCCAGCGATGCGCTATGGGCCGGCCTGCCGGTGCTGACCATTCTCGGCGACACGTTTGCCAGCCGTGTCGCGGCGAGCTTGCTCCATGCGATCGGCCTGCCCGAGCTCATTGCGGAATCGCCGGAGGACTACGAGCGCATGGCGGTCGATCTCGCGACCGATCCTTCGAGGCTCGCTGCGCTCAAGACCAGGCTGGCGGCCAATCGGCTAACGGCACCGTTGTTCGACACCAGGCGGTTCACCCGGCATATCGAGGCCGCCTACACCGCGATGCATGAACGTCACGGGGCGGGCATGGCGCCGGACCATATCGTCGTCCCGGCGTGATCGTTGCTGCGTCCTGCCCTACTCGGACTTCTCGCTGGTCAGCCTGTCGGTGTTCGCAGTGTTCTATGGGCTCGACTGGATCGCGACCGTGCCGCCGACCGTGCGCATCGCCGACGAGGCGTTCGGCCACAAGAACGCACCGCTGGTGTTCGGCTGGGTGGTGGCAGGCCATCAGTTCGGCGCCGCCTGCGCCACGTTCTTCGCCGACTTCATGCGCTCGGCGCAGGGCGATTATCTGCAGGCCTTCATGATCGCCGGCGTCACGGGCATCGTCGCGGCCGTCCTGTCACTGATGATCACCCGGCGGCCGGCGCGAGCCGTGCTCGCCGCGGCGTGAGGATGTGCTGGAAGGACCAAGCGCAACTGAAACCATCAATCGTGGCGGAACTATTGGCCGCAGTCAGCATTGCTTACCATCAAGTTACGGGAAGGCAACGTCATGCATCTCTCCAATCAAGGTCTGCTCGTCATCCTCGTGGTCGGCGTCGTGGCTGGCTGGTTAGCAGGCAGGCTCATGGCGGGCGGCGGCTTTGGCCTGATCGGTGACCTGCTCGTCGGTCTGGTCGGTGCGTTCATCGGTGACTGGCTCATGCCGCAACTCGGTATCCACCTTGGCGTCGGCATCGTTGCACTGATCGTCAACGCCTTCATCGGAGCCGTTGTGCTTCTGCTGATCCTGCGATTGGTCGGGGGCGGTTTTGGCGGCAGGCGCCGCTGGATTTGACAATGCTTGCTGGCGACCGACTCGCGCGATCCTGAGCTGCCATGCCCCCTCCGTGGACTTGGTGGCTGGGAGAGCGACAGTGACCCCCCCGCTCAAAATCATATCGTGAGACGGGCTATTCTTTGGGAACAATACGAAGCAGCCAACCTTGCCTTTTCAGAAATGATCGCAAGAGTTGACCCAATGAACATTCTTCCTGTTGATCGCGCGCTAAGGATATACGGCGTGCTCGCCGACCGTTGCGAGACGAAGGGATCCCGTGAACAGCTTTCCCGATATCTGATGAAACTGTACATCGCTGGCGAGAGGGACCAGCACCGATTGACAGTGCACGGCATGTCGTACCTTCGCGACCTGGATCGGAGGATCGATTCCAGCAATTGAACGCGGAATTTGCTGGCCGCGACTAGCGCTTCTGCGCTGCACGCTGTGTCCGCAGGGAATTACGCCGCGTGATCCTGGCGATCGCAGCGCGGACGGCGTCTGCCCTTGTTTTTTGTTTCTTCAGTGGTGGCGTCTTCTGTTGTTCGCTGGCCGTTGGCGTCATCGCCAGCTGGTGAGTTGGCGCTGTCGAGCTATGCTCGATAGGCTGCATGCTCATTGGGCCAGCAGATGGTGATTTAAGCATCGGCATAAGGGATAACTCCTCCCGTGGAGTTAGTTTCAAAGGCCCCCAGGTTAAATGCGGAGGATCGCACTAGCTGAGTTTGGACAACACGCGCGTCTTGAACGCGTGTCGCGGCTATCTTCATCTGTTGCAAGTGACGTATCCCGGCGCCGACAATGGCGCATTTCTCACACACAGCTCACCCGCTCAGATCAGGCAGGAGCATGAAGCGCTCTCAGTCATCCGTTCGATGATGACCCTTCAATGATCCAGCGACCCGACTGTTCCAAGCCCCGGCGATTCTGATCACTTCGGCGGTTGAAGCTCGGAGGATCGCAGCCATTCGCTCAGATGCGATCCGGTTTCAGCCTGTCTGGCCTTCTTCAAAAGGGCTTCCCGGTCACGCCCAGGTGCGAGGACGTCAGCTTGTAGGCGGAGGCGCTGTGCCTCATCGGCTAGGCGGATCTCAAGCGATTGGGTCTGCTTAAATCGGTTTCGTTTCGTAGCCATTGCGCGGTTCCCTGTTTCTGTTGGGCGGGAGCGCAAAGCGGGCGTTCTCATCACCGATATAAGCCACGAGCCGGGCGGTGATGGGACATAAATTGCCAGACAGCCAAGGATGCGTTCTATATCGCACGTTATACTGTGGAACCTTATTCACCCACGTGAGAACCAAGGCAGCTGAGAAAATAATGCGAGACTAAAGTCTCTCTGGAGATAAGCCATAGCAGCTCCGTTGAAGGAGCGACAAAAATAGGCCCGGCTTCCGCCGGGCCTATTTTTACTCGTTACTTCTGCTGCTGACTCTTGGAGTGCGCCTCATCACTGTGCTGATGGGCGGCCTGCGAATGCTGCTTGGCAGCGGAGGCGTGCTCTTTGCCCTTGGCGTGATCGCCCTTGCCGTGATGGTCAGCGGCGGACCGGTGCGCCTTCGCTGCATTCTCGTGGTGTTCTGCAGCCTTGTTATGCTCGTCTCGTGCCATGGTGGTGTCCTTGTCGTTAGCTCCCAGCTGCCACCAAGTCCCCCATGGCGCCAGGGTTCCTCCGGTTAGGGCATCGCACAGAGTATGCTTCTCTCGCTCCAACAGGAGCAACGCCTATGCTGGAGCGATTGGACCCAAACGACGTATCAATATAGGCAGAATGCCGCCCATTCCAAAAAGTCAATCAGAGCACCAAAGGCCCGAAGCAGGCGTCTACGCGTCAACGCCGTCTTCAGCAGAAACCACAAGCCTGAAGAGCACCTTTTCCGACGCGTCGGTTACTTCCAGGCTCCAGTCGTGTCCCGGCTTCAGCTGGCCATCGAGATCCTTCAGGGTCTCCCCCGCCATCGTCGTGGCTTCCTTCCAGGCGGCGTGGCGATCCGAAAGCTCCTCCCCAACCTCGTCGCGGTTGGGGCCGTCATGATAGACATGAAAGAAATACAGCGGCATTTGGTATCCTCTGGCCACGCCTATTACGAAGGCCAACGTCAGCGTATCTGCCTCGTTCCCAACGATGCGCTCGACCGGGAACGAATTTGTCGGCGTTTGGAGCACGAGCGGGATCCATTCAGCCGGAGGATCGAAGAGGAGCATCGAGTACCAGATCAGTTGCTCGAAGAAATTACCCAGCCGGGCCGCCGCGCTGCCTAAGGATGGACAGTGGCGCCACCCGTGCCATCAAGTCAGAGCATTGCTCTACGCCCTGCGGCGAGCGGATCGGTCTTTCCGCTGCGACGACGCGGCCGATCACGACGACGTCTTCCGGGAAGATCAGATGATCTCGGCGCATCTGTCGCCGCTTGCGTAGTGGGTTCGCTGAGTGACGGATCGATTGGTCGAAGCGGCAGCGCCTTTCGAAAAGCCGCCGCTTCGAGCGCGACAAGGAACTGCCTTCCCTCTTCCGTGATTTCCCGGCCCGCATCATCGCGCAGCACGAACTTGGCCGAGAAAATATTCAGGTGCGGCGCGTGTTCGGCCAATCGCTTCATGCGATCGGTCCAGTCCCTTGCCGCTATTCATCAAGATTGCAACGGCGTGCCGCAGGTCGGCGACGGAGGCTCGCCCGGCAGATTGGCCGGCCAGCACTTTCAAGACGGTCAGTTGGAAGGACACTTCCACGTCTCCGGTCTGGCTGGCCACGGAGTATGGAAGAAATTGATTAATCGCCAGTCACGTGTGCGAAAAGCCTCGCAACGAAAGCTAACGATGACCGCTTGTGCGACAGCCGGTCCGGCCCGCCCGTTAACCGCAATGAGCAAGGTTAAGAACTGAATTGCGTTGCTGCCCCTCGGTCTACGACCAATCATCGTGCCAGCCCGCGGATTGGCGTCGGTCATGCGTATCGCGCGGTCAGGGGCCGCCGTTCTCCGGGAGAGACTGTGGCCCCGCCCAATCTGGCGCCCCGATGACAGACACCAGCTGCAAGAAAACCAGGATGCCCGGCGCAGAACGGCCTGTCAGGGTCGTGTTCGCTTGTGCGGACTGCAACGCAGTCCACGAAGCCAGCCAAATATCGCGGCCTGCGACTAACTACTTCAGATGCGAGCTATGCAACGGCATCGTTCTTCGGTGGACCAGTAGCTACGATTACGTACAGTGGAAGTCCTTTCCGAGAAGCTGGGGTGGACGTTGACCCTCTCGCGGCGCCTGCATAGACCAACTACGCCGATTTCGAACTTCGTTGCAGATAGTCAGCGTTGAAATCAGCAAGCGCTTCCAGTTCTCCGCGGTTCGGAAGCGTCACCATCTCTCCACGCCATTCTAACAGCCCTCGCCTCCGAAGGGCCTGCAACGTTCTGTTGGTATGAACTGTCGAAAGGCCACAAGCTGATCCAATATCTGCCTGCGTCAGCGGGAAAGCAAAGCTGCCCCTGTTGAGCAGGCCTACAAACTCAAGACGTACGGCAAGTTCGCAGAACAGTTGTGCAACGCGATGAAGGGCATCCAAGGCGCCGAGGTTGCCGACCCAATGCCGGAAGATTGCCGCGTCAATAAGTGTCTCGCGCCAGAACGTATGGACCAACGAGGGCTGCTTGTCGAACATCGCCCGCAGCGCCGCGTGCGGCACTGTCCCTACGATGCTTTGCCCGACGCTGATCAGATCGTGATCCATCGTCGGCAAGTACAAAGTCATCAAATCGGGAATGTCGCCCGGAACGTGCAGCGAAAGTATTTGGCTTCGATCACCGACGATTTTGCGGCGATATAGAAAGCCGCTAATGAGCACGACACAGGTAAACGCCCCGTCACCTTCCTTCAGAATGCTTTCTCGATCATCAAGCTTTCTGACGGTGTGAGGAAGTGCGTTCAATACAGCAAGCTCTTCCTGAGCAAGGCCAGAAACTGCCTGCAAGCGCGCGATCAGTCGTTGATGCATTGCGGGATCACGTGGTTGAGATAGTCGCAGTAGCGGTGCCGACGACCTCCGAGCCGTCTCTTATGTCGATCGTCAGACGGAACTCATGTCCGTCCCTTCCCTCGTCGAAGGCTGCATCGCCGAGAGCAGCAAAAGCCATCGCTCGTGCAGCGTCGAGACTTTCGAGTTCGTGCCCCGTTTCGTCGATCGCGGCTTCGCTGTCCGAGGGGCGATAATCGAAGAAATATCGTGTCATAATCCGCAACGTGCTAATTCCGCTTCCGTTCCTGGGTCACTTGCCGCCCCGCGTCGAGGAATGTCGATTGCCCATCGAGCGCAACTTCAGGATGGCCTGAAGAAGCGAGTCGTCTGCACGTGACCTAGCTACAGCGGATTTGAGACTTGCCTTGTTTGCCATAGCTCGACCGTGGCGGGCACCCCCGCCGGCCTTGATTCGTCTTCACACGATTGCTGAGCCATTGCGTGAGATGCAACGCGCAGCGCCGCATAGCGCGCCAAGGCGCAGGGACGGGCGCCATGCGGAATGGACGGCACGCAGGTCGCGGGAGCACGAATCGACGCTTTCCGAAGAAGCCACTCCACGCAGTCATCGATCGGACGGGATATCCTGGAAATGCGTCCAGCGATCCAGCCCGGTGGCGGAATTTCAGCGGTCATCTTCAACCGCTACGCGAAAACACGCTACGCCAAGGTGGCAGGATTGAACGTCTTAAGGCCGGATTTTCGCGCGTTCACCGGTCGCCAGCGTGCGTCATCTGTCGCTGATGTATATTCAACGCATATTCGACGTAAGCGGGTGCCGGGCCATTAAGAGATTGATTTTGTTGGCGCTCCCTAGGGGAATCGAACCCCTGTTTCAGCCTTGAGAGGGCCGCGTCCTAACCGCTAGACGAAGGGAGCGTTGAGAGGGAAGGCAATAGCCTCGAAATCGGCCTGCCGCAAGATGGCTTGTGCATTGCGGCGGGGATTTTGTCATCCATGCTTACCATGCCGTGCCTGCGATTTCGGCACGGAATCAGCCCCGAAACGCCCCCTGCGCCTTGCGGGGCCTCAGCACGCCGCACCCGCACGGACCAGTGCGGCCGCGCCGCGCGCATGATGGCCACCTGCGGATGTCATGTCTGCATCGTGCACGGCCCTGCTTTCGCCAAACGGAAATGCAAAACACCTGGCTGTGAAGTCACCCGGCGGCCTGCCTCTGCTAACATCGCAGCTCTTCACCATGCTGCGCCGGGCAAGGCGCTCGATACGCGAGAGGAGTGCTTGGAACAAAGCGCAGACGCTTTGACGTTAAGGCATTGGCGCACGGCAATTTGGCTCACGAATATCTTGGCAAAAACAAACATCAGCGCGGTCGCAGGCAATGGAAGATGTTCCGCCCTGTCCGCACCGGTCAACAGCTTAGGCAGAGCGAGGACAGACCATGATCAAGCTAAAAATCAACGGCCAGGAACAGAATTGGGACGGCGACCCGGATCTTTCGCTGCTGTGGTATCTGCGTGACGAAGCCGGCCTCACCGGCACCAAGTTCGGCTGCGGCCAGGCCCTGTGTGGCGCCTGCACCGTGATCATCGACAAGGAGGCGGTGCGCGCCTGCATCACCTCGGTCTCCGACGCGGCCGGCCGCGAGGTCACCACCATCGAGGGGCTGCACCCGACCGGCGACCATCCGGTGCAGAAGGCGTGGCGCCAGGTCAACGTTCCGCAGTGCGGCTACTGCCAGGCCGGTCAGATCATGCAGGCCGCGGCGCTGCTGGACCAGAACCCGAAACCCAATCACGACCAGATCCGCGAAGCCATGTCGGGCAATATCTGCCGCTGCGGCTGCTACCAGCGGATCGAGAATGCCGTCCATCTCGCATCGACGGGGGTGTGACATGAACATTCGCACCAATATCCCCACTAATTCTCGCAAGCTTCGCGGCTTCGAGAAGCACGTGAAGGTCGAGAACCTGTCGCGCCGCAGCATCCTCAAGGGTCTCGGCATCGCCGGCTCTTTCGTGCTCGCCGCACCCGTGATGACGCGCCAGGCGTTCGCCTATGAGACCGGCGCCGGCAAGATGCCGCACGGCGTCGTGGTCGATCCGCGCGTGTTCGTCGCGATCGCCCCCGACGGCGTCGTCACCATCCTGGCGCATCGCGCCGAGATGGGCACCGGCGTCCGCACCAGCCTGCCCTTGATCGTCGCCGAGGAAATGGAGGCCGACTGGTCGCGCGTCCATGTCCAGCAGGCGCATGGCGACGAGGTCAAGTTCGGCAACCAGGACACCGATGGGTCGCGCAGCACGCGGCACTATCTGATACCGATGCGCCAGATCGGCGCCTCCGCGCGTTCGATGCTGGAAGCCGCCGCCGCCAAGAAATGGGGCGTGCCGGTGACCGAGGTGAAAGCGCAGAACCACGAGGTGGTTCACAGCGCGAGCGGACGCAAGATCGGCTTCGGCGATCTCGCGGCCGACGCGGCCAAGGAGTCGGTGCCAAGTATCGAAGGCCTCAAGCTGAAGGACCCGAAGGACTTCCGCTATCTCGGCAAGGGCCAGGTCTCGATCGTCGACCTGCACGACATCACCACCGGCAAGGCGCATTACGGCGCCGACACCCGGCTGCCCGGCCTGAAATACGCTGTCATCGCCCGTCCGCCGGTCACCGGCGGCAAGGTGAAGTCGTTCGATGACAGCGCGGCGATGAAGGTGCCCGGAGTCGAGAAGGTGATGGAGGTCAAGGGCTGGCCCTGGCCGTCAAAATTCCAGCCGCTCGGCGGCGTGGCCGTGATCGCGCGCAACACCGGTGCCGCGATCAAGGGCCGCGACGCGCTGAAGATCGTCTGGGATGACGGCGCCAACGCCAAGTACGACTCCGTCACGTATCGTGCGTCCCTGGAAGAAGCCGCGCGAAAACCCGGGCTCATTGTGCGCAAGGAAGGCGACGTCGATGCGGCCTTGAAGAGCGCCGACAAGGTGATAACAGGCGAATATTATCTGCCGCATCTCGCCCATGTCAGCATGGAGCCGCCGGTCGCGGTTGCCGACGTCAAGGGCGACAAGGCCCAGATCTGGGCGCCGGTGCAGAGCCCCGGCGGCACCCGCGAGGACGTCGCCAAGACGCTCGGCATCCCCGAGGACAATGTCACCGTCAACGTGACGCTGCTCGGCGGCGGTTTCGGCCGCAAGTCGAAATGCGATTTCGCGCTCGAGGCGGCATTGCTGTCGAAGGAACTCGGCGCGCCGGTCAAGGTGCAGTGGACCCGTGAGGACGACGTCCATCACGACTTCCTGCACACCGTCTCCGTGGAACGGATCGAGGCCGGTCTCGACAAGAGCGGCAAGGTGATTGCGTGGCGGCACCGCAGTGTGGCGCCGACCATCGCCTCGACTTTCGCGGCCGGCGCCAACCACGAAGCGCCGTTCGAACTCGGCATGGGCCTGATCGACAACCCGTTCGAGATCGCCAATCTGCAGTGCGAAAATCCGGAAGCGGCCGCGTTCACGCGGATCGGCTGGTTCCGCTCGGTGTCCAACATCCCGCGCGCCTTCGCGGTGCAATCCATGGTCGGAGAAATCGCGCATGCGACGGGCCGCGACCAGAAGGAGATGCTGCTGGAGCTGATCGGATCGCCCCGGATCGTCAACCTGTCCTCGGTGAAGGATCCCTGGAACTACGGCGAGCCCTATGACAGCTACCCGATCGACACCGCGCGGCTGCGCAAGGTGGTCGAGCTGGTCGCCGAAAAGGGCGAGTGGGGCCGGACCGTGCCGAAAGGCCATGGCCTCGGCATCGCGGTGCATCGCTCCTTCGTCAGCTACATCGCGACCATCGTCGAGGTGGCTGTCGACGACAAGGGCAAGCTCACGGTGCCACGGGTCGACACCGCGATCGATTGCGGCACATACGTCAATCCGGAACGGATCGCCTCGCAGATCGAAGGCGCCGCGATCATGGGGCTGAGCCTCGCCAAATATGGCGAGATCAGCTTCAAGGACGGCAAGGTGCAGCAGAGCAATTTCGACGATTTCCCGGTGATCCGGATCGACGAGTCGCCTGGGATCACCAACGTCTACATCGTGCCGCCCGGAGCAGACACCCCGCCGAGCGGCGTCGGCGAACCCGGCGTGCCGCCGTTCGCGCCGGCGCTGAGCAACGCGATCTTTGCCGCCACCGGAAAACGCATCCGCGCCCTTCCGATCGGCAAGCAGCTGGAGACCTGAGACAGGAACGTTAGCTGGAGCGGGCCGTTCTCATCGGTCACATGGAGAGACCGATGAGAACCCTACCTCGAACATTCAGGACGCTCGCGGCAACCTTGTCCGCGGGCGTCTTGCTTTTTGCGACACAGGCGGCGTTCGCGCAAACCGCCTCGCCGCCGAGCACGACCGCGACGCGTCCGGCCAAGGTACTGCCGGACCAGACCTCAGTTCCGAGCAATGCGCCGCCCGCGACCACCGGCCAAACCACCGGTGAGGCCAGCCGTGATCCCACGATCAAGAAGATGAACGAGGACGAGAAGCAGAAGGTCGACACCAAAGGCAAGTAACGAGAAGCGGACCGGGAAGCGGCGGGCTCCCCCCTCGCCGCTTCCCGATCGCATCGCCCCCTATCGGTGAGAAGCGCTTCCTGAAGCTTCGGTTCTGAATCAACAGAACCGAAGCTTTGGTTGTGCCTTACTTCTTGTCGAGCGCGAACACCCAGATCACGCCGCCTTGCGGGACGTTGTTCTCGAAGCCCGCGACCTTGCCGGCCAGCGCGTCCTGGATGCGCTGCGCGTCGACGCCCCAGCCCGACTGGACCGCGATGTATTGCGTGCCATCGACCTCATAGGACATCGGCATCGCCATGATGCCGGAGTTGGTCTTCTGCTCCCACAACAACTCGCCGGTCTTGGCATTGAAGATGCGGAAGGCGCGGTCGTTGGTGCCGCCGGCGAGAACGAGATCGCCCGCAGTGGCCGTCACCGCGCCGAACAGCTGCGACGTCTTGTAGTCATGCTGCCAGACCTTCTTGCCGGTGGCTGGATCCCACGCCTGCAACTCGCCGAAATGATCGGCATTGGGTGCGGGCGTCAGTCCGATGTCCTCCGGCTTGGTGCCGAGCCAAAGCTGGCCGGGAACCAGCGGCTGCTTCTCGCCGGTAAAGCCGCCGCAGAAGTTTTCGTTGGCGGGAACGTAGACGAGCTTGGTGTTCGGGCTATAGGCCGCCGACGGCCAGTCCTTGCCGCCCCACAGCGACGGGCAGAACTCGACCCGCTTGCCGAGCACGGGCTTGTGGTCGGGATCGAGGATCGGCCGGCCGGTCTCGGCCTCGATGCCCTTCCAGACATTGGTCTTCACGAACGGCCAGCCGGCGACATAGTTGATCTTGTCCGGCTTGCGCTCCAGCACCCAGAAGATCGCATCGCGCCCCGGATGAACCAGGCTCTTGAACGACTTTCCGTCGCGCTGCATGTCGATCAGCATCGGCGCATCGACCTCGTCCCAGTCCCAGGAATCGTTCTGGTGATACTGGAAGTGGGTCTTGATCTTGCCGCTGTCGGGATCGAGCGCGATCACCGAACTGGTGTAGAGATTGTCGCCGGCATGCATCGAGCCGGGCCACGGCGCGGCGTTGCCGACGCCCCAATAGACCGTCTTGGTGTCCTTGTCGTAGGTGCCGGTCATCCAGGCCGATCCGCCGCCCGACTTCCAATCGTCGCCGCTCCAGGTCTCGTGACCGGGCTCGCCTTCGCCGGGGATGGTGAAGGTGCGCCAGAGCTCCTTGCCGCTGTTGGCGTCGTAGGCGACGACATAGCCGCGTACGCCGAACTCGCCGCCGGAGCCGCCGACGATCACCTTGCCGTCGACCACCAGCGGCATCAGCGTCAAATACTGTCCCTTCTTGTAGTCCTGGACCTTGGTGTCCCAGACCACCTTGCCGGTCTTGGCGTCGAGCGCGACGACGTGATCGTCGGTGGTGGCGAGATAGAGCTTGTCCTCCCACAGGCCGACGCCGCGGCTGGTCGGATGCAGCTGGAACAGATCGTCGGGAAGCTGCCGCTTGTAGCGCCAGTACTCGTCGCCGGTCCTGGCGTTGAGCGCGATCACCTGCCCCATCGGGGTTGCGACGAACATCACGCCGTTGTTGACGATCGGCGGCGCCTCATGGCCTTCGATGACGCCGGTCGAGAAGGTCCAGGCCGGCTTGAGGTCCTTGACGTTGGATGTGTTGATCTGGTTGAGCGGACTGAAACCCTGTCCGTCATAGGTCCGGCGATAGAGCATCCAGTTGCCGGGTTCGGGATTTTCGAGACGCGCAGAGGTGACGGAACTGTAGTTTTCGATCGGCCCTGCGACGGCGTAGGTCGAAATAAGGCACGTGAATGCGACACAACTCGACAGTAACCACTGCTTGCTTGTCATGAGATGCTACCTCCCTGCTCTGTTTTGTTTTTTAGGTCGTGCAGAAATCCCGATGCGGCCTCATCCTCCCTGCTGAGCACCCACCTTTCCGACGAATGGCGCTGCGACCGTGATCGCGCCGTCGGCAACCGTCAGCGGCAAGGCCGCGAGGCGACGTGGCGCCGGCCCGAACACGACCTGCGCATTCTGCCGCGGATCGTATTCGGAGTTGTGACAGAGGCATTTCAGAACGTTCTTGTCGCCCTGATCTTGCTTCAACCAGGCGGTGATCGGACATCCGGCATGCGTGCAGATGACCGAGTAGCAGACGATGCCGTCAGGTGCGCGGGCGCGCGTGGCATCGTCGAGTTCGCTCGGATCGAGCTTGACGAGCACGACCTCGTTGAGCCGCGAACCCTTGCGGACGACGGAACTCTTCGGATCCTGCGGCCAAGCGCGAATGGGCGGTCCGCCGAGCTTCAGATCATCCGACTTGATGACCTGGCCGGCCTTGTCGCCTTCGGCGCGGACCAGCACGTCGGCCTTTTGTGGTCGCTCACTGGCACCGGGCTGATCTTCATCGTCGGCGGCCGCGGGCTCGATCGCGGCGAGACAGGCGCAGCCCGCCAGTGCCGTCAGCAGCGCGCGACGCGTCGGGTCCGCGTACGAACCCGATGCATCGGATTCAACTCTCTGTTCGCTGGAAGCGCTGGGGTTGGACTCCGACATGGCGCAAGCTGAGCGTGCAACTCGGCCGAAAAGATGGCGGCACACCTTCTCGATGCGCGAACGCATGCGCAAAAAACATGCTGCAGCTTTTGGTTGATCGACTGCGCCGCTTCGCGATTGCTGCGATCAGGGCTCGTTGACGAAGCTCAGCCTGCCGACAGGTTTCAGTGTCTTTGCATCAAATGTGCGGATCTCTGTTGCACCGCCTATATCAAGCGTGAGCACCAGCCGCTCGCCGGCGACGCCGGTTGCGACGATACGGGCGCCCTTCGGCAGCGCAGCAGTGACATCGGATACGGAAACGGGGCTTCCCTCGCTGCGATAAAGGCGGTAGCCGATGGCAATCAACACGACGGCCACGGCCAACGCCGAGGTCAGGCCCGCGATCAGCATCATGCGCCGCACCCGCGCGATCAGCGCGGCCTGGTCGGGGGTCGGTTCGGTCACAGCGGTGTCGGTCATCACAAGGCTCTATATCTTTGCAACAGGTCGATTTGAATCAGGTTTCTTCGAATGGCGGTCGGAAGCTGGAGGTCATCGTCGCAGGCGACGAGGGCTCGGCCCGGCTTGACCGCGTGCTCGCGCAGCGCACTCCGGAGCTGTCGCGGTCCCGGCTGAAGGCGCTGATCCTCGCCGGTTCCGTGACCGTCAAGGACGCCGTCGTCCGCGACCCCGCTTATCATGTCGCCAACGGCGATACGATCATAATCGACGTCCCGGAGGCGGTGCCCGCCGAGCCTCAGGGCGAGGATATCGCGCTCGATATCGTGTTCGAGGACGACGACATCATCGTCATCAACAAGCCCAGGGGCCTCGTCGTGCATCCCGCGGCCGGCCACGCCTCGGGAACGCTGGTCAACGCGCTGGTCGCGCATTGCGGCTCCAGCCTGTCGGGCATCGGCGGGGTCAAGCGGCCGGGCATCGTGCACCGCCTCGACAAGGACACCACGGGACTGATGGTGATTGCCAAGAACGACCAGGCCCATCAGTCGCTGACCGCGCAATTCGCCGACCACGGCCGCACCGGGGCGATGGAGCGCGGCTACATGGCGTTCGCGTGGGGTGTACCGAACCGGCCGCATGGCACGATCGACGCGCCGATCGACCGCCACCCGCATGCCCGCGAGAAAATGGCCGTCCGCCAGGGCGGCCGCGAGGCGGTCACCCATTTCGACGTGCGCGAGAGCTTTGCCGGCCGCGACGGCAAGCCGGTCGCCTCGCTCCTGGCCTGCCGGCTCGAGACCGGGCGGACCCATCAGATCCGGGTGCACCTCGCCCATCTCGGCCATCCCCTGATGGGCGACAGCGTTTATGGCGCGCACTTCAAGACCAAGGCCGGACAGCTCGGTCCGGAAGGTAAGCACGCACTTACCGCGCTCGACCGCCAGGCCCTGCACGCCTATCTGCTGGCTTTGGAACATCCCCGCACCGGGGAACTTTTACACTGGGAGTCGGCTTTGCCGGAGGATTTGCTTCTCCTGCAGCGGGCGCTGGCAGCGGCGGTATGACGCACCCTCCCCGGAAAAGCTCCGTTATGACAACAGGTTATACCTGCCACACGGGGACGTGACGTCAGCAATCCTTCCCTATCACGGACAGTTTGGTGTATGTTGCACCTGCGTTGAATATCCAACGCGGAACATCGCAGCATGGCCGGCTTTAACCCAGCGGCCACCTGCCGGGCCCGCCGCTATCGGGGGCCTGAACCACTGGAGGGCGCAAGTAATGGCCCGTACAGCTACGTTGCCGGTCCTCAATGGAGAATCCGGCCTTTCACGTTACCTCGCCGAGATCCGCAAGTTCCCCATGCTGGAGCCCCAGCAGGAGTACATGCTCGCCAAGCGTTGGCGCGAGCATGACGATCGCGACGCGGCGCATAAGCTCGTCACCAGCCATCTCAGGCTCGTGGCCAAGATTGCCATGGGCTATCGCGGCTACGGCTTGCCGATCTCCGAGGTCGTCTCGGAAGGCAATGTCGGCCTGATGCAGGCGGTGAAGCGATTCGAGCCCGAGAAGGGCTTCCGTCTCGCCACCTACGCCATGTGGTGGATCAAGGCGTCAATACAAGAGTACATTCTGCGTTCCTGGTCGCTCGTCAAGATGGGCACCACCGCGAACCAGAAGAAGCTGTTCTTCAACCTGCGCAAGGCGAAGAGCAAGATCTCCGCGCTGGAAGAGGGTGATCTCCACCCCGACCAGGTGAAGCTGATTGCCAAGCGCCTCGGCGTGACCGATCAGGACGTGGTCGACATGAACCGCCGCCTCGGCGGTGACGCGTCGCTCAACGCCCCGATCCGCGACGACGGCGAAGCCGGCGAATGGCAGGACTGGCTGGTCGACAACTCGCCCAACGCCGAAGCCTTGATGGCCGAGAGCGAGGAGTTCGATCATCGCCGCCAGGCCCTGAACGGTGCGATCGGCGTGCTCAACCCGCGCGAACGCCGCATCTTCGAGGCGCGGCGTCTGGCCGATGAGCCGATGACGCTGGAAGACCTCGCCGCCGAGTTCGGCGTGTCGCGCGAGCGCGTGCGGCAGATCGAGGTCCGCGCGTTCGAGAAGGTGCAGTCGGCCGTCAAGGGCACGATCGCCCGGCAGGAAGCTGCACTCGAAGCCGCGCACTGATCGCGCGGCGGCAAGCCAACAGACACGAAAGCCGGCGGCAACGCCGGCTTTTTTGTTTTTGTCTGGTGGATGGATGGCGCGCAGCGATACCCATCATCATCCTGCGCGCTCCTGGCCACGTCGGCTAGGGGGCAAATGCTGACATGCAGGTGGTGCCGGCGCGCTGGCGCTTCAAAGGCAGCACTGGTCGCGTCTCACGATCGCCCCGCTACCCCTTCTGGGTAAGCAACGTTTGCAGGACAACGCAGTTTTCTATTCGTCAGGATTTTGCACTTTACATCCTGGGGCTAGAGGCAACGCTGCCCGCGTGTATTTTAAGCGGGCGGCGTTGTGCCCTGGTCGTAACCGGTGTGCGGCAAGATGCACCCGGCCGAGACAAGGCTCGACAAGTGAGAAGCGATCAGCATCGCGAAGCTTGTCTCCTATGAGGAGCGCGTGAATGCCGGAAGTATCGCTGAGCCATGAGCCGGCCGGCCGCTAAGCTCCAGCGCACTCCCAAGCCCCGGCGGAGCGTCTCGCTGAAGATTCGCCGGAAGCGTCCCGATCTCCAGAGACTGCTCTAAGCGCCTCGCGTTGCCGTAGTCGTCATCAGACTTTCAAGCTCTCTGACGGCCGCTTCTTCGGTGACGCCGTCGACAACGGCAACCTCTCCCGACAGGCGCTCGAGCGCAGCCGTATAGAGCTGTCGTTCGCTGTAGCTTTGGCTGGAATTGAACTCCGGCCGATAGAGATCGCGCATCGCTTCTGCGATGGCGAGAATATCTCCCGACTTGATCTTGCTCTCATATTCCTGAGCAAGCCGGGACCAATTACCGCGCGCTCTGCGAGGCGCTTGACTCAGGATACTTCGCGCTTGCTGGATGGCCGCCGGATCGGAAAGCTCGCGCATCCCGACGCTTGCCGCCTTTCTTGTAGGAACTCGCAGCGTCATTTTGCTCTTCGCAAAATAGACGACAAAGAACTCAAGCTGAGCTCCTGCCACCGCTTGTTCCTCGATCGCGACAATCTGGCCGACGCCGTGAGCCGGGTAGACGATCAGATCAGTTGCCTTGAATCCAAAGCGCGTCTCGATGCAACGGCTCCCACTCGTTTGATCGACGGAGGGTACCGGTATGGAATGCGCTGGATTTGAACGATTGGATTGCGATTGACCGCTAAAATTCATTTCGTGATTTACCCCGCAGCTCGAGGAATTGGCTCCACCGCCATTTCCCGCTGTGATCAATCAGTACGTCAGAACCAAAATGCTCGACTCAAAATCACTAATTGCAGTCCCTCACTAATAGGCCGCGAGCGAGAGCGCCGCCACGAGAAATGCGATCAGCTGACATTCCCTTCGATAGCTGTGGTTTCCTGGCAACTTGTTCCCTATCGAGGAATCGACGGAGTTCGTTTGGGTCAAAAGGCGATGCCCGGTGGCAGCTTCAGAAATCTGCTGCGGGCGATAGTTCTTGCGCCGCAAGACTTCCAGAAAAATGAAGGGCCAATCAAAACGTCCGCCCGGAGTGTCACTGTTACTTGCAGCCGCGGCAAATCGTAAGCTTGCTCTTTAGCTTGTCATCGTCGCCGGGATCTACCGATTGGTGATCAGAGACACGATCAGCTTCCTGATCGGGCGCGGGATGCTTTGCCCGGTGCGACTTGGCGGGTCGCGTCGGCCGGCTTGACGTGTCGTCCTCGATGCCGACGCTAAAGCCATCGTAATCGGTGACAGGTCTAGCCGACGGCCGCGACCTGTCGATCACTTGTGGCTGCGAAACGCTGTCGGGCTCTAACGGCGTGTGCTCGACAGTGGCAGATCGTGGGGCAGTCGGGCGTGGCGGCAAATCTTTAGCGGCACGGGGCGCCGAATTCTTAGCGGTCGCCGGCGATGGCCAGACGCTGTTGGTTGCGGCCGTGGATGCCGTTGCCTCATTCGACGGCGGCGGCGCAATCGAAAGCGGAGGAGAAAGCGAGGTCTGACATCGCGCGCCGTCTTGTGACCAAACTCCCGCCGCCAACAAACCAAGGGCAAACAGTGTTGCGTTCTTCATAACCCGTCCTGCAAATCATTTGGAATGAAAACATTGATCACGTGGCTCCGATCGCCACGCTTCGGCAAAAATTCCACATCTGACATGGCGGTCAAAATTGACGAAAGTGGGGAGCCGTGGGCGGATACAGGCGCGCTTCGGCCCACCCTCGCTGCTCGCCCGAGGCGCTCCCGGTCATGTCGGCCAAAGGCCAGAAGCAGCCGCGCTGCCTATCGGGTTGAGGGCGTCCCCTCGCTCGGTGGACACTCCCGATAGCTGAAGCGCTCGATCAGCACGCGACCTTCCAGCGTATGGAATGCATCGCTATCCATATGATGGCCTTCGAGCAGATAGCGCCGCAATCCTTCGTCATACTGGGAAAGTAGCGCACGGCTCGCACGCGTATCGGGACCGGTGCGGTTTTCCGCAAGGTCGTGGCCGGCGTGAAACATCAGTTGAGCATCTCGCTGAACACAGACATTCCGGATGCCGAGGAACATCGTGCAAGCTGATTTGCAAATCCCTTCGATGCGAAATTCGTCGCTGCTCGCGTTGTATTGACGAACGATCTTCAAGAAGTCCGGAATGTAACCACCGTCGGCAAACGGCAAGGACGACCCTGCCGACCACGCAGGGGAAGCCAAAGCGCACAGTATCGCGGCGCAAATCCAAAACCATCGAAGCATCGAGGGCCCCCAAGTTCGATGACCACCCATAGCCTGATCGAACGCGACCGAGCAACGAACGTCGGCGTCGGGTCAAAGCCGCTCATGGCGACCGAACCGGGGGACTTGCGGTCCACCCCGAAGAGCCGAACGTTTCATTTTTCGGCCAGCATGGGGGCAGCTTGTGCCGGAAGCACGATGACTTTCGCGCCGACCTTCACCCGATCATAGAGGTCCATGACGTCGTCATTGGTCAGCCGAATACAGCCGGACGACACCCGCTTCCCGATCGTGTCGGGCTTGTTGGTGCCGTGGATTCGATATTCGGTATCGCCCAGATACATCGCCCGGGCGCCGAGCGGATTGCCGGGACCGCCTGCCATGAACCGCGGCAGATAAGGCTGGCGCGAAATCATCTCTGCCGGCGGACGCCAGTCCGGCCATTCTGTCTTGCGGGCCACGGTCTGTTCGCCGGACCATGTGAAACCTTCGCGGCCGACGCCGATGCCGTAGCGCATCGCCTGCCCGTCGTTCAGAACGAGATAAAGGAATGTGTTTCCGGTATCGATGACGACAGTGCCCGGCGTCTGGTGACTGGCGTAATCAACCACCTGCCGAACAAATCTTCCGGGAGCGTCAGCGGCTTTTGGTGTTTCGATCCGGAGCGCGGGCGCTGGGACCGGAATTGGAACCGGAGCTGGCGCTGGTGCCTGCACCGGCGCCGCTACGTGAACAGGAGCCGATGGCGCAGGACTGGATGGCGCCGGGACCTGGTGCGCGGCTTGCTTCCGTACCGGTTGAACGCTCGCCGGCCGCCACAGCAGACCGTACCCCAATGCGACAGCCGCCACGGCGCCAATTGCAACTCTTCCCGCCACCGGCAGCGCGAGCGCTTCAGTCTTCTTACGTTTGGCCCGCTTTGCCATGTCTTTCCCCCGATCCCTGTGCTTCGAACAGGTACCCAGCAAATTTTAACAAGCTTCGAAGCGATTTCGCTCAGGCCGAAAATCGCCAAGCGTCGTTAACGCCGGAGCTTGTTCTGGAAAGGCCCAGTGAGAGCGGGGAACCCGGTACTCGGCGGCGTCAAGCCGGGCGATGACGACTATATGCTGGGCCGAGTGTCCTCGTCCAAGCATGACGACGACCCGCCCTACTCGCCCCACTCTCGCGCCATGGTCGCGAGCGCGCAGCCTTCGCAATAGCGGGCATCCTTGAAGTCGATCCAGTTGTGCGCATAGACGTGGTCGAGCGGAATGCCGTAACGCGCGCGCAGCACCTTCACCAATACGCGCCATGCGGTGATCTGCGCGTCGGTAGGTCCCTTGGTGACGTCGGGATAGTTGCCGGCAAACTCGACGCCGATCGAGGTGTCCTTGTTCACCTGGCGATAGGTCTTGCTGTTGTCGACATACTTGTTGTCGTTGCGGTCGGCGCCGTCGGTGTGGGTCGGGACCAGATTGTCGGCGACCGCCCAATAGACCGTGCCGTCGGTCTCGACCCAGACCATCACGCCGCGACGCGTCGGGTTCTTGTGCTGCTCCGTGGCGCCATTTCGCGCCGAGCCGGCCGGGCCTTCGGTCTGGTGCACGATGATGTTGCGCCAGGGATGCGATTTGGCGACGTCGCCCCAGGGCGACAGCCAGACCATCTTCAGACCGGGGATCTCGGGCGTGCCCTGCGATCGCGCGATGGTCGCGAGATCGGGGCCTTCGGCTGCTACGGCGGAGGACAGGACGAGCGCAAGGAGTGCGGTGAGCAGGCGAGGCATCACGGAAATATCCATCGCCCCTCGTAGCATGCTCAGGCGCGCTGGCGCAGGCTCGCCTTCACCAGCTGGACCATCTCGGGCGGCAGCTTCGGCTCATAGGTCGCATAGCCGTTCTTGCCGCCCTTCTTGGCATCGTAGAGCGCGTGGTCGGCGGCGGCGACCAGCCGGTCGGGATGCAGGCCGATCTCGCGGGTCCATTGCGCGATGCCGATCGAGACCGCGATCGGAATGTCGTTGCCGGTGCACTGCTCGGCATCGGCGCGGCAGACCTCCAGCACGCGGCGGGCAATCATCGCGCCCTCGCGCAGCGTCGAGGACGGCAGCACGATGCAGAACTCGTCGCCGCCGGTGCGGGCCAGCATGTCGCCCGGGCGGAGCCTTGTCTGGGCCATCAACGTGAAGTGCTGCAGGCAGGCGTCGCCGGCGGCGTGGCCATGGGTGTCGTTGATGCCCTTGAAGCCGTCGAGATCGATCACCAGCAGCGCGAAGGCTTCGCCGTTGCGGTCGGAGCGCGCGCATTCCTCGGTCAGCCGCTGCAAGAGATGGCGGCGGTTGCCGACGCCGGTGAGATCGTCGAGCAGCGCGAGGTCGGCGACCTCGTTGCGCAGCCGGTCGATCGCCATCAGCAGGAAGCCGAAATTGAGCGCCATCGACAGGAATACCATCAGCAGGATCACCAGCGACTGGCTCGCATTGAAGCGAACGAAGGTGAACTCGCCCGGCTCCAGCACGGCGCCGACGAGGCGCAGCGCGTAAATGCCGATCAGCACCAAGGCCACTATTCCGGCAAGCCGCGCGCCGGGGCTGACGCGGCCGTTCTCGGGCGAAAGCAACAGCTTCAGCGTCAGCGCAAGCGGCGTGACCTGGGCGATGGTGTAGACCAGGATGCGCATCGGCATGCTGTTGTAGGCAAAGATGAAGACGCCAAGGCCGACGAAAGCGAGTGCGGTGGACAGCGCGGTGCTGCGCCAGCCGACCGGCTTGCCGTAGAAGCGCTCGATGCCCATCGCGGCGAGGCCAGCGGCGAACACCATCAGCGTCCCCGCCGCGAGCAGCGGCAGCAGCGAGTCCGTCATCATCACGCGGAGCATCGCGCAGGCGGCGCCGGCGGACGCGACGAAGGCGGACGCGGTCCAGAACCGCGCCGCGCCGAAAGCCGGATAGCTGCGCGCGACATAGGCCCAGATCAGGCCGAGCGCGAGAAAATTGATAACGAATACCGTCCAAAGCGTCGGAACGCTCAACATCGCCCCTGTTCGAGGCCCGTATCGGCCTCGCCTCTTCTGAAATGACCGTCCGCCCCTTGAGGCGTTTTCTCCCAATGGCAATCCCCGTTGCCTTAGGGACAGGATGCGGCCGCGCCGCTTAACGGACTCTCACCCGCCTCGCGCCAATTCGAGCCGTGGTTTTGAATTGATGAAGATTCCCGAACCGGCCGTTTGCGCGTCGTTAAGCATGACGGTTGCGACGCCGCCGCGATGCGTGACACGCGCACACTGGCGAAAAACTGGCGAAAACACGTAACAGCTGTGGATAACACGATGACAGCGCGGTGACAGCACGCGGCAGCAGCCTCCGAATCTGCTGAGTTTGATACTGAGGATGTTGCGAGGCTGGCCCTCCGCCAAGCATGCCTCGGAGTCGCGTTCAATCCATTAAACCCTGAGAGGATACTATGGCTAAGAAAGCGAAGAAGGCGAAGAAGGCGAAGGCGAAAAAGGCCACCAAGAAGAAGGCCGCCAAGAAGTAACCAATTTTCTCGCCCGGGTAGCGGCTCCTGCCCTGCCCGGGCACCCGATCCGGACCACCACCCAAGGCAGGGACCCAAGGCAGCAGGCGCAAGGCCTGCTTTTTTATTGCCTGCTGCACGCCGCGAGCGAATACGAGCTCAGCGCTCTGCGAAGGCGAGCTTGGCGCCGAGCAGGGCAAAGCCCGCGGCAAAGCTGCGCCGCAGCCAGGCCATCACCTTCGGCCGGGTGATGACGCGGTCACGCACCGAGGCCGCGAACAGTCCGTAGATCGCAAACACCGCAAAGGTCATCGCCATGAACACGCCGCTCAGCTCGACCATCCGCGCCAGCGGATGGGGTTCGTCGACGGCGATGAACTGCGGCAGGAACGCCAGGAAGAAGATCGACAGCTTCGGGTTGAGGATGTTGATCAGGATCGCGGTCACGATCACCCGCCCGCTCGAGCGCGGCTTGATCTCGGTGTCGACGGCGAGCGCGCCGCGCTCGCGCAGCGCCTGCCAGGCCATATAGAGCAGATAGACCACGCCGCCCCATTTCAGCGCCGCGAACGCCATGGCGCTGGTGTGCAGGATGGCCGCAAGGCCGAGCATCGCCGCGATCATCTGCGGCACGATCCCGAGCGTGCAGCCGAACGCCGCCGCCACGCTCGCGCGCGAGCCGCGGGTCAGCGCCACCGCCAGGGTGTAGAGCACGCCGGTGCCGGGCGAGGCGACCACGATCAGGGTGGTCAGCAGGAAGGACCAGGTCATTTCAAATCCTTAAGGGGGAGCACGTCATGGGAGGCAGGTCATTGGGGGCACGTCATTCCAGATACTGCTTCAGATAGTCCAGCACGCGCGGAAAAGCATCCTTGCGCGCCTCGGGATCGGTGCCGATCACGGGAATGGCGCCGTCGTGCATTGGATATTGCGGCAGCTCGGTGCGCGGCAGGTTGGGCGCGTCGAAGGCGTGCACGGCGCCGGGATAGCTCTTCAGCTCGACCGGATTGCCGCGCGCCTTGGCCGCCGCGATGAAGGCGTCGCAAGGCTTGAACGGCGTCCAGACGTCGGCCTCGCCGATCAGCACCAGGAGCGGCACCCTGGTGGTCCAGCTGTTCGGCTCCACATTGGTGAACGGCCTCGACTGGTAGATTTCGGAGCAGGCGCCGGGATAGAGCGACACCGCGACGGCGAAATCCTGCGCCAGTGCGGCGGGCCGCCCGATGCTCTTGTCATTGATGGACAGCAGCGCCACGCCGCCGCCTTGCGACCAGCCCATCAGCGCAATCCGATCGGGCTTCACGAAGGGCTGCGCCTGCAAATATTGCAGCGCGCCGTAGGCATCCTTCGGCCGCTCGCGCCACATCCGGGGGCGGTCGGGACCGCTCGAGCAGGTCTGACCGAGCCCGCGCGGCGTCGCGCTGTCGACGATCAGTGTGACATAGCCCTGCACCGCCAACGCCCGCGCCCAGGCACGATAGAGCCCGAAGATGCGGCCCTTGTTGTCGTTGAGACCGGAGCAGCCGTGCATCAGCACCACCGCGGGCCGCGGCGCGTCACCCTCGCGACGGTCGAGATGACCGATCAGGTCGGTCGTACCGTCGAGCGAGGGGAAATTGACCAAGGTCTCCGCCGCGGCAGGCGCCGCGGCCGCAGCAGCCATTGCGGTCGCGAGCGTGAACCAGACCAGTCCGATGGCCGACCACGGGCGGGGCATAAGCCGGCAATATCACGTCCCTCCCCCAGGGCGGAAGCAGCCACCGGCCGCCCACCCTTCGGCCGCGCTGACAACTCCGTTACGAGGACCCTTGTTCTGTCAGGATCTGCGCGACCCGCCGCCCGATAGCTCCGACGCCTTCATCTCGGCGACCCGGATGACGTCCAGCGGCGCCCAGGGCTTGGACCAGAACAGGGCGCCGTCGGGCAGGCGCTGGCGCAGCGGCTTGCCCGAGGTCACGATCACATCGAGATCGGGGTTGTATTTCTTGGCGGCAAAGGCGAGCTCGATCCCGGTCATGCTCCCGGCCAACTCGACATCGGTCAGCATAAGCACGACAGTGTCGCCATTGCTCCGCAGCACCAGTTCTGCGGCCTCCGCGCTCTCGCAGGAGATGACCTCGAAGTCGCTCTCCTCCAGCAGCAATTCGATCATCTGGCGCTGCATGGGGTCGTCCTCGACAACCAGGGCCTTCGCACGACAGGGTCTCGATTGTCCCATGGCTGACCTCCCTTGGATTGAATGCCTCGGTTTCAGAGTGTGACGAGGGTCAAACACCTCGGCGCTGGATAGTTCGGTTCCAATCTGAGAAAAGTGGGGAAGCCCGCCGTGTTCCTCACGGCCCCCGCCACCCTTCGTTGAGATGGAGCTGACCCGTATGACCGCGATCTCTGGATCTGCCGCCGCCGTGACCGGAGCCGCCAGCGGCATCGGCCGCGCGCTCGCGCATGAACTGGCGCTGCGCGGCTGCGATCTAGCAATCGCCGACCGCGACGAGGCCGGCCTGCAGGCCACCGCCGCCGAGATCGCCAAGGCAAGCCCGCGCAAGGTCACCACGCATCGCCTCGATGTCAGCGAGCCCGGCCAGATCGCGGCATTTGCCGAGGCCGCCGGCGCCACCCATCCCGGGCTCAACATCGTCGTCAACAATGCCGGCGTGGCGCTGCTCGGCGAGTTCGGCGAGATCGAGCAGGCCCAGATGGAGTGGCTGTTCAATATCAACTTCTGGGGCGTGGTGCACGGCACCCGCGCTTTCCTGCCGCTGCTGTCGCGGCAGCGCGAGGCGCATATCGTCAACATCTCCTCGATCTTCGGCATCCTCGCCCCGCCTGGCCAGAGCGCCTATTGCGCAGCCAAGTTCGCGGTGCGCGGCTTCTCGGAAAGCCTGCGTCACGAGCTTGCGGTGGCGAACAGCCCGGTCAGGCTCTCCGTCGTGCATCCCGGCGGCGTCGCCACCAACATCGCGCGCAACTCGCGCTCTGGCACCGGCATCACCGACAATGCCCGCCGCGCCGAATCGATCGAGCGTTTCGACGCGCTAGCCAGGACCACGCCGACCGCAGCCGCACAGCGCATCATCGCTGGCATCGAGAAGAACCAGCCGCGCATCCTGATCGGCAAGGACGCCCGCTTCATGGACCTGCTGCAACGCTTCCGCCCGGGGACGTATTGGAAAGTGTTGCAACGGATGATGGAGAAGACCGCAGCGCGGCGGCTGGCGCGCGAGGTGGCGAGGGCCGGTTGAATGGGTGACGTTGCCAGGTGAGGCGCCGTCCCTGCGAACGTCATCAGACCCGTCATCCTGAGGTGCGAGTGGAGCGAGCCTCGAAGGATGCACGGCCCGACCGGTGGCCGTCGCCCCTTCGAGACGGCCGCTGCGCGGCCTCCCAGGGTGACGGGTGACACGGCCATTACAACTTCGTCATTGCGAGCAAAGCGAAGCAATCCATGCTTCAGTACCGGGGGCGCGATTGCGCCTGCAGCTAATCCGCCCCACGAAGCGCCCGGCAAAGCCTGATCACCCCAGCTGCTTCTTCACCCCGAGCGCCAGCCGAAACAGCGGATCGCTTCGCTCGGACGGATAGAGCGCGCTCTTCGTCACCTGCGGAAAATTGTCGTTCTTCCAGAACGACGCCGGCGCGAACGCGAATTTTGCGACCAGCCGCCGGCCGAAATCCATCTCGTACGGGAAATAGTTTTCCTTCTGCTCGGTGCCGGACATTTCAGGGTATTCGCCGAGCAGATAGCCCTCCTGGATGTGCGGCCGCACCGCCGCCGGCGGGCAGACGCTGGACAGTCGCACGATCTGCAGGCCGGCCTCGGCGCTCGCGGTGATCGCGCCGCTGAGGTTCGGCACGCCGAGCACATACAGAAAGGCGGTGCCGGTCTCCGCCAGCGATGCGAACGACGCCGCGATCCGGATCGAATGGGTGACGTCGAGCAACGGCGTGGTGCAGACCTCGTAATGCTGCAGGATCGACCAGCGCAGGATGCGATGCCGCTTCAGCCGCTCCAACCCGAGCAGCTTGGCTTTCGCGTAGTCCGCAATCAGGATCTGCTCGGCGCGGGCCAGCGCCGCGAACCGCGACGCTAGTGTCTCGCGGTCCGGATTGCCGCGGCCGGCGCGGAACAGCGTCGGCTTCAGCGACGAGTTGCGCTTGACGTTCCTGAAGTCGGCGCCCTGGCCGCGAAACAGCAGCACATGGTCGCGGTTGAGGAATTGCAGTTCGGCGATCTTGGTCGCGAGTTCGAGATAGGAGCCGACGCGATGCCCCGGCCCCTCCCGCACCGCCGAGTTCTTCGCGACCTGGCATCCGCGGCGGTCGAAGAACGACCAGATTTTTTGGCTGCCGATCGTTTCCATGGGGGCTCCGCACTCTCAACCCGTCATTCTCGATGCGCAATTGCGCATCTGAGGGGCTCGCGTAGCGAGAGCCCGGAATCCATTTCTCAACACGTTGTGCGGCCCGATGGATTCCGGGCTCGCGCCAAGAGGCGCGCCCCGGAATGACAGTGGTGGAGATGGCGGCCGCGCGCCTTGCTGGTCACCGCCCCACAAGCTGATCGGCAAAATACCCGATGGTCTTGCGATAGATCACCGCCCTGTTCCACTCGCGCATCGCCTCGAAATTGGCGCTGCCTTCGCCGTAGGGCGCGCCCATCTTGAAGCCGTTCGAGTGCAACAGATTCGCGGTCGAGGCCAGTACGTCGGGCACCGAGTGGCGCAAATCGACATGACCGTCACCGTCGAAATCGACGCCATACTTGATGTAGGACGACGGCAGGAACTGAGTCTGCCCGATCTCGCCGGCATAGGCGCCGATCATGTCATTCAGACGGAGGTCGCCGCGTTGCAGGATCTTGAGCGCGGCGAGCAGCTCGCCCTGGAATAAGTCGGTGCGGCGGCAGTCATGCGCCAGCGTGGCGAGCACCCGGAACACCGGCAGCTTGCCCATGTCGCCCTTGCCGAAATCCGTCTCCAGTCCCCAGATCGCGACCAGGATCTGGCGCGGCACGCCGTACTGCTGCTCGATCTTCGAGAGCAGCGCGGCGTGACGCTGCAACATGGCGCGGCCGCCATTGATGCGCCCGGAGCCGACGCGGGTTGCGACATACTGCTCAAAGGTCTTGTTGAAGGTGTAGCGCTGCCGCCGGTCGAAGGCGAGCACCCCGCCATCCTGCTGCACGCCGCCGAGCGCCTGCGAGATCACATCCTGCTGGATGCCGGCGCTGGCTGCCTCCTGCGAGAACGACTGGACGAAGGCCGGGAAACTGCCGCCGCAGCGGGCGGCATAGGAGGGGGTGGCAAGCAGCAAGGCGCCGAACACAACCGCCAAACGACACCTGAGCATGCAACAATCCCTTCCGCTTCGAATGGCCGATCATGCCACGGAGCAAACGAGGCAGTCAAAGCGTCGCCGCCGCCACCTGACCTCTCACGGGCTCGACGGCGCCTCGGGCTTGCCGGTGAACTTGGCGATCCAGGACATGTTCTCGGTCGCCAGGATGTTCTCGCATTCGTTGACGAAGTCCGACCATGACGGGCGCGGCCGATTGGTGCAATCCTCGAGCCGCCGCGCCGTGGCACGATAGGTGGTGACCAGGAAGTCGTAGCGCGAGGCTTCGACATGGGCGAGCACGGCACCGCCGAGCGTGGTCAGCACGGCCGTGAAGGCGACCACGTCGAACGGCAGGTCGCCGATCATCAGCTTGCCTTTCACTCCGGCAATCGCGGTGAGCAGGGTCGCGGTCGCGGCCAGCACCAGCTCGATGCGCCGCAGGCGCGATGCAATGGCCTGATAACGGGCCGCCCGCTTGGTGAACCAGCCGATATGGCCCTGCACGCGCTGCGTGACGTACTGCCGCTGTTGCAGGCCCTGGCGGGGCAGCGACCCCTGCCCCTTGGCCTGGACCAGCTGCGGCAGCAGGTCCTCGCCATCGGCCTCGATCTTTCGACCCTCGTCGTCGAGCAAGGCGTCCGCTTTGGCCGCGTCGTCATAGGGGGCAGCGCTCGCGGCAAAGCGATAGGCCTCCCGCTTGAGGCGCTCCGAGATCGCGCGCGTGCGCACCCAGGACGAGATGCGATCGGCGCCGAGCAGACGCTGGGTGAAGAAGGTCGCGAAGGCGAGGCTCACGGCGCCTGCGATCGCAACCGTGGTGCGCGGCGCCGTCGTGTTGTCCGGCAGCTGGCTCGCCACCGCGGCCAGCACCGCACCGAGCGACGACAGGGCGAACACCGACCAGCGCGCCCGGTCGATGGTCGATTTCAGCTGGTTTGCGGTCTCCGACCACTGCGCCTGGCGGTTTGCAATCGTTTCCAAAATGGCCATCGCAAATATCCTCGGGCAGCGCGCAAAATCATTTCAGGACAGCATCGGCTCCAGCGCGGCGAGCCCGTCCTGCAATCCGGGCAGTTCCTTGGCCGCCGGCAGGAGCAAATGCAGGCTGTCGACGAAGGTCTTGCGCTGCCAATCGACCGTGTCGGGATAGTTGAAGCCGGTCAGCGCGGTGGCCTTGAAGGCGGCGCCGTCGCCCTGGAACAGCTTGATCAGGGCAGCATCGAAGAAGCACCAGGGGCTATCGAACGGCGGGTCCGGCTTCGCCTGTCCCTCGCGAACGAACAACGCGCGGCCGAGCGCGAGCTTGTCGGCCGGCGTGAGCGCGAGTTGCCCCTTGACCTGCGGACGCAGCACCAGGGCGTTGAGCAGCGGGTACGGATGGTTGCCGGAGAGCTTCATCGACTGCTTGTAGGCGTCGAGCGACTCTTCAAATCGCTTCGCGCGCCTGAGAATGCCGCCAAGCGCGCCCCAGGCATCGAACCCTAGTTGATTGAGCTCGATCGCCTTGCGTACCGAGAGCTCGCCCGGCGCAGGCCTGGCGTCGAGCGGTTGCCCGGCGAGCTGCGCGGACTTGTTCTCCGCGATTCCTCGTTCGCGCCACGCCTCGCTGTAAAGGGCAGCAACCACCGTCGCGTCGGTAAACTGCTGCAGCGCCTGGCCCCAGATATCGTTCCTCTTGCACAGCAGGCCGAGCTTCATCTTCGGCAACGGATTATTTGGATCGGCGGCAACCGCCTGCCGATAGATGTCCATCGCACCGGGGAAATCCAGGTTGCGGATCGCATTCTCGGCCTGCGCCAGCAGGTCGTCGATCTGGCCGGACTCGCGCTGCGCATTGAGCGCGAGGCGAACCGGACTGTCCGGCCGGTTGCGGATCAGGGATTCCGTCAGCACCCCGGCGATGAGGGCGCGCGCCTTTTCCGCCTCGCCCGCCGGCTCATATTCGTACGGAAACAACTTGATCGAGCTGATGTCGAACGGCGGCGCGGTCTTCTCCTGCCGGAAGATCGCCGTACCCGCCTCGCGGGCACAATGCCGCACGCCGAGCTCATAGGCGACATTGAAGTTGAGGCCGCTGATGTCGGCGAGCGCGAAACGCGAATATTCGAGATACTGAAACATCTCGAACTTGATGTCGCCGGTGAAGAAATCCTGATCGGTGCGGTGCGCCTTGAGCTTGCCGCCCTCCGGCAGATCAACGCTGGAGATCGCGGGCAGGAATATGCCGGAATAGAGCGCGTCGAAATCGACGGTCTTGCCGCCGACCGGCTTCGATCCGAATGGCATGATCACAAAACAGATCTTGGAATAATCGATATCCATGCTCGTTTCCAAATATCGTCGAGCAATTCAAAGGATTATTCTCATCCAACAACAACCTTTGGTCAAGGCGACCGGGGCACGAAATCCCGGCGCGCGAAGACGCCGATCGACGGCCCGTGCCGGTCGAAACGGCCGCCGTGTATCGGAACAGCACAAAGGGAGCGCGGTGGAAGCTCAGTCCTTGAGCTGCCGTTCCAGATCGACGAAATCGATCTCGGCCCAGCGCTCGGAGATCTTGCCATCGTGAATCCGCCAGAACGTCATGCCGCGAAATTCGACGTGGCGGCCAGTGGGGGCGATACCGCGCCACGGGCTGCGGTGCCGGCCGCGCCAGACGAAGCGGCCGGCGACGATGTCGCGCTCGGCCACCAGGCATTCCGCCACCGCCGACAAATCGGCAAAGGTCTCGTGCATGGCCGCTGCATGCGCGATCACCTCCTCGGCGCTCATCCGCTTGCCGACGGCATGATCGAAGAAGTCAGACGCCAGCTGCGCGCGGATCGCATCGGGATCGAGCCGATTGGTCACGGCGTCGTAATGCGCGAGCACCAGCGCCTTGTTGGCGTCGAGGGTGGCGTTGGACATCGGCGGGGCGCCTTCGATCAAAGGAGAAGTTGCAGAAAAGGAAGGATGCGCCTCATACGCGAATCGGACGGGAAGGTGCAAGTGACGATGGTCAGAAAAAACCGCCGCTTTCGACCCGCGCGCGTTTCCATTCCGAAGCGAAAGGCGGTCGCCCGGAAAGTGTGCTTACCTGCGTGAGGGCTGCCGCTCCCGCAGCCCGCTCGATGCGCACGGCACAACCAGCGGGCATGCCGGCGGTAACATCATCCGATGGCTCGACCATGCCGGTGGCATGCAAGCGGCGGCGCACGGCATCCGGCGGCGCATGGCGCAGGAGCAATTCGGGGCGCGACGTATGAACGCCACAGGCATCGGCGGCGACCAAGAAGCACGAATTCGGCTGACCGGCTCCGCGCCACGCGCAACCGGCCGCCGTGTCTTGTTCGTGCAAAGGCGCGCCGCTAAAGCGTCGTCTGCCTGTTGCGACGAAGCCGTCATTTGCGGGGAACGCGTTTCGATGACGGACGATACGATAAGGATACGCCATCGATGACGATCACCGGGGGTCTCGCACGCGCGCGCAGCATAGCCGCATCGTTCAGTATCATCCTCATGTTCGGCGCTGTTCAGATCGGACCGATCGATACCGCCGCAGCGCAGAACGCCCCGGCCAAGCGCACGCCGGCGCAAGGCGCCGGCGGCACACAGGCGATCGGCGCGCAGATGAAGAACGCCATCGCGCTGACGCGCGGCGGCAAGATCGACGCCGGCTATGCACAGCTGCTTGGAGCACTGGATGCGGCTGACAAGCTCGACGACGCGCAATTCGTCATGGAGCAGTATTTCGAGGCGACCGCCGCGCTGCGCGCGGTCAAGCGCGACGACCTGGCCGAAAAACTGTTCGTCCGCGCGTTCAAGGGCAACGCGGCGGCGCAATCGCCGCCCGGCAATGCCGACGTGCTCCTGATGTACGCGATCCTCATATCCGACCACGCCAGGATCGCGGAAGCAGTCCCGCTCTACATAAAGGCGATCGCGGCCTTCAACGCCTATTGGGGCGAGGGCTCCGAGGAATCGCTGATCGCCAACGACAAGCTCGCGGTCGCGCTGTCGGCCAACGGCTCGGCGGCGTCGGCGACGAATTTGGGCCGGCACAATTTTGAGCTGTCCGAGAAAGCGCTGGGGCCCGACCATCGCACCACCTGGAAGCTCGCCAACAATTATGCCGACATGCTGCGCGAAATCGGCGCGCCGGCGAAGGCGCTCGAGCTCGATCTGTTCGCGATCGAGAAGCGCGCCAGGCATTATGGCGAGAACCATCTCAACACGCTGGTGACGGTCAACAACGCCGGACAGGATTTTCTCAATCTCGGCCGCTTCGACGATGCCCGCCGCTATTTCCGCCGGCATCGCGCGATCGCGACCGTGCTCGCGCCGAAGGATCCGAGCTTCGCCGGGCAGGCCGATGCCTGGCTGTTCTATACCGACATGCTCGCCACAGGCGATGCCGCGATGTCGCAAGCCGACCTGGAGCGGCTGGAGGCGATCGTCGCCAACGAGGCGAATTTCGGGGACTTCCTGCGCATCAGCGCAGCAGGGCTGGCGGCCGGCA
This sequence comes from Bradyrhizobium sp. ma5, assembly GCF_042258955.1. Taxonomy (NCBI): domain Bacteria; kingdom Pseudomonadati; phylum Pseudomonadota; class Alphaproteobacteria; order Hyphomicrobiales; family Nitrobacteraceae; genus Bradyrhizobium; species Bradyrhizobium sp. ma5. The sequence goes on from NZ_CP170156.1 coordinate 7,613,417, forward strand.
AGCGCGAGCAGCGCGGCGAGCGAGATGCGGGCATGCGGCTGCGCGAGACCGCGCTTGCGATTTCGACCCGCGCTTTCACCGCGCAGCATCCGCTCAGCTTCGAGATCAAGCTCGGCATCGCGACAGCCGTGATCGCAACCGATCCGAACCGCGCCGCGCGCGCGTTCACCGCGCTCGACCGCGAGATGTTCGACTGGATGAAGCGCGAGGTCGGCACATCGGGCGATCGCGCCGTCGCCGAGGCGATCCGCGCCCATGCCGACCATCTGCTGTTCGCGTTCGGCCGCTTCGCCACCGGCGCCGGATCGTCGGTGGCGCAGCCGGCCTTTGCCGCCGCGGTGCTGCGCTGGAAGACGCTCGGCGGCGGCGATGCCACCGCGCTGCGCCAGCTCGAGACGCAGATGGCGGGCAAGGACGAGGAGACCGCGGCGCTGCTGCGTGCGGCGTTGCGGCTCAACGGCGAGAAGCAGGAGCTGTTCTCGTCGGGCAATATCGACGACTGGGCGAGGTCCGTGTGGCAGCGGCAGGACGCGGCCGAGAAGGCGCTCTCCAAGCGGCTCGACGCGATCGGCATGAAGCTGCCGCAGGATCCGATCCGTCCCGCGCAGCTGCTCGCGCCTGACGAAGCCGTCATCAACTACTTCATCACGCGGCAATGGAAGGCGGATCGGCAGTCGAAGGAGCCGCTGTCCGCGACCGTGCTCTACGCCATCGTCGAGACCGCAACGAGCGAACCCCGCGTGGTCGATCTCGGCGATCCCGGCCGCATGGTCGACACCGGCGTGCGGACCGAGATCGCGCGGCTGCGCACGATGCAGGCCGCCGCGCCGGATCCCGACGCCGAAGCACCCGACACCAGGGGGCTCGGCACCAAAGGCCGCTTCCAGAACCTCCGCGCCCGGCTGTTCGCGCCGCTGGAGCCTTTGCTGAAGGACAAGGCCACGCTCTATGTGGTGCCGGACGGCTTCCTGTTTGCCGTGCCGTTCGCGCTGCTGCCCGGCGCCGATGGCGGGCTGCTGGAGGACAAGTTCACGATCCGGATGCTGACCAGCCCCGACGGGCTGATCGCGATCCATGCGCGCGAAAAGCTCGACCGGACGGGCGCGATGCTGCTCGCCGGCGGCATCGAATACGGCCAGCCGGGGCCGATGCCCCTGCCCGGCACGAAGACCGAGATCGAGACGATCGCAAGACGCGCCCGCGCGCGCGGCGCGCCGGTCGAGGTGCTGACCGGACGCGGCGTCAGCGAAAGCGCGCTGCGCGAGGCGATCGGCAAGGCCCGCATCGCGCATCTGGCGACCCACGGCTTCTATCACGACAGCACGGCGTCCGGCCTCGATACGCTCTGGCAGAGCGGCATCGTGCTGTCGGGCGCCGGCGACAGCCGGTGGCCACTGCGTGACGAAAAGGACGGCTATCTCTATGCCTTCGAGGTGATGGACTGGGACCTGTCCGGCCTTGATCTGCTGGTGCTCTCGGCCTGCGAAACCGGCCGCGGCGACGAGAGCTTCGTCAGCGGCCTGCGCGGCCTGCCGACCGCGCTCGGCATCGCCGGCGCCCGCCGCGCGCTGCTGACGTTGTGGCCGGTCGCCGACGAGGGCACTGCGAACTTCACCGTGCGCTTCTACGAGCACCTGGCTGAGGGCCTGACCTATTCGGATGCGCTGCGCCAGACCCGGCGCGATGCACGCGACGGCAAGGTCGCCGGCGCCAAGGACGCGAGCGTGTGGGCGGCGTTCGTGCTGTTCGAGGGGTGAAGGCGCAGGCGTCATATGAACGGCGCAAGGGCCCTATGCCGCCGAATCGTGCAGGGCAGATCGGCACGCGCGGCAGGTAATTTGCTTTGACAGCAGCGGCCTGATCGGAGACAAGCCGCCCATGCCGAAAAAACCCGGGACCAATCCCAAAGGCGAATTCGCCTTCTTCAACGTCTTCTATGAAGACGGCTCGCAGCGTTCCAACCGCCGCGTGCCATCGGAGCTCTTGGGCGGGCTGGACGGCGACGAGCCGGTGCGCGCCTTCCTGCGCGAGCAGGATCGCGAGATCGCCGAAAAGGGCGGCCGCCCGCCGCTCGAGATCAAGACCATCGAGCGGGTTGGGACGAAGAAGAAGTAGCGGCGCGGGTCTCCGTCAGGCCGACCAACTCTGCAGTGCTGGGTTCCTCTTTCGTCATTCCGGGGCGCGCGAAGCGGGAGCCCGGAATCCATTTCACCACGAAATCTGCGGCCCGATGGATTCCGGGCTCGGCGCTGCGCGCCGCCCCGGAATGACGAGGATGTTGATGACCGGGCAAACAATAAACGGCGGGCCTCTGCCCGCCGTTTTTGTCTCGATGGATGCCCGGGTCAAGCCCGGGCATGACGACCCGAATTAGTTGTCCAGGAAGCTCCGCAGCTTTCGCGACCGTGACGGGTGCTTCAGCTTGCGCAGCGCCTTGGCTTCGATCTGGCGGATGCGCTCTCTCGTCACCGAGAACTGCTGGCCGACTTCTTCCAGCGTGTGGTCGGTGTTCATGCCGATGCCGAAGCGCATGCGCAGCACGCGCTCCTCGCGCGGGGTGAGCGAGGCCAGCACGCGCGTGGTGGTTTCGCGCAGGTTCGACTGGATCGCGGCGTCGATCGGCAGGATCGCGTTCTTGTCCTCGATGAAATCGCCGAGATGCGAATCCTCCTCGTCACCGACCGGGGTTTCGAGCGACAGCGGCTCCTTGGCGATCTTGAGGACCTTGCGAACCTTCTCCAAGGGCATGCCGAGCTTCTCGGCGAGCTCTTCCGGGGTCGGCTCGCGGCCGATCTCGTTCAGCATCTGGCGCGAGGTGCGGACGATCTTGTTGATCGTCTCGATCATGTGCACAGGGATGCGAATGGTGCGGGCCTGGTCGGCGATCGAGCGGGTGATCGCCTGCCGGATCCACCACGTGGCGTAGGTCGAGAACTTGTAGCCGCGGCGATATTCGAACTTATCGACCGCCTTCATCAGGCCGATATTGCCTTCCTGGATCAGGTCGAGGAATTGCAGGCCGCGGTTGGTGTACTTCTTGGCGATCGAGATCACGAGCCGGAGGTTGGCTTCCACCATCTCCTTCTTGGCCTGACGGGCCTCGCGCTCGCCCTTCTGCACGCCGTGTACGATCTTGCGGAATTCGCCGATCTCGAGCCCGGTGAGCGCCGCCAGCGACTGGATCTCGTGGCGCAGGTCCTTGATGCGGTCCTTCTCGTGATGGACGAAGTTCTTCCAGCCCTTGGCCGACAGCTTGGAGACGCGGTTGAGCCAGCGCGGATCGAGCTCCGAGCCCTGGTAGTTGCGCAGGAAATCCTCGCGCGCGACGCCGTGGCTGTCGCCGAGGCGCAGCAGGCGGCCCTCGAACGAGACCAGCTTCTTGTTGATGTCGTAGAGCTGCTCGACCAGTGAATCGATGCGGGCCTGGTTGAGGCGCAGCGACTTCACCTCGACGATGATCTCGTCCTTCAGCTTCTTGTACTTGCGCTCCTGCGAGGGCGACAGCGACTCGCTCTGCAGCTGGTTGGCGATGTCCTGCTCCTGCAGGCGGCGCAGCTTCTTGTACTCGGATGCGATCTTGTCGAAGGTCTCGACCACCTTCGGCTTCAGCTCGGCCTCGATGGCGGCGAGCGACATCTGGTTCTCGAACTCGTCGTCGTCCATGTCGGACTCGGCGGCGGCTTCGGCCGGATCCTTCTCCTCAACGCCGGCTTCGCCACCGGCGGGCGCGGCACGGAACGGGGTCGGCGACGGCGGCGCTGCCGGCGGCGCGACATGGGCCGGCGCGCCGGCCTGCACATCGCCGCCATTGCCTTCAGCGGCGGCGCCCTCGGCGCCGTTGTTGCCGATCAGGTTCGGATTGATGCCACCCTTCGACTCAGGGCCCGCATAGGTGGCTTCGAGATCGATGATGTCGCGAAGGAAGATCTTTCCTTCGTTGAGCTCGTCGCGCCAGATGATGATGGCCTGGAAGGTCAGCGGGCTTTCGCAGAGGCCCGCGATCATCGCCTCGCGGCCGGCCTCGATGCGTTTTGCAATGGCGATTTCGCCCTCGCGGGAGAGCAATTCCACCGTGCCCATCTCGCGCAGATACATGCGCACGGGATCGTCGGTGCGCTCGCCGGGCTCCGACTTCTTGACCTCGGTGACGGCCTTCTGCGTGACCTCGACGAGTTCGTTGTCGGTCTCGTCGTCGCCGTCGTCCTTCTCGTCCTCGCCTTCGCTGTCATCCGCCTCGGTGACGTTGATGCCCATGTCCGAGAGCATCGACATGATGTCTTCGATCTGTTCGGGCGAGGTCGTGTCGGAGGGCAGCACTTCGTTGAGCTGATCGAAGGTCACGAAGCCGCGCTTCTTGGCCTGCTTGATCATCTTCTTCACCGCGGCATCCGACAGGTCGAGCAACGGCGACGGCGCGTCAGCGGCATCCTTCTCAGGAGCATCCGCTGCCTTGTCGTCTTTTTCCTTGTCCTTAACCTGCAGCGTCTTTGCCTTGGTGGCCATTCACTAAGCTCCCGAAACGCGGTCATGCAAAATGGCGCCACGCACGCGCATCCGCACGAAATCTAGATTTACTCTCTCGACGCACAAAGGGCGGCGCAAAATCTCGCCACCCCTCTGATCCGTCTCGACGGTTTCCATCTTGAAATAGCCGCGAGGCTATTAAGTTTCGCTTAACCCTGTTTTTGCAGCCAAACCATGGATTTGGCGAGTCTTTTTGCGGGTTCGGCCAGCGCCGTCCGCAGCATTTTTATTATCAGACGTTACGCTGGAACCGGCCCGATAATTCGCCGAACCCTTCAATCAGGGCTTCGGTCCCATCGGCTTCTGCCATCCGGGCCTGGATATCCTGCAACCATGCCAGATTGGCCTCGCTGGAGTCTTCAGCCAAGGCGGCTTCCGCATCTTTTCTTTCCCTAAGTAAGGCGTGGGTTTTCTGATGCAAGGCAACGAGTTGACGCCAGGTCGATAAAACATCCTCGCGTGCCGCGCCGATCTGCGCGCCCCACACCGCCTGGGTCGTGATCACCCGCTCAACCCTTTGAAGTATCTGCGATAATCCGCCCGCTTCGAGGTCGGCGCGCATCTTCTCGGCCTGCTCCTCGACATCAGGAGAATGGTGATGGTCGTGGGCAAAGGCGGCGATAATCGCGGCCCGCAGCTTGTGGGCCTCGGGATGGGCAAGCTCCAGCGCCGCCACCTCCTCGAGATGGTCGTGCAGCAGCCAGGGGTGATTGATCAGCGATTGCAGGATCAGCGCCTCGCGGCTCGAGATCGCGCTGCGCTGACCGCGCATGATCGGGCTGTTGGCCAGTTGCTGGCTCGCGGGCTGATAGGGGCCCCGTGAAAACCCGGAGGTGGCGCCGCCCTTGGCGCCGAACCGGCCGCCCTGGCCCGGGCCGCGAGGGGCAAACTGGCGGGGTGATTCGCCGCCGCGTCCGCCTCCGAAATTGCCCCGGTTGCCGTAGCCGCCGCGGCCGTAACCGCCGCGTCCCCCCTCCGGGGCAAAATTGCGTTGCAGCCGCTCCTGCAAATCCTGCCGGTAATAGCGCCGCACCACCTCGTCGCGGATGCCATTGGTGAGCTCGCCGATCCGCGCCTCGAGTGCTGCGCGGCGCTCGGGGGTGTCGAAATTGCCGCCCTCGATCTCGCGCGACCAGACCATTTCGGCGAGCGGCCTCGCGGCGCCGATCACATCCTCGATCGCGCCGCGGCCGCCGGAGCGCGCGAGGTCGTCGGGGTCCTGCCCTTCCGGCAGCAGCGCGATACGCAAGCTCTTGCCGGGCTTGAGCTGCGGCAAGGCAAGGTCGGCGGCGCGATAGGCGGCCTTCTGGCCGGCGCGGTCACCGTCGAAGCAGAGGATCGGCTCGTCCACCATCTTCCAGAGCATCGCCAGCTGGCTCTCGGTCAGCGCGGTGCCGAGCGGCGCGACGGCGCCGGGAAAGCCGGAGGTGACCATCGCGATGACGTCGACATAGCCCTCGACGACGATCAGCTGCGCGCCGTCATGCGCGGCCTGCCGCGCGGTGAACAGATTGTAGAGATTGTCGCCCTTGTGAAACAGCGGGGTTTCCGGCGAGTTCAGGTACTTGGCCGGAACGTCCTTCTCCAGCGCCCGGCCGCCGAACGCGATGACGCGGCCGCGGCCATCCGTGATCGGGAACATGACGCGGTCGCGGAAGCGATCGAACGGAACCGGCTTGTCCTCGCCGGACACCAGAAGCCCCGCCTCCACCATGTCCTCGGTGGAGATGCCTTGCGCGCCCAGATGCTCCTTCAGCGCAAAACGGTCCGGCGGCGCATAGCCCATCCGGAACTGGAGCTGGGTCGCTGGCGAGATGCTGCGGTCGGCGAGATAGCCGCGCGCCTTGGCGCCGCCCCGCGAGGCCAGCGTGTCGGCGAAGAACTTCGTCGCCAGTTCCATCACGTCGTGCAGGGTGCGGCGATGCTGCTCGTGGCGCGCCGCATCGGGCGTCACGGCCGGCAGCGCGACACCCGCCATCGCGGCGAGACGCTCCACCGCCTCAGGGAACGTCACGCCCTCGGTCTTCATCAGGAAGTCGAAGATGTTGCCATTCAGCCCGGACGAGAAGTCGAACCAGGCCTGCTTCTGGTCGTTGACGAAGAACGACGGGGTCTTCTCCTGCTGGAACGGCGACAGCCCCTTCCACTCCCGCCCGGCCTTCTTGAGCTTGACGCGCCGGCCCACGACATCTGAGACCGGAAGCCGGGCACGCAGCTCATCGAGGAATTCGGGCGTGAAACGCATCAGGGTGATTCTGGCCTCGGGCGACGAATCGCGGACAACCGGTTAGCCATATAGCGGCAGGCTAAGACATGCCGAACAATGTGGGGCTTTTCCGGACTATTCACAGGCCAGCCCGTGCGGCTCCGTCGAGCGGGCTACCCCCGAATCCGCGGTGGAGAGCCTGCACGGCAAGCTTGCCCCCTCCCCGCTTCCGGGATTGGATAGCGCCATGTTCACGACATTCAGAGGCGGACAGAGCGGCGGCTGGCAGGTCACATCCATCACGCGGGTGAAGGGCGAGACGCTGCCGAAGGTCCCGGCGCTGTCGATCGTTGCGAGCGACTCGATCGCGCTGCCGCTGTTGCCGGCGCAGACCTCCTGGCGGCTCGCCGGCGTCGCCAGCTATTTGCGCTACACCGAGAAGGACGAGCGCGAGAAGCTTGCCGCCGTGCAGGCCGGGCTCGGCCGCAGCGAGGCCACGCACGCGGCGCTGATCCCGATCAGGAAATCCGCGGCGTGGTGGGAGCTGACGCAGCCGGAGCGCCGCGAGATCTTCGAGGACAAGTCGCACCACATCGCCGGCACCTTGAAATTCCTGCCCGCCATCGCCCGCCAGCTGTTTCACGCTCGCGACCTCGGCATGCCCTTCGACTTCCTGACCTGGTTCGAATTCGCCCCCGAGCACGATGGCCTGTTCGACGAACTGGTCGGCATCCTGCGCGCGACCGAGGAGTGGAGCTATGTCGAGCGCGAGGTCGACATTCGCGTCGAGCGGGAAATCTGAGAACTTGTGCCCCGGACGCTGCGCAGCACGCAGTGCGCGCGGGACACGAGCGCTAGTGCTCCAGAAACTTCCCTGACGCGATCCGCGGCAGCTCGGTGACAGGCCAGTTGTAGAGATAGGTCCACGCCTCGTTCACGCTGCCATCGGCGCGCGTGACCTTGAGCATCTCACGGACATATTCGGTCGGCGGCGGAAAGCCCTCGCCGCAGGCCTCATACATGTCGAATTCGCGCAGCATGGCTTCGCGCTCGCGGAGGCGAAACAATTCGCCGTGCACGATGTCGGCGGGATCGTCGGACGCCACCAGGCCCGGATAATGCTTCACCAGATAGAGCCGCCCGCGGCACTGCGCCGGCCCGAGGAACTCGGCATTGCCGGTAAGCAGCTTGGCCATCGGATGGTCGAAGCCGCGCATCAGCGTGCCGTAGACGAAGAGAAGGTCGGAAGTCATTGTTACTCGGTCATTCCGGGGCGCGTCGCAGACGCGAACCCGGAATGACAGAAAAACCCGGGGGACGCTAGGCCACCACCTCATCAGTCACCACGACGAACTTCGTCAGCGTCATACGGCCGAAGCTCGTGGTGAGCGCGACGTCGGCGGCGTCGCGGCCGGTCGCCATCAGGATGCGGCCGATCCGCGGCGTGTTGTGGCGGGCATCGAACGTGTACCATTGGCCCGACAGATAGACCTCGAACCAGCCTGAGAAATCCATCGGCGCGGGGTCCGGCGGAACGCCGATGTCGCCGAGATAGCCGGTGCAGTAGCGCGCCGGAATGCCCATGCAGCGGCAGAAGGTGAGCGCCAGATGCGCGAAGTCGCGGCAGACGCCGGCGCGGCCTTCATAGACGTCATGCGCCGACTTCATGTGATGGGCGTGCTCGTAGCCGAACGTCACGTGATGGTGCACGAAATCGGTGATCGCCTGCACCCGCGCCCAGCCCTGCGGCGTGTTGCCGAACAGCGACCAGGCGATGTCGGTCAGCTTGTCGGTCTCGCAATAGCGGCTCGGCATCAGATAGAGCAGCATGTCATCGGGCAATTGCTCGATCGCAACCTGCTGCGCCGCCGGATTGACGATGTCCGCCAGCCCGGAATCCCGCACCAGCGCGCTGCCGCGGAAGGTGACGCCACCGCCAGGGGCGACCAGTCGGCCGCAGACATTGCCGAAGCCGTCGCGATAGAGGCCGATCGGGACATCCGGCTCGGCCGCAATGCTCTCGGTGCCGACGATGTCGGCGAAGCGCGACGGATGGACCGACAGCATGATCACCATCGGGGTCGGCTGCGGAGCCGTGTAGGTGATCTCGAAGCCGACCTTGATCTGCATCGTCAGGCTGTCTCCCGCTCCGCCGCATTCTCGCCGACCGAGACGACCTTGATGTCGACGTCCAGGCCCAAGAAGGCATCCGCGGCGCCGAGATAGACGCCATGCAGCGGCACCGCCTGGCGCGGATCGCGCGCCACCGCGACGCGGATCAGGTCGCGCGTGCCGACGATGCCGTTGGTCGGATCGAACTCGATCCAGCCGGCGCTCGGCAGATAGACCTGCACCCAGGCGTGGGTCGAGCCGCCGCCGACATAGCCATGCGCGCTGCCGGCGGGCATTGCGAGATAGCCGGAGACGAAACGCGCGGCGATGCCGAGCCGGCGCAGCGCCTCGATCATGAACAGCGCATAGTCGCGGCAGGTGCCGGACTTCGTCCGCAGCGTATCAAGCGGATGCTGGGTGCCCTGCTCATAACGCTTGCGATAGCTGAACGCCTCGCGAATGCCATGCGTCATGTCGCTCAGGATCTTGAACGTCAGCGTCGGCGCCTCGACATCGAGGAAGCGCCGCGCCCAAGTCGACAGCTCGCCGTTCGGGTCGCCATATTGCGGCGTGATGAACTGCTGCAGATCGGGGAATTCCTCGTCATCGTAAAGGAACGGATAGAAGTAGGCGGCGTCATCCGGCGTCAGCGCGAACGTATCGGCCGGATTGTGCTCGACCGTCGCGGTCGAGACAAAGGACAGCGTGTCGGCGCGCTCGTCGAAGGTGGCGATCGCGACGCTGTTGCCGAACACGTCGTGGATCCAGCGCAGCGACATCGGCTGCGGGTCGATCACAAGTGCGCTGTCGAGCACGCGCAGATCGTGGCCGTCGCGGGGGCGCAGCATGATGCGGTGTTCGCCGAACGCCACCGGGCGCGCATAGCGATAAACGGTCTTGTGATGGATAGTCAGGAGCGGCATCTTCAAACAATCATCGTGATTTCGGACCGCTTAATCTATAGAGAAAGCTGCTCGATTCCAGACCAGCATGCCCCTTGAATAGGCAAAGTTGAGGAAAAGGCCCTTGAATTACGGCGGTGGCCCATCGTTCCTGCTCGCAAGCACCGACGTTTCACCGGTTCTTGAACATAATTCCGATGGCCGCTCGCCGTTCCTGTTCACCTGCGATCATTACGGCAGGCTGATTCCCTCTTCGCTCGGCGATCTCGGCCTGCCCGAAAGCGAGCTCGTCCGGCACATCGCCTGGGACATCGGCATCGCCGGCGTGGCAACTCAGCTCTCCGACCTGCTCGGCGCACACCTGATCGCGCAGCGCTACTCGCGGCTCGTGATCGACTGCAATCGTCCACCGCATGTCGCAAGCTCGGTTCCGCTGATCAGCGAAGCCACCACCGTTCCCGGCAATGAAGGCCTGTCGCGCGAAGCCGCCGAGATGCGCCGCGCGCAGATCTTCGATCCCTATCATCAGCGCATCGACGAGATCATCGACGCGCGCGCGCATCGGGGCATGCCGACGGTGCTGGTGTCACTGCACAGCTTCACGCCGGTCTATGCCGGCATCGCGCGTCCCTGGCACATCGGCACGCTGTACCACCGCGACAAGGCGCTGCCACCGCTGCTGCTGAAGCATCTGCGCAGCGAGGGCGATCTCGTGGTCGGCGACAACGAGCCCTATGCAGTCAGCGACGAGACCGACTACACGATCCCCGTGCATGGCGAGAAGCGCGGCCTGATGAATTCCGGCATCGAGATCCGCCAGGACCTGATCTCCGACCAGGCCGGAGAGACCGCATGGGCCGAGCGGCTGGCGCGCATCCTCGGCGAGATCGAAACGACGTTGCGTAAGGAAGCGCGGATCTAGGGCGTCGAACGGGGCCTGCGAGAGTGCGGCCTCTAGCCCGGAGGCAACTTGGCGTGCTTTAATCTGCCGGCTTGAACTTCCGAGTTAGGACAGTTCCGTGGCCCCCGAGCGAGTGGAAAGACGACTGGCAGCAGTGCTGGCGGCGGATGTCGCCGGCTACAGTCGCCTCATGGGAACGGACGAGGAAGGCACGCTCGCGCGACTCAAGGCAGCCAGAAAGGATCTCATTGATCCAACGATAGCCGCTCATCGTGGCCGCATCGTCAAGACAACCGGTGACGGCATGCTCGTCGAGTTCGGCAGTGTCGTCGATGCAGTGCGCAGCTCTGTGGAGGTTCAAGACAGGATGGCAGAGCTGAACGCCGCAGCACCGCAACAGCAGCGGATCGCGTTTCGCATCGGCATTCACGTCGGCGACATCATGATCGACAACGACGACATCTTCGGCGACGGCGTCAACATCGCCGCACGGCTGGAGAATATTGCCGACCCCGGCGGCATATGCCTGTCCGACGACGCCTACCGGCAAATCCGGGGCAAGGTCGATGCGGCCTTCGAAGACATCGGTCAGCAGAATCTGAAGAACATTGCTGAACCGGTACGCGTCTGGCGAATGAAAATCGGCGCCAAAGCTTCAACTGCGCATCTTGCAACTTTCACCGAACCACACCATGTCCGCCCGCTCTCGCGAAAGCCCTCCATCGCGGTGCTGCCGTTTCAGAATATGAGCGGCGATATCGAACAGGAGTATTTCGCAGACGGGATCGCCGAAGACGTCCTCACGACCCTGTCGAAGATTCAAGAGCTGATGGTGATAGCTCGCAATTCGAGCTTCGCGTTCAAGGGGCAGAAAAGGGACATTCGCGAGATCGGGCAGATTTTGGGCGCTCGCTATCTGCTGGAAGGGAGCGTTCGAAAGCTTGGCAATCGCATAAGGTTGACGGCGCAATTGATCGATAGTCGAGACGGTAGCCACCTTTGGGCGGATCGTTTTGATGGAGAACTCGATGACGTGTTCGACCTCCAAGACCGAATTACGCGCGAGATCGTCGAAGCGCTCGAGGTGCAGCTGACGGTCGGCGAACGCGCAAGGGTATGGCGAAAGCGCTCAGGCAGTCCGCTGGCATATGAATATGTTCTAAAGGGGCGCGCGCTCTACGTTAATTTTGCGAGACAGACTCATGCACAGGGACGGAAGCTTCTGGAAGAGGCGCTGGAGATCAATCCGGCCTTCATGCCGGCACTCTACCTCCTGGGTCTCACTCTAACCGACCAGGCCCGATTTGGTTGGGCCAAAGACGAGGATGAAACGTATCAAGCCGCGCTGGATTGCGCCGATCGGGCTCTCGCGGTTGACCCTGGTTTCGGCGAGGCATACTTGGTCATTGGCTATGTCCGCACCTTTCAGCGTCGCCATGATGAGGCTGTGACAGCAGGAGAAGCGGCAATCAGCCTCGTGCCCAGCAGTTCTGACGCCCATCACATGGCGGGCATGTATCATGGTTACGCCGGCAATTTCAGAAAAGCCGTCCTTTACGAGGAACACGCCCAACGGCTCAGTCCCATTGAACGCAACGAATCCATGGTCGACGAAGCGCGCGCAAGATTTCATCTCGGAGACTTCGCGACGGCGCACGACATTGCTTCCCGCGTACTGAAGCAGCGGCCGCTTTGGCTGACCGCGCAGTCGACACTCATCGCGGCACTTTGGAATCTCGGCCGGCAAGATGAAGCACGTGCTATTTCAACCGACTTGCTGGCGGGCCACCCCAACTTCAGCTTGGCCCGCTGGGCCAGTCTGCTTCCGTATCGCCGGCAAGGCGACCTGGACGCATTGGTCAACCCGTTACGCATGGCAGGGCTCCCGGAGTGAGGACCCGTCCTCTCGCAATGTCGTCGAAATGTTGACCCCCGGTTCCCGCCCATAGCGGAAACGGCGGGACATCACGACGTCGCCGCGGCCATCACGTTCTTGGGTCCACGACCTGATTGTCCACCTAGACCGGCGCCTTGGGATGCCGGGGACGAAGCCGCCGCTTCTTCAGAGGACGCGCGACAGACGCCTTGCCTTTCCCGGGCGGTCCCGGCGCGACCCTCGATTTGCGAACGACCTCGATCGCCGTCGCCGAGCCGACGCAGCCGTGGCAGATGATCTGCGGTGCTCGCACCGGCGCGATGCCGCACGCCAGGCACTTGCGTGGCGGCGATGGCCTGCTCGATTTCTTGTTCGACTTCCCGCGCATCTCCGCGGTTGAGACACCGCAGGGATGCGCATATTCCGATCAATTCGACCGGCGCCGCCAGATGAACAGCAGATAGAGCAGCACAGGAAGGCCGAGCGCCACCCAGGAGACGGCATCCCACCAGCCGTCGCCGACCAGCGCGCTGATCAATCCCACCGTGCTCACGATCGCAATGACGAGCGGAGCGGCGAAGATCTGGGCCAATGAACGATGTACGACCATGCTGATGTCACGACGTGAGCGCGGGGTTGTCGATGGAGGCGGCGTTGGCGATGGCGCGTTCCACGCTCACGCCCGCCTTGCGCCGGCGCATCCACAGATACACGCCGGTGACGAGGATGAAGATGGTGAGGATGTCGAGCAGCGCCCAGACGATCTTGAGCGGCATGCCGCCGTAGTCGCCGAAATGCAGCGGCTGCGAAACGTACAGCGTCGACACATACCAGGGCATGTCGCGACTGTCGGTCAGCGTGCCGGTTTCCGCATCGATCAGCGCGGGCTTCAAGAGCCGCGAGGTCAGCGGCGTATCGCCGTGCAGGAAGACCGCGTAGTGGCTCTTGCTGCTGAACAGGGTTCCCGGGAACGCGACGAAGCTCGGCGTCATGCCGGGCACCGCATGCCTCGCAACCTCGACGGCCCCGTTCAGCGAGGTCAGCTTCGTCGGCACCGGCCGGTCCTTGTACTGCGCGGTCATCTCGGCAAGCTGGCCGAATTGCCACATCTTGAGCACGAGGTCGGCCCAGGTGTTGATGACCCCGGTGAAGCCAACGACGAGCGTCCAGGCCACCAGCAGGATGCCGGCGAGATTGTGGACGTCGAGCCAGCGCACGACGCGCCTCCGCTGCGCGCGGTAGGCGCCGAAGTGCAGCTTTCGCATCGACGGCGCGTAGACCACGATGCCGGAAATGATCGCGACGCAGAACAGGATCCCCATCAATCCAAGGAACAGCTTGCCGGGCAGGCCCGCGAACATATCGGTGTGCAGCTTCAGCATGATGTAGGTGAAGCGGCCGGTCACGTCAGGGGAATCGAGATAGGCGCCGGTATGCGTATCCATCCGGACCAGGAGGTTGTTGGTCGGATCGGCGTCGATCGTCGGGCCAACGCTGACCCAGATCGCGCCGGGCTCGTCACGATCCCAGATCAGGAAATGGGGCACCTTGCCCGGCGCCTGCGTGAGCGCGTTGGCGAGCAGATGATCGAGATTGGCCGGCGGCGTGCCGGCGGGCGCCTCGGCCGGCTTGACCTGGCTGTGCAGGAGATCGTCGATCTCGTCGTGGAAGATCAGCGGCAGGCCGGTGATGCACAATAGCAGCATGAACAAGGTGCAGATCAGGCTGGTCCATTTGTGGACGGCGCCCCACCGCCGCAGGGATTTGGTCGTCGCAGTCAACTTCGCTACCTAATTTCGGGAGTCTCCATTCTTGCCGTCACTAACACGATGAAGGATGCACGCCGTCGCGCGGCGATTAGAACCGATCCAGTGTTGGACTTATCGTTGATCGTGTTGCGCTCTCGCAACGAGCGCGTCCGGCAACTGCGACGATGCGTCCCGGCTGTCAGCGCGATTTCCTGGGATCGTTCTAAATTTGATCGCGGCGTTCAACCGGCCGATGCGGCGTGGACAGGATGCTTCGCACGCCATCTGGGGCCCGGTCCGCGCATGTAGTGCAGCTCGGGCCGGTAGGGATCGCGCATACGCGCGATCAAGTTCTGCCAGCCGGTCGTGATCGCGTTCAGGCCACGGCGCAGAGGTAACAGTGACTTCAGCGACAACATGGCACCCTCTCAGTGCGGCTTACCGAGAACGAATGCGAAGGGCAGGATGACGATCTCCTCACCGTCCTCGTCGCTGACATGCACGGCCCAGTCGCGCCAGTCTTCCAGACTGACCGTTGCGACCAGCGAGCGCATCATGCGGGTCGCCGCCTCGCAGGCCTCGGAGAGGCTGGTCACCGCGGTGCCGCGGCGGTCCATCAACACGCCGCGCGTATTCGAGCAATGGAAATAGACCTGCGTCATGTCCGCGTCCTCGCAAGCTCCGGGCGATCTGGCTCGCCTTTGTACGACGAAGCTCTACGTAACTTGGACGCGACCATCCGTGATGCGGTTCACACGGGCGCACGCAGCGCGGCGGCCTCGCGGAATGGTGATCAGGGGCTCCAACGCCGCCTTCACCAAATCGCGATTTGACAGTTCTCCTGTATTTGTCAAAATCGTCAAATGGGACCGAAAACCCGTATTCTCGATGCCACCATGCTGGTGTTCCGCCGGCACGGCTTTCGCCGTTCCTCGATCGAGCAGGTCGCCGAAGCGGCCGGCCTGACGCGGCAGGCGCTCTATCATCATTTCAAATCCAAGGAAGCGCTGTTCCGTGCCGTGATCGAGCGCGTGCATGAATCCGCGATCGCGGCCGAGGAGACTGCCGTTGCCGAGGCGGAGACGGCGGGCGGCGATCTCGGCGACATCCTTGCCGCGGGCATGACCGCGCGGATGTCGACCATGATCTCGTCGCTGGACGGCTCGCCGCATCTCGAGGAATTGTATTCCGAGCATCTCGTGCACGCGCGCGATCTTTATCAGACCTACGCCGCACGCTATGCGGAGCGCATGGTCGCGACGATCACGAAGATCGGGCGCAAGCAGCAGCTGGCGCTGCCGCAGGACCTGTCGCCGGCCGAATTCGCGCGGCTTGTCGAAATGTCAGTGTACGCATCGAAGTCGCAGTATCCGGCGATGCAGCCGTCCGATGCGTTCCTGAAGGACATGGCGATCATGGTGCGGACGCTCTGCGCGGGCGCTGTGCCCAAATCTTCGCCGAAATCCGCAAAGCCGCCCATCAAGAAGGCGGCGATCAACCAAAAGCCGACACGCAGCAAGACAGGAGGACATCCATGAGCACGACGACCATCAATGGCCGTGTTGAATCGCTGCCCGATGATCCCGATGCGCTCTTGATCGACATCGTGCGCGACCAGCTCAAGCTCACCGGCACCAAGCTCGTGTGCGGCGCCGGCGTCTGCGGCGCCTGCACGGTGCTGGTCGACGGCGCGCCGGTCGCAAGCTGCCTGATGCCGGCGCACGCCGCGGCCGGCAAGGCGGTGACGACGGTGGAGGCCATCGGCGCCGCCGGGCTGCATCCGGTGCAGAAGGCATTCATGGCGCATGATGCCCTGCAATGCGGCTTCTGCACGCCGGGCTTCATCGTGGAGGCGACCGCGTTCTGCGACCGCTGGCGCGCGACCAAGGGGACGGCAGTGCCGTCACGCGAAGAGATCGGCGCCGCGCTATCGGGCCATCTCTGCCGCTGCGGCGCCTATGACGGCATCTTCCGTGCGGTGGCGGATGCCTGCGCCGGCCGTTTCGACGGCGACAATGTCACGGCGCCACGCATCGAGGCACGCGACAAGGTGACGGGCGCCGCAAAGTACACTGTCGACATCAACCATGACGGCCAGCTCGAAGGCATGATCCTGCGATCGCGCGAGGCGCATGCCCGCATCACCGCGCTCGATCTGGCACCGGCGCGCGCGCTCGCCGGCGTCGCCGCGGTATCGCTGCTCGGCGACGACCGCATCGTGCGCTATGTCGGCGAACCGATCGCGGCGGTCGCCGCGAAGGACCGCAAGACGGCGCTGGCGGCGCTGGCGGCGATCAAGCTGACCAGCGAACGGCTGCCCGCGGTGGTCGGGCTCGACGCCGGGCGCAAGGATGGCGCGCCCGTGGTGTTCGACAAAGCGAGCCGCAAGCGCGCCGGCAACGTCTCGGAGGCGGCCGGCGGGCCGGCGCCATGGAAGCAGAACATCCGCGGGCCGACCGCGGTGTTCTCGACGCGCGCCAAGAAGGCCCGCAACTGGGTGGACGAGGCGCGCCAGGCTAACAACCGACTGCTCGTCGAAGCCACCTTCCGCACCGCCACGCAGCAGCATGCATGCCTCGAGCCGCATGCCGCGGTGGCGCGCTTCGACGGCGACCGGCTGACCTTGCACGCCTCGACCCAGCAGGTGTTTCACCTCAAGGAGCAGATCGCAAAGCGCTACAAGCTCGATCACGACAAGGTCCGCGTCATCGCCGATCACGTCGGCGGCGGCTTCGGATCGAAGGCGAGCCTCGGCGTCGAGACCATCGCCGCGATCGAGCTCGCGCGCGAGGCGAAAGCGCCGGTGAGAGTCGCCTACGATCGGCAGGAGGAGCTCTCCGTCGCCGGCTACCGGCCGGCCGCGGAACTGAAGGTCGCGCTGCTGCCCTCCGACAAGGGCGGCCTGAAAGCGCTCTCCGTCACCGCGCATGCCGATACGGGGGCTGCGACCAACTCGACGATCGCGGGCCTGGCGCGGCTGATCTATCCGGCCGAGGCGAAGGATCTTTCGGATTTCGACGTCATCAGCAATCTGCCGCCCGGCGCGGCCTTCCGTGGCCCCGGCGGTCCGCCGATGGCGTTCGCGGTGGAGCAGGCGATCGACGAGGCCGCGCTGCGGCTCAAGGTCGATCCGATTGCCTTGCGCAAGAAGTGGGATCCCGATCCCAACCGCCAGCGGCTCTACGACTGGGCCTCCGCGCTCGAGATCTGGCGCAACCGCAAGCCGGTGCAGAATGGGCGCTATCGCCGCGGCATCGGCATGGCGACGGGCTACTGGCTCTATCTCTGGCAGCCGAACGTGAAAGTCGAGGTCGCGGTCAAGGCCGGCCGGATCGTCGCCAGCACCGCAACGCAGGACATCGGCACCGGCACCCGCAGCGTGCTTGCCGACACGATCGCGCGCGAGCTCGATCTCGAACCGTCTGACATCGAGGTGCGGATCGGCGATTCATCGCTGCCCGAAGGCCCCGGCTCCGGCGGCAGCCGCGTCACCGCCTCGGTGATGCCGCCGACGCTGCAGGCGGTGCGGAAACTGAAGGCTGCAATCCTCGAACAGGCGACACGAAAGCCTGCGCCCGGCTCGAACGCGCCCTGGCGCGAGCTGATCGCGCGCTCGCCCGACATCGCTGTCGTGGAGACGCGCGGCGAGGACGGCAAGAACACCGCGCCCGGCATCCGCTCGCCGCTGCGCGAAGTCGGCCTGATGGGCATGGTGTTCGGCTGGATGATGCGCCGCTTCTCGAACATCGCGGTCGGCGCCGGCGTGCCGAGCTCGGTGCAGGTGATCGAGGTCGAGGTCGACACCTGGCTCGGCCATGTCCGCGTGCTCAACGTGCATACCGGGATCGCGGTCGGCAAGATCGCAGCACCGGCGCTGGCGCGCAGCCAGGCCTGCGGCGCGGTGATCCAGGGCCTCGGCTACGCGCTCTACGAGGCGCGCGAGCTCGATCCGACCAGCGGTGACGTGCTGACCGCGGGGATGGAGGATTATCGCATCCCGGGTATCGCCGACACACCCGAGATCGATGTCCATTTCGACGAAGCCGGCTTCGACCATGTGCTCGGCAACAGCGTCGGCATCGGCGAGGCATCGACGGTGCCGACCTCGGCCGCGGTCGCGAACGCGATCCACGACGCGATCGGCGTTCGCCTCACCGAGATTCCGATCCGGCCCGACCGCATCGTCGCCGCACTGAAAGGGAGGGATGCCGCATGAGCGTCGCAATCGCAGAGGCGCTGTCCGCGCCCGAATTCCGCGCCGCCGGCACCGATCTGTCGGAGCGCCGTCGCAGCGGCCTGTCGTGCGGATCGATCATCGATCTCACCGCCAGTCCCGATACGATCGGGATCGCATGGAGCGCGGACGGCGCGGCACGCATCGGTGCCCTCACCGCGATCGTGGCGATCGCATCCGACGCGCGGCTCGCGCAAGCCTATCCCGGCATCGCTGCTGCCGCGCAGGGCCTGGCCACGCCGCAGATCCGGCACATGGCGACGCTCGGCGGCAACCTCGCCCAGCGCTCACGCTGCTGGTATTTCCGCAATCCGCAGATCGCCTGTCTCAAGAAGGGCGGCTCCGACTGTCCGGCGCGATCAGGCAATCATCTCTATCACGTCGCGTTCGATCTCGGTCCTTGCGTGGCGCCGCATCCGTCCACCATGGCGATGGCGCTGCTGGCCTATGATGCGAAGATCGTCACCGACCGGCGCAGCGGATTGTCGATCACCGACCTGCTCGGCGACGGCAGCAACGGGGCGGCCGACAATCTGCTCGCGCCGGGCGAACGGATCGAGCGGATCGAGCTCCCTGCTCCGCTCGCCGGCGAGCGCGCGCTCTACAAGCGCGCGATCAGCCGGACGCATGCGGAATGGCCGCTGGTCGAGGTCTGCGTGCGGGCCGTGATAGAGGGCGGCGTATTCCGCGAGGTTCACCTTACAGCCGGCGGCATCGCCCCGGTCCCGCTGCGTCTTGCGGCAAGCGCGGCAGCACTGCGGGGAAAGCCGGCCGACGCGTCGACCATCGCGCACGCCGCCGAGCTGGCAACGTCGGGAGCCAAGCCGCTGACGATGACCGGATACAAGCTCGACCTGCTGACGGGCCTGGTGCGCGACCTCGTCGAGCGGATCGCCGCGTAACCTGCAGCTCACCGCGCCCGGGTCAGCGCCAGCCAGATGCCGCCGCCGATCATGAAACCGCCTGAGATGCGCGACATCAGCCGCGTCCGCTCCTTGGAGAAGAATTTGCGGGCGCGGCCGGCGGCCAAGGCGTAGGCGGCGTCGGTCAGCACGGCAGTCGCCATGAAGGTGATGCCGAGCAGCGCGACCTGCGGAATGTGCGGCTTGTCCATGTCCATGAACTGCGGAATGAAGGCGCCGAAGAACACCAAGACCTTCGGGTTCGAGAGCAGCACCAGAAAGCCCTGCAGGAAGAAACCGCCGCGCGGCGGTGGCGGCCGGTCGTCGGTGCCGACGCCCTCGACCGGTGAGCGGATCAGCTTGATGCCGAGCCAGACCAGATAGCCGGCGCCGGCAAAGCGCACCCAATCGAACCAGTAGCCCATCGTCGCCATCAGCGAGGTCAGCCCGACCGCGACGATGCCGATCACGATCGCGAGCCCGACCTGCGCGCCCAGCACATTGGTGAGTGCCGCGCGCGTGCCGTAACGCAGCCCGTTGGCGATCACCATCG
Organism: Bradyrhizobium sp. ma5; assembly: GCF_042258955.1. Classification (NCBI taxonomy): domain Bacteria; kingdom Pseudomonadati; phylum Pseudomonadota; class Alphaproteobacteria; order Hyphomicrobiales; family Nitrobacteraceae; genus Bradyrhizobium; species Bradyrhizobium sp. ma5. The sequence goes on from NZ_CP170156.1 coordinate 7,633,375, forward strand.
TGACGATCGGACCGGGCAACAGCGCCAGCGCAATGCAGGCGGCGACGAAGGCGAAATAGGCTTGCAGGGACATTGGGGGGCTCGTTTGTTCTTTGCCGACATTATGCATGCAAGAGCCGAACATGGAAGCGGTCTGCTCCCTCGCCCCACCCTTGCGGGGAGAGGGCTGGGGTGAGGGGCTCTCTCCACCAGGCGGTGTGAGTCGTACGACCTATACCCCCTCACCCGGATCGCATCTGGCGATGCGATCCGACCTCTCCCCGCAAGCGGGGCGAGGTAAGGGAACCCAATTCAGCGACCTTCCATCGCGGCCGTCATCCACGTTTTCATCTCTCGCGACTCCAGAAACTTCAACGTCGCGCCTTGCACCCGCGCCGCATCTCCCCCACCCTGCGCCGCCACGGCCATGAGATCGCAGCGATGCGACAGCGCGATGCCGATCGCGGTACGCTTCTCCTTGGGCATCCCGACATCATAAGCCCTGATCCGTCCGCGCATCTCAGCGACATCGACGACATCGCCCACCTTCAGCGGCACAAACCGCGGGCTGATCATGTCGACATCGGACACGCGATCGACCTCGTCGTCATCGGCGACGCCGCTGTCGCAATTGCAGAAGCCGAGCTTCGGCCGCAGATAGACTTCGACCTCAGCGCCGCACTCGGCCACACCGCAATGGAAGGCGCGGCCGGCGGGCCAGCCATCACGCGGGAACGGCCAGGCGATCTCGCGCCACTGCGCGCGGCGCGGCGGCGCCATCTCGTAGCCGGCCACGGCCGACAGGCCGCCGAGCGCCAGGAACATCGCCGCGATGACCGGCCACGAGCGCGTCATCGCCCGCTCACGGCAGACCGGCGACGGCACGCGCCGCGCCGGTCAGTTCAAGGATGTGCAGGCCGGTGTTCGCGCGGTCGACCGCGTAGACATAGCCGCGCTCGTCGGTCTCGACATTGTTGGTCTGGATCGCGACCTTGCAGCGGTCCTTGCCGTCGATCGTGACGCAGCGTTTGTCGGTCGCGGCCGTGATGGAGGGAATGAAGTAGCCGACTTCCCTGGGATGATAGGGATCGCGGATATCAAGCGCGCGGACGCCCGCGTTGAAGAAGGCGATGAACGCGAGCTTCTTGTAATAGACCGGCGCCATGCTCTCGTTCGACGAATGCGAGCCGAACCGGCCGCCGCGTTCGCAGAACGCGCCGGAGGCCTCAGGGACGGTATAGTTCGAGATCATCATCGGCCGCGCCTCGGTCGTGACGTCGGCGAACCAAACCATCTGCCGCGCCTCGCCGCACTCGTTCTGGATCGCCTCGTCGACGATCATCACGATGTCGCGGCTCTTGCCATCCTTGTCGCGGGCGAATTCCGCAATCGGCATGCCCGGCATCGGAAACACCGTATGCGCGCCGTTCATCGCCGACAGCGGCATCCGCGCAATCTCCGGGAATTTCAGATTGTCCGGCGTCGGCTCCTTCGGCCCGTTCAGAAGCTTGTCGCGATCGACGATCTGCAGGAAGCCGCCCTTGTCGGTGCCGTAGCCGAAATAGACGCGGTTGCCTCGCGGCCCGGTCGAGATCGGCCCGTGCAACTCGGTCGGCACCGCGCCGGTCGCGCCCGGCTCCTGTCCAGGCAGACCGAAGTCCCTGATCTTCTTTGGCTGCGCGGGGTCGGAGAGATCGTAGATCTGCGTCATGCGCCGCGTGCGCCAGTCCGGTGCACCCGACACCAGGAAGGCGATGCCGGTGTCGCATTCCCAGAAATTCTTGTGCGTGTCCTTCAGCCCGCCGATCCGGGTGACCAGCACGGGATTGGCGGGATCGGCGACGTTCCAGATCTCATGCGCCTCGCTGCCGAAAGTGCGCAGCATGTAGACCGCGTTGCGATCGCCTTTCGGCAGATCCTTGCCGTCGCAGATCCGCACCATCTGCGCGCCGCCGGATTCATATTTGCCTTCCTGGCCTGGAATGTGCCGCAGATATTTCGGATGCGCGGGATCGGTGACGTCGACGATCGAGGTGCCGTTCGGCTCGGCCTTGCCGGTCATCGGGTTGACGGGATCGGGAATGTCGTCGGTGCCACCGTGATGGCCGATATAGGCGATCCATCTGTCGCCCTGGTGATGGATGGTCGGCTGATACGCGCTGCGTGCCTGCAAGTCGCTGGTTCCAACCAGCCGCATGCTGGAGGCTTCGGGCGGGTCGCCGATCTTCTGCTGGGCGCTCGCAGCATCCGCGAGCAGGACAAGAAGAAACGTGCAGCAAACTGCCGTAACGCGACCACCCATGCGCACCACCCCGAATTCCCAGGCCAATCTTCGTTGGCTGTGCGGAACGCTAGCACGGCGATACCGGCGCCTGAACACACGCTCTTGACATGCAACCATTTGGTTGCCTATTATCCGACCCATGGATGAAGTCTTCAAAGCTCTCGCGGATGCCTCACGGCGGACGCTGCTTGACCGGCTTCACGATCAGAACGGTCAGACGCTCGGTGAGCTCTGCGACGGTCTCGACATGACGCGTCAGGCCGTCACCAAGCACCTTGGGATTCTCGAGGAGGCCAACCTCGTCACCACGATCAAGCATGGCCGCGAGAAATTGCATTACCTCAACCCGGTTCCGATCCATCAGATCGGCGAGCGGTGGATCAGGAAGTTCGAGCGCGGCAAGCTCGCCGCGCTCAGTGAATTGAAACGGCAATTGGAGAAGCGTGATGAGTAAGCCGGACTATGTCTACGTCACCTATATCGAGACCACCGCCGACAAGCTGTGGCACGCGCTGACATCGAGCGAGTTCACGGAACGCTTCTGGTTCGGCTATCGCGTCAGCTCGGACTGGAAGGTCGGCTCGCTTTATCATTTGACCAAGGACGGCCGCCGCGCCGTGCAAGGCGAGGTGCTGATCGCCGATCCACCCAAGAGGCTCGCTTACAGCTGGGACGTCGTGAAGGAAGGCGTCGAGCGCGAGGGAGTCTCGCGCGTGACCTTCGACATCGAACCGCACGGCAGCGTGGTCAAGCTGACCATGACGCACGACAATCTCGGCCCGAAGACGCTGCGCGACATCTCCGGTGGCTGGCCGATGGTGATCGCAAGCCTGAAGAGCTTCCTGGAGACCGGACGCGAGCTGCCGGCAGACCTGCTCACGAGCGGTGCCAGGGAGGCCTACCATGCCTAAGCCCGAATTCGCCTACGTCACCTACATCGAGACCACGCCGGAGAAGCTGTGGGATGCGCTGACATCAAGCACATTCACGCGGCAGTACTGGTTCGACACCGAGCTGAAATCGGACTGGAAGGTCGGCTCGCCGCTCGCACTGGTGACGGGCGGCGAGACCACCGACACCGGCGAGATCCTCGAGGCCGACCGGCCGCGGCGCCTCGCCTACACCTTCAAGCACGTGCGCGACGAGGAGATGCGCAAGGAGCCGGCGACCAAAGTCGTCTTCACGCTCGAGCCCCATGGCAAGATCGTGAAGCTGACCGTGACCCATGAGGGCTTCGGCGCGGGCAGCAAGCTGCTCGACGGCATTTCCAAGGGCTGGCCGGCGATCCTGTCCGGCCTCAAGAGCCTGCTCGAGACCGGCAAGGTGGTCACGATCCCGCCTGCCGCGCTCGGGATCGACGGCTTCGAATGACGATGAAAATCTATCGACGGGTACGTACAGACATGAACATCGAGAAATTCAAACCGGCGATCGTTTACGCGATCTACATCGCCGCCACGCCGGAGAAAGTCTGGCAGGCATTGACCGAGGCCGAACTCAGCCGGCAGTATTTCTCCGGCAACGCGGTCGAGGTCGATCTTCGGGTCGGCGGCGCCTACATCGTGCGCACGCCCGACGGCGCGCTGCACATCTCCGGCGAGGTGATCGAGTGCGATCCCTTGAAGCGGCTGACCGTCACCTTCAACGTCAACTGGCCGCAGCTCGTCGAAAAGCTCGGGCCGACGCTCGTCACCTGGGAGATCGAGCCGGCCGGCGACGGCGTGAAGCTGACCTTGCTGCAATCGCATGACCGCCCGATCAGCGACGACATCCTGTCCGGCGGCCGCACCGGCTGGCCGGCAATCCTCTCCAGCCTGAAGAGCCTGCTTGAAACCGGCAAGGCCATGGTGATCCCGATGCAGCCGCCGGAGCGCATGCTGGCCGCGCTGAAGGAACTGGGAATTCCGATGCCAGGGTAGGACGAGCGATGCGCGTCGTACTCCACCGTCGTCCCGGCGAAGGCCGGGACCCATAACCACAAATGCTTGTGTTGCTCGACGCTGTGGCCCCAGCGAACTCTAACCGCCTAGAGCGGTGGTAATGGGTCCCGGCCTTCGCCGGGACGACGGTGGAGGCCGGGACGACGGTGGGGGTTTTATCCCAGCGCCCGCAGCTCGCGACGCAGCACCTTGCCGGTCGCGGTCATCGGCAGGCTGTCGGCGAACTGCACGAAGCGCGGATATTCGTGGGCCGCGAGCTGGACCTTGACGAACTCCTGGATTTCGCGCGCCAGAGCATCGCTCGGCGCGTGGCCCGGACGCAGCACGATCCAGGCCTTGATCGATTCGGTGCGGATCGGATCGGGAATGCCGACCACCGCCGACATCGCGACCGCCGGATGCTTCATCAGCGTGTGCTCGATCTCGGAGGGGCCGACACGATAGCCGGCAGTGGTGATGACGTCGTCCTCGCGGCTGACGTACCAGAAATAGCCGTCGTCATCCTGCACGCCGAGATCACCGGTCAGCAGGAATTCGCCGGCATATTTCTTCGCGGTCGCCTCAGGATTGCGCCAATACTCGATCATGGTGCAGGGGCACGGCTGGCGCACGCCGATGATGCCGCGCTGTCCGCGCGGCAATTCCTCGCCTCTGTCGTTGACGATGCGGACGTCGAAGCCCGGCGTGGCGCGGCCCATCGAGCCCGGCCGGATCGGAAACAGATTGGAATTGCTGCCGATCACGAGATTGCATTCGGTCTGCCCGAACACCTCATGAGCATCGATGCCGAAGGTCTCGCGCACCCAGCCGAGCAATTCGCCGCCGAGCGACTCGCCGCCGGTGAAGATGCTGCGCAGCTTGACGCCGGAGTTTTTCACATCGGCCTGCCGCATCAGCTTCAGCGCAGTGGGCGGCAGGAACACGTTGCGGATGCCGAGCTCGGCCATCATCTGCATCGCCGCCTGCGGCTCGAATTTGCGCGCGCGATGACCGACCATGGGGATGCCGTGGTACCAGAACGCGAACAGGCCGTTGATCAGGCCGCCGATCCAGGCCCAGTCGGCCGGCGTCCACATCAGGTCACCCGGTTTGGGCAGGAAGTTGTGGCACATCTCGACATTGGGCAAATGCCCGAGCACCACGCGATGCGCATGCAGCGCGCCCTTCGGATTGCCCGTGGTGCCGGAGGTGTAGATGATCAATGCGGGATCGTCGGCCGACGTGTCCACGGTGGCAAATTCCGGGGACGCCGATCGGATCGCGCTCCAGAATGACTTCGTACCGGCCGGCGTCTTGTCGCCGACGATGTAGACGCTCTTCAGCTCGGGCAGGCGATCGCGGATCTTCGCAATCTTCTCCCAGCCGGCCTCATCGGTGATGACGGCCTTGGCCGCGGAGTTCGACAGGCGGAATTCGAGCGCATCCTCGCCGAACAGCGCAAACAACGGGATCGAGATCAGCGCCGCGCGGAACGCCGCGAGATGCGCGACCGGTAATTCGAGCGATTGCGACAGGAACACCGCGACCCGGTCGCCGCGCACCAGGCCATCGGCGGTCAGCACATTGGCGAAGCGGCGCGAGGCGTCGGCGACTTCATCGAACGAGGTGTGCGCGGTGCGGCCTTCCTCATCGACATAGACCAGCGCGAGCCGGCCCGTGCCGTCGGCATAACGGTCGCAGCACGCCGTCGCCATGTTGAAGCGCGGGGGAACGTCCCAGCGGAAGTTGCGGTAGAGTTCGTCGTAGGTCTTGGCTTCCTGAAGCATGGCCGCAGACTAGACCATCGCCGCCAGACCACAAACCCCTCCCTGAGGGGAAGCCGTCAGGCTGCCACCCGCTGCATTGCGATCTCGGCCTCAAGGCTTTCGCGGTCGCGATAGATCGACGCGACCGCGAGCACGCGCCCGCCGCGCTTGTAGCGGAGCACGCAATCCCTGCCGGCGATGCTGCCGTCCACCGCGATCTCGTCCCACTGCTCGGCGTGGCCGACATAGTTGATCGGCACGTCGTAATGCTGGCTCCAGAAGAACGGCACCGCATCGAACACCTCGCGCTGCCCGAGCATATTCCGCGCGGCGGCCTGGCCCTGGCGCTCAGCCACCACCCAGTGCTCGACCCGGATATTCTCGCCGCTGTGCGGATCGGGCCAGCGCGCGATGTCGCCGGCCGCGTAGATGCCGGAGACACTGGTCTCGAGATAGGCATCTACTTTCACGCCGCGATCGACCGCGAGCTCGGCTCCCTCCGCCAGCGCCAGCCGCGGCTTCACGCCGACGCCGAGCACGACGAGATCGGCATCGAGCACCGGCCCGCTCTTCAGCTGCACGCGCTTGCCCTCGATCGCAGTCACCGTGTCGCCAAGGTGGAAGACGACGCCATGCTCCTCGTGCAGCGCGCGAACGAAATCGCCCATCTCAGGCCCGAGCACGCGCTCCAGCGGCCGCTGTTCCAGCCCGACCACGTGAACCTCGATCTCCCTCGCGCGCAGCGAGGCCGCAACCTCGAGCCCGATGAAGCTCGCGCCGATCACAACCGCGCGGCGCGCGCCGCTGGTCGAGGCGATGATCGCGCGGCAATCGTGGAGGGTGCGCAGCACGTGAACGTGGGGCTGATCCGCGCCCGGGATCGGCAGCCGCACCGGCTCCGCGCCGGTCGCCAGCAGCAGCCGGTCATAGGGAAGCGTGTCGCCGCCGGCCAGCACGACATGGCGGCGGCCGGTGTCGATCGACTTGACCTCGGTCCTGAGCCTTAGATCGATCGCCGCGTCGGGATAGAAATTGTCCGGCTTCAGCGGCAGCCAGCCTTCCGGCGCGCTGCCGGCGAGGAAGTCCTTTGACAGGTTCGGCCGATCCACCGGCGGCGCGGTCTCGCCGCTCAGCATGACGATGCTGCCGCGATAGTCCTGCCGCCGCAGCATATCAGCGGCGGCAAACCCAGCCGCGCCTCCGCCGACGATCACGATCCTGCCGGGCGCATCGAGGGGGCCCTTGACGCGGGGTTTCGGCTGCTCGCGCTTCTCGCGCACGATGATGCGATCGCCATTTCGCTCGACCTTCCAGACGGCGAGCGCGTTGATGGCAGGCGCGGCGACCGCTTCACCGGTGCGAACATCAAAGCAGGCGTGATGCCAGGGGCAATGGATAGTCTCGCCCTCGACCAGCCCGTCGGCGAGCGGGCCGTGGTAATGGCTGCAATGCGCATCGATGGCGAAGATATCCGCCCCCGAACGCACCAGCAGCACGTCCGCGTCGCCGACATGGCCGAGCAACATCGTGCCCGAGAAGTCAGCGAGCGCCACGCCTTGTGTCAGATCCGGACCGGAAGGCGCTTGCTGATCGGCCATGGCCTATCTCCAGTTTATCCAGAACGTCACCTCGATGGCGCCGCCTTCATGGGGCCTTGGCGCCCCTTTGCGGCAAGCCGATCTCAGCTTCCCTGCATGTAGCGGACGGGGTTCTCCTGATCCGCCTTGAAGATATCGGCGGCCTCGGCGAACAGTGCCGCAACGGCAGCCGCCTTCAGATCAACAAACGCTTCGAAACTGAAATTGTTGCCACCCGCCCGCAATTCGCCGAGTTGGCCGGCGTAGCAGGACACCAGCGGCTTCCCGTTACGGGTCACCGCGACATAGATGCTGATGTAGTTCTTCTGCAGCGCCACGCCGATCACCGGCCAGACCGCCGTCTTGCCGGACTTGATCGCATAGCGAAACTGACCGTAGCCGATCATGTTCATGCGCATGCCGGCCTCGCCGGCCGGCGTGCCCGCATGAAAGTGCCGCTTGAGCGAAGGCGCGGCCTTGCGCATCGCCGCATGGACTTGTTCGAGATCCGCGGTCCGGCCGGGATCGAAGGCGAGGTAAGCTTCCAGACTGTCCGCCGCGACACGAAACATCGGAAGCCTCCGCCGCTATCCCGCGAGCGCCGCCTTGACGAGGCCGCTGGCCTTGCCGAAATCCATCTGGCCGGCGTACTTCGCCTTCAGGGCGCCGATCACCTTACCCATGTCCTTGATCCCGGCAGCGTTGGTCTCGGCGATGATGGCCGCGATCGCGGCCTTCACGTCGTCGTCGGACATCTGCTTGGGCAGGTAGGCGGAGATCACGGCGATCTCCTCGCGCTCCTGGGCGGCGAGCTCGGCACGGCCGCCCTTGTCGTAGAGCTCGACCGATTCCTGGCGCTGCTTGATCATCTTCTGCAAGACGCTCAGGAGATCGGCATCGGAGAGTGGCGGCTTGCCCTGCCCGCGCGCGTCGATGTCGGCGTTCTTGATGGTCGAATTGACCATGCGCAGCGTGGAGAGCTTGCGCTCGTCCTTCGCCTTCATCGCTTCCTTGACCGCAGTATTGATATCGTCGCGCAGCATCCTGGTGTCCTTAAACTGGCAATCCCCTCATGTAGGCAGTTTGCAGCGACTGGACAACCTAGTTCCGCAACCACTGAACCAGCGCATCGGCACAGGCCTGCGGCTGCTCCAGCTGCGGCAGGTGACCGCAATCGGGGATCACCACGAGCTTGGCCCCGGGAATGCCGTTGGCCATCTCGTCCGACAATAAATTCGGCACGGTGTTGTCGGTATCCGATGTCAGCACCAGGGTCGGGCATTTGATCCAGGCCATGCCCGGTCGTGAATCCGGCCGGCTGAGCACCGCGTTTTGCTGGCGGACGAAGGCCTCGGCGCCGACGTCCTCGCTCATGTCGTCGACGATCTTCCGGAGGCCTGCATCGCCTTGCCGCGACGGATGCACGAAGCCCGGAAACAGCTCGTCGACCACGCTCCGATACTGACCGTTTCTGGCACGCTCCATCATGCCGCGGCGGCGTGCGGTCGCCTCCGGCGTGTCGGCCCTCGCCTGGGTGCTCATCAGCGCCAGCTTCGCGACCCGCTCGGGCGCCTGCCGCATGATCTCGAACGCGATATAGCCGCCCATCGAGTGCCCGGCGAGCGCGAAGCGCGGCGGCGCCTCGGCCAGGATCCGGCGGGCGATCGCCCCCATATTGTCGTCCCGGACGTGGTTGGCGACCGTGACCGGCCCAAACCGCCACAGCGCCGGGATGACAGGGGCAAAGATCCGCGGTGAGCAGATGACGCCCGGGACGAGCAGGATCGGCATCGTGTTATCCATGCGGGAGCTCCGGACCGGGTCATTTTCGGCAAGCAAACGACCGCTTCAGGGAACTTTAGATTAAAAGGCCGGTGCGGCCTGTCAAATCGGCGGACATTGCCGTGTGAATCCGTGCCCTTTCGCTTTGACGCCGCAGGGTGCGGCGACTATTTAAAGGGCTCATGACAACCCCCGAAAACGCTTCCGCCTGGCCGGACCACAAACCGACCGCGCTCCTTGTGCTCGCCGATGGTACCGTGCTGGAAGGCTTTGGTCTCGGCGCGGAAGGCCACGCCGTCGGCGAGGTCTGCTTCAACACCGCAATGACCGGCTATGAGGAGATCCTCACGGATCCGTCCTATGCCGGCCAGATCATCACCTTCACCTTCCCGCATATCGGCAACGTCGGTACCAACGAGGAAGACATCGAGACCGTGAACATGGCCGCGACGCCAGGCGCGCGCGGCGTGATCCTGCGCTCGGCGATCACGGATCCCTCGAACTACCGCGCCACCCGCCACCTCGACCAGTGGTTGAAGGCGCGCGGCATCATCGGCCTGTCCGGCATCGATACAAGGGCGCTGACCGCGCTGATCCGCTCCAAGGGCATGCCCAACGCCGTGATCGCGCATGCGAAGAACGGCGAATTCGATCTGCACGGCCTGAAGGAAGAGGCCCGTGAATGGCCCGGCCTCGAGGGCATGGACCTGGTGCCGATGGTCACCTCGGGCCAGCGCTTCACCTGGGATGAGACCCCCTGGGAGTGGGGCAAGGGTTTTGGCCAGCAGACCGCGCCGGAATTCAACGTGGTCGCGATCGACTACGGCATCAAGCGCAACATCCTGCGCCTGCTCGCCGGTGTCGGCTGCAAGGTGACCGTGGTGCCGGCGACGACGGCGGCTGAAGACATCCTGGCGATGAAGCCGGACGGCGTGTTCCTGTCGAACGGCCCCGGCGATCCCGCCGCGACCGGCAAATATGCCGTGCCGGTCATCCAGCAGGTGATCGCTTCGGGGACGCCGACCTTTGGCATCTGCCTCGGCCATCAGATGCTTGGCCTTGCCGTCGGCGCCAAGACCATGAAGATGCATCAGGGCCATCACGGCGCCAACCATCCGGTCAAGGACGAGACCACCGGCAAGGTCGAGATCACCTCGATGAACCACGGCTTTGCGGTGGACCAGGCGACGCTGCCCGCCGGCGCGACCCAGACCCATATCTCGCTATTCGACGGCTCCAACTGCGGCATCGCGCTCGAGGGCAAGCCGGTGTTCTCGGTGCAGTACCACCCGGAAGCGTCGCCCGGCCCGCGCGACTCGCACTACCTGTTCCAGCGGTTTGCCGATCTGATGCGGAAGAAGAAGCAGGTGGCGTAGGCTTGCGCGTGTCATTGCCGGGCTTGACCCGGCAATCCATCCCTTGAAGAAAGATGGATGCCCGGATCAAGTCCGGGCATGACAGCTGTTGTGTGCGGCTAAACCCGACAGCAACAATGTGCCCTCGTATCACGTCACGGGACATGCCGACATGACCGACAGCGCCACTCCGAAGCCTACCTACGGCGTCTCCTCGCTGGAGCTGATGGCGTCGATGCCGGGGCTCGACTTCGTGCGCGGCATCTTCGCCCGCACCCTGCCGGAGCCGCCGATCATGGAGAACGTCGAGCCGTTCGACTGCACCGCCGAGCCGGGCCATGTGGTGATCCACAGCATCCCCGGGCTGCGCCACTACAACCCGATCGGCTCGGTGCACGGCGGCTATGTCGCGATCCTGCTCGATTCCGCGATGGCGCTCGCGGTGCAGACTACGCTGCCGAAAGGTTCGGGCTACACCACGCTGGAGTTCAAGATCTCCTTTGTCCGCGGCATGAGCCAGGACACCGGCAAGATCCGCACCGAGGGCCGGGTGCTCAACGCCGGCCGGCGCGCCGCGACCGCCGAAGGCCGCATCACCGACGGAAACGGCAAGCTGATCGCGCACGCCACCACGACCTGCATGGTGTTCGAGCTTCCCAAAAACACCTGAAGGCAATCGCGTCCTGGCGCATTGGAGGCATGACGTAGCGCGCTGGATTGGCGGCAGTGCTCTGTGATTGAGTTTCCCGGTCCGAGATCAGGCAACGTGATCCGGCCTGGAAGGAAGGAAACGCTCGATGACCTCAGCCAATCCAGACATGACCATCCGCAACGTCCGCGTCACGATGCTGCGGCTGCCCTGGGCCGACGATCGCTGGCTGAAGGGCGCAGCGCTGGGCGCGACGCGCGACATCCTGATCTGCGACGTGGAGACATCCGGCGGCATCACCGGCATGGGCTATCTGTTCGTGTTCCGCCCGGCGATGCAGTCGATCGCGGCCTGTCTCGACGAGTGCATCATCCCGCGCGTCATCGGCAAGGATGCCACCGCGATCGAGGCGATCTGGCGCGATCTGTGGACGGCGACGATGACCTATGGCCGCGGCGGCATCGCCGCGATGGCGATGTCGGCGCTCGACATCGCGCTGTGGGATGCGGTGGGAAAACGCGCCGGCCTGCCGCTGCACCGGCTATGGGGGCACTATCGCTCGGAAATCCCGATCTATGGTTCCGGCTGTTTCCGCGGCGCCGGCGGCGACGGCATGATCGAGAAGGCGCTGCATTTCGTGAAGCAGGGCTACAAGGCGATCAAGATGCAGGTCGCGCATGTTCACACGCCGGCGCAGGACCTCGACAATGTGCGCCGCATGCGCGAGGCGCTCGGGCCCGACATCGACATCATGATCGACGTCAACATGGGCTGGAGCGCCGATGTCGCCATCGAGATGGGACGCAAGTTCGAGAAGTACGATATCTACTGGCTGGAGGAGCCGGTGCCGGCCGATGATTTCGCCGGCTATCAGCGCATCGCGGCGGCGCTCGACATGCGCGTCGTCGGCGGCGAGACGCATTTCACGCGCTACGATCTGCGGCCGTTCTTCCTCAATCCCTGCCTGCCGATCCTGCAACCCGACCCGATGCGCGGCGGCATGACCGACCTGCGCAAGATCGCGGCGCTTGCCGACACGTTCGGCATCACCATCGCGCCGCATCTGTTCCCCGAACTCAATGTGCACCTCTTGGCCTCGATCCCGAACGGCATCTGGTGCGAGAACATGGCCCTGATCGACGACCTCTGGGTCGATCCGCCAGAGATTGCCAATGGCATGATCACCGCGCCGGAACGGCCGGGGCATGGGCTCAAATTCAAGGACGAGGTACTGAAGTTCAAAATCTAGCGGGAACGATTTCCCGCCTCTCGCAACGCTGGAGAGCCGCCATGCCGGTGGTGAGTAAGGATGCCGAGCTCCTGACCATCGTCTTTCAGGACGATGGCCTGGTGCCGAACAATCCGATGCCGTTTCTGGTCTACAAGACCGCGGTCGATGTCAGCAGAAATCCCGAGGCCACAATCGAGCAACTGTTCAGCAGCAATGGCTGGGGCGCGATGTGGCGGAACGGCGTCTACGACTTCGCGCATTACCACGCCACCGTGCACGAGGTGCTGGGCGTCGCCCGCGGCAGCGCGCGCGTGCAGTTCGGCGGCGAACGCGGGCGCGCGTTCGAGATCGCAGCCGGCGACGTCGCGATCCTGCCGGCTGGCACCGGACATCAATGCCTGTCGGCGAGCGGCGACTTCAGCGTGGTCGGCGCCTATCCGCCGGGCCCGCCGATGGACCTGCAACGGCCGACGCCGCAGAACCACGCCCGGGCGCTGAAGACGATCCCGCTGGTGGCGATCCCGACCACCGATCCGGTGATGGGGAAGGATGGGCCGCTGGTGCAGCTGTGGAGGCGGTGATGCTTCAACGACCGCTGCTCCCCCTTCCCTTCTCCCCTTGTGGGAGAAGGTGGCGCGGATGAAATCCGCGACGGATGAGGGGTCTGTCTCCGCGGATAGAACCCCTCACCCGGCTTCATCTCGCTCCGCTCGATTGCGCCACCCTCTCCCACAAGGGGAGAGGGTGAAACTCAGGCTGCGTTGCTGCCTTCCTGGCGGCTTGCCTCGAACAGGAACCAGGTACGGCGCTCGGTTTCGTCGATGAAGGTTTCGAGCAGGCCGGCAGTGCCGGAATCCTCGTGGTCGTCGGCGAGCTTGTGTGCCTTGCGCATCGCCGCCGCCATGTGCTTGTTGTCCTCCATCAACTCGCGCAGCATTTCGCGCGGCGGCACAAAGGCCTCGTCATTGTCCTTGATGGTCTGGTGCTTGGCGATGTCGCCGATCGACCGCAGCGTCGCGCCGCCGAGCTTGCGCACCCGCTCGGCGAGTTGGTCGGTGGTCGCGAAGATCGCGTCCGATTGTTCGTCCAGCAACAAATGGTAATCATGGAAATGCCGGCCGCTGACATGCCAGTGAAAATTCTTGGTCTTCAGGTAGAGCGCGAAGGCGTCCGCCAGAAGCGTGTTGAGCGAGGCCGAGATCGTGTCCACCGCGGCTTGCGGCAGATCGCTCGGCGTGTCGAGATCGGGCGATATCTTTTCAGTCTTGGCTTTGCTCACGTTGGACCTTCCTGTTAGGAACCCCCGTATTTCGGCGCATTGAACATTGGCCGCCGGACCGCTAACGCATCATCAGCCCACCTGTTCCTGGAAGTCAGGAACCCGTTCTGCCGGATACCAAGCGCGATGGATGAATGGATCGACTATTACGATTCCACGCATACGATTTATGCGAGCCGACTGCACCGCGACCTGCATTTCCAGGTCATCGCCAACGACATCATCGGCTACATCACCTCGCCCGGCGCCGTGGTGCTGGATTATGCCTGCGGTGAGGCGCTATCGGCAGCGAAGGTCGCCAACGCCTGCGCCCAGCTCTATCTGGCGGAGCCTGCGCCCGGCGTGCGCGGCCGCCTGGTCGCGCGCTTTGCGCCCGACACCAAGATCCGCGTCCGCTCGCTCGACGAGCTGAAGAACATGGAGGCGGATTCGATCGACCTCGTGGTGATGAACTCGGTGGCGCAATACATGACGCCGCAGGAGCTCGACTCCGCATTCGACGTGATCCACCGCCTGCTGAAGCCCTCGGGCCGTTTCGTGCTCGGCGATATCCTGCGGCCCGAAGTCGGCATGGCCCGAGACGTCATCGCGCTGCTGCGCTTTGCCGCGACCCATGGCTTTCTGCGCGATGCCTTGATCGGGCTCGCCTCGACCGCGCTGTCCGATTACCGGCAGCTGCGCACCAAGATCGGGCTGCAGCGCTACCGCGAGGACGAGATGATCGCGAAGCTCGCCGCCGCGGGCTTCGACGCCACGCGCGCGCCGCGCAACATCGGGCACAATCCGTGGCGGATGACGTTCGTGGCGCACCACTGATCAGAAGTTGTGCAAGATATTAGGGTTAACCAAGAGTAAACGTAGCGGGCGCTGAAATAATCAGCAATGATCCACTCGGCCCGGTGGCGGAAGCGTCGACGCGGCAGTGGTGCAACACTGTTTATCCTGGTTCAAATCCAGGCCGGGCCTCCAGCCTTCGCTGCTCACGCAGCTTCGGCTCGGCAAGCCATCTCGTGGCGAAGGCTACCGCGGCGTAGCCCGCAGGGCGAAGCCGGGCGCCGGCATGACCCTCCCTCACCCCCTGAGCACCCCCAACCGGGCATGGTCAAATGAGCCATTTCCCCCAGAATCGCAGTTGATTGCGCGTTTTTGGGGGTTTCGCGGGTGCGGAAACTGGTCTAAAGACCACCCGCGCGCGAGGGATCGCGCCTCCTGCGCTGCAAGATGTAGCGCATGGCCCGAGGGACGCGCGACCAGCGCGCCCTTTTTTTGTGCCCAAATTCCAGTCCGCGAGAGCTGATGCCCAAAAGAACCGACATCTCCACCATCCTGATCATCGGCGCCGGTCCTATCGTGATCGGCCAAGCCTGCGAATTCGACTATTCCGGCACGCAGGCGGTGAAGGCTCTGAAGGAAGAGGGTTACCGCGTCGTCCTCGTCAATTCCAATCCGGCCACCATCATGACCGATCCGGAACTGGCGGACGCCACCTATATCGAACCGATCACCCCCGAAATCGTCGGCAAGATCATCGAGAAGGAGCGCAACGTCATCCCGGGTGGCTTTGCGCTGTTGCCGACGATGGGCGGCCAGACCGCGCTGAACTGCGCGCTCTCGTTGCGCAGGCAGGGCACGCTCGACAAGTTCGACGTCGAGATGATCGGCGCCACCGCTGACGCCATCGACAAGGCCGAAGACCGCCAGCTGTTCCGCGAGTGCATGACCAAGATCGGGCTGGAGACGCCGAAATCGCGGCTCGCCAACGCCTCGGCGCTGAAGAAATCCTACCGCGACAAATATCTTGCCGAGCGGGAGAAACTGTCCGGCGAGGCACTGGAAGAACTCGAGCGGCAGTGGACGCTTGGCGAGAACGAACGCCGCAAGCGCTATCAGGAGCACGCCTTCGGCGAGGCGTTGATGGCGCTGTCGGAGATCGGCCTGCCTGCGATCATCCGGCCCTCCTTCACCATGGGCGGCACCGGCGGCGGCATCGCCTACAACAAGGAAGAATTCCTCGACATCATCGAGCGCGGGCTCGACGCCTCCCCGACCAACGAGGTCCTGATCGAGGAAAGCGTGCTCGGCTGGAAAGAGTACGAGATGGAGGTGGTGCGCGATAAGAAGGACAATTGCATCATCATCTGCTCGATCGAGAATCTCGATCCGATGGGCGTGCATACCGGCGATTCCATCACCATCGCGCCGGCCCTGACATTGACCGACAAGGAATACCAGGTCATGCGCGACGCCTCGCTGGCGGTGCTGCGCGAGATCGGGGTCGAGACCGGCGGCTCCAACGTCCAGTTCGGCATCAACCCCGTCGACGGCCGCATGGTCGTGATCGAGATGAATCCGCGCGTGTCGCGCTCGTCGGCGCTGGCGTCGAAGGCCACCGGCTTCCCGATCGCCAAGGTCGCGGCCAAGCTCGCGGTCGGCTACACGCTCGACGAAATCGCCAACGACATCACCGGCGGCGCCACCCCCGCCTCATTCGAGCCGACCATCGATTACGTCGTCACGAAAATTCCGCGCTTTGCGTTCGAGAAATTCCCCGGCGCCTCCTCCACGCTGACCACGTCGATGAAGTCGGTCGGCGAAGTGATGGCGATCGGCCGCACCTTCCAGGAGAGCCTGCAGAAGGCCCTGCGCGGGCTCGAGACCGGCCTGACCGGCCTCGACGAGATCGAGATCGAGGGGCTCGGCCGCGGCGACGACAAGAACGCGATTCGCGCCGCGCTCGGCACGCCGACACCGAACCGCATCCTGCAGGTCGCGCAGGCGATGCGGCTCGGCTGGACCGACGAGGAGATCTTCAACTCCTGCAAGATCGACCCCTGGTTCCTGGCTGAGATGCGCGCTATCGTCGAGATGGAGGACAAGGTCCGCAGCAACGGCCTGCCGCCGAACGCGTTCGCAATGCGGACCCTGAAAGCAATGGGCTTCTCCGATGCGCGGCTCGCCGTGCTTACCGAGACCACCGAAGCCGACGTCACCGCCAAGCGCCACGCGCTCGGGGTGCGCCCGGTGTTCAAGCGCATCGACACCTGCGCCGCCGAGTTCGCGTCGCCCACCGCCTACATGTATTCGACCTATGAGCGGCCGTTCGCCGGCGAGCTTGCCGACGAGAGCGCGCCGTCGGACCGCAAGAAGGTGATCATTCTCGGCGGTGGACCGAACCGCATCGGCCAGGGCATCGAGTTCGACTATTGCTGCTGCCACGCCTGCTTCGCGCTCGAGGACGCCGGCTACGAGACCATCATGGTCAACTGCAATCCGGAGACGGTGTCGACCGACTACGACACTGCGAACCGGCTGTATTTCGAGCCGCTCACCGCCGAAGACGTGCTGGAGATCGTCGCGACCGAGCGCAAGAACGGCACGCTGCACGGCGTGATCGTGCAGTTCGGCGGCCAGACCCCGCTGAAGCTCGCCCGCGCGCTCGAAGCCGCCGAAGTGCCGATCCTCGGCACCTCGCCAGATGCGATCGACCTCGCCGAGGACCGCGACCGCTTCAAGCGCGTGCTCGACAAGCTGCGCCTCAAGCAGCCGAAGAACGGCATCGCCTATTCGGTCGAGCAGGCACGCCTGGTGGCCGCCGATCTCGATCTGCCGCTGGTGGTGCGCCCGTCCTACGTGCTCGGCGGTCGCGCGATGCAGATCATCCGCGAGGAGACCCAGCTCAACGATTACCTGCTCGGCACCCTGCCCGAACTGGTGCCCGCCGACGTCAAGGCACGCTACCCGAACGACAAGACCGGGCAGATCAACACCGTGCTCGGCAAGAACCCGCTGCTGTTCGATCGCTATCTGTCCGATGCGACCGAAGTCGACGTCGACTGCCTCTCCGACGGCAAGGACACCTTCATCGTCGGCATCATGGAGCACATCGAGGAAGCCGGCATCCACTCCGGCGACTCCGCTTGCTCGCTGCCGCCGCATTCGCTCGACGCCAAGACCATCGAGGAGCTGGAGCGGCAGACCCGCGAGCTCGCGCTCGGCCTCGACGTGGTCGGCCTGATGAACGTGCAGTACGCAATCAAGGACGGCGAGATCTACGTGCTCGAGGTCAACCCGCGCGCATCCCGCACCGTGCCGTTCGTCGCCAAGGTGATCGGCATGCCGGTCGCCAAGATCGCGGCGCGGATCATGGCCGGCGAAAAGCTCGCCGACTTCAAGCTGAAGAAGAAGAAGCTCGACCATGTCGGCGTGAAGGAATCGGTGTTCCCGTTCGCGCGCTTCCCCGGCGTCGACACCGTGCTCGGACCGGAGATGCGTTCGACCGGCGAAGTGATGGGGCTCGACCGCTCCTTCGAGGTCGCATTCGCAAAGAGCCAGCTCGGCGGCGGCACGCGTGTGCCGCGGCAGGGCACGGTGTTCGTCTCGGTGCGCGGCGACGACAAGATGCGCATCGCGGATGCTGTGCGGCTGCTGCACTCGCTCGGCTTCAAGGTGATGGCAACCTCGGGCACGCAGCGCTATCTCAGCGACCATGGCGTGCCGACGGAGAAGGTGAACAAGGTGCTCGAAGGTCGTCCGCACATCGTCGACGCCATCACCAATGGCGACGTCCAGCTGGTCTTCAATACCACCGAAGGTCCGCAGGCCCTGGCTGACAGCCGCTCGCTGCGGCGGGCTGCCCTCTTGCATAAAGTGCCATATTACACCACTCTTTCAGGCGCGGTGGCGGCCGCACGGGGGATCCGGGCCTATCGGGACGGGGACCTTGAGGTCCGCACGCTTCAGAGTTACTTTTCCGAAAGCTGACCGCTGCCCGGGCTGAAGGCCCGAAGCGGTCAATTAGCCGAATGGCTGGAACTCACCGCGCGATTGGATGTTGTCACGGCCCTTAGCGGGGCCGAAAATCACTGGGCTTCCGGGCGCGTTCGCGTCCTGATTCCTGCGTTAGCTGAACTGGATATTTCGTGCACGGCCGCCGGGCGCGCACGATGAAGGACGAAGATGATGGATAAGGTTCCGATGACCGCGGGCGGTTACGCCGCGCTGACGAACGAGCTCAAGAAGCGACAGTCGGAGGATCGTCCGCGCATCATCGAACACATTGCGGAAGCGCGCTCGCACGGCGACCTCTCGGAGAACGCCGAGTATCACGCCGCCAAGGAAGAGCAGTCGCACAACGAGGGCCGCATCGCCGAGCTCGAGGACAAGCTCGCGCGCGCCGACATCATCGACATTTCGAAACTGTCCGGCGACACCATCAAGTTCGGCGCGACCGTGACGCTGATCGATGAGGACACCGAGAAGAAAGCGGTGTGGCAGATCGTCGGCGAGGTCGAGGCCGACGCCAAGAAGGGCCGCATCTCCATCACCTCGCCGCTCGCACGCGCGCTGATCGGCAAGAAGAAGGGCACCACCGTCGAAGTGATGGCGCCGGGCGGCGCCAAGGCCTACGAGATCACCAAGGTCGAGTGGCGGTAGTTACCCTGACGTGACTGGTGCAAAAAGGCCGCGTGTTGCACGCGGCTTTTTTTGTGCCCGCGTTTTCCCCACGTCTGACAGCAATGTGAGTGGAGGGCGGCAAGGCGGCATACTAGGGAGGCCGTCACATGTTTATGCAGTATAATCATGTCGGGGACCGGGGGCGGAGCCGATGATTGCGTCGCAACACGCATCGCGGCGTGTCACCGTGTCACTGCCGCGTTCTCTCGCAACTTCCGTGGAGCGAGGAATGATTCCAGGCGCAAGGTGTTGACATCACATTCTGGTGGCGGACACCGTGTGTTTCTGCATCGTGCAATGTTCCAGCGTGTCAATCAGGGGGTTAATGACAATGGACCAGATGTTTTCCAAATGGCAGCCGACGGCGCTGAGCCTGTTCCGGTTCATCACCGGACTGCTGCTGTTTCAGTACGGCGTCGCGAAGATCTTCAAGTTTCCCGTGCTCGCCTACTTCGCCAATATCCCGCCGTTGATCCAGGCCGCAGGCTGGCTTGAACTGGTGCTCGGCGCGCTCCTGATGCTCGGCCTGTTCTCGCGACTGGCCGCATTCATCCTGTCGGGCGAGATGGCGTTCGCCTATTTCCTCGGCCACATGTTGAAGAACCCGGCCGAGCCGGTGTTGCTGCCGCTGCTCAACAACGGCACCGCAGCGATCCTGTTCTGCTTCGCCTGCCTCTACCTCGCAACCTCGGGCCCCGGCCCGATCAGCGTCGACGCGGCGATGGGCAAGAAGTAACGAAGGCTGAGCCCGTCCCGTTCAACCGGGACGGGTCCGTCACGGTTGCGCCACAACGGACAGCGGCAAGATCCGTCGAGCAATGCAGGGATAGTCGGGGAGCCTGGGGACGCTTTCCGAGCGCGATGGGATATAAACCCGAAGAGCGTTGCAAAGATGGAAGAGGCGCGGGTCCGGTGGACGATCTTCCTAGCGGTCCAAAAAAGGCATCTGAAGCCCGCTACATACTGAAGGTCAGTTGCTGCTCGCAGTTTCTGGCTGCTTTGCGAGAAAGTCCAACATCAGCCCCAGTTTAAATACGTTTTGGTAGGCTCGAACTTGTATTCCGCACCGGTTCGCATTGGATGCCAATGCAACTATCTGCCCCTTCATCTGAAGAAATCTCGGAAGCGTTCCCAATAGCGGCTTTGCCCAAGTGCAGCCGCCAGGTGGTCCTTGGTGGGAAAACTAACGATCCGAAGCGAGTTGCACGGTCTGGCGCCCGCCGTTCATGTCTCTCAACTGGTTTACGTATTCCTCGGGCTTCAACAAATGGAATGGAGCCTTCAGACCCATGAAGCTGGCTATACGACCTATAAAGGCCGTGCAATTAGTCGTTTCCGCGTTCCAAACAGGCGAGCTCGCCTGAAGCTCCTTGATGTAGGCAAAGACCTTCTTCGCGTCCGCCTCACTCAGGTAGACGCGATAGCTGGCCGTCAAATACTGGACGTCAAGGTCGCCGTAGCTTGCTCCCGTCTCGGAGGGCACCCACATAAGATGCCCCAGCACGTAAGGCAGGACGTCGCCCGCCGGGTGCAGCCCCGCAACTTCAACCTGCTTCTCGCTTGTCTTGCCGTACCAGATAAAGGCATGCCCATATGAAGCTGCCGTGCGGGCACGAAAGTCCACGTAATACGGCCCTTTGGCCGTAGACCTTCGAACCGGTTTCACGTCTGCTCCAGAAACGGAAGCACTCGGTCCAGCAACGGCTGCCGCCACAACCGACCTTGACGACGGTTTACGCGGTTTGTCCTGCTGCAGCGGGGCCTGATCCGTTTGCGCGGCCAATTGCTGCGCATGACCAATGCCGGCTTCCAAAGTCATGGAAGCCAGAACGACACCAATTCCGCCGAGCAGCCGCAGGCCGCTCCGTTTCCGATTCGATTCTGGCACCTTCAGACCCTCACAAGGGCAAGACATCACCCCCGACAGCGCCTTCAGCAATTGCTGAAGGAGCGCGTTGTCGGGGCGATCCTCAAATTAACCCTTCGTTACGATCGGAGCTTTTCCAACCGGGGTCTTGCCGACCGGATACTTGCCAACCGGATACTTGCCAATCGGCATCTTGCCAATCGGAGCCTGTTCGGCAACCGGCTGCGGACGAGGGAGGTCGGCTGCGTTGGCAGCGGCCATGAAACCAAAAGTCGCAACTCCAACAACCAGATATTTCAGCATTGTGATCTCCGAAGATGGGTAGCGTGAGCGTAACCACCATACCCTCGAACGGGTGCAGCGCAATTAACGCTGAACCAAAGCTCGTGCTTGCAAGGTCGTTTCTTGGTCGGCTGTGACAAAAACAACACGGGGTAGTTGTCCTGCGTGGGTGTCCAGTTGCAGGCACGGGCGTCACCATTACAGCCGGCTAGAACAGCCTCGGCATAACGCGTCCGGTCCGTGCCATATACTCGCGATACTCGTCGCCGAACGTCTCCAGCATCATCTGTTCTTCCCGGGCAATCCGGCCGAAGAACAGTGTCCCAAATCCGATCAGGCCGGCGAAACCGGCTACCAGATTCGGCAAGAGCAGCGCCTGCGCGACGGCCCAAAGCCAAAATGCAGAATACATGGGATGCCGGATTCTTCGATAAATCCCGTCTGTGATCAGGTGATGATTCTCCCGCACGTCGAGACTCACCGACCAGTTCCGACCAAGAGCGCGATGGGTCAGCCGGAACATGACCAGCGCCGCAATCGCCACGAAAATCCCCAGCCATGCTTGAACTGGCCGGAAGGCATACGACGCGAAATGAGGTGCGGCCGTTGCGATGTACACGAACGGTACAATTCCGAGACCCGTGAGCGATATCAGCAGCAGGGTGTTCTCGCGGGGGCCTCGGGCGCTCCGCAAGACCTTCTCACGACGAGAACGACGTGCGTATCTATAGCGGATGAGATACCAACCGACCGCCATCATCACAAACACGAACTTGGCAATGCCAGGCGTCATCGTGGGCCAAGCGCTGTTTTCGCTGGCGTGCCATTTTTGCCGACCATCGAAGGTGCGCCATCCTTAGCGGTGTCTGAGATTTGACCGAACCGGGTCTGTCCACAGACCAACATGAAGCAATCATACAAGGCTTGCGGGTTGTTTCCACTGATAAATTGGCCGCGCGACCCGCTAGTCTCTCGACCGCGGCGAAGCCACGCCGGCCCTCCGGTCGATCATCGCCAGCACGCGCGGGAGCAACTGCGACGCTATGAAGGCATGGCCGTCAGCCGTGAGGTGAATGAAGTCAAAAGCGTAATACTGCGGCGGAATCTCATCGTCGTACACGACGCTCTTGATGGCGCGATCACGCAGCCGCCGCTCCATCGCCGCGATGTTGGCCGCCCGCTGCTCCTTCGTGACAAGGAAGCGCCTGTCATTGCCTCCAGGCTGCAGGATGACGATGTCGGTTCCCTTCGGCACGTCGCTATCAATGCGCTTGAGCATACCGGCCGTGGTATCGAAGGGAATGCCGGCATTGACGACGTTCGCATTGACGCCCTTCTCCCTCAGCAGGGCTTCCAGCTTGGCCGGGTAAGCGCCTTGCTTCCCGACGTACCAACCCTGCGTGTTGCTTGCGCCGACTGCCACGATACGAATCGGCTTTGCGAAGGCGGCGGAGACAGTCGCCAATATGCCGATCGCTACAGCGATTGAGAATCTTCCGAACGTCGTCACCGACTGCCTCCCCGGACTGAAGTGCCACAGAAAAATAGCACGGACACCGGGGAGGCGTAATCCAAAGCCTCACGTGACGCGTCACATGCCGCCTTCAAACTGTCTTTTGGGCGTGAGGCTAGGAATTGGTCGAGGCTGCGGCTGCAGGTGAAACCACGTTCGAAGGATTCTGGCGGGCCTTTGGGCGCGCAACGCCGGATCCGATCGACCTGATCTTTCTTATCACTAGGCTATGCAACGCCGCGCTTTTATCGATGTTGAAGTGGTCGACGTTGACATCGGGAACCTTGAAGTTTGTAAGCTCGCCGCGGAAGCCGGGGCCGCGACTTATTCGATCGCTTTCATGCTTGAACAGATTCAAAACCCTTGCGACATTCGCCGTCGCCGCATGAGGCGATGTGCCGTCGAACGGGACAACCAAAGCGACCGGCACGCCCATTTGGCCGAGGTACTCTGCCATCGACATCACGGCATCCGCACCAAGGGAGTGCCCGATCAGTACGATAGGTCCGCGCTGGCCCGCTCTATATTTTGCAATAATTTCGTCGGCAACGCCTCTCCACTGGGCGTGGTTGGCGACGTCCGCGGCGATGCCGGCCGCGCGCAGCTGGGCGGCAAGGTCGTCCATGCCCAGGGAAAAGACGTTCAACAGCCCGCGAAACAGATAGACGTGCGTCGCGGAGGAATGCAATCGAGCCTGCGGACCTGTCGATCTGAGTGCAATCGCAATTCCGGGACGCGCCTGAGCCCCGCTGTTCGAATACAAGTTGCTTGCAAAAAGGACTGTCAGGACGGCGCACACCAGCGCCGCGCTGTAGCGTAGTCTTTCCATTTCAGGATCCCTCGCCGACCTAAGTCGCATTAACGCAAACTTGGGAATCGTGACAATCGAGAAAGATCTTTGAAAGACGTGTTGAAGCGCGCAATTGTTTGCTGTCGCGGATTTGCCACACTGGAAAGAGCCATTCGAGCCGCGCCCCCTTCACCACCATCCGGGGTCAATTGGCCCCATCACGGCCTGTCCTCTGCACTTTTTGATCAAAGCCAATCTCAATGAGTGCCACCTCGCGGGCGGAACGGTAATTTGATAGGGTCGAATCCCCATCATCCATGTCACATTCAGCAAGGATTGCGGATCAACGTCGCAAGGGTTCCGGAGTAAAGTGCCGATGCATTTCAATCTTTCAGGATGAGTGGCAACCAATGTCCATGCAGATTTCGAGTTGCTAGATGATTCGACGACGGCACGTCTTCCACGTTGGCGGTTACGATCCCATCACTCCGGAACAGCAGGTCGAACGCCTGCGCCGGTCGCTCTCGAGCTTCGATAGGATTTGGGGCACTTCTTCACGGCTGTCGGAAATCTCGAACACATCTGCAATCGATGCTTCATGCAACGTGGAGGCGTGGGGTCCAAACTGGAAAACCAGCATCACCTTCGAGATGCTGCGCTGGGATGATCTCATTCGGTGCGATTCGAAAGTCGGGCTCGTGCCTCGTCTCGTACAGTCCGTGAGAGCGCTGTTCGACTTCATCATAACGGGAACGCTGTTTAGATATGCGATCGCGAGCTGGAAGTACGCCCTCTTTTTCGTCTTTCCATATTGTTGTTTGCTGCTGATCGCATTGTGCAGCGTTGGGCTATCGTATCTCGTGATCAGGCCCTTGCACGCTACACTTTGGGTGGAACTGCTGCTTGGCATTTTTCTGTCGCTTGCCATCTTCGTCAGCGCTGTACTCTGGATCGGACCGAAGCGTCGCATAAACCACATCCTCGATGATGCCATTTTCTCCCACGAGTTCCTTTACGGGCGCAGAAGCGAACTTGATGCGCGACTCGACGACTTTGCTGAGCTGATCGCAAAGAGAGCTCAGGCTGCGAAAGTTGATGAAATTCTCATTGTTGGCCATTCTCTTGGCGCCGCACTCACGATAGCGGCGGTCGCGCGCGCGCTAAAATTGGATCCCCTGCTTGAAACGCGCGGACCGAAGCTGTGCATTCTCACAGTGGGCGCCACTATTCCCAAATTCGCATTGCATCCGATGGGCGGCCAAATTCGGGAAGCGGCACAACTTGTGGCCGGAACGACTGCCATCGACTGGGTCGAATACCAGGCACGAGATGACGCGATCAGCTTCTATCGCTTCGACCCCGTCACGCTGAAACGTACCAGCCGGGACTATTCAGGAGAGCACCCAAAAATTCGGCGCGTCCAGATACATTCAATGATAAGTCCGATCCGCTTCAGACGTCATCGATTCGACTTCATGCAGATCCACTATCAGTTCTTGATGGGGAACGATCAGCGCTCGGTTTACGACTATTGCATGATTACTTGCGGCCCGCTCGAGTTCGACGTCGCGACTTCACCGTCCGGGGCAGTTGGACTATTCGAGGCAAACGGTTCGGTGATGATTGCCCGAAGTTGACGAGGAGCCTCTTCACTCCAGCTCAAACATCGGATGCGCTACGACGCCGCCTTCACGCCCAGTGGCACCGCGGCTTCGTATTTCGAATTGTGCAGCACCAGCGACGTCCTGACGTTGCGCACATGCGGCGCGGCCGTCAGATGGGTGACGAAATCCTGGAACGTCGCCATGTCGGGGGCGACGCATTTGAGGATGAAATCGACTTCGCCCGACAGCATCCAGCATTCCCGCACCAAAGGCTCGGCGCGCACGAAATTCTCGAAAGAGCGGAGATCGGCGTCGGCCTGGCTCGACAGATGCACCGAGGCGAACACCGTCACGTCGAAGCCGAGGCGGCGCGGATCGAGCAGGCCGCGGTAGCCCTGAATGTAGCCCTCCTCTTCCAGCGCCCGGACCCTGCGCAGGCAGGGCGGCGGCGAGATCCCGACACGTTTGGCGAGTTCCACATTGGTGATTCGGCCATCAGCCTGGATCTCGGCGAGGATTTTGAGGTCGATCTCGTCAAGGTTCTTCGACACGCGACTTGGGTTCCCTCAGGGTTCGGAAGGCTTGGCAGGTCTGCCGGCAACTCTCATAGCGCAGGCAGCCGGCATTGCGCAATTTTATTGCGCGTGCAGCGCACGATTTCGCGAATGTGACTTCTGTTCCGGGGAAAAATCGCTGCCATGGATTGCAAATCTTGCATAGCTTCCCAGATATCCTAGACTTGGATTTGACACTTTTGGCGCCGCCGTGACGCGTTTCCGGGGCGCTTCCCGCACAAGTCCTTGAAAAAATCCCCAAAACAGAGGGATCTCACAATGCCCGCGCCTACCCATGCCAAGGTCGTCATCATCGGGTCCGGCCCCGCCGGTTACACCGCAGCGATCTACGCGGCGCGCGCGATGCTCGAACCGATCCTGATCCAGGGCATTCAGCCGGGCGGCCAGCTCACCATCACCACCGATGTCGAGAACTATCCGGGCTTCGCCGATGTGATCCAGGGCCCCTGGCTGATGGAGCAGATGGAGAAGCAGGCGGCCCATGTCGGCACCAAGATCGTCACCGATCTCGTGAACAAGCTGGAGCTCGGCCAGCGCCCGTTTCGCCTGACCTGCGATTCCGGCGACGTCTATCTAGCCGAGACCGTCATCCTCGCCACCGGCGCCCAGGCGCGCTGGCTCGGGCTGCCCTCGGAGGAGAAATTCCAGGGCGGCGGCGTATCAGCCTGCGCGACCTGCGACGGCTTCTTCTATCGTGGCAAGGAAGTCGTGGTGGTCGGCGGCGGCAACACCGCGGTCGAGGAAGCGCTGTACCTGACCAATCACGCCTCGCAAGTCACCATCGTGCATCGCCGCGATCACTTCCGCGCCGAGCGCATCCTGCAGGAGCGGCTGTTCAAGCATGCCAAGATCAAGGTGGTGTGGGATTCCGCGATCGACGAGATCTGCGGCACCGAGAACCCGAACAAGGTCACCCACGTGCGGCTCAAGAACGTCAAGACCGGTGCACTCACCGACCTCAAGACCGACGGCATCTTCATCGCGATCGGCCATGCGCCGGCGACGGAGCTCGTCAAAGGCCAGATCAAGCTGAAACCGTCGGGCTATGTCGAGGTGGCGCCGAACTCCACGGCGACCTCGGTGCCCGGCCTGTTCGCCGCCGGCGACGTGGCGGATGAAACCTTTCGGCAGGCGGTCACCGCCGCCGGTCTCGGCTGCATGGCAGCGCTCGAGGCCGAACGCTTCATTGCTCTTCGCGCGAGCGATCGCGCAGCGGCGGAATAATCATGGCACGATCTCGCGACGGATTTACGGACATGGATTGGGACAAGCTGAAGGTCTTTCACGCGGCGGCGGAAGCTGGCAGCTTCACGCATGCCGGCGAGCAGCTCGGCCTGTCGCAATCGGCGGTCTCCCGCCAGGTCAGCGCACTGGAGCAGGAGCTCTCGGTCTCGCTGTTTCACCGCCATGCCCGCGGCCTGATCCTCACCGAGCAGGGCGACCTGCTGTTCCGCACCGCGCATGACGTCTTCATGCAGCTGCAGGCGGCGCGCGCCAAGCTCACCGACAGCCGCGAGCGGCCGAGCGGCGACCTCAAGATCACAACGCCGCCGGCGCTCGGCATCAACTGGCTGATCCCGCGGCTCGACGAGTTCGTAGCGCTCTATCCGGATATCCGGATCTCGCTGATCGTCACCGACGAGGATCTCGATCTGTCGATGCGCGAGGCCGACGTCGCGATCCGCACCCGCAAGCCGACCCAGCCCGACCTGATCCAGCGCAAGCTGTTCTCGATCGGCTTCCATGCCTATTGCTCGCCGGAATACATCAAGCGTTTCGGCACGCCGCGGACGCTGGATGATCTCGACTCGCATCGCATCATCATGCTCGGCGACTCGCAGGTGCCGCCGCATCTGCAGAACCGCAGCTGGCTGATCGATGCCGGCCGCAACGGCTCCGGTCCGCGCGAACCCTACTTCAAGGTCAACAACATCCTCGGCCTGGTGCGCGCCTGCCAGCAGGGCCTCGGCATCGCCGCGCTGCCGGACTATCTGGTCGAACAGAACAACCTCGTGCAGCTGTTCGGCGAGTCCGACTCGATCGCGCTCGACACCTACTTCGTCTATCCGGAAGAGCTGAAGACGGTGGCCCGGGTGCAGGTGTTCCGCGACTTCGTGGTCAGCAAGGCGCAGCGCTGGCCGTCCTGATTAAGCCGGCCTTATGGACTGGGTTATAGGCCTTCCGCGCCGCGCCAAGAGGCCCCTGAATCTCCGCATGACTGACATGCGAGCTGGATAGTTGCTGCAAGGCGTCGATGGGGATCATAGTGCTTACACGCTGAGCGGTCGCGTCGCGCATATGTCCCCCTCCTCCAGTGGCGCGGAAGTTCAGTAATCCCTCTTGGAAGGTGATTGTGTCGGCCTCACGTGGCCAATACCTTAAGCCGGGCTCACTCGAGCCCGGCTTTTTTTCATCTCAATGTCTTTCACCTTGATGTCACGCGCAAACGTGCCGCACGTCACGGTCAGCATGTGGATTGACAACAACCTCGCAGCGCAGCATCATTATCCCATGATCACGACTTCGTGCGCCGTTCTGTCGTCGAAAAAAGCTCCCCTCCCGGGGACACGAGATCGCGCGCGATAAGATCACCTTCGCATCCTACCGATCCCGAAACCCCGCCGCCTGAACGGGGTTTTTTTGTTGGTCCCGTCTCCGGCTTTGACTTCCCAAGGAGATGGAACATGACTGAGCTACACCAGCAATTGCAGGGCCTCTGGCTGCCCCTGATCACGCCGTTCCGCAACGGCGAACTCGACGCCACCTCGCTGCGACGCCTCGTGCGGCACTATGCCGGCGGCCCCGTCGACGGGTTCATCCTGGGTGCAACCTCCGGCGAAGGCATGGCGCTCAGCACCGATGAGCTGGAAGGGCTGGTCAGCGTCGTGCTCGACGAGCTCAGTGCCAACTCCCGCCATCTGCCGGTCTGCCTCGGGCTGTCCGGCGCCTCTACGGCCAGGATGAAGGATGCGCTGGATGATACGGCCGACTGGCCGATCAACGGTTACCTGATCGCGAGCCCCTATTACATCAGGCCCTCGCAACGCGGGCTCGTGCAGCACTTCAATGCGCTGGCCGATCACGCCTCGTGGCCGGTCGTGCTCTACAACATTCCGTATCGCACGGCGGTGAACCTCACCAATGAGACGCTGCTGGCGCTGGCGGAACATCCCAACATCGCCGGCATGAAGGATTGCTGTGCCGACCGCGCGCAGTCGATCGACTTCCTCAATCGCCGGCCCGCCGGCTTCCGCGTGCTGACCGGCGAAGACGCGCAGACCTTCGATGCGCTCTCGGATGGCGCCGACGGCGCGATCCTGCTGTCCGCGCATCTGCAGACGGACACATTCGCATCGATCCGCACGCTGCTGAGGCAAAGCAAGCGCGACGCGGCACTCGCCGCCTGGCAGAGCGTCGTCGGCCTGACCCGACTGTTGTTCGCGGAACCGAGCCCGGCGCCGGCCAAGCACTGGCTGTGGCGGCAGGGATTGATCGACAGCCCCGAGGTGCGGCTGCCGATGGTCGAGGTGAGCGAGGATCTCACAACCTGGCTCGATGCCGAGATGGAGCGGCGCGCGCAGCTGCTGCTGCCGGCGTGAAGCCTCTTCTCCCTCGCCCCGCTCTTGCGGGGAGAGGGCTGGGGTGAGGGGCTGCGTCCGCAACAATGGCGACAGACGAACTCGTGGAGTCCCCCTCACCCGGATCGCATCTGCGATGCGATCCGACCTCTCCCCGCAAGCGGGGCGAGGTAAGAGACGGCTAGTCCAGCTTCACCCTCGAAAGCCTGAGCGCATTTCCGATCACGCTGACCGAGGACAGCGCCATCGCAGCGGCGCCGACCATCGGCGACAGCAGGATGCCGAACAGCGGATACAGCACGCCGGCCGCGATCGGCACGCCGGCGGCGTTGTAGACGAAGGCGAACGCCAGGTTCTGGCGGATGTTGCGCATGGTTGCGACCGACAATCGCCGCGCCCGGACCAGGCCCATCAGGTCGCCGGTGAGCAGCGTGATGCCAGCGCTCTCGATCGCGACATCGGTGCCGCCACCCATCGCAATGCCGACATCGGCCGCTGCCAGCGCCGGCGCATCGTTGACGCCATCGCCCGCCATCGCGACGACGCGGCCTTCGCCGCGCAGCCGCTGCACGACCTCGCTCTTGCGCTCCGGCAGCACGCCGGCCTCGACCTCGTCGATGCCGAGCGTTTTCGCCACCGCGCGCGCGGTGGTCTCATTGTCGCCGGTGAGCATCACGATGCGCAGGCCCTCGGCGCGCAACGCCTGCAGCGCGCTGGCCGCCGACGCCTTGACCGGATCGGCAATCGCGATCACGCCGGCGAGGCGGCCATCGACCGCGACATAGATCGCCGTCGCGCCGTCCCGCCGTGCAGCTTCCGCGTCCGGGTCCAGCGCTGACGTTGCGATCTTCAACTCCCCCATCAGCACCGCATTGCCGAGCGCGACCTGCTTGCCTTCGACCGCGCCGGTCGCGCCCTTGCCGGAGGGCGAGGCAAAATTGCTGACGGCCGCCGATGCCAGCCTGCGCTCTTTGGCGGCCGCGATGATCGCCTGCGCCAGCGGATGCTCGCTGCCCTGCTCGACGCTGGCGGCCAGGCGGAGCACGCCGTTCTCGTCGAACCCATCGGCGGCAATGATACGCACGACCTTCGGCTTGCCTTCGGTGAGCGTACCGGTCTTGTCGATGACCAGCGTGTCGATCGCCTCCATCCGCTCCAGCGCCTGCGCGTCGCGGATCAGGATGCCGGAATGCGCGCCGCGGCCGACACCGACCATGA
The DNA here is from genome assembly GCF_042258955.1 of Bradyrhizobium sp. ma5. Classification (NCBI taxonomy): domain Bacteria; kingdom Pseudomonadati; phylum Pseudomonadota; class Alphaproteobacteria; order Hyphomicrobiales; family Nitrobacteraceae; genus Bradyrhizobium; species Bradyrhizobium sp. ma5. Next base: position 7,664,077 of record NZ_CP170156.1, read on the forward strand.
TCGACATCGGCGTTGCCAATCCCAGCGCGCAGGGGCAGGCGATGATCAGCACCGTGACCGCGGCGACCAGCGCAAAGGTCAGGCGCGGCTCGGGGCCGAACACCGTCCATGCGATGAAGGCGAGCACGGCCGCGGCGATCACCGCCGGCACGAACCAGCCGGCGACGCGGTCGGCGAGCCGCTGGATCGGCGCGCGCGAGCGCTGCGCCTTCGCCACCATGTCGACGATGCGCGACAGCATGGTGTCGCGGCCGACCTTCTCGGCGCGCATCACGAGGCCGCCGCTTTGGTTGACGGTACCGCCGATCACGCTCGCGCCTTCGGCCTTCGTGACCGGCATCGATTCACCAGTCACCATGGATTCGTCGATGACCGCGCTGCCCTCGATGACGACGCCATCGACGGGCACCTTCTCGCCGGGGCGCACGCGCAGGCGGTCGCCGACCTTGATCGCGTCGATGTCGATATCCTCGTCACCGTGATCGGTGACGCGCCGCGCGGTCTTGGGCGCAAGGCCGAGTAGCGCGCGGATCGCGCCCGAGGTCTGCGCACGGGCGCGCAATTCCAGCACCTGGCCGAGCAGCACCAGCACCGTGATCACGGCCGCCGCCTCGAAATACACCGCGACCGCGCCATGCATGTCGCGGAACGCCGGCGGGAACAGCTGCGGCGCCAGCGTCGCGACCACGCTGTAGAGATAGGCGACGCCGACGCCCATCGCGATCAGCGTGAACATGTTGAGATTGCGCGTCACCACCGACTGCCAGCCGCGCACGAAGAACGGCGCGCCGGCCCACAGCACGACGGGCGTCGCCAGCACGAACGAGATCCAGTTCGACCAGCCCTGCGGCACCAGATGCATCAGCCCGAGATGGCTGCCCATCTCGAGCACGAACACCGGCAGCGTCAGCGCCAGCGCGATCCAGAACCGCCGCGTCATGTCGATCAATTCGGGATCCGGCCCGTCGTCGAGCGAGATCTGCTCCGGCTCCAGCGCCATGCCGCAGATCGGGCAGCTGCCGGGACCGACCTGGCGCACCTCCAGATGCATCGGGCAGGTGTAGATCGTGCCGGCCGGCATCGGCGGCTCCGCCTCGCGCGGCTTGAGGTACTTGTCCGGCTCGGCCTCGAAGCGCTCGCGGCAACGGCCGCTGCAGAACAGGTATTCCTCGCCCTTGTAGCTGAAGCGGTGCCTGGCGGTCGCCGGGTTGACCTTCATGCCGCAGACCGGATCGATCGCGAACGTCGCCTCGGCCGGCGTCATGTGGTGATCATGCTTGCCGCCGCAGCAGGAATGCGCGGCCGCGCCATGATGGTGATGATCCGCGTGCGAATGGTCGTGCTTTGCGTCTGCCACGAAGACTCTTCCCGGCCGGTATCCCGGCCTCTTGATTTGTATACCCTATGGGGGTATATGAGACCTATGAGAGACGACGTCAAGACATCCTGTTTAAAACGGCTCAAACGGATCGAGGGTCAGATCCGCGGCTTGGCCGCCATGGTCGAGGAAGACCGCTATTGCATCGACGTGGTGACGCAGATCGCTGCGGCGCGCGCGGCCCTCCGCCGCGTCGAGGAAGAGGTCCTGCGCGATCATGTCGCCCATTGCGTCGAGCATGCGATCTCGTCCGGCGACAAGGCCGACCAGCGGCGCAAGATCGCCGAGCTGATGGATGTGATCGGCCGCGCGGATAGGTGAGTTAGGAAACTAACGACGGCTCTGGAGTCGCTTCAGCTCGCCCGCTTGCGACGAAATCGAGAGCGGCACCGCATATTCAGTGTCGTCCCGGCGAAGGCCGGGACCCATAGCCACCGTTGCCTGCTTTGAGGAAAAGCTGGGGCCACAGCGCTGTTAATCACTGAGATTTGTGATGATGGGTCCCGGCCTTCGCCGGGACGACGTGGGGAAAGTGCGGCGCTTGATTCGCAGCCGCTTCATGCGCGCCTGAACAGTGCGCTCAGGTGTTGAAGCGGAAATGCATGACGTCGCCGTCGGCGACGACGTAGTCCTTGCCTTCGAGCCGCAGCTTGCCAGCATCGCGCGCGCCGGCTTCGCCGTTGCCGGCGATGTAATCCTCATACGCGATGGTCTCGGCGCGGATGAAACCCTTCTCGAAATCGGTGTGGATCACGCCGGCGGCGGCGGGCGCCTTGGTGCCGCGGTCGATGGTCCAGGCGCGCGCTTCCTTCGGGCCGACGGTGAAATAGGTGATGAGGTCGAGCAGCTGGTAGCCGGCGCGGATCAGCCGGTCGAGCCCGGCCTCTTCAAGGCCCAGCGTCTCCAGGAAGTCGACACGCTCCTCGCGCGACAGCGTCGCGATCTCGGATTCGATCTTGGCCGAGATTACGACCGCGACCGCGCCCTCTTCCTTCGCGCGCTCGAACACCGCCTTGGAGAAATTGTTGCCGTCCTTGGCCGAGCCTTCCTCGACGTTGCACACATAGAGCACGGGCTTCGAGGTCAGGAGACCGAGCATGCGGAACGCACGTTCCTCCTCCGGCTTGCGCTCCAGCGCACGCGCCGGCTTGCCGTCACGCAACAGCACCAGCGCGCGGTTGACGAGCTCGAGCTGCTCCTTGGCTTCCTTGTCGTTGCCCTTGGCCTTCTTCGAGAGGTTGTCGACGCGCTTCTCGAGGCTGTCGAGGTCGGACAGCATCAGCTCGGTCTCGATGGTCTCGATGTCGGCGAGCGGCGCGATCTTGCCTTCGACATGGGTGATGTCGGAATCCTCGAAGCAGCGCACCACATGGGCGATGGCGTCGACCTCGCGGATGTTGGCGAGGAACTGGTTGCCGAGGCCTTCGCCCTGCGAGGCGCCGCGCACCAGGCCCGCGATATCGACGAAGGTCAGCCGGGTCGGGATGATCTGCGCGGACTTCGCAATCGCCGACAGCTTCTCCAGCCGCGGATCGGGCACCGCCACCTCGCCGACATTCGGCTCGATGGTGCAGAACGGATAGTTCGCCGCCTGGGCGGCGGCCGTCTCGGTCAGTGCATTGAACAGCGTCGATTTGCCGACGTTCGGCAGCCCGACGATCCCGCATTTGAATCCCATGTCTTCCTCAATATTCTCTGGTTCGTCATGGCAGGCTCGTGCCGATGACGATGGCGCGAGATCAAGCCGGCTCCTTGCCGCCATCCTCACCCTTGTCGAAAAATCCCTTGGCCTGCATCGTCAGATGCACCTTGTTGGCGAACGAGGCGTCGTGCCCCGCAGCCAGCAGGCCGGCATTGTCGGCGACGGCCTGGCACAAGGCCTCCACCCACGCCCGGTCGCTCTTGGCGAAGTCCGACAGCACGTGGCTGTGCACGAGCTCCTTGACGCCGGGATGACCGATCCCGAGCCGCACCCGCCGATATTCATTGCCGATATGCGCAGAGATCGAGCGCAGCCCGTTATGGCCGGCGATCCCGCCGCCGATCTTGACCCGCACCTTGGCGGGCGGCAGTTCGAGCTCGTCCTGGAACACGGTGATGTCGGCAGAGGCGAGCTTGTAGAAGTTCGCCGCTTCCTGCGCCGCGCGCCCGGACTCGTTCATGAAAGTGGTCGGCTTCAGCAGCACGACCTTCTCACGATCGACCACGCCTTCGGAGGTCTCGCCCTGAAAGCGACGGCGCCATGGTGCGAAACCATGACGCCGTGCAATCTCGTCGACCGCCAGAAAACCGATATTGTGCCGGTTGCTGGCGTATTTCGCGCCAGGATTACCGAGACCGACAAAAAGGCGCATGGCGCGGCATCCCACGTCGGCGCGCCATCAGACGATCGCGCGCCGACCTGATCGGTTACTTCTTCTTGTCGCCACCGCCGGCGGGAGCCTTGGCACCCGCGGCCGGAGCCGCAGCACCCGCAGCCGGAGCCGCCGCAGCGGCCGGTGCAGCACCCGCGGCCGGAGCGGCGCCACCAGCAGCAGCCGCAGCTGCGGCCTTCTGCTCTTCGGCGTAGCCGGACGGCGGCACGATGGTGACCAGCGTCGCGTCCTCGCGGGTCAGCGACTTCACGCCCTTGGGCAGCGTGACCTCGGAGAGATGAAGCGAGTAGCTGATCTCGAGGCCGCCGACGTCGACTTCGATGTATTGCGGAATGTTGTCGACCGCGCACTCGAGTTCGAGCGCGTGGGTGACGATGTTCACGGTGCCGCCGCGCTTGATGCCCGGGGCGGTTTCCGCGTTCACGACGTGCAGCGGCACACTGACGCGGATGGTCGCGCCTTCGCCGAGCCGCATGAAGTCGACATGGATCGGGAAGTCCTTCACCGGGTCGAGGTGGAAGTCGCGCGGAATCACGCGGTGCTTCTTGCCCTCGAGGTCGATGTCATAGATCGTGGTCAGGAACCGGCCGGCCAGGATGCGCTGGCGCAGGTCACGATCGTCGACCGAGATGGTGACGGGGGGTTGGTTGTCTCCGTAGATCACTCCGGGAACTCTCCCGGCGCGACGCTCTGCCCGGGCGGCCCCCTTGCCGCTCTTCGGACGCGCGGTCGCCTTCAATTCCTTGACGGTCGCCATAGCGTTAAGTCCTTGTATTTAAAAAGTTAAAGGCCGCAGCGCGGCCCATGCTCAAGTCCACAGCAAGCCTCCAGGGGTGCGGGGGCCGCGGACGTGGCGGGCTTTTAGCCCCAAAGGGCCGAAATGACAAGGAAATGAAGGGATTTTTCTGCGGGTCGAAACCCGTCATGCCCGGGCGTAGCCGTCCGAAGGACGGCGTCGCTTCCGCTCGCCTATGCCCCGGGCATCCATCAAAAAAGGGGGGCTTTCTCGAAGGACATGGATGGCCGGGTCGAGCCCGGCCATGACGATCGGGGCAAGATCAGGTCGCTCCACCGATCCCGAGCTTGGCTTCCAGCGCGGCGATCCTGGCCTTCAGCGCCTCGTTCTCCTCGCGCGCCAGGCGGGCCATGTCCTTGACCGCGTCGAATTCCTCGCGCTTGACCACATCGAGGTCGCGCAGGATCCGTTCGGCCTGGTTGCGCATGACCGTGTCGACCTCGCGCTTGACGCCCTGGGCGGCGCCCGCGGCATCGTTCATCAGACGGCCGATCTCATCGAAAAACCGATTGCTGGTCTGGGTCATCTGGCAAAACTCTCCGCATTCACTGGCTTGCGCAAAAGACAATGGCGATCCCCGCCACCCGGTTCAAGTCCGCCGCGAATGGCAGACCTCGCGCGAGCTTGCCTTGTCATGCTCCGGTTTCCTTGCAATCGTATGAACTCACAACAGAAATCGCACACATGACGCGAGCAGAAACGCCATGATCGAGCATACCGTCGAGATCCCGACCAAGGACGGCAAGACCACCACCTTCATCACCCATCCCGAGCGCGGCGGCCCCTTTCCTGTCGTCATCTTCTACATGGATGCGCCGGCAATCCGCGAGGAGCTGCGCGACATGGCGCGCCGGCTCGGCACCTCGGGCTATTACGTGATGCTGCCCAACATGTATTACCGCGCCGGCGTGATGGAGCTCGGCCCGATTAATCCCGATCCGGAATCGCCCGAGCGCAAGCGCATGTTCGAGCTGATGCACTCGCTCAACATCCCGCTGGTCATGGAAGATACCAAGGGCCTGCTCGCCTACGCCGAGACGCAGAAGGCGGCCAACACGAAAATCATCGGGACCGTCGGCTATTGCATGAGCGGCCGCTATGCGGTGAACGCGGCGACGCATTTCGGCGATCGCGTCAAGGCGGCCGCCTCGATCTACGGCACGCATCTAGCGACCGATCAGCCCGACAGCCCGCATCTCGCCGTGCAGAAGACCAAGGCCGAGCTCTATTTCGCCTGCGCCGAGACCGACATCTACGCCCCGGCGGAGATCATCGAGCAGGTGAAGGCGGGCATGAAGGGCTCGAACAACGAGGTCGAGATCTATCCCGGCACCCATCATGGCTTCGCTTTCCCCAAGCGCCCGGTCTACGACCGCGACGCCGCCGAACGCCATTGGGAGCGGCTGCTCGCACTCTATCGCCGCAACCTGGTCTGAGGCCCGAAGAAAACGGATGGCGGAGGCCGCACGCATTCGGAACTACCGAAGCTCCGACGCCTATGAGGTGAACCGGCTTGCGGTTGCCGCCTTCGAGCAATTCCGTGACGCCTTCGATGACTGGCCGGCGATGCGCGCCGGCCTGTCAAAAACTTCCGAGTTGAGTTCCGACGGCGAGATCATCGTCGCCGAGCTCGGCGACCGGCTGGCCGGCGCGGTCGGCTATTTTGGGCCTGGCGTCAAAAAGGCCGCATTCTTCGACCAGGCATGGCCGGTCATTCGCATGCTGGTGGTCGACCCCGTCGACAGGGGCAAGGGACTCGGGCATGCGTTGACGTCGGAATGCCTCGCCAGGGCGCGGCGCGACCGGTGCCGGACCATTGCGCTTCACACGAGCCCCATCATGACGGTCGCCTTGCCGATGTATCTCAGGATGGGCTTCAGCAAGGTGCATGACGCTCCGCCCATTCATGGCGTGCCCTACGCCGTCTACACGAAAGCGCTCTGATCCCGATGCCGTTCCTGCTGATCGACTTTCCGGTGTTCAACCCCGTCGCGCTCGCGCTCGGGCCGATCGTGATCCGCTGGTACGCGCTGGCCTATATCGTCGGCATCGTGCTGGGCTGGATCTACGCCCGCTCGCTGATCAAGAAGGAGCGGCTGTGGGGCGGCCCGGCGCCGATCACGCTGCCGCAGCTCGACGATTTCATCCTCTGGGTCACCATCGGCATCATCGTCGGCGGCCGCACCGGCTATGTGCTGTTCTACAACCTGCCCTTCTTCATCGCGCACCCGTCCGAGATCCTCGAATTGTGGAAGGGCGGCATGTCGTTCCACGGCGGCTTCCTCGGCTGCGTCGCCGCGGTGATGCTGTTTGCCCGCCGCAACAACATCCCGATCCTGTCGCTCGGCGACATCACCACCGCTGTCGCGCCGATCGGGCTGTTCCTCGGCCGGCTCGCCAATTTCATCAACAGCGAATTGTGGGGCCGTCACGCCGATCCGAGCCTGCCCTGGGCCATGATCTTCCCCAATGGCGGACCGCTGCCGCGCCATCCGAGCCAGCTTTACGAGGCCGGGCTCGAGGGCATCGTGCTGTTCACTGCGCTGGCGATCATGATCCGGATGGGCGCGCTCAAGCGGCCCGGCCTGATCCTCGGCAGCTTCATTGCGATCTACGGCATTGCCCGAATCATCGGCGAGCATTTCAGGGAGCCCGATCCGCAGCTCGGATTCCTGTGGGGCGGATTAACCATGGGGATGCTGCTGTCGGTGCCAATGATCATCGTGGGCGCCATCATCATCACGGCCGCCATTCGCCGCAGGGCGAACGGGCCGGCACCGAGTTCAATGTAGAACAAGTGCAATCCAAGGAAGGCCGTGAGCGAACCCTCCCCACTGCTGGATGAGATCAGGAAGCTGATCAAGCTGTCCGGGCCGATGCCGGTCTGGCGCTACATGGAATTGTGCCTGATGCATCCGCGCTACGGCTACTATCTGTCGCGCGATCCGCTCGGCCGCGAGGGCGATTTCACCACGGCGCCCGAGGTCAGCCAGATGTTCGGCGAACTGCTCGGGCTGTGGAGCGCCTCGATCTGGCGCGCGATCGGCTCGCCGGACACGCTCCGCCTGATCGAGCTCGGGCCCGGCCGCGGCACCATGATGTCGGATGCGCTGCGTGCGCTGCGGGTGCTGCCGCCGCTCTACCAGTCGCTCAGCATCCACCTCGTCGAGGTCAATCCGGTGCTGCGCGAGAAGCAGTACGCCACGCTGACCGGCGTGCGCAACATCACCTGGCACGACAACATCGACGACGTGCCGGAGGGACCTGCGGTGATCCTCGCCAACGAATATTTCGACGTGCTGCCGATCCACCAGATGGTCCGCCGCGAGACCGGCTGGCACGAGCGCACTGTCGGGATGGATGCCAATGGCAGCCTGTATTTCGCCCCCGCCCCCGAGCCGACACCGCATTTCGAGGTGCTGCTGCCGCCGCTGGTACGCGCCGCGCCGTTAGGGGCGGTATTCGAATGGCGGCCCGACAACGAGATCATGAAGCTCGCAACGCGCCTGCGCGACCAGGACGGCGCCGCGCTGATCATCGATTACGGCCATCTGCGCAGCGACGCCGGCGATACCTTCCAGGCGATCGCGCGCCACAGCTTCGCCGACCCGCTGAAGAATCCGGGACAGGCCGACATCACGGCGCATGTCGATTTCCAGGCCCTGGCGCGCGCCGCCGAGGATGTCGGCGCGCGCGTCCACGGGCCGGCGACGCAGGGCGACTTCCTCAAGCGCCTCGGCGTCGAAGCCCGTGCCGCGGGATTGATGGCGAAGGCCTCACCCGAGGTTTCCGGCGACATTGCCGGCGCGCTGAAGCGCCTGACCGATTCCGGGCGCGGCGGGATGGGCTCGATGTTCAAGGTCATGGCCATCTCCGACCCGCGCCTCACCTCGATCGCTGGCCTCAGCGATCAGCCTGACGAGACCGAACAATGACATTGGGATCACCTCTGCTGTCGGCCATTCCAGGCCTGCGCCACGCCTTCTTCTCGCGCGATGGCGGCGTCTCCGAGGGCATCTATGCCGGCCTCAATGGCGGGCTCGGCTCGCGCGACGATCCGGCCAAGGTCGCGGAGAACCGGCGGCGGATGGCGGAGCAGCTCGGCGTGCCGTCCGACCACCTGATCAGCGTGCATCAGGTGCATTCGCCCGACGTCGTGGCCGTGACCGGACCATGGAATGGCGCCGCGCGCCCGAAGGCGGACGCGCTCGTCACACGCACCGAAGGGCTTGCGATCTCGGTCACGACGGCCGACTGCGGTCCGATCCTGTTCGTCGATCCCCACGCGCGGGTGATCGGCGCGGCGCATGCCGGCTGGAAGGGCGCGCTGACCGGCGTGCTGGAATCGACCATCGATGCGATGGAGAAACTCGGCGCCGAGCGCGGCGGCATCGTCGCCGCCATCGGCCCGCTGATCCGCAAGGAATCCTACGAGGTCGGACGTGAATTCGTCGAGCGCTTCATCGAGGCCGATGCCGAGAACGGCATGTTCTTCATGCCCGCCGAACGCGACGCCCACGCGATGTTCGATCTCCCGGCCTTCATCCGCATGCGGCTGGAAAATGCCGGCGTGCTGATGATCGACGATCTCGGCATCGACACCTATTCCGACGAGCGCTGCTTCAGCTACCGCCGCTCCGTGCACCGCAAGGAAGCCGATTACGGCCGGCACGTTCACGCCATCGCGCTGGAAAGCTGACGCCGGGCGTCATCTTCGTTTTTATGCGACAACCGGCTTGACTCTCCACCTGCTGGGGACCGGACAAGCGGCGCATGACACAACGCAGCTACAGCATCGGCGAGGCGGCGCGGCTCAGCGGAATTTCCGTCCGCAGGCTCCGCTTCTATGCGGACCAGGGGTTCCTGCCGCCGGCTGGCCGCACCGCGAGCGGCTATCGCGTCTTCACCGACGACGAACTGGTTCGCCTCGACCTGATCCGCTGCCTGCGCGATGCGGGGCTTGGTCTCGACGCCATCCGTGAGGTCCTGAGCAAGGAACTCTCGCTGGTCGAGGCGCTGAAGCTCCGTCTCGATACGCTGGAAGCGGAGATCGCGGCACAGCGCCGCGTCGCCTCGGCCCTGCGGGCTGCGTTGCGTTCACCGCAACTCACCGAAGCAGACTTACGGAGATTCCTGACCATGACACAGCTATCCCGCGCCGAGCGCCGCAACGTCGTCGAACGTTTCTTCGAGAGAGTGTCCGACGGCATCAACATCGACCGGAAATGGATCCGGCAGATGATCGAGACCAGCGTACCCGAATTGCCCGACGAGCCGACGCCAGAGCAATGCGATGCGTGGATCGAGCTTTCGGAGATGCTGGGCGATCCCTCCCTCGTCGCCAACCTTCGCGCCAACGCGGAGGATGTCTGGAATCACCACGTGCTGGATCTCGCTGCCTGGCAAGCGGCCAACGAAACCGTGCTGGCCAAGGCCAGGGAGATCATCGCGCGCGACCTCGGGCCGGAGTCGGAGGCGGGCCAGGTGCTGGCACGCGACTGGCTGGCGACGTCGGCGCGCTTGCTGAAACGCGAACCCGACCTCGAATTCCGCAACTGGATTCGCCGCAAGTACGCGCTGCACGACGCCCGTGCGGCCCGCTACTGGGAACTCGTCGCCATCATGCGCGGGCAGTCGCCGGACGCGAGCCCGAACCGCGAGTGGGCCTGGATCACCGAGGCCATGCGGCATCATCTGGCGGACTGAGCCGGAAATATCGAGAAAGGAATTCGGTCCTCTCCCCGGATCGTTAAGCGCTGTGGCCGTCCTGCCCTAGACGTTAAGCCATTTTAACGATATCGCAGGACGCAATGAGGGAAGCGTCAAACCACCAGTTTCAAACTGGGACAGTCGTGCGCGCCGCGATCGCAGCCACATGGCTGGCGATTGCGTCCGCACTCGGCGGATGCGCGGCGGGCGGCAACGTGGCCGACTCCTACGCCATGGCGACACCTGCGAGCGGCGGCGCAACCGTCGCCTTCGAATCGATCGACGGCCCGCCGCCCCAGGTGTTCGACCGCATGGTCGGTGTGCTCGACAGCGAATCCAAGCTGCGCAGCCTGTCGATCGTGTCGCGCCAGGCCACCGCGGCCTATCGCGTCCGCAGCTATCTCTCGGCGCAGGTGGTGCGCGGCCGCACCATGATCGCGTGGGTCTGGGACGTCTACGACAGCAACCAGCAACGGGCGCTCCGGCTGTCCGGCGAAGAGCCCGCCGGCAAGGCCGGCCGCGACGCCTGGGCCGCCGCCGACGATCTGGTGCTACGAAAGATCGCCCAGGCCGGCCTCAGCGGCCTGTCCAGCATGATCTATGGTGGCCCGGCGAACAGCCCGGCGCCGGAGCTCCGTGGGCCAGCGATGGTCAGCGCCCCGGCCCCAGCCGCGCCAGAGACCGTGGCACTCAGCTATTCCGCCAACTAACCCCCGGAATCTCCCGGGGAAAGGCGTTTTTTGCCCAGGAAAAGGTGAGCCGAAGCGCCTAATGGGTTGCCATCTGAGCCGCCTGCCTGATATTCCCTCGCGCACCGAAAACCCGCCGGTTCTGTAAGGACTTGAGATGCTGAACGTCGTATCCAGCAAGGCGCGGGGGGAAGCATCGATGTCGGCAAAGAACGGATCAATCAAGCTCGTCGCCGGCAACTCCAATCCTGCGCTGGCGCAGGACATCGCCAAGGGACTTGGCATCGAACTGACCAAGGCCGTGGTCCGGCGCTTCGCCGACATGGAGATCTTCGTCGAGATCCAGGAGAACGTCCGCGGTTCGGACATGTTCATCATTCAGTCGACGTCGTATCCGGCCAATGACAATTTGATGGAGCTTTTGATCATCACCGACGCGCTGCGCCGTTCCTCGGCGCGCCGCATCACCGCGGTGGTGCCCTATTTCGGCTACGCCAGGCAGGATCGCAGGTCCGGCTCGCGTACGCCGATCTCGGCCAAACTCGTCGCCAACCTGATCTCGCACTCCGGCGTCGATCGCGTCATGACGCTCGACCTGCACGCCGGCCAGATCCAGGGCTTCTTCGACATTCCGACCGACAATCTGTTCGCGGCGCCCTTGATGGTGCGCGATATCAGAGAGAAGTTCGATCTCGCCAAGGTGATGGTCGTGTCGCCCGACGTCGGCGGCGTGGCGCGTGCCCGCGGCCTCGCCAAGCGCATCAACACCCCGCTTGCGATCGTCGACAAACGCCGCGAGCGCCCCGGCGAGTCCGAGGTGATGAACGTGATCGGCGACGTCGCCGGCTACAACTGCATCCTGGTCGACGACATCGTCGATTCCGGCGGCACACTGGTGAACGCGGCCGAGGCGCTGATCGCGCACGGCGCCAAAGAAGTCTCGGCCTACATCACCCACGGCGTGCTGTCCGGCGGCGCCGCAGCGCGGATTGCCTCGTCGCGGCTGAAGGAACTGGTCATCACCGACTCGATCCTGCCGACCGAAGCCGTCAACAAGGCGCCGAACATCCGCCAGATCTCTATCGCCGGCCTGATCGCCGAAGCGATCGGCCGCACCGCCGCGGAAGAGTCGGTGTCGAGCCTGTTCGATTAGAGCCTCATACTCGCTGTCGTCCCGGCGAAAGCCGGGACCCATAACCACAGCCCATTGTTGTTGCGAAGGCTGTGGCTCCAGCGTTGTAAACCAATTCGCATTCGTGGTTATGGGTCCCGGCTCAAGGCCGGGACGACGGCGAATTTGCGGCGGCACCCACTCCGCTAAAACCCCGGCCGCGGCACGTGGCTCATCAGCGTCCGCGCATAGCCGCCATCGACGATGATCTCCTCGCCATTGACGTAGGACGACCTGTCACTCGCCAGGAACAGGGTCGCGTCCGCCATGTCCTGCGGCGCGCCGATCCGGCGCATCGGCACCACGGCGGTGCGCCGCTCGGTGACCCCCGGCGTATCGTAGAACGCCTGGCTCATCGGCGTGACGACGAGGCCCGGGCTGACCACATTGCTGCGGATGCCATGCGGGCCCCATTCGGCGGCGAGCTGCTGCGAAAGCATCACGACGGCGGCCTTGCTGACGCTGTAGGCGCCGCTCTGCTCCTGCGCATTGCTGGCCGCGATCGAAGCGACGTGAATCAGGCTGCCGCGTCCGGCCTTGCGCATCTGGCGGCCGAACGCCTGCGCGCAGATGAAATAACCGGTGAGATTGATCGCCAGCACCGCATTCCATTCGGCGAGCGGCAGCGTATCGAGCGCGCCGGGACGCAGCACCGCCGCGGTGTTGACGAGGATGTCGCAAGGACCAAGCGCGTTCGCGACGGCGTCGGCGGCAGCCGCGACATTGTCCTCACTGGTCGTGTCGCAGTTTGCGACGAGATGACCGTCGCCGAACTCGCGAAGCTTCGCCTTGGTCTCCGCCAGCCCACGCTCGTCGCGATCGAGCGCGGCGACTTTGGCGCCGGCACGCGCAAAACTGACTGCGGTGGCGCGGCCGATGCCGCCGCCTCCGCCGGTGACGACGGCAACGCGGCCCGACAGGCCGAGCCAATCGGAGGAATGTTGTTCGGTCATAGGCGACGCCTCCCGCGCGTTCTGATTATGCCGGCAAGCATAACCGAACGCACGGGCTGCGACAGCGATCCCGGCACGCATGCCGGAATCGCTTTTGCGCCGGGCCTTAAGCTGCCGAAGCTTTAGCCAGGTATTCCCGCCGCGACCTGGCCGCGCAGCCGTTCGAGGCTGAGCAGCGTGTTGGCGCAGGCCTCCGCGACCTCGATCCCCTTGATCACGAAGTGCTTGCGGAAAAAGTCGTAATGCACTTCGGTCTCGTGGAATTGCTGCGGCGTCAGCACCGCCGAGAACACCGGCACCTCGGTGCGCAACTGCACATCCATCAGCGCCTTGATCACGGTATCGGCGACGAATTCGTGGCGATAGATGCCACCATCGACGACGAGCCCGGCCGCGACGATCGCGGTGTAGCGGCGGGTCTTCGCCAGCAGCTGCGCATGCAGCGGGATCTCGAACGAGCCCGGCACTTCGAACACATCGACATTGGTGATGTGGCGCGCCTCGATCTCCTTCAGGAAGGAGATGCGGCACTCTTCCACCACATCACGATGCCAGGACGACTGCACGAAGGCAACCCGCTGCGGCTTTGCGAAGTGCGGATGCTCCGGCGTCGGCGGACGAGCCGGCGTATCCGGAACACTTTCTGCTTGGGAGGTTTGGACTTGAGAAGCTTGAACGTCTTGGTCTTGCAACATCTGATTCATGGCTTTCCTCTTTCAGGACCAGAATCAGGGCACACGGACAACGACACAAGCCCACGCGAAAATCGCGTTGGCTGCCGCAACCGTTCTCTTTCATCCGGACTGTAACCGTCGGCTTCGGAATTGCACCGAATCTGCTGACCCTTCTCCCGGCTTCACGGAAGAAGGCGCTCGCGGGCTTGGGCTCATCGCCCTTTACCGCCGGTGGGGATTTTCGCCCCGCCCTGAGAACATCGGCACGCCCGGGATGGACGTGCCTGAGGCGAAATATGACCAAACCGCGACAGCGGGGCAAGCACCTTTGGCATGGGGAAACGGCATGTCCCCATGAGCGCGCCGCGGCTCTTGCAGAGAGATGTGAGCGCCCGAAACGCTGATTCACGCGTGCGGCGAGGCGCCGGCAAATGGTTAATAAATCGTTACGCGAACGCCTAGATTCCGATTTGTTCGCAAAATCACAAGTGTGGCGGAGATCAGCTGTGGACGATGCGCGCTTTGGCTGTGGACGGACTCGGCGTGCGGTTGCGCGGATTCCGCAAATCACATCACTTCATCGGCGTCAGGTCCAGGGGCATCCGGAAGCCCGGTCAGGGAACTGCACTCGGCCACGACGCAGTATGTCGCAAGTGCCGGCTTCCGTGTGCGTATCAAGCGATCATAAGAACAAGGTCCGAGACGGCATGTCCCTCCTCGAAAGCATTATCGATTCCCGGAACAACCCGCTTGCGGTGGTCGAAGATATCGCCACCGACAACAACTGGGCGTTCGAGCGTTCCGGCGAAGACGAGGTGACGATCGTCTCCAAGGGAGACTGGATCGATTATCAGCTCTCCTTCACTTGGATGGGAGAGATCGAAGCGCTGCATCTCGCTTGCGCCTTCGACATGAAAATGCCGCAGGCGCGGCGCGCCGAGGTGCAGCGGCTGGTCGCCGCGATCAACGAGCAATTGTGGGTCGGCCATTTCGATCTGTGGACCCACACCGGCATGGTGATGCATCGCCAGGCGCTGGTGCTGCCCGGCGGCCTCACCGCGTCCACCGCGCAATGCGAGGCCATGGTGGTCAACGCGATCCACGCCTGCGAGCGCTACTATCCGGCGTTCCAGTTCGTGGTGTGGGCCGGCAAATCGACCGCCGAGGCGATGGCCGCCGCGATGTTCGATACCGAGGGCGAAGCGTAAGCGCATCCGCATACTCAGTGTCGTCCCGGCCTGGTGCGCAATTGCGCACGGGAGCCGGGACCCATACTCCGCGGCCCCAGTGGTTGAGCAAACTGCTTGTGGCTCCCGCCTCGCTTTACTAGAACCACCTGTGGTTATGGGTCCCGGCCTTCGCCGGGACGACGAGCGGTGACACCTGTGAACACAAGCAGCGCATTGACGAACACTTCCGGCACCATCGCGCTTGCGGGCGCGGGCAAGATGGGCGGCGCGATGCTGACCGGCTGGCTGGCGCAGGGCCTCTCGCCGAAGCATGTCGCGGTGATCGATCCGCATCTCTCGCCCGAGATCTCCGCGCTTGCCGCCAAGGGCGTGCGGCTCAATCCGCAGGCGACGGATCTCGGCACGGTCGACACGCTGGTCGTCGCGGTGAAGCCGCAATCGTTCCGCGACGCCGGCGCCGCGCTGAAGGCACTGGTCGGTCCGGCGACCCTCGTGGTCTCGATCATGGCCGGCACGACGATATCAGCGCTGGAAGAGGTGGTCGGCGGCGCAGTGGTGCGCGCGATGCCGAACACGCCGGCGGCGATCGGCCGCGGCATCACGGTCGCCGTGCCGTCAAAGCGCGTTACCGCCGCGCAACGCGCCATGACGGATGCGCTGCTGAAGGCGACCGGACTCGTCGAATGGGTCGACGATGAGAGCCTGATGGATGCGGTAACTGCGGTCTCCGGCTCCGGTCCGGCCTATGTCTTCCTACTCGCCGAGGAGCTGGCCCGCGCCGGCGTCGCAGCCGGCCTGCCCGAGCAGCTCGCGACCACGCTGGCGCGCGCGACCGTCGCCGGCTCCGGCGAATTGCTGCATCGCTCGGATCTGCCTTCGGCGACGCTGCGGCAGAATGTCACCTCACCCGGCGGCACCACCGCGGCCGCGCTCGAGGTGCTGATGGCGAGCGACGGCATGCAGCCGCTGATGACCCGCGCCATTGCTGCCGCGACCCGGCGCTCGAAGGAATTGGCGAAGTAGCTGCCTGCTGATCCCGTCACCCTGAGGTGCTCGCGAAGCGAGCCTCGAAGGGTGCACGGCCCGCGGCCATCCTTCGAGGCGCGCAAGGGCGCGCACCTCAGGATGACGTTCGAACAAGTGGATCGGTGCGCGTCGGCCGTTTCGCTTACTGCGCCTGGCCCGACGTCCCGGCGAGCCGCTTGTTAAAACTCTCGACATTGATCAGGCCGCGGGCGTGGCGGCCTTCGCCGAGCTTGCGCGCGCCCTCAAAGGCCTCGACCGCGAACCGGATCACGCGGCGCTCGACCGCGATCACTTTTGCGGTGGTCCGCACTGTGGACCCGACGAGCGCGGCGGCGAGATGGCGAATATCGACCTCGGTCCCGACGGTGACCCAGCCGGGCCGCAACGCGCTGCGGATGGCATCGCCCGACGCCATCTCCATTTCGAGGATCATCATCGGCGTCGCATAGACCATCGGCATGCCCGGCACGAAATGCCCAACCGTGCGCTCCGGCGGCACCACCAGCATGCGCTCGGCGCTCATGCCGATCTTGATGAAGTCGCGTGCGTCCATGGAGACCTTGCTCGTCATTCCGGGGCACGCGAAGCGTGAACCCGGAATCTGGAGATTGTTGATCGAGATCCCGGGTTCGCGCTAATGCGCGCCCCGGGATGACGCGCTTTCGCGCGTCATTTCTTCGCCGCCGCCGCGCGCTCGACGAAGGTCTTGCCGCCCTTCATCTTGTGATGCAGCGGCGCTTCGTTGATCTGGATCACGACGGCGTCGGCGTCGACGCCGAGGTTCTTCACCAGCGCCTGGGTGATGTCGCGCATCATGCCGGCCTTCTGCTCGTCGGTGCGGCCGGCGGCCATGCTCACGGTGATCTCGGGCATCGGAATAGCTCCCTAGTTGTTGTTGACGCGCAGGCCGGTCGTCTGCCGGTCTGGCTGGCGCGCCATCTTTTTGAAGATGGATGCGCGGGTCAAGCCCGCGCACGACAAACCAGCTATCCCCAGTTCACGTCGTGGCGCGCGAGCACCTCGCGAACCTTGGCGACCAGATCTGCCTCGGAGCAGGAGAACTGAGCTGGGCGCGTTTCGCGCCATTCCTGATTGGACGCGATCGCGGCCGCCGCCTTGGCGCCTTCGATCAAATCCTTGATCTGCACCTCACCGCGCGCCTTCTCATCCGAGCCCTGAATGATCACGCAGGGCGAGTTGCGGCGGTCGGCATATTTAAGCTGGTTGCCCATGTTCTTCGGGTTGCCGAGATAGAGCTCGGCGCGGATGCCGGCCTGGCGCAGCTGCGTGACCATCTTCTGATAGTCCGCGACGCGGTCGCGATCGAACACGGTGACGACGACGGGCCCGAATTCGGCCTGCGTATCGAGCTGGCCGAGCATCGTGAGCGCGGCCTGCAGCCGCGAGACCCCGATCGAGAAGCCGGTGGCCGGCACCGGCTCGCCGCGGAAGCGCGAGACGAGGCCATCGTAGCGGCCGCCGCCACCGACCGAGCCGAACCGCACCGGGCGGCCCTTCTCGTCCTTGGTATCGAGCAGCAGCTCAACCTCGTAGACCGGGCCGGTGTAGTATTCGAGGCCGCGAACGACGGTGGGATCGATGCGGATGCGATCGGCGCCATAGCCGGACGCCGCGACCAGCTTCGCGATCTCTTCGAGCTCGCTCACGCCGGCCTGACCGACTTCACTCTTTGCAAGGTAGGTCTCGGCCGCAGCGATGGCCTCTCGCCAATCCGCGCGCTGCTGCGTGACGGCGAGCACGATGTCGGCATCCGCCGGGCTCAGTTCGGCGCCCTTGGTAAAGTCGCCCTTGCCCTCTTCCCCGCCATCCCATCGTCCGGGGCCAAGCAGCTTGCGGACCTCGTCGGCAGGAAACTTGTCGAGCTTGTCTATCGCGCGCAGCACCGTAAGCCTGCGGCCTGCATTGTCGTCGCCGCCGAGACCGATCGCCTCGAGCACGCCGTCGAGCACCTTGCGGTTGTTTACCTTTACGACATAGGAGCCGCGCGGAATGCCGAGCGCTTCCATCGTGTCGGCCGCCATCATGCAAATCTCGGCGTCGGCCGCCGGCGTCGCCGAGCCGACCGTGTCGGCATCGAACTGCATGAACTGGCGGAAGCGGCCCGGACCGGGCTTCTCGTTGCGGAACACATAGCCGAACCGATAGGACCGATACGGCTTCGGCAGCGCGTCGAAGTTTTCCGCGACATAGCGCGCCAGCGGCGCGGTCAGGTCGTAGCGCAGCGAGATCCACTGCTCGTCATCGTCCTGGAACGAGAACACGCCTTCGTTGGGGCGGTCCTGGTCGGGCAGGAATTTGCCGAGCGCGTCGGTATATTCCATCGCCGGCGTCTCCACCGGCTCGAAGCCGTAGAGTTCGTAGACGGCGCGGATCTTCTCGACCATCGCCCGCGTGGCATTGATCGCGGCCGGGCCGCGATCTTCCAGCCCGCGCGGCAGGCGCGCCTTCAGTTTCTGGGGTTTTTTGGGTTTCTCGGCCATTGGCGGCGTTTACCAGCGGACGCGCAAGGCGGCAACCCGGCTCTGCGCCTCCGCCGCGGCCGAACACCGGTCCTCAGGGCTGCTCCATCCGCGCGCGAAGCGCGTCGGCGTCGGCCTTCGGCATCGATTTCAGCAGCGGCTTGATGGTCTCGCCGCCGACGATCTTGCCGTTGCGCATGAACATCCAGTCGGAGATGTCGGCCTCCTTGAACTCGGCTAGGTCGCCGGCCCGCTTGCCCGGCAAGTCGCGCGGCTGGTTGGCGAACCGGCCGGAATAGCCGCCGCTCGGTAGCTTCTTCACCTCGCGCATCCAGATGTGCTCGCCCTCGTTGCGATGGGTCGGAAAGCGGACCTTGAGCGAGTGCTGGGTCTCCGACGGTTTTGGCGCCTCATAGGAGGCCCAGAACGCCGGGAGCGTTTCGCGCGCATGGCTGATCGCGGCGTTCATCTCCGGGTCGGCGGTGCGGACATCGATCACAGGCGAGCGGTCCTCGGCGCGCACCGTGTTGGTTCCGGCGAGCGCGAACGCAGCCGCGATCAGCACGGCACAGGTCAGACGTGTTACGGAAGTTTTGGTCATGTCATCACGCGAATGGGGGATTGTTTGAAGCGGGGCGAGACTTTGTCGCGCGCTCGCGGCAGGCCGTTCATGCGATGACGGCAGACAACACGGAAAAATGACGACCGAAGCGAAGCGTCGGCTTGTCGGTGTTCCAAAGCGAAAGCGCCTCTCCCTTTGCAAAGGAAGAGGCGCCAAATCGAAGCAGGTCAGCAGTGGAACCGCCGCGTCAGGCGACGTTCCTGATCCAGTTATGCGGGTCGTTGGTGCGACCGTACTGGATGTCGACCAGCTTCTTGCGCAGGCCCATCGCGACCGGGCCGGCCACGCCGCCGCTGATCTGGAAGTCGCCGCTCGCCGAGCACACCTTGCCGATCGGCGAGATGACAGCCGCGGTGCCGCAGGCGAAGGCTTCCTTCAGCTTGCCGCTGGCAGCGTCGGCACGCCACTGCTGGATCGTGTAGGGCTCCTCGCGCACGCGCGTGCCAGCATCCTTGGCAAGCGCGATGATCGAGTCGCGGGTGATGCCGGGCAGGATGGTGCCGAGCGGCGGCGTCGAGAGCGAGCCGTCGTCGAACGCGAAGAAGATGTTCATGCCGCCGAGCTCCTCGATGTAGCGGCGCTCGACCGCGTCAAGGAACACGACCTGATCGCAGCCGCGCTCGATCGCCTCCGCCTGCGCGCGCAGGCTTGCGGCATAGTTGCCGCCGCACTTCACGGCGCCGGTGCCACCGATCGCAGCCCGCGTGTAATTCTCCGACACCCAGATCGAGACCGGCGCGGGACCGCCCTTGAAATAGGAGCCGACCGGCGAAGCGATGACCGAGAAAATGTATTCCGCCGACGGCTTCACGCCGAGGAAGACCTCGCTCGCGATCATGAACGGCCGCAGATAGAGACTGCCCTCGCCGCCCGGAATCCAGGCGCAATCCATCCGCACCAGCTGCTCGACCGCGTCGATGAACACGTCCTCGGGCAGCGGCGCCATCGCCATACGGTCGGCCGAATCGTGGAAGCGCCGGGCATTGGCGTCGGGACGGAACAGGTTCACACCGCCATCGTCGCGCCGGTAGGCCTTGAGACCTTCGAAAATTTCCTGGGCGTAGTGCAGCACCGCGCCGGCCGGATCGAGCGGAAAATTCGCGCGTGCCTCGACGCGGGCGCTGTGCCAGCCCTTGCCCTGGCTGTAGCGGACGATCGCCATGTGGTCGGTGAAGACGCGGCCGAAGCCCGGGTCCACGAGCTTCGCTGCACGATCCTTGTCGGATGTGGCGTTCGGCGAAGGCTGGATGTCGAATTTCAAAGTCATTTTTCTTGCTTTCCGCTGTCGGAACCGGCGCCATACCGGGCGACGGCCTGTTTCCCCCGGAGCCATCAGGCTCGGCTGGTGCGAACTTCACCACCGCCGGCAACCCGGCCGGTTTCCATCGCCAACATGCCGGTTAGACATGCTTTTGCAGAGTGCTGAAGTCCAGTATGTTTGCCGAAATGCCGCTCGACAATCGCACGGTAGTCCAATTTGCGGCCCAAACCGCCACACAGGCTCTTTCAGGCCGCCTCAAACGCTGTCGGGGACGAAACGACCTAATGTTTCGTCGTGACTGGCAGTTTTGTAACATTGAACCCAAGATACGTCAATATGACTGACATAAATTTCTCAGGCATGGCTGCCAAGCCCGATTCGCAGGGAGATGATCACGCTCCGGCGGCGGGCGGCCGCGACCTGCGCTGGGACATCATCGAGCTGTTGTTCTTCGCCTACCGCGATTTTGTCGGCGACGCCGACCAGGAGCTGGAGGCGTTCGGCTTCGGCCGCGCCCACCACCGCGTCATCCACTTCGTCACCCGCTATCCCGGCCTGAAGGTCGCCGACCTGCTCGACGTCCTGCGCATCACCAAGCAATCGCTCGGTCGCGTGCTCAAACAGCTGCTGGATGAAGGCTACATCGTGCAGAAGACCGGCAACAACGACCGCCGGCAGCGCCTGCTCTACGCAACGCCGAAGGGCGAGGCGCTGGTCGCCAAGCTCGCAGGGCTGCAGACCGACCGCATCAACCGCGCAGTCGCCGGCATCGATCCGGCCGGCGTCGAGACGGTTCGCCAATTCCTCCGCGCGATGATCGACCGCGACGATCCCGACAAGGTGCTCGAAGCGATCTTCGGCGGCGGCAGAAAAACAAGGGAGTGAACCTGGTGCAGGCTGCAACCCTGGTGCGCACGCCGGTCGAGCCGGCCGACGACGCGCCGCATCTCCTGCTGGTCGACGACGACCGGCGCATTCGCGACCTGTTGTCGCGCTTTCTCTCCGGCGAAGGCTATCGCGTCACCACGGCCATGAGCGCCACCGACGCGCGCGCCAAGCTGCTCGGGCTGCATTTCGACCTGCTGATCCTCGACGTGATGATGCCCGGCGAGAACGGCTTCGACCTCGCCCGCTTCATCCGCACCTCCTCGACGGTGCCGATCATCATGCTGACCGCCCGCCATGAGGCGGAAGCCCGCATCGAGGGCCTGCAGATCGGCGCCGACGACTATGTCGCCAAGCCGTTCGAGCCGCGCGAGCTGGTGCTGCGCATCGGCAATATCCTCAAGCGCACCGCGCCGCCGCAAGTCACTGTGGTCGAGCAGATCGCGTTCGGCCCCTACATCTTCCACATCGAGCGCAGCGAGCTGCGCCAGGGCGAAGAGATCATCCATCT
The DNA here is from genome assembly GCF_042258955.1 of Bradyrhizobium sp. ma5. Taxonomy (NCBI): domain Bacteria; kingdom Pseudomonadati; phylum Pseudomonadota; class Alphaproteobacteria; order Hyphomicrobiales; family Nitrobacteraceae; genus Bradyrhizobium; species Bradyrhizobium sp. ma5. Next base: position 7,685,797 of record NZ_CP170156.1, read on the forward strand.
CACCGATCGCGAGCGCGAGATGCTGCGTATCCTCGCGAGCGCGCCCGGCGAGACCGTGCCGCGCGGCGAATTGACCAGCGGCGGCACCGTCAATGAGCGCGCGGTCGACGTGCAGATCAACCGCCTGCGCCGCAAGATCGAGCACGATCCCGCCAATCCGCTGTTCCTGCAGGCGGTACGCGGCATCGGCTATCGCCTGGTCGCCTCGCCGTAAGATGCAGCCATGAGCACGCTCGACACCGGCCTGACCCTGATCAAGAACGCCTCGCAGCGCGTCTCGAAGGCGAACGGCTGGATGGGCAATGCGTTCAAGAGCTGGATGCCGACCGGCCTCTATGCGCGCGCGCTGCTGATCATGATCGTGCCGATGGTGATCCTGCAGACCGTGGTCGCGTTCGTGTTCATGGAGCGGCACTGGAACACGGTGACGCGCCGCCTGTCCGCCGCGGTGGTCTCCGACATCGCCGCGCTGATCGACGTCTACAAGATCTATCCGCAGGACAAGGACCGCGCGCAGCTGCGCGGCATCGCCCAGAAGCTGCAGCTGGTGGTCGACTTCCTCCCCGCCGGCGACATGCCGCCGCCGGGACCGAAGCCGTTCTTCTCGCTGCTCGACCAGACCCTGTCGGTGCAGCTCGGCCGCCAGATCAGCCGTCCGTTCTGGATCGACACTGTCGGCAAGTCCAACCTGGTCGAGATCCGCGTCCAGCTCGACGATTCGGTGATGCGGATCTTCGCCCAGCGCAGCGCGGCCTACGCCTCCAACTCCGAGATCTTCATCTTCTGGATGGTCGGCACCTCGTCGATCCTGCTGATCGTCGCCGTATTGTTCCTGCGCAACCAGATCAAGCCGATCCTCAGACTGGCCGATGCCGCCGAAAGCTTCGGCAAAGGACGCGAGGCGCCGAACTTCCGGCCGCGCGGCGCGCGCGAGGTGCGGCGCGCGGCACAGGCCTTCATCGAGATGAAGGCGCGCGTCGAGCGCTCGATCGAGCAGCGCACCGCGATGCTCGCCGGCGTGTCGCACGATCTGCGCACCATCCTGACCCGCTTCAAGCTCGAACTCGCCCTGATCGGCGAAGGCCCCGAGATCGACGCGATGCGCAAGGACGTCGACGAGATGTCGATGATGCTGGAGGACTATCTAGCCTTTGCACGCGGCGATTCCGGCGAGGTCGCGCAGCCGACCGACATGGCGATGGCGCTCGAGGAATTGCGCAGCGACGCCGAACGCCACGGCCACACCGCGACCGTTGCATTCCACGGCCTGCCCGTCGTCACGGTGAAGCCGGCCTCGTTCAAGCGCTGCCTCGCCAATCTCGTCTCCAACGCGGCGCGCCACGCCAACACGATCTCGATTACCGGCCAGCGCGACCACCGCTATCTCAACATCACGGTCGACGACGACGGCCCCGGCATCCCCGCCGCCATGCGCGAGGAAGTGTTCAAGCCCTTCCTGCGGCTCGACGACGCCCGCAACCAGGACGAAGGCGGCAGCGGCCTCGGACTTGCGATCGCCCGCGACATCGCCCGCTCGCATGGCGGCGACATCATGCTCGGCGAAAGCCCGATGGGCGGCCTGCGCGCCGCCGTGCGGATTCCGGTGTAGCTACCAGCGGTAAGACAGGGTGCCGATCACCTGACGCCGTTCGCCGGCATAGCAGTAGCCGGACTGACAGGTCTGGTAGCGCGTGTCGAATAGATTGGTCGCGTTCAGGCGCGCGGTGGCGCCGAGCAAGCGCCGGTCGAGCTTGCCGAGATCGTAGTCGATCACGGCGTCGAACAACGTTCTCGCTGCATTCTGAAACGTGTTCTGGTCGTTGCCGAAGTTCGTCCCGATGTAACGGACACCGAGGCCAAGCCCGAGCCCTTCGACCGGGACGCCGGACTGGAAGGTGTATTTGCCGAAGGCGGCGAAGGAATTCCTCGGAATGCCGGAGAGCTCATTGCCGGTCGTATCGGGATTGCCCTGCGTGATCACGACGTTGAGATGGGTGTAGGCCGCGGTGAGATCGAATCCCTGCTTGAGCGCCAGCTTCGCCTCGAGCTCCACGCCCTTCGATTCGACCCGCCCGGTTGCCGCCTGGAACGCCATGTTGCTCGGATCGGTGCGCAGCACATTGTCCTGCGTGATGTCGAACACCGCGGCGGTCAACAGCACCGGCACCTGCGGCATCTGGTACTTGATGCCGATCTCCTTCTGCTCGCCGGTGGTCGGCTTAAACGGCGATCCCGATGCGTCGACGCCGACCTGCGGAGCGAATGCCGTCGCGTAGCTGACATAAGGCGCAATGCCGTTGTCGAAGACGTAAGCGAGCCCCGCGCGGCCCGTGAAGGCGGTCGCCTTCTGCGTTGACGGCACGCCGTCGAGGCCTGCGGTCGTCGTCTGCGAGACCCAGCTCTGCCGGCCATTGAGCGTCAGAACAAAGCCGCCGAGCTTGGCCTGCTCCTGCGCATAGACTCCGACCTCGTCGGTCGACTGCTTGTTGAAGATCGAGAATGCCGGCGACGCGATCGCCTGGGCACCGTAATTCATCGTCAGGAGATTGAGATCGGGAGCCGCCCCGTAGCCGATCTTGTCGTTGTAGTAGGAGTGCCCGTAGTCGACGCCGAACAGCGCTGTGTTCTTGATCGCGCCGAGCATGAACTTGGCCTCGGCCTGATTGTCGAGCGTCACCGTATTGAAACTATCCAGGATCCGCCACGCGGATCGCGACGCGAGATTGGTGCTGCTGTCGATGGAATCGATCTGGGTGTATTTCGCGTCGGTGTCGACCTGATAGAAGCGGAAGTTCTGCCGCACCGTCCAGACGTCGTCGACATTGTGCTCGAACGCGTAGCCGATGCGATACTGCTTCTGATCCATGGCGCTGAAGGCCGGATCGTTCGAATAGATGTTGGTCAATTGTCCGTCGGGCGTGCGGAAGTTGCCGATGCTCGCGGCGGTTCGGCTGCTTTGATATTCGCTGAGGATCGTGAAGGACGTATCGACGTCGGGCCGCCAGGTCAGCGCGGGCGCGATGTAGGTGCGATCGTCGTCGTTGCCGGGATACCAGGTCTTGGCGTCACGGAGCAGACCCGTCAGGCGATAGTACAATTGGTCGCTGCCGGGCACCGGGCCACCGATATCGAAGCTGCCCTGGTAACGATCATAGTTGCCGGTCTGCAGCTGCACCTCGCCGAACGGCGTCATGGTCGGCCGCTTGGTGGTGACGTCGACGATGCCGCCCGGAGAGCCGAGGCCGTAGAGGCCCGAGGCCGGTCCACGAAGGATCGACACGCTGTCGAGACCGTAAGGTTCGATCTTGGGAATGGCGAAGTTGCCGCCGCCCTGGCGAAGGCCGTCGCGATAGATCCCGGTATAGGTCGCATCGAAGCCACGGATGTAGAAACTATCGAACCGGGGATCATAGCCGAACGCCGTGGTCGTGACGCCGGGCGTGTAATTGACGGCGTCCTTGAGCGTCTGAACGTTGCGATCCCTGAGCTCCTTCTGCGTGACGACCGACAGCGACTGCGGCGTCTCGATCAGCGCCGTGTTGGTCTTGGTGCCGGCCGTGCTGCCGGTCGCAACATAACCGGTCGTTGCACCGACCGTGCCGGCCGCGCCTTGCGAGCGCGGAGCCTGGTTCTGAGCGGGCGCCGCAACGGTGCGGCGTCGGTTCGATACGGTGGCGCGCGAAGACCTGGCGTTCCGACTTGAAGCAGCCGCACTGCGCTTCCTTGCAGCGTCAGGTTCATCCACCGTCACTGCGGGAAGCACGCTGACATTGTTCTGCGCAGAGCTGGTTTGCGCTTGAGCGCTGGCGACGTTTGTACCCATCGGCACCAGCATGACCGAACCGAGAACCGCTGCGTTGATCGCAGCCGTTGATGCAAGCAAGCTGTGCTTGCTCCGCGACGAAGCCATTCCCACCAAGCAATCCCCACACTTCCCCAAGATCGATCTTGATCGAGCCGCGCGTTCGTCATTGAGCGGACATCGATTGGGGCGGACTTCTATCGGCGGGATGCGCGGAATTCCACACGCGCAAAATAGAATCCATTGAAGCACGCGATGCATGCGCACTGGAACGATTCAAGATGCGCAACACTGGAGCGATTCAAAAAAGACATGTTGTCGCAGCAAACTTTTCAGCGCGAGGAATTCGCTGCGCGTCTTCGCTCTGTCAAAGAGTCTCGCGCGCGCGGCACGCAGCGATCATTCAATGATGCTGATGTCGTCCGGCAATGTTGTCGTGCATTGCGCGTGGCCGCGGACCAACACCTATGCGGCGAGACGCGCGCCAGGCGTCAACTTTCAGCGACAACAACGAAGCGGAGATGGAGTCGGCGCACACGATCCAAAGGCATCATCGCAGACTGAGAGGTCGCGCGAACGCACGCTCAATGGCAGGCGCAAAACCGCTTGGCAGTCTTGTCGCGGGCTGCCCGCAATGACGGTGGTGCAAGACATCACGTCCTCTCGACATGAGCGAGGACGTGCTCAGGCGCGCGGCGGCGATCGAAGGCGCTGCGCCTACTTCTGCTTGGGCAGCAGGCCCTTCAGCTTTTCCATGTCCTTGACGTTCATCTTCATGCCGCCGGGCATGATGATGTCACCGGGCTTCTGGTCGCTCTTGCAGGCGCCGAGCCATTTCGCCTCGATGGTCATCGTGGTGTCGCGGGAGCCGGCCGCGCCGCCCTCCGCGTGCGAGCTGCTCTTGACCGTGTAGGCGGAATTGAAATCGCCGACGATCTCGGCATGGCTCTTCATCGACATGCCGGCGACGCTGCACACGCTGTCGCTGACATAGCCGGTCGCGGTCTTCTGGATGTCCTGCTTGGAGCAGACTTCCTTGGCCATCGGCGAGGCCGCCGCGCTCATCTCCTTGTCGGTGGTCTCGTCGGTGCAGTGCTGCATGGTGATTTCGGGCATCGGCCCGCCGGTGCGCACCATCTTCATCTCCCACAGACCCGCCTTGCGTGTCGGCAGGTCGAGGGCGCTCGCAGCACCAGTGGACAGGACAAGGCAAACAGCAGAACCAAGCAAGGCAAGCTGTCGGGTCATGCGGTGAGCTCCCGGCTGAACGATCGAAGGATTTGGAGCGCGCTCAGTAGAGCGTGCGCACCGGCCTCTGGGCCGAACCATAGGGCACCCAGCGGCAGGCGAAGGAGATGTAGCCGCCCGGATAGCGCTGCATCGCAAGGAACTTGACCACCTTGCCGTAGGAAGCGCAGTGATCGACGGCAAGCTGCCGCGCGTCGGTCTGGGCCGCCAGCGAATAGGCGATGATACCGCCGGTATCATTGCCCTTGAACGGTGGCACCGGCTGCATCCAGTCGGCTTGCGCCGGACCAACGGCCAGCATCCCGCTAACGGCAACCAGGCACGCGGCCAATTTCCTTCGCATCGCAGACTCCATTTCGCTGAAGACCAACATAGAGTGCGCCGGCGACCATGGAAAGAACGAGCCGGCTGCTGGAAGTGGACTTCTCGGCAGGTGTTGCCGTGCTGCACTTGACCTTGCCGGGGCTTCACGGCACCGTCCGCCGCATCTGATCATCGGGTGGATTCCCATGCGCAACCTGTTCAACTCCCCCAATAAACTCAGCCATAAGCTCGGCCTCGGCGCCGCGCTCGTGGTCGGCCTTCTGGCGTTCGGGAGCACGGCTCAGGCCGCCAATCCGTTCGAGCTCAATTTTTGGCTGTCCGGCCCGCGCTATGACGGCAATGTGGCCCCCTGCGAGAAGGCCCTGGCGATCATCAGCAACCAATTTCAGGAAAAGGAAGCCACCTTCTGGAATTCGCCGCTCGTGATCACCGGCTACAACCGGATCCACGAAACCGCCTTCCGTCCCTGGCAGTCCGACAATATTCCGCGCCGCTATTGCTCGGGCGATGCGATGTTGAGCGACGGCAAGGTGCGCAAGGTGCACTATTCGATCATCGAGGACGGCGGCTTTGCCGGCCTCAGTCAGGGCGTCGAATGGTGCGTCGCCGGGCTCGACCGCAACTGGGCTTATAACCCGTCCTGCAAGGCCGCCCGGCCCTGATCTCCGACCAGTTCGGTCAAAACGGAAGCCGCCGCCATCCAGACGGCGGCTTTTGTTCTTGAAATGTTCCGGCGACCTGCTAGGCTCCGAACGGTCGTGTGAGGGGAGCGTTTGATGCCTCGGTTGGTCACAATTTCCCGATTTCTGATTTCAGCTGCTTTTGTTCTGTGTGGTGCAGTTGGGGCCTCGGCCCAGGATCGCCGGCAGAATGCGCCCGGTCAGTTCGATTTCTATGTGCTGTCGCTGTCGTGGTCGCCCTCGTTCTGCGAGGCGGCGAGCGAGCGCGGCAACAATGGCCGCGGCACGCAGGCGCAGTGCGGCGGACGGCCGTACTCGTTCGTGGTGCATGGGCTGTGGCCGCAGTATGAGCGGGGCTTTCCGGAATACTGCCAGCGGCCCTCGCCCCGCCTCGCCCGCAACATCATGACCTCGATGCTCGACCTGATGCCGGCGCCCGGGCTGATCTACAACGAGTGGGACAAGCACGGCACCTGCTCCGGCCTCGGCGAGCGCGCCTATTTCGAAGCCATCCGCAAGGCCCGCGCCGCGGTGAAGATCCCCGAGGAATTCCTGCAATTGACGGAGCCGAAGACGATCGCGCCCGACGAGCTGGAGACGGCGTTCATCAAGGCCAATCCGGGGCTCAGCAACTCCGCGATCTCGGTGACCTGCGACAGCAAGCGGCTCAGCGAGGTGCGGATCTGCCTCAGCAAGGATCTGCAATTCCGCTCCTGCGAGGAAATCGATCGCCGCGCCTGCCGCCGCGATCAGGTGCTGATGCCGCCGGTTCGCGGCGGCTGACGTCTCGTCCACGTCAGGGCCGGGCAAACGCGCGTCGTCGCGCTGAGTGTCCCGGCCATGGACGCCATCACGAAACCAGCGAGATAAGGCATGATGCCCGGGACAGGCCGGGCATGACGCAGTACAACATGCGCACCCTCTGGAGCGCAGCGTCATCGCATGAACTATCGTCACGCCTTTCATGCCGGCAGCTTTGCCGACGTCATCAAGCACATCGTGCTGGTGCGCATGCTCACCTATTTGCAGGAAAAGCAGGCGCCGTTCCGCGTCATCGACACCCATGCCGGCGCCGGCCTCTATGATCTGACATCGAGTGAAGCGCAGCGCGGCGGCGAATGGCTGACCGGCATTGCGCGACTGATGCACGCGCGGCTTTCCGAGAAGGCGCTGCCGCTGATCGGGCCCTATCTCGACATCGTCAGGGCATTCAATCCGCGAGGCGAGCTGAAAGCCTATCCCGGCTCACCGTTGATCGCGCGGGCGCTGCTGCGTCCGCAAGACCGTCTGACGGCCTGCGAGATCGAGCCTGCGGCGCGCAAGCAATTGATCGATGCATTGCGACGCGATGCGCAGGCGCGCGTCGTCGATCTCGATGGCTGGATGGCGCTGCCGGCATTCGTGCCGCCGAACGAGCGGCGCGGACTGGTGCTGATCGATCCGCCATTCGAAGCGAAGGACGAGTTCGAGCGACTGGCCAGTGCCTTCACGGCAGCGTTCGCGAAGTGGCCGACCGGCGCGTACCTTTTGTGGTACCCCGTAAAATCCCGGAGAGTTTCCGACGAGCTCGCGCGCAGCGTTGCCGCTACAGCAGCAAGCAGCCGGCCCGCGGGCAAATGCTTGCGTTTGGAATTCAGTGTGGCGCCGCAAGAAGTGGACGCAGGCCTCGTTTCCACCGGCCTTTTGATAGTGAATCCGCCGTGGACGCTGGCGGGCGAGCTGAAGATCATCCTGCCCGAACTCGAGAAGCCGCTTGGTCAAGGCGGCGCCGGACGCTTCAGACTCGAAACGCCTAAACCTTGAACGGTAGCACCCACTGAAAAGTTCTATTTGAGCATAGGCAACGCGCGCGGAACCGTATTATGCTCATCCTGTTACGACTGGCTTTACGTTCCGCTTCCGCGAATGGTTGCGGCGGAGTGACAAGGCCGAAATAAAATCCAGGCAGACCGGCGGCGTGACGCCGGCTTGTTCAGGTGGCCAAGCTTCCGACAAGCGAATGTCGGTCAACCACTACGCGGCGTGCGCGTAGCGGTGGAGCAATACGGGGGAGGAGTTTTCCCGATGGCCATGACTGGGACAGTCAAGTTCTTCAACGGAGAGCGTGGCTATGGCTTCATCAAGCCTGACGATGGCGGCCGCGATGTGTTCGTTCACATCACGGCTGTCGAGCGTGCAGGGTTGAAGGACCTGACTGAAGGACAGCGCATTACGTTCGAGGTTGAACCGGACAAGAAGGGTAAGGGCCCGAAGGCGGTCAACCTGGTGGTTTCATGATGAGCTCTCGCGGTGCGTGGCTCGTGATGAACAACGAATGAAGCGTTGCGTGTGAGTTGACCGCAGGGCGCGTGGCTCGCGCTCGCTGCAAGACCGCCTGCATGATGCGGACACGACTGACGGTGCCCGCATATTGGATGCGTGCGGCCGGTTTCGCGGACGCCGTGGCGTTCATGCAGCTGTGCGTGATGTCGACGTGCTCAGCACAAAGAAAAACCCGGCCACGCGAGGCGCGGCCGGGAGTTGATGTCTGACGTTTTCTTGTTCTCAGAAGTGATAGTTGATGCCGGCGCGAACCAGGCTGAAGCTGTAGCCGTTCGACGCGCCGCCGGTGATCGTGAAGTTGCTGTTGGCGAGATCGACGTAGAGATATTCGATCTTGGCGCTCCAGTGCGGGGCAAAGCCCATTTCGGCGCCGGCACCGACGGTGAAGCCCGCATTGGTATGCGACTCCGATATGCCGAAGGTCTCGCCGCGCAGTTCGCCGAAGGCAAGACCGCCGGTCGCGTAGAATAGCACGTTGTTGACCGCATAGCCGGCGCGGCCGCGCACCGTGCCGAACCAAGGGTTGGAGAACTTCCACGGCGCGAACCGATCGTCGGCAGTGGTGCCCTGGATATCGGCCTCGATGCCGAACACCCAGGGAGAGCCGTTCTGGAAATTGTAGCCGGCCTGCACGCCGCCGGCGAAACCGGACGGCTTGGTCGGGTTGTTTTCGACCGAACCCCAGCCATAGCCGACGTTGCCGCCGAGATAGGGCCCGGCCCAGCTGTAGGCATTGAGCGGCTGATAGACGGTATAGGGCGAGCCGTAGTTGAGATCGGCCGCCGCCGACGACGTCGTCCAGCCTGCGACGATCAGTGCCAGCGCACGCGCAACAAACCGGGTCATTGGTACTCTCCACCACGCAACTGCCGTAGCCCGCAGGCCCAGAGCCGGCGTGGTTACGGAATTCCACTTTTTTCGCTAAGGTTTATCGAGAGTTTTAAGTTAAAGGGTTGTTAAGCCCGGTTACCGGCCCGCTCATCAGTCTTAACAATGTGTTACCAACCCGCCCCGGCGGCCGCGCTGGGCCGGTAACGTCCTGCAATCGGGATTGTTTTTCCTGCGTCGCCAACGCTGGCGAGCGGTCGCCCAAGCGCTTAATTTACGGCCCATGGTTCACGATTCTCCCGAGCGCCCGACGCCGGCCCCCAAGGCTGATCTCAAGGCGGCCCTCAAGCCGCGGCGCAGTTCAAAGTCCGACCTGCCGCAGGACGACCTGACGCTCGACACGAGCGACGTCGATCCCGAAAGCTCCGCCGCCGAGGAGGACGACGAGGCACGTCTGCCCGAGGTGTTGGAGGACGCCACCGAGACGGTCGCCGAGGGGACGCTCTCGATCGGGCATGAGGCGATCGAGAACGCGGTCCGCCTCGCCCCGACCTCGCCCGGCGTCTACCGCATGCTCAACGCCGCCAACGACGTCCTCTATGTCGGCAAGGCGAAGAACGTCAAAAAGCGGCTGTCGTCCTATGCGCGGGCCAACGCGCCGCTGCCGGCGCGCATCCTGCGCATGATCGCGGCGACCACGCATGTCGAGATCGTCTCGACCATGACCGAGACCGAGGCGCTGCTGCTCGAAGCCAATCTGATCAAGCAGCTCCGGCCGCGTTTCAATGTGCAGCTGCGCGATGACAAATCATTTCCATATATTTTGATATCGGGCGATCACTGGGCGCCGCAAATTCTCAAGCATCGCGGCGCGCAGTCGCGGCCCGGGCGCTATTTCGGCCCGTTCGCCAACGCCGGCGCGGTCAACCGCACCATCACGGCGCTGCAGCGCGCGTTCCTGATCCGCTCCTGCACCGACGGCTTCTTCGAAAGCCGCAGCCGGCCCTGCCTGCTCTATCAGATCAAGCGCTGCGCCGGCCCCTGCACGCGCGAGATCGACTTCCCCGGCTATAGTGAGCTGGTGCGCGAGGCGACCGAATTCCTCTCCGGCCGCAGCCACGCCGTGAAGCAATTGCTCGCGGCCGAGATGGAGAAGGCCTCCGGCGAGCTCGAATTCGAGACCGCGGCGCTATACCGCGACCGCCTCGCGGCACTGTCGGCGATCCAGTCGCAGCAGGGCATCAACCCGCGCACGGTCGAAGAGGCCGATGTGTTCGCGATCCACCAGGAAGGCGGCTATTCCTGCGTCGAGGTGTTCTTCTTCCGCACCGGCCAGAACTGGGGCAACCGCGCCTATTTCCCGCGCGCGGAGAAGACCTTCACGCCCGAGGAAGTGCTGTCCTCATTCCTCGCGCAGTTCTACGACGACAAGCCGCCGCCGAAGCTGATCTTGCTGTCGCACGAGATTGAGGAAAGCACGTTGCTCGCCGACGCGCTGTCGGTGAAGGCCGGATCCAAGGTCGAGGTCTCCGTGCCCAAGCGCGGCGAGAAGAAGGAATTGATCGGCCACGCGCTCACCAACGCGCGCGAGGCGCTCGGCCGCAAGCTCGCCGATACCGCGACGCAAAGCCGGCTGCTGGAGGGCATGGTCACGACGCTCGGCCTGCCGCATACGCCGAAGCGCATCGAGGTCTACGACAACAGCCACATCCAGGGCACCAACGCGGTCGGCGCGATGATCGTGGCGGGACCCGACGGGTTCATGAAAAACCAGTACCGCAAGTTCAACATCAAGTCGGAAGGGCTGACGCCCGGCGACGATTACGGGATGATGCGCGAGGTGCTGGAGCGCCGCTTCAAGCGGCTGCTGAAGCCGCCGGAGGGCGAGGCTGCCAAAGCAAAGGACAAGGCGGACGACGAGTCGTTCCCCCAATGGCCCGATCTCGTCATCATCGACGGCGGCCGCGGCCAGCTCAACGCGGTCCGGCAGATTTTCGAGAATCTCGGGCTGACCCAGGTCTCGCTGATGGCGGTGGCGAAGGGGCCGGAGCGCGATGCGGGGCGGGAAACCCTGTTCATGCCGGACCGCGAGGCCATCAAGCTCGAGCCGCGCGACCCGGTGCTCTATTTCATCCAGCGGCTGCGCGACGAGGCCCATCGCTTCGTGATCGGATCGCACCGCAAGCTGCGCAAAAAGGACATCCGCGAGGCCGGCTTGCAGGAGATCCCGGGCATCGGCCCGTCGCGCAAACGTGCCTTGCTGCACCACTTCGGAACGCTCAAGGAGATCGAGCGGGCCTCGATCGCCGACCTCGGCAAGGTTCCCGGCGTCAGCGCCGAGAGTGCCCGCAAGATTTTCGAGTTTTTCCACGCCCAGCCGGGTTAAACCAAAGGCGAGTCATCAGGGCGTCGCCTGCGACAGGGCATCTAGGGCATGATGCGGAAAAGTGGCAAGCAACGTTCTGAAAAGATCATGCATAAACAAGGGACTAAGGGGCCGTGACTAATCAGCCTAATCTCGCCGCGCTCTGGCGCCCGCACGGTTGACCTTCTCGCTTCAGCGGTATTGGTAGAACGGATGAACATCGCGACGACCCGGGGACAGGGCAAGACTATGTCCCTCCCGAATATCCTGACCTACGCCCGGATCGCCGCCATCCCGGTGGTGATCGGCTGCGTCTACTGGCAGTCGATCCTGGACGGCCCGTTGTGGCTGCGCTGGGTGGCGCTGGCCGTGTTCATCGCGGCGGGGATCACCGACTATCTCGACGGCTATTATGCCCGGATGTGGGACCAGCAATCCGCCTTCGGCCGGATGCTCGACCCAATCGCCGATAAGCTGCTGGTGGCCTCCAGCCTGCTGATGCTGGCCGCCGACAATTCGATCCATGGCTGGACGCTGTGGGCGGCGATCGTGATCCTGTGCCGCGAGATCCTGGTCTCGGGCCTGCGCGAGTATCTCGCAGGCCTGCGGGTCAGCGTACCCGTCACCAAGCTTGCGAAATGGAAGACCACGATCCAGCTGGTGGCGATAGGCTTCCTGATCGCGGGCGAGGCCGGCGAGCAGGTCCTCCCGGCGACCACCCTGATCGGCATCGTGCTGCTCTGGATGTCGGCGATCTTCACGATCTACACCGGCTGGGATTACTTCCGGGCCGGCATCCATCACCTCATCAAGGAGGATGAGGGATGAAGCTGAAATATTTCGCCTGGGTGCGCGAACGCATCGGCAAGGCCGAAGAGATCGTCGAGCCGCCGGCCGAGGTGCGCACCGTGGGCGAACTGATCGGCTGGCTTGCCGCGCGCGACGACGGCTACGCCCATGCCTTCGAGAAGCCGACGGTGATCCGCGCCGCGATCGACCACGCCCATGTCAAACCGGACGCTGTGATCTCCGGCGCCCGCGAGATCGCGTTCTTTCCGCCGATGACCGGCGGCTAAGATAGCGTTTTCAAGCGAAGTGGATACCGGTTCGCGTGAAGAAAACGCGTCAAACAAAGATGCTCCCATGACGGTGACAGCGACCATCCGGATCCAGCAAGCCGATTTCGACGTCGCGCAGGAGATCGCGGCCTTAAGCAAGGGCCGCACCGATGTCGGCGCGGTCGTCAGCTTCAGTGGCATCTGCCGCGGCAGCGAACAGGGCGAGCCGATCACCGCGCTGACGCTCGAACATTACCCGGGCATGGCGGAAGCCGAGATTGCGCGCCACGCCGACGAGGCGCTGGCGCGCTGGCCGTTGCAGGGCCTCACCATCATCCACCGCTTCGGCCGCATCGCGCCGGGCGAGAACATCGTGCTGGTCGTGACCGCCTCGGCGCACCGGCAGGCGGCGTTCGAGGCAGCCGAGTTCCTGATGGACTATCTCAAGACCAACGCTCCGTTCTGGAAGCGTGAGGAAAGCGCGCGCGGCACCAGCTGGATCGAGGCGCAGGGCCATGACGACGCGGCCGCCGCGCGCTGGACCAAATCCTGATGGCGAAGCGCAGCAAAGTGCCGGCCAGGCGCAGCCCCGCCGCGCCGAAAACGCCCAAGGAAGCGCCCAAGGTCGGTGCCGGCGAGCTTCACACCCTGTTCGATTTCCTGCGCTATGCGGTCAGCCGCTTCAATGCGGCCAAGCTCGTGTTCGCGCATGGCACCACCGATCCGGTGGCCGAGGCGGCGTTCCTGATCTGCGAGACGCTGAATTTGCATCCCGATCAGTTCGAGAGCTTCGCGAACGCGCGCGTCACGGTTGCCGAAGGCAAGCAGATCCTCGACCTGATCGAGCGGCGGATCGCGACGCGAAAGCCGGCCGCCTATCTCGTCAACAAGGTCTATATGCGCGGCCTGCCGTTCTATGTCGACGAGCGCACCATCGTGCCGCGCTCCTTCATCGGCGAATTGCTGGATTCGCATTTCGGCGGTGACGAGGACGGCACCTCGCTGATCGGCGATCCCGCCGACGTCGAACGCGTGCTCGACCTCTGCACCGGCTCCGGCTGCCTTGCGATCCTGGCCGCCCGACATTTTGCCAATGCCGCGGTCGATGCGGTGGATATTTCAAAGGATGCGCTCGAAGTCGCCGCGCGCAACGTCACCGACCACGGCCTCGACGATCGCCTCACACTCCATCGCGGCGACCTGTTCAAGCCGCTCGGCGACGTCAGCTACGATCTCATCATTTCGAACCCGCCCTATGTCGATGCCGAGGGCATGGCCGCGCTGCCGCGCGAGTGCCGCGCCGAGCCGAAGATCGCGTTCGACGGCGGCGCCGACGGGCTCGACATCGTCCGCCGCCTGCTCGATGAGGCCAAGCGGCATCTGACCCCGCAAGGCGGCCTCATCTGCGAGATCGGCCGCGGCCGCGACAATCTCGAGGCCGCCTATCCCAACCTGCCGCTGCTCTGGCTCGACACCGAGGACTCCGAGGGCGAGGTGTTCTGGATCGCCGCCGCCGACCTCTGACCGGCACGCCACGGCCGGCTCCGGTCTATTACGGAGCCGACTTCGAGGCCGACCAAGACGAAGCGAAAATCGTGTGCAGTTCCAGCCAGTTCGGAAGATCGCTGGCCCGTCGAATCAACAATGGTGCTAAGCTTGCGCTCCGGGGACGTTCGGAGAGAGGGCGCGGGCGCGCGACATGATTCGCATTTCGACGATCTTCATCGCCATCTGCATGGTGCTGCTCGCAGCGTCGCTCGGGTTCGTCCTGTATTCGGTGGCGGGCATCAGCGGAACGGAATCGGCGATCGTGGCGCTCACCGCCCTCACCTGCCTGATCCTCTACAATGCCGTGTCGATGCGGCTCCGTGACCGCAGCGATGTCGGCGGCCAGATCGCGGATCTGTCGCGCGGCACCGCCGACCTCGCCCGCCAGGTCGCCGAATTCGGCCGCCGGCTGGCCGCGGTGGAGGGCCGCGTCGCCTCGGCGAACTCCACCGGCGCCGACCGGCTCCAGGGCATGGCCGGCGAGATCAACGAGCTTGGCGGCCTGGTGCGGCAGCTTGCGGCGTCCGTCGCCCATCATGAGGATTTGCTGGCGGCAGCTCCCGTCGCGCCGCCGGTCGCCGCGCCGCGCGACGATCTGCTGCAACCGGTCCCGCCGGCTCCGACCGTCGTGTTTGCGCCTCCGCCGCCGGCTGCGCCCGCATCGGCGATCTCCCGCAGCCAGACCCAGCTCATCGGCGCGATCAGGCACGCCATCGACGAGAATCGCCTCGACATCTACCTGCAGCCGATGGTGACGCTGCCGCAGCGCAAGGTGCGCTACTACGAGGCGGTGACGCGGCTGCGCGACGAGCGCGACCAGGTGCTTGCCGCCGACGATTTCATCGAGGCGGCCGAGGTCGGCGGCCTGATCGGCCGCATCGACCACATGGTGATGCTTCGCTGCGTCCAGGTGCTGCGCCGCCTGATGATCCGCAGCAAGGATGTCGGCGTGTTCTGCAACGTCTCGGCGGCGACACTGGCCAGCCCGCAGCACTTCACCCAGTGTCTCGACTTCCTCGAAGCCAACCGCGCGCTGGCGCCGTCCTTCGTGCTCGAGTTCAAGCAGGCGACCTTCCGTAATCTCGGCCCGGTCGAAAGCGAGAATCTCGCGGCGCTGTCGCAGCGCGGCTACCGGTTCTCGATCGATCACGTCAGCGACCTCCGCCTCGAGCCGCGCGAGCTCGCCGATCGCGGCGTCCGCTTCATCAAGGTGCCGGCTGCGCTGCTGCTCGACGCCCGGCAGAGCGCAACCACCGATATCGATCCCTCCGATCTGTCCGACCTGCTCGGCCGCTTCGGCATCGACCTGATCGCCGAACGGATCGAGGGCGAGCGCTCGGTGGTCGACCTGCTCGACTACGATGTCCGGTTCGGCCAGGGCTTCCTGTTCGCCCCGCCGCGACCGTTGCGGCCGGAAGGGGCATCTGCTACCGCCGAAGCTCCGCAGACCAAGCCCCAGGACCTCAATGGCGCCGGCACTTCCGCACCCGTCTCCAGCCCCGCAGCGCCACCGCGCACAACCGGCAGCGCCGCGCTGGCGCGCCGCGCGCTCGGTCCAAATTAGCCGGTTTGCATCATGACATCGTTGCGTTTCGTGGAGCGGCTGCGCGACCTCACTGGCGACGTCGACGTCGTGCTGTCGGACATCTGGGGCGTCGTGCACAACGGGCTCGAATCCTTTCCCGAGGCCTGCGAGGCGCTGCACACGTTCCGCCAGCAGGGCGGGACCGTCATCCTGATCACCAACGCGCCGCGTCCGGCCGATTCCGTGCAGCGCCAGCTGCGCAAGCTCGGCGTCGCCGACGAGACCTATGACGCGATCGTCTCCTCGGGCGACTTGACGCGCCACTTCGTCGCCGATCATCCCGGTCAGAAAATATTCTGGATCGGTCCGGAGCGCGACAGCTCGATCCATCGCGGCCTCGACGCCACCTTGGTGCCGCTGGAGCAGGCCGACTACATCATCTGCACCGGCCTGTTCGACGACGAGACCGAATCCGCCGAGGATTATCGCGACACGCTGCTGAAGGCGCTCGAGCGCAGGCTGACGCTGGTCTGCGCCAATCCCGACATCGTGGTCGAACGCGGCGACCGGCTGATCTATTGCGCCGGCGCGGTTGCCGAACTCTATCGCGAGCTCGGCGGCGAGTCGGTCTTCTACGGCAAGCCACACCGGCCGATCTACGAGCGCGCCATGGCGCTGGCCACTGAGCGCCGCGGGCGTCCGACCGAACTCAGCCGCGTGCTCGCGATCGGCGATTCCGTGCGCACCGACCTCACCGGCGCCCATGGCTTCGGCATCGATCTCCTGTTCGTCACCCGCGGCATCCATTCCGAGCAGTTCGAGGGCATCGAGCAGCTCGATGCGGCCTCGATCAAGGAACTGTTCGGCCATCCGCCGCGGGCGCTGATGCGCGAGCTGAAGTGGTAGCGGGCAGCCCCGCAGGGGCGCGCTGCCAAAATATCGAAAACAACCCCATGCAAAGTAGCCGGCGGCGGCCGACGTTCGGCCAGCCGACTTGACACGTCGGGCAACTCAGGGATATTCTTCTAATATTCCGAAATAATGCAATGCTTCAGTCCCGTCATCCCCGCGCAAAGGCTTTGCCTTTGTCGCTGGAGGGGCGCGCTCTTGCGCGCGTCTCGAAGGATGCACGGCCACCAGCGGGGCCGTCGACCCTTCGAGACGCCGCTTCGCGGCTCCTCCAGCGACAACGGCAAAGCCGTTGCGCGGGGGTGACGGTGAGGCGGCGCTGGTCATTCGCTGACGCGCAATGAGATGAGGATGAATCGTGATCCGATGGACGGGCGCTTACGCCGTCGCCATGTCCGGGAAGACCGCTTCGATCTTGGTCTTGAGCGTCGCCGCGTTGAACGGCTTGACGATGTAGTTGTTCACGCCGGCCTTCTTGGCCGCGATCACGTTCTCGGTCTTGGATTCCGCCGTGATCATGATGAAGGGCGTGGTCGCGAGATTGGGATCGGCACGGACTTCCTTGAGCAGGTCGTAGCCGGTCATCGGCTCCATGTTCCAGTCGGAAATCACCAGGCCATACTTCTTGCCGCGCATCTTGTTGAGCGCCGCAGAGCCGTCGGAGGCATCGTCGATATTCTCGAATCCAAGCTGCTTGAGAAGATTCCGGATGATGCGGATCATGGTGCTGTAATCATCAACCACCAGAACCGGCATGGACAAATCAACCGCCATCTTTCCCCCCAAAACCACTAACGCAACTTGGCTTCTGCACAAACGCAGCTTTCCGCCAACGACTAACAGCAGGCGTTAAACAGCGCGTTAACCGGCTGAATCCGGATTGTTACGGATTTGACGCGATTTTCGCTATGCTTGACTTCCACGCCGCCGCCGCGTCACGGTCCGGCCCGCACCAATCATGCTTAAGAATCCTTGAAGAATACCTGACATGAGCACCGGCTTTACCGTTATCCGCGACAACACGCCCGAAAGCGCAATTCCGAAGGGCGCCGTGGTCGCGATGGGAAATTTCGACGGCGTCCACCTCGGTCACCGCGCCGTGATCGGCGCGGCGCTGGCGATGGGCAAGACGCATGGCGTGCCTGCGCTCGCCGTGACCTTCGAACCGCATCCGCGCAGTTTCTTCAGCCCGAACACCCCGCAATTCCGTCTCACGGACGAGACCAACAAGCTGCGGCTGCTCGCGGCCACCGGGCTTGCCGGCGCCGTCGTGATGACCTTCGACAAGGCGCGCGCCGGCACCACCGCACAGGACTTCATTCACCACGATCTGATCGGCCGGCTCGGCATCAGCGGGATTGCGGTCGGCTACGACTTTCATTTCGGCAAGGGCCGGGTCGGCTCGCCGAGCCTCTTGGTCAGCGAAGCGCCGCGGCTCGGCATCGAGGTCGACGTGCAGGCCCATGTCGACATTGAGGAGCGGCCGGTCTCCTCCAGCGCGATCCGCATGGCGCTCGCCGAAGGCCAGGTCGACGATGCCACCACGATGCTGGGCGGGCCGTGGTTTGCGACCGGCAAGGTGATCCACGGCGAGAAGCGCGGCCGCGACCTCGGTTACCCCACGGCCAACATCCGCCTCGACAAGCATTGCGGCTTGAAGCACGGCATCTACGCAGTGCGGGTCGGCAAGGCTCACGGAAACGACAAGGTGCGGTTCAACGGCGTCGCCAGCTTCGGACGCCGCCCGACCTTCGACAACGGCGCACCGCTGCTCGAAGTCTTCCTGTTCGACTTCAAGGGCGATCTCTACGACACGGTGCTCGATGTCGCCTTCATCAGTTTCATTCGCGAAGAGCTGAAATTCGACACCATCGAGGCGTTGATACGCCAGATGGATGACGACAGCGCCAAGGCGCGCGCGGCATTGGCCGCAGCGCCGGACGCGTTCCCGCAGCTCGGAGTGATTGGTTGAAGACAGAGAAAGAGAAGATGCTGGCGGGCGAACTCTATCGCCCGGATGAAGAGCTCGCCGCCGACCATACCGCGGCGGAACATTGGATGACGCGCTACAACGCCTCAGGCGCATCGTCCGCAGCCGAGCTGCACGCGCTGCTCTCTGCGCGGTTCCGAAAGGTCGGCAAGGACGCCGTGATCCGTCCGCCGTTCTTCTGCGACTACGGCTGCAATATCAGCCTCGGCGACGGCGTGTTCCTCAACTTCAATTGCGTCATCCTCGACGTCGTCGAAGTCACGATCGGCGATCGCACCCAGATCGGACCCGCGGTGCAGATCTATACCGCCGACCATCCGCGCGACGCCGCGACCCGGCGCGCCGGGCTTGAGTTCGGCCGCCCGATCCGGATCGGCAGCGACGTCTGGATTGGCGGCGGTGCCATCATCCTGCCCGGCGTCTCGATCGGCGACGGCGCCCTGGTCGGGGCCGGCAGCGTGGTGACGCGGGACGTCGCCCCCGGCGCGACCGTGGCCGGAAATCCGGCCCGGCCGCGGCAGGCCTAGGGCGGCCCGGCGGGGCCGGATTTGCCGGCGGCGGGGGCTTTGCGATTTCCCCGCTTGGCTGCTATGGAAAACCCATGTTTTCGCGGCGCATCATACGGATTAGCGGCCCGGCTTCCGCCTGAGCTTGAAGGCTCGGCGCAAGACCGGGACTTCGTCGTTTCACCCGCGATTGATCGCGTTTCCGCGCCCGCACCTGCCAAATCAGAGCTTTTATGTCCGACAAGCCGCAAAAGACCGACTCCAACGACTATTCCAAGACCCTTTACCTGCCGCAGACGGAATTCCCGATGCGCGCCGGCCTGCCCCAGCGCGAGCCGGAAATCCTGAAATACTGGAACGACATCGGGCTCTACGACAGGCTCCGCCGGGAAGCCGAGGGCCGCGCCAAATTCGTGCTGCATGACGGCCCGCCCTACGCCAACGGCAACATCCATATCGGCCACGCGCTGAACAAGATCCTCAAGGACGTCGTGACCAAGAGCCAGCAGATGCTCGGCTTCGACTCCAACTACGTGCCGGGCTGGGACTGCCACGGCCTGCCGATCGAATGGAAGATCGAGGAGGAGAACTACCGTTCCAAGGGCAAGCAGAAGCCCGACTTCCGCGACTCCGCCGCGATGGTCGCGTTCCGCAGGGAATGCCGCGCCTATGCGACGCACTGGATCAACGTGCAGCGCGAGGAGTTCAAGCGGCTCGGCATCATCGGCGACTGGGATCATCCCTACCAGACCATGAGCTATCCGGCTGAGGCGCAGATCGCCCGCGAGCTGATGAAGTTCGCCGCCAACGGCACGCTGTATCGCGGCTCCAAGCCGGTGATGTGGAGCGTGGTCGAGAAGACTGCGCTGGCCGAAGCCGAGGTCGAGTACGAGGACTACACCTCCGACATGGTGTGGGTGAAATTCCCGGTCACCTCGCCGGCGCATGGTGCGCTCGCCAATGCCTCGGTGGTGATCTGGACCACCACGCCATGGACGCTGCCCGGCAACCGCGCCATCTCGTTCTCGCCGAAGATCGCCTACGGCCTCTACAAGGTCACGGATGCGCCCGCCGACAATTGGGCGAAGACCGGCGATCTCCTGATCCTGGCCGATGCGCTCGCCGCGGAGGTGTTCAAGCAGGCGCGCGTCACGTCCTATGAGAAGGTCCGCGATATTCCCGGCGACACGCTGGACGCCGTCGAATGCGCCCATCCGCTGCGCGGCTTTGGCGGCGGGTATGAATTCACCGTGCCGCTGCTCGCCGGCGAGCATGTCACCGACGACACCGGCACCGGCTTCGTGCACACCGCACCGAGCCACGGCCGCGAGGACTTCGACGTCTGGACGGCCAACACCCGCGAGCTCGATGCCCGCGGCATCCCGACGGCGATCCCCTACACGGTCGACGAGAACGGCGCCTACACCGCGCAGGCGCCGGGCTTCACCGGCAAACGCGTGCTCAACGACAAGGGCGAGAAGGGCGACGCCAACGAGGCGGTGATCAAGGCGCTGATCGAGGCCGGCAAGCTGCTGGCGCGCGGCCGCCTCAAGCACCAGTACCCGCATTCCTGGCGCTCCAAGAAGCCGGTGATCTTCCGCAACACGCCGCAATGGTTCATCGCGATGGACAAGGACATCGCGGAAGGTGGCCATGCGAAGAAGGGCGACACGCTGCGCGCCCGCGCGCTGCAGGCGATCTCGGTCACGCAATGGGTGCCGCCGGCCGGCGAGAACCGCATCAACGGCATGATCGCCAACCGGCCCGACTGGGTGATCTCGCGCCAGCGTGCCTGGGGCGTGCCGATCGCCGTGTTC
Organism: Bradyrhizobium sp. ma5; assembly: GCF_042258955.1. Taxonomy (NCBI): domain Bacteria; kingdom Pseudomonadati; phylum Pseudomonadota; class Alphaproteobacteria; order Hyphomicrobiales; family Nitrobacteraceae; genus Bradyrhizobium; species Bradyrhizobium sp. ma5. Next base: position 7,706,719 of record NZ_CP170156.1, read on the forward strand.
GTGCGCGAGAACAGCGACGGTTCGGCCGAGATCCTGCAGGACGAGGTCGTCAACCAGCGCATCACCGAGGCGTTCATGGAGGAAGGCGCCGACGCCTGGTACATGGACGGCGCCCGCGAGCGCTTCCTCGGGAGCCGCGCGTCGGAAAACTGGAAGAAGGTCGACGACATCTGCGACGTCTGGTTCGATTCCGGCTCCACGCATGCCTTCGTGCTGGAAGACCGCCAGAACTTCCCGCAGCTCGGCAACATCGTCCGCAAAATCGATGGCGGCGACGACACCGTGATGTATCTCGAAGGCTCCGACCAGCATCGCGGCTGGTTCCACTCGTCGCTGCTGGAAAGCGCCGGCACGCGCGGCCGTGCGCCCTACGACATCGTGCTGACCCACGGCTTCACGCTCGACGAGAACGGCCGCAAGATGTCGAAATCGCTCGGCAACACGGTCGAGCCGCAGAAGGTGATCAAGGATTCCGGCGCGGATATCCTGCGCCTGTGGGTCTGCGCCACCGACTATGCCGACGACCAGCGCATCGGCCCGGAGATCCTGAAGAACACCATCGAGACCTATCGCAAGCTGCGCAACTCGGTCCGCTGGATGCTCGGCACGCTGCATCATTTCAAGCCGAGCGAGAAGGTCGCCTTCGCCGAGATGCCCGAACTCGAGCGGCTGATGCTGCACGAACTGGCCGGCCACACCGAGACCATCCGCAAGGCCTATGCCGCGTTCGACTACAAGACCGTGGTCGCAACGCTCGCCGCCTTCATGAACTCGGAGCTGTCGGCGTTCTACTTCGACATCCGCAAGGATACGTTGTATTGCGACCCGCCGTCCTCGGTGGCGCGCAAGGCGGCGCTGACCACGATCGACCTGCTGTGCGACGCGATCCTGAAATGGCTGGCGCCAATCCTGAGCTTCACCACCGACGAAGCCTGGCGGATGTACCGGCCGAACGCCGAGCCCTCGGTGCACCTCACGCTGTTCCCCGAAGGTCTCGAGCAGTTCCGCGACGACGCCCTCGCCGCGAAGTGGGAGACGATCCGCAACGTTCGCCGCGTCGTCACCGGTGCGCTCGAGCTCGAGCGCGCTGCCAAGCGGATCGGCTCGTCACTCGAGGCCTCGCCGGTGATCTACATCGCCGACCGCGAGATGCTGGCGACGTTGTTCGACATCGATCTCGCCGAGGTCTGCATCACCTCGAACTACGAGGTGCGCGAGGGCGAGGCGCCGGCCAATGCCTTCCGCCTCGATGCCGTGCCCGGCGTCGCCGTGGTGGTGGAGAAGGCGGTCGGCACCAAATGCGCGCGCTCGTGGAAGATCCTGCCTGATATCGGCGAGGATCCCGACTATCCCGACGTCTCGCCGCGCGACGCGCAAGCGCTGCGCGAGTGGAAGGCGCTGGGGGTCAGCATCTCCTAACTGTCCGTCGTCCCGGCCTAGTGCGCAATTGCGCACGGGAGCCGGGACCCATAACCACCGCTGTCTCGAATGGACGAAGGTGATGACCCCGAGTCATTCAAACAATGCCCGGCACGGCGTATGGGTCCCGGCCTTCGCCGGGACGACACCTTTGGTGTGCTGGCAATGACCCCTCCCGTTCGTGCCGGTGTGCTGGCGGCGGTCATCACCCTGATCGCCGACCAGGCCTCCAAGCTCTGGCTGCTGTTCGTCTTCGGCATTGCCCACCGCGGCGCGGTCGAGGTGACGCCGTTCTTCGACCTAGTGCTGGCCTGGAATCCCGGCATCAGCTTCGGCTGGTTTCAGAGCGAGACCCCGGCGGCCCAGATTCTGCTGATGGTGATCAAGACCGCCGCCGTGATCGCGCTGGCGATCTGGATGGCGCGGTCGCGGACCTGGCTCGCGACGGTGTCGCTCGGCCTGATCATCGGCGGTGCGATCGGCAACGGGATCGACCGCTTCGCCTATGGCGCCGTGGTCGATTTTGCCCTGTTTCATGTCGAGATCGGGGGAAAAACCTTCAATTGGTACGTATTCAACCTCGCCGATGTGGCGATCGTTGCTGGCGTGGCGGCCCTATTGTATGATTCGGTCATGGGGACCCCCGCCGTAAAAGCGCCCTGATCCCGGCCGATACGAGCCGGTCGGCGGCCGACCTGCACCGAGCGGAACTGAGCGCTAAGCCAGTGATCGCTTTGGCGAATTTTGAGATGGGAATAGCGCGATGCGCAACACCAAAGTCCGCGGTTACCTGATCGAGACGTCCCGGCTGTCGCTGCTGCGCGGCCTGCGTCTGGCGTTCGTTGCGGCCGGGATCGGCCTGGTGATGACGGCCGGCCCGGTGCGTGCCGGCGACGATGAAGATGACGGCGATGACGGCCTGACCTTCGAAGAGAGGATCATCGACAATCTGATGACCGGGCTCGGCGCCAAGAGCGCGGCCAGCAAGGGCATCGATTATCGCGAGCGCTCGCCGCTGGTGGTGCCGCCGAAGCTCGATCTGCCGCCGCCTGCCACAGCCGCCCAGGTCAACGCGCCGAACTGGCCGAAGGACCCCGATATCGCGGCGCGCAAGGCTGCGATCGCTGCGCGCAAGAAGGAAGTCAAGAAGGAGCCGTGGCAGTCAGCGGTGGCGTTGACGCCGGCCGAGATCGAGGCGGGCCGCAAGCAACAGACGGCCACCGAGGGCCGCAGGGAGCCGCTCCAGCCGGGCACCAACACCAATCCGTCGCTGATGCCGAGCCAGCTCGGCTACAGCGGTGGTCTGCTCGGCATCTTCAAGGGGAACAGCAGCGAGGCCAAGCCGTTCCCGGGCGAGCCGACGCGCGAATCCCTGACCGAGCCTCCTCCGGGCTACCAGACGCCGTCCTCGGGCTTTGACTATGGCACAGGCCCGATGAAGCCGAAGGTGAACGAGGGCCAGTACGACATCATGACCGGAAAACCGATCCAGTGACGCTTGGCCTGCTTGGGCGAAGCTTGGCCTGTTTGGGCGAAGGCTGACATGAGCAAAGCTTAATGCGGGGGGACATCCGTCTCTCCGCTTCGTGACGACTGGCACGGACTGCACCGTGTACGATGGCGTCTTTCATGCCCGGCCGTCTGTTCAGGCTTCCACAAGGACCATGATGCCCTCACGCCGATCGATTGCCCTGTTCGCTGCCGCCTTCGTTTCAACCATCCCGCTGTCGGGCACTGGCCTCCGCGCCCAGACCACCGTCACCTCGGAACGCCCTGCGAGCTTCACGCTCGACAACGGCCTGCAGGTCGTGGTGATCCCCGATCACCGCACGCCGGTCGTGACGCAGATGATCTGGTACAAGGTCGGCTCCGCCGACGAGACGCCCGGCAAATCGGGCCTTGCGCATTTCCTCGAGCATCTGATGTTCAAGGGCACCGCCAAGCACCCGGCCGGCGAGTTCTCGCAGACCGTGCTGCGCGTCGGCGGCAACGAGAACGCCTTCACCTCCAACGACTACACCGGCTATTTCCAGCGCGTGCCGCGCGAGCAGCTGCCCACCATGATGGAGTTCGAGGCCGACCGCATGACCGGCCTGATCCTGAAGGATGAGAATGTGCTGCCCGAGCGCGACGTCGTGCTCGAGGAGTTCAACATGCGGGTCGCCAACAACCCGGATGCAAGGCTCACCGAGCAGATCATGGCCGCGCTCTATCTCAACCATCCCTACGGCCGGCCGGTGATCGGCTGGCACCAGGAGATCGAGAAGCTCGACCGTGAGGATGCGCTCGCGTTCTACCGCCGCTTCTACGCGCCGAACAACGCGATCCTGGTCATCGCCGGCGACGTCGACGTCAAGGACATCCGCCCGCTGGTCGAGAAGAATTTCGGCCCAATCCCAGCGCAACGCGCGATCGCCGAGAAGCGGGTCCGGCCGCAGGAGCCGACCCCGGCCGCGCCGCGCACCGTGACGCTGTCGGATCCGCGCGTCGAACAACCGAACCTGCGCCGCTACTATCTGGTGCCCTCGGCGACCACGGCGGCGGCAGGCGAGAGCCAGGCGCTCGATGTGCTGGCGCAATTGATGGGCGGCGGCGCCAACTCCTACCTCTATCGCTCGCTGGTGATCGACAAGGGCCTCGCGATCTCGGCCGGCGCCGGCTATCAGGGCACCGCGCTCGATCCGTCGCAATTCTCGATCGCGGTGACGCCCAAGGCCGGCGTCGAGTTCGCGCAGATCGAGGACGCGATCGACAAGGTGATCGCCGATCTCGCGCAGAACCCCGCGCGCGCCGAGGATCTGGAACGGGTCAAGACCCAGCTGATCGCAGAGGCGATCTACGCCCAGGACAACCAGGCGACGCTGGCGCGCTGGTATGGCGGCGCGCTGACCACCGGGCTCAGCATCGACGACATCAGGAGCTGGCCGGACCGCATTCGCGCCGTCACCGCCGAGCAGGTGCGCGCAGCAGCAGCCACCTGGCTCGACAAGAAGCGGTCGGTGACCGGCTATCTGATCAAGGATACTGCGCCGAAACGCGAGGAGAAGCGCTCGTGAGCTATTCCATCACCCGACGTGCGGCGCTGATCGGCGGCGCCTGCGCCGCGATGCTGACGCTGACGTCAGTGCCCTCGCAGGCCGCGGCCAAGATCCAGCGGCTGGTGTCGCCCGGCGGCATCGAGGCGTGGTTCGTGCAGGACGCCACCGTGCCGCTGATCGCAATGGAATATTCCTTCGGCGGCGGCGCCAGCCAGGATCCGCCGGGCAAGCCGGGCGTCGGCAATCTGGTCGCCGACCTGCTCGACGAGGGCTCCGGCGATCTCGATTCGAAAACTTATCATGAGCGGCTCGAGCGCCGCGCCATCGAGCTCAGCTTCCAGTCCAACCGCGATCAGTTCCGCGGCTCGCTGCGCATGCTCAAGGACAACAAGGACGAGGCCTACGACCTGTTGCGGATGGCGCTGACCTCGCCGCGGTTCGAGCCGAAGGACGTCGAACGCATCCGCGCCCAGGTGATCTCGAACCTGCGCCGCGAATCGACCAATCCGTCCTCGCTGTCCGGCCGCAAGTTCCTCGAGCTCGCCTTCGGCGATCACCCCTATGCCAGGGCGGCGACCGGCACGCTCGAGAGCGTGCCGACCATCGAGATCGCCGATCTGAAGGACTATGTCCGCCGCATCATCGCCAAGGACACGCTGCGCATCGCCGTGGTCGGCGACGTCGATCCCGATACGCTCGGCAAGCTCCTGGACAAGACCTTCGGCGGCCTGCCGGCCAAGGCCGAATTGACAGCGATCCCCGACGTCGTGGCGACCAAGCCGCCGCAGCGCGCCTTCGTCCCGCTCGACGTGCCGCAGACCGTCGTCACCTTCGGCGGCCCCGGCATCAACAGGCACGACCCGGATTTCATGGCCGGCTATGTGGTGAACCACATTCTCGGCGGCGGCGGGCTGTCGTCGCGGCTCTACAAGGAAGTGCGCGAGAAGCGCGGGCTGGCCTATTCGATCTATGAAGCGCTGCTCTGGATGGATCACTCCGCGCTGTTCATCGGCAACACCGGCACCCGCGCCGACCGCGCCGGCGAGACCGTCGATGCGATCGAGGCCGAGATCCGCCGCATCGCCGAGCAAGGTCCGACCCAGCAGGAGCTCGACGAAGCGAAGTCCTATCTGAAGGGCTCACAGATGCTGGCGCTCGACACCTCCTCCAAGCTCGCGCAGGCGATGCTGCAATACCAGCTCGACAAGCTGCCGATCGACTACATCGAGAAGCGCAGCGCCATCGTCGATGCGGTGACGCTCGACGACGTCAAGCGGGTCTCCAAGCGGCTGTGGGGCAACGGCCTGCTCACCGTGATCGTCGGCCGCGCCCCGCAAGCCGCAGCGCAGCCGGCATCAGCGCCGCCGAAGGCGAACTGACGCGGTTACGCGCGCGTCCGCTCTCTACACACTTCCGTTGTGGCCACCCCTCTCCCCACCCTCCCCCACAAGGGGGGAGGGTGCCTGAGAGACGTGCTCACCTCACGTCGCGTCATAGCCGGCGTTTGAGACGCTCGAGATAGCGTAAGGGACGCGCAGGCGCATAGGCTCCCTCCCCCCTTGTGGGGGAGGGTTGGGGAGAGGGGTGGCCGCGGGCTCGGACCGCCGACGTAGCGAACACCGCATCAATGCCGCCCAAGCACGCCCAGCACAAACCCGCTATCCTGCGGCCGCCGATTCTTCCCTGCACCGGGTGATGTCATGCTGCGGCTGTCCCGCGACCTTACGATCGACGAGAACGACATTGAGATCGTCTTTGTCCGCGCCTCCGGTCCGGGCGGGCAGAATGTCAACAAGGTCTCGACCGCAGCCCAGCTCCGCTTCGACACGACCAAGATCGCGCTGCCGCCGGATGCCGCGCAGCGGCTGGCGCGGCTCGCCGGCAGCCGCATGACCAAGGACGGCGTGATCGTAATCCAGGCCTTCCGCTTCCGCACCCAGGAGCGCAATCGCGCCGATGCGATCGAGCGGCTGTTCGAGATGCTGAAGGAAGCGATGGTGCGGCCGACACCGCGGCGACCGACCAGGCCGACGCTCGGCTCCAAGAAGCGCCGGCTCGAAGGCAAGAAACGCCGCAGCGACATCAAGGCCGGCCGCGGCAGTCAGCGTTTCGACGACTAGAGCGTTTTCGAGCGAAGTGGATACCCGGTTCGCGTGAAGAAAACGCGTCAAAACTAGAATCTAGAGCACCGGACACAGCGCACGCGCGGCGCTGCATCCGGGATCCGATCATCGTGGATCAGTACTTCTTGGTTGCGGGCGCCATCTCGGAACCGCCGCTCGACTTCGGTGTCGCGTGGCCGCTACCGACCGTTCCCTTGTTGCCCGACTTGGCGCTGGTGCCGCTCTTTGGCGTCGGCGAAGTCGGCTGCGCCGCCATTTCCTCATCGCCGCTGCCGGACATGCCGCCGCCCTGCTGCACGGACCCTCGGCCCTGTGCGCCGCCGCGAAGCTGGGTATCCGGCGTAGCCGCGCCCTGCGCCAGGACGGGACCGGCGATTGCGGCCGAGATGGCAAGGGCAAGCACGCTGGTTTTTGCAAACGTCATCCATTTCTCCAGGACTTGATTGACGATGGACGGAGCGGCGCAGGTGTGCGCCGTTTGCAGCGCCGACCCTGAACCCCATCGTGCGAGATTGAATTTTCCGCAAACGGCGCACGCGCAATGCAAGCGGCGGCGTGTGGTCATCGTGCAGGGATTTCGCGGTCATTTTGCGGATTTGTCGTCCGCATATGCGGCGGCCATCGGTTCCGCGCCAGAACACCGCCCAGCTTTGTTCTGCTGTTTTGTTCTGCCGTGAAACAGCCCGCTACTACCAACGGCCGATTTCAGCCTCTTACAGTCACCGCACAGGGGCGGTGATGTATATGACAAAGCTGCGCGCGAGGTTGACGTTGGCGCTGGGATTTTGCAGCGCGATGTTTGCAGTGCAAATGACGGCTGCGCAAATGCCGTTGCCTGCCGCCAAGCCGCCCGACGGGGCGACGCTGTTCAAGCAGCAATGCGCGACCTGCCACACGTCAAACACCTCGGACCCGGTCCGGCAAGGACCGTCGCTCTACAAGATCGTCGGCCGCCATGCCGGCCAGGCCGACGGCTTCAAATATTCCGCGGGCTTCGCCAAGGCGGATTTCGTCTGGGACGACGCCAGGCTCGATGCCTGGCTGACCAATCCACAAGAGGTGATCCCCGGCGCCGTGATGGCCTACCGGCAGGCCAAGCCGGAAACCCGCGCCATGATCATCGCCTATCTGAAGGAGCTGAACTGAATGGCGAAACCCGTGCATTCGATGATCCGCGTGTTCGACGAGGCCAGGGCGCTCGACTTCTATCACCGCGCGTTCGGGCTCGAGATCGCGGACAATCTGCGATTTGGCGATTTCGCGCTGATCTATCTGCGCCATCCCTCATCGCCTTTCGAGGTCGAGCTGACCGTCAACTTCGACCGCAAGGAACCCTACGCGCTCGGCGACGGCTACGGCCATCTCGCCGTCATCGTCGATGACGTCGATGCCGAGCACGCGCGCTTCGAGAAGGAGCAACTGTCGCCAGGGCCGCTGCGCGACTTCAAGCATGACGGCAAGACGCTGGCGCGCTTCTTCTTCGTCTCCGATCCCGACGGCTACAAGATCGAGGTGATCCAGCGCGGCGGGCGCTTCGGTTAATCCAATTACAAAAAATGTCCACGGAGGAAACCCATGAGAGAAATCGATCGACGCAGCAAATATGACCGGCGTGTGTTTCTCAAAGGCGCAGCCGTCACCGCGCCCGCAGTCGCGATCGCGACATCCACGGGGCTCGGCATCACCGATGCGTGGGCCGACGAGGCCGGCACGCTGACGCCGGCCACGATGAAGACGCTGCTGAAGGTGGCGCGCGACATCTATCCGCACGATTTCCTCGGCGACAGCTACTACATCACCGCAGTGAAGCCGTGGGACGACAAGGCCGCCAAGGATCCGGCGGTCAAATCGCTGATCAATGACGGCATCGCCCGGCTCGATCAGGCGGCCAACGACCGCCACAAGATGCCTTATGTCCAGATCGCCTGGGAGAACGATCGCGTCGTGCTGCTGCAGCAGATCGAGCAGAGCGCGTTCTTCCAGAAGATCCGCGGCGACCTCATCGTCTCGCTCTACAACAACAAGGAGGTCTGGCCGCGGTTCGGCTACGAGGGCTCCTCCGCCGAGCATGGCGGCTACATCAAGCGCGGCTTCGCCGACATCGACTGGCTGCCGAAGGCTTGAACGAACAACGCCCAGGAGGAAACAATGGCAAAATTCGATCTGAATGACAGCGGCGTTGTCGTGATCGTCGGCTCCGGTGCCGGCGGCGGAACGCTCGGCAATGAACTGGCGCAGAAGGGCGTCAAGGTCGTGATCCTCGAAGCCGGACCGCGCATCGAGAACCAGGACTTCATCAACGATGAATGGGACAGCTTCACGCAGCTGGCCTGGTCCGACGCGCGCTCGACGTCGGGCAGCTGGCGCGTCCACCAGGATTTTCCGGGCCTGCCGGCCTGGATCGTGAAGGCAGTCGGCGGCTCGACCACGCATTGGGCCGGCGCCTCGCTGCGCTTCGACGAGCATGAGTTCAAGATCAAGTCGGCCTATGGCGGCATCCCCGGCGCCAACCTGCTGGACTGGCCGATCACGCTCGCCGAGATGGAGCCGTGGTACGCCAAGGCCGAGGACAAGATGGGCGTCACCCGCACCAACGGCATCCCCGGGCTGCCCGGCAACAACAACTTCAAGGTGATGGAGGCCGGCGCCAAGAAGCTCGGCTACAAGGAGGTGCACACCGGGCGGATGGCGATCAACAGCGAGCCGCGCGACGGCCGAGGCTCCTGCCAGCAGATCGGCTTCTGTTTCCAGGGCTGCAAGTCGGGCGCCAAATGGTCGACGCTCTACACCGAGATTCCGAAGGGTGAAGCCACCGGCAATCTCGAAGTGCGCCCCGGCAGCATGGTGATCAAGATCGAGCACGACCCGTCCGGCAAGGTGACCGGCGTGGTCTATGCCGATGCGACCGGCGCGATGCAGCGCCAGAAGGCCCGCGTGGTTGCGGTCGCCGGCAACTCGATCGAGAGCCCGCGGCTCCTGCTCAACAGTGCCTCCAGCATGTTCCCGGACGGGCTCGCCAATTCGTCGGGCCAGGTCGGCCGCAACTATATGCGGCACATGACCGGCAGCGTGTATGCGAGCTTCGAGAAGTCGGTGCACATGTATCGCGGCACCACGATGGCCGGCATCATCCGCGACGAGGCCAAGAACAATCCGAACCGTGGCTTCGTCGGCGGCTACGAGATGGAGACGCTGTCGCTCGGCCTGCCCTTCATGGCGGCGTTCCTCAATCCCGGCGCCTGGGGCCGCAGCTTCAGCAGCGCGATCGAGGGCTATCCGCGGATGGCCGGCATGTGGCTGGTCGGCGAGGACATGCCGCAGGAGACCAACCGCATCACGCTGGACCCGAAGATCAAGGACAAGTTCGGCATGGCGGTCGCGAGCGTGCATTTCGACGATCATCCGAACGATGTCGCGATGCGCGATCACGCCTACAAGCAGGGCTCCGCGGTCTATGAAGCGGTCGGCGCCACCGTGACCTACCCGACGCCGCCCTATCCTTCGACCCACAACATGGGCACCAACCGGATGAGCGAGAAGCCGCGTGATGGCGTCGTCAACAAGTTCGGCCAGAGCCACGACATCAAGAACCTGTTCGTCTCCGACGGCAGCCAGTTCACATCAGGCGCGGCGTGCAATCCGACGCTGACGATCGTGTCGCTGGCGATCCGGCAGGCCGACCACATCGCCGGCGCGATGCAGCGCAAGGAGATCTAGAGCGTTTTCGAGCGAAGTGGGCACCGGTTCGCGTGAAGAAAACGCGTCGAAACAAGAAGCTGGAGCTTCGGTTCTGATTCAACAGAACCGAAGCTCTAGCAAGAAAATCCAATTCCCCTCTCACTGATGCGGCCTTGCCCAACTGGACAAGGCCGCTTTTCTTCCTGTGTGATGGGTTGGCGCGACGCTATTCCGCGGCGTCCATGATCGCCGCCGTCTCGCGATAATCCGAAACGACCGCCGGCGCATTCGCCCTGGCGCGGTAGATCAGGCAGGAGCAGCGCAGCAGCGACGCGAAATTGTTGACCTCGCCGTGATGGTCGAGCACTTCGTTGTGCAAGGTGGTGAGGAACTTGGCCAGGCTCATGCCTTCCTTGGCCGCGATCTCCTCGAGCGTGTCCCAGAACGACATTTCCAGCCGAATCGAGGTGCAATGGCCGTCGATCCGCAGCGATCGGGTCTGCGATTCATAGTCACGCTGCGGCTGGTGCGCGAAAAGATGGCACATGGCGTTCCTCCGACGAGAACTTATAATTTTTCTAAACGATATACCTGTGCGTGCGGCCCCACAATCGGGACGTAGGGCGTAACGGGCCGGGCGCCGAAGACGAGCGTCTTCAAGGCGATAGGCCGGAATCATCCCCAACGCACAGCTGCTGGCCGCAGCGCTCCCATGCATTTGCCGGGACGGTGACTTATAGTAACGGCAAGCCTCGAATCGCTTTTTCCGACATTCAATCCATGCCCGTCCGCCAGCTTCCCGAACAGCTCGTCAACCGCATCGCCGCCGGCGAAGTGGTCGAACGCCCTGCGAGCGTGGTCAAGGAACTGGTCGAGAATGCGATCGACGCCGGCGCAAGCCGGATCGATGTATTCACCGATGGCGGCGGCCGTCGCCGGATCGGCATCACCGACGATGGCGGCGGCATGACGCGCACCGACCTCGCGCTCGCGGTCGACCGCCACGCCACTTCCAAGCTCGACGACGAAGACCTCTTGCGCATCCGCACGCTCGGGTTCCGCGGCGAGGCGCTGCCGTCGATCGGCGCGGTCGCAAAGCTCGGCATCACCACGCGCCATGCCAGCGAGCCGCATGCCTGGTCGCTGTCGGTCGAGGGCGGCGAGAAGTCGGAGGTCATGCCGGCCGCGCTCGGTCAGGGCACCCGCGTCGAGGTCAACGAACTGTTCTACGCAACGCCGGCGCGGCTGAAATTCCTCAAGACCGACCGCACCGAGGCGGAGGCGATCCGCGAGGTGGTGCGGCGCCTCGGCATGGCGCGGCCCGACATCGCCTTCACCTTGGCCGGCGAAGAGCGTGCGCCCGTCACCTGGGCCGCCGCGCTGCCCGGCGCGGCCGGCCGGCTGACGCGGCTCGGCGATATCCTGGGCGCGGACTTCCGCGCCAGCGCGATCGAAGTGCGCGCCGAGCGTGAGGGCGTCATGGTCGAGGGCTTTGCCGCCGCGCCGTCGCTGACCCGGGCCAATGCGCTGGGGCAATATCTGTTCGTCAACGGCCGCCCGGTGCGCGACAAGCTGATCCTCGGCGCGGTGCGCGCGGCCTATTCCGACTATCTGCCGCGCGACCGCCATCCCGTCGTGGCGCTGTTCGTCACCTGCGACCCGCAAGAGGTCGACGCCAATGTGCATCCGGCCAAGACCGAGGTGCGCTTCCGCAACGCCGGCCTGGTGCGCGCGCTGATCGTGCACGCGCTGAAGGATGGCCTGGCGCGCGAGGGCAGACGCACCGCGGCCAACACCGCCGACGGCGCGACGCTCTCCGCGTTCCGCCCCGCCTTCACGCCACCGCGCCCAGGCAATTGGGACTGGCGCAGTTCGCCGTCCTATCCGGCCAATCCGCTACGCGCATTCGACGGCGCGGCGGCGCCCGCCTTCGCCGAACCCGGACAGGCCGCCTTCGACGTCGGCACGCCGACCGCCGATGTCCGCTTCGAGGCCGCGCCCGCGCCCGACATGCTCGACCGGCCGCTCGGCGCCGCGCGCACCCAGATCCACGAGACCTACATCGTCTCGCAGACCCGCGACGGCTTGATCGTGGTGGACCAGCACGCGGCGCATGAGCGCATCGTCTACGAGAGGCTGAAGGCCTCGCTGGCGAAGAACGGCGTGCAGCGGCAGATTCTCTTGATCCCGGAGATCGTCGAGCTCGATGAGGCGACCGTCGAGAAGCTGCTCGATCGCGCCGAGGAGCTGGCGTCGTTCGGACTCGCGATCGAATCCTTCGGTCCCGGCGCGGTCGCCGTGCGCGAGACGCCCTCGCTGCTCGGCAAGGCCAATGCGGCCGGATTGCTCCGCGACCTCGCCGAACATATGGCCGAGTGGGACGAGGCGCTGCCACTGGAGCGCCGGCTGATGCACGTCGCCGCCACCATGGCCTGCCACGGCTCGGTCCGCGCCGGCCGCCGCCTCAAGCCGGAAGAGATGAACGCGTTGCTGCGCGAAATGGAAGACACGCCGAACTCCGGCCAGTGCAACCACGGCCGGCCGACCTATGTCGAGTTGAAGCTGAGCGACATCGAGAAGCTGTTCGGGCGGCGGTAGTCTCTACCACCGTCGTCCCGGGCAAGCGAAGCGCGACCCGGGACCCATAACCACAAATGCATCCGTTGACAAAGGCTGGGGCCCCAGCGTGCTTTCATAACGCACTTTCGTGGTTATGGGTCCCTGCTTTCGCAGGGACGACAGAATAGAGCATCCTACGAATTCTTGCGTGCGAACACCTCCAGCGCCGTCCGAAGCTGCGCGATCCATTCGTCACCGTCCTTGAAGCCACCTGCCGCGATCCGCGTACAGACCTGATCGAGATCATCGCCTTCGGCAGCGCGCTTGCCGACCTGCCGCACGATCGCGGCATAGCCATCCACCAGCAGCACGAGACCGGGCGCGTTCGCTGCGCCATACTGTCCGCGCGCATCGCCAAACAGCTGGGACGCGTCGTCGTACCGACCAAGCGCCAGGTCAAAGGCCCCGACCAGCCAGATGCCCGTTGCCACGCGCAGAGGCCCTAGCTCGAGCTTCTCGACAAGGCGCAGCGAGCGCTCCGCAAGCTCGCGCGCGGCCAGCAGATTGTCCTGATTGATCGGCTTGTCGGAAACACTCCAGCCCGGCCAGCAATCGGCCGCCGCGTTGAACGTCCACCGCTGAACCATCATGAGCGCTTCACGCGCGTCACCATCCTGCGCGCCGCGATGGCGCTCGATCTGATCGGCGGCGTCGCGTGCGGCCGCGAGCAGCGCTGTGTCATCACCCGTACCGCGCAACGCCTTGACCTGCATCTCCAGCTGACCGGCCAGCCCGGCAAGAGTGTCGGCCATGGTGCGCGCTCCGCAAGCGATGTTGAATCAGTGTTGGAGTGAAGAAGGCGCAACCAGCATAAACTCAGCGGATGACGCTGACACCAACGCGCCCTACACTTTTTCGCGAAGGAACACGAACTCGGTGTCGTCATAGGCGCGCCGCTCGAGCTCCTCGAACCCCGCGGGCGCCGCGAATGCCGCGGCTTTCGCCTCCTCGACGACGAGCAGCGCGCCCGGCGTCAGCCAGCCGCCGTCGCGCAGCGAGGCGAGCGCCTTGTCGGCGAGACCCTTGCCATAGGGCGGATCGAGAAACACCAGCGAGAACGGCTCGACCGGATGCGCAGGTCCGAGATCGGTGGCATCGCGGCGATAGACCTTGGTGGTCCCGCCAAGGCCGAGCGACTCGACATTGGCGCGCAGCAGCGCCCGCGCCTCGGCGCCATTGTCGACGAACAGCGTGAACTTGGCGCCGCGCGAGGACGCCTCGATGCCGAGCGCACCGGTGCCGGCAAACAGGTCGAGCACGCGCGCGTCCTCGATCGGATTGTCGTAGGCGTGGATCAGGATATTGAACACGGACTCGCGCAGGCGGTCCGCGGTCGGACGGATCTCGCGGCCCGACGGCGAAGCGAGATTGCGGCCCTTCAGCCGTCCGCCAACAACGCGCATCAGGATGCCCCGATGTTGGCCGCTCGGGCGGTGTGCTCCCTTCCCCCTTGTGGGGAAGGGTTGGGGAAGGGGGTGCCCCACGGGCAGACTACCCGTGTGGCACCCCCCTCCCTGCCCCTCCCCCACAAGGGGGGAGGGAACGGAGAGAGCGTTGATCGCATCGCAGCGAGTAAAGACGACACATCCATCGTCGCGACCGCCCTACTCGTCCTTCGGCGCGAGATCGCGCTTGCCGTGATAGCCGCGCTTGGGGCGGCGCGGCGGGCCGTAGCCGTTGGCCTCGTCCTCGTTGCGGGCACGGGCTTCCTCGCTGCCGGTGCGCTGCACCAGCACGCGGCGGCCCTTGCGGTCATTGATCGTCTCGCGCTTGCTGGGCTTCGGCTTCCTGGGCGTATCGTCGCCCTCGCCGGCGTCACGCTGCTCGGGCCGCGCGAAATCCGCGCCTGCGACCTTGGCGATCTTCTCGCCGAGCTGCTCGCGCAGCACCCGCGTCTTGACCTCCTCGACCTTGCCCTCCTCGAGCTCGCCGAGCTGGAACGGGCCGTAGGAGATCCGGATCAGCCGGTTCACCTCGAGCCCGAGATGCGCCATCACGTTGCGCACCTCGCGGTTCTTGCCCTCGCGGATCGCGAACACCACCCAGACGTTGGCGCTCTGGTCGCGTTCCAGCGTCGCATCGATCGGTCCGTATTTGACGCCGTCGACCTCGACGCCGTCCTTGAGCTGGTCGAGCTGGCCCTGCGTCACCTCGCCATGCGCGCGCACGCGGTAGCGCCGCAGCCATCCGGTGTCGGGATGCTCCAGCGTCCGCGCCAGCCCGCCATCATTGGTGAGCAGCAACAGGCCCTCGGTGTTGAAATCGAGCCGGCCGATCGAGATCAGCCGCGGCAGGCCCTCGGGCAGATTGTCGAACACGGTCGGCCGTCCCTCGGGATCGGCATGCGTCGTCATCAGCCCGCGCGGCTTGTGATACATGAACAGCCGGGTTCGCTCGCGCGGCGGCAACGGCTTGCCGTCGACCGCCACGACATCGTTCTCGGTGATATCGAGCGCCGGCGAGTTGATCACCCGTCCGTTGACCGTGACGCGGCCCTGGGTGACGATCTCCTCGGCATCGCGGCGCGAGGCGAGACCGGCGCGCGCCAGCACCTTGGCAATGCGTTCGCCCGCCTTCTTCGGCTTCGGCTCGGGACGCTCGCGGCGATCATCAAAGGCACGTTCGCGATAGGCACCGCGGCCGCCGAACGCCGGGCGCTTGGCAAAGACCTTGCTGTCGTCCTCATTCTCGCGGCGCGGACGATCACCGAAACGGCCTTCGCTGCGCGGATGCTCCTGCCAGTCGGTGCGGCCTTCGGGGCGCTCGCGCCGGCGATTGTCGCCACCAACCTCATCTCTTTCCCAGCGCGGCCGGCTGAACTTCGGCCGCTCCGGACGATCGCCCTGCTCGCGATCGTCGCGGGGACGCGAGAACCGCGGCCGCTCGCCGCCGCCGCGATCGTCGCGCGGCCTGTCGTAACGCGGCTTGTCGAAATTGCGCGGACCTTCGCGGAACGGACGCGAACCACGCTCCGGACGATCGGAACCGCCCTCGCGCTTCTGCCACGGCTTGGATCCGCCGCGCGGCGGCCGGTCGCCAAAGTCCTTGCGCGGGCCGCGATCGCCGCCGCGATCCGACGCACCGCGTTTGAACTTGCTGTCGCCGCCGAATTTCCGCGCCGGCCGGTCGCCATCGCGCGACGGACGATCGCCGAACGATCGCTCGCCACGCGGCGTATAGGGCCGCTTCTCGCCGTCGCGTTCGCGCGGCGTGTAAGGCTTCCGGTCGCCGAACTTCCGATCAGAAGACCGCCCTGCCGGGCGGGCATCATCGCGATCGCGCCGCGGCGGGCGGTCGTCGCGATTGAAGTTCGGACGGTCGCCGCGGGGCGCGTAGGGTCGCTTGTCGCCGCCGCGATCTTCACGCGGCTTGAACGAACGCTTTTCGCCATCGCCGCCGCGATCAAATCTCGGCCGGTCTTCGCGCGGCTTGAAGGTGCGCTTCTCGCCATCGCCGTCTCGGGCCGGGCGATCGCGGAATGGCCGATCGCCACGGGGGCGATCGTCGCGGTTGAACCTCGGCTTGTCGCCGAACTCGCGGCGCGGCGGACGGTCCTCGCGATCGCCGCGATAGGGCCGCTTCTCGCCATCGCCCTTGCCGGCAAACGTCTTGTCGCCGAAGCCGCGCTTGGCAAATTTCTTGTCCGGTCCACGGGCGGCGCCGGAGCGGCCCTTGCCGCCGCCGGAACGGCCTTGGCCGCCGCCGGGCCGATCACGCCGGCCGCGGGAATCGTTGTTTTTGTCGCTGTCGCGGGGCATGAATAATCTCGCTGGACGCTCAATTGGGGTGCAAGGGCAGCCGGGCGTACGCGCCCTGTTGGCAGCGCATTTGACGCAAAACCGGCATCCACTTTTGCTGAAGGCGAAGCTACTAGCAGGTTTCTTCCGATGATACGAGGCATGTCAGCCCCTTCTTTCATGGATTTGGCGCTGAAAACGGCCGAAAACGCCGGAAAAGCCGGCGAAGTTCCGATCGGATGCGTGATTGTCCGGGGTTACGAGATCATCGCCACCGCCAGCAATCGCACCCTCACCGACCGCGATCCGACCGCCCACGCGGAAGTTTTGGCGATCCGGCAAGCCGCCGAGGCCATCGGCACCGAGCGGCTGGTCGATTGCGACCTCTACGTGACGCTGGAGCCCTGCACCATGTGCGCCGGCGCGATCTCCTTCGCCCGTATCCGCCGGCTGTACTACGGCGCCGCCGACCCCAAGGGCGGCGCGGTCGAGTCCGGCGTGCGGTTCTTCGCGCAGCCGACCTGCCACCACGTCCCGGAGGTCTACGGCGCAGTCGGCGAGACCGAGTCCGCGACGCTGCTGAAGGATTTTTTCAAAGCGCGGCGGTAGGGGCTACGCACCTCTCGGCATGCAGCAAGTCAACCCCGTCATCCTGAGGAGGCCGCGGAGCGGCCGTCTCGAAGGATGTACGGCCACCAGCCGGGCCGTGCATCCTTCGAGACGCGCTACGCGCTCCTCAGGATGACGGTGGTTATGCAGAGTCACCCCGCCAGGAAAAACTCGCGCAGCAGCTTCGCGGTCGCGTCCGGGGCCTCCTCGGGCAGGAAATGCCCCGACGCCACCGGTGCGCCGCTGACATTGGTTGCCCAGTTCTTCCAGACGTCGAGCGGCGTCGTTGCGGCGCTGGCAACCCCGGCATCGCCCCACAACGCCAGCATCGGGATCGTGATCTTCTTGCCGGCGTCGACGTCCGCCTTGTCGATCTCAAAGTCGGCATAGGCGCCGGCGCGGTAGTCCTCGCACATCGCGTGGATGCGGGCGGGATCGCGGAACGGCGCAAGGTAATGCGCGAGCGCGCGCGGATCGATGGCGTCCAGCGTCTTGGTCCTGGTCTGGCTCGCCATCTTCTCCTTGAGGAAGAATTCGCCATTGTTGGAGATCAGCGTCTCCGGCAGCGGATAGGGCTGCGCCAGGAACGCCCAGTGGTAGATCTTCAGCGCCGAGAGGCGGTTGAGCTTCTGCCAGTAATCATAGGTCGGCGCGATATCCAGCACCGCAAGCTTCGACAGCCGGCCGGGATGATCGAGCGCGAGCCGGTACGAGACGCGGCCGCCGCGGTCGTGACCGGCGAGTGCGAAATGCACATGGCCGAGCTGCTCCATCGCCTCGACCATGGTCTTGGCCCAGACCCGCTTGGTGTAGGGCGTATGATCCTTGTCGCTGTCGGGCATGTCGGACCAGCCGTAGCCCGGCAGGTCGGCGATGATCAGCGTGAACTTGTCGTCAAGCTTCGGCGCCACCGTGTGCCACATCACATGCGTCGAGGAAAACCCGTGCAGCAACAGCAGCGGCGGCCCCTTGCCGCCGACGCGGGCGAAGATGCGGCCCTGCGAGGTGTTGATCCATTTCGACTCATAGCCGGGAAAAAGATCAGCGAGATCAGGCATCGGTGGCTCCCCCGGTCGCGTGCGCCGTGCTTCAAACTTTGTTCGGCGTTGCCGCTAGTCCAAGTGAGGTTTATGCCATTCTCAAGCCCAAGCAACAACAACACGAAACGAGGAAGTGCCATGTCGATCGATTTCGAGATTCCCGCCGAAGCCAAGGCGATCCGCGAGAAGGTCCGCAAATTCGTGCACGACGAGTGCATTCCGGCGGAAAAGGAACTCGACACCAAGCCGCTTGCCGAGGTGCTGGGACCGCTGCGCAAGAAGGCCCGCGCGCAGGGCCTGTGGTGCCCGTTCGTGCCGAAGGAGTATGGCGGTATGGGCCTCGGCCCGCTGGCGAACGCGCTGGTGCAGATGGAGCTCGGCGAGAGCATGCTCGGCGCGCTCTCGATGAACACGCAGGGGCCGGACGACGCCTCGATGATGACGATCCTGGCGCACGGCACCGAGTACCAGAAGGAGAAATTCCTCAAGCCGCTCTTGAACGGCGAGAAGCGGATCTGCTTCTCGATGACCGAGAAGGCCGCCGGCGCCGACGCCACCGGCATGCAGACCACGGCGGTGAAGGACGGCAACGAGAACTACATCCTCAACGGCGAGAAATGGTTTTCCTCGTCGGCGAGCGTCGCCGACATGGCGCTGGTGATGGCGAAGACCGATCCGAACGCACCGCGCCACAAGCAGTATTCGACCTTCATCGTCGAGCTGCCCAACCCCGGCTACCGCATCAAGCGCAACGTCGCCAACATGGCGATCGAGGGCCCGCACGATGACGTGATCCATGGCGGCCACTCCGAGATCGAGATCAAGGATCTCAAGGTGCCGGCCGACAATCTGCTCGGCGGCGAAGGCAACGGCTTCAACATGGGCCAGCACCGCCTCGCCTACGGCCGGCTGCGCCACGGCATGCACAACGTCGCCAAGGCGCAGCGCGCGCTCGACATGGCCGCAGCGCACGTCACCAAACGCTCGACCTTCGGCCAGCTGCTGGCCGACCGCCAGGCGGTGCAGTTCATGCTCGCCGATTGCGCGAGCGAGCTCTATATCGGCCGGCTGATGCTGCTGCACATCGCCTACAAGGCGGAGAAGGGCCTCGACATCCGCCAGGAGAACTCGATCGCCAAGATCTTCCACGCCCACATGGTGCACAAGGTGATCGACACCGCGATCCAGCTCCACGGCGCGCTCGGCTTCAGCCAGGATACGCCGCTGGCGAAATGGTACACCCAGGTGCGCTCGCAGCGGCTGGTCGACGGCCCGGACGAGGTGCACAAGTGGAAGATCGGCAAGAACGTCATCAAGGCGTTCCGCGAGCACGGCACCACCGCGAGCGCGGCGGGCGGCGATTTGCTGTAGTCGGCAGCGGCGTCCCACACACCCATCGTCATTGCCGCGCTTGACCCGGCAATCCATCTCACGAAGAGACTCTCTCGAAGGTGATGGATGCGCGGGTCAAGCCGCGCATGACATGTGAAGCGTTGGCGCGAGCTAGCCCTTTTCCTGCTCCACCGCCTGCCAGGCGATATCGCGGCGGCAGAATCCCTCCGGCCATTTGATGCGATCGACCGCCTGATAGGTGCGGTCGCGCGCCTCGGTGACCGTCTTGCCCATCGCGCAGACGTTCAGCACGCGACCGCCGTTGGAAAGGATTGCGCCATCCTTGGCCACCGTGCCGGCGTGGAAGATCTCGACGCCGTCGACCTTGGCGGCGTCATCGAGGCCGTCGATCCGCGTGCCCTTGATGTAGTCGCCGGGATAGCCCTTGGCCGCCATCACCACCGTCAGCGCCGGGTCCGGATACCAGCGCAGGTCGAAGTTCTTCAACTGCCCGTCGATCGAGGCGAGAAACGCCGGCACGATGTCCGACATCATCCGCAGCATCAGCACCTGGCACTCCGGATCGCCGAACCGCACGTTGTATTCGAACAGCTTTGGGCCCTGCTCGGTCAGCATCACGCCGGCATAGAGCACGCCCTTGAACGGCGTGCCGCGGCTCTTCATCCCGGCCACCGTCGGCAGGATGATCCGCGCCATGATCTGGTCGTGGATCTCAGGCGTCACGAACGGCGTCGGCGAATAGGCGCCCATGCCGCCGGTGTTCGGCCCCTTGTCGTGATCGAACACCCGCTTGTGGTCCTGCGCGGTCGCCAGCGGGATCGCGGTCTCGCCGTCGCACAGCGCAAAGAAGCTGATCTCGCGGCCCGACAAAAATTCCTCGATCACGACCTCGGCGCCGGCCGAGCCGAACGCGCCCTCGAACATCATCGCAATGGCGGCTTCCGCTTCAGACAGCGTCTGCGCCACCACAACGCCCTTGCCTGCGGCGAGCCCGTCGGCCTTGACCACGATCGGCGCGCCCTGGGCGCGGACATAAGCCACAGCGTCCTTTGCACTGTCGAAGCGGCGATAGGCGCCGGTCGGAATGTCGAACTCGCTGCAGAGGTCTTTCGTGAAGCCCTTAGAGCCCTCGAGCTGCGCGGCCTGCTTGCTCGGCCCGAACGCCTTGATGCCTTCAGCGGCGAGATCGTCGACGATGCCGGCGGCGAGCGGCGTCTCCGGCCCGACCACCACCAGATCGACCGCGTTGCGCCGGCAGAATTCGATCACCGCGGCATGGTCGGCGACATCGAGCGCGATGCATTCGGCCTCGCGCGCGATCCCGGCATTGCCCGGCGCGCACCAGAGTTTGGTCACCAGCGGAGATGCCGCGATCTTCCACGCCAGCGCATGTTCGCGGCCGCCGGAACCGAGCAGGAGGATGTTCATCAGAGACAGGCTCAAAAGGGTGCAAGAGCTGTGTCGGTCGCACGAATCCCGGCCGGCCTGCAAGGGGCGACGGGGCCGATTCCCCCGTCATTCCGGCTCACGGCTGCTTGCCGGCGATGATCTCTTGCAAGGTCGCGACATGGCGGGCGAAGGCGCCGCGGCCGGCCGCGGTGGCGGTCACGGTGGTCTGCGGCTTCTTGCCGACGAAGGCCTTGTCGACCGCCACATAGCCGGCCCGCGCCAGCGTCTCGATATGGGCGCCGAGATTGCCGTCGGTGGCGCCCGTCAGCTTCTTCAGCCGGGCGAATTCGAGCCCGCTTGAAACCGGCAGCGCATTGAGCGCCGCCATGATCCGCAGCCGAAGCGGCTGGTGGATGATCTCGTCGAGTTCCGCCATCGATCAGATCCGGCGCATCCAGAGGCCGCCGAGCACCAGCGCACCGCCATGCACCACCGCCATCCACAGCAGCAGTGCCGGACCGGCGTAGAAGTAGGCGGTCACGATCAAGGCGCTGCTGCACAGCGCGATCACGATGAAGGCGTAGCCGAACCACAGGCCGGCGAGCGCATAGAACAACATCGTGAATAGCGGCCAGAACACCAGCATCTGACGCGGCCCGAAATGGCCGAGCACCGCCGAACAGAAAATGCCGAATGCGATGAACAGCAGGAACGCCGCCAGCAGCCGGAGCGCGAAGGCGCCCGCCCCCGGACCGACGCCGCTGAACGCTGCAATTGCGATCGAGCCTGCGATTCCGATGAGATCGACAACGGCCCAGATCGTATAGCCCTGCGGCGGCCATGTGAAATTGGCGAGGTAGCCCACGAACACCAATACGCCCCACATGACGATGATGAGACTGGCGTTCTGATAGATTCGCGATTGGCGGACGCGCTGCACGACGTCGTTGATGTCGTTCAGCGCCGCGCTGGCCTGCTGGCTGTCAATCATGACGGCACCCCACTTTGCTCGGCGAGCTTGGCGGAAAGCGCAGGTGTATCGGCTGCCGGACGATATTTGCCGATCAGGACATAGGCGATCGTCATGGTGACGATCGACAGCACCAATGCCAGCAGCCCAACTTGTCCGCGCGTCGTCAGCGGCAACAGGTGCACCATGATTTCCGTTGCCGCCGCCGACATCAGCGACACGTAGGACCACGAGATGAAATAGTAGTGCTTCAGCCGCCAGTTCGCCGGGCGCGGGCTGCGCAGCAGTGGAACAATCGCCGCCACGATGCAGGCGAAGTTCACGATCGCACCGACATGGAACAGGTTGAGAGTGCCGGTGAACCGATAGACCAGCATCGCGGTCCCGTCGGCGACCAGCATGGCGTAGACGAAGAAATAGCCGCGCGCCCGGTGGCCCGCGCCGCGCTTGGGACGCAGGAACTGAATCAGCCCGACACCGATGCACAGGACAGCCACGACGGCATGGACCGCGCCTGCCGCGGAATGGACGAAACTCGCGAACGTCAACTGCGGGACCATCGGTCAGCCCTCCAGCCAGGTCGCCATTGCCCTCAATACAGAGAACTCTGTATTACAGAGTATATGGACAAACAAGCCCGCGCATTGGCGATGGCGGGCAAAAGTCCCTACGTTGCGCTGAAGCTCACAAACAGCCGAATCACCTGCAAATGACTGCTGCCGCGCCAAATCTCGTCAACGCGCCCGAGTTCACCGTCTCGGAACTTTCCTCCGCCCTGAAGCGGACGGTGGAGGACCGCTTCGGCCATGTCCGCGTCCGCGGCGAGATCTCCGGCTTCCGCGGCCCGCACTCCTCCGGCCACTGCTATTTCGCCCTCAAAGACGAGAGCGCCAAGATCGAGGCGGTGATCTGGAAATTTGCCCACGCGAGGATGCGCTTCAAGCCGCAGGAAGGGCTCGAGGTCATCGCCACCGGCAAGCTGACCACCTATCCGAACTCCTCGAAGTACCAGATCGTCATCGACTCGCTTGAGCCGGCCGGCGTCGGCGCGCTGATGGCGCTGATGGAGGAGCGCAAGAAGAAGCTCGCGGCCGAAGGCCTGTTCGACGAGGCCCGCAAGCAGATTTTGCCCTGGCTGCCCGACGTGATCGGCGTCGTCACCTCGCCGACCGGAGCCGTGATCCGCGACATCCTGCATCGCCTCGAGGACCGCTTTCCCCGCCGGGTGCTGGTTTGGCCGGTCAAGGTGCAGGGCGACGGCTCGGCCGAGCAGGTCGCGGCCGCGATCCGCGGCTTCAACGCGCTGCCGGAGGGCGGCCGGATCCCGCGGCCCGATCTGTTGATCGTCGCGCGCGGCGGCGGCTCGCTGGAGGATTTGTGGTCGTTCAACGAGGAGATCGTGGTCCGCGCCGCAGCCGAGAGCCACATCCCGCTGATCTCGGCGGTGGGCCACGAGACCGACATCACGCTGATCGACTTCGTTGCCGACAAGCGCGCGCCGACGCCGACCGCCGCCGCCGAGATGGCGGTGCCGGTGCGCAGCGAGCTGTTCGTCGAGGTTCAGGGACTCGCCCGCCGCACCATGGTGTGCTGGCAGCGCAGCCAGGAGGCGCGCCGCAACGAGTTGCGTGCCGCGGCGCGTGCGCTGCCTGCGGCGAACGAACTGCTGGCGATCCCGCGGCAGCGGCTCGATCATCTCGCTGCCGGGCTGCCGCGCGGGCTGAAGGCCAATACGCACGCGCACTTCCGCCGCTTTGCCGCGTCGAGCTCGCGCCTCACCATCGGCGTGCTGCGCGGCCAGGTCGCGCATGCACGGCAGCGGCTCACCGCATCCGGCGAGCGCATCACGCTTTCGGCGCGCGCGCTGCTGCATCGCAGGCGCGAGCGCTTCAGCGGGCTCGAGATCCGGCTCAAGGCCTCGAAGCTCGCCAATGCGCAGGCGCAGCGCAACGCGATCGCGCGCGATCTCGAGCGCACCCACCGCCTCGCCGAGCGCGCCCGCCGCGCGCTGCTGACGACGCTGCAACGGCTCGAGGCGCGGGTCGCCCATCGCAGCCAGCTGCTGTCGGCGCTGTCCTATCGCGGCGTGCTGGCGCGCGGCTTTGCGCTGGTGCGCGACGCGCAGGGACACGCACTGCATTCAGCGGCGGCGGTCGGCCCGAACGCCAATTTGTCGATCGAGTTCGCCGACGGCCGCGTCGCGGCCACCACGGACGCCGATCAGCCCGCGGCGACGGTGACGCCCGAGAGCCAGCCGAAGCCGCGTGAGGCGAAACCGGCGGCGCCGAAGCGCGTCACCAAGCCGGTCGATCAGGGCAGTTTGTTTTAGCGCGCCAGCCACTCGGCGACTTGCTTCTGCGCGTCCTTGCGGGCGCTCGCATCGGTGCCGACATGACCGGGCTCGGTGATGTCGACATCGGACGAGGCCGCGACCGCATGCAGCGGCAGGTTGGCGCGGTCGAAATCGTGATAGGCCTCGGGATAGACCACGATCCGCGCCAGCGCGCTGCGGCCGCGCGCGCCGTCGACCATCTGATGACAGGCCGATGACGACGTCACATCGTCGCGCGCGCCGATCAGGACCAGCGTCGGCACCCGCGCGCTCCAGCCAAGGCCGGACGAGGTGCGGCAATCGGGATAGAACGCGACCGCCGAGCGGAAATCCGGCTCGACATTGCGCGACCACATCTGCGGCCGCACCGCCCACAGCAAGGCGGCCGCGCCGTTGCCCCAGCCGATCAGGCTGATGCGGCTCTTCGCCACCCATTTCTGCTGCACCAGCCATTGCCGCGCGGCATTGATGTCGGCGACCCGCGCACGGCGGGTCTGGACCTGATGCTCCTTGATGCGGCACTGCGGCCCGAGCTCGCGCGAGCCGTAGCTGTCCGGCAGCAGCACCGCATGGCCTGACGTGAGCAATTGCTCGGCCCAGTCGCGATAGCGCGGCAGGACCGGCTCGGAGCGGCCGGCGAGACCACCGCAGCCATGCAGCGCGATGACCGTCGGGAACGGGCCGTCTCCATCGGGCCGGTAGAGCTGCGCGTGCAGCGAGATATTGCCTTCGGCAATTTCGACCTGATGCGGAGCCGGAAGCGGCGCCGCCGCGGCCGGCGCCGCAAGCATGGTCAGGCACATGAAAACTGACTTGAGGCGCATCCGATCCGGCCGGCTCGTTATGGCGCTGTAGACACAGCGGACCACGCCTGCAACGCTACCATGCACGTCTGCCGCCAAATCATCACAAGTCGGTGGTTTAACGGGCGGACATGACCCCCTATCTGTGATAGACGGCTTCATGAACATTTAAGGGCCTCATCGGGGGCAAGGCGGAGAGCTCAAACGTGCTGAACAAGTTCGGTCCCTCGGGCCATGGCGAAGCGCAGGTGCAATATCTCGACGGCGATTTCCGTGTGATCTCGCCCGGCACCTTTGTGCGTTGTGCCATCACCGACGTCCGGATCCCGCTCGACGAGCTGAAGTACTGGAGCGTCGACCTGCAGGAGGCTTACGCCACCCCGACCGCCGTGCTGCAGCGCCATCATCCCGGCGTGCTCAAGCCGCAGGCTTAAGCTCAAGACCGGGCTCACGCGCGCAGCCTCCTGTTCCGCGCCTTGAACAGCTGATCGCTCACCAGCCGCCGCAACGCGGCAGCATCCTCGAATTGCAGCGTCACCGCGAACGGCACGATCGCCTGTCCCCAGGCCGGCATCCCGGCCGGTCCGCGCAACCGCGCCAGATCCTTTTCCGTCGTCACCAGCGTCAAGGCGTCGCTTCGCGCGTCGGCGACGAGCTGTTCGATCTCATCCTTGGTGAAGGCATGGTGATCGGGGAAGGCCGTGTTGCGCACGACGTCGACGCCGCTTGCGCGCAGCGTGTTGAAGAAGCGCGCGGGATCGCCGATGCCGGCGAAGGCGAGTACGCGCTGATCGCGCAACGCACTCAATGAGGCCTCATCTGGCCTCAGATGCGCCGATAATATCGGCTTGCCACGGGACGCGAGATCGGCCGCAATCTTCTTCGCGCCACTCCCCTCGCCGACCACGATCAGCGCGTCGGTGAGTTCCAGCTGCGGCGACAGTGGCGCGCGCAACGGTCCGGCCGGAATGACGCGGCCATTGCCGATGCCACGCGTGCCGTCGATCACGATCAGACAGGTGTCTTTGAGTACGGATGGATTCTGGAAGCCGTCATCCATCAGGATCACGCTCGCATTCTGCGCCCGCGCCAGCGCCAGGCCGGCAGCACGGTCGCGCGACACCACGACCGGCACTGTCGCGGCCATCATCAGTGGCTCGTCGCCGACATCGGCCGCCGTATGACTTTCACGATCGACCTTGATCGGCCCGGCAAGCCGGCCGCCATAGCCGCGGCTGAGCACCACCGGCCGTTCGTCGAGCTCGCGCAGCAGTTTCACCAGCGCCAGCACCGTCGGCGTCTTGCCGGCGCCGCCGACATGGTAGTTGCCGACGCAGATCACTGGAATGCCCGCATCGACGCCGAAGTGCTGCATCCGCCGCGCGGCCACGGCGCCATAGAGCGCGGCAAGCGGTCTCAACAGTTGCGATGTCCAAGACGATGGCCGGTGCCAGAAGGCCGGCTCACGCATTGGCGGCTCCCATCTCGAGCTGCAGCTGCAACAGATAGGGCTCGAGAGCGGTCACCGTGCGCTCCAGCGCACCACCGAGCTGTTCGACGACGCGCTCGGAGGCCGCAAGCGACGTATCGCGCGCCGCGGGATCGGCGAGGAACTGGCCGAGCTGCTTGACCAGCGCCTCCAGATCGTCGGTGCGCCACGCGCCGCCGGCCCGATCGAGCGTGTCATAGACTTCGGTGAAATTGAAGACGTGCGGGCCGTGCACGATCGCAGCGCCGAGCTTGATCGCCTCGATCGGGTTCTGGCCGCCATGCGCGACCAGCGAGCCGCCCATGAACACGATTGGCGCCAACCGATAGAACAGGCCGAGCTCGCCCATCGTGTCCGCGACATAGACATCTGTTGCCGCGACCGGCAGATCCTCGTGCGAGCGCAAGCCGGGGCGCAGGCCCGCCTCAGACACGAGCCGCGCCACCGCCTCGCCGCGCGCGGCATGCCGCGGCACGATCACCGTGAGCAGCCCGGGGAAGAATCCGGCGAGCGATTTGTGCGCCTCGATCAGGAGCGCTTCCTCGCCGGGGTGGGTGGACGCGGCAACCACGATGGCGCGGCCGCGCGTCACCGACATCAGCCGCTCCAGCTTGGCGGGATCGGCCGGCGGCGCCGCGACGTCGAGCTTGAGGTTGCCGGTGACCATGACATTGGGGCTGCCGAGCGCGGCAAAACGTTCGGCATCGGTCTTCGATTGCGCGAGGCAGATGTCGAACCGTCCGAGCAACGCCCCGATGGTGTTGGAGACCCGGCGCCAGCGCGGGAACGAGCGCTGCGACATCCGCCCGTTGATCAAGACCATCGGCAGCCGCCGCGCGGCGCTCGACAGGATCAGGTTCGGCCACAGGTCGGACTCGATGAACAGCGCCAGCGACGGACGCCAGTGATCGAGGAAGCGCGCGACATAGCGCGGCGAGTCATACGGGACGTATTGATGGATCACATCGGGCGGAAAACGCTTGGCGACAATCGCGGCCGACGTCACCGTCCCTGACGTGAGCAGGATGCGCAGATTGAGCGCGCGCAGCCGCTCGATCAGCCCGACCGCCGCCAGCACCTCGCCGACGCTCGCGCCGTGTATCCACACCAGCGGTCCCTGCGGCCTGGTATCGGCGCTCATGCCGCGCCGCTCGCCGACGCGTTCGGGATCTTCCTTGCCGAGCTTGAGCCGCCGCTTGATCAGCGCAGGCGCGAGCGGCACCATCGCGGACGACAGCTTGCGGTAGACACGCAACGTCATCGGTAGCGAGCTAGCCAA
This sequence comes from Bradyrhizobium sp. ma5, assembly GCF_042258955.1. Taxonomy (NCBI): domain Bacteria; kingdom Pseudomonadati; phylum Pseudomonadota; class Alphaproteobacteria; order Hyphomicrobiales; family Nitrobacteraceae; genus Bradyrhizobium; species Bradyrhizobium sp. ma5. The sequence goes on from NZ_CP170156.1 coordinate 7,734,597, forward strand.
GCGTGGCCTCCGGCCGCCCGACGGCTGCATAGGCGCGCCGGGTCGCTTCGTTGAGCAGATTCTCCACGTGCTGCCGAAGCTTTTCCATCGTCGCGGCATCGGCATCGGGCGGCACATAGACCGGCTCAATACCTACCACTGCGCCGCGCCCGAATGGCAAATTGATGGTCGTGGAATCCCAGTTTTTCAACCGAATGAATCGGCTGGTGACCATCGCAAAGGGGATGATCGGCCGGCCGGTTTCCCGCGCCAGCATGATGGCCCCGAGGCCCGCCACCCGCGCCCGCTTCGGCACGTCGGCCGTGGTCGCCATGTTGCAGCCGTCTTCCAGCGTCCGGACCATCTCCAGGAAGGCGCCGACGCCGCCCTTGCGATGGAACGCGCCGGAATGATCGCCGGAACCCCTGATCGTGCCGATGCCGAGCCGCTCGACCGCCAGGGCGTTGAACTCACCGTCGCGGTGGCGCGAGATCAGGACCTTGGCGCGGTAGCTGTCCTTGGTCTTGATGAACGGCGTCATGAAGTGCTGGCCGTGCCAGAACACGAAGATCGCCGGCATCAACGGCTCGACGATCCCGTAGACGTCATGCGGCTGATAGATGAAGCGGTTGGTGTACCACACCAGCCGCAGATATTCGGCCGCAAGCACACCCAGCGCGCGCTGCACGAAGCCGCTGCGCAGCAGATCGCGAAATAGTCGTTTCAATGGGAGTGCTTTGTGTCCTGCTCGGGATCGAGCAACCGGTGGAGGTGAACAACGAAATAGCGCATCTGGGCGTTGTCCACGGTCGCCTGCGCCTTCGCCTTCCAGGCCGCATAGGCGGTCGCATAGTTCGGGTAGACGCCGACGATCTCGACTTCGTCCAGATTCTTGAAGGTGTTGTGCTCGAGATCGGTCAACTCGCCGCCGATCACGAGGTGAAGCAGCTGTGGCTGGGCATTGTCTGACATGATGGTTTTCCTAACGAGATGCCCGGCAAGCAAATGAAGTCGTGGTCGTCACAGGTCTGTCGTAACAAGTCTGGTCGTCACAATCGGAAACGCGGAGCGGATCGGCGGGGCCTCACGGCAAAGGACGGTTGCGAAAATGCTCGACAATGCGTGCATGACGTTCGCGTCCTGCTGCCACCAGCACCCCATGCGTCACCTCCCGGCGATTGTACTCAATCGCTTCCCCCGAGAGCGCGGTCATCTTACCACCCGCTTCCTGCACGATCAAATTCGCGGCGGCAAGATCCCAGTCGCGGCTTTGCCCGCCGGCAAAGGCGGCGTCAAGTCGACCTTGTGCTACGCGGCACAACCGCAGGGCCAGCGATCCGATCCGAGGAAACAGCGTGATCTCGTCCGATGTCGGGCTGAGCCGCTGCACCAGCGGCTTCGGTCCGGCCATGCGGGGAAAATCGAACTCCGTGCCCGCGGTTGCATGCACGCCGCTGTCGTTCAGGGTGGCGCCCTGGCCGCGGGCGGCGAAGAAAAATTCCTCGGTCACCGGCGCATACACCGCCGCGAGCACCGGCGATGCATTTTCAACCAGCGCCACACTGACGCACCAGTCCTCGCGGCCGGCGAGATAGGCACGGGTGCCGTCGATCGGATCGACGATCCAGGTGAAGCGTCGGTCGAGCCGGGTCGCGTTGTCGGCGCTCTCTTCCGACAGCCAGCCGTAACCCGGCGTCGCCGAGCGCAGCTGCTGCTCCAGCAAGTCGTTGACGGCGATGTCGGCCTCTGAGACCGGCGAGGACGCGCCCTTGATCCAGTTCTTCAATTCGGTGCGGAACAGCGACAATGCGAGCCGGCCCGCCTCCTGCACCGATCTGGTCAGCAAGGCGGCGTCGCGCGCCTTGGTCCAGTCGTCCGTATCAGCGTCCGCCAAGCGTCAGGCCCTCGATGCGCAGCGTCGGCGAATTGACGCCGTAGCGGAATTCCAGATCGTTGGCGGCAACCAGCGACTTGAACATCGGCAGCAGGTGTCCGGCGATGGTCACCTCGCTGACCGGGTAGGTGATCTCGCCATTCTCGATCCAGAAGCCGGAGGCGCCGCGGCTGTAATCGCCGGTCACGCCGTTGACGCCGGAGCCGATCAGGTCGGTGACATAGAAGCCCTGCTTGATGTCGGAGATCAGCTCCTTCGGCGTCACCGCACCCGGCTCGAGATGCAGATTGTATGTTCCGGGCGACGGCGAGGACGACACGCCGCGATGCGCATGCCCAGTCGTGACCAGGCCGAGCTCGCGCGCGGTCGCGGAGTCCAGCACCCAGGTGGTCAGCACGCCTTCGTCGATCAGCGCGATCTTCTTCACCTTGACGCCCTCGGCGTCGAAGGTCTGCGAGCGCAGGCCACGCACGCGCAAGGGATCGTCGATGATGCGGATATCCCTGGAGAACAGCTGCTCGCCGAGCTTGTCCTTCAGGAAGCTGGTCTTGCGCGCGATCGAGGCGCCGTTGATCGCGCCGACGACATGGCCGACGATCGAGCCCGCAACCCGCGGGTCGAACACCACAGGCACCTTGCAGGTCTCGACCTTGCGCGGATTTCCCCGCGCCACCGCGCGCTCGCCGGCCTTGCGGCCAACAGCCGTGGGCGACTCGAGATCGGACGCATGCGGCGCGCTGGTGAAATCATAGTCGCGCTCCATGCCGGTGCCCTCACCGGAAATCGCCGTCGTCGAGATGCCGTGGCTGGAGCGCAGATACGAGCCGTGGAAGCCGGTCGACGTCACCAGCACCATGCCGCCGATCCCGGTCGAGGCCGACGCGCCGCCGGACTTGGAGACACCCTTGACCGCGAGCGCGGCAGCTTCCGCTTCGATGGCGCGCTGCTCGAGCTCGGCCGTGGTCGGGACGGTGCGGTCGAGCAGATCGAGATCGGGGAAGTCATGCGCATGGAGCGCGGGATCGGCCAGACCGACATATTTGTCGTCGGGCGCGACGCGCGCCATCGCGACCGCGCGCTCGGCGAGCTTTGCAATCCCGTCGCCGCTGACGTCATTGGTCGACACCACCGCCTGGCGCTGGCCGACGAACACCCGAAGCCCGACATCATCGCCTTCGGAGCGCTCGGTTTCCTCGACGCGGCCATCGCGGACTTCGACGCCTTGCGAGACGCCGCGCACCGCGATGGCATCGGCGGCATCGGCGCCGGCGCGCTTTGCGGCCTCGACCAGACGCTGCGCAAGGTCGCTCAGGCCGGACTGATCGAACAGATCGGAGGTATCGCCGTGTCGCGATGCAGATGGTGAAGAGTTCACGAACGAATTCCTGCGGATTGAGGGGGGCCCGGAATGGCGTCGACAGACCTAACCAGATGTGCCGGTTTCACAGGGAATTCAAGCACTTTGCACCGGCGGGCAACAAAGATTTGAGTGATCGGCGCAAGGCTTCGTCAATCATGCGGGCCAACCTCTTGTCAATCATGGCGCCAGGTGAGGAGCGGTTAACCAGGCTTTTTAAGCCGAAACGGCCATCGCTCGGCTAGGCTCTCACACATCGACCGGGAACATAATCCCGGCGGGGAGACTAAGGCTTTGAGGCGTCAAACACCAACAAGCGGAATCAATTCCGCCGGGTCGAGCCGCGCACTACGGCTCGACCCACTTTCCCTTCCGCTCAGCTTCCACGCGCAGGATGCGCGCGCGGATGGCGGCATGCGGCAGGTCGAGCTTCATCGCGAACATGTCGTGCTCCGCCGTGCCGTTCTCGGCATGCGGATGGCGGTCAATGTTCGCGTCAGCGATTTTCTCGGCGTCGCGCTGCGCGGCATCGACGACGCGCAGATGCTGATGCTGGTTCATCGCGATCCTGCGCTTAGCATTCCGCTCGGCACCAGTTCGGATGCCGAAGAAATCACCTCCGCCTGGCAGATGTGGAGCGACATCTTCCGTCTGCCGCAACTGACCGAGCCGGCGCCACGGACGCCTTCCCCGCGCCGCCGCCGCCGCAACGCAATCCGCGCCCGCCGTCCGAAATTCCTGGTCCGCCGCCGCGCCGGCGTCAGCCTCAACGGCACCAGCGTGCATCGCGACGAGCGCGAGATCATCGCGCGGGATTGAGTTCGTTTCGCCGCGCTCCACGTCTCTCACCTCTTGGTTGTCCTGGCGAAGGCCAGGACCCATAACCACCGCATTCGGTGATGAACAGGATCGTGGCCCCAGCGTCGCGCAACAATTGAGATTTGGGGTAATGGGTCCTGGCTTTCGCCAGGACGACGATGAGGATGGTTCTCGATTCGAGCCGGGCGATGACAGTCGAGAATGAGGACGCAGCTTCGCAGTCTCGCGACCTAAGCCACGCGCAGCACCGCGTCGACGACCAGGCTTGCGAACAGGATGAAGCCGGCGTCGCGGTTGGATTTGAAGATGCGGAGACAGAGCGCGGGGTCGCTGATGTCGAGCCGGCGGACCTGCCAGGCGAGATGCAGCGCGAACGCCGCTAGCCCAATCCAGGCCGGCCAGCGCGCGCCCGCAAGCGCGAAGGCCACGCCGATCAGAAGCAAGGCGAGACCGTAGAAAATCACCAGAGCGCGATGGGTGCGTGCGCCGAACAGGCGCGCGGTGGATTTGACGCCGATCAGCGCGTCATCCTCGGCGTCCTGATGGGCGTAGATGGTGTCGTAGGCGATCACCCAGGCGATCGAGCCGGCGTAAAGCGCAATCGCAGCCGCGTCGATGCGCTCCAGCGTCACGGCGAATCCCATCAGCGCGCCGTAGGAGAAGGCAAGGCCGAGCACGACCTGCGGCCACCAGGTGATCCGCTTCATGAACGGATAGATCGCAACGATCACGAGCGAGGCGATGCCGGTCATCACCGCAAAACGGTTGAACTGCAGCAGGACCGCGAGCCCGATCAGCGCCTGCAGGACCATGAAGATCACCGCCTGCGTCACCGTGACCTGCCCAGCCGGGATCGGCCGCGACCGGGTGCGCTCGACCTTGGCGTCGAGATCGCGATCGGTGATATCGTTCCAGGTGCAGCCTGCGCCGCGCATCACGAAGGCGCCGATGAAGAACAGCAGGACGACGAGCGGGAGCGAGCGAACATCGTGTGCGACGCCGGCGGCCAGCGCCGCCGACCACCAGCACGGCATCAGCAACAGCCAGGAGCCGATCGGCCGGTCGTAGCGTGCAAGCCGCAGATAGGGTCGCGACCAGACCGGCGCATGGGTGTCCACCCAGTTGCCTGTGGAGTCGGCAACGCGGGCGGAGACATCGCTCATGAATGCGTGATCATTGGCTGATCAATCATCGGGCGCTCGATCATCGGGTCAGAACGTTGCCGTTCAGCGTGTCGAAGGTGCTGCCGCCCTTCTTGGTCGGGGTTGCTTCCGGCAGCGAGGCGGACGAGCCGAGCACGTCGCTCAGCGACGGTCCGGCGGGCCCGCGCGGCTGCGCCGCCGCCTGCTCCGCGACGTTGCAGACCTTCTTCAGCAACGCTTCGGTATTCTTGTGACCGTCCTTGAGCTGGTTGGAGATCTGCGGCGGGATCCCGCACTTCGCCGCGTTGGTGTCGACGTATTTGATCATCCTGACTTCGGCCTGGCTGTAATTGCCGATCAGCTTGCAGGCCTCCTGGGGGCTGGCGTGCCGGTCGCTCGCCGCCTTGATCGCCTTGCCGCGCTTCTCGGTCTCCTCGCGCAGCGGAACGAAATCCTTCATGCAGGCATCACCGCCGGCGCCACCACCGGCACCGGGCGGGGGCGGCGGAGACGACAGACCGCCGCCGGCGATGGGAGCCGCACCACTGCTCGGGAATGGCGACGGCGCGCCGCCGACCCTGGCCGCGGGCGCGCCGTTGACCGGCGGAAACGCAGGATCAGGAGCGGTGCTCGCCCGGCTTGGACGCGCGCCGTTCACCGGCGGGAACGCGGGATCCGACGCGGTGCCAACCTGGCCCTGATTGGGCAGCGGCGCCGGAAAGGCGCTCTGGGCAGCTGCGTGCCCCGCTGACAGGGCGGTCGCGGCAACGGTCAGCATGATCAGTCGGCGGATCATCGAGGGTGTTTCTCCGGCAAAAGGTCCAGGCAACCCCAGCGCAACAAAACGAAGCAACGAAATTTGGGGGCGTTTTACGATTCCTGTGAGCCCTTAACAACCCGTGGATTTGGGCGACAGCGCGGCGTAGGGCCACACCGGCCACATTAAATTGTTCCCCGATTTGAAGCCTTTAGGCCGCGAACGGCGGTAAATCCGGGCCATCAAATGTGCCTGAACGGGACTTTCGGTCATGCCTCAGGTCGAATTTGCCGGCCCACACCGACCGAAACGCAAAGGGGCCGCGTGCAAGCGACCCCTCGGACTTCAAAAATGACTTGGTGACAGAAGCAATATATCGACACCCCTGTAGTAGTTGGCCGCAGCGGTCCTGACGAGTCCGCGGGACTACGGTGTCGCCCGGCTTGGTTAACTTGGCTCGCCGCATGGAAGCGGCCTTGGCGCCGGCGCCCGACGCCGATTACGGAATCTGCCGATCCTCTCCGATCGCAATCAACGGCAGCGGGCAATACTTGGCAGCACCTTTGGGCTAGAACGCGGCTCAGGAACCTAGGACATGCCTGAACTCGATTTTTGCAGCCCCCGCCTGTTTGTCGATGCCCCGCTCGGTGCCGGCGCGACCGTTTCGCTCGAACGCGATCAGAGCAACTATCTCGGCAACGTGCTGCGGCTTGCCGCCGGCGACACCGTGCTGGTGTTCAACGGCCGCGACGGCGAATGGCGCGCCGAGATTTCCGGCCGCAAGCGGGCCGACACGCTGACGATCACGGCGCAGACCCGCCCGCAGGACCGCCTGCCCGATGTCACCTACGTGTTCGCGCCGCTCAAACATGCGCGGCTCGACTACATGGTGCAGAAGGCGGTCGAGATGGGCGCGGCACGGCTCGTGCCGGTGCTGACACGCTTCACCCAGGTGTCGCGGGTCAACAGCGAGCGGATGCGCGCCAATGTGGTCGAGGCCGCCGAGCAATGCGGCATCATCTCGCTCGCCGAGGTCGCCGATCCCCTCCCGCTCGAGCGCTTCCTGGCGGGGCGCGATCCGGCGCGGCTTCTGGTGTTCTGCGACGAGGCGGCCGAAGTGGCGAACCCGGTGCAGGCGCTCCAGGCTGCGACCGCCGCAAGCGGCGGGATCGATGTCCTGATCGGCCCCGAGGGCGGCTTTGCCGAGGAGGAGCGCGCGCTGCTGCTGCGCCAACCCACCGTCCTCCGGATCGCACTCGGCCCGCGCATCCTGCGCGCCGACACCGCCGCCGTCGCGGCGCTGGCGCTGGTGCAGGCGGCGCTGGGAGATTGGGGAGGAAATGGTCCATGCACTCCATCCCCGTCATCCTGAGGTGCGAGCCTCTTCGGCGAGCCTCGAAGGATGCACGGCCCGGCCGATGGCCGCCGTTCCTTCGAGGCTCGCTGCGCTCGCACCTCAGGATGACGGGCCGGTGAGCGCGTATCCCGGATGTGGGAAACATCTTTCCCTAGCCAAGCCGTCGCAAAATCGTTAACGAACCCAATCATTAAGCCACTTGGCTGATGCCTGTCGAAAGCCTGATACGGCCATGCTAAGGGCTCCGCCAACGCCACCCATGGAACCCGCTCTGAAACGCGATTTCGGAGCGAATTGGACGTCGAGATGAGCGAAGCTGCCGCACCACGACCCGCCGCCGGATCCGCCTTATGGGCGGATGCGCTGCTGGCCTCGTTCGCGCAGGCCGGTTATCTCCGCTCCGAACCCGCGATCCTGCAGCCGGCCGAGCCGTTCCTCGACCTGTCCGGCGAAGACATCCGCAAAAGCCTGTATCTGACGACCGACCCGAGCGGCGAGGAGCTCTGCCTGCGCCCGGATCTCACGATCCCGGTGGCGCGCGACTACCTCGCCTCGCCCCGCGCCGGCCAGCCGGCCGGCTTCAGCTATCTCGGCCCGGTGTTCCGCTATCGCGACGGCCAGCCGAGCCAGTTCCTGCAGGCCGGCATCGAATCCTTCGGGCGGCAGGATCGCGCTGCGGCCGACGCCGAGATGCTGGCGCTGGCGCTGGAGGCGACCACGGCGTTCGGGCTGAAGGATGTCGAGATCCGCACCGGCGACGTCGCGCTGTTCAACGCGCTGATCGATGCGCTGGAGCTCTATCCGGTGTGGCGGCGCCGGCTGATCAAGGATTTCAACCGCAAGGTTTCGCTGACCGACGACATCGAGCAGCTGACCCTGGCGACCGCGCCGGGCCGCAACGAATATGAGGGCGTGCTCGCTGCGCTGGCCGGCTCCGACCGCAAGGCGGCGCTGGCGCTGGTCACCGATCTGATGTCGATCGCCGGCACCACCAATGTCGGCGGACGCACGGTCGCCGAGATCGCCGACCGTTTCCTCGAGCAATCGACGCTGAAGGGCGGCGCGCTGCCGCGCGATGCGCTCGCCACCATCAAGCGCTTCCTCGCCATATCGGGCGACCCCGACGACGCAATCGCGCAGCTGCGCGCGCTCGCAGCTGACGCCAAGCTCAACCTTGCCGCGGCGATCGACCAGTTTGAGAGCCGGGTCGGCTTCATGGCCGCGCGCGGCATCGACATCAGGAAGACGCGGTTCGCGACCGCGTTCGGCCGCGGCCTCGACTACTACACCGGCTTCGAGTTCGAGCTGCACGCCAAGGGCAACGGCAGCGAGCCGCTGGTCGCGGGCGGGCGCTATGACGGGCTGATGTCGCAGCTCGGCTCGGTGAGCCCGATCCCCGCGGTCGGCTTCTCGGTCTGGATCGAGGCGATGAACCGGCATGGCAAGGCCACCGCCACCGGAGGCGTCCAATGAGCACGCCGTTCGTCGTTGCCGTTCCCTCCAAGGGACGCTTGCAGGAAAACGCGGAAAGCTTCTTCGCCCGCGCCGGGCTGACCTTGTCGAAGGCCGGCGGCGCACGCGACTATCGCGGCACCATCGCCGGCGTCGACAATGTCGAGATCGCCTATCTGTCGGCGAGCGAGATCGCGGCCAATCTGGCGCGCGGCTCAGTGCATCTCGGCGTCACCGGCGAGGATCTGGTGCGCGAGAGCATTCCCGATGCCGACAAGCGGGTGCTGATGATCGAAGGTCTCGGCTTCGGCTATGCCAATGTCGTGGTCGCGGTGCCGCAGGCCTGGATCGACGTCCGCACCATGGCCGATCTCGACGACGTCGCATCGGGCTTCCGCGAGCAGCACAACCACCGCATGCGGGTTGCGACCAAATACATCAATCTGACGCGCGGCTTCTTTGCGAAGCACGGCGTCGGCGACTACCGCATCGTCGAGAGCGCCGGCGCCACCGAGGGTGCGCCCGCGGCCGGCACCGCCGAGCTGATCGTCGACATCACGACAACGGGCGCGACGCTCGCCGCCAACGGGCTCAAGGTGCTCGACGACGGCGTGATGCTGCGTAGCCAGGCCAATCTCGTCGCCTCCCGCGATGCCGACTGGTCGACCGGCGCCCGCGAGACCGCGCGCGTCATCCTCGACCACATCGCCGCGCGCGCCCGCGCCAGCAAGTACCGCGAGGTCCGCACCCGGTTCGCCGGCTGCAACGACGCGCTGCTGTCGGAAGCGCATACCCGTTTCGGCGTGGTCGCCCCGTTCGGCGGGCCGACCTCATCGGGCATGCTTACGCTGCACTGCCCACCGGGCAAGCTTTACGCGCTCGGCAGCTTCCTGCGCGAGCACGGCGCCGAAACGGTGTCGGTGGTGTCGCTGGACTATGTGTTCGACCGCGAGAACCCGCTGTTCGCCAAGCTCGAGGCGTTCCTGCGACAATGAGTCGGTGTCGCCGTTCATGTTGGCGACAGCCGGCCGTCGGTACCATATTGTGTTCATGATCTCTCGTCGTGACGCGTTTTCCTCACGCGAAGGCGAACCCGATTTCGCTGGAAAACGCTATAGTTCTGGAACCTGACCGATGATGCTGGGCTCTGACGTTTCCAGCCTGACCACAACCGCCAAGACCGCTGCCGCGCAGGGTCTGTCGATCGTCGTGCCCGTTTACAACGAGGCCGCCGGGCTTGTGGCGCTGCACCAGCGGCTGATCGACCTCGCCGGCTCATTGCGCGCCCGTTACGGGCTCCATTGCGAAGTGGTCTATGTCGACGACGGCAGCGCGGACAACACGCTTGCGATCGCGCGCGGCCTGCCCGCCGACGGGCTCGACCTGCAGGTGGTGTCGCTGTCGCGCAACTTCGGCAAGGAGGCGGCGCTGATGGCCGGCCTCGACCATGCCCGCCGCGGCGCGGTGCTGTTCATGGATGGCGACGGCCAGCATCCGCCGACGCTGGTCGAGCAGCTGGTCGCGCACTGGATCGATGACGGCTACGACGTGGTCTACACGGCGAAGGCGCATCGCGACAATGAATCGGCGTTGAGGCGGCTTTCCGTGCGCAGCTTCTACGCGCTGATCAACTGGGGCGCGCGGCAGAAGATCCCCGAGGATGCCGGCGACTTCCGCTTGCTGTCGCCGCGCGCGGCGCTGGCGCTGCGGCAATTGCCGGAACGCAACCGCTTCTTCAAGGGCCTCGCGAGCTGGATCGGCTTCAGGCAGATCCGCGTCGACTACGAGCCGGCGCCGCGCGCGCATGGCGTCACCACCTTCAATGCCGGCCGGCTGATCGGCCTGTCGATCGAGGGCCTGACCTCGTTCTCGGTGGCGCCGTTGCGCTTCGCCAGCCTGCTCGGCGCGCTGCTCGCGGGCGCGGCCTTCCTGTTCGGCCTCTCGATCCTGTGGGAAGTCTTGACCACCGGCAAGCAGGTGCCCGGCTATCCGTCGCTGATGATCGGCGTGATGACGATCGGCGGCGTACAGCTCATCATGATCGGCATCGTCGGCGAATATATCGGCAAGATCCTCTCCGAGCTGAAGGCACGGCCGATCTACTTCGTTGCCGAGCATACCGAGAAGCATGCCGACGGCGGCACGGCGCAGAGCGCCACCGAGCGGACCGCCGCCGAATGAGCGAAGTTTCGCCGCGCCGGATCTGGCTGTGTGCTGACGATTATGGCTTGAGCGATGGCGTCAACCGCGCGATCCGCGACCTGATCGAACGCGACCGCCTCAATGCGACGTCGGTGATGATGGTGACGCCGGCGATCGGCCGCGAGGCAGCGACTGCGCTCACGGCATCGGCGGCGAAAAGCCCGCGCTGTGCGATCGGGCTGCATGCGACGCTGACCGCGCCGTTCCGGCCGCTGACGATGCATTTCCGTCCGCTCGACGGCGACATGTTCCTGCCGTTCCCAAAACTGTTGCGCGCAGGGCTGATGCATCGGCTCGATGCCGATCTGGTCCATGCCGAAGTGCTGGCGCAGCTCGACGCCTTCCGCGATCTGTTCGGCCGCGCGCCCGATTTCGTCGACGGCCATCAGCACGCGCAACTGTTTCCGCAGGTCCGCGACGGCTTTCTGCGCGCCGTGAAGGAGCGCGCACCCGACGCCTGGGTGCGGCAGTGCGGACGCGAAGGTCCGCTGGCGCGCCAGCTGACGGCGCCGAAGGCGCTGGTGCTGAACGTGCTCAGCACCCAATTCCGGATCAAGGCCCAGCGATCCGGCCTGCGCTTCAATCCGGCCTTCGCCGGCGCCTATGATTTTACGCGCGGCAGCGAATTCGGAGCGCTCATGCAGGGCTTCCTCGACGGCCTGCCCGAGGATGGGCTCGTGATGTGCCATCCCGGTTTCGTCGATGAAACCCTGAAGAATCTCGACCCGCTGACGACGCAGCGGGAGACCGAGCATGCCTACCTCGCAGGCGACGATTTCCCCGGGCTGCTGGCCCTGAATAAAGTTACACTGGCCTGAGACCCCTGTTTTGACGCGTTTTCTTCACGCGAACCGGGATCCACTTCGCTCGAAAACGCTTGGGGTTCACGAAAAACCGCCGGTCGGATTGTCGCATACATAAATTTAATTCGGGCCCCCACTCCTTGCGCCACAAAGCCCGTCCTACATCAGCCGCGCGCCGATTCGATCGACGCGATGGAGAACGCCATGACACCGCAAGAACGCCAACTGATTGACGATCTCTTCGACCGGCTCGCCAAGCTGGAGAATGCCCCGCGCGACGGCGAGGCCATGTCCGCGATCATGCAGGGCCTGCGCAGCGCGCCGAATGCGGTTTACGCGCTGGTGCAGACCGCGCTGGTGCAGGACGAGGCGCTGAAGCGCGCCCATGACCGCATCCAGGAGCTCGAGGCCGCGGTCGGCCAGCAGCAGGGAGCACAGCAGCAGGGCGGCGGATTCCTCGATTCGATGCGCGATGCGATCTTCGGACAGGGCCAGCAGCAGCCGCACGGCTCGGTGCCTCCGGTGCGCCCGCCGGATGTCGGCGGCAGCCGCCCGGTCTGGAACTCGGGCCAGGCGATGCAGCAGGCGGGCGGCTACGGCCAGCCGCCGCAGCAATACGGCCAGCCCCAATACGGCCAGCCCTACGGCGGCCAGCAGCCCCCGCCCTTCGGCGGCGGCGCGCCCGGTGGCGGTGGCGGCTCGTTCCTCGGCACCGCGGCTGCGGCCGCGGCAGGCGTGGTCGGCGGCGGACTGCTGCTCTCCAGCATCCGCGGCATGATGGGTGGCGGCAGCCATCAATCGCTGGCTGACGCCGGCGGCGGTGGTTCGCGTCCCTGGGGCGGCGACCAGTCGTCGAGCAACCTCGCCCGTGACGCCGGGATCAACGACGTCAGTTCGTCCGGTCGCGACAGCGATTCCGGCTCGCGCGCCGGCGCGTTCGACCAGGCGCAGGCCGACCAGGACAGTGACGATGATCAAGACGCCGACGACTTCGACGACAACGGCGGCGACGACAACAGCGATTACGCGTAAACGCGATCGCTGAAACGACAACGGCCGCTCCAATCGAGCGGCCGTTTTGATTCCGTCGTCCCGACGAAAGCCGGGACTGCTTCAAACCACCTCACATCACGACGACCTTGGCGCCGACATTGACGCGGCCGTAGAGGTCGATGACGTCCTCGTTGCGCATCCGGATGCAGCCGGACGAGACGTTGGTGCCGATCGTCCAGGGCTCGTTGGAGCCATGGATACGATAGAGCGAGGAGCCGAGATACATCGCGCGGGCGCCGAGCGGATTCTCCGGGCCGCCTTCCATGTGCCGCGGCAGGTCGGGACGGCGCGCCAGCATTTCCGGCGGCGGCGTCCAGGCCGGCCACTCCTTCTTCGCCGAGATCGTCTTGACGCCGGCCCAGGTGAAGCCGGGCCGTCCGACGCCGATGCCGTAGCGCAGCGCACGGCCGTCGCCCTGCACCAGATAGAGGAACTTGTTCGGCGTATCGACGACGATGGTGCCGACGCCTTCCTTGCCGCTGTAATCGACCAGCTGCTTTTCATATCGGTGATCGAACGGACGCTGCGTCGGATCACCAGCCGCCTCTTCCTGCTGGCGGATCATCTGCTGCTGCGGATCCATCGGCGGCAGCCCCTGGCGGTTGCCGTAATAGCCAGGCTGCTGCTGATACATCGGCTGCGGCGAATACCCCTGTGACGACGGCGCATCGCCGAACAGGAATTCGATGAAGCCGCCGCCCATGTTGGAGCGTTGCGGCTGCACATAGGCGGTGCGCATCGGCGGCTGCGGTGCGCCCTGGTTGGCGTAGATCACGGTGGGCTCGGGCTGAGCCGACGCGTCGATCGCCATCGCATGATGGGGAACGGCAATAAACGAAGAGGCGCCGGCGAGCAGCGCAAGCGTGGTTTTCCTGAACATCGACGTACTCTGTACTGGTTTCGTCGTGACGTGTGACGTGGACGGAGCGCACAAGCCCCGTTGCACGTGGTCAATAAGCAATGAAAACCGCATCGGTTTGGTAAACGGAATCGCGGTTTAGATTCACCACGTCGGCATTGCAGCGCGGTTTTGCCTGACAGCGTTTATTTTGCGTGAATGCCGGGGAGACATGGTTAATCGCCGGTATCGCGTCGATTGCGCGCCATCGGCGCAAACTGTTCCCGCGTGAACCTGACGTTAAATCACCTCTCGCTAGAACGGACCGCAGTGAAGGGGCGGGAATGAAATCATGTCAGTGAAGCGGAAGCGTTTTCGTGTCGAGCAGGCCATGGGTGAAGTCGTGATGCCGGAGCCGGAAGTTGCCGGCGGCGGCGAGCTCGGTCCGATGCATCGGGAGATCATGGCGGAGCTTCGCTCGATCCGCGCCCAGATGGCCGCGGCACCGGCGCAGCGCACCGGCGACAGCGTCGATGCCGCCGTCGTACGCGAAGTCGCCGAGACGCAGGCGCTGCTCGAGACCTACCGCGCGCAGGTCGAACAGTGCGAGAAGCTCAAGGTCGAGCTCGACCTGATCCACGACGCGATCAGCCGCACCAAGCGCGAGATCGCCGTGCTGCACGGCAAGAGCTTCAACGGCGAGGAGATGGCCAAGGTCAATGGCGAACTCGGCGCCGTGGTCGGCGGCACCGAACAGGCCACCCAGCAGATCCTCGAAGCGGTGGAAGCGATCGACCAGGCCGCAAGCGCGCTCGCCAACAACGTCACGCCCGACCAGCAGAAGCGGCTCAGCGAAGATATTCAGGAGCGCGTGGTCTCGATCTTCGAGGCCTGCAACTTCCAGGACCTCACCGGCCAGCGCATCAGCAAGGTGATGCAGACGATGAAGTTCATCGAACAGCACATCAACGAGATGATGAACATCTGGGGCGGCGTCGACGCCATCAAGACCCACGTCCCGCCGATCGTCGACACCCGCGAGGGCGATGCCCGCCTGCTCAACGGCCCGAAGCTCGACGGCGACGCGGGCCACGCCTCGCAGGACGACATCGACGCGATGTTCAACTGACGCGATGTTCAACTGAGATTTGTCGGATCAATTCGAAAAGCGCCGGCCCCTCGGGCCGGCGTTTTTGTTTGAGCGGTGGTCGAGCCCGAGAGGGATCACCAGACAAAAGTTGCCAGATCATCGCGTCGCCGCGTTGCAAGGCGTGAGCAATTCTGTACGGCAGCTTTCCTTGCATGCACGTCAGGTGACACATCAGTCAGAACCCTGTCTCGACCGCATGCAGTTTGTGCCAATTGTGACACCTGCAAATTTACTGGCAGGTCTGCTGTCGCAGGCGCATACTGTGTGTGAGGACGTTGTCATGCGTGTGCCGGGAGCCAACATTGGGTGCCGGTTGCATCGGACTTCCGGAGCGAATCCGGTCGCCCCGAGCGGGGCTTCGCACTTTCACACAACACACAGTACAGCTTTGCCGGCCACTCGTTGCGCGCATCCGAGGGCGTCATTGAAACCATGACGACGCACGGCGGGTTTCTTGGGCGCTGATACCTGCGGCTTGTTGAGGAATCACCGATTGGGGGAGCCACTGGAGTACCCAAAACTGGAGATAGAACATGACGCGAAGAATTGTCAGAAATACTGCAATTGCGCTCTCGACTTTCGCTTGTGCGACACTGTTCTCCATCACCTGGTCTGAGCAGGGCGGCATTTCGGCGTCAGTCGAAAGCGCCCAGGCGCGCGTGGGCCGACCGCTGACGCCCTTGAGCGTCGCGGGCGTTGCACGTCGCCAAACCCGGCGCGCTGCGTACGGGTACGGAGTCGGCGCGGGGATCGCCGCGACGGCCGCGGTTGCCACGGCAGCCGCCACTGCGCCGGTCTATGCTGGCTGGGGCACAAATAACTGGACCGATGCATACGCCGCCCAGACGGATCCCCACTTTGGCCAGCCCTACTATCCAGCACGAGCCTACTATGGTGGCAGCCCGTATTACGGTTATGCCGGATGGGCAGACTACAAGGCAGCCAATGGAATCACCTGCGAACCTGGCACGATGACGAAGATGGCCGACGGCCACAGTTACGTCTGTCAGTGAGATCCGCGCAACGACACGACAAGAGGGCGGCTCAATGAGCCGCCCTCTTTCATATGGAGTAGATCGATCTGGTATGGCGGCGGCCCGGGCCCAGCGTTGATCTACGTCAACATCGTCGATCCCTCGCCGTTCATATCTTCAGCCGTGCCTGAACCGCCGCCATCATCGTCGGTTCGCTTGCGATGGAGAGGATCACCATGCATCGGACGCGCATTTTTTCGACCGGATCGGTGACGGTTACGGGGATCGTGGCGAGCCTCCTGTTGGGGGCAGCAGGTGTCGCGCTCAATCCGGCACCGGCCAAGGCGGTCGTCTACTGCCAGTATGTCGGCTATCCGCACGGTTGCGTGGCGAGGGCGGGCGTCGTGCTCAGGCCTCGTCCGGTGGCGCGGGCTGCGGTTCGTCATAACGCGGGCGGCAACCTGAATGGCGGCGTCAATCGGGTTGGCGTGCGGCGATAAAGCAGGGCTTTGCGAGGTGGCGTAGACGGCCTTCCGGCCGGCCGTTCCAGAGAACGCCGAAGCTTCGCAGCGGCTATGGCGCCGGATCAAGGGTTCTATCCGCGGGCTTAAAGAGGGACTCGCGGAGAGACCCCTCACCCGGATTGCATCTGGTGATGCAACCCAACCTCTCCCGCAAGGGGAGAGCTGCATCGCCTATGCGGCGCTACATCCGCAGATAACTGGAAATCCCGCCCTCACGCCCTCGGGGCGCAGCGGACGTAGACCATGTTGCCGTAGCGGACGGCGGCGTCCTTGTCGACGAAGCGGGTGATCAAGACCCGGCCGTCGAACGAGATGATCTCGCGGTCCTGCTCGCCGGGCACAGGTCCGGGTGGGCCGATATAGTTCTTGCCGCTCGGGGAACCCTTCAGCCGCAGTTCCTGCGGGGTGGCCTGGTCGGCCAGATGCATGATGACGCCGCCGCTCTGGCCGGCGCCGATCACATAAGGCTGCTTGCACTGGCCGCGTGCGGCGGCCTCGGTGCGGGCGCGGTCGGCTGGATTCTGGAACGAGGCGAGGCCCCAGCGGCCGACGATCTCGTCCGGGCGGATCGACGCCGGCATCTCCGGAGCCACGCCCGGTTCGACAGGCCCCGGCTCGGGGTTCGACGACAGCGACGGCAGGCTCATGCTGCCGCACGCCCCCAAAAGCGTCGTCAGCGCCGAGACAGCCACGAACCGTGCGACCAATCGCGCGTTGAGTGACCTGATCATATGCATCCCCCGAACTTATCTCCCGGCCGCACCCGTCATGCAGCCAAGCGTAAAACTTAAGGCGGAGCAATGACGTCTGACAAAATTACGTCATCGCTACGATTTGGTTTCCGGTCCACCATCCTATATTGGCCTCACCAAGGCCTTAACCCGTTTGCTTGACAGAAACTGCGCCAAGCCATATTTCCCGGCGCACAATTAGCACTCTTGCACAACGATTGCTAAATCCGCCGGGCGTCCTGCCTGGCGCCGACCGGGCCGGCATTCAACGCCGGTCTCGATGAACCGGACCTGAAACCGAGCCTCCAAGAGGGAACGTCATGGCTAAATCCACCTTCCGCCCACTGCATGACCGCGTCGTGGTCAAGCGTATCGATGCCGAGGAGAAGTCCAAGGGCGGCATCATCATTCCGGACTCGGCCAAGGAGAAGCCGTCCCAGGGCGAGATCGTCGCCGTCGGCCCGGGTGGCCGCGACGAGGCCGGCAAGCTGATCCCGATTGACCTCAAGGTCGGCGACCGCGTGCTGTTCGGCAAGTGGTCGGGCACCGAGGTCAAGCTCGACAACCAGGAGCTCCTGATCATGAAGGAGTCCGACATCATGGGCGTGCTGGCGTAAGCGCCACGACCAATTCGAGAGCGCCCAGTCTCTCCGCTGTCATGCCCGGGCTCGACCCGGGCATCCATCGCTCTTCGAAAGATGGATCGCCGGGTCAAGCCCGACGATGACGGGCGCGGAAGCGGCAAGCAATTCACAGACATTCCAGGAGTTCAAATCAATGGCTGCCAAGGACGTAAAATTCGCCGGAGACGCCCGCGACCGCATGCTGCGCGGTGTCGACGTGCTCGCCAATGCCGTGAAGGTGACGCTCGGCCCGAAGGGCCGCAACGTCGTCATCGAGAAGAGCTTCGGCGCTCCCCGCATCACCAAGGACGGCGTCACCGTCGCCAAGGAGATCGAGCTCGACGACAAGTTCGAGAACATGGGCGCGCAGATGCTGCGCGAGGTCGCTTCCAAGACCAACGACACCGCCGGTGACGGCACCACCACCGCGACCGTGCTGGCGCAGGCCATCGTCCGCGAGGGCGCCAAGTCGGTCGCCGCCGGCATGAACCCGATGGACCTCAAGCGCGGCATCGACACCGCGGTCGCCGCCGTGATCAAGGACATCGAGAAGCGCGCCAAGCCGGTCGCCTCCTCCGCCGAAGTCGCCCAGGTCGGCACCATCTCGGCCAATGGCGATGCCGCGATCGGCAAGATGATCGCGCAGGCGATGCAGAAGGTCGGCAACGAGGGCGTCATCACCGTCGAGGAGAACAAGTCGCTCGAGACCGAGGTCGACATCGTCGAGGGCATGAAGTTCGACCGCGGCTATCTCAGCCCCTACTTCATCACCAACGCCGAGAAGATGACCGCCGAGCTCGAGGATGCCTACATCCTGCTGCACGAGAAGAAGCTGACCGGCCTGCAGTCCATGCTGCCGGTGCTGGAAGCCGTGGTGCAGTCGGGCCGTCCGCTCCTGATCCTCGCCGAGGACGTCGAAGGCGAGGCGCTGGCGACGCTGGTGGTCAACCGCCTGCGCGGCGGACTGAAGGTCGCCGCCGTCAAGGCGCCGGGCTTCGGCGATCGCCGCAAGGCGATGCTGGAGGACATCGCGATCCTGACCGGCGGTCAGCTGATCTCCGACGACCTCGGCATGAAACTCGAGAACGTCACGGTCAACATGCTCGGCCGCGCCGGCAAGATCGTGATCGACAAGGAGAACACCACGATCGTCAAGGGCGCCGGCAAGAAGGACATCGACGCCCGCGTTGGCCAGATCAAGGCGCAGATCGAGGAAACCACCTCGGACTACGACCGTGAGAAGCTGCAGGAGCGCCTTGCCAAGCTCGCCGGCGGCGTTGCCGTCATCAAGGTCGGCGGTGCGACCGAGGTCGAAGTCAAGGAGAAGAAGGACCGTGTCGAGGACGCGCTGAACGCGACCCGCGCCGCGGTGCAGGAAGGCATCGTGCCGGGCGGCGGCGTGGCGCTGCTGCGCGCCAAGAAGGCGGTCGGCCGTCTCACCAACCCCAATGCCGACGTCCAGGCCGGCATCAACATCGTGCTCAAGGCGCTCGAAGCTCCGGTTCGCCAGATCTCGGAGAACGCCGGTGTCGAGGGCTCGATCGTGGTCGGCAAGATCCTCGAGAACAAGTCGGAGACCTTCGGCTTCGACGCCCAGACCGAGGAGTATGTCGACATGGTCGACAAGGGCATCATCGACCCCGCCAAGGTGGTGCGCACTGCGCTGCAGGACGCCTCCTCGGTGGCCGGCCTGCTGGTGACCACCGAGGCCATGGTCGCCGAACTGCCCAAGGACGCAGCGCCGGCAATGCCGGGCGGCGGCGGCATGGGTGGAATGGGCGGCATGGGCGGCTTCTAAGCCCTCATCACATCCGCATCGAGATCGAAGGCCGCCTCCGGGCGGCCTTCTTTTTTGCGATTTGATGACAATGGAGCTGTAAGGATCATCGCATGTCCCGCGACGCGAAATCCCTGACGTCAACACTCGTGCTGTTCTACGCGATCGGCGCGGTGCTCGCATTCGGCGCTTATGCCCTGGACAGCACCGATGATCTTGCGGTCGTCTTGACCTTCTGGATCAAGCAGACGTTGACGTTTGTCGTCCTCAGCGCCGCCTATTGCATTTATTACGTCATTTCCGGTTCGACCGGTCATCGTCCAAAAGCGCCGCTGCGGTTTCTGGACATATCGTTCCTGGCTGCCGCGGCCACGCTCGGCGTCGGCATGCTGATGCACAGTTGAGTGATCTTTGAAGCGGCGTCCAATGTTCGCTTTCGCCCGCGACGGGGGCCGCGATGCTTGGCACCACCGTCATTGCGAGGAGCGATAGCGACGAAGCAATCCACTTCTCCGCTTGCGGAACCATGGATCGCTTCGCTCGCAATGACGTGGATAGAGCTATGGACGGTGCCTATCGCGCTTCAAGCGACGCAGATGTCAGCCACCGCCACCTTCTGGAACAGATGCGGCGATGCGACCGCCGAAGCCGGATAGGCGGCGAGCTTGGCCCTGAACTCGGGGTTCGCAAAGGCGGCGCGGAAGGCCGCGGTCGATTCCCACACCGCGTAATTCAGATAGGCCGGGCTGTCGCCGAGCGCGCGGTGCAGCTGGGTCGAGATGAAGCCGGGCTGCCGCTTCATGATGGCGGCGTCGGCCTGCCAGGCCTTCAGAAAAATCTCCACGTCGGCCGCATCGAGCGTGAAGAGGTTGACGAGCACGACGTTGCTGGCTTCGACCGCGAGCTGACGGTCGATCGGGAATGCGGGGTCGAGGGGGCGCATCTGCGGCATGGCTGGCTCCGTTGATATGGTGCTATGATGTCATTTCGATCAGATGGATACATATGATATTGACATCACGATGTCAATATCAGCATATGGTGACAAATGCCGCAAACCAAACGAACGCCGGCCGGCGAAGCCCTGAGCGACCTGATTCTCGACCTGTTCAGGCTCAACAGCCTGCTGTTCACCGCCGGCGACCGGATGGTGGCCGGACTTGGCCTGACCAGCGCGCGTTGGCAGATCCTCGGCGCCATCGTCACCACAGAACGCCCGCAACCGGTCGCGTGGCTGGCGCGCGACCTCGGCGCCGCCAGACAGAACGTGCAGCGGATCGTCAACGACCTGCGACGGGACGGGCTCGTCACATTCGAGACCAATCCGCATCATCGCCGCGCCCAGCTCGTCGTGCTGACCGAGAAGGGGCAGCAAAGCTTCGACGCGGCGATGCGCCTGCAGCTGCCCTGGGTGAACGGCCTTTCCGACGGGCTGTCGATGAAGGACATCGAAACCGTGAGTCGCGTCGTCAGCACGCTGCGCGGCAGGCTGGAGAGCGGCCAGGAACCCAACGATCGCACATGACGGCGATTCTGGAAGCGCCGCCGTTAGGCGGCCTTCTTTTTTGGCCAATGACACGGAGGTTTGCTAGTTACGACGGAACCGATTCTGCCCTTCGAGGACTTATCGTATGCGCGCGCTCCCGCTCCTGCTGCTCGGTCTTGCCGTCGCCTCGGCGCCTGCTCTCGCCCAGATGAAGCTGCAAACCAAGCCAGCACCGTCGAATGGCCCCGAGACGCGCTATTTCACGTCGATCGACGGCCTGATGGACGGCAATGCCGACGTCGTGCTGAAGGAAACCCGCCAGGGCAAGGCCGTGACCGCGGCCGTGCTCGACGTCTGCTATCCCGCCGACAAGAGCTCGGACCGCAAGGACCGCTTCGTCGCTAACCTGACCGTCAACGGCCAGACGCTCTCCGGCACCGCCCAGAGCGTCGCCGACAAGCAGCCGATCACGGTCAAGCTCAACCGCAAGCAGTCCGGCGACAGCTTTGAGTTCCGCGGCCAGATCACGATCGGCCAGACCGTCACCGAGGTCGCCTCGACGGACAATTCCGATCTCAGCGAAAAGGAATTCCAGGACAACCAGGCCACCGAGGACGGCATCACGCCGCAGCCGAAGGACTTCACCGACGTCTCGCCGGAAGCGATCGGGGTGCGGGTGAAGCTCGACGCCGCGGCCGATTTCCTCAAGAACCTGAAGGGCGAGGCTGCCGAGATCGGCAGCTCGAGCCTCGCCGTGACCTGCGATGCGATGCGCTCCGGCGAGCAGACCCTCAACCTCACCGTCGATCCCGAGCACGCCGGCGCGCTGCTAGCCAAGGTGAAATCGACGCCCGGCGTGACGGCGGCCGGCTGGACCAGCGGTGTGGTCGAGATGGACCGCACCATCCGCTTCGCCGCCGCCGACTGGCGCGACGGCGACAAGATCAACAAGGACAAGCTCGCAACTGTGATTTCCAATGTGCTGGCGAGGACGCTTGCGGCAAAGCCCGCCTCCGCGACCTGGAACGCGAATACCGGCAAGCTCAAGCTGGTGCTGAAGCGGCCCAGCGCGATCTACCCTGCGCTCGGCCTCACCCAGAATTACGAGGTCACCGCCCTCGTTTCGCCCGACAAGCCCGGCAGCTCCGACAAGCTGATGCTGTGGGTTTCGAGCCCCACCGTTTCGACGTCGGACGACAGCGCCGGCGCCAAGCTCAATCTGTCCGACGATTCCAGCAGCGACGAGGAAGGCAGCGAGGCCAAGGACGACAACGGCGCGATCGACGCGCTGCTCAAGGAGTTCAAAGGCCAGCGCTGGGACGCCGACAAGTCGGTGTGGCGCTGAGGTCGGCGCGCCGCTTATTCAGGCTGCCCTCGTCTTCAGCGTCACCACGTTGTTGCGCGCCATCTCGGGAGCTGCGTCCGGGCCGGACTGAAGCATCCCGTCGCTTCTGACGAACAATTCGGAACGAAGATCGATCGCGGTGCGATCGAGCAGCGCCCGCAGTTCGGGACGAAGTCCGTCGCCGCGCAGCGCGGCGATCGCATTGAAGTTGCGCATGATGTTCTCCTGTGTGATCGCGAAGAGGTTTCGCGTTCGTGTTGCGCGCGCCACCCGCTTCCCGATTGCGCGGCGACATCCGAGAAGCGGCGCTAAGCGCCATATCGACCAAGCGGAATCTCGTCTGAACGCCGACGCCACGCCCGATCTGGAATCGGGTGGCACGACACCCGTCTCAAGATGCCTAATGCGTTCATCGACACAGCGCCGGTCGCGATACCGGCAACACGCAAATGGAGACGATCCGATGTCAGATGAAAACAAGAGCATCGTAGGCCGGTGGTTCGAGGGCTTTTGGGGAAACCCATGGAATCCGCGCATCATCGATGAGCTCGCGACACCCGACATTGTCGTGCACTACCCGATGCACGAACCGAAGAAGGGCCGCGCTGCGGTCACGCAATTCATCACCGAGTTTCGTGAAGCGTTTCCGGATCTCAATTTCTGGGGCGTCGGCGATCTCGTCGCGGAAGGTGATCTCGTCGTCGGCCGCTGGGAAGGTGGCGGTACGCACACGGGGCCTGCCTTCAGCGACTTCCGCCTCGGCTCGCTGCCCGCGGCCTCCGGCCGCAAGATGACGTTCGCCGGCACGACCGTACTGCGCGTGCGGGACGGACGGATCGCCGAGGAGCTCGGACAGGAAGATGCGCTGACCGCCATGCTGCAGCTCGGCCTCATCCGCTTGCCTGAACAGAGTGGCTACGCCGGGTGAACCGGCGCTTCATCGACGATCGCATCGCGGCTACCCGAACGCACATTCCATGCGTCCGGGTAGCGCGAGCGATCGGCTCAGTGAAATTGAAGCGCTCTAATCCGCAGGCTCGCTGGAGTCATTCCAATGTTGCTGCGCCGGCTTGGCATCTCCCGATGCGGCGCCAGCGCAACCTCTCCGCAACAATTGTGCATCAAGCTGGAAAGATCAGGCACGTCGTCGTGCCATGCGCGAGCAATCGCCCCTTCTCGTCGGTCACCCTGCCCTCCGCGGTGCCGACGCGGCGACCGCAATTGAGCACATGGCCCTCGGCCCGGATGAGCCCGGTGTCCGGCGTGATCGGCCGCACCAGCGAGATCTTGAATTCGAGCGTGG
The DNA here is from genome assembly GCF_042258955.1 of Bradyrhizobium sp. ma5. NCBI lineage: Bacteria > Pseudomonadati > Pseudomonadota > Alphaproteobacteria > Hyphomicrobiales > Nitrobacteraceae > Bradyrhizobium > Bradyrhizobium sp. ma5. The sequence goes on from NZ_CP170156.1 coordinate 7,758,163, forward strand.
TCTGGCTCGTTCCGGCATCGAGCGTCGACTGCACCGCAAGCCCCATGCAGCTGTCGAGCAGCGTCGCGGTGAGCCCGCCATGCACGGTGCCGGCCGGATTGAGATGCGCATCCGTCGGCAGCAGCGTGACGACGACGCGGCCGTGCTCGGCCTCGGTGACATCATAGCCGAGCGTCCGCGCGATGGTGTTGAGCGGCAACGCGCCAGAGGCGAGCCCTTGCACGAATTCGAGGCCGGTCATCTCAAGTTTCTGTTCGGCACTGACGGTGCCGTAGCTCTTGGCCATTGCTGATCTCCTTCAGGCTCATTGCATCGTGATTTTTTGCAGCCGCTTCCGTCGCAGCGACGCGGGCGAGCGGCCGTAGAGTTTTGCGAATGCGGCGTTCATGCGCCTTGCGCTGGAGAAGCCGGCGCGCTGCGCGACCAGGGAGAGCGGGAGATCGCTGCCGTCAATCAGGCGCTTAGCGCGCTGCCCGCGCACTGAGAGCGCGACCTGCAGCGGCGAGGCTTCGAGATGCTCGGCGAACAGCTGCGACAGATGCCGCGCGCCGATACCGAGCCGATCGGCCAGCGCTTCGACATTGCCGCGATCGAGTGCGCCCGCTTCGATCAGCGCCAGCGCGCGCTCGACCGTCGTCCTGGTGCCCTTCCATGCCGGGCAGAACGGCGCTGCCTCGGGACGGCAGCGCAGGCAGGGCCGGAAGCCGGCGCGTTCGGCCGACGCGGCGCTGCCAAAGAACCGCACATTGCGGGCGAGCGGCGTGCGCGCGCGGCACACTGGGCGGCAATACACGCCCGTCGTCCGGACCGCGACGAACACGACGCCATCCCAGGCCGGGTCGCGGCGCTGAAAGGCTGCATACTGGGCGGCGAAGTCGAGCATGCAAATCGCTATAGCGGCGGCCGCGCGCCGCGGCGACCCGCTTTGCGGTGACGGCGTCCGGAAACGACCGCTTGGGGCTAGAGACGCTTGGTCATGAACAGGCTGAGCGGATCCGGCGCGTAGTCCCCGAACGGCGGACATTCCTGGTAGCCGGCGGCGCGATAGAGCCCGATCGCCTCCGGCTGCCGGATTCCGGTCTCCAGGCTGATACGCGCCATCTTCCGGTCGCGCGCGGCGTCCTCCAGCGCGTCGAGCAGGCGGCGGCCGAGCCCGTGCCCGCGCGCATCGGCACGCACGAACATCCGCTTCATCTCGGCATGACCGGGCGCGATGAGGCGGAAGGCGATCGAGCCGAGCACCTCGCCATCGCGCCGCGCGACGAGGAAGACGGTGTCCGGGGCGGCCAGCGTCTCGACGGCGGCGAGGTGATTGCTATCAGACGGATACAGCGCCCGCATGTGGTCGTCCGACAGATCTATCAGCTGCCGCACGTCCGCATGTCGCGGGTCTTCGGCGGCAATGCTGATTTCAGAATTGTGCATCTCTGGCCCAATGCAGAGTCGTCGTCGCGATTGTCGGCCGCCCTCACCGTCCCGTCAAACTACGGGGACTGCGACCAAAAGACTTCGTGCTGCCGCAGTTCGGTCACCGAAAATTAAGGCTCGATTTAGTTTCGGGGATCATCCTTTGCGTCACCGAACACAGGTCACGCCATGCAAGACCGCGAGCCGATCAGTCCTGGGAGCATCTGGCCAACGGATGTGACGGAGGGTCATTCGCCGGCGCAGACGGCGGACCTCTGGGACGTCTCAGGCGAAAATCACGACGCCAGCCTGCTGCTGCGGGAGCCGTTCGCCGACCGGATCGGCACCGCGCTGCTGGCAGCCACGGCATTGGCCGCAAGCTTCGTGCTGGGATGGACCGGCGGCGCCAACTGGCATGACTTTGCAGCTCCCGCCCCCGTCCCGGTGGCCCAGAAGGAAGCGCCTGTCCCGCACGTTGCGGAGGCGCCACCGAGCCGAAAGAGCGAGAGCCCGCGCCGGACCGCCTCCAACGCCGACCCCGCCGTCACCGGCAGCATTCCCAAATCGGTAGCCAATCCACGCCCGCAGGTGGTCGGCGCCGCGCCGACGACGCTGAACGCGCAAGCCATGGCGCTGGGGCCGAAGCAGCCCCCGGCGACGCCCCCTGAGACCCGGCCGAGCACCATCCCCGGATGGTCGGTGGTCGAAGTCCGAGACGGCACCGCCGTGCTCGAGGGGCCGGAAGGCGTCAAGATGGCCGCACGCGGCGACGTCGTCCCGGGCCTTGGCCGCGTCAATTCCATCGTGCGCTGGGGCAATCGCTGGATCGTCGCTACCGCAAGCGGATTGGTCGCGACGCCCTGAGCGGCGACGCGATGTGCGTTAGTTGCTGTTGATCACGAAACGCAGCGACTTGCTTCCCACGAACGTGACCTGATCACCCTGCCGCCGCCAACTCGTCGTGTCGCCGAGCGCAGCCAGCAGATCCTTGTCGGCCTGCACCCGGTCCGGCGTGCAGCTGCGGTTCTCCATCGCGCCGGGAACGAACACGATGCTGTTGCCGGCAACCGAGAACTGGCCCTTGCCGCCGTCGCACCACAGCTCGAGGATCACCTCGCCATTGTCGCCGACCTCGATCGAGGGAATCCGCTTGGAGCCCGGCATGCGCGCGGCATCGAGCGTCATCACGAAGCCGAACGGGAATTCTTCCTGGGCCTGCACCGGCCTCGCGCCAAGAGCCGCTGCAGCCAGCGCCAATGCGGCCATGCCGCCGTTCAGAATCCGCTTCATCGAGATCATGCCATTCCCAGCGATTGCAACGCCGCCCTTGTATGGGACGAGGCTGCGATTGGCCAGAATGGCAGGGCGAGAAAAAGCGCTTGAAAAGCAAAATCCCCGCGGGCTCGCACCCGCGGGGATCTCCGTTTGGGCGACGCCTCGCCTCTTTATTTCAGAACCATCGCCGTGAACGGGTAGACATAGGCCTGCAGGGTCACGAACAGACCGACCAGGCACGCCAGCACGATCGAGTGCAGGAACACGTAGCGCAGGATCGATCCTTCGTGGCCGTACCAGTTGGTCGCGGTGGAGGCGACCACGATCGATTGCGCGTCGATCATCTTGCCCATCACGCCGCCCGAGGAGTTCGCGGCCGCCATCAGGATCGGCGGCAGGCCGAGCTGCTCGGAGGTGATCTTCTGCAGATTGCCGAACAGGATGTTGGACGAGGTGTCCGATCCGGTCAGCGCCACGCCGAGCCAGCCAAGCAGGGTGCCGAAGAACGGGTAGAGCACGCCGGTCGCGGCGAAGGCGAGGCCGAGCGTGGCGTCGACGCCGGAGAGCCGGGTCAGCGTGCCGATCGCCAGCATCGCCGAGATCGTGATCAGCGAGATCGCGCACAGGCGGATGGTGCGGCCATATTCGGCGATCAGCTTGAGCGGCGAGAAGCCCATCAGGAGACCCGAGATGATCGCGGCGATCAGCAATCCGGTGCCGGTGAACGACAAATAGGTGAAGCCGAACACTGCACCTTCCGGCGTCGGCTTGGGCACCACCGGCGGCACCTTGAAGATCAGCTTGTCGAGGTCGGGGACCGGATAGTTCCAGACGAAGTTGGCATTCGCCCAGGCCTTGAAGGCGCCGTTGCCCCAGATCAGCATCAGGATGCAGACGATGATCCATGGCAGCAGCGCGCTCCACAATTCGCCCTGGGTCAGCGGCGTCTTGTCGAGCGGCTTGGCGGCCGCCATCGTCGCCGCCGATTCATCGCGGCCGCGCAGCGCGGGCGACAGCCAGAGCTGACGCGGCTGCCAGACCTTGAGGAACAGGATCAGCGCGCCCATCGAGATCAGCGAGGCGCCGATATCGACGATCCAGGGATTGATGTAGTTCGAGATCACGAATTGCGGGACCGCGAACGACACGCCGGTGACCAGGATCGCCGGCCAGACTTCCTTCATGCCGCGCCAGCCCGCGAACGCCCACACCACCCAGAACGGTACGATCAGCGAGAACAGCGGCAGCTGCCGGCCGACCATGGCGCCGAGGAGGTAGGGATCGAGCCCGGTGACCGAGGCAAGGCCCTGGATCGGCGTGCCGAGCGCTCCGAAGGCGACCGGGGCGGTGTTGGCGATCAGCGACAGGCCGGAGGCTGCGAGCGGCGAGAAGCCGAGCCCGATCAGCACCGCGCCGGTGATCGCGACCGGCGTGCCGAAGCCCGAGGCGCCCTCGAAGAAGGCGCCGAACGAGAACGCGATGAGAAGCAGTTGTAGGCGGCGATCCTCGGTGACGCCGCCGACCGCGCGCTTCAACAGCTCGAACTTCCCGCACCTCACCGTGACCTGGTAGAGGAAGATGACGTTGAGCACGATCCAGCCGATCGGGAAGAACCCGGTGACGATGCCGAGGATCGATGCGCGGATCGACATCCCGGCCGGCATCGTGAACACGAAGATCGTGATCAGGTTGGTCACGATCACGGCGATGATGGCCGCGATGTGCGCCTTCACCTTGCCGCTGGCGATCAAGACCAGCAGCGTGACCACGGGAATGGCGGCGGCTAGCGTCGACAGCCCTGCATTGCCCAGCGGATTGTAGATTTGATTCCAGGTGCTCATCTCGGGATCCTTCCCACATTCTTATGCAGCGCCCCGGCCTTGCGTGCAGGCCGGCGCGCTGGTGCGATTGCGGGAGTCCGTCGGAAAGATTGCAGCCCCGGCTCGCGAATGAACGATCGGTAAGGATCGCTCACATCCTCGCGAAAAATCGAAGGTCCCCCGCCCCTCGCCGTTGTCGTCATGCTAGGGTTGACTCGCTTGCCGGGACAAGCCAACGCTTGCATGCCAGGCCTACGACTTTAGTCGAGGTGCACTGCGATTGTCCCGATTCTTCAGGCCGTTGCGGCCGCTTCCCCGGAGACGATAATCTGTGAACAACATTCGCTCGACGCTCGCAACGGTGTGGCGCATCGCCTCGCCCTATTTCAATTCCGACGACAAATGGGCAGGCCGCGGGCTGTTGGCCGCGGTGGTGATACTCGAGCTCGCCGCCGTCTTTCTCACCGTGCTGTTCAACCGCTGGAACAATGTTTTCTACAACGCGCTGCAGGAGCGCGATCAGGCGGTCTTCACCTATCAGATCGGCTATTTCTGCGTGCTTGCAACGTTCTGGATCGGCCTGAAAGTCTACCAGCTCTATCTCAATCAATGGCTGCAGATCCGCTGGCGGCGCTGGATGACCACGCGTTATCTCGGCGGCTGGCTGCACGATGCCAACCACTACCGCATGCAGTTGCTCGGCGACGCGGCTGATAACCCGGACCAGCGCATCGCCGACGACACCCAGCGCTTCGTCGAACAGACCCTGGCGCTCGGGATCGGATTGCTGAGCGCCGTGGTGACGCTTGCTTCCTTCGTGTTCATCCTGTGGGGCCTTTCCAATCAGGCGCCGCTGCATTTGTTCGGCAAGGACCTCGCGATTCCGGGCTACCTGGTGCTGGGCGCGCTGGTCTACGCGATCCTCGGAACGGTCCTGACCCATTTGATCGGCAGGCCGCTGGTCGACCTTAACTTCCGTCAGCAAAGGTTCGAAGCCGATTTCCGCTTCAACCTGGTGCGGACCCGCGAGAACGCCGAGCAGATCGCACTGCTGCACGGTGAGCCGGCCGAGCGCACGCGATTGCTCGATCGCTTCGGTTTCGTGGTCGGAAACTGGCTCGACATCATGCAACGAACCAAGAAGCTGACCGCGTTCACCTCGGCCTATTCGCAAGCCGCCGTGATCTTCCCCTACGTGCTGATCGCACCGGCCTATTTCGCCAACAAGATTCAGCTCGGCGGCATGATGCAGACCGCGTCCGCCTTCAGCAGCGTGCAGGATTCGCTGTCCTTCTTCATCTCGGCCTACCGGACGCTGGCTGAATGGCAGGCGGTGGTCGCACGTCTTGACGGCTTCGAGAAATCGATCCGCGGTGGCGATGCACTCGCGCAGCGGCAGGACATCATCCACGTCAAGCCCACAGCCGGCGACACGATCGATCTCGACGATCTCCTGGTCACGCTGCCGGACGGCAAGCCGCTGCTCGCGGCTGACGGCTTCAGCCTTCGCGACAATGAACGCACCCTTGTCACCGGTCCCTCCGGCGCCGGCAAGTCCACGCTGTTCCGCGCGATGGCCGGCATCTGGCCGTTCGGCCGCGGCGCAGTCCAGGTCCCCGCCAACGCCAGCCTGATGATGCTGCCGCAACGTCCCTATCTGCCGATCGGCTCGCTGCATGATGCGGTGGTCTATCCGGGCCAGGCTGCGAGCTACGATGCGGGACGGGTCCGCGACGTCCTCGCCGCGGTCGGACTGCCGCAGCTCGCGGCGCGACTCGAGGAAGAGGCGCACTGGAACCGGATGCTGTCGCTCGGCGAGCAACAGCGGCTCGGGATCGCCCGCGCGCTGCTGCATGCGCCACAATTCCTGTTCCTGGACGAGGCGACGGCCTCGCTCGACGAGCCGTCGGAGGCCGCGCTGTACCGACTGATCGCCGAGAAGCTGCCCGGCACCACGGTGGTCTCGATCGGTCATCGCGCGACGCTCGACGCGTTCCACCAGCGCAACGTGTCGCTGGTCCGCGACGGCGATCGCTTCACCTTGCGTGACAAGGTCAAGGCCGCCGCGTCGTAGGCGAGCCAACTTAGCTGCGAACGCGAACAGCCGGCCCGGAAGACAGTCGGCTCCCTCTCCCGCTTGCGGGGGAGGTGCAGCCAGTCTGCCGCTTCAGTCTCGTCATCACCCGCGCCCGCAAAACAAAAGGAGCGGCAGATTGCTCTGCCGCCCCCCGTGATCCTCGGGTGAGGAAGTTACTTCAGGTTGGACATCGCGGTCAGGTCGACCGAGAGCTTGGCGATACCGGCCGCGCCGCACCAGTTGGAGCCCGTGCCGAGCGGATTGATCGGGGTCACGTTGTTGGTGCCGCCCGCGGTATAATCGCTGGTGAAGGCGCTGCAATTACCCTTCGACAGGTCGGTGTCGGAGTAGCGCAGATCGAGCGTGAACACCTTGTAGGTGAAGCCGATGCCGATGTTCCAGGTGTTGTAGTCGGCATACTTGATGCCGTTCGGGAATGCCGGAACGCCGTAGAAGCTGTCGGAGGTGCCGAGCCACTGCCGGCCGAACTCACCCGACACGTACATGCCGACGCCGCTGGTGCCGAACACGGTGCTCGGCGCGGTGTACTTGCCGATGATCGAGGAGTAGTTGCCCCAGGCGCCGGTGTTGAGGAAGTTGGGCGAGTAGTACTCGTTGATGGTGAACGCCCAGTTGTCGTTGATGGTCCAGGTCGCCTTGCCGTAGACTTCGAAGAACGAGACGTCCTTCTTCATGACGTTGCCGTTCGGCAGGAAGTTGAGGGCGCACTCGGCGCCGACCGCCTTGCCGGCGGTGTCGAACGGCGCGCCGAAGTAGCAGGTTCCACCCGGATACAGGTAACCCCAGACACCGATGTCGAAGGCGAAGGCGCCGAAGGTCGGGCGGATACCGCCGTAGACGTCGACTTCAGCCGCGGCGCGGTTGGCGAAGGAGATGCTTTCGGTCGAGGTGCCGATGTAGAGCTGCAGGTCCTTGTTGACGTTGTAGCGCGGCTCGAAATAGGCGGTGACCGACGGATTGTGGTTCGACTGGGTGACGCCGCGGAACACGTAGTCACTGACGATACCTGCACCGAAGGCGATGTCCCAGGGATCGAAGGGAGCCGGCGGCGGCGCCTTGACGGCCTTCACCGCCATGTCAGCTGCCATTGCCGAGCTCGAAATCATTGCTAGCGCCGTTGCTAACAAAGCCAGTTTCTTCATGACGATCCCCATCTACTTTTCCAGACAGCCCAGCTCCGGTGGCCCCCCAGGGCGCGCGATAACGGACTGCAACTCAATCGCGTGTGCTCAATCTGAAACGCACCCCCATTTTGGAGAAGGCGAAAAGACATGCATCTGCCGACTTTTTAGGCGTTCTAGCAGTCTCGCCATACGTTGGTTGACGGGTGTTGCATTTGCACCACAAGGCTGAGGCTCAAGTTCCGGTTGAACGACGCGCCCAATCCGGAATTGCGCAACGGTTTGACGCGCTGCGGGCGGCGCCGGCGGCGAATCGTGTCTCCGCAATATTACGGACCACCGGCACGGAAAAAGCCGCAGCGGCGTCCGCTGCGGCTTCGATCAGGTGAACCGATAGAAGGTTCGGCTAGTGGTGCTCGCTGTCGGAAGTGCCCCAGCTCGGCGCCGGCTCGTGGCTCGGCGTGGCCCAGCTCTGGGCCGGCTGCGGCACAGGCTCCGGGGGTGCTGCGACCGGGGCAGCCGGCTTCGGCGCGGCGGCCTTTTTCGGAGCGCTCTTCTTGGCGGCCTTTTTCGCAGCCGGCTTCGCGGCCTTCTTCGGCGCGGCCTTCTTCGGAGCAGCCTTCTTCGCAGCTTTCTTGGCTGTCTTCTTGGCTGATTTCTTCGCCGATTTCTTTGCAGACTTCTTCGCGGCCTTCTTCGCGGTCTTCTTGGCCGACTTCTTCGCGGACTTCTTCTTCGCCGCTACCGCCTTCTTGGCCTTTTTGGCCTTCTTGCTTTTCTTCGCCTTCTTCGACTTCGCCATCGTGGTCCTCCTGTTGCCGCTGATTAGAGTCCACCGCGTATTGAAGTGATCGCTTGCCGGTCAGCAGCTGCACCTCGGGGAGAGGCACCCTCCACTTCGCTTGTCGGGCATGATGGCCGCGCGATCGCTTCGCGTCTGTGGCAGGGAAGCGCCGGTCCTTCAGTTTGCGTCAGGGCAAGGCTGGGGTCCGGATCATGCTCGAATGGCAGTCGATCAATTCAATCCTGGCCGGGGACCTCCTGTCGCCCAATCGAGAAGCTCAATCGTGTGCACCACAGGAACTGACGTACCGCCGGCAATCTGAACCATGCACCCAATATTGCCCGCAGCGATCATGTCCGGTTTGACAAGCGCAATATTGGCGACCTTGCGATCGCGCAATCTGCTCGCAATGTCGGGCTGGAGAATGTTGTAGGTCCCCGCCGAACCGCAACACAAATGGCTCTCAGGCACATCTTTCACCACGAATCCATTCTTGGAAAGCAATTCTTTCGGAAGTTGAGTGATTTTCTGTCCATGCTGCAACGAACAAGCCGAGTGATAGGCGACGGTGATGTCGCCTTTCTGCGTTGAAGGCGCGAGCTCGAGAGCTGAGAGATACTCGGTGATATCCTTTGCCAGCGCGGAGATTCGCTTGGCCGGCTCGGCGAATGTTTTGTCCTCGCGCAGCAGGTAGCCGTAGTCCTTGACAACTGTCCCACAGCCCGAGGTCGTCACCAGAATGGCGTCGAGCCCGTTCTGGTCCGCTTCCCTTTGCCACACCGAGATGTTGGCGCGAGCGCGCGCCAGCGCGTCGGCATCCTGTCCCATGTGATGGGTCAGCGCGCCGCAGCATTGCTCGTCCTTGACCAGCACCACCTCGACGCCGTGCCGGGTCAGCATATTGATCGCGGCCTGATTGATGCGCGGCGCCAGCACCTGCTGGGCGCAGCCCTGCAGCAGCGCGACCCGCCCACGCCGCCGGCCGGTCGCCGCAAACACGGTTCCCGCAGCCGGCCCCGGCCGCGGCAGGCCGCGCGGCGCCAGCGCCAGCATGGCCTTGATTCGCCGCAGCAGGCCCGGGCTCGCCGCACCGACCGACGGCGTTGGCAGCAGCGCCGTGAACGGACGGGCGAGCCCGGCCAGGATCATGCTGATCCGGAACAGGCCCGGCCGCGGCAGCACGTAGGCAAGCACCGATCGCAGCAGCCGCTCGGTCAGCGGCCGTTCGTAATCCCGCTCGATCCTGACCCGGGCCTGGTCGACGAGGTGCATGTAGTTCACGCCCGACGGACAGGTGGTCATGCAGGCGAGGCACGACAGGCAGCGGTCGATATGCTTGACCACATCCGCCGTCGGCGGCTTGTCCTTCTCCAGCATCTCCTTGATCAGGTAGATGCGGCCGCGCGGACTATCGAGCTCGTCGCCGAGCAGCACATAGGTCGGACAGGTCGCCGTGCAGAAGCCGCAATGCACGCAGGCGCGCAGGATCTGGTCGGCTTCCTTGATGTCGGGATCGGCAAGCTGCGCCAGGCTAAACTCGGTCTTCATGCGCCCCCGCCTCGAATCATCCGGCCGCGGTTGAGGACCGACCTCGGATCGAAACTCGCCCTGATACGTTCGCCGAGCGCGGCGAGCCCGGCCGGCTGCGGCTGGAACACGTCGACCGCGCGGCGCACGTCCTCAGTGGCGCGGATCAGGGTGGCATGCCCGCCGACTGCCTCGACCTGGCCGCGGACCAGCGCGGCCTGCGCGTCGTCGCCCGGCGGCACCGCGGCCCAGATCAGCCCGCCGCCCCAATCGTAGATCACGTCGCCGCCGGTTAAGCGCGACAGCGCCTGGCCCAGCGCGCCGCCCGAGGCCGGCGGGCAAACGATGCGCCACACCGGCGAGGCCCCGAGCGCGCCGTTCGCCGCAAACGGCACCACGTCGCGCAGCGCGCTCCAGATCAAAGCCGACGCGTCGTCAGCGAGGCTGTCGACCGTTCCATAGGACGACAGTGCCTGGCTCAGCGAGGCCGCGCGGTGGGCCGCCGACGCCGAAATTCCCTCGAGCCGCACCAGCGTGACCGGCTGGCCGGAGGCTGCGAGGCCAGCGAGTGCGCCGGTCCCGGACCGCAACGCCGAACCGGGCAGATGCGCCGCGCCCGACACGTCGAAGGGCGAACCGAGCGCTGCCGTCATCGCCTTGTTGGCGGCGACGTCATCGAGCCCGCGCAGCACCAGCGTGCGCTCGGCTTCCGGCTTCGGCATCACCTTGAGCGTCACCTCGGTCATGACCGCGAGCGTGCCCCAGGAACCGGTGAGCAGCTTGCAGAGATCGTAGCCGGTGACGTTCTTCACCACCCGCCCGCCGGTCTTGAAACTGTCGCCGAACCCGGACACCGCATGGGCGCCGAGCAGGTGATCCCGCGCGCCGCCGGCCTTGATACGGCGCGGACCGGCAAGGCCGGCGCCGATCATGCCACCGATCGTACCGGCTCCCGCGGTGCCGAGCAGCACGGACATGTCCATCGGCTCGAAGGCGAATTGCTGGTTCTTGGCGTCGATCAGCGATTGCACGTCGGCGAGCGGCGCGCCGGCCTGCACGGTGATGATCAGCTCGTTCGGCTCATAGGAGCTGACCGCGTTCAGCACCGAGACGTCGAGCACCGCATTGGTCGCCATCGGATGGCCGATGGCGCGTTTCGATCCATGACCAATGACCTCGAGCGGCTGCTCGCTGGCGACAGCCGCGCGCACCACCTCTTCGACGTCCTGGACGTCTCTGACTTTCAGCGTTTCCACCCGCTAGTCGGTAACGAAATTTGGCTCCGAGATCAAATGCGACGAACCCCACCGTCGCAACGTCGACGGAATGGCCCGGGAGCAGGGCTTGCCGCCCGACCGCGGCGGGAACGGCGGTCGGGCCGCCGTGATCGAGGTTTTGGCCACATCGCGCATCCTGCGTAAGCGGAGACGCAACACTTCGACCAATGTCGAACCATTTTCACGACATCGACATTTCGACCGTGGCCTAACCGAGTGCGCGGCACGATCCCCTATCTGTCGCGGTGCGGTTCGGCCGGCACGACGGTTGGCGCAAATCATCTGGAGGCGATCATGAAACGTTCGGAAGGCACGACCACGACGATGATGCTCACCCGACGATCGGCCATCGGCTCGTTCGCCGCGATCATGACGATCGCCGGCGTCTCGCCCTGGGCCGGATCGCAAGCTCGATCGGAGCAAAGCAACGGAGGAATGCAAATGAAGCACTATGCGATGAGCACTCGAACCATCAGCGACGTGATCAACACGTCAGGCCTTCTGGTGGTGGCGCAATGGGAAGCCAAGGAAGGCCAGGCCGACAAGGTCGCGGCAATTCTCGACGGTTTCCTGCCCGAGGCGCAGAAGGACCCCGGCACCAAGCTGTTCCTGATCGGCCGCGGCAAGGACAATCCGGCGCAATTCCTGTTCTACGAATTGTTCCAGGACGAAGCGGCGTTCAAGGCTCACGCGGAGAGCGCCTACTTCAAGACCTACATCGCGGAGCAGGCACTGCCGCTGCTCGCCAAGCGCGAGCGGACGCAATACGTATTGCTGTGAGCGACGGCGCCGCGGGGAGGATACCAATCCCTCCCCGCGCGCAGATCAGATCGATGCGCCGCTGTTGCCGAACCTTGCGCGCAACCCGACCCGCTCGGGCGACCTGCGCCAGAAGCCGATGATCGAAATCCGAGACCGAATTCGCAGCAAGTAATGGTTAGGGGTTACCGGCCGGAAAGAACGATCGGTCGAACCGGATTGATCGGCCCTGGCTGGACGACAGCCTCTCGTTCGGCCTGCTCGGGCGACTTGCGCCAGAAGCCGACGATCGAAATCCGCGACAGCACCGCGACCTCGAACGTCTCGACATGGCCGCGGAGCCCCAGCGCGTGTTTCTCGACGAGATGCCAGGACGCGACGGCGACGCCGAAGGCGAGTGGCAGGCTGATCAGGATGTTGAGATACCAGTGCTGAACCGGCGGGCCGAACGCGGCAACGCACTGCTGGATGACGAACCCATAGAGGTAGAGCCCGTAGGAGTAATCGCCTGACGATACGATCCAGCTCCGCCGGGGATTCATCAGGCCGAGATAGCACGCGGCATAGGCGGCTGGCACCGGAGCCAGCGCGTCGCCGCGACCCGTGGCCATCCCGGCGGCGCACAGCAACAGCGCGACCAGGAACGCCGTGCGGTTGAACGGCACCTTGTCGCGCCAGAGATAGAAGCCGACACCGGCAAGGAAGCAGAACACCAGAAGATGCGGGCGAAGCTGGATCGGCACCTCCTCCCAGCGGTAGACGTCGTAGCTCACCAGCGCGACCTGAACGATCACCAGGAACACGAGGTACGTCACCCTGTTGAAGCAGATCGTGGTCACCGCGAGCAGCGCCAGGATCACGTAGCACCACAATTCATACGGCACCGTCCAGAGCTGGGCATTCACCACGTCCGGCATCGGATTGTGCAGGAAGACGCCCGGCAGCTCGTAATGGATGTCGCCGACCATGTTGAGAAAATAGGCGTGGAATTTCGGGTCGGCGACATACTGCGCCAACGGCAGTTCGGTGAACACCGAGCCGATGATGACCGCCGACAGCGTCGTCTCGACCGCGAGCGCGGGCCCGATCCGAAGCACGCGCAGGCCGAGGAAGGAGATCAGGCTCTTGCACCGCTGCAGGCTCGCCGTCACGAGGAAGCCGCTCAACGCGAAGAACAGCGCGAGGATCATCGCGATCAAGATGCGGAACGAACCCAGGATTTCCAGCGCCCGGCCAAGCCCGAGCGTCACGTTCAGGCTGTGCAGGCAGATGATCGATACCGCCAGCGCGATCCGCATGTAGTCGAAACCCGCGGGCCGATTGCGCGAAAGCGCCAGCTGATCAGCCAGGCTGGGCATCGATGTGGTCCCGAAGACATGCATCTTGGGAAAATACCGGGGAACAGTTGAAGGTCGTGTAAACGGGTGGCCGCCGCAATTGCAGCGACGCGCAACGGCAGCCCTGACGGCTTGCCACGGCCACCGCGGCAAGCATCGGTTAAGGTTATCGGTTGGCTAGCGCGATCAGCCAAATTGGATTGATCGGCAAGGCGCTCGCAATTTCCCCACGTCCGCTTGCGGCCGACGCCGATGCATGTTGGCCTTGGGGCCAATAGCCGGCGCGGCACCTGATGCCCCAAAAGGACTGGCCGGCGCTGTCGCCATTCGGCAACCGGTGATTTCAATCGCGGCTCAACCGCCGCAGGAGAACCGCCACCATGAACATCAAGCCAACAGCCATCGCGCTGCTCGCGATGATCGTGGCTCCGCAGGCGCGCGCCGCAATGCTCACCGACGCCGAGGCGACGTTCCTCGACCAGCTCGCCACCGCGGCCGCGGTGCTCGAACAACGATGCACCGGCTATGAAGCCAATGGTGCCGGCGGCGTTCAGCTCGGCGCCACGCTTCTCGGCAGCCCCGACGCCGCCATGGCCATGATCGGCGCCTTTGACGCGGCCATCAAGGCCAACGATGGCAATGACTACGATCCGCGCAAATTCCGTCCCGAGGTGTCCGAAGCGGCCGGCAAAACGTTCAAGCGAGTCCGGGCGGAGTTGATAGCTGACCCCGAACGGGCCTGCGCCGCCTATGGCGATGCCAGCGCGGCGCGCGGCCTGGTGAGACGGTACTAGAACCGCGGGATATCCGGGAAGGCCAGCTTGCCGGCGTGGACATGGACGCGGCCGAGTTCGGCGCAGCGATGTAGGGTGGGAAACACCTTGCCAGGGTTGAGCAGGCCCTGGGCATCGAAGGCGCATTTCAGCCGCTGCTGCTGGTTGAGATCGATCTCGGTGAACATTTCGGGCATCAGGTCGCGCTTCTCAATGCCGACGCCATGCTCGCCGGTGAGCACGCCGCCGAGCTCGACGCAGCAACGCAGGATGTCGGCGCCGAACGCTTCCGCCTTCTCGATCTCGCCCGGCTTGTTGGCATCGTAGAGGATCAGGGGGTGCAGATTGCCGTCGCCGGCGTGGAACACATTGGCGACGCCGAGGCCATATTTCTCCGAGAGTTCGCGGATCCGCGCCAAGGCCTTGGGCAACGCGCCGCGCGGGATCGTGCCGTCCATGCAGAGATAGTCCGGCGAGATCCGACCGACCGCCGGGAATGCCGCCTTGCGGCCGGCCCAGAACAGATTGCGCTCGGCCTCCGAGGTCGAGATCTGGCAGGAGGTCGAGCCGCAGCCTTGCGCGATCGCCTCGACCCGCTTGATCAGCTCGTCGACCTCGACCTGGGGACCGTCGAGCTCGATGATCAGGAGCGCCTCGACGTCGAGCGGATAGCCGGCGTGGACGAAGGCCTCCGCGGCGTGGATCGCAGGCTTGTCCATCATCTCCATGCCGCCGGGGATGATGCCGGCGCCGATGATGGCGGCCACGCATTCGCCGGCCGCCTCGACCTCGGCGAAGCCGACCATCAGCGCGCGGGCGGTCTCCGGCTTCTGCAGGATGCGCACCGTGATCTCGGTGATGACGCCGAGCAGCCCCTCCGAGCCGGTGATGATGCCCATTAGATCGTAGCCGGCATTCTCGGCCGATTTGCCGCCGATGCGCAGGATCTCGCCCGACATCAGCACGATCTCGCAGCCCAGCACGTTGTTGGTGGTCATGCCGTATTTCAGGCAGTGCACGCCGCCGGAATTCTCCGCGACATTGCCGCCGATCGAGCAGGCGATCTGCGACGACGGATCGGGCGCGTAATAGAAGCCGGCATGGGCGACCGCCTGGCTGATCGCAAGGTTGGTGACGCCGGGCTCGGTGACAACAACGCGGTTATCGAAGTCAATCTCGCGAATGCGCTTGAACTTGCCGAGTCCGAGCAGCACGCCATCGGCGAGCGGCAACGCGCCGCCGGATAGCGAGGTGCCGGAGCCGCGCGGCACCACCTTGATGCCCTGCGCTTGGCAATATTTGAGGACCTTCGCGACCTGCTCGGTGGTATCGGGCAGCACCACGACCATCGGCGGCTGCCGATAGGCGGTCAGGCCGTCGGATTCATATGCTAGCATTTCGGCGGCACTGTCGATCACCCCCTCGCCCGGAACGATTGCGCGCAACGCGGCGACGATTTCGGCGCGGCGGGCAAGGACGGCCTGATCGGCCGCCGGCATCATGATGGACATCGCTGTTTCCTCGGAGCGCTCAGCGCGCTTTGCGGATTTGTTACGACAAATCAATCAGGTCTGCACCTGTTTCAGTCACCCTGTTTCAGTCACCCCGGCCGAAGGTCGGATTGCCCCGGCCCGCAAGGGCGAGTTCTCTCTCGGACAAGCGGGCGGCCATGAAACCTGTCAAGGTTTCGTGGCTTGTCCTGTCCAAGCCGGACATGCCACAAACCAAACACTACCCCCCGGGACGAAACGAAGAGAACCCCATGAACCTAAAGACCTTGAGCGCGCTGGCGGTCGTCACATCGCTGGCCACCGCATCCTCCGCGCTGGCGCAGGATGCCGCCGCCGGCAAGACCTCGTTCAACAAATGCCTCGCCTGCCACGCGATCGGCGAAGGCGCCAAGAACAAGGTCGGCCCCGAGCTCAACGGCCTCGACGGCCGCCACTCCGGCTCCGCGCCGGACTACAATTATTCCGATGCCAACAAGAATTCCGGCATCACCTGGAACAAGGATCAGTTCCTCGAATACATCAAGGACCCGAAGGCCAAGATCCCCGGCACCAAGATGGCATTCGCCGGCATCAAGAACGAGACCGAGGCCAACAATCTGTGGGCCTACGTGTCGTCGTTCGACAAGGACGGCAAGCCGAAGTAATCGGCGGTATCGGACGTCGTCCGCCCTGTGCAAATGCCAGGGCGGACGGGGAAGGCTTTCTGATTTGAGCTGCCGCCGCGGTCAGCGCGGCAACAGATTGGTTTTGGCGAGATCGACCACCTCGTCGCCGCGGCCGCTCATCACGGCGCGCAGCACCCACAGGCTGAAGCCCTTCACCTGCTCCAGCGTGATGGTCGGCGGCATCGACAATTCCTGCGTCGCGGTCACGACGTCGAGCACGGCCGGGCCGTCATGTGCGAAGACGCCGCGGATCGCGCCCTCGAGCTCGCCGGGATCCTCCACCCTGACGCCGTGAATGCCCATGGCGCGGGCCATCGCCGCGAAATCGGGATTCTTCAGGTCGACGCCGGTCTCGATGAAGCCCGCGGCCTTCATCTCCAGCGCGACGAAGCCGAGCACGCTGTTGTTGAAGATCACGACCTTCACCGGAAGCTTTGCCTGCGTCAGCGTGATCAGATCGCCCATCAGCATCGCAAAGCCGCCGTCGCCGGACATCGACACCACCTGCCGCCCCGGCTGCGCCGCCTGCGCGCCGATCGCATGCGCCATCGCATTGGCCATCGAGCCATGCACCCAGGATCCGACCAGCCTGCGGCGGCCGTTCATTTGCAGATAACGCGCGGCCCAGATCGTCGGCGTGCCGACGTCGGCGGTGAACACCGCATCCTCGCTCGCCTGCTCGCTGAGCAGCCGCGCCAGATATTGCGGATGGATCGGCTTTTGCCCCGGCTTGCCGCGGGCGAGATCGTCGAGGCCGGCGCGGGCGTCCTTGTAATGCGCGAGGCTGGCGTCGAGAAACTTGCGCTCGGTCTTGACCGTGAGCTTCGGCAACAGCGCGGCGATGGTCTCGCCGACGTCACCGACGACGCCGAGATCGAGCTTGCAACGGCGGCCGAGATTTTCCGGGCGGAGATCGACCTGGGCGATGCTGATGCCGGTCGGGAAGAACTGCTTGTAGGGAAAGTCGGTGCCCAGCATCAGCAGCACGTCGCAGCCATGCATAGCGGCATAGCCGGAGGAGAAGCCGATGAAGCCGGTCATGCCGACATCGTAGGGATTGTCGTATTCGACATATTCCTTGCCGCCGAGCGCATGCACGATCGGGCTCTTCAGCGTCTCGGCGAGCTTGAGCAGGCCATCATGCGCGCCGGCGCAGCCGCGGCCGCAGAACAGCGTGACGCGCTTCGCGCCATTGAGCAGTGCGGCCAGCGCGTTCAATTCGGCTTCGGCCGGGCGCACCACCGGCACGGGCGGCAGCAGGCCCGCATTCGGCGCGATGTCGCGCTTCGGCGCCGGCCGCATCGCGACATCGCCAGGCAGCACCAAAACCGCCACGCCGCGTTTGCCGACCGCGGCGCGGATCGCGTTCTCCAGCATGTAGGGCAGCTGCGCCGGATCCGACACCAACTCGCAATAGTGGCTGCATTCGCGGAACAGGTCCTGCGGATGGGTCTCCTGGAAATAGCCGCCGCCGATCTCGGCCGACGGGATCTGTGCCGCGATCGCCAGCATCGGCGTGCGGCTGCGATGCGCGTCGAACAGGCCGTTGATGAGATGCAGATTGCCCGGGCCGCAAGAGCCCGCACACACCGCGAGGTCGCCCGTGATCTGGGATTCGGCGGCGGCGGCGAAGGCCGCGACCTCCTCATGGCGCACATGCAGCCAGTCGATCGTGCCGCGTTTGCGCAACGCCTCGGTCAAGCCGTTGAGGCTGTCGCCAACGACACCGTAGATGCGCTTCACGCCAGCCTGGGCAAGGGTTTCAGCGATGAGGTCGGCGATGTTGTCGATCCGCATGAGGCTTGTCCTTTGGGTGAGATCTATCGGGCCGCGCAGCCGCATGATGTTCGGCAGGATGCGACTGCGCAAGCCTCACCGGATCACAGATTCGCGGGCGCAATTGTCCGCTGTTGCTGCCGATTGGACCAACCGGTCAGCCGTCGCCTCGATCTCGGACACCACAAGATCGGGCGCGGCATATTGCACCATGTGGCCGACACCGGGCAGCACGATGAGCTTGGCGTTCGGCGCCGTTGCTGCAAGCGGCCGCGAATGAATGCCGGTCGAGACCGTCTTGTCGACGTCGCCCGCAATGATCGTGACCGACGCCTTGATCTCCGCATAGCGCGGCGCCTGCTCGACCACGGCGGCCTTCAGCGTGACGAGGTCGCGCGCATTGGCGATGAACTCGTGCGGGCGCAGCAGGAGCAACGTCGCGCTGTCGCGGACGAAATCGTCCGGCATCGGCTGCGGCGCGAACACGCCGCGCACGCCAGATGTCGTGACGAGATAACCGAGCGGCAAGGTGATCGTGTGCGCCAGCAACGGCCCGATCAGCGGCGTCGAGATCACATCGTTGTAGCGCCCGGCACCGCCACGCCAGGGATAGGCGACGGGGGCGAGCAGCACGAGGCCCGCGACGCGGTCCGGATGGTCGAGCACGATGCGCAGGGCGAGCGCGCCGGCCCAGGAATGCGCCACCACGATCGCCCGGTCGATACCGAGCCTCGTCAGCGCCTCCACGATCATCCGGCCCTGGATCGCCGGCGTCGAGTCCGCGACACGCGCGCGCGTGCTCCAGCCATGGCCCGGCCGGTCGATCAGGATCACCCGGCGCGTTTTCGCAATGCGGTCGCCGAGCGGCCGCATCGCGCGCAGGTTGGAGCTTGCGCCATGCAGCATCACGATCGGCGGCCCCGCTGCATCGCGCGGGCCGAGCTCGACCACATGCAGCCGCGCGCCGGCGACATCGACCATGCGGCCCCGAGGCGGAAAGGTCCTCTGAATGAGGATGACGCCGATTTGCGTCGCCAGGGCCAGCGCCAGCCCTGCGGCCGCCAGCGCAATGATCGCGGTCAACATCGAGGGGGTCCGAAGATCTTGAGAAGTTGAAGTGTCTTGGGCACCTGAAAATTACGACGAAGCCCAAGCCTGGTTTCGCGTCGATTTGCCCCCTGCCCGGGCATGCTCTTGTTCGGAAAGCCAATTGTCGATTTCCGGCTCGCGCCGGGGCGCGGAGTTGTCCACAATGCCCCCAGCCTGTGGATAGCGGGTTCATCCCACCGTCATTAGTAATTCCATAGATTGCCGGTGGCAATTTCGCCATCAGAGGCGAGGCTTCATCCAAACCGGGACGCACCCGGGATGCCTCTTGGCTTGTGCACTGAATCCACAGGAACCTGCGTCCGCACGACGAGTTCAACGGGAAGTAATCGGAGGAGTACCATGATTTCCGACCCTAGCGATGCGGCCATCGATCAGATCGTGGCGAGTTGCAATGGCGACCTGCGCGGCGCCCTGAAGGCACTGTTGCTCGTGAATGAGCACCTGGAGGCGGAGCTTCAGCAATTCTATGCTGCCGTGGCCGAGGACTGCGCGTCACGCGGCAAGTTCCTGCACTAGCCTGCCCTCCTGCGCCGGGCCATATCGCGAGCAAGCATCAAGCCCGCGAGCAATGTGCCCATTCGCGGCCATCGGCCCGCGATCGCGATCAATCGCACGCAATCAATTGAAGGCAATCAGATGTCGCGGCCTTCGACCTTCTCGGTCAGCTGCTTGACGATCTGCGGCACCTTCTCGAGGTAGGGATCGACCGCCAGCGCCTTGCGGAAAGCGTCCAGCGCGCGCTTGTCGTCGCCCATGTCCTGCATGATCATGCCGACGCCGGCCAGCGCGCCGAAATGGCGGGGCTCGCGGGTCAACACCTGCTGCAGGTCTCCCAGCGACCGGACGTAGTCGTTCTTGAGATAGTAGATCGTCGCGCGCCGGTTCCAGGCCTCGACATAGTCGGGCCGGAGCTTGATCACCGCGTCCAGAAGCTTCAGCGCCACATCGATATTCTGGGCATCGAGCGCAGCCTTGGCGCGCACCATCAGCAGCGCCGCGGTATCGCTCGGGGTTTGCAGCCACAGCGCCCAGATCCGCGCCTCGACGTGGCGGGCGCTATCCTCATCGGGCGCGGCCTTCAGCGCGCCGAACAGGAAATCCAGACCACGGGTGCGATCGGCCGGAACCTGCGGCAGCTTGGTCGGGGCTTCCGGCAGTTTCTTCTGGGCCTTCGGCGGCGGGATCACGCGCGGATCGTCCTGCGCGGCGGCCGCGACAGGCATGGCCAGAAGTGCTGCGATCACGATCGCCAGCCGGCGGTGGGTAGGCCCAAGGAAGTTGAATCCCATGACCCGAAGTCTAGACGCACAAAGCCGCGCTGCAAAGCAGCACGGCGTCAAAGACCTGTGAAAGCGATGTATTGGGATCGGCGCAATCAGCCGATCCGCGCTGGATCAACCCTGGCGCGCCTTGAAGCGGCGCTGGACCTTGTTGATCACGTAGACGCGGCCCTTGCGGCGGACCAGACGGTTGTTGCGATGGCGGCCGCGCAGCGACTTCAGCGAGTTACGGACCTTCATGGGACAATCCTGTTACTTCGAAAGGCCCGTGTTGGAGGCCGTACCTGATCAATGCCAATCGTCGGCAAAAAGCCAATAGTTGGCGAAATGGGATTATCCCGACAAGCGGCCTACCGCGCGGGACGGCCGGGTTCTAAGCCATCGGACCGTTAAATGTCAACCGAGATGGGCCGATTTTCGGCCATATCGAGGCCTGGAACCGGTGCCGGTCATCCCGCCACACCATTGAGATCACATCGGAAACGGCGACCGTCGCGATAATCCACGCCAAGGCCCGGTCGCGCCGCCGCGCCCTGATGGTGGCTTCCTGGCCGGTGAATCGTGCTCCCGAGGTGGCCTCGCCCCCACCAAGGACCGCTTCGCGGCCGCACTGAGCCCGCACCGCCAGCGCCTTCCGGCAATTCAGACCGCTTGCGAAAATTGTTATATCATATAATTATTTTCCATCACCAACAAACACGCCGCCGGGGAAGCCGAATGCCCAAGCTCAAACTGCCCGACATCGAAAAGGTCACAGCGATCGACATCCACACCCATGCCGAGGAGCCGTGCGGCATGCATGGCGACGATGGCTACGACGATTTCCAGGCGCAGATGGCCGACTATTTCAAGTCGCCGCACAAGCATCCGCCGACCGTGCCGGAGACCGCGGCCTATTACCGCGCCAAGAACATCGCCGCGGTGATCTTCCCGGTCGACGCCGAACGCGAGACCGGTTTCCGCCGCTACAAGAATGAGGAGATGCTGGAGATCGCCTCTGACCATCTCGACGTGCTGATCCCGTTCGTCTCGATCGATCCGCACAAGGGCAAGCTCGGCGTCCGCGAGGCGCGCAGGCTGATCGAGGAATACGGCGTCCGCGGCTTCAAATTCCATCCGACCATGCAGGGCTTCTACGCCAACGACCGCATGGCCTATCCGCTCTATGAGGCGATCAATGAGGGCGGCGCGATCGCGCTGTTCCACACCGGGCAGACCGGCGTCGGCTCCGGTATGCCGGGCGGCATGGGGATGCGCCTGAAATACTCCAACCCGATGTACATGGACGACGTCGCGGCCGATTTTCCCGACCTCAAGATCATCCTCGCGCATCCCTCCTTCCCCTGGCAGGAAGAGGCGCTGTCGGTCGCGACCCACAAGCCGAACGTCTATATCGACCTCTCGGGCTGGTCGCCGAAATATTTCCCGCCGATCCTGGTGCGCTACATCAACTCGATCCTGCAGGACAAGATGCTGTTCGGGTCCGACTGGCCTGTCATCACGCCGGACCGCTGGCTCGCCGACTTCGCAAAACTCGACATCCGCGAGGAGATCCGCCCCAAGGTCCTGAAGGCGAACGCGCGCAAGATTTTGGGGATCTAAGGGAGTATCATCGGCCGCACTCTTGCGGGGCGGCCGATGAACAACCGGGCCGGACTTGCCATCCTCTTCGCCGTGCTCCTGGTCGGGAGCGCGGGCGGCAAGCCTGCGGCGGCGGCCGAAGCGCCATCCGTGCTGGTCGAATTCGAAAGCCCGCTCAACAACGCGCAACCGTTGCAGGGCCTGTTGCGCCGGCCGGAGCGACCAGGCCTCCTGCCCGCGGTGGTGTTGCTGCACGGCTGCAGCGGGCAGTGGCGGGAACTCGACGAGCGTTGGGGCAAACGGCTCGCGGCCTGGGGCTATGTCACGCTCACCGTGGACCGGTTCGGTCCGCGCGGCATCAGCAACACCTGCACCGGTGATGCCCCGGCCGCAACAGTTCACGACGCCTATCGCGCGCTGAGCTTCCTGAGCCGGCAATCCCTGGTCGATCCAAGACGCATTGCCGTGATCGGCTTTTCGCAAGGCGGATGGCTCGCATTGCTCTCGGTCGAGCGCGGCGCGATCGAGGTCAACGCAACGGAAAAATTCCGCGCCGCCGTCGCCTTCTATCCGCGCTGCCTCGGCATCAAGGGCAACATGACCGTGCCGACCCTGATCATGGTCGGCGAACTCGACGACTGGACGCCCGCGAAAGAGTGCCGGAACCTGGCGGAAGGCCGCGACGATGACGGCATCTCCCGGCAGCAGGGCCTTGGCTATCCGATCGAGCTGATCGTCTATCCCGGCGCCCATCACGATTTTGACGAGCCACAATATCGCATACCGGGGCGGCTGCTCGGTCATCACCTCGAATTCAACGAGCAGGTCCGCGATCAGTCCATCGACGCTCTCAGGAAATTCCTGTATGCGACCATTGGCGGACAAGAGAAAACTCAATGACCATCAAAGCAATCGTCTTCGACGCCTACGGCACGCTCTACGACGTCCAGTCGGTGGCCGAAATCACCGAGGATGCGTTCCCCGGCTACGGCGACATCATCACCCAGGTCTGGCGCATCAAGCAGCTCGAATATTCCTGGCTGCGCACGCTGATGCGGCGCTATCAGGATTTCGCCACAGCGACCCGCGATTCCCTCGCCTACACGCTGCGCTGCCTCGGCCTGCAATATGACGAAGCGACCTTTGCGCGCATCATCGACAAGTATCAGCATCTTGCGCTGTATCCGGATGCCGTCGCCGCGCTCGAGGCGATGAAGGACAAGAAGCTCGCGATCCTCTCCAACGGCAGCCCTGACATGCTGAACGCGCTGGTGCGCAATTCCGGGCTCGACCGCCTGCTCGATGCGACCATCAGCGTCGATGCCCACAAGGTGTTCAAGCCGGCGCCCGAGGCCTACACGCTGATCGAGGAGGTGCTGAACGTGCCGCCCGCGGAGGTCCTGTTCATCTCCTCCAATCCGTGGGACGCCTGCGGCGCCAAGGCGTTTGGACTGAATGTCGCCTGGATCGAGCGGGTGACGCCGGAAGCGATGGCGCTGGCCTGCGTCGAGAGCGAGACGGTCGCCCCATTGACGATGTTCAAGGCCCTGCGTACCCAGATGGACGAGCTCGGCGTGGTGCCCGATCACCGGATCCACGGCCTCTCCGAACTTCCTGCCCTGGTGTCTGCAAGGTCCTGAACGTCATGAGTCTCGAGTCCGTCCGCGCCTTCTTCGCCGAGAAGGCGCCCGAAATCTCCGTGATCGAATCCGCTGTGAGCTCTGCGACCGTCGCGCTGGCGGCGGAGGCCTATGGCGTCGAGCCGGCGCGGATCGCCAAGACGCTGAGCCTGCGGGTCGGCGATCGCGTGGTGCTGATCGTCGCTGCCGGGACGTCGCGGATAGACAACAAGAAGGTGAAGGCGGCGTTCGGCGGCAAGCCGAAGATGCTCGGCCTCGACGAGGTCGCCGATATCACCGGTCACGAGGTCGGCGGCGTCTGCCCGTTCGGGCTGAAGACACCGCTGCCGGTGTATTGCGATGTGTCGTTGAAGGCGTTCGACGTCGTGGTGCCGGCCGCAGGCTCGACCCACAGCGCGGTACGCATCACGCCGGAGCGGATGGCCGAGCTGACCGCGGCCGAATGGGTCGATGTGTGCGAAGTCAGGTCTCAGGTAGAAGTTAGTCCGTAGGATTTTTGTTCTGACGCGTTTTCTTCACGCGAACCGGCATCGACTTCGCTTGAAAACGCTCTAATCCTCATCATCATCGGGCCGCGGCGGCGCAACCGGGGCCGGCTGCATCTGCGGCGGCGCGTGCGGTCGCTGTTGCATCTGCGGCTGAGGTACGCGTCCCTGGGTTTGCGCCTGTTGTTGCGCATTCGACTCGAACACCGCACGGCAGGAACTGCCAAGCAGTGCCGTATTCTGCCGCAGGCAGGCGACGATCCGGTTGGTATCGGGAATTTGATCGCTGCACAGCCGCATCACGTCGGGCGTGCACGCCATCTGCTGTTCCCAGGTGCCGCGATACTCCTGCGACAACGCAGGCGCGGAAGCGCCAAGGCCGCCGATCGCGATCGCTAAGCTCAGGACAATTCGCTCCGTCTGCATGCCCGTGCCTTTATTCAATGAGTTCGATTTCATCTGCGCACGCGGGTTCCGCGCGACGACTTGCTTCAAAAATGGCAAATGAATGCGGCCAAGGATCGTTCGTGCAGACAACTAAATGTGAAAGCGAATGAAACCGAGTTCCTTATTCGACTTCGCCGATCTTCTTCACAGCGCCGATCAAGCGCGCGCTGTCGTCTGCAACAAATTTTGAAAACTCCGGTGCGTCCGGATAAGCGACCGGACGCCCGCGGTGTCCAAGGCCCTGATCATCTCCGGCGCCTTCCGCAGCGCCGTCGCGGTCGACCTAGTCTCATCGCGCCTTAGCGCCGACGCGCCGCCTTGCGCGTCTTTCCAAACGAGCGCTTCTTCGCCGCGCCGCGCTTGGTTGCGACCTTCTTGCTGGCGGCGGCGCGGCGGACCGGGGCGGCCGCAGCCGGACGCTTGCGCGCCACGGCCTTCTTGACCGCCTTCCTGGCCGAACTCTTGGCCGCTTTCTTCGCCGCCTTCTTCGCTGCTTGCGGGCGCGCGCGCCGTGCCGTCGACGCACTCCGGCGACGTGCACCGCTTCCCCCGATCGGAACGATGTGATCGTCCGCATCGAGCGTGAGCTGCTGGAGCTGATATGCCGGCAGGAAGCTCGGATCGTTGTAGAGCTTGCTCAAACTGCCCTGATCGAACTTGCTGCCCTGCCCGCGATCCTCACCGGCGCCGGCGCGCCAGGCCGCCTCCCAGACCCGGGCCAGGGTCTTGGCACCGTCCTGCATGCAGGCCGCCGTGGCATCCTTCAGCTTCGACCACAGCACGTCGACCTGGCCGCTTCCCATATGCGAGTTGAACAGATTGACGATCGTCATCGGCGGCAGCCGCTTCACGGTTCGCTGCATCAGCGCGACCACGGCGACTGCAGCATCGCGGCCGGTGGGCGTGCCGCCCGCAACGATCTCCGCGACGTCGCTGGTGCGGGCGTCGGGGATCATCTTGATGAGATCCTTGCCGTGGCGGCCGATCATCGTGGTCTCGTACACGCTGTGCACCTTGGCGTGCGACTTGTCGTTCGGATCGAGGCCATGGTGGAATTGCGAGATGTGCAGCGGCTGGCAGGCATCGCCGATGTAATGGGCGACGATTCCCGCGGCACAGACGAATTCCAGCTTCTTGTTGGCGGCAGCATATTCGACCATCTCGTCGAAGATCTGCCAGACCCGGAACGGCAACGCGCCGCGCCTGTCCTCGCCGATCCCGTCGTAGTAGTCGTTCCAGACCTTTGGATCGACGTTGCGCGTCGACTCGGCGCACAGATCCAGCAGCGTCTTGCCGTCCTTGCCCGGCTTGTCCATGTCGGCGAAATGGTTGCTCTCGTCGGTGTGCCGGGTGAAGCGCCAGACCAGGTCGGCAACGTCGGCCAGCGGCGCGAATGCGCCGCGCTGGTATGGCTTGAGATCGGAAAGCAGCTTGTCGTCGAGGCCGATATTGTCGGAATTGGCGTCCATCATGGCCGAGAGCTTGGGCAGCTTCGCATCGATCAGGCCGGTCGCGTAGGCGCCGATCTTGACGTGTCCCCATTCGCCCCAATACTCGGTGTGGCCGGCGTTCCAGTCGCCAATAAGCTCGACATCGAGCTCGCGGCACAGCGTCGCCATGCAGATGCCGAGCGCGACCTGCATCGGAATCTTGCCGCCTGATCCGAACAATTCCTGGCCACCCCATTCCAGCGCCAGCGGACTGAGGATGCGTGCGCCGCCGGCGTTCTTCTTCGCGTCCGGATCGTCGAGAAACCAGACCGTGCCGGAATCGCCGGGATAGTTGTTGAGCGGCGTGTCGCTATCGCGAGGACCGATCACGAAATCGCTGACATATTCCATGCCGCCGACGGTCTTGTAGCGATAGAAAAGTCCGATGATCTTGCCCTTCATCAATCCGCTGGTCGCACCGAACGCGATCAGCGGCTGGTTGATGATATCGAGGCGGAAGGTGCCGACATTGAGATCGACGACGTCGCCGACCTGGCCGACACCGTAGACCTGCGCGGTCCATCCCTTGACGTCGTCGACGCGGATCAATCCGGCATCGAGATTGGCCACCACGCGCGCGCCGGGCCAGCCGGGATAGACGTCGCTGAAGGCGCGCTTGCCAAGTTGCAGAGCATCGCTGACGCCAAGACGCCGCTCCGTGTTCTTGAAGCCGGCGAAGATTTCGCGCCCGGCTGCGCCGACCACGTGGCGGTTGGAGAGTGCAAACACGGTCTCGCCATTGGTGACGAGACAGCCGATCGAGCCGCGATGGATCTTGCCCTGGATCATGGTCTGGACCGGAAAGCCGCCGCCGACCAGATCGCTCTTGAACACCGGCGGATCGACGACGCCGGGGCTTTCCTCATTCGGATCGACTTTGACGACGCAAGTGGGCACGACGCGCCCATCCGGCAGATACAGGAACGGAGGCACCAGCTGGTCCTGCTTCTCCGGGTGGTTCTTCAGCTCGGAGCGCTTCATCCAGTCCCGCACGAAGACGAGGATGCAGGGCCACGACCAGTCCTTGACCGACGAATTGAACAGCGTCCGCGGTCCGAGCGCCTGCGGCTTGGAATGGTGCCGCCGTTCGGTCGCGTTGCGGTCGGTATCCCGGATCAGATAGCGGCCGATCGCCGTAGCGTAGACCGATTGCAGATGGGCCAGATGTACGTGATAGGCCTCGCGGGCATCGAGCAGATCCTTCACCGACAATGACGTGAAATCGTGCTTGGTCAGATCAATCATCTGGTTCCTCCGAAAATGCGCTTGGCGGCAACAGGTTCAGGACACAGAAATAGACGATCGCGGCAGCCCACGATCATGGGTTAGTTCACACAACTTATACAATTTAAAAGGGATGACACGAATGTGACGGGTCACGCGGCCTTCAGCCTGCGTATGTGGATTCGATACTTCCGGTGAGCGCTGCCCTTTACTTCCGCTGGGTACGGTCTTTGGCGAAATGGCTGGCGAGGAAATCCGCCAGCACCTCGACGCGAGCGGGCCGCGGGCCGCCGGGCGGCGTGACGAGATGCACGGCGCCCTCCGGCTGCTTCCAGCCTTTCAGGATCACCTCGACCTCGCCGCGTGCGATCGCGTCGCCGACGATGAAGTCGGGCAGATCGGCGATGCCGAGACCGGCGAGCAGCGCGGGCATCACGGCCTCGCCATTGTTGACGCGCAACTGGCCGGCGGGACGCACGCTCGCCTGCTCCCCTGACGCGTTGGTGTAGTGCCAGACGCCCTGGGTTGAGAGATAGGCGTAGCCGAAGCATTTGTGCTCGGCGAGGTGCATCGGATGGGTCGGCCGGCCGTGGCGCTTCAAATAGGACGGCGCCGCCACCGTGTAGCGCGGCATGCCGCACAGCCGCCGCGCGATCAGCGAGGAATCCGGCAGCCGCGCGATGCGCAGGCCGGCATCAAATCCTTCGCCGATCAGATCGACGGTCGCGTCGCTCAGGTGCAGATCGATCGCGACTTCCGGATACGCCTCCATGAATTCCGGCAGCAGCGGCGCCACGGTCTTGATGCCGAAGCTCATCGGGACGGCGAGCCGCACCAGGCCGCGCGGCGTGGTCGATTGCGCCAGCGCCTCGTTCTCGGCCGCCTCGCCATCGGCCAGCAGCCGCGCGGCGCGCTCCGATAGTTTTTGGCCGGCATCGGTCAGCGCCAGCCGCCGCGAGGTGCGGTTGAACAGCCGCGCGCCGAGCCGCTCCTCCAGCCGGCTGACCGCCTTCGAGACCGTCGCCTTGGACAGCGAGAGCTCGGTCGCGGCCGCCGCAAACGACCGTAATTCCACGACTTTTGCGAAGATCGCGAGCGCCTCGAAGTCCGGCAGTTTCGACATGGCAGCTGTCCCGATCGCTCAATTTGGAAACAATGAGTTTCAATAGTTTCTATTTCTATACCACAGCCGGAGGCATATCCAAGGGTCAACGAGATCGAAACCAACCTATCAAACGGAGCAACGCATGATCGAACTCAGACCATTCGCAGAGCTTGGCGGTGCCGACCACGGCTGGCTCAAGGCCAAGCACCACTTCTCGTTCGCGAGCTACTACGATCCCGCCAACGTCAGCCACGGCGCACTGCGCGTGTGGAACGACGACGAGATCGCGCCGAACTCCGGCTTCCCGGCGCATCCGCACGCCAACATGGAGATCATCACCTATGTTCGCGAAGGCGCGATCACGCACCAGGACTCGCTCGGCAACAAGGGACGCACTGAGGCCGGCGACGTGCAGGTGATGAGCGCCGGCAGCGGCATCCGCCACTCCGAGTACAATCTGGAGCCGTCCAAGACCAAGATCTTCCAGATCTGGATCGAGCCGACGACGAAGGGCGGTCACCGAACCTGGGGCTCGAAGCCATTCCCGAAGGCGGACCGCTCGGGCAAGCTCGTCACCATCGCCTCCGGCATCGACGGCGACAACGACGCGCTGCCGATCCGCGCCGATGCGCGGGTGCTCGCCACCACGCTGAAGGCCGGCGAGAGCGCGGAATACGCCGCCGACAAGGCCCGTCACCTCTATCTGGTGCCGGCGGCCGGCAGCATCGAGGTCAACGGCGTGCGCGTCAATGCGCGCGACGGCGCCGCGATCCGCGATGAGGCCAAGCTGAAGATCACCGCGCTCGAGGATGCCGAGCTCGTGCTGGTCGACGCGGCCTGATCACCACTCACCCTGCATGCGCGGACCGACGTCCGCGCATGCCCCTCCCCCAACCAACTCCCCTAACCTCACGCCCCAAAGGAGGCCATCATGGCCAAGGTTCTCGTTCTCTATTACTCCGCCTACGGTCACATCGAAGCGATGGCGAATGCCGTTGCGGAAGGCGCGCGCGAAGCCGGCGCCACCGTCGACATCAAGCGCGTGCCCGAGCTCGTGCCGGCCGAAGTCGCGAAGGCCTCGTACTACAAGCTCGACCAGCCCGCGCCGGTCGCCAAGATCGACGACCTCGCCAACTACGACGCGATCATCGTCGGCACCGGCACCCGGTTCGGCCGCATGGCCTCGCAGATGGCCAATTTCCTCGACCAGGCCGGCGGGCTCTGGGCTCGGGGCGCGCTGAACGGCAAGGTCGGCGGCGCCTTCACCTCGAGCGCGACCCAGCATGGCGGCCAGGAGACCACGCTGTTCTCGATCATCACCAACCTGCTGCATTTCGGCATGACGGTGATCGGACTGAACTACGGTTTTGCAGGACAAATGAAGCTCGACGAAGTCACCGGCGGCGCGCCCTACGGCGCCACCACGATCACCGGCGGCGACGGCAGCCGCCAGCCCAGCGAGAACGAACTCGCCGGCGCACGCTACCAGGGCCGCGCGATCGCGGAAGCCGCCAAGAAACTACACGGCTAAGCTGCATGGCTGGGTTCCACGCCCGGCTGGACATGCGCGATAGGGCGGCACTCGGTGACGATTGCCGCCCTCGCTACTGCAACGGTTTCCGAGGTCATCGGGACCATTTTCGTGATATGCCGCAAGGCTCCTTGTCGGCACAGCCCTGAGGTTTGCCATGACCAACGCACCGAAGACCCGCTGGCCGGAACTGCCGACCGCGGCGTGGCGCGACAGCTGCGCCACGCTTCAGCTCTTCACCCAAATCGCCGGCAAGATCCGGCTGGCGAAGTCGCCCTGGCTCAATCACTCCTGGCACGTCACGCTCTATGTCACGGCGCGCGGACTGACGACCTCGCCGATCCCGGATGGCGACCGCACGTTCCAGATCGACTTCGATTTCATCGATCATTTGCTGCGCATCTCGACCAGCGACGGCACCGAGCGGCAATTCGCGCTGGCCGGGCAATCGGTCGCGAGCTTCTACGCGGGGATCGTGGCGAACCTGAGCGAGCTCGGCGTCGACGTCGTCATCGACGAGACGCCGAACGAAATCCCCGACCCGACCCGGTTTTCGCAGGACACGCAACATGCCGCCTACGATGCGGACGCTGTGCGCCGCTTTTACCAGATCCTCGTGAACTGCGACCGCGTATTCAAGCAATTCCGGACCGGCTTTCTCGGCAAGGCGAGCCCGGTGCATTTTTTCTGGGGCAGCTTCGATCTCGCGGTGACGCGTTTCTCGGGCAGGACGGCACCGCGGCACCCCGGCGGCGTGCCGCATTTGCCCGATGAGGTGGCGCACGAAGCCTATTCGCACGAGGTCAGCAGCGCCGGCTTCTGGCCGGGCGGCGGCGCGATCGACTATCCTGCTTTCTATTCCTATGCCTACCCGGAACCCGCGGGCTATCGCAGCACGCCGGTGCGACCTGATGCTGCATTCTTCAGCGAGGCGCTCGGCGAATTCATCCTGCCCTACGACGCCGTGCGTATGGCTCCGGACCCGGACAAGGCGCTGCTCGCGTTCCTGCAATCAAGCTATGAGGCAGCGGCCATCAATGCGAACTGGGACCGTGCTGCGCTGGAGTGCGCACCGGGCCAGCCGGGCGTGGTCAGAGGGGTCTAACGCCGGCGCGCCGTACAAACGGCTCAGTCATCTTCGCGCGAGGGGGGCGACTTGCCGAGCGCCAGCTTCAGCCGCGCGGTCAGCTCCGGATAATGACGCAGCGCCAGCACGGCGCGGTCGCGCAGCGCGTGGGGTTGTCCGCGCCAGCTCAAGGGTGCGCCGAGATCGACCAGCGGCGTACGCTGCGGTCCGAACCGCCGCTTGTAGCTGTAATTGCCGATCGAGAAATCGAATTCCCGCACACCGTCCTTGTGCAGCGCTGCGATTGTGCGATCGATGATCAACCGGCCCGGCGAACAGGTCGACCATTTCTCGCCCGCATTGCTGATGCGGATCATGACGTAACGCGAGCCGGTGCGGATGCCGAGCAGCGTCGCCACCACTTCGTCGTGGGTTACAAGTGCGGTCATCACGGCATAGCCGCGACTGGTGCCTTCGCGCACGAGATCGCGATAGAAGGCGGTGCAGTCCGCATTGTCGAGTACGTAATTGAGTCCAAGACCATTCAGCCGCGCGCCCTGCTGCATTTCCGTGGTGGACAGAAGGTCGAGTGCCTCGTCGGTATCCGTGGCAACCCTGAACGCCGCGGACGGCTCGCGCGTGAACACGCGCCAGCTCCGCCCCAATTCCTTGCGGACCTTGCGGTCCAACTCGTAGCGCCAGGCATTGTGGTCGTCGCCGATGGTCAAGAGATTGCCGTTGACGACCGATGGTCCGACGCCATCGAGCAGCGCCAGCGGGTTGGGTCGCGTCGCGAGCTTGACCGGCATCTTGCGAAACCGGATGAGATCGGCCCCGCCGTGCGCCTTGCGCAGCGCGGCCTGCAAATCCCGCCAGAACTGCCATGCGGCGACGTCGTCGCGCGGCGCGGCGGGGCCGAGGATCGGCGCGTTGAAATCGGTGAGGTTGAGGTCGGCGAATTCGACGATGCGCAGGCTTCCTTGCCGGTGACAGATCAGCGGCAGCAGCGCCGCCCGCTCACCGGTCGCGGCATCGCTGACAAGGGCGATCAGCGGCTCGACGCCGTCGGTCGACGCGAAGGCGCGGTACCATGATGCATACCATTGCGGATGCTGGAACGCCGTGAGCGGCTCGAACATCCCCCAGCGGGCGGCCGCCTGCGCCCAATCGGAAACCAATTCGACGCGATAGCCGACCGCATAGGAAGCGACCCGCGCCCCGAATCTCTCAACCGCTGTCGTCAAGACCGTCATTCCAGCACCTGCTACCGGCAAGCTCGCTTACGCCGCTTCCAACGCCGCCTTGGGTGGGTCCTTGGCCGAGTCCTTGGGCAGGTCGACGATCTTGCCGAGATCGCTCTCGTCGAGGCGGAAGTCGATCGTGCGCCGCACCGCGCGTTCGCGCTTCACCCACTTGCCGTCGCGCAGCAGCTTCTGCATCACCTGCTTGGCGAAGAAGGTCGGGCCGCGGATGCTACGGCTGCGAGGCGTGTAGCCGAAGCGATGACGCAACATGCCGTTGGCGAGATGCAGGATCTGGGCGCGGCGGATGTCGTCGTTGACATAGGAGATCGTCATCGAGATGTTGACGGTATCGAGGTTCTCGACACGGTGCGGCGCATTGAGCGGCCAGTTCAGCATCTGGCCCGGTTCGAGATCGATCACCTGCGCATGCCAGTCGTACCAGGGCTCGTAGGGGATATCGACCTCGACGTCGAACAGCGCGATGTTCTCGAGATGCTCGGGCCGGATGAACGGCTGCGTGCTGGGATAGATGTAGACCCGCTTGCGGCCGGCGATCTGGACCAGGCCCTGCCCCGGCAAATCGGCGTGGTAGTAGACCTGCGCATCAGGCGACGAGATGAGGATACCGGCCTGATGGGTCGGCGCATCGAAGCCGGGAACCTTGGCCGCGATCTCGCCGAACATCCGCTCGATCATGTCGCGGTAGCGGCGATCGATCGCGGTGACGTTGCGCAGGTTCAGCCACAGGCCGCCGCGCGAAATCGCCTCGATCACCTGATGGCCGCGCAACCTGCCGATCTCGCCCTCGCGCCAGACCCGGCTCGATCCCTTGGCGCCAGTCTTGACCAGGCTGTAATGCTCGCGCGGATAGTGCTCGATCAGCTTGGCGAGATCGTCCATCGAGAACGCCGGCTGCTTGTGCATGGTGTGCTCGAGCCGGATCGGCTGATGGCTCCAGAGCCTGGAATGGTCGTCATCCCAATTCGTGAAGATCTTGCCCGTCGTCATGGTCGCGCTCCTGGCTGCGCCGTTTCGCTTGATCCGATGTCCCGTTCCGGGACGAGCTGGCAGCTCTTGAGCAGGGATTGGCAAGAACGGTGCCGTCGCGTATGCGCGCGGGGTTACACAACGCTAATGTCTCGCCGATATGGCTAACCGCGACGTTTCCGGAGCCGGCCGCCGTGGCCGACAGGACTGAATGACTGAACCACCCCGATATCGCGCGCTGTTTCTCGGCGCCGGGCCGCAGATGCACTGCGGCGTCGGGCAGTTCACCCGCCTGCTGCAGGAGACGCTCGACAAGATCGAGCCCGGCGCCAGCACGGCGTTAACCCTGACCCAGACCGACGGCACCATCGCCGAGACCTGGCGCGCGGTCGGCAGCGCCGACAGCGTGGTCTGCAACTTCCCGATCGTGGCCTGGAAGCGCGTGATTGCACGCCCGCTGCTCGCGCTGCTGTTTGCCCGGCTGCGGCGTCGCAAGGTTGTCTTGATTCAGCACGAATGGGCCGGCCTCAACGGCATCCGCCGGCTGACCTATATCCCCGCTTTGTGGCTCGCCAACACCATCGTGATGTTCTCGCCGCTGGTGCGCCGCGAGCTCGCCGACGATCGCATCATGCGCGGCATGGTGCGGAAATGCGTGCTGGCGCCGCTGCCGCCGAACATCGCCGCGCCCGCCGGCTTTTCGGATTCGATGCTGCTGCAGCGGCTCGTTGCGGCACGCAGCAAAGGCCAGCTCATCGTCGGGCATTTCGGCTCGATCTATCCCGGCAAGCAGCCGAACGGGCTGCTCGAGATCGGTGCGATCCTGAAGCAGCGGGGCCTGGAGCCCTTGATCGTCTATGTCGGCTCCTTCATCCGCGGCACCGACAACATCGAGCAGAAGTTCTACGCCCGCGTCGCCGAGCTGGGGTTGAAGGGCGACGTGATCGTCTCCGGCTATGTCGCGTCCGATCACGAGGTGTTCGGCCTGCTCGGCGAGATCGACGTGTTCTGCTACTCGCTGGCCGAGGGCCTGACCGCGCGGCGCTCCAGTATCCTGGCCTGTGTGCAGTCGGGCCGGCCGCTGATCGTCACCGGCCCGGCGCTGCCGGACGAATTCGACCACCATCCGCGCTTCAAGGAATTGATCGATCGCGGCGCCATCCTGCTGGTGCCGCGCGACGCCGACAGTGCGGCCTATGCCGACCGGATCGTCACGGCGCTGAAGCGGCCGACCGTGCCCGTGCCGTTCGATTTCGACGGCTGGTGGACGGACGTTGCCAACGCGGTCCGCGCGCAGCTCTAGATCTCGTTGCGCGTCCGGAACCGGGCCAGATAATGCAGCCCGAATACCGCGATCAGGAACGTCACCCAGATCGTGTCGGCGCGATCGAGGAAGAAGCTCTCCATCGACGACAAATAGAGCCCAAACAGCCAGATGCGCAGGAACAGCATCGTCAGCGGGGCATCATTGCCGCCGCCATCGGCAGCCTGGAAGTCGCGCAACGGCTTGACGACAACAGCCGCGATCAGCAGCACGAGACCCGGCAGACCGGTCCCGAGCGCGGTATCGAGATAGCCATTGTGGCTATGCGAGGCGTAGCCCGCCCACTCCTTGCCTTCCTGCAGGTTCTGGATCGCGCTGGTGCCCCAGAACGACTCGAAGCCGTAGCCGGTCCATAGCCGCTGATGCAGCGATTCCAGCGCGAAGGCCCAGATGTCGGCGCGGCCGGTGAACGACGTATCGATCGGCATCCGGTCGGCGATCGCGGCGAGCGTATCGCTCATCACGGTGCCGACGCTGAACAGATTGAGCAGCAGCAGCGGCGTCAGCAGCAGCAGCGCACGGCCCCACAGCGAGCGGATCATCGGCATCAGCGCGGTCAGCATCAGCACGGCGACACAGAGCACGATCGCGCTCTTGCCGGCGGTGAAGAACAGGAATACCGCGGCGAGGGTGGTCACGGCGATACCCGAAAGCGAGCCGCCGGCCCGCATCAGATAGATGCCAAGGAAGATCAGCATCGCCATCATCGCGGCCGCGACGTTCTTGTGGCCGAACGCGCCGCGCCAGTTGCCGGCAAGCGCCGGCTCCTGCGGATCGGTGGCCTGATGGATCGACAGATGCGGCGTCAGGAAGACGCCGAGATAACACGTCACGAGCAGGACCAGCGCGGCGATGCCGAACCAGCGCATCAATTCGCCCCGCGATTTCGGCAGCAGCAGCAGCGTCGCGGTCACCACGATGACGAACACCGACAACGCCAGACGGCGCAGCGAAGTGGCGGGATCAGACGACAGCACGACGGTGACGCAAATCCAGCCGCCGAACAGCAGGAAGGCCGGCGTCAGCAATGATTTCAGCGCCGGCAGATTGTCGCGCAAGGTCAGCGCCAGCATCGCGACCATCAGCACGCCGAACAGCGCGTAAAGCACCGCATCCTTGCCGGTGACCACGTCGCCGACATAGAAGCCGCTCAGATCCGCGAACGGCCGCAGCGAAATCCAGACCAGCAGGAGGATGCCGACAAAGAATGCGCCGCGGACGATGTCCATCACCGGCCGGCGCGCAATGTCGGCGATCAACGCCCGGCTTTCCGCGGTGACGGACAACTCACTCACGACGCGATCTTGGAGGCCGCATAGGGCTGCGGCTCGATGCCGAGCACGGCAAGCGCGCTGCCGACCGCGACCACCATCGGATGCATCGCAATCACCGCCTGTTGCTCGCGCAGCACGATGTGCGTGAAACGATACAGCGAGAACGGCACCAGGCCGAACATCTTGGCCTTAACCGCCGCGCGTGACCACATTGTCTGCGCCGCCTTGCGCTCGATGTGATAGTTGATCGCGCCGATCCGCAATCCGCGCCGCACGATCCAGCCGAGATTGGTCCGGGTCGAGGGAACGGTCTCGCTGATGGCGGCGTCCGTGACCCAGAAGAAGCGAAAGCCGGCGCGGCGCGCCCGCGCGAAGAAATCGTGGTCGCCGCCGCCGAGGAAGTTGAAACGCAGGTCAAAGGCGGGCTGTCCGAGCTTGTCGAACACCGCGCGCCGGATCAGGCAGTTGCCGCAGCCATAGATCACCGGAACCGGACCGCTGGCGTGATAGGCCGGCGCAAACGCTGGATGGCGCTTGAGGCCTCCCTTGTGCTTGTCGTCGAAATTCGGCCACACCGGGCCGCCGACGATCTCGGCGCCGGAACTCTCGGCCGCCTGCAGCATCCGCTCCAGCCAATCGGGCGAGGCAACCTCGTCGTCGTCGATCATCAGGAAGTTCTGCGCGTTCGGAAACGTCTCGAGTGCGGTCTCGAATGCCGCGTTGATCGCCTGACAATTGCCCTGCCGCGGCTCGACGATGCAGACGCCGCGAAGCTTGCCGGAATTGAGAAACTCGGCCGCAACCGGCGCGCTCTCGCACCGCGCGGCATCGTTCTCGACCACAACGATCGCAAAGCTGCGCTCGGTGCGCTGCGCCACAATGGACTCCAGCGTCAGCCGCAGGTGCTTCGGCCTCCGGAAGCTCGGGATGCAGACGACGGTCTCAATGGAGCAATCGAGCGCGGGCGAGATGGTTACCCAGGCGCGGTCAGCTACAGCAAGCTCGGTCGACATCTTCATGCCCTCCTGGCAATCGCGATCCGCACCACGCATCATCCCGGCACGGATCGGAATGGGACATGGCCGTCCCAAAGTGACCGGCGCGGGCAGCGATACGGCCGCGGATCGAACGTTACGGCGACCTCATGGCAAAATCCGCTCCAGGTGAGACCCGCGTTACCGCAACTTCGTCGCAAGGTTAATTTGAAGTCGAACGAAGCGATTCTGCTGGAACGAGCGGCCGCGTGGGAGCGAGGCCTCGCGATCGGCGGCACGCCGTTAGCTGATCCTTAGGGTTAAGAGCCGTCACGCGCGCGTGCCGTGTGCCTTGCGCTCCGGTTGGCATTCAATTTGCTGATCACCCCATAAATCCTCGATCGATCCGGTCGCAACAACGCAAAACACTGCTTGAGGTTTACCTTGAAAGCGCTCGACCTCGTCTCGCTCGGCACCAAGCACGTCCGCAACGCCCTCTCGGAAGAGCTCTATTTGCGCACCGGACGGGACGTCACCCGCCCGGCCGCGATCTTCGCCGAGGTGGTCGAACGCTGCAATTACAAGTGCCGCTACTGCGACTACTGGCGCCGTCCGAACTATCGCGACGAGATGTCGATCGACGAATGGCAGCGCGCGCTCGCGAGCCTGAAGGAATTCATCGGCGCCTATCACGTCGAGTTCGCCGGCGGCGAGCCCTACATCAAGAAGGGCTTCCTCGACCTGCTGCGGTTCTGCCGCGACAACGACATCCACTGGGGCGTCACCACCAACGGCGGCGCCTACCTCAACAAGAAGATCGTGGCGCAAACCGTCGAGGCACACCCGTTCAACATCAACATCTCGATCGATTCCACCGATCCCAAGATTCACAACTATTCGCGCGGCGTCGAAAACTCGCTGAGCGACATCGTGCAGGGCATCCGCAACGTCGCCGAACAGCGCCGTGCCGAAGGTCTGGATTTCCCGATCATCATCAAGCCGGTCGTGCACCGTCTGAACTTCCGCCGCTTGCCCGAAATGGTCGACTGGATCCAGCAGATCGGCGCCACCGCGCTGAGCTTCCAACCGGTCGAGCAGGGCACGCAAGAGGTCGAGGACGAGCTGTGGATCGGCGAGAACGAGCTCGACGATCTCATCAAGGTCCGCGACGAGTTGTTGCGGATGAAGCGCGAGGGCGCGCCGATCCTCAACGGCGAGGCCGTGCTGCGGGCCTGGCCGAACCATTTCCGCCGCGAGAAGGCGCCGAAGGAAGTGATGCCCTGCCGCGTCGGCATGCGGAATTACTTCATCCGCTCCGACGGTCGCCTGGAAACGTGCTGGTTCTTCAAGCCGATCGGTAACGTGCGCACCCAGACCGCACGCGAGATCTGGTACAGCGAGGAAGCCCGGGCTCGCCGCAAGGAGACCGTCGCCTGCGACAAGCTCTGCCTGTTCACTTGCCTCGCGCAGCGCACGCTGCAGGACAAGCTGAAGATGGGCCTGACGCTGTTGACCAACACCAAGGCCGCCTGACGCAGCAAGAGGGAAACAGCAAAGCCCGGTCGGTCCAGGGACGGATCGGGCTTTTGCGTGATCGTGCTGAGCTCAGCCCGCGAACAGCTTGCGGAACAGGCTCGCGGATTCCGGAAACTGGCCGTTGTCGATCTGCGTCGGCCACAGGCCGTCGACATCGAAATAGGCTGCATAGGCGATCGCGGCCTGATTTGCGGCGAACCAGTCGTGCATCTGCTGCACGAAAAGCGCGTTGTCGCCGGATTGGCCGACGCCCCACTCCGGATAGCTCATCAGCTTGCCGTGCTTCGCTGCGAACGTCCGCTGCCATTCGAGACCAAAGGGCGCCTTGAGGCAGGAATTGGTCCAGCGCTCCGCCGCGCTGCCTTCGGATTTGAAATCGTAGACGTCGAGGCCGATGAAATCGACGACGTCATCGCCGGGATAGACGGCGTCTGCCGGCATGTCCTGCGCTCCCCAGCCCGGGCACCAGTCGAATTTGAAACTGCAGGAATGGCGACGGAAGATTCCGACCACGCGGCGAAACGCCTTGATGTAATCGTCCTCGTGGCCCTTGGCGAACCAGCCCGAGTTGGAGATGTTCATCTCCCAGCCCAGGCGGATGATCGCCTTCGGATGCGCTCCTGCAATCGCGCGCGCGGCCACCTCGAACTCGGCATCGTTCAGGCCGCCCGCGACATCGGTGAGCGGCGTGCCTGACATGGTGAGCGGTACCGACCACACCAGATTGCGCGCCGGATTGAGCTTCTTCCAGAGCCCCGGCACCCAATCGAGCTTGTGAAAGTCGTCCCAACTGCTCTGGCCATAGAAGTCGACGCCGAGCACTGACGACCGCGGCCGATTGAGCCATGTCTCCCAGGTCTGCAACACATGCTCGCGGCCGATCTCGCCCCAATTGACGAAGGCACCGGCGAACCGCGCCGACCCCGTCCCGAGTTGCGATCGGGCTGACGGCGCGGCCCGCGCGGTCGACAGTCCGCCCAGGGCAAGCGCCGCGACTGCGAGGGCATCGCGCCGCGTGATTCCGCGATCAGTCGGCATCGTGCGCTCCAGCCGGCTCGCTTAAAGCGCGCGTGCCAAAAGCACACAGCGCCGACAGTGCGGATGTCTCGAAATGGACTGATGGTGCAGCCCGCCGTTCGGCCGTGCCGCTTACCCACCGGAAATACCATCGAATCTGCATGTGCACTCGCCTGCGCCGACCACGTCGGCATTCGAGACGCCAGCACTGCAATATCCGGGCAACATCCCGGTCCAGCGTCAAAATCGCGCAGCCGGACGATGATTTGCGATCCGTTAACGGCCGCGGCGGGCCGTCATTTAGCAATCGTTAACCATCAACGCCGTCGATAGGGTCATCAAATTTCTCCGGCACCGATCTTGCTGAACTGGGGTTCAGGACAAAGTCCGGCGGCCACAATGTGCCGCCGTGAAACGGTGTCGCCGGAGAGAGTTACGAGATGAACCCTGTCGCGTTGCTGACCCCGACCTACGGGCGCGATCTGGAAATTTGCACGCTGCTCTGCGAGAGCGTGGATCGTCACGTCACGTCGTTCTCCAGGCACTATCTGCTGGTCCCGGATTGCGACCTGCCGCTGTTCGCGCCGCTGACCAGCGAGCGCCGCATCATCATTCCGGCCTCCTCCTTCCTGCCTGACTGGCTGCGGCCGCTGCCGCGCATGATCCAGCGCAAGCGCCGCCAGTTCTGGTGGTCGCTGCGCGCCAAGCCGGTGAACGGCTGGCACGTGCAGCAGATCCTGAAGATCGCGGCGACGATCGCGTTGCCTTATGAGCGGTTCTGCATCCTGGATTCCGACATCGTGTTCTTCCGCGATTTCGACCTTTCGCGCTTCCAGTATCCGAACACGATCCCGCTGCTGAAGATGGTGGACGCAGTCACCGCCGACCAGCCGCGCCATTCACGCTGGCTTGAGACCAGCCATCAGCTGATCGGCCTGCCGACGCCGCCGTTCCCGGCGCCGGATTTCATCGGACACATCATCTTCTGGGACAAGCAGACCACGCGCGCGCTCGCTGAGCGCATCGAGGCCGTCTCCGGGATGAGTTGGATCGAGGCGTTGTGCCGGACCCGCGAGTTCTCCGAATATCTGCTGTACGGCTTCTTCGTCGAAAACGACGAGTCCGCCGCGCTGCGACACTCAGACGTACCGAAGACGCCATGCGTCAGCTACTGGGACGATCCGACCCTGAGCAAGGACGAGCTCACCCGGCTGCTGCTGCGCGCCAACAGGGACGACGTCGCATTCTCGATCGCATCGTTCTCGGGGACGCCGGTCGCGACAATTCGCGAGGTCGTGGCCGAGAGCGACGCGATCCTGGCGTCGTCGGCGGCCACAATGGTCTCGGAGCTCGCCGCATCATGCTGATCGGACAGGCCAGCATCAACCTGACCGCCAACGTGCTCTCGGCGCTGCTTGGACTGCTCAGCGTATTCATTTTCACGCGGCTGTTCACACCGCATAATTATGGCGTCTATCTGCTCGGTGTCGGCTTCGCCTCGGTCATATCGGTCTTCCTGGTCGGATGGTTTCGCAACCTGATCCTGAGCGGCCATGCCCGCAACGACGGCACCGATGTCCGCGGCCTAGTCGTGTCGGGTTACCTGATCTGCTGCCTCTCCGCGCCGATCGCCTACCTGCTGGCCCGCCTCGTCGGCCTCGATGGCGCCGCCGCGCTCGCGGCCGTGGTCCTCGCTGTTGCAATCGGCCTGTTCGAGCTGACGCAGGATCTGCTGCGTGCGCGGCTGAAGGCGCTCTCGGTCATGAAGGCCACGCTGGTCCGCGCGGCCGCCCTGCTCGGCCTTGGCGTCGTGGTTGCGCTGGCCAGCCCGACCGGCGTGCTGCTGCTGCTCGCGGCCGCCTCGGCCTATCTCGTCGCGGTGCTCGTGCAATCGCGCAGCGCATGGCGCGGCACCATCGTCAGTTTCGACCGTGCCGACCTGCGATCGCTCGCCCGCACCGGCCTGCCGCTGACCTTGTCGCTGACGCTGCTCGCGATCTCGAGCGTGACCGATCGCTTCATGATCGCCAACCTGGTCGGCGCGGCCGATGCCGGCAAATATGTCGCCGCGCTCGACCTGGTGCGGCAGACCCTGATGATGCCGGCGATGAGCATGGCCGCGGCGTTCTTTCCGATGGCCGTGCAGATCCATGCCCGGCAAGGCGACGCCGCAGTCACGAGCCATCTCGCCGATTGCCTCGAGCTGCTTGCCGGCGTCACGCTGCCGGCCTGTCTCGGCTTTGCGCTGATCGCCCCGCACGTCGCCAACATCGTCCTCGGCGCGGACTTCCGCGCGGTTGCAAGCGAGATCATGCCGATCATCGCGATCGCCGTGCTGTTCCAGGTGCTGACGCAGCAATATCTGCATGCGAGCTTCCTGCTGTCGGGACGCAATTCCTTCTACCTGATCAACACCGCCTCGATCATCGCCGCGAATGTGATCCTGTCCTACGTGCTGGTCAGCCTTGATGGCACGATCGGCGCGGCATGGGCGCGGCTCGGCGCCGACATCACGGGCTTTGTCTGCGCCCTGATCCTGAGCCGCTTCGCCTTCCGGGTTCCGATCCCGCTCGGCAGGCTCGCGCTGATCGCGATCGCCGCACTCGCGATGGCGCTCACCGTCGGCGCGCTCGATCGCGCTCTCGACCTCACCGATCTCCCCGCCAGCATCGTGCTGATCGGAGCCGGGCTCGTCGTCTATGCCGCGCTCTGCTGGCTGTTCGACATCGCGCGCCTGCGCGGCCGGCTGAAGCGGGGCCTTGTCATGTTCTACACCAGATCCGCAAACAGCAACGTTGGATGAGCCGATGAACAGATCCCTCGCGCTTGCTACGCGTCCCGCCCCGCTCGCCGAACTCCCGATGCCCGTCCCCGCTGAAATCCATCCGGAATCGCTGCTTGCACTGCCGCCCGGCGAAGCCAAGCAGAGCCTGCTCACGGTTCACAGCATCCTCGAAGCCCGGCTGCCGGCCGGTCCGCTCGCGATATACGAGGCCGGCGGCGGCTCGACCAGCTATCTGCCGCTCGGCGTGCTGCGCCGTTCGCATGTGACCGTCGTCGACATCGACGCCGATCAGATCCGCAACAACAGCTACGCGCAGGAAGCCGTTCTCGGCGACATCCAGACCTATCGCTTCCCGCCGCAGCAGCGTTTCGACCTGATCATCTGCTACAACGTCATCGAGCACATCCCCGACGTGGAGGCCGTGCTGAGCGGGTTCTGCGAGGCGCTGAAGCCGAACGGCCTGCTGCTGATCGGCGCACCGAACCCGAAGTCGCTGTCGGGCATCGTCACGAAATACTCCCCGCACTGGTTTCACGTCTGGTTCTACCGCCATGTGCGCGGCGAGAAGCACGCCGGGCTGCCGGGCGAGGCGCCGTTCCCGACCCATTTCCATCCGCTGGTGACCCTCGGCAACCTCGAGGCGTTCGCGGCCGGCCGCGGACTGCAGGTGATCTACCGGAAGAAGTACGAGAGCCCGCGCTATCCCGAGATGCGCCGGCGCAAGCCGCTGCTGGCCACGCTGATTGACGCGGCAGCGAAGACGATGAACGCGCTGCTGCCGGGCAAGACCGACGTCCGGCACGGCGACTACCACGTGATCTTGCGGAAGCTCGGCTCATGAACGCATTGTGGTCGGAAGCCAGGGTCAAGGTCAGCCACCGGCTGGCGATGCATGTACAGGTCGAGCGTTTTCGCCTGAACAATGCCACGCCGATGGTGACCTTCACCTTTGACGATCTGCCGAAGAGCGCGGCGACGTTCGGCGCCGACATCCTGGAATCCTACGGCGCCCGCGGTACGTTCTACGTGTCGGGCGGACTGGTTGGACTGGACGCACCGGACTGGACCACCGGCAGCGCCGACGACGTCATCTCGCTGCATCGCCGTGGCCATGAGGTCGGCTGCCACACGTTCTCGCACCGCCGCGCCTGCGATCTCGACGAGGCCTCGCTGGCCGCGGAGATCGCGCGCAACCGGACCTATTTCCATTCGCTCGATCCGACCATGCCGGTCGAGACCTTCGCCTACCCGTTCGGCTACGGCTCCTACGCGCGGAAGCACCAGTTGAGGTCGGAATTCCGCACCTGCCGCAGCATCGTGCCCGGCGTGAACAGCGGCGAGGTCGACCTGCAATTCCTCCGCGCCATGCCGCTGATCGACCGCCAGATGTCCCGCGACCGGATCGACATGGCCTTCGCCGAGGCGGCACACATGAACGGTTGGTTAATTTTCTACAGCCATGACGTCGCCGACACGCCGAGCCTCTATGGCTGTACGCCTGACCTGATGACCTACACGCTGGAGACGGCGGCGCGGCGCAATGTCCCTGTGCTGACGATGGCGGAG
Organism: Bradyrhizobium sp. ma5; assembly: GCF_042258955.1. Taxonomy (NCBI): domain Bacteria; kingdom Pseudomonadati; phylum Pseudomonadota; class Alphaproteobacteria; order Hyphomicrobiales; family Nitrobacteraceae; genus Bradyrhizobium; species Bradyrhizobium sp. ma5. Next base: position 7,801,959 of record NZ_CP170156.1, read on the forward strand.
GCGTTCCGATGCGCCCGCGCTTAAACCCTTTGTTTGCCTTTCTGGTGAATAGTCGGCGAATGAGTATGGTTAATTTTTCGTGTTGCGTGTTTTCCGCGTCTCGTGCGCGTTGCGTGGCCCGAAAGAGTGCTCCTCAGCCGATGCGTGCGGCCATTCAGACGGAAGCTGGGGTCGATGCTTAGCTATGACCAGCCGATCAACCGGGCCAAACCGGAGCCGCGCCGGGCCGCAATCCCGGCCGGCTTCAACGTGCTCGAGCTGGCCCGGCTGCTGTGGGCGCGCAAGGTCACGATGGTCTCAGCCGCACTGCTCTGCGCCTGCATCGCGGTCGCGGTCGGCAAGAGCCTGACACCGAAATATACCGCCGGCGCCCAGCTCTATGTCGATCCGCGCGAGCTGCAGCTGGTCGAGCGCGAGCTGACCCCGCGCGCCCAGGATGTCTCCGGCCTCTCGATGGTGGTCGAGAGCCAGTCGCGCCTGATCACATCCAACAACGTGCTGCTGCAGGTGATCCGCGACACCAATTTGGTGAAAGATCCCGAGTTCGGCGGTGGTGCCGCGAGCCGCGGCCTGCTCGCCTCGCTGCTCGGCCTGTTCGGCATCGAGCCGCGCACGACGGCCGAACAGCAACAGCAGATCGAGATGACGACGCTCGACACGCTGAACCGTCATATCAACGTCAAGAAGACCGATCGCACCTTCATCGTCGATATCGACGTGTGGTCGCACGATCCGGTCAAGGCGGCGATGCTCGCCAACGCGATTGCCAAGGCCTATCTCACCGAGTCCAAGCAGTCGCAGGCCGAGGCCGCGCGGCGCGCCACCCGCGACCTGTCCGGCCGGCTGAAGGAGCTACAGCAGCGCCTGCGCAACGCCGAAGAGACGCTCGCGACCTACAAGGCGCAGAACAACTTCGTCGGCTCGCAGGACAATCTGCTCACCGACCAGCAGCTCTCGGTCGGCAACCAGCGGCTGGCCGCCGCGCGGGCGCTCACGCTCGATGCGCAGGCCAAATATGACCAGCTCGAAGCCAGCCGCCGTGGGTCGATGGACGCGGGCGCGACCGCCGAGGCGCTGCAGTCGCCGACCATCGCCAATCTGCGCTCGCAATATGCCGATGCGAAGAAGCGCCAGGCCGAGCTGCAGGGCGAGCTCGGGCCGCGCCATCCGGCGCTGCGCCAGGTCGAGCAGCAGGTCGAGGACCTGCGCCGGACCATCAAGGAAGAGATCGACCGCTTTGCGGTATCCGCGAAGAACGATCTGACCCGGGCGCGCGACTATGAAGCCTCGCTCAACAAGGCGCTCGACGTTCAAAAGCACCAGAGCGTGCAGATGAGCCAGGCGTCGGTGCGGCTGCGCGAGCTCGAGCGCGAGGTCGATGCCAGCCGCGACGTCTATCAGTCCTTCCTCAAGCGCTCGCGCGAGACCGAGGAGCAGGAGAGCCTCAACACCTCGAGCGCGCGCGTGATCGGCGATGCGACGATCCCGCAGCAGCGCACTTTCCCGCCGCCGATGACCCTGCTCGCGATGATCGGCTTCATGTTCGGCGCCCTCGCCGCAGCAGCCTGGATCGTTGCAGCCGGTCAGCTGGCGCCCGGCGCCGATCCGATCCGTCCCAGGCTCCAGCCGAAACAGGATGCCGTGCCGGAGCGGCAACCCGTTATCGCGATGGCCAAGCCGCCCGTGCCGGCGCCGCCCGCGATCCAGCCGGCTGCCGCTCTGATCGACAAGCCCGTGATCGAGAAGCCGCTGATCGCCGAGCTGCAGGAATCCGACGTCATGCGCACGCTTGGCGGTATCCTGACCGGCGACAATCCCGCCGACGTTACGCGGTTCGGCTGGCCGACGCTGCGGACCAGTTCGGCGCTGGGGCCGTTCTCCAACACGATGCGGCAGATCCATGCAGTACTGGCGACCGGCGCCGCCCCGGAAACCGTTCCGGTGCTGGCCGTGATCGGCAACGCCGACAATCCCGACCGCAGCGTTGTCGCGCTCAACATCGCGCTCGTCGCCTCACGCGATGGCGCCCGCGTCCTGCTGATCGACGCCGACGCTGCCGTCCACGCGCTGACCGACAGGGTCGCGCACCCCATCCAGAGCAAGCCGAGCCGGCTCGACTGGCTCACCATCGGCAGCAAGGCGTCCCGCGCCATCAACACCGCAAACGGCATTGCCATCCTGCCGGCGATTCAGGGTAATCCCGCCAGGGCCAGCGAGGCGATCCAGAAGGTGATCGCGCAGGCGCGCTCCGCCGGTGGCTACGATCTCGTGATCCTCGACGGCCCGCCGATGCCGTGGGGTGCGGACGAACGGCGGCTGTTCGACATGGCCGACGGGCTGATCGCGGCGCTGCCGGTGGATCGCGACATCAACGCGTCAATGGAAGACATCATCACCGCGCTCGGTGGTGCCGAGCGCAAGCTCGCCGGTGTCGTGCTCAACGAACTCCAGCCGACTGTCGCAAGTCCGCAACGCGACAAGCAGTATGCGTGAGCAACGCGCCAGCCGCGCCGCGTTCGGCGTCGCTGCTGCGACATTTATCGCGAGTTGATCCTCCAATGGCCCGGCTATCGATCCCCGCCATCATCGCCGCCGCATCCATTCTGCTGTCCGTCGCCGCGCGGGCCTGCCCTGCCCTGATCGAAGGCGTGGCCCCGGACCGGATCAAGGCCTTGTCACGCGGCGTCAATGCCGACGGCTGGATCGCCGATCCGCGGTCAGCGCCGCCGCGCGGCCTGCTGCTCGAACTGCGCAAGGCCGGCCTGACCCACATTCGGCTGCCGGTGCCTGCCGACTTCGTCATGCCGCGCTTCGCCACCAAGGCGGAGATCGACAGCCGGCTGCAAACCGTCGATGCCGCGCTGAAGACCCTGCTCGCACTCGGGTTTGCCGTGTCGATCGACCTGCATTCGGGCCAGCACTTCAACACGCTGCACAAGGACGATCCGCCCGGGGCGATGGCCGAGATGAAGAGCGCCTGGACCGCACTCGCGCAGGTCATGCAGCGCTATCCCTCCGATCGGGTGTTTGCGGAACTGCTGAACGAGCCGGAGGTTGATGCTGCGCAGTGGCAAGGCGAGGTCCGGGAACTGGCCGGCTTCATTCGTCAATTGCTGCCGCAGACCACGCTGATCACGGGTCCGGTCAACTGGCAGCGCGCGGACTCGCTGCCGGGCTTCACCCCGCTCGACGATCCGAACGTCGTCTATGCCATCCACTTCTACGATCCGATGGTATTCACCCATCAGGCCCATTGGGATCGGAACGAGCCGCTCCACGACGTCGTCGGATTGCCCTATCCGATCCGTGCCGACGATCCGAAGGTTCAACAGTTGCGGGAGCAGTTGACCGCGCTGAACAAGCCCAAGGCGCTTGCGATGGTCGACCGCGCCATCCAGGGCCACGACATCGACCAATGGCTTGAGCCCGCGGCTGCCTGGCAGCGGCAGTATTCCCGCCCGATCATCATCAATGAGTTCGGGGTGCTGAAGGCCGGGGCGCCGCGCGACAGCCGGTTGCGCTGGCTCGCCGGCGTCACGGCCTACGCCCGGCAGCAGTGCTGGAGCTGGACCCATTGGGAACTGTCGCAGGGCTTTGGCCTCGCCGACGCCGTCACCGGCAAGGCCGACCGCGACGTGTTGAAGGCGCTGCTCGGGAGCCGCTGACCCATCTGGTTAACCGGTTCTTACACAATGCGCGGCTAGATCGGCGATTGCGGGTGTGGCACGCCACCCATCCGGTCATTTAGGTCAGAGCCTGTGCGAGCAGACATAGCCCCGCGGCCGCTGTTGGCCGGCGACCTCGTTCCTGCGCTCGGCATCGCCGTGGCATCGATCGCCTTCGCGCCGATCATGCAGGCGGCCAATGCAGGGCTCGCGATCGCCGTCGAAGGCCTGATCGGCTGCGCCATCGTGCTCGCGGCGCCGGCCTATGCGCCGTCGATCGCCATCTTCATCATCTTCTTCCAGAACCTGTTCGTCTCGATCCTGTCGTCCTACATCACGACCGAGCAGGAGATGGATTTCGTCAAGGGTTACAATTTCCTGATCTGCGCGGTGATGTGGCTGGTGACGCTGGCGCTGTACCTGCTGCGTGAGCGCAAGCATTCGCCCGAGATCGACCGCATCATGAATTGGGGGCTGATGACGCTTGCGGTCGTAGGGGTGTATTTCCTGCTCGGCGCCACGCAGGACGCGCATGCCGCCCTCGTCTATCTGCGCAACATCGCATTTCCGCTGTTCCTGTTTCAGCTGTCGCTGCTGACCGCCGCCACCTTCGAGATCCGCATCACGCCGTTCCTGGTGACCGTCGCTACGCTGCTGATCGTCTGCGGCTATGTCGAATTGCTGTTTCGCGACTTCTGGCTCGAGATCACCAACGGCTACACGTTCTGGCACTTCGACGAGCTGAAGGCGACCCGCTCCGGAGCCTGGGAAGCCGAGATGCGCCAAACCGGCAATGTTCCGGTCGATCTGATCGACCGCTTCCGCTTCAGCTTTCTCAACAGCCCGTTGTTCGAGGATCTCGGACTGTCGTCGATCCTGCGCATCTTCGGACCGAACATGAGCCCGATCAGCTTCGGCTACGGGATCGCCTTCTCCATCCTGTTCCTGTTCGCGGTTGGATATCGCTGGCTGGCGCTGGTCGCGATCCCCTTGCTGATCTTCTGCAGCGTGAAGGGCGCGCTCATCCTGGTCATCTTCGTGGCCCTGGCCTGGACGGCAACCTGGCTGCTCGGCGCCACCGTCACCCTTGCCGTCGCGCTGGTCGGGCTCGTGGGGTACGCCATCGCGGCGATCCATATCGGGCTCCAGATCGGCGACTTTCACGTGATCGGCTTCATGGGCGGCTGGGACGGCTTCCTACACAACCCGATCGGCCGCGGCCTCGGCGTCGGCGGCAATCTCTCCGAAGGTTACTTCTCGATCGACTGGAACGCCGCGCAAGCGGCCGGCACGATGGACGGCGCGGTGGAGAGCGCCGTCGGCGTCCTGCTCTATCAGATGGGCATCGGCGCAGTGGTGCCGCTCGGCTTCTTCTTTGCGGTGGCGCTGAAGGCCTGGCGCCTTTACGCCTCGTCCGGAATCCTCATCCAGGGCCTCGCTGCGTTCGGCACGATGGTCGTGCTGGTGAACGGCATCTTCCAGGAGGAGGCGCTGTTTGCGCCGCCGGCGCTCGGGCTGTTGCTGTGCCTGACCGGCCTCGTGATCGGTCACCATTTGCGCACGCAAGGCGACGATCTGAAGGCCTCCCAAGGATAGCACACGACACGCGATCAGGGCCGGCCGCCGCGCGACCGGGCTCTCCTCGGCTTGCATTGTCAGAGCGGCTTGATCTGCACCTTGCGGAACTTGACCACGCCCGAACCATACTGGAGCGCGATGTAGCCGTTGGCGTGCTTGGAATCCTGCGCGTCGACGGTCTTCTGGCCGTTCAGCGTCACGACGAAATGCGGCCCCTGCGCCGTGATCTCGTAGACGTTCCACTTGCCGGCCGCCTTCGGCATCGGATCGACCTTGCCGACGTCGACGATCGCGCCGGTGCCGTAGGTCGGATCAGGACGCTTGTCGAAGATGTTGACCTCGTAGCAGACCTTGGAGTCGATCAGCTTGTTGCCTTCGCAGCGGATGAAGACGCCGCTGTTGGCGTCCTCGTCGGTCCAGAACTCCGCGCGGATCTGGAAATCCTTGTATTGGGTCTTGCTGACGAGATAGGAGAGATCCTTGCCGTCGAGCTTGTCGGCGACCAGCGCGCCGTCCTTCATGGACCAATTGGCCTTGCCGACCTCGTCCCAGTCGCCCTGCTTGGAGCTGTCGAGCAGCGTGACCCAGCCGTCATCGCCCGATGCGGTGGTGGAAAATTGCAGCGCGGCCGCACCGATCACGAGTCCCGCCGCCAGTATCGACAGATGCTTCTTCAAGGTTATCCTCCCGTCTTTTGGTTGGCGCGCAACCTATCATCGTCTGCAGCGTCGTAAATGCGTTTTTCATATTGCAACTGCGTTGTGTCACGGCCCAATGCCGCAATCTTGAGAGCAGACATGCGCGGGCGCGTCTTGTCCGAGGCAAGCGGGAGCGATTAGCATCACGCGACATACGGGCGCGGCAGTCGCCCGAACGAACTGACTTCGGAGGATACGATGACGGCGTCGAACCGGTCCTGGCGATACCTGATGATGCCGCTTGTTCTTGCCGGCACGCTGAGCGTCAGCTCCGCGGCCGAGCTCAATCCGGCCGCCGTCACCTACAAGCTGCCGGACCAGATTCCCTGGAGCGCGGTCGACGCGCGCGGCGCGCAGAACGCCGTCGTGGTCGGCGATCCCTCGAAGCCCGGCTTCTATATGGTCTACACCAAATGGACCAAGGGCAATCACTTCAGCCGTCCGCACTTTCACCCGAACGATCGCTATATCGTCGTGCTGAAAGGCACCTGGTGGGTCGGCTCGGGTCCGAAATTCGATCCCGATCACGGCACCGTGGCAATGCCGGCGGGAAGCTTCGTCACCCATTTCGGCAAGCAGGTGCATTGGGACGGCGCCAAGGACGAGGACGCCGTGCTGCTGATCATGGGCGAAGGCCCAGCCACCGCGACCGAGGTGGAACAGAAGTAGCCGCGTTGCGTAAGGTCCATGCGATGCTATCATCGCAGCCCAAGGAAGGACCTTCGATGCATCCCGCCGCCAAGCTGCAATTTGCCCGCATCGCCGACGAGTTCGCGCGATGGCGCGCCATTGCCGAACCGGAACGGCCGCCGGCACCGGCGTGGTGGTGGGGACCGGCATTCGAGCTGTGCGATGCCGCCGAAGCGCTGCCTTCGACCTTGTCCCGCCGGTTCCGCCTGCCCGACGGAGCGAGCTTTGCGGAGGCATCGGCGACGCTGCGCCAGACCCTGGCCGGCCAGGCGATACCGTCCTGGCCCTATGATTTCTCGCGCTTGATCGCATCCACCGATTCCGACGTCCGCGACCTGCCCGTGCAGCCGTCAGACGACAGCGCGTTTCCGCCCTAGATCCGGCCCGGCCTCGCCGATCGCCTCGTCGTCCAGCGACGGCTGCAACGGCGGCGACGTCAGCACCGGCGACGTCTTCAACAATTCGGCGAGATCGCGCGGCGGCAGCGGCCGGCTGAACAGGAATCCCTGCATCTCGTCGCAGGCATGCGCGCGCAGGAACTCCTGCTGCTCGGAGGTCTCGACGCCCTCGGCGACGATGGTCATGCCGAGCGCCTTGCCCATGCTGATGATCGCCTGCGCGATTGCGACGTCCTCGGAATCGTCGGGCAGATCGCGCACGAAGGAGCGATCGATCTTGATGGTGTCGATCGGGAACTGCTTCATCAGCGACATCGACGAATAGCCGGTGCCGAAATCGTCGATCGCAAGCCGAATGCCCCGGTTCTGGATCGCGTCGAGCACGCGGACCGCGCGCGTCACGTTGCGCATCACCATGCTTTCGGTGACCTCGAGCTGCAGCAGCGCCGGCGACATGCCGCTCTCCTCGAGCGCCTCGTCGATGTCGTCGAGCAGGTTCGGATCGCCGAACTGTCGCGGCGAGAGGTTGACCGCCATCGTCACCGCCTTGAGGCCGCGGTGCTGCCACGCCATGTTCTGCGCGCAGGCTTCCTTCAGCACCCAGCGACCGATCGGCACGATCAGCCCGATCTCCTCGGCGAGCGGAATGAACTGCCCCGGCGACACCTTGCCGAGCTCGGGATGGGTCCAGCGCAGCAGCGCCTCGACGCCGCTGATCTGACCGCTCGCCATGTCGACCTTGGGCTGATACTCGAGCGAGAACTGGTCGCGCTCCAGTGCGCGGCGCAGTGCGCTTTCCGTCGTCAGGCGCTCGATCGACTGCGCCCTGACCTCGTTGGAGAAGAAGCGGAAGCCGTTCTTGCCGTCCTCCTTGGCGAGATACATCGCCATGTCGGCATTCTTGGTGAGCGTCTGCACGTCGGAGCCGTCGGTGGGATACGTCGCAATCCCGATCGAGGCCGTGGTGTGGCACTCGTGCCCGCTGAGCTGCATCGGCTGGCTGAGTGCGACCAGGAGATCGCCGGCAATGCGCTCGACGTCGTGACGTTCGGTGGTGTCCTCCAGGATGACCACGAACTCGTCGCCGCCGAGCCGCGCCACCACGTCGCTCGCGCGCAACGATCCACGCAGCCGCTCGGCGATCGCCACCAGCAGCATGTCGCCGGCGTCATGGCCGAGCGAATCGTTGATCACCTTGAAGCGGTCGAGATCGATGAACAGCACGGCGAGCTGTCGGCAATGGCGGTCTGCCGCCGAGATCGCGTGACGCAGCATCTCGTTGAAGGTCTCGCGGTTCGGCAGATTGGTCAGGCTGTCATGCGAGGCAAGATATTCGATCCGCTCATCGGCCTTGTGCTTCTCGTCGGCGCGGTCGAAGCTCTCGAGCGCGAACGCCAGATTGTCGGCGAGCCGCTGCAGCAGCTCGGCGAATTCCGGCGTGAACGTATCCTTCTCGATCGCGACGAAGATCATGACGCCGACGACCGATCCGCTGACGATCAGCGGAAACGAGGCACCGGACTGCGTTCCATCGAGACGCGCGCGCTCATGGAAAGCCGCGGTCTCGGTATCGGCAAAATAGTCGTTGATGATGCAGGCCCTGCCGGACCGGAACGCCCGTCCGCAGGCGCCGCGCCCCTCGGCGTGTGCCGCGCTGGTCGAGAGCGTCACCTGGCTCGCGCCGTCGGCGGCTGGGCCCGCGATCGCTACAATGCGGAGATAGTCGCTGCCCGGCTGCGCCAGCGCGATGGTGGTCGAGGTGAACTTGCCGCCGGTCGCCGCCGCCTCGCAGACCAGCTGGTAGAGCTCGGCGCGGGACTTCGCCCGCATGATCGCCTCGTTGGTCGCGCTCAGCGCCGCGAACATCCGCGACAGCCGCTCCTTCTGCTCGTCGGCCCGCGCCTTCTCGTCGGCGCGGTCGAAATTGGCCAGCGCAAACGACACGTTCTCGGTGAGCCGCTGCAGCAGCGCCATCATCTCCGGACTGAAGGTGTTGAACTCGCCGGAGAGGAACACCAGCGCGCCGATCGCCTCGCCGTTCTTGAGCAACGGCAGGGCCGCGCCGGATTTGCTGCCGCTGTCGCGCACGACCGGATAGACATGCGACTCGGGGCCGAAGTCGCTGAGATAATCGTTGCTGATGCAGGGCCTGCGGGTGCGGACCGCAACACCGGTCAGCGTTTGTCCCTCCGGACGCGTCGCATCGGCCGACAACCGGACTTCGCGGGCCCGTACCCTGTCGGGGCCGGAAGCAGCCACGTTCTCCAGGAAGACCTCGCCCGGGCGCACCAGCCTGATCGTGGCCGAGATGAACTGACCGCCGACCGCCGCGGCATCGCAGACCAGATCGAACAGCTCGCTGCGGGATTTCGCCCGCATGATCGCCTCGTTGGTCGCGCTCAGCGCCGCGAACATCCGCCTCAGCCGTTCCTTCTGCTCCTCGGTGCGCGCCTTCTCGTCGGCACGATCGAAGCTGCCGAGCGCATAGGCGACGTTGTCGGCGAGCCGCTGCAGCAGCTCGGCGAACTCGGCCGAGAAAGTGTTGCGCTTGGCGGAGATGAACAGCATCACGCCGACAGGCTCGTCGTCGACGATCAACGGAAATGCCGCGCCCGATCGGGCATCCTCGCGGTCGATGACGTCGCGGAACGGGTTGGCGACGTCGCCCAGAAAATCGTTGTTGATGCAGGCGCGCCGGGAGCGGAACGCCTTGCCGCAAACCCCGCGCCCTTCGGGACGCGCCTCGCTGCGCGAGACGTTGAGGCGGCGCGCATTCTCGGCGGTCGGCCCCGCCACCGCCATCATCTCCAGGAAGTCGTCGCCGGGTTTTGCGATCAGGATGCTGGTCGAGTTGAACCCGCCGCCATGCGCGGCCGCGGCGCAGACCAGCTCGAACATCTCGAGCCGCGACCGCGCGCGCATGATCGCCTCGTTGGTCGCGCTCAGCGCCGCGAACATCCGCGACAGCCGCTCGCGTTCGGCATCGGCCTTGGCCTTCTCGGTGGCGCGGCCGAACGTGTCGAGCGCAACCGAGACGTTCTCGGCGATGCCCGCCAGCAGCGCGATGATCTCTTCGTCGCGGGCCCAGGAATTGCCGATGAAGAAGATCAGGACGCCGATGCTCCTGCCGAACCGGGTGAGCGGCAGCGCGACGCAGGCCATCAGGCCGCTCTCGCCCGCCTGCGCCTGCGAGGCGCCCGTCGATATCGGAATGTCGTGCTCGATGCACGGCCGTTTGGTCCGGAACGCCTCGCCGCAGATCCCCTTGCCGTAGAGATTGTCCGGATCCGTCGAAAAGCGCGTCTGCGTGATCAGGTCGAGCGCCTCGCCGGTGCCGGCGACGGGCTCGAGCCAGTGCGTGTCGGGCTCGGCCAGCAGCACCACCGTGGCGAAGGATTTTCCGCTGAACACCGCGGCGTCGCACACCCGCTGATAGAGATCGTGCTCGGTCTTGGCGCGGAGGATCGCCTCGTTGGTTGCGCTGATGGCGCCGAACATGCGGTTGAGCCGACGCATCGCCCGCTCGCCGCTCTTGCGCGACGCCTCATGGTCGAAATTGTCGAGCGCAAAGGACACGTTCGCCGCGATGCGCTCCAGCAGCGACACGATCTCCTCGCCGAGCGAGTCGACCTCGCGCCGGGTCACCATGAAGACGCCGACGCTGCGCCCGTTGCAGACCAGCGGCATCGCCACCGCCGCGCCGACGCCGGCTGCCGCGAGACCGCTGCGCCAGGCCGACGAACGGGCATCGTTGAGATAGTCGTTGCTGACGCTGGCGCTCTGATCGCGGAACGCCCGCCCGGCGACGCCCTCCCCTTCCGGAACGTTGGCGAGGATGGAAATCCTGATGCTGCGCAGACGCGCGACATCGTCGCCGCAACCGGCGGCAAATGTCAGCCGACCGGTATCCGGCTCCAGCAAAAAGACGGTCGCGGCCAGGAAGCTCCCGCTCGAGAACGCGGCTTCGCAGACCTTTCCGTACAACTCTTCTGGTGATTTCGCGTACAGGATCGCTTCGTTGGTGGCATTCAACGCCGCGAATGTACGCCCGATGCTGGACTGCACGATCCCTGAAGGCCCCAGGGCCACCCCCTTCAATCTGCCGGGGAACATTGCCCGCGAGAGGCCTAAGTGATGGTTAGTGTATCCGGCAAGTTGTGAGACAAAGTAAACGGCTGACGAATCCCGGAGGCCGTTTTCCGGGATAATACGGACGCCCATGTGCCAGCCTGAGGCGGAGGGTTGCGGGACGCGGATTGCCGCCCCGGTTGCGCCTCCGGCGCGGCCAAATTCCGCAGCGCGACCGCGACCGTTCCATTCAGTGAAATCCCGGCCGGGAGCACCCTGCTGGCGGTATGGCGGACCGGATTTTCCGCCCTTGCTCGCCGGGCTTCGCTTTGAGACCATCAGCCTGACAACAGCAAGCAAGACCCGCGCATCACGCGGGCGGACCGCGAGGAAAATCCCATGCCGATCGTCCAGGCCGACCGTCTCACACGCATCGGCGCGGCGCTGCTCCGGGGCGCCGGCGCATCGGAGGAGGAAGCCAACGCGGTCGCCTCCGGCTGCGTCAACGCCAACCTCGCCGGCCATGACTCCCACGGCGTGATCGCGATCCCGACCTATATCGACCGCATCAAGGCCGGCCATATCGTCCCCGGCGCCAAATGGACCGTGGTGCAGGAGACGCCGACCACGACCGTGATCGACGGTCATTGGGGGTTCGGCTTCCACGTCAACGCCAAGGCGATGGAGATGACCATCAACAAGGCGAAGACCGCCAATGTCGCGGCCTGCACCGTGTTCCGGCAGAGCCATGTCGGCCGGCTGGCGCATTACCCGCTGATGGCGATGCGCGAAGGCATGATCGGGATCGCGGCCGCCGATTCCGGCCGCTCGCCGAAGCATGTCGCGCCGTTCGGCGGCCGCGAGGCCCGGCTCGGCACCAATCCGCTGTCGATCGCGGTGCCCTCCGATCTCGAGGCACCGTTCTATCTGGATATGGCGACCTCGGCGGTGGCGGCCGGCAAGATCCAGCTCGCGGTGGCGCGCGGCGAGAGCATCCCGAAGGGCTGGATCATCGATGCCGAGGGACGCGACACCACTGACCCTGCGGACTATCGCAAGGGTGGCGCGCTGCTGCCGCTCGGCGGCAGCGAAGGCTACAAGGGCTCGGGCCTTGCCGCGATGGTCGAGGTGCTGTGCGGCCTGCTCACGGGCTTGGGCTTCGGCGTCGAGCCGACCGGCCGTCACAACGACGGCTGCTTCATGGCGGTGTTCAATGTCGCAGCGTTCCGCCCCTTGCAGGACTTCAAGAAGGAGGTCGCCGATTTCGCCCGCTACCTGAAATCGACGCCGCCCTCGGAAGGGAGCCGCGGCGTGTTCTATCCCGGCGAGATCGAACATCTGCGCGAAGTCGAACGGCGCAAGAACGGCATCGAGATCGAGGATGCGACCTGGGACAAGCTCAAGGCGCTCGCGGCCGGTTACAAGCTCACCGACGACCTCGATCTTCGCTGACGCATTCAGGTACAGGAGAACGACATGACACGGCAAATGGCGCTGGTCGGCTTTTTGCAGGCGCAGAACTGCACCAATCTGCCGAGCTCCTGGCGTCACCCGGAGTCGCGCGACGATTCGATGTCGGCGGACTACTACCAAGAGATCGCGCGCATCCTGGAACGCGGCAAGTTCCACATGGCGTTCTTCGACGATCGCCTCGCTATGCCGGACCGCTACGGCAACGATCACGCCCACACCGTCGAATACGGTATCCGCTGCGTGAAGATGGACCCGATCGTGGTGCTGACCACGATGGGCATGGTCACCACCAGGCTCGGCCTCGCCTCGACCGCGTCCACCACCTATTTCGAACCGTTCGACGTCGCTCGCCGCTTCGCCACACTCGACCTGATGACAAACGGCCGTGCCGCCTGGAACGTGGTGACCTCGGTTAATGACGGCGAAGCGCTCAACATGGGCAAGGCGCAGCATCTCGACCACGATCCGCGCTACGACCGCGCCGACGAGTTCATGGAGGTGGTGCTCGGCCATTGGGACGCCTGGGAAGACGGCGCGCTGGTGATCGACAAGACAAGCGGCCGGTTCGCCGATCCGGCCAAGGTGAAGCGGCTCGATCACAAGGGCGCGTTCTTTACCTCGCGCGGTCCGTTCACGGTGCCGCGCTCGGCGCAGGGCCATCCCGTCGTGATCCAGGCCGGCGCCTCCGGCCGCGGCCAGCGCTTTGCCGGGCGCTGGGGCGAGGTGATCTTCACCGCGGCGCGCAACCTTGCCAATGCCAAGCAGGGCTATGACGCGATCCGGGGTGAAGCCGCCAAGGCCGGCCGCGATCCCGACCAGATGTTCCTCTGCAACCTGATCACGCCGGTCACCGGCGCGACCAAGGCAGAGGCCGAGGACCGCATGGCCGTGATCCAGAAGCTGCCGCTCGAGATCGATGCGCTGTCGCTGCTCGCCGAAGGCCTCAACTTCGACTTCGGCGCCAAACCGATCGACGAGCCGCTAACCACTGAGGAGTTACAAGGCATGCAAGGCATGCTCGGCATCCGCGACGGCGTGCTGCGCACCTCGGGCAAGACCAATCCCTCGACCCGCGACTTCATCACCTTCTCCGGCCGCGGCCAGGTGCAGGACGCGATGGTCGGCGGCCCGAAGGAAATCGCCGACCGGCTGGAGGAAATGTTCGAAGGCCGCGGCTGCGACGGCTTCGTCATCGCCGCGAGCTATGTGCCGGGCTCCTACGCCGACTTCGTCGATCACGTGGTGCCCGAGTTGCAGAAGCGCGGCCTGTTCCACAAGGACTACGCCGGCACGACGCTGCGGGAAAATCTCGGACTGAAGCGCCCGGCGGCGGGCGCCTGGAAGACCCGCGCGCAGGCCGCGGAATAGAAGGACATCATCATGCGCTGGCTAAAGTTCACCGCGGCGGGCACGACGGCAGGCACGACTTCCTGGGGCCTCGTCGAGGGCGACACCGTCATCACCGTGAACGGCGATCCGTTCGGTGAATGGAGCAAGACGGCAAAGACGTACGCGCGGAAGGACGTCAAGATCGAGCTGCCGCTGATCCCGCGCACCTTCTACTGCGTCGGGCTGAACTATCTGAAGCATCTCAAGGAGGCCGCCGACAAGGCCGGCACCGTGCCGAACGTTCCTGATCGTCCCGAGATCGGCTACCGCGCGCAGAACGCGCTCATTGCCCATGACGAGAACGTCGTGATCCCGGCGAGCGCAACCGAGAAGATCCATTACGAGGGCGAGCTCGTCGTCGTGATCGGCAAGACCGCCAAGCACCTCACCGCAGCCAATGCGCTGGACTGCGTGTTCGGCTACACGATCGGCAACGACGTCTCCGAGCGCAGCTGGCAAAAGGCCGACCGCGGGCTGTGGCGCGCCAAGAACGCCGACACCTTCAAGCCGATGGGCCCGTGGATCGAGACCGATGTCGATCTCGACCGCATGGAGACCGCGATCCGCGTCAACGGCAAGGAGACCGGCCGCTTCCGCACCAACGAGATGATCTTCGGCATCGTGCCCTTCCTCGTCGAGCTTTCGAAATACTTCACGCTATCGCCCGGCGACGTGATCTGGATGGGCACCGACGGCGCCTCGCCGGACCTCAAGGACGGCGACGTGGTGGAGATCGACATCACCGGCATCGGGACATTGCGGAACAGGTTCGTGAAGGAGAGGGTGTGAGGCGGGTGGTCTGAGCCTGCGCGCGCCTCATCCTCAGCGTCGTCCCGGCGAAGGCCGGGACCCATACTCCGCAGCGGAAGTTGGGAGCAGGGCTCGTCGTTCCAGCGTCCAGAAACAATGACCATTGGTGGTTATGGGTCCCGCCCTGCGCCGGGACGACAGCGAGTGTGTTGCGCGGGTCGTGAGTCACACATCCGCATTCTGGCGACATTGCCCGTCGGGCCATCGTGACATCATCACGCAGCCACTTTCGTAACGTGACAGAGACAAGAGAACCGCAATACCGTGCGGCTCGCTCGCACCCACCGGGCAAGGCAACCATGCCGCTTTCACGCCGAACGTTGCTTCTGGGCTCGCTGCTAGCAGCCGCAGGAATCGCCCGCAGGCCATCGCCGGCGCTTGCCGACCGACCCGCGGAGCTGCCGACATCGGAGCAACGCAAGCAGATGGCGGGCCTCGCCGCCGACTTCATGACGGAGTACGACGTCCCCGGTCTTTCCATCGCGGTTTCGATCAAGGGAAAGCCGGCTTATGTGGAGGCGTTCGGCGTTGCGGATCGGGAGAGCGGCGAAGCATTGACACCGCAGCACCGCTTCCGCATCGCGAGCATATCGAAGCCGGTGACCTCGACCGGGATCTTCACTCTCGTCGAAGCGGGCAAATTGCGGCTCGGCGATTACGTATTCGGCGCCAACTCCATTCTCGGTCAGGACTACCCGACGACGCCAACCTTGCAAGGCCTGATGCCGTCAGGCGCACCTCGCTCGCCTGTCGAGCAGATCACGATCGAGCATCTGCTGACCCACACCACGGGGGCCTGGGGAAACCAGTCCCGCGACCCGATGTTCATGAACCAGGACATGAAGCATCGCGAGCTGATCAGCTGGACGCTGGAGCACATGCCGCTCACCAATCCGCCGGGCCAGTCCTACGCCTATTCGAATTTCGGCTATTGCATCCTCGGGCGCGTGATCGAGAAGCTCAGCGGCCGGAGCTACGACCAGTACATCAAGGACGCGGTCCTGAAGCGATGCGGCATCACCGACATGCAGATTGCCGGCAATACGCTGCGCGAGCGGGCCAGCAACGAGGTCAAATATTACAGCCAGACCGGCGGCGATCCGTACCGGATGAACGTCGCCCGGATGGATTCGCACGGCGGCTGGATTGCGACGCCGAGCGATCTGACGACGCTGTTCGTCCATATCGACGGCTTCAAGGACACCGAACAGCTGCTCACCGACGACAGCCTCCGCATCATGAGCACGCCCAGCGCGGTCAACCCCCGCTATGCCAAGGGCCTGTTCATCACCGCCAACAACAATTGGTGGCACAGCGGCCTGCTGGACGGAACGACGACGATCTCGGTCCGGACCGATGGAGACTTCTGCTGGTCCGCGTTCACCAATACCAGGTCGCGCGACAGCATGACCCGCGCTCTCGATTTGCTGGTCTGGCACATGGTCAAGACGGTGCCGGACTGGCAGCCGCAGAAGCGCGCGTAGGCCTCGCCGTCATTCCGGACTGAGCTTAGCGCGCTGCCGCCGGTCTGCTCTTCACGTGATCGATGAAGGCGCGCAGCTTCGGCATGATCTGGCGATGGCCGGGATAGTAGAGAAACACGCCCGGCGTTGTCGTCGCGAACGGCTCCAGCACGCGCACGAGTTTTTTCTCCTTCATGGCGCCTGATATCAGCGGTGCGGGCACTTGCGCCAATCCGACGCCTTCGATGGCCGCGCCGACCAGCGTCGGGAAATCATGGCCGATGAAGGAGCCGGAGACGGCAAGCTCGATCGAACGGCCGTTGTCGTTCAGCGACCACGGCGCCAGCCCGCCATTCGATCGCCGCAGCCTGAGGCACGTATGTTCGCGCAGATCCTCCGGGCGCTTGGGCCGGCCGTGGCGCGCGAGATAATCCGGGCTGCCGACGACGGCGAACGGGAACGGTTTGGTCAGGCGCACCGCGATCATGTCCGGGTTGATGAACTGGCCCATCCTGATGCCGGCATCGAAACCGCCGGCCGCGAGGTCGACCAGCTCCTCGCTGGCGGCGAGCTCGACCTCGATCTCAGGATAGGCCTTGCAGAATGACGCGATCAGCGGCTCCAGCAGGATCGGCACCACCGAGCGCGGCACGGTGAGACGCAACAGTCCCGCCGGCTTCTGCCCGAGCTCGCGCGCGGCGCCGCTCGCGGCGACCAGCTCCTCGAACGCCGGCCTGGCGCGCGCCAGGAATCGTTCGCCCGCCTCGGTGAGGCCGACGCTTCGGGTGGTGCGGATGAACAGCACGGCGCCGAGCCGCGCCTCGAGCGCACGCACCGCCTGGCTGATCGCCGACGGCGTCACCGCGAGCTCGGTCGCCGCGCGACGAAAGCTGCGGTGCTGGGCGACGGCCAGGAACGCCTCGACGCCGTCGAGCGCGCCCTGCCTGACTGTGAAGCTCTGCTTCATGGCCCGTCAACATTATCGCGAATAGTCGCGCGCGGGAAGCCGCCCTACATCGGAGCCACTGGCAGCGCGACGCGCGCTGCTCCACGCGACATCACGACGGCAGTCGTGAACGGAGACCTGCGACCGATGAAAACAATCCGTCACACCCTCCTGGCCCTCACCCTCACTTCGACAGGCTTAACCTCCATGACCGCTCCCTCTCTTGCCCAAGCCCAAACACAAGCACAGCCCCCCTCCACCATCACCACCGGCGTGATGGTCATCCTGACCGTCAAGGTCGGCGTCACCCGCGAACAGGTGATGGCCGTCATGCCGGACGAGATCCGGCAGACCGTGCAGCTCTATCTCAACGGCAAGGTTCGCGAATGGTATTCGCGATCCGACGGCCGCGGCGTCGTCTTCCTGCTCGACGCCAAGGATACATCCGAGGCGCACGCGATCATGGAGGGGCTGCCGTTGTCCAAGCTCGACATCATGGACCACGACTACATCGCGGTCGGCCCGCTGCTGCCGCTGCGCCTGCTGCTCGCCAAGCCTTAAGCGTCAAACCCTGAGCGCCTCGCCGAGGCCGGATCCGATCGCCGGGTCCGGCCGGATCGACAGTCAGACAGGAGCCGACCGTGCCAGTCAGTCTCAACATTCCATTCCTGCTCAGCGTCGCCGGAGCATTTCTGACCAGTGCCGTGGTGGCCGCGACCTATGTCTGGCCGGCGCTCCGCACCTGGCCTCGCCATGAGGCGCTCCGGCTGCTTGCAGCGTTCCATGCCTTCCGATTTCTCGGCATGAACTTTATGGTCACAGGCTTCGTGTCGTCGGAGGTGAACCCGGTGTTTGCCAGCGCGGTCGGCTGGGGCGATCTGATCGCCGCAGCGCTCGCGCTGCTCGCGATGGCGGCACTGTCGTGGCGCTGGCCGGTGGCAATTCCGATCGTCTGGTTCTTCAACATCTGGGGCACGCTGGATCTCCTCAACGCCTACTTCATGGGCGCGACGAGGAACGCGGATCCCGGCCTGTTCGGCGCTGGCATCTATATCCCGGCGCTCTACGTGCCGCTGCTGCTGTCATGTCATGGTGTTCATGCTGCTGATGCGGCCCAAAGCGGCGGAAGCGTAGCGTCCTCCCTCGTCATTCCGGGGCTCGCGAAGCGAGAGCCCGGAATCCATCAAGCCGCATAGCTCGTGGAGGAATGGATTCCGGGCTCGTGCTGCGCACGCCCCGGAATGACGTGGGAGAGAGAGACGCGCGTGCCTCGAACGACAAACTAAAACGGCAGCGCCACGCCGGTCTTGATCTCCTTCAGGATTACGTTGGTGCGCACATGCCGAATGCCGGGGATGCGGAACATGAACTCGTCGAGGAATCGGTTGTAGGCGTCCATGTCGCGCACGACGACGCGCAGATGATAATCGGCGTCGCCTGTTGTCGCGAAGCACTCCAGCACCTCGCGGCGCTGCGTCACCCGCGCGACGAACTCGTCGACGAATTTCGTGTCGTGCCGCTCCAACGAGACGTGCAGGATCGCCGAGGTCGCAAAACCGGCGTGCTCGCGCGCAACCAGCGCCGAATAGCCCGAGATGACGCCGGACTCCTCCAGCGCGCGGACCCGCCGCCAGCACGCCGAGGTCGACATCCCGACGGTTTCCGCCAGCTGCTGGTTGGTGGCGCGGCCGTCCCTTTGCAGTTCGGCGAGGATTTTCTCGTCTAGCTCCTCGACCATTCAAAAACTCCGATTTGGTAGAATCTACCGTATATCGGTACACATTACAACATCCTACCATATTTTTGGCCTCAATCGAACAGATAGGTAAGACCTACCAACCCTTCGGGCGTAGCCTTGTCCGGTCAGACATTGCGATTCCCGGAGGGCTAGTCATGGGCCAGATGCCGCTGCTCGACGCCTACCAGCTGTCCGAGCGCTACAGCAGGGAACGCGGCCGCGTCTTCCTCACCGGCACGCAGGCGATCGTGCGCATTGCGCTTGATCAGATCAGGCGCGACCGTGCGAGCGGCCTCAACACCGCGGGCTTCATCTCGGGCTATCGCGGCTCGCCGCTCGGCGGCGTCGATCTCGAATTGTGGAAGATCGGCGAGCGGCTGAAGGAGAGCCGCATCGAATTCCTGCCCGCCGTGAACGAGGACCTCGCCGCCACCGCGGTGCTCGGCTCGCAGCAGGTCGAGACGCAACGGGATCGCGAAGTCGATGGCGTGTTCGGCCTGTGGTACGGCAAGGGCCCCGGCGTCGATCGCTCGGGCGATGCACTCAAGCACGGCAATGCCTATGGCTCCTCGCCGCATGGCGGCGTGCTTGTTATCGCCGGCGACGACCACGGCTGCGTGTCGTCCTCGATGCCGCACCAATCCGACGTCGCCTTCATGAGCTGGTTCATGCCGACGCTGCATCCGGCCGATGTCGGCGAATATCTCGCATTCGGCGAATATGGCTACGCGCTCAGTCGATTTTCCGGCATGTGGGTCGGCTTCAAGGCGATCTCGGAGATCGTGGAATCCGGCGCCTCGGTCGAGCTGCAGCCACCGCGGGTGTTCGTGCAGCCCGACTTCGAGCCGCCGCCCGGCGGCCTGCACTATCGCTGGCCGGATTTGCCGGGCCCGCAGATCGAGGAGCGGCTGGAGGCAAAGAAGCACGCAGTCTATGCTTTTGCAAAAGCCAATCCGATCGACCGCCGCATCTACGACATCAGGGATGCGACCTACGGCATCGTCACCACGGGCAAGGCGCATCTCGATCTGATGGAGGCGCTGCGGCTGGTCGGGCTCGACGAGGCCGCGTGCCGCCGCTTCGGCATCGACATCTACAAGGTCGGCATGGTGTGGCCGCTGGCGCTGCATGATGCGATGGAGTTCGTGAAAGGCAAGCGCGAGATACTGGTGGTCGAGGAGAAGCGCGGCATCATCGAGAGCCAGTTCAAGGAATATTTCTACGACTATCCCGGCTCCAAGCCGGAGCGGATGGTCGGCAAGCACGACGAAACCGGCGCGCGGCTGATCTCCTGGACCGGCGAATTGTCGCCGCTGATGCTCGCAGATGTGCTGGCACGGCGGCTCGATCCGATGTTTCCGGAATTGCAGCTCGCCCGCCGCGTCGCCGCGCTCAGGCCGGAGCAGGATCGCACGATCGCCGTCCCCGGCGCGACGCGGACGCCATATTTCTGCTCGGGCTGCCCGCACAACACCTCCACCAAGGTGCCCGAAGGATCCAAGGCGCTGGCCGGCATCGGCTGCCACTTCATGGCGAGCTGGATGGATCGCGAGACATCGTCGCTGATCCAGATGGGCGGCGAAGGCGTCAACTGGGCGGCCTCGTCGAAATTCACCGGCAACAGCCATGTGTTCCAGAATCTCGGCGAAGGCACCTACTATCACTCCGGCTCGATGGCGATCCGCCAGGCGATCGCAGCCAACGCCAACATCACCTACAAGATCCTGTTCAACGATGCCGTGGCGATGACCGGAGGCCAGCCGGTCGACGGCCCAGTCAGCGTGCAAGCGATCGCGCATTCTGTCCGCGCCGAAGGCGTCGCGCGGATCGCGCTGGTCTCGGATGAGCCCGCGCAGTTCTCGCCGGCCGATCTGCCCGTGGGCGTCACCATCCACCCGCGCGAGGAGATGGACGCCGTCCAGCGCGAGCTGCGCGGGATATCCGGCGTCACCGTGCTGATCTATCAGCAGACTTGCGCCACCGAGAAGCGGCGGCGGCGCAAGCGCGGCACGATCAAGGATCCCGCGCGTTTCGCCTACGTCAACGACCTCGTCTGCGAAGGCTGCGGCGACTGCTCGGTGGAATCCAACTGCCTCAGCGTCGAGCCGAAGGAGACGCCGTTCGGCCGCAAGCGCAAGATCAACCTCTCGACCTGCAACAAGGATTTTTCCTGCCTCAACGGCTTCTGCCCGAGTTTTGTGACGATCGAAGGCGGCAAACGGCGGGCGAAAGGCGCAAGCACGATTGATCCGCTGGCACGCGCCGCAGCACTTCCGGTGGCGGAGTTCGCGCCGCTCGATAAGCCCTACGACCTGCTGGTCACCGGCGTCGGCGGCACCGGCGTCATCACGGTCGGAGCGCTGATCGCGATGGCCGCGCATCTCGAGGGCCGCGGCGTCTCGGTGCTCGACTTCACCGGCTTCGCGCAGAAGTTCGGCCCCGTTCTGAGCTATCTGCGGCTCGCGGCTCTGCCCGAGGCGCTGCACCAGGTGCGGATCGACCAGGGCGCGGCGGACGCGCTGATCGGCTGCGACCTCGTGGTGAGCTCGTCGGCCAAGACGTCCGGCACCTACCGCAAGGGCATGCGCGCCGCGGTCAACCTCGCGGAGATGCCGACCGGCGACGTGGTGCGCTTTCGTGACGCCGACCTCGCCTCGCCGGTTCGCTTGCGCGCCATCGAGCGGGTGATCGGACCAGGCAACCTCACCGCAATCGACGCCAATGCATTGGCCGAGCGGCTGCTCGGCGACAGCGTCTACGCCAACATCATGATGCTCGGCTTCGCCTGGCAGCAGGGCCTGGTGCCGGTGTCGCTGGATGCACTGACGCGCGCGATCGAATTGAACGGCGTCACCATCGAGCGCAACAAGCAGGCGCTGGCCTGGGGCCGGATTGCGTTCGCCGATCCGGAGTTTTTGCCGAAGGGCGAGAACGCCGATCGCGACACGCCCGAGACGCTGGAGCAGATGATCGCGCGGCGCGCCGATTTTCTGCGGGATTATCAGGATGCGGCCTATGCCGCGCGCTATCGCGCCACGGTCGACCGCGTCCGTCACGCCGAAACCGCGCTCGGAAACGAGACGTTGACCGACGCCGTCGCCCGCTCACTGTTCAAGCTGATGGCGTACAAGGACGAATACGAGGTGGCGCGGCTGCATATGCAGAGCGGCTTCCTCGAGACCCTCAAGCGCGAATTCGATGGCGACTTCACGATGCAGTACCATCTCGCGCCGCCGCTGCTGCCGGCACGGCGCGATGCACGCGGCCGGCCCCGCAAGCGCGCATTCGGCCAGTGGATCCAGACGCCACTCCGCTTGCTGGCACGGCTCAAGGGATTGCGCGGCACACCGTTCGACATGTTCGGCTACACCGCGGAGCGTCGCGCCGAGCGCGAGCTGATCACCTGGTACGAGACGTTGATCGAGACCTTGCTCGGCAAACTCGATGCCGCACGGCTGCCCGATCTCACAGCGATCGCAAAAGCGCCGATGGAAATCCGAGGATACGGCCCGGTCAAGGACGCCGCGATCGAGAAGACCAAGGCGGAGGTGGCGCGGCTGACCGCGCTTCTCACCTCCGCCCCGTCAGATACGCACGACGGCTCAGGCCGCCGCGCCGCGCTTGGCGGGTGAGATCAAGCCGACCACGACGGTCGCAATCACGGCCACCACGATGTTGAGCAAGAGCGCGCCGAGGCCGACGTAGAAGCTGTAGGTGGCATCGCCGAGCGAGATGCTAGCGAGCGGCTTCAGCCCGTTGCTCCACGCCGTGTAGGTGCCCCAGCCGATGCCGGCTGCCCAGCCGAGCAGCAAGCCCTCGGCGCGGAACCAGAGGGTGAACAGGCCGAACACCAACGCCGGCAGCGTCTGCACGATCCAGAGGCCGCCGAGCAGTTGCAGGTCGAGCGCATATTGCGTCGGCAGGAACAGGATGAAGGCGAGCGCGCCGACCTTCACCACCAGCGAGGTGATCTTCGCCACCGACGCCTCACCGGCATGCGAGATGTCCGGATTGACGTAGGACTTCCAGACATTGCGGGTGAACAGATTGGCGGCGCCGATGCTCATCACCGCCGCCGGGACCAGCGCGCCGATCGCAATCGCCGAGAACGCAAAGCCCGCGAACCATTCCGGGAACAGCGTCTTGAACAGCATCGGCACCACGTCGTTCGGCGACGTCACCTTGATACCCGCGGCATAGGCCATGTAGCCGAGCAGCGCGATCAGGCCGAGCAGCAGGGTATAGGCCGGCAGCAGGATCGCATTCTTGCGGATCGTATCCGCCGACTTCGAGGCGAAGATGCCGGTCAGCGTGTGCGGATACATGAAGGCGGCGAGCGCCGAACCGAGCGCCAGCGTCGCGTAGGGCAGATACTGCCCGGGCTTCAGCGTCAGTCCGGTGGCGCCGCCCTTCGCCGTGAAGGCGTCGTTGGCCGCCGAGAACACCGCGCCATAGCCGCCGAGCTTCGAGGGCACCACGACCACGGCCGTCAGCACCACGATGTAGATCATGATGTCCTTGACGAAGGCGATCAGCGCCGGCGCACGCAGGCCGGAGCTATAGGTATACAGCGCAAGGATCACGAAGGCGGCGATGATCGGCAGCTCGCCGGTCAGGCCCATCGCCTTGATCACGACCTCCATGCCGATCAGCTGCAACGCGATATAGGGCATGGTCGCGACCAGGCCGGTCAGCGCCACCGCGAGCTCGAGGCTGCGCGAGCCATAGGCGCCGTGCACGACATCCGCAGCGGTGACGTAGCCGTTGGCATGCGCCTTTTTCCACAGCACCGGCATGACGGCGAATACGAAGGGATAGACGATGATGGTGTAGGGCAGCGCGAAGAAGCCGTAGGCGCCGACCGCATACACCAGCGCCGGCACCGCGATCACGGTGTAGGCGGTGTAGAAATCGCCGCCAACTAGGAACCAGGTGATCCAGGTGCCGAACTGGCGGCCGCCGAGACCCCATTCATCGAGATGCTCGTTGACCGGGCCGGATTTCCAGCGCGCCGCGAAGAAGCCCATCACGGTGACGAGGGCGAAGAAGAAGATGAAGACGGAGAGCGCCACCCAGGCGATATGATCGGTCATGGCTGTCCCCTCACCGCTGCTCGTCGGCGTCAGGCCGCCGGCTGCGATAGACCAGCCAGATCAGCAGCGAGGAGATCGGTACCCAGGCGAGCTGGTACCAGTAGAAGAAGGGAAAACCGAACAGCGACGGCTCGAGGAAATTATAGAACGGCACCCATAGCAAGCCGATAAACGGCAGCAGCAACAGAATCCACATGGCTCACTCCCCAGCCCGAGGGTTGATCCAAACCGGCGGTGTTGCCGGCGTCCCGTCATCAACGACCCCAGGAACCATTCGTTGCGTCTAGAATCACGGTTGCGGCATGGCGATGCAAAAAGATGTGATCGCCGTGCCGGGCAGGCAGCCTACTCGGCTTTGATGCCGGCGTCTCCGATCACCTTGCGCCAACGCGCCTCCTCAGCCGTGAAGTAGCGGTCGAGCTCGGCCGGGGGCTGTGCCACCATCACGAGGCCCTCATTGACGCTGAGCTTCCTGAAGGCCTCGGCCTGCACGGCCCTGGCCGCTGATTTGTTGAGGCGGTCGATGACCTCGGGCGGCGTGTTCGCAGGTGCGTAAAGGCCGTACCAGGATTCCGCTGAATAGCCCGGCACACCGGCTTCGGACACCGTCGGCAATTGCGGGAACGATGCCGAGCGCTCGACCGAGGTGACCCCGATCGCGCGCAGCTGACCGGCCTCGACCAGCGACGCACAGCTTGCCACCGTCGTGAACATCACCTGGATCTGGCCGCCCATCAGGTCCGTGATCGCAGGCGCCGCGCCCTTGTAGGGCACGGTGGTCAGATTGACAGCAGCCATATGCTTGAACAATTCGCCGGCCAGATGTGCCGAGGTGCCGGTGCCATAGGTCCCGTAGGACAGTTTTTCCGGATCGGCCTTCGCAGCCGCGATCAGGTCGGCGATCGACTTGATCGGCGAAGCAGGATTGACCACGACGACATTGAACGAGCGCGCGACCAGCGCCACCGGGACAAAATCCTTGTGGGCGTCGTAGGGCAGCTTGGCGTAGAGGCTCGAATTCACCGCGTTGGCGAAGGTCGCCATCAGCAGCGTGTAGCCGTCGGCCGGGCTGACCGCGACGCTTTGCGTGCCGATGATGGTGCCCGCCCCCGGCTTGTTCTCGATGATGACGGTGACGCCAAGATCCTTCTGCATCTCCTGCGCTAGCGTGCGCGCCACAACATCCGTGCCGCCGCCCGGCGCGAACGGCACCACGATTTTCACGATGTGGTCGGGATAGCCTGCGCGCGCCGGAGCCTGCAGCAGCACATTTGCTGCGATCGCAAACAGGATGGAGGTGAGGACGCGAAGTGGCATGGCAGGCCTCGGGCGGGTAGATGAGCTGTTCCTCTCATACACGCGAACGCCATGCGTGGAGTGCCGGGCGGTCATGACAAGTGGCAGAATCGCTACGCGCTGCCGGTCCCGTCATCCTGAGGTGCGAGCGGAGCGAGCCTCGAAGGATGGACGGCCAGCAGCCGGGCCGATTCATCCTTCGAGGCTCGCAAGAGCTCGCACCTCAGGATGACGGGAATAGAATTGGCAGCGCGGCGTTAGCAACGCGCAAGCGTGCCCACCCTGCGCGCTGCCTCACGAATACGGATTGATCAGCTTCTGCTGCTCGGTGGCGTGATGCACCAGGAGATCGATGAAGACGCGCACCTTCGCCGAGAGGTGATGGCGGTGCGGGTAGATCGCGTTCATCGTCAGCTCGACCGGCCGGTATTCGGGCAGTAGCCGAACCAGCTTCCCCGCTTCGAGTTCATCCCGGACCAGGAAGCCCGCCGCGAGGAACACGCCGACGCCGGCGAGCGCCGCGAGCTTCAGCGTCTCGCCGCTGTTGGAGACGAGATTGCCCGTCACCTTCACCGCTGCCGGCGCGCCCTTGCGGTCGACGAAATGCCACTCGTCGCCGAACGGGTAGTTGATATGGCGAACGCAGTTGCGGGTCGCGAGGTCGGCGAGCAGCTCCGGCTTGCCGTGCGCCTCGACGTAATCATGCGAACAGCACAACACGTGCCGCCAGGTGGCGATGCGGCGCACGATCAGCGCGGAATCGCGCGGCGGGATCATCTGCACGGCGAGATCGAAATTTTCGTCGAGCAGGTCGGCCGAGCGTTCGCCGATCATCAGGTCGACCTTGACCTCGGGATAGGCGGCGAGGAACCCGGTCACCGTCGACGACAGGAACTGGACCAGATGGGTGTTGGTGAAGATGCGCAGCGTGCCGCGCGGCACCGATTGCTGCGCGCCCGCGACCTCGTCGGCCTGCTCGATGTCGGCGAGGATCTGGATGCAGCGGTCGTAATAGGCCTGGCCGACCTCGGTGAGGCTGACCTTGCGCGTGGTGCGGTTGAGCAGCCGGGCGCCGAGCCGGTCCTCCAGCGACTGGACGTGGTTGCTCACCATGGTGGTGGACATGTTGAGCTTGCGGCCGGCGGCGGAAAAGCCGCCGGAATCCACGACCCGGACGAAGGCGGTCAAACTGGTCAGGCGATCCATGTAACAAGGTCCGGATTATCAGCGCTGGCTTGATAATGCTTCCAGTTTTATCGGGATTATCACAGCGGGGAGGACATTGCATCTAAGGGCCGTATCCGGCGCCCTTTTCTGGAAGGACGCGAATGTTCGGCCAGGAGACGACCATGTCGACTACGACCTATATCCCTGAAGAATCAGCCAAAATCGGCCTCCGCCCATCGCGGCGGACGGTCAAGCGGGTGGCGCTCGGGCTCGCCGCCGTGCTCGGCGTCGCCGTGGCCAGCGACTTCGGCTACGACTACCTCACCACCGGCCGCTACCTCGAATCCACCGACGACGCCTATGTGAAGGCGGACTCCACGATCATCGCCCCGAAAGTGTCGGGCTACATCGCCCGCGTGCTGGTGACCGACAACCAGCCGGTGAAGGCCGGCCAGCTGCTGGCCGAGATCGACGACCGCGACTACCGCACCGCGCTCGGCCAGGCCAAGGCCGACGTCGACGCCGCCGATGCCTCGGTGCGCAACCTCGATGCCCAGCTCGAGCTGCAACAGCCGATCATCGACCAGAGCACCGCCGATGTCGAAGCCGCCGAAGCCAATCTGAAATTCGCCCAGGAAGAGCAGCGCCGCTACGACGGGCTGATGAAATCCGGTTCCGGCACCATTCAACGCGCGCAGCAGACTGACGCCGCGCTGCGCAGCAATACGGCGCAGCTGCAGCACGCCAAGTCGGCACTGTCGGCGGCGCAGCGCAAGGTCGATGTGCTCACCACGCAGCGCGCCCAGGCTGTCGCGCAGGCCGACCGGGCCCGCGCGGTCGAGCAGCAGGCCGAGCTGAACCTGTCCTACGCGCGGATCACCGCGCCGGTCGACGGCACGGTCGGCGCCCGCACGCTCCGCGTCGGCCAATACGTCCAGGCCGGCACCCAGCTGATGGCCGTGGTGCCGCTCGATGCGGTCTACGTGGTCGCCAATTTCAAGGAGACGCAGCTGACCCATGTGCGGAACGGCCAGCCGGTCGAGCTCACCGTCGACAGCTTTCACGGCACCACGCTGAAGGGCCATGTCGACAGCCTGTCGCCGGCCAGCGGCCTCGAATTCGCACTGCTGCCGCCCGACAACGCCACCGGCAACTTCACCAAGATCGTGCAGCGCGTGCCGGTGAAGATCGTGCTCGACGACCACAGCCTCACCGGTCTCTTGCGGCCGGGCATGTCGGCGATCCCGACCGTCAACACCAAGGCGACCGTGCTGGCCGAGCGGGAAGAGAAGCGGCGGCTGGCCTCGGCGACGCGGGCGAGCGGCGGCTAGCGTTCAACGACCAACGTCCTGCTACGCGCGATCGATCACCCACTCGGTGGTCGATCGCGTTTTGCTGCGCCTCCCTGCTACGCCACTCCTTCGTGCCGCGATCACCGGCGGAAGGGCTCCCTCCCCCCTTGTGGGGGAGGGTTGGGGAGAGGGGTGCCGCTTGCGTTGACGCTTGTTGGTTTGCGATGACGCCGCTGCCGCCGGCCACGGGTACGGCACAATTGAAGCAGCTCTCGCGAATTTCTGTCGTCAGCGCCCGGGGCCACCCCTCTGCCCACCCTCTCCCACAAGGGGAGAGGGAGCCTGAGAGGCGTGCTCACCTCACCAGTCGACACCGCAGACCAAGCGCAATGACGAGCCACTGGCCGCAGTTGCCGCCATCGTCCCGATTATCAATTGCCGCCGGACAATCCTTTCAGTCTTTCCCGGATTATCGAAACGGGCCGCCTAATCCATGTTCTGCGGGCAAGCAAGGACGATCCCGATGACCACGCTCCAGCCCACCGCCAATGCAGCCGACGCTGCGAACCTCCCCGCCCCGGCAGCCCCCGCAACGCCCGCGATCCCGACCAAAACCTGGATCGCGGTGGTCGGCGCCACGCTCGGCGCGTTCATGGCGGTACTCAACATCCAGATCGTCAATGCCTCGCTTGCCGACATTCAAGGCGGCATCGGCGCCGGCATCGATGACGGCGGCTGGATCTCGACCTCCTATTTGATCGCCGAGATCGTGGTGATCCCGCTCTCCGGGTGGCTCGCGCAGGTGTTCTCGGTGCGCATCTATCTGCTCACCAATGCGTTCCTGTTCCTGGTGTTCTCGGGCGCCTGCGCGCTGGCGCAGGACCTGCCGCAGATGATCGCGCTGCGCGCCGTGCAGGGCTTCACCGGCGGCGTGCTGATCCCGATGGCATTCACGCTGATCATCACGCTGCTGCCGAAGGCGAAGCAGCCGATCGGGCTGGCGCTGTTCGCGCTGTCGGCGACCTTCGCGCCGGCGATCGGCCCGACCATCGGCGGCTATCTGACCGAGAACTGGGGCTGGCAGTACATCTTCTATGTCAATCTGGTGCCTGGTGCCGTGATGATCGCGATGCTGTACGTCTCGCTCGATCCGAGCCCGATGAAGCTGTCCCTGATCCGCCAGGGCGACTGGCTCGGCATCATCACCATGGCGATCGGCCTCGCCGCGCTGCAGACCGTGCTGGAAGAGGGCAACAAGGACGACTGGTTCGGCTCGCCCTTCATCGTCCGCCTGTCGGTGATCGCAGCCGTCGCGCTGGTCGCCTTCCTCATCGTCGAGTTCACCGTCGAGAAGCCGCTGCTCAATCTGCGCCTGCTCGCCCGCCGCAATTTCGGCTTCGGCATGCTGGCCAACTTCCTGCTCGGCATCGCACTGTACGGCTCGGTGTTCATCCTGCCGCAATACCTGTCGCGCATTCAGGGTTACAACGCCGAGCAGATCGGCATGGTGCTGGCATGGACCGGCCTGCCGCAGCTCGTGCTGATCCCGCTGGTGCCGCGGCTGATGCAGCGCTTCGACCCGCGCATCGTCATCGGCGTCGGATTTGCGCTGTTCGCCGGCTCCAACTTCATGAACATCTACATGACCAACGACTATGCGGCCGATCAGCTGCTCTGGCCGAACGTCGTCCGTGCCGTCGGTCAGGCGCTGGCATTCGCGCCGCTGTCGGCGGTTGCGACGGCCGGAATTGAGGCGGAGAATGCCGGATCGGCGTCGGCGCTGTTCAACATGATGCGCAACCTCGGCGGCGCCATCGGCATTGCCGCACTGCAGACATTGCTGACCAAGCGCGAGCAGTATCACTCCAACGTGCTGATGCAGTCGGTCTCGATGCTGGAACAGGCAACCCGAACGCGGATTGAGGGATTGACCCAGTATTTCCTGAACCACGGCGTTGCCGATCCGGCCGCCGCCGCCCACCGCGCAATCGCTGCGATCGGCAACGTCGTGCAGAAGCAGGCCTACATCCTCGCCTTCAGCGACACCTTCTATCTGCTCGGCGTGGCGCTGATCGTCGCACTGGTGGCGGCGCTGTTCCTGAAGAAGCCGGGCCAGCTCGCTGGCGGCGGCGGTGCGCACTAGCTCTTTTTGCTGAACCCATAACCAAGGAGAATGACCATGAAACCCCGCATGAACTTCTACCAGGCCGCCCCCGAGACAATCAAAGCGCTGGTTGCGGTCGAAGGCCAGATCACGGCGAGCGGCCTCGAGCAGTCGCTAATCGAGCTGGTCAAGACCCGCGCCTCGCAGATCAACGGCTGCGCCTACTGCATCAACATGCACACCGAGGACGCCCGCAAGCATGGCGAGACCGAGCAGCGGCTCTATCTGCTCAACGCCTGGCGCGAGTCGCCGCTCTACAGCGAGCGCGAGCGCGCGGCGCTGGCCTGGACCGAAGCGCTGACGCTGGTTGCAGAGACCCATGCGCCCGACGCCGACTACGAGGCGGTGCGCGCGCAGTTCACCGACAGCGAGCTCGTCAACCTGACCACGCTGATCGGCGCCATCAACGCCTGGAACCGGATCGCGATCGGCTTCCGCGCGGTGCATCCGGTGAAGGTGAAGGTCGCAGCGTGAGGGCGATACTGTCCGCCATACACTCCACTGTCATGCCCCGCTTCATGCGGGGCATCCAGTACGCCGCGGCCCCTCGGCTCAAGCGCCGCGGTCTCTGGAATACTGGATCGCCCGGTCGAGCCGGGCGATGACAGCGCGAATGGGGATAGTTCAAACCGCCGTCGCGCGGGCGAACTCGACATAGATCTCGCGCAGGCGGTCGGTGATCGGGCCGACCTTGCCGCTGCCGACCTGCTTGCCGTCGATCGCGACCACGCCCTGCACGAACACCGAGGCGCTGGTGATGAAGGCTTCCTTGGCGGCAAGCGCTTCCTCAACCGTGAAGGCGCGCTCCTCGATGCGCAGCTGACGCTCCTCGGCGAGCTTGACCACCGCCTTGCGGGTGCAGCCGGGCAGGATTTCGTTGCCGTTCTGCCGGGTCACGATGACATCGTCCTGGGTGACGATGAAGGACGAGGACGAGCCGCCCTCGGTGACCTTGCCGTCCTCGATCATCCAGGCTTCGCCGGCGCCGGCCGCGGCGGCGGCCTGCTTGGCCAGCACCTGCGCGAGCAGCGCCACGCTCTTGATGTCGCGCCGCTCCCAGCGGATGTCAGGCACCGTGATGACATTGATGCCGGTCTTGGCCGACGGCGCGTTGATGATGTCCTTTTCCGAGGTGAACATCACAAGGGTCGGCTTGACGTCGGCCTTCGGGAAGGCGAAGTCGCGCCCCTTGTCGGCGCCGCGGGTGACCTCGAGATAGACCATGCCGTTGACGAGGTCGTTGCGCTTGACCAGTTCCTTCTGGATCTCCTCGATCCGCTCCAGCGTCTCGGGGAGCGCAAGCTGGATCTCGCCGACCGAGCGCTTCAGCCGCGCCAGATGCGAGGCGTTGTCGATCAGCTTGCCCTCGAGCACCGCCGCCACCTCGTAGATGCCGTCGGCGAACAGGAATCCGCGGTCGAACACCGAGACCTTGGCCTCCGAATGCGGCACGAACGAGCCGTTGACGTAAGCGATCTTTTCCACGCGAGTTCTCCTGCGGACGGGCGCGATTTGCCCCTTCCTATACGCAAATTGTTAACGCGGATAAAGCCTCCCGCCGGGCGCCCGCGAACTGCGCAAATCTACCACCGTCACCCTGAGGAGCGCGCCCTTGCGCGCGTCTCGAAGGGTCGACGGCCGGGCCGGTGGCCGTGCATCCTTAGAGACGCGCTCCGCGCTCCTCAGGATGACGGGTTTGGCACGACGCGCAGCGCCTCAGTGCTGCAATATCTTCGACAGGAACTTCTGCGCGCGGTCGCTGCGCGGCGTGCCGAAGAAATCGGCCTTCTTGGCGTCCTCGACGATCTCGCCGCGGTCCATGAAGATGACGCGGTCGGCGACCTTGTTGGCAAAGCCCATCTCGTGGGTCACCACCATCATGGTCATGCCCTCGCGGGCGAGGTCGACCATGACGTCAAGCACCTCGCTGATCATCTCCGGGTCGAGCGCCGAGGTCGGCTCGTCGAACAGCATCGCGATCGGGTCCATCGCCAACGCGCGGGCGATCGCGACGCGCTGCTGCTGACCGCCGGACAATTCGGCGGGAAACTTCTTGGCATGATCCGTCAGCCCGACGCGCTCCAGGAGCTTCATGCCCTTGGCGGTGGCATCGTCATGCTTGCGCCCCAGCACCTTCTCCTGCGCGAGGCGGAGATTGTCGATGATGCGCAGATGCGGGAACAGCTCGAAGTGCTGGAACACCATGCCGACGCGGGAGCGCAACTTGGGCAGGTTGGTCTTCGGATCGTTGACCTTGATGCCGTCGAGCGTGATGTCGCCGTCCTGAATCGGCTCCAGCGCGTTGACGCATTTGATCAGGGTCGACTTGCCCGAGCCGGACGGGCCGCAGACCACGACCACCTCGCCCTTGGCGACGCTGGTGGTGCAGTCCTTCAGCACCTGGAAAGTCGGCCCGTACCATTTATTGACGTGATTGATCTCGATCATGATGGCTCAGCTTGTTGTTCAGCGAACAATGGCGATCCGCGACTGCAGGCGACGGACGCCGAAAGACGCGACACAGGAAATGACGAAGTAGACCAGCGCGGCAAACAGGTACATTTCAACCAGACGGCCGTCGCGCTGTGCGACCTTGCTGGCGGCGCCGAGGAAATCCGGGATCGACAGCACGTAGACCAGCGAAGTGTCCTGGAACAGCACGATGGTCTGCGTCAGCAGTACCGGCAGCATGTTACGGAACGCCTGCGGCAGCACGATGTAGCGCATCGACTGCGCGTAGGTCAGGCCGAGCGCGCTGGCCGCGGCCGGCTGGCCCTTCGAGATCGACTGGATGCCGGCGCGCATGATCTCGGAGAAATACGCCGCCTCGAATGCGACGAAGGTGATCAGCGAGGAGGCGAAGGCGCCGACCGAGATCGGCCGCGACGCGCCGGTCAGCCACTGCCCGATGTAAGGCACCAGGAAGTAGAACCAGAAGATCACCAGCACCAGCGGCAGCGAGCGGATGAAGTCGACATAGAAGCCCGCGATGCGCCCGAGCACCTTGTGGCTGGACAATCGCATCAGGGCGATCAGGGTGCCGAACACGAGGCCGCCGAATGCCGCGAGCGCCGTCAAGGTCAGCGTGAAGCGCATACCCTCGAAGAACAGATAAGGCAGCGAGCGGCGGATGACGTCGAAATCGAGATTGCCGAGCATCGTTATTTGCCCGTGATGTAGCCGGGGATCGCGACATAGCGCTCGAGGAAGCGCATCGCGGTGACCACGACGAAATTGAGAAGAAGATAGAGCACGGTTGCCGCGGTGAACGCCTCGAACACCTGGAACGAGAATTCCTGCATCGAACGCGCCTGGCCGGTCAGTTCGATCAGGCCGATGGTGATCGCGACCGCGCTGTTCTTGATGGTGTTGAGGAATTCGGAGGTCAGCGGCGGCAGGATGATGCGGAACGCCATCGGCAGCAGCACATAGCGATAGGTCTGCACCGTGGTGAGGCCGAGCGCGGTCGAAGCCTGCTTCTGGCCACGCGGCAGCGAGCCGATGCCGGCCTGCAATTGCACGGCGACGCGCGCCGACATGAAGAGGCCGACGCCGACCGCGGCGGTCCAGAACGGCGCGTTCGGCAATTGCTTCAGCCACAGCCCGGCGGATTTCGGCAGCAGCTCGGGCAGCACGAAGAACCACAGGAAGAGCTGCACCAGCAGCGGCATGTTGCGGAAGAACTCGACCCAGCAGAAGCCGATCCACGACGCCGTCCGCGACGGCAGCGTGCGCAGCACGCCGATCACCGTGCCGGAGACCAGCGCGATGATCCAGGCGAGCACCGACACCTTGATGGTGACCACCAGTCCCGACAGCAACAGGTCGAGATAGGTGCCGGTCCCCATCGGGTTCGGCTCGAGAAAGATGTGCCAGTTCCAATTGTAGTTCACGGGTCCCCCGCGCTCTCGCGCCGATCACGCATTACGCCGACATCACGGGCGGCGTCTATGCAAATGTCCGGCCATTCTCCTCCGAAATGGCCGGACACGTTTATTTTCGGGACCCGCCGCCGACGGCGACGGGTCATGCGCAACACTGCGATCAATTCACCAGATACGCATCCGGATCCGGCGAATCCGACGGCTTGGCAAACTGCTTCTTCATCTCCGGTCCAGCCGGCGAGTTGAGATTGAGGCCCTTCGGCGGGATCTTCTGGGTGAACCACTTGTCGTAGATCTTCTGGCCCTCGCCGCTGGTGTAGAGCGCTGCGGTGGCGGCGTCGACGACCTTCTTGAACGGCGCGTCATCCTTGCGCAGCATGATGCCGTACGGCTCCGGCTTGGAGAACGCGTCCTTTGAGATCACGTAGTCGTCCGGCGACTTCGAGCCGGCGACGAGGCTCGCGAGCAGGATGTCGTCCATCACGAAGGCGACCGCGCGATCGGTCTCGACCATCAGGAAGGCCTCGGCATGATCCTTGGCCGGGATGATATTGACGCTCAGCCCACGCGCGAGATTGGCTTCGGTGAGCTGCTTGATGTTGGTGGTGCCGGCGGTCGAAACCACCGTCTTGCCCTTGAGGTCGTCGATCGAGTTGATCTTGTTCGCCTTCTTGGTGACGTAGCGGCTCGCGGTCAGGAAGTGCGAGTTGGTGAAGGAGACCTGCTTCTGGCGCTCTGCATTGTTGGTGGTCGAGCCGCATTCGAGGTCGACGGTGCCATTGGCCATCAGCGGAATACGCGTCGCCGAGGTCACCGGGTTGAGCTTGACCTCGAGCTTGTCGAGCTTCAGCTCCTTCTTCACCGCATCGACGATCTTGTAGCAGATGTCCATCGCATAACCGACGGGCTTCTGGTTGTCGTCGAGATAGGAGAACGGGATCGAGGAATCGCGGTAGCCGAGCGTGATCGCGCCGGTGTCCTTGATGTTCTTCAGGGTGCCCGTCAGCTCCTCGGCCTGCGCCTGGCTCACGCCGAGCGCGGCGGCGAGCGCCAAGCCGATCAGATATTTGGATGTCATACGTCTACTCCTTCGTGGAAACGTCGATTTACTGCGTGAGAATGTCGGCGAGGACGGGTGCGATGTAGCGGCGAAACTGGTCCGGATTCTCGCTCATCGGAAAATGACCGAGCTTTTCCATGATCGTGACGCTGGCGCCCCCTATTGCCGCTGCCGTCCGCCTCGTGTCCTCAGGCGTGCAGGAGAAATCATACTCGCCCGTGAGGAGATAGAGCCTGCATACTTTAGTATCGATTGACGCGACCCGACCGCGCAGGTCGCCGTCGACACGATAGAAATAGAGGTCGCCCTTGAACACGCCAGGACCGCCCTGCTTGTAGCCCCACAGTGTTTCCATCCGCGCAGGCGCCGGGCTCTGCGGCGCAATCAGCCCCGACACCAGCGCGGCGCAGACTTCGCCGCCGTGAACGTCGGGGCGGTTGAGCCAGTCGGTGTCATACCACGGCGCCTGGAAATCGGCGGCCTCGAGCCCGATCAGCGCGCGGAACTCGGCGGCATGTTCGATCGCAAGGTTGAGCACGATGCGGCCGCCGATCGAGCAGCCCATCACGACAGGCTTCTCCAGCCGCAATGCACGGCAGAAGGCGCGGATGGTTTCGGTGTAGCGCGCTGTGGTGAGTTGGTATTCATCGCCGGCCCAGCTTTTCGGCGGATTCGACTTGCCATGCCAGGGCATATCGAAGGCAATGACGCGGAAATTTTCGGCAAATTGCGCGTCTGCGAGCAGGTGCCGCCACTGCCGCGCGTCTGATCCCGCGGTGTGCAAGCAGACCAGCGGAATGCCCTTGCCGTTCTCCTCGAAATAGATCCGGTGCAGCTCGCCGCCGATCTCGACGTGGACGTAACGGCCGACCATCGGCTCGATATGGCCGTTCATGATCGTGCCGCTCATGCTACGACCGCCGCGAAATGCTGCCGCGGCAGCGCCAGCAGGTCCTTGAAGTATTGCAGGTGCGCCATGAAGGGATGCAAATCGCCTTCCAGCACCGCCTCGCCGCCCTTGGTCAGCGCCAGCAGATCGTGCCAGCCGGGCCTCGGCTCGGCCTGCCAATAGGCGGCCCAGGCCTGCGGCGTCGCGCGATAGGCGAAGCGCCACGAGCGCATCAGGACCGGCGACGGCACCAGCTCGACGATGCGGCCGCCACGGATCGCGGCATGAAACGGCCGCGCCATCGGACCGAGCAGGCAGTCGCAATTGAGCAGCCGCCCGCGCGAGACCAAGCGAGGTGCCTGGTCGAGCAATGCGGGAATGCCGGCAAACGCCGTCGTCACAGCGTCGTCGGTGGCGTCAGGCGATAGCGTCATCTGGCGGGGAAGTTTTTCCTGCGGCGGACGGCCCATGATGACCCGAAGGGCGCGATCCCGCAAGGCGCCGATGCCTTTGGGTTCCCTGGATTATTCGCTTGACCAAACCCGGCTTGCGAGTCCATGGCGCGGCCCTCCGCGCCGTCCCCGCACGCCTTGTTCGCCGCGACCTCGGCAGCGTAGAATGCCTGCGCCCCGCGCGGCCCCGCAAGATGATCCTGGATCAGCATCCGCTTTCGCCGTTAACACAGACGAGCAGGATCTCGCTCCGCGAGAGGGACGCGCGCTTCGAGACCGCGCGCTTCGCCCAGGCCGCAACCAGGCCGAAAGAGAGCAAGTCATGACGGTCGATCAAAACGCCCTGATTCTTCACCAATACGATATCTCGCCGTACTCTGAAAAAATCCGCGGCGCGCTCGGCCTCAAGGGCCTCACCTGGTGGGCCTGCAACCAGCCGTCGATCATGCCCAAGCCGGACCTGATCGCGCTGACCGGAGGTTACCGCCGCATCCCGGTGCTGCAGATCGGCGGTGACATCTATTGTGACAGCGAGCTCATTCTGGACGAGATCGAGCGCCGCTTTCCGGCTCCGTCGATCTTTGCATGCGGCCGGGCCACCGCGGAGACCTATCGTCTATGGGCAGACGAGAAGCTGTTTCCGACCGTCGTGGGACTGCTGTTCTCCGGAGATTGGGATGTCAGCGAGGCCTTCATCGCCGACCGCTCGGCGCTGCGGGGCCGGCCGTTCGATCCCGAAGCGTTCCGCGCGGCCATCCCGAGCTTGACCGACGCGCTGCACCGGCACCTGCGGCTGCTGGAGATGCAGCTCGAGAACGGCAACGCCTTTCTGGCAGGCGAACAGCCGAGTGCGGCCGATCTTCAGGTCTTCCACAACCTCGCGTTCATGCGCTGGGGTAAGGGAGGGACGACAGCGTTGCTCGACCAGCATCCGGGCCTGCGCGCCTGGGAGGCGAGAATGCGCGCGATCGGACACGGGATACGTCATGACATCGGCAAGGACGACGCGCTCAGAGTAGCCCGCGAAGCGCCGATCTCTGCGGCGGTTGGCGGCGCGCGCGTGAGCTACCAGATCAATGACGCCAATTCGTCGCCGATCGCGGGCAGGTTGGTTGCAGAGGACGCGCAGCGGGTGTCAATCCTGCTGGAAAATCCAACTGTCGGCACCGTCGTGGTTCATCTGCCGGCGACCGGTGGTCGGCTGCATCGCCTCGATTGAACCGCTTGGTTCCTGAGAGGATGTGAAGTTTTGTCCTCATCCACTCTTGTCGTCGCCCGGCCTGTGCGCAATTGCGCACATGGACCGGGCGATCCAGTACGCCGCGGCCTATCGGCTCAAGCACGACCGTCTCTGGAATACTGGATCACCCGCATGCGCGGGTGA
The DNA here is from genome assembly GCF_042258955.1 of Bradyrhizobium sp. ma5. NCBI lineage: Bacteria > Pseudomonadati > Pseudomonadota > Alphaproteobacteria > Hyphomicrobiales > Nitrobacteraceae > Bradyrhizobium > Bradyrhizobium sp. ma5. The sequence goes on from NZ_CP170156.1 coordinate 7,839,556, forward strand.
TGACACTGAGCAAGCTGAGTAAACCAATTCCGTCATCCTGAGAGGACGCGACGTCTACCGTGCGCGAGGAGAGGCAAAGAAGAGCGCGGCAGCATTTTCACCCCGTCTTCGCCGCACGCACGTTCTTCGGCGCCTGGGCCATCGCGCGGGCCAGCACCTGGGCTTCCTTCTTCAGCATGTCGGCGAGCTCGCTTTCGCGGCGGCGGATGCGGTCGGTGGCGGCGCCGATCGAGAGCGCAGCGACCACCTCGCCGGCATCGTCGCGCACGGGAACGCCGACGCCGCCCATGCCGGGGAATGCGGCGTCGAGCAGCACGGTGTGGCCGGCCTTGCGCGCCACCGCAATCCGCTCGCGCAGGAATTTCGGCGTGATGCGCGGCGATTTCGCCAGCCGCGGCACGATCACCTCGATCACGGCCTCGATCTCGGCATCCGGCAGCCAGACCAGGAGCGCCAGCGCGCCGGCGCCGACGCCGAGCGGACGGCGGCTGCCGATCTGCAGATAGTTCGGCTGCAACGGATGGCTGCCGACCGAGCGCGCCAGATACAGCGCCTCGACCCCTGAGCGCACCGACAGCAGCGCCGTATCCGCGGAGCGCTCCGACAGCCGGAGCAGGCTCGGCTGCGCCAGTTCGGCGACGTCGACCGAACGGCGCGCGCCGACCGCCATCACCCGAGCCTCCTGGCCGAGCTCATAGGTCTTGGCGCCGGCCACCCGGCTGACGAAACCTTCCTCGATCAGCGAGTTGAGGATACGCAGCGCGGTCGCCTTGTTCAGCGAGGTGGTATCGGCGATGTCGGTCAGCCGCAGCGGCGAGCGCTGCGCCAGCACGCGCAGGATCGCGCAGACCTTCTGGATCGCGTTGAACTTGTCGGGTTGGCCCGGCTCTGGCGGCGGCCTCTTGCGGCTGGTCCGTGCGGTCGCAGTCGTGGAGGCGTTCATGCCCTAATCTTCCCTGCCTCAATTGCAAATCCTGAACCGGGCACGACGAGGGACGTGCCCGGCGGATATCATCCTAAGACGGATAACGCGCGCCGGACATCGTATACTTTCGTCAGATGAAACTTTGATTGCGACTATCTACGCTGCTTTGCAGCAACAAGGATAATTGAATTTCGCTTCACGAAATCATCAACCATTTGAGCATGATCTTTTCGAAAAACCGCTTCGCACTTTTTCGGATCATGCTCTATGCCAGCCGCAGCCGTCGGATGGTGAACAGCGACCACAGGCTGAGCAGGCAAACGCCGGTGAGGTAGTAGCCCGGTGCGAGCTCGCCGATCGGCGCGAAGCCGCCCATCCAGGTCATGATCGCCGGTCCCATGCCGCCGAACAATGTGACGCCGATATTGTAGCTGAGGCCGAGCCCGGTCGCACGCGTCGCCGCCGGAAACAGCTCCGACATCAGCGCGGCGAGCGGTCCGTAATAAAGCGACTTGAGGATTCCGAGCCACAGCACGCCGATCAGGATGATGACAGGCGTCGGCCTGCCCGTGAGCAGCAGGAAGGCCGGGAAGATCGAAACCAGCAGCAGCAACGCGAACAGGATCATGTGGGTGGTGCGCCCGACCCTGTCGGAGACGAGGCCCGCGATCGGCGCCAGCAGCGCGACCGCCGTCTGCGCGGCGAATGCGGCGATGAAGCCGACCGACGGCGCGAGGTTGAGCGTCTTCACCACATAGGTCGGCATGTAGACGATCAGATAGTTGACCGCGGTCGACACCGCGAGCGCGCCGATCGCCAGCATCGTCGCGAGCTTCTGCCGCGCGAACACTTCCCTGACCGGCGAGTCCTGCTTCCCCGCCGCCGGTGGCGGCGTCGCATCGTCGACATGGTTGCGGATGTAGATGCCAACCGGGCCGATCAGCACGCCGAACAGGAACGGCAGCCGCCAGCCCCAGGATTGCAGGTCGTCGGGGTTCATCAGCGAGGTCAAGAGCGCACCGAAGCCTGCGCCGAGCAGGCCGCTGACGCCCTGGCTCGCGAACTGCCAGCTCGCCACGAAGCCGCGCCGCTCCGGCATGTGCTCGACCAGGAACGCGGTCGAGGAGCCGAACTCGCCGCCGGCGGAAAAGCCCTGCACCAGCCGCGCCAGCATCACCGCGATCGGCGCCAGGATGCCGATGGTCTGATAGGTCGGCATCAGCGCCAGCACCAGCGTGCCGAACGTCATCAGCACGATCGACAGCATCAGCGAAGCCTTGCGGCCGTGACGGTCGGCATAGGCGCCGAGCACGATGCCACCGATCGGGCGGATCAGGAACGACAGGCCGAAGCTGCCGAAGGTCAGCAGCAGCGAGGTGGTCGGATCATTGGCCGGAAAGAACGCCTTGGAGAGATAGACCGCGAAATAGGCGTAGACCGAGATGTCGTACCATTCGAGCGCATTGCCGACCGAGGTCGCGACGATCAGGCGGGTGATGTTTTTCTTGTCGACCGCAGTCGTGTGCTGAGCGTCGGCTGGCGTTGATAAAGTCATTCCGTTTTCCTTGCTGGCGTCGGGCGCCAGTTCTCCGCTCGTCATGCCCGGCCGTAGACCTCTTCCCCGTCACCCTGAGGAGCGCGAAGCGCGTCTCGAAGGGTCGACGGCCCCGCTGGTGGCCGTGCATCCTTCGAGGCTCGCAAGCGCTCGCACCTCAGGATGACGGGGAAAAGGCGAGCCCGCCCTTCACCCCTTATGCGGTGCCTCGCCGAGGTCCCAGAACAGGCCGGCCATGATGGTCAGCGCCTCCTCGGTCACCGGCAGCAGGATGTGCTCGTCGGGCGCGTGCTGCGAGCAGCCCGGATAGGAATGCGGCACCCAGATCGTCGGCAGCCCGAGGCCCTCCGAGAACACATCGTTCGGCAGCGAGCCGCCGAAGTTGGGCAGCACCGCCGGCGCCTTGCCGGTGGTGGTGCGGATCGAGTTCGCCGCCCAGTCGATCCACGGGCTGTCCATATCAGTGCGCGAGGCGCCGAAGCGCTGCGCGCCCGAGACCTCGACCATCGGGAAGCCGTTCTTGTGCAGATAGTCGCGCACTCCGTCGATCACTTCGAGATATTTGGTGCCGACGACGAAGCGGAGTTGCAGCACCGCGTTCGCCTTGCCCGGAATGGCGTTGGCGGGCTTGTCGATATTCCCCGACGACATCGCCAGCACTTCCAGCGTGTTCCAGGCGTAGAGCCGTTCGGCCGCAGTCAGGCCTTCCTCGCCCCAATCTTCCGCCAGCGCCGGTTCGTCCGCCGTCGGCTTGATTTCGACGTCGGCGAGCGCGGCGCGGACGCGGTTCGAGATCGGCGGCGGTTTCAGGATCTCGAGCTTCATGCGGCCCTTGCCGTCGACCAGGCTCGCGATCGCGTTGACCAAAATCGTCGCCGGATTGGCCAGCACACCACCCCAATTGCCGGAATGGTTGCCGCCCTCGCGCAGATTGACGTCGAGATGGATGCGGTTGCCGCCACGGCAGCCGAGGAAGATGGTCGGCCGGTCCGCCGACAGCCGCGGTCCGTCCGAGGCAATGAAAAGATCGGCCTTCAGCTCCTCGCGATGTGCCTCGCAGACCTCGCGCAGATCGGGCGAGCCGATCTCCTCGCCAGTCTCGATGATGAACTTGGCGTTGAAGCCGAGCTTGCCGCCGCGCGCCTGCTTCACCGCGCGTAGCGCGGCCATGTTGATCGAATGCTGGCCCTTGTTGTCGGCGGTGCCGCGGCCGTAGACGCGGTCGCCCTTGACCGTGGTCTGCCAGGGATTGAGCCCGTCGCGCCATTCGCCGACCATGCCGTCGACGACGTCGCCATGGCCGTAGGTCAACACGGTCGGCCGCGCGGCATCCTCCTGGTAGTCGGCGATCAGATAGGGCCCGCGGCCGGTCGGCGACTCGATCAGCCGGGTCGTGAAATCGAGCTCGGCGAAGGCCGGCTGCAGATTCTCGACCAGATAGGCGCGCAGCGCATCGGCCTTGTCAGCGTTCAGGCTCTCGGTCTGGTAGCCGACCCTGCGGTCCAGCTCCTGCAAGAACTGCCCCGATTGAAAATGCTCTCGCACGTTTGCGATTGCGTCGGCCCGTGTCGCCATGATTGTTCCTTCGTCCGGTCGCGTCTTGGCATGACCCCACTGGAACGCGACGCTTTGCGCCCCGATCATGCCTCTGGAGGCCGGCAACCTATCGGGATCGGCGCGCCACCGGAAGGGTGTGAATCGCGAAGGGGGCCTTGCCAAAACGTGGGAAGTCGCAACAAAGTTGATGTGGGACGCCCGGCATTCGACCGGGCCGCATTCGAAGCGGCGCTCAAGGTTTCGACAATGACAAAACAAGTCCGGCTCAACGCCTTTGCCATGAACTGCGTGGCGCATCAGTCGCCGGGGCTATGGACCCATCCGCGCGACCGCACCAAGGACTACAACAAGCTGTCCTACTGGACCGATCTGGCGAAGACGCTGGAGCGCGGCCGGTTCGACGGCCTGTTCCTCGCCGACGTGCTCGGCGTCTACGACGTCTATGCGGGCAATCCGGATGCGGCGCTGCGCAACGCGGCGCAGACCCCGGCCAACGAGCCGTTGATGCTGATCCCGGCGATGGCCGCGGTGACCGAAAATCTCGGCTTCGGCGTCACCAGCAATCTCTCCTTCGAGCCGCCCTACCCGTTCGCACGGCGGATGTCGACGCTCGATCACCTGACCGGCGGCCGGGTCGGCTGGAACGTGGTGACCGGCTATCTCGATTCCGCGGCGCGCGGCGCCGGCAAGGACAAGCAGACCGCGCATGACGACCGCTACGAGCTCGCCGACGAATATATGGAGCTGGTCTACAAGCTGTGGGAAGGCAGCTGGGAGGACGACGCCGCGATCCGCGACGTCGCGCGCGGTATCTTCACGGATCCTGCGAAGGTGCATCGCGTGCAGCACGAAGGCAGCAACTACCGCCTCAACGCGATCCATCTCTCCGAACCGTCGCCGCAGCGCACGCCGGTGCTCTATCAGGCCGGCACCTCGCCGCGCGGCCGGCAGTTCGCCGCCGAGCACGCCGAATGCGTCTTCATGTCGGGCCCGTCAGCGAAGGTGATCGGCCCGCGGGTGTCGGCGATCCGCGAGCTCGCCGCCGAGAAAGGTCGCAACGCGGCCGAGATCCTGATGTTCTCGATGATGTGCATCGTGGTGGCGCCGACCGAGGCCGAAGCCAAGGCGAAATACGCCGAGTATCGCAGCCATATCAGCCATGAGGGCGCGCTGGCGCTGATGTCGGGCTGGACCGGCGTCGACTTCTCGACCTATTCGCTCGACCAGGAAGTGCGTCACGTGCACAACGACGCCGGCCGCTCCGCGATGGACAACGTCACCCGCGCCGATCCCGATCGGGTCTGGACCGTGCGCGAGGTTGCCGAGCATGTCGGCATCGGCGGCGCCGGCCCCGTGGTGGTCGGCTCGCCCGAGCAGGTCGCCGACAAGATCGAGCAATGGTTCGAGGACACCGACGTCGACGGCCTCAACGTCGCGTTTGCGATCTCGCCCGGCGATTTCGAGGATATCGCCGACATGCTGGTGCCGGAGCTCGTCAAGCGCGGCCGCTACAAGCGGGAGTATGCCAAAGGCACGCTGCGCGAGAAGCTGTTCGGCGCGGGACGAGCGAGGCTGGACTCGACGCATCCGGCGGGGCGATATCGGGTAAAGTCGCAGGCAAACGCAGCGGAGTGATTGTCTCCGTCATTGCGAGCGAAGCGAAGCAATCCATCGTTCCGCATATGCGAAGCAATGGATTGCTTCGTCGCTTCGCCCCTCGCAATGACGGGGTACCGCACAGCTCACCATCCCGTCATCCCGAGGAGCGCGCTCTTGCGCGCGTCTCGAAGGATCGACGGCCACCGGCCGGGCCGTCGACCCTTCGAGACGCGCTTCGCGCTCCTCAGGGTGACGGTGTGAGAGTAAGCGTCGGCTAATTCACCGAATTGCTCACCATCACCTCGATCAGCTTCGCGCCGGGACGGCTGAACGCGGACTTCATCACGCTCTTCAGCTCCTGCGGGTCCGTCACCTTGATCGCCTCCAGCCCGAGCGAGCGCGCGACGCCGGTGAAATCGACTGGCGGGTCGATGAAATCCATCCCGACATAATTGTCATCGCCATGGAAGGCCAGCAGGCGCTGCTTGATGATGCGATAGCCGCCATTGTTGACGATGACGAAGGTCAGCGGCAGCTTGTGATTGGCCGCGGTCCACAGCGACTGGATCGAATACATCGACGAGCCGTCGCCGGAATAGCACACCACCGGGCGCTGCGGATTGGCGAGGCTGACGCCGACCGCGGCCGGCAGGCCCCAGCCGATGCCGCCAGATGCGAGCGCGTGATAGCCGTAGCGGTCGCGATGCGCGCGCAGCGCGATGATCTGCCGCGACGAGGTCAGGCCTTCGTCGACCAGGATCGCGTCATCGGGCATCGCCTCCACGACCTGCAGCGCCAGCCAATCCGGATCGATCGGCGATTTCAGGCTCGCCTTCGAGATCTGCTCGACCAGCGCCTTGCGCTTCGCCGCCCAGTTCTTCGTCGATAGCGCTGCGAGGCCCTGCTTCGCGCGCGTCTCCAGCGCGCTGCCGCCGAGCTCCTTCAATGCCGGGACCAGCGCGCGCAGCGTCTCCTTGACGTCAGCCTTGACCGCGATCTCGGCGCCATAGTTCCTGGCGAGATCGCTGTCGACCAGGCCGACCTGCACGATCGAGAGCCCGTCCGGCAGCGGATCGACCTCGCTATAGACCGACATCCGCAGCGGATCGCCGCCGAGTGCGATCAACAGATCATGCGGCGCCAGCACATCGCGGGCGACCTTCTGCAGCCGCGCGATCGCGCCCATGAAGCTCGGGCTTTCGGAAAGGAAGTGCGAACCATAAGGCGTCGGCGATTGCCACGCCGGGCAACCCAGCGTCTCGGCGAGATCGGCGGCCTCGCGCAACGCGTCGCTCTTGACGATCTCGTCGCCGACGACGATCACCGGACGCTCGGCTTTCAGGATGCGCGCGGCCAGCGCCTTCAACGACTCCTCCGACGGCCGGACCCTCGTGTCGACCCGGGTGGAGCGGCCAAGCTCGATGCCGGCCTCGGCGTTGAGAATATCGCCGGGCAGCGAGATGAATACCGGTCCCGTCGGCGGCGTGGTCGCAATCTTGGCGGCGCGGCGCACGATGCGCGGCAGGTCTTCGAGACGCGTCACCTCGACCGCCCATTTCACCAAGGGCGTGGCCATCTGCACCAGCGGTCCATAGAGCACCGGCTCGGTCAGGCCGTGGCCCTGTTCCTGCTGGCCGGCGGTGAGGATCAAAGGCGTACCCGTGAAGCTCGCATTGTAGAGCGAGCCCATCGCATTGCCGAGGCCGGGTGCGACATGGACGTTGCAGGCGACCAGCTTGCCGGAGGCGCGGCTGAACCCATCGGCCATCGCGACGACCAGGCTCTCCTGCATCGCCATCACATAGGTGAGGTCAGGATGATCCTTCAGTGCATGCATGATCGGCAATTCGGTGGTGCCGGGATTGCCGAACAGATGCGTGACGCCCTCGTCCTTCAGCAGCGCCAGGAAAGCCGAGCGGCCGGTAATGCGATTCTTCATGTTCCCTCCAGGCCTGCCGGCGCGTTGGCCGACGACGCCGGGGAGATGACCAAACTTGCGCTTGGGGAGCAATCGAGCGGCCGGTCATGGCCGCATTCCGCTGGCGCGCGCCTGGCTCTCCGGGCTTTTCACTCCGCCGGTCAGTCCCTCGAAAGCCGGCGTTGGGCAGGCGTGAACCTCGACGGCAGCCATCGAATTGCGCGGCTGACTTTAACGCTACTTTAGGCAGAGTGTCCTAAAGCGACGATGGTTTGCCTTCATCAAGCACACAGAACAGCATGCAGGGCCCGCAGTTGGCTCGCTTCGATCGCGGGGTTCAGTCATGGACGCGCTGGCGGCCTGGAACGGAACCAGGCTCGATAGAGGACCGGGAACGATCGGGCGCGAGAAGCCGGGTCTCTATGTCTTCTTGATCGCAGTCACGTCGCTGTACTACCTGTCGAACGGCCCGCTCCTGCTCGGCCACCTTGATCTCGGATGGCACCTCGCCGCCGGAGACCTGATCAGGGAGCGCGGCAATGTGCCCTTCCAGGATCCATGGTCATTCACCCTCGGCGACAGGCAATGGTACAATTTGTCTTGGCTCTGGGACGTGCTCGCCAGCGTGGTGTTTCAATACACGGGGTATATCGGTCTCACACTGTCAGTCGTTGCATGTGGCGCCGTCATCACCGGATATCTTGCATCGATCTGCCTGCGCAGCGGCGCCTCGACGCTCGCGGTTGGCATTTCCGTTCTCGCCGCGTGCGTGCTTTACCCGGCGTTCGTGACCGCGCCGAATTCCTATCTCGCCGCTTCGCCGAACACCCCGACCATGCTGTTCTGCGTCGTTTTCTACGCAGAGTGCCTGAAGCGAACCAGATGGTTCTTGCTGCCCATGATGATGGTGCTTTGGGCCAATCTGCATGGCGGCTTTGTGCTCGGGCTTTTCATCATCGGCCTCTTTGGCGCCGCGTGCGTGCTCAGGCGGGACTGGGCAGGTCTTAGGATCTACAGTTTCGCAGCAGCCGGCTGCCTTGTCGCAATCCTGATCAATCCTCTCGGCTGGCGCATCTACGACGGCGTCACCACCACGCTGGGCCATTTTGCGCAGGCGAACATCACCGAGTGGTGGTCTTACTCCGCAAACTTCACCGTGCCCGGGAGCATTCCCGGCATCGTCTACATCGCGATATTTGCCACGTTCGAGCTGCGCCACCCGGCTGCCTCGCCGGCTCCTCTGGAGTCGCGGCTGCTGTCCTGGCTGTTCTTGCTGCTGGGATTCTATCAATACCGATACATGTCGTTCTTCTTCATGTTCGCAACGGTGCCGCTGGCGCTTCACATCGACCGGGTGCTGCCCAAGCAACTCAGCGACCTCAAGGTCCAGAGCTCGCTCTTGGTTGCCGGCATCGTCGCAATGTGCGCGCTGCCGCTGACCTTGATATACGTCAAACCGGCGCTCGCACTTCCGCAGCTGCTCTCGGAGCAAGATGCGCGTTATCTTCAAAGCCATTTTCCGCACGCACGGCTGCTGAACCACTGGAACGTCGGCGGGCTCCTGATCTTCTACACACGCGGTGCGGTGCCGGTGTTCGTCGACGGCCGGTCAGCCACCGCCTATCCCGACGAGCTGCTGCGCGACTATTTCAGCCTGATCAAATGGGAGATCGATGAGACCGCCTGGGACACCGTGCTCGCCAAGTACAAGATCGATACGGTGCTCTGGGTGAAGGCGCACGAACCGCTGAAGCGGTTCCTCGTGGACAAGAGAGGGTGGACCGAGGAATACGTCGGGTCGGAAGAGGTCATCTACGTGAAGCACTGACGCTGCGTCGGTCTGATTCGATCAGCATCGAATCTGCGCTAGAACATCCCCTCGCGCTCGCTGCGCTTCTTCTCTTTCGAGCGTTGCCAGACCACGCCGGGATAGCCCTTCAGCGGCACCAGCGGCTCGCCGGTGTAGGCCCACTCCTGCAATTCCTCGATCGCGATGTGATAGAGCGGCTGCCGGCCGGTGCGCCCGGAGAACAGCGCGCGCGGGATGTTGACCATGTGCGGCGACCGCGCGCGTTCGTAGATGACGGGCGTGCCGCAATTGGCGCAGAAGCTGCGCGCGGTCTTGCTTTTCGCGTCCTCATAGCGCGAGAGCTCGCTCTCGCCTTGCGTGATACGGAAGCGCTTCTTCCAGCTGCCGACATAGGTCGCATAGACCGCGCCATGAGCGTGGCGGCTGGCAACGGTGTGATCGTGCCAGGCCCAGCGCGCCGGCACATCGATCTCGAACCGCACCTTGCCGCACAGGCATTGGCCGGCCGCGGGCTTTGCCAACGCCACGGGCTTTGATTTCTTTGTCGGCTCGAACTCGTCGTCCGGAAACATCGGGAGCTCTCCGGCTTTGCCCGCCGTCATTGCGAGCGAAGCGAAGCAATCCATCTATCCGCGCGTGAGGAGCGATGGATTGCTTCGTTCGCTCCGCTCCTCGCAATGACGAGATGGAACCATTGTGGTGGCCCGCACTACGAAGACTTACGCCTGCGTCATCTCGTCGTGGGCGGGATAATCCGTGTAGCCCTTCTCCTCGCCGGCATAGAAGGTCGCGCGGTTGTACTTGGTCAGCGGATAGCCGCGTTGCAGCCGGCGCGGCAGGTCCGGGTTGGAGATGAAGTAGCGGCCGAACGCGATCGCATCGGCATGACCTTCCGCGACCGCGCTCTGCGCGCTGTCGCCGACGAAATTGCCGGCGGTGATCAGCACACCGCTCCACATCGGGCGGTACAGCACCATCGCGGACGGCACGTTCTGCCAGTCGACCTCGGCGCGGCCGGTGCCCGAGGCGCGCGGCTCGATGAAATGCAGATAGGCGAGCCCGAACTTGTCCAGCGCCTTGATGGCGTGGCTGTAGAGCGGCATCGGGTCGGCCTCGCCGCTGCCATTGGCGATGCCGTAGGGCGATAGCCGTACGCCGACGCGATTGGCGCCCCAGACCTCGGTCACCGCCTGCGCCACTTCCAGCAGGAAGCGGACGCGGTTCTCGATCGAGCCGCCATACTGGTCGGTGCGCAGATTGCTGCGCGATTGCAGGAACTGCTCGATCAGATAGCCGTTGGCGCCGTGGATCTCGACGCCGTCGAAGCCGGCGGCGAGCGCGTTCTTCGCGCCCTGCCGGTAGGCCTCGACCATCACGGCGACCTCGCCGGTCGTAAGCGCACGCGGCGTCTCGTAGTCGACCACCTTGCCGTCCGCCGTCATGCACCTGAACTCGGCGGGGATCGCGACCGCCGACGGCGCCACCGGCAGCGCGCCATCGGGCTGGAACGAGGAATGCGAGACGCGTCCGACGTGCCAGAGCTGCAGGAAGATCAGCCCGCCCTTGGCGTGCACGGCATCCACCACCTCGCGCCAGCCCGCGATCTGGGCCTCGCTGTAGATGCCGGGGACGCCGGGATTGCCGAAGCCGGTCGCGACCACCGGCGAGGCTTCCGCGATCAAGAGGCCGCCGGGCGTGGCGCGCTGCGCGTAATATTCCGCGTTCATCGGCCGCGGCGCGAGGCTCGGCCGCGCCGCCCGCATCCGCGTCAGCGGCGCCATCACGACACGGTGCTTCAGCTCATAGGGACCGACCTTGAGCGGCGAAAACAGCGATGGAGAACTCATGCCTACCCCGATTATTCTTTGTGATGTCCCGTTATGTCACGGGTTCATCTTGTTCGCAAAAGCAGGTAGTGGCAATCTAGCGAACAGACAAGCAGGCTTGCCATGTCGAAACCGAGCGCCACATTGCTCCCCTCATTGAGCGTCCGCATCGATCTCGATGCCGAAGACCGCATCGGACCGGGCAAGATCCTGCTGCTCGAGCAGATCAAGGAATGCGGCTCGATCTCCGCCGCCGGCCGCGCCATGGACATGAGCTACAAGCGCGCCTGGGACTTGGTCGACGAGATCAACCGCATCTGCCGGCAGGCGGCGGTGGAACGCCAGACCGGCGGCAAGAACGGCGGCGGCGCGGTGCTGACCCCGTTCGGCCTCTCCTTGGTGGCGCGCTACCGCAAGATCGAACGCGATGCGGCGACCGCCGTGCGCAAGGACCTCGAAGCCCTGCGCAGCGACATCGGCAAGCCGAAGAAGGCCGCGGGGCGGTAAACGCAAGAGCCGGTGGTCGTTGCAGGGGCGCTTACGAAAATATCGAAAACAACCCCATGCACAGTAACCGGCGGCGGCCGGCGTTCGACAACGCAACTTGACGCGTCGGGCAAATCAGGGATATTATTCTAATATTCCGAAATCATGCAGGCATTGGGGTGAGGACTTCCCTCCGCGAGCACGCCGAACATTGAGACCTATACCCCTCGCCCGGATTGCATCTATCGATGCAATCCGACCTCTCCCCGCAGGCGGGGAGAGGTGAGAAGAAGCAAGCGCTAGCCCGTCTTGATCCAGACCGCCTTGACGTTGAGATACTCCTCGACGTGCTGCTTGCCGGACTCGCGGCCGTAGCCGCTCATCTTGTAGCCGCCGAACGGCACCGCCGGATCCATCGCCTGGTAGCAATTGACCCAGACCGAGCCGGCGCGCAGCGCCTTGGCGACCTGGTGCGCCTTGCTGACATTGGTGGTCCACACGCCCGAGCCGAGACCGAAGGTCGTAGCATTGGCGCGCTTGATCAGCTCGTCCGGATCCTTGAAGGAGATCGCCGAGATCACCGGGCCGAAGATCTCCTCCTGCGCGATGCGCATGTTGTCCTGCACATTGGCAAACACGGTCGGCTGCACGAAATAGCCCTTCGACAGCGCGCCCTCGGTGAGGCGCCCGCCGCCGGCCAGCGCCTTGGCGCCTTCCTTCTGGCCGATGTCGAGATAGCCGGAGACGCGGTCCATCTGCTGCTGCGACACCAGCGGCCCAATCTGGGTGTTGGGGTCGAGGCCGTTGCCGACCTGCAGCTTCTTGCCGAACTCGGCGACGCGGCCGACGAACTCGTCATAGACCTTCTGCTCGACGAACAGCCGCGTGCCGGCGCTGCAGATCTGGCCGGAATTGGCGAACACGGCCATCGCAGCGCCCGGCACCGCGGCGTCGAGATCGGCGTCGGCGAACACGATGTCCGGCGACTTGCCGCCGAGCTCGAGCGAGACGCGCTTGAGGTTGCCGGCCGAGGCACGGATGATCGATTGTCCCGTGACGTGCGAGCCGGTGAAGGCGACCTTATCGACATCGGGGTGCGAGGCAAGCGCGGCACCCGCGGTCTCGCCATAGCCCGGCACGACGTTGACGACGCCGGGCGGAATGCCGGCCTCCATGCAGAGCTCGCCGATGCGCAGCGAAGTCAGCGGCGATTCCTCGGCCGGCTTCAGCACCACGGTGCAGCCGGTCGCGATCGCAGGGCCGATCTTCCAGATCGAGGCGGTCAGCGGCCCGTTCCAGGGGATGATGGCGCCGACCACGCCGATCGGCTCCTTCAGCGTGTAGGAGAAGATCTCGCCGGGCAGCGAGTTCTCGATGGTCTCGCCGTGGATCGCGGTCGCTTGTCCGGCGTAGTAGCGCAGCATGCCGAGCGCGCGCAGCCGGTTGCCGCGGGTGCGGCTGATCGGCGCGCCCATGTCGAGCGTGTCGAGCTGGGACAGTTCCTCGAAATTGGCCTCGACCAGCTCGGCGAGCTTGAGCAGCATGTTCTGCCGCTCGAACGGCTTCACCTTGCTCCACGGCCCTTCGAAGGCGCGACGCGCGGCCGCAACCGCGCGGTTGATGTCCTCGGCATCGCCTTCGGCGACGGAGGCGAGCAATTCACCGGTGGCGGGGTTGTGGGTTTCGAATTTCTTGCCGGAGGCGGCGTCGACCCATTTGCCGTCGATCAGCATCTGCTTGTAGGAGCCATCGGCATAAGGATGGCGCGTGATCGGAATAGCCTGCGATACAGCCATGTTTGCACTCCCTGTAAAATGTCGGCTGAGGTGTTTTGGAAGCGTTATATCGGCGATTCTACAGCGCGGCCGCGAAACCGTAAAGCGAGGCAAGCGTTGTCGAGGGTGGCGCGCATGAAAACCTCCCATGCACCCGCGTGCATGGTGGGTGCGATATACTGATTTTTGAACCTCAGCCACAGATGTGTCCGGAGACCGACGATGCCCCACCCCGTGATATCAGCCAATCATGTTGCCGTGATCACCGGAGGCGCGTCCGGCATCGGGCTTGCCGCCGCGACGCGTTTTGCCGAAGCCGGCATGAAGGTCTGCATCGCCGATCTCGGCGATGACAGGCTGAAGGCAGCTGCGGCAAAACTGTCATCTGCCGCACCCGGCGGCGCCGCCGACATCATGGCGGCTGCGGTCGACGTCAGCCGCGCCGACGAGGTCGCAGGCCTTGAGGCCGCCGTCGCGAAAAAGTTCGGCGGCACCGACATCCTGATGAACAATGCCGGCATCCAGCCCGGCAGCGCGATGTTCGGGCCTGCGGACAATTGGCGGCGCATCCTGGGCGTCAATCTGTGGGGCGTGATCAACGGCACGCAGGCGTTTGCGCCCAACATGATCAAGCGCGGCCGGCCGGGGCTGATCATCAACACCGGTTCCAAGCAGGGCATCACCACGCCGCCGGGCGATCCCGCCTACAATGTCTCCAAGGCCGGCGTGAAGGCGTTCACCGAGGCGCTGCAGCACGAGCTGCGCAACACCGACGGCTGCGAGATCACGGCGCATCTGTTGATCCCGGGCTTTGTCTTCACCGGGCTGACCGCGCGCGGCCGCACCGAGAAGCCGGCCGGCGCCTGGACATCGGAGCAGACCGTCGACTTCATGATCGAGCACCTCACAGCCGGCGATTTCTACATCCTCTGCCCGGACAACGACGTGCCGCGCGCGCTCGACGAGCGCCGCATCCTGTGGGCCGCCGCCGACATCGTCGAGAACCGCCCGCCGCTGTCACGCTGGCATCCGGACTACGGCGATGCGTTCGCGGCGTTCGTGAAGGGGAAGTGAAATCGTAGGATGGGCTAACTCACCCTATCCCCATTCGCGCTGTCATCGCCCGGCTTGACCGGGCGATCCAGCATTCCAGAGGCCGCGGTGCTTGAGTCGAGGGGCCGCGGCGTACTGGATGCCCCGCATGAAGCGGGGCATGACAGCGGAAAATATGGCGGACAGTGCGTAGGGTGGGTGGCGCAGCGAAATCCACCAACTCTGCTCACCGCCGAGAGAGCGGTGGGTTACGCCTTCGGCTACTGACAGCGCTAATTCGCGCGCACCCGCACCGGCGTCTCCGGCTGCGACACCAGCGCCTCGCCGAGTTCGCTTTGCTGAGCGCGCGGGATCGAGAAGCAGACGCTGAAGCCGTCCGACGTCTTGAGCGTCATCATGCCATGGGCCGGATCGGTCGACTGCTCGAGCACCCATGAATCCAGCGGATAGGCGTAGCGCAGGCTCTGGTCGCCGAAACGGGTCTGCAGCGCCTTGCTGATCAGCCCGGGCAGCGTCATGACCAGCGCGCCGACCTGGTTGATCGACAGGCGGATGGTTGCGGGCTCACCCTTGCCGTCGACGAATCCCAGCGAAATGGCGCAGCCGTCGGGCGCGACTTCGCAGGTGGTGAGCTCCTGGGTTTCGATCTGCATACCGGCACTCCGGGTCATTTCTTCGTTATATTCGTAAGGATATATCGCTCGGCCGGCCGCCGTCCAGCCGTTATTCGGGGACCATCTTTGGCCGTGGCCCACCCACCGCAATCGTGATATATGACAAGATATAGCGAGGCCCGCGAAGGGCCCGTTTGACCAGGGAGAGCAAAGCCTATGAGTGATTACAAGCTTCTCATCGACGGCAAGATGGTACCCGGCGACCAGACCATGCCGGTGCTCAATCCGGCGACCGAAGAGGTGGTGGCGCAATGCCCCCGCGCCTCCAAGGAGCAGCTCTACAAGGCCGTCGCCGCCGCGAAGGCCGCCTATCCCGCTTGGGCCGCCACGCCGATGGAAGAGCGTCGCAAGCTCATCATCAAGATGGCTGAGGCGATCGAGGCCAACACCAACGAGCTCGCACACATCCTGACCAGCGAGCAGGGCAAGCCGCTCGCGGATGCCACCGGCGAGGTGATGGGCATGGCGGGCTTCTTCCGCTACCTCGGCTCGCTCGATCTGCCGATGCGCGTGGTCGAGAATTCCGGCGACCGCAAGGTCGAGGCCTATCGCCGCCCGCTCGGCGTGGTCGGCGCGATCATTCCCTGGAACTATCCGCTGCTGATCCTGGCATTCAAGCTGCCGTCGGCGCTGCTCGCCGGCAACACCCTGGTGGTGAAGCCTGCGCCCACCACGCCGCTGGCCTCGCTGCGCTTTGCCGAGCTGGTCAAGGACATCCTGCCGAAGGGCGTGCTCAACTTCATCGCCGATGCCAACGATCTCGGCGATCACATGACCAAGCACCCTGATATCCGCAAGATCTCCTTCACCGGCTCGACCGCAACCGGCCAGAAGGTGATGGCGAGCGCGTCGCAGACCCTGAAGCGGATCACGCTCGAGCTCGGCGGCAACGACGCCGGCATCGTGCTCGACGACGTCGATCCGAAGAAGGTGGCGCCCGGCATCTTCGAGGGCGCGTTCCAGAACTCCGGCCAGGTCTGTCTCGCCATCAAGCGGCTCTATGTGCACGAATCCGTCTATGACGAGATCTGCAACGAGCTGGTCGCGATTGCGAAGAACACCGTGGTCGACGACGGCTCCAAGCAGGGCACCAAGCTCGGCCCGCTGCAGAACAAGATGCAGTACGAGAAGGTGAAGGCGTTCCTCGACGACGCCCGCAAGAACGGCAATGTGATCGCCGGCGGCGCCGCGATGGACCGTCCCGGCTATTTCATCGAGCCGACCATCGTGCGCGACATCAAGGAAGGCTCCAAGCTGGTCGACGAGGAGCAGTTCGGCCCGGTGCTGCCGGTGATCAAATATTCCGACAAGGATGATGTGATCCGCCGCGCCAACGCCACCACCTACGGCCTCGGCGCGTCGGTCTGGTCATCCGACATCAAGCGCGCCCATGAGGTCGCGACCCAGATCGAGGCCGGCACGGTGTGGATCAACAAGCACCTCGACATGGCTCCGAACATTCCGTTCGGCGGCGCCAAGCAGTCGGGCATCGGCACCGAATTCGCCGAGGAAGGTCTCGCCGAATTCACCCAGCTGCAGATCATCAACGGCCCGCCGGCCGCCTGATCCGAAAACATGCGGCCGCGACGCCTACACCCTGGCGCCGCGGCCGCCTCTCTTCTTAACAACGAACAGAGCCCATCATGTTCGATGCCCAATGCGACCTGGCCGCCCTGGTCTATGACGACAACGACGATCCCGACGCCGTCCTGCGCGACTTCGCCGGCGAGCTGAAGGCGCACGGCGCGCGCGTGGTCGGCATGGTGCAGACTGGCCAATGCGCGGATTCCAGCCTTTCGGCAGTGCTGGTCCATAGCGGCGAGACGCTGCTGCTGGCGCAGCCGCCCGCTCCCGGTGCGACCGGCTGCAAGCTCGATCTGTCGCGGCTGCAGGACGCCGGCGTCCGCGTCGCCGACGCGCTCGCTGAAGGCGCCGATCTCGTCATCGTCAACCGCTTCGGCAAGCGGGAACGCGACGGCAAGGGCCTTGGCTTCGTGATCGAGCGCGCGCTCGACGCCGATATTCCCGTCGTGATCGCGGTGTCACGCCAAAGCTTTGCCGACTGGATCAAATTCGCCGGCGGCATGAGCGTGAAGCTCGCCTGCGACCGCCACGCGCTGGACGCCAGGTGGCACAACGTCTCGCTGCGAACCGCAGCCCGGATCGCGCCGGATCACATCACGGTCTGCGAGGCGTTCAAGTAGAGGTGCTTCGTCCTCGTCATTGCGAGCGAAGCGAAGCAATCCATACCTCGGCGCACGCGGAACGATGGATTGCTTCGTCGCTCCGCTCCTCGCAATTACGACAGAAACGCCTTACAGCGTTTCCTGCTTGTGGTCACAGTTCTTGCAGGTGAACTTGACGCGGGACTGGCCCTTTTCCGCCTGCACACGGTTCGGCGCGCCGCATTTGCCGCAGACGGCCTCGATCCGGGTCGTGCCCTGCTTGATGACCAGGTTCCGCTTTTCCATGGTCTCGCGGATCAGGCGCTCGGCCTCCTCGCGCAACGATTGCTTCGACATTAACCCCACCGGTCATTGGTTTGCGGGCGGCGTCATAGCACGACCCCGTGAAGCTTTGACAGCAGATATCGAGCTCTATTTCTGAGTATATCCTAGAGCGTTTTCGAGCGACGTGGATACCGGTTCGCGTGACGAAAACGCGTCAATACAAAAAATCTACACGATGAGCCGATCGACCGGCAGCCGGAAATGCCGCGGTTCCAGCGGTTTTGCGGGCCGGCCGATGCGGAACACGTTGACGAGGCGCAGATCGGTGCCGATCCTGCCGAGCTTGCGCAGCCGGTCGTTGAAATCGGGATGATCGGCCAGCGCCGAGATCGGGCATGCCACAAGCCCGGCGCGATCGATCTCCAGCCAGCTGCGGTAGAAATGCCGCCCCGTCGTGAGTGGATCCTCACCGACCGGGCGACAGAACAGCACGATCGCCGCGGCCGAGGCGGTCTTGGCGCCGTCTGACAGCAGCGATGCGGCGAGGCCGAGACGATCGAGCGGCCTGAACAGGCTGCCGAGCACGAAGCGGGCGGCGGTGGCCTCGACCGCGCTCATGGCAAGCGCTTCGCGATTGAGGCCGTCGACCAGATAGTGCGGATGGTCGGGCGACAGCCGCATCCATGCGAGCAGTTCGGCCCGATAGTCGTCGCCGTGCACGAAGGAGAATTCGGCCTGGTCGGCCCAGCCGGCGATATCGGCAATTGCCTGGCGATCCCCTATGCAGACCAGATCGTCACGCGCGACGGCGAGCTGCACCAGCGGCGCGGGCTCATCGGGCGACGCCGCAAATTTGCCGCGCCACGACATCCGGTGCGCCACATGGCCGGCCAGCGGATCGGACGCGGCGCCTTGCCTGACCGCAAAGCTGCAGAGCGCGCTAAATTGCGGCGACAGCGGCTGCTCGATCGTGGTCATCGCCGTGATCGCGAGGCCGCGGCGGTTGAGCGCGAGGCTCATGCCCTCCAGCGCCGCTCCGTGCGAGACGAGAACATCATGCCCCGCGGGATCGGCGACCGGCGCGCGCACCGAGGTGTCGTCGACCAGCGCCAGCCGCCCGTCGCCGAGCAGGCGCCAGCGGGTCGGCTGGATGTTGTGGACGCTCGGCGCCAGCCGCGCCTCCGCGACCAGCTCGCGCAGCAAATCCGGCGTCAGCTCGCTCATGCCGCGGCCAGCCGCTTGGTGAACAGATGCAGCCGGTGCAGCGGCGTGGCGCCGGCCTTCTCGACCTGGCGCAGCGACGGCGCGTTGATGTCGGCGATCCAGGTGCCGCCGAGCGTGCGGTAGCCGGCCTCCTGCAACGCCAGCGCCGTGCGGTAGAGCATCGCGCCGTTGAGGCCGCGATTGTGCAGATCGCGGCAGACCGACTGATAGATCAGCACGGCGCGGGTGTTTAGCATGCGGTGCTGCACGAATTTGAACGGCGCGGTCAGACCGATGCGGCCGCCGATCGCCTTGATCAAGGGATTGAGGTCCGGGATTGCGATGATCGCGCCGGCAGGCCGGCCGCGGTGATAGACCACGGTCGAAATCCGTTTGTCGATGATCCACATCATGTCGCCGGCCTGGAACAGATATTCGGCCGCGGTCGGCGGCACGAACATCGGGTTGTCGGCAAAGCCGTCGTTCAGGATCAGGCGCGCATCCTCCAGCCGCACCTTGAAGGCGGAGCGCTTGATCGGCTGCCAGACGAAATCCTTGTCAGTTAGCACCGCGCGCTGCTTGTCGCCGAGCAGCTGCTCCGGCTTGCCGCCGTCGAGCGCGATCTCAAACGTCGTCATCGGGAAGGTCGCCGCATAGCCGGCGCGTTCGAGGTGTTGCGCGATATGCGGCGGCGACCACATCATGTCGGTGAACGGCGCATGGTCGAAGCCGTCGGTCATCACCCCGATCTGCTGCATCGCCGTGAGATTGAAATTGCCGGCGATGCGGGTCATGCCGCGTGCGGCAAGCCACTGTTCGGCGGTGCGCAGCAGCGCATCGGCCACATCGAGATCGTCGACACAGTCGAAGAAGCCGAACGCGCCGTGGCGCGTGCCGTGCTTGCGGTTGGAGGCATCGTGGATCGAGGCGGCGATGCGGCCGACCGGGCGGCCGTCGCGATGCGCCGAGAACAGCGCATAGCGGCCATGGCCTTCGGTGACGAACGGGTTCTTCGCGGCATCGAACATCCGGTCGAAATCGCTCCACAGCGGCGGCACGTAGAGGCTGTCGGGCCCATAGGCATTGAGGGCGGCGTCGAAGGCCGCCTTGCGGTCGCCCTCCCGGATCTCGATCGTCATTTGGCCTCCGGGGTCAGCGCCAAGAGCCGCCGCACCAGCGCCAGCGCGGTTTCGGTGGCCGGATCGGCTGCGGTGACGGGCACCGCGAGCACGATCAGGTCGAGCGGATCATGCGCGAGCACGATGACATGGGAGGCGTTGTTGGCGGTCATCAGCGACACCATGCGCTCGGCGGCGGGGTCGGTCGGCGCCAGTCCCCACGGCGCCTCGGAGCGGCGCAGCACGCGCCTGGTCGACAGGAAATCGCGCAGCAACGGCGGATCGTAGGGTCCAAGCTCGTCTTCGCGGAAACGCCGGGCGCTCTCGAAGATCGGATGCCGTGCGAGCTCCGCGATCAGCTGCTCCCGGGTCTGCGCCGGTGACGCCGCGACCGAGTTGAGCACGCCGGGCTCCTGAGATTCGAACAGCGCCCGCAGCGCGTCCGTCATCAGCCCGATGGTCAGCACGCCGGCGATCGCCACCGCGACGAACCGGATCATCTGCGCGGCATCGACGTCAGGCGCCATGAAGGCGGCGGCGAGCCCGAGCAGCCCCGAAGAGATCAGCCGCAGCGCCATCATCGCGAGCCCATGCCGCCGCGTCTCGGCGCCGCCGCCGGCGATCAGCATCACGGTCACCGTGAGCAGCGCGCCCAGCGCGCCGAGCCGGACCGGAATGTCGGGAAACAGCGTGCGGAAATCGGTCAGGATGAACGGGATCACCACCAGCGCCCCCACCGCCATGCGGCCGATGCTGCGGTTCTCCGAGGCCATCAGCGCCGCGCGGTCGCGCGTCGCCAGCAGCAGCGCGCAGGTGGCGAAGCCCACGAGCTGGAACAGGGCCAGCGCGACTGCATAAGGCATCGCAAAGCGCTGCAACCCGAACAGGCCGCCGAGGCCGAGCAGGATGCCGCCCGCGAGCGCTGCGATCTTGACTGCGCGCGGCGCGTGGCGGCGCAGGATGCCTTCGGTGACGATCAGCGCACCGAGCGGAATCAGCGCGGCCGGGATCACCGAGAGACGATCCAGCAGCCAGCTTCCGCTCCACCACGCCAGGCCGCGGTCGAGGAACAAGGTCGCGATCACGCCGAGCGCGAGCAGCAGGCGGCGGGTCAGCGGGCTCCCGGGATCGCGCCGGTAGAACGTCATCATCGCCACCGCGACGCCGATGGCGCCGCAGAGATTGACGATGGAATCGGCGATCACCCCCGAGGTCATGCGACGCCCGTCAATTGATCGATCGCCCGCCGCACCAGCGGGCGCATCAGGGCGGCGATCAGCGCATTGCGCGGCTTCTCGATCGCCGGCCGGTGCGGGTTGAGGAACCAGCCGCGGCAATCGGTGCCGGAGGTGCGGCCGAGGATCAGCGCGACCGCCTCATAGGCCATCAGCATGCCGGTCGAGATCACCATCGGTGCGAACGACATCCGGCTGCGGCGACCGGCCGCGACTTCGCCGGCGATGGCGAGGTCGACATAGTTGCGCGAGGAGGAATGCAGCATGACATGCTCGATCTCGGCACGCATCGCGGCGCGACGGTCGTCCTCGGTGATCTCGGTCCAGTCCTTGGCCAGCGTCGGAAAGGTGAGGCGCTCCTCGGGCCTGGGATCGTGCGGGCGCACCACGATCACCGACGGCAGCGGCGACATATAGGCGTCGATCACGGTTGCGTCGGCGCGCTTGGCGGTCCGGTACAGATGCACGCCGGCAGCGATATCGTCCATGCCGTTGACGATGACCGGGCAGCGTTCGGCAATGCCGGCGAGCTCACTGGTCCAATTCTCGCCGAGCACCTCGACCTCGATGGTCGGATTGATGCGTTTGGCGGCTTCGGCGGCGACCGCCGCCTTCTCGCGGCCGACCTCGTCGGCAAAGGCGAACACCTGACGATTGAGGTTGGAGACCTCGAAGCGGTCGATGTCGGCGATCACGAACTTGCCGACGCCGGCGCGCGCCAGCGCCATGAACGCCGCGCCGCCCATGCCGCCGACGCCGCAGACGAACACCCGCGCCCGGCGCAAGAGCTGCTGCTCGTGCTCGTCGATGAAGCCGATGTTGCGGCCGGTGAACGAGTAATAATCGAAGTTCATCGCGCGGTCCCGTTGTCCTGCTTGCGCGGCCGCAACGTGCCGAAGGCGCGGGTGTCGTCCATCCAGTAGACCACCGGCAGCACCAGCCGCTGCAACGCCAGCATCGCGGACGCCGCAAGCAGCGCCGGCAATGAGCCCGAAGGCACCTCGCTCATCAGATAGCGCCGCGCGCCGCCAAGATCGACGCGGCCGATCTGCAGCACATCGTCGCCGCGGCCGTAATCCAGCTCGCGCTCGCAAAATTCGTTGTAGACGGCATCGCGATGCTTCGGCGCGATCTCAAAGGTCTTCTTCAGCGCATCCGAGCCGCCGGTATAGGCATTGGTGATGACCGAGCGGGCCTCGTCGAAACCGGCCTCCTCGCCGACGCCGAACACCGCGCGATGCCGTGCCATGATGCCGCGCGCCAGCTGCAGATGCGCAAAGCTCTGCCGCGCCCCCGGCAGCGGCGACGGGAATACGTCCGAGAAGGTGTCGCTGACCATGCCGACGACCGCCGGCACCTGGGTGACGTTCGAGATCCATTTCGGCCGCAAACCATCGCGGGCGAACAGCACCAGCGCGGTCAGGCCGTAAAGCACCCAGGACAGGCCCTGCCCGCGCACATCGGGATCGACCATGACGAGGCCGAGATGGGTGACTTCGGTCGGCTCGCCGTCGAGCGGCACGTCCATCACCGACAGCGCGTTGAAGGCGATCGGCCGCCCGGTGTCTTCCTCTGAGATCAGCGTGATGACAGCGCGCGACAGCCGCTCGGGCTCGCCGGAGAAGATGCCGTAGCTCAGGCTCTCCTCGGGCAGGGTCTTGGCGGCGACGATGCGGAGCTGCGCGACCAGCGCATCGAGCTCGTCCTTCGGCAGCGACAGGCCAGGCGATTCGACGATGCGGGTGCGCTGGCCGGCCTGGGTGCGCAAGGTGAGATCTATGGTCGGCTGCGACAGCGCCTTCAGCCAGAAGCCGCCATGGCTGCGCAGGCCGTCAAAGGCCGCGCGCGCCTTGCCAAGAGTCTTGGCAAAGCTCCTGCTGCCGCGCGAAGCGGGCGTGCGATTGTCCGTGGACGCCATTTCTCTGTCCCTCGGGCGCGATCTCTGCACTTTGGCCTGTTAAAGAGCCATGAGTGCAACTTGGCGCTGTTTGCCGCAGGGTAAACAAGGCCTTCCGGAAACGGAACAAGTTGGTGGTAAGCGGCTTGCGGCCTATCCACCGTCATTGCGAGCGCAGCGAAGCAATCCATCGTTCCGCGTACGTGGCGCGATGGATTGCTTCGTCGCTACGCTCCTCGCAATGACGCGGGAAGATCTCGCCACCCAACGAAGCGGCGGGCACAAAACACCCGCCGCTTGGCATCGGCTCAGGCCGCGTTCTCACCCCGCCTTCGACACTTCCATCAGCAGGCGCTCGGCCTTGGCGTCCTCGATCCGGTTCACGAACTTGCCGCTCTCGTAATTGTCGCGCACGGTCTTGGTCAGCGTGATGCAGGTCTGGACCAGCATCACGATGCCCATCGTCAGATAGCCCTTCATCCAGAGGTCAATGGGCAGGAAGAACACGCCGACGGCGACGAGGAAGGCGGAGGCTGCGAAGGACGCGTAGGTGAAGGTGACCCAAGCGCCGCTGTGGGGTTGGATGGTCTGGTTCATGATCGTCTCCTTGATGTTACGTGATTTGAAGTTGGCTTGGTTTCAGGCTCGAGTTCTCAGGCGGCAGGCGGGCGCTTGGCTCTCAAGCGCGCCAGCACGTCGTCGGCGGTCGATTTCATCCGCGGGCCAAAGCCCTGTTCGGCGAGCCTTTCGGCGACGACTGATGGACCCGAGGCGGTGTCGATCTCGAACAGCGCGTCATCCGCCGCCTGGATCTCCATCTGCCGCTCGCGCAGCCGCTTCAGCGTCGCTTCGGCTTCCGGCAGCGTCGACTCGTAGGGCCGCGCCGCCTCGATGCCGCTTCGGCGCAGCGAACGCACCGCTTCCGAGGCACGGGCGAGGCGCCGGCCGCGATCGAGCTCGGCGATGCGCGCCTCGGCGTTGGCGACGTGGCGCTTCAGCCGGGTGATCTCGGTGGCGAACAGCGTGCGCGCGGTCATCGCGGCGTCGCGTTCGGCTTCGAGGTTGGCGATCGCCTGCGCGGCTTCGCGGGCGAGGTCGTCCCGGCCCCCCTCGAGCGCCGCCGACGCCCGCACCTCGAGATCGGCGATCCGGGCATTGGTCGCCTCGAGCCGCCGGCCCTCCTGCGCGTCGCCGGCAATGGCGAGCGCGAGGGTCCGTTTCGAGCGGTCGACCGCGGCGGCGGCATCGCGCATCTGCTGGTCGAGCACGACCAGCGCGGTCCGATCCTGCAGTTCCTCCTCGGCTGCCGCCACGCTGCCGCGGAAAATCGTCAAAACAGTTTTGAACATTTGGTCACTCCCTGATATGAGCATCGCTCATGAATCTCTTGTACCACATACTGAGCGATGCTCAAGATTTATTTGAGCGACGCTCACGCATCTGGTTAACGACGGGTGAAACATGTCCAAAGCATTGGAACGACGAGCGAAACTGCGCGAAGCGCTGATCGAGGCGGCGGAACGGGCAATTGCGGCAAAGGGTCTTGGCGGCCTGAAAACGCGCGAACTGGCGCAGGAAATCGGCGTCGCCAATGGCGGCGTCTACAATCTGGTCGAGGATGTCGACGAGCTGATCCTGCGCGTCGGCTCCCGCACGCTGGCGCGGCTCGATGCTTCGCTGTCGCTGGCCGAGATCCGCGGCGCGGCCGCGCCGCGCGAGATGCTGGTCCGGATCGCGGTCGCCTATTGCGACTTCGCCGCCGACAATCTCGAACTATGGCGCGCACTGTTCGAGCATCGCATGCAGCCCGGCAAGCCGGTGCCGGAATGGGCCATCAGCGAGCAGATGGAACTGTTTCGCCACATCTATAAGCCGCTCGCCGCGCTGTTTCCGCAGCGCTCGCCGGCACAGCTCGGCGTCACCGCGCGCAGCCTGTTCTCCGCCGTCCACGGCATGGTCGCGCTCGGGCTCGAGCACAAGCTGATCGCGGTGCCGATCGGCGCGCTGCGCAGCGAGATCTCGACCCTGACGCGCGCGATGGTCGACGGCCTGACGGCGAAGAAGGAATAGCGCAGGTGCCCGTAATCGCACGGTGTCCCCGCCGTGCGGTCAGGCAGAGAAAGGAGGAAGGCCCCTTGCGGAACGATCGAACTGTAGTTAACTTCCTCGGATCGAGTTTCGGCCGAACGACTTGGCCTCGCCGCTCATAGCGTGCCTGACTGACGACCCTCACCCCTAAACTTCGAATTAGCCTGCTGCGCCCTCGGGTGCGGCTCCAAACACGCATCTATACCAAAGGACGATGTTCCATGAGCATGGGAACTGTGAAGTGGTTTAACGGCCAGAAGGGCTTCGGCTTCATTCAGCCGGACGACGGCGGCCAGGACGTTTTCGTTCATATCAGCGCCGTCGAACGCGCCGGCATGAGCTCCCTCAACGAGGGTCAAAAGGTTTCTTTTGAAATCGTTGCAGACCGCCGCACCGGCAAATCTGCTGCGGACAATCTGCGCGCGGTGTAAGCTGCGGCAATTAGCCATGCTGCTTTGACCACGGATGAACTGGCAAAGCTTCAGGTTACGCGACCCCGCGACTGGTCACCCGGCCGCGGGGTTCTCTTTTATCAACATCGCGCGCAATGCCCGCCAGGATCAGGACTTGAACCGTCTGCCGGCGAAGCGGCCTGCGCATCGAAGCAGCTGAGGTCGCGAGCGTGTCCACCAAGATCGATCCAGCTCCGCAGCACGACGACATCATGTACCCGCAGGTGCTCCCGTTCGTGCTGGTCCATTTGGGGTGTCTGGCGGCGATCTGGTCGGGCGTCTCATGGCCGGCGATTGCAATTTGCGTCGCGCTGTATTGGGTGCGCATGTTTGCGATCACGGCCGGGTATCATCGCTACTTCTCGCATCGAGCCTATTCGACCAGCCGGACGTTTCAGTTCATCCTCGCATTCCTGGCCCAAAGCAGCGCCCAGAAAAGCGTCCTTTGGTGGGCTGCGAAACATCGACATCACCACCTTCATTCAGATACCGAGCACGATGTGCATTCACCCCGGCACAAAGGCTTCGTGTACAGTCATCTCGGCTGGATCTTCTATCGACAGCACGATGCGACTGATCTGACGAAAGTCGCGGATTTTGCCGCGTATCCGGAGTTGATGTGGCTGCACAGATTTGAGATTTTGCCGGCGGTCGTGGTCGCAGTCCTGTGCTTCCTCATTGCCGGGTGGCCGGGGCTCCTGGCCGGTTTCTTCTGGAGCACCGTGCTGCTGTATCACGCGACGTTCTGCATCAACTCCCTCGCACATGTTCACGGTCGCAAGCGGTATGTGACGGGCGATGACTCCCGCAACAATTGGCTGCTGGCGCTGGTTACGATGGGCGAGGGTTGGCACAACAATCACCACGCCTATCAAAGCAGCGCGCGGCAGGGCTTCCGCTGGTGGGAGATTGATGCGACCTATTATGTTCTGGTGGCCTTGTCCTGGTTCGGTGTCGTCTGGGATCTCAAGGCGCCGCCCGCGCAGGTTCTGCGCAACGAGCAGCGCCTGGGATCGCGTGTGATCAAGCGGACGGCTGAGCAGCTTGCCGGCCGTTTCAACCCTGAACACATTGCGCAGGCGATCAAATCCTCAATCCACGAAACCGGATTGTCGGTGCGGGACGCGCTTTTTCTGTTGCAGCATCGTGCCGACTTGCATCTGCCCAGCATGCCGACGCGCGAGCAGTTGTTGGCTGAAGCCCAGGCCATGTTCGCGAAGACGCCATCGCTGGACGACATCGTCGACCGTGCACATGAGCTGCTGGTGGAATCGGTCTGCTTCCTTCTGGCCGTTCCGCCGCCGGTGGCCGGGGTAAACCCGAAAGCTTGAGAGAGCGGTAGCATTTTGCCTCGGGCATCCCCATATAGACTCAATGACCAACTGGCAAAAACCGAGCAAGCGCGAAGCACCCAAGACCAAGGCCGAATTGCGCGAGATGCTGACCGAGGCCGTGCGTAACACGCCGAGCCCGGACCAGACGTCGAAGCCGCGCCCGGCAAAAGCCAAAAAGACCGCGGCTGGAGCCGCCGACGTCGATTAGCCCCGCGCGCCTCGCGACCGGATCGCCCGCCCCGGATGCGACCGAATTCCATTCGCGACGAGCGCGAGAATCTTCGTGAAGGAGCAGCATGCGCAAGCTTCCCAAGCCCACCGAACAAGAGATCAATGAGGGACCCCAAGCGGTGTCCTTTCAGATTGCGAACGGAAACGCGCGGCAGGACTGCACCCTGCAAACCACATTCCCAACCAAGATGCAGGCGCACAAATATCTGCTCGCGAATTGGCCGGCTATTGAAAAGAGGGCTCGCGATGCCCTTGCGGCGGGGACCATTGAGGGCGGCCAGATCAAGCTCGTGATGAGCTGAACAGCTGACGGAAACACCCAGACCTCACGGCTCCATCGTGTAGGCGCGCCCGGGTTCGAGCGCGTAGATCGTCAGAAAGCACAGCGGCCGTTCCGGGTCGCAATTGCGAAACAGCGTGTGCGGAACATCGGCCCGGTCCTGCAGGGTCTCGCCTGCCCGATATTGTCGCGGCGCCTCGTCGCCATAGGCGGACTCGGCAACACCTTCGACGATGAAGATCACGCCGCCGACCGGATGCCGGTGCAGCGGAGCAACTCCGCCGGGCGGATAGGTCACCTCGGCAACGACAAGCTCGCGCTGATCGCCGGGCAGTTGCAGTCGCTCGAGGGTCTTGCGCGTGACGCCGGCAAAGCCGGTTTGCTGAACGTTGGCCTGACCGTTGTTGCTTTCAGCCATTGGAACCCTTTCTTGTCACGCGAGCCTTTGTCCCGATCGGATCGGGCGCGACTATGGCTGCGCTCCAATGACGCAACAAGCGTCCAGGCATTTCAACACATGTCACGCAGTTGGGGCGAAGCCCTTGCCACCCTTGCTTCCACGTTGCAGGATTTCGGCGCCGAACACCTTCAGCAGTGAGCCTTGCATGAGAACGAGCATCGTTACGACGCGATTGTCGGGATTAGCCGCACTGGCGCTCATCCTTGCGGCATCAACTGTCACGCCGGCGTCGGCGGCGCAGGCCGTGCCGGAATGCTCGATGTCGGTGACATTGGCGGATTGGGGCGAGAATTCGACCGGCGATATCGACCTCGCAGCCGGCGAAAGCTGCCAGATCCCGATCGGGATCCGCGGCACGGTGACGGACTCGTCGATCTCGCAAAAGCCGGCCTATGGCAAATTGAAGAAGATCAACGCATCGACCTTCGAATACAGGGCGAAGGCCAAGTACAAGGGCAACGATACGTTCGCCATCAAGGCGACAGGTCAGGGACCGAAGGCCTCCGGCACCTCGGTCATCACCGTGCACGCCACGATCAAGTAATCGCAATGTAGATGTGCTCCCTCGCCCCGTTCTTACGGGGAGAGGGTTGGGGTGAGGGGCCATCTCCGCGCGTACGGTGATAGCTGGGTCCGTGGAGACTCCCCCTCACCCGGAATGCATCTATCGATGCATTCCGACCTCTCCCCGCGCGCGGGGCGAGGTAAGGCGGAGTCGGCGGCGCGATTTACGCCGGCCGTGCGCCGGTGCGGATGATCGAGCCGACATGCTGGCCGCGCAGCGCTGCGGTGAGTCGGCCGGGAACCAAGCCGTTCACGACTTGCACCCGTTCGATGTGCCGTGCGTTCGCCATCACCTCGAGCAGCGCGGGATCGAACGGCAGCGTCCCCTTCAGCTTGGCAAGATCGGCGAAGCTGGTCTCGCGCAGCAGCTGGGCCTTCTTGCCGTTGGGACCGTTCGGATCGTCGCTATACACGCCGTCGACGTCCTCGACGATGGTGAGGCCGGCGGCGCCGAGCGCATCGGCGATCAGGAACGCGCCGGTGTCGGCGCGGTGCAACGGGATGCGCGAGACCGGGAATTCATGATGGTGATACGGCGGGAAGGCGCTGCCGACCACCGCGCGGGCCGCGGAGAGATGGATCGCGAGCTGGCTCGCGATGGTCGGATGCTCGATATAGGACACGCCTTCCGGCGCGAGCAGGCAACCGAGAATGTGGCCGTTCTGGCCGGCCTCGCTTGCTGCGAGCGGCGCGAGCGAGCCAACAGGCAGACCGAGGTCGAGGCCGACGCTGTAGAGATGGCGGGCGCGGATGCCGGCGCCGGTCAGGATCAGCATGCGGTGCTCGGGCAGCAGCGAACGCAGCTCGTCGACAACAGGCAGGATCGCCTCATAGCCGCGATCCATGATCGAGCGGCCGCCGATCTTCACCACCTGCACCCAGGGCAGCAGCGGGATCGGGCGTCCGCCGGCGACGGGACGGGTGAGATCGCTGTCGAGCAGGGTCTGGCGCGCGAGCGGCGAAGCGACGTGCTTGATGGTGTCATCCATGGTCGTGTCCCTGCTCAGTTCGCGGTGATGATGGTGCCGACATGCTCGCCCGCGAGCGCGCGGGTGAGATTGCCGGGGACGAGGCCATTGACGACCTGCACCTGACGGACATGGCGCGCGGTGGCGAGCAGATCGAGCACCGGGAACTCGAGGATCGAATCCTGCAATCCCTTCGCCTTCATCTCGGCGACCGAGATCTTCGGAATGAAGGTGGCGCCCTTCGAGGTCTTGGGGTTCGCGGTGTAGAGACCGTTCTCGTCCTTCACATAGATCATCGACTTGCAGCCGAACTGTTCGGCGACCAGGAAGCAGCCGGCATCGGTGCGGTAGGGCGGGATCATGCCTTCAGGTGCGGGCCGCATCCACAGCCCGTAAGGCGGCATGCCGCTGAAGATCACCGCGTTCACCTCGGCAAGATACAGCGGCACGGCCGAAAGCCCGGCGCCGCTGACCGCGGAGATGCCGTGCTTGGCAAGCAACTGGCCGAGCATCACGGCGTTCTGATCGGCAACCGAGGCGCCGAGCTGCGAGAGCACGCCGGCCGGCAGTCTGAGCCCGGCCGCGATCGAGTAGAGATGCCGGGCGCGGGTGCCCGCGCCGGTCCCGATCAGCATCTTGTGCGCCTTGCGGGCCGCGACGATCTCGTCGACCAGCGGATAGACCGCGGCGCGGCCGCGGTCGATGACGCTCTGGCCGCCGATCTTGATCACCGCGGCATCCGGCAGGATCCGGAAATTCGACGCGGCCTCGGCCGTCGCCAGGAGCTGCGGATCGGTCAGCGACCGCTGCATCAGGAGCGCTTCAAGCTCCGCCGTCGTGTTCGCCATGAGAAACGTCCTTTCTCCAATGCGCCTGGCATTGCTTCCGTCGGCCCCGCGACATCCGAACCGGTCTCCACCGGCGGCACGCAAAGCCCGCATCCGAACTGCACTGGTAGCGGTAAGCCGGGCGGGTCTCAAGATGCAATGGCGATGATGCCGCGCGGCAGGCACCCATTTTGCCGGCCGACAGGCCTCACCCGGCGGTCGCCGGCAGCTTGATGGTCACGCGCAGGCCCGAACGTCCGGCACCGGTCACATTTTCGAACAGAACCGAACCGGCGGCATGATCGACGATGCGCTTCACGATCGAGAGCCCGAGCCCGGCGCCCTCGCCGCTCGGCTGGCCGCCGCGAAAGAACGGCTCGCCGATCCGCGCCAGATCTTGCGGTGCAATGCCCGGTCCGGTGTCCTCGATCTGGACGACGGCCATGCCGTCCTCCCTGGCGACGGCAAGATCGACAGCCCCTCCGTTGGGCGTGAACTTGATTGCGTTCTCGACCAGGTTCCGGACCGCCGAGATCAGGGACAGCTCATCACCGCTCACCGTGATGGGTTCGACCGTCGTGAAGCCGAGATCGATGTTGCGCGCTGCGGCCTCCGGCAGCAGATCGGCGACGACGCCTTTTGCGATCTTGTCCAGCTCCACCGCTGCACGCATGACAGACGGCGCAGCGTCCTGACGCGCCAGCGCCAGAAGTTGCTCGAGCAGATGCTTGGTGCGCCGCATGCCGCTCTTCAGCGCATCGAGCCGGTCGCGCGTCTCCGCCGGCATGTCGAGGGAGGCGAGATTTTCCGCCTGCAGGCTGAGCGCGGTGACCGGCGTACGAAGTTCATGGGCCGCGTCGGCGATGAAACGCCGCTGCTGGTCCATCATGACGCGCACCCGCCCCAGCAAGCCGTTGATCGAGCCGAGGAACGGCTGCAGCTCGCTCGGCGCGCCCGTCGCCGGCAACGCACCGACGTCATCCACCCTGCTCGCATCGAGATCGCCGGCGAGGCGCAACATCGGTCGGAACGATCGGGCGATCACGAATGCCGTCATCAGCAAAAGGCACGGCACCAACGCCGCAATCGGCAACAGCGTGCGTACGGCCATATCGCCCGCGATCTCGGTGCGGATCTCGGTCTGCTGCGTCACCGCAAAGCGGCTGCCGTCCGGCCGGGTCCGAAGCAGCACGCGCACCGGCTGGCTGTGATAGACATCATTGTGCAGCCCATCCGTCAGTCCCCAGAGCCGGCGTTCATCGGCGGCGCCGCGCGGCACCTCGCCGAGCTCGACGACGGCGACCTCGGCTTCCGCGTCGATGCCGGTGACCGGGCGGCTTTGCCGGATCGGAGCGCTGAGCGCGAAGCTGCCGATCTGGATCAGGACGGAGTCCTGCATCTCGATCGCTTCGCTGTAGGCCCATCTGTACGCCAGCAGTCCGCCGACGGCGCCGGTCAGCAGGATGATCGCGGTGAGTCCGACGAACAGGCGCCCGCGCAGCGATCTCATCATCTCGAACGATCCACCATCCACCCGACGCCGCGCACGTTCCTGATCGCCGCGGCGCCCAGTTTTCTGCGCACGGCGTGGATCAGGAATTCGACCGCGTTGCTCTCGACCTCCTCGCGCCAGCCATAGATCTGGCGCTCGAGCTCGGCACGGGACAGGATCGTTCCCGGCCGCGCAAGCAGCGCCTGAAGCAGGGCGAACTCGCGTGCGCTGAGCACGGCTTTTTCTTCGCAGAACGTGGCTTCCCGCGTGGCCGGGTCGAGATGAAGCTCGCCGTTGGTCAGCACCGGCGGCGCCCCGCTGCCCTCGCGCCGCAGTACCGCGCGCATGCGCGCCAGCAACTCGGCGATCTCGAACGGCTTGACCAGGTAATCGTCGGCGCCGAGATCAAGTCCCCGGATGCGATCGTTCAGCGCATCGCGTGCGGTGAGAATGATCACCGGAAGGCGCGAGGCACGCTCCCGGATCGCCTTGAGAACGTCGAGCCCGTCGGTCAATGGCAGGCCGAGATCGAGCAGCGCAATGTCGTAGGTCTCGCTGCGGCTGGCTTCGATGGCAAGATCGCCATTGCGCACCCAGTCGACCGCATAGGCGGCATCCCGCAGCGCCTCGACGACGGCGGCGCCGATCATCCTGTCGTCCTCCACCACGAGCACCCGCATCGCCTGGTAATCCGTCCCCGATCCGCACCGGGAGTAGGCCCCGGTGAAACTGCGTCCACCGATCAGCCGGCGACGCTTCCGCGATCATATCAGCTTCGACTTAGCCGCAACTTAGGGGCTTTCGGCGCCCAAATGGCGGCCGCGCCGCCCGCCTAAGCCGGGGCTAAGTCTCGCCGTGCACGCTCGCTTTCGAACTCGGCGGAACCGCCGCCCCCCTCAAAAGCGGAGCTTTACACCGTGCTGGATATCAGACCCATCGGCCGCAGCATGCTGAACAAGGTCCCCGAAGTCACCCTCGTCTTCTGGCTGATCAAGATCATGTCGACCACCGTCGGCGAGACCGGCGCCGATTATCTCGCCGTCCATGTCGGCCTTGGCACCAGCGTAACCGGCCTGCTGATGATGACGCTGCTGGCCGCAGTGCTGGCCATCCAGCTGCGGATGGACCGCTACGTGCCGTGGGTCTACTGGCTGACGGTCGTGCTGGTCAGCATCGTGGGGACGCAGATTACCGATGCGCTGACCGACAAGCTCGAGATCAGCCTCTACGTCAGCACGGCCGCCTTCGCGATCGCTTTGGCCGCGACCTTCGCGATCTGGTTTTCGGTCGAACGGACGCTGTCGATCCACAGCATCGTGACCCAACGGCGCGAACTGTTCTACTGGGCCGCGATCCTGTTCACATTCGCGCTCGGCACGGCTGCGGGTGATCTTGCGACCGAAGCGCTGGGCCTTGGCTTCAACGTCGGGGTGGTCGCGTTCACAGCACTCATCGCAGTCATCGCGGCGGCCTATGCGCTCGGCGCTAACGCGGTGCTGACCTTCTGGCTCGCCTACATCCTGACGCGCCCGCTC
Source organism: Bradyrhizobium sp. ma5 (assembly GCF_042258955.1). Taxonomy (NCBI): domain Bacteria; kingdom Pseudomonadati; phylum Pseudomonadota; class Alphaproteobacteria; order Hyphomicrobiales; family Nitrobacteraceae; genus Bradyrhizobium; species Bradyrhizobium sp. ma5. Next base: position 7,872,868 of record NZ_CP170156.1, read on the forward strand.
GGAGCATCGTTCGGCGACCTGCTGTCCCAGGCCCGTGAGTACGGCGGCCTCGGCTTCGGCACGATCTACACCAGCCTGGCCTTCCTGACGGTGATCGTCGCGCTGGTCGCCTGGCTGTCGTTCGAAGGCGACGCCGGCGGCAAGCCCGAAGCGTCGCCCGGCGCGTGAGTTCAACCGCGTCCCGACGGACATCAATCGAACCAACCCCACACAGGAGAACCACGATGAACAAGACGACACTCAGCTTGGCGACGGCGATTGTTGCGCTCGCAGTGATCCAGCCGCTCCCCGATGCCAACGCAGGCCTCAGGCTGCTGCCGCACACGCAGACGGCGGCCTCCAGGCTCGGCGACCTGGCGCCCTTCCGCAGCATCGCCGCCGATGTCGCGGCACTGGTCGACAAGGGCGACCTCGTCGGCGCCAAGACGCGGATCAAGGATCTCGAGACCAAATGGGACGAAGCGGAAGCCGGATTGAAGCCGCGTGCGGCCGCGGACTGGCACACGGTCGACAAGGCGATCGATCGCGCGCTCGAGGCGGTGCGTGAGACCAATCCGGATGCGGCCAAGTGCAAGAAGGCGCTCGCCGAGCTGCTGTCGATCATGGACTCGATGAAGGCCTGATCTCTCCATCCAGCATTTCGACCACCCGCCGGCGGCATCGTCCGCCGGCGACCCGGCCTCCCGGAGCGAAAGACCCCCATGGAATTGTTATTGCACGACACCGCTGCGGACGAGCGCGCGGGAAAAGTCCCCGCCGTCACGCTCGGCTTCTGGGTCATCAAGATTCTCGCCACCACGCTCGGCGAGACCGGCGGCGACGCCGTCACGATGTCGATGAATCTCGGTTATCTCGTCGGCACCGCGATCTTCGCAGTCGTCTTCGCTGCTGCCGTCGCAGCGCAGATGGCGGCGAAGCGCTTTCATCCGGCTCTCTACTGGATGGTGATCATCGCGACCACGACCGTCGGCACGACCTTTGCCGATTTCGTCGACCGTTCGCTCGGCATAGGATATCTCGGCGGCTCATCGCTGCTCGCCGGCCTGCTCGTTGCGTCCCTTGTTGCATGGTATCGCACCATGGGAACGGTCTCGATCGCATCGATCGACAACAAGGCGGCCGAAACCTTCTACTGGATCACGATCCTGTTCTCGCAGACGCTGGGCACCGCGCTCGGCGACTGGATGGCCGACTCCACCGGCCTCGGCTATGGCGGCGGCGCCGTCGTGTTCGCTGCCGGCATCGCCATCGTTGCCGCCGCCTATCTCTGGAGCAGAATATCGCACACGGTGCTGTTCTGGATCGCCTTCGTCCTGACCCGGCCGCTCGGCGCCACCGTCGGCGATTTCCTCGACAAGCCGCTGGATCACGGCGGCCTTGCGCTCAGCCGCTACACGGCATCGATCGCTCTCGCCGCTGCGATTGCGGCCCTGGTCTTCATCCTGCCGCAGCGAGCCGGTGAACACGCGTGAACCTCAAGCCTCTGCCCGCACCGGACATCGTTCTCTGAGTGCGGGCAGGTTGGCGCGGCGCGATCATCGTCTCGCGATCGATGCTCCGCCGCGAACGGAGCCCCCTCTGTGACGTGGTTACGAAGCGAGGTCTAGGACGTTTTGCCGCAGTTGGCTCGGCCAGCGGGTGTGACGCCGGTCATAGATGACGCGCTCAAATCCTGCGATCCTGATCTCGATACTGTCTGCTTTTTTGATGCGCTGCTCTCGGCCCAATGACGCTGGTTCAGCACCAGCGCCTTCGCGAGCAAAAAATTGATTGCCTTGCACCTTGGACATTAGCCGGCTTCGACCGGCGCACCACGAGGACGCAAACCATGGCCAATACCGCACCGGTCGTCACGATTGGTAACCACAGCCTGTTGTACAATCAGTGGCAGAAGATGCAGCCATGGCTGACTTATTTCGACGCCGACGGCAATCCCGCGCAGAGCTTTCAGTTCTTTGACAGTGGCACGTCCGCGAGCAGCGGCTATTTCTGGACTCCCAGCAATAGCCATTGGGATGCCGGCACCGTCATCGACGTTGCAGCGTCCGATCTCTCCGATGTGTGGGTGCGTGCCGGCTCGGTCGGAGGCTCCGAGACACTCTGGGCACGCGCCTCCGACGGGACGGACTGGAGCAACTGGACCGCGTTCACCTTCACGACGATTCCAAACACGCCGCCCGTCGCCACGATCAACGACCAGCAGTTGCACACCAACACATGGGCGCAGGTCACGAACTGGCTGAACTACTCCGACGCCAACGGCGATGCTGCGACCAAGTACCAGTTCTGGGACAGCGGAACGTCCGCCACCAGCGCATATTTCTGGACTCCCACCAATTCCCACTGGGCTGCCAACACGACGATCGACGTTTCGGCCGCCGATCTCGCCAATGTCTGGGTCCAGGGCGGCTCGACGACCGGCTCCGAGACCATGTGGGTCAGGGCGTTCGACGGAACGGACTGGAGCAACTGGGATACCTTCACGTTGACGTCGACGAACACGGCCCCCGTCGTGACGAGCGGCGACCATTCCGTGCACATGGGCCAGTGGGCCACCGTCGGCGACTGGTTGACGACGTCGGATGCCGACAACGATACGATCACGAAGTATCAGTTCTGGGACAGCGGCACGGCGGCGACCAGCGCCTATTTCTGGACGCCGACCAATTCCCACTGGGACGCCAACACCGTGATCGACGTTTCTGCCGCGGACCTCGCCAATGTCTGGATCCAGGGCGGCTCGGCGACCGGCTCGGAGACGATGTGGGTCAGGGGGTTCGACGGCACCACGTGGAGCAATTGGGATACCTTCACGCTGACGTCGACGGTCAACACGCCGCCGGTCGCGACCATCAACGACCAGTCGGTTCACGTCAATCAATGGGTCAAGCCGGAGGCCTGGCTCAGCACCAGCGATGCCGAGGGTGATACGATCACCAAGTATCAATTCTGGGACGGCGGCACGGGCGCGACCAGCGCCTATTTCTGGACACCGACCAATGCGCACTGGGCGGCCAGCACCCCGATTGACGTTTCGGCGTCCGACCTGGACAACCTCTGGCTTCAGGGCGGCTCGACGCCCGGCTCCGAGACCATGTATGTGCGGGCCTTCGACGGCACCGCGTGGGGCAATTGGGACCCCTTTATCGTGACGTCCACCAACACCGCCCCGACGGTTACGATCAGCGATCATTCGCTGAACGCCGCGCAGTGGGCACAACTCATCAACTGGACGACGGCATCCGACGCCGACGGCGATGCGATCACCAAGTACCAGTTCTGGGACGGCGGCAGTGCCGCCAACAGCGCCTATTTCTGGACCCCCGCCAATTCACACTGGGCAGCCAGCACCCCCATCGACGTTGCAGCGTCCGATCTGGCCAATATCTGGGTGCAAGGCGGCACCGCCGGCGGTTCCGAAACCATGTATGTGCGGGCCTTCGACGGGACCGCCTGGAGCAATTGGGACAGCTTTATCCTGACCTCGCTGCCGAACCATGCACCGGTCGCTTCGATCAGCGATCAGACCTTGCACGTCAACGAGTGGAGCCAGGTCAGCAATTTGTTGTCCTACTCCGATGTCGACGGAAATCCCGCGACCGAGTATCAGTTCTTCGACGGCGGCAATACCGCCGACAGCGGCTACTTCTGGACCTCCGCGAATTCCCATTGGGCGGCCAGCACCATCATCGACGTCAGCGCCGCGGCTGTCGATGACGTGTGGGTCCGCGGCGGCGCGGCCACCGGCGCCGAGCCGATGTATGTGCGCGCGTTCGACGGCATCGACTGGGGCTCCTGGCACGCATTCGTGCTCACGACCATCGTCTAGCGGCGCTGCGGCTTCGCTCGATCACGCGCTAGTTCGGCGTGAAGATGACCTTGCCCTTGAATGCTGCCGCCTGCGCGATGGCCTCCGGGAATCCTTCGAGGCCATAGCTCCCGACCACCGGCGCGCTGATCGCGCCGGATGCGACCATCGGCACGAGGTGGTCGTACATCCTGGTCAGGGTCTCGTCGGTTGCGGTCTTGCCCCAATGGCCGAGCCAGAAGCCGCGCACCGATACTTCATTGAAGATCACGCTCAAGGCCGAGCCGGAGAACGGCTGTCCGCTCATCGCGCTGTAGATGACGAGCACCGCCTTCGGCGCCAGGCAGTTCATCAGGTTCAAGGCTGACGTGCCGCCGACGACGTCGAGCGCCAGCAGGATCGGCGCCCCGCCGGTTTCCTTGGCGACGCGCTTGGCGAGATCCGGCCCGTCGACCAGAACGATATCGCCGCCGACCGCCTTGACCTCGTCGACGACCTCCTCGCGCCGGACGACGTTGACCGTCTTCAGTCCGAGCGATTTGGCGACGGCGATTACGGCGCGCGCTGTCGCCGAATTCGCGCCGTTCTGGATCACCCAGCCGCCGTGCGGGATCTTCACGAAATCGGTCAGCAGCAGATAGGCGGTCGCCGGATTGACCGCGATCATCGAGAGTTGCCGGATATCGGCTTTCTCTGGCAACGGCCGCTGCCACGACGCCGTGAACTTGACGCGTTCGGTCCAGGTCGGGACCGTGAACGGGATCAGCGTGCGATCGCCGACCTTGAGGTTCTTAACTTGCGATCCCGCGGCGACGACCCGCCCGACGCCCTCGATCCCGAGCGTCGCCGGCGGCGTCGGCAGATAGCCGTAGCGCCCGGCGATGATCATGAAATCCGAGTTGTTGATCGGCGCGGCCTCCACCGCGACCACAACCTCGCTGGGGCCCGGACTGCCGACGTCGGGCACCTCATTGAGCTTGACCACATCCTGAGCACGTCCGAACGCAACGACCTGAACAGCCTTCATGGCAGCAACTCCCGATTTTGTTATGTACTACTAAGTACAGAATAAGAATGACGTCAATGGCCCGGATTGCCTTCACGGCAAGGTGAAGGCTTCACATCCGACGGGGGAGTACATAAAACAGCGATATGGCAAGGCCGCGCAGCTTCGATCCGGATGACGTCCTGGAAATCGCCCGTCAGGTGTTCTGGCAGAGGGGCTTTCAGGCGACCTCGCTCGACGAGATCACGGCCGCGAGCGGCGTCGCCAAGCCCAGCCTCTATGCGGCGTTCGGTGACAAGAACGCGCTGTTCCTGAAAGTGCTCGACCGCTATCACGACGGCATCCTGGGCTGGGCCGAGCGCACCCTGGCACAGCCTGTGCCGGCCCGCGAGACGATCAGGCAATGGCTCACCGGCTTCATCCCTTATTGCTCGGGCGAGAAGGGACAGCGCGGCTGCCTGTCGATCAATTCCGCGACCGACGGCTCGCTCGATCAGGCTGAGCTCCGCAAGAGCATCGAACGCTACAACCGGCGGCTCGAAGAGCTGCTGCGCGCGCGGCTGCGCGCCGATCGCGCCGAATTCAGGAAGGGTTTCGATCCCGACGTCACTGCGCACACCATCATGGTGGTGCATGCCGGCCTGCTGGCGCTTGCGCATCAAAGGCCGGATTCGAAACGGGTGAAGGCCGTGATCGACCAGGTAATGGGCCTGCTCGCCTGAACCCCGGCGGCACACCGCGCCCTCGCACGAATGTGAATATATGTCGCCCATCATCTTATTGATGTCGCGCGTGCGATGACCATGTCCGGATTGGCTGCTGGGCCGTCCGGATCTGGGGATCAGATGAACAAACCGTTTTGGCGTGCGACGCTTATTGCCATGGCCGGCCTGCTGGCGCTGCCGGCGCTCGGCCCAGTGCAAGCCCATGATCACCAGCATCCCGAGTTGAACGGCTGGTACGAGAGCCTGCACAGCGGCAAGGGAAGCTGCTGCGACGGCAGCGACGCGCAGCGCGTCGACGATGCCGATTGGGACACCAAGGACGGTCACTATCGCGTCCGCCTCGAGGGTGAGTGGGTTGACGTTCCCGACGAAGCCGTCGTCGCCGGACCGAACCGCGCCGGCCGCACCATGGTCTGGCCGTATTACCTCGATGGCCACCCGCGGCCGCGTTGCTTCATGCCGGGCAGCATGGGCTGAACGTCAACGAAGACGTCGCGTGGTCGGCGAACGCCGCGGATCAAAGATCCAACTGCACCCGCCCTTCGCCGTCGCCATCCGGCTTCGCCGGCACGGCGCAGCAGATCAGCACCTCGTCGTCAGCCACCTCGGCGGTCGGCTCCTTCAGATAGGTCACGGCGCCCGCCAGCAATGGGATTCGACAGCTTCCGCAATTGCCTTCCCGGCAGCTGAACGCGGGGCTGAGACCGCGTTCCTCCGCCAGTTCGAGCAGCGTTCCGGATTCCGGCGTCCAGCGTGCCTCCTTCATCGATGCGGTGAAGGCGACCGGGACCGGCGTGGTCGCAGGCGGCCGGCGCGGCGGCACTGTCGTGGCCACGTCCGGCTTCCGCACCAGCGACGATGGACCGAACGCCTCGGCGTGAATCCTGCCGTCGGCGATGTTGTAGCCGCGCAGGGCGTCATAGAGCGATTGGGTGAACTGCGGCGGGCCGCACAGATAGAAATCGTAATCGTTGAACGGCAGGACACGCGACAGCAGCGCCATGTCGATCCGTCCCGCGGCGTCGTAATCGACACCCTGCTCGGCGCCATCGACGTCACCGAGGACGCGGATGATCCGGACTGCGCCGCCTGCGGCCTCGGCCAGTTGCTGCAACTCGTCGCCAAACGCGCGTTCCTCCTTGGCATGCGCAGCCTGGAACAGGAAGGTCGGCCGGATGCCGCGGGTGCGCAGGCCCTCATAGACCACGTGGCGCAGCATCGCGAGCAGCGGCGTGATACCGACGCCGCCGGCAAGCAGCACCGCGGGCCGCTTCTCGCGCGCATCGATCGTGAAGCCGCCGCTCGGCGTCCGCGCCTCGATGATGTCGCCGACATGGATCGTGTCGTGGAGATGCTGCGACACCAGGCCGTCGCGCTTCACGCTGATACGGTACATGCCGTCCGACGGTGCGACCGACAGCGTGTAGGTGCGAATGACCGGCTTCTCAGAGCCGGGCAGTGCGAGGCGGATCGGCAGATGCTGTCCGGCCCGGTGCGGAAGCAGCCCCGCGCCATCGTCCGGCTGCAGATGAAACGAGCGGATCGAGCGGCTCTCGTCGACGATCCTAGTGACCTTGAACGGGCGCCACTGCGTCGCGCGTTCAGCCGCGCGGAGCCGGTCGGCGGCCTGCGCCCAGTCGCCGGTCATCAAGGCATTCGGCGACCAGCCTTCGGCACGGAACGCCCAGCGCAGCGGCAGCGCACCGCGCCTGCGCACCACGCGGCGGGCACGGAAGCTCCAGAGCCGTTCGGCGCCCTGAAATGCCGCGACCTCCGGCGAGTCCAGGATCACCTCGGCATCGCCGGTCAGCTGCAGCATGTCGCCGGTTTCGAAGTCGACGAACAGCAGCCCCGCCTTGCCGTTGACGAGGATGTTGCCGAGCGTGTTGAAGAACAGGTTGCCGGCGAAATCGGGGACCGTCAGCGTGCCGTCGGCGGCAACACGAACGAAACCGGCCTTGCCGCCGCGATGCGAGACGTCGACCTGGCGACGATCCTCGCGCTCGGCATAGGACGCCACCAAGAACGTATCCGCCGCCTTGATCGTGTCGCGCGCGGCCTGATCGAGCGTCGTGCTTTCCTCAATCTCTCCCTTGAAAGATTCAGCCGGCTCCCGCACGAACGTGAAATCGCGCAGCTGGATATATTGCGGACAATTGCCAAAGCTCTGGTCGAGCTCGAAGCTCAGCGCCTTGCCTGACGATGCACGGAGCAGCCCGTTGGCACGGTTACGACGCCGCGTGTGCAATTCGATTCCGAGCAATCCGATCGCATCGCCCTCGCGCATGCCCTCGCTGACGGGATCGCTGGGGTCGGGCCGTGCATCGATCTCAAGGCTGCGCGGCGTCGGCGAGGCGATGAAGCCGGGCCGGCCGGCCAGCAGCGAGGCCCAGACGTCGCCGCTGCGGTCGACGCTGCCGACCACGATGAAGGGAATCTGCGCGAAGAAATCGCGATGCTGGTCGGGCATGAAGTCCCGCACCGCGCGCTGGCCGACGGCCGCCATCTTCTCGGCGACGCCGACCTTCTGCTGTATCGCCATCTCGCCGGCATGCCAGGTCGCGAGCTTGCTCTTGGTTCGCCTGTCGCTCATCGCATCGCCCTCCCCTGCGGGGTTGGACGGGCGCGCCCGCGGGCACGCCCGGTCGACATGTCACGCAGCGGTCGCCAGACCGGCGCGCGTCTTGGCAAAGGGGACGAAGCCCGGCAATGCCTCGATCCGGCGCAGGAACGCGTTGACGCGCGGATAGGCGGAGAGATCGACATTGCCCTCGGGCGCACTCGACAGATAGCTGTAGAGCGCCACATCAGCGATCGTCGGCTGCGTGCCGACGAGAAAGTCGCGATCGGCAAGGTGGGCTTCGAGCCGCTTCAGCAGCATGTGGGCGCGCGCGATCACGTCGTCCGGATTGAACTTCGCGCCGAACACCGTGATCAGCCGCGCCGCGGCGGGCCCGAAGGCGAGATCGCCGGCGGCAACCGACAGCCAGCGCTGCACCGTGGCGGCGCCCTTCGCATCCTGCGGCAGCCAGTCGGTGCGGCCGAGCTTGGTCGCGAGATAGACGAGGATCGCGTTGGAGTCGGCAATGATAGTGCCGTCATCGTCGAGCACCGGTACCTGGCCGAACGGATTGAGCGTGAGGAATTCCGGCGTCTTGTGCGCGCCGGACCTGAGGTCGACGTCGACCACCTCGTGCGGAATGCCCAGCAGGGACATGAACAGGCGGGCGCGGTGCGCATGGCCGGAGAGAGCAAAGTGATAAAGCTTCATGGTGCCGTTCCTGATGTCGTGGACGGGGTTATCCCGACCGCGACCTCAAGGTGGCCCATTGCATTGGATATTATAATGATCGCCGACGGAACTTCATTATTGCAGATGTCGCAATAACGCCCGTCATGATAGGGCACGCGGCAGCCCGTTACAGCTCGACAATCACGTAGTTGTCCTCGATGTGCACCGGAAACGTCTCGGCGACATACGGACCCTTCTGCAACTCGGCGCCGCTCTCGACCGCGACCGGATAGGAGCGGATCCTGAATCGCTTGGGATCGAACCAGGACTGGCCGTTGCGCATGTCGAATTCCCAGCCGTGCCACGCACAGCGCAGCATCTCGCCGACACGGTCGCGCTGGTAGATGCCGGGCTCCGGCGAGGTCAGGCGCGCGACGCAGGCCGCCTTCTCCAGCGGCGCGCCCTCATGCGGGCAGCGATTGAGCAGCGCGAAGAACTCACCATTGACGTGGAACACGACGATGTCGCGGCCCTCGAGGTCGAACACCTTGTTGCCGCCGGCAGGAATCTCACTGGTGCGCGCGACGATGTGACGGGCCATCGGAATCCTAGAACTTGTAAACCGCGCGGGCATTGCTGTTGAAGATCTTGCGCCGCTCGGCCTCCGTCAGCGGCGTTTTGAAGGCGTAGCGCGCGTCGTCATAGTCCCAGTGCGGATAGTCCGACGAGAACAGCAGCCGGTCGATCCCGACCCATTCGATCAGCTGGCGCAGGTGCCTGGCTTCATCTGGCTCGTCGATCGGCTGGGTCGTGAACCAGAAATGCTGCTTCACATATTCGCTCGGCTTGCGCTTCAGATGCGGCACCTCGCTGCGGAAGCGCTCGAAATGCTGATCCATCCGCCACATCGTCGCCGGGATCCAGCCGAAGCCGCCCTCGATGAACACGATCTTCAGTTTCGGGAAGCGTTCGGGAACGCCTTCCAGCACGAGGCTCGTGAGGTTCGAGGCCACCGTATGCGCGTTCGACTGATGCTCCTCGCAATAATAGGACGGCCAGCCGCCGCCGGTCGGCGCATGCCCGCCATAGCCGCCGACATGGATACCGAGCGGCAGATCGAGCTCTTGCGCGCGCTCGTAGATCGGCCAGTAGCGGCGGCGGCCGAGCGGTTCGTTGGCGCGCGGCGAGACGTTGATCTGGATGTACTCACCGGTTTTGGCGCAGCGGTCGATCTCGGCGAAGCCGAGGTCGGAGCCGTCCTGCCCGACCAGGATCGAGGCCTTCAGGCGCGGATCGCGGTGCGCCCAGAAGGCGAGCTGCCAGTCGTTGATGGCGCGCTGGATCGCGGCGCCGAATTCCAGATTCTGCTGCGAGAAGATGAAGAGGTCGAGCACCTGCAGGATCCCGAACTCGACATCGAACGGATCGAGATGCTGCTTGCGCATGAAATCGAGATCGGAGCCGGGCACGCCGCCGGTCGGCGGCCACGCATCGCGCCGCGCGATCAGCGGTGAGGAGCGCGGGTATGGCGTGGTACCGATATAGGGCGTGCGCAGATGGCTGCCGTATTCCTTGAGATGCTGCTGCCAGCGCTTCGGCAGGAACTCGTTGAGATCGCTGTGCGCATGAATGCTCGGATGGATGTCGCAATCGATGATCTTGAGCCGCGTCGCGGCGGTGGTCTCCTGATCGAGCATCGGGCGGTCGATGACGTCACTCATGCGATCCTCCATTTTGTTTGGCGCATGATCTATTCGGAAAACTGGTTCCCACTTTTCCGGATCATGCGCGCGAACTACGAGTTGAGCTTCAGGCGCGGAAAGGTTTCCAACGGGTTGTCCTCGCACATCCGCTTGACGAGGCTATCAGGCAGATGCGGCGGGACTGGATCGTCACCGTCGAACTGCCAATGCGGGTAATCCGATGCAAACAGGAACATCTTGTCGGAGCCGATCTGGTCGATGATGTCGGCGACACCGGTCGCATCCATCGGCGCGTCGAACGGCTGCATGGTGACGCGGAAATGGTCGCGGATGATCGCGGCCGGCTCGCGCTCCACCCACGGCACCTCGACGCGCACGCCGCGCCAGGTCTTGTTGGCACGCCACATGAAAGCCGGCAGCCAGCTCACCCCGGACTCCATCAGCACCACCGTCAAGCCCGGATACTTCCCGAACACGCCCTCATAGATCAGGCTCAGCGTCTGCGCCTGGAACGCCTGCGCTTCGGCCAGGTAATATTCGTAACGATAGGACGGCCAGCCGATCGAGCTCGGCGCGCCGCGGTAGGCGCTGCCGGCGTGGATCGCGATCGGCAGTTTGTGTTTCTCCGCGGCCTGATAGATCGGCCAGTAGTGCCGCCGCCCGAGCAGCATCTCGCCCTGCGAAGGCACCAGCACCGAGACGAAGCGGTTATCGCCGGCGCGGCGCTCGATCTCCTCGACCGCAAGGTCCGGTGCCTGGATCGGCACCACGATCGAGGCGCGCAGCCGCGTGTCCCTGGCAAGCCACTCGGCCGCGATCCAGTCGTTAATCGCCTTGCAGAAGTCCGCCGCCATGTAGGGATCGAACACCGCCTGCGCGCCATAGACGACGTTGCAGATCGCGTGGCTGGCGCCGAGCTGGTCGAACGCGCCGCGCTGCACCATGACGAGATCGCTGCCGGGCTTGCGGCCGTCGGCCGGCCGCCAGTCGGCGCGGCCCGACAGCGGCATCGACGGCGGATAGGAGTTGAGATCCAGCCCATCGATGGCGCGGCTGACGACCTGTTCCTTCCAGTGATCGCTGAGATACGGCAGCAGCGTGGTGCGCGTTCCCCCCACCGCGGGATGGATGTCGCAGTCGATGCGCGTGGCCGCCATGGCGTTCCTCGAAGTGAAATTCTTGTCTTGGTTGTTGGCGGCACCGCTGCCGCGCAGCGGACTGTGACGCCGATGGCGCGATCGTGCAAGCGGGTCCACGCGGGGCCGCCCTGCCCTGTGCGCGCAGCGGCCTCACGTGAAGTTGCAGAATGGCATGTGAACGGCATCACCCATGCGCGCCGTCAGACATGCTAGCGATTTCGCGTCGCGGAAAGCGCAGCTTCGGGAGACGAGAATGAGAGTTGGAATGAGGCTTGACCGATTGGCGATCCTCGCATGTTCATTGTCGCTGGCCTCGTCCGCCGCATGGGCCGCGCCCGCGACCACGTCCGGCTCGGTCGCGTTGGCGCTCGCCGGCGTGGTGGCGCCCTACTCGCCGCTGCCGGCCAGGGAGAAGAAGGCGGTCGCCGCGTTCTTTGGCGGCGACAGCAATGTCCGCACCAACAGGAAGATCACCGTCACCGCCGACAAGGTCGTCTGCCGCGCCAGCAATGTCGACATCACCTCGCGCTCCTGCGCGCTGACCTTCGGCAGCAGGACCCACACCGTGAAGGGCCGCGAAGCCAACGCGATCTACGCGACCGTGGCGCTCGCCGGCGTTCCCGGCGACGGCGCCGCCGGGACGATCTACGAGGCACTGTCGAAATTATCCTGCACACTCGATCCCGCCGTGATCAAGGACAAGGCCGGCGGCGGCGCCGACTGCAGCTTCGAGCCGGGGAATTAGTCCGGGCTCAAGCTCCCACGACGACGCCCAGCCTAGCAGCCACGCGACGTGCGGTTTCCTCGCGCTGCGCCGTGATCGTGCGTACGGCCTCGCGCGACTGCTGCAGGATCTCGGGTGGCGCGGTCTCCGGTGTGCCGCTGTCGAACGGCGGCTCCGGCGCATACACCATATAGAGCTGGATCGCGCGCGCGGCATCGTCGCCGCGCAATTCAGCCGCGAGCCGCAATGCGCCGTCGATGCCTGCCGTGACTCCGGCGGTAAAGACAAAGCTTCCGTCCACCACCACGCGTTTGTTCACCGGCGTCGCGCCGAAGAACGGCAGCAGATGAAATGACGCCCAATGCGTCGTCGCCCTGCGCCCCTTCAGAAGGCCCGCCGCTCCGCAGATCAGCGCGCCGGTGCAGACCGAGAAGATGCGGCATGCCCCCGCCGCCTGCCGGTTGATCCAGCCGAGCACTTCCGCATCCTCCATCAGGGCTTGCTGACCGAAACCGCCCGGCACATGCAGCACATCGAGCGGCGGCGCCTCAGCCAGCGTCGCATCCGGTGTCAGCCGCAATCCCTTGATGTCGCGGACGGGCTCGGCGGTCTTGCCGTAGATGCGGTAGGTCGAATTCGGAATCCGCGACAGCACCTCGAACGGTCCGGTCAAATCGATTTGATCGACGCCTTCGAACAACAGTGATCCGATCCGCAAGTGGACATCGTGAGCAATCATCGAACTTCCCTCGAACTTTCTTTGCGCTATGGACAAAGCGAATCTAGCGCGGCAGGTTTCGGCGATGACGCCAACCAGCCCACGTTTCTCGCCAAACGGCCGCCGCCTAATCGAAGTGCTGGCTTATCCGGCGGTGCAGTTGCTCGACGTCACCGGGCCTTTGCAGGTGTTCGCTTCCGCCAACGCGCTGGCGGCCAGGGCAGGCAACGCCGAGCCTTATGAGGTCCGCGTCGTCGCCAAGGACGGGCCCACGATCGAAGCATCGGCCGGTGTCGGGCTCGCGGTGCACCCGCTGCCCGCCGTCAGCACAGCGGTCGACACGCTGGTGATTCCGGGCGGCGACGGCGTCAACGCGGCGGCGGCCGATCGCGCCCTGGTGGACTGGGTACGCGGACGCGCCGGGCAGGCGCGCCGCACCGCATCGGTCTGCACCGGCGCGTTCCTGCTCGCCGCATCGGGCGTTCTCGATGGCCGTCGTGCCGCGACCCATTGGCAATTCTGTTCAGAACTCGCCGAGCGCTTTCCCGATGTTCGTGTCGAGTCCGATCCGATCTTCGTGCGCGACGGATCGTTCTGGACGTCGGCCGGCGTCACCTCCGGCATCGATCTCGCGCTGGCACTGTTGGAGGAAGACCTCGGCCGCGCGGCAGCGCTCGCCGTCGCCCGCTATCTCGTGGTGTTCTTCAAGCGGCCCGGCGGCCAGGCGCAATTCAGCGAAATCCTGTCGCTACAGACGACCGACGACAGGTTCGGCGCGCTGCATGACTGGATCAGCGGCCATCTGGCCGACGACCTCTCGCTTTCGACGCTGGCGAAACAAGCCGGCATGAGCGAGCGCAGCTTCAGCCGGCACTACGCCGATGCAACCGGGTTGACGCCGGCGCGCGCGATCGAGCGATTGCGGGTCGAGGGCGCCCGGCACCTGCTCTCGGAGACGCGCCTGCCGGTCAAGCGAATCTCGCAGCGCTGCGGCTTCGGGTCCGAGGAGACCATGCGCCGCAGCTTCCTGCGCGTGCTGTCGACCACACCGCAGGATTACCGCGCCAGGTTTGCGCGCTGAGACATGATGACGTTAGCGAAGGACTCCGCTTTACCTCGCCCCGCCTGCGGGGAGAGGTCGGAACGCATCGTTAGATGCGCTCCGGGTGAGGGGGAGCTTCCGCGAACACAACTATCGCCGTATTCGCGGAGACGGCCCCTCACCCCAACCCTCTCCCCGTAAGAACGGGGAGAGGGAGTGCAGCGTCAATTCAGCCATTCCAGGCATGGTCCTGCAATCCCGCCTCCAGCGGTGGATTGGTCACGCTGCCGGTGTAATTCGTGATGGTCGATGCCGCCACGATGGTAATCACTTCAAGCACGAGATCCTTGTAGAACCCGGCCGCCAGGAATCGTTCGATCTCCTCGTCGTCGAGCCGCCCACGCTTTTCGATCAGCGACCTCGCCAGCGTCGAGAGCGCACCGAGGGTCTTGTCGGCAGGCGAGCGGCCGGCACGCATCGCGTCGACATCTTCAGGATCGAGCCCGGCCTGCAAACCGAGCGCGGAATGCAGTGCGACCGCCCAGGTGCTGCCATTGGTCACCGCATCGGTGAGCAGCACGGTCTGGATCTGCTGCTCGGTGAAGCTGCCGCCGTGAACCTTGTCGAAGATGCCGATGAAGCTCTGGATCAGCACCGGCGACGTCGCCATCGTCGCCGCAAGGTTCGGGATCATGCCAAACCGCGCCTCGACGTCACGCAGTGCCGCCTTCGAGGCTTCCGGGGCGGAGTCGATCGCATGGACAGGAAAACGTGCCATTGAACTGCCTTTCACTGCGGTGATTGAACCCGAGGCCGCCGGACGCAACCGAGCTGTTGCGATCGACGCGTCGGCATCAGGGTTCGATGGCAGCTATCTAGCCGCGCCCCGACGCGCGCGTTCGCCAAACTCCCCACATTCCACGCCATCCGCGGCGCCTACGTTGACGCGCAGCTACGTTGCGCGACACTCCGTCAAACGGCGGCCCGGTCCTTCACCCGTCGCGCCACGATCCCGAGCAGGCGGCCGAGCGTGCCGGCGGCGGGGCCCTTCTTGCGCGCCAGTGCGAGCGGCGCGACGAGGCCGGTGGCGCGGTCGAGGCGGAGATAGGATACGCCTGCGGTCTCCAGCCGCGCCATCGATTCCGGCACGATCGAAATCCCGAGCCCCGCCGCGACGAGGCTCAGCGTCGACACCATCCGCGTCGCCTCCTGCGCCACTTTCGGGCTGAAGCCCGCTGCACGGCAGGCGGCGATGATGCTGTCGTAGAGGCCGGGCCCGGTCGGACGGCGGTAGAGGATCAGCGGCTCGTCGGCGAGCGAGGCCAGCGAGATCCGCCGGCGCGGGTCCTTGCGGGCGCGCGGATGATGATCGGGCAGCGCCACGAGCATCTCCTCGTCGAGCAGATGCGTGATCGTGAGGTTCGCCAGCCGCTCGCTCGGCGAGCGCACGAATGCGGCATCGAGCCGGTCGGCCTCGACGGCTTCGATCAGCTCGCCGGTCGAGGCCTCTTCCAACGACAGCGTAATCGCCGGCGCGCGCTCGCGCATTTCGCGCATCACGCCGGTGACGAAGGGATGGAAGGCGGCCGACGAGGTGAAGCCGATCGCAAGCTGCCCTTCCTGGCCGCGGCTCGCGCGGCGCGCGGCTTCCACGGCGAGCTCGGTATCGCGCAGGATCGCGCGCGCCTTGCCGACGAAGGCACGGCCGGCGGCGGTCAGCTCGACCCCGCGCGGCTGTCGGCGAAACAGCGGCGCGCCGATCGCGGCCTCCAGCGCGCGGATCTGCTGGCTCAGCGGCGGCTGCTGGATGCCGAGCCGCGCGGCGGCGCGGGTGATGTGACCTTCCTCGGCGACCGCGACGGCATAGCGGAGATGGCGCAGCTCGATCATCAGGGCGATCCATATGCAATAGATATGCAAATTCCCTTATCCATATATTGGATATTTGGCACGCGGCCAACTAAACTCAGCTCAACAACGAACGAACCGGAGCCCGCTCGCCGATGGACGCCACTCCCGCCGCACAGACCGCCAAGCATGACGCACCTGATATCGGCGAGTTGTTCACGGGCTTCTTCATTCTCGGACTGACCGGTTTCGGCGGCGTGCTGCCGCTGGCGCGGCACATGATGGTGGAGAAACGCGGCTGGCTGACTGGCGCCGAGTTCACCGACCTGCTCGGGCTCTGCCAGTTCCTGCCCGGCGGCAACATCATCAACATGTCGGTGGCGGTCGGGCTGAAGTTTCGCGGCATTCCCGGCGCGTTCGCTTCCATCCTCGGCCTGATCGCGGTGCCGACCGCGGTCGTGATCGGCCTCGGCGTGATCTATGGCCGCTTTGCCGACGACCCGGTAGTGCGTCATTTGTTCGGCGGCCTCGCCGCCGCGGCGGCCGGGCTGCTGATCTCGACCGCGATCAAGATCGCCTGGCCGTTGCGGCGCGATGTGCTCGGGCTTGTCATCGGCGCGCTCTGCGTGCTCGCGATCGCGGTGTTCAGATTGCCGCTGCTGCCGACCTTGTTGACGCTCGCGCCGCTCAGCATTTTCCTCCGATCGAGGCAGGCGTCATGACGGCAACCCTGGTCACGCTCGCATTGATCTTCGCCGAGCTGTCGCTGCTCGCGTTCGGCGGCGGCAACACCATCCTGCCGGAGATGCAGCGCCAGGTGGTCGACATCCATCACTGGATGACGGCGCAGGAATTCGGCGCGCTGTTCGCGCTGGCGCAGGCCGCGCCTGGGCCAAACATGATGGTGGTCCCGCTGGTCGGCTGGCATGTCGCCGGTTTCTCCGGCGTATTGGTGACCTCGCTCGCCAAGTTCGGGCCATCGTCGCTCGTCACCGGCTTCGCACTTCGGCTCTGGGAACGCTTCAAGGACCGGCCGTGGCGCCGCACAGTGCAGGCCGGGCTCGTTCCGGTCACCGCCGGCCTCGTCACCGCCAGCGCCATCGTGATCACCCATTCGTCGACCTCGGGCTGGGGCACCATCCTGATCGCGGCCATGGTCGCGATCGCGACCACCACGACCCGCATCCATCCGCTGCTCGCGCTCGCCGCCGGCGCGGTGCTCGGCCTCACCGGCATCGGCCAGCCCTGACGCAAAGCCGTTGCGGCGATGTCGCGTCGTTCCGCGGCACGCGCATGCGCGCTTTCGCCGCAATGGATGCAACGTCATGAGCGGCTATGTTGATAGTGCCATGATCGACATGTTGAGCATCGACACCCGCATTGCGCGCTTCGGTTTGCGCGCTGGACGTCTGCACGCAGGCACTTAGCCGGCCGGCGATCGCGCGCCGTCCGGATTCTCGTCATCGTCAAAATCATCGCTTCATCGAAATCATTCGCTCCGTCGCGTCGCGTCAGACATCCGCGCGACGGCGTCGCCGCGCCTGCGACCAACCGCAAAGATCATCCGACATGACCCGAACCATTCAGAACGACTTCACCGCTCCCGCATTGCCGCCGATCGTGATCACCGCGAGCGAGGCGCATCGCCTCAGCGCGCTGGCCGATTCCAGCATGGCGGTGTTTCCCCGCGTGGCCCAGTTCCTCGCCCGCGAGACCGACCGCGCCCAGGTCGTCGCCGACGATTCCGAACTGCCCGACGTGGTCCGCATGGGCTCGCGCGTGCGCTACCGCGACGACGAGACCGGCGACGTCAGGGAAGTCGTGCTGGTGTACCCGCACGAAGCCGACATCGCGCTGCGACGGATCTCGGTGCTGACGCCGGTCGGCGCCGCGCTGATCGGGCTTTCAGTCGGACAGACGATCGATTTCCAGACCCCGAGCCACCGGACACGCGCGGTGACGATCTTGGCCGTGAAGCAGCAGAGTTAGCGGCGTGTAAGGGAGCCACCGCGAGGAGGGCTCCCTCTCCCCTTGTGGGAGAGGGTTGGGGAGAGGGGTGCCACACGACGTGCTCTCTCCGAATTCGTTGCGGCGACATGCGAACACGATTGCGCGGTCAGAGCCCTCGTCAATCATCTCGCCCGGGGCCACCCCTCTCCCCAACCCTCCCCCACAAGGGGGGAGGGAGCCTGCTTAGCGCGCTCACCTCACGAGGATAGGTTCCGATACCCGAACGCCATGTTCGCAATCCTACGCCGCCAAATGGCACTGCCCCATCTCGAGGCCGTGCCGGCGCCCGCGCGCGATGCCTTCGGCGATCGCCTTCACGACGATCTCGGCATCGTCGGGGGAAAGATGGTCGAGCGGCTGCCAGGCGCGCATGATGTCGCGCGCGCGATCGAGGTCGCCATAGATGGCAAGGAGAGGAAGCGATTTGATCGGCATGTCGGTGGCTCCCAACCGCAAATCTCGTGCGAGCCTACCTCAGCTGAACAAGTCGAGCCATGCGTTCGGTAGCTGCGATTGCGCGCTTTGCCGAGCGCCGACGCATGGCGAGGGCGCTTCCCGCCCCCGCCATCAAGGTGCGTTCCCGTTACTGGGCGCCCGAGCCGCCCTGCACGATCTTCTCGTTCAGCTTCTGATCGACGGTCTCCACCGTGCGGTCGATCTCGGCGCTCGGCGTGCCGAGCTGGTGCGAGATCAGCTTTACCAAGAGATCGACGCGCTCGATGAACGGCGCGCCAGCGGCGACCGCTCGGGCCGCCGATGACGGCTTGAGCAGGCTTTCCGCCGCCTTGGCGTATTTCGCGAACGGCACCTGATCGGCAGGATCGGCGCCGAGCTTGCGCGCGATGCCATCGACATGGTCATAGATCGCCTGCGATCGCGTCAGATCGCCGTGGACGGCGTCGCGGATCGACTGCGGCTCAGTGGGCGTGATGCAGCGATAATTGCCGGTCAGCAGCATCGACCATTTCGCCAGCGGCACGAACAGCGAATCGAACACTTTCAGCTTCACCGGAACGTCCTGGCCGTCGAGCGTCACCGCGTCGATGTCGGCTTCGAGCTCGCGCAGCACCTTGTTGTGCTTGTCGTCGGCGAAAACGGAAGCCTTGAAATTGGTCGGGAGGCCGACATGCAGCACGTTGGCCTTCTCCTCCGGCGGCCGGAACGCCTGCGGATCCGGCGAGCACAGCGTGACGAGGCCCGGCTCGAAGCGCTCCCACACCTGCGCGTTGGTGTAGGCTTCCTCGAGGTCCATGCCGGCGAGCGCGGGGATCCGCTTCAGATACGGCAGCGGCGGCATGTTCATGATCGAGAGGCAGGGCAGCTTCGCCGCCGCGATCTTGATCATCAGCATGCGAACCGTGTGGTTGGTGTATTGCGGCTCCTGCATCGCAAGGCCGACCATGTCGTAGCGCGACACGTCGACCTCGGCGGGCGTGACGGCGTCGAGCTTGCCCGGCAGGTCGCGCGAGAAGATCGAGCGATGCTGCTTCTCGTCACGCAGCTTGATGCGCACCTCGGTGCCGTCGCGGTTGATCAGATCAGCGGTGTTCTTCCGGCACACCAGGGACACGTTGTGCCCCGCCATCAGAAGCTTGGTCCCCAGCAGGGAGCCGTAGGAAGCCCCAAGGATCAGAATGTTGCGCGCCATGTTTCCTCTCTCAAGACCAATCCCGGACCTCTTGCCGGCGGTCCGTGGTATACCAGATACTTGTCTTACGATGTTCCGGCGATCTGGCCAAGCGCCTTGGCGCGATGATGCGGATTGGTCGGCTTAGGCGCCGAGCGGCATTCTATCCTGCTGATTACGCAGTAGTTTCTGTCCGGCGCGGCTCACCGGCAGCACCAGATTGTCGTCGAGCCGGACGCCGAGCCGGCCGGACTGACGCGTCAGCCCGCGGACGGCGGTGTGGGCGACCCAGTGCGACCGATGGATCCGCACCCCGGTTTCCGGGCCCAGGGCTGCGACGGCATCGGCGAGCTTGATCAGGATCAGGGCCTCACCACGATCGGTGCGCACGCGGACATAATGGTCCTCCGCGCTCAGGGACAGGATGGCCGCGCTGCGGAGCGCAAACGGCAATTTCGACCGGAACGAGCAAGCTGTGGCCAGCGGGGACGTCGGCTGTGACGGGGCGATGGCAGGATCGGTGGCTCCGACGTGCACCCGCCGGACCGCCCAGACCAGCGGGCCGAGGAACAGGTTGATGGACAGCACCTGCAGGGTGAGGTCGCGGTAAGTCACGAAGGGAAGTGCCTGCGGCGCCAGCAGCCATAACAATTGTTGAACGATCCAGCCGCCGGCCGGCGCAACCGCCACCGCGACGCCGATCGCGGCCCAGAGCGGCTCGGCGCCGGAGAACAGATAGCGCCGCACCAGCGCCGTCACGCCAATGACCAGGGTGGTGATCAGCAACGCGCCCACAACGAAATGGACCAGCCGCGTCAGCAACCCCATACCGACATAGGTGCCGAACGCGCCCACGATCGCGAGCCCGACACCGGTCACCACAGGCAGCACCAGCGCGGCGTGGCGCCGCGGCAAGGCCATTGAATCCTGGCGAAAAAGCTCGGTGATGGTCATTGGCGAATAAGAACTGCCGTTCGCGAAGTGGACGTGGACCCGAGACCGCCCCTTCCTATAGCAGCCGGACGGTCGATCATTCGAGGACTCGCATATGAAATTTTCGTTGGTTCCGGCGGCTCGCCTTCCGCTGCTCTGCTCCTGCCTCTGGTCCTGTCTTGGCTTGCTGGCCCTCCCGGTCCTGATGCCCCCCTCCGCGGCCGAGGCGACCGAGGCGGGCTGGCGCCAGATCACGATCCCGGTCTCCGCCACCAATCCGACGGCGATCCCCGTCGCACTTTATTACCCGACCCAAACGCCGGCCCGCGCCATCCCGATGGGGCCGTCCACGGTCCGGGCGGCGATCGGGGCGCCGCCAGACGCGAAGGTCAAGGGGCTGATCATCATCAGCCATGGGACGGGCGGCTCCGAGCTCGGGCATACCAGCCTGGCGGAGGCGCTGGCCCGGCACGGCTATCTGGTCGCGGCCCTGCGGCATCCCGGCGACAATTGGGAGGATCATTCGATCTGGCAGCAGCCGCCGGGGACATTCTTCACCGAGCGTCCACGCCAGGCGTCGCGGGTGATCGATGCGCTGCTGGCCGACCCCGAATGGAAGGACAAGATTGCAACCGACGTGCAGGGTCCGCGTATCGGGGCGGTCGGACACTCCGCCGGCGGCTACACCGTGATCGCGCTGGCGGGCGGCCAGGTCGACCTGTCCCGCATCGGCGAGCATTGCAGAATCGACAGCAAGGACGATCCCTTGTTCTGCAGCATGGGGGGCAGCTCCAAATCACCGCCCGCCACGACATTGCTGCCGACGGCGACCGATCCGCGCGTGCGCGCGGTGGTCGCAATGGCACCGGCCGGCGTGTTCTTCACCGCCGCATCGCTCGCCGCGATCAAGATACCGACCGCGGTCTATGCCGCCGAACGCGACCGCTGGCTGGTGCCGCGGTTCCATGCCGAGTGGATCGCACAGAATGTGCCGCACGCCGAATTTCACATGATCCCCAACGCGTGGCACTTCGCCTTCATGGACCGCCCCGGCACACCGATCCAGACCCTGGATGGCGACGCCGCGGCAGATCCACCCGGCTTCGATCGCGAGGTGCTGCTCACGCAGTTGCGCAAGGATCTGCCCGCCTTCTTCGACAAGGCATTTGCGCAGGAGTAGATGGCGACGCAGCAGACCGTGTCGGGATCGCGCTGATCCAACGAGACGGGATCATGATGCGCGCCGCCGCGTCATGATCTCTTGCTCCGGATCACGCGATAGGACGTTGGTCGGATCAAATCGGCGATTGAAAGTCCCACGCCGAGAGGATTATCTCCCGTCTGGATTGGCATCCGGCAACCGGAAAGGGCATCGGAGCTTGCAAGTCGCTGCGCTGACGGATCGAGCTGAAGAGATTCTGGTCGCTGCATCCCGGCTGTTTGCCCGCCACTCCTATGCCAATGTCACGATGGAGCAGGTTGCGGCGGCGGTACAGGCCGTGCCGGGCGCGCTGTATCATCACTTCCGCGACAAGGAAGACCTGATCTTTCATTGCTACCTGCGCGGCCTCGCGATCTACAGGCGCGAGATGGAGGCGGCCGCCGAGCCCGGCATCGATGGGCTCGAGATCGTCAGGCGCTTTGTGCGCGGCAGGCTGCGGTCCGAAGCCCAGCGCATGATCCTGTTCACCGATATCGATGCGCTGGCTGCGCCCTACAGCAGCGAAGTCCATGCCAAGCGCTGGCAGAATGCCGCCTGGCTTGCGGACATTCTGGATCGGGGCGTGGCGGACGGCTCGATTACCTGCGACGAACCGCTGCTCACCGCGGTGGCGCTCATCTCCATTCTGGATTGGGTGCCGTTCTGGCTGTCCGAACGCGACTACTATACGCGCCAGCAGGCGATCGATGCCATCGATGACATCATCACGCATGGCGTTTACCGGCGCGAGATCGCGGTTCCCGAGATACCCGAACCGCTCAGCCTTGCGCCGTTCCTGGAGTCGCGTGCGGCGTTGAACAAGCGGGCCGCGAAGTTCGACAGGATGCTTTCGATTGCTTCCGACAGCTTCAACCGAAGGGGCGCGTCAGGCACGTCGCTCGAGAGCATCGCCGTGGATGCGGGCATGACCCGCGCCGGCATCTACTATCACTTCAGTGAAAAGGAGAGCCTGTTGCTGGCGTGCCTGCGGCGCGGGCTCGCCGGCGAGATCAGCATTCGCGAGCACCTGCAACGGCACAGCCTCGGCGCATTCGATCACATCGTGCAGAGGATCCGCCTTCTGCTGATGCTGCACGACACGCCCTGCGGTCCGAAGGCGACCTACCACAACATCAACTATCTCAATGACGTCGACCGGAAAGCCTACGTCGGAGACGTGCTGGCGACGATCCGGCAGGACCAGGACAGCTATCAGTGCTGGATCGACGAGGGCTGCTTCCGCCGCATCGATACCTACTTCGCAGAGCGCATTCTGACCGGAATGGGCCATTGGTATCCGATCTGGTTCAAGACCAGGCGCGACTGGTCTCCGGCAGAGATCGCCGATCATTTCGCGCGGTTGTTTCTCGCGGGCCTCAAGCCGCGCCGGCGTCCGACCTGAGCATCGGTTCCAGAATGCTGGGCGGGCGGGCGAACGCCGGCCTCATCCAAAAGTTTACTTCTAATTCAAAACAGCGACCAATTCCGAAGCCATATAGCCTATAACATCATACTACCTTCCACTAAAACTTGACGCCAAATTCAAAGCGAAAGTTGCGAAGGCGCTGCAATTGGGGTTATGAGACGGCCTCGATCGCTTAAGATCAATCAAAACACGAGCAAGGGAGGAACGCAGAATGCATAGGCTGATCATTGCCGCCGCGGCAGCGCTGACGGTGTTGGGAGGCGCGGCGTCCGCGCAGGAATCCATCAAGATCGGCTATATCGATCCGCTCTCCGGCGGCGGCGCCAGCGTTGGCGAAGGCGGCCTGAAGACGTTTCAGTATCTCGCCGACGAGCTGAACGCCAAGGGCGGCATCCTCGGCCACAAGGTCGAGATCGTCCCGCTCGACAACAAGACCAATCCGCAGGAAAGCCTGGTGCAGGCGCAGAAGGCGGTCGACGCCGGCATCCACTACATCACCCAGGGCAACGGCTCGTCGGTCGGTGCGGCGCTGGAAGACTTCGTCACCAAGAACAACTCGCGCAACCCCGGCAAGGAAGTGCTGTACTTCAACTACGCCGCGGTCGATCCGAGCATGACCAACGAGAAGTGCAGCTACTGGCATTTCCGCTGGGATGCGAACTCGGACATCAAGATGGAAGCGCTGACCAACTACATGAAGGACCAGGCGTCCATCAAGAAGGTCTATCTGATCAACATGGACTACTCGTTCGGCCAGTCGGTGCGCACCGCGGCGCGCAAGATGCTGGGCGAAAAGCGGCCGGACATCCAGGTCGTCGGCGACGAACTGCACCCGATGCTCAAGGTCACCGACTTCTCGCCCTACATCGCCAAGATCAAGGCGTCCGGCGCCGACACCGTCGTGACCGGCAACTGGGGCCAGGACTTCGCGCTGCTGCTGAAGGCCGCGGCCGATGCCGGCCTCAAGGTCAACTGGTACACCTATTATGCCGGCGGCGCCGGTGGGCCGACCGCGATCAAGCAGACCGGCCTCGAGAACCAGGTGTTCCAGATCAGCGAAGGCGTGCCGAACTCCGGCAACAAGGCGGCGATGGATTTCGAGAAGGACTTCCGCGCCAAGACCGGCATTTCCGTGTGGTATCCGCGCGCTGTCAATGAGATGCGGATGTTCAAGGCCGCCGCGGAGAAGGCCAATTCGATCGATCCGGTGAAAGTCGCCGCCGCCCTCGAGGGCATGAAGTTCGAAGTGTTCGACGGCGGCGATGGCTTCATGCGCAAGGACGACCACCAGTTCTTCCAGCCGATCTACATCTCCTCGTTCGGCTCGCTGACCGACAAGGCCAAGGAGCCGTTCGACGAAGAGAACACCGGCTGGGGCTGGCACATCGTCTCCAAGATCGACACCGACAAAACGATGCTTCCGACCACCTGCAACATGAAGCGGCCCTGATCGGCCGCTGCAAGGCGCCTCCGCGACCACAGGGTTGCGGAGGCGTTCGCCTTCCGGCAGCGTGATGGTGCCGTAGTTCATTTCACCGACAGGTTATTGATCACGTGAACCGTTCCAGTCTCAAGCGGGTGCGCCGTGGCTGAGCTCATCGTCATCTCGACACTCAACGGCGTGCTGTTCGGCATGCTGTTGTTTCTGCTGTCCAGCGGACTCACCGTCATCTTCAGCATGATGGGCGTGCTCAACTTCGCGCATGCGAGCTTCTACATGCTGGGCGCGTTCTTCGGCTTTCAGCTCACCCGCTGGATCGGTTTCTGGCCGGCGCTGGTGATCGCACCGCTCCTGGTCGGTGTGGTCGGCATGGGCGTCGAGCGCTACGGCCTGCGCAACACCCACAAGCACGGCCATGTCGCCGAGCTGCTGCTGACCTTCGGTCTCGCCTTCGCGATCGAGGAAATCGTCTCAATGATCTGGGGCAAGAGCCCGGTCGACTATCGGGTTCCGGCCGCACTCGACTTTCCGGCCTTCACCGTGTTCTCCACCAACTACCCCGCCTACAAGATCTTCATGCTGGTGGTCTCGGTCGTGATCTTCATCGCGCTGCTGGTCACGCTGAAGCGGACGCGGGTCGGCCTCATCGTGCAGGCCGCGCTGACCCACCCGAGCATGGTCGGCCATCTCGGCCACAATGTCGGCCGCGTGTTCATGCTGGTGTTCGGCGTCGGCAGCGCGCTGGCGGGTCTTGCCGGCGTCATCGCCGGCCCCTCGCTGGTGACGCAGTCCGACATGGCCGCGCTGCTCGGGCCGATCCTGTTCGTCGTCATCGTGTTCGGTGGCCTCGGTTCGTTGCCCGGCGCCTTCATCGCCTCGCTCCTGATCGGGCTGATCCAGACTTTTGCGGTCGCGCTCAACGGTTCGCTCGCCAGCCTGTTCGGGCCGCTTGATCCGAGCCTCGGCGCCTCGCCGCTGACCGACATCTGGAACGTCACGATCGCGCAGATCGCGCCGATCCTGCCCTATCTGCTGCTGGTGCTGGTGCTGATCTTCCGCCCCATGGGCCTGTTGGGGACGCGCGAGTCATGACGAACGCTGTGACCCCCGCTCCCGCAATGGCCAAAGAAGAGTCCGGCAGCGCCCTGAGCTTCTATGGCATCTGGCTGCTCGCAGCCGCCGCGCTCGTCGTGCTGCCGCTGGTGTTCTCCTCCGGCGGCTCGCTGACCTCGTTCAGCCTGATCGGCATCGCGATCATCTTCGCGCTGTCCTACAACATCCTGCTCGGCCAGACCGGCCTGTTGTCGTTCGGCCACGCCGTGCAGTACGGTCTCGGCGGCTTCCTCGCCGTGCATGCCATGAATGCGGTCGCAAGCCACAACTGGCCGATCCCGCTGCCGGTGATCCCGCTGATGGGCGGCATCGGCGGCATGGCCTTCGCATTGCTGGTCGGCTGGGTCATGACCAAGCGCGCCGGCACGGTGTTTGCGATGATCTCGCTCGGCATCGGCGAACTGGTCGCCTCGTCGTCGCTGATCCTGCGCAGCGTGTTCGGCGGCGAATCCGGCATCACCACCGACCGCACCTCGCTGATGCCGCTGTTCGGCTGGACCTTCGGGCCGCAGATCCAGGTCTACTATTTGATCGCGTTCTGGGTGCTGATCTCCGCGATCGCGATGTACGCGCTGACCCGCACGCCGCTCGGGCGCATCTGCAACGCGGTGCGCGACAATCCGGAACGGGTCGAGTTCATCGGCTACGATCCGCATGTGGTGCGCTATCTCGCCTACATGTTCGCCGGCTTCTTCGCCGGCATCGCCGGCGGCCTGACCGCGATCAACTTCGAGATCGCCAACTCGGCCTATCTCGGCGCGACCCAGTCGGGCCTCGTGCTGTTCTCGGCGTTCATCGGCGGCACCGCCTATTTCTTCGGTCCGATCCTCGGCGCCATCCTGGTGACCTATCTGCAGCTCGGGCTGACCAGCGTCACCTCGGTCTGGCAGCTCTATTTCGGCATCATCTTCATCGGCATCGTGATGTTCGCACCCGGTGGCATCGCCGGCATCCTGATGAAGCACCGTCCGCTGATCCGCGCCGGCACACTCAGTGCCGTGATCTCGTCCTACCTGGTCGCGGCGATCCCGACGCTGGCGTTCGCGCTCGGCATCATCCTGACCATCGAAACCGTCGCGCGCTTCTCCGGTGGCGACCCAATCAACTTGCTCGGCATTCCCTTCGTCGCAGCCGCGCCGACCACCTGGGCGGCCGCGGCGGTACTGGTCGTCGGCGGCTTCCTGGTCGCGCGCATCACCTGGCGACGCATTGCGGAAGCCTGGGATCGCGCCGCGACGGTGGCCCGTGATCGGGGGTATCTGGCATGACCGCTGCCATCCAAGTCAACGCCGTCGAGAAGAGCTTCGGCAATGTGTCCATCATCCGCGATCTCAATCTGAGCGTCGCCAAGGGCGAGCGTCACGCCATCATCGGCCCGAACGGCGCCGGCAAGTCGACGACGTTCAACCTGATCAGTGGCTACATCAAGCCGACCTCCGGCGAGATCCGGTTGAACGGCGAGGTCACCTCGGGCCTGCGGCCGTTCGAGATCAACCGGCGCGGGCTGTCGCGCTCGTTCCAGGTCACCAACGTGTTCGCCCGCATGACGGTGTGGGAGAACGTCCGCTGCGCCGTGCTGTGGGCGACCGGCCATCGCTACGCGTTCTGGAAGAACGTCGACAACCTGCCCGAGGTGAAGCAGCGGACCGCGCAGATTCTCGACGACATCCATCTCACCCATCGCCGCGACGTGCCGGCAGGCTTGCTCACCTATGCCGAGCAGCGCGAGCTGGAGATCGGCATCACGATCGCCGGCGGCGCCAGCGTCATCATGCTGGACGAACCGACCGCGGGCATGAGCCATGCCGAGACCGAGCGCGCCGTCGCGCTGATCCGCCGCCTCACCGAAGGACGCACGCTCGTGATCGTCGAGCACGACATGAGCGTGGTGTTCGGCCTCGCCGACCGCATCTCGGTGCTGGTCTACGGCCACATCATCGCTTCCGGAACGCCAGAGGAAATCCGCGGCAATCCGAAGGTCAAGGAAGCCTATCTCGGCGAGGAGGTCGACTGATGCTCGAGGTCAGGAATCTCCACGCCTATTACGGCAAGAGCCACATCCTGCAGGGTGTCGATCTCGACATCGCCGCCGGCGAGGTCGTCAGCCTGCTCGGGCGCAACGGCGTCGGCCGCTCGACCACCGTCAAGGCGATCATGGGCGAGGTGCCGCCACAGGGCACCATCCGCTTCAAGGGCCAGGACATCGCAGGCCTGCCGAGCCACAAGATCGCCCGCCTCGGGCTCGGCTACGTGCCCGAGCATCGCGACATCTTCCCGAGCCTGACGGTGCGCCAGAACCTGATTCTCGGCATCAAGGACCCGCGCCGCCCCGGCAAGTGGCGGCTGCAGGAGATGCTCGACATGTTCCCCAACCTCGCCCGCCGCGCCGACACGCCGGCCGGCGTGCTGTCGGGCGGCGAGAAGCAGATGCTGACCACCTGCCGCACGCTGCTCGGCGATCCCGAGCTGATGATGATCGACGAGCCGACCGAGGGCCTCGCGCCACTGATCGTGCAGCAGGTCGGCGAATTGATCGCCCGGATCGCCAAGGCCGGCGTCGCCATCCTGCTGGTCGAGCAGAAGCTCTCGATCGCGATGAAGATCTCGAACCGAGTCTACATCATGGGCCACGGCCGCGTGGTGTTCGAAGGCACCCCCGACCAGCTCAAGGCCAACGCCGCCGTCCGCGAGGAATGGCTGGAGGTTTGAGGCGAGTTGCCGTCCGGGCTGCCGTGGTCTCAAGGAATCCACAAATGTCGGCGTCGCGACACCGGGTCAATTCAGGAAAACGACCCAGATCAGCGCAATCAAGAGACTGTGAAACAAAACTATCGAAGCCAGGAATAGCCAGTCGTCCTTGCTCATAAGGCCGAACACCGCGACCCTGGTGCGGCGCCAGCGAAGCGCGAGTCGAGACAAGAAGCTTGAACGCATGGCACTCGCCTAGCGGAATACGGCCCGCCAAGTCTTGCTGTTCTGTGCCAGGGATTTGAGGGCTTGTGTCAGCCCATCACCGAATGCCGTTCGAATCACGATAGGCCGTGGGCGTGAGGCCCGTCCAGCGGACGAAAGCATGCGTGAACGAGCTGACCTCGCTGTAGCCCAGCAACCATGCGATTTGAGAAATCGGCAGCTCCGCTTCTTCAAGATAGCGGCGCGCAAGTCCGATTCGAAACGTCTCGAGAACATTCAGAAAGCCCGTCCCCTCGGACAGCAGCGCCCGAGCGAGCGTTCTCCGACTCATACCAAGACGGCGCGCAATCGCCTCGGCATTGGCTTTGCCGTGCGGAAGCGACTGGGCGATCTGAGCTTCAACGCGAGACCGCACGCTGGTCCTTCCCGATGCTCGGTGGTTTAGCGCCTCGTCGGCATATTGAAGCAACATCTTGTTAAGGTGCAGATCAGCCCCCACGACAGGTAATGCGCCGATCTGCGAAGAAAACAGGAGGTCATCCCTATCCGCCGCAAACTTGATCTCGCAACCCAGAAGAGATCGCACTTCCAAAGGTGTTTCGCGCCTGTAGTGCTTCAACTGAATTCGCCTTGGGACCAGCCTGCCGTCAGTCAATGCTCGGCAAATACGGACAAGCGCAATCAGCCAAAATTCAGCGTGGTGGCGATCGGACGACCGGTCGATGTTGACATACTCGAATCCGATGGCGAAGCCGCGCGCCAGAGAAATCCGCAGCCGCACGCCTTCGTTGTTGATCGCGCAGTAGCGTCCCCCATTTTGCAGAGCGTCGGCGAGATCCTCCGATGATGCCATGACGTAGTACAGAAGCCCGATCTCCCCCATCTCAAAACCCTGCGCCAGATGGAATCCGAAGCAGTCGTCCTGCAGTTCCTTGGCCGCGAGCTCAAGCAGTCTCATCTGCGCCCGCGCGTCGATGCGGCGCTTGCGGTCCTCAACATCATTGATCGTCAGGCCTGCGGCTGACACGATCGGAGCAAGCTCAATTTGTGCATCGCGCATTCGGGCGCATGCGAGACGCGCTATCCCCCCGGCAGAGCTCGGTATCGATGGCAAGCCGCTTACGAGGCGTTTGGCGATCTTCATCTGGCACCGAACTATGTCGTCGCTAAGCGTCGACGGCTTCGAGCACCGTATTTTGACCTATGTCAAACAAGGCCATCCGTTCGAGGCATCCAGCCTGACAAAACCTCGCAATTAAATGACCCAGGTTCACAAGACGCCATGGAGGCAAATCATCTAGCCAATTGCTTCGCGGCCGTTCCATTTCTGCCTTGAAACGACGGCAGTTGACTTCCAATTGGACCCGCAAGGACGAACCTGTAATGCGCTTGGTCAAGCATGCAAATTCGGCGGCAGGGACGTTCGCCGCCGAAACGGCTCGCCGTTTGAGCTAAGTCGTGGTTCGCCAAACAGGCGCCCAACTGAGCGGCGTTCATCGTTCAATTCATTTCCTCATCATTGAAACCGGGGCTGCGGGCACTTGGCGTTACTCGTTTTTCATCGGCGATCGCAACTTCTCGGGAACGGTGCAGGCTGTCTTGGGATTGCTGGCGGCTCGCCGCGTGAGGATGAAGATCGATCGGGCGTTAAGGCAAAACGCGTCGATAGAGGCCCATACCGACACCGCGTTCAAGCCGGATGGGCCTCCCAATCCAATCGCGCCCCCGCCCGCAGCAAGTAGCAGCGCTTCAAACAGCTTCCGCGACCGTCCAGAGTTGATGTCGCCGCAGTCCGAAGGTTCGAGCACCGTCGCGTTTAGCTGCGCCGGCTGCAGCGTCATTTACCAGACCGTGCAGGTCAGCATTGCGGCGAAGGGAGTCTTCCGCTGCACAGCCTGTTACCAGCCGGTCCATCGCTGGGATGGCGCATATGATTATCGCAGCTGGCAGCGGCTGGAGATGGAGGTCGAGACGCTCCCTCTGCTCGTCCCACCCACCGATCCCAAAGAATAGCGCCGCTGCGCAGCCGCGCTAACCCGGCAGGATCAACGCCACGACGTCGCCCGCACGCGGCGTCCGGCCGGGCTTCACCGGCACCGACGTAATCCTGCCTGGCGCGTGCACGCTGATCTCCATCTTCATGGAGTTGACGGGCATCCAAGCTCGCCTGAAGCGCCGCATCCGGGCAAAGCGGCCCGGATCGGGTCAGGCCGGAGCGCGCGCGGGCTTCCTGTACTCAGCGGTCTCGGCGCGAACCAGGTCGCAGAATTCGAGCGCAAGACGGCTGCGCGGCCGTTGCGACGGAAACAGCAGTACAGTGGTGATCTCCAGCCGCGGCGTGAACGGCTTGAGCACGATCCGGGCGCTGGCAAAATCCCGCGCCACGACGGGATCGACGATCGAGAAGCCCAGCCCCTGCGCAACCAGCGCGCAGCGCTGCATGCTGTACTGAATCTCCGCCACCGTTCTGACCACGACTCCGGCGTCTTCGAAGGCGCGTTCGAGGCGCGATCGATGCGGCGCGCCTGGGGCAGGCGCAATCATCGCCTCGCCGTGCAGGTCCTTTGGCATGATCAATCGCTTGGACCGAAGCCGGTGCTGACGCGGCAGCACGCAGATGGCATCGGTCGTCATCAGCAGTTCGTCGTCGACCGCCGCAAAACCCGACTGGGGTCGCGCCAGCCCGACGTCGCACTGGCCCGCAGCAACCAGGCTCCAGACCCGTTCAGGGCTATGCACGGCGACCGAAAGCATGATGCCGGGGTTCTTCCTGGAGAAGCTGCTGACGATCCGCGGCATCAGCGAATAGGTGAATGCCGGAAGGCAGGCGATCCTCAGCGTGCCGCTGCCCCGCGCGCGAATGCCGCGCGCCGCACGCGCCAGATACTCCAGCCCGGCCTGGTTGCGCTCCACCTCATGCAGGAAGATCTCGCCTTCCGGCGTCAACGTGACGCCGCCGCGCCCGCGTTCGAACAGCGCGAAGCCGATCTCGCGCTCCAGCCGCGCGATGGCGCGACTGACGAAGGGCTGCCCGATCCGCAGGCTCAGGGCCGCCTTGGTTATTCCGTTGTGACGCACGACCTCGCGAAACAGGTCAACGTGTCTCGGATTCAGGGACATGACCAATCCGCATATGAACTGCCATTCCGGTCATTTGACGGCATGTTGGCTCGATGCGTCAATAGGGCATGCAATTCGCAGACAGCCATGCCGCCTTGGATGCCGCCTTGGCCACCGACCGCATCCTGCTGAACAGGATCCACGGCTCCGAGATCGCGCGGGTCAAACCGCTCGGGGACGCCGGCATGCTTCGGCAGCTCGATCGCGGCGGCTCCGGCCAGGCGGCGGCCGCGCGCATGGCAGCCACGCTGAGCTGCGCGAACAACACGGCCGCGTTCGCGATCGAGGACGCCGGGTCAGGCGACATCATCGGGCTTACCGCTTTCGCCGCGCTCGAGCCGGAGGAGAAGCGGGCGACGCTTGCACCGATCTGGAGCAGCGGACGATTGGACGAGGTCCTGCTCATCAGCCATGTCGCGCATCTCATGATGCGGTATGCCTTCGAGGTGCTCGCCGTGGAGCGGGCCGAGGTGCATCTGGATTGGCGCCTGCGGCGTACGCTCGAGCTCTATACCGGCCTCGGCTTCCACTGCGAGGGACGGCTTCGCGCCTATTTTGCCTGCGATGAAGGTCCATCCGCCGACGCTGCGGTCCTCAGCGTGGTACGCTCCGGATGGCCTGCCATCGCCGACCGACAGCGCCGGCTCCTTGCCGACGAGGCGTGGCGCTGTCGGCTTCCGTCCGATCGTCCCCCATAGCGCAATGACGGAGACAGGACCGCAGCAGATCGACGCGGCCGAATCTACTCCGGCCGGATCAACGCCACCACATCGCCCGCGCGCAACGTCTGGCCGGGCTTGACCGGCACCGACGCAATGCGGCCCGCGCTCGGCGCGTGCACACTGATCTCCATCTTCATGGACTCGATGATGGCAAGCACGTCGCCGGCTGCGACTTTTGCACCCTCCTCGACCAGGATCTTCCAGATGTTGCCGGGCACTTCCGAGAAGGCGCCGACCTGGCCGTCAGGAATGCCGGTCGTTGCGACGCTCGCATCGATCGATTCCGCCGGCGTCTCGTCGAGCTTCATCTCGCGCCAGCGCTGACGCTCGGCATCGAACGCGGCCTGCTGCGTCGCCTTGAATGCCGCGATCGACGGCTGCGCGTCGGCCAAGGACTTCGCGTAGTCGGCGTAGGAGAACTCGCCCTGCTCGATCCTGATGTCGTATTGCCCATGCGGGAATGCGGCGCGTGCGTCCAAGAGCTCATCGGCATCGACCGGGAAGAAGCGGATCTTGTCGAAGAACCGCAGCAGCCAGGGATGGCCTGGCTCGAACACCCGCGTCGTGCGCCATGTGTTCCAGACCTGGATGGTGCGGCCGAACAGCTGGTAGCCGCCTGGCCCTTCCATGCCGTAGATGCACATATAGGCGCCGCCGATTCCGACCGCGTTCTCCGGCGTCCAGGTCCGTGCCGGATTGTACTTCGTGGTCACGAGGCGATGCCGCGGATCGAGCGGGGTTGCCACCGGCGCGCCGAGATAGACGTCGCCGAGGCCGAGCACGAAATAATCGGCGTCGAACACGATGCGGCGGACATCGTCCTCGCTGCCGAGCCCGTTGATGCGGCGGATGAACTCGACATTCGACGGACACCACGGCGCATCCGCGCGGACCAGCTCCTGATACTTGCGCATCGCCAGCTCAGCCTCTGGATCCCGCCACGACAGCGGCAGATGCACGGTGCGGCTCGGCACCCGCATGGCATCGACCGGCGGTAGGTCGCGCTCGATCCGCCTGAGCACATCGAGCAGCTTCGTTCGCGACAGCGCGGTGCCGTCATAATGGATCTGCAGCGAGCGTATGCCAGGCGTGAGGTCGATCAGGCCGCCGAGCTTCGCATCCTCCAGCGCCTGCGCCAGCACATGGACGCGCAGCCGCAGCGCGATGTCGAGCTCCATCGGGCCGTATTCGACCAGCAGATTGTCGTCACCGGCGCGGCGGTAAACCACGGGGATCGGGCCATCATCATGGCGCCCGACGATGGCCGCGCCGATCTCGGGCGCACGCAGCACGGTGGGGCCGGCAACCGGGTCGTCGCGTTTCACCGGAACGAACTGAACCGTGTCGCCCGGTTTGAGCTGGCCGACCTTCCAGAGTTCGTCGCGCGCGACGACCGCCGGACAGACGAAGCCGCCGAGACTTGGTCCATCCGGCCCCAGAATGATCGGCATGTCGCCGGTGAAATCGATCGAGCCGACCGCGTAGGCATTGTCATGAATGTTCGACGGATGCAGCCCAGCCTCGCCGCCGTCGGCACGCGCCCAGCACGGCTTCGGACCGATCAGCCGCACACCGGTGCGGGCGCTGTTGAAATGCACCTCATAGCTCGACGCAAACAGTGTTTCGATGTCCTCGTCGAGGAAGAAGTCCGGTGCACCATGCGGGCCGTAGACCACGCCGATCTGCCACGCCGAAGTCAGCTCCGGCCGCTCGTCCTCCGTGGCGCGCCGCGGCGCCGCAAGGTCTGACGTCTCGGCACCGATATGCAGCACATCGCCGGCCTTGAGCGAGCCCGTCGCATGGCCGCCGAACGCGCCGAGCGCAAACACGGCGCGCGAGCCCAGGATCTCCGGCACATCGATGCCGCCACGCACGGCGAGATACGCGCGTTGGCCCGGGCCCCTGATACTTCCGATGACGAGCGTCTGGCCGGCGCGCACCGCGACCGGCTCGTCATAGCCGACATCGGTGCCGTCGAGCGATGCCTTCATGCGTGCACCCGAGAGCGCGACGATCGCATCGGTGTTGAAGCGCAGGGTCGGCCCGTTGACGGTCAGCTCCAGCGCGGTAGTTACTTCCGGATTGCCGACCACGCGGTTGGCAAGACGAAACGATCGCTCGTCCATCGGGCCGCTGGGCGGCACGCCGACATGCCAGAGATGCAGCCGGCCGGGCAATTCCTGCACCCCGCTCTGCGCACCCGGCGCGACGACGTCGATGGTGCGCGGGCGATAGGCGAAAGCGCCGAGCACGCTGGTCGCCACCTGCCCGCTCCGGAACACATCGGACGCAGCGACCGCGCGGAGATAGTCGAGATTGGTCTCGATCCCGGCGACCACCGTGTCATCCAGCGCCTGCGTCAGCTTTGCGATCGCGGCCTCGCGCGTCTCGGCCGAGACGATGATCTTGGCCAGCATCGGATCGTAGAACGGCGACACCTCGGTGCCGGTCTCGATCCAGCCGTCGATCCGCGCGTCCGGTGAAAAGCTGACTTGGGTCAGCCGGCCCGCGCTTGGGCGGAAGCCCGCGCCCGGATTCTCGGCATAGAGCCGCACCTCGATCGCCGCGCCCTTTGGCGTCAGCGTACCGGCATTGCCAAGCACGTCCTCGCCGGCCGCCTGCCGGATCATCCATTCCACGAGATCGACGCCGGTGACCTGCTCGGTGACGGGATGCTCGACCTGGAGACGGGTATTGACCTCGAGAAAGTAAAAATCCTCGCGCGCGACGTCGTAGATGAACTCCACCGTGCCGGCGGATTCATACGACACCGCCTTGCCGAGCGACACCGCGGCCGCGTGCAGCCGTTGCCTTACGTCGTCGGACAACCCAGGCGCGGGGGTCTCCTCAAAGACCTTCTGGTTGCGCCGCTGCAGCGAGCAATCGCGTTCGCCGAGCGCGATCACATCGCCCTTGCCATTGCCGAAAATCTGCACCTCGATGTGGCGCGCCTGGGCGACGAACCGTTCGAGATAGACCCGGGCATCGCCGAAGCTTGCCCGCGCCGTGCGTTGCACCGATTCAAACCGCTCGCGCAACGTCGCCATGTCGTGGCAGAGCTGCATGCCGATGCCGCCGCCGCCGGCCGTGCTCTTCAGCATCACCGGGAAGCCGATGGCTTCCGCCTGTTGCAGCGCCTCGTCGATGGTCTCGAGCAGGCCGGAACCCGGCAGCAGCGGCACGCCGCTGCGCTCGGCGATCTCTCGCGCGCGGTGCTTGAGGCCGAAGGCGTCGAGATGCTCAGGCCGCGGCCCGATGAACTTGATGCCGTGCTCGGCGAGCCGCTCGGCAAAGCGCCGGTTCTCCGACAGGAAGCCGTAACCGGGATGCACCGCCTGCGCGCCGGTCGCGAGGCACGCCGCCATGATCACATCGACGTTGAGATAGCTCTCCGCCGCCGGCGCCGGGCCAATGCGCACCGCCTCGTCGGCCTCCAGCACCGGTCGCGTGAAGCGGTCGGCGTCGGAATAGACTGCGACCGAAGAGATGCCCATGCGGTGCAATGTTCTGCCGATCCGGCCGGCGATCTCGCCGCGGTTGGCAATCAGGACTTTGCTGAACATGCCTCACACCTCCGGCTCGAAGATCGTGACCTGCACCGGCGTCGGGAAGAAGCCGTTGCAGGGATTGTTGATCTGCGGGCAGTTCGAGATCAGGCACAGCACGTCCATCTCGGCCACCAGCTCGATGGCGTCACCGGGCTTGGAGACGCCGTCGACCACGGTGAAATTGCCGGCCGGATCGATCGGCACATTCATGAAGAAGTTCAGGTTCGGTACGATGTCGCGCTTCGACATGCCGTACTTTGCGGCTTCGATCACAAAATTCTCGCGGCAGGCGTGCTGGTAGCGGGTCTGGTGCCCGAACCGCACGGTGTTGCTCTCGCAGGAGCAGGCACCCGCCGAGGTGTCGTGCAGGCCGCAACTGTCGGCGGTGACGCGCAGCATCACCCGGCCTTCATTGGACATGATCCTGGTGCCGAGCCCGACATAGGCCGAGC
The DNA here is from genome assembly GCF_042258955.1 of Bradyrhizobium sp. ma5. Lineage (NCBI taxonomy): Bacteria > Pseudomonadati > Pseudomonadota > Alphaproteobacteria > Hyphomicrobiales > Nitrobacteraceae > Bradyrhizobium > Bradyrhizobium sp. ma5. Next base: position 7,909,319 of record NZ_CP170156.1, read on the forward strand.
CCTGCGCGCGCAGCGTATCCTGGCCGCTATAGCGCTCGCCAAAGTCGTCGGCACGATAAAACAGCGTATCGACCGCCTGCTGGCCATGGGTGTCCGTGATCCGCAGCGTCTGGCCTTTGCGGATGATGGCCGACCACGGCTTGCGCGCGGGGATTTCGGCGTCAAGAACGACGCGACCACGGGTCTGGGCGGATTGCGTGGTCATCGCACGGCTCCTTCGCTCGTCTCGCCCAGATACAGCGCATTGTTCTGATAGGCGCGGATCGCCTCGGCGGTCGCGGTACGACAGAGATCATCGGCGGCGGACGCGCTCGCGCGAAAGCGCACGATCTCCACGCTCGCCCGCGGGTAGCGCTCCGCGGGATCGAGCGGATGCGGGCAGTTCGACAGCGCGATCAGCAAATCCATTTCCGCGCGTAGATCGACGAAATCTCCCTTTTGCCGGCGCGCGTCGGACCAGACGAACTTGCCGCCCGCGTCGATCGCAACCGGTGCAAAGAAGCTGACGCAGGGATGCACGTCACGGCGATCGAGCCCGAGCTTCGCCGCGGCCAGGATGAAATTGTCGCGCGTACTGCGGAAATTCCCCTCGCCGTATTTCGCCTGGTTGGTCGCCGCGGTCGAGCCGCCGACCACGGCATCATGCGCAGCACTGCTGTCCTCGGTGATGCCGAGCAGCGCGCGGCCCATGTCCGACAGCAGCACGCGCCCCTTCTGCAGCCGCGCCGCCCACTGCACCTTGATGGTGTCGGCGTGGTTGAGCCGCTCGGCGGTGTCGGCGCTGTTCCAGGCGAGCAGGCTGACGGTGGATGTCCCTGAACTGTTGACGATGCGCAGCGTATCGCCGCGGTTCAGCCGGGTGGTCCAGTACCAGCCGGCAGGAATCACCTCGCGACGGATGATCGCATCGGCAGCGATCGGCGCGGCGTCGCGCGAAGTCGGCTGCGGCAGCGCCCGCGGCGCGTGCTCCTGCCCCGCCGCCTTCAGCTCGTTGTACCGCCGCGTATGCGCCGCGATCTCGGCCTTCTGTTCCTCGGTGAGGATCATGGTTGCTCCTTCAAGACGAGAGCGCCGGGCCGTCCCGGCTGATGCTCCTGGTCTGACCGGGTCGTCCCGGTCGGAGCTGGTTGAACCGACGACCGCAGCTCGGCGCTGCGGCGTGGGAAAATCTCGAGGTCGCGCGACACCGTGGCACCGTAGCGCTCGCGCTCCTCCGGGCGATTGCGCTGCCGCTCCAGCGCGATCACGCGGGTCGCGAGCCCGAACGCCTCGCTGAGGTCATGCGTCACCATCACGACCGTGAGATGGGTCTCGTTCCAGAGCCGCTTCATCAGCAGATGAATGTCGGCGCGAATCCCCGGGTCGAGCGCGCCGAACGGCTCGTCGAGCAGCAGGATCTTCGGCCCACGCATGATCGCCTGCGCCAGCGCGAGGCGCTGCTGCATGCCGCCCGACAGCGCCGACGGGTATTTGCTCTCCTGACCGGCGAGCCCGACCTCGGCAAGCAACGCCATGGCCTCGTCGGTGGCTGCGCGCCGCGCGGCGCCGAACAGCCGGGCCGTGAATTTGGCGTCGCGCAGTTCGCGGCCCAGCATGACGTTTTGCAGCACGGTCAGATGCGGAAATACCGAGTAGCGCTGAAACACCACGCCGCGGTCAGCGTCCGGTTCGGCGCGCAACGGCTTGCCATCGACCAGGATCTGGCCGCGGCTCGGCTGCTCCTCACCGAGCAGCATCCGCAGCAGCGTGGTCTTGCCGCAGCCGGACGGACCAACCAGTGCAATGAACGCGCGCGGCTCGACCTCCATCGTGATGCGTTCGAGCACGATGTGGTCGCCGTATTCCTTCCAGACGTCGTCGAACCGGATCGCGCTCATTCCGCCCTCACCGACGCAAACCAGGGAAACAGCCTGCGCTGCAGGACGCGCAGGCCGACATCGATCAGGAACGCCAGCAGCGTGATCCAGGCGACATAGGGGATGATGACGTCCATCGCCAGATAGCGGCGCACCAGGAAGATCCGGTAGCCGAGCCCGGAGTCGGAGGCGATCGCCTCGGCCGCGATCAGGAACAGCCAGGCCGGGCCGAGCTGTAGCCGCAGCACGTCGATCAGCCGCGGCAGGGTTTGCGGCATCGCGATGCGCAGCGCGATCTGCCAGGTCGAGGCGCCGAGTGTCTGCGCCTTGACGATCTGCTCGCGCGGCAGCTCCTGCACCTTCATGGCGAGGTCGCGGATCATGCAGGGTAATGTCCCGATCACGATCAGCGCGATCTTCGAGTTTTCGCCGAGGCCCATCACGATGAACAGGATCGGCAACAATGCCAGGGGCGGCACCATCGAGGTGACCGACACGAAGGGCCCGAGCAGGGCATTGGCGCCCGGCAACAGTCCGATCACGATGCCGAGAACGAGCGCCGCCACCGTCGAGATCGCCAGCGCCGACCCCAGCCGCCCCAGGCTGGCGACGGTGTCGGAGGCCATCAGATAGCTGCCGGTGCGCGGATCGACCTCGAATGCCATCTGCTTGACGGCCTGCACCATGTTGGGCAGCGCCGGCAGCAGCTTGTCGTTCGGGTTTTGCGCGAGCCGCGCGCTGGAGCCGGCGAAGTAGGCGATTGCGACCAACAGGAACGGCAGCGCGAGCAGATAGAATCGCATCTGCCGTCCCGGCCGTATGTTCACAAGTCGCATGTCCGACTCCTGCTCGAAGCAATGCTACGTGGTCAGAGCTTGCCTTTGGCGGCTTCGTCCATGTAGGTCGGGTCGAAGCGCAGCTTGACGTTCGACTTGTCGCCCAGCACCGACTTGTCGGCGAGCTCGATCCCGACGGCGTCGGCGGATTTTGCGCCCTTGCCCAGCAGATCCTTGTCGAACAGGAACTTGCGGACGCGATCCATGGTCACGCCGATGGTCTGGCTGCGCGTAAACGCTTCCGCGTCCGTTGCTTTGTCGAACAGTTTTGTGGTCGAGAGCTGGCTGTCGAAGCCGGCGAGATCGGTGCCGGAGGCCTTGGCCATTGCCTCCTTGGCGGCCTTCGCCGCAGGATCGTTCGCGGTCATCCTGGAGAGCGTCTCATACCAGATGCCGACCAGCGCCTTGGCGAAATCCGGATTGTCCTTGGCGACCGCGGTGTTGACCACCATCAGGTCCATGATCTCGCCCGGGATCTGCGAGGAATCGAACACCTTCTTGGCATCGGGCGAGCCGAGGATTTCCGTCACGATCGGATTCCAGGTCACGACCGCATTGACGTCTGATGTCTTGTAGGCGGCTGCGATATCGGCATCGGAGGTGTTGACGACCTTGACGTCCTTCTCGCTCAGCTTGCTGGTCTCGAGCGCGCGGGCCAGCAGATAATGCGACACCGAGAACTCGACCAGGTTGACCGTCTGCCCCTTGATCGCGGCGAGATCCGACTTGTTCTTGAGGATCACGGCATCGTTGCCGTTGGAGAAATCGCCCATCACGACCGCGGTGGTGTCGACACCACCTGCCGCCGGAATCGACAGCGCGTCCATGTTGGTGATGGTGACGGCGTCATAGCCGCCCGCGGTGTACTGGTTGATCGATTCGACGTAGTCGTTGAACTGCTTGACCTCGATCGCGATGCCGTATTTGTCGGCCCACTTCTTGACGATGCCGGTGTCGGCCGCATAGCCCCACGGCATCCACCCGACATAGATCGACCAGGCGACCTTGAAGCTTTTCTTTGGTGCGGCGTCAGCGACGGACGCGGCCGCGAGCACGATCGCGCAGCCGGTGACAACAGAGCGGAGGAAGAAAGAGAACTTGTTCATTGCCGATCCCTCTTGCGAAACTTCACAAAAAGGGACTGGCGAAAAGACCATCGCTCCGCCAATCCCTTGGCTAACGAGGTCTCCCGGGCTTTTATCCCGCCGTGCACCTGCGGGGATGTCTCCCCCGCAAGCGGCTGCTCTCGGACCAGCACCTTGCTTAGCAAGATCGGAACCCTAGCGGCCAACTCGACGCCATTGATGCACGAGGCGTGCCACAGCACCGGCGTTTGAATCTCATGAGATTTTTCGGCACACACCGCGTAGCCGCGTGAACGCTCTGCTTAAAAACTACGCAGGCCTGCCCAGAATTGGCTCTGTCATTCCGTTACCGGCGTCAGCAGGATGCCTGCTATCGCTGATGTCGAGGGGAAATTCGATGCGGATGCTCTTGAGGGCCCTCTGGCGCGGGCTGCATGGCCGCTACGGCCTGACGCCGCGATGCGATGTCGGCGGTCCGGCGAGGACCAGGCTCTGACGCGCGTGACCAGTCAGCTCTTTACGGTATTGATCGCGACACTTTCCTTATAGGCCGGCCGTGCCGTGACGCGGTCGAGATAGGGCGTTGCGACCTCGCAGACCCCGACACCGTAATCGATCGCCCACACCAGGCAGGTCGTCAGCAGGATATCCGCGCTGGTGAATTGATCGCCCATCAGATATTGCCGGCCGTCCGACAGGGCGACTTCGACATGGCGGAGCTGCTGCCGAAAATACTCGGCCGCTTTCACGACGACGTCAGGAGCATGGCCGTAGATGTGGGCAAGGCCTTGGACGTCATGGCGACGCATCACATAGAGGCTGGTCGAGTCGAGCTCGGCCACGATGAAGAAGCACCATTCTAGCCATCGCGCAAAATCGTGCTCCTCGACGGGAACGAGCGAGATGTTCGGGTTGGAGTAGTGGCGCGCCAGATAGGCGACGATCGCCGCGCTCTCCCCGATCGTGAAGTCGCCGTCCTGCAGCAGGGGAATTTTCTGCCGCGGATTGAGCAAGGTGTATTCCGGCGTCTTGGTCTCGCCCGAACGCGGCAGGATCGGCTTGCAGTGATAGTCCAACCCCAATTCGTGCAATGCCCAATGGGCCCGGATCGTCCGCGATGTCCCCACCCCCCATAACGTCAGCGTCTCCGTCATAATGTCACCATTTCTCGACGGAGGGACGCAGATCCAGTTCATGGCTCCATCCGTCGCGGCTCTGCTGGTGCACGAACCAGTAGGCCTCCGCGATCGAGGACGTCCGCGTCAACGTGTCTGGCGGAATCTCTGATGCGTCGACGCCGGTGGCGGCCTTCATCCGCTGGTGGATGGCCGGGCTGTCGACGCCGGCATCGATCAGGAGATGCGCGACGTGGATGTTCTTGGGTCCGAGTTCGCGCGCCATCGCCTGGGCGACCGCGCGCAGGCCGAACTTGGCGGATGCGAATGCCGCAAAGCCGCTGCTGCCGCGCACGCTCGCGGTCGCGCCGGTGAACAGCATGGTGCCCCGGCCATGCCGCAGCATGTGCCGGGTCGCCTCGCGTCCGACCAGAAAGCCGGCGAAGCAGGCGAGCTCCCAGGCCTTGAAGAACAGCTTTTCGCTGGTCTCATGCAGCTCCTTCTTGACGTTCGAGCCGGCATTGAACAGGCAGACCTCGATCGGCCCGAACTCGCGTTCGACCCGCTCGCATAGCTCCTGCACCTCGGTCTCGCGCCGCGCGTCGACACTGAGCGCGTGCACCCGGCTGCCGGCGGCGGTCAGTTCCTCCACCAGCGCGCCCGATTTCGTCGCATCGCGCCGCGCGATGCAGACCGTGTAGCCGCCGGCGGCGAAGCGCCGCGCCACCGCGGCGCCGATCGCATCGCCCGCGCCCACCAGCAAGGCAGTCTTGTTTGTCTCGGCCATAGGACATCTCCCACCGACGGCAGTTGTTCAGTTCAGCAATGGTGACGTTGCGTGGCGCGATCGCTCAGACCGCGCGCACGGCTTTCTGCTCGATCATCTCTGCGATGGCGGCTTCGCCATAGCCGAGGTCGGACAGCACCTGCTTCGTATGCTGGCCGATGCGCGGGGCCGGGCCGCCGATCGCGGCGGGATCGACCTCGAAGCGCGCCGCAGGTTTCGGTTGCCGCACCGTGCCGACCCCGGGCTGCTCGAGCTCGGCGATCAGCCCGCGGGCGACCACCTGCTCGTTGGCGATGATTTCGCCGCGCCGCAGTATCGGCGCGCAGGGCACATCGGCCGCGTCGAGCCGCGCCAGCCATTGGGCGGTGGTGTGTCTGCCTATGTAGTCCTGCATCCTGTTGATGCGCGCCGTTGCATTGACCGAGCGCGAAGCCGGCGTGGCGAAGCGTTCATCTCTGGCGAGCTCCGGATCACCGGTCGCCTTGCAGAAGCCCTGCCATTCGGAATCAGAGATGGTGCCGCAGGTGAGGTATCCGTCCGAGGTCTGAAACACGAGATCCGGACGATCATTCGGATCGGCCGTCCCCTGCTCCCGGCCGACCACGGTGTATTGCATCATGCCTTCCGGCCAGAGATAGGCGATCATCGCGTCGAGCATCGCCACCTGGATATGCTGGCCGCTGCCGGATTTTTCCCGCGCGTACAGCGCCGCCGTGATCGCCTGCGCGGCATAGACCGCCGTTGTCTTGTCGGCCACGATGGTCCGGATCATCTGCGGACGGTTGGTCACCGGCTGCGCCTGGATATCGCAGAAGCCCGACAGGGCCTGCACGATCGGATCATAGACGCGCTTCTTGGCGTAAGGCCCGTCTTCGCCGACGCCGCTGATCGAGACATAGATCAGCCGCGGATTCTTCTTGCGCACCTCGTCCGGACCGAGCCCGAGACGCTCCATCGTGCCGGGCCGGAAATTCTGCACCAGCACGTCGGACTGCATGACCAGCTTGGCCAGGACATCCCGGCCGGCATCGGTCTTCATGTCGATCGAGAGCGAACGCTTGCCGCGGTTCGACGAGATGAACAGCGCCGAGAACTCGCCGGTCTTGTCGACATTGGCCCGGCTGCGGCGGGTGATGTCGCCGCCGATCGGTTCGACTTTCAGAACATCGGCGCCCTGATCGGCCAGAAACATCGTCGCGAACGGGCCCGAAACGACACCGGTCAGATCAAGTACGCGAACTCCCGCCAACGGCCCTGGCATGCTTTGCTTCCTTTTCCAATGCGCGGATGCGACCAAACCCTGAGCGCAACCTCGGCATACGATGGACCCAGCGTCCGCGCTTGCGGGAAAGCGCCTCGACTTGCAAGAAAGCGCCGAAACTCACGCCCGGCCCTGCTGCCGGAACACCGACGGGCTGACACCCGTGACCTGCCTGAACGTCGACGAGAAATGCTGGGCGTGGCTGAACCCCGATGCCAGCGCGATGCTGGTCAGGCTTTCATCGGTGTCGCTGAGGTGACGCTTGGCGGTTTCGATGCGCAGGCCCAGCACATAGCGATGCGGACTGGTGCCCATGCTTTCCTGGAACGCGCGCAGGAAATGCCGCTTGCTGAGACCCGCAACATCCGACAGTGCCGACAACGAGATCGTCTCGCCAAGATTCTCCCGGACGAACGCCTCGATCCTCCGCAGCTTCAGCGCCGGCAGTCCGCCACGGCTCAACGCCTTCGCCGGTTCCGCGCCGCGCGACAGCCGCGCCATATGCGCCAGCGCCTGGCTGGCCCAGCCTTCGGCGAACAGATCGAACAGATTGTCCGGTGTGGTTGCTTCCTGACAAAGTTCGGAGAGACCACGACAGAGCTGGTCATGGCCGAACGCAATCGCCGGCGTTTCGATCAAGCCGTTGAGACGGCTCTGCACGAATTTCGGGTCGACAAACACGACCACATAGTCGAACGCCGGCCCGACCGACCACTCGCCCTCGATCTCGGTACCGGCCGGAAACAGCGCGAGATTGGCCGCGCTGGAGAACTCATATTCGACCGGACGGCCGTTGATCGTAGCCTGCAACCGCGAGCAGCCGTTGCGGAACCAGAACAACGTCAGTTCGGGCTGGCGGAAATGCCAGTTCATGCGGGGCCGCGAGGTTCGGCTGAGCAGCTCGACCCTGATCGGCTCCGATCGCGCGATGACGGACGATACAAGCTCACCGCCGACCTTGCGGACAAACCGCTCCGGACGCGCTTCCTCCATGGGACATCTCCTCCGCGTATGGCACGGATGGTAAGTTCCAAATCAGAATTGACTATCCGGCGCCGAAAATCCAGCCCTTTGATGGCTGATCGCCAAGATGTTAGCGGGCAGGTTCGGCGGATCGCGCACGCGAGAGACCGCTTGCCGCCATCATATGCGGTGGCTCGCGGGGGATCGGCGCCACGATTGTCAGGCGCCTTGGCGGAGGAGAGGTGGATGCGAGGCGGCAGCCGCCCGGCGCAGCGCGCGCCGAGCGGCCGCGTTATCCGGCGACCCGCAGCGCGGTCACCGCGACACAGGCGTTGCCGAACGGAATCAGCACCACCTGCGCGCCGTTCGGCAGCGCGATCGTCGCGAGGTCACCCAGCGTGCCGTTCTGCCCGTTGAGCTTGGCAAGTTCGGCTGCAACTGTCGGGCAGCTTTCCGGGCTCGGCGTTACCCGCACCAGATTGCCTTCGCAGGACGACCCGACCGGCGCGGCAAACACGATGCCGGCGCCGCGTTGGGCAGCGCTGCCCTGGGGCGCCTGGAGTGGCGCGAGCGCAACCAACGACTGCACCGAATGCGAATTGCCGGCCTTGGAATCCCACTGCGACTGCGCGGTGTAGTTGGAGTTGGTCGCGAGACCGCGGCCGAGCAACCCGAACAGATTGGCGCAGGTCACGACGTTGCCCTGCCGCGCATGCTCGTCGAACACGGTCGGTTGCTGCCCGGCCTGCTGCGGCGGAACGGACGCCGCGGCAGCCGGTGGCGTCTGCGCCTCCTGCGGACGCTGTTTGTGCGGCTGCGGCTTCGCAGCAGCGGCAGGCTTCTTGGCCGGCGCGGGTACGGCCGGCTGCAAGGGTACAGGTTGCGTTTGCTGCGCGTAGACCACGACGCCGGCAGCACCGAGCGCGGCCACGACGACCGCAACAAAGATCAATCCAAGGGTGCGCCGCATCGACAATCCGTCCTTTTCACTTCGCACTTCAGTTTCGAGCTGGACGCCGGAATTCCAGATCCGCATGTCCGACCTCGCTTCATTTCAGCTTCGCCAGCACGCCGGACAGTCCGTCGAGCGGCGCCTCCACCACGACCGGCCCTGCTTGCGGAAGCGGATAGGACACCAGGCACGGCGTCGCCGCGCGGATGTGTCGCCTCAGCACATTGCCGATCGCGATCGTGGCAAAGCAGAAATTGGCGTCGCAGCGATCGGTCTGCGCGACGATGCGGTCCGGACTGTCACCCATCGCGAGCTCGATCTGGGCGCCGACGCCTGCGGCTGCGGGAATCCGCATCGCCATCAGCGGTTTGCCGTCGGCGGTCGCAATCAGCGACCAGTTGAAGGCGACCGCGCCCTGCGCGTTGACGATCGACTGCGTGACGTTGCAGACGCGCCTCCTGGATTTGAGGCTCTCGTCGCAAATCAACGTCCAGTTCTTGAACGGCTGGATCATCCGCCTGAACTCGCCGAGCGTCTCGCCTTCCGGCACCGCGACGTCCGACGGCTTCACGGTGTAGGCGGATGGCGGCACGCTCTGCGCGGCCGCATTCACGGCCGCGCAGAGCCAGATCGCCAAAGCCAGACACGCCAGCCGCCTCGTCGCCGTCAGGGTCAATTGAGCGTCAGGCTCACGCCGGCGCTGACACCCCAGTCGCTGCCGGCGGTGGTCGCCGCCAAATTGCTGCGCAGCCGGCTGTTCTCGCTGGTGTAACCGATGCCGAAGGCGAGCGCGCCCTGGCTACGCCAGACGCCGCCGCCGGCCGACGCGCTGATCTTGCCGGGCCGGTCGTCATAGCGCAGCGATGCCGCGGCCATGCCGATCGCCGCGGCGCGCCAGGCGTCCTGCCGCACTTCGCCGATCTGACCATTGAGCTGCTGAAATGCGCTGTTGAGCTGGTTGACGTTGACCGCATCGGTGCCGGCGACACCCGCCGCCACGTTGCTGATGGTGACCGGCCCGGTGCTGCCACTGTTCAGCGTCACCTTGTTGGTGGTGTTCCCGGAGGCATCGGTGTCGTAGCGGATCGAGCCGCTGGAAACCGCCTGCAGCTGGCTGACATTGACCGCATCGGTCGCGGCCGATCCCGCGGCAACATTGGTGACGCGGCGTTCGGCCCCGGACGAGCCGACCGACACTTCGCCGGTCGCAACCCCCGCGACGCTCTTGCCGACGACGGGCGTATAGGCCGCATCGCTCAGATTGGCCGTGGTGGTCGAGTTCGCGCCGAGCGCCAGCGAGTTGGCCGAAGTCGCCTTGGCGCCGGCGCCGATCGCGACCGAGTTGGCGCCCGATGCTGCCGAGCCGTTGCCCATCGACACTGCGTTTGCGCCGCTCGCGACCGATTGCGGGCCGATCGCGACGCTCTCCGCGCCGGTGGCGGAGGAATCCGCAGCGGTGGAGTTGGCGTGGAAGTACTTGATGCCGCCGCTGCCGGTCGAGATGTTGTTGACCGTCGTATAGAGAGCGTCGAGCGAGGTGTTGGTGGCCCAGAGCTGCGAGCCGTTGATCGCGTCCGTCGAGGTCGAGCTGATCTGGCCCGCGGCGACGTTGGTGACGGTGCGTTCCGCCCCCGCGCTGCCGACGCTGACGGTCGATGTCGGCGCCGTGCCGGCGAAGGCGTAGGTGGTGCCGCCGATCGTGGTGTTCTTGGTCGCGACCACCGTGGAGGTGGTCGAATTGGCGCCGAGTGCGACGTCGCCGGCCTGTGCCGTCGCCTTGGCATTCGGACCGAGCGCAACGCTGGTCGGGTTGGAGGTCTGGGCTCCGGCGCCGATCGACACCGACTGGATGCCGCTGGCCTGCGCATTGGTTCCGAACGCGATCGAGTCGGCAAAGTTCGAGACCGAATTCTGGCCGATCGCGATGCCGCCAGGCGCGGTCTGCTGCACGGTCGCGCCAAACCCCATGCCGATGCCGTTGTCGCCATTGACCACGGTCTGCGGCCCCACCGCGACGGAATTGTTGCCGACCGCGAGCGAGTCGGCGAGCGTCGAGTTGGCGTGGAAGTATTTTGTCGTCGTGGTCGCGAACGACGACAGCGCGCCGGTCAGCTGCCGCACGGTGACGGCGTCGCTCGACTGGGTGCCGTCGGCCACATTGGTGATCTGGCGGTAGCTCGTCGCGTTGCCGACCGACACCGCGCCGAGCAGCGCGAGGTCGGTGGTGTTGTAGGGAATGATGGTGCCGCCGATGATGCCGGACGCCGGCGCGATCGCGCGGTTGGAGATCGAACCCGAGCCGATCGCGACGCCATCGGTGACCGAGGCCTGGGTGTTGAAGCCCAGCGCCGTAGCATTCGCGGCCGTCGCCGACGCGGCGACGCCGGCAGCCATCGAGTTGACGCCGGTCGCTCCGTTGTTGGTGTAGTTCGCCTTCTGGATGCCGCCGTCGTTGACGCCATAATAATGCGTCAGGCCGTTGCTGACGAGGGTCGAGAGGCTGTCGATCGCCGAGGTGGCGGCAAACAGCTGCGAACCGTTGATCGCATCGGTCGAGCCGTTGCTGATCCGTCCCGCCGCGACATTGGTGATGGTGCGCTCGGCACCAACGGCACCGACGCTGACGGTCGAGAGCGGTGTCGTGCCGGCGAAGCTGTAGGCGGTGGTGCCGATGGTGATGCCTGACGTGCCGACCGCCGTGGTGGTCTGGCTGTCGGAGCCGAGCGCGATATCGTTGGCATTCGCGGCGGTCGCGCCGTTGCCGATCGACACCGAGCCGCTGCCGGTCGCGGTCGACACCGGCCCGATCGCAACCGAATTCGCCCCGGCGGCCGACGAGTCGGCCAGCGTCGAATTGGCGTGGAAATACTTGATGCCGCCGCCATTGTTGATGTTGTTGACGGTGGTCGCGAGACCGTCCACGGCCTGGTTGGTGGACCAGAGCTGGGAGCCGTTGACCGCATCCGTCGAGCCGTTATTGAGCCGTCCCGCCGCCACGTTGGTGATGGTGCGCTCGTTGCCGACCGTGCCGACGCTGACCGTCGAGGTCGGTGTCGTGCCGGCGAAGCTGTAGGTCGTACCGTTGATCACCGTATTCGGGGTACCGACCGCCGTCGTGGTCTGGCTGCCCGCGCCGAGCGCGACATCGTTGGCGTTCGCGGCGTTCGCGCCGTTGCCGATCGACACCGAGCCGGCGCCGGTGGCGGTCGACACCGGGCCGATCGCAACCGAGTTCGTCCCGACCGGAGACGAATCGGCCAGCGTCGAATTGGCGTGGAAATACTTGATGCCGCCGCCGGTGTTGATGTTGTTGACGGTGCTTGCAAGGCCATCGACCGCCTGGTTGGTGGCAAACAGCTGCGACCCGTTGACCGCATCCGTCGAGCCGTTGTTGAGTCGTCCCGCAGCGACGTTGGTGATGGTGCGCTCGGCACCAACAGCGCCGACGCTGACGGTCGAGCCCGGCGTCGTGCCGGCGAAGCTGTAGGTCGTGCCGTTGATCACGGTGTTCGGGGTGCCGACCGCGGCGGTCGTCACGCTGCCGGAGCCGAGTGCGACCGCATTTGCGTTCGAGGCGTTGGCATTGGCGCCAAGCGCAAGCGAATTGGCCTGGCTGGCCGTCGCGGACGTACCGCCGGCAAAGGAGCTGACGCCCGATGCCGTCGCATTGGCGCCAACGGCGCTGGATGCGGAGCCCGACGCGGTGGTCTGAGTGCCGAGAGCAATCGAATCGCGCCCGGAAGCCTTCGGACCACCGCCGAAGCCATCGCCGATCGCGATGGCGCCATCATTCGTGGCCTGCCCCGCACCGATGGCAACGGCCCCGGTCTGCGGCGAATTACTGAGCGACGCGGCAAGCGCGCCCGAACCGAGCGCTGTGTCGGATGATGCCCGTGCCGCGGCGCCAGCGCCGACCGCAACACTGCTCGCGCCAGCGGCACTTGCACTGACGCCGGTCGCGAGCGCGTTGGCGCCGGTAGCTCCGGCGTTGTTGTAGTTGGTGTCGGTTCCCGGCGTCGTGCTGTTGACGCTGTAGTCGTGGATCGCGCCGGCGGTGATCTGGCTCGAGAGCGTATTGGCAACGCTGTAGAGCTGCGAACCGTTGATGGCGTCCGTGCTCGACGTGCTGATCCGCCCGGCCGCGACGTTGGTGATGGTCCGTTCCGCGCCGACCGCCCCGACGCTGACCGTCGAGCCCGGCGTGGTGCCGGCGAAGCCCGAATAGGTGATGCCGTTGATCACTGCGTTGAGCGTGCCGACCGCTGCAGCCGTGACGCTGCCGGAGCCGAGCGCGACATCGCCGGATTTTGCCGCTGCGGTAGCGCCGTTGCCCAGTGCGACGTTGCCCGCGAGACCGGCGGCGCCCGCGGTGGAGCCATTGCCGAGCGCCACCGAGCCTTGCCCGATCGCCCTGTTGTTGTTGCCGATCGCGACCGCGCCGTTGGCCTGGTTGGCGGCGCTAGCGCTGGCCGTGCCGTCGCTGTTGGCGATGTTGTTGGCGCCGCCGGTGAAGGCGCCGGTGCCGCTCGCATAGCTGGGATCGCCGATCGCCACCGCGCCGTTGCCAAAGGCGGTGTTGTTCGCGCCGATCGAGACGGCCTGACCGCCGGTTGCCACCGAGTTGGTGCCCAAGGCCACCGCGTTGGCGGAACTGGCCGCGGCATTGTTACCGATAGCGACGGCGCTTGTAGCCGACGCCTTGGCGCCGATGCCGAGCGCGGTACTGGCTACTCCGCTGGCGCTGGCGCTGACGCCGGCCGCGAGAGAGTTATCTCCTGTCGCGCTCGCTGCAGACCCGAATGAGGAGGCGTTTTGGCCGCTGGCAACGGCTGTGTTGCCAACCGCAGTGCTGGCAGCGGTGCTCGCATTTGCGGCAGTGCCAATCGCCAGCGAACTCGTGCCGGCGGCACTGGCCCCAACGCCGGTCGCGTTCGAATTGATGCCGGCAGATGCCGCATTGTTGCCGAGCGCGATGCCACCGGTCGCCGTGCTGCTAACGATTGCGCCCGATCCAATCGCGACCGAGCCGCCGGTGCTGAGCGCCTGCGCCTGGTTGCCCACAGCCACGGCAAAATCTGCACCTGCTTTGCTGGAGCTGCCTCCGGCGAATGAGTTGATCCCCGACGCGACCGCCTGCTTGCCCAAAGCAGTCGCGCTGTCCGCCGAGGCAACGGACGACCAGCCTCCGGCCCACGAAAAGTTACCGCTCGCCGAGGAGCTGACGCCGACAGCGGTCGCATTTCCACCGGTGGCAGCAGCGAATGTGCCCAAAGCGCTGGCACCGGCTGCGGCCGCATTGGCGTTGACGCCGAGCGCGACCGCATTGATGTTGCTTGCGATCGTGCCGGCACCCAGCGCCATTCCGCCGTCGCCCGTGGCCGATGCGTTCCGACCGAGTGCGACCGCATATTGTCCTGATGCTGCGGCAAGGTAGCCCTGCGCGATCGCATAGATGTTGCTGGCGCTCGCGCCGTTTCCGATCGCAGTCGACTGATTTCCCGTCGCACTGGCGGAGGTGCCGAACGCGCTCGCGCCGGTGCCGCTCGCGGTGGCCGTCGTGCCGACCGCGGTCGACCATGGTCCGGTCGAGTTCGTGCCGGTACCGATGGCGATCGCCTCGAAGCTGAAGCCGGCGGGAGCGGTGCCGCTCGCATTGGAAGCGGCGCCGATTGCGATCGGAGAGCCTTGCCCGATTGCGTTGGCCTTGGCGTTGGCGCCCATCGCGACGGCAGACCCGGACGAGGACGTCGCCGACGCATTGGTGCCGACTGCCGTTGCACCGCCGCCCGAGGCGACGCTTCCGGTGCCGGCGTTGTAGTTCTGCGCGCTCGCAACCGAAGTAGCGGCGACCATGATCGCGAACGCACCGAGCGTTGCGGCCATCGTGGAGGTGACCCCGCCGACGCCGAGCGCACCAAGCCCGAGCCGGTCGCGCTTCACGCCCAGTGTCCGGTGCGCCTGACGCAGCACCGCCAGCAGCCGCCGCCGCAACGAACGGCTGCCCGCATCACCCGATGCAACCCAGCTCCGGACGAAGCCGGTGCGGCCTTGACGCTTCAGCGATTCGGATGAGTTGCGTGCGACAACCATGGTGCGACCCCTTCGTGACATCTTGTCCAGACGTCGGGGGTGCCTTGCCGCGGACTGTGCCGACACGCGCGTCCTTTGGGACCGCATGTGACGAAATGAAGACAGCGCAACGCACGCCTGCCTTCCCGTCCTGGCCAACGATGTGTCGAACTCAACGAGCGCATCTTGCCACCCAGCGCTCGCTCGACTGCCCCATCAATGTGCCCCGAGTCGTCATATCAAAAATGATAGACACATATTTGACAACGTCACTCAGCAGGCCGTCCAAATAGCGCGCAGATCGTCTCACAAGTTGAATGATTTGCTCGATGCACCGTGGGGTAATCCGCAAATCTTCAACCGGCAGTTGACCTGCGGCGCACGCGTTCACGCATCTCGCGCGGACTGACGCCGAACTCGCGCCGAAACGCGCGCGTGAAATCCGACGCCAGCTTGAAGCCGTGACGATAGGCGATCTCCTGCACCTGCCTGTCGGCGGATGCGACCAGTTCGGCGTGTGCTGCACGCAG
The DNA here is from genome assembly GCF_042258955.1 of Bradyrhizobium sp. ma5. Classification (NCBI taxonomy): domain Bacteria; kingdom Pseudomonadati; phylum Pseudomonadota; class Alphaproteobacteria; order Hyphomicrobiales; family Nitrobacteraceae; genus Bradyrhizobium; species Bradyrhizobium sp. ma5. The sequence continues at coordinate 7,924,773 of NZ_CP170156.1, forward strand.
CCGCTTGCGCAGGATATATCCGGCGACGCCGCCGACGCTCTCGAATGCACGGTAGAGTGCAGAGCGCGAGATCCGCAATTGCTGCGCAATGCGATCCGGCGTCAGATCGAAGTCGCCGAGATGCGTCTCTATATAAAGACGAGCACGCTCGAACAGCACCGATTCGATTGCGCCGCGCGCCTGCTCCAGCCGGTCCGAGGACAGCTGAATGCATGCGGCGATCATCTGCGCCGTCGCTCGCCCCGCCTGCCTCAACTCCTCCGGCGACATCAGGACCAGGCGCGTTTCGAGTCTGTCGAGATAGTCGGACAGCAGTTCGATCAGATTGCCCGAGAGCAGAATGTTGCAGGCGTCGTTAAGCTGATCAGCCACGTCTGCGAATGACCGGCGCGGCAAAGCAAGCACCAGGCCATCATAGTCGGTGATGCTGCCGCGGAAATCATCGTCGAGCGAGATCAGGAACATCGCGCCTGGCCCGGCGTGAACCCGCCGCTCTGCGGTTTCGAAGCGGGCTTCGCCGGAGCGCAAGCGGAACAGCCACCAGATATCGACCGGCGCGCCGTGCGAGGGCTCGACGACGCGCGCGAATGTTTGATCGGCAACGCGTCCTGACGTGAAGACGACGTCGGCCATGTTGCAGGTCAGGTACTCCACCTCGAACCCCTGCGCGGGGCTGTAGCCATCGGGCGGCGCGACGTCGATCAGCGAGGCCATGCGCGTCTTCCAGACCCCGAACTGTTCCGATGGTGGATAGAGCCGTGTCGTGAAAAGCCGCGGTACCGCCGGGACTATGTCCCTGATGTTCCGGGGCTCGCGCGGCAGGGGAACTTGTTCGAGGAGCCTGGCTGCACTTGCCGGCGCATTGTCGTCTTCTGGCATGTCATTCCGTCCCCCGTGGTCGCAAACGACGAACGTCGTCTCAACGGGGGCGCATTCCCAAGGTTGCGTCGCCGGCCGCTGACTGGCAGGCGAATTTCTGGCGGACAAGGAAGCAGCATTTTCGGATGCGGACATCACCCGCCTACGCCGGCCGCTCCTGATAGGGCCGATGGGTCCTGCGGCAGTCGGGCTCACACATGGCATTCATCATTGTCGCGTCATAGCCGGATCCGGCCCGGAAGCTCCGTCACCGACTCGGCCTGACCGATCTAGAGAACAATCTGTGCGAGAACCAGAGCGGCAGCAACGTGCGCCGTGAAGAAATCCAACATTGCGTTCATGCGATGCGATCGGGCAACGCATCATCGCCGAGTCTTCAGAAAATTTTCCCGATCTTCGCGCCGGGACGAAATGAACGTCGCGAGAGCGCAGCAACGTAAGCACGGTACATGACACATCGCGAATCCCGCGCACGGGATTCGCGTCGACCGCGCCTGAAGACGCTTGCCTAATCATGCGGCATTCCACCACGTGCGACGTCAATGAGATCGATGGGAACGGAACACGCGCGCACGAGGCGCACATGTCGCAGCACGCTGCGGCATTTTCATCTGAACGTCGAGATGACGAAAGTCATGATGGCTCATGACATTCGCCGGTCAACACGCCCGCCATGCCGAAGGGCGAGCCTGATCGCACGCCGGCGACAGAGCATGCGGTCCCCGATCGGGCGTCGCCCGGCTATGCCTTGCCTTGCCCGATCCCGTCGAGCCATGCCGCAAAGCGCGGGTGCTTCGCGAACCTGCCTTGCACGACCGCCAACTCCTGCTGGAAGACCGGCAAAGAGAGCACCCGTTCGATATCGGGCTCCCTGATCTTCCAGATTCCCGGCGGAACGAAGCCGTGAACCTTGAGCTCGTAGAGCTCAAAGATCGAGAAGATGACTTCATGCACAATTCGGCGCTCGTCCGGCGTCATCTCGATGGCGCCGCCAGCGCCCTCGTCATGGAACGCCGCCGTTGGCAGGCGACGCCGCAGATCGGATATGCGCTCGGAATATCTGAGGAAGATGTCGGCTCCCAGACGCCGGTTGTTGGTGTGCAGCGCCGTGTAGATCGCGGTGACGCCGACGATAATGGTCCCGAGCGTCATGAACTTCAGGATATGATCGAGCACTGCGATATCTCCTTCGACCTTCCGTGATCGCGCCGGGAGCCCTGTGCACACTGTGCTCCTCGCCCTTTATTGCCCGAGGCGCCGCGATCGTCGAGATGCGGAAGGCCGCCCGCCTCGGGAGCCGGCGTCATTCCGGTGGCCGATTGTCCCGGCAACCGCGCCCGTTCCGGTAGCCATGTGTCGGCACGGCGGCAATTGGCCCTCGACGAAAGTCGCAACAAATGGACCGCGCGCCTGTCGTAGATTTGTAACCATCTTGCAAATCGTTATCGGGCAAAAGTCGCGGGCAGCCTTCACGCAACCTTTTGCAAACTCCAGACTGCCTACCGTCACCGGATATTATAGTGATAGTGGGGACGGGAATGGCTGGACTGCGGCCGAACATTTCAATACGGCTCGGGGCCGCGATCAGGGAACAGCATTCGGGCGTTGAGCGTGATTCCGCCGTTCCATCGGTCGGAACAAACCCCGAGGTCGAGCGCCTGCGCGGCGTCATTGCGCGCCTGATGCACACGGCGGCGCATGACCAGCTGACCGGACTTCCGACGCGCAGCCTGCTGCTCGAGCGGCTGGATCTCGAACTGGCGCGCGAGGCCGATGACGGCGCGCGGATCGCGGTTCTGTTCGTCGATCTCGACAACTTCAAGCTCGTCAACGATTCACTCGGCCATAGCAGCGGCGACGAGGTGTTGTCCGAAATGGCCCGGCGCATCCTTGGCTGTCTCGGGCCGGAAGATACCGCGAGCCGGTTCGGCGGCGACGAGATGGTGGTTCTCCATCCGCGCGCCTCGGACTGCTCCGGAGCGGACCTCGGCAAGCGGATCCTTGCGGCGCTGGCGGAGCCGATCCTGCTTTCCGGCAAGGAAGTCGTGGTATCGGCGAGCGTCGGGCTCGCGCACTGCAAGCCCGGCACCAAGGGCGCCGAACAATTGCTGCGCGAGGCGGACACCGCGCTCTATGCGGCAAAGGTCCGTGGTCGTGCGCGACTGGCAGAGTTCAACGACGAGCTGCATGCCCGCGCCGAGAAGCGCGTTCAGATCGAATCCGATTTGCGGGCGGCCCTGCGGGAATCGCAGCTGTTCGTGGAGTATCAGCCGCAGGTCCGCCTGAAGGATGGACGCGTCGTCGGCGTCGAGGCGCTGGTGCGCTGGCGACATCCGGAGCGCGGCATCATCTCGCCCGCCGACTTCATCCCCGTCGCCGAGGAATGCGGGCTCATCGTCAAGATCGGACGACAGGTGCTGCAGGAATCCTGTCGCCAGCTCGCCGAGTGGACGAGGCTGATGCCGGGCTGCCCGCTGGCCATGACCGTGAACGTGTCGCCGCGCGAGCTCGCGGAGCCGACCTTCATTCAGGAGCTCCGGCAGGTTCTCGCCAGCACCAATGTCGATCCGACCGCTCTGTGTCTCGAAATCACCGAAAGCGTCATGATGAGCGCCCCGGATGAGGTCGTCCAAATCCTCGATCAGATCCGCCAGCTCGGCGTGTTCGTCGCGATCGATGATTTCGGCACCGAGCACTCATCGCTGTCGCGCCTGCGCGACATGCCGGCCGAAGTCTTGAAGATCGACCGCAGCTTCATCGACGGTCTCAGCAGCGAGCCCGGCGATACGGCGATCGTATCGTCGATCCTCAGCCTCGCCTACGCGATGGGCAAGCACACCATCGCCGAGGGCGTGGAACGGAGTGAGCAGGCCGCAATGCTGCTCCGCATGGGTTGCGACGTTGCCCAAGGCTATTTCTTTTCGCGGCCGGTTGCCGCCGAACAGATCGCGCCGATGCTGACCAGGGCGCTCTGGCATCCGAGTTCGGGACGCGCGCTGCACGCCGCGCAGCCGGTGGAGGGACCAGTCCGGCGCGGTCATCACTATTTCATCGACGAATTCCTTGATCACATCGGGGCTCCCATGGGCACCAAGGCGACGGTCTCGCGATGATGTATCTCGTCATCGGCCTCAGCAATCTGGCGATCGGACTGGCTTACGCCGGCCTTGGCGTCTTGTCGGCCTGGGAAACGGTCAGCCTGCATCATTACCGCGGCTGGTCCCGCTTCGGCATCGGATTTTCGATGATGGCTGCAAGCTGCGGCCCGCATCATCTGGTGCACGGCTTCCAGGTGCTGCAGGGCGAAAGCGTGTCCTGGTCGATGCTCGCCGTCACCCTGCTCGGGCTGCCGGCAGGTTTGACATTTGTGTACCTGCGGTTCGAGACGATATTGGGCGGCCAGGGCGAGCGATTGATCGCTCTCTCGCCGCATCGCGCGATGTTGCTGGTCGGCGGCTTCGCCATCACGGCAGGCTGGCTGGCGGCCTGGGCGATGGCCCAGCCCGGCGCGAACATCCCGTTCCTGTGCACGTCAGCCGAACTTGCCGCGCGCGTGGCGATGCCGAGCACCTGGATCGACGTCGCCTCGGCCACGTTCTACGCCAATGTGTTCGTCACCGTGACCTACGGCCTGGTCGGCTGGTATCTGGCTGACCATCAGGTGCGCCGCTATCTGGCGACCGGTGTGTGGTCGCTGTCGGGGGCCGCATTGGCGGGCGTCTTCTTCTCCTGCGCGCTGATCCATCTCATTGACGCGACGACGCACGGCAGCGGATCGATGCTCGTCTTCGACCTGATCGGCATTCCCGCCTCGGTTTATTTCCTGTGGGTCGTCGAGCAGCTGCACAGCGACTCCGTGCTGGACTGGAATCGGCGTCCGTTGGTCGGCGCCGCGGCCGCACCGGCGCGGCCCTCCCCCTGGAGCGGCAGGAACCTGCAGCACTGAATCAGCACCGCGCCAACGATGTCGCCGGCGTGCCGTCGAACAAGCTGTTTGGCAGGCTGAATCAGAAGAGCGCCGTCATGGCGAAGCGTGGCTTGCCGAGCCGTAGCTCGCGGCCAAGGGCCCGCCTGCGCCCGTTGGGCTTCGGCGTGGCATCCTTCTCTCGCTGCGCGAGCGAAGGATGGTGGGTGCGACAGGGATCGAACCTGTGACCCCTACCATGTCAAGGTAGTGCTCTCCCGCTGAGCTACGCACCCAAAGCCGTGTTTGGATCGGGTCCCTATAACGGACCCGGACGGGGCAGGCAAGGATACAAAGTGAAGGTTTTTGGCGAATCAGGCCGCCAGCAACTTATTCACTTCGCTAACCAATTCCCGGAGGTGCACGGGCTTCGACAGCACCTTGGCGTTTTTCGGCGCCTCCGAATCGGAATTGAGGGCCACCGCGGCAAAGCCGGTGATGAACATGATCTTGATATCGGGATCGAGTTCCGAGGCACGGCGCGCCAGCTCGATACCGTCCATCTCGGGCATCACGATGTCGGTGAGCAGCATTTCGAACGGCTCCTCACGCAGCCGCTGATAGGCCGACATGCCGTTGTCGTGCGGCGAGACCTTGAAACCCGCATTTTCCAGTGCCTTGACCAGAAAGCGGCGCATATCGGTGTCGTCTTCGGCGAGAAGAATTTTCGGCATGGCAGGGATCGTCGAATCCGGCTTGAGGAGCAGTCCGAACAGTAAGCCCGACAGACGGTAAATTTCGGGTGAAATTTGCGTCAAGCCAGCGGCAAATGCGCGCCGACCATTTGTGGACCGAACCACGCATCGAATCAACCTTGTGCGGCATTTCCCGCCTTTAAGACGCGTTCCAGGCGGCGCCACACTCTTTTCACTTGGCAGAATGATCGCGATTACCGACAATGCCCGCCTATAAATCTCCGCTTTTCCGGCAGAATCAGTTCTTGCGGGGCGAGGCGGACGCAAGGGACGGCGCCAAGGGAATGACCGAATTTGCTGGCGAGTTGTCGCCCCCGTTCGAGATCGTTGAGCCGCAGGCCTGGCGCGCGCCGATCATCTTCAATTCCCCGCATTCGGGCTCGGTGTACCCGGCCGAGTTCCTTGAGGCGTCGCGAATCGACGTGGCCTCGCTGCGCCGCTCCGAAGATAGCTTCATGGACGAGTTGATCGCGGGCGTGAGCGATCGCGGGTTTCCGATCATCCGGGTCAACTTCCCGCGGTCCTATGTCGACGTGAACCGCGAGCCCTATGAGCTCGACCCGCGGATGTTCACCGGACGGCTGCCGAGCTTTGCCAATACACGCTCGATGCGGGTGGCCGGTGGTCTCGGCACCATCCCGCGCGTGGTCGGCGACGGCCAGGAGATCTACCGCGAGCGGCTCGACGTCGACGAGGCGCTGCGGCGGATCGAGGTGCTCTACAAGCCCTATCACCGCGCGCTACGCCGGCTGATCAACAAGGCGCACCAGGCGTTCGGTGCCGTGATTCTGGTCGATTGCCATTCGATGCCGTCAGTCGGCGTATCGCGCGACGAGCCGCGGCGGCCCGACGTCGTGATCGGCGACCGCTACGGCACGAGCTGCGCGCCGCTGCTGCCCGACCTGGTCGAGGAGATCATGGGCTCGCTCGGCTATTCGGTCGGCCGCAACAAGCCCTATGCCGGCGGCTTCATCACTGAGCATTACGGCAACCCGGCGAGCGGCCTGCACACGGTGCAGATCGAACTCAACCGCGCGGTCTACATGGATGAGCGCCAACGCGAGCGTTCACCGCGCTTCGCCCAGGTGGCGGCCGACTTCGCGACCTTGGCGGATGCGCTCGCGAAAATTCCGTTCGGAGATCTCGGCCCGTTTCAGGCGGCAGCGGAGTAAATCCTTCGTCGGCACCGTGATGCCGATAAAGACATGAACCAAGAATTCAAACTGGCGATGCGAAAGCGCTGAATTGGATTCCCAGTTCACTCGCAGAATTGACGGCCCAAGAAAAAAGGGCCGCTTGAATGAACAAGCGGCCCAAGTCTAGGGAGGAAACGCCCAAGGAGGGCAGCGATAGCGCGAGGCGCTACCGCACCGCAACAATATGCGACCGCGCTGCACAAAACGCAAGAACTTTCGAAACATTTCTTGGGTAATGTTGGTAAGTCTGGCGAAACTGCAACACGGCCAGCAATCCAAATTAAGATTTTGAATATCAATACCTTACGCGAGAAATCGAGATCAGACAGCGTTCAGCGCATAGCTTGTATACCAGAACTCGCAACTTCGTGATCCGCCCCGAAGCCAGGGAGACTTTCGAATCGAAGCCGAATCGAAAGTCTGGAACCGCGTCATCAGGCTGGGATAACGCTTCGTTAATCGTGCGCGCCGTCTGCGATTGAGCTAGGCAAGAGCGCATCCGGTTTCTATCGCGTCGTTTGCGCATTTCAGGGACATGCCGTGACGGTCATCGACTTTACCGCCTTCATCGGCCGCCTCGCGACCGCATCCGGCGAAACCATCCTGCCCTTCTTCCGCACCTCGCTCTCGGTCGACAACAAGAGCTCGAGCGACTTCGATCCGGTCACCGAAGCCGACCGGGCCGCGGAAGCGGTGATGCGGCGGCTGATCAAAGCGAACTTCCCCCAGCACGGCATCGTCGGCGAGGAGTTCGGCAATGAGCGGGAGGACGCCGACTATGTCTGGGTGCTCGACCCGATCGACGGCACGAAGTCGTTCATCGCCGGCTTTCCGATCTGGGGCACGCTGATCGCGCTGCTGCACAAAGGTACGCCGGTATTCGGCATGATGCACCAGCCCTATATCGGCGAGCGCTTCTCCGGCGACAACGGCTCGGCGAACTACTCCGGCCCGTCGGGCGAGCGGCGGCTCTCGGTGCGGCGCTGCGCCTCGCTGAAGGAGGCGACCGTCTTCACCACGAGCCCGCTGCTGATGAATCCGGATGACCGCACCCGCTTCGGCCGCGTCGAGCATGCGGCGCGCCTGTCGCGCTACGGCGGCGACTGCTACTCCTATTGCATGCTCGCGGCCGGCCATCTCGACCTCGTGGTCGAGACCGAGCTGAAGCCCTACGACATTGCCGGGCTGATCCCGATCGTCACCGGCGCCGGCGGTGTCGTCACCACCTGGGACGGCAAGCCGGCGCAAGGCGGCGGCCGCATCATCGCAGCCGGCGATCCGCGCGTGCACGAAGCCGCGATGAAGCTGCTCAACGCCTGATCCTTGCTCCGCCTGATTTTTCGAGTTGCCGGGCGATTGATCTGCGCCCATCCTGGCGTCAACGAGAAAAGTCAGGGATCGGCGCACATGACGATTTGCGGCAGGCTGCTGGCAGCCATTCTCCTGCTTCTCGCGCCCGTCACCGCCAGCGCCCAGCAGTTCCCGACCAAGCCGATCCGGCTGATTGTGCCGTTCCCGCCCGGCGGGCCGAACGACATCATCGCGCGGGTGATCGGGCAGAAGATATCGGAACTGGTGAAGCAGCCGATCATCGTCGACAACCGTGCCGGCCAGGGCGGCGTGCTCGGCACCGATGCGGTCGCGAAGGCCGCACCGGACGGCTATACGGTTGCGATCGCCAGCGCCGGCGCGCTTGCGATCAGCCCGAGCATGGAGAAGGTCGCCTACGACACGCTGAAGGATCTTGCGCCGGTAACGCTGGTCGCGACCGTGCCGGAGATGCTGGTTGTCGCCACCGACGTGCCGGCAAAGAACATGAGCGAACTGGTCGCGCTCGCCAAGGCGCAGCCCGGCAAGCTCAACTTCGCCTCCTCCGGCCCCGGCAGCCTGCCGCATCTGGCCTGTGAATTGTTCAAGCTGACGGCGAAGATCGACATCGTGCATGTGCCCTATCGCGGCGCGGCGCCGGCGGTGAACGAACTCCTGGGGCAGCAGGTGCAGATGACCTTCCTCGACCTGCCGGTGATCCTGCCGCAGATCAAGGCGGGCACGCTGCGACCGATCGCGCTCGGCGGCCGCGAGCGTGCCCCGACCGCGCCCGACGTGCCGACCACGGCGGAAGCCGGCATGCCCGACCTGATCATCGAGAACTGGTACGGCATGGTTGCGCCCGCCGGAACGCCGCCGGCGATCGTCACCAGGCTGAACAAGATCACGACCGACGCGATGGCCGATCCGACCGTCAAGGCAAAACTCGCCGAGCAAGGCCTGACTCTGGCCGGCGACACGCCGGAGCATTTCCGCGACTTCATCGCCGCCGACATCAAGAGATGGGCGAAGGTGATCCAGGATGCCGGCGTGGTGACGGCGAGGTAAGAGCGAGAGCTTCGGTTCTGATTGAATCAGAACCGAAGCTCTCGATTCTTGTTTGACGCGTTTTCTTCACGCGAACCGGTATCCATCCCGCATCAAGTGCGGGACAGGCTTCGCTCGAAAACGCTCTAGTAATCGAGCCGGCCGCGCAGCTCTTCGAACGGAATCATGACGTGGCTGCGAAACGGCGGACGCTGCTGCAGTCGCTGATACCAACGCTCGACCGCCGGCAGCGGCGGGCGCGCGATCTCAAGCCCGAAATAGCGATAGAGCGAAGTTCCCGTGGTGATGTCCGCGAGCGACAGCGTCTCGCCGAGCAGGAACGGCCTGGCTTCGAGGAGCTGTTCGAGTTTCGCAAAATGCTGCTCGCAACGGGCGATCGCCTTGTGAATCGCCGGCCGGTCGCGCTGGTGCTCGGGCGTGCGGAAAAATCCCCAGAACACGCCGCCGAGAAAATCCGGCTGCAGCGCGGTTTGCGACCAATCCATCCAGCCATCGACCCGCGCCCGGATGACGGGATCGTCGGACCAGAAGCGACCGTTGCCGTGGCGCGCGGCGAGGTAGCGCAGGATGGCGTGGGATTCCCAGATCGTAGTGCCGTCGTCCTGGACGACGGGCACGCGGCCGTGCGGGTTCATCGCGAGGAACGCGGGCGCATCGAGCCCGCCGAACGCGCCGCCGGCATCGATGTGCTCGTGCGCCAGATCGAGCTCGCCGATCAGCCACATCACCTTCTGCACGTTGAACGAACTGCGCCGTCCCCAGACCTTGAGCATCGCACTCTCCTCGGCTTCGTCAGCGTTGCGCTTCGGCCCGCAGATATTCCACCAGTTGCTTGGCCGCGCGCGGCAATGCCTTGAAGCTGCGCGCGCAGATCGTCAGCCGGCGGTTGGCCCAGGCGTCGCGGATTCTTATCGTTGTGATCGGCATCGCCGCCGCGCAGCGCCGCGCCGCGGTTTCCGGGATCACCGCAATGCCGACATCGGCGGCGACCATCTGGCAGATGGCGTCGAAGCCGCGCAGGCGGGCGCGGAAGCGCAGCCGCGCACCAAGTTTTGCCGCGTGCCGCGAAATATGGACCTGCAGCGCTGACGTTGCCGTGAGGCCGACGAAATCGCGGCCGACCACCTCCTGGAAGTCGATCTGGCGGCGGCCGCCGAGATCGCTGCGGCGCGATGCCACCAGCATCAGGCGGTCTTCGCTGAACAGGAAACGCTCGACGCTGTCGGGCAGCGCGTGTTCGGCGGCGAAGCCGAGATCGGCGGCACCGCTGGCGATGGCGGTCGCGATATCGGTGCTCTCGCGCTCCTCGACATCGACGCTGATATCGGGATGTTCGTGCAGGAACGCCGCCAGCGCCCGCGGCAGATGCTCCGACAGGCCCGAGGTGTTGGCGAGCAGCAGCACGTTGGCGCGGACGCCGCTGGCATAGGCGGCGAGATCGCTCTGCAAGGCCTCGACATTATGCATCACGATCCGCGCGTGACCGAGCAGGCTCTCACCCGCCGCCGTCAGTTCGACGCCGCGACGGCCGCGCTTGAGCAGCGCCACGCCGAGCGCCTCCTCAAGGCCCTTGATCCGCTCGCTGGCCGAGGCTAGCGCAAGGTTCGCGCGCGCCGCGCCCTGCGTGATGCTGCGCGCATCCGAAACCGCGATGAACAATTGCAAGTCGATCAGGTCGAACCGCATGACGTTTCCCGCCCCGCCCTTCGGGTGATCCGAAGGCTAACTCCGTAACCTCCAGATTGTGCCGATCGGCGCGATCGGTCAATGTGCAGCCATGGTCGACCATCTCCTGATCTTCATCGCTTTCGCCTTCCTGCTCGCCGGCTTCGTCAAGGGGACACTCGGCCTCGGTCTGCCGACGGTCGCGATGGGACTGCTGGCAACCACGATGGCGCCGGGCCAGGCGATTGCGATCGTGATCGTGCCGGCGATCGTCACCAATATCTGGCAGACCTTCGTCGGCCCCTATCTGCGCGACATCCTCAAGCGGCTGTGGCCGCTGATGCTCGGCACCGTGGTCGGAATCTGGATCAATGCCGGGCTGTTGACCGGGCCGTACGCAGCCTACGGCACCGTGGTGCTCGGCGCGCTGCTGGTGATCTACGCGATCGTCGGCCTGAGCAGGTTCAGCTTCAAGGTCAGGCGGCGCGACGAGAAATGGATCGGCGGCATCGTCGGCGTCATCACCGGGCTGATCTCGGCGGCAACCGGCGTCCAGGTCATTCCCTCGATGCCGTTCATGCAGGCGATCGGCATGGAGCGGGACGAACTGGTGCAGGCGCTCGGCGTCTTCTTCACCACCGCGACCATCGCGCTCGCCTTCAACCTCACGGCCTCGGGACTACTGACCGCGGCCACCGCGCTTCCCGGCGCAGTGGCGATGGTGGCATCGTTCATCGGCATGTTCATCGGCCAGGCGGTCCGCACGCGGATGCAGCCGGACGTCTTCCGCCGCTGGTTTCTGATCTCGATGATCCTGCTCGGCATCTATCTGGCCGGCAGCGCACTGCTCAAGATCCACGGCTAGAGATTCTTGTTTGACGCGTTTTCTTCACGCGAACCGGTAGCCACTTCGCTCGAAAACGCTCTAGCGACGCTAGCGCGCCTCCAGCATCGCGACGCGGACGCCGAGATAGATGAAGAGCGCGCCGAGCGAGCGGTTGATCCAGGCGATCACGCCGGTCGATTGCCGGATGCGGCCGGCAGCCCGCGCCGCAAAGGCGGCGAGGCCAAGGCACCACAGCGTGCCGCCGGCGATGAAGATCAGCCCGAGCACCAGGAAGGCGAGCGTCTTGTGGGCTGAGTCCGCCGCCACGAATTGCGGCAGGAATGCAAGGAAGAACAGCGCCACCTTGGGGTTGAGGATGTTGGTCAGCGCCCCCTGCCAGAACACACGCGAGATCGAGGTCTCGCCGCCCTGTCCGGCGATGTCAGCGATCGGCTTGGCGCGCGACAGCAGCATCTGCAGGCCGGTCAGCACCAGATAGGCCGCGCCGATCAGCTTGACGGCCAGGAACGCCGTCGACGACGCCATCAGCAGCGCCGACAGCCCGATCGCCGCGCCCAGCACGTGGACCAGGCAGCCGCAGCTGATACCGATCGCCGCAGCGGCTCCGCCACGCCACCCGTGCTGAATCGTGCGCCCTATGATATAAGCGGTATCCGGCCCCGGCGTGACGTTGAGCAGCAACCCGGACAGGACGAACAGCCAAAGCTCGTGAATTCCCAGCATCTCGGCTACATTAACCTATGTAAGTAACGACCCCGAAAGGACGGTCAGCCAACCTGCGCCATCGCAGCGACACACGAATTCAGTAGAGAAACGGACTGTACGATCCGTTGGTCGCATGCCAATTCCTGCTACTATGCATTATAGGTGCCCGTAAACCGCGCTTCCGCCGGACCCGGCCTGTCTTGTAAGTATCGGATTCGGTCACCTCGGCTAAGTGGCCAATTCCAGGGCACAGGAGACATGGAAAGAAGGCTCGCTGCCATTCTTTGCGCTGATATCGCCGGCTATTCCCGCATGATGGGTGTCGACGAGGCGGGGACGCATGCCTCGTTCAAGGCGCATCGCAGCGCGATCTACCCGATCATCCTCAACCATGGCGGCCGAATCGTCAAAAACACCGGCGACGGCTTCCTGCTGGAATTTCCGAGCATCATCGGCGCTATCGAGGCTGCCGTCGCGATGCAGACCCTGATGGCCGAGCGCAACGAACATCTGCCGGCCGAACGCGCCATGCACTTCCGGATGGGCGTCCACATGGGCGACGTCATGGCCGACGAGGACGAGGTGTTCGGCGACGACGTCAACATCGCCGTCCGCCTCGAGACCGTCGCCGTGCCGGGCGGCATCGCAGTGTCGGACAAGGCCCGCACCGAGTCAGGGCGGCGGCTTGCCGTCAGCCTGGTCGATGCCGGCCCGCACCGCTTCAAGAACATCACCGAACCGGTCCATGTCTGGACCTGGGCGCCGGCCGGCTCCGACAAGCAGGAGCAGGTTCCCGACGACGGCCCGCATCTGCCGGGGCAGTACCGGACCGCGATCGTCGGCGTGCTGCCGTTCGACAATCTGAGCGGCGGCGCCGACGAGTATTTTTCCGACGGCCTGACCGAGGATCTTATCCACGCGCTGTCGCTGCAATCCTTCTACCGCGTGCTGAGCCGCAACTCGACCTTCGCCTACAAGGGCAAGAACGTCTCGACCCGCCTGATCGCGCGCGAGATCGACGCGACCTATCTGATCCAGGGCTCGGTGCGCCGCGCCGGCAACAAGATCCGCGTCTCCGCCGAGCTGATCGCGCCCGAGAAGGGCGAGCAGCTGTGGACCGGCCGCTACGACCGCGACATGGGCGACCTGTTCGCAATGCAGGACGAGATCACCGCGAACCTCTCTGCCGCGGTGGCCCAGGAGATCTACCGTGCCGAGGCCTCGGCGCCGGCGCGCTCGCCGAACGCCGAGCTGACCGCGTGGGACCGCTTCCTGAAGGGTCTGTCGCACTACTATCACCAGACCAAGGACGATTGCGAAACCGCGATCGCGCTGTTCAAGGAGGCGATCGAGCTCGACCCCGCGCTGTCGATCGCGCGCGCCTATCTCGCGCTGATCCAGATCCAGAGCGTGCAGTTCGGCTGGATTCCGAGCACGCGCGAATTGTGGGCCTCGTCAGTCAGCCTGGCCGAGAGCAGCGTCCGGCTCGACCCGCGCTCCTCGTTCGCATTTTCGCTGCTGGCCTATCTGCATGCGATGCAGGGCCACTATGAAGCCGCGATGGACGCCATCAAGCGGGCGATCGAGCTCAACCCCTACGACATGGGCGCCCGCGGCGTGCTCGGCATCTGCCACATGGTGATCGGCGATCATCGCAAGGCGGTCGATCTGTTCTCGACCGCGGTCCAGCGCGGCAACAGCGACCCGCGCTACCAATGGGGCGCATTGAACGCGTTCAGCCATTACCTGCTCGGACAATACGACGCATCGCTGTCATGGTCGCGCGAAACGCTCTATCTCAACCCGAACCACCTGCAGGGTCTTGCGGTGCGCGCCGCGGCACTCGCCCAGCTCGGCCGCGCCGACGAAGCCGCGCAGGCGGCCGAAGCGCTGCTCGCCAACCATCCCGACCTCACGGTCGAGCGTCACCTGCGCAATTTCCACTGGAAGAACCCGGCCGATATCGCGCTCTATCGCGATGGCCTCTTGAAAGCCGGCCTCCCCTTCGGCAAACTCGCTCTGGTTGCATCCAACTCGAAATTCGCCGCTGATTCCTGAGCGAATTCATCCACCGGTAACGGATGCTTTTTAAGCTGAAGCTTTTCAGGATGTGGTTTGATGTCCGATACGGCTGCAAGCGCGGCACCCGCCCCGCAGGTTTCCCCTGACAATCCGTGCCCGTTCCTGCGTGCGCTGGTTGCTGGCGACTATGTCGGCGGCCATATCGTGCCGCTGCCGAAGCTGACCGAAACCATCGACCGCGCCACCGGCAAGACCGGCCTTCCGGCGCTCAGCGCCGGCGCCAAGATCTTCATGGTCGCGCAGATGGCCAACGGCGTCGGCCCCTTCAGCCAGGTGCGCAGCCTGTTGCAGGGCGCCATCCTCGACGAATTGCGCAACGGCCCGCTCGACAAGCACGGCGCCGGCTCGCGCATCCTCGATCAGCATGCCGTCGTGCATGAGGACGAGATCGCGCGGCTCGCGACCTTCGGCACGGACCACAAGGCCCCCGACGGCAGCGTCGAACGCGGGCTGTCGGCCTCCGAGATCAAGAATTTCATGGCGGCGAACTTCCAGCGCGCCAAGGACGAGCATCCTCCGTCCTACGCGATCCTGCACTGCTACTATCCGCTGCTGATGCTTGGCGAGTGGCCGGTGCTGCTCGACATCATGGGCAGGGGCGAAGGCCAGGACCGCTATCTCAGCGTCGCCGAGGTCAGGACCTTGTTCGTGGAAAAGCGCTTTCCCGACCGGATCGTCGCGCTGCTCAACGGCTGAGCCGCGAGCTCCACACCATAGATGGTTCACTTGAACAGCGGCGTGCCCGGCACGAAGGCGTCGAACGCCGCCCAGAATTGCCCGCGGTAGCGATCCTGCTCCTGCAGGATCTCGTGCTTGGAGCCGGCGATCACCAGATGCGAGCCGGCGCGCAAATGGTAGGCGAATTCCTCGATCGCCGCCGTCGACACCACCTCATCATTGCTCGCCGCCAGCATCAGGATCGGCTGGCGGATTTCGGTCGGATACGACATGCCGCGGAAGGTGCGCATCGCGGTGAACGCGGTGTCGGCCCAGGCGACCGTCGGCGCCGCGATGCCGAGCGTCGGGTCTTCTTCCAGGATCGCCGCATTGCGGGCGTGGCGCACCGGGTCGCTGGTGACGGGATTGCCGATGAAGGGCGCAAGGCCGACCAGCTCATCGTTACCGCCCGGAACGTAGTTGCCGCCCTGCCCGGTCAGCCGCATGATCCTGAGCAGCGCGCTCGGAAAGAACGAGACGCGGCGGCGCGGCAGGTCGATCATCGGCGCCGACAGCACCATGCGGTCAAACCAGCGCTTGCCGGCATGCGCGATCCGCAGCAGGACAGCGCCGCCCATCGAATGCGCCAACGCGAAATAGGGCGGTGGGCAATCCGGCAGCACCACCTGCTGCACGAAAGCCTCGACATCGACCTCATAGTCGGCGAAGTCGCGCACATAGCCCTTGCGCGGATCGCGCAGCCGCCGCGACGAGTGGCCCTGCCCGCGCCAGTCGATCATCGCCACCGCAAAGCCGCGGTCGCGCAGGTCGCGCACCGTCTCGAAATATTTCTCGATCATCTCGCCGCGTCCGCCGAACACGCAGACCGTGCCCTTGCGGCCGGGCGGTGGCGCCCAGCGCGCGAAACGCAGCTCGGCTCCGTCAGGTGTCTTGATGGTGCCACTGACAACGTCGTCCGGAACCGGGTTGGCGGGGATCGAGACGAGCGTCATGCAGGAGACCGAAGTGGTGGAACAGGATGGAGATCAAGCACGCGGGCGCCGAAAAAAGCTGCGCGGTTTCCGCCTCTTGAACGCGACGTGACCCCTCCCATATCACCTCGGTGCAGGCCGCTACCAGTGTTTCGGAACCGGAACATGAGGCTGCACACATCTAAGCCCGGCCCGATGGCGGGCGGGCAACTGAAACAGTCGCTCATTGGAGGACTACCTTATGCGTAGCTACGACCTGACTCCGTTCTATCGTTCCACCGTCGGCTTCGACCGCCTCTTCAGCCTGCTCGATCAGGTGACTTCGGACGGCAGCCCCGGCTATCCCCCCTACAACATCGAGCGCACCGGCGAGAATGCTTACCGGATCAGCGTTGCGGTCTCCGGCTTCTCGCAGGCCGAGCTTTCGATCGTCGCGAAGGAGAACACGCTGACGATCAAGGGCGAGAAAACCGCCAACGAGAACTCTGGCAACACGGCCGAAGTGCTCTATCGCGGCATCGCCTCCCGCGCCTTCGAGCGCGTTTTCCAGCTTGCCGACTTCGTGCAGGTGAAGAACGCTTCGCTCGAGAACGGCCTGCTCCACGTCGATCTCGTTCGCGAGATTCCCGAGGCCAAGAAGCCCCGCAGCATTCCGATCGGCAGCGGCGACAAGGCCCCGCAGGTGGTTGACGGCTCGGCCAGCAAGGTCGCGGCCTAAGCGACAGATCCCGCGTCGGCAGATATTGGCTGAACGCGAAAACGCCCCGGGAAACCGGGGCGTTTTTTGTTGGCGGCTTCGTAGCCCGGATGGAGCCAATTACTCCAGCCCCTGCACCTTCGGCATTTGCTGGGTCGGCAGGATCGCGGGCGCCGGCGGCGGCGAAGCGGCCTGACCGACGGTCGGGACCTCGGCTTGCCTAACGGCCTGCGGCGCCGCCGCCTGGGTCTCCGCCGGCTTGGGCGCCGCCGCAGCCTGCTCGGTTGGCGCGGGTGCGGCTGCCTGGGCCGGTGCAGGCTGTGGCGCTGCGGTCGGCGGGACGGCCGCCTGGGCCGCAGATGCGGGAGCCGGAGTGGCGGGAACCTGGGCCTTGGCCGCAAGCGGGCTCCGCTTCGGCACCGGCACGCGGCTGGCGACATGCGGGATCGGGAGTGGCGGCCGCGGCACCCGGGCCTGGATCGCCCGGGGCATCGGGCCGACCGGGCCGTAGGTCGCGCTCATCTCCTCCTCGAAATTGTCGCCGAGCCGGTAGGCCGGGGTGAAGCGGACGATGTGCCCGTCGCGGGCGTCGATCACCAGCCGGCCGTCGTCGCCGCCCTGGTCGATCACCGAGATGGTGTAGACGAAGCCGCGCTGCTGGGGCGCACCGAGCGGCAGATAGCCGTTCTCGCGCAGCACGGTATAGACCTCGACCGGCGGCAACAGGCTCGGGACACGGCCGAAGCGCGGCGGCGGCGGAACCTCGGGCATGGCGGCGTAGGGCCCCTCCATGTCGGATACCCTGACCAGAGCCGGGCTGCCGATCCGGGCTGATGTCACCAGCTGCGCCTGGGCCGAGGCTGCGCTGAGCGCGAGGGCGGCAGCTGCGACCGAACCTGTGAACAACTTCATCGCCGTAACTCCTGTCTGGCCCGCCTTGAGGAGCTTCCCGCTCTCTTGCCGGCTTGCCGGGCGAAATTTCGGTTTGAATTCCGGCGGTCCTTGGTCCCTCCTTGGGCCAGATCACGGCGTGTTTGCTTCGAATCAGCGGCGCCCAAGCGCCCGCCGAGCTGTCCGATCCAAGCATGCGGGCGAGGACTTCCTCGCGCTTGTGTGATAGACAAAAATTTGGCAAGGTCGAGGTTAGGACAGCAAAGCTGTCTCAATTTCGAAGCCATTCCGGCATAGGGATTGCAACGAAAACTCGGCGCCCCGGGCACCGAGAATGCTGCAGGCAGGGCCGTCCCTCAGGGGACGTTGAAACGCCCGTCGCCTGAATTTAGGAAAATGCGGCTCGCGGCGGACGAGCGGTGGCCCGGTGGGTGCCGCAACGTCCAAGGTGCGCCAAATACGGTGAGGCCCCTTACGAAAGGGAGAGGACACATGAGCGGGTCGGAATTCGAGCGCGAAACCATCGTGACAGGCATGCTGTCGGCGACCGCGGACTCGAAAGCCGCCGATGCCGCGCATGATGCGTCCTATGGACCGCACACTCCCGAGCTTCACACCTGGCGTCCGCAGGCCGAAGGCCTGTACGACCTGAGCCTGGAGAAGGACTCCTGCGGCGTCGGCTTCATCGCCAACATCAAGGGCCAGAAGTCGCATCAGATCGTCTCCGACGCGCTGAGCATCCTGTGCAACCTCGAGCATCGCGGCGCCGTCGGCGCCGACCCGCGCGCCGGTGACGGCGCCGGCATCCTGGTGCAGATCCCGCACGCCTTCTTCGCGCGCAAGACCGCGGAGCTCGGTTTCAAGCTGCCGAAGCCCGGCGAATACGCCATCGGCGCGCTGTTCATGCCGCGCGATGCCGCGTGGCGGAACGTGATCAAGAGCATCATCGCCGACGAGATCAAGAACGAGGGCTTCAAGCTGCTCGGCTGGCGCGACGTGCCCAGTGACAACTCCTCGCTCGGCGTCACGGTGAAGCCGACCGAGCCCTATCACATGCAGGTCTTCATCGGCCGCAACAATGCGGTCAAGACCGAGGACGATTTCGAGCGCCGGCTCTACATCCTGCGCAAGTCGATCTCGCAGGCGATCTATCAGCGCCGCGACCGCGGCATGGCGGGCTATTATCCGTGCTCGCTGTCGTGCCGCACCGTGATCTACAAGGGCATGTTCCTCGCCGACCAGCTCGGCAAGTACTATCCCGACCTGCATGAAGCGGATTTCGACAGCGCGCTGGCGCTGGTGCATCAACGCTTCTCGACCAACACCTTCCCGACCTGGTCGCTGGCGCATCCCTACCGGATGATCGCCCATAACGGCGAAATCAACACGCTGCGCGGCAACGTCAACTGGATGGCGGCGCGGCAGGCCTCCGTGCATTCGGAGCTCTACGGCAAGGACATCAGCCGTCTGTGGCCGATCTCCTATGAAGGCCAGAGCGACACCGCCTGCTTCGACAACGCGCTCGAATTCCTGGTGCAGGGCGGCTACTCGCTGCCGCACGCCGTGATGATGATGATTCCGGAAGCGTGGGCCGGCAATCCCCTGATGGATGAGCAGCGCCGCGCCTTCTACGAATATCATGCCGCGCTGATGGAGCCGTGGGACGGCCCGGCCGCGATCGCCTTCACCGACGGCCGCAAGATCGGCGCGACGCTCGACCGCAACGGCCTGCGCCCGGCGCGCTATCTCGTCACCAAGGACGACCGCATCGTGATGGCGTCCGAAATGGGCGTGCTGAAGATTCCGGAGGACCAGATCGTCACCAAGTGGCGGCTGCAGCCCGGCAAGATGCTGCTCGTCGACCTCGAGCAGGGCCGCTTGATTCCCGACGACGAGATCAAGGCCGACCTCGCCAAGAGCCATCCCTACAATGACTGGCTGCACCGCACCCAGATCCAGCTCGAGGAGCTGCCGGATGCATCGGCCAAGGGCGTGCGCTCCAACTTGCCGCTGCTCGATCGCCAGCAGGCGTTCGGCTACAGCCAGGAAGACATCACGATCCTGATGACGCCGATGGCGGCCACCGGTGAGGAAGCAGCCGGCTCGATGGGCAACGACACGCCGATCTCGGCGCTGTCGGACAAGCCGAAGCAGCTGTTCACCTACTTCAAGCAGAACTTCGCGCAGGTCACCAACCCGCCGATCGACCCGATCCGCGAAGAGATCGTGATGAGCCTCGTCTCGATCATCGGGCCGCGGCCGAACCTGTTCGACCTGCAGGGCGTCGCCTCGACCCAACGCCTCGAAGTGCGGCAGCCGATCCTGACCGATGCCGACCTCGAGAAGATCCGCTCGATCTCCGACGTTCCCGAGACCCACTTCAAGTCGCGCACGCTCGACACCACCTTCCACGCCGGCTTCGGCGCGGCGGGCATGGAGCAGGTGCTCGACGAGCTCTGCGCGCGCGCCGAGGGCGCCGTGCGCGAGGGCATCAACATCATCATCCTGTCGGACCGCATGACCGGCACCGACCGGATTCCGATCCCATCGCTTTTGGCCTGCGCCGCCGTGCATCATCATCTGATCCGCACCGGCCTGCGTACTTCAGTGGGCCTCGTCGTGGAATCCGGTGAGCCGCGGGAAGTGCATCACTTCGCCTGTCTCGCCGGCTACGGCGCCGAAGCGATCAACCCCTATCTCGCGTTCGAAACGATCCTCGCGATGAAGGACCGGCTGCCCGGCGCGCTCGACGACTACGAGATCGTCAAGCGCTACATCAAGTCGATCGGCAAGGGCCTGCTCAAGGTGATGTCCAAGATGGGCATCTCGACCTACCAGTCCTATTGCGGCGCGCAGATCTTCGACGCGGTCGGGCTCAAGGCGGATTTCGTCGCCAAGTATTTCGCCGGCACCCACACCAGGATCGAGGGCGTCGGCCTCGGCGAGATCGCCGAGGAAACGGTGCGGCGCCACACCGACGCGTTCGGTGACGGCCAGATCTACAAGAGCGCGCTCGATGTCGGCGGCGAATATGCCTACCGCACCCGCGGCGAGGACCATGCCTGGACCGCGGAGTCGGTCTCGACCTTGCAGCATGCCGTGCGCGGCAACTCGCTGGAGCGCTACCGGGCGTTCGCCAAGATCCTCAACGAGCAGTCCGAGCGTCTGCTGACGCTGCGCGGCCTGTTCCGGATCAAGAGCGCCGAGGACGACAAGCGCAAGCCGGTCAAGCTCGAGGACGTCGAGCCGGCCAAGGACATCGTCAAGCGCTTCTCGACCGGTGCGATGTCGTTCGGCTCGATCTCGCGCGAGGCGCACACCACGCTCGCGATCGCGATGAACCGAATCGGCGGCAAGTCGAACACCGGCGAGGGCGGCGAGGAATCCGACCGCTTCAAGCCATTGCCCAACGGCGACTCGATGCGCTCGGCGATCAAGCAGGTCGCCTCGGGCCGGTTCGGCGTGACGACGGAATATCTCGTCAACTCCGACATGATGCAGATCAAGATGGCGCAGGGTGCCAAGCCCGGCGAAGGCGGCCAGTTGCCTGGCCACAAGGTCGACGCGACGATCGCGCGCGTCCGGCATTCGACGCCGGGCGTCGGCCTGATCTCGCCGCCGCCGCATCACGACATCTACTCGATCGAAGACCTCGCCCAGCTGATCTACGACCTCAAGAACGTCAATCCGGACGGCCAGGTCTCGGTCAAGCTGGTGTCCGAGGTCGGCGTCGGCACGGTTGCCGCCGGCGTCGCCAAGGCACGCGCCGACCATGTCACCATCGCGGGCTTCGAGGGCGGCACCGGTGCCTCGCCCCTGACCTCGATCAAGCATGCCGGCTCGCCGTGGGAGATCGGCCTCGCCGAAACCCATCAGACGCTGGTGCGTCAGCGGCTGCGCAGCCGCATCGCGGTCCAGGTCGACGGCGGCTTCCGCACCGGCCGTGACGTCGTGATCGGCGCGCTGCTCGGGGCCGACGAGTTCGGCTTTGCCACCGCGCCACTGATCGCGGCGGGCTGCATCATGATGCGCAAGTGCCACCTCAACACCTGCCCGGTCGGCGTTGCGACCCAGGATCCGGTGCTGCGCAAGCGCTTCACCGGCCAGCCCGAGCACGTCATCAACTACTTCTTCTTCGTCGCCGAGGAAGTGCGCGAGATCATGGCGCAGCTCGGCTACAAGTCGTTCGACGAGATGGTCGGCCAGGTCCAGATGCTGGACCAGACCGCGCTGGTCTCGCACTGGAAGGCCAAGGGCCTCGATTTCTCCAAGCTGTTCGTGCGGCAGAAGGAGGAGAAGGGCCAGACGATCTATCACTCGGAGCGGCAGAACCACCACCTGGATGCCGTGCTCGACCGCCGGCTGATCGAGAAGGCGCAAGCCGCGCTCGATCGCGGTGCGCCGGTCAAGATCGAGGAAGAGATCAACAACACCGACCGTTCCGCCGGCGCGATGCTGTCGGGCGCGGTGGCCAAGATCTACGGCCATGCCGGCCTGCCGCTCGACACCATCCATGTCGGCCTGAAGGGCACGGCGGGACAGGCGTTCGGCGCCTGGCTCGCCAAGGGCGTCACCTTCGAGCTCGAGGGTGAAGGCAACGACTATGTCGGCAAGGGCCTTTCGGGCGGCTGCATCATCGTCAAGCCGCCGAAGAACTCCGGGATCGTGCCGGAGGAATCGATCATCGTCGGCAACACCGTGATGTACGGCGCGATCGCGGGCGAGTGCTACTTCCGCGGCATCGCCGGCGAGCGCTTCGCGGTGCGCAACTCCGGCGCGGTCGCGGTCGTCGAAGGCGCCGGCGATCATTGCTGCGAATACATGACCGGCGGCATCGTGGTGGTGCTCGGCAAGACCGGGCGCAACTTCGCGGCCGGCATGTCGGGCGGCATTGCCTATGTGCTGGACGAGAGCGGCGACTTCAGCAAGCTTTGCAACCTTTCGATGGTCGAGCTGGAGCCGGTGCTGTCGGAGGAGATGATCAACGCCGACACCTACCACCACTCCGGCGATCTCGAGGCGCACGGCCGGGTCGACGTGTTCCAGAACCTGCTCGACTCCGACGTGGAGCGGCTGCATGTCCTGATCACGCGTCACGCCAAGCTGACCGGCTCGAAGAAGGCGGCCGAGATCCTCGCCGACTGGAAGAGCTGGCTGCCGAAATTCCGCAAGGTGATGCCGGTGGAGTACCGCCGCGCGCTGAGGGAAATGAAGGCCAACGCCGACGCCGAGCCGAAGATCGCGATCGGCGCGTAATATCACCAGGCGTCATTCCGGAGCGCGCCATTGGCGCGAGCCCGGAATCTCGCCAGACCACTTCGAGACCTCCGGGTCTGCGTCTCGCGGCGCAGCCCGGAATGACGGACAACTGAGATGCAGGGGCATCGGGTTTCAATGGGTAAGATCACAGGTTTTCTCGATATCGAGCGGCATGACCGCAAGTACGAGCCGGTCGCCGATCGGCTCAAGAACTTCAACGAGTTCGTGATTCCGCTGAGCGAGAAGGACACGCGCGACCAGGCCGCGCGCTGCATGAATTGCGGCATCCCCTATTGCCACGGCACCGGCTCGACCGCGCCGGGTACGCCGGGCTGCCCGGTCAACAACCAGATCCCCGATTTCAACGACCTCGTCTATCAGGGCAACTGGGAAGAAGCCTCGCGCAACCTGCACTCGACCAACAATTTCCCCGAGTTCACCGGTCGGATCTGCCCGGCGCCGTGCGAGGCGTCCTGTACGCTCAACATCGACGACAACCCGGTCACCATCAAGACCATCGAATGCGCGATCGTCGACCGCGCCTGGGACAATGGCTGGCTGAAGCCGGAGATCGCCGCGCAGAAGACCGGCAAGAAGGTCGCCGTGATCGGCTCCGGCCCCGCCGGCATGGCCGCCGCGCAGCAGCTCGCGCGCGCCGGCCACGAGGTGCATGTCTACGAGAAGTTCGCCAAGGCCGGCGGCCTGCTGCGCTACGGCATTCCCGACTTCAAGATGGAGAAGGACGTCATCGACCGCCGCGTGGCGCAGATGGAGGCCGAGGGCGTCACCTTCCACTACGGCAAGGCCGTGGGCGGCTCGACGCCCGGTGCGATCGATCCGCAGGAGCTCGCCAAGCATTATGACGCGGTGGCGCTGACCGGCGGCGCGGAAGCCCCGCGCGACCTGCCGATCCCCGGCCGCGACCTCGCCGGCATCCACTTCGCGATGGACTTCCTGCCGCAGCAGAACCGCCGCGTTTCCGGCGAGCCGCTGAACGGCACAGCCGATATCCTCGCCGGCGGCAAGCATGTCGTCGTGATCGGCGGCGGCGATACCGGTTCGGACTGCATCGGCACCTCGTTCCGGCAAGGCGCGAAGTCGGTGACCCAGCTCGAGATCATGGCGGCGCCGCCCGAGCACGAGAACAAGGGCGTGACCTGGCCGAACTGGCCGCTGAAGATGCGGACCTCGTCGAGCCAGGCCGAAGGCGCGGTGCGCGAATACGCGGTGCTGACCACGAAGTTCGAAGGCGTCGACGGCAAGGTGACAAAACTTCATTGCGTCAAGGTCGACGACAAGTTCAAGCCGCTGCCCGGCACCGAGTTCACGCTCGACGCCGAGCTCGTGCTGCTGGCGATGGGCTTCGTCCATCCGGTGCACGAGGGCCTGCTCAAGACGCTCGGCGTCGAGCTCGACCAGCGCGGCAACGTCCGCGCCTCCCTGCAGGACTACCAGACCTCGCGCGCGAAGATCTTCTCCGCCGGCGACATGCGCCGCGGCCAGTCGCTCGTGGTCTGGGCAATCCGCGAAGGCCGCCAGTGCGCACGCTCGATCGACAGCTTCCTGATGGGGAAGACCGACCTGCCGGGGTAGTCGCTCGGCAGACACGTCGAACTGCATCTCAGCAATTCAGCTGTCATCGCCCGCGAGAGCGGGCGATCCAGTATTCCAGAGGCGTCAAGGCTGGAGGCGGACGAGCCGCGGCACCGGCGGCTCACGGACCCATTACGGCAATGGGAAGGCTCGTCCTACTTCTTCTTCCAGGTCTGCGTCCGGCAGAACACGGCCATCGCACATCCGGTCAGTTCCAGCGAGGAGCCGGCAAGCTTGGCCGTGCCTGAATAGGTCTTGTCGTCCTGTGGATCCGTGATCGTGCCGGCATATTTTCCGTCACCTGCGGGTTTCATCGAACCGATGGTCTTGCCGGCATACTTGCCGGTCTTTAGCGTGATCGTGCCGCCGGAGATCACGGCAGTATCGCCGCGCGCGGTAATCCAGGCGCCGTCGATCGAATCGGCATGAGCGGCGCCGGCGGCGATGACCAGTGCTGCGGCAGCCAGGGAAAGTTTGCGCATAGTCGTCGTTCCTCGCGATGGATTGAAGGCGTCATTCTCGTCGTCCGGCCATTGTGTGAAACAGCGAGGCCGTTTCAGCTAATTTTGCACCCGCACGCCCAGCATCACCACCGTCGACGACGAGCTCTGTCCCGCCAAATTCGAATCCAGCCAGTCGCGGCGCACCGTGCCCTTGATCCAGAGGCTGCGGGTCATCTTGTAGATCAGGTCGGCGGACACCGAGTAGATGGTGTCGTTGCGGTTGTCGCCCTGGTAGTCGAGCGTGCCGTAGGTGAACTTGCCGATCGCGGTCAGCCAGCGGCGGAAGTCGTGGTCGACCTCGACGGTGTAAGTGCGCGACAGCACGCCGGAGGTGCCGGGCAGCGTGGTCTCGCCGAGCTGGGTGTCGGAGTAGAATTTGGCCGTGGTCAGCGGCGTCGCATTCCAGGTCAGCGAGGCGGTGGTCAGCAGGCCCTCAAGCGGGCTAAGCCGCGGGTCGACATAGTCGCGCCTAGCATAGCCGATCGAGATTTCGCCGAACAGAATCCGCGTGAATTCGAACGACGTGCCGACCTTGGCGTAACCGCCCGACGAATTGCGCGCGTAACCGGCGCGGTCGAGATAGAGATCATGGAAGCGGCTGTCGCCCTCCACTTCCACGAACGGCTTCACGGCCGGATTGAGCTCATAGCTGACGCGGCCGACACCGCCATATTGGGTGAAGTTGCGGTCGTCGTTCGACGACGAGGTGCCGTCGGTCAGCTTCGACCATTGGTAATCGGTGCGGTCGACGGTGCCGCCAAGCGAGACCTGCATGCGGTTG
The DNA here is from genome assembly GCF_042258955.1 of Bradyrhizobium sp. ma5. Lineage (NCBI taxonomy): Bacteria > Pseudomonadati > Pseudomonadota > Alphaproteobacteria > Hyphomicrobiales > Nitrobacteraceae > Bradyrhizobium > Bradyrhizobium sp. ma5. The sequence continues at coordinate 7,950,555 of NZ_CP170156.1, forward strand.
AAATTCTGGTCGATGCCGAAGGTGCCGCCGACCGTGGTGTAGATCGGATATTTGGCGAGGCCGGCCTGCACGTTCGGGCTGCCAGGATTGTCGGTCGAGACCAGCATGCGGGCCTGTCCCGTCAGATGCGTGTCCCTCGACACATCGAGGCGGCCGTCGATATGCCCGGTGAAGTTCGGACGGTCGACATCGAGCGGCGCCGACAGCGGCGTGCCGTCGATCGGCGTGAGCTGGGAGCCGTAGCCGGTGAAGGAGCCGCGCAGATCGGCGACGACGGCGTGGCGCTCCCAGTCCGACATCGCGACGAATTCCGGCGCGACCATGTAGAACGCCTTGCCTTGCGGCGAATTCAATCGGCCCGGATTGGTGTCGTAGCCCGCCATCACCTCGACCGCGGTCTTGACCATGAACGAGCCGGCGTAATCGCCGACCGCGCCGAACGGATCGTCGTCGAGCTTGAGCCGCCTGCGCGCCGGCTGGCCGACGATGGTGCCGGCCATCGCCGGCGGCAGTGGCGGCTTGCTGGCGGTCTCCGACGGCGGGATCGACAGCCGCAGCTGCCCGGCTGCGGTGAGCGGCGGCGGTGTGGGCACCGGCGAGCCGGGTCCCGGCGGCGGCTTCGGCTTGGCCTGGCCCGGATAATACTTCGGCTTCAGGCGCTTCCGATTGAGCGAGTCATAGCCTGATGTCGCGGCGCCATTCGCGGCAGGGAGTCCGTAGGTCGGGACCTGTCCGACACGGTCCGTGGTTGATGTCGACGACGACGAGGCACGCCGGCCGGGATCGGCGTCGGGCAGCCGCAAGCCGTTGAGCGGATCCGTGGCATCGGCCGTGGTCCGGCGCAGCGGCGAATCCTGAGTGATCACCTGGCTCTGCCGGTTCGGGCTGAACAGATCCGGCGTCACGGTCTGGGCGATGGCGAGCCCGGTCATCGCGGTCAGCGAAAAAGTCAGCAAAAGGCATGGCAAAACCACGCGAACGAAGTGTCCACGCCGATTTGGGCCGCTTGCTGGCCGCCGCCACACGATGGAAATACTCCAACGAATCCATGTACTTGACGTACGCATCCCGCCGGGCGGCGAAAAACGTCGTTAATGGAGTTAAAACAATTATGGTTAATGAGCCGTTGAGGATCCGCCGCCGCGCGTCGCATCGCGGAATCGAACGTGCTAAGGGAGACGCCCGGGTGCAAAACCCCTCCCCTGGAATACGAAATGGCCAAACCGAAACCGCTGATGACCAAATCATCCGGCCCCGATGACGGCGCCATTCAGTCGGCGCTCCGCACCCTCGATGCCGAAGCAAGCGGCGTCGCTGCGCTCTCTGCGGCACTCAAGTCCGACCTCGGCGCGGCGTTCACGGCGGCGGCCGAGCTGATCCGCAAGGCCAAGGGGCGGCTGATCGTCACCGGGCTCGGCAAGTCGGGCCATATCGGCCGCAAGATCGCCGCGACCTTCGCCTCCACAGGCACGCCGGCGTTCTTCGTGCACACCGCCGAAGCCAGCCACGGCGATCTCGGCATGATCACCGCCGACGACGCGATCCTGGCGCTGTCATGGTCCGGCGAGCAGCCGGAGATGCGCAATCTGATCGCCTATGCCGCGCGCTTCAGCATTCCGCTGATCGCGATGACTGCCGACAAGGACTCGACGCTGAGCAAGGCCGCCGACGTGCAGCTGACGCTGCCGAAGGCCCGCGAGGCCTGCCCGCACAATCTGGCGCCGACCACCTCCTCGCTGATGATGCTGGCGCTCGGCGATGCGCTGGCGATCGCGCTGCTCGAAGGCCGCGGCTTCACCTCGACCGATTTCAGCGTGCTGCATCCGGGCGGCAAGCTCGGCGCGCTGCTGAAATATGCCCGCGACCTGATGCATAGCGGCGACGCGCTGCCGCTGAAGCCGCTCGGCACCAGGATGTCGGACGCGCTGGTCGAGATGACCTCGAAGGGCTTTGGCTGCGTCGGCATCGTCGACCGCCACGGCCATCTCGCCGGCATCGTCACCGACGGCGATCTGCGCCGGCAGCTGACGCGCCCCGACCTTTTGACGCTATTGGTCGACGAGGTCATGACCAAGACCCCGAAGACGATCAGCCGCGACACGCTGGCCGGCGAGGCGCTGGAGCTGCTCAACGCCTCGAAGATCACGACGCTGATCGTGACGGATGCGAAGAAGCCGGTCGGCATCATCCATCTGCACGATCTGCTGCGCGCCGGCGTGGCGTAGGGCCACGCTTCTCTCCGTCATTGCGAGCGAAGCAAAGCAATCCATCTCTCCGTTTGCGGAGGCATGGATTGCTTCGTCGCTTCGCTCCTCGCAATGACGGCGGTTACCTCGGAAATCTTGCCGCGGTCGCCTCCAGCGGCAGCGCCAGCGCGTTGGCGAGGTAGGAGACCGTGCGGTAGAAGCCGCACAGCAGGATGATCTCCAGCACCTGATCGTCATCATAATGCGCCGACAGCGCGGCGAATTCCGCGTCGTCCAGCGTCGCGCGCGCATGCAGCGCATCGACCGCGGCGATCAGCGCCTGTTCGGCCGGCGACCAGCAGTCGGCATCGGCCGCACCGCGCACGGTGGCGTGGATCTGCTGCTCCGACAGCCCGGCCGCGGCGCCGAACGCGGTGACATGCACGCCCCATTCATATTCGCAGGCATTGAGCGCGCAGGTGCGGTCGATCACAATCTCGCGCTCCCGCAACGGCAACGGCCCGCGGTCGAGCAGGCTGCCACCGCGAAACTTCTCCCAGGCGCGCGGGTGCCCCGCCATCATGCGGAACAGCACCAGCGGCGGCTTGCCGCGCATGATGCGGTCGAAATGCTGTTGAACATCCGCTGCATAGGGCGGATCGAGCGGTGCGATGCGTGACATGGGCTGATCTCGTTGCTACATTTATTGTAGCGTTACGCTACAATATCTGTAGCGCGCGACGCAAGAAAGATTTGCGCAAGCGAGATTCAAGAGGGATTCGCGACATGGTGAAGCAGGTTCCAGCCACGAAACCCGGCGTCCGCGGCTCACGGACCGGCCGCCCGATCATGGCGCTGCTCGATCTGTTGGGGCGGCGCTGGACCTTGCGCATCGTCTGGGAGCTGCGGGACGGCGCACTGACCTCGCGCGCGCTGCGCACCGCCTGCGACGAGGCGTCGCCGACGATCCTGCAGACGCGGTTGACCGAGCTGCGCGAGGCGGGGTTCGTCGAGCTGACGGAGGATGGTTACGGCCTCACCGCGCTCGGAAGAGAGCTATTTGCGACCTTCACGCCGCTCCAGCGATTCGCGGAGCGCTGGAGCAAGCAGGACCGCAGCTAGATCGCCGCTACCGTCAGGCTCGCACCGTCGGCGCGGACCACCTTCACCCGGCTGCCGGCCGGCGCATCGGGGCCAGCGACGCGCCAGACCGTGTCGTCGATCCGCACGGTGCCTGCGCCATCGATGATCGGCTTCTCCAAGGTGAATTCGCGGCCGACCAGGGCTTCGTTGCGGCGGTTGAGGAACGGGTTCGTCTTGCTCGCCTCGGTCGCGCCTTTGGCAAAATGCCGCCACGCCGGCACCGCGAGCGCTGCGAACACCGCGAACATCAGCAGCTGCGTCTGCCAGGACGGCGTGAAGATGAACGACAGCAGCCCGACCAGCAGCGCCGCGAGCCCGAGCCAGAACAGGAAGACGCCGGGCGCTGCGAGCTCCAGCGCCATCAGGATGAAGCCGAAGATCAGCCAGTTCCAGGTACCCAATGTCGAAAACATCTCGGCCATGACGTGACCTCTCACATTGCAGGCGTGACGCCGTCACGCCCTTACCGCTGCGGCGGCACCGGCGGTGGCGGCGTCGGACCTGCCGACGGTACCGAGCCGCGCCGCGCGGCGGCCGCGGCGGATGCGGCACTCTCGCCGAAGGTGGCCTTGGCGATCTCGCCAATGCCGGCGAGTGAGCCGAGGATGCTGGTCGCCTCGATCGGCAGCATCAGCACTTTCTGGTTCGGCGAATCAGCCAATTGCCCGAACGCCTTGATGTACTTGTCGGCGATGAAATAGTTCAGCGCGGCGACGTCGCCCTTGGCAATGGCATCGCTGACCATCTGGGTGGCTCTCGCCTCGGCTTCGGCGGAGCGCTCGCGCGCCTCGGCGTCGCGGAATGCAGCCTCCTTGCGGCCTTCCGCCTGCAGGATCTGGCCCTGCTTGGCGCCCTCGGCGCGCAGGATCTCGGATTGCCGCTGGCCTTCCGCCTGCAGGATGTCGGCGCGTTTGACGCGCTCGGCCTTCATCTGCCGGCCCATCGCCTCGACGAGATCGGCCGGCGGCACGATGTCCTTGATCTCGATGCGGTTGACCTTGAGGCCCCAGGGCGACACCGCGGCGTCGACCACGCGCAGCAGCCGCTCGTTGATCTCGTCGCGATGCGACAGCACCTGGTCGAGATCCATCGAGCCCATCACCGAGCGGATGTTGGTCATGGTCAGCACGATGATCGCCTGGTTGAGATTGGCGACCTCGTAGCTCGCCTTCGCGGCATCGAACACCTGGAAGAACGCGACGCCGTCCACCGTCACGGTGGCGTTGTCCTTGGTGATCACCTCCTGCTCGGGGATGTTGATCACCTGCTCCATCATGTTCATCTTGCGCCCGATCCGATCGAAATACGGCACGATCAGATTGAGGCCCGGCGACAGCGTGCGGGTGTATTTGCCGAACCGCTCGATGGTCCAGTCATAGCCCTGCGGGACGGTCTTGATTCCGGCGAACAGCGTGACGATGACGAGAAGAACAAGCGCGATCGCGAAAATGTCGAAGCCAGTCATGAAGTCCTCCAAGGCACCGCGAGACCCGCGAGACCGTCGCCAGGCACGGTCGTGCATTGGTCGGCAGGACCGCTCCGCCGGTTCAGCCGGCTGTTGTTCTCTCTAGCACATAGGAAGCGGTTGTCGGACTGCCAGATGCACGCAAGCTGAACACGAGATGCAGCAAGGCTGAACGAACCGCGGTGTCCGGTGTCACGGATCGTTAACAATCAGATCCAGCCAGTTTGGATCAAGCCCTGCTAGATCCAGCCCTGAAGCTCGCGCAGCACGAGCTGGCGGATTACGTCCATGCCGCCGTCGCTGTCGTTGAGGCAGGGGATCGCGGAGAATTGCTCGCCGCCATTGTGGCGGAAGATCTCGGCATTCTCCTGCGCGATCTCCTCCAGCGTCTCCAGGCAATCCGCGGAGAAGCCGGGCGTGACCACGGCAATTCGCCGCACGCCGTCCCTGGCCAGCTTCTCGACCGTCTTGTCGGTATAGGGCTGCAGCCACTCGGCATTGCCGAAGCGCGACTGGAAGGTGAGGATCAGCCTGCCGGCATCGAGCCCGAGCCGCTTGCGCAGCGCATTGGTCGTGGCGATGCACTGCGCCTGATAGGGATCGCCCTTGTCGACATATGCCTTCGGCATGCCGTGGAACGAGGCAAGGATGATCTCGGGCTGGAACGGCAGCGTCGCGAGATGGTCATTGATCGAGACCGCGAGCGCCTCGATGTACTCTGGGTCGTCGTAATAGGGCGGCGTCACCCGCAGGATCGGTTGCACGCGCATGCCGGCCAGCACGCGAAACGCCTCGTCGCAGACGGTCGCCGACGTCGCCGCGGAATATTGCGGATAGAGCGGCACCACCAGCAGCCGGCCGCAGCCCTGCGTGGCCAGCGCCTCGATGCGCTCCTTGATCGAGGGATTGCCGTAGCGCATCGCCCAGTCGACCACGACGTGATCGTGATCGGCGATCGCCTCGGCCAGCTTGTCGGCCTGCGAACGCGTGATGGTCTTCAGCGGCGACTCGTTCTTCTCGGTGTTCCAGATCTTCAGATAGTCGCGCGCCTTGCGGGCCGGGCGGACGCGCAGGATGATGCCGTTGAGGATCAGCTTCCAGAGCAGGCCCTGGTTCTCGATCACCCGCGGATCGGACAGGAATTCCCTCAGATAGACCCGCACGCCGGCCGCATCAGCCGTATCCGGCGTGCCGAGATTGACGAGGAGCACGCCGACACGCTCCGGCTTCGGCGCCGCGGCAGGCTTCGCGCTCTCGAAGGGGATCACCGTGCTCATGATGGCGTTGCGCCTAACGTCCTTCGCTTGGGAGGCCTTGGGCTTCGCGCGTTGCTCCAACCTTGTCAAGCCGAGTGCGGGTTGGCTACGTTCCCCTCCGTGAATTGGGAGGAACCATGACGATCGCCGAATGGTGCGTCTTCGGGACGCTGCTGCTCTCGCTGCTGACGATCGTATCGGTGAAATGGGCCGGCATCCGCGGTTTCGACAATTCGAAGCCTCGCGACCCCGATTTCTACGACGACCCGATCCGCTCGCGGGCGCTCGGCGCCCACCAGAACGGCATCGAGGCCTTCCCGTTCTTCGCCTTCGCCGTGCTGCTCGCCGAATTCCGTGTCGGGCCGCTGCGGCTGATCGACGAGCTCGCGGTGCTGTTCCTGATCGTGCGGATCGCCTACGTCTTCACCTATATCGGCAACCGCCCGACGCTGCGCTCGATCCTCTGGAGCATCGGCTTTGCGATCAACATCGCGGTTTTCTTCCTGCCGGCGATCAAGGGGTACCTGACGAGTTGAGCCTGAATTCCCTTTCCTCCCCGTCATCCTGAGGAGCCGCGTAGCGGCGTCTCGAAGGATGCACGGCCCCGCTGGTGGCCGTCGACCCTTCGAGACGCGCTACGCGCTCCTCAGGGGGACAGATCAAGAGACAGCGCGGGACTAAGGGACCCTACAAACACGTCGCCCGCTCGGCCGCGACATAGCCGAACAGCAGCCCGAGCCCGAACAGCAGCACGAGCGCGGCGGCGGCGAATTCCAGGCCGCGCATGATCACCATGCCGCCGCCGTCGCGCGCGCCGCTCAGCCGCTCGGCCACGCCGCGCGCCGACACCGCGACCAGCGCGATCGCGGCCACCGTGATCGCGGTGCCGAGCCCCATCACGAAGGTCGCAGCAATGCCGGCCCAGAACAGGCCCTGCGCCAGCGCGAACACCAGCACCAGGATCGCGCCCGAGCACGGCCGGATCCCGACCGTGAGGATCGCACCTAAGCCGCGCCGCCAGCCGCCGGGACCGGCGAGTTCAGCCGGCGTCGGCCCGTGCGAATGGCCGCAATGCTCGTCATGGACGTGCTGCGCGTCATGCCCGTGATCGTGGCCGTGGTCATGATGATGGTCATGATCGTCATGCGCGTGACGATGATGATGCTCATGGCCATGGTCGTGGTGATCGTGTTCATGGTGGCCGTGATCGTGCCGATGCGCGCCGGCCATCGCCGGCGCCGGGCGCGGTAGCCGGAGCGCGCGGAGGAAGCCGCCACCCTTGACCCAGACCAGCCGGGCGCCGAACGCCGCGATCAGCGCGTAGCTCGCGATCTCGATCGCCTTCTCCGCCCCGCACATGGTCTTCGCGGTCGCGTTGAGCAGCCAGGCGCAGATCCCGACGATGGCGACGGCGACCAGCGACTGCATCAGCGCCGAGGCGAACGACAGCACGATACCGCGCCGCGCGGTCTCGCGATTGGCGACCATGTAGGACGAAATCACCGCCTTGCCATGGCCGGGGCCGGCGGCATGGAAGATGCCGTAGGCAAACGAGATCGCAAGCAGCGTCCAGACCGCCGAGCCGTCGGATTTCGCGGCGCGGATGGTCGCCGACATCTCGCGATAAAACTCCGACTGCTTGGCCAGCAGCCAGCCGACGATGCCGCCTTGCGGCTCGGCCGCCCGCGGCGCGCCGAATGGATTTTGCGCCAGCAGCTCATGAACCGCACCATCCAGCACCGCGAATGCCGCCAGCACGGCAGCGGACACGGCGAGGCCCCGCATCGCGCGGGAGGCGATCGGCGTCATGGGCAATCCACCGTGATCTTGTTGGCGAACATCATCGCGAAATTGCCGGCACTGCCGTCGAGGAAGTTCTGCTCGCCGAGTTTCTGCGCGGCGGCGGTGCCGTCATTCGGCCGTTCGAACGCCATCTTGCAGTCGGCCGCGGCGCCGACCAGCTTGACCGGCTCCTTCTCGGCGAACTGGAAGTCGATGAAGTAGGTCGGGTCGAACACTTCGAGCGAGAGCTGCCGGGCCTTGAACGGCGTCTTCACCGGCAGCGTGAAGTGCAGCGTCAGCGCCGAATCCTTGTATTCGAGGAAGTAGTCGACCGGCTCGGTGAACTTCTGCTTCTTGCCGTCGCCCTTAGCGAAGGTGAAGTAGGCGTATTCCTTCAGCGACTCGACATTGGTCTGCGCCAGCGGCGCCAGCTCCTCGCGGCTGTAGGCGCCCTTCACCTTGGTCTCGATGCCCTGCAGCGCATAGGTCGAGAACATGTCGTCGAAGGTCCAGGCGTGGCGGACCCCCGTGATGGTGCCGTCGGGCGCGTAGATCAGCTCGCTCTTCGCCACGATCCAGACATGCGGATGGGCCGCGGCGGCCACCGTGCCGAGCACGACGGACGCCGTAAGCGCGAGCCCGGCGATCAGGCACTTCAGGGACTGCCGCACCTTCAGGCCGCCTCGGGCGTCTCGAGCAGGCCGCGACGGCGCAGCAGCGCGTCCGGCTCCGGCTCGCGGCCGCGGAAGGCGACATAGGCCTCCTCGGGATCGCGTGAGCCGCCCGACGAATAGATGTCGTCATGGAGCCGCTTGGCGGTCGCCGGATCGAAGATGTCGCCAGCCTCCTCGAAGGCGCCGAACGCGTCGGCATCCATCACCTCCGACCACATGTAGCTGTAGTAGCCCGAGGCATAGTGGTCGCCGGAGAAGATGTGGCCGAACTGGGTCGGCCGGTGCCGCAGCGAGATCTCGGCAGGCATGCCAATCTTCTCCAGCTCCTTCTGCTCGAAGGCGCGGACGTCGCGGCTCGCCGCCGCCGGCTGGGTGTGGAATTCGAGGTCGACCAGCGCCGAGGAGACGAACTCCACGGTGGCAAAGCCCTGGTTGAACTTGCGCGCGGCAAGGAAGCGCTTGAGCAGGTCGTCCGGCAGCGCTTCCCCGGTCTGGTAGTGGCGGGCGAAGCGCTGCAGCACCTCGGGCCGCTCCTGCCAGTGCTCGTAGAGCTGCGAGGGCAGCTCGACGAAGTCGGTGAAAACCGACGTCCCCGACAGCGACGGGTAGGTCACGTTCGAGAGCATGCCGTGCAGGCCGTGGCCGAACTCGTGGAATAGGGTCCGCGCGTCGTCGGGCGACAGCAGCGACGGCGCGCCGTCGGCGCCCTTGGCGAAGTTGCAGACATTAATGACCAGCGGCGCGACGTCGCCGTCGAGCTTCTGCTGGTCGCGCAGCGAGGTCATCCAGGCGCCGGAGCGCTTGGAAGGCCGCGCGAAGTAGTCGCCATAGAACAGCGCCTTGTGCTGGCCGTCGCGGCCCTTGACCTCCCAGACCCGCACATCCGGGTGCCAGACCGGGACGTCCTTGCGCTCCGCGAAGGTGACGCCGAACAACCGCGTGGCGCAGTCGAACGCGGCCTCGATCATGTGGTCGAGCACGAGATACGGCTTGATTGCGGAATCGTCGAAATTGGCGCGGCGCTGGCGCAGCTTCTCGGCGTAGTAGCGCCAGTCCCAGGACGCCAGGGTGAAATTGCCGCCCTCCTCAGCGATCAGCGCCTGCAGCGCATCGCGGTCGGCGAGCGCCCGCGCCCGTGCCGGCTTCCAGACCCGCTCCAGCAGGCCGCGCACAGCCTCCGGCGTCTTGGCCATGGAATCCTCGAGGCGGTAGGCGGCGTAGGTCGGGAAGCCCAGGATCTTCGCCGTCTCCTCGCGGAGCGTGAGGATCTCCACGATGGTCGCGTTGTTGTCGTTGGCGTTGCCATTGTCGCCGCGGGCCGTGAACGCCTTGTAAACCTTCTCGCGCAGGTCGCGCCGCGACGAGCTCTGCAGGAACGGCTCGACCGAGGAGCGCGACAGCGTCACGATCGCCTTGCCCCCCATGCCGCGCTCTTCCGCCGCAGCCTTGGCGGCCGCCACAAATGTGTCGGACAGGCCGGCGCGGTCGCCCTCGCCGAGCTCCATGGACCACTCCTGCTCGTCACCGAGCAGATGGTGGCTGAACGAAGTGCCGAGCTGGGCGAGGCGCTCGTTGATCGCGGCCATGCGGGCCTTGGCCGCGTCGTCGAGCCCGGCGCCGGAGCGGTGGAAGCGGGTATAGGTGCGCTCCAGCAGCCGCATCTGCTCGCCGGTCAGGCCGAGCGAGGCGCGCTTCTCGTGCAGCATGGCGATGCGGCCAAACAGCACAGCGTTCATCATGATCGGATTCCAGTGCCGCGCCATTCGGGGCGACACCTCCTTGTCGATCTCGAGGATCGCAGGGCTCGAATGGGCCGAGACCAGGTCGTAGAACACCGCCGAGACCTTCGACAGCAGCTTGCCGGAGCGTTCCAGCGCCGTGATCGTGTTGTCGAAGTCGGGCATCGCTGGATCATGGGTAATCGCAGCCACTTCGGCCGAATGGTCGGCGAAGGCCTGCTCGAAGGCGGGGAGGAAATGCTCCGGCTTGATCTCGGCGAAGGGCGGGGTCTCGAGCGGCGTCTGCCACGCCTTCAGGAGGGGGTTGGCAAAAGTCTGGACGTCGGCCTCTGCGCTGGTTTCTGACATCGAATGTCCCGTTTTTCGCCTTGAAAATGCTGCCCAATCTATATCACGCGATACGGCATTTTTGGGCCTTTTGCGCTTGATAGATGGGCTCTTTTCGGAGAGATTGCGCCCCTGAACAGGACCTATTCCATGACCATGCAGCCCTCCACCGCAGGCAAGAGCCAGATCCTCTGGCCGAGCGTCATCACCGTGATCTCGGCGGCGATCCTGATCGGCGCGGAAGTGTTCGGCGCGGCCTTCGCCGGCGGCTGGGCGCTCGCGATCCTGTTCGGGCTCGACGACGTCGGCGCGCACATCCTGCAGGCCGTGCTGTTCGGCATCGGCGTCTTGATCATGATCGCCTTCATCCGCGCCGCGCAGCGCGTCGAGCCGTTCACGCGTCGCGCGTGAGCTGAAGCGATTCAAGAAAGCGCTGCGGCACAGGGCTTAAACGCACACGCTTCGTTAGTCATTCTTAACAGCCGTTCATCTTCAACGCCTGCTCGGCGTGCCATCGCAAGCACGCGTTAGGGAAATTTGTCGCTATCGCAAAAAAATTCTTGCGAAGCGAATTCAAAAGACTTATTTCCTGCCTTGCCCAATTTCGCACGTGCCTGTGGTCGTGTGTCAGTCGGTAGGTATCCGGACAAGAGGCCGGACAGCCGCCAAGGGGTGGAAGAACCGAGGGTCGCTTACGTCCGTCAGGACACGAGGTGGCCAGCCTCCCTCTCCAGGGATGCCGTTGAAGGTCTCACCACTCTTTGCAACCGTGACTGGCAGCCGGAGGCGAACCGGCGCACCCCGCTCTCAACGGGGGACGCGACTTAAAGCAACGACGGATCGGGCTTTTTTGGTCTCTACCGGCAGTCCAACGCCGGCGCGGGCTACTGAAAAGGCTTGTCCTTCATTGCCAGGTGTGCGGGCGGGAAACTCTCCCAACCAATCCACGGCAGCACAGTCTGGTTTGAGTCTTTTGGCTTTCGTTGCGCCTCCATCGCGCAATGCGGCCAGAGCACTCTTATCCGACGTCACGTTGATGCGGATCCCGTCGCTGGGGCCGTTGGAGAGTGCCATGACCGAACGTATCCAGGAATTCCTGCGTCACCGCCGCAGCGAAGGTCTCGACACCGAGCCGTGCCTCGTCGTCGACCTCGATGTCGTGCGCGACAATTACCAGACCTTCGCGAAGGTGCTGCCGGACAGCCGCGTGTTCTACGCCGTGAAGGCCAACCCGGCGCCCGAAGTGCTGGCGCTGCTCGCCTCGCTCGGCTCCTGCTTCGACACCGCAACCGTTGCGGAAATCGAGATGGCGCTGGCTGCCGGTGCGACGCCGGACCGCATCTCCTATGGCAACACGATCAAGAAGGAGCGCGACATCGCGCGTGCCTTCGCGCTCGGCATTCGCCTGTTCGCAGTCGACTGCGCCGCCGAGGTCGAGAAGATCTCCCGCGCCGCTCCCGGCGCGAAGGTGTTCTGCCGCATCCTCTATGATTGCGCCGGCGCCGAGTGGCCGCTGTCGCGCAAGTTCGGCTGCGATCCGGAGATGGCGGTCGACGTGCTCGACCTCGCCAAGCGCCTTGGTCTGGAGCCGTGCGGCATCTCGTTCCATGTCGGCTCGCAGCAGCGCAAGGTGAAGGCGTGGGACCGCGCGCTCGCGATGGCCTCGACCGTGTTCCGTGACTGCGCCGAGCGCGGGATCAACCTCACCATGGTCAACATGGGCGGTGGCTTCCCGACCAAGTATCTCAAGGACGTTCCGCCGGTCCTGCAGTATGGCCGGTCGATCTTCCGCGCGCTGCGCAAGCATTTCGGCAACCAGATCCCGGAGACCATCATCGAGCCGGGCCGCGGCATGGTCGGCAATGCCGGCATCATCGAGACCGAAGTCGTTCTGATCTCGAAGAAGAGCGACGAGGACGAAGTGCGCTGGGTCTATCTCGACATCGGCAAATTCGGCGGTTTGGCCGAGACGATGGACGAGTCGATCCGCTACGCCATCCGCACCCCGCATGACGGGGCGGACATGACGCCGTGCGTGCTCGCGGGTCCGACCTGCGATAGCGCCGACGTGCTGTACGAGAAGCTGCCGTATCCGCTCCCGGTAACGCTCGAGATCGGCGACAAGCTGCTGATCGAAGGCACCGGCGCCTATACGTCGACCTACTCGTCGGTGGCGTTCAACGGCATTCCGCCGCTGAAGACCTACCACATCTAAGCCGCCTCCTTTTCGAGACCTGATGAACCGGGAGCCGGCCCCGCCGGCTCCTTCCCGATCATTTTTGATTTTTCTGAACGACGCTTGCGCGGCGTGCGACATGCCGTTGCAAGCGGGGACTGACGTGCCATGACTGCAAAACGGAACACCCCCGTTGCCCTCATCCGAAATGCCGCTCCGTTCGCGATCCGTGCGGAGCGGGCTTCGGACGTCGTCGCGCGCGAAGCGCTGCTGGATGCCTGCTTTGGCGAGAACCGCCATGCCCGCACTTGCCAGCGCCTGCGCGACGGACGCGCGCCCGCCCAAGGCCTGAGCCTTGCGGCCGTGCACCAGGACGGCCGGCTGGTTGGAACCGTGCGGCTGTGGCACGTCAGCGCGGGGGGCCGCAGCGCGCTGATGCTGGGGCCGCTGGCGGTCTGTGACGACTGCCGCGGCCTCGGCGTCGGCGCCGCGCTGATGCAGCGCGCGCTGGCCATGGCGAAGGCCCGCGGCTACGGCGCGGTGATCCTGCTTGGCGATGCGCCCTACTACGCCCGCTATGGCTTCACCGCCGCCAGGACCGACGAATTGTCGCTGCCCGGCGCGTTCGAGCGCGAGCGGCTGCTCGGCCTCGAGCTGGTCGAGGGCGCGCTGGACGGCGCCTGGGGCATGATCACGCCGACCGGCGCACCGCTGCCCAAGACCAAGGCAACGAGCAAGGCAACCCGCAACCGGAAGGCACCGCTCGCCGTGCCGCACGCGGCGTAAGGCGGGCACCATGGCAGAGAACGTTCCCGCAATCGATGGCGCGCGCCCGCGTTGGCGCGGCCTCGTCACCACGGTCATGCTGGTCCTGATCTCGGTCATGATCGTCCGGGACATCCTGATCCGGCGCTGGACCGGCACGCCGCCGTCGCCGCCGGACACCACGCAGCAGTCCCACTAGCGCCGGCCGCAAGGCCCAGAATAGAAGGGGTTGCGCGGGCGCCAAAAATGCCCGTAAACCCCGCGCAAAGCCTTTTTCCGTCGAGGTCCAACATGCCCCGCCGCCTGATTTCCACCGGCTCGCCGTTCGAGAAAACCGCGGGCTACAGCCGTGCCGTGATCGACGGTGACTTCGCCTTTGTCGCGGGAACCACCGGCTACGACTACACCACGATGACCATGCCTGATGATGTCACGAGCCAGTCACGGAACTGCTTCAAGACCATCGAGGCTGCCCTCAACGAGGGCGGCTTCGCGATGGCCGACATCGTCCGCGCGACCTACTACCTCACTGACATCAGTGACGCGGATGCCCATTTCGTGGTCTGCGGCGAGGTGCTCGGCGAGATTCGACCTGCCGCGACGCTGCTGATCGTCGCGGGGCTCTACAGGCCCGAGATGAAGGTCGAGATCGAAGTCACCGCAAAGCGACGCAACCCCTGATCCACTCTACCCGCCGCTCGGCGCTCTCCTGGAGAAAATGATGAGCCCCTCCTCGCAGATCTACGCGAAAATCACCGGCCCCATTGTCATGATCGGCTTCGGCTCGATCGGCAAAGGCACGCTGCCGATGATCGAGCGGCATCTCGATTACGACAAGTCGCGCATCACCGTGATCGATCCCAAGGATGAGGGCCGCAAGGCCCATTGCCAGAAGCAGAATGTCAAATTCATCCAGCAGGCCGTGACCAAGGACAATTATCGCGACCTGCTGACCCCGCTGCTCACCGAGGGCGGCGGTCAGGGCTTCTGCGTCAATCTTTCGGTCGATACCGGCTCGACCGACATCATGGAGCTCTGCAACGAACTGGGCGCTCTCTACATCGACACCGTCAACGAGCCCTGGCTCGGCTTCTATTTCGATGCTTCGAAGGGCCCGGAAGCGCGCTCCAACTACGCGCTTCGTGAAGTGACGCTGGCCGCCAAGAAGGCGCGTCCGGCGGGCTCGACGACGGCGGTCTCCTGCTGTGGCGCCAATCCCGGCATGGTCTCGTTTTTCGTCAAGCAGGCGCTGCTCAACGTCGCCGCCGATCTGAAGCTCAATGCCCCCAAGCCGAAGACCAAGGCCGAATGGGCGGACTTGATGCGGCAGGCCGGCATCAAGGGCATCCATATCGCCGAACGCGACACCCAGCGCTCCAAGTCGCCGAAGGAGCCGGATGTCTTCGTCAACACCTGGTCGGTGGAAGGTTTCCTGTCGGAAGGCGTGCAGCCGTCCGAACTCGGTTGGGGCTCCCATGAAAAATGGATGCCCGAGAATGCGCATACCCACGAAGCCGGCTGCGGCGCGGCCATCTATCTGATGCAGCCCGGCGCCAATACGCGCGTGCGCACCTGGTGCCCGACCCGCGGCGCGCAGTACGGCTTCCTCGTCACCCACAATGAGTCGATCTCGATCGCCGATTACTTCACGGTGCATGACGCATCGGGCAAGGCGATCTATCGGCCGACCTGCCACTATGCCTATCATCCGGCTGACGATGCCGTGCTGTCGCTGCATGAAATGTTCGGCCGCGCAGCCAAGATGCAGGAAAAGCACCACATCCTAGACGAGAACGAAATCGTCGACGGCATCGACGAACTCGGCGTGCTCCTGTTCGGCCACGACAACAATGCCTACTGGTACGGCTCGCAGCTCTCGATCGAAGAGACCCGCAAGCTCGCGCCCTATCAGAACGCGACCGGCCTGCAGGTGACCTCGGCCGTGCTCGGCGGCATGGTGTGGGCGCTGGAGAACCCGAACGAAGGCATCGTCGAAGCCGACGAGATGGATTTCGATCGCCTGCTGGAAATCCAGCTGCCGTATCTCGGCCCGGTGAAGGGTTTCTACACCGACTGGACCCCGCTGACGGATCGTCCGGGACTGTTCCCGGAAGATATCGACACCAGCGATCCCTGGCAGTTCAAGAACGTCCTGGTGCGCTGAGAGGCCTTCCGGCAAAATCTCGAAAACAACCCCATGCACAGTAGCCGGCGCGATGGGCTGGCTCTCGTCATTCCGGGATGGCCCGAAGGGCCAGCCCCTCAGGTGCGCAATTGCGCACCTGGGAATGACAGCGGCTCACTTCGCCATGTAGTCGAACGCGACCGAACCGAGGCCGAGCGTCAGGTCCGCCTTGTAGTGCAGCGCCGAGACCACCTCGCGCACCGGCAGGCGGGCGACGTCGCACAGCGCGTGCGGGAATAGACCGAGCGCGGAGGGCCCTGTCCAGGCCTCCTTCAAGGTGATGTCGTCGAGATGGAAACGCACCAGCTCGCAGATCCGCGGCGTGCCGTCGACATGCGGAATGATCTTCAGGATGAAGTTCGGCGCCTTCATCGCGTTCAAGACCGTGTCGTGATCGACCTTGTGGTACTTGTAGCCCATCGTGGCGGAGGCGCAGAGCACCGAGCCGTAATGCAGCGAGCCGACCAGCACGTCGCTTTCGACCGCGATCTTGGGCCGCGCTAGCTTCTTCGGAAATCCCCACAGCTCGCGGCCGCCGGCGATCGGGGCCTCGTCGTCGAGATACATCGCGTGGGTATAGGCCCCGAGCTCGCCCTTGAAGCGGACCGGGATCACCTGCCCGGTCTCGGTGTAGTCGCCGAAGCCGGTCGAGTCGGGCATGCGGATGAATTCATACTTCACGACAGGCTCGGCAACCTCGAGCGGCTCCGGCACCACGGCCGCGAGTGCTTCCGGATCGGTCTTATAGGTGATGATGAAATATTCGCGGTCGAAGAACCGGTACGGTCCCGGCGGAAACGACGGGTTGGTGAGCGGCATCGAATAGGCGGTGCGCCGGACGTCCTCGATCTTCATGAAAAGCCCCATCTGTCGTTGGCAAGACGACAGATTATGACGGGCGCGGGCGGCGGAGGCGAGACCGTATAATCGGCAGCATCAGTCAAATGCGCGTCACAATGCGTCGGCCGAACGCGGCTATTTCTTCTCGATCGGCGGCGCGATCTTCTCGGCGGGCGCCGGCGGCAGCGCCGGCTTGGCGCCGGCCTTCTGGGTCTCAGCGTCGGGACGCGCCGGCTCCGGCGCCGGCGTGGTCGGCCGCTCGCCACCGGGTTTTGACTCGGCCGGCGGCGTTGTCTGCGGCGGCTGGGTCGCCTGCGCCATTTCCTGCGGCGGGGCAGCGTTGATCGCGTGCAGCGAAGCCACCGCGATCGCAACGCCAGCCACCACCAGCGTTGAGGCGATCAGCACGTCGTTCCGCAGCCTGGTCCGATCCGCAACCATCTCGTTCACCCGCGCATTGTCAGCGAGGTCAACGATCCGGCTGCCGCATGGTTCCTGAGCAGAGCTTGCGGGAACCCGGCCTCAATCCGTGGTGCTGATTTCCCAGGTCACGTGCCGCACGCCCGGCTGATGCTGCAGGTCGACCACCACCGCATTCAGCTCGTTGGGGTCGACCGCGGTCGAGACCAGCTCCGCCACGATCTCCAGGAAGTCGTCGCCGGCCTCGACCACGTTGACATCGGCGACCGGATAATTCGCGGCCTCGAGCTTCTCCACTAAGCGGTCGCGCATGTCAGGCAGCACCTCGGGGGTGACCGCGAGCTTGAAGTAGTAGGTCGCCTCAAGCGCCTTCTCGTTCAGCGGGATGCGGTTGATGGCGTTGACCAGCGGGCGCAACAGCGTGTTGCCGGCGATCACAAACACGGTCAGCACCGCCGCCTGCGCCACCAGGTCGGCGCCGGCGCAGGAGCCGACCGCGGCCGAGGCCCACAGCGTCGCCGCGGTGTTCAGCCCGCGCACGTCCATGCCCTGCTTCATGATGACGCCGGCGCCAAGGAAGCCGATCCCCGACACCACATAGGCGATCACCCGCACCGCGCCGTCGGCGCCGGCCAGATGCATCGCGAGGTCGACGAAAGCCGCCGCGCCGACCGCGACCAGCACATTGGTGCGCAGCCCCGCGGTGCGCTGGCGGTACTGCCGCTCGGCCCCGATCAGCGTGCCCAGCACGAAAGCTGACGTCAGGCTGACCAGCGTGTCAATGAAATCGGCGAGCTGGAATGTGGTGAGAAATCGCATGGCGCTGCCGATTCTTCCTCGCCCGAGAACGATGCAGCGATCTCTTACATTTCCACGATGCCCGCGTCACCATCTTCCGTGCCGAAGGCGAGCAGCGTCCCCTTGGCATTCCATCCCAACGCAGAGACCGCCGTTCCGGCATTCCGGCGCACCAGAATCTCGGCGCCATCCTCGAGCCGGACCATCAGCACGGTACCGTCGGCATAGCCGACCGCCATGATGTCGTTCTTCGGATGGCAGGCGACCACCGCGACCCGCGCCGGCATCGGGGCCAGCATCGCCGGCTCCTTGCCCATCGGGCCGTCCTTGCTGGTGAACGGCCAGACGATCACGGTGTCGGCGCCCGAGGTCGCGAGCCCCTTGCCGCCGGCGCTCCATGACATCGAGCGCACGCGGCCGGGATAGCCGCTCATCCGCATGTGCCGGTTATCGGCGAGCCGCCAGCCATGCATCGCGGCCTCGTGCATCGCTGTGACCAGGAATTTGTTGTCCGGGCTGAAAGAGACCGCGAGATGCGAGCCGGCCCATTCCAGGAATTCCGGATTGGCCGCCATGTTGGGAAACCACAAGGTCACGCCGTTGTAATGCGCGATCGCAAGCCGCAGGCCCTTCGGCGCGAACGCCAGCCCGCCGACGGTCGACGGCACTTCGAAGGTTTTCTCTTCGCCCTTGGGATTACGCACGAAGGCAGTCTTGCCCGCCGACCACGCCACGGTGCCGTCGCCGTGCAGGGCGACATTGTCAATCCAGCGCCGCTTGGCGTCGGTCGCAATGACAGAGGTCTCGCCCTTGGCGTCGACCGCGATCAGCTTGCCGTCGTCACCGCCGGTGACGAGCCGCTTGCCGTCGGAGACCGCGCACAGGATGGCGCCGAAATGCGTCTCGGTCCGCGTGATCTCGCCGTCGGCAGTCGCGATCGCGACGCTCTCCTCGGCGCCGACGAAGAACGCGCGGTCGCCGAGAAAATGCACCGAACCGACCGCCGCGCCGAGCGGAAGCGGCTTGACGCGGTCGGTGATCGAAACGATGGAAGAAGGGGCCTCGCCCGGATCGAACTCTTTCATCACGTGGTGATGCACTGCTCGAAGCCGTCGCGGATCGCCTGCTCCGGCAATTCGCGACCGATGAACACGACGCGGCTTTCGCGCTTCTCGCCGTCCTTCCACTTCCGCTGATGGTCGCCCTCCAGCATCATGTGGACGCCCTGGAACACGTAGCGGTCGTCATCGCCGGTGAAGGCGAGGATGCCCTTCGAGCGCAGGATCTTCTGGCCTTCGGTGGCGACGAGGTTCTGCAACCAGGGCATGAACTTGGTCGGGTCGAGCGGCTTGTCCGAACGCAGCGACAGCGATTGCATGTCCTCGTCGTGATAGTGCTTGAGCCCGTGGCCGTGATCGTGGTGATGGTGATCATGGTCATGACCGTGGTGATGATCGTGGTCGTGGTCGTGACCGTCGCCGGCCTCGAGGAAATCCGGCTCGATCTCCAGGATGCGGTCGAGATCGAACGCGCCGCGCTCCAGCACATCGGCAATCCCGACCTGGCAACGCTCGGTGCGATGCAGTTTTGCGTAGGGATTGATGCCGCGAATCCGGGCCTCGACCTCGGCGAGCTCAGCCTTCGAGACCAGGTCGGTCTTGTTCAGCACGATGACGTCGGCGAACGCGATCTGGTTCTTGGCTTCCGGCGCGTCCTTGAGGCGGTCGCTCAGCCACTTGGCGTCGGCGACGGTCACCACCGCATCGAGCCGGGCGTTCTTCTGCACGTCCTCGTCGACGAAGAAAGTCTGCGCGACCGGCGCTGGATCGGCAAGGCCCGTGGTCTCGACGATGATGGCGTCGAACTTGCCCTTGCGCTTCATCAACCCGTCCATGATGCGGACGAGGTCGCCGCGCACCGTGCAGCAGACGCAGCCATTGTTCATCTCGAACACTTCCTCATCGGCGCCGATGATGAGGTCGTTGTCGATGCCGATCTCGCCGAATTCGTTGACGATGACGGCGTATTTCTTGCCGTGGTTTTCCGACAGGATGCGGTTCAGCAGCGTGGTCTTGCCGGCGCCGAGATAGCCCGTCAGCACGGTCACTGGAATTTTTTGCGAAGCTTCAGCCATAACAACTCCGAGGAACTTGGGGCCGCGCTCAATCCCGGCAAGGGGGCCCCTGCCCTAGTTGGCGAGCGCGCTGGTCAGGGCCTTTATATTGTGCCTGACCATATCAATGTAAGTGGGTGCCTGGCCCTTTTCGGCCGTCAAACTGTCCGAATACAGGGTCCCGCCGACCTTGGCCCCGGTCTCGGCCGCGATCCGCTCGACCAGGCGGGGATCGCTGATATTTTCGAGAAAAACTGCCGGAATTTTCGCGACCCTGATCTGGGCGATGATGGCGGCGATATCGCGTGCGCTGGGCTCGGAATCGGTCGAGACGCTGAGCGGCGAGAAAAACGTAATTCCGTAGGCGTCGGCGAAATAGCCGAAGGCGTCGTGGGTCGAAATCACCTTGCGCCGCGCGTCCGGTATTTTCGCCACCGCCTCATGCACCTCCCGGTCGAGCGCCTCGAGCCTGGCCAGATAGGCGTCCGCATTGGCCTTGAAGACGCCGGCATGGTCGGGGGCCGCTGCGATCAACCCGTCGCGAATATTGACGACATAGATCTTCGCATTGGCCACCGATTGCCAGGCATGCGGATCGTCATGGCCGCCCATCTTGCGCGGCATGATGCCCTTGGTTGCCATCGCGACCGGCGCCTTGCTGCCGGAGGCTTGCAGCAGCCGCGGCAGCCAGCCCTCGAAGCCGAGGCCGTTGATGACCAGAAGTTTCGCGCCGGCGACCTTCTTGGCATCCGCCGGCGTCGGCGCGTAGACATGCGCGTCGCCGTCGGGCCCGACCAGCGCCGCCACGTCGACGCTGTTGCCGCCGACATTGCGCACCATGTCGGCGAGGATCGAGAAGCTCGCAACGACGTTGATGCGCTCCTCGGCGCGCGCCGCGCCGCTCGCCAGCAGCAGCACCAGACCGATCAACCCGAATAACCGCCGCATCGTCCTCACGCCTCGAGATGGCGGCCGGGAAACAGCTGCCGGACCAGGCCGCTGACATTGCCGAACAGCAGCGACACGATATAGAGGCCCGCCGCGACCAGGATGATCGCAGGGCCGGAGGGAATCCGGGTCTGGTACGACAGCACCAGCCCGGCATAGCCCGACACGATCGCGCTCGCGACCGCGATGCAGATCATGGTGGTGATGTCGCGCGACCAGAACCGCGCAATGCCGGCGGGGAGGATCATCAGCCCGACTCCGAGCAGCGTGCCGAGCGCATGGAAGCCGTTGACGAGATTGACGACGACCAGCGCGAGGAAGGCGAGATGCGCCGGCGCGCCGGCGCGGCTCACGGTGCGCAGGAACACCGGATCGACGCATTCGATCACCAGCGGACGGTAGATCACCGCGAGCACCAAGAGCGTGATGGTGGCGTTGAACGCGATCACCAGCAGGGTCTGGTCGTCCATCGCCAGGATATTTCCGAACAGCACGTGCAGCAGGTCGATATTGGTGCCCTTGATGGAGACGATGGTGACACCGAGCGCGAGCGAGACCAGATAGAAGGTCGCAAGCGAAGCGTCCTCCTTCAACTCGGTGGTGCGGGCGACGAGGCCGGCGAGCAGCGCCACCGCAAAGCCGGCAATCAGGCCGCCGGTCGTCATCGCGAACAGATTGAGCCCGGACAGCAGGAAGCCGATCGCAGCGCCCGGCAGGATCGCATGCGCCATGGCATCGCCGACGAGGCTCATCCGCCGCAGCATCAGGAACACGCCGATCGGCGCACCGCCGAGCGACAGCGCGATGACAGCCGCGAGCGCGCGGCGCATGAACTCGAATTCGGTGAAGGGCGTGATCAGCGCGTCAGTCAGCATCGGCGTCGGGCGGCCCGTGAGCGCGGATCGGCGGCGCAGGCCGCGGCGCTGTCGTCGAACGCCTCGCACATCCGCATCGCGACCGTCAGATTATCCGGCGTCAGCGTCTCCGCGGTCGGGCCCCATTCCACCGGGCCGCGCGCCAGGAGCAGCGTTTCCGGGAAATTGTTGCGCACCATGTCGAGGTCGTGCAGCGCCGCCAGCACCGTGCGCCCCTCGCCGTTCCAGCGCTTCACCAGCGACAGGAGATCGGCGGTGGTCTTGGCATCGATGGCATTGAACGGCTCGTCGAGCACGATCAGGCGAGCGTCCTGCAACAGCACGCGTGCGAACAGCATGCGCTGCATCTGGCCGCCGGACAGCGTGCCGATCGGGCGGTTCTCGAAGCCGTTGAGGCCGACCGCGGCGAGCGCCGCCAAAATCTTGTCGCGCGCGGCCTTGCCGATGCCACCGAAGAAGCCGGTCGAGCGCCACAGCCCGGTGCCGACGAAATCGAACACCGAGATCGGAAACGTGCGGTCGATGTCGGCAGATTGCGGCAGATAGGCGATGTCACGGTGGTCGAGGCCGTCGAGATCGATCACGCCCGACAGCGGCTTCAGCACGCCGGCGATGCCGCGCAGCAGCGTCGACTTGCCGGCGCCGTTCGGGCCGATCACGGCCAGCAGCGCGCCCGCCTCGACCGCGCCATTGAGATGATGCACCGCCGGATGGCGGTCATAGCCGAGCGTGACGTCGCGGAAGGTGACAAGCGGAGACCCCATCATTCACCTCATCGCCAGCCAGACGACGGCCCACAGGCAGGCCGAGACCGCGAGCGCCGCGCCCAGCCGGGCCGGCACCGGCATGCGCAGGATCGACCAGGGCGCAGCCTGGGCCGGATGCGCCGAGGGGCCATGGCTGTGCCCGTGGGGATGGCTGTGGCCGTGATGGTGGTGGTCGTCGTGGGAGTGCGTATGCGCCATGAGAAAACTGTTATATTATAACATAACGCGAGTCTACCAACGAGGAACTCATGGCCGCTCCGCAAAACCTGGAGAGATTTGAGCTGCGCCGGCAGAGTGACGACCGGGTTTACAGCTTTGTCCGGAAAGTCCGCCCCGATGGAACCGTCGGCTACCAGCGTCAGGATTAGGATCTTTGGATCGAGCACCGGCCGGGCTGGGGCTGGGTGGCTTGGGACGCCGAGAGCCAATGCTGCAGCGGCCGCCCCTGGAACGTGCTGCCGGCCGCCCAGGGCGATCACCCGCCGGAAGGCGACTGGGTGAGCCGCAAGGGGACGAAGTCGTATGTTTATAGCCTTGTGTATGTGAACTAGGCGAAGAGTCATCGCGGCACGGTATGTCTCGTCGTCTCGGCGCGATCTCCCTCCGTTCGTCGTCCTGGCGAAAGCCAGGACCCATAACCACCGCATTCGGTGATGAACGCGCTCGCGGCCCCAGCGTCGTGCAACAATCGAGACTTGGGGTAATGGGTCCTGGCCTTCGCCAGGACGACGATGAGGATTCAAGCGGGAAACCGGAGCCGGTCTACTGGCACACCGGCGCGGTCAGTTTCGGGTCGGCTGGTCTTGCTGACCAATACCCCCGCTGACCGAGCTCCGCATCGTTTGTCGCGGGAGCACATACGTAGCTCGTCTTGCCGATGCACATGGGCGAGCCAATCGAGAAGATGAGGTTTTCGTAGATGCAGTAACTGCCGATCCCGGACGGCAGATCGGTCGGCGGCGAAGTGGATCCGCCCAAATAGGGCTGTGAAGAAACGCCCGGCGCCCTGTCTTGCGCCGCGGCCGCTTGAAGGGAAATCAAAAGCGTCAGACACGTGACGATGCGGAGCATGGTCCCCTCCGGTCAAGGAATGCCGGCGAAGCGTCAAGCCACTTCCGCGCAGGAGCGCACGGGCAGGCCGCAACTGAAGCGCTAGCAGGCCAATATGACACTTGCTTTGCAAGTTGGTCCGTCCCGATCGCAAACAGGTTCAGGCAGCCGGCCCTGCTGACACCACGCTGTCAGCACGACGGGCGTAGGCAAACCTCGTGCGGGTACAACCCCGGGCGGGATTGGGAGGCAGCGTGGCATGCACGATCGCTCATCTGACGTCGCCCACGAGCGATCGACCCTGATCACGCTCGTTCTTGGTCTTGGCGCGTTCCTGATCCTGTTCGATGTGACCGCGGTCGTGGTCGCCATGCCGGGCATTGCCGGGGATCTCGGATTTGCGATCGCCGGTTCGGCCTGGGTGATCGACGCCTACAGCCTTGCCCTCACCGGCGCGCTATTGGCATCAGGCGCGCTTGCGGACCGGTTCGGGCGGCGGCGCGCGATGCTGGCCGGCAACATGGTGTTTCTGCTGGCGTCGATTGCCTGCGGCGCGGCGACGAGCGGTCCGTTGCTGCTCGCCGCACGCATGCTGCAAGGCATCGGAGCGGCCTTCCTGAGCACAGGCGCCATCGCGCTGGTCGCCGCGGCATTCCCGCATCAGCCTCAGCGGGCGCAGGCCTTCGGCACCATCGGGATGATCTCGGGCGTCGCCATGGCGCTAGGCCCAACGCTCGGTGGCCTGCTTGCCGCCTGGTTCGGCTGGCGCTGGATCTTCTATGCCAACATCCCCTTTTGCCTGACGCTGGCCCTTGCCGTGCCGCGGGTCGTTGCCGAGACGCATCAGCCGGGCGGGCGACCGCTCGATCCGGTGGGTATCGTCCTGCTGACGCTCTCGCTGGGTCTCGCGATCGATGCGCTGTTGAGGCATGACCCCTCGCCGATCGTGAGAGCGGCCGAGCTGATCGCAAGCGTGGCGACCGCCGTCGGGTTCGTCCGGCAGCAGTGGCGCAGCCGCAACCCGGTGCTCGACCCGCGCGTGTTCGCGGCTCCGCCGATGATCGGGGTCGCGGCCTCGTTGACCGCGATCCAGTTCGGTTACTGGGCGGTGTTGGTCTATCTGCCGCTGTTCCTGAGCACCGCCCTGCATGTCAGCATGGAAGTGGCTGGCGTGGCGTTGCTTGCGGCGACATTGCCGATGCTGCTCGTCCCGCTGCTCGGTGGCCGCTTCGTCACCCAATGGGGCTGGCGGCGCTTCTTCATGGTCGCCTCCGGCATCATCGCTGCCGGAGATGTGCTGCTCGTGATCGCTGCGCTATCCGCCGACGCCGGGCTGCGCAGCATCGCAACGGCGGCCGGCATGCTGACGATCGGCATCGGCGCTGCACTGGCGAACCAGCAATTGGGAAGCGTCGCACTGGCGCTGGCGCCGCCCGCGCAGGCCGGCATGGCGTCGGCCATGACCATGATCGTCCGCCAGGCCGGCTTTGCCATCAGCATCGCCGCGCTGGGGGCGATGCTCGCGACAACGGAATCGACTTCGGCATTCGCGGCCCCGTTCGTTCTTGCAGCGTTCGGAGCGATTGCCGGCGTGGTCGCTGCGGCGGTCCTGTTTCCTGCGGTGAAGACCGGAGCGTCGGAAAGCTCGGCGGAGCAGCGGTAGGGTGCCCCCTTCGTCATTCCGGGGCGCGCCCCTTGGCGCGAGCCCGGAACCCATCAAGCCGCAGTACGCGATGAAATGGATTCCGGGTTCTCGCTTCGCGAGCCCCGGAATGACGAGGTGAAGTATGCGCTCACGCCTCCCTCGCGTAACTCTTCAACCTCGCCTCGAGCACCGCGATCACCTGGTCGCGGACCGGATCGCGGGAGCCTTTCAGCCAGGCGGCGGCGAGCGGCAGGCGGCCGGTGCTGCTGCCGCGCTTGAGCCTTAAGGGAACGAAACGCACGCCCGGGATCGCCATCCGCGCGGTCCAGCGCGGCACGATGGCGACGCCGAGCCTTGCTGCGACCATATTGACGATGGTCTGCTTCTCGTCGGCGATCTCCTGGATGCGCGGCGTCAGCCCGGCCTCGTCGAACAGCTTGGTCGTGAGATCGTGGCTGTGCGGCCGCGAGCGGCGCTCCGGCACGATCAAGGGCTGATCGGCGATATCGGACAGCACGATCTGCTTGCGCCGCGCCAGCGCATGCTTGTGCGACAGCGCCACCACGGCGGTCTCCTGCAGCAGCGGAAAAAACTCGATGCGCCGGTCGGGCCGCTCCGGCGGGCGCACGAAGGCGAGATCGAGCGCGCCCGACAACAGCTTCGGCAGCAGCCGGATGGTCTTCTCCTCGAGCAGCTGCACGGCAACGTCCGGATGCGCGGCACGGAGGTCGCGCAGCAGCGGCGGCAAGAGGCCGGCCGCGGCGCTGTCGATCGCGCCGATCCGGAAGCGCCGCGCCTGCGGCTTGCGCAGCCGGCGGCGAAAGCCGTTCTCGATCGCCTCGGCGCGGCCGAGCAGCGCCCGCCCCTCGCGCAGCAGAACAGCGCCGTCCTCGGTCAGCGACACCGCGCGCGTGGTGCGCGCGAACAGCCGCACCCCGAGATCCTCCTCCAGCAGCTTGATGTGGCGGCCGAGCGCCGAGGGCATCATCTGCAGGCGCTGCGCCGCGCGGCCGAAATGCAGTTCCTCGGCGGCCGCCACGAAGCAGCGAAGCTGGTGCAATTCCAAGGTCCAAACTTCCCTTCGGCCCAGTCATCGTCATGGCCGGGCTTGTCCCGGCCATCCACGTCTCCCTGTGCCGCCAAGGCGTGGATGCCCGGCACAAGGCCGGGCATGACGCCGGTGAGAGCTGCGGCGATTATATCATTTTTTTGTATAAACCGGCGCGGATTGAATCGGAAGGGCGCAAGCCTCTAGCTTCCCGATGGCGCGGCGACATGCGCCGTCCCAATAAACAAGACGAACCCTGAGGAAGCCAATGGAAAGCGAGCTTGGCACGCGCGTGTTGCGCAAGATCTCACTGCGCATCGTGCCGTTCATCATGCTGCTGTACTTCGTAGCCTTCATCGACCGCGTCAATATCGGCTTCGCTTCGCTGACCATGAACAAGGACATCGGCCTGTCGCCGACCGTCTATGGCTTCGGCGCCGGTATCTTCTTCTGGGGCTACTTTCTGTTCGAGGTGCCCTCCAACATCATCCTGCACAAGATCGGCGCGCGGATCTGGATCGCGCGGGTGATGATCACCTGGGGCCTGGTCTCGGCGGCGATGGCGCTGGTGCAGGGCGCGACCAGCTTCTATGTGCTGCGCTTCCTGCTCGGTGCCGCCGAGGCCGGCTTCTTCCCCGGCATCATCCTCTACCTCTCCTACTGGTTCCCGGCGCGGCAGCGCGCCGCGGTCACCGCGCTGTTCATGGCCGCAGCGCCGCTCTCGACCGTGCTCGGCTCGCCGGTGTCGGGCGCGCTGCTGGAGATGGACGGCCTGTTCGGCTTCAAGGGCTGGCAATGGCTGTTCGTGCTGGAGGCCGTGCCCGCCGTGCTGCTCGGCTTCGTCGTGCTCGGCTTCCTGACCGATCGGCCGGAGCAGGCCAAATGGCTCGCCGATGACGAACGCGCCTGGCTGGTCAAGACCATGAAGGCCGAGAACGACGGCAAGGCCGCCACCGCGAGCCACAGCATCTGGCGTGGCCTCGCCGATCCGCGCGTGCTGGCGCTGTCGCTGGTCTATTTCGGTACCTCGGCCGGGCTCTACACACTTGGTGTGTGGGCGCCGCAGATCATCAAGGCGTTCGGCCTGTCGTCGCTGCAAGTCGGCTTCCTCAACGCGGTGCCGGCAACCATCGCTGTCATCGCGATGATCCTGTGGGCGCGGCATTCCGACCGCACCGGCGAACGCACCTGGCACGTCGTGATCGCCTGCCTGATCGCGGCCGCAGGACTTGCGCTTGCCGGATTGTGGACCGGCCTCGCCGCCGTGATCGCGGCGCTGACCTTGGTCAATATCGGCATCTCCTCGTCGAAGCCGCCGCTGTGGAGCATGCCGACAATGTTCCTGTCAGGCTCGGCCGCCGCGGCCGGGATCGCCACCATCAACTCGATCGGCAACCTCGGCGGCTTCGTCGGACCTGCAATGATCGGCTGGATCAAGGAACGCACCGGCAGTTTCGAGGGCGGCCTCTATTTCGTCGCCGGCCTGCTGGTGCTGTCGGCCGTGCTCACGCTGCTGCTGTCGCGCGCGCAAGCCGCGCCCGCGCAATCCGAACCGCAGCCTAACCCCATGCGAACCCGCTAACCACTGATCCGGAGACAACCATGCGTACCCATTCCATCGCCGCTATTCCCGCCGACGGCATCGGCCCCGAAGTGATCTCCGCGGGTGTCCGCGTGCTCCAGGCGCTGGCGAAGCGCTCAGGCGACATCAGCTTCAACGTCAAGACCTTCGACTGGGGCTCGGACTATTACAAGAAGCACGGCGTGATGATGCCGGCCGACGGGCTCAAGGACCTGAAGAATTTCGACGCGATCTATTTCGGCGCGGTCGGCGCGCCCGACGTGCCCGACCACATCACGCTGTGGGGCCTGCGGCTGCCGATCTGCCAGGGTTTTGACCAATACGCCAATGTGCGGCCGACAAAAATCCTGCCCGGTGTCGCCTCGCCGCTGCGCAATGTCGGCGTCGGCGATCTCGACTGGGTAATCGTGCGCGAGAACTCCGAAGGCGAATATGCCGGGATGGGCGGACGTGCACACCGCGGCCTGCCGGAAGAGGTCGGCACCGAGGTCGCGGTGTTCACGCGCGTCGGCGTGACGCGGATCATGCGCTATGCGTTCCAGCTCGCGCAGTCGCGGCCGCGCAAATTCCTCACCGTGGTGACCAAGTCGAACGCGCAGCGCCACGGCATGGTGATGTGGGACGAGATCGCCGCCGAGGTGGCGAAGGAATTTCCCGACGTCACCTGGGACAAGATGCTGGTCGACGCCATGACGGTGCGGATGACGCTGCATCCGAAGAGCCTCGACACCATCGTGGCGACCAACCTGCACGCCGACATCCTGTCCGATCTGGCAGGCGCGCTGGCCGGCAGCCTCGGCGTCGCGCCGACCGGCAATATCGACCCGCAGCGCCGCTTCCCCTCGATGTTCGAGCCGATCCACGGCTCGGCGTTCGACATCACCGGCAAGGGCATCGCCAATCCGGTCGCGACCTTCTGGACCGGTGCGCAGATGCTGGAGCATCTCGGCGAAAAGGATGCCGCCGCGCGCCTGATGGCCGCGGTGGAGAAGGTGTGCGCGGCCGGCGTGCTGACGCCCGACGTCGGCGGCACGGCGACGACCAAGGAAGTGACCGATGCGGTGATCGACGCGATCCATGGGTCGAATGTTTAGCTGGGGTCGCTCTCTCATCATGCAGTGAGGCGAGCACACCGGCAGGGCTCCCTCTCCCCTTGTGGGAGAGGGTTCGGGAGAGGGGTACCGCTTGCTTCGCTGACAAAGAGGATAGCGACGGCCGCCCCGCACGCTGACCAACGATCGCCTATCTCTCGCATCGCGCCCGGGGCCACCCCTCACCCCACCCTCTCCCACAAGGGGAGAGGGAGCCTGACCGGGTGCTCACCTGACGAGGGATTCGGTGAGGATATTTCCAATACCCGCAACCGGGGAACAAACCGTGCTACCCGATCTGACCAGACGACACTTCATGACTGCCGGAGGACTATCGATCATGGCCGCGATGACGGGGACACAGCCGGCAGGAGCCGCGACGTGGCGCGATGAGATCCGCGCCATCGCGTTCGACGTCCAGGGGACGTGCGTCGATTTCTATCAGCCGATCCTGCGTGCGGGGCAGGCCGTCAACACCGCGAAGGGGCTCACGCTCGACTGGGCCAGGCTCTCGAGTGAGTGGCGCGATCTCTATCGTGCCGCGCTCGACGACGTGATCGCCGGCAAGCGCGCGTGGATTCGGGTCGACCGCATCTATCGCGAGGCGCTGGATGTGCTGCTCGATCGCCACGGGCTCTCGGCGGCCTTCACGAGCCACGAGCGCGACGAATTGAACACCGTGTGGAGCAAGCTCGACGCATGGCCCGACAGCGTCGAGGGCCTTGCGCGCCTGCGTAGCCGGTTCGTGACCTCGACCTTGTCGAATGCCGGCATGGCCGCGGTGGTGGCGGTGGTCAAGCACGCGAAACTGCCGTTCGATGCCGTGCTGACCGCGGAGCTTGCGCGCAGCTACAAGCCGTCACCCGCGGTGTATCAGCTCGCCGTCGACTACCTCGCCTATCCCGCCGACAAGATCCTGATGGTCGCCTGCCACAAATACGACCTGAAGGCGGCGCGCGCCTTCGGCATGCGCACCGCGTTCGTCGCCCGTCCGCTGGAATTCGGGCCGGCGGCGAAGGTCGACGTCGCACCGGAATCCTGGATCGACCTCCACGCGGACAGCTTTACGCAACTCGCCGATGCACTCGTGCCGGCATAGCGACGCGAGGGGGTGCTCGCCTCACGAAAGCGCACCCGCCTCCGCGCAATTGGTCAGCCGCGCCGGGACGCCGACGGCGGTGCAGCCGGCCGGCACATCCGACGTCACCAGCGCACCGGCGCCGACTTTGGCGAAATCGCCGACGGTGAGATCTCCGATCAGCGTTGCGCCGGCGCTGAGCAGCACGCCGCGGCCGATCGTCGGGGCGTGGCGCGGGTCATCCTGATGCCGCGCGATGGTGACGTTCTGCAGGATCGTGACCTCGTCGCCAACCGAAGCCAACGCGCCGATGATGATGCCGGTGCCGTGATCGAGGAACACTGCCGTTCCGATCCGGGCCGACGGGTGAATGCTTATCTGCAACTGGTCCGCCGCGGCACTGTGCATCAACAGCGCGAGGTCCGGGCGATCGTGGCGCCACAGCCAGTTCGACACCCGCCAGGCTTGCAGCGCGACGTAACCCTTGAAGTTGAGGAGCGGCTGCAGCAAGCCCGTGATCGCCGGGTCGCGGCCCACGATGGCCACTAGATCGATGGCCGCGGCTTCGACCAGCGCGGGTTCGGCCGCGAACGCCTCGCGGGCGGTGCGCACGAACTGCGCGCGATCGGTTTCCGCGCGACTGATGCCCCGGCCGATCAGGAAGGCGAGCACGCCGCCGAAGTCGCCCTGATCGAGGATGAAGGCAGCCGACGCCTCGAGAAAGCGATCGGCGACGACAGCAGCTTCCGCCTCGCGCCGGATCGCAAGCCAGAGATCGTCAGGACTGGCCGTCGCAAATGTCGCCATGATCACCTCATCGCCCCGCTTCAGGACGATAGAGTGGGCATGGCAGCCGCACAATGCAAACCGCCCGCTTGCTTGTCGCAAACGGGCGGCTCGGGGCCATCAGGTGTTATGGGGGCACATCGCCTGAAGGCTCAGTGCTTGCCTCGCGGGATCAGCCAGCCTTCCAAATTAGCCTTGCGGCGGCTGATCGTTCGGCGGGGTCGGCCGGGTCTTGTGCTGCGCCATGAAGGCGTCGAACTCTTCCTTGTCCTTGGCGTGGCGCAGGCGATCGAGGAAGTTCTTGAACTCGACCTGCTCTTCCTCGAGCCGGCGCAGCGTGTCTTGGCGGTACTCGTCGAAGGCGCGGTTGCCACTGGTGGGCGGGCCGAAGCCGCCGAACGGGAAGCCGCGGCGCTCCATGCGGCTCTTCATCCGCTCCATCTTGTCCTGCATGCGCTCCATCTTGTTCGCCCAACGATCCTGATCGTAGTGACTCCAACAGGCCATTTTTCTGCTCCCGAGTGTGAAAAAGAGAAGGGCGAGGCCGATCGGCCACCAGATCATGAAGCCGAGGATGATCCCGGCGATCTTCAGGGGATGCCACGGCGTCGCGTAGAAGTGCGGTCGGTAGGGCTCTTCGACGGGGCCGCGCCAGCGATTGACATCAGCGGTGTAGGCCATTTCCTTCTCCATGACGGCAATCACGCCGTTGTGAATGTAAATAACATTTACATAGATAGCCGAGCCCTCGGGAAAGTCAAGCAGAGCAGATGACGCACCCCTCGGATTATTTTTAGGCCAGCAGTTGAACCTTATTTCGGCTTGCCCCACGGGCCGGCAGGCTTTTCGTCGGCTGCCGCGGTTCCCGGCTTGCGATCCGTGAGGAAGCCAAGGCCGCGCAGATAGATCAGCACTTCGGCCTCGAGCAGATCCTCCGGCGACATCGGCAGCTTGCGCCGCGCGGCATCGCCGCGGCCGAACAGCGAGGCGACGCCGTGCGACATCGACCAGATATGCAGCGCCATCATCATCGCCGGCGGGCGCGGTGTGCCGGGCGGCGCCAGTGCCGCGAGCCGCTCGGCGGCGGCACGGATGATCGCGAACGCGCGTTCGCTTGCCGCCATCAAGGTCGGATTGGAATCGACCGGCAGGCCGGATTCGAACATCGCGGAGTAGAACGCGGGCTCCTCGCGCGCGAAGGCGAGATAGGCCTTGCCGACCCGCTCGAACGCCGAGACGGTGTCAGGGCGGCCGTCGTCCCAGGCCTGCGTCAGCAGCGACTCGAACTGCTCGAAGCCGCGTTGCGCGATGCTGGCGATCAGTTCGTCACGGTCGCGGAAGTGCCGGTAGGGCGCGGCGGGGCTGACGCCGGCCATCCGCGCGGCATCGGCGAAGGTGAAGCCGGCCGGCCCCTTCTTCGAGATCAGGTCGAGGGCTGCCTGCAGCAACGCCTCTTTGAGATTGCCGTGATGATAGCCGCGCTCGGCGCGGCCTTGGTCCTTGCGCCAGCTCATGTGAACGGCTTTTACATGAGCCGGCGGTAAAGGTCACTAGCGGCCAGGCCAGCGGTTCATCAAGATTAACGGATCAACGGGCTGAACGCCGCCGAGGCCTGCCTCGCCGAGCCGTCAGGCGCGTTTGCATGACTAGGCGGGGACGTAGGTCAACCTGATGGTGTTCTCGCCCAACCGATCGCTCGCTATGAGGCGGAGCGGCGCGCGGGGACCGGCAAAGAACGGCTTGCCGCGACCAAGCACGATCGGCCGGAGGTAGATTCGATACTCGTCAATCAGGCCGAACTCGGTCAGGTTCCCCGCCAGTTCCGGTCCGGCGACCTCGATCTCCCCATCCTGCCGGGCCTTCAGCCCGCTTACCGCCGCCGCGAGGTCCCCCTCGACGAGCGTCGCGTTGGGTCCGACCGACTTCAGCGAGCGCGACACGACCCACTTGGGCCGGCTCCGCCACGCTGCCGCATAGTCGCGCTCTTCCGCATCCCAGCCAGGGAGGTCATCGTCCCAATAGCGCATCACCTCGTACATGCGGCGGCCGTACAGCATGCCGCTCACGCCGCGCACCTGCTCGATGAAATGGCGAAACAGCCCGGTGTCCGGCAGCATGGCCTGATGATCGACATAGCCGTCCAGCGACTGGTTCAATCCGAAGACGAGCTTCGCCATGGCGCGAGACCTCCACCCGGGGTTTTCAGATTTGCTTGGGCCGGCATGAACCGAGAGCGACGTCGGGCGGATCAGCACACGCAGCTTGTCGGCATCTCGAACAAGCACACGTTCGTTCTCGGGAAGGCAGCCCTCTCCCGCAGGAAACGGGAGAGGTGCGGTGAGTTTGGGGCTTTCGCGTCCCTATCGCCCGGGGATCGGCAGCACCGGCATGATCTCCACGGCCTCGCCGGGGAAGATCGCAAAGTGCGGGTGGTTCTCGAACAGCTTTGCTGCCGCCTCATGCGAGGGCGCGCGCACCACAGTGAAGCCGGTCATCAGATTGGCGATGTCGGCGGTGCCGCCGGCGCCGACCTGCTTGGTGTTGCCGAGCGGTCCGCCCATCTCGACGATCACGTCGTGGTGCTTCTCGACCCAGGCGCCCCACGCGGCCATGCCCTGCTGCTCCTTGGCACGCCGTTCGGCCTCCGGCAGCGCGTTCCAGGCTGTCATGCGCGAACCGGTTTTGCCGCCGCCGAGATAGACGGCAAGGTAAGTGTTGGTGCTCATCGTGCTTCTCCGTTGTGGTGGTTTGACGATCGGTCGGTCACACGATGCCGCTTTGCGGCGGCATCGCGTCTCGTTTGAGATCTAGCGCAGCGCCTTGCCCCAGCCGCCCTGCGGATGCTCGAAGGTCGAAGCCGCCTGCTGCACTTCCTCGGAGAAATCCGCCATCTCCTGCACCTGGCGGATCTCGATCATCTCGTTCGCACTGGCCGGGCACTTCTTGGCCCAAGCGATCGCTTCGGCGCGCGAGGCAACCTCGATCATCCAGAAGCCGCCGATCACTTCCTTGGCCTCGGTAAAGGGGCCGTCGACCACCATGGGCTCGCCGGTATCGAACTTGACCCGCGCGCCTGACGCCGGCGGATGCAGGCCTTCCAGCGTGATCAGCACGCCGGCGTCCTTCAGCGCCTGATTGTATCGCATCATCGCGGCGACCCGTTCCGGGTCGAGCTCGAGTTTGGCCGGCGCGGACTCGTAGCCGAGCGGGATCATCAGCATCATGAAACGCATTGGTCGGACTTCCTTGTCTGTTGAATCGCGTGTGACTCTTTCCCCTCGTCATTCCGGGATGCGCAGGCCCGGATTGACGAAATCGTTAATTCTTTCCGGCCTGCGCACGCAGGCGCTCTCCCTGCTCGCGCAGCTCGGGCGTCAGCGCCTCGCCGAAATCCTCCGCGGCGAACACCTGGCGGATCTCGATCTCGGAGCCGCCGCCGAACGGCGCGCGCTTCATCCAGTCGATTGCTTCATCGAGCGAGGAGGTCTCGATCAGCCAGAAGCCGCACACCAGATCTCCGGTCGGGCTGAACGGTCCGTGGCTCACGGTGCTCTGCCCGCCGGCATACTTGACCCGCGCGCCCTTGTTGGTCGGATGCAGGCCCTCGCCGGCCTGCATCACGCCGGCCTTGACCATCTCCTCGTTGAACTTGCCCATCGCGGCGAGCAGCTCGGTGCTCGGCATCACGCCGGCCTCGGTATCCTTGTTCGCCTTCACGATCACCATGAACTTCATCGTCCTGCTCCGTTGTCTCTGTGCCGATCTCAGCACCGGCGCTCGATTGAACGACGATGCAGAGTCTGCAATTCCGACACGGCGTTTGAAATTATTCTCGAGGTCATTGACGTACGCCCCGCGCTAGTCATCGATCGCCTGATAGGCGAGCGTCCAGAAATCTGAGAACACCCTGGGCGGCTCCGGCGAATCCATCATGCGCTGGGTCAGCAGGATTCCGGTCATCGTTTCGCGCGGATCGGAATACCAGGAGGTGCCATACCCGCCGTCCCAGCCGTAGCGACCCGGCACATGACAGAGATCGTCGCGCGCGGTGAACACCGACAGCCCGAAGCCCCAGCCGCACGAACCGAGCAAGAACTCGGAGCCAAGTTTCTGCTCCGGCGTGATCTGGTTCGAAGTCATCAACTCCACCGAGGGACGCGACAGGATGCGCTCGGTGCCGAGCCGCCCGCCATTGAGCAGCATCTGCGCGAAGGCGTTGAAATCATCCGCGGTCGACACCAGCCCGGCACCGCCGTTCTCGAACACTGGCGGCGCCGCGTATCTGCCGGTCGCAGGTTCGTCGAATACTTTCAGCGTGCCGGTCGTAGGATCGCCGCCATAGCACGTCGCAAACCGCGACAGCTTGTGCTGCGGCACATGGAACGCCGTATCGTTCATGCCGAGCGGCCCGAAGATCCGCTCCTCCAGGAAGCCCGCGAACGAGGTTCCTGCGACACGCGCGATCAACACGCCGAGGATCTGGCTCCCGGTGTTGTAGAGCCAGCGTTCGCCGGGCTGATAGGCCAGCGGCAGCGTGCCGTAGCGGCGCAGCAATTCATCCGGCGGAAACGACGGAAATACCGGCCCGGGCGCGAAGCCGGCATCCGCGATCGCCATCTGGATCGGATAGCGCGCCGGAAACACGGGGATCATGCCGAGCCCGAGACGGAAGGTCAGAAGGTCGCGCAGCGTGATCGCGCGCTTGGCCGGCACCGTGTCGTGGATATCGGATTCGATGGTGCGCAACACACGGCGATCGGCGAGCTCGGGCAGCCAGCGATCGAGGGGATCATCGAGCCTGAGCCGGCATTCCTCGACCAGGATCATCGCGGCGACCGTCGTCACCGGCTTGGTCATCGAGGCAATGCGGAAGATGGTGTCGCGCTGCATCGGCGGCCCGTCCACCGCCATGCGTCCAAGCACATCGGCATGGATCTCGCCGCGACGGCTGACCAGCGCCACGAGGCCCGGAACGTCGCCGTCTTCGACATGGCGCGCCAGCACCTCGCGCATGCGTCCGAGCCGTGCCTGCGACAGGCCGCTGCTTTCACTTGCAATGGACATTTTCCGGGTTTCCTTCGCAGAATTCGTGCTCGCCTGCGACCATCGGGCGAGCGATATCACCGAGTTTGCCTTATCGATCCTGCCTGACGAGTTCGCCATCCTGATGCGACGGACCGAAATAGACGTCGATGCGCGACACCTTGTCGCCGTCGAACACGAAGAACTCGGTGTTGCGGAAGCTCTTGCCGTCGCGGGCGACGCAGCGATAGGTGACGAAAGCCTCAACGCCTTCGACCATGATGCGCTCGATCTCGTGGCGGCCGATCCAGCCAGAGTCGCGCCAGCACTCGGCGAAATAACGCGGCTTGTCGATGTTCTCGCCATGGGGCGTCGAGAAGCGGAAATTCTCGGCGAATGCGGCCTCGACGCTCGCACGGTCATTGGCGAGATAGGCGGCGAAGAGCCCGCGGATGATCTCCGCCCTGTTGCCAGCTGCAGCCATGTCGTCTCCCACAAAGTGCCGCCCGAGCCCCGGGGCGCGACTTGCGCTCCAGAACCCGGGCTTCAGGGAGAAGACGAACGGAGCGGCGCGAAAGCGACATCGCGCCGCGATTTATTTTCGGGGTCCTGACCGAGCCTCAGGTTCCCTTGTCGGTTCAGTCCCCCTTGGGGAACATGCCGAAATAGGGCTCGGCTTCCTTGAGGACGCGCGCGAAGGACGGTCGTGCCTTCAGCCGCTCGAGATAGGCCGCCAGATGTGGATGGCCCTCCCCGATCGGCTCGACCTTGTTGCCGTAGAACAGCGCCGGCGCGGCCGCACAGTCTGCCAGCGAGACCTGCTCGCCCATCATCCAGCCACCATGCGCGAGCTGCTGATCCAGGGTCGCATAGGAGGTGCGGAGTTGCGCCCGCGCCTCGGCGACGCCCCGCGGATCCTTGCTGTCCGCCGGACGCAGCCGGTCGCCGACGATCTTCTGCAACGGCAGATGGATATAGAGATCGAGGAAGCGGTCGCGTAGCCGGGTCTGCAACGCAAGCTCGGGGTC
Source organism: Bradyrhizobium sp. ma5 (assembly GCF_042258955.1). Classification (NCBI taxonomy): domain Bacteria; kingdom Pseudomonadati; phylum Pseudomonadota; class Alphaproteobacteria; order Hyphomicrobiales; family Nitrobacteraceae; genus Bradyrhizobium; species Bradyrhizobium sp. ma5. The sequence goes on from NZ_CP170156.1 coordinate 7,987,344, forward strand.
GTCAGGAATTAGCCTGACGGTGCCAGGATAGTGCCGGTCGAGATATTCGATAACGATGCTCGATTCAGGCACCGCCTCGCCGCGCGCTTCGTCGTGGAGGACGGGAAACCGGCCGATCGGCGACAGCGCGAGCAGCGCCGCGCGCTCGGCGGGATCGCCGAGATTGACCATGTTCGGCGTGAACGGCGCGCCGTTCTCATAAAGCGCGACCAGCGCCTTCCAGCAGAACGAGGACAGCGGGTGGTAATGCAGGGTCAGTGACATCAGAACTCCATTGTGGAACCAGTATCCGGAGGACGGACCGGAAACCGCTCTGCCGACATCTCGTGCGGAAATTTTTTGCCCGTCGCCCGGCGCCGAGAGCGGGCATCGACGCGACGCGCATTCGTTGAGCACGCGAATCGCGGTGATGAATCGATCCGTGAAGCAGTCAGCCATATCAACGTTCGTAATAGGTCTATCAGCGGCGCTGAAGTAGACGCGTTGCGATCATCCGCATCAGACCAAAGTTGTCACCAATTTTCGTCCGTAAGATTACGGTGAACATCGCATCACGACTATGGATGATAGCGTGCACATCAGAAAATTACTTCGCAATCTGAGATAGATGCGCGCGCGCCGCGCTGCATTGTGCAGTCCGTGCCAGGCCGCAGGCTTTACCGATGCTAAACGGCTCGCTGCAACCTTTCCGTGAGTTGCGTCAATCCAATTTCCCATCCCGTTTCATTTGAACCTTCACGGAGCCCTGATGTTCAGTTTCAGCAACAAGGCAAACATTGACAGTGCGCTGGCGCAAGCCGCAGCGATCGGCAAATCGCAGGCGGTGATCGAGTTCAAGCTCGACGGCACCATCGTCACCGCGAACGAAAACTTCCTGAACGCGATGGGCTACTCGCTCGACGAGATCAGGGGCAAGCACCACAGCATGTTCGTCGAGCCGGCGTATCGTGACAGCCACGACTATCGCGCGTTCTGGGCGAGCCTCAACCGCGGCGAATTCCAGGCCGCCCAGTACAAGCGCGTTGCCAAGGGCGGCCGCGAAGTCTGGATCCAGGCCTCCTACAATCCGATCACGGACAAGAACGGCAAGCCGGTCGGCGTCATCAAGTTCGCCACCGACATCACCGCGCAGAAGATCCACAGCATGGAAGACGCCGGCAAGATCGCCGCGATCGGCCGCGCGCAGGCGGTGATCGAGTTCAACATGGACGGCACCATCGTCAATGCCAACGAGAACTTCCTCGGCGCGATGGGTTACTCGCTCGCCGAGATTCAGGGCAAGCATCACAGCATGTTCATGCCGCCGGCCGACCGCGACAGCCCGGCCTATCGCGATTTCTGGGCACGGCTGAACCGCGGCGAGTTCGAGACCGGCGAGTTCAAGCGGCTCGCCAAGGGCGCCAAAGAGATCTGGATCCTCGCCAGCTACAACCCGATCCTCGACGACCGCGGCAAACCGTTCAAGGTCGTCAAGTTCGCAACCGACGTCACGCAGCAGAAGCTGAAGGCCGCCGACAATGACGGCCAGATCGACGCCATCGGCAAGTCGCAAGCCGTGATCGAGTTCAACATGGACGGCACGATCCGCACCGCGAACCCGAACTTCCTCGCCGCGATGGGCTATCTGCTCGCCGAGATTCAGGGCAAACATCACAGCATGTTCGTCGAGCCGGTAGAGGCGAGTTCGTCGGGCTACCGCGAGTTCTGGGGGGCGCTGAACCGCGGCGAGTTCCAGGCCGCCGAATACAAGCGCATCGCCAAGGGCGGCCGCGAGATCTGGATCCAGGCCTCCTACAACCCGATCCTCGATCTCAACGGCAAACCCTACAAGGTGGTGAAATACGCCACCGACATCACCGCGCAGGCGATCGGCCGCAAGAAGGCCGACAGCGCGCGCGGCCTGATCGAGGCGGTTGCCGCCGGCAGCGAAGAGATGAGCGCTTCGATCCGCGAGATCTCGGAGACCATGACCAAGTCGAAGCAGAACGCCGCGGTCGCCAGCGGCCGCGTCGAGGCTGCCGACGGACAGGCGCAGAAGCTCAACGCCGCAGCACAGGCGATGAGCGGCATCGTCGAGATGATCTCGAGCATCACCGGGCAGATCAACCTGCTCGCGCTCAACGCCACGATCGAATCGGCGCGTGCGGGCGAAGCCGGCCGTGGCTTCGCGGTGGTGGCCTCGGAGGTGAAGAGCCTCGCCAACCAGGCCAAGCAGGCGACCGACACGATCTCCTCGGAGATCGATGCGCTGAACTCGATCGCCGCCGAAGTGGTGACCTCGCTGTCCGAGATCAAGGCCGCGATCGCCGGCGTCAACGAATACATCACCTCCACCGCCGCCGCGGTCGAGGAGCAGAGCATCGTCACGCAGGACATGTCGACAAACATGCAGCGCGCCTCCGCCGAGCTCGCGGCGTAGGTTGCGGTGCGATCCTCGAAGGATGGACGGCCCGGGCTGGTGGCCGTGCATCCTTCGAGCCGCGCCCCGAATGACGAAGAATCCGCATCGGGTTGACACGTCGGAGTAAAGGTCGCAGACGGTCGGGGCTTGCTGCCCGAACCGATGGACGATCCGATGAATTCCGCTTCCCCCAAAGTCGCACTCGTGACCGGCGCCGCGCGCGGCATCGGGCTTGCCGCAGCGAAACGCTTTCTCGCTGACGGCTGGCGCGTCGCGCTGCTCGACATCGAGGGCGCGCTGCTGGAGAGCGCGGTCGCGGCATTGAAGCAGCCTGACGCGACGCTGGCGCTGACCTGCGACGTATCGGACGCCGCTGGCGTGGCGGCCGCGATCGCGGCGATCACGGGCCGCTTCGGCCGGCTCGACGCGCTGGTCAACAACGCCGGCATCGCCGTGTTCACGCCGGTGCTGGAGACCTCGGACGCCGACTGGAACCGGATCATGGCGGTCAACCTCACCGGCCCGTTCCTGTGCACCAAGGCCGCCGCTCCTGTGATGCGCGAGCATGGCGGCGGCGCGATCGTCAACATCACCTCGATCTCGGCGGTGCGCGCCTCGACGCTGCGCTCGGCCTACGGCACCAGCAAGGCCGGCCTTGCGCACCTCACCAAGCAGCTCGCGGTGGAGCTCGCCTCGCTCGGCATCCGCGTCAACGGCGTGGCGCCCGGGCCGGTCGAGACCGCGATGGCCAAGGCCGTGCACACGCCCGAGATCCGCGCCGACTATCACGACGCGATCCCCCTCAACCGCTACGGGCTGGAGGAGGAGCTTGCGGAAGCGATCTTCTTCCTGTGCTCGGATCGCGCCAGCTACATCACCGGCCAGATCCTCGCCGTCGACGGCGGCTTCGACGCCGCCGGCATCGGCCTGCCGACCCTGCGCGGCCAGCGGCGGAATGGGTAGCAACGCGGATCCTCTCTCCGTCATTGCGAGCGAAGCGAAGCAATCCATCGCGCCGCAAGCGGAGAAATGGATTGCTTCGTCGCTGACGCTCCTCGCAATGACGGGATGGAGCTGCGCGCTTGATCTATCACCGTCACCCTGAGGAGCGCGTAGCGCGTCTCGAAGGGTCGACGGCCCGGCTGGTGGCCGTGCATCCTTCGAGGCTCGCAAGAGCTCGCACCTCAGGATGACGGGGTTGGTAGCGGCGGCAGGTTCACCGCAACGACACGCCACGCGCCTGCCAGCCGATCAATCCGAGTCAGCGACAGCGGATCGATGACGAAGCGGAGCGCAAGCTCCGGCGCGAGCTCGAGCGCGATTGCGAGGATCGCGCGGATGGTGCCGGAGTGCACGACCAGCACGACGTCGCCGGCCGGCAGGCGCGCCAGCCCCGCCCGCGCCCGCGTGATCTGATCCGCAAAGCTTTCACCACCCGGCGGTCGGTTGGTGCCCGGCGATTGCCAGAACGCGCGATAGGCCGCGGCGCCGAGTTCGGCCTCGATCTCGCTGTGGCGGCGGCCGGTCCAGTCGCCAAAATCCTGCTCGCGAAAGGCATCATCCGCGGTTGCCGTGAGGCCGAGCCGCACGGCGGTCTCGCTTGTGCGCCGCGCCGGACTGCACACCGCGAAAGCGTCAGCCGGCAGCCGCGCCTTTAGCGCTACAAAGGCCGCGGCATCGCCGAGATCAGCCGGCGCATCCGGCGCGTGGATCACGCCGCGCGGACCGTCGACCGGCGCGTGGCGGATCAGCCAGAGATGCATTTCGCGATTCATCGCCGCTTACCCGATCCGCGCCGCGAGCAGCACCAGGATCGCGGTCTCCGCAACCTGCTCTGCCCCACCAAGCACGTCGCCGGTCTGGCCGCCGATCTGCCGCTTTGCCAGCAGCGCCATGATCAATGCGCCCGCGCCGGCCGCGATCGCCGCCAGCAGCGCGCTGCCGAACGGCAAGACGAGGATTGCGATCACCAGCGCAATACCGGCCGCGACCGCCGCAATCGTGCCGTCGGGCCGGCCGGCATTGGCCGCGAGCCCATCCTTGCGCGCGTAAGGCAGGCTGATCGCGATCCACGGCAGCACGCCGCGGCCGAGCGCATGTGCCGCGATCAGGCTCTGAACCACCATGCCGTTGGGAAGCGCCGCAAGCGCCGCAAGCCTGGTGGCAAAGCTCACCAGCAGCGCCAGCGCGCCATAGGTGCCGAGCCGGCTGTCGCGCATGATCTCGAGCTTCGCCGCGATGTCACGGCCGCCGCCGAACCCGTCGGCAACATCGGCGAGCCCGTCCTCGTGCAGCGCGCCGGTCAACAGCGCGCCGCCGCCGAGCGCCAGCGCCGCCGCGGCGAGGTCCGGGACACCGATCGTTCGCAGCAGCAGGCAGAACAGGCCGATCGCCGCCCCGATGCCGGCCCCGACCAGGGGAAACAGCCGCTGCGCCCGGGCAAAGCCCTCCGGCCGCGCGCCGTCCGGATGCGGCATCGGCAGCCGGGTCAGAAAGGCGGTGGCGGTCCTGAGATCGTCGAGCCATTGATTCATGGTGAAGGCCTGAAAATTGAACTAAAGCGCGATGAGATCGGGCTGAATCTCATCGCGCTTTAGCTTCTTGTTTGGGCATGATCTCCGCGCAAATGCTACGCATTTGTCGCGAGGAAAAACCGCTTCACACTTTTCCGGATCATGCTTTAGTTTGCGGCCTGCTCGACGAGGAATCGTATGCAGTTCAGTACTCTAGACGACATCCGCAGCTTTTGTCGCGAGCTGCCCGAAGGCGACGCGGCAAGCGCCGCGGCGGCCACGCTGCGCCAGCAGAACCTGACCAAGCCGCCGGGCAGCCTCGGCCGGCTGGAAGAGGTCGCGATCTGGCTGGCGCGCTGGCAGCGGCGCGAGATCCCCCGGCTCGACCAGGTCACGATCGCCGTGTTCGCCGGCAATCACGGCATCGCCGAACGCGGCGTCTCCGCCTTTCCCTCTGAGGTCACCGCGCAGATGGTGGCGAATTTCGCCGCGGGGGGCGCCGCGATCAACCAGATCGCCAGGCTTGCCGGCGCCGAGTTGCGCGTCGAGCCGCTCGAGCTCGCACGTCCGACCCGCGATTTCACGATGGCGCCGGCGATGGATGGCGCCGATTTCCTGGTCGCCTTCGACACCGGCTGGCGCACGGTGCCCGAGCAATGCGATCTGCTCGTGGTCGGCGAGATGGGCATCGCCAACACCACGGTCGCCGCGACGCTGTGCGCGGCATTGATGGGCGGGCGCGGCGCGCGCTGGGCCGGCCGCGGCACCGGCGTCGACGATGCCGGCCTGCTGCGCAAGCGCACCGTGATCGATACTGCGCTGAAACTGCATCGCAGCCTGCTCGACGATCCGCTCGCCGTTGCGGTCGCGCTCGGCGGCCGCGAGCTCGCGGCCATCGCGGGCGCCGTGCTGGCAGCGCGGGCGAGATCGATCCCGGTGCTGCTCGACGGCTTCGTCGCGACCTCGGCGGTGCTGCCGCTGGCGCGGCTTGCGCCCAACGGCCTCGCGCATTGCCGCGCCGGGCATGTCTCGGCCGAGCTCGGCCATCGCCAGCTGCTGCGTGAACTGCAGCTCGCGCCCCTGCTCGATCTCGAGATGCGGCTCGGCGAAGCCTCCGGCGCAGGGGTTGCGATCCTGCTGCTGCGCGCGGCGCTCGCCTGTCATGGCGGCATGGCGACCTTTGCCGAGGCCGGCGTCTCCGGTGCAGGCTAGGGACGCAGCCTAGCTGAACAACTCCCCAAAAAGCCGGTGCATACCGCCCGCACGGGCCGCAATCTTCGCGTGCGCAGCATGACCTCTGCGCGCTGGAGGCCTAACCTCTGCGCCGGCCGGACGCCATTCGGCGCCTCAGCCATACTGAACCAGATACCGGGGAGAAATCGCGTCATGTCGGGAGTCCTCATTAATCTGATCATTCAAATCATCAGCGGAGCCGTCGGCGGCAATGTCGCCGCCGGAGCGGCCAAGAACATCGATCTCGGCACGCTCGGAAACACCATCGCGGGCGCCATCGGCGGCGGCGCGGGCGGACAGCTTCTGGGCATGCTGATCCCACTGCTCGCCAATTCAGGTGCTGCACCTGACATCGGCAGCATCATCGGACAGGTCGCCGGCGGCGGCGTTGCCGGCGCGGTGCTCACGGCGATCGTGGGCGCGCTCAAGAACCGGGCAGCCTGAGCCCGCCTGCTATCGTGAAAGGGGCATCGGTCTTGACGATGCCCCATTCCGGCGCGAGCCTTGCGACTTCAGATGCGGCGGGACCTCGACCGCATCGCGGGCCTGGATTGCGCTGATGAAAATGTTTGTCGCGGCGGCAGCCCTCTGCGCAACGATCGGCTGCGCGCAGGCCGACGTCCGAATCCTCGCCAGCCCCGGTGGGCAGGTCGGCCCATTCATCGACCTGTTCGAAAAGGTGCGGGAGTCCGGAGAGCGCGTGGTGATCGACGGGCCGTGCCTGTCGGCCTGCACGCTGGTGCTCTCGATGGTGCCGGGCGACCGCATCTGCGTGACGCGGCGCGCCGTGCTCGGCTTCCACGCCGCGCGCTCGATCGACCGGCGCGGCCGGACCTATGCCGAGCCGGAAGCATCCGAGGCGGTGCTGGAGGCCTATCCGGCGCCGGTGCGCGGCTGGATCGTGCGCCGTGGCGGCCTGACCTCGCGCCTGCTGCTGCTGCGCGGCCGCGAGCTTGCGGCGATCTATCCGCGGTGCAGGTAGCGGCGCGGATTGCGTCTTTCTTCGCGCGGCAACGCTACCAGACCGTCATCCTGAGGTGCGAGCGGAGCGAGCCTCGAAGGATGAGCGGCCACCAGTCGGGCGTCGATCCTTCGAGGGCCGCTGAAGAAGCGGCCACCTCAGGATGACGGTGATGGAGCGCGGATCGCGGCGCCAGAGCAGACGTTGATCTTGACTTACATCTGCTGCGGGCAGTTCACCATCCAGGGGATGCCGAACTGATCGACGCACATGCCGAAGCCGTTGGAGAAGAAGGTCTTGCCGAACGGCATGGTGACCGTGCCGCCTTCGGACAGCGCCTTGAAGCGACGCTCGGCTTCCGCGGGATCCTCGACCTGCAGCGAGACGTGAAACCCTTGCGGCTTCTGGAAGTGGCCGGGCGGGGCGTCGGAGGCCATGATGATCTCGCCGTCAATCGAGACCCGGGCGTGCATGATCTTGTCCTTCCATCCGGGCGGCGTCTGCATCTCCGGATTGCCCTCGCCGTAGGGATAGGTTTCCTCGATCCGCGCACCGAGAACCTTCTGGTAGAAATTCAGCGCGGCGCCGCAATTGCCGTCGTAAGAGAGATAGGGGTTGACCTGCATCACATGCTCCCTGGGGTAGATTTTCGTTTGAGGCGTTTTCTTCGCGCGAACCGGTAACCACTTCGCTCGAAAACGCGCGCTATTTTTCAGTCAGCTTCTTCAGATTGGCGAGACCGACCTCGAAATCCTTGCCGATCATGTGATCCAGGTTCATGAACACCTGCATCACCTTCGACATGAAGACGGCCGGACCATACATCGTCCATGTGACGCTGGTCGCATCTCCCTGCGGCAGCATTGTGAACTCGGCGGTGTTGTGGCCCTCAAACGGCTTGAGGAAGTCGAGCTTGATGACGACCTTCGACGGCGCGGACGATTGCAGGATCTCCATGCGACCGGTGCCGACATTCTTGTTGCCGTCCCAGGCATAGACCGCCCCCTGCCCGCGCCCGGCGCCGTCATAGCTGCGCTTCATGGCCGGGTCCCGGTTCTCGTAAGGCGACCAGACCGTCCACTGCCGGAAATCGTCGATCAATGGAAAGATCCGTTCCGCCGGCGCATTGATACTGGTCGCACGCGTGACGCGGAACGTGCTCGGCTTGGTCGCCGCGAGGACGAGGATGACGGCAATCGCAATCGCGAGGATGACCGCGATGATGGCAATGGTCTCGAACATGATGGTCTCCAGGTAGATCAATTGAGATGATAGCTCAGCGGCGGAACGGAAGCAGCGCGCGCAGATTGCCGTCGCGCAGATAGAGCCCGCCCCACACCATCAGGCCGAGATAGAGCCCGAACAGGGTGTGGCTGAACAGCGGGCTGCCGATCCGCACATGGGACGCGATCGCGCCGCCGAGATAGCCGGTGAGCAGGATGGCGCCGAGGATCGAGGTCGGCGGCACCGAGTACAGCAGCGTGCAGACGATGGTGATGATGCCGAGGCTGCGCGCCAGCGTATCGCTCGCACCAAAGCCCATCTTGTCCATGGTCTCGGTGACGACGGGCAATGGCAACAGCTTGATGGCGCCATCGAACAACAGGAAAAGGACGACCACGCCGCTGACGACGCGGCCAGTGATGCGGGCGGGCTTCGAGATTTCGGTGTCAACGATCGTCGGCATGGCAGGCTCCGTAACGCTTGGTGGTGCTCTCTGCCTTCATGACGAACGGAGGAGCGCGGGGCCGACAAGGGCGGTGAAGATTTTTCGCAGCCGCGACCAGAGTTGCGAGAGCGACGCACACATCGGTCAGCTCGCCTGGGGCTTACCCCTCTCCCCAACCCTCCCCCACAAGGGGGGAGGGAGCCTGTCGAGCGCGCTCACCTCACTTGCGCTCGTTCACAAGATTTCAGCGCTTGATAATCCGACGTGAGGGAAGCACCGGCGGAGGGGAACCCTCCCCCCTTGTGGGGGAGGGTTAGGGAGAGGGGTTCACGCGGGAAGTCTCTCAGCTTAGAGCGACCCAAGCACTGGCCGCTACTTCGCCTTCACGTTGCGCGGCTGGCTGTCGCGCATCAGGCGGTCGATATGCATGCGGATATGGGCGGCTTCGGCGGTGGTGTTGGCGAGCGCGATGGCACGGTCGAAGGTGACGCGGGCCTCCTCGTTGCGGCCGAGCTGCATCAGGAAGGCGCCGCGCACGCCGAAATAATGAAAATAATTCGATAGCCGCGGCGCCAAGGGCTCGATCATCTCGAGCGCGGCTTGCGGTCCCTTCACCTTGGAGACCGCAACGGCGCGATTCAGCGTGATCACCGGCGACGGCTGCATGATCTCGAGCGCGCCATAGAGCAGGTCGATCTGGGTCCAGTCGGTATCTTCGGGCTTCTCCGCGCGGGCGTGGAGTGCGGCGATCGCGGCCTGCACCTGATAGGGCCCGCTGCGGCGATGGCGCATCGCCTTGTCGATCAGCGCGAGGCCTTCGGCGATCAGCTTCTGGTTCCACAGGCTGCGGTCCTGGTCGTCGAGCAGGATCACCGCGCCATCTGCGTCGAACCGCGCGGCGGCGCGGGCATGCTGCAACAGCAACAGCGCGGTCAGCCCCATGATCTCCGGCTCGCTCTGGAACAGCCGCAGCAGCAGGCGGGCCAGCCGAATCGCCTCCTCGCACAGCGGCGAGCGGATTTGAGCGGTGTCGCCGCTCGCCGAATAGCCCTCGTTGAAGATCAGATAGATCATCGCGGCGACCGAGACGAGCCGCTCGCTGCGCTCGACCGCGCCCGGCGTCTCGAACGGCACATCGGCGTCGGCGACGCGGGTCTTGGCCCGCGTGATGCGCTGCTCCATCGCGGCTTCCGAGACCAGGAAGGCGCGCGCGATCTGCTTCACCGACAGGCCGGAGACGATGCGCAGCGCGAGCGCGATCTGCTGCGTCGCCGGCAGGTCCTTGTGGCAGCAGATGAACAACAGCCGCAGGATATCGTCGCGGTAATGCGAACCGTCGAGGCGCTCGGCGAGCTCCTCCTCGGCATCGCCGAGGTCGGAGATCGCCTGGTCGTCGTCGGGCAACGCCTCCTGCTTCTTGCCGCGCCTGATGTCGTCGATCGCGACATTGCGGCCGACCATGATCAGCCACGCCGCGGGATCGCGCGGCGGGCCGTTCTGCGGCCAGCTCTTCAGCGCCCGCAGACAGGCGTTCTGGAAGGCCTCCTCGGCGGTATCGAGATTGCGGAAGTAGCGCAGCAGTGCGCCCACCGCCTGGGGACGCGCCGACGTCAGCGCGGCATCGATCCAGGCGGTGTCGGTCATGCTCACGCCTTCGTGCCCCCCTGATTGAAGTAGCCGACCGGGCGGATCTCATAGGTGCCGCCGGGATTGGCCTCGCCGAGGTCGCGCGCAATGTCGAGCACCTCGTCGAGGTTCTTGCCCTCGACCAGATAGAAGCCGAGCAGCTGCTCCTTGGTTTCGGCGAACGGGCCGTCGAGCACCAGCGGCGGGTTTTCCTTGCGCAGCGTAGTCGCCGCGGTGGTCGGCAGCAGCCGCGCCACCGGACCGAGCCGGCCCTGCTTGGCGAGCTTGTCCTGCACGACCGACAATTTCTGCATGACCGAGGCGTCGTGCTCCTTACTCCAGGAACCGACCATGTCTTCGTCATGATAGCAGAGGATGGCGTACAGCATCGAAAAGGCATCTCCATTCATTGCAAGAACGAACGATTATGCCCGCTGCCGACAGGCGGCGCGAAAGAAATTTAGGTTCCGGATGCCGGCGATGGATTGGGCCGACGCTTCATGGCGCGTCGCGACAGACTGAAGGCTGAGGCCACAGCGATGGCGCGTCAGGTCATCACCGTGGCGACGATGCTGCGATCACCAATAGACGCCGTAACGAGCGGCGATCCGGCGCGCCTTGGCCTCGTCGCTCTCCCGGCGGCTGGCCCGGCTCCTCTTCACCGGCCGCGACGCCTGCGGCCGCGGGGCCTCGGCCGACTGGGCCTGCGACGGGGCCGGCTGGGCTTCGGCCGGAGCGGGCGCAACGGCCGGTTGCGCCTGAGCTGGCGTGTCGGCATTTGCGAGCACCAGGCCGCGGCTCTGGCCGGCGTGCGCGGTGGTGGCGGTGGCTGCGATGAAAGCCGCGATCAGGATCAGCTTGCGCATGGAAGTTCTCCCCGGTTGATGGCAGGAGACTAGGGAACGAGCCAGGCTCGCTCTGTGATATATATCACATTGAAATTGGAGGTATCCGGATGGGTAAGGGCGCACTGGCGCTGCTGATCAATGGCGGCTCGGAAAACTGGTCGTCGGCGCGCTGGAAGGCGCGATTCGACACGGTCTGCCCGGACCGCCCCGTGGTGCTGCTGCCGGACGGCGCGCTCGATCCCGCCGAGGTGCACTATGCCGCGGTGTGGAAGCCGAAGCCGGGCGAGCTCGCGGCGTTCAAGAACCTCCGCGTCATCTTCAATCTCGGCGCCGGCGTCGACGCGCTGATGGCCGACCGCTCGCTGCCCGACGTGCCGCTGGTGCGGGTCGCGGTCGGCGATCTCACCGACCGCATGACCGAATATGTCGTGCTGCATGTGCTGATGCATCACCGCCAGGAGCTCTATCTGCGGGAGTCGCAGCGATTGAGGCGCTGGGCGCCGGACTATCAATGGGCCGCAAGCGCGATCACCGTCGGCGTGATGGGGCTCGGCACGCTCGGCGCGGCCTCGGCGCATGCGCTGCGCGCGCTCGGCTTCCGCGTCGTCGGCTGGAGCCGCAGCGAGAAGCGGATCGACGGCATCGCCTGCCACCACGGCACCGAAGGGCTGGACGCGTTCCTGCGCGAGACCAACATCCTGGTCTGCCTGCTGCCGCTGACGCCCGATACCCGCCACGTGCTGAATCGCGACGCGTTCGCGAAACTCAATCGTAGCAGCCCGCTCGGCGCGCCCGTCATCATCAATGCCGGCCGCGGCGGCTTGCAGAACGAAGCGGACATTCTGCGCGCGCTTGACGACGGCACGCTGGGCGCGGCCTCGCTCGACGTCTTCGAGACCGAACCGCTGCCGCAGGACAGCCCGTTCTGGAGCCACCCGAAGGTGGTGCTGACGCCGCACAACGCCGCCGACACTGACGCCGACGAGATCTCGAAATACGTCGCGCAGCAGATCGCGCGCTTCGAGCAAGGTGGTGCGCTGGAGAACCTGGTCGATCGCACGCGAGGGTATTGAGGCAGTGTCGTCCCTGCGAAAGCAGGGACCCATAACCACCGATGCTTATCGACGCGCGATAGTGGAACGACGAGTCTGTTTCACTACACCGGCCGCGGGGTATGGGTCCCTGCTTTCGCAGGGACGACCATGTGGATGGAGCAGCGCTTCGCTGGCGAAGCGCAACTCTCGGCCAAGGCCTCAACCCATCTCGGCAACGATCTCCGCGAGCCGGTCGTAGGCGGGCTCGACGCCCTTGTCGATGCCGGAATTGAGATGACCGTCACGCGCCTCCTTGGTGGGATGGCGGATGGTGGTGGTCAGCGTAGTGGTGCCGCCGTCCTCGACGAAGGTCGAGATGACGAGATATTCGTCGCTGGTGAAGCCCGGCATCGCAAAGATCTCGCCGAATGCCAGCCGCTCCGGGCGCACCACTTCGCGATAGGTGCCGGTGAGGATGTGCTCGACGCCGTCGGACGACCGGAACACGAACCGATAGGCGCCGCCGACGCGCAGGTCGATCTCGCACACCGGCATTGTGAGCTGCTCGCAGCCGAGCCAACGCACGACGTATTCGGGCTTCGTCATGGCGTCGAACACGAACCGCCGCGGCGCGTCGAACTGGCGCGTCATGGCGAACTCGAAATCCGACGGGGTGGTGATCCTCAGCGTCTTATCCACGCGTGCGTCCACGTTGCTTCTCCTTCTTTACTCTGACTTTACGGGTGGTGTGCGGCGGGGCCTTTGCGGCCTCCTCCGCCTTCATCTCCTCGAGCAGACCGTCGAGGCGGTTGAAGCTCTCGTCCCAGAAGCGGCGGAAATTCCCGAGCCAGCCGTCGACCTCTTTGAACGAAGCTGGCGCGATGCGGCACGGCCGCCACTGCGCCTCGCGCCCGCGCGAGATCAACCCGGCATGCTCCAGCACCTTCAGGTGTTTGGAGATCGCCGGCAGGCTCATGTCGAACGGCTTTGCCAGCTCCATCACCGAGGTCTCGCCGAGCGCGAGCCGCGCCAGGATCGCGCGCCGGGTCGGATCGGCCAGCGCCGCGAAGGTCGAAGTGAGGGGATCGAGCGGCATGTACTTAGCTCATCGGTTAAATAACCTATGGGTTAAATACGATCGAACGGCGGTCGCGTCAACGGCAAATTTTTGTCCGCTGACGCGGGTGTGAACCGTTCAGGATGTCTTGCGCGCGAAAGTGACGTGCGTGGCGTTCGGACTCGCGACATGCGAGACGACGGCATAGCCGAGCGCGGGCAGATCAATGCCAGCGAACAGATTCTCGCCGGCCCCGAGCAGCACCGGCGACAGCGCCAGTTGCACCTCGTCGAGCAGACGTGCCTGAAGGAATTGGCGCACCAGCGACACGCCGCCGCCGACCCGGATGTCCTTGTCCCCCGCAACGGCGCGCGCCCGCTCGAGCGCGGCGTGAATGCCGTCGGTCACGAAATGAAACGTGGTGCCGCCTTCCATTTCGATGTCAGGCCGCGCGTGATGGGTCAGCACGAACACCGGCGTGTGATACGGCGGATTGGCGCCCCACCAGCCCTTCCAGGCATGATCCGGCCACGGCCCGCGGATCGGGCCGAACATGTTCCGCCCGAGGATCCAGGCGCCGATATTTTCCATCGCTTTGCGCGCGATCTCGTCATCGAGACCGGTGCTGCCGCCATCCTGGCCGAAGGTCTGGCGAAACGTTCGCGTCTGGAGGAACCAGCCTGGCAGCGCCATGCCACCTTCGCCGAATGGATTTTGGAGGCTCTGCCGTGGCGCGGCGCCAAATCCGTCGATCGAGACCGAGAATGCCGAAGTCCTGACTTTTCCCATGATATTCCACTTCCGTAGGTTGAGAGACCTTACGGAAGACGGGCGGGAAAAACAGCACCCGACATTTGCTGCCGAAGAAACTTCGCCGCCTCTATTTGGCCGCGCACAACACGTCGAGGGCGCCCTTCACGATCGTCTCGAGTTCCCAGCGCGGCACGCGGGCGCGGGCACGGATCGCGATGGTGTGGATGGTGGCGGAGGCAAGATGCGCCAGTGCCGCCGGATCGGCGCCCTCGGGCAGTTCGCCGCGCTCCTTGGCATGGCGGAAGCAGATGCCGAACGCCTTGTCGAGCTCGGTCAGTCCCTCCACCACCATGGTGCGGATACCAGGATCCGACACCGCCTCGGATGCTGCGGTCATCACCGTGAAGCAGCCGCGCGGGCCGGACTCGCCGGAGAGATAGATGTCGAGCGCGATGCGATAGATGCGCTCCAGCCGCTCGCGCAGCGGCGCATCGGCACGGAAGATGTCGACCATCGCCGCGCGCGCGTCGTCGCGGTAGCGCTGGTAGCTCTTGATGTAGAGCTCGCGCTTGTCGCCGAACGCGCCATAGAGGCTCGGCCGATTCATGCCGGTCGCAGCACTCAGATCATCGAGCGAGGTCGCGGCGAAGCCGTCGCGGCGGAACAGATCGAGCGCCTTGCCGAGCGCGACCTCGGGCTCATAGGCGCGCGGCCGCCCGCGCCGCTTCGGTGCGACGGGTGATTCGATTTTGGCAGCAGATGGCGGCCTCTTACTTTTTTGTACCATTTCGCATTTAATTCCTTGACGCCTTCAATATTATCCAAGACAGTACAAAAATCAACAACGGCCGGGACACCCGCGCCAGACGCCCCAAGGAGGCACCTATGGACCTTTATTTCTCGCCGCTTGCCTGCTCGATGGCGACCCGCGTCGCGTTCTATGAAGCGGGCCAGCCGGCCAACTATCTCGAGGTCGATCCGAAGACCAAGCAGGTGCGCAACGACGGCACCGACTTCAACAAGGTCAACCCGCTCGGCCTGGTGCCGACGCTACGCACCGACGACGGCGTCGTGCTGACCGAGAACGCCGCGATCCTGCAATATGTCGCCGACCAGTTCCCGCGGGCCGGCCTCGGCACCGCGTCGAACGCCGAGCGTTCGAAGCTGCATCAATGGCTGTGCTTCATCGGCACCGAGTTGCACAAGGGCCTGTTCCTGCCGCTGCTCGACAAGAAGGCGCCGCCGGACGCCAAGTCCTACGCGCTGGAGAAATACGTCTCGCGGCTCGACTATGTCGAAGACCACCTGAAGGGCCGCGAGTATTTGCTGGATCATTTCAGCGTCGCCGACGCCTATCTCGTCACGGTCATCAACTGGACCATGGCAACGCCGCCGATCGAGCTCGCGAAATGGCCGGCGCTGAAGGCCTACTACGAGCGCCTGCGCACGAGGCCGTCGGTCGCGAAGGCGGTCGCGGAAGAGTTCGAGCTCTACAAGGCCGAGATCGCCCGGCACAAGGCGGCGGCGTAAGCACACTGCGCCCCCTCTCCCCCGTTCTTCACGGGGAGAGGGATAGGTGGGGCTGCTTCCGCGTGCGCTGCCTGCTGTTACGTCAGCAGCCTCGGCAAATCGAAAGCTTCCGCTTATCGAGCTCCCCGGCTGCAGGCTTCCCCTTCCCGCCGAGAGGGGACGGCACCTCAAGAAATACCGGCATGAAGTATTTCCATTCATCGTAATATTCGGCCGGCAAGGAATATGGCTGGCAGAGCGTGATCGCTTGCAGCGCGCTCCTGCGATAGGCTTGGGAGTAGCCTGACACGGCCGGACTGTTCTGCGACGACACCGACGGTTGCTCCGCCAGCGAGCCCTCGCGCGTCAGCTTGATCTCGAGAACCAACTTTATGTTCGCTGCCTCGTCCCCAACGGGGGCAGGTTTACGCCAACACTTGGCGACCTGAGTGCGAAACAGCGCCCCCCATTTTGCGGAATGGTCCGCGCTGCTCTGCGCAGCCGCGGGCTGGGCAAGATTGAGGGCGGTCGCGAGCAGGCAGCCCGCGAGCGCAATGACTCTAGAACGTTTAATTGGCATGCAATGGGTCCGGCGGACGCGGTGAGGTTGCAACGCCGACCAGCACAAACCAGTGCTCATCGAGACGCGCAAACGTTTTCGATGAGTCCCCACAACGACCCGTAGCCCGGATGGAGCGCAGCGCAATCCGGGATCGATCTCACCGCATCAGAGACTGCCCCGGATTTCGCTTTCGCTCCATCCGGGCTACGAAGAGCGGATCAAAACGGCTCCTGCCCCAACCCGGGCACATCGGCCGGACGCGGGCCCGGCGCGGGCCAGTGGAAGCGGCGGTCCTTCTCCGCAATCGCGATGTCGTTGATCGAGGCCTCACGGCGGCGCATCAGACCGTGCTCGTCGAACTCCCACTGCTCGTTGCCGTAGGAGCGAAACCAGTTGCCGCCGGCATCGTGCCATTCGTACTGGAAGCGCACCGCGATGCGGTTGCCGTCGAACGCCCAGAGATCCTTGATCAGGCGATACTCCCGCTCCTTTTCCCATTTACGGGTCAGGAAGGCCACGATCGCTTCGCGGCCCTCG
This sequence comes from Bradyrhizobium sp. ma5, assembly GCF_042258955.1. Taxonomy (NCBI): domain Bacteria; kingdom Pseudomonadati; phylum Pseudomonadota; class Alphaproteobacteria; order Hyphomicrobiales; family Nitrobacteraceae; genus Bradyrhizobium; species Bradyrhizobium sp. ma5. Next base: position 8,004,047 of record NZ_CP170156.1, read on the forward strand.
AACACCTCGGAGCGATTGCGCCAGCGGCTGTCCTCGGTATAGGCGCCGGCAACCCGAACCGGGTCGCGCGAATTCCAGGCATCCTCCGCCATGCGCGCCTTCTGCGCGGCGGTCTCGCGGGTAAAGGGCGGCAGTGGCGGGCGTGACATCGGCGATCCCTCGCGGTTGTTTTGTCACGCGCAAATCTATCGTCGCTGGATGAAGAGTCGATGGGGCGTTTCCTATCGCCCGATAGTTAGGCCAGATCGGCCTTCATCAGCGCACGGATGGACTTCGGAATCGGCTGTGCCCTGCCCTGACTGACGAAGGCGACACGCACCTGCGCCTTCACAAGCACGTCATCGCCGCGCCTGACCTCCTGCGCGAGCATGATGGAGGCGCCCTTCACCGCGATCGGCCAGGTCACGACGTCGAGCATGTCGTCCATCCGCGCGGGCTTCAGGAAGTCCAGCGTCATCGAGCGCACCACGAAGGCGAAGCCGCCCGTCTCCTCCTGCGCCTCCTCGAACAGCGCGTTTTGTTCGGCGCCCATCAATCGGAGATGATTGGTGCGCCCGCGCTCCATGAAGCGCAAATAATTGGCGTGGTAGACAATGCCGGAAAAATCGGTGTCCTCGTAATAGACACGGACCTGCATATGATGTCGGCCATCGCGGATCGCGCCGTCGATATGGGGTAAGGTCATTTGGAAAACTCTCGTTCGATATCCCTGCGGCCGTCGAGAACGCGAACGATCACGATCCGATCCAATCCACCAGATAGAATGCAATGTAGCCCTCGATCAACCGCCTACGTAACGACGGCCACAGCTCACTTCGATTGCATGATCGCGCAACGAAGAATGGACCATGAGATTCGCGCTTCACTCCGACTTGTCGACGTTCCAGAAGATCGGCGTGGCAGGGCCGTCAAGCACGCCTGAGAGCGATCTTCGCCACGCGCTGACCCCGCGCCATTGCCCGAGGGGGACATAGATCACCTGATCATAGACGACCGCCTGGATATCTGCCGCAATCTTCTGCTGCTCGGCCGGCGTGGATGCACGCACGAACTGGTCTTTCAGCGCTTCGAGTCGGGCAGATTCCGGCCAACCAAACCAACCACCGTTCCTGCCACGACCGTTGACCAATATATTGACAACGGGGTCCACCACATCGGCAATGATGAAGTTGGTGAAAAACAGGTTCCAACCACCCTCTTTGGGCGGCTTCTGGCTGGCGCGACGGGAGACCACTGTTTGCCAATCGGTCGCCTGCAGGTCCACGTTGAAACCAGCCCTACGCAGCAGTTGCGCCGCGACGATCGGTTGTGCCTTGAAAACCAGGACGTCGCCGGGCGCCATGATCACAACAGGCGTGCCGTCGTAGCCGGACTCCGCAAGCAGCTTCGCTGCTTGTGCGATGCCATTACCTTTCACCAGCGATTCCGAGCCCGCGTCGGTGGCCAGCGGCGTATCACAACCGAAAACCGCGCCACACACCCGGTAGTAGTCTGAATTACCGACCAGTGCGTCCAGCACATCCTTCTGGTTCAGCGCCAGCAACGCCGCGCGGCGCACCAGGACGTTATCGAACGGCGGGTAGAGAAAATTCATGCGTCCGACGATCTGGAAGCCATGCTTGTCCAGGGTCTCAAGCTTCAAGTCCTTGTTGGCTGCCAACTTCGTCACGAGATCGAAAGGGATATTCTCCATGAAGTCGATGTCGCCCGATTGCAGCGCGTTCACGGCGGTCTGTGCATCTGGCATCCTGATCCATTCGACCCGATCGACCATTGCGACCTTACCGCCCGACGTCCAATTCGGCGGCTCCTTACGCGGCACGTAGTCCGTGTTTTTCTCGTAGACGGCCTTTACGCCAGGTTGGAATTCGGACTGAACGAACTTGAAGGGACCGGAGCCAACCTGCTCCTTGATTTGCTGGCCCGGCGGCGTTTCGGCCAGACGCTTGGGCATCATAAACGGAACGATCGATGAAGGTTTTCCAATCGATTCCAGCACTAACCCGTAAGGCTCTTTCAGTTTCAGCGTGATGGTTCTGTCGTCAGTGGCGTCAATGCTGGCCGTGAAGTCCATCAGCGTCTGGCCCATGGTCTCGTTCTTGCTCCAGCGCTTGAGCGACGCAACGCAGTCTTCCGCGGTGACCGGGCTGCCATCATGCCATTTCAGTCCGTCGCGAAGGGTAAAGGTGTAGGTGAGCTTGTCGTCGGAGACCTTCCAATCCGCCATCTGAGGCCGAATCCTGAATTCGGAGTCGGTGGCGAGCAAAGTGTCAAAGATCATGTAGCCGTGATCGCGCGTGATATACGCGCCGGTGAAGGTCGGGTCGAGGATGCGCAGATCGGAATGCATCACCGCGATGAGAGTCTTCGTATGCACTGGCGACGAGATTGGTTGCGCCGAAGCGAACACTACCCACAAGGCCCCAACTGACACGACAGTGCAAAGTTTCCGACATGATATCTGAAGCATTGAATGTCTCCTGATACCGGCTGATCAAATCCTCAAATTCGAGCTGAGCTGAGCGTATAGGCTTGATACGGCGGAGCACCGCACCAGCGACCACATGCAGAGATGTCCGCCCGGCACCTTATCCGCAATCATCCCTCGGGTGCTGCGCTGGACGGCGCCCGTAGCGCCGCGAGCGGAATGAGTACCCATGAGCCGACCTTGTCGATCGACTGCGACTATTTCATCCCCGCCTGCTGCAATCCCTTGAAGAGTTCATTCAACGTACCCTGAAACGCTAGATGCTGATTTGGAATTTCCTGGGAATAGATGTCGCGGATACGCGCCAGTGTGTACCCCGGCAGGGCGCCGTTGAAATCATTCAACGCGTCGACCGCTTCGGTTTGCTTTCCGGCCAGCGCAAAGGCGCTCACCAAATGCGCCCGACTGAACCAAACCGTGCGTCTCTCCTCAACCGCTCTCCGAAGCCAGACAATTGCGTCGTCGTAGTTTCCCATCGCGAAGTACGCGCGCCCCAGGACCCAGGAAAATACGCTCCTCGCAGGATCGCGGGGACTGAGTCTGATCGCCTTCAACACCAGCGGAGGCGCTTCCTTGGAACGCCCCGTCAGGACAAGTTGATTGGCTTTCTGAGCATATGCGAGGGCAAGATTGGGATCGAGAGCAAGCGCCCGCTCGAAAGCGTCCAGGGCTCCTTGATGATCCCCCTTCGCACGGCGAATAAAGCCATCATCCATATGGCTCAGAGCAATGGTCGGGTCGAGACTGAATGCCTGTTGCAACGCATGCTCGGCCTGGTTCAGCAGCTCAATGCGTGCGTTGGAATCTGTTCCAGCAGCTTCGTTCCAGCGATTCAAATAGTCACGCATCAAGACATCCGCCAGTTGGCTCCAGGCGATGGCCGATTGCGGGCTGAGCTGCAGAGAATCTTGAAGATACTTGCGTGCGATAAGATTGTGCTGTGGAGTAACCGAGTCAATGAGAATGGCCATGGCACGTAACCTCATATCAATCGCATTGGAATCTCCCGACCGATCACGTCGACGACTCTCGGCCTTGACCAGTTGAAGTCCGAGTGACGAGGCGATTCGACCCGTTACAACTTCCTGCAATTCGAAAAGGTCTGTAACCTCAGTATCAAATTGATCCGCCCAAATAGCTCTGGCGGAGCGAGCATCTACCAGATGCGCGTTAGCTTGCACCTTGGTACCGATTTTCCGGATGCTGCCTTCCAAGAGATATCGAACGTCGCAGTCCAGTCCGATCTGTCGAGGGTCGATATCTTTCCCCTTGTAAGTGAAAGCCGTCGCACGCGCAATCACCACAGTATCTGTCAAGCGGGAAAGGTCCGTGGTTAGATCATCGGTGACCGCGTCGGCGAAATAGCCCTCCTGCGGATCATTGCTCATGGTGCGAAACGGCATGACCATGATGGAAGCTTGAGCAGACTGCGCTTTTTGGCCATGCCAAAACGGCACTGTGCCTGCAAACATCGCGATGGCTAATAGGATTGCAAATGCTGCGGCCACCGAACGACGCATCGGAGGAAGCGCGATAGCTCGGCGCGCGGCAAGGCGCATTCGCCCCAGGAGGGATTTGTTTTGGTCCTCGGCCCGCGTGACCCGATAGACCTGAATCGGAGGGTCGATGTTCTTGAGCCGATGACGGCCCCTGTCCTCAAATGCGAGTTCCGGATGACCCAGGAGCTGATCGCGAACGGTATTGGTAACAAATAGCTCGCCTGGCTCGGCGAGAGTCTCCAGCCGAGCTGCAATATTGACGCTGTTTCCGTAGATATCGCGCTCGTCGAAAATGACGTCACCGGCATTTACGCCGATGCGCATTTGGAAGCGGCGCTCGGGGGCAGCACCGGCATTACGCAGGTTCAATTCCTGCTGAATTTCGATACCGCAACGTACGGCATCCAGAGCGCTGTCGAATTCGACAAGCAATCCATCGCCGCTCGATCGGATCAGGCGACCACCATGCTCGGAAATTTTGGGTTCGATCAGGCCGCCGAAACATTCGGACAGCATTACGTGGGTGGCGTCCTCGTCGGTCGACATGAGCCGACTGTAGCCAACGACATCCGCCAGCAGGACGGCTGTCATCCTGCGTTTCACAGGGCACCTCCTTCCCGCGGCATCGGGGCTTAATGTTTTTACAGGAGCGGGCGGCTGTTGTCACGCGCCGAGGTCGGCATGGGTGCACGACACCCGTTTGGGTGACGAACGTGCCTACCTCGCAAAAGGATGCCGCGTTTCGAGGAATTCCCCATGCAGCCTGATCCCCAAACGCCAACGTCCGCGCCTTTATGAATACACGGCCTGGACGATCAGGACACCACCGGCCCCTTTGCGCCGAGCGTGACCTGCACGATCTCGGGCGGCACACCGAGGCGGAACGGCATGATGCTGCAGCCGAGGCCGCCGGAGACGACGACGTCGCATTTCAGCTTGATGTGGCCATAGGCGAGCCGCATGCCGTGCTTCACCGGCACCGCGGGCGACCAGCCGAGCAGCCGGATCTGGCCGCCATGGGTGTGGCCGGACAGTTGCAGCGCGACGCGCGAGGGCACGCGGAGCGCCACATCAGGCTCATGCGCGAGCAGGATCACCGGCGCGTCGTCGGTGACTTTGGCAAGCGTCGCGTTGAGGTCGTCGACCCCGATGCGCCGGACCTCGCGGTAGCGACGCGCCGCCATAAAGGCGAGCTGGTCGCCGAGACCGGCGAGCCAGAACGGACGGCTATCCTTGGTGAGCCGCACCGCATCGTTCTCGTAGACCGGAATGCCGGCGCGCTCCAGCGCACGACGCGCGACGGGTGTGCCCTGCCCCAGGCGCTGCACCGTCTTGTCTTCCCAGTAATCGTGATTGCCGAGCACGGCGTGCACGCCGAGCGGCGCCTTCAGATCCTTGAGCACCGCGGCCCATTCGGAGGCCGGAATGAAGCGGGTGACGTGGCGCAGGCCGGCGACATAATCGCCGAGCAGCACGATGACGTCGGGGTTCAGCGCATTGGTGCGCTCGACGATCTCTGCGATGCGATCGAGCGACATCCAGGGATCGCAAGCGTGAATGTCGGCGAGCGCGGCGATCTTGAGCGGAAAGTCTGGAGGCCATTGCCGCGGCGACAGATCGTAACGCGTCAGCGTGAGACGGACGACCGGCTCGCTCAGGCCATAGGCCGCGGTCGAGGCGGTGGCGGCGGTCAATCCGCCGGCGGTGCGCAGAAAATGTCGACGTGAAATCATGGACACTTGATCGGTGATGCCTGGTCCATGATAGGCCCTTTGATTGGAGCGAAATTGGGCCGCGTTTGTGCAGACGGCCTGCAGAGACGTCGCAATGGTTAGCGGGCAAGGTTACCGCGCAGCGCGATGCGCTGCGTCAACACGTCTTTTCACGTCTTCGAGAGCGCGGGCCTCAATCCTCGTCGCCATTGCCGCCGAACAGGCCGAACTGCGAGGGATCGCGGTTCGGCTCGGCGAGGCCGAGATGGCGGAAGGCATGCGAGGTCAGCAGTCTTCCGCGCGGGGTGCGTTGCAAATAGCCGCACTGGATCAGATAGGGCTCGATGATGTCCTCGATCGCATCGCGTGGCTCCGACAGCGCCGCCGCCATGGTCTCGACGCCGACCGGACCGCCGCCATAGTTCAAGGCGATGGTGGTGAGATAGCGCCGGTCCATCGCGTCTAACCCGGCACTGTCGACCTCGAGCGCGCTCAGCGCACGGTCGGCGATGCCGCGATCGATGGCGTCGGCATCCGCTGCGGAAGCAAAGTCGCGCACGCGGCGCAAAAGGCGGCCGGCGATGCGCGGCGTGCCGCGGGCGCGGCGCGCGATCTCATTGGCGCCGTCGGGGCTCATGCCGATATTCAGCACGCGGGCGCCGCGGGTGACGATCTTCTCCAGCTCTTCCACCGTGTAGAAATTGAGCCGGATCGGAATGCCGAAGCGGTCACGCAACGGATTGGTGAGCAGGCCCGCGCGCGTCGTCGCGCCGACGAGAGTAAATTTCGACAGTTCGATCTTCACCGAGCGCGCCGCAGGGCCTTCGCCGATGATCAAATCGAGCTGAAAATCCTCCATCGCGGGATAGAGCACTTCCTCGACCGCCGGGCTGAGGCGATGGATCTCGTCGATGAACAGCACGTCGCGCTCTTCCAGATTGGTAAGCAGCGCCGCAAGGTCGCCGGCCTTCGCGATCACGGGACCGGAGGTGGCGCGGAAGCCGACACCGAGCTCGCGCGCGACGATCTGCGCCAGCGTGGTCTTGCCGAGGCCCGGAGGCCCGACGAACAGCACGTGATCGAGCGCCTCGCCGCGCTTCTTGGCGGCCTCGATGAAGATCGAGAGATTCTTGCGCGCCTGCGCCTGGCCGACGAACTCCGTCAGCGACTGCGGACGCAGTGCGGTGTCGCCGACATCGTCGGAGCGGCGTTCGGGCGTGACGATGCGCGAGGGCGTGTTCATGTTCGCAGACCAATACAACGCAAGCCACGTCGGTGGTGGTTAGGCTCCCCTCCCCCTTGTGGGGAGGGGTTGGGGAAGGGGGGCCACACGAAGACTGCCGCCGCGGCACCCCCCTCCCTAACCCTCCCCCGCAAGGGGGGAGGGAACGCAGTGACGCGCCCAGCGTGAATGATGCACGATATCGAGCGCAGGTTCACTTCGACAATTCCTTAAGCCCCAGCCGGATCAGCTGCGCGGTCTCGGCGCTCTCGCCGGCGCTGCGCGAGGCGGCGGCGATGGCGGCGGCGGCCTGCGGCTGGCCGTAGCCGAGATTGACCAGCGCGGAGATCGCGTCGGTGACCGGGCGCGGCGCGCGGTTGCTGTCGATCGCGCCGGACAACTGCACCACCGCGGGATCGACATCGGCAAAGCCCGGCGCCTTGTCCTTCAATTCGCTGACGATGCGCTCGGCGACCTTCGGCCCGACCCCCGGTGTCCGCGCCACCGCCGCCTTGTCGCGCAGCGCAATGGCATTGGCGAGATCGGTCGGCGGCAACGTGCTGAGCACCGCGAGCGCGACCTTGGCGCCGACGCCCTGCACGGTCTGCAACAGACGAAACCATTCGCGCTCGAGATCCGAGCGGAAGCCGAACAGCTTGATCTGGTCCTCGCGGACATAGGTCTCGATCGAAAGCACGGCCGCCCCGCCCGGCTGTGGCAGCGCCTGCAACGTGCGGCTCGCGCAATGCACCTGATAACCGACGCCGCCGACATCGAGGATCACGTAATCCTCGCCATAGGAATCGATCAGGCCCTTGAGCTTGCCGATCATAGGTTCGCCACCCTGAGGCGCAGCGCGATGCTCTGGCGGTGATGGGCGTGGGTGATCGCAATCGCGAGCGCATCGGCGGCGTCGGCGGACGGCGGCTCGGCTTTCGGCAGCAGGATCTTGAGCATTACCTGGATCTGGTTCTTCTCGGCATGACCGGCGCCGACCACGGTCTTCTTGACCTGGTTCGGCGCGTATTCGGCGACCGAGATACCGAACATTGCGGGCGCCAGCATGGCGACGCCCCGGGCCTGGCCGAGCTTCAGCGTGGCAACGCCGTCCTTGTTGACGAAGGTCTGCTCGACCGCGGCCTCCGCCGGCCGGTAGTCGCCGAGCACGGCGGCAAGCCCCTCATGGATTGCGAGCAGCCGGCTCGCCAGCGGCAGATCTTCCGGCGGTTCGACCGAACCGCAGCCGATATAGACCAGGCGGTTGCCCTCGGTCTCGATCACGCCCCAGCCGGTGCGGCGGAGACCCGGATCGATACCGATGATGCGGACGGGAGAGCGAATCGGCTGCGATGTCATGGGGAAGTGATACCGCCTAGCCTGCGAGAACGAAACACAAACGGAAGTTCGTCCCCTGCCGCGGTCGCCGTCGGCCCCGCTCATCATCCCGCCCTTGCTCGTCATCCCCCGCGAAAGCGGGGGATCCAGTACCCCGCGGCCTCTCGGATCAGATGACGGTCTCTGGAATACTGGATCGCCCGATCGAGTCGGGCGATGACAGCGGAGTTTGAGACCATCAACGAGGCTGTCAGCCGCCCATCTTCGCGAGCAGCGCGTCGGACACCTCGAAATTGGCGTATACGTTCTGCACGTCGTCGTGCTCGTTGAGCAGGTCCATCAGCTTCAAGAGCTTTTCGCCGGTCTCGTCGTCGACCGCGACGGTGTTCTGCGGCTTCCAGGTCAGCGCCGCCTTGCGCGGCTCGCCGAACTTCGTTTCCAGCGCCTTTGCGACCTCGCGGAAGGTGTCCTGCGAGGCATAGACCTCGTGACCTGCCTCGCTGGAGACCACGTCATCGGCGCCGGCCTCGATCGCGGCATCCAGCATCGCGTCGTCGGAAGCGACCTTGGCGTCGTATTCGATGATGCCGGTGTGGTCGAACATGAAGGCGACCGAGCCGGTTTCGCCGAGATTGCCGCCCGACTTGGTGAAGAAGGAGCGGATGTCGGAGGCGGCGCGGTTGCGGTTGTCGGTCAGCGCCTCGACGATGACAGCGACGCCGCCGGGGCCATAGCCCTCGTAGCGGATCTCGTCATAGTTCTCGCCCTCACCGCCGATCGCCTTCTTGATGGCGCGGTCGATATTGTCCTTGGGCATGTTCTCGGCGCGGGCCGCGACCACAGCGGCGCGCAGCCGCGGGTTCATCGCCGGGTCCGGGGTGCCGAGCTTGGCCGCCACGGTGATTTCGCGGGCCAGCTTGCCGAAAAGCTTCGACTTCTGGGCATCCTGCCGGCCCTTGCGGTGCATGATGTTCTTGAATTGGGAATGGCCGGCCATGCGACGTCTCTTCGAGCGTAGGGTCTGAACAGGGGTGGAAAACGCGGCCTTATAGGCCCCTGGCGGTCAAAATCAAAGGTCGGCAGGGGCCGTCCGGCCCGAGAATACTACCGCAAGCCGGAATATGAGGCACTTGTTAACCATGACTTCATGCCCGGATGCGAGGATCGCCCCATCCCGCCGCAACTTTCCAAGAGCCCCCCATGGCGTTCGGTTTGTTTCGAAAGCAAGAGCCGGCGCCGGCTGCGTCGGCCGCCGCGCAGGTTCCGACCGCGGCTGAAGCCTCGACCGAGACTGATTCGGCCAAGGATTCGTCAAAGGAAATCCTGGAGCTGCTGGAACTCGAGCTCGGGGCGATGATCCGCCAGCTTGAGCGCGCCGCGGGCTCGGTGGCCGACGGCGCCGAGGCGACGGCAGCCAAGCTCGCGACCATCCGCGCCCGCACCGACGCGCTGACCGGCCGCAGCAGCGATGCGCAGAGCACCGCGACGACGTTCTCCGAAGCCGCCGACCGCTTCACCCATTCCGCCGAAGGCATCGGGGCGCAGGTGCGCAGCGCGAGCCAGCTCGCCGACGACGCCGCGGCGGCGGCGCGCGAGGCCACCGCCAATGTCGATCGGCTGCGCGAATCCTCGGCCGCGATCGGCAATGTCGTCAATCTGATCGCGCAGATCGCGCGGCAGACCACGCTGCTGGCGCTCAACTCGACCATTGAAGCGGCGCGCGCCGGCGCGGCCGGCAAGGGCTTTGCGGTGGTCGCCACCGAGGTCAAGGCGCTCGCGGTACAGACCCAGAGCGCGACGGAAGAGATCACCCGCAAGATCGAGGCGTTGCAAAAGGACGCCACCGGATCGGCAGACGCCGTCCACCGCATCTCGCAGGCGATCGAAAAGATCCGTCCGGTATTCGAGAACGTCAACGGCGCCGTCGCCGAGCAGAACCAGATCACCGGCGAGATGGGCCAGAACGCGGCCTCCGCCTCCCACTTCATCGTCTCGGTCGGCACCAGCGCCGGCGAGATCGATTCGGCGACCCAGGAAGCCGCCGCGCATGGCGACAATGTCGCGAAGGCCGGCAAGGCGGTGACCGCGTTCGCCCAGAAGCTGAAGGCGCGCTGCGCGGTGCTGCTGCGCCAGGACGAGCGCGGCGATCCGCGCAAGAACGAGCGCCTGCCCTGCAGCCTCACAATCGAGATCACGACCGCGCGCGGCATCGTCACCGCGCCGGTCTACGAGATCGCGATGGACGGCATCCTGATCGGGGGCCCCGATGCCGAGAAGCTGCCGACCCATGAGACGCTGACCGCGACCTTGCAGGACGTCGGCGCCTGCCGGATCAGGATCGGCGACCGCAGCAAGGCCGGCACGCAAGCGCGCTTCGAGGCCGCGACCGCCGAATTGCGCGAAAAGATCGAAGACCGGATGTGGGCGATCCACGAGGAGAACGCCGAACTCGTCACCCGGGCGATGGAAGCCGGCCGCGCGCTGAGCAGGCTATTCGAGAACGGACTGGCGAGCGGCGCGATCACGATCGCTGACATGTTCGACACCGACTATGTCGAGATCGCAGGCACCAACCCGGTGCAGCACCGCACCAAAATGCTGGATTGGGCGGATCGCGCGCTGCCCGCTCTGCTCGAGGCGTTCCTCGCCAAAGACAAGCGCCTGGCGTTCTGCGCGACGGTCGACCGCAACGGTTATCTGCCGGTCCACAACAAGATCTACTCGCAGCCGCAGCGGCCGGGCGACGTGGCCTACAACAGCGCCAATTGCCGCAATCGCCGCATCTTCAACGATCCCGCGGGCCTCGCCGCCGCGCACAGTGAGCGCGCCTATCTGGTTCAGAGCTACGCGCGCGACATGGGTAACGGCACCACCGTGATGATGCGCGAGATCGACGTGCCGATCCGCGTGCGCGGCCGGCACTGGGGCGCCTTCCGCACCGCCTACAAGCTTTGATGGTTTCGTAGCCCGGATGGAGCGAAGCGCAATCCGGGATTCTGATCCACTGGCACATTGGCCCCGGATTTCGCTGCGCTCCATCGGGGCCTCGCAGTGCACGCTCAGGCAAGACCGCCTGCGCGAATCACGCTTTAGATCGGAATGGGGAATGCTGCAGCGGCGCGACGGGCTGCTGTAACGGAGGAAACGCGACATGTCGGCGGCGCAGCTTGCAGTGCTGGATACGTCATCGAACCGGACGCTGGCCGAACGGCTGGTCGACCAGCTTGCCGACCGCATCGGCGGCCTCGGGGTCGAGCTTGCCGACATCGCCGGCAACGTCCAGGAGGTGGCGAACCGTGTCTCCAGCCAGTCGGAGCGGTTCCATCATTTGCAGGAGACCGCCGAGATCATGGTCTCGGCCAATCACGACATCGCCAATGCATCGCAGGCGGTGCAGACGACTGCATCCGCCGCGGTCGGCCAGATCGCGGAGTCGCGTCATGCGGTCGAGACGGCGGTCAGCCATATCGCAGAACTCGTCGCAGCGGTCGGACGGATCGAGGCGCGGCTTGCCGCGGTCGGCTCCGCGCTGAACCAGGTCGCCAAGGTCTCCGGTTCGATCGAGGCGATCGCCAAGCAGACCAATCTGCTGGCGCTCAACGCCACGATCGAGGCCGCGCGCGCCGGCAATGCCGGTCGGGGCTTTGCCGTGGTCGCGAGCGAGGTGAAGAACCTTGCCGAGGCGACCCGCCAGGCGACCCATCAGATTTCCGACACCGTGCGCGATCTCGACGGCCAGATCGGCAGCCTGATCGGCGAGAGCAGCGACGCTTCGCTGCGCGCCAAGAGCGCCGGCGAAGGCGCCCAGCAGATATCGGGCATCATCATGCGCGTGCAGGAGGGCTTTTCATCGGTCGGCGCCGAGATCGGCAGCGTGGCGCGCGCCGCGACCTCCAATCTCGGGCATTGCGACACCGTGATCGCGGAGCTAAACGAGCTCGCCAAGGGCGTCGATCTCTCCTCGCGCGACCTCAAGCACGCCGACGGCCGCGTCGCGAAGCTGCTCGAGCTGTCCGAGAGCCTGATCGTGACCATCGCCGACAGCGGCGTCGAGACCAGCGATGCGCCGCTGATCCGCGCCGTGATCGACACCGCGAAACAGATCTCGGAGCTCTTCGAGAAAGCCATCGCAAGCGGCGAGATCACGCTCGCGCAATTGATGGACGAGAATTATCGCGAGATCGCCGGCACCAATCCGAAGCAGTATCTGACCGACTATGTCAGCTTCACCGACCGCGTGCTGCCTGCGATCCAGGATCCGATCCAGAAGACCGATCCGCGCATCGTGTTCTGCGTCGCCTGGGCGCGCAGCGGCTATCTGCCGACCCACAATCCGAACTACCGGCTGCCGCAGGGACCGGACCCGGTGTGGAATAACGCCAATTGCCGCAACCGCCGGCTGTTCAACGACCGCGCGGTGAGCAAGGTCGCGGCCAACACCAAGCCGTTCCTGCTGCAGACCTATCGCCGCGACATGGGCGGCGGCAATTTCGTGCTGATGAAGGACGTCTCGTCGCCGATTGTCGTGAACGGCCGCCACTGGGGCGCGTTCCGGATGGGTTTTCGGCAGGGCTAGGCCAACCCTCGCCGGGATGGCGGGGTGCGCTGCCAAAATATGGAAAACAACCCCATGCAAAGTAGCCGGCGGCTGCCGGCGCTCGACACTGCCCTTGACACGTCGGGCAACTCAGAAGTATTTTTCTATTATTCCGAAATAACTTGCCCGGATGCAGCGAAGCGCAATCCGGGCGCTAGGTCCAGAACCCCGGCACCGCCGGCTCGAGCCGGCCGCCGGCACGCACCGGCGCGACCTTGACCGCAAGGCCGGTCGCATCGTCGGTCTCGACCGCGACGCCGCTCAGCGTCGCAACGCCTCCGGCCGGCTCGAAACGGCCGGACGGAATGCCGGTGAGGAAACGTTGCAGCGGCTCCTCCTTCTGCATGCCGATCACCGAATCATAGTCGCCGGTCATGCCGGCATCGCTCATATAGGCGGTGCCGCCGGGCAGCACTTGGTGGTCGGCGGTCGGCACATGGGTGTGGGTCCCGACCACGAGGCTGACGCGGCCGTCGCAGAAGAAGCCGACGCCCTGCTTCTCGGAGGTCGCCTCGGCATGGAAATCGAGCACGATGGCGTCACAGCCCTCGCGCAGCGGGCAAGCCTCGAGCTCGCGCTCGATCGCACTGAACGGATCGTTCGAGGACGGCTCCATGAAGACGCGGCCGATCGCGTTGATGATCAGCGCGCGCTTGCCGCTCTTGGTGTCGACCAGCGTGGCGCCGCGACCGGGCGAATGGCGCGGGAAATTCAGCGGCCGGATCAGGCGCGGCGCACGCTCGATGAAGACCAGCGCCTCCTTCTGATTCCAGGCATGGTTGCCGAGCGTGATCGCATCGGCGCCGGCGTCGAGCAGCTCCTGGTAGATCGCCTCGGTGATGCCGAAGCCGCCGGCGGCGTTCTCGCCGTTGACGACGACGAGATCGAGCGACCAGTCTTTGATCATGCCGGGAAGATGGTCTGATATGGCGGTGCGGCCGGTCCTGCCGACGACGTCACCAACGAACAGAATACGCAAGGCTAGCTACTCCGGAAATCGAACGTCTTGCGCTCCGTTAGCACATAATCGAGCGGGACGTCGTGCGACAGCGCCGGAATGGCCTTGGTTTCCTGTGCAGCAAAGGCGACCCCCACCCCGATCACATGCTTGGCCTTGCGCAGATGTGCAAAGGTATAGTCGTAATAGCCGGCGCCGTAGCCGATGCGGTGGCCGAGCTTGTCGAATGCCGCGAGCGGCACCAGCATCACGTCGGGATGCACCTCGGCGGCGGCCGGCGACGGCTCGGGAATGCCGAGCGGCCCGAGCATCAGCCGGTCCTGCGGCGACCAGTTGCGGAAGGTCAGCGACTGGCCGCGCGCATTGATGCAGGGCAGCGCAAGCCGCGCACCCTTTTCGGCAAGCTTCTTCATCAGCGGCGCGGGATCGAGTTCGCTGCGGATCGGCGCATAGCCCGAGATGATCATGCCCTGCGTGATCTCGAACGGCGCGCCGCGCTTGGCGAGCGCTTCGGCGGCTGTCGCGCGCTGCTCGTCGCTCAGCGCGTCGCGCTTGGCGAGAGCAAGCGCCCGAAGCTCGGCCTTCGATGGAGCTGCGTGCATGATCCATCTTCCGCTGTCATCGTCCGCAAAACGCGAACGAGCCGGCACTCAGAAACGCTAGCATTCGTTTGACCAGGCCGCGGCGCACTGGACACCCCGCGAGGAGCCTGCCAGCGGGCGAGCCGATGACGAGACCCATTGCGGGGAAACTGCTAATCAAACCGCCGCAGCGCGACGACAAGGCAACAGCAAAAATCAGTGCGAAGCCGCAGAGGCCGTTGGAGCGCTCGATCCCGGAGTTCCCTACGAAAGTAGGTGGGCACCATATGTCCGGGTCCACGGACCCGGCCAGGGACAGTTCCCTAAAGGATCGATAAGGCCCCGGGGATATATGGCTCCTGACGCACGACGCAGCTTCGCAGGGCCAATGTAGCGACGAAGTACCGGTTCCGCCAGCGGCAAGGGGCGGACTTCCGCAAATCAGGGCGCCGGCGCCGTACTCGGCTTCCACAGCAGTGGAAAATGTGCGCTCCGTCGCGGCGCCGGACGAAGCGGGCGCCCCAAGCCAGCCCCGCCGGCTGATCGCCGACCGAAATGGCGCTTCAATCAGCCACCGCCACCCAGCCGCGCAACCATGTTCCTGGTGTAGTGCGCGAGCAGAACCGGCGCGTTGTTGCCAAGCACGTCGATCCTTCCCCCGTGCTTGAGCACGAGCAACCCGACCAGATGCGTGATAAGCGCAGTCGCCTCGATGCGGACCATCGGCAGAAACGGCTTCGCCGTGGCCTTGCGGACCTGCTCCGCGAGCAGAGCAAGCAGAGCGTCCAGTTGCCGCTTGAGGGCCTCATCCAATCCGGACCCGAGCTTCTTCTTGCGGTCCCCATTGAACAGCACGAGCGACAGCGTCAGCTCGGACGGATGCGCGTCGTAATATTTGTATATTGCAAGGGTCCCCCGTCGAAGCGATTTCGCGGGAACGGCGATGCCGTCCATCGCGGCCCTGACTTCTTCAGTGACTGCCGACAGCGATTCACCCAGCGCCGCCGCGAATACTTCCTCCTTCGATCGAAACAGCGGGTAGATCGCGCCGGTCGTGCACCCGGCCATTTGCGCGATCGCCCTGATCGACGCGCCCTCGAGGCCGGTGGTCTCAAATACACGACGCGCGGCGTCAACGATCACACGACGACGATGAAGGTCGAGGGTCTGCTGATAGGTTTGCGCCGCGGCAGACATTGACTCCTTGCCAGTTATGTAACACTGTTTCCAGAGGATAACACTGTTATTTGGCTTGGGCAAGCGCATGTCGGCGCTGCGGCCCCGAGGACTTCCGACGCCAGGCATAGTTTAGAGTTTCTCCCGGAGAGCACCATGCGTGAACACGAGACGGCACGCTCCATTGAACCTCTGCTGGACGCCGAACAGGTGCGGCGGGCGATCATCCGAAATCTGCCGAGCATCGACCACCACGGCGAGATCGTCGAGAACGTCGGACCGAACGCGATCCGTGTCCGGCTTCCGTATCAGCAGGCGTTCATGGGAGCCGAGCTGTGGCAAGACGGCAGCGGCGGCGTGTTTTCGGGACCGATGGTGATGGGCCTTGCCGACACCACGATGTACGGCTGCGTTCTGGCGGCCCTCGGAGCAAACGTCATCCCGGTGATGGCAGCCTTCAACATCACCTTCCTGCGGCCAGCCAGGGCTTCGGATTTGATCGCGGAGGCGCGCATCGTGCGCCGCGGCGGCCGCCTGCATTATCTCGAATGCTGGCTGACTTCCGACGGCGAACCTGAGCCTTGCGCTCATATCACGTCGACATATCGGGTCGCAGTGCGTCCGGAGCGCTGATGCGCCACCCATTCGGTCCGGCGGACGATCGTTGGCAGATGCAGGCAAATAGATCGCATCTGGCCACGTCCGATCATATCAGTCCGGCCTGTCCTCCCCGCAGGTGAAGCTGCCGCGAACTTCAGCCGATCGCGATGCCGCCGCCGATGGTGCGGTTGAGCACCTGCGTGGTGCGCTCGATCCGCTCGGCGGCGGCGTTGAGCGCATTGGAGACCGCGGTCTGGGTCGCGCGGGCGCGGTCGGTGGCGGCTGTGCGGGCATTGCGCAGCTGCTCGACTTCTTCCTCGAGGCTGCGGATGCGCGCGCCGGCATCGACCAGCTCGTCGCAGGCGGTGAGCGCCGCCATCACGGTCAGCCGCGCATCGCCGATCTCGCCGAACTTGCCGCGCAGCGATTCGACGCGCTGCTGGAGATTTTCCGCGAGCTTCAGGAGCCGCACCTCCTGGCCCTCCTCGCAGGCCATCCGGTATTGCCGGCCATTGATGGTGACGTTGATGTGGCTCATCTGCCTTCTCCGCCATCGAGCACGGCGCGAATGGTGCCGATCGCCGCGTCGAGCTTTTCCGCGATGTCGCGATTGACGCGCTCGAGCTTGCGCGTCTTCACCAGCGATCCGTCGAGCTCATCGGCAAGCCTGGAGCGATCGGCGCCGAGCGCCTGGATCCGGCTCGCCAATTCGTTTTCGTCGCGGTCGGCCTCACGGCGCCGCTCCACGGAGCTCTCCAGCGCATCGAGCGCTGCCATCAGCCGCTTTGTCGCAGCATCGATATCGGCGAGCGGTGCCTCGGTATTGCCAGACCCGTTGGCGAGACGATCACTCATGACACGCGGTGTGGACCCTTCAAATTGGTCGGCTGGGGTAGCCTGCCGGAAACAAGCCTGCCGCACGGCAAAACTGGCGGTTCGGCAAGCGGTTAGCGGATGAAATTTACGTGGCAAGCGAGCCGAGCGCAACGGCGGCGCCGAACTATGCACCGTTCAATGAAATTGGGCCGTTTTGAGCAACTTTTCCCCGTTTTGGGGCGTTTCATCGCCTTGGACTTGCGGAATTGAGGTGCTAATCCACCCTCCAACCCGTAAGGCCATCCACGCGCGTATCGCGGCTGCCCGCCCCGATGCGTCCAGCTTTCAGCTCCTCATTCCAGGCGGACTTTTCATCATGACGCAGGTCGATCACACCCGTATGGCCAATGCGATCCGTGGCCTTGCCATGGACGCCGTCGAGAAGGCGAATTCCGGCCATCCGGGCCTGCCGATGGGCGCCGCCGACATCGCGACCGTCCTGTTCACCAAATTCCTGAAATTCGATGCCGCCGACACGGCGTGGCCCGATCGCGACCGCTTCGTGCTCTCGGCCGGCC
This sequence comes from Bradyrhizobium sp. ma5, assembly GCF_042258955.1. NCBI lineage: Bacteria > Pseudomonadati > Pseudomonadota > Alphaproteobacteria > Hyphomicrobiales > Nitrobacteraceae > Bradyrhizobium > Bradyrhizobium sp. ma5. Next base: position 8,021,609 of record NZ_CP170156.1, read on the forward strand.
ACGGCTCGATGCTGCTCTATGCGTTGCTGTACCTCACCGGCAACAAGGACATGACGCTCGACCAGATCAAGCGTTTCCGCCAGCTCGGATCGCTGACGCCGGGACATCCGGAGAACTTCCACACCAAGGGCATCGAGACCACCACCGGCCCGCTCGGCCAGGGCATTGCCACTGCGGTCGGCATGGCGCTCGCCGAGAAGATGCTCGCTGCCGAGTTCGGCAAGAAGATCGTCAGCCACCACACCTATGTGCTCGCCTCCGACGGCGACCTGATGGAAGGCATCTCGCAGGAAGCGATCGCGCTCGCCGGCCACTGGCGCCTCAACAAGATGATCGTGCTGTACGACGACAACGGCATCTCGATCGACGGCCCGACCTCGATCTCCGATTCCGTCGACCAGGTGAAGCGCTTCAAGTCCGCCGGCTGGGCCGCCGAATTGATCGACGGCCATGATCCGCAGGCGATCGCCGCTGCGATCACCCGCGCGCAGAAATCCAGCAAGCCTTCGATGATCGCCTGCAAGACCACGATCGGCTTCGGCGCACCGACCAGGGCCGGCACCGCCAAGGCGCATGGCGAGGCGCTCGGCGCCGCCGAGCTCAAGGGTGCCAAGGAGAAGCTCGGCATCTCGCTCGAGCCGTTCTCGGTGCCCGACGACGTGCTGAAGGCCTGGCGCGAGGCGGGTGCCCGCGGCGCCGCCGAGCACAAGGCCTGGGACGAGCAGTTCGCGCAGCTCGGCAACCGCAAGCGCGCCGAGTTCGAGCGCCGCCTGCGTCACGAGCGGCCGCAGTCGCTCGCCAAGGGGCTGCGCGCCTTCAAGAAGGGCCTGCTGGAAAATCCGCTCAACGTCGCGACCCGCAAGTCGTCGGAAGCCGCGATCGAAGTGATCGCCGCCGCGATGCCGATGGAATTCGTGGCCGGCTCCGCCGACCTCACCGGCTCCAACAACAACAAGGCGAAGTCGGCGGTCGGGTTCGCGGCCAAGACCCCGAAGGGCCGCTTCATCCATTACGGCATCCGCGAGCACGGCATGGCGGCGTGCCTCAACGGCATCTTCCTGCATGGCGGCTTCGCGCCGAACGGCGCCACCTTCCTGGTATTCACCGACTATGCGCGCGGTGCGATGCGGCTGTCGGCGCTGATGGGCACCGGCGTCGTCTATGTGATGACCCACGATTCGATCGGCCTCGGCGAAGACGGTCCGACGCACCAGCCGGTCGAGCATCTCTCCGCGTTGCGCGCGATGCCCAACATGCGCGTGTTCCGTCCCTGCGACGCAGTCGAGACCGCCGAGTGCTGGGAACTCGCGCTCAACCGGATCGACGGGCCGACCGTGCTGGCGCTGACCCGCCAGAACCTGCCGCAGCTCCGCACCACGGCGCCGAACGACAACCCGTGCAGCCATGGCGCCTACGAGCTGGTCGCGGCGCAAGGCGACGCAAAAGTGTCATTGTTTGCCTCCGGTTCCGAGGTCCAGATCGCGGTCGAGGCGCAGAAGCAGCTCGCTGGGCGCGGCATCGCGACGCGGGTCGTCTCGGTCCCGTCGCTGGAATTGCTGCTGGCGCAGCCCGCCGAGCGGCAAAATGCCGTTATCGGCAACGCCCCGGTCAAGATCGCGATCGAGGCCGCTGTGCGCTGGGGCTGGGATGCCGTGATCGGCCGCGACGGTGAATTCGTCGGCATGCACGGTTTCGGCGCCAGCGCCCCGGCGAAGGACCTTTTCCCGCATTTCGGCATTACTGCGGAGGCCGTCGTTAACGCTGCCCTGAAGCGCGTCTGACGCCGGCCTGACACCCGCCGGTCGAAGGTTGAGCTTGCCGCGAAAAAGGATTACCAAAGCTCCATCTTTTCCGCTCGCGTCCGGCTGAACCGGACGTTCCGCCGTAAAACCCTCGTGGGACACCTCCCACGGGGCCGGCAGCAGCTTTTAGAGGAGACACAGCATGGCAATCCGCGTCGCGATCAACGGGTTTGGGCGTATCGGCCGCAATGTGTTGCGCGCCATCGCCGAGTCCGGCCGCAAGGACATCGAGGTGGTCGGCATCAACGACCTCGGCCCGGTCGAGACCAACGCACACCTGCTGCGCTTCGATTCCGTGCATGGCCGCTTTCCGGGCACCGTGACTGTCGACGGCGATTCGATCAGCGTCGGCGACAACAAGATCAAGGTTTCGGCCGAGCGCGATCCCTCGAAGCTGCCGTGGAAGGCCCTCGGCGTCGACATCGCGCTGGAATGTACCGGCATCTTCACCGCCAAGGACAAGGCCTCTGCGCACCTCACCGCCGGCGCCAGGCGCGTGCTGGTCTCGGCCCCGGCCGATGGCGCTGACGCCACCATCGTCTACGGCGTCAACCACGACACGCTGAACAAGGATCAGCTCGTCGTCTCCAACGGTTCCTGCACCACCAACTGCCTCGCGCCGGTTGCCAAGGTGTTGAACGAGACGGTCGGCATCGAAACCGGCTTCATGACCACGATCCACGCCTATACCGGCGACCAGCCGACGCTCGACACCCTGCACAAGGATCTCTATCGCGGCCGCGCCGCGGCGATGTCGATGATCCCGACCTCGACCGGTGCGGCAAAGGCCATCGGCCTGGTGCTGCCGGAACTGAAGGGCAAGCTCGACGGCGTCTCGATCCGCGTGCCGACCCCGAACGTCTCGGTGATCGACCTGAAGATCGTCGCCAAGCGCGCCACCGACGCCAAGGAAATCAACGAGGCGATGAAGCGCGCCTCCGAGCAGCAGCTCAAGGGCATCCTCGGCTTCACCACCGCGCCGAACGTCTCGATCGACTTCAACCACGATCCGCACTCGGCCACCTTCCACATGGACCAGACCAAGGTGCAGAACGGCACGCTGGTGCGCGTGATGGCCTGGTACGACAATGAGTGGGGCTTCTCGAACCGCATGGCCGACACGGCCGTTGCGATCGGCAAGCTGATCTAACACCGACCACCCGTGATGCCCGGCCCAGCGCCGGGCATCTGCGTGTTTGCCCCGCATTCGCGACCTCGACGGCCGCGACATCGGCAAGCGAAAGCGACGCCGTCCGCTGGACGGCTGTGTCCGGCCGCACAGGAAACGCTCATGACCAAATCGTTCCGCACCCTCGACGACGTCAACGTGAAGGGCAAGCGCGTGCTGCTGCGCGTCGACCTCAACGTTCCCATGGAAAGCGGTCGCGTCACCGACGCCACACGGCTCGAGCGCGTTGCGCCCACCATCACCGAGATTTCCGACAAGGGCGGCAAGGTGATCCTGCTCGCCCATTTCGGCCGGCCCAAGGGCCGCGATCCCAAGGACTCGCTGAAGCCGGTCGCCGAGGCGCTGTCGAAGGTGATCAAGCGCCCGGTCGCTTTCGCCGAGGACTGCATCGGCGAGCCGGCCGCCAACGCGGTTGCGGCCCTCAAGGACGGCGACATCCTCTGTCTCGAGAACACCCGCTTCCACAAGGAAGAGGAAAAGAACGACGCCGGCTTCGTCGCTGAACTCGCCAAGCTCGGCGACATCTGGGTCAACGACGCCTTCTCCGCTGCGCACCGCGCCCACGCCTCGACCGAAGGCCTCGGTCACAAGCTGCCGGCCTATGCCGGCCGCACCATGCAGGCCGAGCTCGACGCGCTCGGCAAGGCGCTGGAAGCACCGACCAAGCCCGTGATCGCGATCATCGGCGGCGCCAAGGTCTCGACCAAGATCGACCTCTTGGAAAACCTCGTGAACAAGGTCGACGCACTGGTGATCGGCGGCGGCATGGCCAACACCTTCCTGCACGCACAGGGCATCGGCGTCGGCAAGTCGCTCGCCGAAAAGGACCTCGCTCCGACCGCGCTGCGGATCATGGAGAAGGCCAATGCGGCGAATTGCGCGATCATCCTGCCGGTCGATGCTGTTGTCGCCAACCAGTTCGCCGCCAATGCGCCGTCGCACGCCTATGGCCTCGACGCGATCCCGGCCGACGGGATGATCCTCGACGTCGGTCCGCAATCGATCGCGCGCATCCATGCCGCGATCGACGATGCCGCGACGCTGGTCTGGAACGGACCGCTCGGCGCCTTCGAGCTGACGCCGTTCGACCGCGGCACCGTGGTGTCGGCCAAGCATGCCGCCGAGCGCACCAAAGCCAGGAAGCTGGTCTCGGTCGCCGGCGGCGGCGATACCGTCGCGGCGCTCAACCAGGCGGGCGTGGCCGGCGATTTTTCCTATGTATCGACCGCGGGCGGCGCGTTTCTTGAATGGATGGAAGGCAAGCCGCTGCCGGGCGTCGAAGTTTTGAAAAACCGTTGATTTAGGTCACATCCGCGAACGCGCATTACAGGGAGAAATGGAATGGCTCGCATAACATTGCGGCAACTGCTCGATCACGCGGCCGAGCATGATTACGGCGTACCTGCCTTCAACATCAACAACATGGAGCAGGCACTGGCGATCATGGCCGCGGCCTCCGAGGTCGACGCGCCCGTCATCATCCAGGCCTCGCGCGGTGCGCGGTCCTACGCCAACGACGTCATGCTCAAGCACATGATGGACGCCGTCACCGAGATCTATCCGCAGATCCCGGTCTGCGTGCATCTCGACCACGGCAACGAACCCGCGACCTGCATGACCGCGATCCAGGCCGGCTTCACCTCGGTCATGATGGACGGCTCGCTGAAGGCCGACGGCAAGACCCCCGGCGACTGGGACTACAATGTCGGAGTCACCCAGACGGTGACCGGCATGGCCCATCTCGGCGGCATCTCGGTGGAAGGCGAGCTGGGCGTGCTCGGCTCGCTCGAGACCGGCATGGGCGACAAGGAAGACGGCCACGGCGCCGAGGGCAAGCTGTCGCATGACCAGCTGCTGACCAATCCCGACGAGGCCGTGAAGTTCGTCAAGGAAACCAAGGTCGACGCGCTGGCGATCGCGATGGGCACCTCGCATGGCGCCTACAAGTTCACCCGCAAGCCGGACGGCGACATCCTCGCCATGAATGTGATCGAGGAAATCCATCGCAAGCTGCCGAACACGCATCTCGTGATGCACGGCTCCTCGTCGGTGCCGCAGGAACTACAGGAGATCATCAATGCCAATGGCGGCAAGATGAAGCCGACCTGGGGCGTGCCGGTCGCCGAGATCCAGCGCGGCATCAAGAACGGCGTGCGCAAGATCAACATCGACACCGACAACCGGATGGCGATGACCGGCCAGATCCGCAAGGTGCTGAAGGACAATCCGGAAGAGTTCGATCCGCGCAAATACCTGAAGCCCGCGATGGAGGCGATGACCAAGCTGTGCAAGCAGCGCCTGCAGGAGTTCAACACCGCGGGCCAGGCCAGCAAGATCAAGAAGGTGCTGACCACCGCGGAAATGGCCAAGCGCTACGCTTCGGGCGCGCTCGATCCCAAGGTTGCTTGAGAAACCGCCTGACAACTTCTCGCCTGAATCATTAAGGCGGGACACCGATTCTGACGCAGTCGGAAACGGTGTCCCTGGGCTTGATCGCCGGCTGCGACAAACATCGGCCGCGACGAACGTTTTCTAGGCATTTGCCCGAGAACCGCCTATTTTGGTTTGCAAAGGCAATGGCTCCGGAGGACGCCCCCGATGAACCTCGCTGACCTCAACAAAATTGCGCTCGCCATGGTCACCCCGGGCAAGGGCATCCTCGCCGCCGACGAATCCTCCGGCACCATCAAGAAGCGTTTCGACGCCATCAAGGTCGATTCGACCGAAGACAGTCGCCGCGACTATCGCGAGATGCTGTTCCGCTCGCAGGAGGCGATGAGCAAGTACATCTCCGGCGTCATCCTCTACGACGAGACGATCTGGCAGAATGCCAAGGACGGCACGCCGCTGGTCAAGCTGATCGAGCAGGCCGGCAGCATTCCCGGCATCAAGGTCGACGAAGGCACCCAGGCGCTGCCGAACTGCCCCGGCGAACTCGTCACCGTCGGCCTCGACAAGCTCGCCGAACGCCTGAAGAAATACTACGAGCGCGGTGCGCGCTTTGCGAAGTGGCGCGCCGTGATCGATATCGGGCCGCGAATCCCGACCCAGACCGCAGTCCGCGTCAATGCGCATGCGCTGGCGCGCTACGCCGCGCTGTGCCAGGCCGCGCAGATCGTCCCGATCGTCGAGCCCGAGGTGCTGATGGACGGCGATCACGACATCGACCGCTGCTATGAGGTGACGCAGCGCGTGCTGAACCGCACCTTCCAGGAATTGCGGGTGCAGCGCGTCGCGCTCGAGGGCATGATCCTGAAGCCCAACATGGTTATCTCGGGCAAGAAATGCCCGAAGCAGGCGTCGGTGCAGGAAGTCGCCGAGAAGACCATCCGCCTGCTCAAGAGCTGCGTACCGGCCGCGGTGCCCGGCATCGCCTTCCTCTCCGGTGGACAGAGCGACGAGGAAGCGACCGCGCATCTCGACGCCATGAACAAGATCGGCCATTTTCCTTGGCGGCTGACCTTCTCCTATGGCCGTGCCTTGCAAGCCGCGCCGCAGAAGGCGTGGTCCGGCAAATCAGACAACGTCCCAGCGGGCCAGCGCGCCTTCTCGCATCGCGCCCGGATGAACGGGCTGGCGAGCACCGGCAATTGGGAAACCGGCCTCGAGAAACAGGCGGCATAGTTGGCGACCAAGCCCGTTCCGCCGCGGCCGGCGCCGCGCCTCTATCTGGCAATTCCGCCGGTCGACGAGCCGTCGCGGCTTGCGGCCGAGCTTGCCGACCTGCTCGCTGCGGCCGATGTCGCGGCCGTTCTGGTGCGGCTGCGCGAGACCGATCCGCGCAGGATGATCTCCAGCATCAAGGCGCTGGCGCCTGCGATCCAGAACGCGGGTGCGGCGCTGCTGATCGACGGCCATCCCGACATCGTGGCCCGCGCCGGCGCCGACGGCGCACATCTGACCGGCCTCGCCGCGATGGAAGAAGCGATGCCTTCGCTGAAGCCCGACCGCATCGCAGGCGTCGGCGGGCTCGCGACGCGCCACGATTCCATGGCCGCGGGCGAAGCCGGCGCCGATTATGTGCTGTTCGGCGAGCCCGACGCCAACGGACAACGGCCCTCGCTTGAGGCGATCGCCGAGCGGCTGGAATGGTGGGACGAATTGTTCGAGCCGCCCTGCGTCGGCTTTGCGACCTCGCGCGAGGAGGCCGAGGCGTTCGCGGCGGCCGGCGCGGATTTCGTGCTGGTCGGAGATTTCATCTGGTCCGATCCGCGCGGCGCCAAGGCCGCACTTGCCGAGATCGGCGCAGCGATTGCAGAGGCGCATGCCGGCACGTTGGGCCAGGCCAAGGCCGAGGGATGACGCCGGAATGAATCGCCTGCGTCCGATAGGTGTTGCGCTCGGCTGCATGATGTTGGCGAGCGGTGCGATGGCGCAGCTCTCGATCACGCCGCCGGCACAGACACCGCCGCCCGCGAAGAAGGAGGCGCCGAAAGAGAAGCCGAAGGTGCATGCGCCCGTCGCGAAGAAGCCCGCGCCGAAGCCCGCCGCCACACCAACGGCCACCCCGACGCCCTCGCCGACCCCGACGCCGGATGATCCCAATGTCGACCTCGTCTACGGCGCCTATCAGCGCGGCATGTACAAGACCGCATTCGATCTGGCGCTGGTGCGCGCCCAGAACAGCAACGATGCCAAGGCCATGACGATGCTGGGCGAGCTCTATGCCAACGGGCTCGGCGTCAAGCGCGACTACGTCAAGGCCGACGACTGGTACAAGCGAGCGTCCGATGCCGGCGACCGCGAGGCGATGTTCGCGCTCGCGATGATGCGGATCGCGGGCCGTGGCGGCGCGGTGGACAAGGATTCCGCGGTCAAGCTGCTGGCCTCGTCGGCCAAGCTCGGCGAGCCGAAGGCGGCCTATAATCTCGCGCTGCTCTATCTCGACGGCCAAACGCTGCCGCAGGACCTCAAGCGCTCCGCCGAGCTGTTGCGGATGGCCGCGGACGCCGGCAGCCCCGAGGCGCAATACGCGCTCGCGACCTTCTACAAGGAAGGCACCGGCGTGCCGAAGGACCTCGAAAAGGCGGCCCGGCTGCTGCAGGCCGCCTCGCTGGCCGACAATGTCGATGCCGAGGTCGAGTATGCCATCGCGCTCTACAACGGCAGCGGCACGCCGCGGAACGTGCCGGCGGCGGTGGCGATGCTGCGCAAGGCGGCCCGGCAGAACAGCGCGATCGCGCAAAACCGCCTCGCACATGTGCTGGCGACCGGCGCCGGCGCCCCGGTCGACAAGGTCGAGGCGCTGAAATGGCACACGGTCGCCAAGACGGCCGGCAAAGGCGACCCCGATCTCGACGACATTCTCGCCGATATGAGCCCGGAAGACCGCGCCAAGGGCGAGGCAGCCGCGCGAAAATGGATCGGAAACAACGTCAAATGACGCCTTGACGGGGCGGCCTCCAGAGGGCACCCAGTCCGGCAATCCAAGGCAGCTCTCCTCCCGCCCCGTCATCCTGAGGTGCGAGCGGAGCGAGCCTCGAAGGATGAACGGCCCGGCTGGTGGCCGTTCATCCTTCGAGACGCGCGTTCCGCGCTCCTCAGGATGACGGGACCACGCTTGGGCCGGCCCTCCAGCACAATCGCAAAGAAAACCTTCATCATGCTCTACTCCGCCCTCATCAATGTCATGGTCAAGGCCGCGCGCCGCGCCGGCCGCAGCCTCAAGCGCGACCTCGGCGAGATCGAACACCTCCAGGTGTCGCTGAAGGGCCCGGCGAATTTCGTCTCGCTCGCCGACAAGCGCGCCGAGGAGATGCTCTACACCGACCTCGAAAAGGCCCGGCCCGGTTACGGCTTCCTTGGCGAGGAAGGCGGCAAGCGCGAAGGCAGCGACAAGAGCCACACCTGGATCGTCGATCCCCTGGACGGCACCACCAACTTCCTGCACGGCATCCCGCAATTCGCAATCTCGATCGGACTTCAGCGCGAAGACACGATCATCGCGGGCGTGATCTACAATCCCGCCAATGATGAGCTCTACATTGCCGAGCGCGGCAAGGGCGCGTTCCTCAACGACCAGCGGCTGCGCGTCGCCGGCCGCCGCCAGCTCAACGAATGCGTGGTCGCCTGCGGCCTGCCGCATATCGGCCGCGGCAACCATCAGCTGGCGCTGCAGGAGATGGCCGCGCTGCAGAGCAAGGTCGCAGGCTTCCGCCGCTTCGGCGCCGCCTCGCTCGACCTCGCCTTCGTCGCCGCCGGCCGCCTCGACGGCTATTGGGAACGCAATCTGCAGTCCTGGGATGTCGCAGCCGGTCTGCTGATGGTCCGGGAAGCCGGCGGCACCGTCTCCGGCATCCAGGGCAGTGACGACCCGCTGCAGACCGGCCACGTCGTCTGCGGCAACGAGTTCGTGCACGGAGAGCTGATCAAGATCCTGAAGCCGCTCGGGCAATAGCGCGACGGCGCGATCTAATCGTCGTCATCATCTTCGTCGTCGTCGCCGTCACGAAATTCACCACCGAGCGTCAGCCCCTCGATCGTGGTGGCGCCCTTCGCCTTGATCACCCGTCGCAGCGGGACCGCGCTCTCGCTGCTCAGTGCCTCCATCAGATGTTCCGAATGGGTGACGATCCAGATGTCGGCGCGACGCGACGCTTTGGCGATCAGCCTCGCCAATGGCGCCAGCAGCGATGGATGCAGGCTGGTCTCGGGTTCGTTCAGCGCGATGAACGGCGGCAGCCGATAGCCCATGAACACGGCGAGCAGGCAGATATATTTCAGCGTGCCGTCGGATAGTTCGTGCGCCTTGAACGGACGCGGCACGTCCGCTTGCTGCAGCTCGAATTCGCACCGCCCGTTGTCCGCCCAGGCCCGGAGCTCGGCACCCGGGAACGCATCCTCGATCGCATCCTGCAGGTCGACTGCATCCTGCCTGATCGCGCTAAGCGTTGCCAAGGCGGCAGCCAAGTCGTTGCCATCGGCGCTCAGCGAGGGCGTCGTGATCGCGAGACAAGGCTTTCGGATCGGCGACGCCGGATCAGTGCGAAAATCGTGATAGAAGCGCCAGCTCTGCAGCGCGTTTCGGATCAGGTCGATCTCGGGGCACGCTTTGCCGTCGAGGAAATCCGCGAGCGCGGTTTCAGACGGCAGCACCGCATTCTTGTGCTCGCTCCAGGCACCGCTCTCGCCGCGGACGCTGACGTGTGAATTGGTTCGCTCCATCATCAGGACTTTCCGCTTACCGTGGATCGCCTCGATGCGTTCGGACTTGATCATCGGCTCGCCGGGAAACGCCGCCTCGACCGGGCCGGGATGTCCGAGCTCGATCGCGTAATTGACGTGTTCGAATCTGGCCGCCAGCCGCAGCCGTCCACCCTCGCCGCGCCTGCGAAGCCCTGACCAGCAGACCGAGTTCAATCCGCCTTCATCGGCGATTGTGCGCGTAATCCGGCCGGTCGCCGCGTCGCGCAGCAGCGACAGGGACTTGTAGAGATTGGATTTGCCGACACCGTTCTCGCCGACGAAGACCGACAGCGGCTGAATGGGCATGGTGAGCCGCCGAATGGAGCGATAATTCGAGATCGCAATATCGGTCGGCCGCATCACATGCCCTCAATTCCCGGGTTGCCTCCACGCCCCCCGTTCAATCCAGAGATGCAATCTGGATTGGCCGGCTTGCGAAAGCAAGGCGCCACCGATCTCGAACATCAATGACCCATCCTGGCCGGCGCGGGCGGGCCATAGACCTCGGCATTCGCCGGGGCTTTCTCGCGATCTCCCGCCAGCACGCGCTGCACGCTGACGAAGAATACCGGTACCAAGAGCAGCGCGAGGATCACGACGGCGATCATGCCGCCCATCACCGAGGTGCCGAGCGCCTGCTGGCTGGCGCCGCCGGCGCCGGTCGCGATCGCCATCGGCAGCACGCCGCAGACGAAGGCGAGACCGGTCATCAGGATCGGACGGAATCGGAGGCTACACGCCTCGATGGTCGCCTCGACCAGCGGCTTGCCCTGCGCGCGCAGGTCCTTGGCGAACTCGATGATCAGGATCGCGTCCTTGGCGGCGAGACCGATGATGGTGATCAGGCCGACGGTGAAATAGACGTCGTTGGACAGGCCGCGCATCGTTGCCGCCACCACCGCGCCGAGAATGCCGAGCGGAATCGTGAGCAGCACCGCGAGCGGAATGGTCCAGCTCTCATAGAGCGCGGCGAGCAGCAGGAACACCACCAGCACCGAGAGTGCGAGCAGGAACGGTGCCTGCGAGCCCGACAGCTTCTCCTGCAGCGACTGGCCGGTCCACTCATAGCCGAAGCCGCGCGGCAGCTTGTCGGCAAGCCGCTCCATCTCCGCGATCGCATCGCCCGAGGTGAAGCCTGACTTCGCCTCGCCGGAGATGCGCACCGCCGGATAGTAGTTGAAGCCCGCAATTTGCGTGGGTCCCTTCGACCATTCGATGGTGGCGAAGGCCGAGAACGGCACCAGTTGGCCGCGGCTGTTCTTCACATTGTAATTCAGGATGTCATCCGCGTTCATGCGGCTGGTCTTGTCGGCCTGCACGATGACGCGCTGCATCCGCCCGCGGTTCGGGAAGTCGTTGATGTAGTTCGAGCCGAGGTTGGTCGAGATCGTGTTGTTGATGTCCTCGAAGGTGAGGCCGAACGCGCCCGCCTTCTCGCGGTCGATCATCAGATTGACCTGCGGCGCCGGCGGCAGGCCCTCGACATAGACCTTCTGCGACACGGGACTCGCGTTGGCCTCCGCGATCAGGCGGTCGGACGCCGCGATCAGCGCCGCATAGCCCTTCTGGCCGCGGTCCTGCAGGCGGAACGAGAAGCCCGAGGAGTTGCCGAGGTTGTCGATCGGCGGCGGCTGCAGCGCCGAGATCCTGGCGTCGCGGATCGTCGACGACAGGTCGCGGTTGATATCGGCAACGATGGCCGCGGCGGAATCCTTCGCGCCGCGCTCCGACCAGTCCTTCAGCGTGATGAAGGCCTGCGCGGTGTTCATGCCCTGGCCGAGGAAGCTGAAGCCGGTGAGGAACGTGACGTTCTCGATGCCGGCGCGATTCTTCAGGTACTTCTCGACCTGCTCGACCGCAGCTTCGGTCCGCGCATAGGACGACTCCGACGGCGTCTGCACGTCGGTCGTGATGAAGCCCTGGTCGTCGACCGGCAGGAAGCCGCCGGGAAGCCGCACGAAGCCGTAGGCGACGCCGGCGAACAGCACGAGATAGATCAGCATCAGGCGGCCGGTGCGCTTCAGCCCGGCCTGCACGGTGCTGACATAGCCGGCTCGGCTGCGGTCGAGCACGCGGTTGAAGGCGCCGAACACGCCCTTGCGGGCATGGCCGTGGCCCCTCTCGACTGGCTTGAGCAAGGTCGCACACAGCGCAGGCGTCAGCGACAGCGCGAGCAACGCCGAGAACGCGATCGCCGCCACCATGGTGACCGAGAACTGGCGGTAGATAATGCCGACCGAACCGGGGAAGAACGCCATCGGCACGAACACCGCCATCAGCACCAGCGTGATACCGATGATGGCGCCGGTGATCTGCGACATCGCCTTCTTGGTGGCTTCCTTCGGCGGCAGACCCTCTTCCGCCATGATGCGCTCGACGTTCTCGACCACTACGATGGCGTCGTCGACCAGGATGCCGACCGCCAGCACCATGCCGAACATGGTCAGCATGTTGATCGAGAAGCCCGCGATCATCAGCGTGGCGCAGGCGCCGAGCAGCGCCACCGGAACCACGATGGTGGGAATGATGGTGTAGCGGATGTTCTGCAGGAACAGGAACATCACGATGAACACCAGCACCACCGCCTCGACCAGTGTCATCAGGACCTTCTCGATCGAGGCCTTCACGACGGGTGTGATGTTGTAGGGGATCTCGTAGGAGATATTGGCCGGGAAGAAGCGCGACAGCTCCTTCATCTTGGCTTCGACCGCGCTCGCGGTCGCCAACGCATTGCCCTTCGGCGACAGCAGCACCGAGAGGCCGGCGGTCGGCTTGCCGTCGAGACGGGTGTTGAACTGGTAGCTGAGGCCGCCGATCTCGATCCGCGCGACGTCGCGCAGCCGGACCGTCGAGCCGTCGGGGTTGGCGCGCAGGATGATCGCGCCGAACTCGTCGGGCGATGACAGCTGGCCCTTCACCAGGACCTGCGCGGAAATTGTCTGTGTGTCGGTGCTCGGCTGGGCGCCGATGCTGCCCGAGGCGACCTGGGCGTTCTGCGCCGTGATCGCCTTGTTGACGTCGTCGGCGGACAGGCCGTAGCCGACCAGCTTGGCCGGATCGATCCAGATGCGCAGGGACCGCTCGGTCGAATAGAGCGTGGCGCGGCCGACGCCGGGGATGCGGCGCACCTCGCCCAGCACGTTGCGGATCATGAAGTCGCCGAGGCCCACTTCATCCAGCGAGCCATCGGTCGAGTTCAGCGTGATGATCTGCAGCACGGCGGACGAGGCTTCCTCGACCAGGATACCCTGCTGGATCACAGCGCGCGGAAGCCGCGCCTCGACGCGCTTGAGGCGGTTCTGCACCTCGACCGAGGCCTGGCTGGTGTCGGTGCCCGGCTTGAAGTTGGCGATGATCTCGACCTGGCCGAGCGAGTCGGAGGTCGATTCGAAGTTCAGGATGTTGGCGGCGCCGTTGAGTTCCTCCTCGATCAGCCGCGTGACGCTGTTGTAGAGGTTTTCAGGCGACGCGCCGGGATAGCTCGTCGAGATCGAGATCGAGGGCGGCGCGATGATCGGGTACTGCGCGACCGCAAGCAGCGGAATCGAGATCGCGCCGACCAGACAGATGAACAGCGCGACGACCCAGGCGAAGATCGGCCTGTCGATGAAGAAATTGGGCATGTCGGATCACTTCACCGCGTGCGCGGTCTGCTGCGAATCCGGTGCCGCAGCGGCGTCGATGTCACGCCAGGCCAGCGGCCGTACCTTGTCGCCGGCGGCGAATTTCTGGAAACCCTCGACGACGACCTTGTCGCCGGCTTTGAGACCTTCGGTCACAAACCATGAACCGCCCTGCAGCGAGCCGGTGCGCACCGGCTGCACCGCGACGTGATTGTCGTCCTTGACGACGAACACCTCGCTGCCGCCGCCGCCATTGCGCTGGATCGCCTGCTGCGGCACGGCGATCGCATCGGTGTCGATGCCCTGCTCGATCTGCACGCGGACATACATGCCCGGCAGCAGGACTCGATTCGGATTCGGGAACTCGCCGCGCAGGGTGACCTGCCCGGTATGGGCGTCGACCTTGGCGTCGGAGAACAGCAGCTTGCCCGGCAGCGGATAGATCGAGCCGTCGTCGAGCACGAGACGCACCTTCATCGCGTCGGACTCGATGCGGTCGAGGTCGCCGTTCTCGAAGGCGCGGCGGAGCTGGTTCATTTCGGTGACGGACTGTTGGAAGTCGGCATAGATCGGATCAAGCTGCTGGATGGTCGCGAGGCTCGCGGCGTCGTTCTGCACGACCAGCGCGCCTTCGCTGATGACGGCAGCACCGATGATGCCGTCGATCGGCGCGCGGATCGTCGCATAGTCCAGATTGAGCTTGGCACGCGCGACGTCGGCCTCGCGGCCCTGCACGTCGGCTTCGGCCTGCTTCAGGTTGGCGATCGCCTTCTCGTTCTCGGCCTCCGAGGTCGCACGCTGGTTGGTGAGAGTGGCGATACGGCGCGCCTGCAGCGAGTTCTGCTCGAGCACGGCCTTGGCACGTGCGAGCGCCGCCTCGGTCGACTGCAATTCGACTTCGAACGGACGCGGATCGATCTGATACAGGGGATCGCCGACCTTCACCTCGCTGCCCTGGTGGAACATGCGGTTGACGACGATGCCCGAGACGCGCGGGCGCACCTCGGAGACACGGGTCGGCGCGATGCGGCCCGGCAGCTCGCGCACCATCGCGCGCGCCTGCTGCTTCACAGTGACGACACTGACGTCCGGCTCGGGTGCTTGTACGGCGGCGGTCGCGGAATTCGGTTCGTTGCAGCCAGCAAGCAGTGGCGCCGTCACGGCCAGCATCAGAGCAATGCATGCCGATTGCGCGCGAAGTCCAGACATTGGGATGATCGCCTCTGTGGGTTGGAATAAACGAAAGGCGGCGTCACACCGACACCGCGCCTGTCGCTAAAATAAATCTCGCTTGCTGCGACGCAATGCGTTTGCCGGGCGGCTCAATGTCACACAAACCTATCACCCTGATTTCGCGTCATGTTTTGTCGACTCACCGGATTGTGAGCGGGTTCCGTCGCAGGCTGTGGGAATGCGTTAAGGACTGCGTAAACGGGAACACGCCTTTTGCCTGTGCGGGAATGCCGCAGATTGCAAATTCGTAATGCGCCGCGCGCGAATCGCCGATCACGGCGCGCCTCGCCCGGCGATGCGTGCAACCCGAACTCGTCTCGCGACCCGCGCGTGGGATTGGCACTTTCTGAACAGGCTGATGCGCCGAAGCGCCGGAATGCTGCGCAAAGCGGCAACACTCTGCCGCTCTCAACCCCAGGGTTCTGCTGACAGCCTTTGGATTCGGCTTTCCTCACTCCGCCGCTGTGCCATATTGCTGGCAGATGCGGCCTTCGCGAACGGATGACCCGGCAATGCCCCCTTCCCGCTCCGAGATGGAGATCGAACTGAGCAAGCTGTCCTCGCCCAGGATCTTCCTGGTGCGGATGCTGGTGTTCCTGGTGCTCTGCGGCCTGGTCGGGGTCGTCCTGTACAAGCAGATCGTCACCGCCTTCTTCGCCAATCCCGGGCTGAACGCCCTGATCGGCGCTGTGCTGCTGATCGGCGTCATCCTGGCGTTCCGCCAGGTGATCCGGCTGTATCCCGAGGTTGCCTGGGTCAACAATTTCCGCATCGCCGATCCCGGCCTTGCGATCGAACGCCGCCCGACCCTGCTGGCCCCGATGGCCGCGATCCTGGGCGGCGAGCGCACCGGGCGGATGTCGATCTCGCAGCAGACCATGCGGCATCTGCTCGATTCGATCGCAACCCGCCTCGATGAAGCCCGCGACATCTCGCGCTACATGACCGGCCTGCTGGTCTTCCTCGGCCTGCTCGGCACCTTCTGGGGCCTGATCGAGACGGTGGGCTCGGTCGGCAAGGTGATCGACGGCCTCAAGGTCGGCGGCGACGCCGGCGCGCTGTTCGATACGCTGAAGGAGGGCCTTGCCGCGCCGCTCGGCGGCATGGGCATTTCGTTCTCGTCCTCGCTGTTCGGCCTCGCCGGCTCGCTGATCCTCGGCTTCCTCGATCTGCAATCGAGCCAGGCCCAGAACCGCTTCTACACCGACCTCGAAGACTGGCTCGCCACCACCGTGCGCGGCATTTCCGGCGACGGTGTCGGCGCAGGCGGCGGCGGTGCCGATCTGCAGGGCGCGATCGACCGGCTGCGTGCCACGTTCGAGGAAGGTGGCGCCGGCGGCGGCGGTCGCAGCACCACGGCGGCGATGGCCAATCTTGCCGAGGCGATCCAGGGGCTGGTTGCGCATATGCGCACCGAGCAGCAGATGATCCGCGAATGGGCCGACGGCCAGGGCGAGCAGAACCGCGAGATCAAGCGGCTGCTCGAGCGCCTCGCCCGCCAGCCCGAGAAGAGCTGAGCCACGGAGGCCAACGTGCTGGATCACGTGACCATCGGCATCAGCGATATCGAGCGGTCCAAGACCTTCTACGATGCGGCCTTGCGTCCTCTCGGCATCATCCGCCTGTATGCCGAGGGTGCCGAGTTTGCGGGCTATGGGGTGCGTCCAAAGGCCTTCTTCTGGATCGGCCGGCGCGCTACGCCACAGACCGGCGCCCACATCGCCTTCACGGCAAGCGATCGCGCCACCGTCGATCGCTTCTATGACGAGGCGATCAAGGCCGGCGGCAGGGACAACGGGCGCCCCGGAATTCGGCCGCACTATCATGCAAACTACTACGGCGCTTTCGTCCTCGATCCCGACGGTCACAATATCGAAGCCGTCTGCCACGCGCCGCAGGACTGACGACGCTAGAGCCCCATCCGCTCCGATGAAATCGGAACGGGGCTCTAGATTCTTGTTTTGACGCGTTTTCTTCATGCGAACCGGTATCCACTTCGCTTGAAAACGCTCTAGATGAAGGGAAACCGAATGGCCCTCGCCCGATCGCGCCGCAGCGAATCCGGCTTCAACTACTGGCCCGGCTTTGTCGACGCGCTGTCGACGCTGGTGCTGTCGATCGTGTTCCTGCTGTCGGTGTTCCTGGTCGTGCAGTTCTTCCTGTCGCAGGAGGTCACCGGTAAGGACAAGGCGCTGGAGCAGCTCAACGCCAAGATCGCCCAGCTCAACGACCTGTTGTCGCTGGAGAAGCTCTCCAAGCTGACGCTCGACGACCAGGTGTCGCAGCTGCGCGCCGGCCTCGCCTCTGCCGAGGGCGAGCGCGACCGCATGAGGGGGCTCTATGAGGGGCTCGCCAATTCCGACAACGACGCGCAAGGCCGCGCCAACGAGCTCAACAAGGCGCTGGAGTCCGAGAAGAGCGTGTCGTCGCGCGCGCTGGCGCAGATCGAGGTGCTGAACCAGCAGATCAGCGCGCTGCGCCGCCAGCTCGCCGCGCTCGAGGAGGCGCTCGACGCCTCCGAAAAGCGCGACAAGGAATCGCAGAACCGCATCGCCGATCTCGGCTCGCGCCTCAACGTGGCGCTGGCGCAGCGGGTGCAGGAATTGTCGAAGTACCGCTCGGAATTCTTCGGCCGGCTGCGCGCGATCCTCGGCAACCGCCCCGATATCCGCATCGTCGGCGACCGCTTCGTGTTCCAGTCCGAAGTATTCTTCGATACCGGCCAGGCGACGCTGCTGCCGGAAGGCAAGACCGAGCTCGATACGGTCGCGAGCGCGCTGATCGATCTCGACAAGCAGATCCCGGCCGAAATCGCCTGGGTGCTGCGGGTCGACGGCCACACCGACGTGCGGCCGATCAACAGCCCGCTGTTCAAGTCAAACTGGGAGCTGTCCTCCGCGCGCGCGATCTCGGTGGTGCAGTATCTGGTCTCGCTCGGCGTGCCGGCGCAGCGCCTGGTCGCCGCCGGCTTCGCCGAATTCCAGCCGCTCGACACCGCGCAGACCGAAGACGCCTACAAGCGCAACCGCCGCATTGAGCTGAAGCTGACGGAGAGGTAGTGCCGCGGCAGCCAACCAGCCCGGCACCAACCATCCGTCGTCCCGGCGAAGGCCGGGACCCATAACCACCGGGTTGTGTTTTGAAGAGGGCTGTGGCCTCAGCGTCGCGCAACAACGCGCATTTGGGGTAATGGGTCCCGGCCTGCGCCGGGACGACACTGCGTGTGTGGCTCGCCTCAGCGTCCGACCATCTGTTGCAATTGCTCCGGATAACGTGCGCCCTGCACCTCGACTGAGGCGACGGCCTTGCCGATGTCGGCGAGATCGGCGGAGCTCAATTCAATCCGCGCAGCGCCAATATTTTCCTCGAGCCGATTGAGCTTCGTGGTGCCCGGGATCGGCACGATCCATGGCTTCTGCGCCAGCAGCCAGGCCAGCGCGATCTGGGCCGGCGTTGCGCTCTTGCCGGCGGCGATCCGGCCGAGCTGATCGACCAGCGCCTGATTGGCGCGGCGGGCTTCCGGCGTGAAGCGCGGCACGAGGTTGCGGAAGTCGTCGCTGGCGAACGTCGTCGACGCGCTGATCGCGCCCGTGAGAAAGCCACGGCCGAGCGGGCTGTACGGCACGAAGCCGATGCCGAGCTCTTGCAGCACCGGCAGGATCTCCGCTTCCGGTCCGCGTTCCCACAGCGAATATTCGCTCTGCAATGCCGTGACTTTCTGCACCGCGTGCGCCCGGCGGATGGTCTGCACGCCGGCCTCCGACAGGCCGAAATGGCGGACCTTGCCGGCGGCAATCAGGTCCTTCACGGCGCCGGCGACATCCTCGATCGGCACGTTGGGATCGACCCGATGCTGATAGAACAGATCGATCACATCGATGTTCAGCCGCTTCAGCGAAGCGTCCGCGACCGCCTTGATGTGCTCGGGCCGGCTGTTCAGCGAGCGGTGGCGCTCGGCCATGGAGCCGATATCGAAGCCGAACTTGGTGGCGATCACCACGTCGTTGCGGACCGGCGCCAGCGCCTCGCCGACCAGCTCCTCGTTGACGAAGGGACCGTAGACCTCCGCGGTATCGAAGAAGGTGACGCCGCGCTCGACGGCGCCGCGCAGCAGCGCGACGCCCGCGGCCTTCTCGACTGCCGGGCCATAGGCGAAGCTCAGGCCCATGCAGCCCAGGCCGATCGCCGATACCTCCAGATTGCTGTTACCGAGTTTGCGCTTCTGCATGATGTCTCTCCGCATCAAAGGACTGGAACCTGCCGCTGCGGGATTTAGGGCGTGCACCCACGCGCTATTAGACGTAAAAATCGGGATGGACTTATGAGCTGGATTCATCAATGGCGCGGCATGACATCAATGACCTGATCGCCTTCCTCGCGGTGGCGCGCGAGCGCAGCTTCACCCGCGCGGCGGCGCAGCTCGGTGTGTCGCAATCGGCGCTCAGCCACACCATGCGCGCGCTGGAGGAGCGGCTGGGCGTGAGGCTATTGACCCGCACGACCCGCAGCGTGGCGCCGACCGAAGCCGGCGAGCGGCTGCTGCAGAGCGTCGGCCCGCGCTTCGAGGAAATCGAGGCCGAACTCACTGCCCTCAACGCGCTGCGCGAGAAGCCGGCCGGCACCATCCGCATCAACGCCGGCGAGCACGCCGCCGAGACCATCCTGTGGCCGGCGCTGGAAAAGTTCCTGCCGCGCTATCCCGACATCAAGGTGGAACTGACCGTCGACAACGGTCTCGCCAACATCGTCGCGG
This sequence comes from Bradyrhizobium sp. ma5, assembly GCF_042258955.1. Taxonomy (NCBI): domain Bacteria; kingdom Pseudomonadati; phylum Pseudomonadota; class Alphaproteobacteria; order Hyphomicrobiales; family Nitrobacteraceae; genus Bradyrhizobium; species Bradyrhizobium sp. ma5. Next base: position 8,041,394 of record NZ_CP170156.1, read on the forward strand.
AACGTTTTGACGCCGGCGTTCGCCTCGGCGAGCAGCTGGCGAAGGACATGATCGCGGTGCGGATCGCGCCGGATTTCCGCATGGTGGTGGTCGGGGCGCCGTCCTACTTCAAGCGGCGCGACCGTCCGAAGCGGCCGCAGGACCTGACCCAGCACGCCTGCATCAACATCCGCTTGCCGACCTTTGGCGGCATCTATGCCTGGGAATTCGAGAAGCGCGGACGCCCGATCAAGGTCCGCGTCGACGGACAATTGGTGTTCAACAGCACCGCGCTGCGGATCAAGGCGGCGCTGGCCGGGCTCGGGCTTGCCTATGTCGCCGAGGATCAGGTGCAGGCGCAATTGGCCAGGGGCCAACTGGTCCAGGTGCTCGACGACTGGTGCGCGCCGTTTCCCGGCTATCACCTCTATTACCCGAGCCGTCGGCAATCTTCGCCGGCGTTCGCGCTGCTGGTCGATGCACTGCGCTATCGGGGCTAGCCGGGCCGACGCGGCCCCCTGACCGCTGCCGAGATCCACCACACGGATATTTGCTTTGCGGTTTGGCGGAAGCCTCTGGGAACGGGACCAGCACCGCTTACGTTATTGGAGACGCAATCGAGCGGCTTGGCGGACCTCGCCACCGCGGGAGCCTCACCGTACCATCCGGACTAACCCCATGTTCAGAAACAAATTCGCCATCATCCTCGCCGCCGGCCTCACCCTCGCGCCGGCCCAGCTTCTCGCGCAAAGCACGGGGGGCTCCCCACCCCCGCCGCGGCCCGGAGATCGCGCCGCTTCGCCGGGCGGCGTGGGCGGCACTGCGCTTCCAGCCCAGAGCGGTCAGCGCTATGCACCGTCGTCCGGCGGCAATTTCAGTGCGGCGCCGGCCGCTCCCGGCGGTTCGGTGAACACAACCGGCAATGCCAACAGCGCGCAGGGGCGCTGAGGCGCAGCGCTAGATCGCGCCAGCCGCCTCCGCGGCCGGTTCGTCCGGCTCGGCGTCGGCGGTGACGAATTTGAGCCCGTAGGTCTTGCCGCGACGCCAGACCACCTCGCAGGGGTAGCGCTTGGCGTGATCAGCGAGCAGCGTCAGCGCAAGGCGATCCTTGACGTCGAACTCGACCTCGGTCGTGATCTTGGCGCCGCCGGGCGAGATATCGACCACGGCGCAGGCGTTCTCGGTCACGCCGTCATCGACCGAGATCCACGCCGCACGATTATTGAGCTGACGCCGCGGCTCGCGACTGATTTTGATCCGTGCTCCATTGCTCGCCATCGTCGTCGTCCTTGAAGACATTGGTCCTTGAAAAAAATGGAGGCCGCGCAGGTCGATCGACGCGCCCGGCACACAACCGCACGGGCCACAATGCCGTCGCCCCGTAAAGTCCGGCTTAGCGCGATCGCTTGAACTTTACCGGAATCTTGACCCGGCTTTTATCGAACGAGGATTCCGCAATTCCATCAGCGGGATACCGGCCGCCCTGGCAGCCATTGGCTTGACACGGAGACCGCATAGTTGGTGAAGTGGCAGCCGTGGCCCTGGCCACATCCCTGCAACAAGAGCGCTTCAAGCCGCCTTAGTCCTTCGGAAACGCCCCATGCTGATCCCCCTCGCCGACGTGCCGCGCTGGTATGCCGAACGCAAGCCCGCAGACGCGATCGCCGTCAGTCACGGCTCGGATGCGCTGACCTGGCTTGAGCTCGAGCGCCGCGCCAATGCGCGGGCGCGCGCCTTTGCCGCCAAGGGCGTCAAGCCCGGCGACTTCGTCGCGATCGGGCTGCCCAACAGCAACGCATTCTTCGAGACCACGTTTGCGGTGTGGAAATGCGGCGCGACGCCGACCTCGTTGTCATGGCGGTTGCCGCGCGGCGAGGCCGCCGCAGTGCTCGATATCCTGAAACCGTCGCTGGTGGTCGGCGGCGAAGCCGACTGGAACGCGCCGAACTCGCTGCCGGTGGATTTCGTGCCGGAGGGATTTTCCGGGGAGCCGCTCGATGCACCGGTCGCGCGCTACTGGAAGGCGATGACGAGCGGCGGCTCGACCGGGCGGCCGAAGGTGATCCTCGATCACAGCCCTGCCGTGATCGAAACCACGACGCCGCTTCTGCTCGGCATGCCACATGAGGCGTCGGTGCTCAACCCGGGCCCGCTGTATCACAACGCGCCCTTCATCCTGTCGCACGCCGCGCTGTTCGGCGGCGGGCGGCTGACCGGCATGGTGAAGTTCGACGCCGAGGAGACGCTGCGGCTGATCGGGCGAGAGCGCGTGCAATGGGTCAACTTCGTGCCGACCATGATGCACCGGATCTGGGCGCTGCCCGAGGAGGTGCGCAAACGCTACGACGTCTCCAGCCTGCAGATCGTGTTTCATATGGCAGCCCCCATGCCGCCCTGGCTGAAGGAGAAGTGGATCGAATGGCTCGGGCCGGAGCGGGTCTGGGAGCTCTATGGCGGCACCGAGCGGCAGGGCGCCTGCGTGATCTCAGGCGTCGAGTGGATGGCGCACAAGGGCTCGGTCGGCAAGATCGGCGAGACCGCGCGCTTGCGCATCATCGGCGAGGACGGCAACGACGTCGCACCCGGCGAGACCGGCGAGATCTACTTCCTGCCCAATGACGGCGCCGGCTCGACCTATCACTATCTCGGCGCCACACCGAAGCGGCGCACCGACGGCTGGGAATCGCTCGGCGATATCGGCCGGCTCGACGAAGAAGGTTATCTCTATCTCGGCGACCGGCTCGCCGACATGGTGCTGCGCGGCGGCGCCAACATTTATCCGGCCGAGGTCGAGGCCGCGGTGAGCGAACATCCCGAGGTGCGCTCCTGCGTCGTGGTCGGACTGCCCGATCCGGAATTCGGCCAGCGCGTGCATGCGATCCTCGAACTCGCCGACAGCGCCGATGCGCAGAAGATCGCCGACGGCATGAGCGATTTCCTGAAGAACCGGCTCAGCCGCTACAAGCATCCGGAAAGTTTCGAGCGCGTCGGCACGGCGCCGCGCGATGATTCCGGAAAGGTTCGCCGCACCATGCTGCGCGACGAGCGCGCCGCGTGGATCAAGGAGGACCGTGCCTTCCGCATCATGCCGGCACGCGCGAAGGCATGATCCGGAAAAGTGCGAAGCGGTTTTCCGAAAAGATCATGTCCAAACAAGAAGCTAAAGCGCGATGACGATTCAACCCGACCTCATCGCGCTTCAAAAAGCGAATAGGTTCAATTGATCTTGCGAGGGGCAGGTCTGCACGCCAGATGAGCTGTGCAGGCCGCCGCGCAAGGTATATCATTCCATCTTCCCTGCCGGCAGAACCTCGGACTACCATGAGGTTCCAGCACGCTGCACGCCAGGAGATCCCGGATGCCCTCCACCACCGAATGGAAAGTGCCAGCGGCCTTTCAGCCCCGTCCCGAAGATTACCGCTATGACCTCGATCGTGCGCTGATGAGCGTGGTCGGGCTGCACTCGATCATTCCGCCTGACGCGTTCAGCGCCGAGACGCTCGGCACCGAGCGCACCGGCAACGGCGTATTGATCGACAACGGGCTGGTGCTGACGATCGGCTATCTGATCACCGAAGCCGCCACGGTGTGGCTGCATCTCGGCGACGGCCGCGCGGTCGAGGGCCACGCGCTCGGCTTCGATTTCGAATCCGGCTTCGGCCTGGTGCAGGCACTCGGCAAGCTCGACATCAATCCGCTGCCGATCGGCTCGTCGGCGGGAACGCAGGTCGGCGACAGTGTCGTGCTCGGCGGCGCCGGCGGCCGCACACGCTCGGTCGCAAGCCAGATCGCCGCGAAGCAGGAGTTCGCGGGCTACTGGGAATACCTGCTCGACGAGGCGATCTTCACCCATCCGTCGCATCCGAACTGGGGCGGCGCCGGACTGATCAACAATGCCGGCGAGCTGATCGGCATCGGCTCGCTGCAGCTCGAACGCGAGCGCTCGGGCCGCGCCGAGCATGTCAACATGATCGTGCCGATCGATCTGCTCAAGCCGGTGCTGAGCGATCTGCGCAAATTCGGCCGTGTCGACCGGCCGGCGCGGCCGTGGCTCGGCATGTACACGACCGAGATCGACAACCGTCTCGTGGTGGTCGGTGTCGCCAGCAAGGGACCGGCGGCGCGCGCCGAACTCAAGACCGGCGACGTGATCCTCGCGGTCGACGGCGACAAGGTGACGAGCCAGACCGGCTTCTACAGAAAACTCTGGTCGCTCGGCGCGGCCGGCGTCGACGTGCCGCTGACGATCTACCATGAGGGCGTCACCTTCGACGTGACGCTGACCTCGATCGACCGCATGAAGCTGTTGAAGGCGCCGCGGCTGCATTAAGAGAAAGAAGAGAGGCAGCAACGATGAGCGAGGCCGTGGTTGACGACATCGTGGCGGTGCTGCCGCCGCTGTTGCAGACCCTGGAATCGCTGTCCTTTGTCGCGCGCAACCTCAACCCGCCGGACTTCGATCGCGTGATGCAAATCGCGGGCGAGCCCGAGGAGGCCTTGCAGGCGGTGCGGCCGCGGCTTGCCGATTGGCCGGAGAAATTCGCGCACATCAAGACCGCGCTGGAAGCTGCGATCGAGCCGGCATTGGCCGGCTATGCGGGCCTGCGCGCGGTGCAGAATGGCGAAGGCGATCTGGTCAGCGTATTCCGCGCGCTGCGCTATCTGCCGCGCGCGCAGGAGGCACTCTATCCGCTGACTGAGCTGCCGCCGGTCAGCGGCTTCTTCATCGCGCCCGACTTGCGCGAGGACGCCGGCCTGCAAGCGAAGCTCGCGGCGATACCCAACGCCGACACCGGCATCTTCCATGAGCGCAACGAGCCGGGCAGCCGCGGCGGCTTTTCGATGTATGTGCCCGAATACTACACGCCGGATCGCGCCTGGCCACTGGTGATGGCGCTGCATGGCGGCAGCGGCAACGGCCGCGGCTTCCTGTGGAGCTGGCTGCGCGATGCGCGCAGCCGCGGCGCCATCCTGGTGGCGCCGACCGCAACCGGCCAGACCTGGGCGCTGATGGGCGACGACACCGACACGCCGAACCTCAACCGCATCATCGACCAGGTGCGCGCGCGCTGGCGGATCGACGAGACGCGCATGCTGCTGACCGGCATGAGCGACGGCGGCACGTTCAGCTATGTGAGCGGGCTCGACGGCACCTCGCGCTTCACGCATCTGGCGCCGGTCGCTGCAACCTTCCATCCGCTGATGGCCGAGATGGCCGATGCGGAACGGCTGCGCGGCTTGCCGATCTTCATCACCCATGGCCGGCTCGACTGGATGTTCCCGGTGCAAACCGCGCGGCAGACCCAAGGCTTGCTGTCGGCGGCCGGCGCCAAGGTGATTTATCGCGAGATCGACGATCTCAGCCACACCTATCCGCGCGAGATCAATGCGGAGATCATGCAGTGGCTGAATGGCGAGCGCGTCGACGGTGCGTGAGGAACTCTCTGCCCGTCACCCTGAGGAGCGCGAAGCGCGTCTCGAAGGGTCGACGGCCCCGCTGCGGCCGCGCGGCAGCATCGGGGCCGTGCACCCTTCGAGGCTCGCTCCGCTCGCACCTCAGGATGACGGTGATGGATAGTGCGTGTGGCACTATCCTCATCGTTGATGCGGACAGTGCGCCGAGCTACTTGTTCACCCGCGGCTTGAGCAGGTCGGAGAAGCCGACCCGGTGCAGCATCTCGTTGCGGACGCGGTCGATCACGCCGAAGGCGACCTCGGCGCCGTCCTGGGTCGGATCGATGTGGACGCGGAACGGCCGCTTGCCGAACGGCGTGTCCACGACCTTAACGATCGCATCGGCCACGGAGCCAGCGTCGGCATCTTCGGGCACGATCGCCGAAAATGCCTTCATGATCTCGTCGCCGAAGCCGGCATAGGGACCGGCTTCATACTCGGCGACCCGCGCCTGATCGGCCGGACGGCCGGAATGCGCGAAGTGGTTGGTGCCGCCGGTGAAGGCGCCGGGCACGATGATCGAGGTCTCGATGCCCCGGCGTGACAACTCGCGGGCATAGATCACGGCCATCGCATCCATGCCGGCCTTCGCCGCGAAGTATGGCGCGAGATAGGGCGGCGTGCCGCCGGCCGAGCTAGAGCTCGACACCCACACCACAAGTCCCCTGCCCTGCTTGCGCAGTTGCGGCAGCGCCGCGCGATTGACGCGCTGGGTCGAGAGCACATTGACGTCGTAGAGCTCGGCGAGTTGCTCGGGCGTGAACGCCTCCGCCGGGCCGAACACCATGTGGCCGGCATTGTGGATGACGACGTCGAGGCGGCCCTCCTCAGTGACGATCTGCGCGATTGCGTTATCGACCGAAGCCTGCGAGCCGACGTCGAGCTCGAGCGAGCGCAGATCGACCTTGTTGTCGCGGGCGAACTCCTCGATGTCGGCGACCGCGGCGGCGTTGCGGCCGGTGGTGTGGCGCATCGAGGCGTAGACGGTGTGGCCGGCCTTGGCGAGCGCGTTGGCGGTGAGGCGGCCGAAGCCGCTTGAAGCGCCGGTGATGACGATGACCTGTTTCATGACACGTATCCTTGTGATGGCGGGTTGAACGAGAGTTGGCGTGAAGGCGTGAGGGCGTCAGACCAGGCCGCCGTTGGCACGCAGGGTCTGGCCGTTGATCCAGGAGCCGTCGGGACCGGCGAGGAACGACACGGCGTTCGCGATGTCGTCAGGCGTACCGAGCCGCTCCAGCGGGACCATCTTGGCGAAGCGGTCGATCAGCTCATCTGACTTGCCGTTGAGGAACAGATCGGTCGCGGTCGGGCCGGGCGCGACCGCATTCACCGTGATACCGCGGCCGCGCAATTCCTTGGACAGGATCGCGGTCAATGACTCGATCGCGGCTTTGGTCGCGACATAGATGCCGTAGGTCTCGAGCTTGGTGCCGACGACGCTGGTCGAGAAATTGACGATGCGTCCGCCGTTGCGCAGCCGGCGTGCCGCCTCGCGCATGGTGTTGAAACTGCCCTTCAGGTTGACCGCGACCTGCTGGTCGAAGGCCGCGTCGTCGCTGTCGGCAATCCTGCCGAGCTTCATGATGCCGGCATTGTTGACCAGCACGTCGACGCCGCCGAACGCCGCTTCCGCCGCGTCGAACAGGCCTCGTACCGCATTGGCGTCGCTGACATCGGCCTTCGCGGTCAGCGCCCGACCGCCGGCGGCCTCGATCCTGTCGGCCACCGCCTGGGCGGGCTTGGCGTCGCCGGAGTAGTTGATGACGACGGTGAAGCCGTCCTTGGCGAGGCGCTCGGCAACCGCCGCGCCGATCCCGCGCGAGGCACCCGTCACCAGAGCTACCTTATTGATTTGGTTGGTCATTTTTAGTCTCCCATCAGGTTGGCGGCCAAGGCCGCGTTCGATGGGAGGACACTAGGCCTTGGCATTATCCGGATAATCAGGCATCTTCTGGCATCACTATTCGTAATTGCCGGATAATAATGGACCGCTTCGACGCGATGCGCGTATTCACCCGGGTGGTCGAACGCCGCAGCTTTTCTCTCGCCGCCGACGATCTCGCTTTGCCGCGCTCGACGGTGACGGATGCGGTGAAGGGGCTGGAGGCGCGGCTCGGCGTGCGGCTGCTCGAGCGCACCACGCGCACGGTCAGGCCGACGCTCGACGGCGAGGCGCATTACCGCCGCTGCGTGTCGCTGATCGCGGACCTCGAAGACGCCGAAGGCGCGTTCGGCGGCGCGCGGCCGAAGGGCCTGCTGCGGCTCGAGGTGCAGGGCACCTTGGCGCGGCACTTCCTGCTGCCGAACCTGCCCGGCTTCCTCGCTCAATATCCCGACATCGAGATCAACATGAGCGAGAGCGATCGCTGGGTCGACCTGATCCGCGAAGGCGTCGACTGCGTGCTGCGCTTCGGCCAATTGCCCGACAGCGACATGATCGCGCGCCAGGTCACGATGCTGGAGCGGTTGACCTGCGCCACGCCGGATTACCTTGCGCGCTTCGGCGTGCCGACCGATCCATTCGCGCTCGACGGCCATCGCATGATCGGCATCCGCTCGCTGACGACGGGGCGCTTGCGGCCGATGGAATTCGTGATCGACAGCACGCTGAAACAGTTTCCGCTGCCGGCGCCGATGTCCGTGACCGGCCCCGAGAGCTATCTGGCGAGCGCCAGGCTCGGGCTCGGCCTCGTGCAGGTGCCACGCTTCCATGCCGAAGCCGATCTCGCGAGCGGCACGCTGATCCCGGTGTTGCAGCAGTGCCCGCCGCCATCGGTGCCGGTTTCGCTGCTCTATCCGCGCAATCGACAGCTTTCGCCGCGGGTTCGCGTGTTCATCGATTATGTGATGCGCGTGTTCGCGCGCAGTTGATCGATCGCCGGAACCACAGCGAACCCCACGACGTTATCTCGCCGACACCGGAGGGATTGAGCGATGCGGACGTTTTTCGGCATGATATTGGGCGCGCTGCTGCTGATTTGCGGCGTCTATGTCTACGATTCGATGCAGACGTCGAGCGTCGCCAATGGCGAAGTGGCACAGGATACCCGCACCATCGTGAATTGGGATGTTGCAGCCCATGACTGGAACTTGCTGAAGACGCGCACCCGCGAGCAGTGGGACAAGATCGCGTCCAAGTAACCGGTGACGTCACAGCCCGATCGCAGACGCCGCCAAGGCCGCACCGAACCCCGCGCCCAGCGCGGCCCATTCCTTGGCCGTGACAGCCATCGTCACGAGCGCGACCATTGTCCCGACAAGACCTGCCAGCCCGCCGGACAGGCAGCCACCGACAATGAATGCGATGAACAGATTGCCGGGCGCGAGCCGGAGAAACCGCGCGGCGATGCCATCGTCGCGCATCGACCCGGCGAGGACGTATCCACCGGCGCGCATGGCATAGCATGTCAGCCCGAGGATGAAGATCACGCCGAGAATGTCCAGGTCACGCATCGGTCCGTTCCATCATGCTGACGAGCGTGCCGCATCCGCCCCCGATCAGCATCGACCAGCTGGGATCCACGAATCGGCTGACAAACAGCGCGACGACTGCCGAGACCAGCCACGGCCACCGAGATGTCGCGTTCTTCCACTGGCTGGGAAGCAGCGTCGCAATGAACATCGTCGGCAGCAGCGCGGCGGCGAGCTTCAGCGGCCCGCTCGCTGCGAACGGGGCGGCATAGGCAAGTGCGGTGCCGCCGACCCAGCCGATCGCCATCGGGATGCTCGATCCGAGCAGATAGCCGGCATCGGGTCCGTTGCTGTCTGCATCCGAGCTCGTCATCAGCCACGACGCGTCCGCGAGCAGAAACAGGCTGAGCAGGATCTTCCGGGGGGCCAGTCCGCCAAATAGCTGGCGCAGATGGGCGCCCATCAGTAAGTATCGTGAATTGGTGGCGATGCAGGCAACGACCATGGCGGCAACCGGCAACGGGCTTGCCCACATGCTCAGCGTGATCGCCTGGGCGGTGGCGGAGTAGACGAGCAGGCTGAACAGAATCGCTTGCGGCGCCTCCAGCCCAAGCCCCTTGTAGGTCAGTCCCATCACCAGGCCGGCGGCGCCGTTGCTGAGCAGGAACGGCAAGGCCGCGACCAGGCCCCGCCTGAATCCGGCGGCCGTCATCGTTGGGACGCGTTGCGACGGTTGGGCGCTTGTAATGGTCATGACCGTTAGATTAAACTTGGTGAGAGGCCGTGATGTCAAGGGATCCCGCGCGGGCAGCGACACAGTTCTTCGGTGGACGGGTCTGCCTCGACTTCGCGAACACGCTCGACTGGCGGACCTCGAACGATCCGCAGGAGCTGATCCCGGATTATGCTGCGCTATTGTCCTGGAGCGAACGCCGCGGCACCCTGCCGCTCGCCGCGATCAGGAAGCTGAAAGCGCATTCGGCGAGCAGCCTTGCCATGGCCGCGATGCAGAAGGCGCATGATTTGCGTCGCGACATCTGGGCGATTTCCGACGCGCTCCGCAATGGCCGCAGCGTGGACCTCCGTCTCGTCAATCAGATGCTGGCGCGGGCTCCCCGACAGCCCGACCTGGTGCGGCAGGAGCGAGGCTATCGCCATGCGCTTGCGGGGATCGAGGTGACGGAGCCGTTGTGGCCGGTGTTGTGGTCACTCACGGCCCTGCTGGCGTCAGACGACGCAAGCCGCATCGGATGCTGCGAGGCCGACGGCTGCGGCTGGTTCTTCGTCGACGAGAGCCCGAACCGGACGCGCAGATGGTGCTCGAGCGAAGTGTGCGGCAATCGCGAGCGCGCGCGGCGCGCCTATGCCAAGCGGAAAGGCTCGACGTAAACGCGCTCCATGTTGGTCGTGAGGGAAGCGACGACGCGGGCTAGTTCTGCTCGGTCTTGCGGCCCATATTGGCCTTGCGCGCGTCGGCGATGACCTGCTCGAACTGATCGATGCTGAGCACGCCCGGTACGCGATACTTGCCGACGATGAATGACGGCGTGCCGTTGAAGCCGAATGCCTGCGCCTGTTCGTTGTTACGCGCCAAAACCGCGTCGATCGCCTTGGCGTTGGTGTCGAGATCCTTCTTCAGGCGATCCATGTCGAGACCGGCGCCCGAGAGCAGTTCGGCGATGCGCGGCTCGGTGATGCGCGAATTGACCGAGATCATCGCCTCATGCGCGGCTTCGAACTTGTCCTGGTACTTCGCCGCCAGCGCCATCCGCGCCGCGACCTTCGACACCGGCCCGAGGATCGGCCAATCCTTGAGCACCAGACGAACCTTGCCGTCGTCCTGCACCACCTGGCGGAGCTCCGGCGCGAGCTTGCGGCAATACGGGCAGTTGTAGTCGAACCATTCGACGATCGTGATGTCGCCCTTGGGGTTGCCGATGACAGGAATGTCCGGATCGCGCAGCACCTGTTGCTCGGTCAGGACATTGTCGTCCTCGGCGCGCGCGCCTCCAGCGGCAAGGAGCGCAATGCCGGCACCGATGAGGCCGAGCGCGCCGCGGCGGGTGGCGCCCGCGTTGTCGAGGGGAAATTTCGTCAGGTGGTTCATAGCTCGCTTCCGGAAGGGCTCCTCGCCCTTCTACGTTCAGGACACATTGATGTTACGCAGCAGCATATAGATCGCCACCACGATAATCACAGTCGCAAACACGATATTGAGGGCGCCGCGCCGTTCCGACAGGTGGCGGGCGCTCCGAGTGCCCAAGAGACCGCCCGCGATGCCGCCGGCGACGAATAGCCCCGCCAGGCCCCATGACACCAGCCCGGACCACGCATAGCTGAGGGCCGTGGTCATGCCGAAGGCGGTGACGGCCACCAGCGACGAGCTGACCGCGTTCATGATCGGCATCCCGGTCGCCAGCATCAGGGCCGGCACGATCAGGAAGCCGCCGCCGATGCCGAAGAAGCCCGACATGGTTCCCGTGGCAAGCCCGAGGCCTATGATCGCGGGCGTGTTGGACATCGAGATCTTGACGTCGGTCAGCCCGACCCGCGCGCGGGTCTTCAGCATCAACCCTGCGATCACCAGCATCACGATCGAGAACATTGCGAGCAGCTTCTGCCCGTCCAGCATCTTGCCGAGGATCGAGCCGCCGAAAGCGCCGAACATGCCTGACAGCGCGAACAGCAGTGCGCAGGACCAGATCACGGTGCCGCCGCGGGCGTGGTTGGAGAGGTTGATCGCGGCGTTGGCGGCGACCGCGATCGCCGAGGTGCCGATCGCGACATGCGGCTGGGCTACCCCGACCACATAGACCATCAGCGGCACGGCAAGGATCGACCCGCCGCCGCCGACCAGGCCCAACGAAAAGCCGACCAGCATGCCCGATACCAGCCCGAGCACGCTTTGAGTTGCGGAAAAGACCAAGGGGAACAGACTCGTGTTTGCGGCGGCAACCATAGAAGGATTTGCTGCTCGGCGCCATACCAATAGCACAAAACTGCCCTGCAAGGGGCGTCAGCGCAGCAGATAGGTCACGGCCAGCGGCACCAGCAGCGAGGTGACTAGCGCATTCAGGCTCATCGCGATCCCGGCAAAGACGCCGGCGACCTCGTCGACCTGGAAGGCGCGCGCGGTGCCGATGCCATGGGCGGCGATGCCGGCGGCAAAGCCGCGGCCACGAAAGTCCGTGATGCCGGTAAAGTTCATCAAGGGCGTGACGATGATCGCCCCCATGATGCCGGTGAGGATCACCGAGACCGCCGTCAGCGAAGGGTCGGCATGCAGGGACTCGCTGATGCCCATCGCAACGCCGGCCGTGACTGATTTGGGGGCCAGCGACAGGATGATGTCGCGCGGCAGGCCGAAAGCCCGCGCCAGCAGCACCACCGAGACGATCGCGGTGAGCGAGCCGACCGCGAGCGCAACCAGCATCGGCAGGACCGCAGCCGCGACCCGCCTGCGGTTCTCGTAGAGCGGCACCGCGAGCGCGACCGTCGCCGGCCCGAGCAGGAAGTGAACGAACTGCGCACCGGCAAAATAGGTGGTGTAGGAGGTGTTGGTAAGCAGCAGGAACGCGCCGATGATCCACAGCGAATGCAGCACGGGATTGGCGAGCGGGTGCCGCCTCGTCTTCAGCGACACCGCATCGGTTGCGGCATAGGTCAATAGCGTCACCGTCAGCCAGAGCAGCGGCGACTGCGAGAGATAGACCCAGAGCGAAAACGGATTGTCGCTCACGGGTTGTCCTCCTCGCGCGCAAACAGACTGCTCGCCGCCACGAAGGTCGCGACCGTCGCCAGCAGCGTGACGATGACCGAAACCGCGAGGATCACCAGGATCGCGATGCCGTGCTCGGCGAGCAGATCGAGCTTCTGCACGACGCCGACCCCGGCCGGAATGAACAGCAGCGAGAGATTGGCGAGCATCCCGCGGCTTGCGCTCTCGACCCCGTCATTGCCGAGCGGCCCGCGCGCGAGCACCGGAAAGCGGTCGCGCGCGAGCAGCAGCAACAGCAGGAGCACCAACCCGACCACCGGCCCCGGCACCGGCACCGCCAGCGCGCGCACGGCAACCTCGCCGATCAGTTGACAGAGCAGGATCAGGCTGAGGCTGGCGATCATGACAAGGCGCTCACGCGAAACATGCGCGTATCAGGTCGGTGTGGGGGAGGCTTGTCAATGCGCGGGACTCAAGCGTGTGCGCAAATGCTGGGCACGCCTTTCCCAAGCAGCCCGGTCTCTGAGTCCCGTCACCCTGAGGAGCGCGAAGCGCGTCTCGAAGGATGCACGGCCCAGATGTTTCCGCGTGTTACTTCTCCGCTGGCGAAAGCGTGGGCCGTCGACCCTTCGAGGCTCGCCCAGCGGCGCAATTGCGCCGCAAGGCTCGCACCTCAGGGTGACGGAGACAAAGCTCCGCTCGTTGCTAGCGGCTCCCGCCGCTGCAACGCCATCAGCGTCCCGCTCATGGTCGCGACCAGCGTCTCGATGCCGTTCTGCACGGCGTAGGCGCGGCCGTCGCAAACCGTCAGCGTGCGGCCTGGCTTGACCACGACGCCGCGGAATACGAACCGTTCGCCGCGGGCCGGCGCCAGCAGATTGGTCTTGAACTCCACCGTGAGGATGTCGGAGCCTTCGGGCATCAGCGTGAAGGCGGCGATCCCGCAGGCATTGTCGAGCCCCGCGGTGATGATTCCGGCATGCACGAACCCGTTCTGCTGGCAGAACTCCGCCGCATAGGGCATCGCGAGATCGACCTCGCCCGGCTCCATGCGCGCGATTGAGATACCAAGCGTCTGCATTGCGCGCTGGCGTTCGAATGTGGCGGTGGCAATCGCGCGGAAGTCGGGATTCTTCGGCTCAAAGCGGGGCATCGCGGTCACGCAGTCACGGATTCTGACGGCACGAGGTGCGGCATCGCGGCGTAGCGGATCGCCGGCGCGAACGGCGCGGATTTGCGCGCGGCGCGATCGATGTGCACGGCGGCGATCTCGCAGGTCGCGGCGATGTCGCCGGTCTCCGCGTTGCGCATCTCGTGCAGGATGCGGACCGACTTGTCGCGGAACTCGACCAGCCGGCTCTTGACCTCGACGAGGTCGCCGGCAAGCAGCTCGCGCTGATAGGAGATGTTCTGCTGCACGGCGGCCATGCCGCGGCCGGATTCGCGCAGATAGCTCGGCGTCAGCCCGAGCCGCGCGAACATGTTCCAGCTCGCCTCGTCGAACTTGCCGACATACCACATGACGTTCATGTGGCCGATGTGATCGCAGTGCCAGGGATAGATCGTGCCGCGATAGGTCGCTTCGCCCTCCATCGTCCCCTCCTTTGCGCTTTGATACGGTAGCGTATCAGGGACCAAGCAGGCTAGCAATACGGTGCCGTATCGGGACCGATCCGCGGAGATCACATGACTGAAAGCAAGGGCGACGTCTGGGTCGCGGCCGGCTTTGCCGAACTCGCGCATAGCGGCGTCGATGGCGTGCGGGTCGAGGTGCTGGCGAAGAATCTGGGCGTCACCAAGGGCGGCTTCTACCGCCGCTTCAGGGATCGCGCCGCGCTGCTGGAGGCGATGCTGACGCGCTGGCGCGACGGCCGCATCGCCGCAATCGAGAAGCAGACCGCGCTCGACGGCGCCAGCGCGCGCGAGCGGCTGAAGGCGATCATCACGCTCTATTCGGAGCGCATGAACACCGAGGCGATGGCGGTGGAGCTTGCGATCCGGCAATGGGCGCGCACCGATGACGCCGCGGCGGCCGCCGCCGCGAGCGTCGATGCCGCGCGGCTGAAGCAGGTCGGCCAGCTCTATCGCGCCACCGGGCTCTCGGCCGACGAAGCCGATGCGCAGGCCTTCCTGTTCTACTGCTTCATCTTCGGCCAGAGCCTGTTGTTTCTCGAACGCGGCCCGCGCAAGCGCGCGCAACTACTGGCGCAATCGGCGGACAAGCTGCTTGCGGAAGGCCAATAACGCTTCTGCCGAAAGAAAAGCGGCCGGCTTGCACCGGCCGCCCGTCGATCTCACATCGAGAGTCTCGCCTCACCATCGGTATCATCACCCGCGCATGCGGGTGATCCAGTATTCCAGAGACGCCCGTGCGCGAACCGAGACGCCGCGGCGTACTGGATCGCCCGCCTGCGCGGGCGATGACAGATGTGGCTGGGCTCAGGCGCCCTTCAGCTTCTTGTTGCATTCGCTGTAATAGCCGCCGCCCTTCTGGATCCACTTCAGGCCGCCATTGCCGCCGGTCGTCTTGTTGGCATTGTACTGGTCCACGCAGGTGTGCATGCGCCCCTTGCCTTCGGATTCCTTGGCGTATTTGGGATCGATCGCGTTCGGAAACACGGCGGGCCCTGCCGGTGCGGCGGGTGCCGCGGCGGGAGCGGCTTCCCGCTTGGCTTCCTTCGGCGCGGCCGGAGCAGGCGCGGCAGCAACGGGCGGAGGAGCGGCGGGCGCCGCGGCCGGGGTTGCGTCGGCGCCGCATTGCGCCTTGCGGAAATCGTTCCACTTCTGGCCGTTGAGGGTGCCGCCCGACTTGGCCGCCTGGTACTTGGCGCTGCATTCCTGCGCGGTCAAGGCCTGCGCTGGCGCGCTCGCCGCAAAAGCTGCAAAGCCCGATACCGCAATCACACACAACAATCTGGTCTGAATGGTCATCCCTGGTCTCCCGTCATCCCTGGTTTCCCGTGAGGTTTCCCTCGGCTTCCCTTGGGGGGCATTGGCGTAAGACCATTATCCTAGCGCAACCCCGACTTGCGACAACGTGCGGACGCCCTTGGCCGTTAAAATATTGTGGCGGCTGGACCACCGCATGTTCATCCACGGTTCATCATGGCCGCGCAACGTTTCGGCTCCTGCCCCCACGAGGTGTCCCATGATGACGATTTCCAAGCTCGCGACCGCAACCGCCCTTGCCTCCCTGCTGCTGATGGGCGGCGCCTTCGCGCAAACCGCCGCGCCCGCCGCCAAGGACGCCGCTCCGAAGGCCGACGGCAAGATGGCCAAGGAAGCCAAGCCGCGCACCGCCGAGTCGCTGGAGTGCTCGAAGCAAGCCGACGCCAAGGGCCTGCATGGCAAGGAGCGCAAGAAATTCCGCTCCGAGTGCAAGAAGGCGGGCGGTGCTGCCGCTGCGCCGGCCGCGAAGTAACGCGTAGACGTATTTTGACGTCCTTCACCCTCCCCGCCGGGGAGGGTGAAAATCTGTGCGCCGGGCAAGCCGGGGCGCAATGCTGCAATCGCGAGATGCAATTGTCCCGTGGTTGCGAATTTGCCATAAGGCGGCGTGACCCTGATCCGCGCTTCGATGGCGACCGCCATTCCCGACCGCAGCATAGTTCTGAACGGACTCGAGACTCTCGTCATCGGCGCCGGCGGCGGCCTGCTGTTTTTATGGGCGGGATTGCCGGGCGGCCTGATCTCGGGTGCGATGTGCGCGGTTGGGATCGCCGCATTGGCCGGACGGCCGCTCGCGGTGCCGCCGGTGCTGACGCAATCGGTGCTGCTGCTGCTCGGCATCTCGCTGGGCTCGCTGATGTCGCAGCAATTGCTGCAGCACATGAGCTCCTATCCGCTCACCATCGCCCTGCTGGCGCTGGCGACGTTCTGCTCGACCTTCGGCTCGAGCGTCTATCTGCAACGCATCCATGGCTGGGACCAGACCTCGGCCTTCCTCGCCGGCAGCCCCGGCGCGCTCTCGCAGATCACGATCCTCGCCGCGGAGAAGGGCGCCGACGTCGCGGCGATCGCCGTGGTTCAGACCATGCGCGTCATCATCCTGACCGCGGCACTGCCGCTGGTGCTGGCGCTGACCGGCGTGACGCACGCGGCGCCGCCGCCGTTGCCGACGACGGTCGCCTCGCCGTTCGGCCTGATCGCCCTGGTCGCCGGGTCGATCGGTGTCTCGCTGCTGCTGCGCTGGATCAAATTCCCCGCCAGCTGGATGTTCGGTGCGATGCTCGCCTCCAGCCTGCTGCATGGCTCAGGGCTGGTCGATGGCGGCCTGCCGCCCTGGCTGCGCAACGTCGCGCTGGTCGGCATCGGCGCGCTGATCGGCACCCGGTTTGCGCGGATGAAGACCTCGACCCTGCTGAGCCACGTCAATGCCGGGCTCGGCTCGTTTGCGATCGCGATCGCAATCTCGGCCGTGTTCGTCGCGGTGATCGCCTTCACCACCCATGTGCGGCTCGCCGACGTCGTGGTCGCCTTCGCACCCGGCGCGATGGACGCGATGCTGGCGCTGGCGCTGACGCTGCACATCGACCCGATCTTCGTCGGCGCGCATCATCTGTCGCGCTTCCTGTTCGTCACCATCTCGACGCCGGGCATCATCCATCTGTTCGGACGGCCGCAGGACGACGTCGACGATTAGTCCAAGGCTCACCTGTTAATTCCGTCATCCCCGCGCAAAGGCCTCGCCTTTGTCGCTGGAGGTGCGAGCGGAGCGAGCCTCGAAGGATGAACGGCCCGGCTGGTGGCCGTGCATGCTTCGAGACGGCCGCAAGCGCGGCCTCCTCAGCATGACGGATTGAGAGGCGGACGGGTGGAAGCGTGGTGGGTTTCGCGGAGCCTGTCATCCGGCCGCGCTTTGCGCGGACCCGTTGGCTCTACCTACCCTACAGATCCAATCCCGATCATGCCTCGGCCGTCGACTGGTCCGGCTGATCGCGGAACGATCGCGCCAACGCCACCAGTTCATCGGGATCGAACCACAGCTCCTCGTCCCGGTCGATTTGCAGTTTCGCAACGGCTGCGGCACGCCACAAGTGCCCGGTGATCCGGGCATAGACCGAATCGGGCTGTGCTTCGCTCCATTCCTCGAGCCGCTCCCTGGCGACTGCGCGCCATAGCGCGGTCAGCCGGCGGCTCGCACCATGTATTTCGGAGATGGTGAATCGCGGGCGCTGCTCGCTCATCAACGTGGCGACGAGATTGCGTCGGCTCCTGAGGCGCAACAACGTCTCATTGGCCAACAGCAGCAACTCGACAGGGACGCGGTGCACGATGATCAGCATGGGCTCGTCTGTCGCGCATGGGGCGGTGACGGCGGGATAGCCTCCACCTTGAAACACCTGACACGCGCATCAGGGCCTTCGCACAGGGCGGCCGCTATCTCGGCTTCCGAAAATCGATGCTGCGCAGGATGATCCGGGGCGGCGCCCCTTCGAACTCCTTCGCCTGGTACTTGCCATCGGCGCAGGCCTCGATGCGCTCGCGCAGCCGCATGAACTGAGTCTCGCGATGGCCCGCGCGCCCGAGCGCCCCGCCTTCCAATTCATCCATCGCGGAGGTCGAGATCGCGCAGTGGATCTCCTTCTCGTCGTCATGCATCGAAAACAGCACGACCATCCGGTCGTATTCGTAGCTGATGAAGCGACCCTGGGTAAGCGTCATGTGATCAGCTCCTTCAAAGCCGCGACGTGGTTCTGGTTCATCGCGGCTCGGTGAGCCGGACAAAATCCTCGAGAATTGCCGTGACCAGATCGCGATGCCTCGTATCCTCCGGCGGCAGGCTCGCTGCGTACAGATTCAAAACGTAGCGCGCCTTGGCAGCCACCTCGGGCCACGACGTAGCAGGTACCGCCAGCAGTCCGGTCTCGAGCGTGACCTGGCGCTCGCGCAGATCCCTCGCATGGGTCTCGATTTCCGCCAGCGCACGGCGAATGTCGGTGGCTTTCTGCGCCGCCATACCGCGGTGGCGATCGAGGTCGAGCGGTTCGTCAGTCATTCGAGGCGCTCAAATCGATACGCTGGGCGTCCGCCAGATCGACCGAGCCGATCGACACCATCTCCGTCGTCAATCCGCGGGAGCCTTGTGCCGGGACGATGATCATCGTGGCGACACGGCGGAACACCGCGAATGAGAGCCCTTCGATCGCCTCTTCATCGGTAATGACGTCATAGGCGCCTGCGGGCAATTCACGATCGATGCCTCTGATCCGGAATGGATGCTGGAAGGTGACGACTTCACGTCGGGAGCGCATGGTCATGAGCCAGCCTTTTACGAAACGCCTTGCGCCGGTGCGGCCCCGCGGCCAGCATGCGCCGCTTCGGCGGCAATAGCCAATGCTTTCTCGTTGGTTTTCCTGGTGTTCTTGGCTTTCTCGCCGAACGAGGGGCGAAGGCCGCTCCTGATAGCATCCTGCGCGTTGTTGCCGCAGTGCGCCGCAGACCGCTTTGGCGCTCGCTATTCGAAGGCGATCGGCCTACGGTCGACGACCATCACTTCAGGCAAAGCGAATCCACGTCGGCGTTCGGGGCTGCTCCGCAGCCGGGTTCTGACCGAGCCGATGATCTCGAGAGACAGAGGGAGACCGACATGTCCAAAGGCGAGCGACACGGCAACCGGGAAACCAAGAAGCCCAAGAAGGAGAAGATCAAGGTGATCGCCGCGGCTCCCAGCCAGAAGGGCGGACAGCCGACCTTCACGCCGGGCAAGAAGAAATAGACCGGAAGAAACAGATCGATTGAGTCAGGGCCTGTAAATCAGACCCTCCAACTCAAGCCTTGGCCGCCTTCGCCACGCCCCAGCCGGCGACCGCGGCCATCAGGAGCGAGATCAGCACGTTGTAACCGGCAAGCGAGATGCCGAGGAAGCGCCACTGCACCTCGTCGCAGCGGACCACCTTGACCTTGTCGAGTTGATCCAGCAGCGAGCCGGCCTTGCCGAAATCCATTAACGGGCCGGTGCAGTCGGTCGGCCCCTGCCAGAACCCCCATTCGACCCCGGCGTGATAGGCGCCGAGCCCGGCATTGGCGAGCGCGGCGAGGCCGAGGATCGCAAGGCCCGCGAGCAGCACCGGGCGCGCCGCGCCACGGGCGGCCGCAAGCGCCACCACGGCGCCGAGCGGGACCGCGAGATAATAGGCATAGCGCTGCTCGAGGCAGAGCGGACAGGGCATGATCTCCAGCACGAGCTGGAAGAACCAGGCGCCGGCCAGCGTCGCCGCCGCGATCACAGCAATCGCCAGGGCCGAAGTCAGCGCCGGATTGCCGGTGGCGGAAGCATCCGACGGATGGGCGGTGGCGAGCGTCACGGCAGTCCTCCTGCGAGCATCGTCCGGCAGGGTCATGACCCCTGCTCCATGCTCAGCCCGGGTCGTATCGCGCCAAAATACCGCTGTCGAGGCGCGGGACAATCACATCCGCGCGGGTTGACCGTGACGGACCGCCCGCTATAGTCCGCCGCGCTTCGCGACCCTGGCCCGTCTCGGCCTGGTCCACCGCGAATGCCCCTGTGGCGGAACTGGTAGACGCGCTCGACTCAAAATCGAGTTCCGCAAGGAGTGCTGGTTCGATTCCGGCCAGGGGCACCACGCTTCGCCCTTGCGGGCTCCGCGTGGCGCAGCCGCGCCAAGACTGCAACGGCGAAACGTGTCCGGCGAAGCTCGAGCGACACGAGAGCGAAGACGGACGGCCTCATTTCGGGTATGGGCCGCAGATTCCAATATCAGTCCTTTTGAGCTGCGCCGACATCCATGCGGCCGACAGCCGCGGCGATCACCATTTCAATGCGGCCGTACGCACCGGGGCGTCCCACAACGCCGACGTCTCGGCATCGAGCAGGCTCACGGTCAGCGAACAGCCGGCCATGTCCAACGAGGTGACGTAGCTGCCGACCAGCGAGCGCGCGATGCGCAGGCCGCGGCTCTCGAGCATGCGGCGCGCGGCGTTGTACATCAGATAGAGCTCGATCGTCGGGGTGCCGCCGAAGCCGTTGACCAGCAACAAGGCCTCGGAGCCTGCCGGCGCGGCGAGATCGTCGGCGATGGCGGTCGTCATTTCTGACGCAATCGCGTCGGCCTCCGCGAGCTTGACGCGACGGCGGCCCGGCTCGCCATGGATGCCGACGCCCATCTCCATCTCGTCGGCGCCGAGCGTGAAGGTCGGCGTGCCGGCAGCCGGGACCGTGCAGCTGGTCAGCGCCACGCCCATCGAGCGCGTCCGTGCGTTGACGCGCTCGCCGAGCGCCACGCAGGTCTTGAGATCGGCGCCCTTCTCGGCGGCGGCGCCGACGATCTTCTCGACGATCAAGGTGCCGGCGACGCCGCGGCGCCCGATGCTGTAGGTCGATTTCTCAACCGCGACATCGTCATCGGTCACGATGGTGGCGGTGCGGCCTTCGGCGATCTCGGCGGCCATCTCGAAATTCATGCGGTCGCCGGCGTAGTTCTTGACGATGAACAGCACGCCGGCATCGCCCGCGACCGCCTGCGCGGCTTCGACGATCTGGTCGGGCGTCGGCGAGGTGAACACCTGTCCGGGACATGCGGCATCCAGCATGCCGTGGCCGACGAAGCCGGCATGCAGCGGCTCGTGCCCGCTGCCGCCGCCCGAGACCAGCGCGACCTTCCTGCCGTTCAGCTCGCGGCGGCGCACGAATTTGCGCTCGGCGCCCAGCACGACCAGATCGGCATGCGCGGCGGCGAAGCCGTCGAGGCTT
This sequence comes from Bradyrhizobium sp. ma5, assembly GCF_042258955.1. NCBI lineage: Bacteria > Pseudomonadati > Pseudomonadota > Alphaproteobacteria > Hyphomicrobiales > Nitrobacteraceae > Bradyrhizobium > Bradyrhizobium sp. ma5. Next base: position 8,062,672 of record NZ_CP170156.1, read on the forward strand.
TCGCCGAGCACATTGTCGACCGCATTGATGAACTTCTTCATGGTGTCCTCCCCGCTTCGTCCAAAGCTTCGTTCCGATCAATCGGAACGACGCTCCAGGTTGTTGTTTTGACGCGTTTTCTTCACGCGAACCGGTAGCCACTTCGCTCGAAAACGCTTTGGTTGGCGTTTTCGCCTATTTTTCCCGCATGATGCCGATCAGGCGCCGCGTGAATTCCTGCAGCAGCGCGTCGAGCTCGGCGTTGCGCTTGGCGCTGCCGAGATCCGGCAGATGCAATGTCAGCGTCCGCTCATGCGATCCTTCGCTCAGCCGGCCGACGCGGCGTGGATGCGCGCGCGCATAGGCGCGCAAGAAGGCAGTCTTCGCCTGCGGCGGAAAGTGGCAGACATCGAAGATCGTGTTGAGATGCTGCACCGGGATCGGCACCGGATAGGCCGGATTGCTGATCTGGCTGACGAAGCTGCGGTTCTTGCCCATGGCATGGGCGAGGCGCAGCCGCATGCCGGACGGGCGGCTCTCCAGCACCTCCTTGAAGATGCGCTTGTAGGCCGCAACCGCGCCGGCTTCGGGCGCTTCATCGGCCGCCGTGTCAGCCAACACCGCCTCCGCTGCTCAGCCGGTCGATGGTCTGCTTGATCTGCGCCAGCGCCGATGGGTTCACCGACAATTCGCGCAGGCCGCAGTTCAGAAGCGCAGGAACACAGCGCGGATCACCCGCCATGTCGCCGCACAGGCTGACACTGACGCCGGCGCGGCGGCCGTGCTCGGCGGTCCGCGCGATCAGTTCGAGCACTGCGGGATGCAGGGGGTCCATCAGGGGAGCGAGAGCTCCGTTGGAACGATCGCAGGCCAGCACATATTGCGCGAGATCGTTCGAGCCGATCGAGAAGAAAGACGCCTTGAAGCTCGAGATCGCCAGGGCCGCCGCCGGAACCTCGACCATGATTCCGAGATCCGGGAGCATCGCGGCAATGCCGTCCGCCTGCAAGCGCTGCACGATATCGGCGAACAGCTTCCGTCCGGCCTCGAGCTCGTCCGCCGACGTCACCATCGGGAACATAACCTTGAGATTGCGACGGACCGCGGCGCGCGCCAGCGCGCGGAGCTGGACGGCAAAAATCTCGGGCCGGGCGAGGCAAAGCCGCAAGCCGCGCACGCCGAGGAACGGATTGGCCTCGCCATCCAGTGTAAAGCCGGGCACCGGCTTGTCGCCGCCGGCATCGAACGTGCGGATCGTGACGGGCCGCTGGCCGGCCCAGCGCAACACCGCGTCATAGGCCTGGAATTGGGTCTCCTCATCCGGCAGGTCACTCCGCCCAGCGAGCAGGAATTCGGTCCGCATCAGCCCGATGCCGTCGGCATATTGCGCATCCGCATGCTCGAGGTCGTCGACCCGCTGGATATTGATCAGGAGCTTGATGTGTTCGCCGCGCCACGAGGCGGTCGGCCGACGCAGGATCGCGCGCGCGGATGCCCTGCTCTTGCGATGGCTCTCGCGCCGCTTCTCGAAGATGCGCACCTGCTCGGCGCTGGGATCGAGCTCCAGCGTCGCGCCTTCGCCGTCGAGCAGCGCCGTGGCGCCGGCATTGGGAATAGCACCGAGTTGCACGACCATCGGGATGCCGCGCGCCCGCGCCAGCATCGCGACGTGGCTGGTCGGACTGCCGTGCAGCAGCGCCAGGCCGCCGCCGCCGGACCAGTCGATCTCCAGGAAGCGCGACGGTGGCAGGTCGTCGGCACAGACGACGCCTCCGCTCGGGATCTTCAGCGGCTCGCCCTCGTCGCCGCGCAGGATGTGGACCACGCGGTCGCGCAGGTCCGCAAGGTCGGACGAACGCGCCTGCAGATACTCATCCGCCGCCGCATTGTACTCCGCGATGTGCTCGTCGAGCGTCGAGCGCCATGCGACGTCGGCCGGACGCCCCTCGCCGATCGACGCGAAGATCGCCTCGATCAGATCCTCATCCTCCAGCAATGCGACCTGGAATTCGAGGATTTGCGCGGCTTCGCCGCCGGCGCTGGCGGCAAGATCGGCGATCTGCCCGCTTGCGAGATCGATCGCCTTGCGCAAGGCGAGCGCCTCCTCGACCAGCGTGCCGGCCACCCGCTCGCCGCCGGCGCCCGCATCGACGCGGACCAGCGGACCATGGGCAAAGCCGATCGAGGCGGTCCTGCCGCGGTAAGCCGATCCTGCAGCGCCGCCCTGCATGCTAGCCCGCTCCATCCGGAAAATCGCTGGCGACCAGATCGACGAGGGCCGCGACGGCGGCCTCGGCGTCGTCGCCCGATGCCTTGATCTCGATCGTGCTGCCGTGCGCGGCGCGCATCGCCATGATCTTGGCCACGCTCTTGGCGTTGATCCACTCGGGCGCACCCGCGACCCGCACCGAGATCTGCGCCTCGAACTTCTTGGCGAGCTTGGTCAGCTTGACCGCCGGGCGCGCGTGCATGCCCACCGCATGCACCAACCGCACATTGCCGGAGAAGATCTGTCCGTCCGCTTTATCAAGCATACTCATCATCCATCATCGCTTCGCCGACATTTCAGTCGGCAGAGAGTTCTTCGGCCACGGCCTTGACCTGGGCCAGCGAGCTGCCGCCCGCCGCTTCGGTCGCCGCCATCACGGCGCCTTCGACGATCGGTGCGTTGCAGACGACAACGAGATCGCGCCGCGCCGGCTCCAGCATCTCGACCGCCATTTCGCTGTTGGTCTCGGCGCCGCCGAGATCGACCAGCACCGCAACCCCCTTCGGAGACCATGCGTCATTGATGGCGTTGATGATCAGCGGCACGCTGGTGCCCAATCCGCCGTCGGGATTGCCGCCGCAGAACGCCACCTTGACCTCCCTGCCGACCATCTGGCGCACCATGTCGGCGGTTCCCTTGGCGATATCGCTGGAATGCGAGACGATCACGATCCCCACGGTGTCGGTCATGCGCGTGCCTCCAGGCCGGCGCACACCGCCTGCACCAGCACGCAGCTCGACCGCGCGCCGGGATCGACATGCCCGACGCTGGGTGCCCCGAGGAACGACGCGCGTCCCTTGGTGGCCTGCATCGGCGCCGTCCGTTCGACCGCCTCGGTCGCGGTGGTGCGCACCCGCGCGATCAGATCCGGCTGGCCGGCCGCCGTCTTCAACGTCTCCAGCACGGGCACCAGCACGTCCAGCATCGTCTTCTCGCCGACCTGCGAGCGGCCGCGCGCGCTCACAGCGTTCACGGCGCTGCCGAACACATCGGCGAGATCCTCGGGCAGGTGCTTGTCGTGCGACAGCGCCTCGCCGGCGGCAAGAAAGAAGCTGCCATAGAGCGGCCCCGAGGCGCCGCCGACCGTCATCACCAGGGTCTTGCCGATCATCTTCAGCGCTTCGTCGAGCGGCTGCGCCGAGATCACATCGAGCTTGCCGAGCACGGCTTCGCAACCGCGCTTCATGTTGGTCCCGTGGTCGCCATCGCCGATCGCCTGATCCAGGCTGGTCAGCTCCGGCGCGCTGGCGATGACCTGCTCTGCGGCCGCCTTGACCAACGACTTCAATGTCTCTGATGGCACCGACATCTCCTCGATCCTCTCGCCCCTCTAATGAACCGCGGCGGCAATGCGCTGCCCGGCGCGGTCGAAACACAACGGACGCACCAGATGCAAGTCGACCTCCTGGCCGGCCTGCAGTGGCTGATGCGGATCCGCCAGCGTCACCAGCGTCTCGCCCTTATAGTCCAGATGAATATGATTCTGCTCGCCGAGGTGCTCGACCCGATGCACGCGGCCGACCATCTGCCCGCCGTTACGCGCGGCGAGCTGAAGATGCTCGGTGCGAATACCGACCGTCTCGGTTCCGGCAGGCATCGCGACATCGGCGAGCAGGCGCGCCGGCAGGAAGTTGATCTGCGGCGTGCCGAGCCGCGAGGCGACATAGCTGCTGGACGGGCTTTCGTAGATCTCCCGGGGCGTGCCGAGCTGAAGCAACTGACCGTCCCTGATCACGCCGATGCGCGAGGCCATCGTCATCGCCTCGACCTGATCGTGGGTGACGTAGAGGATGGTCGCGCCGAGCTCGATCTGGATCCGCTTGAGCTCGAGCCGCAGCTCGGCGCGGAGCTTTGCGTCGAGCGAGGAGAGCGGCTCGTCCATCAGATAGATCGAGGGATCGCGGACCAGGGCCCGGCCGATCGCGACGCGCTGCATCTCGCCGCCGGACAGCCGGGTGGCGCGGTTGTTCAGCTTGCTTGCGATATGCAGCAGCTCCGCGGTCTGCTCGACGCGCTTGCGGATGATCGGCTCCGCCACCCGCCGCGCGGGAGAGCGCAGCGGAAACGCCAGATTGTCGTAGACCGTGAGATGCGGATACAGCGAGTATTGCTGGAACACGAAGGCAATGTCCCGCGAGCCCGGCGGATCCTGCGTCACATCGCGCCCGTCGATCATCACAGAGCCCGTATCGGGGCTCTCCAGTCCGGTGATCAGCCGCAAAGTCGTGGTCTTGCCGGCGCCGCTCGGCCCGAGCAGGACCAGGAACTCGCCGTCGTTCACCGTCAGCGAGAGATCGCGGACGGCTTCGATCGCGCCGAAGCGCTTGTTGACGTTGCGCAGGGTGACGTCAGCCATGGCGCGCGCCCTCCGCGCTCGCGGTCCGGATCGCACGGCCGCTGCCGATGTCGAACAGCGCCAGCCGCTCGGCATTGAATTCGAGACCGATGGTTTCACCGATCTGCACCGATGCACTTGAAGACAGCCGCGCCGCGACCCGGCCATAGGCCGTGTCGACGGTGACGATCTGGGTGGTGCCGAGATATTCCGCGCCGAACACCTCGCCGCGAACAGCGCCCGCGTCGGCGAAGCGGATATGCTCCGGACGGACGCCGAGCGCCAGCGGCGCGCTGGCGCGGTCCTCACGAATTTCTGGCACCGCAAGCCTGGTGTCGTGGAAGCTGACCGCGCGATCGCCGGATCGCAAGCCGCCCTCGAAACGCAGGAAGTTCATCGGCGGCGAGCCGATGAAATCGGCGACGAACATGCTCGCGGGCCGGTCGTAGACCTCCTGCGGCGTGCCGATCTGCTCGACACGGCCCTTGTTCATGACGGCGATCTGGTCGGCCATCGACATCGCCTCGAGCTGGTCGTGCGTGACATAGACCGTGGTCGCCTTGATGCGATCGTGCAGGTCGCGCAGCTCGCCGCACATCAGATGGCGAAACTCGGCATCGAGCGCGCCCAGCGGCTCGTCCATCAGGAACGCCTTCGGCCGCCGCACCATGGCCCGCCCGAGCGCGACGCGCTGCCGGTCGCCGCCCGAAAGCTTCGAGGTCTTGCTCGACAGCAGGTGCTCGATCCGCAACATCCGCGCGGTCTCCTGCACCCGCTCGCGGATCTCGCGCCGGCCCATGCCCTGGCACTTCAGGGGAAAGCCGATGTTCTCCCCGACATTCATGTGCGGATAGAGCGCGAACAGCTGGAACACGAAGGCGATATCGCGCGCGGCAGCACGGTGGAACGTGACGTCCTCGCCATCGAGCAGGATCTTGCCTTCGGTCGGCAGCTCGAGGCCGGCGATCATGCGCAAGGTGGTGGTCTTGCCGCAGCCGGATGGCCCGAGCATTGCGAAGAACGTGCCGTCATCGATCGTGAAGGTCGAGCCTTCAACCGCGGTGAACTGATCGAACGACTTGCGCAGGTTTTCGATGCGGATCTGTGCCATGGCGCTATTCCGGAAAATGGCTGACGATGACGAAGCCGATCGTGCCGGCAAGGATCGTCACGAAGGAGTAACTGTAGAGATCGATCGACCAGGGCTGCACCAGCATGACGATGCCGCCTCCGATCAGGGTCATTGCGACGGCCTCCCACGGCCCGCGACGAAACCAGCGCGCCACGCCAGCCTTGGCAATCACAGAGCCGCTCATTTGCGCACCGCTCCGAAGGTGATGCCGCGCAGCAGATGCTTGCGCAACAGCACGGTGAACATGACGATCGGGACGACGAACAGCGTGGTCGCGGCGGCAACCGCCGGCCAATCCTGTCCGCCCTCGCCGATGATGAAGGGGATGAAAGGCGGCATGGTCTGCGCCTCGCCGCTGGTCAGCAGCACCGCGAAGGCATACTCGTTCCAGGAGAAGATCAGGCAGAAGATCGCGGTCGCCGCAATTCCGGTGACGGCCTGCGGCAGCACCACCTTACGCAACGCCTGCAGCCGCGTATAGCCGTCGACCAGCGCCGCCTCCTCATACTCGCGCGGGATCTCGTCGATGAAACCCTTGAGCAGCCAGACCGCGAGCGAGACGTTCACGGCGGTGTAGAGCAGGATCATGCCGAGCCGCGTGTCGGTCAGATTGAGCTGCCGGTACATCAGATAGATCGGGATCGCCACCGCGACCGGCGGCATCATGCGCGTCGAGAGAATGAAGAACAGCAGATCGTCCGCCAGCGGAATGCGGAAGCGCGAGAATGCGTAAGCCGCGAGCGTGCCGAGGAAGACCGCGAGGAAGGTCGAGCCGAAGCCGATGATCAGCGAGTTGACGAAGCGCGGCACGACCTTGGACGGCCCGGCGATCACCATGTCCCGCTTGCGCACCAGCTTGTCGTACCAGGTCTCCGGCGGCGGCAGCTTGGCGATGAAGTCCGGCGTCTGCCGCGTCCGCACCGTGAACAGGTTCACATAGCCTTCGAGGGTCGGCTCGAAGATCACCTTGGGCGGATAGGCAATGGCGTCGCTCTGCGACTTGAACGCGGTAGCGACGATCCACAGCAGCGGCAGGATCGTGATCACGGCGTACAGGATGACGAAGCCGCCGGCGAACGCCTTGGTGCGCGGCGAGGCCTCGACGATCGAATGCGCAGTGGATTTGGTGGCGGCAGCGGTCATCGTTGCTTCACCTTGTTGAGCGTCTTGACGTAGATGTTGGCGGCACCGAACACGGTCACGAACAGGATGATGGCGAGCGCCGACGAATAGCCGGTGCGCCATTTCTCGAACGCCGCGCGCTTCAGCGAGATCGACACCAGCTCAGTGGTCGAGCCCGGCCCGCCCGAGGTCAGGAGATTGACCATGTCGAACATCTTGAAGTTCTCGATCGCACGGAACAGCACCGCGAGCATCAGGAACGGCACCGTCATCGGCAGCGTGATCGACCAGAACTGCCGCCAGGGCGAGGCACGATCGACTTCCGCGGCCTCATAGATGTAGTCGGGGATCGAGCGCAGCCCGGCGAGGCAGATCAGCATCACGTAGGGCGCCCACATCCAGGTATCGACCAGCACGATGGTCCACGGCGCAAGCGACACCTGCCCGGTCATGCTGAACGAGCTCGGCGGCACACCGGTGAACAGGCTGATCAGATAGTTGAACGGCCCGATCTGCGGCTGCAGCAGCAGCGTCCAGAAATTGCCGACCACCGCCGGCGACAGCATCATCGGCAGCAGGATGATCGTGGTCCAGAAGCTGTGGCCGCGAAACTGACGGTTAATCAAAAGCGCGAGGCCGAAGCCGACGACCACCTGCAACGCCACCGACGAGATCACGAACTGCGCCGTTGTCTGCAGGCGGAACCAGACGTCCTCGTCGGTGAGGATGTCCCTGAAATTGTCGAGGCCAACGAACCGCAGCGGCAGATAGGACATGCTGAGGTTGAGGTTGGTGAAGGACAGCCGGATCATCCAGATCAGCGGAAAGATGTTGATCGCGAGCAGCAGCGCAATCGTCGGCGCGACGAACAGCCAGGCTATGGCCCGGTCCGACAGGCCGTGGACACGCCGCCCGGCGCGGGATTTAACAGGCTTGCTCACGCCTGGGATCGTAGCATGATCGGGTTGGAGGATCGTCGTCATCGTGTCCATCAGCTGGGCTGGGCCGGTTCGGATTCCCCGAGGCGGCCCTCGGGGAATCCAGTTCAGATGAAGTGTGGGCGGACGCTATTGCGAGGCGACTTCCTTGCCTTGCTCCTTGAATACCTTGGTCCAGTCCTTGACCAGGAGATCGAGCGCCTGCTGTGACGTGCCCTTGTCGGCCACGACGTAGTCATGCACTCGCTTCTGCATGTCGAGCAGCAGCTGCGCGTAGGACGGCTCAGCCCAGAAGTCCTTCACGATACCCATCGACTCCAGGAATTGCGGCGCGAACGCCGCGCTCTTGGGGAAGTCGGGCGCGTCGACCACCGCCTTGAGCGCCGAGTAGCCGCCGATCTGCCACCACTTCTGCTGCACGGCGGGCTGCGCGAACCACTTGATGTAGGCGAGCGCGTCGTCTTTGTGGTCGGAGGTTGCCACCACCGAGATGCCCTGCCCGCCGAGTTGCGTGAAGTGCCCCTTCGGACCAGCCGGATTGACGAAGAAGCCGATCTTGTCGCCGCCGACATTCGGATCCTTGTAGAGGCCGGGGAAGAACGCGAACCAGTTCATCTGCATCGCGACCTGGCCGGACTTGAAGGCATCAAGCCCTTCCTGCATGTAGGCGTTGGTCATGCCCGGCGCCGTGCAGCACTTGTAGAGCTCCTTGTAGAACTCGAGCCCCTTGGCAGCGTCGGCGGAATTGACGATGCCCTGCATCTGGTACGCCTTCTTCGGATTGTCGTAAGCGAAGCCGTAATTGTAGAGCACGTTGGTCACGCCCATCGTGATGCCTTCCGAGCCGCGCTCGGTGAAGATGTAGGCGCCATAGACCTTCTTGCCGTCGATGTCGCGCCCCTGGAAGAACTCGCCGATCTGCTTCAGCTCGTCATAGGTCTTCGGCGGTGCCAGATCGCGGCCGTACTTGGCCTTGAACGCGGATTGGATCTCGGGCCGCGAGAACCAGTCCTTGCGGTAGGTCCAGCCCACCGCATCGGCCATGGCCGGCAGCGCCCAGTAGTTCGGCGTGTTCTTCGGCCACTGCGAGTAGCCGACGACGGTCGCCGGGACGAAATCGTCCATCGAGATCTTCTCTTTGTCGAAGAAATCGTTGAGCTTGACGTACCACTTGTTCTCGGCGGCGCCGCCGATCCATTGGCTGTCGCCGATGATCAGGTCGCAGAGCTTGCCGTGCGAGTTGAGCTCGTTGAGGAAGCGATCGGCATAGCTCGTCCAGGGGACGAACTCGTATTTCATCTCGATACCGGATTGCTTGGTGAAGTCCTTGCCCAGTTCGACCAGTGCGTTGGCCGGATCCCATGCCGCCCAGCACAGCGTGAGCTGTTTGCCTTGTGCTGCGGCTTGCCCGCCGCCGAGACCGCCAAGTGCTGCGGCCGCAACGACCGCGGACGCCACCGTACTGCGTAACCATCCCAATCTTCGCATATCCATTTCCTCCCTATCGTTGAAGCACCTAACTCGCCCGGCGCATCCATGCCGGATTGACGCCGAGACTTCGAAAACCGAGTTGATGAGCGATGATGGAGAGCGAGACTGAACGCGTCCGGGCATCGGGGTCCGGATGGCGGGGCTCCTCCCACGCATCAGCTCGATGCGGGATGTTTATCGTTTTTGTAATACTAAACGTATTACTAAATTCAGGAACCCGTCAAGCGGGTTTCTCACGAACCTCAGGAGAAGCTGTCCGCGCTGTCCAGCGCGAGATTATCGCTGCAGTGCACCAACGCCGATAGTGGAAAGCACCCAGCGCCCGGCTCTGCCCGATGTTTAGTGGATCATTTTACTGAACGTTCAGCGCAATGGCGAACGCTCTACCTGCGTCGCCTTGCGCCATCTGAAACGAGCGTTGGCCAACGCCCCGCCCGTTTCGCATCACCTCGTCAAAGCAAGGCGAACGCGATCGAGCAGAGCCAATCGCGAAGCGTGATCGACAAACGTGTATTGCATCGCGTGGCACCGCCACGCGTGGGCTGCAAGGGCGAAGCGCATCCGGCGAAGCGAAAGCGCGCGAGAGCGACGGCGGAACGGACCAGCGCTTCGCGAACTGCCTCACTGGTTCAGGATCGGCGGAATATCCTTGGCCGCCTTCGGTCCCGGCAGCGTGCTGAGATAGGCGTGGATGTCGGCGGCATCCTTGTCAGACAGCACGTCGGCGGAGAATGACGGCATGTCGTTCGGCGCCTCGCGCAGGAAGGCGATGAAGGACTCCACCGGCAGCGCGATCTGCGCCAGCGCAGGCGTCAGGTAGTTGAAACGGCCGCCCTGCCCGGCGCGGCCGTGGCATTCGAAGCAGCCGTCGGCAAGATAAAGCCGCTTGCCGTTGACGGCATCACCGGCCGGCGCGTCCTCGGCGCGCGATGCAACGATGCCGCCAGTCGCGAAAGCTCCCGCGAACGCGGCAACGGCGGCAAGATGCTTTACGGAAATCTTCATCATCGCCACCTCCGCTTCACCGCTGATCCATCACGACGTCGAGCAGCGCCGGCTGGCCGCTCTTGACCATGGCGATGGCGCGCTTCAGCGCCGGCGCCAGCGCATTCGGATCGCTGATCGGTCCCTCGCCATAGACGCCGAACCCCTTGGCGACGGCCGCATAGTCGACGAAGGGATCCTTGATCGTGGTGCCGATATCAGCGTTGGTGATGCCGCGGCCGTGGCGCGCGGCCATCGCCTGGAGATACATGTATTCCTGATGGTAGGCCCGATTGTTGTGCACGATGTAGAGCATCGGAATCTGATGGTGCGCGGCCGTCCAGAGCGTCGACGGCACGAACATGAAGTCGCCGTCACCGCCGATCGCAACCGTCAGCCGGCCGTGCCGCTTGTTGGCGAGCGCAGCCCCGAGCGAGGCCGGCAGGGTGTAGCCGACGCCACCGCCGCCGGAACCGCCGTTCCATTGATACGGCTTGGTGAAATTCCACAGCCGATGCGGCCATGACAGGCCGATCGAGGTGCCGACCAGCGACCAGTCCTCATCCTTGATCTGGCTGTAGAGCTCGGCGCACAGCCGCGCCGTGGTGATCGGGCTCGCGTCCCAGCCGATCGTGGCGTCGAGCTTCGCCTGCTCGACGGTGGCGAGCTTGACGGCCGCGAGCTTCTTGCCGCGTGCGTCGAGCGCGGCCTTGCGTCCCTCGTCGATCCTGCGCTTGACCTGCTCGGTCAAGGCCGGCAGGCTCGCCTCGGCATCACCAGCGATGTCGAGATCGACCTCCTGATAGCGGCCAAGGTCCTGGTAGTTGGCCTTCATGTACAGGCCGCGGGTGCCGAGCGTGACGATCTTGGCCGACTTCTTGTAGCGCGGCTCAGAGGTACGCACGATGCGATCGTGGAAATCGCTGAGCGAGCCCCAGATGTCGTTGACCTCCAGCGCCAGGATCAGATCGGCCTGCGACAGGATGGAGCGGCGGAACGACTGGTTCAGCGGGTGGCGCGAAGGAAAATTCATCCGCCCGAAATTATCGATCACGGCGCATTGCAGGGTTTCCGCAAGCTCCACCAGGCGCGGCATGCCGGCGGGCGTGCGCGCCATCCGGTCGCACAGGATCACCGGATTGTCCGCCGCGACCAGCATTTTGGCGAGCTCGGCCAGCGCCGCGTCGTCGCCCTGCGGCGGCAGCGCCGGAGTGAATTTCGGGATGCGGAGGCGGTCGCGATTCTCGATCGGGTTTTCCTGCAGCTCCTGGTCGAGCGACAGCATCACCGGCGCCATCGGCGGCGTGGTTGATATCTTGTAGGCGCGCAGCGCCGATTCCGCGAAATGCTGCAGCGAGGCTGGCTGGTCGTCCCACTTGACGAAGTCGCGGGTCAGCGCCGCGGGGTCGATTGCCGAATGCGGCCATTCGGCGCCCGGTGCGCGCTTGTCGGCTTCCATGATGTTGCCGCCCATCACGATGACCGGGACGCGGTCGCACCAGGCGTTGTACATCGCCATCGATGCATGCTGCAGACCGACCACGCCATGGCAGATCATGGCAAGCGGCTTGCCCTCGATCTTGGCGTAGCCCTGGCCCATATGCACGGCGATCTCTTCATGCGGACAGGTGATGATCTCGGGCTTCTTGTTGCCGCCATGATTGATGATGGCCTCATGCAGTCCGCGGAAGCTCGAGGCGCAATTCATCGCGAGGTAATCGATGTCGAGCGTCTTGAGCACGTCGACCATGAAGTCGCCGCCGCTCGAGGTCTGATTGACCGGATCGGCCGGCGGCGGCAGCGCATCGGCCGCCGCAAGCCTCGGGCCGGGGAGCGCAGCCTTGAGCGCTTCCTTGGGACGCTGTTCGGCAATGCCTGACATTGCAGTGTTGGCGGCGGCGGGGGCAGCCAGCGCCGCCGCACCGGCGGCGGTTGCACCCTTCAGGAAATTTCGGCGGCCGGAATCGAGCGCGCCTGCGCGGCGCTTTTCGCTGCGTTTCGACATGGTGTCCTCTCCGGGAACTTAGACCAGATGCCTACGAGCTCATTGCTTGTTGGCATGAGTGTCGTCCCGAAGCTCCGCAGCCGTCAATACACAGACGCGTAAGCGTGCAACTTTTGGCTGAGGTGCTACGCGAAATTGGCATGGGAAGAGGAAGACGCGCTTCGCGCCTAAAGCGCGATGAGATTGAGTTGAATCGTCATCGCGCTTTAGCTTGTTGTTTGAGCATGATCTTTCGGAAAACCGCTTCGCACTTTTCCGGATCATGCTCTAGCGCGCCAGCGCTGCGATCAACTCGACTTCGATCGATGCGTTGCGCGGAAGCTGCGCGACGCCAACGCTCGTCCTGGTGTGCAGTCCCCGTTCCGGACCGAACAGCTCCATGATGAGCTTCGACGCTCCGTCGGCGACTGCCGTCTGACCGCTGAAATCCGCGGCGCTGTGCACGAACACCGTGAGCTTCAGGATCTGCGTGACATGATCGAGCGACCCGAGATGCGCCTTGATCGCGGCCAATCCGCGGATCAGCGCCAGCCGTGCACCCCGCTTGGCTTCCTCCAGTGTGACATCACGGCCAACCTGGCCGACGACATGCACCTTGTCGCCGTCGCGCGGAAGCTGACCGCTGACATAGATCGTGTCGCCATGGACCACCACCGGCGCGTAGGCGCCGCCGGCCGCCGCCGACATCGGCAGCTCGATGTTGAGTTCATTCAGACGTTGCTCGAGATTCACGATTGCATGCCAGCGAACTGGCCCTCCTGTCCGGACCGTGGCGGCTCCTGAGCGAAGCGGAGCTCCGTCTGCTGCCGGGCGCTTCTGTTAACCCGGTTCTGCAGGACGCGGTACCTACGAACATGCTCTCGGAGCAATTCTGCCTGTATCAGCGCTTCGTGAGGCGCTTCAGATACGCGCAGAACATGCCGGCCATGTGTGTGCCGCCAGACGGGATTTGGCTGCCATATTTTGGCCATAGCCCGTTTCTTAAAAGCCCGTGCGGGCCATGTCCCCGCCTCTGTTTTGCGTCGCCTGACCGATGCGGTCGCTTCGCAACCAAATCGCAGATCATCGCTGCGTCCCTCTCACAATCAGGATGGCCTGCCAACAACAAGAGGACTTTGTAATGCGTAAAACTCTCGCGGCTGTCGCCGTGCTTTTGGCCTTCGCTTCATCTACTGCTGAAGCTCGCGGCCGTCATCACCATTATCGACACCATGCACATTCCGGCCGCCCGGCCGCGTGGTGCGGGTGGTTCATGCGTACGCAGGTCGGCAGCGATCCGGGTCCGCAATACAATCTGGCGCGATCCTGGGCGCGATACGGCAGCAATGCAGGCGGCCCCTCGGTCGGCGCGATCGTCGTCTGGCGTCACCATGTCGGCAAGATCGTGGGTCACGAGAATGGCCAGTGGATAGTCCAGAGCGGTAACGACGGGCATGCCGTGCGCACGCGGCCGCGCTCACTGGCCGGCGCCATCGCGTTCCGAAACGCCTACGCCTCGTTCTAAGGGAACCTCGAGGCGATATACGAACCATTCATCATCGCGGCTTACGCTGCCGCGGGGTTTCGCCCTGAAGCCCTCAGACGGGCGCCGTCACCTGCGTTGACCTGGTGGCGGCGCCTTTTTCAGGAATGCATTGGTTTGGCTCGGAAACCGAGGAAAGTTGCGGCGGCCTCTCAGACTGCCTCTTATTGGTCGGCCGCTTACATGAGTTTCTGCAATGGCGCGGCCGTTTTCGCTGTGACCGGCGGCGTGCTCGGGTTTCTGCTTGTCGCCAAGCACTACACGTGAACGACGGCCGGATCGACGGTGGGCGCTTCAGCGCTTTCCAACACTCCTGAGATACGCGCAGAACATGTCGGCCATCGCGTCCGCGTAGCTCTCGATCTCGGCCTGACTTCGCGGGCCTTCCGAAAAATTCTTGCCGACCGTGCTCATCGTCGTCGAGATGAGAGCGCTGGCCATCGCACGCGCGGCATCTGACGACTTCGGCAATGCCTCGCGCATGAAGACTTCGACGATGCGCTCGCCGGTTGCCCTCACCTCGCGCGCCTCGGGCGCGTCGCGATAGAGCGGCGCGGCGTCGTTTAGTGCGACGCGCACCGCGGCCTCCTCGCATTCGGAGCGGATGAAGGTGTGTACCAACGAACGCAGCCGCGCCAATGGTGGCCGCGTGCGGTCTGCGAGAATGTCGCGCAGCAGGCTGGAGTTCTGCCGCCACTCATCGCTCTGCAGCCGGAACAGGATCGACGCCTTGTTCGGAAAATACTGGTACAGCGAGCCGACACTGACGCCGGCCCGCTCGGCCACCCGCGCCGTAGTGAAACGCTGCGCGCCCTCCTTGGTCAGAACCTGAACAGCGGCATCGAGAATCGCCGCGACGAGCTCGGCGGAGCGGGCCTGTTGCGGCTGTTTTCGCGAGGAAATTGAAGAGCTTCGCCGTTCGATCATGAACGCCCTGGGGAATGCGATTAGCGAATGCGAATAATTATTCGTATTTCTGGCGGGGCGCAAGGACGCGCCGCTTTTTTGACCAGAGACCCACATGACCACCCTCAATTCACCTGAGCTCGCGGGCCTGCTCGACCGCCTGTTCGAGCAAGCCTCCGCCGCGAGGGAAGAAACCCGGCGCGCGGTGGCCGACCTTTCCGACGAGGAACGGGCGGGCCTGATGCGCAGCAGGACCGACTACCGCGCGCTCTACAGCCGCTTCAACAACGTGCCGCTCGCGGTCTCGCGCGAGACCGGTGCGCTGCTCTACATGCTGGCGCGCGGCGTGCGAGCGCGGAACGTCGTCGAGTTCGGCACCTCGTTCGGCATCTCGACGCTGCATCTCGCCGCCGCGCTGCGCGACAATGGCGGCGGCCGGCTGATCACATCCGAGTTCGAGCCGTCCAAGGTGGCGCGTGCCCGGGACAATCTCGTCGCCGGCGGTCTCTATGACCTGGTCGAGATCCGCGAGGGCGACGCACTGACGACGCTGCGCACCGATCTGCCCGAGACGGTTGACCTCGTGCTGCTCGACGGCGCCAAGGCGCTCTACCCCGACATCCTCGATCTCGTGGAGAGCCGCCTAAAGCCGGGCGCCTTCGTCGTCGCCGACAATGCCGATTACAGCCCCGACTATCTGGCACGGGTGCGTTCGCCGGCGAACGGCTACATGTCGACGCCGTTCGGCGAAGACGTCGAGCTGTCGATGCGGCTGGGCTGAGGTGGATGCCCCGGCGCGCGGTCAGGCCGTCTTGATCTTGCCGACGATGGCGGACAATCGCGCGCGCTTGGCGGGATCGGCGACCTGTGCGACCGTTTGCTCAAGGTCGCTCAGCACGCCATTCACCTTCCATCTGGCTGGACCTTCGGCAATAACGGCGTCCGCGAGTTCATCGGCCTTGTCGGGCTCGCCGAGATCGAAGGCCGCCGCGAGCAGCGTCGGACGCAGCCATTCGTCAGCGATCTGCATTCGCCTCGCCCGCTCGCAGGCGGCGATCACCAGCCGCAGGACCGATTGCGCGCGCTCCTCGTCGCCTGCGCTTCCCCGCGTGCGATAGAGACGAGGTAGATTGCTGGAGCAATAATAGGCGTTGAGGTCGAGCTCCATGCCCTGCTGATAACAGTCGATCGCTTTCTCGAGCTCCTGGTTGCGTTCGGGAGAGCCGGCTGGTGCGGCTCTGGCGAGGCGCTTGTGGCGGCCACCCATCAGACCGAGCCGCTCCGGCGTCGGTCCCGCGAAATCAATCAATGTCTGGATCTCGGCAATGGCCTGGATGTCGTCGCCGGCCTGGGCCGCAGCAAATGCGCGATTCTCCTGCACTTCAGGCTCGTCGGAGAAGCGGTCGGGAAGCTTGCCGATGAAATCCAGCACGATGTTCCAGTCGGCGGCATCATTGACGCAGTCGCGCAGCATCAGCAACAAAGCGAGCGCCTTTGCATAAGTGGTGGGCGGGCTTCCCTCGGTCGCGATCAGCGCTTGGGCCCGTGCCATGCGCTGATCTGTGGGCGCCGCGCGCACCGCGCGTATCTTGGTCTGAAACGCGGCTTGCTCAGCGAGTTGGCTCCGCATCGTCATCGCCTTGCGCGGATCGACCTTGTCGGGATAGCCCGGGATCGACTGGTGCATCGGCGAAATCCCGTCAGCAAGCGCCTTGATGGGCTCCTTGATGGCGGCCTGCATGGCGGCGGCGGTCGCCTCGGTGATCTCGCCCTCGGGCAGCGGATAGCGGACGGTTCGCATCTGGACGACATCGAACAATTGCTTGGACCAGTCGGCCGCAAGCAGCACGCATCCTGTCTTCTGTGACGCGTGGCGGATACCGACCTCGTAGTAGACGTTGCCGTTCGGAATCGTCATGTCGGCCAGCACGAGATCGGCGAAGTAGATCCGTTCCAGCATTTCACTGACGATCAATGCGCTGGTGTCCTGGTCGGCACGCACCGGCTGATAACCGAGTGCCTTGATGGCGGGTACGTAGGCGCGATCCCAGAGCGCGTTGAAATCGATCTCGGCCGGACCAAACTTGGGGTCGGCCTGGGTCGGCTTGCGACCGTAAGGCATGATCATGAAACAAGACGGCATCTTGCAAATCCTTCAGTCCCATAATTTTCTCGTATCCAGCCAGTAGACCCACGTCGTCTTGCGCCCCGCCTCATCCATCAGGTGCTTGGCGCCGCCGGGTCCATCGCCGCCTTCGCCGTTCCACAGGCAGACAAAGGCGAGCTTCTTGTCGCCAAACCGGGCGGCCCGCTCCAGCATCCATTGATTGTCGCGCTCATAGGCGTTTTCGCCAGCTGGCAGCGGCCCCAGTTCGTCGGGCATGACATGGAGCGTGGCCTTCGATTTCGCCGCGAAATAGCGCGCGCGCCAATTGCCGCCGGCGAAATCGACCGAGCCGGCAAGGAAAGTCGGTTCAGCGAATGGAATATAGATTTCAAGCCGCATGCCCTGCGCGAGGGCGGCTTCCGCAAACAACAGGTCGCCGCCGCAGGCGCCGCCGCAAATGGCGAGATCACCTTTGGTGACACCGATCTTCGCAAGTGCGTCGGCAATCGCAGCGGCGGCCGCGGGCTCCTTGTCCGGTGGAAAGCGTGGCGTTTTTCGATCTGGCGCATCGATCATGTGACCGCTGAAGAGAACCACCGCGTTCGGTGATGTGGCGTCTTGTTCCGTGGCCATCGCGACACCTCGACTCATGATTGGATCATTGTGTCCAGGTGACGAACTTAACTGAAGGCGAATTCCTTGTCGAAGCCGGGGTCCGCGTGTTGTGACGCCGCTCCGCGCAGCATCACGTGAGATCGAAGGCCGCCGGGAAATGTTCCGGCTTGACCTGCTCCTTCGCGGCGAGTTGTCCGATCCCGGCGAGTTCGTCCATGTTCTTGGGGTCGTCCATCGCGGCAACCTTCACAAGCGCGTCCGGCGTCCGGTCGATGCAGAGCTTGTCCTTCAGCCAGGCCGTTTCGAGCAGCACGTTGTAGCGCGCATAGGTCGCGAGTTGCGGCCCGTTCTGACTATCCGCGATCATATCCGTCACCGCGCGATCGATCGGCCATGGCGTCAGGCAATTGGTCAGCCATTGCAGCATGCCGTGATTGTGCCGGCTGCAATCGTCCATGAGCGATTGCAGCGAGCGCACACCCTGCTCCGCCGCTGGCATGCGGACGATCTGGTCGGTCGCATAGGTCGCCCTGAATACGCCGGTACCCGCCGAGATCAGCAGCAGCTTGTCCTTGCCGCTATGCCAGCGAAAGCCGTGGCCATGGAGTGCCGCGAGCATCAGGAGTTGCAGCGCCGGATCGTTGAACGGGCTGACGCCGCCGTCGACGAAGGCACCGCTGACCGTGTGACCGTCGCGCGCCGAGATCGTGATCTCCTCGGGTTTGAAATAGGTTGGCGCAGCGGTGCTGGCGCGCACCACCTGGGTCAGCCGCAACGCACAGTCCTGCTTGGCAAAGGTCGCGTCCGGATGATTGTGCAACGGCCAGGGACTGCCGGTATCGAGCCGCTTGGTCATGATCATCAGGCCGGTGCGGATGCGATCGCCGCCGAGCACGGTATCGGCGCCGAGCTGCGCATCGAGCGCGTGCTGCAAGGCGTCGGAATCGAATTTCGGCGCCAGCAACCCCCGCCGCCAGAATGACTCCTGAAAGATGTCCGTACCGATCCCGCGATAGAGCTTCTTCAACGCATCCACGGTCATGCCGCAGGCAAGCCCGGCTGCGATGATCGATCCGGTCGAGGTGCCCCCGATCAGGTCGAAATAGTCGCAAAGCAGCAGGTCGTTGTTCTTGTGCCGCTCGCGCAACTGCGTCTCAATCGCGGCCAGATATTCGAGCGTCAGAATGCCGCGAATGCCGCCGCCGTCGAGCGCCAATATCCGCTTCGGTCCGGCGTCACGATCAAGATGCTGCTGCTTGGTCTTCGGCATGACTGCTCCCGGACTATGACTTTTGCTGATCTCGATACGGCCAACCGATCACGGCCGAAGGGCTCAATTGGTCGCGGGTCCCGGCGCGAACGGCGCCGGGCCATGAAATGAAGCGACGCGTTCAAATCGACACATCGGCCGAGTTTCGAAAAATTTTAGTCAGTCTATCCCGGAGCACGGCAAGCGTCGCGCGCCGGTTCCCTGCGTATCTTGCACATGGCACACCCTAAGGTATAGTGAGATACATCACTGGCAGGCGGTTTTTCTTTTTCGCGCCCGACGATCGCAGATTTCAGAGACGAGCTATCATTCAGCCCGCGGCGGGACGTACAGCCGCGGCATTCGGCCGACGAGACACGGCCAGCCGTCGCATAAAATTCATGCAGATCGGATTTGCCATGCCAAATGATTTCTCGGTCTTTATCAGCCATCGTGCCGAAGACAGATTTCTCGCGCGTCTGTTGAAGGCGCGGCTCGAATATCTCAGCAGCCTGGACGGTCAACGTTCGGTGGAGTGCTTCGTCTGCGAGGAAATTCCCGGCGGCACGGAATGGCGGCAATGGATGATCGACAACACGGCGAAGGCCGACTGCCTGATCTTCATTCACACCAATGCCGAGCACAATTGGACGTGGTGCGCGTCCGAGATCGCCCAGTTCGACGGCTACAAGCGCGCGCTGAAGCTGATGTCAAAGGTGCTGTGGTTCTCGGTCGACAGCTCGCCGTCGTTTCCGATGCTGGCGGAGAACGAGTTTTACGGGGTCGGCGAGGACGAGGTCCGGCGGTTTCTCGAAGATCTGTTCGTGCGGCCGACCTTCGGTGCCATGCCGCTGCGGCCGAAACTGAACGCCAATCACGTCCGCGACTTCAACGAGGCGGTGAAGGACTTGCACGCGCAGTTCATGCAGATCACCCGCCCGGAAGAGCTGTTTCGTCTGCGACTTCGCATCGTGTTCAGCGATGAGTTGTCGTTCCGGCAGAAGGCCGATGCGCTGAAGGCATTGCCGCCCTCAGACCGCGCGCGCGGATTCCTGACGGATGCGAAGCTGGAAGCGGATCCCGCCACCACCACGCTGCTGTCGGGCCCTGATGCCGCGACGCTGGACTGGGAAGACCTGCTCAGTGCCCAGAATCGGTATGACAGCGGCGCCTGGCTCGACGAGTTGACGAGCTACGTCGCGAACTCGTTCGCCGACGTGGATATCGCCTGCCGGCGAAACCGGGAGCAGGTGCTCAGTCCGATATTCCGCGATTTGAAGCTGTATCAGCCGGTCATTGCCCGGCTCGAATATCTCGACAGCACGCCGTTCTCGGTCGTCATCATCTTCGTGCCGATGCCGCCATTCAGCGAGGATCCAAGGCTGATGGTGGCGCAGAACATGCCGAAGGACATCGTCTTCCTGTCGATCCTGCTGCGCCTCGCGCGGCGCTTCCGATGGTCGTTCCTCGAACCGCTCTACAACGCAGTCGAGAACCTCGACGAGGACTTCACCGCCAAGCGTTGGGACGATCTGCTGCAGCGCTATCACGAATGCCTGGAAAACCTCGATTCAATCCTGCGACAGGGCAACATGCGCGAGCTCGAGACCGTCGGCGACATCAAGTCGACGATCAACATCTCCGACGATGCGCTCTTGAAGGAGATGTTCAAGGATTGGGGGACGTTTCAGACCCGGCTTGCGCAGGCCATCGAGAAGAAGTCGCCGGGCGATGTGCGGCAGACGCTGGAGCCCTGGCTCAAGCGCAACAAGGACTTCATGAAGCAACTGCTCGTCGAAACCCAGGGCAAGGTGGACAAGCTGCGGCCGCTTGAGGCCCATTAAAAATGGTCGGCCGCAGGTTCGGCGCGACCGACCCTTGCGCTCAGATCATCGAGGCGACGCGTTCGAGGCCGATCAGGCGCGCCAGCGAACGGACCTCGTTCTTCTGATCCTCGCGGAGCTGGAACAACAGCGGCATCGCTGCGGACTTCAGCTGCTGGACTTCCTCGGAGTCGGGATCGATCGGCATGCTGCCCGCGGCGGGGTTGCCCGTGCGCTTGGCGTGGATCTTGCGCGCGACGGCGCGCAACGCGGTCTCGACCGCCGGCCAGTAGTATTCCTGCGACGATGACAGCTTCAGCCGGTCCTTGATGCCGGCGATCTGCGCGTCGCTGAGCAGCGCGTAGGTCTTCTGCGGCGCGGGCTTGGCGGCGGCCTTCGGCGGCGGCGCGGGGGCAGCCGGCGCAGATGCGGGCTCGGCGATCTTCGGCTGGGCCGCAACGACGGGGTCGGCGATCGTCGGCAGGCCGAGATCGGCAGGCTCGGCGGAGGCATAGGCCTGACGCACGGTATCGGGCGCGCCCGGGATCGCGGCTTGCGCCCTTAGCAGGAGCGGCGACGGACTGGCGGGAGGCTCGGCCGGCTGCGGCGGCTCGAAGGCGGCAGTCGCAAGCGTCGTGACCGCGAGCTTGTCCTGCTTGCCGGCGCGATTGGCGACCGGACCAATGTCGGCCTGCGCCGCCGGCAGGCTGTCACGGCCCAAAATGGCTGTTATCGCGGCGCCGGCGAGGAGGAGGCAGGTCAGCGCGGCGAGGGTGATGGCTCTGGTCAAAAACTACTCCATTCCCGGCCGGTGTTGCCGCAAACTGCGCGAGAAATGCGGCGTTACCGTGCCGTGACAGCGCCAAATAGGTGAAATTGTCCCGAAACGGCCCGAAAATCAGGCCGCAGCGTCAAGCTCATAGGCTTCCTGGATGTCGGCCACGATCTCATGCGCCGTCCAGAGGGCACCGGGCTGGACCGAGTGCAGGCTGACGGTCCAGTTGGTGCGGCGGGTGCGCGGCGTGCTGACGATATCGAATTCGACCTGACGGCACAGCGGATGCCGCTGCAGGGCGTAGAACACGCGGTTCCGGAGATCGTCGAGCGATGCCGGGGTCTTGGCGAGCGCCTCAAAAGCCATGTCGCATTCCCACTACTGCCGGGCGGCCAGCCGCGGCGGCGGACCATCCCGTGGCGCATAGTTGGAACTGGCATGGTTAATGCCGCGTTAAGCGGACAGGCGGGACTTGATGGGTCAGGCGAGCCGCACCCGCGCGCTTGCCGCCTCGTACTCGGCGATCGTCTGGGCCAGCAGATCATCGACCGCGAGCACCCCGGTCACCCCCGAGGTGGAATGACCGCCGCTCCAGATGTCGCGCCAGCGCTTCGGCCGGCTTTCGCGAGCGCCGATGTCGATGTCCTTGCCGATGTCGATCGCGCCGCGCGCCGGCAAATTGTCGGGATCGAGCCCGGCGGCCTCGATCGAGGGCCGCAGCATGTTGGTCTGCAGGCCCGTGAAGGCCGTCGTGAGCAGGATATCGTCGGCGGTCGCCTCGACCAGCATCTGCTTGTACCTCGCGTCCGCCATGCTCTCGCGCGTCGCGATGAACTTGGTGCCCATATAGGCGAGATCGCAGCCGAGCGCCTCTGCGGCGCGCAGCGCGTGGCCGTCGCTGATGCCGCCGGCCAGCACGATCGGGCCATCGAAGAACGCGCGCACCGCGCGGACGAACACGAACGGATTGAGCCAGCCGGTTTGCCCGCCGGCGCCCGCGGTGAGCAGCACGAGCCCGTCGGCGCCGACTGCTGCCGCGCGCTCGGCATGACGGATCGAGGCGACGTCGGCGAACACCAGCGCGCCGGCATCGTGCAGCGGCGCGAGCACCGGCGCCGGCGAGCCGACCGAGGTGATCACGAGTTCGGGCTTGTGCCGCAGCAGCACCGCGAGATCCTGCGCCAGCCGCGTGTTGGAGCGATGCACGATCAGGTTCGGACAGATCGGCGCGGCCGCCATGCCGCTCGCATCGGCATGCGCTTGCAGGCGGTGCTCGATGTCGCCGAGCCACGCATCGAGCTGTTCCGTCTCACGGCAATTCACCGTCGGAAACGAACCGATCACGCCGTTGCGGCAGGCGGCTACCACCAGCTCGACGCCCGACACCAGAAACATCGGCGCGGCAATCAGCGGCAACCTGAGGCGATCGCGAAAACGCGTGAGAAGATCAGCGGACAAGTTGTTTCTTCCCTGCATCATTGTGTTAGCGTTGCGCCAACATTGGCACGAGAGAGGCCAAAGACAAAGGCGGGAGGGACAACGACATGAGCAATCCGCTCTATGCATTTCCAGCGGTGTGCGAGCAGACCTTGCGCGCGCTGGCGCGCTATCCGTCGCGCACGGCCTTCGCATGGCCGGGCGGCTCGCTCAGCTATCAGGGCGCGACCGATTTGATCGGACGGATGCAGAGCGTGTTCACGCGGCTCGGCTTTGCGCCGGGCACCCGCGTCGCGATGCTCACTGCTAACCGTGCCGACAGCTGGTGCGCCGGCGTCGCCGCCCAATTGTCGCGGCTTGCGATCACCTGGCTGCACCCGCTCGGTTCGCTCGACGACCAGCTGTTCCAGATCGAGGACTCCGAGGCCGAGATGCTGATCATCGACGGCATCACGTTTCGCGATCGCGGCGGCGAGCTCGCGGCGAAGGCGGCGAGCCTGAAGACCGTGTTCACGCTCGGCCCGGCGGATTACGGCGCCGACCTGTTGCAGGTGGTCGAGGATGCCGGCAGCGCGACCGCGAAGAACTTCGCCCGCGAGGACGACATCTCGACGTTAAACTACACCGGCGGCACGACCGGCAAATCCAAGGGCGCACTGCGCTATCACCGCGAATATGGCGGCTTCGCCGCCGCCATCCTCGCCGACTTCGAGATTCCAGAGACGCCGCGCTATCTCACGGTGGCGCCGATCAGCCATGTCGCGGGTACAAAAGTGCTGCCGACGCTCATGCGCGGCGGCACCGTGCACATGCTGAAGGGGTTCGATCCGGAAGCCGTGTTCACGACCATCGCGCGCGAGAAGATCAACTTCACGCTGTTCGTGCCGACCATGATCTATGTGATGCTGGATCACCCGGCGCTTCCCAAGACCGACCTCTCCTCGCTCGAGCTGTTGCTCTACGGCGCCTCCGCGATGTCGCCGAGTCGGCTGGTCGAGGGCATCGCGCGGATCGGCCCGGTGTTCTCGCAACTCTACGGCCAGACCGAATGCTATCCGGTCTCGGTGCTGCGCAAGGCGGACCATGACCCGAAGACGCCGGAGCTGTTCCTGTCCTGCGGCTTCCCGATCACCGCCTGCCAGGTGAAGATCCTCGATCAGGACGACCAGGAGGTCGCGACCGGCGAGGCCGGCGAGATCTGCGTGCGCGCCACGCATGTGATGGCCGAATACTGGAAGCGGCCCGACATCACGGCGGATACGCTGAAGAGCGGCTGGCTGCACACCGGCGACATCGCGCGCAAGGACGAGCGCGGCTACATGTTCATCCTCGACCGCAAGAAGGACATGATCGTCTCCGGCGGCTTCAACATCTTTCCACGCGAAGTCGAGGATGTGCTGTCGCAGCACGCCGACGTCGCGATGGTCGCGGTGGTCGGCGTGCCCGACGACAAATGGGGCGAGGCCGTCACCGCCGTCGTGGTAGCGCGCGAGGGCTCGACGCCCGACGCTGACGAGCTGATCGGCCTCGTGAAGGCAAAGAAGGGCTCGGCGCACGCGCCGAAACAGATTCAGTTCGTCAAGGAGCTGCCGATGACCGGCGTCGGCAAGGTCGACAAGAAGGTGCTGAAGGCGCGCTTCTGGTCCGGTCGCGACCGCATGGTGGGGTGACAGACTCAACCGGTCATCCGGACGGCGGCAGGTTTTCGACATCATTCCTTGTGCTGGTCCAGACGCGCAAGAAAATCGCGAACCAGCGTGGCGATCTCGTCGGTCGCTTCGTCGAGTGCGAAATGTCCGGCGTCCAGGATGTGCACCTCGGCTTTCGGCACATCGTCGGCATAGGCGTTTGCACCGGCGACAATGAAGGACGGGTCGTATCTGCCCCAGAGGACAAGGGTTCGCGGCTGCGTCTCGCGAAGCCATTTCTGCCAGAGCGGATAGGAGGCAACGTTAGTCCGGTAATCCAGGAACAGCGTGGCCTGG
Source organism: Bradyrhizobium sp. ma5 (assembly GCF_042258955.1). Taxonomy (NCBI): domain Bacteria; kingdom Pseudomonadati; phylum Pseudomonadota; class Alphaproteobacteria; order Hyphomicrobiales; family Nitrobacteraceae; genus Bradyrhizobium; species Bradyrhizobium sp. ma5. The sequence goes on from NZ_CP170156.1 coordinate 8,087,346, forward strand.
ATGTCGGTCTGGCCCGGGCGGGCCAGAAACGCGGATTCGTCACCCCACATATCCGGATCGTAGCGATCGGGATGCGGGCTCGTACCGACATGACGCAAACGCGTCGCCTCGGCGGAGGTGAAGTTGGCCTTGAGCTTGTCGAGCTCGCCTGCCGGATCCGCCCAGAACTTCCTGCGCGCTTCCCAAACCGGGCCCAAACCCTGTTCGTGGGCGACCGCGTTCTGGATGATGATGGCGCTGATACGTTCGGGATGGGCAAGCGCCAGACGGAAGCCGATGGGCCCGCCATAGTCCTGCATGAACAGCACATAGTGACCAAGACCGAGCTTTGTCGCGAACTCGCTCGTCACGCGCGCGAGATTGTCGAAGGTGTATTCAAAATTGGACGGCGCAGGCGCACTGCTGTTGCCGAATCCGGGATAATCAGGGGCGATGATATGATATTTATCCGCCAGCAGAGGCAGCAGCGGCTCCCACATCCGCGATGAGGAAGGAAAGCCGTGCAGCAACAGCACGACCGGTGCGTCGGCCGGCCCGGCTTCGCGGTAGAAGATGTTGAGGCCCAGAACGTCCACCGTGTGATACGAAATCGATCGCCGGCTCGATTGCAGGTCGCTTGCCGCAACCTGCATGGCCATGCCGGCGAGAACGGCAGAGATCGCCAGTCGGGTGAATACCTTCATAACGCAGCTCCCACGTGGTGCTCGTCGTTCTTCAACGTGATGTAAGCAACACCGGTGACGCGCTTATCCTCCCGCGCGGCCATCGCGCGCAGATCACGTTTCCGACATTGTCAGCCGCGCGGCCGCGGTTCGCGGCAGCGTGTCGAGGCGCCGTGCAAGCGCGGCTTTCAATGTGACGGGGAAAGAGTGGAAGGCGAGGCGAGACTGTCGGCGCTGGCAGCGACCGTGTGCTGTCCCGCCCCCTGCCCCAGCAGCTGATCGAGCCGCTCGCGCAGCTGATCCTGGTGGTAGGGCTTGGCCAGCCGCGGCAGGTCGACCTGGGTGCCATCGGGCAGCTCGGCATAGCCGGTGGCGAGCAGGACGACGAGATGCGGGCGCAACTCGCGCGAGGCCGCGGCGAGCTCGAGGCCGGTCATGCCGGGCATCACGTGATCGGTCATCATCAGGTCGATCTTCTGGTCGCTCCTGAGGATATCAAGCGCGTGCGGTCCAGAACTGGCGCCGATCACGCGATGGCCGAGGTCCTCCAGCATCTCCATGGTCGACATCGCAATCAGCGGATCGTCGTCGACCAGCAGGATCACCGCCGAGCGCTTGACCTTCTGTGCCGCCGGCGCCGGGCCCTCGACCGCCGGCGCTGTTGTCGCGACCGGCAGCACCAGCACGGCCGTGGTGCCCTTGCCCACCGCGCTCGACAATTGCAGCGCGCCGCCGAGCTGCACCGCGAGCCCATGCACCATCGACAGGCCGAGCCCGGTCCCCTTGCCCACCGGCTTTGACGAGAAGAACGGCTCGATCGCTCGCTTCAGCACGTCCGGCGACATACCGGTGCCGCTGTCGACCACCGACAGTTTCAGGTAGCTGCCCGGCTGGAGCGCGGGATCACTTTTGGCCTGATCGTTTTTGACCTGCCAGGCCGCGAGGCGGATCTCGATCACGCCGCCATCCGGCATCGCATCGCGCGCGTTGATCGCAAGGTTGAGCACCGCAAGCTCGAGCTGGTTGGTATCGACGCAGGCCGCCGGCAGTCCGTCCGGGATGTCAAGCCGCAGCGTGATGCGTGGCCCGAGCGAGCGCTCGAGTAACTCACTCATGTCGCGCACCAGCGCGCCGAGATCGACCGGCACCGCGCGCAGATCCTGCTGCCGTGCGAATGCCAAGAGCCGCTGCGTCAGCGAGGCACCGCGCTCGGCGCCCTGCAACGCGCCGTCGACCAGCCGGCGCAGGCGCGGATCCTCCGGCATCCGCTTGCGCAGCAGATCGAGATTGCCCATCACGGCCATCAGCAGATTGTTGAAGTCGTGCGCGACGCCACCGGTGAGCTGGCCGATCGCCTCCATCTTCTGCGCATGGCGGAGCTGTTCCTGCGCCCGCTCGCGCGCGGCGACCTCCTTCATCAGGTCGGCGGTGCGCTGCTCGACCCGCTGCTCCAGCGTCGCGGTGAGCTCGGCAAGCGCTGTGCGCTCCGCGGCGAGCTGCGCCAGCAGCGCCTCGCGCTCGATCTCCGCGGTCTTGCGCGCGGTGATGTCGGAGCAGACCCCGACCAGCGACCGGATGCTGCCGTCGGGCCGGCGCACCGCGCGGGCGCGCACATCGAGCCAGTGCTGGGTGCCGTCGGGCCAGATGATGCGATACTCGATCCGGTAATCCGCGCCGGTGCGCAACGTTTGCTCGACGGTTTCGCTGCGGCGAGCGCGGTCATCGGGATGCACCGCGTCGAGCAGATCCTGATAGGTGAAGGGACCGCGAGGCTTGCGCCCGAAGAATGTCTTGCAGGTCGGCGACGGCTCGAGCTCGAAATCCGGCAGATGAAGTTCGAGCGCGCCGAGATGGCCGGCATCGAGCGCGGTCTGCAACAGGTCTTCGCTCTCGGTCAGGTCTTCCAGGATCTGGCGGGTCTGGTACTGGCGGCGGCGGCCGCGGACCGCCGCAGCGACCAGGCTCACCAGCGTGGTCGGATGGAACGGCCGCTCGATGAAGGTGACATTGCCGAGCGCGCGGCCGAGCCGTGCCGCTTCGGGATTGCGCTCGGGCCCGCCCTTCTCGCTCATCAGCACGATGGGAAAATCCGACCATGACGGCTGCTCGTTCAGCCAGCGCGTCAGGCCGACAAGGTCGGCGGTCCTGATCGCCTCATCGGCAATGATGGCAAGGCCCGCCCCGCTTGCGACCTGGCGCTCGAACTCGGCGAGGTCGCCGCAGATGTTGGCGTAATAGCCGGCTTCCTTGATCAGGTGTGCGGTGTTGACGGCGTCCCGCTCGCTCGCGGCGAGGATGACCGCGCGTTCCGAGGACGGGCCGGGCTTCACCGCGTGGCTCCGAGCCACCGCACAGCGCTGATAACAGCCGCCCGAAACGCACAGGGCCGCCGGACGGCCTTGGCCAGGAAATCGGCGGCGAGATCGATGCGCGTCATGACACCCCCTAACGAGACCAAAACTCGTTGGTGCCGCCAACCGTTCCGGACCCGCGGGGGTATTTTTGTACAAGGGCGGCCGCTGAGGGGCTACCCTAGTCCATCGCGGTGGGCGAAATGGGTCCGGCGCTAGCGCCGCTCGATCACCAGGCTCTGGACGGCCCTGCCGAAATAGCCGCGCTGGTCGGCGAGCCGCGACATCGCAAGCCCGACACCGTCAGGCCCGATCCAGGTTTCGCTGTCGAGCAGGACCCAGTCGCCGACCGGCTCCCGCGCCAGGCTCACGGTGAGGTCGGCATTGATGAAGGTCCACTGGCTGAAATCGAGCGCCGGTGAAACGCCGTTGGAGAAATCCGAAGCGACCACGGCACGCATCGCCTGCGAGACGACGGAGCCCTCGATCAGCGGCTGGTTGACGCGGAACCAGATCGCGCCCGGGCCCAGCACGCCGAAGCGGCCGCGCGCGGCCCGCATCGAGATGTTCTTCGTGAACGGACTGTTCGCAAGATTGCCCGGCTCGACCGTGCTTTCGTCGGGGCCCGGCAGATCGACCGGAAGGGCTGCGATATCGGGCGGCAGCTCGGCTGTCTGCTGCTTGATCTTCAGCACGGTGGCCGAGACGACGAGGACGCCGTCGGCGAGCAGCCTGACGCCGCAGAGCTGGATCTTGCGGCCGTCGCGCAGGATCTCGCTCGAGACCGTCAGCGGCGCCACCGGCACCGGACGCATCAGGTCGATCGTGACCCGCGCGATCCGCATCGGCACCGGCGCGGGGATAGCTTCGGCAGCCCACACCACCAGCGCGGCCGGCGCGGAACCATGCTGCATCCGCGGGTCCCATGGACCCGCGGCATCGGGACTGGTGACGACGCGGTCGCCGTCAACGCGAAAGATCGGCTCCATCAACCAAGTGCCGGATCGACCGCTTCGTCATACTCTTTCTTGAACCGGCCAATCAGCTCGGCCGCGGGCACCACCTTGGAGATGCTGCCGACGCCCTGGCCGGAGCCCCAGATCTCTTTCCAGGCCTTCGGCTTGGCGCGCTCGCCGGAGGAGTCGGTGCCAAAGCTCATCTTCGAGGGATCGGAGGTCGGCAGGTTTTCCGGATCCATGCCCGCGGCGACGATCGACGGCTTCAAATAGTTGCCGTGCACGCCGGTGAACAAATTGGAGTAGACGATGTCCTCGGCGGACGAATTGGTGATCATGCTCTTGTAGCCCTCGACCGCGTTTGCCTCTTTGGTCGCAATGAAGGCGGAGCCGATATAGGCGAAGTCGGCGCCGATGATGCGCGCGGCGCGAATGGCGCGACCGTTGGCGATGGTGCCCGACAATGCGATCGGCCCGTCGAACCACTGCCGCGTCTCCGACACGAACGGAAACGGCGACAACGTGCCGGCATGACCGCCGGCGCCGGCCGCGACCAGGATCAGGCCGTCGGCGCCCTTCTCGATCGCCTTGTGCGCGAACTTCTGGTTGATCACGTCGTGGAACACGATGCCGCCCCAGCCGTGGACGGCCTGGTTGAGCTCCTCGCGCGCGCCGAGCGATGAGATGATCATCGGCACCTTGTGCTTCTCGCAAAGCGCCATGTCGTGATCGAGCCGGTTGTTCGACTTGTGCACGATCTGGTTCACCGCGAACGGCGCCGACGGCCGCTCCGGATGCGCCTTGTCGTAGGCGGCAAGCTCTTCCTTGATCCGGTACAGCCATTCGTCGAGCAGTTCCGGCGGCCGCGCGTTCAGCGACGGAAACGAGCCGACCACGCCGGCCTTGCACTGGGCGATGACGAGGTCGGGCACCGAGATGATGAACAGCGGCGCCCCGATCACGGGAAGAGACAGGCGGCCCTTGAACAGAGCAGGCATGGACATAGGCGGCGGATCCTCAAGCTGGTTGGTCTCGAATGCTGAGCGTCATACCAACAAGGCAATCTTTCCACTGTCAAGGATTGCGTTCTGGCGCTGCAAAAGGATGACAAAACCTCATCCACACACGGCATTTTTCGCAGGCGTATGGTATCCCAGACGCAGTATTGCCGGTCCTATTGGCAGACTGCCCGTGTCACGAAATTTTCCGTCTTGCAGTCGTTCGGCCCGCGCTTGTGGCCCGGCAGATAGACCAGCGGCGAGCATTTCTCGGAGGCGTCGGTATCGATGCTCTTGCCCTCCTTGAAGCCCTTGCTCTGGCACAGCCGGTCGGCGCCGATCTTGCAGTCCGGCGCACCGTTCGAGGCCACCACGCAGGCTGCGCGCCCGGTCACCATCGTCGAGGGGCGCGCGATGTTCGACAGATCGTTGATGGTCTCGCCGGGGCTCTTCAGCTGTGGCAGCACCGACTTCGACTTCTCGAACAGCTTTCCGATTTCGTTGATCGGTCCCGGATTCTCGCGCTCGACGGGCGCGGGCGGCAGCTCGATCGGTTGCGGCTGAACTTCCACAGGCGGCGACTGTACGCCGAGCGCGGGCGGCGCAGCCTGCGCCCATCCGCGGTCGATCTCAGGCAGCGCCATCGACAGCGCTAGGCCCGCGATCGCAACGCACGCCCTGGCGGAATTGAGTCTCGCGAGATTCACCGGTCGTCGATTCCATCAGCCAACGTAACGACCGTAGTCCGAAGCCGTCCGCGAGCAAAGACGCGAACGGCTAGAACTTTGGTCAGATCAGCTTGAATGCGACAACAAAGCCCAGCACCAGCACGATCGCGCCGATCGCGACCCACAGGCCAAGCCGCTTCTCGAGTTCGGCGCGGATGATATCGCCATAGCGGTTGAGCAGCACCGCGACGAAGAAGAAGCGGCCGCCGCGTGCGACGATCGAGCACAGGATGAACAGCCAGATGTTGTAGCCGGCAAAGCCCGACGTGATCGTCACGAGCTTGTAGGGGATCGGCGTCAGCCCCTTCACGAGGATGATGACGGCACCCCACTCGGCATAGGAAGCGCGGAACGCGTCGACCTTGTCGGAGAGGCCATAGAGATGGATCAGCCATTGTCCGAGCGAGTCGTAGAGCAGCGCGCCGATCGCGTAGCCGAGCACGCCGCCGGCGACCGACGCGACGGTGCAGACGGCCGCGAACCACCAGGCCCGCTTCGGCCGCGCCAACGACATCGGCAGCAGCATGATGTCAGGAGGGATCGGGAAGAAGGAGCTCTCGGCGAAAGCGACGGCCGCGAGAATCCACAGTGCGTAGGGCTTGTCGGCCGCCGCGACGCACCAGTCGTAAATCCGTTTCAACATGGGCGCGATGAACCATCATGGAGCGGATTTGTCCATGCCGGGAATGGATCGAATTTGGTTGATTTACGACTGCCGTTTGCGCAGCCGGTTCTCCAGCGCGACAATTCGACGCCGAACCACCGGAACGGGCGCGGTCTTGGACAGGGACTTGGAGACCTTGACCGGCGACTTCGGGAGCTTCTCGGCGATCCCGAGCAGCCGCTCGCGCCGCGCCATCTCGCGCCAGACATCCTCGGGCTTCACGCCTAGCGACGCCCAGAGAACGGTGAGATTGTAGAGCAGGTCCGCGCTCTCGCGGACGACGGCGTCCGGCTTGCCGGTAACGGCGTCGATCACGACCTCGACCGCTTCCTCGGCGAGCTTCTTGGCCATCTTGGCCGGCCCGCGCTGGAACAGCCGTGCCGTGCGCGACGTAGCCGGATCAAGATCCTTGGCCGCGATCACCGCCTGGTAAAGCCGCTCGATCGAATCACTCATCCTACGAGCCTAATCGAAACGCGTCGCCAGCGTGTTAACGACCCGACCGACAACGAAAAATCCACCGGCCTCGCAGCCGGTGGATTCGATCTATTGTGACAGTTCTGAGAACCGACGACGGCGTCAGTACGGCGTATACGGCAGTGCCGAGCGGCGCCCGTAATAGCCGTGATAACCATAATACGGTCCGCCGCCGTAATAGGCCGGGCCACCACCATAATAGGCTGGACCGCCGTAGCCCGGACCGCCATCGTAGTAGCCATAGGAGTCGTAGTAGTCGCGACGGTTCTGGGCCGCGGCGATTGCCAGGCCCGTGCCGACGATCCCGGCGAACGCAGCCGCGGCAGCCGCGCCACCGCCGCCATAGTAGCGACGGCGCGCGCTGATGTCGGTTGCGCCGCTCGTGCCGTGCGACGTGGTCACGGCCGCCGCCTTGCCTGCCGGAGCAGAGCCTGCGAACGCCATCGTCGGCTCAACGGCCGTCAACGCCACCGCGGCAACCGTTGCCAATGTGGCTGCGCGGCCAATAGACGAAAAAACACCTTTTCGCGCAAACATTGCAGTCATCCTTTTTGGAAGCCGGCCCGACGGGCCCTGGTTAGCTAACCACTGCCTCTACATTAGGTTCCCCAAACCGAATGCAAGCTGAACAACCTGAGGTGAAATCGAGGCAGTCATCGGCCGTTCACCTTGCCTGGGGCAGAATGCATGCAAATAACGCTTGAAATTGATGCTTGAATTGCACGCTGCCCTGGCGCATTCGATGTCATGAAGCAGGCGCAGCCGGCGCGGCACTTTGTCTCGCCTCCCGGATGTCATGATGCAGGTAAGTCGGACCACCGTTCTCCGCTGGATACTGGCCGGCATGATCGGCCTTTCGGGCGGCGTGTGGCCGGCCGTCACACCGCTGCGCGCCGGCGACGCGCCGCAGCCGATCACCATCCAGTTCACGCTCGACCGTCCGCTTGATGCCGCCGCGGCCCCATTCGTGATGGCGTCGGCCGGCGGCCTGTTCAGCGCCGAGGGCCTTGCGGTCGGCACCAACGTCGCCACCAGCTCGGCGGACGCCATCGCGCGCGTCGCCGACGGCTCGAGCGATTTCGCCCTCGTCGATATCAACGCGCTGATCCGCTTTCGCGACAAGCCGGGTGCGGCCCCCGTCAAGGCGGTGTTCGTGCTGTTCAACCAGGCGCCCTATGCGATCATCGCCCGCAAAAGCCGGGGCATCAAGGCGCTGACCGACATTCAAGGCAAGAACCTCGGCGTCGCCGAGGGCGACCTCTCGATCCGGCTGTGGCCCGCGGTCGCCAGGCAGAACGGCATCAAGCTTGCGAGCGTGAAGCAGAACACGATCAGCGCCGCGGTGCGCGAGCCGATGCTCTCCGCAGGCCAGATCGATGCCGTCACCGGCTTCTCCTATCTCTCGGCGATCAATCTGCGCGATCGCGGCGTGCCCGCCGACGATCTCGCGGTGCTGCGCTTCGCCGACTATGGCTGCGAAGCCTATGGCTTTGCCGTGATCGTCAGCCCGCGCCTTGCGGCGGCTAAGCCGGACGCGGTGAAAGGCTTCGTGCGCGCGGTGATCGGCGGCACCAACCTCGCGGTCAAGGACCCCGCCCGTGCCGCGGGCGAGGTGGTGAGCCGGATGGATGGCGGTTCGCGCGATCTCGAGCTTGAGCGGCTAGGCGCCATCATCCGCGACAACATCCTGACCGGCGAGGTGAAACGCGACGGCCTCGGCGGCATCGAGGTGGAGCGCTTCGAGCGGTCGGTCGACCAGCTCGCCGAAGACTTCAAATTCCAGAAGCGGCCGCACGCCGCCGACATCTTCGACGACCAATTCCTGCCGCCGATCGACGGCCGGCTGGTGAATTGAGAGTTGCCCTCCGCGCAGTCGTCGTGCCCGGCAAATCGCGGAGCGCGATACGTCACCGCCCGGCTGGCCCTCGCCCGCGAACCCTGATTAAATTGCATCCCGCCTGACCGGGCGCCCACCGCTGACGAGTCCCGCCGGCATGTCCATGCTTCGCCTCTATACCCGCGTCCTCGAACTGCTCGGCAAGGAGGCGCGGCTCGGCTGGATCCTCGCCGCGGCCAACATGCTGCTCGCCGGCGCGCAATTCGCCGAGCCGGTGCTGTTCGGCAAGATCGTCGACGTGCTGTCGGGCCGGCCGGTCACCGGGTTGTTCGCGACCTCCTCGGCATGGCCGCTGCTCGCGGCCTGGGCGGCGTTCGGCCTGTTCACGATCGGCTGCAGCGCGATCGTAGCACTACAGGCCGACCGTCTCGCGCACCGCCAGCGCCAGGCGGTGCTGACGGATTATTTCGAGCACATCCTGCAGCTGCCGCTGACCTTCCACTCCGGCACCCATTCCGGGCGACTGATGAAGGTGATGCTGAACGGCACCGACGCGCTGTGGCGGCTCTGGCTCGGCTTCTTCCGCGAACACTTCGCCGCGATCATGTCGCTGATCGTGCTGCTGCCGCTCGCGCTCTACATCAACTGGCGGCTGGCGATCCTGCTGTTCGCACTCTGTGTCGTGTTCACCGTGCTGACCACGCTGGTGGTGCGCAAGACCTACGGCATGCAGAGCGAGGTCGAAGCCTATTACAGCGACCTCTCGGCGCGCGCCTCCGACGCGCTCGGCAATGTCGCGCTGGTGCAGAGCTTCGTGCGGATCGATTCCGAGGTGCAGGGCCTGCGCTACGTCGCCGACAAGCTGCTCGCGGTGCAGATGCCGGTGCTGTCATGGTGGGCGCTGGTCACCGTGATCACGCGCGCCTCGACCACGATCACGGTGCTCGCGATCTTCACGGTCGGCATCGCGCTCCACAACGAGGGCCTCACCACGGTCGGCGAGATCGTGATGTTCGTCTCGTTCGCGACCATGCTGATCCAGAAGCTCGAGCAGGTGGTGAGCTTCATCAACAACGTATTCATGGAAGCGCCGCGGCTGCAGGAATTCTTCGACGTGCTCGACGCGGTGCCGGCGGTGCGCGACCGGCCCGGCGCGGTCGATCCCGGCCGGCTGTCGGGGCTGGTCGAATTCAACGACGTCTCGTTCTCCTATGACGGCAAGCGGCCGGCGATCGAGGATCTCAGCTTCACCGCATTGCCCGGCCAGACCATCGCGCTGGTCGGCTCGACCGGCGCCGGCAAATCCACCGCGATCGCGCTGCTGCATCGCGCGTTCGATCCGCAATCCGGCATCATCAAGATCGACGGTATGGACATACGCGCGCTGAAGCTGACGGCGCTGCGGCGGAACATCGGCGTGGTGTTCCAGGAGGCGCTGCTGTTCAACCGCTCGCTCGCCGACAATCTGCGTGTCGGCAAGCCCGATGCGACCGACGAGGAGCTGCGCACCGCCGCGGCGCGCGCGCAGGCGCTGGATTTCATCGAGCGCAGCGAAAAGAAGTTCGACACCCATGCCGGCGAGCGCGGCCGCATGCTCTCCGGCGGCGAACGTCAGCGATTATCAATTGCGCGTGCGCTGCTCAAGGATCCGCCGATCCTGATCCTCGACGAGGCGACCAGCGCGCTCGACGCCGTCACCGAGGCCAAGGTGAATGCTGCTCTCGACGAAGTGATGAAGGGCCGCACCACCTTCGTGATCGCGCACCGTCTCTCGACCATCCGCTACGCCACCCGCATCCTGTTGTTCGACCAGGGACGGGTGATCGAAAGCGGAACTTTCGATGAACTGGTAGCGAAAGGCGGGCGTTTTGCCGAACTTGCGCGGGCCCAGTTCATGGTCCAGGAACAGGCGCGCGCCGGCATCGAGGCACCATAATTCTGCCCTTTCCAATTGAGGCGGCTGCCGAAATTCAGCCGATTTCGTCCACGATATAATTGGCCGGCCTCTGTTCTCAGCTGGCAAGCCGGTATAGGTTTGCATCGCCGCAATGCGGCGCCGGACACGCTTGAAACCCGTACGTCACATCGCAAGACCTCCTTCTCGAAGGCGGGTCTCAAAGGACCGGAACCGTCGTGTATTTTCCTCGCCCGCTGCGCCCGTCGTTGAAATGGATTCTGGCCGTCGCGATGCTCGCCATCGCAACGCCGCAGATCGCGCAAGCCGAGGCGCTGCTGGTCGTCGAGGCCGATTCCGGAAAGGTGCTGCAGGCCGACAACGCCACTATGCCGTGGTATCCGGCCTCGCTCAGCAAGCTGATGACCGCCTATGTGACGCTGAAGGCGGTCAAGGATGGCCGGGTGTCGCTCGACACGCTGCTCACGGTGTCGCCGACTGCGTCATCACAGTCGCCCTCGAAGATGGGCCTTCGGCCCGGCACCCAGGTCACCGTCGACAACGCGCTCAAGATGATGCTGGTGAAGTCGGCCAACGACATGGCCGTGGTGCTGGCCGAGGGCATCGGCGGCTCGATCGACGGCTTTGCCGGCGAAATGAACCAGACCGCGCAAAAGCTCGGCATGACGCAAACGAGCTACGTCAACCCGAACGGCCTGCCTGCCGATGGCCAGATCACCTCGGCGCGCGACATGGCGATCCTCGCCCGCGCCATCATCCGCGACCTGCCGGAATACGAGTATTTCGTCCACATCCCGTCGATCCGCTTCGGCCGCCGCGTCACCCAGAACTTCAACAAGCTGATCGGCCGCTATCCCGGCGCCGACGGCTTCAAGACCGGCTTCATCTGCGCCTCCGGCTACAATCTCGTGGCGTCGGCGACGCGCGACGGCAAGCGGCTGATCGCCGTGGTGCTCGGCGCCTCCTCGGGCCGCATGCGCGCGATCCGCGCCGCGCAGCTCCTGGATCGCGGCTTTGCCAATAACGGGCTGGCGTGGCTGCGGCCCTCGCTCGGCACCGTCGACAATCTGGTGCCGATCGATACCACCCCGCCGAACCTGCGCGAGGAGATGTGCGGCGCCAAGCACAAGCGGCCCGCCAGCGACGAGGACGGAGAAGACACCGTCGCCAGCGCCGGCGCGAGCACCAACGGCGACAGCGGCGTGAGCTTCTTCGCCTCGGGCCTACAGGCCGCGATGCCGACCAAACCGGCCGACATGCTGGCGCAGCCGGCGGCGGCGTCCGAACCGGTCGTGGTTTATACGGGACCGACCAAGACCGGGGCTGCGCTGATCGCCGCGGTCGATGCCGACACCGAGAAGCTGCAGCCGGCCAAGCGCGCCAAGGGCAAGCACACCCGTGTCGCCGGCAAGAAGTCCGATGCGGCCGACGACGCCAAGGGTGATGCCAAGAGCGCTTCCAAGTCGGACAACAAGCCGGCGGCCAAGCCGGTGCGTCACGCCAACGCCAAGCCGGATGCCGCAGCTGCGAAGCCCGCCGCGGACAAGCCGGCCGCCGCAAAGCCTGCCGGCAAGCCGGCGGCGGCAAAGCCTGCTGCGAAGCCCAAGGCCGAGAAGCCGAAGGCCGACGCCAAGCCGGCAGGCTAAGCAGAGCGGCGGCCCTCTCCGAATTCCCAATGCGTCGATAGCGCGCAGCGGCTTGCCATTGGCCGCGGCATCGCTCAATACTGCCTGAAATAACACGGTCAAGGACCGGAAAACCCGGAAGCAATCCGGGACGTCAGCCAAAATTTGAGAGAGGGAATAGCCATTATGGAGCGCATCTGGCTCAAGCATTATCCGGCCGGCGTGCCCGCCGATATCGACGTCACGCAATATTCGTCGCTGGTCGAATTGCTGGAAGAGAGCTTCAAGAAGTTCGCCGATCGCAAGGCGTTCATCTGCATGGACAAGGCGATCACCTATCGCGAGCTCGACGAGATGTCGACGGCGCTCGGCGCCTACCTGCAGAGCAAGGGCCTGCAGAAGGGCGCACGCGTCGCGCTGATGATGCCGAACGTGCTGCAATATCCGGTCGCGACCGCCGCCGTGCTGCGCGCCGGCTATGCCGTGGTCAACGTCAATCCGCTCTACACCCCGCGCGAGCTCGAGCATCAGCTCAAGGATTCCGGCGCGGAAGCGATCATCGTGCTGGAGAACTTCGCCACCACCGTGCAGAAGGTACTGCCTAACACCGCGGTGAAGCAGGTGATCGTCGGCAGCATGGGCGACCTGCTCGGCTTCAAGGGCGTCATCGTCAACCTGGTGGTGCGCCGGGTGAAGAAGATGGTGCCGGCCTGGTCGATCCCGGGTGCGGTCGGCTTCAACGAGGCGCTGTCGGCCGGCCGCGGCATGAAGCTCAACAAGCCGGTGCTGACGCGCCAGGACGTCGCCTTCCTGCAATATACCGGCGGCACCACGGGCGTCTCCAAGGGCGCCACGCTGATCCACCAGAACGTACTCGCCAACGTGCTGCAGAATGACGCCTGGCTGCAGCCGGCGCTGAAGAAGCCGCCGATCGTCGACCAGATGGTGATCGTCTGCGCGCTGCCGCTCTATCACATCTTCGCTCTGACGGCGTGCTACCTGCTGGGCGTGCGCTCCGGCGGCACCAATCTGTTGATCCCCAATCCGCGCGACATGGCCGGCTTCATCAAGGAGCTGGCGAAATATCAGGTCAGCTTTTTCCCGGCCGTCAACACGCTCTATAATGGCCTGTTGAACACGCCAGGCTTCGACAAGCTGGATTTCTCCAAGCTGAAGATCGCCAATGGCGGCGGCATGGCGACGCAAAAGCCGGTCGCGGAGAAATGGCTGAAAGTCACGGGAATCTCGTTGTCGGAAGGCTATGGTCTGTCCGAGACCTCGCCGACCCTGACGTGCAATCCCGCGACGATCACGGAGTTCTCCGGGACGATCGGCCTTCCGGTCCCCTCGACCTGGCTCTCGATCCGCGACGACGACGGCAATGAACTGCCGCTCGGCGAAGCCGGCGAAATCTGCGCCAAGGGCCCGCAGGTGATGTCGGGGTACTGGAACAGGCCTGACGAGACCGCCAAGGTGATGACGGCGGATGGCTATTTCCGCACCGGCGACATCGGCGTGATGGACGAGAAGGGCTACACCAAGATCGTCGACCGCAAGAAGGACATGATCCTGGTCTCGGGCTTCAACGTCTATCCGAACGAGATCGAGGAAGTGCTGGCGAGCCATCCGGGCGTGCTCGAATGCGCCGTGATCGGCGTGCCCGACGCGAAGTCCGGTGAGGCGGTGAAGGCCTTCGTGGTCAAGAAGGACCCGAGCGTCACAGCGGAGGACATCATCAAGTTCGCCGCCACCCAGCTCACCGCCTACAAGGTGCCGAAACAGATCGAGTTCAGGGCTGACCTGCCGAAAACCAATGTCGGCAAGATCCTGCGCCGCGAGCTGCGCGACGAGAAGAAGGCCGCGGCGTAAGGACGAGCAAGCGGGCGCTGGACGGACATGACTGACGCTCGCATCGCGACGCCCGCCGACGTCATCGCGTTCTGGCGAGAAGCCGGCCGCGACCGCTGGTACACGCGCGACGACACCTTCGATGCCGAAATCCGCAGCCGCTTCCTTGCCACCTGTCAGAAGGCGGCCGCCGGCGAATTGTCGTCATGGGAGGCGAGCGACGAGGGCGCGCTGGCGCTGACCATCGTGCTCGACCAGTTTCCGCGAAACCTGTTTCGAGGCGACGCCAGGACCTTTTCAAGTGATGCGCTGGCGCGTGACGTGGCAAGGCGCGCCATCGACCGCGGCGTCGACGCGCGGACCGACCCGGTGCTGCGCGAATTCCTCTATCTGCCCTTCGAGCATTCGGAGGACCTCGACGACCAGCAGCGCTGCGTGACGCTGTTCCGGCAATATGACTGCCATCCCGACAACCTGAAATATGCCGAGGACCACGCCGACATCATCCGCCGGTTCGGCCGCTTCCCGCACCGTAACCGGGTGCTGGGCCGGGAAACCACCGCGGACGAACAGGCCTTTCTCGACGCCGGCGGGTTTTCCGGCTGATGACGGAACGGTGACTGGCTTCCCGCATTGCCGTTCCTCCATCAGCTCGTATTGTGCGATCCCACGGCCGGGTTTAAGACAATTCCGCTTCACCGAGGGAGAACAACGATGACGATCAATGTTGGCGACAAGCTGCCGGAAGCCAAGTTTCGCGTAATGACCGCCGAGGGTCCGCAGGTCAAAACCACCGAAGACATTTTCAAGGGCAAGAAGGTCGCCCTGTTCGCAGTGCCCGGCGCCTACACCGGCACCTGCCACAAGATGCATCTGCCGAGCATCTTCCTCAACGCCTATGCCATGAAGAACAAGGGCGTCGACACCATCGCGATCGTCTCGGTCAACGATGCCTTCGTGATGAACGCCTGGAAGCGCGACACCGACCAGCGCGACGAAGCCGTCTTCCTGGCCGACGGCAATGCCGACTTCGCCAAGGCGATCGGCATGGAGCTCGACGCCTCCGGCAACGGCCTCGGCATCCGCTCCCACCGCTACTCGATGCTGGTCGAGGACGGCGTGGTGAAGAAGCTGAACAAGGAGCCGGCTCCGGGCAAGGTCGAGGTCTCCGGCGGTGACACGCTGCTCGGGCAGCTCTGAGCTGACGCCGCACGCACACTGTCGTTGCCCGGCCTGTGCGCAATTGCGCACATGGACTGGGCAACCCAGTACGCCGCGGCCTCACGTTTCAATTACCACTGTCTCTGGAATACTGGATCGCCCGCTTTCGCGGGCGATGACAGTTTCGGGTATGGCGATTGCCGGGATCGCTGATGCGCAGCCGGCGCGCGGCGCGCTACCCCTTCAACCGCGCCATCGCCACACCTTCGCGCGCCAGCTCGTCGGCGCGTTCGTTCTCGGCGTGGCCGGCATGGCCCTTGATCCAGTGCCAGCGCACCTCGTGCGGCTTCAGCGCTGCGTCGAGGCGCTGCCACAGCTCGACATTCTTCACCGGCTTCTTGTCGGCGGTGCGCCAGCCGTTGCGCTTCCAGCCATGGATCCAGGCGGTAATGCCCTGGCGGACGTATTGGCTGTCGGTGGTGAGGTCGACCACGCAGGGCTTCTTCAGGGCTTCCAGCGCCGAGATCGCCGCCATCAGCTCCATTTGGTTGTTGGTGGTGTGGGCCTGGCCGCCCTTCAATTCCTTCTCGACGTCGCCGAATCTGAGGATCGCGCCCCAGCCGCCCGGTCCGGGGTTTCCGGAGCAGGCACCATCGGTGAAGACGATCACATGCGGCTTGTCGCTCACGCCGCGCATCCTGCCGGTGTGATGCCGTAGTCGTTAAGGCTCGCGACGTTCTGATGGAAGCGCAGCTTGCGGACGTATTCCAGCGGATCCTTCGGCTGTACCAGCGCACCCTCGGGCACGTTGAGGAAATCGACTAGGCGCGTCAGCAGGAAACGGAGCGCGGCGCCGCGCGCGAGCAGCGGCAGCGCAGCCTGTTCAGGCCCCGACAATTGCCGCTCGCGGCTATAGGCATTGAGCAGCGCGCGCGCCTTGGTGACGTTGAAGGAATGATCCGGCTCGAAACACCAGGCGTTGAGGCAGATCGCGACGTCGTAGGCCAGGATGTCGTTGCAGGCGAACGGAAAGTCGATCAGGCCCGAGACCTTGTCGCCGAGGAAGAAGACGTTGTCGGGAAACAGGTCGGCATGAATCACGCCGACCGGGAGGTCCGCCGGCCACGCGGCTTCGAGATGATCGAGCTCGCGCGCGATGAAGTCGTGCAGACCCGGCTGCACGCTGTCGGCCCGCGCGGCGGCGAGATCGAACAGCGGCCGCCAGCCGGAGACCGACAGCGGGTTGTTGCGGACCAGCGGAAAGTCGCGGCCAGCCAGATGCATCCTGGCCAGCGCCTCGCCGACGCCGGAGCAATGCGCCACGTTCGGCCGCCGGGGCCACATGCCTTCGAGGAAGTTGATGATCGCCGCGGGCCGGCCGGCAAGCCGGCTATAGACCTCGCCCCTGCGGTTGCGCGCCGGCTGCGGACACGACACCCCGCGCGCGGCGAGATGCGCCATCAGCGACAGGAAATACGGCAGGTCGTCCTCGGCCACGCGCTTCTCGTAGAGCGTGAGGATGTAGGCGCCCTGGCTGGTGTGCAGCAGAAAGTTCGAATTCTCGACGCCCTCGGCGATGCCCTTGTAGGAGAGCAGTTCGCCGATGTCGTAGCTCTTGAGGAATTCCGCGAGGTCTTCGGCGGCAACGTCGGTGTAAACCGCCATATGGTCTATTCCGCGGCGGCAGCGTCGGGCCGCAGCGAACGCGGCAGCGGGAAGAACTCGTTCTCTTCCGCGGCCGAAACCGTCTCCACGTGAAGCTCGAAGCGCTCGGCGAAGGCGCCCATGATCTCCTCGACGATCACTTCCGGCGCCGAGGCGCCCGCGGTGATGCCGAGGCTCTTGATGCCTTCAAACCTGCTCCAGTCGATGTCGCTGGCACGTTGGGCAAGTATCGCGATGGGGCAGCCCTCGCGCTCGGCGACCTCGCGCAGGCGCTGCGAGTTCGACGAGTTCGGCGCACCGACCACGATCAGGGCATCTACCACCGGCGCCACCTTCTTCACCGCGAGCTGGCGATTGGTGGTGGCGTAGCAGATGTCTTCCTTGTGCGGACCGTTGACGTTCGGGAAGCGCTGCTTGAGCAGCGCCACGATCTCCGCGGTGTCGTCGATCGACAGCGTGGTCTGGGTCACGAAGGCGAGGTTGTCGGGATCCTTCGGCACGAAGGTTTTGGCATCCTCGGCGGTCTCGATCAGGGTCACGGCGCCCTCTGGCAGCTGGCCCAGGGTTCCGACCACCTCGGGGTGATGGGAATGCCCGATCAAGAGGATCTCGCGGCCGCGCTTGAAATGGATCGCCGCCTCGCGGTGGACCTTGGTCACCAGCGGGCAGGTCGCGTCCAGCGAGAAGAAATTGCGGGATTTGGCCTCGGCCGGAACCGACTTGGGAACGCCGTGGGCCGAAAACACCACCGGCGCGTTGGTATCGTCGGGGATTTCGGCCAATTCCTCGACGAAAATGGCGCCTTTGGTCTTCAGGCTGTCGACCACATACTTGTTATGGACGATTTCGTGCCGGACATAGACCGGGGCACCATAAATGGTGAGCGCGCGTTCGACCGTATCGATGGCGCGGACCACCCCGGCGCAAAAGCCGCGGGGGGAACAAAGCACGATTCTAAGATCGGGTTTTTTCGCTGACATCAGGCTGTCTCGGGGCAATCTCGGGACCGAATCACCCCTCGCCGGCGGGCGGGGAACGGCCAGTTAGGATAAGGACTTGGGACTGCTTTCGGGCGCTGTCAAGGCGATTTTGCTGGCCCATTGCGCCATTCCCCCCGGAGGGCTTATATAGGCCCTATAATTCCCGTCATCGCCGATGACTACCAGCTTCGCCTCTACAGAGGTGGGCGAAGCACAAAGGAGATTTGCCATGAGCAACGCACCGCTGATGCCGAAGGCGACTGCCGTGTGGTTGGTCGATAATACCGCCCTGACGTTTGATCAGGTGGCCGATTTCACCAAAATGCACCCCCTGGAGGTGCGCGCCATCGCCGACGGCGACGCCGCCCAGGGCATCAAGGGCATGGACCCGATTTCCAACGGCCAGCTGACCCGCGAGGAGATCGAGCGCGGCGAGCGGGACCAGAATTACCGCCTCAGGCTCCAGGAGAGCAAGGTGGTGCTGCCGACCGCCGCCAAGAAGAAGGGCCCGCGCTACACCCCGGTGTCGCGCCGCCATGAGCGGCCGAGTGCGATCCTCTGGCTGGTGCGCAACCACCCCGAGCTCAAGGACGCCCAGATCATGCGTCTGGTCGGCACCACCAAGACCACGATCGCGAGCGTGCGTGACCGCACCCACTGGAACGCGTCGACGCTGACCCCGATGGACCCGGTGACGCTCGGCCTGTGCTCGCAGATCGAGCTCGATTTCGAGGTGCAGCGCGCCGCCAAGGAGAAGCCGACCACGACCGTCTACGGCGGCGCCACGCTGCTGCCGGCCTCCGAGACCACGCGCAAGGACGAGCTCGACGATCAGCCGATCGAGCGGCACGACGATCTCAATGTCGATGCCGTGTTCGCCAAGCTGAAGACGATCGGCGGCAAGAAGGCCGACGACGAGGAGTAAGCGCCGGCTGCGTTTCTCGAAGATCACGATACGAAACGCGGCGGGCAACCCGCCGCGTTTTTGTTTGCGGCACACGCAGCCTTGATCCCGCGAGCGGCGCGCCGCGGGCCGCTTTGGCCTACCCGAACGAGAAGCGCCGGTGGGCGAAGTCGAGCAGCGGACGTTCGAAGTATCGATAGCTCAGGGCACACAGGGCGAACGTCAGCGCGAGCGCGCCGAAGGTCAGCGAGAGGCCGGCGAGGCTCCCGACCGTCCTCGGTTGATGCAGAACGGCGAACAGCAGGTACAGGATGACGTGGTGGGTGAGATACGCCGCGTAAGACGTCCTGGCGAAGAAGGTCGCGACCGAACTGCGCAGCAGTGCGAGTTTTGGCGAGCCGCGATTTTCCAGAACGACGAACAGCAGAGAACCGAAGAAGATCTCAACCTGCGTGTGCGAGAACGCCACCGACCAGCGCTTCCATCCGAACAGCCACAGCAGGGGAAGCGAGATGATCGACCATTTGAGGATGGCGGCGACGCGCCTGGAGACCTCTGCATCCGGCTTGCGATAGAGGCGCCACCAGGCGATCAGCGCGCCGATCGCAAGCGAATCGATCCTGAATTGCGGCAGCACGTACCAGCCATAGGCGTCCGGCAGCGCGCTATCGATCAGGCGCCCGATCGGGCAGATCAGGATCGGCACGAGCAGGATCGCGAACAGCCGCTCGGGTGGAATGTTCCGGACCAGCAACGGAAACAGCAGATAAAACTGCTCCTCGATCGCAAGCGACCAGGTCACGGCCAGAAAGTAAGCGCCATCGGTCTGCGCCTTGGCCATGCCGAAATTCTGCAAGCCGAACAGATACAGCCAGCCGGGCACGCCCCTTGTGTCGAACAGATCAGGGCTTAACGAAAAATACCAGCCGATCAGAGCGCCGGCGCACATCAGGTAGTAGAGCGGCCAGATGCGAAACGCGCGCCTGCCGTAGAAGGCCGAGTAATATCGTTCGGCCGCGCGGTGGCGCAGCAGAATATCGGTGATGAGGTAGCCGGACAGAATGAAGAACAGGTCGACGCCGAAGCGGCCGACATGCAGCAGCTTCCACGGCGAGCCCTGCGGACCGTCCGGCGCGCCGAAATAGTGCCAGATGACGACGGTCAGCAACGCGATCGCGCGCAGCCCGTCGAGCTCTCCGATCCTGTCACGTTGCAACGCGAGCTCGCCTTCCACAAGCACAGGACCTGGTCTCATCTCATCATCGCACGCGGCGAGCCGATAGCCTGCCGGAATTCGGCCTGGCGGCGGTCCACGCATACCTCACCGGGCGGGCTGTCACCATGGCGCCTAATGGCGGTCCGGATTGTTCATCATGTATTCGCCGAGATCGCGCTGCCGCCGATCGGTGCGGGCTTCGGCGTTCTGGCGCTGCACGTCGCGATCCTTGCGGCAGGCGACATATTCCGGCGAGCCGACCGCCACCTTGCCGCCAGCCTGGCAGTACTGATCGTCGTCGCCCATGCTCTCCGCGATCGGCGATCGGCCGCGCTCGAGACAGCCTGCCAGCAGTGGCAATGCGAGCAGCAATGCAAGAGGCGCGCGTGCGGAAATGGATCGCATCCGGTGGTCCGTATCTCATGGCATATGACAGGGAAGGCCGGGATGACCCGGCAATCCATCAAAATCAAGGCCATTTTGCTTCCAATGGGTTTCGATGGAGCGCGAGCGAGCTGGACGATTACGCACTCATCGGCCATCGCGCCCGCGGCCGCCCCTCTCCCTCACCCTCTCCCACAAGGGCAGAGGGAACCCTTCCGCCGGTGGCTGCCTCACGTCAGGTGAGCACGCTCGTAAGGCTCCCTCTCCCCTTGTGGGAGAGGGTGGGGAGAGGGGTGCCGAGCAACGCACTCTCTCGGCAGCGCGCCGATAGCACAACAGGCAACCTACGCCTTGCCCTTCAGCGCCTCGCCGATTTCGTCGAGCACCTTGGGGTCCTCGATCGTCGCCGGCATGGTCCAGGGCTCGCCGTCGGCGATCTTCTTGATGGTGCCGCGCAGGATCTTGCCGGAACGGGTCTTCGGCAGCCGCGCCACCGTGATCGCGAGCTTGAACGCGGCGACCGGGCCGAGCTTCTCGCGCACCAGCGCCACGACCTCCTTCTCGACCTGGTCCGGCGCCTTGGTGACGCCCGCCTTCAGCACCAGGAAGCCGCACGGCACCTCGCCCTTGATCGCATCCTTGACGCCGAGCACGGCGCATTCGGCGACGTCGGGATGCGAGGCGAGGATCTCCTCCATGCCGCCGGTGGAGAGCCGGTGGCCGGCGACATTGATGATGTCGTCGGTGCGGCCCATCACCCAGACATAGCCGTCCGCATCCTTGTAGCCGGCGTCCGAGGTCTTGTAGTAGCCGGGGAATTCCGTGAGATAGGCGTCCCTGAAGCGATCGTCCTGCTGCCACAGCGTCGGCAGGCAGGCCGGCGGCATCGGCAGCTTGATCACGATCGAGCCCATGGTACCCGCAGGGACCGGCTTCGCCGCCTCGTCGACGATGTCGACCTGATAGCCCGGCATCGGCACCGTCGGCGAGCCGTGCTTGACCGGCAGCATGCCGAGCCCAACCGGATTGCCGGCGATGCACCAGCCGGTCTCGGTCTGCCACCAGTGATCGATCACCGGCACCTTGAGCTGCTGCTCCGCCCATTCCACGGTCGGCGGATCGGCGCGCTCGCCGGCGAGGAACAGCGTGCGGAAGCTCGACAGGTCGTAGCTCCTCAGCAGCTTGCCCTCGGGGTCTTCCTTCTTGATCGCACGGAATGCGGTCGGCGCGGTGAAGAAGGCGACCGCCTTGTGCTCTGAGATCACGCGCCAGAACGCGCCGGCATCCGGCGTGCCGACCGGCTTGCCCTCATACATGATCGTGGTCGCGCCGTGGATCAGCGGGCCATAGACGATGTAGGAGTGGCCGACCACCCAGCCGATGTCGGAGCCGCACCACCAGATCTCGCCCGGCTTCACGCCGTAGAGATTGTGCATCGACCATTTCAGCGCCACGAGATGCCCGCCATTGTCGCGCACCACGCCCTTCGGGATTCCGGTCGTGCCCGAGGTGTAGAGAATGTAGAGCGGATCGGTCGCGGCGACCGGCACGCAGGGCGCGGCCTTGCCGGCGTCGAGCGCGGCGCGGCGCAGCGCCGCCCAGTCATGGTCGCGGCCCGCGGTGAGCTCGCACGCCTGCTGCGGCCGCTGCAGGATGATGCAAGTGTCGGGCTTGGCGCCGGCGAGGCGGATCGCTTCATCGAGCAGCGGCTTGTACTGCACGATACGCCCGGGCTCGATGCCACAGCTCGCCGAGAAGATCAGCTTCGGCTTGGCGTCGTCGATGCGGGTCGCGAGCTCCTTAGCCGCGAAGCCGCCGAACACCACGCTGTGCACCGCGCCGATCCGCGCGCAGGCGAGCATCGCGACGACAGCCTCCGGCACCATCGGCATATAGAGGATGACGCGGTCGCCCTTGGCCACGCCGAAATCCTGCATGACCGCGGCGAGCGCCTGCACTTCTTTCAGAAGCTCGGAATAGGTGAATTTGGTGATCGTGTTGGTGAGCGGCGAATCGTGGATCAGCGCGACCTGGTCGGCTCGGCCGCCGGCGACATGGCGATCCAGCGCGTTGTAGCAGGTGTTGACCACGGCGCCGGCGAACCAGCGTCCGTAGGCGCCCATAGAGGGATCGTAAATCTTCTTGGCCGGCTCGATCCAGTCGATCTCGCGCGCCGCTTCCGCCCAAAAACCCTCGGGGTCTCGAAGCGAGCGGGCATACACCTCATGATACCGGCTCTGCTGGATGTTCATCGCGTTTCTCCCTCGCGCGGTCGCGCGTCATTTGCCGACCATTGTCACGGGAAGCGGCGCCGTTTCAAGCCGAAATGACCGCGACCTTCGGCCGGGTGGAACGAGAACGTTTTCGGGACGGAGTCTAGTACCCGTCGACCCCATTGATCCGCTGCAACCGCTCGCGCATCGCCTTTTGCAGGTCATAGTCCGGCTTGCCGAATTCCGCGTTGCGGCGGGCGATGAACTGATCCTGCGCGCGCTGCAGCTCGCGCGCCTGGCGCGGGTCCTGCGCCTCGCGCACCGTGCGGAAGGTCGATGCGACGATCTCGCGATCAAGATCGGCAAGCGCGGGATCGGCGCAGATCGTCTTCTCCACCGGCCGGCGCGCCTTGCGGCAATCGAAGCTCGGCTTGCCGGCCACCGCCATGAGGGCGCCGATCCGCTCCAGCTCCAGCGACAACGACTTGTAGTTGGCCTTGGCGGCGGCGTGATCGGGGTTGAGCTTGACGGCGGCGCCGAAATCCATGATCGCCTTCGGCCGGTCGCCCTTGCGGCGCCACAGCTCGCCGCGCGCATTGTGGGCGGCCGCAAGCGATGGATCGAGCCGGAGCACGGTGTCGTAATCTGCGATCGCGCGGTCGATCATCTGCTTGCGGTCATAGGCGCTCGCGCGCGCCAGCAGCGCCTTGACGCGATCCGGCTTGGTCGCCTTGTCATTGTCGATCAGCGCGCCGCAGGCATCGATGGTCTTGTCGTCGTCCGCCGCCGCGGCGATGCAGGGTCCGGCATCGGCCTGCACATCCTTGCCTGGCTCGCTGCCGGCCGCGCGCGCCACGCCCGATGTCAGCGCGCCCGACAGGCCAACGCACAGCAGCGCCAGAGTCAGATTGAAGGCCAGATTCGCAGAGTTGCGCCGCATCCCGATCGCCGACAAGACATCCCTCTCCCGCATCTGAACTGCCGGCCTCTGATGTCCGGCAGCGCCATTTGCCGCAAAACCACACGCTGGATTATACGTCAATTGCGACGATCGGCTGCACTTGGAGCCGGGCTTGAAGCCGTAATTGGGGGTTCGCGTGCTGACATTCGAATGGATCATCGGCCTGTTGCTCGCAGCGGTGGCACTGTCGGCGCTGGCGCGGCGGATCAAGGTGCCCTACCCGACCTTTCTTGCGCTCGGCGGCGTGCTGCTGACCCTCCTGCCATGGGCCCCGACCTGGGCGCTGGAACCGAAACTGGCGCTGGCGCTGTTCGTCGCCCCAGTGCTGCTCGATGCCGCCTACGACACCTCGCTGCGCGATCTCCGCAACAACTGGCTGCCGGTCTCGACGCTGGTGGTGGTCGCGGTCGGCGTCACCACGGCAGCCGTCGCCGTGGTGGCGCGCTGGTTGCGCCCGGACATGCCCTGGCCCGTCGCGATCGCGCTCGGTGCCATCGTGGCGCCGCCCGACGCGGCCGCGGCCACCGCTATCCTGCGCCAGGTCAACCTGCCGTACCGG
The DNA here is from genome assembly GCF_042258955.1 of Bradyrhizobium sp. ma5. Classification (NCBI taxonomy): domain Bacteria; kingdom Pseudomonadati; phylum Pseudomonadota; class Alphaproteobacteria; order Hyphomicrobiales; family Nitrobacteraceae; genus Bradyrhizobium; species Bradyrhizobium sp. ma5. The sequence goes on from NZ_CP170156.1 coordinate 8,111,450, forward strand.
ATCCAGAAAATCCTCGAAGGCGAAAGCCTGCTCAACGATGCCACGTCGCTGTTGATCTATCGCGTCGCGGTCGGCCTGGTCGCCGCCGAGCACATGAAGATCCGCGAATTCGTGCCGTCGATCACGGTCGCACTGGTCGGCAGCCTCGCCGCCGGCTATTTGTTCGCACGGGTCTGGATTATGATCACCCGCCGCATCACCGAGGCGCCGAGCGCGATCATCACGCAATTCGGCGGCACCTTCATGGTGTGGATCGTCGCCGAGCATCTCGGCCTGTCCGGCATCCTCACCATCATCGCCTATGCCATCACCATCGCCCGTACCGCGCCGGCCCGCACCTCGGCACGGCTGCGCGTGTCGTCCTATGCGGTGTGGGAGACCGTCGTGTTCGTGCTCAATGTGCTCGCCTTCATGCTGATCGGCCTGCAGTTGCGCCCGATCTGGTCCGAGCTCGACGACGAGGTGCGGTGGAAATATTGCAGCTTTGCGGCCGCGATCCTCGCCGTCGTGATCCTCGCCCGCATCCTCTGGGTGATGCCCTACGGCGCCCTGCTGCGCCTGCTGAAGGCGCGCCATTGGCTTCCCGCCCATGTGGTGGAGGCCGTGCCGACCCTGAAGCGCGGCTTCATCGTATCGTGGTGCGGCATGCGCGGCATCGTCACGCTCGCCGCCGCGTTTGCACTGCCTGAATGGTTTCCGTATCGCGACCTGATCCTGCTGACGGCGTTTGCCGTGGTGTTGGGCTCGCTCGTGATCCAGGGACTGACCTTGCGGCCGCTGATCCTGGCGCTCAATTTCGATGACGACGATCCGGTCGGACGCGAGGCGGCCCATGCCCGCAGCGTGGTGTTTCGCGCCGCGCTCGAGGAGATCGACGCCGACCCGTCGGAAGAAGCCGAGATCCTCCGGCTCGAATATCGCGCCGTGCTCATGCGTGCGGAGAACGACCCCGACGGCGGCCTGACCTCACGCGAGCTGCCGTCGGATCCGATCCGCCGCCGCGCCATCGCGGCCGCGCGTCAGGCGCTGCTCAAGCTGCGGCGCAGCGAGACCATCGGCGACGATGCCTTCCATCTGGTCGAGGAAGAGCTCGACCGCGCCGAGCTCAGCGTCGAGGCCTAAAGCATGATTCGGAAAAGTGCGAAGCGGTTTTCCGAAAAGATCAGGTTCAAACAAGAATCTAGGTGCGATGACGCTTCAACCTGATCTTATCGCGCTTTAGTGCCCGGCAGCGGTCACAAGTCCCGGCAGATTTCCCATTGAACCATGACGGAGTTTGCCGGACCTAACAATCATGACAATCCTGATTGACCGCAACTCGCCCGGCGCCTCGGTGAAAGTCGAAGCGCAGTACTTCTATTTCTATATGGGGTTGTCGTGCATGGCGGTCGCGCTGCTCGGTTTTGCCCCAACCTACTGGGTGCCGATGGCGCGGGGTTCGCTCGCAGCGCCTCCTGTCGTGCATTTGCACGGTCTGCTGTTCTTCGCCTGGACGCTCTATTTCGTGCTGCAGAGCTGGCTTGCGGCTTCGGGGCGGATCGCGCGGCATCGCCGGGTCGGCATGATTGGCGTATCGCTTGCAACCGCCATGACGATGCTGGGCCTCATGGCCTCGATCAGCGTCATGAAGCGCTCGGCCGCCATCGGGCAGATCAACGAAGGCATCGCCTTCTCGATCGTCCCGTTCAGCGGCATCCTGTTCTTTGCCGTCGTTGTCGCGCTCGCGATCATCTATGTCCGCGACCGCGAGACTCACAAGCGGCTGATGCTGCTTGCGGCCATCTCGATCCTCGATGCGGCGGTCGCACGCTGGTTCCTGACCTTCCTCGCGCCACCCGGCCCGCCGGGTCCACCGCCGGTTCCGGTGACGATCGCACCGGCATTCGTCGCCTATCTGCTGCTGGTCGTCGCGATCGTGTTCGACTGGCGCACCCGGGGCCGGCCGCACCCGGTCTATATCTATGGCGGGCTGGCGCTGGTCGCGGTGAAGCTGCTGAACTGGCCGATCAGCACCTCGGCGGCCTGGCATTCCTTCGCCAGCGGCATCCTGGCGCTGGCGCAGTAAGTTCAGGCGCCCGATTTCGAGGTGATGCCGCCGTCGACCACGAGCTCGATGCCGGTGACGTATTTCGATTCGTCCGAGGCCAGGAACAGCGCGGCGTTGGCGACGTCCCAGGCGTCACCCATGTGCCCCATCGGCACCTGCGCGTCGCGGGCACGCCACATCGCTTCGACATCGCCCTTGGCGTAGCTCTGCGCCAGCCCCGCCGAGTGTTCGACCATCGGCGTCTTCATCAATCCGGGCAGGATCGCGTTGACGCGCACATGCTTGGAGGCGAATTCGACCGCGGTCGAGCGCGTCATCTGGTTCATCGCCGCCTTGCTCGCGTTGTAGCTGACGTAGGAAATGCCGACATGGCGGATCGAGGCGATCGAGGAGATGTTGATGATCGAGCCGCCACCCTGCTTGATCATGACGGGAATGACGTGCTTCATCGAGAAATAGGCGCTCTTGAGGTTGACCGCGAAGACGCGGTCCCACTCGGCTTCAGCGACTTCCACCACGCTGCCGACCTCGGCGATGCCGACATTGTTGTCGAGCACGTCGATGCGACCATAGGCCTTCAGGCAGGCTGCGACCATCCCCTCGACCTCACCGGCGCGCGAGACATCGGCGGTGAATGCCGCCGCCTTGCCGCCCTCGCCGGTGATGATCTTGACCGTCTCCTCGGCCGCCGCGCCATTGCGATCGACGCAGAACACGCTGGCGCCCTCGCGCGCGAAGGTCACGGCGGTCGCCTTGCCATTGCCCCAGCCGGGCCCGATCGAGCCCGCCCCGACCACCATCGCAACCTTGCCCTTGAGCCGATCCATCGCCTGTTCTCCCGCTTGTTGTTCTTGCAGCCTGACGTAATCCGTAGCCCGGATGAAGCGAAGCGTAATCCGGGAACATCGGCCCCAGATTACGCTGGCGCTCCATCCGGGCTACGGACTTTTGCACACACTCATCGTCGTGACATTAGCACCGATCGGATGTCCGAAAATCTCCGATAGCGTCTGGCAGCGTCCCGCGTGGCACAGGTGCCATTCGCCCGCCGCGCCGGAATTGCCGAGCACCACTTCCGCCCTGGGCACCGGCGGCGGCGACCATTGAAACCAGCCGCCAATGAGCCGCGCCTCCGGCGGCGGCTCCATGCCGGCGCCGGTGCCCTTGATACGCGCCTGCAGCAGCGTCAGCCCGGCGGGCGTAACCTGCCAGTCCTCCTGCCAGGCGGTCTTCTCGATCGAATGCGTCCAGCTAAGCGTGAAGGCCGCAATCGACAGCGCCTTCACGACACCGGCGGATGCGAGGCAAAGGCTCAAGCCGCTGCCACCGCATCGCGCGGACGCTGCCGCCATTGCCACAGCACGACCGCAGCGGCGAGCGTGAAGCCCGCCGTATCGGAGAACTGGAAGTCCCCGAGCAGGCAGAGCGCGGCGCCGAAGGCGACCACGATCTCGATCAAGGTCAGCCGCGTGAACAGAAATCCGATCGCGACGATGCCGAATAACCCGATCGCCACCAGCGCCTTGAAGGTCGCCAGCGCGACCGCGCCGTAGAATCCGAGTTGCGCGGCCATCGGATCATTGGCTTGCAGCATCAACGCCGGCGAATAGACGAAGATGAAGGGAATGACGTAGCCGGCAAGCGCGATCCGCATCGCTTCCCAGCCGATCTTGTCCGGATTCTCCTTGGCGATCGGCGCCGCCGCCAATGCCGCAAGTGCGACCGGCGGCGAGAGGTCGGCCATGATGCCGTAGTAGAACGCAAACATGTGGCTTGCGATCAGCGGCACGCCGAGCTTGGCGAGCGCCGGCGCAGCCAGCGCCGCGGTGATGATGTAGGTCGGGATCGTCGGGATGCCGGTGCCGAGCAGGATCGACAGCAGCATGGTCATGATCAACGCCAGGAACAGGCTCTTGGCGCCGAGCCCAATGATCCAGCTGCCGAAGATGGTGCCGACGCCGGTCTGCGTCATCATGCCGATGATGGTGCCGACGATGGCGCAGGCCATGCCGACGGTCAGCGCCGACTTGGCGCTGTCGGCAAGCGAGTCACGGCAGGCGCGGAGCGTGGCGCGGCCGCCGCGCGTGATCGCTGCGATCACGATCAGGCCGGCGACGACGCTGGCCACCGGAACGATCTCGAGCCCATGGCGCGACACCGCGGCAACCACCAGCGCAAGCCCGATCCAGAAGATGTAGCGCACGACGGTGTTGGAGAAGCCGAGCGTGATGCTGGCGCCGAGGATCAGCGCGACCGTCAGCGCAAGGCCCATGCTGCCGGCATAGAGCGGCGTGAAGCCTTCGAACAGCATGTAGACCAAAGCTGCGAGCGGCAACACCAGGTACCAGCGCGCAACCAGCGCCTTCCAGGCGCTCGGGATCTCCGAACGCTTCATGCCGACAAGCCCATGCTTGCCGGCTTCCAGATGCACCATCCAGAACGCCGAGGCGAAATACAGGATCGCCGGAATCACCGCAGCCTTGACGATCTCCGAATAGGGAACGCCGAGCGTCTCGGCCATGATGAAGGCGACCGCGCCCATCACCGGCGGCATGATCTGGCCACCCATCGAGGCGGTGGCCTCGACACCGGCGGCGAACGCGCGGCGGTAGCCGAACTTGATCATCAAGGGAATCGTGAACTGGCCGACGGTGACGACGTTGGCGACGCCGGAGCCGGAGATCGTGCCCATCATGCCCGAGGCGAACACCGCGACCTTGGCCGGGCCGCCGCGGGTGCGGCCGAACAGGCCGAGCGAGACGTCGGTGAACAGCTGGATCATCCCGGCGCGCTCCAGGAACGAGCCGAACAGGATGAACAGGAAGATGTAGGTCGCCGAGACGTAGATCGGCACGCCGTAGAAGCCCTCCGTGCCGAACGAGAGATGGGTGACGATCTGGTCGAAGTCATAGCCGCGATGGTTGAACGGCGACGGCAGATATTGCCCGAAGAACCAGTAGAGCAGACAGGCGCCGCACATCAGCGGCAGCGCTGCCCCCATCAGCCGCCGCGTGCCCTCGAAGATCAGGATCGCGAGCACCGTGCCGACCGCAAGGTCCATGTTGGTCGGATCGCCGTCGCGGGCGATCAGGTCGGCATAGAAGATCCACTGATAGAGCCCACACAGGAAACCGGCGGCGCCGACGATCCAGCTCACCGCGCGGCCGAAATCGGTTTTCGCGGTGAAATTGCCGATCAGGCCGAAGGTCAGCAGGATCAGGAAGCCGACATGAACGCCGCGCACCACCTGGCTCGGCAGATAATTGAAGGCCGCGACATAGAGCTGGAACACCGCGAAGGCGAGACCGATGGCATAGGCCAGATGCCCCCAGGCGCCCGGGCCGAAACCTTCCGGAAAACCATGCTCGAAATTGTCGAATTCAACCTTGATGGGCTGCTCGCCCGCAACCTGCTGCTGCATATGATTGGTCCCCCGCCGTGCCCGCGACGCTTATAGCACCTTGGCCAAATCGTCATGCGCGGGCCTGAACCGCGCATCCATCGCAAAACAATGTCCTTGGAAGATGGATGGCCGGGTCGAGCCCGGCCATGACACCTCGAAACGTAGCCGACCCTACTTGATCAGGCCCTTTTCCTTGTAATAGCGGATCGCGCCGGGATGCAGCGGCACCGGGCTGCCGGTCGCGGCGCTCGCGAGCTTGATCTCCTTGCCCGCGGCGTGGGCATTGGCGAGTTCCGGCAGCGATTCGAAGACCAGCTTGGTCATCTGATAGGCGAGATCGTCCGACACCGCGCTCGAGGTGACGAGGTAGTTCACGACCGCAGCGGTCGGCACGTCCTTGTCCTGGCCGGTATAGGTGTTGGCCGGGATGATCACGGAGACGAACGGCGGGCCGATCTTGTCGACGGTCTCCTTCAGCACCGCGACCACGGTGATCTCGCTGGATGTCGAGAGGTCCTTCAGCGAGGCGACGCCGAGACCGGCGGACTGCAGCGTGGCGTTGAGCTGGCGGTTCTTCATCAGGTCGACCGATTCGGCGAACGGCAGATACTCGACCTTGCCGAGATCCTTGTAGCTCATGCCGGCGGCTGCGAGGATCGCGCGCGAGTTGAGCTCGGTGCCGGACTTCGGCGCGCCGACCGACAGGCTCTTGCCCTTGAGATCGGCGAGCGTCTTGATGCCGCTTTCGGCGGTGGCGACGATCTGGATGTAGTTCGGATAGATCGCCCCGATGGTGCGCAGCTTGTCGAGCTTGCTCTTGAAGCCGGCCTCGGCGTCGCCTTCCCAGGCCGCCTTCAGCGAATCGCCGAGCGTGAAGGCGATCTCGCCGCGGCCCTGCTGCAGCAGCACCAGGTTCTCCACCGAGGCCTTGGTCGCCTGCACCTGGGTCTTCACGTCGGGGATCTTGTCGCCGTAGATCCTCCCGATCGCGACGCCGAGCGGATAGTAGACGCCCGAGGTGCCGCCGGTGAGCACGTTGATGAACTGCTGGGCCTGTGCGACAGGCGCGGACAAAACACTGGCGGCCACGATCGCGGCAGCCATCAACCTTGAATTCATGAGTATTATTCTCCCCTAAGCCGGGCCGGAAATTGGCCGCACGCCCCTGCCGGGTCAACCCATCCAAATGACGCATGCAAGGCCGAAACCCCTGATGGCAGCACCACTTTACCTGCGCAGGAACCCTGTGCCCGCGAGCGGGTTGAGGTGCGCAATCTCGCCGCGAGGTATCACTTGCAGCCGTCCGGGACGCCCGTTGAGCGCGCGCTTGATGCGTTGAACTTCTTCCTCGCCGACGTGCGGGACGGGCTCGGCCCTTATCTCGCGATCTACCTCCTGACCGAACGGAGGTGGGACGAGGCCTCGATCGGGTCGGTGATGTCGATCGCGGCGATCGCCGGGATCGTCGCCCAGACACCGGCCGGCGCCCTGATCGACCGCAGCCGCGCCAAGCGCGCCTTGATGATCGCAGCCGCGGTCGCCGTGACCGCAGCGTGCCTGCTGCTGCCGCTGCTCGACCACTTCGCGCTGGTCGCGGCGACCCAGGCGCTCGCCGCGGCCGCGGGCTCGGTGTTCGCGCCGGCGGTCGCCGCGGTGACGCTCGGCATTGTCGGACCCAAGGCGTTCGCGGCGCGGACCGGTCGCAACGAGGCGTTCAATCATGCCGGCAACGCGGTCGCCGCGGCGATCGCCGGCGGCACCGCCTACTGGTTCGGTCCCGTCGTCGTGTTCTGGCTGCTCGCGGCGATGGCGCTCGCCAGCGTCGCCGCAACGCTCTCGATTCCAGCCGCCGCGATCGACCACCAGGTCGCGCGCGGGCTCGACGGTGACGCCGAGGAGCATGGCACGCTGCATGACCAGCCGTCCGGCTTTCGCGTGCTCCTGACCTGCAAGCCGCTGCTGATCTTCGCGGCCGCGACCGTGATCTTTCATTTTGCCAATGCAGCGATGCTGCCGCTGGTCGGACAGAAGCTCGCATTGGTCAACCGCAATCTTGGGACCTCGCTGATGTCGGTCTGCATCATCGCGGCGCAGCTGGTGATGGTGCCGGTTGCGATGCTGGTCGGACGCAAGGCCGACGTCTGGGGCCGAAAGCCGATCTTTGCCGTGGCTCTCGCGGTGCTGGCGATCCGTGGCGCGCTCTATCCGTTGTCGGACAATCCATACTGGCTGGTGTCGGTGCAATTGCTCGACGGCGTCGGCGCGGGAATCTTCGGCGCGCTGTTCCCGCTGGTCGTCGCCGATCTCACGCACGGTACTGGGCATTTCAACATCAGCCAGGGCGCGATCGCCACCGCAACCGGCCTCGGCGGCGCGCTGAGCACGGCGGTCGCCGGGTTCATCATTGTCCACGCCGGCTACAGCGCCGCCTTTCTGTTTCTTGCAGCCGTCGCTTGTGCCGGGCTGATCGGCTACTGCGCGTTGATGCCGGAGACGTTGCGAACGGCAACGGCGACGTCACGCACGACTGCATTGGCATCGCAGAACGGATGATCTGATTCGCCGTTCGTGCTCGGCGGCAACTCGATCTGATGTCCGACAATGGTGCAATTCCGCTTCTGCATCGACCCGACACCACAGTCATTAACGTCGTCTCGCGATGACACACGCGCGCAACGTTTCCGGTGCGGTGCAAAGTCGGACACGATTGCTCTCATGAACGCCAGATGACGCATTTGTTGCGCCCGTAACCGCGGCAAGACGCGGCGATTCCGGGATCATTTGAGTCGAATTGAATCCTTTAAGGTTAGCGAACCAATCAATGTATGAACCAGAAATTTCCATGATTGCCACGGCTCTTGGATGTACGAGTCAGGCCGGGGTAATTACGGATAAGGCGGGGCATGAACCACATCAGTCACATCGGACAAACGCGAGCCGGCTGGTTCGGACATCGCAAGCTGACCCCACGCGCATGCATTGCGGACAGCAAAAAACACCTTCGGACCTTCCTCGCAGAGGCGCTGGAGGACCTCGGCTTCATCACCAGCGAATGCGGCCAGGCTTTGGAACTCGACACCGTACTGGACGCGGAACGGCCCGATCTTCTGGTGCTCGGCGTGTCCGTGGACGGCATCGAAGTCAGTAAAATTCTCGAGACTTTGGTGAGAAAGGACTACGGCGGCAAGGTCCTCGTCATCGGCCAGCCGGACTCCATCATCGTCAAAGCGGTCCGCCAGATCGGCGACGAGTACGGTGTCGCCATGCTGCCGGCCCTCTCGACCCCGTTCAGCGCCGGAACCCTCCGTGACAGTCTTGTGTCATTGATGCCGCTCGAGCCCGCACCGAGCCCTGCAGTAGATGTGCCCGAGGCGCTGAAGGCCGGCTGGCTCGAGCTGTGGTATCAGCAGAAAATTCATCTCCGGACCTTGGTTCCCAGCGGCGCTGAGGCGCTGATCCGGATGCGCCATCCCGCATGGGGCGTCGTGCCGCCTGCCTACTTCATCCCCGACGAAAGCGATCCGCATTTTCATGCGCTGTCCGAGTTCGTGATCGAGCGCGCGATCGAGGACTGGCGCTATCTGCTCGAACAGATCGGACCGGTCGATCTCTCGATCAACCTGCCGATCTCGTTCCTCGCCGACGATCACGCGGTGCGCGAGCTTTGTTACCGGATTCCGGATCATGCCGCCTTCGCCGGCCTGCTGATCGAGATCGACAGCGCCGAGGTGGTCGACAATCTCGATTTGGCGATCGATGTCGCCCGGCGCGTTCGCCTGCACAATATCGGCATCTCGATCGACAATGTCGGCGCGAACTGGCCATCCCTGCTGGGATTGCCGAACTTTCCGTTCGTCCAGCTGAAGGTCGACCATCAATACGTCACCGGTTGCGCAGATCAGCGCCTGAAGCAGACGGTGTGCCGGCGTATCGTCGAGCTCGCACACGACGCCGGCGCGCAGGTTATTGCGCAGGGGGTCGAGACGCGCGCGGACTTTCTCGCCGCGCACGAGATGGATTTCGATCAGGTCCAGGGCTACCTGTTCGGCAAGCCGATGGGCGTCAAGAAGTTCGCCCGCTCGCGCATGCACTTCTCGGAGAAACAGCCGGCGTCCTGAGGCATGGCCTCCGGTCAGGCTCGAGTGTCGCGATCGATCGCGCGCAGCGCTTCGCCGCGCGCGATCAGGCGCTTTGCGTTGGAATAGGTCGGGACTTCCAGCAGCGAGCCGTCCAGCTCGACGCGCCCAAGGCCCTGTGCCCGCGCCGCTTCGAACGCAGCTGCGATCCTGCCGGCCTGACGCAACTCATCCTCGCTCGGCGTGAGGACGCGGTTGACGATGGCGGCATGCGCAGGATCGACCAGGCTCTTTGCGGTGTAACCCAGCCGTCGTGCCCAGATCGTGTCGCGTTCGACGCCCGCAGCGTCACTCCAGGTGTAGGGGCAGTCGACCGCGACGACATTGGCGGCGCGACATTCGACGATGAAGCGCTGCCGCGGGTAAGCGAGTTCCGGGCCATCGCTGCCGCGCTCGGCGCCAAGGTCGGCGGCGAGGTCCTCGGAGGCCATCAGGCAGCCGATGGTCCGCCGGCTCGCGGCCGCGATCGCGCCGGTCTGCACCAGGCCGCGCGCGAACTCGATGTTCGGCAACAGCGACGTCGATCCCTCGGCGATGCCATAGTCGCGCTCGAACCGTGTTACCGCCTCGTCGAGCCTGACAACATGATGTGGCTCGGCGACCTTCGGCAGCGCGACGATATCGGGATGGCCGCGCATCACGGCGGCAAGATCGTCCATGCCGTCCTGGTCCAGCGGATTGACGCGGACCGCGACCACCGCGCCCTGGTCGCGCCAGGTCGCGTACAGCTCGGCCGCCAGCGCCCGCGCCTTCGGGCGCAGCAGCGGCGGGGTGAAGTCCTCAAGCTCGTGGATCAGCACGTCGGCGCCGCCGGCGGCCGCGCCTTGCAGGGCCGCCTCGTTGGCGCCTTCGAGAAACAGCCAGGAGCGGCACAGCGGGGCCGGGCGCAACTTGCGCATCACGCCGCCCGCACAGCCGTCACTGAAACGTCATGTCGAGGCATTTCGAGATGTCGGAGCCGAGACCGGACGAGATGGTGATGCAGCCGCGGATCTTTTGGGTGTTGGCATCGCTGGCCCAGATCGCATAGCCGCCCGGACCGAAGAACGAATTGGTGTTCGGCGGCTCGGTCTCGGTGGCGTCGAACGTGTAATTGCCGTCGGTCTCGAAGATGCGGGGCTTCTTGGTGCAGCCGCCGTCGGCCTGGACGTTGATGACCTCCTTGTTGTCCCGCGTCAGCGCCAGCGAAACCTGGCAGCGGAAGTATTCGGAGGTCTTGGCGTTGAACAGATAGGCGTAGGACTTGCAGGTCGCGGTGTTGAGCTTGCCGGCCGACAGGCCGCGGCTGCAGGAGATCCGCTGGTTGTTGGAGAGCTTGAACTCGTCCGCCTGCGCGACTGACGCCAGCGCCATGAACGACAGCGCGACACCGATACCGATCTTCATGACGTGGTTCATCCCGATCATCCCCAGGTAGTGTTTCCGGCAATCGAAGCGTTTGTAAACGGTAACGCGAAGATAGTCGCCAAGCTTGATGCGGGAAATCACAAAGTCAGTGATCTACGATAGCGGTCGCGCCGATTGTCGTATTGACGCGCGAATGCCGTTCGTGATTTGTTCAAAAACGTGGGGACGACGCCGTTTTTTCGGCCGGAGGTGGATCATGACGCATTTTTTGACCAAGACCTTTATTGCGACTGCGGCGGTTGCCGCACTGACGACATGCGCATTCGCGCAGGAGGCTGCGCCCTGGGAGCTGAAGACCGACATGGGCTACGCCTATGACAAGGACGGCAAGACCTGGGCCTACAAGATGGGGACCAGCAATGCCAACACGCTGCTGAAGGGCGCCAAGAAGGTGCCGAAGGGGACGCTGTTCTTCATCGGCCACAACGGCCAGCTCTACATGCGCTCCGGGCCTTATCTCGAAGGCGACGGCAAGTTCATGTTCGGCTCGAATTAGAGCGTTTTCGAGCGAAGTGGACGCCGGTTCGCGTGAAGAAAACGCGTCAAGCTCTGCGTCTTCGGCAGACCTCAGAACGCCGCGGCCAATTCCCGGGCGCCGGGCTTGTTGCTGTTGAAATCCATCCGTTCGTTGGTGATGGCGAGCAACTTGGCCACGGTGTTGTGACGGATCGCGACCGGATTGCGTTCGTAGCCTGAGCGCTGGAAGAAATTCGTGGTCGGCACCTGCTCGCGCATCGCCTGCGGCATGGTCACCATGTCGAGGCCGGTGCCGTCACCGGTCAGGTTCATCATCTCGAGCTCGGCCGCCGTCAGCGGCCTTGTGTAGCCCTTGTTACGGGCGAAGATCACCGAGGTCAGCAGCTTGTGGGTCTGCAGCATCGGGCCGATATCGATATCGAGCACCATGGCGTGGCAGGCCCAGCCCTGCGGTGTATCGGCGAGGCGTTGATGCGCCGACCAGTCGTCGGGCACGGTCAGCGTGAACGCGACCATCTTCTTCAGCACCGCGAGCTTGTGCTCCATGGCCTTGCGCGCCGGCCCCTGCGTCGCCGCAACCCGCGCGGTCAGATCCCGCACGAATTCATGGCCCTGCTCGGCCAGGAGTTCGACGGTGTTGGTGGTGAGCAGCTGGTTGTAGCCCATCGCCGTGGAGATGGCGCGCTTGCCGCCATGCTCGATGCCCGCCTGCACGTCGTAATTGCCGGTGCCGCCCGTTTCGAACGAATAGACCCGCACCGCCTGCTCCGGCGTCAGCCCCGCCGCGCGCGCGTAGCGGGCATAGGCGCGCTTGAACTCGACCTCGCTCGACGGCCGCTGCGGCGTGAACTGGAATTGTTCGGCCGCCGCCCTGACGAGATCCGAGACCACGGGGATCGTTTTGGGCGGACGCGGCGGCTTGCCGCCCTCTTCTTCCGGCGCCGGATTGACCGGACGCTTCGGGCCCTCATAGACCGGCGGCTGTTGCAGCACGTAATCGTCCAGCGTGATCTGCACGCGGTCGCGGCGCTTGGCGTTGCGGCCACGCCGCTTGTCGGCGATCGCGCTCCAATAGGCGCTGGCATCCTGCTCGAAGGCGTCGCGCGCCGCCTGATATTCCTGCAGCTTGCGGCGATATTCCATGATCGCCTGCGGCGAGGCCTGCGCCATCGCATTGGCGACGGACGGTGGCAACGCATCGGCCTCGCCGGCCAATACAGACGGCGCGCTGGCGGCGAGCGCGAGCGCGACAAATCCAGGAACGAGGCGAATCAATTGCGGGCGCATGGCCTCGTTGTAGCAAGCGCCACCGCGAAGTCAGCCCGGAAATGTCCGGAGCGAAAGCGGCCGGATGCCGCGATCAGGTCCAGAATTTTCGCCACAATGCGGTGTTCTCCGAAGAATGTGCTTCCCGGGAACGCCTTGGAGATTGCGATGAGGATGGCACTCTGGCTCGCCGCCGCTGGCACTTTGACGCTCGCCGCACCTGCGCACGCCGAGCGTCCGGATTGCGGGTCGTTTCCGGATACCCGTTCACGGCTCTCGTGTTACGAGAATGTGTCGCGAGCGCCGCCGGAACCCGAGAGGGCCGCGCATTCGCCTGTTACACAAGGCAAGGTAATGAAGATGAACGCCCGCAAGCGGCGTCACAAATAGCCGCATCGTTGCGGCCTACTTCCATGCGAACACCGGCTGCTCGAGATCAGCGACGCGGGTGTTGCGGCCGGCGAGCACCTCACGGAACTGATAGATCAGCGCGGCGGTCGGCGCATGAATTTGCTGGCCGCCGAGCCGGAAGCGGATCACGCGACGCGCGCTCTCGGGGATCGTGACGAAGCTGAATGCATCTTCTCGCTCGACCGCGTCGAGACCGATGCGGTGGACGGAGGCGACCTCGTCCGGGTTCGGCGTGATCGCCGCTTGCGCGCCCGCCCAGACCACGACCGGCGTGATCAGATAGCCGGAGCGCGTCGGATAGTCGTCGAGCATGCCGAGCACGTCGCGCTCGGACAGCGCCAGCCCAAGCTCCTCGTGCAGTTCGCGCAGCGCGGCCTGGGATTGTGTCTCGCCGGCATCGCAGCGCCCGCCCGGCAGCGCCCATTGCGCGCTGTGGGCGCGCAAGCGCGCGCTGCGGCGCGTCAGCAGGAAGGCGGTGCCGCTGCCGTCGTCGCCTTCGGTCAGTGCGATCGCGACCGCCGCGCGCTTCAGCGTCGGCGCGGCGTCCGCCGGCGCCAGGCGCGCGAATGCGGCACAGAGCTCTGCGATATTCCGCCGGGTGGCATCGTCAAATGTGCGGGCCATTGAGCTTGACTACAACACAACAGCGTTTGATGAAATGAGCGGAACGACATGCCTCCTGCGATCAATCATCTGCAAGCAAGGGATCCCTCCTCATGACGGCCAAGGCCGCGGACAAACTCAAATCCGACGGCTGGAAGATCGCCGACACCACGGGTTTCCTGACGCTGATCGGCCCATTGTGGGAGCGGTTGAAGGACGGCGCACTCGAGCTCGCGCTGATCACCGAGGACAAGCACCACAACCGCCGCGGCCTCGTGCAAGGCGGCGTGATCATGACCTTTGCGGACCGCGCCTGCGGCATGGCCGCACGCTTCGTCTCGGGCAAGCCGACGCTTGCGACGGTGCAGCTCGACACCCATTTCGTCGAGGCCGGCAAGATCGGCGAGATCCTGACCACGCGCCCCCGTGTGGTACGCTCGACCCGCAGCCTGATCTTCATCACCGCCGAGGTGACCGTCGACAAGCGCTGTGTCGCGATGGCCAACGGCGTGTTCAAGATCCTGAAGAACGAGAGTTGATCCCCGTCACACCGGAGGAAGTGCCCGATGCAATATCGCCAGCTTGGCCGCAGCGGCCTGAAGGTCTCGCCGATCTGCCTCGGCACCATGATGTTCGGCGGACCGACCGATGAGGCGACCTCGTCGCGGATCGTGGCCAAGGCGCGCGAGGCCGGCATCAACTTCATCGACAGCGCCGACGCCTATAATGGCGGCAAGTCCGAGGAGGTCGTGGGCCGCGCGATCTCCAACAACAGGTCGAACTGGGTGCTTGCGACCAAACTCGCCAACCCGATCGGCGACGATCCGAACCATGGCGGGCTGTCGCGGCGCTGGGTGTTGCAGGCCGCCGACGAGAGTTTGAGGCGGCTCGGCACCGACTACATCGACGTCTACTATCTGCACAAGGAAGACCACACCACGCCGCTCGACGAGACGGTGCGCGCGATGGGCGACCTGATCCGCGCCGGCAAGGTGCGCTATTTCGGCGTCTCCAACTACCGCGCCTGGCGCGTCGCCGAGATCTGCAACATCTGCGACCGGCTCGGCATCGACCGTCCCGTCGCGAGCCAGCCCTATTACAATGCGATGAACCGGATGCCGGAGGTCGAGCATTTCCCGGCCTGCGCCTATTACGGCCTCGGCATCGTGCCCTATAGCCCGCTGGCACGCGGCGTGCTGACCGGCAAATACGCACCCGATGCCGCGCCGCCCGCCGACACCCGCGCCGGCCGCAACGACAAGCGCATGATGCAGACCGAGTGGCGGCCGGAATCGCTACAGCTCGCGCAGGAGATCAAGCGCCACGCCGAGAGCCGCGGCGTCACCGCCGGGCAGTTCGCGGTGTCCTGGGTGCTGAACTCGTCGTTCGTCAGCGCGGTCATCGCGGGCCCACGCACCGAAGCGCAATGGGACGACTACATCCGCGCGCTCGATTATCGCTTCACCTCCGAGGACGAAGCCCTGATCGACCGCCTCGTCGTCGCCGGCCATCCCTCGACGCCGGGCTTCAACGATCCCGCCTATCCGATCGAGGGGCGCCGGGCACGGACCGGATAGCGTCCAGCCTTCGGCACACTCCCCTCGGCCACGGCGAAGTCACGTTTCGTAGCTTCCGAATTGCGCAAGCGTCGCGCCGGCTGCACCATCGGCGCATGGAAATGCTGATGCTGGTGCTGCAATGACGGCATCCAACGTACTGGACTGGATCGTGGCTCTCCTGGTGTGCTGGGCGAGCCTGACCGCGATCTTCGAGCCTTCGCGCGGCGCTTCGCAGTGCGATGCTCCCGTCGTGATGAGCAACGCACCGCAATCGCCGCCGGCGATTCCGACGCAGGCGGAGTTCGAGGAGATGATCCGCGACATGAAGCTGCACGACTGAGCAAGGCTGCGACAAGCCTTCCGTCTTCCAAATTGCATCCCCGAAATGAAACAGGGCGGCGCCGAAGCGCCGCCCTGTACTGATTGCCGTTAGGTACCGGCCGCTTACTTCGCGAGATCGAAGCGATCGGCGTTCATCACCTTGGCCCAGGCCGCGACGAAGTCGTTCACGAACTGCTCCTTGGCATCCGACGAGCCGTACACCTCGGCAAACGCGCGCAGCTGCGAGTGCGAGCCGAAGATCAGGTCGGCGCGGGTGCCGGTCCACTTCACCGCCTTGGTCTTGCGGTCGCGACCCTCATAGACGCCCTGGCCGGCATCGCTCCACACCGTGCCCATGTCGAGCAGGTTGAGGAAGAAGTCGTTGGTCAGCGTCCCCGGCTTGCCGGTGAAGACGCCGTGCTTCGACTTCTTGGCGTTGGCGCCGAGCACGCGCAGGCCGCCGACCAGGACCGTCAATTCCGGTCCGGTCAGCCGCAGGAGCTGCGCACGGTCGACCAATGCCTCCTCGGGCTGCAGGAACTGATGCTTGCCGCTGATGTAGTTGCGGAAGCCGTCAGCCCGCGGCTCGAGCGGAGCGAACGATTCGACGTCGGTCTGATCCTGCGTCGCATCGGTGCGGCCCGGCGTGAAGGGGACCTTCACATTGGTGCCGCCGTCCTTCGCCGCCTTCTCGATCGCAGCCGCGCCGCCGAGCACGATGAGATCGGCCAGCGAGACCTTCTTGCCGAACTCCTTCTGGATGGCTTCGAGCTTAGCCAGCACGCCCTTGAGCTGGGCCGGCTCGTTGACATCCCAGTCCTTCTGCGGAGCAAGGCGGATGCGCGCACCGTTGGCGCCGCCGCGCTTGTCGGAGCCGCGGAACGTGGAGGCCGAGGCCCACGCGGTCGACACCAGTTCGGACACCGAAAGACCCGAGGCTGTTATCTTCGCCTTGAGCGCCTCGATATCCTTGTCGTCGATCACGGCGTGATCGAGCGCCGGCACCGGGTCCTGCCAGATCAGCGTCTCCTTCGGCACCAGCGGGCCGAGGTAACGCTGGATCGGACCCATGTCGCGGTGCGTGAGCTTGAACCAGGCGCGGGCGAAGGCGTCCGCGAACTGATCCGGATGCTCGTAGAACCGGCGCGAGATCTTCTCGTAGGCCGGATCGAAGCGCAGCGACAGGTCGGTGGTCAGCATGGTCGGGACATGCTTCTTCGACGGATCGAACGCGTCCGGAATATCTGCCGCCGCGCCTTTCGCCTTCCACTGCTTCGCACCCGCCGGGCTCTTCGTCAGCTCCCATTCGTACTTGAACAGGTTCTCGAAGAAGTGGTTGCTCCACTTGGTCGGAGTCTGGGTCCAGGTGACCTCGGGACCGCCGGTGATCGCGTCAGCGCCGACGCCGGTGCCGTGCTTGCTCTTCCAGCCGAGGCCCTGTTCCTCGATCGCGCCGCCTTCCGGCTCCGGCCCGATCAGCGACGGGTCGCCCGCACCGTGGGTCTTGCCGAAGGTGTGACCACCGGCGATCAACGCAACCGTCTCCTCGTCGTTCATCGCCATGCGGAAGAACGTCTCGCGGATGTCCTTCGCGGCAGCGACCGGGTCCGGATTGCCGTTCGGGCCTTCCGGGTTGACGTAGATCAGGCCCATCTGCACCGCGCCGAGCGGCTCGGAGAGCTGACGCTCGCCGCTGTAGCGCTCGTCGCCAAGCCAGGTGCCCTCCGGACCCCAGTACAGCTCTTCCGGCTCCCACACGTCGGCGCGGCCACCCGCAAAACCGAAGGTCTTGAAGCCCATCGATTCCAGCGCGACGTTGCCGGCGAGGACCATCAGGTCGGCCCAGGAGATCTTGCGGCCGTATTTCTGCTTGATCGGCCACAGCAGCCGGCGCGCCTTGTCGAGGTTGGCGTTGTCGGGCCAGCTGTTGAGCGGGGCGAAACGCTGCTGACCGGCACCGGCGCCGCCGCGGCCGTCGGTGATGCGATAGGTACCCGCCGAGTGCCAGGCCATGCGGATCATCAGACCGCCGTAGTGGCCGAAGTCGGCCGGCCACCATTCCTGCGACGTCGTCATCAGGGCCGTGAGGTCCTTGATCACGGCGTTGAGATCGAGCGACTTGAATTCCTTCGCGTAGTCGAAGCCCTTGCCCATCGGATCGGACAGGTTGGAATTGTGATGCAGCACCTGAACGTCGAGCGTCTCCGGCCACCAGTCGCGATTCGCGTGCCCGCGGGGCCCGCCCGTGAATGGGCATTTGCCCGCGCCGTCGTCGGTTTTTGCGTCCATGTTTCTTCTCCGAGGTGATGGATTCTGGAATGCGCTGGAGCTCTTCCAAGAACGATTCTACGCGCCCCAATCCATCAGGTGAAATTGACTTTAGTGATCGCCTCGATAAGATAATCTGATGATAAATGTCACACTCCGGCAACTGAGGTATTTCGATGCGCTGGCCCAGCACGGGCATTTCGGGCGCGCCGCGGATGCCTGCGCGGTGTCGCAGCCGGCGCTGTCGATGCAGATCCGCGAGCTGGAACGGGCGGTCGGCGGCGTGCTGATCGAACGCAATGCCCGACAGGTCACCCTGACGACCTTCGGCGAAGATCTGCTGCATCGCGTGCGCGACATCCTGCGCTCCGTCGACGAGCTCGGCGACTTCGCACGCGCCTCGCGCGACAAGCTTGCCGGCCGCCTGCGCGTCGGCATGATCCCGACCATTGCGCCATATCTGCTGCCGCGGGTGATCGAGACGCTGGCGCGGCTGCATCCCGAACTCGACATCCATGTCCGCGAGACGCTGACGCCGAAGCTGATCAAGGCAGTCGCCGAGGGCCGGCTCGACACCGCGATCGTGGCACTGCCGGTGCATGAACCGTCGCTGACCGAGGTTGCGCTGTTCTCCGAGAATTTCCTGCTGGTGCGGCCGGGCGAGGATGCCAAGACTCCGGTGCCGAGCGCCGAGATGCTGCGCGAGATGCGGCTGTTGCTGCTCGAGGAAGGCCATTGCTTCCGCGACCAGGCGCTGTCGTTCTGCAACATGCAATCGTCCTCGCCGCCGCGCGAGGTGCTGGATGCGAGCTCGCTGTCGACATTGGTGCAGATGGTCGGCGCCGGCATCGGCGTCACCCTGATCCCCGAGATGGCGGTGACGGTGGAGACGCGCTCGGCGCCCGTCACGGTCTCGCGCTTCAAGAACCCGCAGCCCTCGCGCACCATCGGCATGGTCTGGCGCAAGACCAGCCCACTCGCCGCGCAGCTGCAGCAAATCGCCGAGGTGGTGAGCCTCGCCGCCCGGGAGCTACGTGCGCCGAAGGCGGATGGGGCGAAGGACACGAAGCGTGCAGGGCGAAGGAAGGTGGCGTGATTGGTTCGGTGGCGAAGAAGGACTGCATTCCGCGTTTGACGCCACGTCCCGCCGCAACCACAACCGTCGTCCCGGCGCAGGCCGGGACCCATACGCCGCGGCAGAGGTCGTGATCGGGACTCGTCGTTCCGACATCGCGCAACAATCAGCATTTATGGGTCCCGGCCTTCGCCGGGACGACATCGTATTTGTCGCGTCCCTCTCCGTCATTCCGGGGCGCGCCTCTTGGCGCGAGCCCGGAATCCATCAAGCTACAGAACAGGTGGTGGAATGGATTCCGGGCTCTCGCTTCGCGCGCCCCGGAATGACAAGGTGCGGAGAGCCGCGCCCCTACTTCTCCAGATACTTCTTCATCTCGGCGATCAGGCCGTCGCGCAGTTCGGGGCGCTTGAGGCCGAAGGCGATGTTGGCGCGGAGGAAGCCGGGCTTGGAGCCGCAATCGTGGCGCTCGCCCTCGAACTCGACGCCGTAGAACTTCTGCGTCCTGGCAAGGCCGATCATCGCGTCGGTGAGCTGGATCTCGCCGCCGGCGCCGCGCTCCTGCGTGGTCAGGATGTTGAAGATCTCCGGCTGCAGGATGTAGCGCCCGGTGATCGACAGGTTCGACGGCGCGGTGCCCTGCGGCGGCTTCTCGACCATGCCGTCGACCTCGAAGATGTTGCCGGTGCGCTTTCCTACGCCGCAGATGCCGTATTGATGGGTGAGCTCGTCGGGCACGGCCTCGACCGCGATCACGTTCGACTTCTCGCCGAGCTTGTTGGCGGCATCGATCATCTGCTTCAGGCAGCCCGGCGTGTTCAGCACCAGCTCGTCCGGCAGCACCACCGCGAACGGCTCGTTGCCGACGATGTCGCGCGCGCACCACACCGCATGGCCGAGCCCGAGCGGCGATTGCTGCCGGGTGAAGCTCATCGCGCCGGCTTCGGGCTGGTTCTGCGCCAGGATGTCCTGTTCGGTCTTCTTGCCGCGCTGCGCGAGCGTGGTGTCGAGCTCGAACATGCGGTCGAAATGATCCTCGATGACGCCCTTGTTGCGGCCGGTGACGAACACGAAGTGCTCGATGCCGGCTTCTCGCGCTTCGTCGACCACATACTGGATCAACGGCTTGTCGACGATCGTCAGCATCTCCTTCGGCATTGCCTTGGTGGCGGGCAGCACGCGGGTGCCGAGACCGGCGACGGGAAATACGGCTTTGCGGATCTTCATGGGATTATCGGAGGCCTTGAAATCGGGTGGGACGGCGGCGCGGAATCTAATCGCTCCTTGGTACCCGTTTTGCAGCCGAGAACAAAGGCGGATGTGTGATGCGCACCAATCCGCCTTGTCCGCCCAAGCATTTTGAGCTGCCGGCCTACCGAGGCATCCCGATAGCCCGCGCGTTCGTGCGTGACAAAACCGACGCGCCGCGAGACGCAGCCGTCGCATTGGCAGATGACACGATCCAGCGGCGATATTTGCGGGTGAGCGACGCCGTGCGCAATTGGGCGAGAACCAACGCCTTCAACGGCGAAACGTTCGGATTGGCCGTGCGGCCCCGGCTCAACCGCAGCAGCTGGAATTTCACGACGGCCATGGCGGCAAGCGAGGCGATCGGCTTGCTCTTCCAGCGGATCGGCGCGACTTCTGGCCGCAGATCCTCGCCACGGCGCCACGCATTCGGCAAATCCGGCCTGATCGCAAGCGCGGTGGCGATACCCGCAATGGCGACGCCGCTGTCGAGCACCTGTTGCACGATGCCGATGCGGCGAATACCACCGGTGACCATCACCGGCATCCCGGCGACCCCTGCGATCTCGCGCGCGAAGTCGAGGAAATAGGCCTCGCGCGCCAGCGTGCGGCCATCGCGCGCATCGCCTTGCATCGCCGGCGCCTCGTAGCTGCCGCCCGACAGTTCCACCAGATCCACCGGCAATTCGTTCAGCATCTCGACGACCGTCTTCGCATCGGCTGCATCGAAGCCGCCGCGCTGGAAATCGGCCGAGTTCAGTTTGACCGCGATCGAGAAGCCCGGCGACACCGCGGCGCGGACGGCCTTGACGGTTTCGATCAACAGTCGCGCCCGGTTTTGCAGCGGTCCGCCCCAGCGGTCGGTGCGCCGGTTGCTCAAGGGCGACAGGAACTGGCTGATCAGATAGCCATGCGCGGCATGGATCTGCACGCCGGAGAAGCCGGCCAGCTCTGCGAGCTTCGCGGCCGCGACGAAGCGCGCGATCACCTCGTCAATGTCATGCTCGGTCATCGCTTTGGGCGTCGCAAACAGGTTCGAATGCTTGCCGAGATCAAGCGCCACCGCCGATGGCGCCAGGGTTGGCTGGCCCATGTTCTTCAGCATCTGCCGGCCAGGATGGCTGAGCTGCAGCCAGATTTGCGCGCCCCTGGCCCGGCCGATCCGCGCCCAGTCTCGGAACGCTTCAAGCGGCGTGCCGTCCTCCAGCACGACGCCACCCGGGCCGGTCATGGCGCGGCGATCGATCATGACATTGCCTGTTATGATGAGGCCGGCGCCGCCGTCGGCCCAGGCCTGATAGAGGCGCAGCAGCTCGGCCGACGGGAGATGCCCGGCGTCAGCCATGTTCTCCTCCATCGCCGCCTTGGCGATACGGTTGGGAACGCTGGTCCCGTTGGGCAAAGTGAGTGAATCGAACGGCGACATGAACAGGTTCCTTATCGAGTTCCTTGTTGATCTGCGCACACCCTAACCTTAAAGTAAACTTTAAGGTCAAGGCGCAAGGAGCACCGCAGTGAAGATCGGGGAACTGGCTCGGGAGTCCGGCCTCGCGCCGTCGCGCATCCGCTTCTATGAGCGCGAGGGCCTGATCGGGTCGATCGATCGCGGCTTGAATGGCTATCGGCGGTATTCGCGCGGAACCAGGCAGGTCCTCGAAATCATCGTGATGGCCCAGCAGGCCGGATTTTCGCTCGACGAGATCCGGAATCTGCTGCCGCCGCACGGCAAGGGAGACTGGAGCCGCGACACGCTGGTGGCCGCGCTCAAGACCAAGGTGGTCGAAGTTGCCGCCTTGCGGCATCGACTGGCTGAAACCCAGGCCGGGCTGGAGGCCGTGATCGCCAGGATCGAAGCCACGCCGCCGGGCGGTGACTGCTTTGAGAACGCCGAAGCCGTCTTGGCTGGTCTCAGGGACTCGAAAGCCGATTGACGACACCGGACAATTTGTCCCGGCCCAAACTGTCGCGCGATTTCGTCACGCCCCAAATGCTGCCCTTTGTTAAGCTATTGGAAACCGTGACGGGGCCTTCTGAGGCGGCACGATTTTGACAGGCACACGACAGATGCGCGCGACCGGAACACCAAGGACCAGGCTTTGCAGCGCGAGCCTGATCGCGCTGGCCCTGCTGCTGCCGGGTGCGACGCAAGCGCAATCGGCCGGCAACGGCCTGACCAACCTGATCGACAGTATCTTCTCCCCGAACGCCGCGACACCGCCGCAGGCGGCAACCGGACAGGATGGTGCGGCGCCGCCCTGGAGCGGGGAAGACGGCGCCTCCGGCCATCCCTTGATGACGGCCGCCGCGATCCGCCAGGCCGCGTCCGACTTCCCGAACTGCGTCGCGGCGATGTGGCCGGATGCGGCACGGCGCAACATCACCCAGCAGAACTTCGAGCGCTTCACCGCGGGCCTCACGCCCGACCTGCGCATCATGGATCTCCTGGATTCGCAGCCGGAATTCACCAAGGCGATCTGGGACTATCTCGATATCCTTGTGAGCGACGCCAGGCTCGCCAAGGGCCGCGAGACCCTTGCGAAATACAAGTCGCAGTTCGACGCGACCGAGAAGGCCTATGGCGTCGATCGCTACATCATCGCAGCGATCTGGGGCATCGAGTCGAACTACTCGACCCAGATGGGCGACCGCAGCGTGGTGCAGTCGACCGCGACGCTCGCCTGCATCGGCCGGCGCCAGGCCTATTTCAAGGACGAGTTCCTGTCGGCGCTGGAAATTCTCAACCGTGGCGATCTCAAGCCCGAACAGATGCGCGGCTCCTGGGCCGGCGCGTTCGGCCCGACCCAGTTCATGCCGACCGCGTTCAAGCGCTATGCGGTCGACGGCGATGGCGACGGCCGCCGCGACGTCGTCGACGATCCGAGCGACCTGATCGCCTCCACCGCCAACAATCTGAAGAAGGACGGCTGGCAGACCGGCGCAAGCTGGGGCTACGAGGTGGTGCTGCCGCAAGGCCTGAACTACATGCTGGCCGACCGCGCCAAGGCGATGCCGCTGTCGCAATGGGAGCAACTCGGCGTCAAGAGGCCGGGCGGCCAGCAATTCCCGCGGCCGTCCGACAAGGCCTATCTGCTGGCGCCCGCCGGTGCCGAAGGTCCAGGCTTCCTGATGCTGCAGAATTTCCGGGTGATCATGAAATACAACCCGGCCGAGGCCTATGCGCTCGCGATCGGCCATTTCGCCGATCGCCTGCGCGGCGGCCAGCCCTTCGTGCAGCCCTGGCCGCGCCAGGAACGGGTGCTGTCCCGCGCCGAACGGCTGGAACTGCAGCAGTTGCTCGCCCAGCGCGGCTTCTACAAGGGCACGCCCGATGGCCAGTTCGGCGGCCAGACCCGCGAGGCGCTGCGCGGCTTCCAGGTCTCGATCGGCGCACCGGCCGACGGCTTTGCCACATCAGAGGTGCTGGAGCGGCTGCGCGGGCGGTAGCGGGGCGAGTTTCGGCGGATCCCGCCCGAAGTAACCGTGAAATCCGATATTTGCCGCCTGCCTTGACGGCGGCCGGGGGCACCCGATTTATGGTGGAAAAGCTGCCCGCTTGCGGCCCGATTCCGCTAATATGCTCACGTACTTCCTGATCATTGCGACGAACTCGATGGCGAAGCCGAAATCTTTCCTGCGCCTATTCACCGAAGCCGGTCCGCTGGTCGCTCTGACGGTGGCGCTTGCGCTGTTGATCGGCATTGCCGAGCCCGCCTCGGCGCAGTTCTTCGGCTTCCCCGGCTTCGGTGGCGGACCGCCGCAACCGCAGCGCCGCGCTCCGCCGCAGCATGGCGGCGGCGGTGGCGGCTGGTTCGGGGGCGATTTCTTCGCGCCATTCCAGCAGCAACCGCAATCATCACAGCCGCAGCGGCCACGCGAGGATTTCTCCCGCGCGCCACCGCCGGCCAAGCGCGAAGCCGCGGCCGAGCGCAACGTGCTGGTGATCGGCGATGCCATGGCCGACTGGCTCGCCTACGGTTTGGAAGATGCCTATTCCGACCAGCCCGACATGGGCGTGATCCGCAAGCACAAGACGGTCTCCGGCCTGATCCGCTATCAGCCCAAGGGCGACCCGGCGGATTGGGCTGCGGCCGCCAAGAGCATTCTCGCCACCGAGAACCCCGACGCCATCGTCGTGATGCTCGGCCTCAATGATCGTACCTCGATCCGCGAACCTGTCGCGGAGAAGAAGGTCGACAAGAAGGACGAGAAGAAGGACGCGCGCGGCAAGCCGGACGCAAAGCCGGGCGACAAGCCCGATACCGCCGCCAAGACCGATGGTAAGATTGACGGCAAGGCTGATGCCAAGACCGACAGCAAGCCGGCCGATGCCGAGCTGCCGGCCGACGACGCCGACACCGACTCGCAGGCCGCGCCGGAAAAGACCGCGCGCTCGCCCAACGGCCTGTATGATTTCCGCGACGACCGCTGGGTCGAGCTCTACGGCAAGAAGATCGAGGAGCTGATCAACGTGCTGAAGAGCAAGGGCGTGCCGGTGCTGTGGGTCGGCCTGCCCGCGATCCGCGGCCAGAAGGGCACGTCGGACATGCTGTTCCTCGACGCGCTCTATCGCGACGGCGCCGGCAAGGCCGGCATCACCTATGTCGACGTCTGGGACGGCTTCGTCGACGAGGCGGGCCGCTTCATGCCGAAGGGCCCGGACTTCGAAGGCCAGCCGCGCAAGTTGCGCTCCGATGACGGCGTGTTCTTCACCAAGGCCGGCGCGCGCAAGCTCGCACACTACGTCGAGCGCGAGGTAACCCGCCTGCTCGCGGTGCGCACCGGCCCGATCGCGCTACCGAGCGAACCGGCAACGCCCGAGACCAGCACCGAGCCTGGCAAGCCCCCGCCGCGCCCGCTGGCAGGCCCCGTGCTGCCGCTGGTCGCCTCCACGGTCGGGACCGATCAGTTGCTCGGCGGCCCCGGCTCGCGGCCTGCCGCGGTCGACGCGCTCGCCGCGCGCACGCTGGTGAAGGGTGAGGCCTTGGCGCCGCCGGCCGGCCGCGCCGATGATTTCGCCTGGCCGCGCCGCGAGATGGGCCGCGAGCAGGCCAAGGGCGACGTGCCGGTTGCCGCGACCACGCCGGCCGCACCGGCAAGCGGCCCTGCCAATCCGCCGCCCTCGACCACGGCGATCGCACCCGACGGCTCGATCATCACCGCGCCGAAGCCGCCAAAGCGTGTGTTCCGTCCGGCCCAGGCCCAGCCGCAACAGCAGCCACAGACGCAGCCCTGGCTGCGTGACCTGTTCGGTTTCGGCGCGCCGCAACAGCAGCGCCCGCTGGTCGCACCGCCGCCGCGGCCGCCGCGCAGCATCGGACAGCGGGCCGCAGGGCCGGGGAATCCCTGGCAGTAGGCGGTGCGCGCGTTCAGATCATGGCAAAATCGTAGGGCGGGTTAGGCGAAGCGTAACCCGCCGACGTCGTATGCGCGGAGAGACGGCGGGCTACGCTATCGCTAACCCGCCGTACGCAGCTCAGTTGTAATACCGCCAGCGCGGCGGCGGACGGCGCGGCTGGCGCGTCATCAAGAGCGCCAGCGCAAAGCCGATGCCGCCGGCGATCAAGAGCGATCCGAGTGGATTGTCCTGCACCGTTTGCGCCATCGCCTTCTGTCCGCTGCGAACGGTCTCGCCGCGATTCTCATACGCGTCCTTGGCATAGTTGACCGCGGTGTCGGCGGCGTCGCGCGCGGCATCCTTGGCCTGGCCGTAGAGATCCTGCACCGCGCCTGCGGCCTCGCGCGCGCGGCCCGACGCCTGGGTCTGTGCATCGCCGGTCGCATCGCCGACGGCGCCTTCGGCCTTGCCTGCAAATTCCTTCGCCGTTCCGAAAATCCGATCCTTGTCCATCACGATTGCTCCCTGAAACTGTCAGGGAGCCAACCGCCGAGCCTCGCACAAGTTCCTGCGGCTAAAGGATCAACCCGCCATCGACGATGATGGTCTGGCCGACGACATAGGAGGCGAGCGGCGAGGCCAGGAACAGTGCGGCGCCGGCCATGTCGGCGGGTGTACCGAGACGCTTCAGCGGAATGCGCTCGAGCGCGCCTTCGAGCCGCTTCGGATTCGCCGTCGTCGCCTTGGTCATCTTGGTGTCGACGAGGCCGGGTGCGATGCCGTTGACGCGGATGCCGTTCTCCGCCCAGGCCTCGCCGAGCGTGCGGGTCAGACCGACCGCGCCGGTCTTCGAGGCGTTGTAGGCCGGATTGCCCATGGTGGAATGATAGGCCGCGGTCGAGCTCACGATGATCAGCGATCCTCTGCTCGCGCTCAGCATCGCGTGGAATTTGGTGGCGCAGGCCATCAGGCTCATCAGATTGACTTCCATCACCTTGCGGAAACCTTCCATCTGGAATTCCCCGCGGCGGTAAATCACTGCGCCCTGCGCCAGCACCAGCACGTCGAGCCGATCGAACGACGGCGTGAGGCTTTCGATCGCCTGCGGATCAGAGACATCGAGCTGCGCATAGGCAAGGCCATCGAGATGCGAGCCTTCCTCCACGGAATAGTCGCTCGCCTGCGCGCGGGTGCCGTACACGGCAACGTGCGCGCCCTTGGCACGGAAGGCCTGCGCGATGCCGTTGCCGATGCCGCTGGAGCCTCCGACCACCAGTACCTGCTTGCCGCCGAAATCGAGCTCGTTCATCGCGTTCCTCTCCCGTGTTGTTTTCTTGATTGAGCATGATCCCTTTCGAAAAGCCAACGCAAAAGCCCACGCAGAACTTGCGTTAACGCGCTGCGCGCGTGCCGATATCGGATCGGTGGTTTGACGTCTTTGCGGATCGGTGCCAGCGTTGCCGCCTCGCACCACAAAAAATCAACGGGAGGTCCGTCGTGTCCGAATTCAAACAACTCAGCCGCTCGGTGAAGGGCCTCACCGTTCTCGTCACCGGCGCCGCCAGCGGCATGGGCCGCGCCACCGCGCGCGTGTTCGCCGATGAAGGCGCCAATGTCGCGGTCACTGACCTGACCGAAGAAGGCACGCAAGCGGTAGCGAAGGAGATCGCAGCAAGCGGCGGCTCGGCAAAGGCCTGGACGCTCGACGTCAGCGATCGCGATGCCATCACCAGGGTCGTCAACGATGTCGCCGCGCATTTCGGCGGGCTCGACATCATCGTCAACAATGCCGGCATCTCGGTGCGCGTGGCGATCGACGATCCCGGTTACGAGGACGCCTGGGCCAAGGGCATCGCGGTGATGCTGACGGCGCATCCGCGCATCATCCGCGCCGCACTGCCCTACCTGCGCAAGTCGCGATCGCCGCGGATCGTCAACATCGCTTCGACCGAGGCGCTCGGCGCCACCGGGATGCACAGCCCCTACTCCGCGGCAAAGGGCGGCGTCACCAGCCTGACCCGCTCGCTCGCGGTGGAACTGGGGCGCGAAGGCATCACCGTGAACTGCATCTGCCCGGGCCCGATCCGCACCGCCATCACCGACCGCATCTCCGAGGAGCACAAGACGATCTACGCCAAGCGCCGCACCGCGCTTGCGCGTTACGGCGATCCGGAAGAGGTCGCGCACATGACGCTCAGCCTGTGCCTGCCCGCCGCATCGTTCCTGACCGGCGCGGTGATTCCTGTCGACGGCGGGTTGATGGCGCGGAATGCCTGACCCGCATCTAGCTGCGAAGCGTTGACAGCGCGTGCGCCCGGAGTAGCCTTCCCGTCAAACGAAGCGGGATAACCGCCCGCGAGGTACGAGGAGATACGCCAATGACGGTCCTGATCCGGCAGCTTCACAAGCATTTCGTCGGCGAGGTCTCCGGCGTCGATCTGCGCAAGCCGCTGACGAAGCAGGAAGCGATCGACATCGAGGCCGGCATGGACAAATACGCCGTGCTCGTCTTCCACGGCCAGGACATCTCAGACGACCAGCAGATGGCGTTCGCGCTGAACTTCGGCGAGCGCGAGAACGCGCGCGGCGGCACGGTGACCAAGAAGGAAGACTACCGCCTCTCCTCCGGGCTCAACGATGTCTCCAATCTCGGCAAGGACGGCAAGCCGTTGCCGAAGGATCACCGCACCCACCTGTTCAATCTCGGCAACTGCCTGTGGCACTCCGACAGCTCGTTCCGGCCGATCCCGGCGAAATTCTCGCTGCTGTCGGCGCGCGTCGTCAACCCGAAGGGCGGCAACACCGAGTTCGCCGACATGCGCGCTGCCTATGACGCGCTCGACGACGAGACCAAGGCCGAGATCGACGACATGATCTGCGAGCACTCGCTGATGTATTCGCGCGGCTCGCTCGGCTTCCTCGACTACACCGACGAGGAGAAGGAGATGTTCAAACCGGTGCTGCAGCGGCTGGTGCGCACCCATCCGGTGCACGGCCGCAAGTCGCTGTATCTGTCCTCGCATGCCGGCGCCATCAGGGGCATGAGCATGCCGGAGGCGCGGCTGCTGCTGCGCGATCTCACCGAGCACGCGACGCAGCCGGAATTCGTCTATGTGCACAAATGGACGGTGCATGACCTCGTGATGTGGGACAACCGCCAGACCGTGCACCGCGTGCGCCGCTACGACCAGTCGCAGCCCCGCGACATGCGCCGCGCCACGGTCGCCGGCACCCAGCCGACGGTCGCGCAGGAGGCGGCGGAGTAGCGGGCACAATAACAGCTGTCGTGGCCAACCCCACAGCCGTCGTCCCGGGCAAGCGAAGCGCGACCCGGGACCCATAACCACAGGGCACAGTTGTCGCGCGACGCTGCGGCCCCAGCGCGGCGCCACACTGCGTCCTGTGGTTATGGGTCCCGGCCTTCGCCGGGACGACACCGTGAATGTATTGAGACCGTCGCTGCTTAAGCGGACCTACGCGTGCCCGGCGTCGTTCGACAGCATGCCCGCTTCGATGCCGATCTTGCGCAGGGCGCGGGCGTATTTCTCGTCGACATCGGTGCCGAAGATCAGCTCCGGATCGGCGTCGCAATGCAGCCAGCCATTGTGCTGGATCTCGTTCTCGAGCTGGCCCGGCGCCCAGCCGGCGTAACCCAGCGCGAGGATCGCGTGCTTGGGGCCTGAGCCCTTGGCGATCGCCTTGAGGATGTCCACGGTCGCGGTAAGCGAGATGCCGTCGTCGATGTTCAGCGTCGCATCCTGAATGTAGAAGTCGCTGGAGTGCAGCACGAAGCCGCGGCCGGTGTCGACTGGGCCGCCCTTCATCACCTTCATCATCTCGGCATTTTCCGGCAGCTGGATCTGGTCCGACTTCTCGATGATGTCGAGCTGCACCAGCAGGCCCGGGAAATCGATGCTGCCGGCCGGGCGGTTGACGATGATGCCCATCGCCCCCTCCGAGGAATGCGCACACATGTAGATCACGGAGCGTTCGAAGCGCGGGTCGTTCATCACAGGCATCGCGATCAGCATCTGGCCATCGAGATAGCCATCTTCGGTGGCATGGGGACCGACGGCCGGGCTTCTGCCGGCGGCGGTCTTGCGAGTCTTGCCTGTTTTGCCTTCAGGGCGCATCCGCAAAGGCCTTTCCTGCTGATTTGGCATCCTGATATTGGGTCGCCGTTCTGTCAATCAACCTTCGGCCGCAGTGCGGCGATGCATCACAAGCAATTCAATGGTTTGCAACGAAAGTTGCAGGTAAAGACGTCTCATGACCGTCACAGTTCCCATGCGTGCCGCATTTGCCGTCGCCGCCATATTTTCCGTCGCATCCGTGGCAACGGAGGTTCGCGCCGACGACGCCTCGCCGTGGCAGCAGGACACGCATTCGGCGGTCAGGCTGCTGGCGGGATCGCGCAGCGGCGCGGTGCTGCTCGGCGGCATCGCCTTCCAGTTGCAGGACGGTTGGAAAACCTACTGGCGCACGCCCGGCGATTCCGGCGTGCCGCCGCGGTTCGATTTCTCCAAATCGGACAATGTCGATGCGGTCACGGTGATGTGGCCGGCGCCGCGCCAGTTCGACGACGGCGCCGGAGGTACCTCGCTCGGCTACAAGCACCAGGTGGTGCTGCCGCTGCGCATCGTCGCGAAGAATCCCGACAAGCCGCTGGTGCTTCGCGCCGACATCAACTACGCGGTGTGCGAAAAGCTTTGCGTGCCGGTGGAGGCGAAGGCCGAGCTTGCGTTCGCCAGCGTCGCCTCGACCGAGGACGCCGCGCTGTCCGAAGCGCTCAACGCGGTGCCGAAGCCCGCCAATATCGGCGACCCCACCCCGTTCACGATCCGCGACGTCAAGCGCGACGGCAACAACGTGCTGATCGATGTCACCGCACCCGAAAGCCGGGACCTCAGCCTGTTCGTCGAGGGGCCGACGCCCGACTGGGCGCTGCCCGTGCCCAAGCTCGTCGAGCACGCGCCGCCGGGCGTGAAGCGCTTTAGCTTCGAGCTCGACGGCTTGCCGCCGGGCGCCAAAGCGGACGGCGCCGCGCTGAAGCTGACGCTGGTCGGCGGCGACAAAAGCTACGAATTCAATATCAATTTGAACTGACCCGTAGGGTCATTTCGGGGCAATGCGGCGCATCGAACCCGGAATCTCGAGGTCCCGGGTTCAGTGCTTCGCACTGCCCCGGGACGACGCCTAGCGGGAACAGTCCGTCCAACCCAATCTTAACGTTTCGTTGATAGATCGGGGGCCATTGCCGCCTTGCGGCGCTTTAGGAATTTTCCGCCTTGGCTGTGATGGAAGCACAACCCGCAACCCCTGCGCTATCGGGTCCGGCCGCACGCCTGCGCGGCCTCACCGCGCGCCTGCTCGGCGGCACCAAGGAGGCGTCGGTCACCAAGCGCCTCGCCGGCATGATCTTCGTCATCCGCGTCATCAGCGCCGCCATCGCCTATCTCGCGCAGATCTTGCTGGCGCGCTGGATGAGCGGCTCGGACTACGGCATCTATGTCTATGTCTGGACCTGGGTGCTGCTGCTCGGCAGCACCATGGATTTCGGCATCGCGCCGTCCTCGCAGAAGATCATCCCGGAATATCGCGCGCGCGGCGACCTCGCCGCGCTGCGCGGCTTCCTCTCCGGCGGCCGCTGGGTGGTGCTTGCCGCCTCCAGCACAGTCGCGCTGCTGCTCGCCGGCGTGATCCACCTCGCCTCGCCCTGGATCGATCCCAACGCGATCGTGCCGCTCTATATCGGCTGCCTGACATTGCCGCCCTTCGTGGTCGCTAACACTCAGGACGGCATCTCGCGCGCGCATGACTGGATGCAGCTCGGCCTGATGCCGCAATTCATCGTGCGGCAGGGACTGATCATCGCCCTGACCGCCGGCGCGCTGGCGCTCGGTCTCAATCTCGGCGCGACGGCCGCGATGATCGCGAGCGCCGCAGCGGTGTATATCGCGGCGATCGGCCAGATGATCGTGCTGAACCGCCGCCTGAAAGCCCATCTCGGGCCGGGCGAGAAGACCTACGACGTCAAGGGCTGGTTCGCGATCTCGCTGCCGATCATGCTGGTCGAGAGCTTCTACCTCTTGCTCGGCTACACCGACGTGCTGATGCTGCAGCAATTCCGTTCGTCCGAGGAGGTCGGCATCTATTTCGCGGTGGTGAAGACGCTGGCGCTGGTGTCGTTCGTCCACTACGCGATGTCGGCAACGACGGCGCACCGTTTCGCCGAGTACAATGCGCTCGGCGACAAGGAGCGGCTGTCGGCCTATGTCGCACACGCCATCAGCTGGACGTTCTGGCCGTCACTGCTCGCGACCATCGCCCTGCTCGCGTTCGGCAAGCCGCTGCTGTGGCTGTTCGGCCCGAAATTCGTCGACGGCTACAGCATCATGTTCGTCGCCGCAATCGGGCTCGTGGTGCGCTCGGCGATCGGGCCGGTGGAGCGGCTGTTGAACATGCTCGGCCACCAGAGCATCTGCGCGACCGCCTATGCGGTATCGTTCTTCATGAATGTCGGGCTCTGCATGACGCTGGTGCCGCGCTATGGCGGCATGGGCGCGGCCGCCTCGACCTCGCTCTCGCTGATCTTCGAGACCATCCTGCTGTTCGTCGTGGTGCGCTCGCGGCTTGGGCTGCACGTGCTGGCGTTCGGCAAGCGACGGGTGGCGCCTTAGCATTGAGGCGAGCCGGATGCCTGACCGCCGGCGGCGATCATCAGATCGAAAACAAAAGCCGGCCCTGATCCATTCAGGGCCGGCTCATTCTTGGGCGAAGATCCCGCCGAAAAATTACTCCGCGGTCCAGCCGCCGTCGATCGAGAGGTTGGCGCCGGTGATCTGCGCGGCGTCGTCGCCGCACAGGAACAGCGCGAGGGCTGCGACCTGCTCGGAGGTGACGAACTCCTTGGTCGGCTGGGCGGCGAGCAGCACGTCCTTGATGACCTGCTCCTTGGTCATGTTGCGCGCCTTCATGGTCTCCGGAATCTGGTGCTCGACCAGCGGCGTCCAGACATAGCCCGGGCTGATGCAGTTGCAGGTGATCTTGAACTGCGCGAGCTCGAGCGCCGCGGTCTTGGTGAGGCCGGCGATGCCGTGCTTGGCCGAGACGTAGGCCGACTTGAACGGCGATGCGACCAGCGAGTGCGCGGAAGCCGTGTTGATGATGCGGCCCCATCCGCGCTTCTTCATGCCGGGCACCGCGGCACGGATGCCGTAAAACGCCGACGACAGGTTGATCGCGATGATCGCTTCCCACTTCTCCGGCGGGAACTCCTCGATCGGCGACACGAACTGGATGCCGGCATTGTTGACGAGGATGTCGACCGAGCCGAAGGTCTTCTCACCGAGCGCGATCATGTCGGCGATCTCAGCCGGCTTGGTCATGTCGGCCGGCGAATAAGCCGCCTTGACCTTGAAGTCGGTCTCGATGCCGGAACGCTCCTTCTCGATGTCGGCCGGCACACCCATGCCGTTGAGCACGATATTGGCGCCGGCGCCGGCGAAGGCGCGCGCATAAGCCAATCCGATGCCGCTGGTCGAGCCGGTCACAACGGCGGTCTTGCCTGTCAACGTACCCATTGTTCTTCGCTCCTATTTGCTTGCAGGGGGTGTGGGTTCATCCCCCGTGAGGTCGTAAGTCACCATGGTTTCCCCGGACTGCGGCCGTTCTAGCCATTCTTTGTGACGCATCGACAAATGCACGTCGCGGACGCCCGCGCCCCAGTGCTCGACCATCGCAACATGGGAGAAGTCGTAGTCCTTCGACGAGCTCTCGTAATTCTTGCTCTTGTAGATCAGGTGAACCACCGTGACGGTGTTCTCCTTGGACGCCTTGCGCAACAGTTCGACCGACGGATCGTTCTTCAGATAATCGGGCAGCTTGCCGATCAGGTCGCGCACCGCCATGCGCGCATTGTGAATCTGCTTGTTCTTGTCGGTGTTCATCCGCGTCCGGCTGGAAAAGCGGATGTCCTTTTCGCGCTCGGCGGCCTCCAGCAGCGTCTCCGGCAACGGCCCGCGCGCGCTGAACAGGTCGACCTGGAAGATCAGGAGATCGCGGCTGGTCTCCTCATCGAGCACGAAGTCGAGCGGGGTGTTGGAGGCGATGCCGCCGTCCCAGTAATGCTCGCCCTCGATCACGACGGCGGGAAAGCCCGGCGGCAGCGCGCCCGAAGCCATGATGTGCTCGGGGCCGATCTTCTTGCCGAGCTTCTTGAACTCGTAATTGTCGAAATAGCGGAAATTGCCCGAGGTGACGCCGACCGCGCCGACCGACAGCCGCGTCTTCAGATCGTTGATGCGATCGAAGTCGACCAGCCGCTCCAGCGTCTTCTTCAAGGGTGCGGTGTCGTAATAGCTCAGCGATTGCGAGCTGCCGGGCGGCCACAGCGGCGCCGGCGGAATCCGCGGCGTGAAGAAGCCGGGCACGCCGAAGGTCGCGATGATGGCGGCGCTGGTCTCGTTGAACAGCGAGCGGGCGCGCTCATGCTTGGAGACCGGATTCCACGGCACCGGCGCCGACACCATCTCCCAGAATTCCTTCAGCCGCGGCACGCGCTTGTCCGGCTCGTTGCCGGCGATGATCGCGGCATTGATGGCGCCGATCGAGATGCCGGCGATCCATTCCGGCTCGAAGCCTGCATGGCAGAGCGCCTGGAAGGCGCCGGCCTGATAGGAGCCGAGCGCACCGCCGCCCTGAAGAACCAGCACACGCTGCGCTTGCGCCGGCGTCGAGCCGGGCGCGGAATCCGAAGTATCCATTCGTAACCGTTCGGTTCGAAATGACTTGAAGGCGCACCGTGGCGGCTGTTCGCAGCCGCGTCAATCAACGAGATATGGAGGGGAGATCACGCGGAATTTATCGCGATCAGGTTGCCGCCAAAATGAGCGTCCAGAACACCTTGTATTTGGTATTCGGAGCATAGACGGCTGCGATGCCCATTTTTGTGACACCGCTCTTGAGCATATTGGCCTTGTGCGGCGGTGAATCGCGCCAGCCCGAAAATGCCTCCGCCAGCGTGTGATAGCCGGCCGAGATGTTCTCGACCGCGACGGTTGCCGGGTAGCCGCCGGCCTCCAGCCGCTTGCCGAGCGGGGCCTTCACGTCATGGTCCATCTTGTTGCGGGCGGCCATCGCCTGCGACTGCTGCTCGGCGAGCCTGGTCAGGTCGGGATCGACCACCACGGTGCCGAGACCATTGTTCTGGCGGTACTGCGAAAACATGATGGCGGCCGCCTGGCTGTCCAGCACGGCACCGGGCTGCGCCATGTTGAGATACATGGCCGGTTCTTCCGGGATTTTGGTGTCCGTGCCGCAGCCGGCAAGCACCAGAAGCCCGAACAGGGCGACCGTCGTCCGTTTCACTACTGAAAACCCCCAAGGTTGGCCCGCCGTTGTTGCATACCAACCGTGGCTGAATGGTGAACGGGGGCTAACTTTTGGGCCATCAATAGCCACCGATCTCCGGGGGGGGGCCGTCCGTCCCCTTCCCCTGAAAGGGGGAAGGTCGGGATGGGGGTCAGCCACGGGCGACGCTGGATGTGGAGAGAGCAGATCCCCATCCGCTTTGCTCTGACGAGCAAAGCGACCTCCCTCTTTTCAAGGCGAGGTTTGGATGGAGCGGTCGGCCCTACTCCTGCGCGGCAAAGATCCGGTAGCGGCGGGGCTGTAGCGAGACGATTTCGCCGGCCTGCAGCTCGCGGTCGCGGGGGGCGTCGATCTCGATCACGGTCCTGCCCTCGCTCCCCGCGAGGGCCACCTCGGCGCGCTGGATCGGACCGAACGAGCGGACGTGCCGGATGGCGCCTTCCAGCGCCCCGGTTCCCGCCGGGCCGACCGCCATGTCGTGACGGCGGACGAACAGCTTGGCCGCGCCGGACGCGGCGCCCAGCGCTGGAATGTTCAGGGGACGGCCGTCGAGCCGGACCGCATCGCCGGCCACGTCGACCGGCAGCACGATGGATTCGCCGATGAAGCCGTGCACGAAGGCGGTCGCCGGATTGTCATAGACCTCGCCGGGCGAGCCGATCTGCTCGATCTTGCCCTTGTCCATCACAACCACGCGGTTGGCGACTTCAAGCGCCTCCTCCTGGTCGTGAGTGACGAAGATCGAGGTGACGTGGATCTCGTTGTGCAGCGAGCGCAGCCACTGCCGAAGCTCCTTGCGCACCTTGGCGTCGAGCGCACCGAACGGCTCGTCGAGCAGCAGGATCCGCGGCTCGATCGCAAGCGCACGCGCCAGCGCGATGCGCTGACGCTGGCCGCCGGACAATTGGCTCGGATAGCGGTTGGCGAGCCAATCGAGCTGCACCAGATCGAGCAGGTTCTTGACGCGGGCGCGGATCGTCGCCTCGTCCTTGCGGATCGCGCGCGGCTGCACGCGCAGGCCGAAGGCGACGTTCTCGAACACCGTCATGTGGCGGAACAGCGCGTAGTGCTGGAACACGAAGCCGACCTGACGCTCGCTGGCGCCGCGCGAGAGCGCGTTCTCGCCGTCGATCGCGACCTCGCCCGAGTCGGGCCAGTCGAGCCCCGCGATGATCCGCAGCAGAGTCGTCTTACCGGAGCCGGACGGGCCGAGCAGCGCCAAGAGCTCGCCGTCGGCGACCTTGAGATCGACATTGTCGAGCGCGGCAAAACTGCCGAACTTCTTTACGATATTCTTGACTTCAATCGCCATCGGGCACCTCTGCCTCGTCGAGCCGCCGCTCGAGAACGGTTTTCGCCACCAGCGTGATCAGCGCCAGCATCGCGAGCAGCGACGCGATCGCGAACGAGGCGACGAATTGATATTCGTTGTAGAGAATCTCGACCAGCAGCGGCATCGTGTTGGTCTCGCCGCGGATGTGGCCGGAGACGACGGACACCGCGCCGAACTCGCCCATCGCGCGCGCGTTGCAGAGCAGGACGCCGTAGAGCAGGCCCCATTTGATGTTGGGCAGCGTGACGCGGAAGAAGGTCTGCAGGCCGGAGGCGCCGAGCGAGATCGCCGCCTCCTCTTCCTGGGTGCCCTGCTCCTGCATCAGCGGGATCAGCGCGCGCGCCACGAAGGGGAAGGTGACGAAGATCGTCGCCAGCGCGATGCCGGGCACCGCAAACAGGATGTGGACGTTGTGCGCCTGCAGCCATGTTCCGAAATAGCCCTGCGCGCCGAACAGCAGCACGAAGACCAGGCCCGAGATCACGGGCGAGACCGAGAACGGCAGGTCGATCAGCGTGATCAGGAAGGTCTTGCCGGTGAACTCGAACTTCGAGATCGCCCAGGCCGCGATCACGCCGAACACGAGATTGAGCGTGACCGAGATCGCGGCGATCAGCAGCGTCAGCTTGATCGCCGCGAGCGCCTCGGGCTCCGCCAGGGCCGCGACATAGGCGACGATGCCTTTCGAGAAGGCCGACGCAAACACGACGACCAGCGGCAGCACGACGAAAATGCTGAGGAAGGCGATCGCCAGCGCAATGATGATCAAGCGGATCGGGCCCGGCTCGGTGCGCGGGTCGCGCCGCGCCGCGACCAGCCCGGCGCGCGCGATCTCGAGCCGCGGCGCCGGGGCTGCAACGCTGACATCGGTCGCGGGCGCGTAAGTCCGCAGTTGCGTGGTCGAGGTCGCCAATCCCGTCTGCATCGACATCTCGAACCTCAATGCACGGGAATGCGGGCTTGCGCCCAGCGCTGCAGCCGGTTGATCAGGAAGATGATCAGGAACGAAGCCACCAGCATCACCACCGCGATCGCGGTGGCATCGGCGTAGCGGAATTCGGACAGCCGGATCACGATCAGGAGCGGCGCGATCTCGGAGACGTTGGGCAGATTGCCAGCGATGAAGATCACCGAGCCGTATTCACCGATGGCGCGGGCAAAGGCCAGCGCAAAACCGGTGAGCAGCGCCGGAATCAAGCTCGGCAGGATGACGCGAAACACCGTGTGCCAGCGATTGGCACCCAAGCTCGCCGCCGCCTCCTCGATCTCGGGATCGAGATCGATCAGCACCGGCTGCACCGTGCGCACCACGAAGGGAATGCCGATGAAGACCATCGCGATGAAGATGCCGATCGGCGTGAACGCGACCTTGATGCCGAGCTCGGCGAGCGGCGCACCGAGCCAGCCCTTCTGCGCGAACAGCTGCGTCAGCGCGACGCCGGCGACCGCGGTCGGCAAGGCAAACGGAATATCGACGATGGCGTCGAACAGCCGCCGGCCCGGAAAGCGGTAGCGCACCAGCGCCCAGACGATGATGGTGCCCATCACCAGATTGACGCAGGCGGCCGCAAACGAAAGCCCGAACGAAATCTTCAGGGCGTTCAAGGTGCGGCGGCTGGTGACGATGGCCCAGAACTGGTCGAGGCTGAGCTCGAACGTCTTGAGGAACAGCGCAGCCAGCGGAATCAGGATGATAACGGAGAGCCATGTCAGGGTCAGTCCCATGGTGAGACCGAACCCCGGCAGGGTACTGCGCCTTGCAACCGCTGTGCTCACATATCCCCCTGTTCGACCGGACTACACGTCGATCAGTTCTTGTAGATCTGATCGAAGATGCCGCCCTCGGCGAAGTGCTCCTTCTGCGCCTTGGTCCAACCACCGAAAACGTCGTCGATGGTGAAAAGTTCAACCTTGGCGAAGGATTTTTCGTACTCCTTGGCGATCTCGGGATCGCGCGGCCGGTAGGAGTTGCGCGCGGCGATCTCCTGGCCTTCCTTGGTGTACCAGTACTTCAGATAGGCTTCGGCGACGGCGCGGGTGCCCTTCTTGTCGGCGACGGCATCGACGACGGCGACCGGCGGCTCAGCCAGGATCGACTGCGCCGGGGCCACGATCTCGAACTTGTCCGGACCGAATTCGCGCAGCGCCAGGAAGGCTTCGTTCTCCCACGCGAGCAGCACGTCGCCGACACCGCGCTCGACGAAGGTCACGGTCGAGCCGCGCGCGCCGGTGTCGAGCACCGGCACGTTCTGATAGAGGTCGGCGACGAACTTCTTCGCCTTGTCGACTGATCCGAACTTCTTCTGCGCGTAGCCCCAGGCGGCGAGATAGTTCCAGCGCGCACCACCCGAGGTCTTCGGGTTCGGCGTGATCACGGCGACGCCGGGCTTGATCAGATCGTCCCAGTCCTTGATGCCCTTGGGATTGCCCTTGCGCACCAGGAACACGATGGTCGAGGTATAGGGCGAGGCGTTGAGCGGCAGCCGCTTCTGCCAGTCGGCGGGGAGGAGACCCTTGCCCGCGATCGCATCGATATCATAGGCCAGCGCCAGCGTGACGATGTCGGCCTGCAATCCGTCGATCACCGAGCGTGCCTGCGAGCCCGAGCCGCCATGCGACTGCTTGATCTCGACGCTCTTGCCGGTTTCCTTCTGATAGGCCGCGGCGAACGCCTTGTTGAAATCAACATAGAGCTCGCGCGTTGGATCGTAGGACACGTTGAGCAGCGAATAGTCGGCTGCGAAGGCCGAGCTCGCCCACAACAATCCCGCGACCAGCGGCAGCATACGACGGATCATTTCTGTCTCCATTCAACCTGAGAATGTCAGGGAACACGCAAGACATAACTCACGGTGAAGTGGCTTGAAGTCAACGAAACCGGTTTTCTTTGTTTTCAGCGGCGCAGCGCGCTTGTGCTACGAAGCCGCCGCGCTGCGAAGGCTTTGTCACGTCGCCGGATCGCATGAACTATCGAGCGCTTCAGCGCGGCGCTCTACGACAACTTCATTGTGTGGATGCCGCATTCCGTCTTCGCCCGGCCACGCCAGCGGCCGTCGCGTGCATCCTCGCCGGCTGCAGCCCGGCTCGAGCAAGGCATACACCCGACCGACTGATATCCCGATGCGACAAGTGGATGCGGCGGCAGTCTGCCGAGCGCGTAGATCGCCTCGATCTCCTCGCGGGAGACATTGGCGAATGGGTTGAATTTCAACCTGACGCCGTCGTCCTCGACGACAGGGATATCGGTGCGGGCGCCGCCCTGAAAGCGCTTGCGGCCGTTGATCCAGCCGGCGAACGGCTTCAGCGCACGCGCCAGCGGTTCCACCTTGCGGATGCGGCAACAGGCGTCGGGATCGCTGAACCACAATTCGCGGTCCGGATCCTGCCGCGACAGCGCCTGCTCGTCAGGCTTGATCGAGCGCACATCGGTGAGGCCAAGCGTGGCGATCAGCGTGTCGCGATAAGCCAGCGTCTCCTCGAACAACCAGCCGGTGTCGAGGAAGACCACCGGGATCGCCGGATCGACATCCGCCATCACCTTGAGCAGTGCGGCGGACTCAGTGCCGAACGACGACACCAGCGCCAGCCTCTCGCGGCCGACCGTCTGCAACGCGGCCGCGATCACCTCGGCGGGCGATGCTTTGCGCAGCGCGCGATCGAGCGCGTCCGCTTCAGGCAATGCGACTGACGCCTCTGCAAGCTCTGGTGCAAGCGTGCTCACTGGCCGGCGCTCTCCGAGTGACGCAGCTGCATGCGGCGGTTCAGCGCGGTGACGCGACCGTCGCCGGTCGGCTGATAGAACACCGAATAGCGCTTCATGGTCTGGGCAAACGCGTCGGCGTCGGCGTCCTTCTTCACCTCGAAAGCGTCGAAGCCGGCGCGCGTCATGAACACGAACTGATCACGCAGGATCTGCCCGGTGGCGCGCAGCTCGCCGTCATAGCCGTAGCGCTCACGCAGCAGGCGGGCCTGGCTGTAGGCGCGGCCGTCGCGGAAGGTCGGGAACACCAGCGCGACCGAGGCGAGACGATCGAGATGCGGCACCAGTTCGTCGAGGTTGCGGTTGTTCGGCCAGATCACCCCGAGCTTGCCGGGGCGGCGCAGCAGCGCCTGCGGATCGGCGAGAAAGCGCTCGGCGCTCACCAGCACCGCGCCGTCGCCCGGCAGCTCGGCGCCATCGGCAACATGCACGAACAGATCGGTGGTCAGTCTTCCCTGCTTAACGAGTGGCATAGACGCGCTCCCTGATAGGCTCGACGCCCAGACGCTTCACCGTATCGACGAACAATTCCTCGGGACGGTCGCGCAGCGCGAGATAGGCTTCGACAATGTCTTCGATCACGTCGGCGACTTCCGCATAGGGAACGGCCGGGCCGATCAGGGTGCCCAACTGCGCGTTCTCGTCGGCGCGGCCGCCGATCGTGATCTGGTAGAACTCCTCACCGTTCTTCTCGACGCCGAGAATGCCGATGTGGCCGACATGGTGATGGCCGCAGGCATTGATGCAGCCGGAGATGTTGATGTGTAGCCGGCCGATCAGGTCGGCGGTGTCGTGGTTGGCGAAACGCCGCGTTAGCTCCTGCGCGATCGGGATCGAGCGCGCATTGGCCAGCGAGCAGTAATCCAGCCCCGGGCAGGCGATGATGTCGGTCACCAAATTGACGTTGGGCGTCGCAAGGCCGAGCCGGTCGAGCGCCTTGAACAGCGCCGGAAGATCGCGCTTGGCGACATGCGGCAGCGCCAGGTTCTGCTCATGGCCGACGCGGATCTCGCCGAACGAGTATTTGTCGGCGAGGTCGGCGACCGCGTCCATCTGCTCGGCGCTGGCATCACCGGGCGGGCCACCGACCGGCTTCAGCGACAGCGTCACGATCGAATAACCCTGCACCTTGTGCGCCGACACAGAGTTCTTGCGCCAGCGCTCGAACAGCTTGTCGTGCGCGGCCTGCTTCAGCTCGTCCGGCATATGCGGCAGCTTTTCGTAGGCCGGGTAGGAGAAGCGCGAGCGGACCTCCTCGATGGCAGTGTGATCGAGCGTCAGCCCGACATCGCCCATCGCCTTCCACTCCTCGTCGACTTCCTTGGCGAACTTCTCGATACCGAGCTCGTGCACCAGGATCTTGATGCGCGCCTTGTAGATGTTGTCGCGGCGGCCGTACTGGTTGTAGACGCGCAGGATCGCCTCGATGTAGCTCAGGATATCGCGGCCGGAGACGAACGGCTTGATGGTCTTGGCGATGAACGGCGTCCGGCCGAGGCCGCCGCCGACCAGCACCTCGAAGCCGGTCTCGCCGTCGGCATTCTTGTGCAGCCGCAGGCCGATGTCGTGGATCTTGATCGCGGCGCGATCGTGCTCGGCGGCGGTGATCGCGATCTTGAACTTGCGCGGCAGGAACGAGAATTCCGGATGCAGCGTGGTGTGCTGGCGGATCAGCTCCGACCAGATCCTGGGATCCTCGATCTCGCCGGGCGCGACGCCGGCCCATTGGTCCGAGGTGACGTTGCGCATGTTGTTGCCGGAGGTCTGCATCGCATGGATGCCGACCTCGGCGAGATCGGCCAGCGCGTCCGGCAGCTCGGCGAGCTTGATCCAGTTGAACTGGATGTTCTGCCGCGTGGTGAAGTGGCCATAGCCGCGGTCGTAGCGGCGCGCGACATGGGCGAACCGGCGCAGCTGCTTCGACGACAGCGTGCCGTACGGGATGGCGACGCGGAACATGTAGGCGTGCAGCTGCAAATACACGCCGTTCTGCAGGCGCAGGATCTTGAATTCGTCCTCGGTGAGCTCGCCAGAGAGGCGGCGCTTCACCTGATCGCGGAATTCCGAAACACGCTCGTTGATCAGCGTGCGGTCGAGTTCGTCATAAGCATACATGTTCGATGAGCCTTACGCCGGCGTGCCTTACGCGGGGACCTGGAGATCGATGGTGACGCCCTTGGCGCGGATATGTTCGCGGAGATTGCCCGGCTTGACCTTGCCGCCGTCCTTGAGTTCGACCGGCGCGATATAGGGGCCGACCGCGCCGACGTCGTCGGCGGCGGCTTCAGCCAGCAGCGCGCGGGCCTCGTCAGACGTGGTCACGATCGCAGAGTCGGAGAGTTCGGTGGACCAGCCTTGCTTGGCGGTTCGGTACACCACGGCACCGTCCCAGGTCCGGTTGGCGGTCACCATCGAGGGGCCTGTGATCCTGATTTTCTTCTGTTCGAGCGGAGAGGTCATTCGGCAGCTTTCAGCAGTTCGGAGAACATCTGGTTGGAGAACAGTTGGGTGACGTTGGATCGGCTCCACGGCGCGGAATGCGCGACCACGTCGCCGATGATGAGGACAGCGGGACCGCCATCGACCTGTTTGACCAGCTCGGGCAGCCGCGCCAGGGTGCCGACCGCCGCCTTCGCGTCCGGCCGCGTCACGCGCGCGAACACGCCGACCGGCGTCTCCGGCGAGCGGCCCGCGGCGAGCAGGCCTTCGCGGATCGAGGGCGCCGCGGTCATGCCCATGTAGACGACGACGGTCATCTTGGTATCGGTCAGCACCGACCAGTCGACGACTTCGGCATCGCGCGCCTTGTGCGCGGTGAGGAAGGTGATGCGCAGCGCCTCGTGCCTGAAGGTCAGCGGCACCTCGAACTGCGCGGCAGCGCCAAGACCGGCGGAGATGCCGGGAATAATGGAGTAGGCGACGCCGGCGTCGC
The DNA here is from genome assembly GCF_042258955.1 of Bradyrhizobium sp. ma5. Lineage (NCBI taxonomy): Bacteria > Pseudomonadati > Pseudomonadota > Alphaproteobacteria > Hyphomicrobiales > Nitrobacteraceae > Bradyrhizobium > Bradyrhizobium sp. ma5. Next base: position 8,154,403 of record NZ_CP170156.1, read on the forward strand.
GCAGCGCCTCGATTTCCTCGCCGCCGCGACCGAACACGAAGGGATCGCCGCCCTTCAGCCGCACCGCGCGTTGGCCCGATTGCGCGGCCTCGATCATCAGGCGGTTGATCGCGTCCTGCCCGATGCCGGGCTTGCCGATGCGGCGGCCGACCGGAATCCGCGTGGCATCGCGCCGGATGCGATCGAGAATTTCTGGTGACACCAATTCGTCATAGAACACGACGTCGGCGTCCTGCAGCGCGCGCAGCGCCTTCACGGTGAGCAGATCCGGATCGCCGGGACCGGCGCCGACCAGCATCACATGACCAACGGCCTTGCCTTCGGTATCGGCGCCGGCGAATGCGGCAGGATCGCCGATCGCATTCAGCGCCTGCTCGGCTTCGTCCTTGCGGCCGGCCAGCACCAGTGCGCCGATCGGACCGTCGACGATGCGCTCCCAGAAGCGGCGGCGCAGCGGAAACTCTTCAATCCGCGCATGCATCGGTTTGCGGAAGCGGCCGATGAAGCCGGCGAGATCGCCGATCCGCGCCGGCAGCACCGCCTCGATCTTCTCGCGGATGCGACGCGCCACGACCGGCGACGTGCCGCCGGTTCCGACCGCGACCACGACATCGCCGCGATCGACGATCGCAGGCATGATGAAGGTGGAGTGCACGAGGTCGTCCATCACGTTGACCGGCAGGCCAATCGCCTTGGCGCGCACCGACATCGCAACACCAACGTCACCTGCGCCGGCGCAGAGCACGGCGATGACATCGGAGAGATCGGCGGCGAGCGGATCGCCATCGGCGCGCTCGATGCGCGCGGCGTCCTCCGCCGCGATACCGGCGAGCTCATGATTGCCGTCGGTCGCGTACCAGCGAACCGCGGCGCCGGCAGCTGCGAGCAGCCGCAACTTGGCGCGCACGAGCTCGCCCGCTCCAACGAGCAGCACCTTGCCGCTTTGCAGATCCAGAAACACCGGCAGATATCGCATCAGACACTCGCTTCCCCAACTTGGGGGTTGACTGAAATTATTTTCTATTTATCTCTCGATCAAGGCCAGCAAAGAGAAAATTATTTCTTCTCTATTGCAGCGCAACTTTAGAATTTTCAACTCCACAGGCCAAGGCCAAGAGATGCATCTTCTCGACAACGAATCCGCCGCTGCCGGAACACGGTCCGCAGCACTCAGCAATGCATCTTCCGTGCCGGGGATTCCCGCCAATCAGGCCCCCCCGACCATGGATCATCTCGATGAGCTGGAGGCCCAGAGCATCTACATTCTGCGCGAGGCGTTCGCCCGGCTGAAGAAGCTGGCGCTGCTGTGGTCGCTCGGCAAAGACTCCAACGTGATGATCTGGCTGGCGCGCAAGGCGTTCTTCGGTCGCGTCCCGTTCCCGGCGCTGCATGTCGACACCGGCAAGAAGTTTCCGGAGATGTATGCGTTCCGCGATCGCTTCGGCAAGGAATGGGATCTCGACCTGCGCGTCGAGCCCTGCCCGCCGATCGACGCCGTCGACCCCACTCTACCGCCGGCTGCGCGTTCGGCCGCCCGCAAGACGGAGGGGCTCAAATGGGCGCTCAACAAGTACGGCTTTGACGGACTGATCGCCGGCATCCGCCGCGACGAAGAGGCAACGCGCGCCAAGGAGCGCGTGTTCTCGCCGCGCGGCCTCGAAGGCGAATGGGACGTCCGCGATCAGCCGCCGGAATTCTGGGATCACTTCAATGCCTCGCCGCCGCAAGGCGCGCATCTGCGCATCCATCCGATCCTGCATTGGACCGAAGCCGACATCTGGGCTTACACCAAGCGCGAAGGCATTCCGATCATCCCGCTCTATCTCGCCAAGGACGGCAAGCGCTATCGCTCGCTGGGGGATCAGGACATCACCAATCCGGTGGCTTCGACCGCATCCAGCATCGATGAAATCCTGGATGAGCTCGAGAACACCAAGGTTCCGGAGCGCGCCGGCCGCGCACTCGATCACGAAACCGAGGATGCGTTCGAGCGACTGCGTGTCGCCGGCTATCTCTGATCCCAGTTTGGCGTGAGTGCTCTGATGAACATGATTCTTCCCACCGCCTCGATCTCGGCGACCCCCAACGGCACCACACGTCCCCAGGTGCGTATCGTCATCGTCGGCCATGTCGACCACGGCAAGTCCACTTTGGTGGGCCGCCTGCTGCATGAGACCGGCAGCCTGCCGGACGGCAAGCTGGAGATGCTGAAGGCGGTCAGCGCACGGCGCGGCATGCCGTTCGAATGGTCGTTCCTGCTCGACGCGCTGCAGACCGAGCGCGACCAGGGCATCACCATCGATACCACCCAGATCCGCTTCCGCACCCGCTCGCGCGACGTCGTGCTGATCGACGCGCCCGGCCACGCAGAGTTTCTGCGCAACATGATCACCGGCGCCTCGCAGGCCGACGGCGCGGTGTTGATCATCGACGCGCTAGAAGGCGTCCGCTCGCAGACGCGGCGGCACGGCTATCTCCTGCATCTGCTCGGCGTGAAGCAGGTCGCGGTCGTCGTCAACAAGATGGACCGGGTCGATTTCAGTGCCGAGCGTTTCAAGGAGATCAGCGACGAGATTTCGGCCCATCTGATCGGTCTCGGCGTGACGCCGACCGCCGTGGTCCCGATCTCCGCGCGCGACGGCGACGGCGTCGCCGAACACACGCCGCGGATCGGATGGTACAAGGGTCCGACCGTGGTCGAGGCGCTCGATGCGCTCGAGCCGGCACCGCCGCTGGCGGAGCTGCCGCTGCGGCTGCCGGTGCAGGCGATCTACAAATTCGACGACCGCCGCATCGTTGCGGGCCGCATCGAGTCCGGCAGCCTGAAGGCCGGCGACGAGATCGTCATCATGCCCACGGGCAAGATCGCGAAGATCAAGACGGTCGAGAGCTGGCCGGTGACCCCGGTGCACGGCCCGCAGGGCGCCGGGCGCTCGGTCGGCATCACGCTCGACCGCGAGCTGTTCCTCGAGCGCGGCGACGTCATCGGACATAGCGGGCAGAGCCCGCGCGACACCCGCCGCATCCGTGCCCGGATCTTCTGGCTGCACGACAAGCCGCTGACCAAGGGCGAGCAGATCCTGATCCGGCTCGGCACGAGGGAAAGCCGCGCCACTGTGGTGGCGATCGAAAAGGCGATCGATCCCGGCGCGCTGTCCAACGAAGAGAACACCGCGATCGCGCGCAACCATGTCGGCGAGATCGACATCTCGCTGGCGCAGCCGGTTGCGACCGATCCCTATACCGACAATCCGCGCACCGGCCGCCTCGTGATCGAGGTCAACGGACGCATCGCCGGCGGCGGCCTCGTGCTGTCGGTCGACGCCGGCCGGCCCGCGGTGCCGATCGACATCGTGCCGGTGGAATCCGCGCTGCGGCCGGACGAGCGCTCGGCGCGCTACCATCACAATGGCGCGGTGATCTGGCTGACGGGCCTGCCCGGTTCGGGCAAGTCGACCTTGGCGCGTGCGCTGGAACGGCGCCTGTTCGGCAATGGCGGCTCGCCGATCCTGCTCGATGGCGATACCTTCCGCGCCGGGCTGAACAGCGACCTCGGCTTCTCGCCGCAGGATCGCGCTGAAAACATCCGCCGCCTCGCCGAGGTCGCGACCCATCTGGCGCGCAACGGCCATATCGCCATCGTCGCCGCGGTCTCGCCGTCGACCGCCGACCGTGCAGCAGCTCGCCGCATCGCCGACAGCGCGTTCCGCGAAATCTATGTCGCGACGCCTGCCGAGGTCTGCGAGACCCGCGATCCCAAGGGCCATTACGCCAAGGCCCGCTCCGGCGGATTGCCGTCCTTTACCGGCATCACCAACGACTACCAGCCGCCGACCGGCAACGAATTGACCATCGACACCTCGAACCGCTCGGTCAGCGATGCTACCGACGAGATCGAGCGGATGCTGGCCACCACCGGCATCCTGTTCGACGAGCTGACCGACCTCGCGGCGAATATCTGACCTCGCTCACCTGTCGTCGTCCGGCTCGACCGGACGACCCAGTATTCCAGAGACGTCAATGCTTGAGCCAAGAGGCTGCGGCGTACTGGATGCCCCGCTTGAAGCGGGGCATGACGGCGGTGTCAAAAGCCGGTGCGGTTGATACCTATTCCGCCGCGCGTTGGCTTCCAGCTCCGTGCCGCACCATCCCCGGCGATTGCCCGGTGATACGCTTGAACGCGCGACTGAACGCCGCTTGCGACGCGTAGCCCAGCCGTTGCGCGATCACATCGATCGGCTGGCGCTCATGCTCGATCCACTGTGTCGCGAGCCGCATGCGCAGCTCGGCTAGATAGCGCAGCGGCGATTGCCCGGTCATCGACTGGAAGCGCTCGGCGAACAGCGAGCGCGAGCACCCCGCCTCCGCCGCCAGTTCAGCAACCGTCCAGTTGCGGCCGGGAGCGCGATGCAGCGCGCCGATCGCGCGGCCGAGACGCGGATCGCGCAAGGCTTCGAACCAGCCCATGGCGTTCTCGCCACCGCATTCGACCCAGCCACGCACGATCGACGCGGCGAGAACATCGGCGAGCCGCGCCATCACGCCGACGGAGCCGGCCCGCGGCGTGCAGGTCTCCCGCTCCATCGCCTTCAGCATCGGCTCGATTTCCGGCTGGCGCGCAAGCAACGTGTCCGCCCGCATCACCTCCGGCATCAGGGCGATGAGCGGGCGCATGCCGCCGAGATCGAAATTCATGCAGGCGCTGAAGACGAGGACCTGATCGTCCTGCGGGCATCCTTCAGGGCAGGCCGATGTCACATCGACATTGCCGCAGAGCGTCTCGGTCTCGAAACGCTCGACGTCGCAGCTCGGCTCGTCCGGGGCCGAGACGAGATCATGCGCGCCGCCGCGCGGCAGGAAAATCGCGTCGCCGCATCCGAGGGGAAGCAGCGTCGCGTCGGCGTAGCGCAGCAGCGCCGTGCCATGCGCAACGAAGTGGAATTGCGCCCGTCCGTACGGCGTCTCGAAGCGAAACCCGAACGGCGCCCGCGTCTCAACCCGACGGTAGTGAACGCCCTCGAGCCGCATCCCGAGCAACAATTCGCTCACCAGATCGACGGCGGCATCTGTCGTATCGGCGGCGGACGATCTGGACGAACGATCAAACATTCGGGCGTTTATGGCATAGATTGTCCAGACCGTCCAACTTATGTCTGCGGCGCTGCAACATAAGATGGAAGTTTCGGGCAATGGATCAAGAAGTGGACCCCGCTCTGGCGCACGCCGATGTCGTTGCGCTGATGCCGGGCGAAGTCGCTCTCAAGGCTGGTGACAAGCCGGCCGCATCGGAAAAACCCGCCTGGGGCGCCGTCGTCGCCATGATGCTGGGCGTAACCGCACTTCTGACGGCGGAGTTCCTGCCGTCCGGGCTGTTGACGCCGATGGCGAGGGACCTCGGAGTAAGTCCGGGCCTCGCCGGTCAGGCGGTGACGGCGACCTCATTGGCCGGACTGGTCGGAGCGTTGTTCACGCCGCGACTGACGCGCGGCTTCAACCGAAAGCCGGTGCTGCTCAGTTTCTCGATTCTGCTGGTCATCTCCAATCTGCTGGTGGCGCTGGCACCTAGCATCACGTTCCTCCTCGCCGCGCGGATCGTGCTCGGCCTCGCCATCGGCGGCTTTTGGGCGATGGCGGCAGCGACCACGATCAGGCTGGTGCCGCCGTCGCTGGTTGCACGGGCGTTGTCGATCGTGATGAGCGGCATTCCCGCTGCGATGATCATCGCCGTTCCGCTCGGCAGCTATCTCGGCGAGGTGGCGAGCTGGCGCATCGTGTTCCTGCTCGCCACGGCATTGGGCGCGGCGGTGTTCGTCGTCCAGGCGCTGGCTCTGCCGCGTCTGGCCCCGAAGGGAGAAGCCGGGCTCGACACCCTGATCGACATCCTGACCCGGCCGGGGATCGGCGCCGGCATCTTCGCGGCAACCTTGGTGTTCACCGGACACTTCGGTTATTTCGGCTATATCCGTCCCTTCCTTGAAAGCGTGACCGGGCTCGGCGCGGCCGGCGTCGCGGCAACGTTGCTTGCCTTCGGAGTTGCCAATTATGTCGGCTCCTTCGCCAGCGGGTTGATGGCCGAGCGCAATCTCAAGCTCACGCTGATCGCGATGCCGCTGGCGATCAGCGTGCTCGGTCTGCTGCTCTCGGTCTACGGCAAGGACGTCATTCCCGCGCTGGCGCTGGTCGCACTCTGGGGGTTCGCCTTCAGCGGCGTACCGGTGGCGACGACGACGTGGATCACCCGCATGGTGCCCGATGAGACCGAAAGCGGCACTGGCCTCACGGTGGCCTCGATCTTCCTCGGCATCACCATGGGCGCGGCCGGCGGCGGGCTGGTGCTCGATTTGATGGGCGCTGCCGCCGTGTTCGTGGCGGGCGCAATACCCTTGTTGCTCGCCGCATTGCTGATCGCCACCAAGGTACGGACCAGGGCGCCGTGACCGCGTGCAGCGCCGGGCAAAGGGGGCCTTCTCAGAACCGTGGCTTTAGGGCTAAAAGAGCCGTGAACGCCGCCCTTTGGCGCGTTTTTTGCTGATTTCTTTCGAAAACAGCCCCTAAACGCCCCATTTCTTTGAGAAAGCCCATCATGACTCGTGTCGATGCCCATGGATTGAAGATCGCCCCTGTCCTGTTCGATTTCATCGCCAAAGAGGCGACGCCGAAAACCGGGATCGCGCCTGACGCGTTCTGGGCAGGACTCGCCGCCATCATCCAGAAGCTCGGCCCGAAGAACCGCGAGCTGCTCGCGGTCCGCGACGCGCTGCAGGCCAAGATCGACGACTGGCATCGCGCCCACAAGGGCAAGGCGTTCGACATCAACGCCTACACCGCGTTCCTCAAGGACATCGGCTACCTGCTGCCCGAGCCCGCGACCCACAAGGTCGAGACCGCGAATGTCGACGAGGAAATCGGCAAGATCTGCGGCCCGCAGCTCGTGGTGCCGCTGACCAACGCCCGCTACGCGCTGAACGCCGCCAACGCGCGCTGGGGTTCGCTGTACGACGCCTTCTACGGCACCGACGCGATCCCGCATGATCCGAGCGAGAGCGGCAAGGGCTACAACAAGGCCCGCGGCGACAAGGTGATCGCGAAGGCGAAGGCGTTCCTCGACGCCGCCGTGCCGCTCGCGACCGGAAGCCATACCGACGTGACCTCCTACGCCGTGATCGCAGGCCAGCTCTCGGTCAAGCTGAAGAGCGGCAATTCGACCGCGCTGAAGAATGCCGCCCAGTTCGCCGGATATCTGGGCGAGCCCGCCCAGCCCACCGCGATCCTGCTCGTCAACAACGGCATGCATGTCGAGGTCAAGATCGACCGCAGCAACGTCATCGGCAAGGACGATCCGGCCGGCGTCGCCGACATGATCCTGGAATCGGCGGTCTCGACCATTCTCGACATGGAAGACTCGGTTGCCGCCGTCGATGCCGAGGACAAGGTGCTGGTCTATCGCAACACGCTCGGCCTGATGAACGGCACGCTGTCGGCCGATTTCGACAAGGGCGGCAAGACGCTGACGCGTTCGCTCAATGCCGACCGCGTCTACAAGAAGCCTGACGGCAGCGAGCTGAAGCTGCACGGCCGCAGCCTGCTGCTGATGCGCAATGTCGGCCACCACATGTTCACCGACGCAGTGCTCGACGCCAAGGGCGAGGAAATCCCGGAAGGCCTGCTGGACGCCGCGGTCGCCGGCCTGCTCGCGATCCACGACATCAAGGGCAATTCCAAGGTCAAGAACAGCCGCACCGGCTCGGCCTACATCGTCAAGCCGAAGATGCACGGCCCCGACGAGGTGACGCTGACCTGCGACCTGTTCGCCGAGGTCGAGAAGATGCTGGGCCTGCCGGAGAACACGCTGAAGGTCGGCATCATGGATGAGGAGCGCCGCACCACGGTCAATCTCAAGGCCTGCATCCAGCGCGCCTCCAAGCGCATCATGTTCATCAACACCGGCTTCCTCGACCGCACCGGCGACGAGATCCACACCTCGATGGAAGCGGGCCCGATGATCCGCAAGAACGACATGAAGGCGCAGCCGTGGATCAAGGCCTATGAGGACTGGAACGTCGACAACGGCCTGATCGACGGCCTGCCCGGCCATGCCCAGATCGGCAAGGGCATGTGGGCGGCGCCCGACAAGATGGCCGACATGCTGACGCAGAAGATCGGCCATCCGCAGGCCGGCGCCACCACCGCCTGGGTGCCGTCGCCGACCGCGGCCACGCTGCACGCCCTGCACTACCATCAGGTCAACGTGAGCGCCCGCCAGCAGGAGCTCACCAAGGGCGGGCCGCGCGCAAAGCTCTCCGACATCCTCACCATTCCGGTGTCGCAGTCGAACTGGGCGCCGGACGATGTGAAGCAGGAGATCGACAACAACTGCCAGGGCATCCTGGGCTACGTCGTGCGCTGGATCGACCAGGGCGTCGGCTGCTCCAAGGTGCCCGACATTCACGATGTCGGCCTGATGGAAGACCGCGCCACGCTCCGCATCTCGAGCCAGCATCTGGCGAACTGGCTGCATCAGGGCGTCATCACCAGGGATCAGGTGATGGAATCGCTGAAGCGCATGGCCGTCGTCGTCGACAAGCAGAACGCCGGCGATGCCCTCTACAAGCCGATGGCGCCGGCGTTCGACGGCGTCGCCTTCAAGGCGGCCTGCGACCTCGTGTTCGAAGGACGCACCCAGCCGAACGGCTACACCGAATACATCCTCACCGCGCGCCGCCGCGAGGCCAAGGCCGCGGGTTGATCCGCGTTCCAGACGAAAAGCAAAAGCCCCGGCGATGAGCCGGGGCTTTTTTGTTGGCGCCGATAGCCGGCCGTCGCAGGGCACACTGCCAAAATATCGAAAACAACCCCATGCACAGTGGCCGGCCGCCGGCCGGTACGGCAACTTGACTCGTCGGGCAAATCAGCTGTATTTTTCTATTATTCCGAAATCCCACCGATACCCCTCGGCTTGCTCGGTGTCATCACCCGCGAAAGCGGGTGATCCAGTATTCCAGAGACCGCAGTGCTTGAATCGAGGGGCCGCGGCGTACTGGATCGCCCGGTCAAGCCGGGCGATGACAGCCGTGAGCGAGGATATAGCCTCACACCGCTCTCAAAGTGGCGGGGTGATCGCTCAGCTCGCTCAGTGTCATCACCCGCGCAGGCGGGTGATCCAGTATTTCAGAGACCGCAGTGCTTGAACCGAGGAGCCGCGGCGTACTGGATCGCCCGGTCCATGTGCGCAATTGCGCACAGGCCGGGCGATGACAGGGTGGACTACAAGCAAAGGCCCCGGCCATGAGCCGGGGCTCTTTATTGACGATGCATTGCTGCATCCATGTCATTGCGAGGAGCGAAGCGACGAAGCAATCCATTGCTTCGCCCGCAATGACGAAGCTAGAACACCGCCAAATATTTCAGCAGCGAGACGATGCCGATGATGATGACGACTGCGCGCGCGATCTGCTTGGCGCGGCCGTCGAGTGGCAGCATGTTGATGAGATAAAGAACCAGAATAACGACAAGGAAGGTAACGAGTACGCCGACGAGCATGCGGGGCCCCCTGATGGCATCGGTGAATGTGCTGTTCGCCCGGTGCTAACGTGCGAAAGCAAAGCCGGTTCCAGAGGACGGAACCGAAAGTGGCCTGCCTTGCGTGAGCGGCGCTATTCGCGCGCCAGCACCGGCGCGCGCTGATACTTGGCGCGGATGCGATCCGGCGCCGGCGTGAAGTTGAGCGATGCGCCGCGCCGGTCCGCCCGGCCGACCGACATCAACCCATCCTTGCCGGCGACGATGTCGCCCTTGCGCAAGGTCGGATCGTCCTCGATCTTCACCGCAGCGAGCCCGACAGGGTCCTTGCCGTTGCAGGTGCAGCCCGAAACGATCTCGTCGCGATAGCGGAAGGCGTTCGGCAGCTCGGAGTACGGCTTGCCGTCGTCGGTCGCGGCGTTGTCGATGTTGCCGCCATAGACCACTTCGGTCGCGCTCGCCGGGCAGAAGCTGTTGCAGCTCTCCGCCTTGCTCTGGTTGCCGGTCGCCGCCAGCGGGAAGTAGCGGCCGTCGCAGGTGCGCACGCAATAAACCTGGCCGCCGTCATAGCGGGCGCGGCGTTCGGCCCGCGGCACAGACGCCGGGCCGTCATCGAACGGCATCCGGATCACCGGCGGACGGCCCTGCATGAAGCCGCCGAACAGTTGCGAGAAGAAATCCTGGGCCTGTGCAGCCGGCGCGAGGGACAGGCCGAGCAATGCCGCCGTCCCGAACGCCAACCACCTGGAATATCGCTTCACCATCGCCGACCCTCGCTACAGCACGCCTCAGTACAACGAGGAAGTCGCCGGGATGTTCATCGCCTGACGGCCGGACGGCAGCGTCATTACCGCGGGGCGCGGCTGCATCGGCGCCGGCCGGACCGAGATCTGCGTCGTGCTCGGGCCGAGCTCGCGTGCGGCAAGATGAGGCGCGTTCTTCGGCAACACCACCACCTTGGTCCCGACATCGACCCGGCTGAACAGGTCGGCAACGTCTTCATTGGTCAGGCGGATGCAGCCCGACGACACGAATTTGCCGATCGTCGACGGATCGTTGGTGCCGTGAATGCGGTACTCGCTGGAGCCGAGATACATCGCCCGCGCTCCGAGCGGATTGCCCGGGCCGCCCGCCATGAAGCGCGGCAGATAGGGCTGGCGCTTGATCATCTCGGCCGGCGGATGCCAGTCCGGCCACTCGGCCTTGCGGCTGATGGTCTGGGTACCCGCCCAGGTGAATCCTTCGCGGCCGACGCCGACGCCGTAGCGGATCGCCCGGCCGCCGCCGAGCACGTAATAGAGCGCGGTGTTGCCGGTATCGATGATGACGGTGCCGGGCGCTTCTGACGTGTTGAGCGCGACGGTGGTGCGACGCAGCCGCTCCGGCAGCGCGCCGTCCTCGGCGGCCGCGGACGAAGCATCGTTCATCACCTCGTCGGAGGGGAAAGCACCCGGCTGGGTCGACGCATAGCCCAGCGCAGACGAGCGCACTTGAGCGCTGGCCGAAGTGGCGACAATGAATGACGTTGCGAACAGGATGCTGGTGAAGGCAAGGGTGCGCGCGGCGCGCGACGCAAGCCGGCGGCTGGAGAAAGACTGCTGTGTCATGTGCTGCCCCTGGACGGGATGCGCATCATGGTGATGCGATGCCCAACTAACGCGCGTGACCATCAGACAGTTCCGCTGCGAATCGTCGCGAAGTCGCGATTGTCAACCCGCCATCTCTCACGAGCGCGCGATGGAACCTTTGCCGGGGCAACGTCGTTGTCGTGCGCAATTTGACGCGAAATTCATTTGTCCCCATTCGGGAGGAGTCTGGTGCGCGCCTTTCCGGGTGAACGTATGCTTGGCAACGCGCCCGAAGGCACGCCCCTCCCCGACAGCAAAGCCGAAACGCCGCCGGTGATCAGCCGCGCCGAGGTCGTCGCCTTCGCGCTGGTCGCGCTGCTGGTGATCATCGTGGTGGCGGTGCTCTATCTGGCGCGCGCCGTCTTCCTTCCGATCACCATGGCCTTCATCGTCGGCACCATGCTGTCGCCGGCGGCGAACCTGCTCGAGCGCTACCGGATTCCGCGCGCGCTCGGCGCGGTGCTGATCGTGATCGCGGTCGGCGCCGCGGTCAGCTTCATGGTCGGACTGATCGCCTCGCCGGTCATGGATTGGAGCTCGCGGCTGCCCGAGCTCGGCGCGATCCTGAGGCAGAAGCTGCATGTGTTCGACCGGCCGCTGGCGCTGTGGCAGGAATTGCAGAGCATGGTGGGCGCCCCCGATACGCTCGCCAACCTCCAGCTGCCGAAATTCGAATGGGTGCAGCCGACGCTGGAATTCGTGTCGCCGACCTTCGCCGAATTCCTGCTGTTCATCGCCACCCTGATCCTGTTCATCGCGAGCTGGAAGGATCTGCGCCGCGGGCTGGTGATGACCTTCAGCGACCGCGCGGGGCGGCTGCGCGCGCTGCGGATCCTCAACGAGCTCGAGACCCATCTCGGCAATTATCTGCTGACGGTCACCATGATCAATGCCGGCGTCGGCATCGTCACCGGTGCAATCTGCGCGGCGACCGGCACGCCGAACGCGGCGGGGCTCGGCGCACTCGCCGCGACACTGAATTTCATTCCGATCATCGGCCCGGTCGCGATGTTCGTGGTACTGGTTGCGGTCGGCATCGTCTCGTCGCCGACCATCGGCGCGGGACTGATCGCACCGGCGTGTTTTGCCGTCGTGACCTTCATGGAAGGGCATTTCGTGACGCCGACGATCGTCGGCCGCCGGCTGTCGCTGAATGCGCTCGCGGTCTTTCTCGCACTCGCGTTCTGGACCTGGCTGTGGGGCCCGATGGGCGCCTTCCTGTCGTCGCCGCTGCTGATCGTGGCGTTGATCGTGAAAGAGCATTTGATGCCGGACAATTCGCCGCAACTGCCCGAGGGCTAGCAAAGCGTTTTCAAGCGAAGTGGGCACCGGTTCGCGTGAAGAAAACGCGTCGAACAACAAAGCCCGGTTTCGCATCTGGAACCTTGCGCGATGCGGAGCGTTTTTCTCCAGACGCACAGTTCTCCGGGAGCTTTCGATGTCGAGCACGGACAGCGCATTTGGGACCAAGAACATGACCGACAAAGCGACCTACGAACGCCTCGAAAAGGATGTCACTGCCGTGAAGAACGATATCGCAGCCCTCACCGAACAGATCACCGACGCGCTCAACTCGTTTGCCAACAACGCAGGCAAGCAGGCCCGCCGCCACTACAAGGATGCGCGCGCCAACGCCGAATCGACGCTCGACGACATGTCGGAGCGCGGCAGCGCGATGATGGGCGCGGCGCAGGATGCGGCATCCTCGATCGAGGAATCGCTGGAAGAGGTGATCACGCAGCGGCCGCTGGCGACCGTCGGCCTTGCGCTCGGCCTCGGCTTTTTGATCGGCCTCACTTGGCGGCGCTAGGTGATGCGCAAACCACCGCTCTGGACGCGATGGCAGCGCTGGCGCGCCGCCGCCTCGTTTGTCGATGCGCTCTTCAAGGCAAGGCTCAAGGCAGGGCTTTTCAGGACAAGGCTGGTCAATGCTTCAGCGGCTGATCGATGACGTCAAGCAATCCACCGGCAGCGCGCTGCGGCTGACATCGCTTGCGGCCGCCGCCGCTGTGGCGCTATTCATCACCATCGCCTTCCTGTGCGCGGCCGCCTTTGTCTATGTGCTGCAGCACTATGGTCCGGTGGAGGCGTGCCTGTCCGGCGCCGCGGTGTTCCTGGTCGTCACGCTGATCGCCATTGCCGTTTACATGGCGCGCAAGCGCGAGATGCAGAGGCGCGCCGAGAAGGCGGCAAAGGCCGCGAAATCCGCCGCGGCGACAATGTTCGCCGACCCCGCGTTGATCGCCACCGGCCTGCAGATCGTGCGCGCCATCGGCGTGAAGCGGCTGATCCCGATCCTGGCGGTCGGCGGCCTCGCGCTCGGCCTGATGGCAAGCCGCAGTGCTGCCGGCAGCGACGAGGCGGAAGAAGAGGAATAGCGTTCTCCCTCGGGACGCGAAGCCAGCACCGCCCAACCGTCGTCATCGCCCGGCTCGACCGGGCGATCCAGTATTCCAGAGACGATTGTGATTGAGCCGTTGGGCCGCGGCGTACTGGATCGGCCGGTCCATGTGCGCAATTGCGCACAGGCCGGGCGATGACAGCGTTACTTGTTGAGATCGCAGCGCGCCCTTCTCAGGTCACGCAGCGGCCGGGCTGCAGCAGCTTGGCCACTTCGGTCAGGACGCTGACCACGGGCTCGCAAGCCACCTTGCGGGTATCGCCAGGCCGCGCCCGGGCGGGCGCTGCGGGGTGATTGCGGGCCTCTTCCCGCGCCACGGGAACGCGGACCAGGACCGACGTATCGGGAAGCCGATCGACCTTCAGCGCCACCGTCCGGCTCGGCAGGCCGGTCATCGGAACCGCCGCACGATCGGTCTTGGCGGCGCGATTGACCGCGCTCTCCGGCGCCAATTGGGTGGTGACCTGCTGCCCGCCAATGAGATCGTGACCGGATGCGAGCTGCACCGCGCCCAGCGTCAGTCCAGCCGCCAACGCAGCGAAAATTCCCTGTTGAATCTTTGACATGGTGATGTCCCTCGCCCCATGGAAATTCCCGTTGGCGATCACGGACACAACGCGAGCGAAACCTGTGGGGTTCTCGCGTCCAGCCATCACTTAACCGTGTACGAAAAAATTTTGATTCGCGCGGAACGAGTCCGGGGGTCTGCGAGTCATTGGAAGAGCCGGTTATTCCCCCTGCCCCATTGACCGGCGACGTAGGGCGCGACCGTGGTGATGCCGGTCGCGCCCTGCTCTTTTTTGGCCGTGCGCAAGGGATGCGTCAGCCAGCCTGTCACTCACCTCACGCATTGGAAGCCACGCACAGAGGACTGGTCCTTCCGCCAAGCGAAAGGACCGTATGTTTCAGGCACTGTCGTTTGGTGGCATGTCGTGGGATCGAACGACCGTCACTTCACGGCATGACAGGCAACGACCGACATGAAACTTGATTCCGGTTGTCTGGTCGTCGACGAGCATCAATTCACTCAAGGGCTCGCCGCATTTGCAAGTGACCGTTTTCTTATCGGCAAAATACATCTGAGGTCCTCCATAAGCCTGGAGATTTCATTGCGTCATTCGGGCGAACTCGCTTGGGCTCCTTCTCGGTCTGTTGGATCCGGGCAATCCGGACGATGGGGGAGTGGCTCCCGGGCGCTATTTTGCGGCGGATCGCTTCCGCGATTCCGCGGCTTCACGCGCCTGCCGCTCGGCCTTGAGGCGGCGGAAGTTGTCGTAGAACGCCTTCTCGTGGGCGAGGTGCTCCTTCATCGCCTGCGACGCGTCTTGCTGGCGCTGCTCGTTACGAACCTTGCGCTGCTGGGGAGTAAGATTCATACGACCTCCAACTAAGTTCTTGAATCAACGCTGGATTCAACGCACGAGGCCGGAAAAGGTTCCCCCAAGAAGGAGCTGGATCTATTTGCGCAGGCTCGCCCAGACGCCGCCGAGGATCAGCAAGCCGCCAACCAGGTGGATCAATTTCGGCGGCTCCCCAAGGATGATCCAGGACAGCAGCGCGCTCGCGATCGGCGCGACATAGAGCACGAGCGACGTCCGCACCGAACCGAACCTTGCGCCGAGCCAGGCGAAGCCGGCATAGGCGATCAGGCCCGGCACAAGGCCGGCGAACACATAGGCCTCGAAAGCCCGGGCGTTGAACACCGCAGCCGGTGTCGACCACATTTCCTGGAGCGCCGGCGGCAGCGAGCACAGCGCGCCGGCCACCGAGAACAGGCTGACCCGCGCCAGCAGCGAAGCGCCTGGCGCGACGCGCGATTGCACCAGCGTGTAGCCGGACCAGCCGAGCATCGCGCACACCACCAGCAGATCGCCCCATGCCGCGCTCGATTGCGTCAGGTTTTCCAGATGGCCGCCCGAGACGATCAACAGCGCGCCGGCGAGGGCCAGCGCCGTGCCGAGCCATTGCAGCGGACCGATATGCTCGATGCCGAGCGCGGCCGAGATCAGCAGCACCATGATCGGCGACAGCGCGAAGATCAGTGCGATATGGATCGCGGTCGTCGTGATGCCCGCGATGTAGACCGGCCCGCCGCACAGGAACATGCCGAGGAAGCCCGCGGCGAGGATCGGCCAGAAATTCTGCACCAGCGGGATCTTGCCGTCCCTGATCGCCGCGATCGCGAACGGCGCAAGCCCAATTGCGATGATGCTCCAGCGGAAGAAGGCCAGCGAGAATGGCGGCACCGAGCCGGCAAGGCCGCGTGCCAACACCTGGTTGGAGGCCTGCCCGACCGCGACCAGGATGAAGCCGGTCAGCGCGACCGCGTCCTCCCAGCCTGTGGCCGGGCGGCCGACCTGACCTTTCGGCAGCTCCGCATCCATGACACCGCCCCCTCAGCCGGCGCACGCTCACCCGAAACGGCTTCCGTCAGCGCGCCGCTTGCCGCAGCACGCCGCCCGCTATTGCTCCGCCGCCTCGCGCTCTATGTCGCGGCCGGACATGTCCTCGCCCTGCATGTTGGCGTATTCGCGCGCCATCTCGCGCATCAGGAATTTGGCGGGGACGTCGTGATAGGTGCCGTGGTCGTTGACATACTGCATGTAGGCGCGCCCCGCGCCGTCGAACGGATGCAGCAGCGCATCCGAATGACCGTCGAAATCGAGCGGCTTGACGCCGAGCTTGGCACACAGCGTGTCGTTGAAGGTCGGGGTCGCCTTGCGCCAGGCGCCGTCGACGAACACTTCGGTGAAGCCGTGCCAGGTGAACAGGTCCGAACCCATGCTCTGGCGCAGCTTCTCGGTGGTGAGGTGGTTGCGGACATCGGCAAAGCCGACCCGGGCCGGGATGCCCTGGACCCGGCAGGCCGCGGCATAGAGCGCCGCCTTGCCGACGCAATAGCCATTGCCGGCGGCGAGCACGCTGGAGGCCCGATAGCTCTCCGGCGAACGCATGCTGACATAGGGGTTGTAGCGGATGCCGTCGCGCACCGCGGTGTAGAGCCGGCTCGCGATGTCGCGCGCGCCGGCGCCGGGTGGGACGGCGGCGCGGGCGAACGCCTCGACGGCAGGATGGTCGCTGTCGACATATTCGCCGGGGTCGGTGTAGAGGCGGCTGATCGTATCGGGGAGATGCTCGGTCATGGCGCAACCTTAGCAAGCCATGTGCGCAGTTCAATGCAGCAGGCGCGGCACTTCTCGCAGCCCTGCTCCGCTAGATTTCCAGCTTTGACGCGTTTTCTTGACGCGAACCGGTGCCCACTTCGCTTGAAAACGCTCTAGTTCTCGAAGTGTTCGTCCAACCGCGGCGGCGGCTGGTAGCTGCGCCGCTTCGACTTGAAATATTCGCGTGCGAAATGGATGCCGAACCCGATCAGGAACGGCGGCGCGAGCGCGGCGGCGATCATCAGCGCGGTGATCGACTTCGGCGTCAGGATGTCCAGCACCATCGACGCCAGCAGCCACAGCGTGGCAGCAATCACCGCGACGTCGACATGCTTCATTCCCCAATCTCTCCCTTGGTCCCTGACCTCGATCCGGGTTCCATTCTACCGGCTGACCCCGGGCGCGCCAAGGATTCCGGCGGCAGGCGATACCTCCAGCCCTTCACTTTTTTGGAACGGCGCCCGTGCAGTCCGGACGACGAACCCCCACGGCCGCCCACCGCCTTCGGCTAAGCCGCGAACGCCCGCACCAGCAGCAGGCCGCCGAACAGCGCGAGGATCGAGAGCGCAACGGAGGCCGCGATGTAGGCAGCGGCCGGCCATAGCTCGCCCCGCTGCATCAGCACGATCGCATCGAGCGAAAAGGTCGAGAAGGTGGTGAAGCCGCCGCAGATGCCGACGGTAAGAAACACCCGCACCGCCTGGCTGACGTTCCAGCTCAGTGCGAAGGACTCCGCGAAGACGCCGATCAGGAACGAGCCCACGATATTGATCACCAGCGTGCCCCAGGGAAATTCGGTGCCGACCAGGCGCCCCGCGCCGATCGCCACCAGATAGCGCGCGACCGATCCCAGCGAACCGCCGATCGCGACCGCCGCCAACAATTGAACGTTCAATGTCTCACCCTTCCCGTTCGCCACTCGGCGACGCCTGTCACAAGCCCAACAATGAAGGTCGCGGCGACCAGCTCACCCGGGGCGCCGACCAACAGGGCGACGACACCGACGAGCCAGATCGACCCGACCAGCGACAATGCGATTGAGAGTGAACCAGGAAGACCCGTCTGCTCTGCCCCTTCTCGTTCGCGGGGGCGCAGTGGGTCGGCGGTGGCGCATGCTCCTACCGACGCTGTCGCGCCCGGTAGGAGTCATCAGCCTTGCGGCGGTTATCGGGGGACTCCATCCCCATCAACGAGAGGGATGCTACGGTGCGTGGCGAATACGGGCAAGCCGATTTCGCAGGCAGGCATTGACGGATCTCCACCGCATAGCGAGCTACGCGCCTTGCAATCAACCGAAGCGCGAATAGAGTGCCTTGGTAGATTGTGAAGTTGGATCAGCACCTGGATGTTACGACACGTCGCTGTTTGCATTGCCTTGCTCGTCATTGCCACACTTCCCACAATCGCAGAGGAATACGGCGCTGAGACGCGGCAACTTGGTTCGGTCGAGGCATGGAAGCGGGACGTCAGTGTTCGTCTTACCCAGGCTCGGCGCTACCCGGCAGCATTGACGCCCGGCCAGGAGGGCACCGCCAAAGTTGCCTTCAGGATCGATCGCGCAGGTCACCTCATGGCGAGCTGGCTCATCGAGGCCAGCGGTATCCCGGCCATCGATGCAGAGGCATTGGCTATCGTTGAACGCGCTCAGCCCTTTGCCGCGCTGCCTGCGGAGGTGCCGGACGATTCGGCCGTCCTGACCGTCCCATTCCATTTTGGAGCTATGGGCCCTTCCTTCGTAGAGGGCGACTTCCCCGAAAGCTGGAAAAGGCAGGTCTACGCTCGCTTGACTGGCGCTGTTGAGGACGCCAAACGCCGATTGGCACGGATGTCGGACACCAAGCGCCAATCAATTCGGATACCGGACGATGCCTACACCGTCAAAGTCGGCATCTCGCTTGATCGCGGCGGCAAGCTGGTGACGAGCTGGCTTGTGGAGAATGGCCGCGTCCCGGCGCTCGATGCCGAAGCATTGGCGATCGTTAGACGGGCTGAGCCCTACCCACCGCCCCCTGTCGACACGAAGGGCCAGGACTTCCAATTGGTTCTGCCGATCACTTTCAATGCTGTCATGCCGTGGGACGACCCTGGCCTAAAGGCAAAGCTGAATTCCGTCTGTCGCGGTTGCTGAGCGGCCTGTCCGACGCGGCGGGAGCCGATGGTCCATCCCGCCGCGCCGGGGCCGTTCTCACTCATTCATCGCCAGCATCGCGTTCAGCTCGACGGCGGTGCGCAGCTGCTCAATGCGCGCGGCAATCTGTTCGCGCTTGACGCCGCGCGGCAACTCCACGAGCTGGCGCTCGAGCCGCAATCGGTGCTCGTCTAGGCGCTGCTCGAACGTATGGGGTTCAGACCTCTTCCGCTTCTGAATCGTCTTCTGCATCACTCACCCTTGGCGGTTGCAGACCGGGACTATTGGCCCAGCGGTCCAGTTGATCGATGACCTGTGCGTGGCTCGGACGCCGCGGTCTCGGGGCTTCCGGTTCCTCGGACAACTTGCGGGGCAGCTTGACGTGGTTGGTCATGGCATCACTCCCGCTAGACAACGGGAAGGCAGCCGAATCGTTCCTTATTTTTTCTCGTAAGCCATTGATTTTGTTTGATTAACTTACTCAATCGACATTTTTGTCTCAAGCTGTGGAACCCACCGCGACTTGGCTCGTTTAGCAAATTGCTCAACTAACTAATTCTGGGCGATTTGCGATGAATGAGCTTCGCGCTGAACGTCTTCAAGTCATGCTCTCTCCCGAAGAAT
The DNA here is from genome assembly GCF_042258955.1 of Bradyrhizobium sp. ma5. NCBI lineage: Bacteria > Pseudomonadati > Pseudomonadota > Alphaproteobacteria > Hyphomicrobiales > Nitrobacteraceae > Bradyrhizobium > Bradyrhizobium sp. ma5. The sequence continues at coordinate 8,173,867 of NZ_CP170156.1, forward strand.
TATCGGCCCTCGACGATTTCCGCTTCAAGCACCGGATGCCGACTCGCGCCGCTGCGGTCCGCGAGCTGCTCAAGCTCGGTCTCGCCAGCACCGGCGTCGATGGAGGCGCCGGGGTGAAGTCGAGCGAGTATGGGGTGTTTAACCGGGGGCCGGATGGGCACACCCAAGGGGACGCGCCGCAGGAGGAGTGACGGCGCGTTGGCGCTGCTGCGGCGGTTCAGCCGGCGACGAAGAGGTCGACAATCGCTTTCAGCGTGCAGACCACGAGTGCCGAGGTGAACATCGCCGTGCCGAGATCTGCGAGATAAAGCAGCTGCGCCTTCTGCTCCGCATCAAGCCGCGCGATCGCCTTGCGCATGGCCAAGCTCCCTTTTCAGGAGAACGCGTCGCGTGAACGTCGGTTCCCTCGACCGGCAACTCATGCCCGCTGCAGCGCCAGCGTCACGCCGCCGAGCGTCAGCGCCATCGCGCCGATCTCACGCAGGCCCAACGGCTCGCCGAGGATGATCGCGGCCGAAATCACGCCGATGACAGGCACCAGCAGCATGCCGGTCGACGCCGACGTCGGCGGCAGGCGGCGCAGCGTCTCGAACCAGGTGAGATAGCAGATGCCCATCGGCATCAGCGTCATGTAGGCGAAGCAGCCGAGGCCGAACGGCGTGATGGCGGCATAGTTCGGGTGCTCGAACAGAACGCCGAGCAGCAGCATCACGAGACAGCCGATGCCGACCTGCCAGGCGACCACCGCGAGCGGCGGCATCGGCAGCGGCTTGCGATTCAGCACGTTGCCGAGCGCGAACAGGATGGCGCAGGCGAGCGCCAGCGCAATGCCGGTAAGCTTGTCGGCGCTGAACGCAAAACCGTTGCCGCCGAGCAGGAGCGCGACGCCCGCGACGCCGAGCACCAGCGCCGCCAGGTCGCGCAGCGTCGGGCGGCTGTGCAGCACCGGCCAGGCGAACAGCATCGCCCAGATCGGCATCGTGTAGGCGAGCAGCGCGCCCTCGCCGACCGTGACGAATTTCATTGCGATGGTGCCAAAACCCATCCAAGCGAAGACATTGGTGAAGGAGGCGAACAACAGCCGCGGGACCGCCTCGCGCGGCACCGCGAGCGACTGGCCGCGGGCGAGCGCCAGCGTGCCCAGAATCACCGCCGCGCAGGTGCCGGCCAGCCCGCGGGCGAACAGCGGCGGCCATTGCTGCAGCAGCAGCTTCATCAGCGGCCAGTTCAGGGCCCAGCCGAAAGCCGTCACCACCAGGCAGAGAGAGCCGATCGTTCGGTCGCGTTGCGTCTTATCCATCGGCCGCGCTTAGCAGGCAGAGCTAGCCGATTCCACATCGCAGCGCGCATGCCGCATCAGCGTGGACCTTCGGATACCATTCCGTCAGGCAAAGGTGCCGATCGAGACCCGCGGCCAGCCCTCGCTTTTCCGCGCGGCGGCAAGCTTGCTGGTCCAGGCATCGATCAGGCTTGCGATCAGAAGACGGCCGGTGCCGCGCATGTCGGGCAGTTTCATGGTCGGCGTGCCGAGCGTCAGCGCGACCACGCCGTGCACGGCCGCAAGCAGCGCGGTCGCGAGCCGCGGCGGCAGGCCGGATGCCGGCTCGGCGCCTTGCGCCGCGAGGAATTCCCGCACCGACACCACGAACAGTTCGTAGCTGCGGCGCGCGATCTCGGTCTCGCCGAAATAGACGCCGTCGGGAAAGCGGCGGTCCTCGACCGTGCCGGACATCGAGAACAGCGAACGGAAGTGATCGGGATTGTCAGCCCAATAGTCGAGATAGGTTTCCATCACCCGCCGCAGCCGCAAATCGCTGTCGGCGGTCTGCGCGCGGACCCGTTCGAGCCGCGCGGCAACCGCTTCGAGATTCTGCTGCTTCACCGCGAGCAGCAGCAGCAGCTTGGTCGGATAATATTTGAGGACGGTGCCCTTCGAATAGCCGATCGCATCGGCGATCTTCTGGATCGAGACGGTCTCGAGCGTACCGGCGGCGAACTCCTTGCGCGCGGTCTCGAGGATCAACGCCTTCAGCGCCTCCTTGTCGGCCTCCTGACGCGCCCTGCGCTGAAAGCGCCGCGGCCCCTTGCTGGATCGCTCCTCGATCGACATTGCCGTCTCCTACGGCCTTTTCCGCTCCGATGGAATCGAAACGAGGCTCCCTCTTGCCTTACTCCAATTAATTGACTATGGTCAATTAACTGATCACAAGACGGGAGGATGCAATGAGCGCCCTTGCGAGCCCCCTCGCCGGCGAAATTGTCCGCAGCGATTTCGATCCGTTCAGCCCGGCGACGCGGGCCGATCCTTACGGCGCCTATGCGGAACTGCGCGCCGCGGCGCCGGTCGTCCGCCTGACCAAATATGACATCTGGACCGTGCCGCGCTTTGCCGAGGTCAAGGCGATCTTCGGAGACCATGTCAATTTCAGCAACGCCGGCGGCGCCGGACTTGCGAACCACTTCAAGGACAAGCCGTGGCGGCCGCCGAGCATCGTGCTGGAAGCCGATCCGCCGCTGCACACCCGAACCCGTGCGGTGCTGGCGCGGATCCTCTCGCCGGGCGCGATGCGGCGGCTCGCGGATGATTTCAAGGCGACGGCGACGCGGCTGATCGACGGGCTGGTCGAACGCGGATCGTTCGATGCGATCAAGGACATCGCCGAGGTGTTTCCGGTCAGCGTGTTTCCCGACGCGCTCGGCATCGACCAGGAGGGTCGCGAGAACTTTCTGACCTATGGCGCGATGGTGTTCGCCGGCTTCGGGCCCGAGAACGACTATTTCCGCAACCTGATGAAAGAGGCGCCGCGGGTGCTGCCCTGGGTGGCGGCGCGCTGTCAGCGCGAGGCGCTGCGGCCGGGCAGCTTTGGCGAGCAGGTCTACGAGGCGGCCGACACCGGCGAGATCAGCGCCGAGGAAGCGCCGCTGCTGGTGCGTTCGCTGCTCTCGGCCGGGCTCGACACCACGATCAGCGCGATCGGCATGGCGCTGTACACGCTCGCGCGCCATCCGGAGCAATGGGCATTGCTCGCAGCCGACCCGTCGCTGTCGCGCGGGGCGTTCGACGAGACGCTGCGCTTCGATTCACCGGCGCCGTTCGTGTTCCGCACCACGCCGCACGACACCGAAATTGCAGGCGTTGCGATCGGCAAGCACGAAAAGGTGCTGCTGCTGCTCGCCTCCGCCAACCGCGACGCGACGCGCTGGGAGCATCCCGACCAGTTCGACGTCAGACGGCGGCTGTCCGGACACATGGGCTTCGGTGTCGGCATCCACGGCTGTGTCGGGCAGATGGTGGCGCGGCTGGAGGCGGAGGCCGTGATCGCAGCGCTCGCCAGCCGCGTGAAGCAGTTCGACATTGCGGGGCCGGTTGCCTTCCGCGACAGCTCCGGCCTGCGGGCGCTCAGCACGATGCCGGTCCGCGTGGTCAGCAAATAGCTTCGACATCGCGCACCACGCTCGGGAAACCTTCCCCAAGAAAAAACCGGCGTACCTTTCGGTACGCCGGCTTGCATTTTGCCCTCTTGCGTAAACTCAGCTCATGCCGACGCCGCGCGCGGCGTGCGGTTGCGCGAGTTGCGCTGGAAGAACAGCGCCTGGCTCGCTACCGCCGACACCATCGCCGGCTGGAACGGCTTCGAGATCAGGAACGCCGGCTCCGGCCGCTCGCCGGTCAGGAAGCGCTCGGGATAGGCCGTGATGAACACCACCGGCACCTCGAAGGTGCGCAGCAGCTCGTTGACCGCATCGAGACCGGACGAACCGTCGGCGAGCTGGATGTCGGCGAGGATCAGGCCGGGCTTCTTGTTCTTGGCGAGCGCCACCGCATCGGAATGCGTGCGCGCAACGCCGATGACGTTGTGGCCGAGATTCTTCACCAGGCTCTCGAGGTCCATGGCGATGAAAGTCTCGTCCTCGATGATCAGGACATCGGTGGCGATCTCGGCGGCCATCTCGCGGCCGGCGGCATCCGTCAGCTTGCGCGTCTCGGCAACGTCGGTGCCGAGAATGTAGCCGACCTCCTCCTCCGAGAAGCCTTCCAGCGACAACAGCAGGAAGGCCTGCCGAGGCAGCGGCGTGATGTTGGAGAGTCGGCGCTCCGGCGGCAGCGAGAGCGTCGCCACGTCTTCATTGTCGTTGTTGTTCACCGACACCGAATTCCAGATCTGGGTGAACAGCCGAAACAGCCCGGCGCGCGGACCGTGGCTCTGGTCCAGCAATGATCCGTCCTGCAACAGGGCCTCGAGCATGGCCCCGACATAGGCGTCCCCCGACGCCTGGTTTCCGGTCAGCGCGCGCGCATAACGGCGCAACAGCGGAAGGTGTTCGGCAACGATCTGTGATCGGGACATTCCCACTCCATCCTTGTTCGTGAGGCCAACCGGCCTGAAACCCGTACTCTGGGGCGGCGTACCAATATGGGGCGACCCCGGTTCCCCTGCATGCCCGACTACGCGTGAGCGCCGAAAAAGTTCCACGAAATAGTTCCAGCCTTCCGGAACTTTCTGCGCAACTTTGCATTAGCTCCTGACCGACGAGGCAACGCGGCCAGCCTCTTTTTTCGAGGAATCGACTTGAAAATCAGAGACTTAACTCCCGGGGAAGCGTGGATCAGATCATGAAGGAAGTAAAGAAGCAGGGCGGTCTCAACGCCGAGATTCAATCGAGAATCGGCCACCAGCTTCGCGCCATGTACGACGACGTGGTGCGGCAGGGGGTGCCCGACCGCTTTGCGGAGCTGATCCGCAAACTCGACGGACCCGAGGCCGCCGCGGCGGCCGTGGCCGGGGGCGATCCTGACAAGAACAATGGAGGGGACTAATGCCTCTCACCAATGAACTTCGCGACGACATCCTGGCGTCGGTCCCGAGCCTGCGCGCGTTCGCGATCTCGCTGTCCGGCAATGGCGACCGCGCCGACGATCTGGTGCAGGAGACCCTGCTGCGCGCGATCGCCAATATCGACTCGTTCCAGCCCGGCTCGAACCTGCCCGCGTGGTTGTTCACCATCCTGCGCAACCTGTTTCGCTCCGACTACCGGAAGCGGCGGCGCGAGGTGGAGGATGCCGAGGGCAATTATGCCAAGACGCTGAAGAGCCAGCCGTCGCAGGCCGCGCATCTGGAGTTCGAGGAATTCCGCGCGGCGCTCGAAAAGCTGCCGCAGGACCAGCGCGAAGCGTTGATCCTGGTTGGTGCCTCCGGCTTCTCCTACGAGGATGCCGCAGCGATCTGCGGCTGCGCGGTCGGCACCATCAAGAGCCGCGTCAACCGCGCGCGCTCGAAGCTCTCCGCGCTGCTCTATGTCGACAGCGCCGAGGATTTCGGCCCCGACAACACCGTGCGCGCCGTGATCGGCGGCAATGGCGGATAGCCAAGCGAAGCTAGAGGGGAAGGGCGGCCCGCTGGGCCGCCTTTTTCATTCGGCGATCGTCCATCACGGTATCGCGCAGCATGACCCGGAAGACGTTTGAAGCCACCATCGTCCTGGAGGGCGGCGCCTGCTTCATACCGGTGACGTTCGATCCGAAGGTTGTTTTCGGCAAGGTTCGCGTTCCGGTCCTCGTTACGCTGAACGGCTACACCTATCGAAGCACCATCGCCTCGATGGGCGGGCAGGCCTGCATTCCCTTGCGAAAGAGCAACCGCGAGGCGGCGGGTCTCAAGGGCGGCGAGACATTACAGGTCACGCTCGAGCTCGATGCCGAAAAGCGAACTGTCGACATCCCGCCCGACCTCGACAAGGCGCTCACCCCGGCTGCGCGAGCCCGCTGGGATCAGCTCAGCTTCACGCACCAGCGAGAATACGTCGAGGCGATCAACGAAGCCAGGAAGCCGGAGACGCGCGCACGCCGGATCGAGTAGACCGTCGCCCGTCTCGATCGACCATCGTCAGACTAGAGCGTTGTCCGCGATCGCCGTCGCGTTGCGCGACGGCCGCACCATCAGCCGGCCATCGCCTGCTGGACGGCAGCCGGCTTGAAGCCGTTTCTCAATTCGAGGATCTTGCCCGCGATCTCGGTGACCGGGACCGGATGACTGAACAGGAAGCCCTGGGCCTCGTTGCAGCCTTCGGCCCGCATGTGGTCCAACTGCTCCACGGTCTCGATGCCTTCCGCGATCGTGGTCATGCCAAGGCTTCTGCCAAGGCTGATGACGGCGCGCACGATCGATTTCGATCCATGCGTCGCGGTCAAGTCGCGCACGAAGGATTTGTCGATCTTGAGCTTGTCGAACGGAAAACTGCGCAGATAGCTCAGCGACGAATAGCCGGTGCCGAAATCGTCCAGCGCGATGCGCAGTCCCAGCGCCTTCAGCTTGTGCAGCGTTGCAAGCGTCTCGTTACTGTTCGCGAGGAAGACGGATTCGGTGATTTCGAGCTCCAGCCGGCGCGGCGACAATTTTGACGCCGTAAGCGCGTTGACGGCGACGTCGATGAAGTCGGGATCGCGAAACTGGACCGCCGAGACGTTGACCGCGAGCTTCATCTCTGTAGGCCAGGTGACGGCCTGCTCGCAGGCGCGATTGAGTACCCATTCTCCCAACGGGCCGATCAGGCCGATCTCTTCCGCGATCGGGATGAACTGGTCCGGCGGCACCATTCCCCGCTTCGGGTGATGCCAGCGGAGCAACGCCTCGAAGCCGCAGATGCGGTCGAGATGGAGATCGTAAAGCGGCTGGTAGTACAGCGAGAACTCGTCCTTGGCCATCGCTTCGCGGAGATCGAGCTCGATTGCCCGGCGCCGCTGCAGGCTGGCGTCCATCGCGGGCTCGAAGAAGCGCCAGGTGCCCCGGCCTTCCATCTTGGCGCGGTACAGAGCGACGTCGGCGTTCTTCAGGAGCTTCTCTCCGGTGGTGCCGTCGACCGGCGACATCGAGATGCCGACGCTGCATCCGACCACGACGCGATGCCCGTTCAGCTCGTACGGAGCGCCGACGCATTCCACGATGCGGCGAGCGAGGCGCTCGGCCTCCTCGCCGCCCTGGACGCCACACTGAATGACCGCGAACTCGTCGCCGCCCAGGCGCGCGACGGTGTCGACCTCGCGGACGCAGGCGTTGAGGCGGTCGGCGACCGCACACAGCAGTTCGTCGCCGACCGGATGCCCGAGCGTATCGTTGACCTGCTTGAAATTATCGAGATCGAGGCAGAACACGGCGAAGCCGGATCCGCGGCCGACCTGAGCGACCGCCAGCTCGATCCGTTCCGCCAGCAGCGTCCGGTTCGGCAGCCTGGTCAAAGCATCGTGCCGGGCCATGAACGCGATCTGCGACTCGGCCCGCTGCTGTTCGGTCACATCCTCGCAGGTGACGAGCCAGCCGCCGTCGGATGTCGGCCGTTGCGCGATGGCAATGATCCGTCCATCGCTGAGATGCTGTAGATAGTTGCCCTCGTGCTGGGCCATCGATCGCTCGCGTTCCGCCAGCAGGTCTTCGACGGTCTGGTCACCGTGATTGCCGGCGGCAACGCTGAGGCCGAGCACGTCCTCCATGGTCATTCCGGGAACGACGAGCTCCGGCGAAATGTCGAAGATCTCGCAGAACCTGCGGTTGGCGACCTGCAGCCGCGCCTCGCTGTTGTAGAGGCACAGCCCCTGCGACATGTGCGTGAGCGCCGCGTCGAGCCGCAGATTGGTTTCATGCAGCTCGGCCTTCTGCTGCTTCAGCGCGGAGATGTCGCTGTAGACGAGAACGACGCCGCCCTCCTGCGTCTCGCTGCGGCTGACACGCAGCCAGCGCCCGTCGGAAAGCTGCGCCTCGCTCGCGAAGCCATCGCAGTCACCGTCGGCCGGCGCCAGGCTGGGGGCATCAAGCCGATCCGACTGCAGAAGCTGCGGCGAAAGACGGATGAATTCGCTGGCGCGCGAGTTGGCCAGCGCGATCTGGCCATCCGCATCGAGCAGCACGACACCTTCGTGCGACGTTTCGAGCGCATCGGAAAGCCGCGCCTGCGCGGAACGGCGTTGCGACACCTCTTGATCGACCATCCGCCTGATGTTGTCGCGCATGGTTTCCATGGCGGTCAGCAGCGTGCCGAGTTCGTCGGTACCGCCCTTGGGAACGGTCGCGTCGAGGTCGCCGCCGGCGATGCTCCGCGCGGCCCGCGATGCAATGGCGACGGGCCCGATGATCCGGCGCGCCAACAACCACGAGAACAGCGCCGACAGGAACAGCGCGACGGTCAGCCCGGCGACGTTGAGCTGCAGATCCCGCTTGATCGTCGAGAGCGCCTTTTGCCGGAACAGAAAGCCGTCGCCGGCCGTGTAGTTGACCAGCAGCTCGACCTGCTGGCTGACGATCTTGGAGTAGCGATCGACATCGCCGACCGTCGTCCCCGATGCATGTGGATCAGCCGCCGAATTTCCCTCGACCGACGATCCGATCGCACGGCGATGCAGCGCCATCCAGGCGTCGGCGGCTTCCTGAACCTTTGCCGCGGCTTGCGCGGCCCGCGAGGACTGCGACCGGTCGGCAGCGATCGTCAGGTCTTCCGCCAGCGTCTTGCCTAGCTTTTCAATCTGGCTGTCGAGGCTGGCACGAATTTCCGGATCCGTGGTCAGCAGGCGCTGCGACGACGCGACCCGCATCGAGGCGAAGTCCGCACCGGCCGCGCGGGCGTAATTGATCGACATCAGGGATTCGTCGAACGTCTTGGCCACCAGATCGCCGGCATGGCGGATACCAAGGATGGAGTATCCGCCGAGCGCGACGGCAACGGCGCTCATCGCGAGACAGAAAATCAGAATCTGGGTGCGGATCGAACCCGTGGTCAGGGCAACACGCGACAGGCCGCCGGTCGCGAACCGAAAGGCTGCACCGGTCTTTACCTTGAGATTGCCTAATAGGCTATCCATACCCGCGTTTCGCCGTAGTGCTCGATGCTCAAGCTACGCAGAAACGCGCAGCGCTAGCGGAAAAATGTCTGTCTGCTCAAAATTGCTTTAGTAGTGACTGCAACTCATGCTGAAATCGTTAAGATCAGCTGGCGATAATCACCCTTACAGGTAATCCGGGACGCATCATTTGCACGCTCAAGTAGCCGGTTTTGGAATTCCAAGCGGGGGTCTCATGCAATCAGGCTTGTTGCGCATCCTGCGCCTCGGCCGGTCCGGCCGCGTGCCTTTGGTGGCCGCGATTGTCACGGGAGCGCTGGCCGGCGCCGCTCTGGGTGCGGCGCCCTACGTCATTTCGCAGAAGGATCGCGAGTTCAAGCCGGCGGAGATCTCGATCAAGCGCGGCGAGGTTTTACGGTTCATTAACGATGACGGCGAACTGCTTCATCACGCTTATTTGAGCACCGAGACGTTCAGTTTCGACTCGGGGGACCAGCAGCCGGGCAGCAAGTTCGACGTCACCTTTTCCGTGCCCGGCGACTACACCGTGCTGTGCGGCATTCATCCGAAGATGAAGCTCGCCGTCCACGTCGCCAAATAGCCCCTTGAAGCAACGGATCTACAGGACCGAGGTCTTGAAGATCGCGGCGTGACCGAAATAGTAGACGAACAGCGTCAGCGACAGCGCAGCACAGAGCGCGACCGGGGCGAGCCAGGGCGCGCGACGATCGCGCGCCAACACCTTGTTGTCGGCGACAATCGCAAACAGCACGGCGATGATCGCCGAGTGTCCGATGGTGTCGATCTTGCCGAATTCGAAGCACGCGCTGATGAACATCCCTGTCAGCACGGCGGCGGCACAGCGCCGGATCAACGGCGTCCAGATCAAGGCGAAGGCGAGCGTGAACTCCACCATGCCCGCGGCGCGCATGTAGAATTCATTGTCGAAGCCGAGGGTCATTCCGGCATGCTCGATCAGGAGCGGAAAGCTCCATTCCGGATAGGCCCATTTTTCGATCGAGGCCCACATCAGCGTCACCGCCGCGGCGTACCGCATCACGTCGATCGGCCGGATTCCGAACAGGTCCTTGTTCAGCCCGATCAGCGCAAAATAGGCGGCAACGCCTAGAAAAATCGGGTAGTCGGCGAGATGGAAGACGCCGTAGTCGCGGACACCGATGCCGAACAGGATCGCCATCCCCACGGCCGACAGCGGCAGCGTGCGCCGCGACAGCATGCCGGCGGCGATGGCGAGCTGCAACGCGCCCACCAGCGGTGACGACGTCTTCAACTCCGGCGTCAGCAGGATGCCGCCGACGGCCCAGATCGAGATGAAGAAGAACGCGCAGACCGCGCGCATCATCAGTTCGGTGTGCAGCCGCAGTCCCTCGGTAATGCGGTCCAGCACGCGAATGGTCGCATCGCCGAGCGACGTCGGCTCGATCAGGCAGCCCGCAAACAGCCAGAAGACGGCGACGCCGAGCAGCAGTTCAAAATCGAGGCAAAGGACATTCTCGAGTCCGCGCGGCTGACCGGCGACATCGTAAGCACAAAACCATTTGACATGTGCCTCGGCACTGCGCGCGGCTGTGACGCAAAACAAAACCGCTGCAAGGCACGTGGCGAAAAAGGAGCGCACAGCCGACGCGGCATCTCGCTCCCGCCCATTAAACATTGAACCAACCGCCCACACACACACTTACGCTTAAGGACTTGTTTAACTTATATCAAATTTTAAGCTTTGCGCCTGCCCCTGACATCCGCTGGTTGCATTGTGGTTAATTGCGGCAGGCAGGCCCCAACCCGTCCCTCAGAACATGTTTTGCGGCCGGTTCCATCGAATTTTAGCTATTTCCGGCACGGGGGCTCAATTCAACTGTCGTAGTGAAATCCGGACAAATCGGATCGGGAGGCCGGTTAAAATGTTCGGAGCGTTGAGTGTCGTGAGTATCGGGGTGGGGTCAGCCCTCGCCAATGTGACAAAATCGTTCCCGTCGCGCACGGCGGCCCTCGAGACTTGCGCCGGCGGGTTCCTGATCATCGGGCTCGGCCTGCTTGGGGCCGCACTGCCGCACCTCGCCTGACGAACCCCCGCTCTGAACCCTCTGCTGCGCTCAGCGCGGCAATTTGGGGATCCCCGCCACCGGCGGGGCCGTGGCGGTCAGGGTCTGCAGGAAGGCGATGAGGTCCTTCTTCTCGCCTGCCGTCAGAGACAATGGCTTGATGTCGGGCGACCGGCTCGGCCGCTCGATCCCACCCTTGTTGTAGAGTTCGATGACATCTTCCAGCGTTGCGACCGATCCGTCGTGCATGTAGGGCGCACGGCGCGCGACATCACGCAATGTCGGGGTCTTGAACGCATATTTCAGCTTCGCCGAGGTCGGAAAGTAACGTCCGCGCCCGATGTCGTGGCCCTTGGCGGTGCCGATATCCTGGAAGGACCCGTCGGAGAAGGATGGGCCGCTGTGGCAGGACGAGCAGCGTCCCTTGCCGTTGAAAAGCGCAAAGCCACGCTGGGCTGATGCGCCGATCGCGCTCTCGTCGCCCTTGATCCAGCGGTCGAACGGGGCCTCGCCTGCAACGATGGAGCGCTCGAACGTCGCCAGCGACTGCTCGATCCTCGGTCGCGTGATCGCGCCGTCGCCGAACGCGTGGGCGAATGCATCAACATAGCCGGGGATCGCCGCGAGACGCGCGATCAATTCCGGCTCGGTCATGTTCAGGTTCATCGGGCTCAGAATGGGCCCGAACGCAACGGATTCGAGATCCCTGAACTTGCCGTCCCATCCCAGCGGCTCGAAGAACGCCACGTCGATCAGCGTCGGCGAGCGGATCGGCAAGCCTTTCGGATCCTCACCGATGGCGCGCGGAAGGCCGTCGGCCCATGACAGGCTTGGCTTGTGGCAGCTGGCGCAGGAATGCGTCTTGGACCGCGACAGCAGCGGATCGAAGAACAACATCTGCCCCAGCGCGGATTTCGCCTCCGAATAGGGATTGTCGCTCGGGAACGGAACCACGTCCGGCCGGCGATAGCTGGCACGGATTGTCGCAGGGTCGCGCGGCGGCGTCGCCGGGGTCAAGGCAAGCGACAGCCCGACAGGCAAAACTGCCGCAAGCAAGGTCAGGCTGACCCAAAGCCTCATCGGGGTCCTCAGTCGGTATCCTGCTCGGTATATGCCCAAGCATGTTCAACGAAGTTTTAACGCTCGGTTGCGGGCTATTACGGATACCGGATTTCGACACAGATCACGTGAGCGCCGCCCCGCGCGCCTGATTTCGATCAATCCGGGCAATAACATAACCGCTCAACCTGAGGCGGCTGCGGCGCGCGCTCTACTTCTTCGCCGGTCGGACCGGCGCGGAGAGCTGCTCGGTGCGGTCGCGCTCGCTCATGTCGACCACGGTGTCCATCGGAGCGGTGAGCTCGTAGACATAGGAGACGTCGGTGAAGTAGCGCTTCGCAGTGCCGCCGAGCGCCTCCGGCGCGACGCGGTCGAGCAAGATCAGGCCGAAATCACTGTCGGCCCGCCGCGTCGCCTGGCTGGTGTTGAACTCCTCCCAGCGGAAATGGAACACCGCGTCCGCATCCTCGCCGGCGACCTCCCAGTTCGCGACGATGTGCGGATGCTTGCCGACCAGCGACAGCCCTTCATCGGAGTGCGAGGCGAGCTCGAAGAACAGCAGTGACAGCGACTGCGCGGCGCGGGCGCTGACGGTGATGTCGGGACCGTTCACCGCGATCCGGTCGGCATGCGGGATCGCCCGTGATTCGAACAGGCCCTTCAGCTTGACGCCCTGCCACTGGCTCTCGCTGAGCAGCGTGACGACATTCGACATCGCGTGGATGCGCCCGATCAACAGTTCGCGCGCGACGTCCATGTCGGCGCCGTGGCGCAGCGTGCGGGTCACGATCGACTGGATCACTGCGAGGATGTTCTTGACCCGATGATTAAGCTCGTCGATCACCGCAGTGAGCCGGCGCTCGAAGCCGATCCGGACCTCGATCTCGCGGCTGAGGCGCAAATTGTTGTAGGCGACATAGCCGAACAGGCCGCAGACGATGCCGGTCAGCGCGAGGCCGATCGCCGCGACGATGGTCGCGGTCTGCTGCGCACGCACCGTGGCGTTGCTCTTGGCGTAATAGTCGAGCGACCAGTCCCGGCCGCCGAACGTCACCGTGCGGACCATCGACGGCAGCGGACCGTCCTGGCGCACCGCGCGCGAGGTGACGATGCCCTGCTCGTTGGCGGTGAACTCGTCATTGGAATCGCGCGGATCCTTCAACGCCACCGCGAACAGCGAGGAATCGTCGTTGGTCAGCATCAGCGACGACAGCTCGTAGGAAAAGGTGATGAAGCCGGCCGGCTCGGATCCACCCTCCTGGAACACCGGCGCGGCGAGCACGACCCCGACCGGGCCGTTCTGCCGCAACAGCGGCACCGGGTCCGAGGCCACCGGCTTGGCACTCTCCATCGCCTTGGCCAGCATCGGGCCGACCACCGAGTGACGGTCGAAGGCGCGGCCCGGGATGCTCAGGGTCTCCGGATTGCGCGGCTCGACGTCCATCAGCACGTTGATCGGCTTGTCGAGCGCCTTGATGTCGAGCGCCTGGTCGTCGAAATCGCGGATCGAGGGATTGGTGAAGCCGGCGGCCTTCAGCTCCGCCTCGGCTGCGGTCAGCTCGTTCGGCTTGAGCCGCGCGATCCATGCGGCGACGACGAAATCGGTCTTGAAGGCGTAGATCGCCGAGCGCAGCGGCTGCAGCATATTGGCCTTCACCATCGACGGCGTCCGGAACAGCCCCGAGGCCACCCGCGCCAGCAGCTCGCGCTCGGTCAGGCGGTCCTGCACCAGGCTGGCATGGACGTCGATCGCCCGCGCCAGCGCGATACCGTCGATTGCAAGCTCCTGATCGTGCACCCGATAGGCGGCAAGACCGGAGAGCAGAACTCCGATCAGCGCAATCAATGCAACGATGAAGCCCAGTCGAACCACACGCTTACTCGGCAATCAGGGGGTGGCGAAAGGGGACGGTAGGCATCTGGCTTCTGCGGGGGCGGCGACAAATCAGGGTGCGATGAACGCCGGCCGCAAAGGAATATGGAATAGCGATCATCGGTACGCAACAGGAGCCGGTCGGCAACATTAACGACGACGCCACCCGGCGGTCTTTGGCGGCGCTAAAGGTTGCTAATCGTCAAAGTTGGCAATTGTTCCGGCGGTTGCGCAGCTTTTTTGCGGCGGCTCGGCCAGACTACTTCATCACCGTCATCCTGAGGTGCGAGCGGAGCGAGCCTCGAAGGATGCACGGCCCGGCTGGTGGCCGTCCATCCTTCGAGACGCGCTACGCGCTCCTCAGGATGACGGGGCGAGCGGCAGTGCTAGTGATCTGCCACAATCATTAACGCCTAACCCGTCTTGGCCGTCTTGCCTGCACCCTGCGACCGAAGGCCACCCTTGGTCTCGATGAAGCTGATGATGCGGTCGAGGCCGTCGCTCTTCTTCAGGTTGGTCATCACGAAGGGCCGCTCGCCGCGCATCCGCCTGGCGTCGGTGTCCATCTTCTCAAGCGACGCACCGACATGGGGCGCGAGGTCGATCTTGTTGATCACCAGAAGGTCGGATCGCGTGATGCCGGGGCCACCCTTGGACGGGATCTTGTCGCCGGCGGCGACATCGATGACGTAGATCGTGAGATCAGCCAATTCCGGCGAGAAGGTCGCCGCCAGATTGTCGCCGCCGGACTCGATCAGGACCAGATCGAGATCGGGGAATTTCGCCCGCATATCGGCGACCGCGGCGAGGTTCATCGAGGCGTCCTCGCGGATCGCGGTATGCGGACAGCCGCCGGTCTCGACGCCGGCGATGCGGTCCGCCGTCAGCGAGCCGGAGCGCACCAGAAACTCGGCATCCCATTTGGTGTAGATGTCGTTGGTGATCGCCGCGATGTCGTAGCGCTCGCGCATCGACTTGCAGAGCAGATCCATCAGCGCGGTCTTGCCGGAGCCGACCGGACCGCCGACGCCGACGCGTAACGGACCATGAGAAGTGGGCATATCAATCCATCCATCGTCGTCCCGGCGAAGGCCGGGACCGATTACCACCGAATTCAATTGCTGCGCGAAGCTGGGGCCGCAGACTTGCATAACCACGAAGGCCGGTGGTTATGGGTCCCGGCCTGCGCCGGGACGACAGCGGAGGACGCATCATGACCGGAACAGCCTCGTGTATTGCGCTTCATGACGCAGACTAGCGAGGTCGGCCCGAAAAGTCGCACTGCCGAGATCGTCGAGCGAGGCTGCGTTGGCCCGCGCCGCGGTTGCGGCAACGACCGGTTCGAGATCGGCCAGCACGCGCTGGCTGTCGGTCTGGCCGAGCGGGATCAGCCGGCTGCCTGCGGAAATCCAGTTCGAGAGCACGGCATGCAGGAAAGCATGCAGCGACGGCGAAAGCCGGATGCCGTGCGCGGCGCTGACGACGCCGACCGCGACCGGGTACACGATCGGGCCGTCGCAGGCCGCAATCATCGCGTTGAGGCCGGACGAATTCCAGGCTGCGCGGGCGATCTCGATGAAGGCGCGCCCCTGCGTGGTGGTCTCGAGCTGCCTCTCGCGCGACGGCACGAACGCAGCCGCGAGCTCGGCGATCTCCTTCAGCCCGGCGTGGCCGGGCTCCGACGCCGCGCGATGGCTCTGCGCAAGGAACACGGCGTCGCAAAAGCCGCTGCCGTCGGTGAGCATCGCCGCGAGCCAGCCGCGGAACGATGCGGCATCGGTGATGTCGCCGGCCTCGACTGCCCATTCGATGCCGCTGGAATAAGCGAACGCGCCCACCGGGAAAGACGGCGACAGCCACGTCATCAGCCGGTACAGCGCAGCCGCCTCGTCCTCCGCCATCCCGCCGCGCACCGCGGCGGGATCAGGCTCATTTGTGGTCATGAGCATGGGAGTGGTCGTGGTGATGATGAGCGTGGTCGCAATGCTCATCATGATGATGGTGGTCGTGGTCATGCGCGTGATCGTGATGGTGACCATCACCGTGGTAGTGACCATGATCGTGCGCGCCGCCATGGGCATGATCGTGCCCGGTGTGACCATGCGCGGGTGCGTCGGCATGCGCATGCTCGGCATAGGCGCCGCCTTCGGGATCGAACGGCGCTTCGATCTCGATGACACGGGCCCCTAACCCCTTCACCATTGCCTCGATCACGTGATCGCGCCGAATGCGCAGGCCCTTCGGCATGATCTGCGTCGGCAGATGGCGATTGCCGAGATGCCAGGCGACCCGGATCATAAGATGCGGATCGCTGCCGCGGATTTCCGCGAGCGGCTCGGGAGCAGCGACCACCTCGACGAGGCGACCGTCCTCCAGCACCAGTGCGTCGCTGCCGCGCAGCGCGACGGCGTTTTCGAGATCGAGCAGGAATTCGAGCCCGCGCGTCCCTGTCATCGCCATCCGCCGCCGGTGCCGGTCGTCGAAATCGAGCACGACGGTGTCGGCCCCCGCTTCCGTCCAGCGATGCTGTCCCAGGACTTTGGTTGCGCGGATCATCGATTGCCTCAGATCTTCTGAACCTTGGCGTCGCTGATGATCTCGATCACCGTCGGGCCCGTCTTCATCTCGGCGGAATATTCGCGCCACACCTTCATGTGCGGCGCCTTGCTGTGCGCGGTCAGGTCGTCGCGGGTTTCCCAGCGCTCGACCACCACATACAGATTGGGATCGTTGACGCTGACATGGCCCTCGTAGGAGAGGCAGCCCTTCTCCTTGTGGGTCTCGGCGATGCACGCCTTGTGTCCCCTGATGAAGTCGTCCTTGTTCTCCGGCTTCATCGGCGTGGTGGCGATGACATAGATCATGTGCTTCTCCCGTTCTTGTTGTTGCTTCAAGCGCGAGGGTCGCGCTCGAAGCCTCCTTTTTGTTTGAGCATGATCTTTCCGGAAAACCGCTTCACACTTTTCCGGATCATGCTTCAGCGAACGTCGACCTTCTCGGGCGTGATCACCTCGATCTTCGGCGGCGCGGCCATGCACTTCACGGCGACCCGGCCGAACGTCTTCATGTGCTCGGCGGTGCGATGCGGCACCAGCGCCTCGGCGTTTTCCCACTGCTCGACGAACACCATCTTGCTGTGGTCGGTGACGCTCTCGTGCAAATCGTAGGCGATGTTGCCGGGCTCCTTGCGGGTTTCCTTGATGCAGGCCGTCGCCGCGGCGATGAACTCGGCGCGGGTCTCGGGCTTGATGGTCAGCGTAGCAACGACGTAAATCACGGAAATTCCTCCCGGTTTTCTCTTTTGGCTTGAGTCTTGTTTTGACGCGTTTTCTTTCCGCGAACCGGAAATCCACTTCGCTCGAAAACGCTCTAGTTACCGGGAGCGGTTTTAGAACATAAAATAGCGCTGTGCCATGGGCAGCACCTCGGCCGGCGCGCAGGTCAGCAGCTCGCCGTCTGCGCGTACCTCATAGGTCTCCGGATCGACCTCGATCTTGGGCGTCGCATCGTTGTGGATCATGCTCTTCTTGGAGATCTTTCCGCGGGTGTTCTGCACCGCGTAGAGCTTCTTGCTGATCCCGAGCTTGCGGGCGAGGCCGCCGGTCACCGCGGCCTTCGAGGTGAACACCACCGAGGACGCAGTGAGCGCCTTGCCGAAAGCGGCAAACATCGGCCGGTAATGCACCGGCTGCGGCGTCGGGATCGAGGCGTTGGGATCGCCCATCGGCGCCGCCACGATCGAGCCGCCCTTGATGATGCAGTCCGGCTTGACGCCGAAGAACGCCGGCGACCACAGCACGAGGTCGGCCATCTTGCCCTTCTCGACCGAGCCGATCAGCTTCGACACGCCATGCGCGATCGCGGGGTTGATGGTGTATTTGGCGATGTAGCGCCTGACGCGGAAATTGTCGTTGTCGTTGCCCTTGTCCTGCGGCAGCGCGCCGCGCTGCTTCTTCATCTTGTCGGCGGTCTGCCAGGTGCGGATGATCACCTCGCCAAGCCGGCCCATCGCCTGCGAATCCGACGACATCATCGAGAGCGCGCCGAGATCGTGCAGGATGTCCTCGGCCGCGATGGTCTCCTTGCGGATGCGGCTTTCGGCAAACGCCAGGTCTTCGGCGATCGACGGATCGAGGTGATGGCACACCATCAGCATGTCCAAATGCTCGTCGATGGTGTTGCGCGTGAATGGCCGGGTCGGATTGGTCGAGGACGGCAGCACGTTCTTCAGGCCGGCGATCTTGATGATATCCGGCGCATGGCCGCCGCCGGCGCCCTCAGTATGGAAGGCATGGATGGTGCGGCCCTTGAACGCCTTGATCGTGTCTTCGACGAAGCCGGATTCGTTCAGCGTGTCCGAATGCAGCATCACCTGGACGTCGTAATCGTCGGCCACTGAGAGGCAGGTGTCGATCGCTGACGGCGTGGTGCCCCAGTCCTCGTGCAGCTTCAGCGCGCAGGCGCCGCCCTTGATCATTTCGACCAGCGCCGCCGGGCGCGAGGCGTTGCCCTTGCCGGAAATACCGAGGTTCACCGGAAAGGCGTCGAACGACTGGATCATCCGCCCCATGTGCCACGGGCCGGGCGTGCAGGTGGTGGCGAAGGTGCCGTGCGACGGACCGGTGCCGCCCCCGAGCATCGAGGTGACGCCAGACATCAACGCGTGCTCGATCTGCTGCGGGCAGATGAAGTGGATGTGGCTGTCGAAACCGCCCGCGGTGAGGATCTTGCCCTCGCCCGCGATCACGTCGGTGCCCGGGCCGATGATGATGGTGACGTTGGGCTGGATGTCCGGATTGCCAGCCTTGCCGATCGCGGCGATCATGCCCTCCTTGATCGCGACATCGGCCTTCACGATGCCCCAGTGATCGACGATCAGCGCGTTGGTGATGACGGTATCGGCCGCGCCCTGCGCGTTCGTCACCTGCGACTGCCCCATGCCGTCGCGGATCACCTTGCCGCCGCCGAACTTCACCTCCTCGCCATAGGTCGTGAGGTCCTTCTCGACCTCGATGATCAAATCGGTGTCGGCCAGCCGCACCTTGTCGCCGGTGGTCGGCCCGAACATGTCGGCATAGACGGAACGCTTGATCTTCACGGACATGTCAGCCCCCAGTTTCAGCCAGCGCGGCCTTGGCGCGCGCAATGGTGTCGTCGAAAATGCGGTCGAGCCGCGGATTGATCCCCCGGCAACCGGCAACGACCTTGTCGGCCCAGGCCGCATAGTCGGCGAGATCGTCGCGTTCGTCGTTGTTTGGATGCGGCGCGATCCGCGCGCCGATATTGCTGACCTTGTCGGCGGTCTTGATCAGCTTTGCGCCAGGCGACTTGTGCGCAGCGTCCTCGATCTGCTTTTGCCGGCGCACGGCCTTCGGCAGGCTCATGTCGTCGGTGCATTCGACCACCAGCGCGGCAACGCGTTCGCTGAATTTCTCCGCGAGCTCCTCGCGCGTGGTCTCGGTGTCCTCGATTGTGTCGTGCAGCCAGCCGGCCGCCACCAGCTCGGCATCGGCGCCATCAGTCACCTGCGCCAGCAGGTTCGCAACCTCGGCCAGATGATTGAGGTACGGCTCATTCCCCCGCCCCTTGCGCGCCATGCCGTTGTGACGGCGCGCAGCAAGCTCAGCGGCTTCGGAGACCATGCGGAGCGCGGGAAGCATCGGGCCTACAACTTCCCCTTCACCTCGGCGCGGAATCCGTAGATCACGCGCTTACCGGCGAGCGCGACGAGGTGGACGTCGCGGGTCTGGCCGGGCTCGAAGCGGACGGCGGTGCCGGCGGCGATGTCGAGGCGCATGCCGCGGGCTTTCTTGCGGTCGAATTTCAGCGCCGGGTTGGTTTCGAAGAAGTGGTAGTGCGAGCCGACCTGGATTGGGCGGTCGCCGGTGTTGGCGACCGACAGCGTCACGGTCTTGCGGCCGGCATTGAGCTCGATCTCGCCGTCCTTGATGAAGAGTTCGCCGGGGATCATTCGTCTCTCCTGTCATTCCGGGGCACGCGAAGCGTGAACCCGGAATCTCCCAAAACAACCTCTGGATTCCGGGTTCGGCCTTCGGCCGCCCCGGAATGACGTTCGTGGCTATCGGATCGGCTCGTGCACGGTGACGAGTTTGGTGCCGTCGGGGAATGTCGCTTCGACCTGGATGTCGTGGATCATCTCCGGGATGCCGTCCATGACCTGCGCGCGGGTCAATACCTTGGCGCCGGCCTGCATCAGCTCGGCGACGGTGCGGCCGTCGCGCGCGCCCTCGACGATGAAGTCGGTGATCAGCGCGATCGCCTCGGGATGGTTCAGCTTGACGCCACGCTCGAGCCGGCGGCGCGCCACCATGGCCGCCATCGAAACCAGGAGCTTGTCCTTTTCGCGGGGAGACAAATTCATGCGAGCACTCTGATGATCTTGAAAGGATTAGTTGAGCCACAGCCGCGGTAGCGGCACGGCGGAGGCGCGGCCGAGCACCGCCATCATGTCGGCGCGCAACCGGGCCGCATCTTGGGCACAGAAGCGCGCCATTGCAAAGCCATTCCAGGCCGAGATGCCGACCTCGCCGCCGAAGCCGTCCGACGCCGCGCGGATGCGCTCGATCAGCGCCTCGTCACCCGGCACGATCAGCGCGGTGCCGATCGCGCAGCCGCCCGCCGCAATCGCGGGCATTGCCAGCTTCTCACCGATCTCGCCGTCGAGGCGGATGGTCTCGGCAAACACCAGCCGGCCGCCGCGCCGCATCCGCCAGCGGTCGACGAACTCGCCATGGCGCATGGTCTCGCCCATGGCGGCGCGGCCGAACACCACGATCTCGCAGAGCAAAAGCGACGCGCCCTCGGCAAGCTCAATGTCGAAGCGGCGATGAATGCGGGCGCGGTCGAACAGGATCGTCTCCTGCGGCAGCCAGGAGAGATGCGCGCCATCCGCGACCTTCAGCGCGATGTCGAGCCGCGCGGCTGCCGCTGGAGCGCGATAGACTTTTTCGGCGGCCGCAGTGGTCAGGGTCAACCGAGCGCCCTCGCCGGCTGCGATCGCAACCTCGAAGCGGTCGCCGCCGGCAATGCCGCCGGCGGTGTTGACGAACATGGCCGACAGGCCGTCGTCTTCCGGCGACGGGAAACGGACGCGCAGCGAGCCTGACTCATGCAGGTCGCCGCGGCGGGTGGCGCCATCCTTGCGATGCACGCCGAACCTGACCGCGCCCTGGGCGCGGTTTGCCGCAAACGTCGCCGCTGCCGCGCCTGCGATCCCGGTCCGCATTCCCCCGACGCTCCCTTGACCCACGCCGCGAAAGGCAGCGTCACACCATCTTCACAGCGCCATCTGGCGGCTGATCTCGGCGGGATCGAGGCTTGCGCGATCGCAGGCATATTTCACCGCGCCCCGGTCCATCACGGCAAAACTGTCGCCGAGTTCGCAGGCAAAGTCGAGATATTGTTCGACCAGCACGATTGCGATGTTGCCGAGGTTGCGTAGATAGGAAATGGCGCGGCCGATGTCCTTGATGATCGAGGGCTGGATGCCCTCGGTCGGCTCGTCGAGCAACAACAGCTTGGGGCGCATCACCAGTGCGCGGCCGATCGCGAGCTGCTGCTGCTGGCCGCCGGAAAGGTCGCCGCCGCGGCGGCCCAGCATGGTCTGCAGCACCGGGAAGAGCGAGAACACGTCGTCGGGGATGTTGCGGTCCTCGCGCTTCAAGGGACCGAAGCCGGTCTTGAGGTTTTCCTCGACCGTGAGCAGCGGGAAGATCTCGCGGCCCTGCGGCACGAACCCGATGCCGCGCCGCGCGCGCTCATAGGGCTTTAACGCGGTGATGTCCTTGCCGTCGAAATTGATCGCACCGGAGGCAATCGGATACTGGCCGACCATCGCGCGCAGCAGCGAGGTCTTGCCGACGCCGTTGCGGCCGAGCACGCAGGTGACCTTGCCGGGCTCGGCGGTCAGCGACACCCCGCGCAGCGCCTGCGCCGCGCCGTAATAGAGATTGATGTTGTCGATCTTCAGCATCGCCTAGCGCCCCAGATACACTTCGACCACCCGCTCGTTCGACGACACCTGGTCGATCGAACCTTCGGCGAGCACCGTGCCCTCGTGAAGGCAGGTCACCTTGACGCCGAGCTCGCGCACGAAGGTCATGTCGTGCTCGACCACCATGATGGTGTGGTTCTTGTTGATCTCTTTCAGCAGCTCCGCGGTCAGATGGGTCTCGACGTCGGTCATGCCCGCGACCGGCTCATCGACCAGCAGCACCTTGGGGTCCTGCGCCAGCAGCATGCCGATCTCGAGCCACTGCTTCTGGCCGTGCGACAGGCTGCCGGCGAGGCGGTTGCGCGCATCGGTCAGGCGGATGGTTTCCAGCACCTTGTCGATGCGCTCGGACTCCGCCTTGCTGCCGCGCCAGAACAGCGTGCCGCGCACGGAATGATCGACATTGAGCGCGAGCAGCAGATTGTCCTGCACGGTCTGGCTCTCGAACACCGTCGGCTTCTGGAACTTGCGGCCGATGCCGAGCTCGGCGATGCGGGTCTCGTTGAGCCGGGTCAGGTCGACGGTGCCGTCGAACAGCACGGTGCCCTCGTCCGGCTTGGTCTTGCCGGTGATGATATCCATCATCGTGGTCTTGCCGGCGCCGTTCGGGCCGATGATGGCGCGCATCTCGCCGGGCGCCAGCGTCAGCGACAGATTGTTGATGGCGTGAAAGCCGTCGAACGAGACGTGCACGCCGTCGAGATAGAGCATGGCCGAAGTGGCGCGGGTATCCATGACGTTCATCTGCCTACTCCGCCAGGTTCGGTGCGCCGACGCCGTCTTCGCGCGCGGCACTCTCCGCATCGGGCGAGCTGCGTCTTGCCCTGATCGGCTCCCACCAGCTGTTGAAGGTGCCGACGATGCCCTTGGGCAACAGCAGCGTGACCAGGATGAACAGCGCGCCCAGCATGAACAGCCAGTACGGCGCCAGCGGCCCGGAGGTGAAGAACGTCTTGGCGTAGTTGACGACGACGGCGCCGAGCGCGGCGCCGATCAGCGTGCCGCGGCCGCCGACCGCGACCCAGATCACCGCCTCGATCGAATTGCCGGGCGCGAACTCGCTCGGATTGATGATACCGACCTGCGGCACATAGAGCGCGCCGGCGACGCCGGCCATGCAGGCCGACAGCGTGAACACGAACAGCTTGTACGATTCGACGCGATAGCCGAGGAAGCGGGTACGGCTTTCGGCATCGCGCACCGCGATCAGGACCTTGCCGAGCTTCGAGGTCACGATCGCGCGGCAGATCACGAAAGCGATGATCAATGCCAGGCAGCTCAGCAGGAACAGCGCGGCACGGGTGCCTTCGGCCTGCACGTTGAAGCCGAGGATGTCCTTGAAATCGGTCAGGCCGTTGTTGCCGCCGAAGCCGAAATCGTTGCGGAAGAACGCCAGCAGTAGTGCATAGGTCATCGCCTGGGTGATGATCGACAGATAGACGCCGGTGACGCGCGAGCGGAAGGCGAGCCAGCCGAAGCAGAAGGCGAGCAGGCCCGGCACCAGCAGCACCATCAACGCGGCGACCCAGAACTTGTCGAAGCCGTACCAGTACCAGGGCAGCTTGTCCCAGTTCAGGAACACCATGAAGTCCGGCAGAATCGAATTGCCGTAGACGCCGCGGCTGCCGATCTGCCGCATCAGGTACATGCCCATCGCGTAGCCGCCGAGCGCGAAGAACGCGCCGTGGCCGAGCGAGAGGATGCCGCAATAGCCCCAGATCAGATCGATCGAGAGCGCGAGGATGGCGTAGCAGACATATTTGCCCCACAGCGCCACCAGATAGGTCGGCACCTGGAACATCGAGCCCTGCGGCAGCAGCAGATTGGACAGCGGGATCAACACGCCGACCGCGGCGACGAGCAGGACGAACGCGGTCGCAGCACGGTCGAGCGAACGGGTCAGGATGTGCGGCGTCATGCTTCCACCGCCCGGCCCTTGAGCGCGAACAGGCCGCGCGGCCGTTTTTGGATGAACAGGATGATCAGCACCAGGATCGCGATCTTGCCGAGCACCGCGCCCGCCACCGGCTCCAGGAACTTGTTGGCGATGCCGAGCGTGAAGGCGCCGACCAGCGTGCCCCAGAGATTGCCGACGCCGCCGAACACCACGACCATGAATGAGTCGATGATATAGCTCTGGCCGAGATTCGGACTGACATTGTCGATCTGCGACAGCGCCACGCCGGCGATGCCGGCGATCCCCGAACCGAGGCCGAAGGTCAGCGCGTCGACGCGCGAGGTGGCGATCCCCATCGAGGCCGCCATGCGGCGGTTCTGCGTCACCGCGCGCATCTCAAGCCCGAGCGCGGTGTAACGCAGCATCGCGAGCAGGATGGCGAACACCGCGAGCGTGAAGCAGAGGATCCAGAGCCGGTTATAGGTGATGGTGATCTGGCCAAGCTCGAAGGCGCCGCTCATCCAGGACGGGTTGCCGACCTCACGGTTGGTCGGTCCGAACGCGGTGCGCACCGCCTGCTGCAGCACCAGCGACAGGCCCCAGGTCGCGAGCAGCGTCTCCAGCGGACGGCCGTAGAGGAAGCGGATGATCGTGCGCTCGATCACGACGCCGATCAGGCCCGCGACCAGGAAGGCGAGCGGCACCGCGATCAGCAGCGAATAGTCGAACAGTGCGGGATAGCGGGTGCGGATCACCTCCTGCACCACGAAGGTGGTGTAGGCACCAAGCATCACCATCTCGCCATGCGCCATGTTGATGACGCCCATCACACCGAAGGTGATGGCAAGCCCGATCGCGGCGAGCAGCAGCACCGAGCCGAGCGACAGGCCGTACCAGGCATTCTGCACCATCGACCACATCGCGAGACTGCTCTGGATCGAGGCGACCGCGGTAGCCGCCGCCTTGGCGACCAGCGGCGGCTGGTCGCCAAGCCCGGTGAGCAGCGCCAGCGCCTCCTGGTCGCCGCGGGCCTTGACCACGGCGACGGCGTCGAGCTTGTCGCTGTCGGACGCATCCGGCTTGAACAGGATGACGGCAGCGCGCGCCTCGGCGAAAGCCTGCTTGATCGACTTGACGCTCTCCTTGGCGAGCGCGCCCTCGACCGTCGGCAGCAGGTTCTCCTCGTGGCTCTTGAACACCGATTGCGCAGCCGCGAGCCGCTTGGCCGGATCCGGCGACAGCAGCGTCAGGCCGCCGAGCGCGGCATCCACGGTGCGGCGCAGGCGGTTGTTGAGGCGAACGGCCGCGGCGCTGTCGGGCAGCTTGTCGACGGCCGCGCCGGTCGCGGCGTCGACGATCTTGCCGTCGGCCTGCGTGATGAAGACCTTCTTGCTGTCCGGATCGGCCGACAGCCGGCCGTCCTGCAACGCTGCGATGATGGGCGAAGCCAGCGCATTGCCCGATGCCGCAACCTCGCCGATCGCAGCCTCCGTGTCGGAGAACTCGTCATTGGCGAATTTGGCGACCGAATCCTCGAACGGTCCGGCCAGCGCCGGCACAGCAAGGCAGCTCAGCAGCAGGATCGAGAGACAAAGCGCACGAAAGCGATCAATACAAATAGCAAACACGTCAGTACCCCGGCAGGAGTGGAGGAGAAGGCGGCGAGCAATGCCGCCTTCTCCGGTGTTGGAAGGTTGTGTTGTGTCGTTGGTGAGGTCAGATGCGCCCTATTAAGAGCCCTGGCCGCCGCACTTGTTGGTCTTGGTGTTGTAGTTGCCGCACTTCTTGCCGACCCAATCGCCGATCAGGTCCTTGGAGCCCTCGAGCTCCTTCGACCAGGCGTCGCCGGCCACCAGGCCCGGGGTCTTCCAGACCACGTCGAACTGGCCGTTGCCCTTGATCTCGCCGATGAACACCGGCTTGGTGATGTGGTGGTTCGGCAGCATCTTCGAGGTGCCGCCGGTCAGGTTCGGCGCCTCGGTGCCGGGGAGCGCGTCGATCACCTTGTCCGGATCCGTCGACTTCACTTTCTCGACCGCCTTCACCCACATGTTGAAGCCGATGTAGTGCGCTTCCATCGGATCGTTGGTCACGCGCTTCGGATTCTTGGTGTAGGCCTGCCACTCCTTGATGAACTTCTCGTTCGCCGGGGTCTTGATCGACTCGAAGTAGTTCCAGGCGGCGAGATGGCCGAGCAGCGGCTTGGTGTCGATGCCGGCGAGCTCTTCTTCGCCGACCGAGAACGCGACCACCGGGATGTCGGTCGCCTTGATGCCCTGGTTGCCGAGCTCCTTGTAGAACGGAACGTTGGCGTCGCCGTTGATGGTCGAGACCACCGCGGTCTTCTTGCCGGCCGAGCCGAACTTCTTGATGTCGGCCACGATCGTCTGCCAGTCGGAGTGACCGAACGGCGTGTAGTTGATCATGATGTCGTCCTGGGCGACGCCCTTCGACTTCAGATAGGCTTCCAGGATCTTGTTGGTGGTGCGCGGATAGACGTAGTCGGTGCCGGCCAGCACCCAACGCTTCACCTTCTCGTCCTTCATCAGATAGTCGACGGCGGGGATTGCCTGCTGGTTCGGCGCCGCGCCCGTGTAGAACACGTTGCGCTCGGACTCCTCGCCTTCATACTGCACGGGGTAGAACAGGATGTTGTTGAGCTCCTTGAACACCGGCAGTACGGACTTGCGCGACACCGAGGTCCAGCAGCCGAACACGACCGCAACCTTGTCCTTGGTGATCAGCTCGCGGGCCTTTTCGGCGAACAGCGGCCAGTTCGATGCGGGGTCGACCACGACGGCCTCGAGCTTCTTGCCGAGGACGCCGCCCTTCTTGTTCTGCTCGTCGATCAGGAAAAGGATTGTGTCCTTCAGCGTGGTTTCGCTGATGGCCATGGTGCCCGACAGCGAGTGAAGAATGCCAATCTTGATGGTGTCGTCGGCCGCTTGGGCGGGCGCGAACGGCGAGGACGCAGCCAGACCCAAAACCAGGCCGGCGGTCGCCGCGAGCGCGCGGCGGCGGGTCATCGTCGTTATTTTGTGAGTAAGCTGAGTAAGCATGAAATGTCGTCTCCCTGACGCAGGCGTGGAACGCTTGCGAACGGCCGCTTGGCCGCCTGCGGTTAAGGGAATCGCAAGAACTGTGCCACGGTGCGGGGGCACCGTAAGCCGATGAACCAACTGGATAATTTCGCGAGTTCCGGGCAAATACGGAGAGCGACTGCCCAAACACTGAGCCGTCAACTTGACTGCCGAAGGAGCAATCAGGTTATTTTGTAGGCAAAATTGCCGTCTTGGCTAAATTTCCGGCACCGATTTGTGACAGTTTGCGCGATGGTTCGGCGCATTCGGCAGACCAATCCCGACGATATCATCTTGAAACCGCCCAGTTCCTGGTCCATATGCTGGCCATGCCCGCGACATCGCGGTGCCTTCGCGAGCTGCGTGTTCAAGCTGCCCCAAGCGGCTTCTGGCTCGCCTTTCAGCTAACCCAGCTTGACGCCCCAGACACGCGGGTGTCCCCGAATGCCTCCATGCGATTCCGGCCGATACTGGCCGGGACGATGACGGCTTTTATGGAAAGAACCACCTTTTGACCTCCTTTCAGGATTTCGGCCTCGCCGATCCCATCGCCCGCGCGCTTCGAGAAGAAAATTATCTCACGCCGACCCCCATCCAAGCCCAGACCATCCCGCTCGCACTTGCCGGCCGCGATGTCGTCGGCATCGCCCAGACCGGAACCGGCAAGACCGCGTCGTTCGCGCTGCCGATCCTGCATCGGCTGCTGGAGAACCGCATCCGCCCGCAGCCCAAGAGCTGCCGCGTGCTGGTGCTCTCGCCGACCCGCGAACTGTCGGGGCAGATCCTCGACAGCTTCAACACCTATGGCCGCCACATCCGGCTGTCCTCGACGCTCGCCATCGGCGGTGTGCCGATGGGCCGCCAGGTCCGTTCCCTGATGCAGGGCGTCGAGGTGCTGGTCGCCACGCCCGGCCGCCTGCTCGATCTCGTGCAGAGCAACGGGCTGAAGCTCAACCAGGTCGAGTTCCTGGTGCTCGATGAAGCCGACCGCATGCTCGACATGGGCTTCATCAACGACATCCGCAAAATCGTCGCCAAGCTGCCGATCCGGCGGCAGACGCTGTTCTTCTCGGCCACCATGCCCAAGGACATCGCCGAGCTCGCCGAGGCGATGCTGCGCGACCCGGCCCGCGTGGCGGTGACGCCGGTGGCCTCGACGGTGGATCGCATCGCCCAGCGTGCGATCCAGGTTGATTTCGCGGCCAAGCCGGCGGTTCTCGCCCAGCTTCTAAAGCAGGAAGCGGTCAATCGTGCCCTGGTGTTTACCCGCACCAAGCACGGCGCCGACAAGGTGGTGAAGAGCCTTGCCAAGGCCGGCATCGAGGCCAACGCGATCCACGGCAACAAATCGCAGAACCATCGCGAGCGCACGCTGGCGGCGTTCCGTTCCGGCGAGATCCGCACGCTGGTGGCGACCGATATCGCCGCCCGCGGCATCGACGTCGACGGCGTCAGCCACGTCGTGAACTTCGATCTGCCCAACATCCCGGAAACCTACGTCCACCGCATCGGCCGCACCGCGCGTGCCGGCGCCGACGGCATCGCGATCTCGCTGGTCGCCGGCGCCGAGGAGATGGGCTATCTGCGCGATATCGAACGGCTGATCCGAATTACCGTGCCGCGGGAAGACCGCCGCACACAAGGCGGCTCCCCTGGCAGCCGCGAGGCCGCCGCGCCCGCATCGGCGACCCACCCCCACCGGGGCGGCCGTTCTGCGCCGCGCGCGCATAATGTCCGTGGGAATGAGGCCGCTCCAAGTGC
Organism: Bradyrhizobium sp. ma5; assembly: GCF_042258955.1. Taxonomy (NCBI): domain Bacteria; kingdom Pseudomonadati; phylum Pseudomonadota; class Alphaproteobacteria; order Hyphomicrobiales; family Nitrobacteraceae; genus Bradyrhizobium; species Bradyrhizobium sp. ma5. The sequence goes on from NZ_CP170156.1 coordinate 8,202,441, forward strand.
AAAAGGCCCTCGCCGCCGCCGCCGTCGGGGTGGTAATAATGGCGCGCCGCAGACGAGCCGGGGCGAGTCGCCGCGTCCGTCGCAGGCCGGCAACAGCGAAGGCATTCAGGGCGTCGCCTTCTTGCATCGCGAGAGCCGGCCGAATCCGCAACCCAACCGCAACAACCGACCGAAGCACTAGCCGTCGCTCGATCTGGAGAAACATATGGCTAAGGAAGAGCTGATCCAGTTCGAAGGACTGGTGACCGAAATCCTCCCCGACGCTCGTTACCGGGTGCAACTCGATGCCGGACACGAGATCGTCGCCTACACCGCCGGCAAGATGAAGAAAAACCGCATCAAGACGCTGGCCGGCGACCGCGTTACGATCGAAATGTCGCCCTACGATCTCGAAAAGGGCCGCCTGATTTTCCGGCACAAGGACGAGCGTCCGAGTGGCGCACCCGGCGGTCCACCGCGGGGCGGAGCACAGCGCGGCGGCCAGTTCCGCCGCCGCTAGGCTCGACATTGCAGCCGTTGCGCGCATGACGTCCTGATGTCCTGCGCACCAATGGCCGGCGGTTGCGCCGGCCAAAAAATCGCGCACGTCAGGATTGTTTTGAGCCTTTCTATCGAATAATATCCTACCCATCGATTTTCGGCCGGACGACATTAGCCAATACCGGTACAGCCGGTTCAGACGCTGACGACCCTTCCAAAAATTCGATCTCACCACCCCGCCGACCAGCGGGTCTTGAACTTGTATATCTGAGAAGGGACTACCCACGTGAGCATGGGAACCGTGAAGTGGTTTAACGCGACCAAGGGCTACGGCTTCATCCAGCCGGATGAAGGCGGGAACGACGTGTTCGTGCACATCAGTGCAGTCGAGCGCGCCGGCCTTGGCACTCTGCGTGAAGGCCAGAAGATCTCCTACGAGATCGTTGCTGACCGCCGTTCTGGCAAATCCTCGGCCGACAATCTGCGCGCCGCCGGATAAGCCGATTTCCCGGGAGCGCGAAGCTCCAGGAAATTGTCGTCAAAGCATCAAGGGCCGCACCTCCGGGTGCGGCCCTTTTTGTTTGGATCGCGTCGCTGCCAGCCAGCGCGGCCTGGGTGTCCATCTCGCGCGAAAACGCTCTAGTAAGTCGAGCAGGTCGTCGGCATGGTGGCGGAGGTCGGGGCGTAGAACACGCAAACCGACTGCCGCGGCCGCGTAAAGGCAACGTCGGCGAGAGTGATGCCGGTCTTGGCCATCACATAGCCGATCGTCGGAACGTATTTGTAGCTCACTTCGCTGAAGATCAGATAGGTGCCTGCAACCAGCAGCGCCGACGGAACGACGCTTGTCACGATGTCACCTTGGCTGCGCGTCGAGGCCGTCAGCGTCGCCTGCGTGGCACCCGCGCTCATCACCCCCGCCTTGCTCCACTGTATGTGTGCGATGTTGGAGTTATCGACGTAGATTTCCGACAACGTGACCTTGGTCGGTGTCGGATCGTAGGGCGTCATGATGCCGACGCTGGCACTGAAGAAGTTCTGCAGGTCGGCGTCCACCACCTGGGTCGCCTGCGAGGTCAGATCCGACGCGGCGCGCGCCATCAGCGTAACCTTGCGGTCGACCGCGACACCGGATGAAAACTCGACGGTGCCGAAGAACATCACCAGCATCAGCGGCATGATGAACGCAAACTCGACGGCGGCGAGGCCTCGGCGGTCACGCCCGAGAGCAACGACATAGCGCAGCAAGGCCGCGGGCAGGGTCTTCATGACTTTGCTCATGAGCATGTGGTCCCGGCGGTCCCGGAGGGCTCGTTCTTGAACGTCGCGGTCGCGACCAGGAGCCGCTTGCCGTTGCTGAGGAAAGTGGAGGTGAAAGCCTTGGTGACAAACAGCGGCCACTGATAGAACAGGCGGACCACCACGACGTCGCCGTCCTTGCCGGGACACCATTTCACCTGGGTGGGATCGGTGATGGGCGTGAGGTTGACGGTCGAGAAACTCGTCGCGGGATAGCTGCGCACGTCGACGTAGATGCCGTTGGTGCAATCGAACAACGCGCTGCTGACCTCGCCACAGACGAAGGTCTTGAACTGCGCCTGGGTATAATTCGCGCCCTGAGCCTGGCCGGTCATGACGAAACGGGACGAATCCTGCGTCGCCGTCTCGAGCACCTGGCTGGCAAAGAAGATCATCGCCACTTCGATGATCGCAAACAGCAGCGCGAAAAACAGCGGCGCGACCAGCGCGAATTCGACCGCGGTCACACCACTTCGGTTTCGGCGAAAGCGGCGAAGGAGGCGTGCAAAAGAATGTGCGGGCAGCGGCATCAACGACCCCGGATCAACATGGTGGAAACAATTACCCAAGAGTCATTGTCGAAGTATTTCGCCGGATCGAGACAGAACGACCCGATCCGGTAAGCCTTTATTAGGCATGTCGGGCGAACCGCCTGCGATCGGCCAAAGCCCCGGCGTGTGAAGCGCCGGAGCGGACGCACGTCAGTTCTGCGGCTTCGCGCCGCCGCCCGAGCCGGAGGCCTGATTGTTGAGCGTACCGGCCTGTTCCATGGTCGTCTTGAAATAGGCGTCGCCGTCGCCGAGGGTGATGCGGCGCTGACAAACCGGCATGCAGCTATAGGTCTCGCGATCGATGCCACGATAGACCGTGACGAGCTGGTCGGACGGACCTTCGACCTGGATCTGGCGATCCACCAGCACCTGGCCGGAGCGGTCGAGTGCGATGAAATTGGTCGCGCCATAACCCTTGCCGGTCACCACGACAACCCCGCCATTCTGCAGGGTGACGTCGGCGATCAGGGGATTGCCGACCACGATCGTGGCAATGCCGCCGGGCAGCTTGACGAGCTTGGCCTGATCGACATTGACCGCGATCCGGTCGGGATCCGGCGCTGCCGTTGCGAGTGCGGGCCCCAGCAGCAAGGCTGCGGCCATCGAGATGAATCCAATGCGCGTGACGGCGCGAATACGCTGGGACTGAAACGACATACTCTACCCCGGGGCGTTAACAGGCCGGCAAAGGCGATACGCTGCGGACCGGCGCCCGACGCTGGCAAATCTGACGGCAATTCATTTAGGAAGAGCAAAGATCGACCGCCGAATTGCGCGGATGTCACGACTTCCCGAGCGGATCGGCCTGCGGCGGCCTCAACTGGCGGCGCGGACGTGAACGACCACGCGGTCATCGGCGTAGAGGCGTTGCCATCCTCCGATGTGATCCAGCAATTTGGAAGCCGGCGTGGTCGGATCGAGCATCACCGCATCGATGTCATGGGTCTTGAGCAAATCGAGGAAGCCGTTGACGTCCTTGAGCTGAACCGCGCGGGCGAAGCTCATGCCGAACGTCTCACCGTAGAGTTCGGCACGCCCGTCGATGAACACCGGCATCTGACGCCAGATCAGGTAGCCGCCGAACTGCAGATCGTTGAGCACGCGCTTGACGTTGTGCGCCTTCATCGCGTCGACGGCGGCAGCCGGCGAATAGATCGGCGGTGGCGATATGGCCTGGCGCGCGGCAACGACCGAGGTCCACGCGCAAAGCCCGACGATCAGGATTGCGGCTGGAGCCACTCTCGGGCGGACGGCGCCGGCGGCACGCAGCCCGAACTGGGTGGCGACCGGCGTCAGCACGGCCAACGGCAGCAGCAGGGCGAACAGCTCGAGATTTCTGACGTGGGACAGCGCCATGTGCAGCAAGCCCAGCACCAGGATGATTCGCGGCAGCGGCAACCTCACCCGGTAATAGAGCGCAGCGCCGAGCAGGCCGAGGATCGATAGCCCAAACGCGTCGATCTCGCTGAACGTCGCCGGCCTCCATTCCGTGATGAGATGCAGCAATTCACCGAGGCCGAGAATCCTGAGCGAGGCGAGGATCGAGCCCCAGCCATAGGGGGTGACGCAGCACGCAGCCAGCGCGCCGATGCCGAACGCCCCCCAGCGCAGCGCCAGCGCCAACCTCCGGGCCGGCAGGGCATTCCACATCGCATCGAACGCAAATGCGCCGACCAGGACCAAGCCGAATAGAAAGCCGCCGTGCAGATTGGCCCACAGCGCGATCAGCGGCAGCAGCCAGAACGAAGGCGCCTCACGGCGTTCGCTGGCGGTCATCAGGCCGTTCGCCCAGACGATCATGATGGGCATCACCAGCACATGCGGACGGGCCAGCAGGTGCCCGCAGGTCAGAACCAGCGCCGCGAGGGCAATCAGGCTCGCGTAGATCGTCGGCAGCGCGCGGCTGAGGATGGCGGTGAGCAGCGCGAAGCTGGCAGCGGCGCAGGCGGCGGCCAGCGCCACCGGGCCGGTCCATCCGGCGAGCTCATAGGCCTTCGCGAACAGAACCTGCGCCAGCCAGGACGACGACACCCACGGCTCACCGGCCTTGGTGAACGAATAAATGTCGACCGACGGCAGCGTGCGATGGTCGAGGATCCAGCGGCCGACGGCAATCTGCCAGTAGGTATCGGAATCGGCGAGCAGCCTGTCGCCGACGAACAACAGCAGCGCATAGACGCCGCACGCCATCCAGAACCAGGCCGGAAGCTCGGCGAACGCGGAGGCTTTCGCGCGCGGGAAGGTCGCGGTCTCAGCGCTCATGATGGCACCGGCCGGCTGCCGGCGTCATTGCCGGAAAGGATAGGCCAACTGTCCGCCGATCTCGGACGGCACGCCCTGCTCGGCATCGACCCCGTAATCTTCCGGAAGCTTGCCTTCGGGCATCCGAAACGTTCCGAACAGAATGTCCCAGAGCGGAAACGTGCCCGCGAAATTGGTGTCGCCGCCGACTTCGAGCCCGGTGTGATGCCAGCGGTGAAACACCGGCGTCGCGATCACGTATTTGAACGGGCCGAGCGTCCAGTTCAGGTTGGCGTGCACGAATGCCGAGTGGAATGTGGTGAGCGGCCCGACCCACAGCATGATGTTCGGCGAGATGCCCGCCATCAGCAGAATCACATCGACAGTGATCGTCCCGATCAGAAGATTGACCGGATGGAAGCGTGCCGCCGAGATCCATTCAAGATCCTCGGAGGAGTGATGAATGGCGTGGTACTTCCAGAAGGCGCCGCCATGGAACATCCGGTGCAGCCAGTACAGCATGAAATCGGAGGCAACGAGGAAGATGATGGCCTGCAGCCAGAGCGGAAGCTGCGCCAGAGGGCCATGTCCGTTCTCGTAGAACGCGATCAGATCGTCGGCGTCGTGGACGTTGAACACCAGCGCTGCGCCCACCACCAGGAGCCCGATCCGCAGCACGCGCGCGAACACCGGCACGAAGAACCAGTAGCAGATGTCGGTGACCAGCTCACGCTTCTGCCACCACGGCTTGCCGGGATTGCAGGCCCAGAAATGAGTGAGCACCGTGAAGAACAGCGCCAGCGCGATGGTGATCGGCACCACCTTCATCATCGTCTGGCCGATCATCTCGATGACTTCAAAGGGAAGGCTGGGCATGACGGCCTCATTTGACGGAAGCCCCATGGGTATAGATGTGCGCTTAAGGAGCCGTGAACAGGTGCCGTTAGCGCGCCCCGGCAACAATCTGCAATCTTAGCGGACCGCTTAATTCCAAATTTACTGTGCGCAACAACTGCGGGTTCCCGCTGTGTTTATACGATCAAATTAACTGCGCCGAAATTGTCGAACCGTAGGGTGCCGGAATGGTCACGGTGCTGAGAACGCCGGCGAGACCAAACCTAGTTTGACCAGCCACGTGTACACAGGAGTTTATTTATGAAGAACCTCGTCTCGCGCTTCGTGAAGGATGAATCGGGCGCGACCGCCATCGAATACGGCCTGATCGCCACCGGTATCGCGATCGCGATCATCGCTGCGGTCAACGGCGTCGGCACCAAGCTGTCGGGCACCTTCAACACCGTCGCCAGCTCGCTGAAGTAAGCCGGTTCCCAGGAACTCGCATCAAAGGTCCCGGCACCCCCGGGACCTTTGCTATTTGGCGGACCGGCCGGCGGCGCCTTGATGACGGCCACGACGGCCTTTTCCGATTGTTCACCATTGGCCGCTAGCGTCGGGTCTCGACCGCAGCTCCAGCTTGACGGCATGAATCCATGATCCTCGACATCGCACGCTTGATGCTATTTCCGGCCCTGATGGCCTTTGCTGCGGCGAGCGATCTCTTGACCATGACGATCCCGAACCGGATCTCGCTGGCGCTGGCGGCCGGCTTCTTCGTCCTGGCGCCGCTGACCGGGATGGGCGTCCACGAGATCCTCAGCCATGCCGGCGCGGGCGCGCTGGTTCTGGTGGTGGCATTCGGCATGTTCGCGATGGGCTGGGTCGGTGGCGGAGACGCCAAGGTTGCCGCCGCGGCCGGCTTGTGGTTCGGGTTCGAGCATCTGCTCCCCTATCTGGTCTTCGCATCGCTGTTCGGCGGCGCGCTGACGGTGCTGCTGCTGCAGCTCCGGCAGTGGCCGCTGCCCTATCCGCTCGCGAACCAGGCCTGGCTCAGCCGCTTGCACGACAAGCAGACCGGAATTCCCTACGGCATCGCACTCGCCCTCGGCGCCCTGCTGATCTATCCCGAGACGGACTGGATCAAGACGATCGATCTCGCGCACTTCGCCATGCGCTGAGAAAGCGGCAGTAACCGCTCGTTAAGGCGATTTAGATACGCCTCATTAACCATGCTTTGACGAATAGCTGGTCAACTCCCATCACGGCGGCGGCAGCGTCGCGGCGTCATGTGGAAAGTGAAGCGTAATGGATAAGGCCCGCATTCTGGTCCTCGCAATCGCAGGCTGCGCCGGCCTTGCGGCGCTCTATTTGGCGAGCGGAAGCGACGACAAGCCAGCACCGCCTCCGCCGGTCGCCCAGCTGCCCACCGTCGACATCCTGGTCGCGAAAACCGACATCGGCCTCGGCCAAGCTGTGAAGCCCGAAGATCTGCAATGGCAGACCTGGCCGGCGGCAACCGCCAGCGCCAGCTTCATGCGCAGGGACAGCAACGCCGAAGCAATCAAGGACGTGACCGGCTCGATCGCGCGCGCCCCGTTCATCCAGGGCGAGCCGATTCGCGAGCAGAAGCTCGTCAAGGCCGACGGCAGCGGCTTCATGGCCGCGATCCTGCCGGTCGGCATGCGGGCGGTATCGACCGAAATCTCACCCGAGACCGGCGCCGGCGGCTTCATCCTGCCGAATGACCGGGTCGACGTCCTGCTGTCGAAGCGGGACAAGAATCCGGACCGCAACGGCGCCGACATCGTCAACTCCGAAGTGATCCTGACCAACGTCCGCGTGCTCGCGATCGACCAGGCACCGAAGGAAAAGGACGGCACCAACGCACTGATCGGCAAGACGGTGACGCTGGAGCTGAAGCCCGAACAGACCGAGACGCTGGCGCGCGCGCGCCAGAGCGGCGTCCTGTCGCTGGCGCTGCGCAGCATCGCCGACAACAACGCGCCCGAAACCAAGATCGACGACAACCGGCAGAGGCGCGGTGACACGATCAACGTCATCCGCTTTGGCGTTGCCAACCAGGCGACGATGCAGAAGTGACCATGAGGACACACGTGATGAAGGGCGGGGCAACTCAACGGACGATGCGGACCTTCATGGTCCGCGCATTGTCGTTCTCGGCCGTCGCGGCGCTCACGCTCAACCCGGCGCTGACACCGGTGGTGGCGAGCGACTATCGCGCCGCGCCTGCCCCTGCCGCATCGGCCGATGGCGGCCAGATGAATGCCCGTTTCCTCTCGCTCGGCGTCGGCAAATCGATCGTGATCGATCTGCCCAGGGACATCAAGGACGTGCTGGTCGCCGATCCCAAGATCGCCAACGCCGTGGTCCGCTCGGCGCAACGCGCCTACATCATCGGCGCGACGGTCGGCCAGACCAACATCGTGTTCTTCGACGCCGCCGGGCAGCAGATTGCGGCCTATGACATCGCCGTCAAGCGCGATCTCAATGGCGTGCGCGCCGCGCTGCGTGCAGCGCTGCCGAATTCCGATATCCAGATCGAGGGCGTTGCCGACGGCGTGGTGCTGACGGGAAGCGCAGCGAGCCCGGTCGACGCACAGCAGGCAGGCGAGATCGCCGCGCGGCTGGTCGGCGGCCCCGACAAGGTCGTGAACTCCATCGCGGTCCGCGGCCGCGACCAGGTGATGTTGAAGGTCACGGTTGCCGAAGTCTCGCGCAGCCTGATCAAGCAGCTCGGCATCGACCTCACGGCAAACCTCAACTACGGCACGACCGTGGTCAAATTCGCCAACAGCAACCCGTTCACCGCGAACAGCTCACCGCTGGTGTCCGGCAACAATCTCACCACATCGTTCGGATCGTCGGTATCGGCAACGATCCGCGCCATGGAAAGCGCCGGTGTCGTGCGGACGCTCGCCGAACCGAACCTGACCGCGATATCCGGCGAATCGGCGACCTTCATCTCGGGCGGCGAGTTTCCAATTCCGACCGGCGTGACCTGTCAGACCTCGTCGACCGGCGCGATCGGGAATTGCGTTCAGACCGTCAGCTTCAAGAAATTCGGCATTTCGCTCAACTTCACGCCGGTGGTGCTGACCGAAGGGCGCATCAGCCTGCGCGTGATGACGGAAGTGTCGGAAGTCTCGACCGAGAACGCGCTGACCGGCGGCGCCGGTGGAACGACAATCCCTTCGATCAAGACCCGCCGCGCCGAGACCACACTGGAAATTCCCTCGGGCGGCTCGATGGCCATGGCCGGCCTGATCCAGGACCAGACCAAGCAGGCGATCAACGGCCTTCCCGGGCTGGCGTCGCTGCCCATACTCGGCACGCTGTTCCGCAGCCGCGACTTCGTCAACAACCAGACCGAACTGATGGTTCTGGTGACGCCCTATGTCGTTCGCGCCGTGGCGCAGAAGGACCTGTCGCGTCCGGATGACGGCTTCGCCAACGCGTCCGACCCGCAGGCCGACCTGCTCGGCAGCATCAACCGCGTCTACGGCGTGCCTGGCCGCACCGAACCGGCGCGGAATTACCGCGGCACCTACGGCTTCATTACCGACTGAGGCGGACGATGACACAGACCACACCCAGAGCATCCGCCGATTACAAGCGCACCGCCGGTGTCGCCGGAGCGCTCGTCATTCTTGCCATGACGCTCGGCGCCTGCCAGCACGCCGCCGACACCAGCTTCGCGATGGTGGACTCGCCGGCCGACTATCGCCAGCGTCACCCGATCGCCGTGACCGAGGCCGATCGCTCGATCGTGGTCTTCGTCGGCCGCAGCCGCGGCGGCCTGACCGCGGAGCAGCGCGCCGAGGTGATGGGGATGGCGCAGGACTGGATGCGTGAAGGCACCGGCGCCGTCACCATCGACGTTCCCGCCGACACGCCGAACGCCCGGCCCGCCCAGGAATCGCTGCGCGAGATCCAGGCGACCTTCGCCGCGGCCGGCGTGCCGCCGCGCGGGATCCTCGTGCGCAAATACCATCCCGAGAATCCGCGCCTGATGCCGGCGATCCGCGTGAACTATCCGAAGATGAAAGCGGAGGCAGGGCCGTGCGGCCTGTGGCCGGAGGATCTCGGCCCGTCGATGCACAACGGATCCTACATCCAGAACAAGCAATACTACAATTTCGGCTGCGCCAATCAGCGCAACCTCGCAGCCATGGTCGAAGACCCGACTGACCTCGTGCAGCCGCGCGCGGAGACCCCCGCCTACACGTCGCGCCGCAATATCGCCTTCGACAAGTATCGCAAGGGCACCACCACCGCCACGGCGTATCCCGAGTCCGACAGGGCCAAGCTAAGCGACACAGGAAAATGATCACCTACGCGCAGCAAAACTCCGAAGAGCAGACGGACGCCCCGCCGCAGGCCGTGGACGACCATATTGCTCCGGCGCCACGGGTTTCGGTCCAGGCGTTCTGCGAGACGGTCGAGACCGCTGCCGCCGTACAGTCGGCGGGCGAGGATCGCCGGCTGGCCAAGGCCCACCTCAAGATCCAGATGGGCGGCATGGCGGCTGCCGTCGAGGCCTATCGCTCGGCGCCGACGCCCAATGTCATCATCCTCGAGACCGAGGGCCGCAGCGACATTCTGGCCGGGCTCGACCAGCTCGCCTCGGTGTGCGACGCCGGCACCCGGGTGGTCGTGATCGGCCGGGTCAACGACGTCACGCTGTATCGCGAGCTGGTGCGCCGCGGCGTCAGCGACTACGTGATTGCCCCGGCCCATGCGATCGACGTGGTGCGCGCGGTCTGCAACCTGTTCTCGGCGCCGGAAGCCAAGGCGGTCGGCCGCGTCGTCGCCATCGTCGGCGCGAAGGGCGGCGTCGGCGCCTCGACGATCGCCCACAATGTCGCCTGGGCGATCGCCCGCGATCTGGCGCTCGACTCCGTGGTCGCCGATCTCGACCTTGCATTCGGCACCGCCGGCCTCAACTACAACCAGGACCCGGCGCAAGGCATCGCGGATGCCGTGTTCTCGCCGGACCGCGTCGATACCGCCTTCGTTGACCGCCTGCTGTCGAAATGCACCGACCATCTGAGCCTGCTGGCGGCGCCGGCGACGCTCGACAAGGTGTACGATTTCGGCGCCGAAGCCTTCGACGCGATCTTCGATACGCTGCGCACCACGATGCCCTGCATCGTGCTCGACGTGCCGCACCAATGGTCCGGCTGGACCAAGCGCGCGCTGATCGCGGCCGACGACATCCTGATCGTGGCGGCGCCCGACCTCGCCAATCTGCGCAACGCCAAGAACATGTTCGACCTGCTGAAGGCGTCGCGGCCGAACGACCGCGCACCGTTGTACTGCCTGAACCAGGTCGGCGTGCCGAAGCGTCCGGAGATCGCGGCAGGCGAGTTCGCCAAGGCGATCGAAAGCCCGCCGATCGCCGCCATCCCGTTCGATCCGCAGATCTTCGGTTCGGCAGCCAACAACGGCCAGATGATCGCGGAGATCTCCGCCAATCACCGCGCAGTCGAGATGTTTCTGCAGATGGCGCAGCGGCTGACAGGCCGCGGCGAGACCAAGAAGCCGAGGGGGTCCTTCCTGTCGCCCCTGCTCGAAAAGCTGCGGTCCAAATAGTGGTCCGCGTGGAGTCAAGACGTCGTGTTTGGTAAGCGTAGCGGAAACGATGGGGATATACGGGCACCCAAGCCCGCTTTTCAGACGCCGGAGCCTGCCGGCTCGTCGCCGATCGCGCGCGAGTCCGCCGCCCCGACGATATCGTCACCACCGCTGGCCCCGGCCAAGCCACCGCCTGCTCCCGCCGTCGAAGCCCGCCGCTCGGACAATTACTACCAGGTCAAGGCGACGATCTTCGGCGCCCTGATCGAGGCGATCGACCTTGCCCAGCTCGCCAAGCTGGACAGCGAGTCGGCGCGCGAGGAAATCCGCGACATCGTCAACGAGATCATCGCGATCAAGAATATCGTGATGTCGATCGCCGAGCAGGAAGAATTGCTCGACGACATCTGCAATGACGTGCTCGGCTACGGACCGCTGGAGCCGCTCTTGTCGCGCGACGACATCGCCGACATCATGGTCAACGGCGCCGGTACCGTGTTCATCGAAGTCGCCGGCAAGATCCAGCGCACCGGTATCCGCTTTCGCGACAACCAGCAGCTGCTCAACATCTGCCAGCGCATCGTCAGCCAGGTCGGCCGGCGCGTCGACGAATCCTCGCCGATCTGCGACGCCCGCCTCGCCGACGGCTCGCGCGTCAACGCCATCGTGCCGCCGCTGGCGATCGACGGGCCCGCACTCACCATCCGCAAATTCAAGAAGGACAAGCTGACGCTGGAGCAGCTCGTCAAGTTCGGCGCGATCACGCCGGACGGCGCGACCATCCTGCAGATCATCGGTCGTGTCCGCTGCAACGTGATCATCTCGGGCGGTACCGGCTCGGGCAAGACCACGCTGCTGAACTGCCTGACCAACTATATCGAGCACGACGAACGCATCATCACCTGCGAAGACGCCGCCGAACTTCAGCTGCAGCAGCCGCATGTGGTGCGCCTGGAAACCCGGCCGCCGAACATCGAGGGCGAGGGCCAGGTCACGATGCGCGAACTGGTCCGCAACTGCCTGCGTATGCGCCCCGAGCGCATCATCGTCGGCGAAGTCCGCGGACCCGAGGCGTTCGACCTGTTGCAGGCGATGAACACCGGCCACGACGGCTCGATGGGCACGCTGCACGCCAACAATCCCCGCGAAGCGCTGTCGCGCTGCGAATCCATGATCACCATGGGTGGTTTCTCGCTTCCCTCGCGCACCATTCGCGAGATGATCTGCGCCTCGGTCGACATCATCGTGCAGGCCGCGCGCCTGCGCGACGGCTCGCGCCGCATCACCCACATCACCGAGGTGATGGGCATGGAAGGCGACACCATCATCACGCAGGATATCTTCCTCTACGACGTGGTCGGGGAAGATGCCAACGGCAAGATCATCGGCAAGCACCGCTCGACCGGCATCGGCCGGCCGCGCTTCTGGGAGCGTGCGCGCTATTACAATGAAGAGAAGCGGCTTGCGGCGGCGCTGGATGCCTCCGACTCGCCGGCGCCGGTCTAGGGGAACGCAGGATGCAGACGCAAACGCTTGCCCTTGCCTTCCTCGCCGCCACCACCGTGGGCGGCATCGCCTGGGTCTTCCTCTATCCCTACCTTTCGGGGGAAAAGAAGGCCGAGTCGCGCCGCGCATCGGTGGCGCGCAGCGAGCCTTCAGCGACGCGAAGCACCGACCGCACGCAGCGCTCCCGCCGCGAGCAGGTCGAAGGATCGCTGAAGGAGCTCGAAGCGCGTCGGCAGAAGGACAAGAAAGTCCCGCTCGGCGTACGCATCTCGCAGGCCGGACTGGAGTGGTCCGAGCAAAAATTCTGGATGATCTCCGGCGCCCTCGGCCTGTTCGGGTTCGGCGCGGCATTTTTCGTCGGCGGAGGCCTGCTGGGCGCGGCCGGCATCGGCTTTGCCATGGGTCTCGGCCTGCCGCGGTGGCTGCTCGGTTTCCTGAAGAAGCGGCGGGAGAAGGCCTTTCTGAAGGCGCTGCCCGACGCCGTCGACGTCATCGTGCGCGGCATCAAGGCCGGCCTGCCGCTGTTCGAATCGCTCAAGGCGGTCGTCAACGACGCATCCGAGCCGCTGCGCAGCGAGTTCCTTGCGATCATCGAGACCCAGGCGATCGGCATGCCGCTCGGCGAGGCCTGCGCCCGGCTCTACGAACGCATGCCGCTGCCGGAAGCGAACTTCTTCGGCATCGTGATCGCGATCCAGCAAAAGTCCGGCGGCAATCTGTCGGAAGCGCTCGGCAACCTCTCGCGGGTGCTGCGCGACCGCAAGAAGATGGCCGAGAAGATCCAGGCGATGTCGATGGAAGCGAAAGCTTCCGCCGCCATCATCGGCTCGCTGCCGCCGATCGTGATGATCCTCGTGTTCCTCACGACACCGGACTACATCGCCCTGCTGTGGACGAACTCGATGGGCCAGCTCATGCTGGTTGCCTGCGCCGTCTGGATGTCGATGGGCGTGCTGGTGATGAAGAAGATGATCAACTTCGATTTCTGACGGTGCAGCATGATTGATATTCTGGTCTCCAAGCTCCACGACGTCAGGTTCATGACCATGCTGCTTGCCTTTATCGCGGCAAGCGCCACGGTCTACACGCTGGTGATGCCGCTGCTCGCCAGCGGCGACCTCAACAAGCGCATGAAGGCCGTCGCCAGCGAGCGCGAGCGTCTCCGGCAGCGTGAGCGTGAGCGTCTCGCCAAGACGGAGAAGGTGGCACTGCGGCAGACCCCGAAGCAGGTGGTCTCCCGGGTGGTGGACGATCTCAACCTCACGAAATGGCTTGCCCAGGAAGCGGCGCTCGAGAAGCTCGTGATGGCGGGCTATCGCGGCCACGCTCCCTACGTCACATTCCTGTTCGCCCGCGCGGTGACGCCGATCGTGCTGCTGCTCGGCGCCATCGTCTATACGTTCTTCATCGCGGGCGCGAACTGGTCGCTAACGATCAAGATCGGCATCTGCGTCGTCGCGGCCTATGCCGGCCTCCAGGCGCCGATGCTGTTCCTGAAGAACGCGATCTCCAAGCGCCAGCTCCAGATCAAGCGCGCCTTCCCTGATTCGCTCGACCTGCTGCTGATCTGCATCGAGTCGGGCATGTCGGTCGAGGTCGCGTTCCGGAAGGTGGCCAACGAGATCGCCGGACAGTCGATCGCACTGTCGGAGGAGTTCGCGCTGACCACCGCTGAACTGTCCTATTTGCAGGACCGCAAGTCCGCCTACGAGAACCTGGCGCGCCGCACCGGTCTCGAAGGCGTGAAATCGGTGTGCATGGCCTTGCAGCAATCCGAACGCTACGGCACGCCGCTCGGCCAGAGCCTGCGCGTGATGGCGCAGGAAAATCGCGACATGCGCATGAACGAGGCCGAGAAGAAGGCGGCAGCGCTGCCGCCCAAGCTGACTGTGCCGATGATCCTGTTCTTCCTGCCCTGCCTGTTCATCGTGATCCTCGGGCCGTCCTATATCAAGATCGCCACGATGCATTGAGCGACGTCGCGGCGCATCACAAAGAACGCCCGGCAAACGCCGGGCGTTTCTTTTTGCGCGCGTTGAGACAGATATGGATTGCGAAGCCGAGAGCTTCGCTGTCAGACGCCATAAAGGAGCGTCAGTCGTCCTTGGCGACAACCGGCGCCGCGCGCGAGGAAATCCGCGGGCCGTCCTTGCGGTTCAGCATGTCGCGGAGATAGGTGACATTGGCCGCCGCCTCATCGGCCGGCAGGTCGGCCTTGACGATGGTCTCGGCCTCCGCGAAGCGGCCCTGCAGGCCGACGACGAGCGCGAGGTTCTGCCGGATCCGGGTGTCGGCGCGGGCGCTGGCATAGGCCTGGCGCAGCGTCTCTTCCGCCTTCGGCAATTCCTTGGTCAGCATGTAGGACAGGCCGAGATTGGATAGCACCGACGGCTCGTCCGGAGCCAGTCGAAGGGCGCTGGCGTAGTAGCGCCGCGCTTCTTCGTGCCGGTTCAACTTGTCGAGCGTGGTGCCCTGCACCGACAGGATGCGCCAGTCTGGATTGTCCGGACTGTGCGCGCGGCTCAGCACGTCGAATGCGGCCTGTGAATTGCCGTTGTCGGCGAGCGCGCGGCCATAGGCGGCGAGCAGCTGCTTGCTGCCGGGAGTGGCGAGCGTGGCCTGCTCCAGCACGGCGCAGGCCTGCGAACGCTGTCCGGTCATGCGCAACGCCTGGCCGTAAGCGATGGCGGCGTCGACATCCTTGGGATTCTTGCGGTAGCGCTCGCCATAGACCTCGAGATTGCGGCGCGGATCGTCGGGCACAGGATCGGACCGGGACGCGATCGATCCGGTGACGTCGGACATGGTCTGGCAACCGCCAAGCCCGGCGGCGAGGACCGCCACGAGGGCTGCGGACGTAAGATGCCGGGTCAAAATGGACTGTCGACGCATGGCACTGTGACTCACGAAATCGGGCAAATGGATCGAGCCGAGCGTGCCAGCAATAGACTGTTAACCCTAACGTCTGGTTAACTGCGGTACTGGCGACCGGCGCGCCGGTTCCAATCGCCGCAGGTCACGCCAACCGCGGGCGCGCTACCGCCCACCGCGAAAGCCGTGTTAGTCACCAGCAACGACGCCAGAACAGCCGAGAGCCGCATGCCATCCGTGTTCGAGACCACCCCCACGACCGCCGTCACGCCGATCACCTTCGTCACCAAGGCGACATGGGATGCGATCCGCAGCGAGCTGCCGGCGCCGGCGCGCCAGTTCGCGGACGCCAATGACTTTGCGGCCAGGCCCGGCAAGGCCCTCGCTTTGCCGGCAGCTGACGGCGGCATCGCGCAGGTGCTGTTCGGCCTCGAGGACGCCGACCACAAGGCGCGCGATCCGTTCCGTGCCGGCGCGCTGCCCGGCCTGCTGCCGCCGGGCGTCTACCGCTTTGCCAATGCGCCGCATGACACGCGGCTTGCCGCGCTCGCCTTCGCGCTCGGCTGCTACCGCTTCGGCCGCTATCGCAAGAACAAGACCCCGGAGGTCCGCCTGCTGCCGCCTGATGGCGTCGACGCTACCGAGATCGCCCGGATGGCGGATGCCGCGGCCCTGGCGCGCGACCTCATCAACACGCCGTCCAACGACATGGGACCGGCCGAGCTCGCCGAAGTGGCGCACGACCTCGCAACGCGGTTCGGCGCCGCCTTCAATTGTATCGACGGCGACGAGCTCGCGCAGAACTTCCCGCTGATCCACGCCGTCGGCATGGCCTCGACACGCGCGCCGCGGCTGATCGATCTGAGCTGGGGCGATCCGGCCCATCCGAAGGTGACACTGGTCGGCAAAGGCGTCTGCTTCGACACCGGCGGGCTCGATCTCAAGCCGTCGAGCGGCATGCTGATCATGAAGAAGGACATGGGTGGGGCCGCCAACGTGCTGGCGCTGGCGCAGATGGTGATGGACGCGAAGCTGAAGGTGCGGCTGCGCGTGCTGATCCCGGCGGTCGAGAACGCGGTTGCCGGCAACGCGTTCCGCCCGCTCGACATCTTCAGATCGCGCAAGGGCATCACGGTCGAGATCGGCAACACCGATGCCGAGGGGCGGCTGGTGCTCGCCGATGCGCTGGCGCTGGCCGACGAGGAGACGCCGGACCTGCTGGTCGATCTCGGCACGCTGACCGGCGCGGCACGCGTGGCGCTCGGCCCGGATCTGCCGCCGTTCTACACCAACGACGAGGCGCTCGCCGGCGACGTTGCGGCTCACGCGCGGAGCGAGAACGACCCGTTGTGGCGGATGCCGCTGTGGCCGGCCTACGACGCCTGGCTCGACTCCAAGACCGCCGACATCACCAACGCGCCGTCGGGCGGTTTCGCCGGTTCGATCACCTGCGCGCTGTTCCTGCAGCGCTTCGTTGAGCACGCCAGGAGCTGGCTACATGTCGACATCTATGGCTGGACGCCGTCGGCGAAGCCCGGCCGCCCCGAAGGCGGCGAGTGCCAGGCGGCGCGCGCGATCTACAAACTGCTGAGCCAGCGCTATGCATGATGCCAGACTGACGCCGGCCCGCGCCGATCTCGCCGCGAAATATCTCGAAGGCAAGGTGAAGGCCGAGCGCTTCGTCGACGGCGAGACCTTTGAGGTCGGCGACGCCATCGTGCCGCTGCGGCGGGCGCCGGCGGCCGATGCCGAACAGATGACGCAGGCACTCAGGGGCGAACGCGTCACGGTGTACGACCGCAACGGCGAAGGCTGGGCCTGGGGCCAGCTCGCCGATGACGGCTATGTCGGCTGGATTGCCGAGGCGGCGCTGACGGCGCCCGGCGCGGCACCTACGCACAAGGTGACGGCGCTGCGCACGCTGGCGTTTCCGGGACCGTCGATCAAGCTGCCGCCGGTCGAGGCGCTGGCGATGGGGACCAAGCTCGCAGTCGCCCGCGAGGACGGTCCCTTCGCGGTGACCCGCGAGGGCTGGCATCTGCCGCGCCAGCATCTCGCCGCTCTCGACACGATGGCGCAGGATTTCGTCGCAATCGCCGAGCAGTTCGTCGGCACGCCCTATCTCTGGGGCGGCAAATCGAGCCTCGGCATCGATTGCTCCGGCCTGGTGCAGATCGCGCTGACGGCCGCCGGCACCGGCTGCCCGCGCGACAGCGACATGCAGCAGGACGGGCTCGGCCGCGAACTGACGGCAGCGGAATCGAGGCATCTGCAGCGCGGCGACCTGATCTTCTGGAAGGGCCATGTCGCCATCGTGCGCGACGCGACGACGATCGTGCACGCCAATGCGCATCACATGGCAACGGTGGTGGAGAACACACAGGCCGCCATCGCGCGGATCAAGGCCGCCGGCGGCGAGGTCGCCGGGATCAAGCGGCTTTGATTGGCACGACGGCGTGTTCCGTCATCCTGAGGAGCGCGAAGCGCGTCTCGAAGGATCGACGGCCCCACTCGGGCCACGCATCCTTCGAGGCTCGATCCGCTCGCACCTCAGGACGACGTGGAGCGAGAGGGATGCTTACGTCCCCACCGTCCCGTCGCCGGCCGCTTCGATGCGGAACGCCGCGGCGAACAGCGCGCGGGTGTAGTCGCTCTTCGGATTCTTGAACAGCTCGGAGGCCGGCCCCTCTTCCTCGACCTTGCCGGATTTCATCACGATCAGATGGCTGGCAAGCGAGGCCACCACGCGCAGATCGTGCGAGATGAACATGTAGGTGAGATCGCGCTTGCGCTGCAGGTCGCGCAACAGATCGACCATCTGGGCCTGCAGCAGCATGTCGAGCGCGCTGGTCGGCTCGTCCAGCACAACGAAGTTCGGCTCCAGCACGACCGCCCGCGCGATCGAGATGCGTTGGCGCTGGCCGCCGGAGAATTCGTGCGGATAGCGGAAGCGCCAGTCGGGATCGAGGCCGACGTCCTTCAGCGCCTTGATCACCCGCGCCTCGCGCTCCTCGCGCGACAGCTGCTTCTGGTGCACCTCGAGCCCCTCGGCGATGATGTCGGCGACCGACATGCGCGGGCTGAGCGAGCCGAACGGATCCTGGAATACGATCTGCATGTCGCGGCGGAACGGCAGCATCTGCTTGAAACGCAGCCCCTGGATGTCCTTGCCGAGGAACACGATCGGGCCATCGGACGAAATCAGCCGGAGCAGCGCGAGCCCGAGCGTGGTCTTGCCGGAGCCGGATTCGCCGACGACGCCGAGCGTCTCGCCCTTGCGCACGGCGAGGCTGACGCCATCGACCGCCTTGATGTGGCCGACGGTCGAGCGCATCAGCCCGCGCTTGATCGGAAACCAGACCTTGAGATTGTCCGCCGACATCACGACCGGCGCGCCAGGCTGCGGTGGTGCCGGATCGGGCTTCGGCTCGGCCGCCAGCAGCGCCTTTGTATAGGCGTGCTTCGGCGCAGTGAAGACCTGCTCGACCGGACCCTGCTCGACGATCTTGCCGTTGTTCATCACACAAACGGTGTCGGCGATGCGGCGGACGATGCCGAGATCGTGGGTGATGAACAACAGGCTCATGCCGAGCCGGGCGCGGATCTCGGCCAGCAAGGCCAGGATCTGCGCCTGCACGGTGACATCGAGCGCGGTGGTCGGTTCGTCCGCGATCAACAGATCGGGTTCGTTGGCAAGTGCCATTGCGATCATCACGCGCTGGCGCTGGCCGCCAGACAATTGATGCGGATAGCTCTTGAGCCGCGTCTCCGGCTCGGGGATGCCGACCTGGCCGAGCAACTCCAGCGTCCGCGCCCGCGCCGCCGCGCCGCTAATGCCGCTATGCAGCGACAGGATCTCGCCGATCTGGGATTCGATGGTGTGGAGCGGATTGAGCGACGTCATCGGCTCCTGGAAGATGATCGAGATGTCGTTGCCACGAATCCCGCGCATCTCGCTTTCCGACGATCCCAAAAGATCGCGGCCCTTGAAACGGATCGCGCCGGAGGGATGCGACGCCGCCGGATAGGGCAGCAGCCTCAACACCGACAGCGCGCTGACCGATTTTCCCGAGCCGGACTCGCCGACCAGCGCCGTGCATTCGCCGCGCTTGATCGAGAAGGAGACGCGATCGACCGCAAGCGAGCGGCCGAAGGCGACGGAGAGGTCGCTGACGTCGAGCAGAGGCTGGTTGGTCGCGTCCATGCGTCAGCCCTTCGAGAACGTCTTGCGCGGATCGAAGGCGTCGCGCGCGGCTTCGCCGATGAAGATCAGGAGCGACAGCATGATCGCGACCGAGAAGAAGCCGGTGAGGCCGAGCCACGGCGCCTGCACATTGGCCTTGCCCTGCGACAGCAATTCACCGAGCGAAGGTGAGCCGGGCGGCAGGCCGAAGCCGAGGAAATCCAGCGCCGTCAGTGTCATCACCGAGGACGAGACGATGAAGGGCAGGAACGTCATGGTCGCGACCATCGCATTCGGCAGCAAATGGCGGAACATGATCACGCGGTTGGAGACGCCGAGCGCGCGCGCCGCCTGGATGTATTCGAAGTTGCGCCCGCGCAGGAATTCGGCGCGGACCAGGCCGACCAGCGAGACCCACGAGAACAGCAGAAGAATGCCGAGCAGGATGAAGAAGCCCGGCGGCAGCACCGCCGAGATGATCAGCAGCAGATAGAGCGAAGGGATCGCGGTCCAGATCTCGATGAACCGCTGGAAGCCGAGATCGATCCAGCCGCCGAAATAACCCTGCACGCCGCCCGCGGCGATGCCGATGATCGAGGACAGGATGGTCAGCGTCAGGCCGAACAAGACCGAGATGCGGAAGCCGTAGATCAGCCGCGCGACGACGTCACGGCCCTGATCGTCGGTGCCGAGCCAATTGTATTCGAGGTCGCGGCAGCCGGTCAGCCCCTTCCGCTTCACCACATCCGCGCACTGTTTTTCGGTCAGGAGCCAGGTCGGCTTCGATGGCACCGCAGTCGGCGGGTCGAGGTTGCGGCTGTCGTAGGAATAGCGGATCGGCGGCCAGATCATGCTGCCGCCCTTGGCGGCGATCTGCTTCTGCAGATAGGGATCGCGATAGTCGGCCGCGGTCTCGAAGTCGCCGCCGAAGGTGGTCTCGGCGTAGGTGAACACCACCGGCCAGTAGAGGCGGCCGTCATATTTGACGACCAGCGGCTTGTCGTTGGCGATGAAATTGGCGAACAGCGACGCCACGAACAGCACGAGGAAGATCCAGAACGACCAGTAGCCGCGACGATTCGCCTTGAAGTTCTGCCAGCGCCGCTTGTTCAGCGGCGACGGCGAAAAGCCATGGCGTGTGACGGGCACGGCCTCGCCGAGCGGCGATTGCGTCGAGGTCTCGACCGGCTGGGGCGCGAGCAGCGTCATCAGACCTCCCGCGCCTCGAAGTCGATCCGCGGATCGATCCACATATAGGCGAGATCGGAGATCAGATTGACCACCAGTCCGACCAGCGAGAAGATGAACAGCGTTCCGAACACCACCGGATAGTCGCGGTTCAGGACGCTCTCGAAGCCGAGCAGGCCGAGCCCGTCGAGCGAGAAGATGGTCTCGATCAGCAGCGAGCCCGAGAAGAAGGCGTGGATGAACGCGCCCGGGAAGCCCGCAATCACGATCAGCATGGCGTTGCGGAAGATGTGGCCGTACAGCACCTGGTTCTCGCTGCAACCCTTGGCGCGGGCGGTCATCACATATTGCTTGCGGATCTCGTCGAGGAACGAATTCTTGGTGAGCAAGGTCATCGTCGCGAAGGCGCCGAGCGCCATCGACACCAGCGGCAGCGTCAGGTGCCAGAAATAGTCGATGATCTTCCAGTACCAGGGAAATTGAGACCAGCCGTCCGAAGTGAGGCCGCGCAGCGGGAAGATATTGAGGAACGAGCCGCCGGCAAACAGCACGATCAACAGGATCGCGAACAGGAAGCCCGGGATCGCAAAGCCGATGATGATCACGGCCGAGGTCCAGGTGTCGAACCGCGAGCCGTCCTTCACCGCCTTGCGGATGCCGAGCGGGATCGAGATCAGATAGGTCAGCAGCGTCATCCAGATGCCGAGCGACATCGAGACCGGCAGCTTCTCCTTGATCAACTGGAGCACGCTGACACTGCGGAAATAGCTCTGGCCGAAATCGAAGCGCGCGAAATTCCAGACCATCAGCGCGAACCGCTCCGGCGCCGGCTTGTCGAAGCCGAACTGCACCTCGAGCTTCTTGATGAAATCGGGATCGAGCCCCTGCGCGCCGCGATATTTCGAATTGACGGCGCCGGCCGCCCCCGCGCCCTGGCCGCGCTGCGCACCGAAATCGCCGCCGCCCCCCGACACGCGCGAGGTGCCGCCGGTGTCGGCGCCATTGATCTGCGCGATGACGCGCTCGACCGGACCGCCGGGAGCAAACTGCACGACTACGAAGGACACGAACAGGATGCCGAGCAGCGTCGGCAGCATCAGGAAGATACGTCGGGCGATATAGGCGCTCATCGGCTACTTCGCCTGCTCGAGCTTCGCGGCCTTGGCGGCATCGTACCACCAATTCTCCGGCGCACCGACGCCCTGGGTATATTTTGCCAGCTTCTCGGTATGTCCGAACTGATCCCAATAGGCGATCGGATGCGTGTTGCGGTACCATTGAGGCACCCAGTAGCGGCCGGCCCGAAACACGCGGTCGAAGGCGCGGCAAGCGACCGTCAGCTCATGGCGGTTGTTCGCGCCGATGATCTTCTCGATCAACGCATCGATCGCAGGATTGGAAATGCCTGCGAGATTGTAGGAGCCCTTGGTCTTCGCCGCCTGCGAAGAAAAGAACGGACGCATGCTGTCGCCCGGCGTTGCCGAGGCGCTGAAGCGCTCCATGGTCATGTCGAAATCGAAGTCCTCGACCCGGGCGCGATACTGCACTGCATCGACCAGGCGGAATGTCGCGTCGATGCCGAGCGTGCCGAGATTCTTGATGTATGGCCCATGGTGCGGTTGCAGCGACGGCTCGTCGTTGAGGAATTCGATGGTAATGGGCGTGCCGTTCGGCAGCATGCGCTTGCCGTCCTTGATGACACAGCCGGCCTCGTTGAGCAGCTGCACCGCCTTGCGCAGCAGCGCGCGATCCTGACCGGAGCCGTCCGACATCGGCGGCACGAACGGCAAGCCGAACACCTCGTCGGGCACCTGGCCGCGGAACGGCTCGAGCAACGCAAGCTCCTCCGGAGGAGGCGGCCCCTCCGCCACCATGTCCGAGTTCTGGAACGGCGAGACGGTGCGCGCATAGGCATCGTACATGATGGTCTTGTTGGTCCACTCGAAGTCGAAGGCGCAGATCAGCGCCTCGCGCACGCGAGGATCCCTGAACTTGTCGCGGCGCATGTTGATGAACCAGCCCTGCGCACCGGACGGCGTGTCGTCGGGCAGCGTCTCGCGCTTGACGCGGCCGTCCTTCACCGCGGGGAAATCGTAGCGCGTCGCCCAGACCCGCGCGGTGAACTCCTCGCGGAACAGATAGCTCTTCGAGGTGAAGCCCTCGAATGCCACGTCGCGGTCGCGATAGAATTCGTAGCGCACAATGTCGAAATTGTAGCTGCCGCGATTGACCGGAAGATCGGCGCCCCACCAGTCCTTGACGCGGTCGTATTCGACGTAGCGATTGACCTCGAACCGGCCAACCTTGTACGGCCCCGAGCCGAGCGGCGCATCGAGCGTCGATTCCTCGAACGAGCGCGTCGCGTAGTAGGCCTTGGAGAAGATCGGCAGGCTCGCGACATAGAGCGGCACGTCGCGCGCGCGCCCCGCTGCGAAGGTCACCACCACGGTCGCGTCATCGGGCGCCTCAGCCTTGACGAAATCGCGGAGCTGCACTTGAATCAGCGGGTGCCCCTTTTCCTTCAGCGTATTGAGCGAGAAGGCGACATCCTGCGCGGTCAGCTTCGAGCCGTCGTGGAAGCGCGCTTCGGGGCGCATGGCGAAGCGGTAGGTCAGCTTGTCGGGCGAGATCTGCACCGACTTCGCGGCAAAGCCGTACATCGCGTCGGGCTCGTCATTGGCGCGCGACATCAGCGCCGCGAACGTCATGTCCATGCCCTGCGCGCCCTCGCCCTTCAGGACATAGGCGTTCAGCGAGTTGAAGGTGTAGTAGGACTGGTTGTAGGCCCGCACCCACGGAATCACCGAGAAGGCGCCGCCCTTCGGCGCTTTCGGATTGACGTAGTCGAAGATCTGGAAATCCGCGGGATATTTCAGGTCGCCGAACACCGACATGCCGTGCATTTCGGTTCCGTTGTCGGCCGCCGCCGGTGCAGCACGCAAGCTTGCAGCACTCAACGCACCGATGCCGAGGCCGAGTGCGTGCCGACGGGAGAATAGCGCCATGCGCGGATCCTTGAGCTTATGAACGCTTGAGCTTGGCTGCCTTGTCGGCGTCGTACCACCAAAGATTTGGGAATCCTGAAACCGCGTATTTCGGCAGCGGATCGGGATGGCTGAAGCGATCCCAATAGACATAGCGCTGCTTGTCGTAATTGAAATGTGGAACGCAATAGAAGTTCCAGAGCAAGACCCGGTCCAGCGCCTTGGCGGCGGCGATCTGATCGGCGCGGCTGTTGGCGAAGATGATGCGCTCGACGATGGCATCGACGGCCGGATTCTTGATGCCGGGAAGATTGTTCGAGCCCGGCCGGTCCGCAGCCTGCGAGCCGAAATTGTCGCGCTGCTCGTTGCCGGGCGAGATCGACTGGCCCCACACCTGGGTGACCATCTCGAAATCGAAATCGCGGACCCGGTTCTGATACTGCACCGTGTCGACGGCGCGCAGATTGACGGTGATGCCGAGGCGCTCCAGGCTCGGTTTGTAGAACAGCGTGATCCGCTCCATGCCGGAATCGCCGCTGTTGCCGAGGATCTCGACCGTAAACGGCTGGCCCGAGGAATCGACCAGCTTGCGATCGCGGATCTCGAAGCCGGCTTCCTTCAGCAGCCGCGTCGCCTCGCGCAGATTGGCGCGGACATTTTCCGGCGTGCCGCCGACCGGGTTCGTGTAGGGCGTGGTGAAGACTTCCGGCGGCACCTTGTCGCGCACCGTCTCCAGGAGCTCGAGCTCCTTGCCTTCCGGCAGGCCGGTCGCCATCAGATCGGGGATGCCGTCGAAATAGCTGGAATCGCGATGGTACTCGCCGGTCGAGAGCACGCGGTTCATCTCTTCGAAATCGAACGCGTAGTTGAAGGCGCGGCGCAGCCTGGGGTCCGCGAATTTCGGACGCCGCAGGTTGAACACCCAGCCCTGCATCCGGCCTTGATTGCGAACGGTGAAGAGTTCCTTGAGCAACCGGTTCTCGCGCACCGGGGGAACGTCGTAGGCCGACGCCCATTCCTTGGCGCTGCGCTCGTTGTACCAATCGAACCCGTCGGCCTTCAGCGCCTCGCGCGCGACGGTGTCGTCGCGGAAATACTCGTAGCGCAGCTCGTCGAAATTGTTCTGTCCGATTGCGATCGGAATGTCCTTGCCCCAGTAATCCTTGACGCGCTCGAGCACGACCGATCGTCCGGCAACGAACTCCTTGATCTTGTAGGGGCCGGACCCAAGTGGCGGCTCCAGCGTGCTCGCGGTGATGTCACGCTTCTTGCCCTGCGCATCGGTGCCCTCCCACCAATGCTTGGGCAGGATGATGAGTTGGCCGGTGATCATCGGCAGCTCTCGGTTGCCCGGGCTGTCGAAAGTGAACTTGACGTCGCGATCGCCGATCTTCTCGGCTTTCGCGATATGCCGGTAGTAGGCGCTGAACATCGGGCTGTTCGCCTTCAACGCCTCGAAGGAGAAAATCACGTCCTCCGGCGTGACCGGCTTGCCGTCGTGCCAGCGTGACCCCGGCCGGAGGCGGTAGATCACGTAGGAGAAATCGTCGGGAAAGGCTGCGCCCTCGGCGAGCTCGCCGTAATAGGTATCGGGCTCGTCGAGCGAGGCTTCCATCAGCGAGTCGTAGATGCGGGCGACCGCGGCGGCGACCGTGCCCTTCAATCCCGCAACGACCAGGTTGAAGCTGTCATAGGTGCCGGGCTGGAACAGCCGCACCACGCCACCCTTCGGCGCGTCCGGCTTGACGTAATCGTAGCGCTTGAAGTCGGCCGGGTACTTGATTTCGCCGTACGTGGAGAGGCCGTGGCGCCATTTTAGCCCGTTGGGTGCGTCGTCGGCGAATGCCGGCGTGATCGCCGACAGGCTGGAGTTCAGTCCGAGCGCCGGAGCGAGTGCCGCCAGCGCGCTGCCTTGAAGGAGGTGTCGTCGGGTGATCGCCAAATTCGGTGTTCCTGCTTGCGGCCCCGGTTACATGGGACCCAATATAAGGCAACGGTTCGACAAATTACGTTGCTTTTTCCTCATGATATTGGCCCGGGAACAATATCGGTGCGGCGAAACGTCCCGATAACAACCCCGCGACAACGGATTCCTCATACGAAAACGGCCAGGCAGTGCCTGGCCGTTTCATCCACATGCTCGCGCGAAGCAATTCGTTACTTCGAAGCGGTCGGGAGCGGAGCCGGGTGCTCCGAGTTCGAATTCAGATAGGCGATGATGTCGGCGCGCTCGCTGTCCTTCGGCACGCCGGCGAAGCCCATCGCGGTGCCGGGGACGAAGCCCTTCGGGTTGGTCAGGAACTTGTTCAGGTCATCGAACGACCAGTCGCCGCCCTTGCCCTTCATCGCAGCCGAGAAATTGAAGCCACGGCCCTCGCCCTTCTTCTCGCCGACGATCCCGTAGAGGTTCGGACCGACGCGGTTGGGGCCGCCCTTCTCGAAGGTATGGCAAGCTTGGCACTTCTTGGCGGCGGCTGCGCCCTTCTCGGCGGAGGCGGTCTGCAGCAGTTTCTCGATCGGCTCAGAGGCAGCGGCTGCGGCCTCGCCGCCACCGCCATGGGACTCTTCCTTCACCGCGATCTCAAAACCCGGCTTCTCCGGCATCTTGGCCGAAAAGACCGATCCGGCGGCAAAGCTCATCACCAGAACGACGATGCAGGTGCCGAGAACCGCACCGAGGATTTTGTTGAGTTCGAAGGAGTCCATTTCGGTCAGGCTCCGGGCCTTGAATGTCGACTTCAGGCCGAGAATACGGCCGCGGGGAAAGACCTGGGAATCGGCCTTATCGCACCGCCCCAAGCAGGGTTGAGATATCGGTTTGCCCGCGCTCTGGCAACCCGTATAAACGCGCCGAATTCAACCTCCTCCCCGCCAATTTCCGCAGGCCGGACGGGCCCAGACACGAATGACCCAACTCCGTACCTTGGTGCTGATTCCAGCCCGCATGGCTGCCACGCGCCTGCCCGGCAAACCGCTGCTCGATATCGCGGGCCGGCCTATGATCGTCCATGTGCTGCGGCGGGCTGAGGCGGCCGGGATCGGCCGGGTCGCGGTCGCAACCGACACGCCCGAGATCGCAGCTGCGGTGAAGGCTGCCGGCGGCGAGGTGGTGATGACCCGCCCGGACCATCCGTCCGGCTCCGACCGGATCCATGAAGCGATGACGATCCTCGACCCGGACGGCGCTGCCGAGATCGTGGTCAATCTGCAGGGCGATTTCCCTACCATCACGCCCGAGACGATCCAGAGCGTGATGCCGCCGCTCGCCGACCCCACCGTCGACATCTCCACCTTGGCCTCGCGCATCCATAGTGAGGAGGAGGATCAGGCCCCCAGCGTCGTCAAGGCGGTCGGCTCGCCGATCGGCCCGAACCGGCTGCGCGCGCTCTATTTCACCCGCGCCACCGCGCCCCATGGCGATGGGCCGCGGTACCATCATATCGGCCTCTATGCCTACCGGCGTGCCGCCTTGGAGCGGTTCGTCCGGCTGCCGCCCTCGCCGCTGGAGCAGCAGGAAAAGCTCGAGCAGCTGCGCGCGCTGGAGGCCGGGATGCGGATCGACATCACCATCGTCGACACCGTGCCCCGCGGCGTCGACACCCCGGCCGACCTCGAAACCGCCCGCAGAATACTTTCCAAAGACTGAGTGGGTGCTAAAAGGCCCGCCAGGAAAGAACCCATGACCAAGAAGCTGAAAATCGCGTTCCAGGGCGAGCCTGGCGCCAATTCCCACATCGCGATCGTCGAGGCCTATCCCGACGCCGAGCCGATGCCCTGCCCGACCTTCGAGGACGCGCTGGCCGCGATTTCCTCCGGCGAGGCTGATCTCGGCATGATCCCGATCGAGAATTCGGTCGCCGGCCGCGTCGCCGACATCCATCATCTCTTGCCGGCCTCGGGCCTGTTCATCGTCGGCGAATGGTTCTTGCCGATCCGCCACCAGTTGATGGCGCTGAAGGGCACCAAGCTCGCCGACATCAAGAGCGTGGAGAGCCACGTCCACGCGCTCGGCCAGTGCCGGCGCATCATCCGCAAGCTCGGCATCCGGTCGATCGTCGCCGGCGACACCGCCGGCAGCGCCCGCGACATCTCCGAGCGCGGCGACAAGAGCGTGGCCGCGATCGCCTCGCGCCTCGCCGCAGACATCTATGGCCTCGACATTCTCGCCGAGGACATCGAGGACGAGGCCCACAACACCACCCGCTTCGTGGTGCTGGCGCGCGAGGCCAAATGGGCCGCGCAGGGCTCCGGACCGCTGGTCACCAGTTTTGTTTTCCGGGTGCGCAATTTGCCTGCCGCGCTCTACAAGGCGATGGGCGGCTTTGCCACCAACGGCGTCAACATGACCAAGCTCGAAAGCTACATGGTCGACGGCAATTTCTTCGCCACACAATTCTATGCCGATGTCGACGGTCATCCTGACGACCGTGGACTCGCCTTCGCGCTGGAGGAATTGAAATTCTTCTCGCGCGAATTCCGCATCGTCGGCGTTTATCCCGGCCATCCGTTCCGCGCGACGTTTAGCGAAACGCAGGCCTGAGGTTGAAAAACGTCATTCCGGGGCGATGCGGAGCATCGAACCCGGAATCTCGAGGTTCCGGGTTCACGCTTCGCGTGCCCCGGAACGACAGCATCAAGTGGCAATCCCCTTCTGCAAGCCGAACGTCTCGGCAAGCAGGCTGTACGACTTCTTCCGCGCCGCATGATCATAGACCGCGGTGATCACCATCAGCTCGTCCGCCTGGCTCGCCGCGATCAGCGGCTCTAGCTTCGCCTTCACGGTCGCAGGGCTGCCGACGAACAGTCGCGCGCGGTTGCGCGCGATCGAGGCGCGATCGGCGTCGGTGTAAGGATAGCCTCGGCCTCCTCGACGCTCGGCAGCGGCAGATACTGGCCGCGATCGCGGCGCAGCCGGTTGAGGTCCATCGACATCGCAAGCCGCTCGGCTTCCGCGTCGGTCTCAGCCGTGACGACCGCGACCGCCAGGATCGACTGCGGCGTCGCGCGCCAGCCCGACGGCTTGAAATGCGCGCGATAATTCATCATCGCCGCGATTGCGTCGTGGGTGGCAAAATGATGCGCGAACGCAAAGCCCATCCCGACCTCCGCGGCGAGTTCGGCGGAATAATCGCTCGAGCCGAGCAGCCAGATCGGCGGCAGCGGCGAATCGTCCGGCATCGCCACCACATTGTTGTAGGGATGGCCGGCCGGGAAATCACGCGTCTCCCAAAGCGTCAACTCATGCAGCCGCTCGAGGAAATCGTCGCCCTCGCGGCGATCGAGCCGGCTGCGCAGCGCGTAAGCGGTGGCGCCATCGGTGCCGGGCGCGCGGCCGAGGCCGAGATCGATGCGGCCGGGAAACAGCGCCTCCAGCATCTTGAAGCGCTCGGCGATCACAAGCGGCGCATGATTCGGCAACATCACTCCGCCGGAGCCGACCCGGATATGCTCCGTCACCGCCGCAATCTGCCCGATCATCAAATCGGGCGCCGGGCTCGCGACCGAGGCGAGGTTATGGTGCTCGGCGAGCCAATATCTGACGTAGCCGAGACCATCGACATGGCGCGCCAGGTCGATGCTGTTGCGGAGCGCAGCGGCGGGCCGGGTGCCGGTGGTGACGACGGACAGGTCGAGGACGGAGAGCGGGATCATGGCCGGCAACCTAATGTGGCGTCACGAGCCGACAAAGACCCCGCCCGCGCAGACCAGTCCCGCACCGGAAAGTCGGCGTCGGCCATCGCCGCTCTTGGGACGAAATACGAAGATTCGTTGACATGCCGCTCTGCCCACGGTCGATTTGAGCATTCGACCGATTGCGGATTTCGATTTTTATCTATATAATTCAATGCAATAATTCCGCTCTTCGCCGATTGAAGTCTCGGCCCACTTCTCGTTCTCGATCGCTCATTTTTGCCGCATCTTTCACGTCAATGGGCAATTTCCCATATCCGATGGGCTGTTTTGGCCCACCGGTTTCGCCTATCTTGGGGGCTCCATATCCAGGCCGGACGTCTGCCCTCCAGTTGCGGAGCCCTTGCGTACCATGACCGAGACCATTTCCTCCCTGCCGAACGCGCAGCGCTCGCCGAACGCGCCGAAAATCTCCTTCGAATTCTTCCCGCCGAAGACCGAGGAGATGGAGCGCAGTCTCTGGGAGACCATTAATCGTCTGGCGCCGCTGACGCCGAACTTCGTCTCGGTCACCTATGGCGCCGGCGGCTCGACCCGCGAGCGCACCCACTCCACCATCAGCCGCATCCTGCGCGAGACCGATCTGCTGCCGGCCGCGCATCTGACCTGCGTCAGCGCCTCGCGCAGCGAGATCGACGAGATCGTCGATCGCTATCATGAGGTCGGCGTTCGCCACATCGTGGCGCTGCGCGGCGATCCGCCCGGCGGCATCGGCACGCCCTACTTCACCCATCCCGACGGCTACCAAAGCTCGGCCGAGCTCGTCGCCGCCATCAAGAAGCGCCACGCCGACATCGAGATCTCGGTGTCTGCCTATCCGGAGAAGCATCCGGAAGCCGCGAACTTCGATACCGACATCGACACGCTGAAGGCCAAGGTCGACGCCGGCGCGACGCGCGCGATCACCCAGGTGTTCTTCGACAACGACCTCTACCATCGCTACGTCGACAGGGTGCGGGCGCGCGGCATCGAGATTCCGATCGTGCCCGGCATCATGCCGATGCACAATTTCAAGCAGGCCCGCAATTTCGTCACCCGCGCCGGCACCAGCGTGCCGGACTGGCTCGCCGAGAAGTTCGAGGGCCTCGACAACGACGCCGAGACCCGCAAGCTGGTGGCCGCTACCGTCGCCGCCGGCCAGGTGCAGAAGCTGTTCAAGCACGGCGTCGACACCTTCCACTTCTACACCATGAACCGCGCGGACCTCGTGTTCGCGATCAGCCACCTGCTCGGCATCCGGCCGACCGGCGCCCAAAAAGCTGCCTGACCCAGAAAGCGATCGATGTCCGTACCGGTTTCTCCCAAGCGTAACGCTTTGCTCGCGGCCGCCCGCGAGCGCATCCTGGTGCTCGACGGCGCCATGGGCACGATGATCCAGGGCTTGCAGTTCGACGAAGCCGCCTTCCGTGGCGCGCGCTTTGCGGACTTCCACCGCGACATCAAGGGCAACAACGATCTCCTGATCCTGACCCAGGCAGAGGCGATCACGGACATCCACGCCGCCTACCTGCGTGCCGGTGCCGACATCGTCGCGACCAACACCTTCTCCTCGACCTCGATCGCGCAGGCCGACTATGACATGTCGGATCTCGCCTACGAGCTGAACCTGCAGGGCGCGCGGCTGGCGCGTGCGGCCGCGGAGCGGGTGAGCGCCGAGGACGGCAAGCAGCGCTTCGTCGCCGGCGCGCTCGGCCCGACCAACCGCACCGCCTCGATCTCGCCCGACGTCTCCAATCCCGGCTATCGCGCGGTCACCTTCGACGATTTGCGCAAGGCCTATGGCGAACAGGCCAAGGGCCTGCTCGACGGTGGCGCCGACCTACTGCTGGTCGAGACCATCTTCGACACGCTGAACGCAAAGGCTGCGCTGTATGCGATCGCCGAGCTCATCGAGGAGCGCGGCATCGACGTGCCCGTGATGATTTCCGGCACCATCACCGACAAGTCCGGCCGCCTGCTCTCCGGCCAGCTCCCGGAAGCGTTCTGGCATTCGGTGCGGCACGCCAAGCCGATCACGATCGGCTTCAACTGCGCACTCGGTGCCGAGGACCTGCGCGCGCACATCGCCGATATCGGCCGCGTCGCCGACACGCTGGTCTGTGCTTACCCCAACGCGGGCCTGCCCAACGAGTTCGGCCAGTATGACGAGACGCCGGACTACATGGCGCGGCTGATCGGCGAGTTCGCCGCTGCCGGCCTCGTCAACATCGTCGGCGGCTGCTGCGGCACCACGCCGGACCATATCGCGGCGATCGCGAAGGCCGTCGCCCCGCACAAGCCCCGCGTGGTGCCCGAGATCGAACCGCGGCTCAAGCTCTCCGGCCTCGAGCCCTTCACGCTGACCGACGCGATCCCGTTCGTGAACGTCGGCGAGCGCACCAACGTCACCGGCTCGGCGCGCTTCCGCAAGCTGATCACCGCGGGCGACTACACCGCAGCACTTCAGGTGGCGCGCGACCAGGTCGAGAACGGCGCCCAGGTCATCGACGTCAACATGGACGAAGGCCTGCTCGACTCTGAAGCTGCGATGGTGACGTTCCTCAACCTCGTCGCCGCCGAGCCAGACATCGCGCGGGTGCCGGTGATGGTCGACTCCTCGAAATTCCACGTCATCGAGGCCGGCCTGAAATGCATCCAGGGCAAGCCGATCGTGAACTCGATTTCGATGAAGGAAGGCGAGGAGAAATTCCTGCACGAGGCGACGGTCGCCAAGCGTCACGGCGCCGCCGTGGTGGTGATGGCTTTCGACGAGACCGGCCAGGCCGATACGTTCGCGCGCAAGACCGAGATCTGCAAGCGCGCCTACGACTTGCTGGTCAACCGGCTCGACTTCCCGCCCGAGGACATCATCTTCGATCCGAATATTTTTGCGATCGCGACCGGCCTCGAGGAGCACAACAATTACGGCGTCGACTTCATCGAGGCGACGCGCTGGATCCGGCAGAACCTGCCCGGCGCGCACATCTCTGGCGGCGTCTCCAACCTCTCGTTCTCGTTCCGCGGCAACGAGCCGGTGCGCGAGGCGATGCACTCGGTGTTCCTGTATCACGCCATCCATGCCGGCATGGACATGGGCATCGTCAATGCCGGACAGATGATCGTCTATGACGATATCGACCCCGAACTGCGCCAGACCTGCGAGGACGTGATCCTCAACCGCGACCCCGGCGCGTCCGAGCGGCTCTTGGCGCTAGCCGAGAAATTCCGCGGCAAGGAGAAGCAGACCAAGGAGCAGGATCTCGCCTGGCGCGAATGGCCGGTAGAGAAGCGGCTGTCGCACGCGCTGGTGCACGGCATCACCGAGTTCATCGAGGCCGACACCGAGGCCGCCCGCCAAAACGCCACCCGTCCGCTCGACGTCATCGAGGGGCCGCTGATGGCCGGCATGAACGTGGTCGGCGACCTGTTCGGCGACGGCAAGATGTTCCTGCCGCAGGTCGTGAAGTCGGCCCGCGTGATGAAGCAGGCGGTCGCCTATCTGATGCCGTACATGGAGGAGGAGAAGGCGCGCAACCTCGCCAACGGCATCACCGGCGGCCGCAACGCCGCGGGCAAGATAGTGCTCGCGACGGTGAAGGGCGACGTCCACGACATCGGCAAGAACATCGTCGGCATCGTGCTCCAGTGCAACAATTTCGAGGTCATCGACCTCGGCGTCATGGTGCCCGCCAACAAGATCATCGAGACCGCCAAGGCCGAGGGCGCCGACATCATCGGCCTGTCCGGCCTGATCACGCCCTCGCTCGACGAGATGAGCTTCCTCGCCGGCGAATTGGAACGGCTGGGCATGAACGTACCGCTTTTAATCGGCGGCGCCACCACGAGCCGGGTGCATACCGCCGTGAAGATCGACCCGAACTATCCGGGCGGCCCGGTCGTGCATGTCAATGACGCGAGCCGCGCCGTCGGCGTCGCCTCCTCGCTGCTGTCGGCCGAGAAGAAGCAGGCCTATGCCGCCGAGGTGCGCGCCGAATACGCAAAAATCTCGACGGCGCATTTCCGCGCCCAGGCCGACAAGAAGCGGCTGAAGCTGAACGTCGCCCGCGCCAACAAGGTCGCGATCGACTTTGCGGCAGCGCCGCCGAAGAAGCCGGCCTTCTTCGGGCTGAAGAGTTTTGACGCCTACGATCTCGCCGAGCTGGCCGACTACATCGACTGGACGCCGTTCTTCCAGACCTGGGAGCTGACCGGCCGCTTCCCGGCGATCCTCGACGACCCCAAGGTCGGCGAGGTCGCGCGCTCGCTCTATGCCGACGCGCGCAAGATGCTCGACACGATCATCCAGGAGAAGTGGTTCACGGCGCGGGCCACCATCGGCTTCTGGCCGGCAAATGCCGTCGGTGACGACATCGAGGTCTATGCCGACGAGACGCGGAAGCAAAAGATCGCGACCTTCCACACGCTACGCCAGCAGCTCGAGAAGCGCGAGGGCCGCTTCAACGCGGCGCTGTCCGATTTCGTCGCGCCGGTCGAAACCGGCGTGCCGGACTATATCGGCGGCTTCGTCGTGACTGCCGGCATCGGCGAGGACGCGGTCGCCGACCGCTTCAAGAACGCCAATGACGATTACTCCTCGATCCTGTGCAAGGCGCTGGCAGATCGTCTGGCCGAGGCCTTTGCCGAGCGCATGCACCAGCGTGTGCGCAAGGAGTTCTGGGGTTATGCGCCCGACGAGACGTTCGCTGCGGACGAACTGATCCTCGAGAAATATGACGGCATCCGTCCCGCGCCTGGCTATCCGGCGCAGCCCGATCACACCGAGAAGCGGACGCTGTTCGCGCTGCTCGATGCCGAGAACACCTCCGGCGTGAAGCTGACCGAGAGCTACGCGATGTGGCCGGGCTCGTCGGTCTCGGGCCTGTATTTCTCGCATCCCGAAAGCTTCTATTTCGGCGTCGGCAAGATCGAACGCGACCAGGTCGAGGACTATGCCGCGCGCAAGGCCATGACGGTCGCCGAGGTCGAGCGCTGGCTCGCGCCGGTCTTGAACTACATCCCCTCGCAGGACGGCGCGAAGGGCCAGGCAATCGCGCCCGCCGCGACGCCCGCCAATGACGAGGAACTGGCCTCGCATCCGCAGGGCTGCACCTGCGCGGTGCACTTGGCCTGGCGGAAGAAGAAAGTGGGTGCGGGGTAGACCTTTCACCCTCCCCTGGAGGGGGAGGGTCGGTGCACATGGAGCGAAGCGGAATGCGCGCCGGGGTGGGGTGATCCCTCCACCGGGCACCGCTTCAACGGAGAGACCGTCACCCCACCCCGTCCCGCATCGCTCCGCGCGATGCCAGACGACCTCCCCTTCCAGGGAAGGGGAAGCGCAGTAGCCCGGATGCAGCGAAGCGCAATCCGGGATAGACTGCGACGGAACGATGACCGGTCCCGGACTTCGCTTGCGCTTGATCCGGGCTGCGGCCGCAATCGTCTGGCGCAGTGAGAATTTCCCCATGCAATTCTTCTCCTTCTGGCGATCGCTGGCGAGCTTTCGGGTGCGGATCGCGCTCAATCTGAAGGACGTGCCGGCCGAGGTCGTGTTCGTCGACATCGACGCGGACGCGCATCGCGCCGATGCCTATCGCAAGATCAACCCGCAGATGGCGCTGCCGGCGCTGGTGACCGACGATGGCACCGTGCTGTTCCAGTCGTTAGCGATCATCGACTATCTCGACGAGGCCTATCCGAGCCCGCCGCTGCTGCCACCAGATGCGCTCGGCCGCGCCCGGGTGCGCGGGCTCGCGCTGATCGTCGCCTGCGAGGGCCATCCGCTGCTGACGCCACGGGTGCGCCGCTATCTCGACCGCGAGCTCGACCTGCGCGACAGCCAGCAGAACGCGTGGCGGCGGCACTGGACGGTCGAGACGCTGGCGGCGCTCGAGGGCCACCTCGCCGGCCACAAGGCCACCGGCCAGTTCTGCCACGGCGATGCGCCGACGCTTGCCGACATCTGCCTGGTCGGCCATGTCACCGCGGCGCTCAACCAGCAGATCAGCCTGTCGCCCTGGCCGACCGTGAAGCGCATCCACGACACCGCGATGGCGCTGCCCGCGTTCGCCAAGGCACATCCCTCCGCGCAGCCGGATACGCCCGAGGCGATGCGGGCGAAGGCAACGTAGGGAATCTCCGCATCGTCGTCCTGGCGAAAGCTAGGACCCATACGCCGCAGCGGATGCTGTGAGCGGGACTCGTCGTTCGAGCGCCGCACAACAATACGCATTTGGGGTAATGGGTCCTGGCTTTCGCCAGGACGACGATGCGGATGGATCGCAATTCAAGACGTCAAACACGTGGTGTCATCACCCGCGCATGCGGGTGATCCAGTATTCCAGAGGCGCCAGTGCTTGAGTCGCGATGCCACAGCGCCCTCCAGGCGTCGTCCCGGCGAAGGCCGGGACCCATACTCCGCAGCAGCTGTTGTGAGCGGGACTCGTTGTTCCAGCGTCGCGCAACGATAGTCATTCGTGGTTATGGGTCCCGGCCTTCGCCGGGACGACGGTGAGTGTCGTGGCGCGGCTTGTGAGGCATACAGCCGCATTCTCGCGACATAATCGTCCGTGCGATCGCCGCCGGCGCCTCGTCGGGAATCGCGAAGCACGAGCTCGCGTTGATCTCGCAGAGCACATAGCTGTCGGCGCCATCGGCATCGCGCGGACCGTAGAGGAAGTCCGCATCCCAGATCACCGGCAGCGACGCTTCATCGATCGCCAGCGTCGCTATCAATCCTGGAATCCATTCGTCCTCCATCCGCCGCCGCAGCGTCTGGAATTGCGGAGCATCAGGACCGTGCATGATGCGCGGTCCGGGTTGAGCTTGCGGTGAATCCGGACCTTCCGGCGGCGGCGGGATCAAGGCCTTGATCAGCTGGTGTCCGAAGCCCGCGACCTTCGATCCGCTGACATAGCAACGGATCATGCCCTCGGGCAGCCGCGGCTGGAATGCCTGATCGATGATACAGCCGCCCCAACCGAAATACGGCTCGCAGCGTGCCATGAAAGCGTCCAGCGGCATCTGCTCGGGCTGGCTGCCGCGTAGTGCGTGAAGCACGCGGACGGTCGCGTCCGCATTCGGCAAACCTTCGACCTTCAAGGCTTCGACCTTCCAGACTCCCTGCCCGCCATTGCCACGGTTCTGCTTGAGCACGCGCGGCCCGGCCGTACGAAGGCGCGACGGGAATTCGGCGCGGAAGGCGTCCGCGGTGGCGTATCGATGCGTGTCGGCGCCCCAGCCCAGATGACGCGTCCGGAAGAGCACGTCCTTGACGCCCATCTTGAGGATGATGTCGGGATGTGCGCTGACCCACGGTCCTTTCGCCGCGACCTCGCGCAGCAGCGGATCGAGCGCCGCGCGGGTCTTGCCCTGATGGATCGGATCGACCCAG
The DNA here is from genome assembly GCF_042258955.1 of Bradyrhizobium sp. ma5. Taxonomy (NCBI): domain Bacteria; kingdom Pseudomonadati; phylum Pseudomonadota; class Alphaproteobacteria; order Hyphomicrobiales; family Nitrobacteraceae; genus Bradyrhizobium; species Bradyrhizobium sp. ma5. Next base: position 8,239,236 of record NZ_CP170156.1, read on the forward strand.
ACCAGAACGCCGTCCATTGTCAGCAGCTGGTCGCGGACAAGATCGGCGAAGGTCTCGTCATAGACCACGGGGATAGCCTCGATGCCGGAAGCAACGAGCGCTTCGAAGACGCGAACGAAACGGCTGTTCTGCGCCGTTGCCTCCTGCCGCGCCGCGGCGTCGCCACGCCACAGGATGGCGATTTTAGAACGATGGGATGTGTGCTGATCGGTGTCCATAACAAGCTCCACGACGTGAGTGTCGCGCAGAGCTTGGACCGAGGTCTCACGGGGAGTCTGGCTTGTCCCCTTGGCAGGAACTCTAGACCACTTCGCGCAGGTTTCAAGATGGAAGTGGGATCATATCATGATCCGGGATCAGGCCGTGATCCCGTGCAACCCCAGCCAGCCCGTGTAGAGGCCGACCAGCACGATCAGCGCAGCCGACACGTAGGGAGCGCGTTGGGCGAAGCGGCTGAAGCCACCCCAATGACGCTCGACATGACGGAGACTGAGCGCGGCCACAACACCAGCGGAGACCATGGTGATCGCAAGCCCGATGCCGAAGCAGAGCACCAGCACGAAGCCGAGGCTGAACTGCTTGAGCTGGAGACAGAGCAGCAGCACGGTGATCGCCGCCGGACACGGAATGAGACCGCCGGTCAGGCCGAACAGAATGATCTGCCACGTCGTGACGGTCCGCCCGGCAAAGCGCTTGCGGATGTCGGCAGCGTGCGCGCGCGCATGTGCATCGTCGGCGTCGCCGAGGTCCATATGCGCATGGTCATGCTCCTCGAACAGGACTTCGGCAATGTCCGCCCGCACCGACACGCGGGCCTTGAAAGCATGCGGCTCCGGAATTTCATCGACGCTTTCCAGATAGCCGTCCCGCGCGGCGAAGCGGAACTGCTGCTCGCTGCCGTCGGGGCGGATCGTCACGACATCGACCTCGCCAGCCGCCGGAAGCGCCCCGGCCTCACTGCGCAACCGCCAGCGCGGCGGCACACCGTCCTCGAAGACTTCGAGCGACAGCGATTGCCCGGCGAGGCTCAATTGCCGTGTTTCGTCGTGATGATGGTGATCATGGTCATGATCGTGGTCATGGTGATGGTGATGGTCGTGTTCGGAAGTCTGCTCGCGCCAGGTGCGCCAGGCCATCCAGGCTGCGATCGAAATGATGATCGCCGCCGAGGCCAGTTGCAGCCAGGCTTCGCCGCGTTCGCCGGACCATTGCTGGCCGAAATGCAGCCCCGCCAGCGCGACGATCCAGACGATGGCCGTGTGCGAGATCGTCGCCGACAGACCGAGCAGCACCGCCTGCACCACGGTGCCGCGGATCACGACGATGAAGGCCGCCATCATCGTCTTGGAGTGGCCGGGCTCGAGACCATGCAGCGCGCCGAGCAGGATCGCACTGGGGATGAACAGCCATGCATGCGCGCTGCTCTGCTGGAGCAGCTGGGACAGATCGGTCATGTGCTTCACTTCAAATAGGTACGAACGACGTCGATCAGGTCGGCGGCGCCCTGCGCTCTCTCGGGATCCTTTTCCCGGGCAGGGTCCACCACGTGATGGCGGATGTGATCCTCGAGCAGTTCCGCGGTGAGGCCGTTGATGGCGCCGCGAACCGAGGCCACCAGCATCAACACGTCGGCACAGCCGATCTCGGACTCCAGCGCCCGCTCGACGGCCTCCAGCTGACCCTTGATGCGGCGGACCCGGCCGACGAGCTTGGACTTGTGCTTGATCGTGTGCGACATTCTGATAATATAAGGGGGTACCCTATATTGGTCAACCCGTTTCGGGCCTCGGCTGGGGTGCGCGGGCGCGGCCGCGCTCACACTGGTGGGGATACTCGCGCTTTAAATTGCGGCGCGCACGGCATTGAATTCGGTCAATCCAGCAACAAGGCCAACGAGACAACTGGCAGGAGGCATCGCGTGAAGGTCCACATCCTGATGTTGGCTCTCCCGATCCTGCTGTCGAGCGCGCTGCCGGCCGTGTCCAAGAGCAGCATCGGACACAATGACAGCCCCTGGAATGCCGATCACATCGACGATCTGCCGTCCGAAGTCCGGCACTACATCGCAGGGATTTGCCGAGGACCCGCCACCGCTCAACACGACTTCGCGACCTATTCGCCCCGTGAAAAGCGCTGGCGGATCAACCTCGAATATCTCCGCTGCAACGGCATCGGCGCGTTTCGCCGCGGCAACCAGTGCCTGGACGTGGACTTCGTCGAGCAAGGCTCGCGATTTCACGTCGGCGCAAAACAATTTAGGGACTGCGGCTTCTAGATCGCAGCGATCCCGACAGTGAGTCTTGCATCAAGTCTTGCGCCGCGGTCGAGACATTGTTCCGAGCCGCGCAGGTGAACTGTTCGTGACAGTGACCTGGACGTTTCGCGCGTGACCACGGCGCACTCCGGTTGACATCGATCAGCACAAGGTCTTAATTCCAGCGCACGGGGATGTGCGATCTCCCCGCGAGGCGACATGCCCAAGAATCGCGTCCTGTTCACCAAGGACGCACCATGTCGTCATACACATCGATCTCATCCGAAAAACTGTCTCGTCTCGTCGGCACCGCCAAGGCGCCGACGCTCGTCGACGTCCGTATCGACGAGGATTTCGCCGCCGATCCGCGCCTGATCCCGGGCGCCATCAGGCACTCCCATCTCGACGTCCAGGACTGGGCTTCCCGCTTGACAGGCCAGTCCGTGGTCGTGGTCTGCCAGAAGGGACAGAAGCTCAGCGAAGGCACCGCCGCCTTGCTCCGATGCGGCAACATTGTTGCCGAAGTTCTCGAGGGCGGCCACCTCGCGTGGAAAGCTGCGGAGCTTCCGACCGTTCCTGTCGATAGGATTCCGAAGCGCGACGGGCGCGGCCGCACCGTCTGGGTGACGCGCTCGCGACCGAAGATCGATCGCATCGCCTGCCCGTGGCTGATCCGCCGCTTTGTCGATCCCGCGGCCGTATTCCTGTTCGTCGCATCAGCAGAAGTCGAGGCCGTCGCCGAACGCTTCGACGCCACGCCGTTCGATATCGAGAATGTGTTCTGGAGCCATCGCGGCGAGCTCTGCACCTTCGACGTGATGGTCAAGGAGTTCGGCCTGTCGACGCCCGCACTGGAGCGGCTCGCGACAATGGTGCGGGCCGCGGATACCGCGCGGCTCGATCTCTCGCCGGAAGCTCCAGGGCTGCTCGCCGCCTCGCTCGGCCTGTCGCGCATGTTCGACGACGACCTCGAACAATTGAGCGCCGGCATGCTGCTCTACGACGCCTTCTATCGCTGGTGCCGCGACGCGACCCGGGAGACGCATAACTGGCCGACCAGCAAGGTGAAGCCATGACCGTCGCGATCTTCGTCCTCGTGCGCCCGGCGGCCGTGATCTGAGCTGACAGCAGCGCATTTGAAGAAACCTGGGGCAGCACAGCACGGCCAGGAGAACCACCATGCAGAAGCGAAATCTCTCCCTGATTGTAGCACTCACGATCGCGGGCATTGCCATGCCCGCGCACGCCCTGACGCGGGACGAGTTCATCGCGAAACTTCCGGCAGCCGGCTACGCGGATGCGGCTGCGGTCCAAACGCCGGCGGCGCAGACCCTGCGCGGTGTCGTCGATCGTGTCGATGAGCGCAACGACACACTGCTTATTCGCCTGTCGGCGGGCAGAACGAAGCCGTTCAGGGTGCAGGACGGCCTGATCTTCAATGCCGTCCGCTTCGGCGATCCCGTCGAAATCTCGGTGCAGACCATCTCGGGATTCCCGACCATCGTCGGGCTCACGAAGCAATAGCGCCGCGATCTGAAGCAAGAACCGTTCAACATTGGGAGAAGCCAATGACCATCAACACCGGACGCCGAGACTTTATCGCAGCGGCTGGCGTCGCCGCAGCATCCGCAACCGTGCTTGGCGTCAACCAGGCCGCAGCCGAAGCCAACCCGCAGACAGGAGCCAAAGCCATGTCCTATCAGGCAAAGCCGATGCCGTTCGATCCAAAATCGATCAGCGGCATCTCGGAGAAGATACTCGTCAGCCACTACGAGAACAATTACGTCGGCGCCGTGAAGCGGCTCAACGCCATCGGGACGCAGCTTGCCGAGCTCGACTTCGCCAAGGCGCCGAACTTTGTGATCAACGGCCTAAAGCGCGAGGAGCTGATCGCAGCGAACTCGATGATCCTGCATGAAGTCTATTTCGACGGGCTCGGCGGCGCGGGCAAGCCGAGCGGCGCGCTCGCCGAAGCGATCGCGCGCGACTTCGGCAGCATGGAGCGCTGGCGGACCGAATTCGCGGCCATGGGCAAGGCGGAAGGCGGCGGTTCGGGTTGGGTAATTCTCGCGTACTCGCCCCGCGACAAGCGGCTCGTCAACCAATGGGCTGCCGACCACACGACGACGCTGGCCGGCGGCCGCCCGGTGCTGGTGCTCGATATGTACGAGCATGCCTATCACATGGATTTCGGGGCCGCGGCGGCCCGCTATGTCGACATCTACATGGAAGCCATCCGCTGGGACAACGCGGTCAGATTGTACGAGCAATATTCGAAAGAAGTTTGAGGAGAGACGCGCGAAATTTCTTTCCAGGGAGATTTCAGGAATGACACCGACGCCCCCGCAGCGCAGCCGATTGGCAGAACTGGCACGCTATTTCCTACGCCTCGGCTTTCTCGGCTTCGGCGGCCCGGTCGCGCTCGTCGGGCAGATGGAGCGCGAACTGGTCGACGGCAAGAAATGGCTGACCAAGGCTGAGATGAAGGAATCGATTGCGATCTGCCAATCGCTTCCGGGACCGCTGGCGATCCAGGTCGGCATCTATGTGTCCTGGCTTCGCGGCGGCTTCTGGGGCGCCTGGGTCGGTGGATGGTGCTTCATCCTTCCCAACTTCGTCATCGTGGCTTCGCTCGGAGCGCTGTACGTCTACCTTGGCGATCTCCAACCGGTCACCGCGATCTTCTACGGCGTCAGTCCAGCCGTGATCGCGCTCATTCTTCACTCCTGTTACCGGCTGGCCAAGCTCGGCATGGAAGACTGGCTGCAATGGGCGATCGCGGCGGTTTGCCTGGCGGTCACGGTCATCCTCCAGGCCGAGGTTGCCCTGCTATTCATCGGCGCGGGCATCGTGGGCATTCTCTACTACGGCAAGCCGTTCAAACGCTCGCCTGCGATCCTGCCGGGAATTGCCATCGTGCCGGCGGCCGCCAGTCCGTTGGCGCCGGTTGCAAGCGGGTCTACGCTTTCAAAGCTGTTGCTGTTCTTCCTCAAGGCCGGCTCGCTGACATTCGGCAGCGGCCTCGTCATCGTGCCGTTCCTCGAGCAGGGGCTCGTGCAGCAATATGGCTGGCTCGACGAGCGGCAATTCCTCATCGCGGTCGCGATCGGCATGATCAGTCCGGGACCGGTGGTGATCACCGCGACCTTCGTCGGCTACCTTGTGGCGGGATTCTGGGGCTCGGTCGTCTCCACCATCGGCATTTTCCTGCCGTCGTTCCTGCTGGTGCTGATCGTTGCGCCACTGTTGGCACGGCATCGCGGAAACCCCAACGTACAGGGCTTTGTGAAGGGCGCCTATGCGGCGGCGATCGGCACCATCCTCGGCGCCTGCATCCTGCTCGGCAAGATCGCCATCGGCGACTGGCTGACAGCAGTGATCGGTATGATCTCGCTGGCCATCCTGTTCCGCTGGAAGGTGAGCAATCCGCTGCTGATCGCGGCGACCGCGGTCGTCGGCCTGATCGCGTATCCGTGGCTGCAACCGACCTGGGTGATGGTTCATTAGCCGCCGGCGGCATCCTGGCAGTGCTCTGGTTCAAGCGGCGCGGCCGATTTTGACGAGGCCGATAAGCGAAGTTGAAACACCGCTGCGTTATCGGCGTTGAGAACCTGCCCGCGGCTCGCTAGATCAGGAGCTGCCCCACCCGCCCCTGCGGCGCTGTCACACCCACCGAAGAGCTAAGCCAATGCGCCCCCACATCATCTGCCACATGGGCACGTCGATCGACGGCCGGCTCCATCCCAGCCGCTTCACCAAGCCCGCCGCCGGTATCCCGGCTGACGCGCTGCGCTCCCACTATGAGAGGATCCATGACGGCTTCAATGCCGATGGATGGATCATCGGCCGCGTCACCATGAACGAGATGGCCAAGGGGACGGAGCGGCAATTTGCCAATGCGCCGAAAGTGCCGCGCGAGCCGCATCTCGGCAACCGCGACGGCCGCAAGCTCGCTGTCGGCATCGACCCGTCGGGCCGCGTGCATTTCGGCAAGGACAATGTCGGCGGCGATCACGCCGTCGCGGTGCTCGGCGAACAGGTCTCGGACAGCCATCTCGCCGAGCTGCGCGAGGACGGCGCTTCCTACATCTTTGCAGGCCCCAAGGGCGACGATCTGGCGGGCGCGATGGCGCAGCTCGCATCACTGTTCGGCGCCAAAACGCTGCTGCTCGAAGGCGGCGGCGGGATCAATGGCGCGTTCCTCAAACAGGGACTGATCGACGAGTTCAGCACGTTGATCCATCCGGCGGTCGACGGCGTCGCGGGATCGCAGAGCATCGTCGACTATCATGGCCCGGACGGCGACCGCCCCGGCGCCGGGCAGTCGCTCCGGCTCACCCACTGCGAGACGCTGGAAGGCGGCATGGTCTGGCTGCGTCACGCCGTCGAGCACGCGCCGGGCTGAGAGAGGCCGCATAGCCGCGTTCCCTCTCCCGCGTGCGGGAGAGGGAACGCGGCGTTTGCTCAAGCCGGTGTCAGAACTTGTAGCTCAATGCGGCGCGAGCAACGCTGAACCTGTTCTCGCGGCTGGCATTGTAGCGGATCTGGCTCTGTAGCGGATCCGTGCCCTGGAACGTTGCCGTCGTGCCGCTGCTACCGAGATCGACATAGAGATATTCGCCGCGCAGCGTCCAGTTGTTGGTGAAGGCATATTCGAGGCCACCGCCGGCGGTCCAGCCGGCGCGGACGTCGGAGTTATCGCCAAGCCAGAGCCGCGAGAGGCCCGTGGAGAAGGCCGACGAATTGGCGATGTGGGTCTTCACTTCACCATAGGCCAGACCGCCTGTCGCGTAGATCAGCAGACGCTCGGCCGGCACGAAGCCGATGCGCCCGCGCACGGTGCCGAACCAATCGATCTTGCTGGTGTTCGCAATGTTGAAGTTTCCCGTCACGCCGCCAGGGAATGCGGCGGTGGTGCTTCCACCTCTGGAGGACTTCAGGTCGACATAGTTGAAATCGGCTTCCATGCCGAGGACGACCCTGTCGAGCTGATAATTGTATCCGAGCAGTCCACCAGCGGTGACACCGGCCTGGTTATTGTTCGAAACGGGCACACGGACGATGTTGCCGGGGGGATGATCGAGCTGACATTGCTGCTTGTCGCGATATCCCCACCATCATACCAACCGCCGCCCACATTCACGCCGGCGTAGAATCCGGACCAGTTGAACGCGGGAGCCACCAATGGCGGAGCCTTGGTCCAACTACGCTCCGGCAGGTCAGCGGCTGACGCCGCGTTCGTAAATTGCGTAATCAAAAGCAGGCAAGTCCCAACGATTGCAAAACGACGCACTTCCATTCCCCTTGTGGTTGCTGCAAGCCAGCGATACACGTCTCTGCCATGAGAAGGAAGGAATGCGACAGCATGTCTCATTCGATTCTTATTCTTTTCTGCAATCTGCGACCAAGTTGCAACGGCCCGCACTCACAACCTGTTGAGTGAACCGCCCGGAATCAGTCGGTGCCGAACCGGTAACCGCTTCTGCACCCCGCGACGAAGAACGCGACGCCGCGCGCAACATGCTCATCGAGCTCGGGATCGAGCGCCTTCAGGTCGACTTCGTAGAGAGCCCGCAGCAGCATCGGTACCGCGATGATGTCGAGGAACAGGCGTGCGGTGGTAGACAGGTGCTCCGGCGCGAAGGCGGGCAGCTTGCCGAGCTCGTCGGATTGCGTCAGCTCGCGCAGCAGGTGAACGCCGAGCTCGGTGGCGAGCGCGCGCGCCCTGCGGTTGACGGTGGCGGCGAGATCCGGGAAACGATGCGCCTCCGCGATCGCAAGCCGCATCAAGCCGATCCGGTCGGCGTCGAGGCCCCAGTGCAACAGGGTCGAGGCGACGCTGGTGAGACGCTCCTCCACCGTCGCGCCGAGCGGCGCGTCCGCCTTGAACTCCGCGATGCGTGACAGGATGTCCCGCGTCACCACCTCGGTGAACAGCGCGCGCTTGTCGCGGAAGCGCGCATAAATCGTGCGCTTGCCGGAGCGCGCGGCCTCGGAAATCTCGTCGATGCTGGCGCCTTCAAAGCCGCGCTCGAGGAACACCTTGCGCGCGGCATCGAGGATGCGGGCATCGACCTCGCCGGCCAATTCCTTCGGCGGCCGGCCGGCACGCACCTCGGCCGGCCTCGTCGCCGTCCTGGTCTTGGGCGCCCGCGGCGTCTTGAGGGTACTGGTGGTCATCGGTTTTCCCCGGGTTCCAGGGGCCGGTCCGGCCGGCAACGTCAGGCAATATAGCCCTATCACATCTCGTTGTAAATAGAACGGTACAGTTCCGTTTCTATTGACGCTGCGCCGCCGCGAGACTATTTGTCGCACAGAACGGAACGGTATCGTTCCCTTTTGCGAAGGCCTTGCAGACCTCGCCTGACAGCAGGAGCAGCCATCATGTTCGAAGACACTGTTTTAGAGCGCGACCAGGAAGGGCACGAGCGCATCGAGGGTTCGCCCTCGGCGCCGGCGCCCCACGAGCCCAACGTCACAGCCGAGCGGCCGGAGGTCACCGCGCGGGCTCCGGCGCAGGAGCGCCCCGCAAGCAGAGAGCCGGCCGCGCCGGAAACCGTTCCGCCGGAGGTCACGCCACAGCGGCGCGGCTTCCTGCACCGCCGTCCGGTGGTCTCCGCGATCGGCGCCGTGCTGCTCGCCGCCACGCTCGGCGGCGGCACCCTTTACATGAACTACAGCGAGCATTTCGAATCCACCGACGACGCCTTCATCGCGGCGCGGCAGTTCGCGCTCGCGCCGAAGGTCTCCGGCTACATCACTGCGGTCCCGGTCACCGACAACCAGCACGTCGCCGCCGGCGACGTGATCGCGCGCATCGACGACCGTGACTATCGCGTCGCGCTGGCGCAGGCCGAGGCGCAGATCGCGGCCGCCCAGGCCAGCATCCAGAATGTCGATGCGCAGCTCGACGTGCAACAGGCGCAGATCGCAGCCAACCAGGCCCAGGTCGACCAGGCGCAGGCGGCGCTGACCTTCGCCCAGCAGCAGGCGACGCGCTACCAGCATCTGGAGCAGACCGGCTACGGCACGGTACAGAATTCCGAGCAGTACACCTCGCAACTGCATCAGCAGCAGGCGTCTCTCCTGAGCGCGCAGGCGACCCTCAATCTCGGGCAGCGCCAGGTGGAATCGCTGAAGGCGCAGCGCAAGAGCGCGGTCGCCAACCTCGCCCAGGCCGAGGCGCAGCGCGACCAGGCAGAGCTCAATCTCTCCTATACGACGGTCACTGCCGCGCAGCCCGGCCGCGTCGTCAACCTTTCGGCCGCCGTCGGCCAGTTCGCACAGGCCGGTACCAATCTGACGATGTTCGTGCCCGACCAGACCTGGGTCACCGCGAACTTCAAGGAGATCCAGCTCGACCAGATGCGTCCGGGCGAGAAGGTGACGCTGAAGATCGACGCCTATCCCGGCCGCATCATCAAGGGCCATGTCGAGAGCGTGCAGCCCGGATCGGGCACCGCGTTCTCGCTGCTGCCGGCGCAGAACGCCACCGGCAACTACGTCAAGATCGTGCAGCGCGTGCCGGTCAAGATCGTGATGGACAACCCGCCGACCGACGTCGCGCTCGGCCCGGGCATGTCCGTCGTCCCGACGGTGCGGATCAACCCCGCGCCGTCACTGCTCGAGCGTCTTGGAAAGCTCTGATCCGGGGAGGCAGTCATGAGTGCAGCAGCAATTGATGCCAAAAGCCTCCCTGCTCCGAGCGTTGCCGTCAATCCCTGGCTGATCGCCATCGTGGTTGCGCTCGCGAGCTTCATGGAGGTGCTCGACACCACCATAGCCAACGTCGCGCTGCCCTACATCGCGGGCGGCATGGGCGTGAGCGAGGACGAAGCGTCCTGGGTGGTCACGACCTATCTGGTGTCCAACGCCATCATCCTGACCGTCTCGGGCTTTCTCGCGCGAATGCTCGGGCGCAAGACCTTCTTCCTGATCTGCCTCGGCATCTTCACGGTGAGCTCGGTGCTGTGCGGCTTCGCGCCCAATCTGAACGCGCTGCTGCTGTTCCGCATCCTGCAAGGACTCGGCGGCGGCGGCATGGTGCCGGTGGCGCAGTCGATCCTCGCCGACGCGTTCCCGCCGGCCAAGCGCGGCCAGGCGTTTGCGGTGTTCGGCATCGCCGTGGTGGTGGCGCCGGTGGTCGGGCCGACGCTCGGCGGCTGGCTGTCCGACAATCTGTCCTGGCATTGGTGCTTCCTGATCAACGCCCCGGTCGGCGTGTTCGCGATCGCGCTGATTGCAGCCGTGCTGCAGGAGCCCGCGAAGGCCAAAGGCGCACAGAAGGCCGCGCAGCTGCAGGACAACACTTTCGATTTCATCGGCTTCGCGCTGGTTGCGACCTTCCTCGGCGCGCTCGAGGTAACGCTCGACCGCGGTCTCGAGGACGACTGGTTCGGTTCGCCCTTCATCATCGCCTTTGCGGCGATCAGCGCCACGGCGTTCGTGCTGATGATCCCGTGGGAGATGACCCGCCGCAATCCGATGATCGACCTGCGCATGGTCGCGACCCGGCAGTTCGGCGCCTGCTTCCTGGTGATGCTGGCGACCGGTGCCATCCTGCTCGCGACCACTCAGTTCCTGCCGCAACTGGTGCAGCAGGATTTCGGCTACACCGCGACCTGGGCCGGCCTCGTGCTCTCGCCCGGCGGTGTGGTCACCATGGTGATGATGTTCGCGGTCGGCCGGCTCGCCGCCAAGGTGCAGCCGAAATATTTGATCGTCGCCGGCGCACTGGTGATCGCCGCCTCGATGTACAGCATGACCAACGTGTATGCCGATCTCGGCTTCTGGTTCATGGCGCGCTCGCGCATGCTGATCGGCGTCGGCCTGCCTTTGATCTTCGTGCCGATCATGGCGGCGTCCTATGACGGCATTCCGCCTGACAAGACCGACCAGGCCTCCGCGCTGATCAACGCGGCGCGCAACACCGGCGGCTCGATCGGTGTCTCGATCGTCTCCAACGTGTTGACCCATCGCCAGCAATTCCATCAGAGCCGGCTGGTCGAGCAGGTGACGCCGTCGAGCCCGCAATATCGGGACACGCTGCACCAGGTCACCGACTTCTTCGTGGCCCAAGGCAACTCGCTGGCGCAGGCGCACCAGCAGGCGATCCAGTGGATCGGGCAGCAGGTGCAGACCCAAGCCTCGTTCCTGTCCTACATGGACGCGTTCTGGGTCCTGATGCTGATCTCGCTGTCGGCGATCCCGCTGGCGCTGACCTTGCGCAAGGTCAAGCTCGGCGGTCCCGCCCCCGTCGGCCACTGACGAGTGCAGAGGCCAACTGCGATGCGCCCGCGCCAAAGATCGGCGCGGGCGTATTGATTCCGGATGGTCTCGACGCAGATCAAATGCCGCGCGTGGCGGCAATGATCGTATCCCGCAGCCAGCGGTGCGCCGGCAGATCGTCGAAGCGACGGTGCCAGCTCATGACGCTCTGCAGTTTCGATGCATCGAACGGCAGCTCCCGCATCTCGATCGGATAGGCGCGGCGGAATTCGAGCGCGAGCTTGCGTCCAAGGATCGCCACCATGTTCGATTGCACCAAGACCGCGCCGGCGGACAGATACGGCACATCTGACGCAATGGTGCGGTTCGCCTTGCGGGTCCGCAGCCAGGCATCGATGAAATCCAGATCCTCGCCGCTGGAGGTGATCGCAAGGTGCGGCAGCTCGACCAGCGTCTCGCCGGTCAGCTTCTTGCGCAAGGCCGGATGACCGGCCCGCAGCACCGCGACGAAGCGGTCCTCGATCAACCGGCAGGAGGCAAAGCGCTCGCCCTCCAGCGCGCGGGCGGAGATCGCGAGATCGAGCTCGGCGCGATCGAGCCGGTCGGCGAGATTGAGCGTCCCGCTCGGCACCAGCGTCAGCCGCACTTTCGGCGCCTGCGCGCGCACCGCTGCGATGATCGAGCCGGCCGCGACCACCGCGGCATAATTGTTGACGGCAATGGTGAAGCGCCGCTCCGCCTGCGCCGGATCGAAGCGATCCCCCTCGACCGCGAGTTGCAGCTCATTGAGCGCCTTGCGGACCGGCAGAGCCAACGCTTCCGCCCGCGGTGTCGGCAGCATGCCCGACGGCGTGCGGACGAACAGCTGGTCTTTCAGCGCATGACGCAGCCGGTTCAGCGCGTGGCTCACGGCGGGCTGGCTGATGGCAAGCGCGCCGGCCGCGCGCACCACGCTGCGCTCGCGCATGACGGCGTCGAACACCAACAGCAGATTGAGATCGAGATTGCGCATCCGCATGCCGTCATCATGCACGATGTGAATTGACGGATAAAGACAATTCATTTGAATAATATCGGTTCGAGGCCCAGCTTCCGGGCATGTCCGAAAGCCCGCACAGCGCAATCGCAGCCCGACCCCGTCGCGCCACCACGGGCGTGCTGGTCGGCGTCCTGGTCGCACCCGATGCCGCGTGCATCGCCATGCCGGAAACCTTCGCGCGCTGGCGCAGGCTCACGCCGCTGGCGACGTGGCTGCCGATCGAGCTTCGCGAAACCAGCTACGCCGGCATCCTGAGCGGCGTCGCTGCCGCGCTCGACCGCGTCGGGATGATCCCGCGGCAGCTGATCCTGCTCGGCGAGGGATCGGTCGCGCGGCGCATGCTCGAACTGGCGCTGCGGGGCGAGCTGCCCTGCGGCGGCATTGTTGCGATCGACGTCGCCTCCGACGCCCTGCCGTTTTCCATCGCCCCGACGGTGACCGCGATCCGGCTCGTCGTTCACCGCAACGACGATGCGCCGCAAGAAAGCCTGATCGGCGCGTTGCGCGCCGCCGATCTCGACGCGCGCATCATCCACCTCGATTTGACCGGCGGCCGCGGGGCGCAAACGGCTGCCGCGAGCGCAACTGAAACCTTTGTCCTGGAGCTGGTCGCAACGATCGGCCGCCGGACAACCGATGGAGTTGGTGACCGATGAGATCGAAGACCTTCAAGATCGCTTGCGCGAGCCTGGTGGCCGCCGCCGCAATCGGCGCCGGCGCCTACGTCGTGCATCGGCCGGACGGTGCAACGGACCATCCACCGGTGGCCCAATCGACGACCACCACATCCGTCGTTCCGGTGACGGCGGCGAAGGTGCTTCAGCATGATGTGCCGATCGTGCTCGAAGGACTTGGCACAGTGACGCCGATCAACACCGCGACCATCCGCACCCAGGTGCAGGGCACGCTCGACAGCGTCGATTTCGTCGAGGGTAAGCAGGTGAAGCGCGGCGATGTGCTCGCCAAGATCGACCCGCGGGTCTACGAGGCCCAGGTCGACCAGGCCGAGGCCGCGCTGGCGCGCGACGAGGCGAGCCTGAAGAACGCCAGGACCAATTTGGCGCGAACACAGCCGCTCGCCAATCGCGGCTTTGCGACCCAGCAACTGCTCGACACCCAGGATTCGCAGGTCACGCAGGGCGAAGGCACCGTCGCACTCGACAAGGCGGCGCTGGAAGCCGCGCAAACCCAGCTCAGCTTCGCCACGATCACGGCGCCGTTCGACGGCGTCACCGGCATCCGTCGTATCGATCCCGGCAACATCGTGCATCCGACCGACACCAACGGGCTTGTGGTCCTCACCCAGTTGCAGCCGATCGCGGTGATCTTCACGCTGCCGTCCGGCGAGATCCCGGGCGTGCGGCAGGCGCTGGCGTCCGGAGACGCCTCGGTCGACGTGTATGATGCACAGAACAAGCGCAAGCTCGACCACGGCAGCCTAATGCTGATCAACAACCAGGTCGACAGCACGAGCGGCACGGTGCAGCTCAAGGCGTCGTTTCCCAATGCCGGCAACACGCTGTGGCCCGGCACGTTCGTCAACGTCCATCTGACGATCGCGGTTCGTCACGACGCGCTCACCGTGCCGCTGACGGCGGTGCGCCAGGGACCGGACGGCGGCTTCGCCTATGTGGTCGGAGCGAACAACGTCGTCAGCGTCCGCAATGTCACGACAGGGCAATCGCGCGACGGGCAGGTCCTGATCGAGCAGGGCCTCGCCGCAAACGAGACCGTCGTCACCGCGGGTCAGTACCGGCTCAATCCGGGAACGACGGTCGAGATCGTGCCCGATGACAAGAAAGACCAGGTCCAGGACGCAACGACCGCAAGCGCAGGCATGCTGCCATGAACATCTCCGCAGGTTTTATCCGTAAGCCCGTCGCCACAGCCTTTCTGGCCATCGCCATCGTGCTGGTCGGCATGATCGCCTTCGTGCGGCTGCCGGTCTCGGCGCTGCCGACGGTGGATACCCCGACCATCCAGGTCACCGCGCAACTGCCCGGCGCCGATCCGCAGACCATGGCGTCATCGGTCGCGACGCCGCTGGAGCGGCAATTTGGGCAGATCGCAGGCCTCACCGGCATGAGCTCGAGCAGCGGGCTCGGCAACACCCAGATCACGCTGCAATTCGCGCTGAACCGCAGCGTCGATGCGGCCGCGCAGGACGTGCAGACCGCGATCGATGCGGCATCGGGACAATTGCCCAAGACGATGCCGTCGCCGCCGACCTTCCACAAGGTCAATCCGGCCGACGTGCCGGTGCTGCTGATCGCGCTGATGTCGGACACCGAGCCGCTGACCAAGGTCGACGATTATGCCGACAGCATCTTGGCGCAGAAATTGTCGCAGGTGCCGGGCGTTTCGCTCGTCACCATCGGCGGCATGCAAAAGCCCTCGATCCGGGTGCAGGTCAATCCAGCCAAGCTCGCTGCCGCGGGGCTCGATCTCGAGCAATTGCGCACCACGCTCGGCAACATCACCGTGAACCAGCCCAAGGGCGTGCTTTACGGCAGCCAGCAGGCCTATACGCTCGCCACCAACGACCAGGTGCTGGTCGCGAGCAAGTATGACGATCTGATCATCGCCTATCGCAACGGCGCGCCGGTCCGCCTGCGTGACATCGGGCATGCCGTGGTGGCGGCCGAGGACATCACGCTGCATGGCTGGTACAACGACAAGCCCGCCATCGTCCTCGCGATCCAGCGCCAGCCCGGCGCCAACGTGATCAGCACGGTGGACGGCATCAAGAAACTGCTGCCGCAGCTGGTGTCGAGCCTGCCGTCGGACATCAAGGTCCAGATCGCCTCCGACCGCACCCAGACCATCCGCGCCAGCGTCGCCGACGTTCAGCTCACTCTGGTGCTAACCATTGCGCTGGTGGTCGGCGTGATCTTCCTGTTCCTGCGCAATCTGTGGGCGACCATCATCCCCGCGGTCTCGGTCCCGATCTCGCTGATCGGCACCTTCGGCGTGATGTATCTGCTCAACTACAGCCTCGACAATCTGTCGCTGATGGGCCTCTCGATCGCGGTCGGCTTCGTCGTCGACGATGCCATCGTGATGATCGAGAACATCTCGCGGCATATCGAGGAAGGTCTCTCCCCAATGCAGGCCGCCCTGAAGGGGGCCGGCGAGATCGGCTTCACCATCATCTCGATCTCGGTCTCGCTGATCGCGGTGTTCATTCCGCTGCTGCTGATGGGCGGGGTGATCGGCCGCATGTTCCAGGAATTCGCCGTCACGGTGTGCGTCGCCATCGTGGTGTCGGTGATCGTCTCGGTGACCCTGACGCCGATGATGTGCGCCTATCTGCTGTCGCCGCACCAGGGCGCCAATGCCGGAGTGGTGTCGCGCGCGCTGGAACGCGGCTTCGTTGCGATCCAGGCCGCCTACGAGGCCGTGCTCGCCAAAGCACTGCACTTCAAGGCCACGACCATGTCGATCATGCTGGCAAGTGTCGTGGTGACCGGTCTGCTGTTCGTGGCCATCCCCAAGGGCTTCTTTCCCCAGCAGGACACCGGCATGATCACCGGCATCACCGAGGCCTCGGCGGACATCTCGCCGGCGCAGATGGCGACGCTGCAACGCAGTGTCATCGATATCATCGCGAAGAATCCCTCGGTTGCCAATGCGACCGGCTATATCGGACCGGGCGGCCCGACCGTGACCGAGAACAACGGCCGCCTGTTCGTGCTGTTGAAGCCGCGCAACGAGCGCAATGCATCCGCCGATCAGGTGATCCGGCAGCTCGACACCGAGTTGCAGAAGATCAAGGGGATGTCGGTGTTCATGCAGGCGACGCAGGACATCAATCTCGCCAGCCGCCTGTCCAAGACACAGTATCAGTTCACCCTCACCGACGTGAACCAGGACGAGCTCAATCTGTGGGCCGGCAAGCTGTATCAGAAGCTGAAGACGCTGCCGGAACTGGCCGACGTCGCCACCGACCAGGCCAACGCTGCGCGTCAACTCAAGCTGCAGATCGACCGCGATGCGGCCTCCCGCCTCGGTATCGATCCGGCCGCGGTGGACAACACGCTCTATGATTCATTCGGCCAGCGTCACGTCGCCCAGCTGTTCACGACGCTCAACACTTATTACGTGATCCTCGAGGTCGATCCGTCGTTCCAGCTCGGCCCCTATGCGCTCAACCGCATCTACGTCCGCTCGTCCGCAGGCACGATGGTGCCCCTGAGCCAGATCGCGAGCATCGATTACGGCACCGCGCCGCTCTCAGTGAACCACCAGAGCCAGTTTCCGTCGGTCACGCTGAGCTTCAATTTGGCGCCGGGCACGGCAGTGGGGACCGCGGTCGCGGCAGTCCAGAAGGCGACCGCCGACCTGCACGTGCCATCGACCGTGGTCACCAGCTTCCAGGGCAACGCGCAGGCGTTCCAGGCAGCGCTCGCGTCGACGCCGATCCTGATCCTCGCCGCTGTTGTCGCGGTCTATCTGATCCTTGGCATGCTCTATGAGAGCACGATCCATCCGATCACAATTCTCTCGACGCTGCCGTCCGCCGGGCTTGGCGCACTGCTCGCGCTGTGGGCGTTCGGCTTCGGGCTCGACGTGATCGGGCTGGTCGGCATCATCCTGCTGATCGGCATCGTGCAGAAGAACGGCATCATGCTGATCGATTTCGCGCTCGAGGCCGAACGCCACCAGCATCTCCCCGCCGAGCAATCGGTCTACATGGCCTGCAAGGCGCGCTTCCGACCGATCCTGATGACGACGATGTGCGCGATGCTCGGCGGCGTTCCCTTGATGATCGGCACCGGAACCGGATCGGAGCTGCGCCAGCCGCTCGGCTTTGCGATCGTCGGCGGGCTGATCGTCTCGCAGCTGATGACGCTGTTCACGACGCCGGTCGTGTACATCTATCTCGACGGCTTGACCCGCTGGTTCGCCAAGCTGCGCCCTAATGCGCGGAGGACCGCACCACACAAACCCGAGGTGGCGTTATGACCTGGCTCTGCTCCGTGCGCTCGCCTCAGCCTGCCCGGCGCCGCTGGCCGCGCCACCACAGGCCGAAAGCGATCGTGACCGCGGCGGCCAGCGAGAACCAGGTGATGGCGTACTGCATGTGGTCGTCCTTGAGCCGCACCTTGAGCGGTCCGGGCTTCGGCGTGCCGCTGTCGGGCACCGGGGCCTCGAGGTCGATGTAGAACGGCGCGACCTCGCCCCAGCCGAGCACCTGCGCCATCGCGCGATGATCGCGCACGAACCACAGCCGCTTCGTCGGATCTTCCTTCGGTGTCAGCCGGCCCGGCGGCTCGGGAAAGCGGATGTAACCGGTCAGCTCGACCGGCGCACCGGTGACGAGGCGGCTGGTGACGCGATCCTCGAAGGCACGGTCCTGCATCGTGTTCTGGACAAAGCCGGTGTTGATCACGACGGTCTCGCCGTTGGCGAGCTTGGCCGGCAGGAACGCCCAGGTGCCGGGTCCCGCGACATCGTCGCGCACTGCCGAGCCGGAGCTGAAGACCATCGCGTCCGGCTGTTTCACGTAGGTCGCGGTCAGGGTGACGCGGCGGAATTCATCTTTGGCCGAGGTCACCGTGGGCCACGCCGATGGCGGCGGCAGCGCTTCGGTCGGGGCGGCCAGCCGCTCGTCGAGTGCGGCGATCAGCGCGTGTTTCTCGACCCTGCGCTGCAATTGCCAGACGCCGAGGGCGATGAACACCGCGATCAGGATCAGCGTGAAAATGCCGAAGCCGGCCGCGCTCGGCCGCTGAGAGCCTCTTGACGCGCTTCCTTCGCGCGAACCGGTGCCCACTTCGCTGGAAAACGTTTTGTTCGTCGTATCGTTCATTGCGGGTCGCGCTCGATCAATTGGCCTTCGGCGGCCTTGTGGTGGAATTGCAGCGCGATCAGAAGCGCCTTCATTGAACGCAGCGGCAGGATCGTGGTGACCACGATCAACGGCAGCCACAGCGCCGCGTGAACCCAGAACGGCGGTTGGTACTTCACTTCGACGATCAGCGCCGCCGCGACCACGATGGCGCCGGCCAGCATGATGACGAAGATCGCCGGTCCGTCGCCGGCATCGATGAAGGCGAAGTCGAGGCCGCAGGCCTGGCAGCGCGGCGCCAGTGTCAGGAAGCCGGAATAGAGCTTGCCCTTGCCGCAGCGCGGGCAGCGGCAGGCGATGCCGCGCAGCGCGCTTTCGGTCACAGTGGGCGGGGTATCCGTCATCGGTTCTCTTCAAAAGCAAAGGGGGCGGCCATCAGGCCGCCCCCTCTTAGCACGTCAGTGAAGTTAGTGTGCGCCGTGCGCCATCGACTCGGCGCCGTGGCCCCAGACGTAGATGCAGATGAACAGGAACAACCAGACCACGTCGACGAAGTGCCAGTACCAGGCGGCGAACTCGAAGCCGAGGTGCTGCTTCGGCGTGAAGTGGCCGGCATAGGCGCGGATCAGGCAGACCAGCAGGAAGATGGTCCCGACCAGCACGTGGAAGCCGTGGAACCCGGTCGCCATGAAGAAGGTCGAGCCGTAGACGTTGCCGCCGAACGAGAACGTCGCATGGGCGTACTCATAGGCCTGCACACAGGTGAAAAGGGCGCCGAGGATCACGGTGAGGATCAGGCCCTGCTTGAGACCCTGGCGGTCGTTCTCCAGCAGCGCATGGTGCGCCCAGGTGACGGTGGTGCCCGAGGTCAGCAGCAGCAGCGTGTTGAGCAGCGGCAGATGCCAGGGATCGAAGGTCTCGATGCCATGCGGCGGCCAGGTGCCGGGGACCGAGCAGGCCCCCATCGCCGTGCCGGCGCCGCAGCCGAACACCGCATCGCGGGTGGCATGCACCGCATCGGCCGGGAACAGCGCCGAATTGAAGAACGCCCAGAACCAGGCGACGAAGAACATCACCTCGGAGGCGATGAACAGGATCATGCCGTAGCGGTGGCTGATCTGCACCACGCGGGTGTGGTCGCCCTTGTACTGGGCTTCCTTGATCACGTCGCCCCACCAGCTCGCCATGGTGTAGAGCACGCCGATGGTGCCGACGCCGAACACGATCGGCGCGGCGGAGAACATGTGGTGCATCCAGCCGATCGCACCGAGCGCCATGATGAAGGCCGAGACCGAGCCGACCACCGGCCAGGGGCTCGGGTCGACGAGATGATAGTCGTGATGCTTGACTTGCGCCTCAGCCATTGCCGTCTCTCCATTCGCGTGCCGCAAGGCACGTCTTAATCTTGAATTCCAGAACTAGCCGCCCTTGCGCTGCTCCGCCTCGCCCGCAGCCACGGGCTTCGGCGCGGCATCGCGCACGGGGAAGAAGGTGTAGGACAAAGTGATGGTCTTCAGCGTATCGTTCTCGCTGTCCTTGGCCAGCGCCGGATCGACATAGAACACCACGGCCATCTCGCGCTTCTCGCCCGGCGCCATGGTCTGTTCGGTGAAGCAGAAGCAGTTGATCTTCTGGAAATAGGCGCCGACCGTCAGCGGCGCGACGTTGTAGGCGGCTTGTCCCGTGGTGGTGCGCGCCGACTGGTTGGTCACCGTGTAATAGACCGTGACCACCTGGCCGATCTTGACGTCGATCGTGTTCTGCTCGGCCTCGAACTTCCAGGGCAGGCCCGGCGCGACGTTGGAATCGAAACTGACCGAAATGGTGCGCGCGAGCGGCGCATCCGAAGGCACCGAAGTCGCGACCTGGGTGGTGCCGTTGAAGCCGGTGGTGCGGCAGAACCAGTTGTAGAACGGCACGGCCGCGTAGGATGCGCCGACCATCAGCACCACGACGAAGCCGCAGATCGAGGCGACAATGGCGTCGCGCGTCAGCACGCGGCGCGTGGCTTTCGCGGCCTTGGCTTGCGGAGCCTGCGGTGCACCCTGGTTTGCCATCTCACTCACAGCGGCCGCACCAGCACGGCCGGTCCCTTGACGAGAGTGACGGCGAAGAACAGCACGACCATGACGCCGAGCGCGAGCGCAATGGCGATCGAGCGCTGGCGGCGGCTCTTGAGCTGCGCCTCGGTGAGGACGATTCCTTCTGGTTCGCGTTTCTCGTCCATTGCTATCCCATGCGCCCCCATCTTGCCCCCCGGCGTCCCTATCCGATGAAGACAGGCAGGATCGCGCGGACCACGACCTCGGCAAGGAGGACGGCAAACAGCGCGAACAGATAGAGGATCGAGAAGGCGAACAGCCGGCGCGTGGCGCGGTTGGCCGCAACACCTTCACGGCGGCGATAGACCTCGATGGCGAGCCACAGCATGCCGGCGCCGAGAACCAGCGAGGTGACGCCGTAGATCGCGTCGAAATAGCCGAGCGGCCACGGCGCCAGCGCGATCGCGACCAGCACGACGGTATAGAGCAGGATCTGCAGCCGGGTCGCGTCGGGACCAGCGACCACCGGCAGCATCGGGATGCCGGCGCGCGCATAGTCGTCGCTGCGGAACAGCGCCAGCGCCCAGAAGTGCGGCGGGGTCCAGAAGAAGATGATCAGGAACAGCAGGATCGGCTCGACCGAAAGCGAGCCGGTCGCGGCCGCCCATGCCACCACCGGCGGCAGCGCGCCGGCAGCGCCGCCGATCACGATGTTCTGCGCGGTCCAGCGCTTCAGCAGCATCGTGTAGATCACGGCATAGAAGAAGATGGTGAAGGCAAGCAGCCCGCCCGCCACCCAGTTGACCAGGATGCCGAGCGTCATCACCGAGAAGAAGGCGAGCGTCAGACCGAAGGCGGCCGCCTCGGCCGGGGTGATCTTGCCGCGCGGGATCGGCCGGTTGGCGGTGCGCGACATCAACGCGTCGACGTCGCTCTCATAGGCCATGTTGAGTGCGCCGGAGGCGCCGGCGCCGACCGCGATGCAGAGGATCGAGGTGAATGCCAGCACCGGATGGACATGCACCGGCGCGATCATCAGCCCGACCAGCGCGGTGAAGATCACCAGTGACATCACGCGCGGCTTCAACAGCGCGATGTAGTCGCCCACTTCGGCCTCGGAAATCCGGGGCAGCTCGATGGCGTTGTGATCGACAACCGACAAGATCAGGTCTCACTTCTCTCAAAAGGCGCGGCGCACCCAGGGTGCGCCGCGTTGTCTTGGACTTACTGCACGCGGGGCAGCACTTCGAACTGGTGGAATGGCGGCGGCGAGGTCAGCGTCCACTCCAGCGTGGTCGCACCCGCACCCCACGGATTGTTCGCGGCCTGCTCCTTGCGGACGAAGGCATCGATCACGCCGTAGATGAAGATCAGAACGCCGAAGCCGGAGATGTAGGAGCCCCACGAGGAGATCAGGTTCCAGCCGGCGAACGCATCCGGATAGTCGACGTAGCGGCGCGGCATGCCCGAAAGGCCGAGGAAGTGCTGCGGGAAGAACACCAGGTTGACGCCGACGAAGGTGAACCAGAAGTGCGCCTTGGCGATCCGCTCCGAGTACATGTAGCCGAACATCTTCGGGAACCAGTAGTACCAGCCGGCGAAGATGCCGAACACGGCGCCGAGCGACAGCACGTAGTGGAAGTGCGCCACCACGTAATAGGTGTCCTGCAGCACGCGGTCGACGCCGGCATTGGCCAGCACCACGCCGGTGACGCCGCCGACGGTGAACAGGAAGATGAAGCCGACCGCCCAGATCATCGGCGCTTTGAACTCGATCGAGCCGCCCCACATCGTGGCGATCCAGGAGAAGATCTTCACGCCGGTCGGCACCGCGATCACCATCGTGGCGGCGACGAAATAGGCCTGCGTCGCCGACGACATGCCGACGGTGTACATGTGGTGCGCCCACACCACGAAGCCGATGCCGCCGATCGCGACCATGGCGTAGGCCATGCCGAGATAGCCGAACACGGGCTTGCGCGAGAAGGTGGAGACGATCTGGCTGACCATGCCGAAGGCCGGCAGGATCAGGATGTACACTTCGGGGTGGCCGAAGAACCAGAACAGATGCTGGAACAGCACGGGGTCACCGCCGCCGTCGGCCGCAAAGAAGGCGGTGCCGAAATTGCGGTCGGTCAGCAGCATGGTGATCGCACCGGCGAGCACCGGCAGCGACAACAGCAGCAGGAACACGGTCACCAGGATCGACCACACGAACAGCGGCATCTTGTGCAGGGTCATGCCCGGCGCGCGCATGTTGAAGATCGTGGTGATGAAGTTGATGGCGCCGAGGATCGACGACGCACCGGCGAGATGCAGCGACAGGATCGCGAAAT
Source organism: Bradyrhizobium sp. ma5 (assembly GCF_042258955.1). NCBI lineage: Bacteria > Pseudomonadati > Pseudomonadota > Alphaproteobacteria > Hyphomicrobiales > Nitrobacteraceae > Bradyrhizobium > Bradyrhizobium sp. ma5. The sequence goes on from NZ_CP170156.1 coordinate 8,261,926, forward strand.
CGACTGCCGGACCGGGATGGCCCGAGGTCGACAGCGGCGCGTACATGGTCCAGCCCGCGCCGACGCCGTTGGCGCCCGGCTCACCCTCGACGAAGGTGGAGAGCAGCAGCAGCGCGAACGAGGCCGGCAGCAGCCAGAACGAGATGTTGTTCATGCGCGGGAACGCCATGTCCGGCGCGCCGATCATCAGCGGCACCATCCAGTTGCCGAACCCGCCGATCATCGCCGGCATGACCATGAAGAAGATCATGATCAGACCGTGCGAGGTCACGAACACGTTATAAGTGTGGGTTTCGTGGAATATCTGGACGCCAGGGTACATCAACTCGGCACGGATCGCGATCGACATCGCAGCGCCGATGACGCCCGCGATCACCGCAAAGATAAGGTACATCGTACCGATATCCTTGTGGTTCGTGGAGTAGAGATAGCGCCGCCATCCGGTCGGATGGTGGGCGTGATCATCATGGGCGTGATCGTCGTGTGTCGCTGCGCCTGTCGCCATGTTCAAAATCCTGCCTTGCAGTCCCTCTCGGACCTTGCGGTCCCGTCGCCCTTATTCCGTCCGCGCCGTGAGCCGTCAGGCTTACTGCGCCGCCTGACCAGCCGAGGCGTAGGAATTCGCCGGGTTGGTCGCAAACTTCTTTTTGGCCCCTTCAACCCAGGTCGTGAATTCCTGGTCGCTGACGACCCGCACCGCGATCGGCATGAAGGCATGGTCCTTGCCGCACAGTTCCGAGCACTGGCCGTAGAACACGCCGGTCTTGGTGGCCTTGAACCAGCTCTCGTTGAGGCGGCCGGGGACCGAGTCGATCTTCACGCCGAAGGCCGGCACCGCGAAGGAGTGGATCACATCGGCGCCGGTGGTCTGGATCCGCACCACCTTGTTGACCGGGACCACCATCTCGTTGTCGACACCGAGCAGCCGGGGCTGCTTGTCCTTGTCGAGCAGCGAGTCGAACTCGAACTTGCCGTTATCCGGGTAGGCGTAGGACCAATACCACTGCTTGCCGGTGACCTTCACGGTGAGGTCCGGCTTCGGCACGTCGAGCTCCAGGAACAGGAGGCGGAACGACGGCACCGCAATGCCGACCAGGATCAGGACCGGGATCAGCGTCCAGGCCACTTCGATCAGGGTGTTGTGGGTGGTCTTGGACGGGACCGGGTTGGCCTTGGCGTTGAACTTCACCACCACGATGACGAGCAGCGCCAGCACGAACAGGGTGATGACGGTGATCAGCACAAGCAGGAAATTGTGAAACCAGATGATGTTTTCCATCACCGGGGTCGCGGCTTCCTGCAGCGTGTGTTCCCACGGCGCCGGCTGCCCCATTTCGGCGAAGGCCGATCCCGCGGCGACTGACGCCACACCCGCCACCGCCAACCCCAGCAATTGCCTGCCCAACCGGCCAATCGACATCTTCATGCCGTTCGCGCTCCCTTGCATTATTCCCCAACGCACCCCCGGCACGTGACCGGAGATACAGCACGATCCGCCCTGACAAATGGCCTTCCGGACATACCCGTCTCTGAGTCAAGGTGGGTACGGGAGCCAGATCGCTAGAACGCGTCGAAATCCAGCCTCTCAAACCATAATTCGCAGGCGCTCGCAATGCAGTAGTACGGCCGAAAGCCATGCGCGTGCGATGAAGCTGCCGCTTGCGATTTTTCCCGCAAAATCAAGCGAAAGTCGCCGAAACAACGCCGCGCACTGTTGACAGGGGGATTACCGGATGTAGGCACAGACGGGATGGTCCGCAGGAACCTGATTCGCTGCGGGCTGCCCCAATCCGGCGCGGGAATGGCTTCAAGATCGCCTTCAAGGCGCCCAATTGCGGTATCAGTCGACTGATGCGTGCTACCCGGCGGCCTCGACGGCCGGACCGACCGAACAATCAAAGGATCGACCCCGGATGGGCGCTTCGAAAATTCAGGCAGGACGAAAGGCCGGCTGGCTCGGCGGCCTGCTGATTCTGGCCTTTTCTCTCGGCTTGGCCCAGCCGGCGAACGCGCAGGGCGCGGTCCGTTCGGTCCATGGCGACTGGCAGATCCGCTGCGACACACCGCCCGGCGCCCAGGCCGAGCAATGCGCGCTGATCCAGAGCGTGGTAGCCGAAGACCGCTCCAATGCCGGCCTGACCGTGATCGTGCTGAAGACCGCCGACCAGAAGAGCCGCCTGATGCGCGTGGTCGCCCCGCTCGGCGTGCTGCTGCCCTCCGGCCTCGGCCTGAAGCTCGACAACCAGGACGTCGGCCGTGCCGGTTTTGTCCGCTGCCTGCCCAACGGCTGCGTCGCCGAGGTCGTGATGGACGACAAGCTGCTCGGCCAGCTCAAGAACGCCAAGACCGCGACGTTCATTATTTTCGAGACCCCGGAAGAGGGCATCGGGTTCCCGCTGAGTCTGAATGGGCTCGCGGAGGGCTATGACAAATTGCCCTAGGCCGGCTGCAACGCGCCACTACTGCGTAGCACCACCCGCATAGTAATCGAACAACCTACTCGCCTCGGCGGACAGCCAGTCCGCCTCACCCGTCATGTAGCCCTCGACCTGTCCGGTGATGCCGATCAGGAACGAGATCGGCATGCCGTAGAGCGCGAATGGCGTGTCGACCTCGGCGGCGTCGATGCGCGAGACGAGACCGCCGGGATCGAAGCCGATCGCAAGACGGCGCAACTTGAACTGCTTGACGTAGGGCGCGACCTGCGCGCGGTTGCGATCGGTGCTGATTGCGACGACGACGAGATCGCTGCGGCCGCTGGCCGCGAGGCGATCCAGCATCGGCAGCTCGGTCCGGCACGCCGCGCACCAGGTGGCCCAGAAGTTCACCAGCACCAGTCTGCCCTTGAACACGGTGAGATCGAGCGTGCCGCCGGCAAGCGCCGGGATCGCCACCTGCGGCACCGGGCGGGCGCCTTGAACCAGCGTGAACTGATGCCGGATGGTGCCGAATGGCGGCGGTCCCGACGCTGCGCGCGCCCGTGCTGCCGGCATCGCGAGCGAGACGCCGGCGCCGATCATGCCGGCGACGACGGCGCGGCGGGTGGGCACGCGAACAGAAGTCATGTCGGTTACTCCACTTGCGTTGATGGCCAGACCGCTCAGGACCGGATGTAGGGCCAGCCGGCTTCCTGCAATTCGATGATGCGTCCGGGGCCGTTCGGCACCAGATCGACATTGTCGAGCAGGACCAGCGGATGTCCCTCGGCGCGCTCCATGCCAAGCTTGGTGGCTTCGCAGACCACGAAGCGGATGTCCGGCGTGAGCCCCCGAACCACCCGCAACAAATCCTTCACCGGCGAGGTATCGGCGCGCAGCATGTGGACGCCGGCATTGTAGGCGACGACCTCGATCTCGAACGGCTCGTTGCGCTCCCGATAATATTTCGGGAGGTTGAGCGCGGTCGAGATCAGCGCCCGCATTGTGGTCGGATCGTCGCTGTTGATCGGCAGCACCACATGGTGCACGCGCGGCTCCGCCTTCTTCGCCTCCGGTTTGGAGACCGCCGCGACCGAACCGGTGAGCAGCAATGTCACGGCGAACGGCACCGCGGAGGCCAGCACGAGCCCCGCGGCCAGCGTCAGGATGCGGCGAGAGACGCGCATCGCGGCCAGCTCACGGCAAGCTCGCGAGCAAGCCGAACTGGCTGCGCTTGGCGTAGGCGACGATCGCGCTCAAGGTCAGCAGCACGAGGGCGGGCACCGGCGAGCCGCCGATCAGGAACAGATGCGTGATGGTGGCGCCGATCATGATGCAGCTCAGCAGCAGTCCGCCGAAGGCCGCGACCGGCGGCACCAGGATCAGGACCGCGCTGAGCAGCTCCAGCGATCCGGTGAAATAGCGGAACCACTGGCCGAGCCCGATATGCTCGAATTCCGCGACCAGCATCGGCACGCCGTAGAGCTTGGCCGCGCCCGCGGCGGCGAAGGCCAAAGCGAGCAGTCCCCTGACGACCCACAGCGTGACGGATTTCCAGCGCGACGGCGCGGCGGCAACGGCAACTGACATCGATGACTCCCCAATTGTCCAAATCGATCGGACCCGCGGCCACCCGCCCATCCGGCGGCCGGACCGCGGCTTTCGATGCACTAAATTCGGGAGTAAGATGAAAAGAACAAGTAGGATGCTTTTTGTGAGGTAGTATGAAAAAACTGACTATTGAGCCGGCCGCGCCTCCGGCGGCATCCGAGCCGTGCAACGGCGACCTGTCGGCGCAATTTCATCGCGCGCTTTCGGTGCTGGCCGGGAAATGGAAAGGCGACATCCTCTGGCAACTGGTCGAGCGCAAGCGGCGGTTCGGCGAATTGCGGCAGGCGATCCCCGGCGTGACCCAGCACATGCTGACCACTCAGCTGCGCGATCTCGAGGCCAACGGGCTGGTCAAGCGCACGGTGTATCCCGAGGTGCCGCCGCGGGTTGAGTACGAGATGACGCCGTCGGCCAAGGCGCTCAAACCGGTGTTCGACGAGCTGTACCGGTGGGCGCAGGAGCATGGTTTTCCGACCTCGGCGCAGGGCGCCGCACAACCGAAGTCTGAGCCGTCGGGCGATGGCGGCGTGCCGGAAACCCCGCCGCGGAAGGCCGATCAGCGCTGAGAGCGATGACGACAAGGTGAGAATCCCGGGAGGCGGCCCTGATCGGCCGCATGGCCGCAGGCACTCCCGGTTTGCCACCCCAAACACTATCTTCAGCGATCGCCGTCCAGGCCTGAACCGGGACCGGCACAGGTTTCCGGGTTGTAAGGTGAGTTTTGCGCTCGTCTCTGCTTCAATCGCCCGAAATTCCTGATGCGGGTTCCGCACTGGCAATCAGTTGCGCTTCAGGCAAGGATGGCAAGGAATCGCCAAGGAATCGCATTGCGTCGGAGTGACCATGACCAATCCCGCCACCACCTCCCTGCTCGACCGCGCCAATCTGGACCGCGATGCCGTCCGCCGCGAGGTGTCGCGCGGACTTGAAGGCGCCGACGACGGCGAGCTGTTCCTGGAGTTCGGCCAGACCGAGGCGCTGGTGTTCGACAATGGCCGGCTGAAGCAGGCGACCTATGACACCTCGCAGGGCTTCGGCCTGCGCGCCGTCAAGGACGACGCGGTCGGCTATGCGCATTCCTCCGACGTCTCGATCCCGGCGCTGATCCGCGCGGCGGACGCCGTGGCGGCGGTGCGCGGCGGCTATGCCGGCACGTTCGCCGCGGCGCCGGCCCACACCAATGTCAGGCTCTATGGCGACGAGAACCCGCTGGACGGTCCGGCATTCGAGGCAAAAGTAAAACTGCTCGGCGAGATCGACGCCTATGTCAGGGACAAGGACCCGCGGGTGCGGCAGGTCTCGGCCAGCCTCACCGCGACCTGGCAGGTGGTGGAGATCCTGCGGCCCGACGGCGAGAGCTATCGCGACATCCGCCCACTGGTGCGCGTCAACATTTCCGTGGTCGCCGGCCAGGGCGACCGGCAGGAGAGCGGCAGCAAGGGCTATGGCGGCCGCGAGGGCTATGCCCGCTTCATCGAGACCAAGGCCTGGCGCGATGCCGCCGACGGCGCGTTGCGCGAGGCGCTGGTCAATCTCGAATCGGTGCCGGCGCCCGCCGGTGAGATGGATGTCGTGCTCGGCGCCGGCTGGCCCGGCGTGATGCTGCATGAAGCCGTCGGCCACGGGCTCGAGGGCGATTTCAATCGCAAGCAGACCTCTGCTTTCGCCGGCCTGATGGGCCAGCAGGTCGCAGCCAAGGGCGTCACCGTGGTGGATGACGGCACCATGGCGTCGCGCCGCGGCTCGCTGTCGATCGACGACGAGGGCACCCCGACCAACCGCACCGTGCTGATCGAGGACGGCGTTTTGGTCGGCTACATGCAGGACCGCCAGAATGCCCGGCTGATGGGCATGAAGCCGACCGGCAACGGCCGCCGGCAGAGCTATGCCCATGTGCCGATGCCGCGCATGACCAACACCTACATGCTGTCGGGCGATCGTGACCCGGCGGAGATTCTCGCCTCGGTGAAGAACGGCATGTATGCCGCCAATTTCGGCGGCGGCCAGGTCGACATCACCTCGGGCAAATACGTGTTCCAGTGCACCGAGGCCTACAAGATCGAAAACGGCAAGCTCGGCGCGCCGCTGAAGGGCGCCATGCTGATCGGCAATGGACCGACCGATCTCCACAGGATCACCATGATCGGCAACGATCTTGCGCTCGATACGGGAATCGGCACCTGCGGCAAGAACGGCCAGGGTGTGCCGGTCGGCGTCGGCCAGCCGACGCTGCGAATGGAACGGATTACGGTCGGAGGAACGGGCTAGTGAGCAGCGGAAACGAAGTCGTGGCGGCCAAGCCGACCAGCTGGCGCGGGCAGGCCGTGCAACTGGCGGCGATCGTGGCCGTCGTGTTCCTAGCCAAGGGCGCGATCGCCGAGCCGTTCTACGTGCCGTCGGGCTCGATGGAACCGACGCTGCTGATCGGCGACGCGCTGGTCGCCTCGAAATTCCCCTATGGCTACGGCGCGGCGTCGCTGCCGATCCAGATCACGCTGCCGGAGACCGGCCGGGTGTTCGGCGAGACGCCGAAGCGCGGCGACGTCGTCGTGTTCCGCTGGCCGGGCGACCGCTCGCAGGCCTGGGTCAAGCGCGTGGTCGGGCTGCCCGGCGATCGCATCCAGATGCGGCAGGGCCAGCTCTTCATCAACGATCATGCGGCGGCACTGAAGCCCGACGGCACCGGCTTTGCCGAAGACGATCGCGGCGGCGGCGAGGATGCCTACCGCTATATCGAGACGCTGCCGAACGGCGTCAGCCACGCGATCTTCAAGATCCGCGACAATGGCAGGCTCGACAACACGGCCGAGGTGACGGTGCCGCCAGGCAATCTGTTCGTGCTCGGCGACAACCGGGACAATTCCGCCGACAGCCGCGTGCCGGTGCGCGACGGCGGCGTCGGCTTGTTGCCGATCGACAATCTGATCGGCCGCGCCGATGCGGTGGTCGGCTCCTGGGACATGGGCATCCGCAGCCAACCGGTCTGGACGTGGCTCTCCGGCTTCCGCCTCGCGCGCTTCTTCACCTCGGTGCAGTGAGTTCGCCAACGTGACCTTCGACGACGTCAGGACCCTGGTGCTGGCGTGGCCAGAGGTCGAGGACGGGTCTTCCTACGGCACACCGGCGCTGAAGGTGCGCAAGAAGATGCTGGTGCGGCTCAAGGAAGACGGCGACAGCCTGGTGATGCCCGGCGTGCCGCCGGATGAGCGCGACATGCTGGTCGAGAGCCGGCCGAAGGTGTTCTACTTCACCGATCACTACCGCGATTATCCGACCGTGCTGATCCGCCTGTCGAAGGCCAGGCGCGCGGCCGTCGAGCCGCTGCTGCGCCGGCACTGGCGCACGCTGGCGTCGAAGAAGGCGGTCAGGGATTACGACGGGACGATGGGATAATTCTCATCCGTCATTGCGAGCGCAGCGAAGCAATCAATGTCACGGCCTAACGGATCGATGGATTGCTTCGTCGCGGAGCCTGTCATCGGGCGCGCGTTCGCGCGACCCGTTGGCTCCTCGCAATGACGGAGAAAAGCATGACCCGGGACCAATTCCTCGCAGCCGCGCTGCGCAACCCGGCCAATCAAGCGATCACGGACGAGCTGCATCGCCTTGCCCTGCCCGATGCGTGGCTGGTGTCCGGCTGCCTGGTGCAGACCGTGTGGAATGTGCTGACTGGCCGGCCGATCGATCACGGCATCAGCGACTACGACATCTTCTATTTCGATCGGGATACATCGTGGGCGGCGGAAGACGCTGTGATCCGCGACCTCAAGGCGCGGCTCGGCCATCTCGGGGTTGCGATCGAGGCGCGCAACCAGGCCCGCGTCCATCTCTGGTACCCCGGCAAGCACGGCCTGCCCTATCCCGCGCTGTCGCGCTCGAGCGACGGCATCGATCGCTTCCTCACCGCGACCACGCAGATCGGCATCCGCCGCAGTGCGAATGGTTACGACGTCTATGCGCCGAACGGCTTCGACGATGTCGCCGGCATGATCGTGCGGCCGAACCGGACCGCGAATTTTTCCGTCGTGAACTATGCGAGGAAGGCGGCGCGGTGGAAGGCGCTGTGGCCGGAGATTACGGTGCTGGCGGCGGAGTAACCCGTTGTCCCTGCACCACGCCTGACGTGAACCCGGCCTTGCGATGCTGCGTGCCTGATCTAGGGGCCGATGATCAAGCTCAGGCTCGCCAGGAAAATCACGACAACGCCAAGCAAGACGGCCAGCAGGAACCAGTACCGGTCAAACATCGACGTCTCCAAAGCAGTTCTCCCAGTTTGTTGATTGGTTAGCGGACAGCCGCGAGATGCATGTCGCCCAACGTCGTCGGCAGGCTGCGCGTAATCAGGTCGACGATCGCCCGGTGCAGGCCCTCATCATTGCCGTCGCCGAGCTGATCGGAAAATTCCCGTCGACCGGCCGGCTCGGACCGGCGAGCGGGACATTCCCCGCATTGCCCAGCGGCTGGGCCGCCTTCTTGTCGATGACGTCAAACGTCTTGCCGTCGATCACCCTGATTTCGTAGAGCGCATAGATCTGGCTGTAGGACTCCGTCACCGTCTGGTAGGTGATGAAGCCGACGCCTTCGACCTTTCGATGGCCGCCACCATAGGCCGCCTGCGCCTTGGTGATGACGATATACGCATCGAGCCCTTGCGGAGACACCTCGGTCCGGACCAGCTGCTTGAACGGATCGCCGCGAACAAGGTTGGCGGGCGTGAACACGGAATCCTTGATCGTGGCAAAGGCGGAACGGCTGTAGGTGACCGGCTGCACCTGAAAGCGGCCGCCCAGCGCCGCCGTCGCCTGCTGGACGATCAGATCATCAAGCCCCCACGGCTCGATAGGGAAGCTTTTGCTGCCATTGTCCAGGCCAGTGAGCCCTCCCCTGGCGACGGTCACTCGATCGCCGACCGCCGAAATGATGCCGACGGTCTTGACCGCCTGCAGCTTGCTTTCGCTGGTCGCAAACGTCGCGCACCCGGCCACATTTGCGGCGACAAGAACGACCGCCACGAAGCTCGCACATCGACCGCTGCGGCGCATGGGCTCTCATTGAACCTTGACGTCGAATGAATAGGAGGCGCCGACGCCGAACGTGGTCTGATTTGCCGAGCCGCGGACCGTCACGATCGGGCTCTTCGCGGCGTCGCGGAGCAGTCGATCATATTCGACATAGGAATGAACTTCCCACTTCGGATTGATCCGATACGACAGCTGCGCGCCGACACCGGCCGAATGCGCCCCGCCTTTGGCGTCAAACACCGGCAGCCCGGTCGCCATCGCATGCACGGTATCGATGCTGAAATAGGGCGAGACCGCCTTGGCCGTCTCCAAGGTGAAGCGCGGTCCGGCGGAAACGGTGAGGTCGCCAAACACCGGCACGATGAAGTCCGCCGAGAAATCGGAAACGATGCCGTGGTGGCCGCCAAGGCCCTGGCGCGTCTCGTTGCGCACACGAAACCAGTCGACCGGAAAGTATTCGACGAATCCGCCGAGCTCGAAGGCCGCGTTGACGTCAGCAAGACCGCTGAGCTCGGGGTACCTGCTCGCCTTTCGCGACGCCACGAACTTGCCGACGGGGCCGGCCCGAAAATCACCGAAGTCGACGATCGCGATGCTCGCGTTGTCGCGCGGGCTGCGAAACTGGTCGACGGTGCCGGGGCGACGGATCGCGAAAATCGGGACCGGGGTGAACTTGGTGTGGTTTGTACCCTCGAAATCCGGTCTGGACGCCCCGCTCACGCCAATCATCACAGTCCAGTTGCCCGAGACCGAGGGCAGGAAAGGGACTGAAAAAGGCGGAGCCGGCAACGTGAACGCGGTTTGCGCGGCAGCCTGACCGGGAAAGGCCGCGACAACGCCGAATGCGGCAGGAACAGCAGCAACGATTGCACGACGCGCGGTCTTCGCCGCGCAAGAACGGAAGAACTCTCGCATGGCGGAATGTTCAAAACCTCTGACCTGGGCCTTGTGGGAAGCGTTGTCGTATGGTCGCGGGTAGGTGGCCTGTGAACATTGCCCGAAGATTGCCGCGCGGCGGACTCCCGCGAAGCGCGAAAAGATTCGTGGCTTGCCTTGTCAAAGCCGCCTGCCGATAAGTGCTGCGAGCGCTGAACCATCGCCGGCGCGATGCCGACACAATCGCCTGCAAGATCATCGACCGAACATGCGAGGCAAGGTCCGTGCGCTTTCTCGTGATCGAAGACGAACCGCAAATCGCCGCCTATCTCGACCGGCTGCTCGGGCAGCTCGGCGGCGTTATCGACATCGTCGAGTCCATTACGGATGCGAGGCACGCGCTCGGCACTTTCAATTACGATCTGGCGATCGTCGACCGAATGCTGCCCGATGGCGATGCGCTCAGTATCGTCACGACGCTGAGCCGGCTGCCGGAGAGGCCGGCCATCATCATGCTGACCGCCAAGGACGCCAAGGAAGACGTGATCGACGGGCTGAACGGCGGCGCCGACGACTATCTGGGCAAGCCCTTCGAGCCGCAGGAGTTCGTCGCGAGAGCGCGGGCCGTGCTGCGGCGGCCCCGCGTCTTCGTGCCGTCACTGCTTTCGTTCGGCAACGTCGAACTGAAGATCGGCACCAACGAGGCGACCGTCGCCTGCCACACGGTCCTGCTCCGGCGCCGCGAGGCCTTGATCCTCGAGGCGCTCTTGATGCGACGCGACCGCGTCATCGCCCGCGAGGCACTGATCGAGGCCATCTACGGATTCGACGACGAGATCGAATCCAACACCCTCGAGTCGCAAGTGTCCCGGCTTCGCAAGAGGCTGTCCGAACTTGGCAGCAATGTCGAGATCCGCAGCATGCGGGGCATCGGCTACATTCTGAGGATGGCAAATATCCGATGACGTCGATCGCACGGACATTGACGCTCTCGCTCGGGACGGCCGCCGCCGTGATCTTCTTCGCCGCGCTCGGCCTCGTCTTCTGGCTGTTCATCGCGCAGGAGCCCGAACGCAGCGCCTGTTTTGCGGCCGCCTACGTTCTTGGACGCGCCACCGACATCAACCCCGGCGACAGGCTCACAGTCCGCCCCACCGCCCGATTGGAAGAGCTGAAATCCCAAAGCCCGGACCTATGGTACGTCGTGGCTTACGGCGATGTGACAAGCGAATTCGGGCGCGAACGCAGGCCGCCGCTGCCGGTTTCACTGCCCTTTGTCGGACCGAGCGGTCTGTCCATGCTCAAGTCGCTCGACCAGAAGAGCTCGTTCTGCATGGTCGTCATGCACAGCGGCCGCGTCCCCGAACTCGTGATGATGATCGGAAACGCCCACGTCCGTCTGGACCAGATCGCGATGTGGTTCATCCTGAAAAATCTGTTCGAGATTTCCCTCTACGCGGCGGGGTACGTATTGATCGTGGTGATCGGCGCGTTCCTCGCCGTGCGCTTCGTTGCGCGCAGCATCGAACGGGTGACGAAGCTTGCGCTCGCGATCGATCCGGCCGCGCCGCAGGGATCGATTTCGCTCGATCGGGTCCCCGCAGAATTGAAACCGCTGGCTACGGCGCTGAACCGCGCGTTCGATGAAATCCACGCCTACATCCGGACGCAGCGCCGGTTCCTGGGCAATGCCGCCCATCAGCTCCGCACCCCCCTGACGTTGCTGCGCGCCAGGGTCGAGGACGTGGCCGATCCCGCCTTGCGGGTGGAGTTGATTCACGATGTCCGCCGGCTGACATCGCTTGTTTCGGCCATGCTGGACCTGGCGCGGCTGCAGAACGGGACGCTCGAAAAGCGGCCGATCGACCTTGCGACCGTGACGCGCGACGTGCTGGCCGATTTCAGCCCCTCGGCTTTGGACGCCGGGATCGAACTCTCGCTGGAGCACAGCGACGAACCGGCCACCATGGTGCAGGGCGTCGAAGCTGCTGTCAGGAGCGCGCTGGCCAACCTGGTCGGCAACGCGCTGATTCACGCCCGGGGCGCCCGATGCATCAGGGCCAGCCTAAGCCGCGGCCGCGTATCGATCAGCGACGACGGTGCCGGGCTCTCACCGGGCTCGGAGTGCAAGCTGATCGAGCCATTCCAGACCGGCGACACGACCAGGAACAGCGCCGGCCTCGGCCTGTCGATCGTGCAGGAGATCATGGCCTCGCATGGCGGTGAGCTTGTCATTGCGTCGAACCGTGGACAGGGAACGACCGCTTGCCTTCGCTTTCCGGAGGCCGCGTCGGCTAAGCCAATTCAGCGCGCGGCCGGGGTAAGCTGAGGGCGGCCGGTCGATGAGGATCGGATGGGCGATCATCAGGCCGGTCAACCGCCCTTGGCGCTAGCGCACCACGCCCGACGTGAACCCCGCCTTGCGGCGCGGCGGCTTGATCTCTTTCTTCAGGAAGCAATGCGCGTCGCGGCCGGCATAGCCGGGCCGGGCGTAGGTCCAGGCGCGGCACTTGTTGTCGGCGGTGCAGGCGGCCTGACAGGCCTCGTCGCCGTCGCTGCTCTTCAGCTCGAAATTCTTGTAGTCGCCGCCGAGGCGATCGATCGAGGTTTCGATGGCGCCGTTGCGCGGTTCGACCACGCCCGCGCCACGCACCCCGGAGACGCAGCAGACGTCTTGCACCCGCGCCGGCACGCTGTTCTTGAGCCAGCACACCGCGCCGTTATTGGCATCGGTCGGATAGTTGAAGCTCCAGGCGCGGCAGCGGCGGTCGCGCTCGCAGGTGAGCGCGCAATCGGCGGGATCGCCTGACGAGACCGGCGCGTTCAGGTAGTCGCCGCCGGGACGGTCGAAATTGGCCTGCGCCAATGCCGGGCGTGCGACGAAAGCGGCCGCCAAAACCACAAACATCACCATCCACGCCCTAAAGAGGCGACCTATCCCCATGACATTGCTTTCAAATTCGCACAGCCCCGCGCACTCCGCGGGGCGTCATTTGAACGCCATGAACCTGTACGGCTGATGAACGGCGGGTGCGACACCGCCGCCGTCCGCGCGCGTTCCGGGCCCGAATTCGGACCGAGCGAGGATTAGAAGGCGTACTCTTGATAGGCCGGTTCCACAGAGCCCTTCCACGGGCCGTTGAACTTCTCCAGCATCTCCTCCGCCGGCGAGCGGCCGGCCTCGATGATGCGCTCGAGCGGTTCGAGGAAGCGGCTCTCGTCGCGTCCGAGATGGTCGATCCGGCCACGCCGCCGCAATCCGGCGTGCGACAGGATCAGGCACTCCTTGGCGATCTCGAACAGATAGCGGTCCTTGATCCGCGACTTGAAGCCGAAGCGCGGCACGTCATCGCGCAGCGCCTGCCGCTCCGGTGCCGTCCAGTGCCGGACGATGTCCCAGGCGGCATCGAGGCTGTCATTGTCGTAGAGCAGCCCGACCCAGAATGCCGGCAGCGCCGGCAGCCGGCCCCACGGCACACCATCGGCGCCGCGCATTTCGAGGTAACGCTTCAGCCGCACCTCGGGGAAGATCGTCGACAGATGATTGGCCCAGTCCGACAAGGTCGGGCGTTCGCCGGGGAGGATCTTGTTCTTGCCGGCGAAGAAATCGCGGAACGATGAGCCGGAGACGTCGATATATTCATCGCCGCGCTTGACGAAATACATCGGCACGTCGAGCGCGTAATCGACATAGCGCTCGTAGCCCATGCCGTCCTCGAACGCGAACGGGATCATGCCGCTTCGCGCATTGTCGGTGTCGCGCCAGATCTCGGAGCGGAACGACAGGAAGCCGTTGGGCTTGCCTTCGGTGAATGGCGAGTTGGCGAACAAGGCGGTCGCGATCGGCTGCAATGCCAGCGACACCCGCAGCTTCTTCACCATGTCGGCTTCGGAGGAGAAGTCGAGATTGGTCTGCACCGTGCAGGTCCGGAACATCATGTCGAGGCCGTATTTGCCGACCTTCGGCATGTAGTTTCTCATGATCTTGTAGCGCCCCTTGGGCATCACGGGGATCTGCTCGCGCGACCAGGACGGCGTCATGCCGAGGCCGAGGAAGCCGATGCCGAGCGGAGTTGCGATCTCTCGCACCTGCGCCAGATGCGCCATCAGCTCCGACTGGGTCTGATGCACGGTCTCGACCGGCGCACCCGACAATTCGAACTGGCCGCCCGGCTCGAGCGAAATCGCACCGCCGCCGGTGACGTCGTAGAGCCCGATGATGTTGCCGCGCTCCATGATCGGCTCCCAGCCGAGCAGGAGCTTCATGCCTTCGAGCAGCGCACCGATGCCCTTCGCGCCTTCATAAGGCACGGGCTGACGGCCCTCGAGCGTGAACGGGGTCTTCTCGTGCTCGGTGCCGATCCGGAACTCGGACTCGGGCTTCACACCGGCTTCAATCCACGCCACGAGTTCGTCGCGCGATTGCAGCGGCGTCATGTCGATCTGGTCACGCGCCATAGAAAATCCAACTCAAGGGCGCTTCGATCGAAGGCGCGCGGTGGCAGGGACATCCGCGGGCCACAACGGCCGCGGATGATGGGATCAGGACTATCATCGGGCAGGCACGCCGTCTCGCGGCGGCGCGGCCTTGGTATCGCTCTTCGCATCGACCTTGGCGTCGCTCTTGGCGTCGCCGCAGGAGCAGCCGAGACGGTCGAGCAGACCGCACAGCCTGGCCGCGTCGGCATCAGACAATTTCGAGCCGACATGCTTGTCGATCGCCGAGGAATAGGCGCTCCACATCTTCTTCTGGAGCTCGCGACCGGCTTCGGTGATCTCGACGAACTGGCCGCGCTTGTCGATCTTGCATTCGCGGCGGGCGGCAAGCCCTTCGTCGACCAGCTTGTCGATCAGCCGCGAGGTCGAATATTGCGGGATCAGCATCTGCCGCTCGAGCTCGACCGGGCGCAGCTCGCCGGACGGCGCGCGCGACAGCTCGAGCAAGGCGTCATACCAGGCGAGCGGCGGGAAGCCGGCCTTCTTCAAATCCTGCTCGACGCAGTCCAGCACCCGGCTCGGCACCCGCATCAGGCGGATCCAGGCGGCCGTCGCCTCGCTCGATAGCTTGCGTTTCATCGTCTAGCCCATAAGGTCCCGGAACCCACTGTACCGCACTGAATGCATCTGCATCAATCTTGACTATTTCATGCAGGTGCATGTAGGCAATCCCTCTCCGGACGCCAAGAACAAGGGAAGGAATACCCCCATGAAGCTTTATTACTCCCCCGGTGCCTGCTCCCTCTCCCCCCACATCGCTCTGCTCGAGGCTGGCCTGCCCTACGACCTGGTCAAGGTCGATCTGCGCGCCAAGAAGCTCGAAAATGGCGACGATTTCCTGCAAGTGAACCCGAAGGGCCAGGTGCCCGCGCTGGCGCTGGATACCGGCGAAATGGTCACCGAAGGGCCGATCATCATACAGATGATCGCCGACAGGGTCGCCGACCGGAAGCTGGCACCGGCGCGGGACTCCAATGAGCGCTACAAGCTGCTCGAATGGCTGAACTACATCACGACCGAGCTGCACAAGAATCTCGGCCCGATGTTCTCGCCGGTGCTCGCCGACGACGCCAAGGCGTTCTTCAAGGATCGCGCCATGGGCAAGTTCAAATATGTCGAGAGCCAGCTCGCCGGGCGCGACTATCTGATGGGCAACCAGTTCACGGTCGCCGACGGCTACCTCTTCACCATGATGATGTGGGCGCAAGACCGCCTTGGCTTCGACTTCTCCGGCCTGCCGAATGTGACGGCCTACAAGGCCCGCGTCGCGGCGCGCCCGAAGGTGCAGGAAGCGCTGAAGAAGGAAGGCCTGCTGAAGGCAGCCTGAGCTTTCGAGCCAGTTTCATGAGATGTGGAAGGGCCGGATCAAGATCCGGCCCTTTTTTCTGCGCGCGATCGACGAGGTCACGGCATCGCCGTGCGGCAAGTCGATCTCCGGCCGGTCCCTCACCTACAATTTTCAGCAGTTTGTCGTCTTCCGCGTAGCGGCGCCTTCGCCATGTCGCGAACGCGACGGCCGGGGTGCCGCAACTTCCCTCGAAGGACAATCTGATCGTGGAGACTCATATTGCGCCGCAAGATATCGATCAGGTCAGACCGAGTTCCTCGGCGGTCTTGCGCTGGCCGACCAGGTGCATCGCGCCTTCAGGGAGAAATGAGCGGCACAAACTTTCGGCACGCGCTGGAACAAATCAATTTAATCCGCATTCTACAGGTTAAGATTAAGTCGGTGTACTTCTGACTGAGGGCGTTGCCGTCCTTGTTCGAGCGATCCAACTGACCGACTATGACCTGCGGCGCGCCCTCCGCTCCAACTGGTCTAAAAATGTGACGGTCGCCTTTACGCTTTTGTTGACCAGCACGTTCGTCGGGCTGGCAATCAGTTTGTATTTTCGGGTTTGGACCTTGATGCTGGTGTCGCCGCTGATCGCGGTGCCGGCGGCAATCGTGCTCCAGTCCGACGGCTATGCATTTGCCACCGGCGCCCCGATCGTCGTCGCCTGCCTCGCGTTCAACCAGATCGCCTATCTCGCCGGCGCCGTGCTCTCGCCGGATAATCACGCCTCAATGGCGGAAGAGATCGACGGCATTCCACGCGGCCGCCGCGAGCACAAGGTCCACGGCCAGAACGAGTAGCAGCAGGCCGGCCCAGGAAGGGCCCTTGCCCCGCAAGCGCAGCGGATTCCCTCGTCGCAGCGGTGAGAGCGAGAAGCAATGCTTGCCCGTGACCTCGGCGGCACCTTCCTTGAGCACAGAACGCATTGCAGGACACCCCAACCCTGATCGTCGTCTTCGATCATCCTGGCGATCGACGAGCAAGGGTGATGCCAGCAGCGTGGTGTCAGTGGGGAGCAAGCGTGGCGGGACTTTGACCGCCGTGACCGTCACGCAACAGGATCAAGTCGGATCGATGACCGGCCCATTTTGGTTTCGTCATTGCGAGCGGAGCGAAGCAATCCAGTCCTCCGCCTGCTGAGGTATGGATTGCTTCGTCGCTTCGCTTCTCGCAATGACGCGGCCGGAGCCTACTCCGCGGGCTAAGCCGCCTGCTTCTTCGGCGGGAAGCGGCCGTAGAAGGTCTCGCCCTTGGCAGCCATCTCCTCGAGCAGCTTCGGCGGCGTGAAGCGCGAGCCGTACTTCTTCTCGAAGGCGTGGCAGAGCGCGACGAACTTCTTGGTGCCCATGAAGTCAATGTAGGACAGCGCACCGCCGGTGAACGGCGCGAAGCCGAAGCCGAGGATCGAGCCGACATCCGCCTCGCGCACGTCGGTGATGACGTGATCCTCGACGGTACGCGCGGCTTCCACCGCCTGCACCACCAGCAAGCGCTGCTTCAATTCCTCGACGCTAAGCGTATCGGGATCGAGCTGCTTGGGCTGCAGATTGGCCAGTCCCGGCCACAGGCTCTTCTGACCCTTGCCCTTCTCGGGATAATCGTAGAAGCCCTTGCCGTTCTTGCGGCCGAAGCGGCCTTGCTTCTCGACCATCTCGACCATCAGCTTCTTCTGCGCCTGGTCGATCGCGTTGGGGCCGAGATCGGCCTCGGTCGCCTTGGTGATCTTCAGGCCGAGATCGAGCGCGACCTCGTCCTGCAGCGACAGCGGCCCGACCGGCATGCCGGCCATCTTGGCGGTGTTCTCGATCATCGCCGGCGGCACGCCTTCGAGCAGCATCTCGTTGCCCTCGGAGATGTAGCGCATCACGCAGCGGTTGGCGAAGAAACCCCTCGAGTCGTTCACAACGATGGGCGTCTTGCCGATCGCGCGCACATAGTCGAGCGCGGTCGCCAGCGCGACGTCGCCGGTGTTCTTGCCCAGGATGATTTCGACCAGCATCATCTTCTCGACCGGCGAGAAGAAGTGGATGCCGATGAACTTGCCCTGATCCTTGAATTCCTCGGCCAGCGAGTTGATCGGCAGGGTCGAGGTGTTGGAGGCGAAGATCGCGCCCGACTTCAGCAGCGGCTGCGCCTTGGCATAGGTGTCGGCCTTGACCTTGCGGTCCTCGAACACCGCCTCGATGACGAGGTCGCAATCCCTGATCACATTGTAATCCGCCGTGGCTGAGATACGCGCCAGGATGGCGTCGCCCGCCTCCTGCTTCATCCGGCCCTTCGCGACCAGGCCGTCGACCACGGTCTTGGCGTGGCCCTTGCCCTTGTCGGCGCTGTCCTGGTCGCGATCGACCAGCACGACGTCGATGCCGGCCTGCGCCGAGACATAGCCGACGCTGGCGCCCATGAAGCCCGCGCCGATCACGGCGAGCTTCTTGACCTTGGTCGGCGGCACGCCTGCCGGGCGGCGCGCGCCCTTGTTCAATTCCTGCATCGACAGGAACAGCGAGCGGATCATCGCCGCCGCTTCCTTCGAGCGCAGGATCTGCGTGAAGTAGCGCGACTCGACCCGCAGCGCGGCGTCGATCGGCAACTGCAGGCCTTCATAGACGCAGCTCATGATGGCGCGCGCGGCCGGGTAGTTGTCGTAGGTCTCGCGGCGATAGATCGCGTTGCCGGCCGGGAACATCTGCATGCCCATCTTGGAGAAGACGGGGCCGCCGGGCAGCTTGAAGCCCTTCTCGTCCCACGGGGCGACGGCCTTGCCGCCGCCCTTGATCCAGTCCTTCGCGGCCTTGATCAGGTCAGCCGCGGGCACCACGGCGTGGATCAGATTGAGCGCCTTGGCGCGGGTCAGATTGACCGCCTCGCCCTTGAGCAGCAATTGCATCGCGTCCTGCGGCGACACCAGACGCGGCACGCGCTGGGTGCCGCCGGCGCCGGGGAACAGGCCGACCTTGATCTCGGGCAAACCGAGCCGGGTCTTGGGGTTCTCGGCGGCGACGCGGTAGTGGCAGGCCAGCGTGATCTCGAAACCGCCGCCGAGCGCGAGGCCGTTGATCGCGGCGACCCACGGCTTGCCCGAGGTCTCGATCGCGCGGAACGACTGCGACATCTGGCGGCTCTGCTCGAACAGCATCTGGTTCGCGGCTTCCTCGCCCTTCTCCTTGAAGAGCTGCGCGTAAGAGCGGTTCATGCCCTCAAGCATCGAGAGGTCGGCGCCGGCGCAGAACGCCTCCTTGGCCGAGGTGATCACGACGCCCTTGATCGCGGCATCGCTGGTCGTCTGCTTGATGATCTCGCCGATCTCCTGCGTCGAGACCTCGTCGAACACGTTCATCGAACGATCGGGGATATCCCAGGTGACCAGCGCAATGCCGTCGGCGTCAACGTCGAACTTGAAATTCTTGTAAGCCATGTTGCGGTTCCCAATCTCTCCGTCATCCTGAGGTGGCCTCGCTCTTGCGAGGCCCTCGAAGGATGACCCGGTGAATTTATCCATCCTTCGAGGCTCGGGCTTCGCCCTCGCACCTCAGGATGACGCTGTCTGCTCGGTTACACGCGCTCGATGATGGTGGCGGTGCCCATGCCGCCGCCGATGCACAGCGTCACCAGTGCCGTTTGCTTGTTGGTGCGCTCGAGCTCGTCGAGCACGGTGCCGAGGATCATCGCGCCTGTCGCCCCGAGCGGATGACCGAGCGCGATCGCGCCGCCATTGACGTTGATCTTGGCGTTGTCGATGTCGAAGGCCTGGATGTAGCGCAGCACCACCGAGGCGAAGGCCTCGTTGAGCTCGAACAGGTCGATGTCCGACTTTTTCATGCCGGAGCGCTCGAACAGTTTCTCGGTGACGTCGACCGGGCCGGTCAGCATCATCGCGGGCTCCGAGCCGATATTGGCGAACGCCCGGATTTTTGCCCGCGGCTTCAGGCCGTGTTTCGCCCCCGCCTCCTTGCTGCCGAGCAGCACCGCGCCGGCGCCGTCGACGATGCCGGAGGAATTGCCGGCGTGGTGCACGTAGTTGACCTTCTCGACCTCGGGGTGCGACTGGATCGCCACCGCGTCGAAGCCGGCCATCGCCGCCATCGCCGCGAACGACGGCTGCAGCTGCGCCAGCGACTGCATCGTCGTGGTCGGGCGCATGTGCTCGTCCTTGGCAAGGATGGTCAGGCCGTTGATGTCCTTGACCGGCACCACCGACTTGTTGAAGCGGCCCTCATCCCAGGACTTGGCCGCGCGCTGCTGGCTCTGCACGGCATAGGCATCGACGTCATCGCGCGAAAAACCGTATTTGGTCGCGATCAGGTCGGCCGAGATGCCCTGCGGCATGAAATAGGCCGGCACCGCCATCGAGGGATCCATCGGCCAGGCGCCGCCGGAGGCGCCTATGCCGACGCGGCTCATCGATTCCGCGCCGCCGCCGATCACGAGCTCATGCTGGCCGCTCATGATCTGGGCCGCGGCGAAGTTCACGGCATCGAGGCCGGAGGCGCAGAAGCGGCTGATCTGCACGCCCGGCACCTTCTCGCCGAGGCCGGCCTTCAGCGCGGCGAAACGGGCGATGTCGGAGCCGGCCTCGCCGACCGGGTCGACCACGCCGAGCACGACGTCGTCGACGGAGTTTTCGGGCAGATTGTTGCGCTCCTTGAGCGACTTCAGCGGCACCGTGGCGAGCGCCAGCGCGGTGACCTCGTGGAGTGCGCCATCGGCCTTGCCGCGGCCGCGCGGGGTACGAACGTGATCGTAGATGTATGCCTCAGGCATGACGCCCTCCTTGATATGAGGATCATAATATATACGGAAGGATGCGCCGCCGCACGGGTGCGGCGGCAATTTTCAAGGCTTTCTCGTTTGACGCGTTTTCTTCATGCGAACCGGTATCCACTTCGCTGGAAAACGCGTCAGAACGCTTCCGCGGCCAATTCCATCGTGGTGGCGCTGCCGCTCTGGATCCGGGCCAGATGCACGGCGGTCTCCGGCAGCAGCCTTTCCATGAAGAAGCGGCCGGTCACGAGCTTGGTGTTGAGATAGGGCGTCGCGCCGGCGGCGGCCTTGTCCTGCGCCACCTTGGCCATCTTCGCCCACATGTAGCCGAGCGCGACGAGGCCGAACAATTTCATGAAGTCGGTCGCGGCAGCGCCGGCATTGTCGGGCTTGGTCAGCGCGTTCTGCATCAGCCAGCCGGTGGCCTGCTGCAGATGGCCG
Source organism: Bradyrhizobium sp. ma5 (assembly GCF_042258955.1). Taxonomy (NCBI): domain Bacteria; kingdom Pseudomonadati; phylum Pseudomonadota; class Alphaproteobacteria; order Hyphomicrobiales; family Nitrobacteraceae; genus Bradyrhizobium; species Bradyrhizobium sp. ma5. The sequence continues at coordinate 8,282,886 of NZ_CP170156.1, forward strand.
AGCGCGGTGGAGAGCGGGGTGATGAACGGCTTCATCGCCTCATCGCCGCCATGCTCCTTGGCGAAGGCGGTGACCTCGCCGAAGAACGCCATCGCGGCACGGCCGCCGTCGCGCGGCAGCTTGCGGCCGACCAGGTCGAGCGCCTGGATGCCGTTGGCGCCCTCATAGATCATCGCGATGCGGGCATCGCGCACGAACTGCTCCATGCCGTGCTCGGCGATGTAGCCGTGGCCGCCGAACATCTGCTGCGCGGAGACCGTGTTGGCAAATCCCGTGTCGGTCAGAACGCCCTTCAGCACCGGCGTCATCAGGCCCATGTGATCATCAGCGGCCTGGCGATCCTTCGGGTCTTGGGAGCGGTGCGCGACGTCGCTCTTCAGCGCGGTCCACACCACCATGGCGCGTGCCGCCTCGTTGAAGGCGCGGATGGTGAGCAGCGTGCGACGGACGTCGGGATGCACGATGATCGGATCGGCCGGCTTGTCGGCGGCCTTGACGCCGGTCAGCGAACGGCCCTGCAGGCGCTCGCGCGCATAGGCGACCGCGTTCTGATAGGCGACCTCGGACTGCGCGAGGCCCTGCACCGCGACGCCGAGGCGGGCTTCGTTCATCATCACGAACATGCCCTGCATGCCCTTGTTCTCTTCGCCGATCAGCCAGCCGGTGGCGTTGTCGTAGTTCATCACACAGGTGGAATTGCCGTGGATGCCCATCTTGTGCTCGATCGAGCCGCAGGTGACGCCGTTGCGCTGGCCGAGCGAGCCGTCGGCATTGACCAGCACCTTGGGAACGACGAACAGCGAGACGCCTTTGATGCCGGCCGGTGCGCCTTCGATGCGCGCCAGCACCAGATGGATGATGTTCTCAGTGAGGTCATGCTCGCCGGCGGAGATGAAGATCTTGGTGCCCGTGATCTTGAAGCTGCCGTCGGCCTGGCGCACCGCCTTGGTACGCAGCAGGCCGAGATCGGTGCCACACTGAGGCTCGGTCAGGTTCATGGTGCCGGTCCACTCGCCGGCAATCATCTTCGGCACATAGGTCTTCTTCTGCTCGGGGGTGCCGTGCACCAGGAGCGCCGCGGTCGCGCCCATGGTCAGGCCGCCATACATCGAGAACGCCATGTTGGCGGAGATCTGGAATTCGTTGACCGCCTGCGAGAGGGTCACCGGCAGACCCTGGCCGCCGAATTCGGCCGGCGCCGACAAGCCGAGCCAGCCGCCTTCGGCGACCTGCTTGAAGGCGTCCTTGAAGCCCTTCGGGGTGGTGACGCTGCCGTCGTCATTGCGCTTGCAGCCTTCGAGATCGCCCGTGCGATTGAGCGGCTGCAACACTTCCTCGCTGAGCTTGGCGGCTTCGCCGAGGATCGCCTCGCGCACATCGGCCGACGCATCGGTGAAGCCGGGAAGATTGCCATAACGATCGATCTGGAAAACGTCGTTCAACAGGAAGCTGACGTCTTCGACGGGGGCTTTGTAGGTCGGCATGCTGATCTCCCGGCTGGCTCGCGGTCGCACGCGCGACCGATGCTGCGCAGTTCGTCCTTGGGTTTGTTGGAGCGGACCTTATCCGGTTCCGGAGGTCCGCGGCAGGTCCTAGCGAGACTGTGATTGCGACGTTGCGCCGCTCTGCTTCATCAACTCCTCGCCCATCATCCGATGCAGCAGGTTGATCGCCTTGAGCGGGCGCACCATCACCTTGAAATGCGTGATCCGGCCGTCACCGTCGAACGTGATGATGTCGACGCCGTTGAGCTTGATGCCGTCGATCTCGTTCTCGAACTCGAGCACCGCGCCGGTGTCGTTGCGCCACTCGCCGAGATATTTGAAGGTCGGGCCGCCGAGCACCTTGGCGGCGCTGGTCAGATATTTGAAGGTAATGTCGCGGCCCCGCTGCGGCGTGTGCACGACCGGGCTTTCGAACACCGCGTCGGGGTGCAGCAGATCCCACAGAGCGGCGGTGTCGTGGGACTTCATGTAGGCGTACCACTTGTCGAGGCCCGGCTTGCTCATTCGGACGTCTCCTGCGGCAGGGGGTTGAGAGGCCTGAACATCGGCCGCGCGCGACAAGGCGGCACGCCGATCACCATATGCATATTGACGCATATGCACAGTAACGCATAAAGTCAAGCGAACTTCAGAATGGCCTTCCTGGGAACTGAGATGGAGGTGGGCGTTGGCACTCGGTGACGCAATCCTCGCATGCCTCACGGAACGTCCGATGACGGGCTATGAGCTCGCCAAGACGTTCGACGCCTCGATCGGCTTCTTCTGGAAGGCCGACCATCAGCAGATCTATCGCGAGCTCTCCCGGCTGCGCGACAAAGGCCATGTCCAGGGCCGCGAGGTGGTGCAATCCGGCAAGCCCAACAAGCTGGTCTACACCCTGACGGCCGAGGGCCGCGCGGCGCTGAAGCATTGGGCGGCGCGGCCGAGCGTTCCGCCTTCGATCAAGGACGATCTTCTCGTCCGGCTCTATGCGCTCGACTGTGTCGACATCGAGCCGCTGCGCACCGACCTGATGGCGCGGCTGGAGCATCACCGCGACCGCTATGAGCGTTACGAGCGCCTGCTCAACAAGCGCTTCCCCGACGGCACCGCGCCGCCGGCCGATGTCGGCAAGATGCTCAGCCTGCGCCTCGGCATGCGTCATGAGCGCATGGTGGTGGAGTGGTGCGAGGAGGCGCTCGACGCGCTGTCGGCGATGTCCGGCCGCAGCAATGTGCTGCCGCTCGACGACGGCAAGCGCGAAGGCAACGGCTAGAAACAAATCTCAGGTCATGCTGTGCGCGTACCGACATGTGACGCGGAATCCGCTCTGCCGGAAAGCGATAGGCGTGTCCTGATCCGGCGCAACAGGTTCCCGGAATCCCTAACTTTAAGGCCCGCCGGCCGCATTCCTTAACCCGTTATTTACCGTGACGGGAAAAAGTCAGCAGCTGAAGCAGACGACCAGCGCAGAATTCGATTGTCTCTTAACGGGAATGCGCGGGGAGGCTGCGGGCGCAGGGTGTAGCGCCGGAGTCGGGACCGGACGGAATCATGAATTCGCGCGTATCGTGGAGTGTTGACGGCATCGATCCCTCCGTCCGCGACAGGGCCGAGGCGGCTGCGCGCCGCGCCGGCATGTCGCTGAACGACTGGCTGAATTCCACCGTCGGCGAGCCGAGCCCGCCGGATTGGCGCACGGCGCCCGAGCAACGGCAGCCGATGCCGAGCCGGGAAAGCCGCGAGGTCGCCGACATCCATCAGCGGCTCGACGCGATCACCCGCCAGATCGAACAGATCGCAAAGCCAATGACGCGCGCCGAAGCCGTGCGCGCCGAAGTACCGCGCGGCCAGCCCGCCGTCGCACGGCAGCTGAACGACGCGATTTCGCGCCTCGATGCGCGGCTGTCGCAGATTTCGCGACCGCAGCCGGCGCGCGAGCCGCAACCCCAGCCGATGCGTGAAGCGCAGATGCAGCGGGAGCCGCAGATGCAGGACCGGCAACTGGAAGAGAGGCTGCGCCAGGCGGAAGCGGTCGAGCGCGCCGCAGCCCAGGTCTATCGCCCCTCGCCGCCGCTCAGCCCGGCCTCGTTCGATTCCGCGATCGCGGAGATCGCCGCACGCCAGAACGAGCTCGACGCATCAGCAACACGGCAGATGCCGCCGCGCAGTGCGCCGCCGATGCAGCAATCGGCGCCGCCGATGGCCGCCTATGCGCCGCCGCCGGCTGCGCCCGCCGGGCCCGACTTCTCCTCGCTCGAGCGGCATTTGCTCAAGATCACGAGCCAGATCGAGGCGCTGCAGCGGCCCGACCATATAGAGCAATCGATCGCGGCCTTCCGCGGCGAGCTTGCCGAAATCCGCCAGGCGATCACCGAGGCGATGCCACGCCGCGCGATCGAATCGATCGAGAACGAGATCCGCTCGCTGCATCACCGGATCGACGAGATCCGCCAGGACAGCAGCAACGGTCAAGGCCAGGTGATCACCGGCATCGAGCGCGCGCTGTCGGAAATCCGCGAGGCGCTGCGCACGCTGACGCCCGCCGAGCAGCTCACCGGCTATGACGAAGCGATCCGCAATCTCGGCGGCAAGCTCGACATGATCCTGCGCGCCAACGACGATCCGTCGACGGTGCATCAGCTCGAGAGCGCGATCGCCGCGCTGCGCGCCATCGTCTCCAATGTCGCCTCCAACGACGCGCTATTGCAGCTCTCCGGTGACGTGCATGCGCTCGCCGCGAAGGTCGACCAGCTGTCGCAGATGTCGCGCGCCGAGTCCCACGTCGATGCCTTCGCCGGAATCGAGCAGCGCATCGCCGCATTGGCCTCGACGCTGGAGACCCGCGAGCGGCCGGTCGCCGGCTACGACAATACCGACGCTATCGAAGGCGCGCTGCGCTCGCTGTCGGAGCGGATCGACCGCATGCAGGTCGGCAACGACAGCTCGTCGGCGTTCACCCATCTCGAGCAGCGCGTCTCGTATCTGCTCGAGCGCCTGGAGTCCGCCGACCAGCGCTCCGGCAATCTCGGCCGGGTCGAGGAAGGGCTGCATGACATCATGCGGCACCTCGAGGCGCAGCACGCCCATCTCGCCTCGCTCGCCGACGCCACCCGCAACACCGCCGCGCCGCAGCCGATGATGGACAGCGGCATCGTCGACCTGGTGAAGCGCGAGCTGTCCGACATCCGCTTCAGCCAGTCGGAGACCGATCGCCGCACCCAGGACTCGCTCGAGACCGTTCACAACACGCTCGGCCATGTCGTCGATCGGTTGGCGATGATCGAGAACGATCTGCGCACGGTCCGCACCGCGCCGCCGGCTCCGCCCGCCCCTGCTTATGCCGAACCGCGGATGGAAGCGCCGCGGATGGAGATGCCGCAGCCGACCGCGCAGCCTGAATCATACAAGTCTGAAGCATACAGGCCTGATTCGTACCGGCCCGAATTGCCCAATCCTGCGCTCGCGCAGGAGCACTTCATGTCGGCGCCGCGCGAATTCCATGCCGCGCAGCCGGTCGAGACCGCACCGCCGCCGCTGCCGCCGCGCGCGATCAGCGAGATCCTGGAGCCGCATGCCGCCTCCGCGCGCGCTGCGATCGCACCGGAACTGCCGCCGGATCATCCGCTCGAGCCGGGTACCCGCCCGTCGGGCCGCGCGTCGTCGCCGTCGGAGCGGATCGCCGATTCCGAGCGTGCGATCTCTGATCTTCCCGCCGGCAAGAAGGAGCCGGTCTCGACCTCGAGCTTCATCGCCGCCGCGCGCCGTGCCGCGCAGGCCGCCGCCGCGCAACCCGTCAACGACAAGGCCGCGCGGGCAGCGAGCAAGGCTGCCGCCAAGGCCAAGGAGAAGGCCGACAAGGCCGCGAAGGCCGCCGCCGGCAAGGTCGGTGCGTCCGCGACTGGTGCGGCGGCGACTGGCGCTGCCGAAGCCCAGCCTTCGACCATCACCTCCAAGATCCGCTCGCTGCTGGTCGGCGCGAGCGTGGTCGTGATCCTGCTCTCGACCGCCAAGATGGCGATGAACCTGCTCGACACCAGCTCCGCGCCGCAGGCGCCGGCGATCGAGCACAGCCAACCGGCAGAGCTGCCCGTGCAGCCGCCCGCCGAGAACTCCGTTTCCCCTGCGCCGTCCAGTGCACCCGGGCCGTCAGTGCCCGGGCCGTCGATGACTTCGCCGACCCCGCTCGGCCGCCAGTCCAACAACACGGGGACGCCGAACACGCTCGACAGCGCGCAGGTAACGATCCCGCAGGCTCCCGCGCCCGCCGCGGCGCCTGAGCCGGCTACGGCACCGCTCGCCGCCGCCAGCGATATCACCGGCACGATTCCGACCGCGCCGCCGCTCGGCGGCAAGCTTGCCATGATCCAGATTCCGGCGGGCGAGAAGCTGCCCGACGCGATCGGCGGTCCCGCGCTGCGCACGGCTGCGATCAAGGGCGATGCGGCCGCGGCCTATGAGGTCGGCGTCCGCTTTGCCGAAGGCAAGGGCGTGCCCGCCAATGTCGACGAAGCCGCCAAATGGTATGGCCGCGCGGCACAGGCCGGCGTGGTGCCCGCGATGTTCCGGCTCGGCACCTTCTACGAGAAGGGCCTCAGCGTGAAACGCGACTTCGATATGGCGCGACGCTATTACGTGCAGGCTGCGGAGCGTGGCAACGCCAAGGCGATGCATAACCTCGCCGTGCTCGACGCCGATGGCGGCGGCAAGGGCGCCGATTACAAGAGCGCCGCGCAGTGGTTCCGCAAGGCCGGCGATCGCGGCGTCGCCGACAGCCAGGTCAACCTCGGCATCCTCTATGCCCGCGGCATCGGGGTCGAACAGAACCTCGCCGAGTCGTTCAAGTGGTTCAGCCTCGCGGCCGCGCAGGGCGACGCTGACGCCGGCCACAAGCGCGACGACATTGCCAAGCGGCTCGATCCGCAGTCGCTGGCGGCCGCGAAGCTTGCGATCCAGACCTTTACCCCCGAGCCGCAGCCGAGCGATGCGGTCAACGTGCCGGCCCCTGCCGGCGGCTGGGACGGCGCGCCCGTGCAGCCCGCGGCGGCGAAGTCCGCTAAGCCCCCGTCGAAGCGGACCGCGGCGCTGGCCGCACACTGATCTCACCTATTTGAAAGCAGCTGCGGCGCCTTGACGGCGCCGCTGTCCTAGCCCTCCGCCCTTCCGCCGTGTAGACAGGCGCATATCTCAGCGCCAATGGCGCACGCGTTCCGGAGGGCAGGCTTGTCTGTCGACGATCGTCAGGATGATGGACCGGGCCATCGTTCGTCGCCGACCGGCCCCCGCGTCGCGCCGCCGCGCGCGAGGCCGTCGCCGTTTGCCGCGCCTCCCAAGGCGCCGCCTTCCCCTCCGCCCCCGCAAGGGAACGCGGCATCGCCGCCCCGCACCTTCCGGTTCTCGCTCTGGTCCGTGATCATCTTCGTGCTGCTGGTGTCGAGCGTCGCCATTCAGGCCTATCGCGACCTGTCGAAGCCGGGCGCCTGGGACTTCTGGCGCGAGACCTATATCGCGGCGAGCATGAATTCGGCTGTGATTCCTGATGTCGACATCGACGGGTCGGGCCGCGGCCGGCGTGCGCTTACGATCAGCGGCAAGATCGGCTCGGCCAGCGCGAGCTGGTTCCGCGACCGGCTGAGCGAGGCGCGTCTCGCACCTGGCGATGCCGTGCTGCTGTCGTCGCAGGGCGGTGCGCTGAACCAGGCGGCGATCATGGGCGAGGTCATCCGCACGCATGGGCTCGTCACCGCCGTCGCTACCGCAGACGCATCGGGCAAGCTCCGCCCCGCTGCCTGCGCCAGCGCCTGTGTGCTGGTCTATGCCGGCGGCCAGACCCGCTATGGCATCGCGGGCTCGCGGCTCGGCGTGCATCGCTTCACGACCAGCACACCGGTCAGCGATCCCCTCGCGGAGGCACAGCGCATCCAGGGTATGGTGCTGGGCTACATGACCAAGATGGGCGTCGCCTCCGGGATCGTGGAAGCGATGTCGCAGACCTCGGATATCCGCTGGCTGAGCCCGAAGGAAGCGCTCGCGCTGAACCTGATCACCAAGCCGGTCGATCGGCCCTGAGCCAGCACGGGCGTCATTAATCTGAATTATCAACCACGTCCGCAGCCAAGCTGCCACGTGCGGCGAAAAATGCCACCCGAGGCGGAATCTTTAGTCCCTCCCCTCGCCGATTTCGGTTATGCAAGAATGCGGCAATCGACCCGCGTTCGCCTGCTTCTTGCGCGCCGACCGGATTCGTTCAGCCGGAGAATGCCCGACCAGAACGACATCACGCCGTGATGCGGCCTTGCGCCCCAGCATGTGGCGAACCGACAAGAAGCGACGCGCGTGCAGCTCTACCTCCCGATCGCCGACATTCCGGTCAATGTCTTCCTCATCCTGGCGATGGGCGCGGCGGTTGGCTTCGTCTCCGGCATGTTCGGGATCGGCGGCGGCTTCCTGATGACGCCGCTCTTGATCTTCGTCGGCATCGCGCCCGCGGTCGCGGTTGCCTCGGTGGCGAGCCACATCGCGGCCTCCTCGTTCTCCGGCGCGATCTCCTATTGGCGCCGGCGCGCGATCGACCCGCTGCTGGCGGCGGTGCTGCTGGTCGGCGGCACGATCGGCACTGCGCTCGGCGTGTGGACCTTCACCTTCCTGCGCTCGCTCGGCCAGCTCGACCTGATGATCGCGCTGTCCTACGTCATCCTGCTGACCACGGTCGGCGGGCTGATGTTCTGGGAAGGCCTGCGCGCGATGCTGCGTTCCCGGCGCGGCGGCCCGGTCACGCTGCGCAAGCCCGGCAGCCATGGCTGGATCCACGGCCTGCCGCTGAAGCTGCGCTTCAAGCGCTCCAAGATCTACCTCTCGGTCATCCCGGTCGTCGTGGTCGGGCTCGTGATCGGCTTCATCGGTGCGGTGATGGGCATCGGCGGCGGCTTCATCCTGGTGCCGCTGATGATCTATGTGCTGCGGGTGCCGACCTCGACCGTGATCGGCACCTCGATGGTGCTCACCCTCGTCACCATGGTATTCGCGACCATGCTGCACGCGGTGACGAACCATCTGGTCGACGCCGTGCTGGCGCTGATCCTGATGATCGGCGGCGTCACCGGCGCGCAGTTCGGCGCCCGCGCCGGCCAGAAGATCCGCGGCGAGCATCTGCGCCTCCTGCTCGGCCTGCTCGTGCTTGCGGTCGGCATCCGCTTTGCGGTCGAGCTGGTGATCCGGCCGCAGGACCTGTTCAGCATCCGCGAAACCGGCGGGGCCCCGCCATGAGGCTGCGCGCGGCGCTTGCGATCATCGGCCTCGTCGCCGCCAGCCTGGCGGCGGTACCGGCGCGGGCCGAGCGGCTGATCGTGTCGGTCTCCAACCACCGCGTCACCGTGACGCCGAACTATTCCGGCGGCGAGCTCGTGCTGTTCGGCTCGGTCGAGAAGGACGACAAGACGCCGGCAACCCGCGGCAATTACGATCTCGTCGTCACAGTGTCGGGCCCGCGCGCCGACATGGTGACGCGGCGCAAGGAGCGCAAATTCGGGATCTGGATCAACACCGACTCGCGGCAATTCCTGCAGGTGCCGGGCTATCTCGCACTGTTCTCCAATCGCCCGTTCGAGCAGATCGCCTCGCCGGAGGTGCAGCGGCGGCAGCAGCTCGGGCTCAACAACGTGCTGCTGATGCAGCGGGTCGGGCCCGACTTTGCCGACGTGGTGCCGAACGATCCGTTCCGCAGCGCCTTCGTCCGGCTGCGCTCCGAACACGGCCTCTATCGCGAGGCGACCTCGGCAGTGACGTTCCTGACCCCGACCCTGTTCCGCACCGGCATTCCGCTGCCGGCGGAGGTGCCGATCGGCACCTACAATGTCGAGATCAAGCTGTTTTCCGACGGCGCGCTGGTGACCAAGACCGAGACCGCCTTCGAGATCGTCAAGGTGGGCTTCGAGCAGTTCGTCGCCACCACCGCGCGGCAGAACGGCCTCGTCTACGGCCTCGTCACCGCGTTCATGGCGCTGATGACCGGCTGGATGGCCTCGATCGTGTTCCGCAAGGATTGATCTAGCCCGCCGCGCTCGCGAATGCATCGTTCAGGATCGAGAGACCAAGATCGATCTCGTCATCGCTGATCGTCAGTGGCGGCGCAATGCGGAACACGCTGCCCATGCCGGGCAATTGCACGATGTTGGTGCTCAGTCCAAGCTCCAGGCAGCGCTGCGACACACGCGTACCAAGCGCTTCGTCAGGTTCCTTGCTAAAGCGGTCGCGCACGATCTCGATGCCCTGCATCAGCCCCCGTCCGCGCACGTCACCGATGCATTCGAACCGGTTCTGAAGCGCGAGCAGCCCATCCCTCAGCCGTGCGCCGGCGATCCCGGCGCGCTCGACCAGCCGGTCGCGGAGGATGATCTCGATGACCTTCAGGCCGACCGCGGCCGGCATCGGGTCCGACACATGCGTCGTGTAGAACAGGAAACCGCGTTCGTGACAGCGCTCCTCGATTTCGGCTGATGTGATGACCGCAGCCAATGGCAGCCCCGCGCCGAGCGTCTTCGACAGGGTCAGGATGTCAGGCGCGACTTGATCGCGCTCGAAGGCGAACATGGCGCCGGTTCGCCCGAGGCCGGTCTGCGCCTCATCGACGATCAGCAGCATGCCGCGCGCGCGGCACAATTCCTTCAGCGCGGCGAGGTAGCCTTCCGGCAGATCGATCAGCCCGCCGGAGCTCAGGATCGGCTCGGCGATCATGCAGGCGAGCGCGCCGGTCGATTGGCGATCGACGAGATCGAAGGCGTAGGCCAGTTCCGCCCGCCAATCGGCCGCATTGCCGAAGCGGGGCCGATAGGGGTTCGGCGTCGGGATCGCGAGCGAGCCGACCGGCGCCGGACCATAGCCCTTGCGGCCGGCCGAATAGGTCGCCCCGGCGGCACCCGATGTCATGCCGTGCCAGGACTGCGCGAACGCAACGGTCTCGAAGCCGCCGGTGGCGAGCTTGGCCATCTTGATGGCGGCCTCGTTCGACTCAGCCCCCGTGCTCAGCAGCATGACGCGATCGAGCCCCGGCGGCAAAAGCTCCGCGAGCTGTTCGGCGAGCGCGACGACCGGGCGCGTCAGCATGCCGCTGAACAGATGGTCGAGCCGTTCGGCGTGCTCGCCGATGGTCTTGACGATCTCCGGGTGGCCGTGGCCAAGCACCGCGCTCATCTGCCCGGACGTGAAATCCAGGATGGCGCGGCCGTCGGCGTCGTAGACGAAGGATCCGGAAGCGCGCTCGATGATCACAGGCGCGAACGTCCCGCCATAGCGGATGAGGTGACGCCGCGCGCGATCCCAGAAGGATTTGTCGTCATTTCCGGCCATGCCCGTTCCCTTGCTGCTGTGTCGCCGCGATGAAAGGCCCTCACAGGGCATCTTATGCGCGAGACACCGCAAATACATTGCGATTTGAGATGCATTTCGCCCCTTACTCTGCAATCAATTGCGCAAATGGCAGAAGATGCGAAAGAAATGGGAACCACGATCGTGATCGACGAGATGGACCGCAAAATCCTCGATGTGCTGCAAGCCGAGGGGCGCATCACCAATCTCGAGCTGGCCGAACGGATCGGCCTCTCGTCTGCCCCTTGCATGCGACGCGTCCGGACCCTGGAAGAGACCGGCGTCATCAATTCGTATGTGGCGCTGGTGGACGCTGCGCGAGTTGGACTCGGGTTCGACGTGATCGTCGAAGTCCGCCTCAAGCAGCAGAACAGGGAATCCTTCGCGCGTTTCGAGAAGAAGGTCATCAACCTTCCGGAGGTCGTCGAATGCTGCATGATCGCCGGCGATTGGGACTACGCGCTGCGGGTCGTGTCCTCAGATCTCGCGAGCTATCAATCGTTCATCCTCGACCGCCTGATGCATCCGGACACCGATATCGCGAGCTACCGCACGACCATCATCCTGCGAAAGGTCAAGTCGACGACGAAGATCGACAGCTCGCTGTTCTGACCGCAATGATCAAACAAGCACCCCGACCCCCATCGCGATCACGCTGAGCGCCATCGCCGCGGTCGAGAGCCAGCCGAGCCAGTAGAGCCACCCGCCGATCACGAAGCGTCCCATCACCTCCTTGTGGCGGGCCATGACCATCAGCAGCACCATCACGGGCACGGCAAGCACGCCGTTGACGACCGCGCTCCAGTACAGCGCCGAGATCGGATCGATCGGGGTGAAGTTGAGCGCGATGCCGATGCCGCCCGACAGCGCCAGCACCGAATAGAACGCCATCGCCTCCTTCGGCTTGCGTGCCAGTCCGACCGGCCATCGCCGGCCCTCGCCGACCGCGTAGGCGGTCGCGCCCGCGAGCACCGGGATCGCCAAGAGGCCGGTGCCGACGATGCCGAGCGCGAAGATCACCTCGGCAAAGGGACCGGCGATCGGGCGCAACGCCTCGGCGGCCTGCGCCGAGGTCTGGATATCGGTCTTGCCCGCGGCGTGCAGCGACGCGGCGGCGGTGACGATGATCGACAGCGCGATCAGGTTGGAGAACGCCATGCCGGTGATGGTGTCGGCACGAATGCGGGAAAATTCCTTCCGTACGCCATAAGCTTTCTCAATCAACGGATGCTTGGTGACGTCGACCCGCTGCTCCTCCGCCTCCTGCGAGGCCTGCCAGAAGAACAGATAGGGCGAGATGGTTGTGCCGAAGATCGCCACGATGGTGGTGAAATAATCGGAGCTCCAGGTCAGGCGCGGAACGAGCACACCAGCCAGCGCCTGCATCCACGACACCTTGGCAAAGGCGAGCGCCGCGACATAGGCGAACAGGCTGAGCGTCAGCCATTTCAGGACGGCGACGTAGCGCCGGTAGTTCATGAAGATCTGGGCGGCGACCGAGGTCACGCCGAACAGCACGACATAGAGGATGGCCGGACCGCCGATCAGGAGCTTGGTCGCGTCCGCCATGGCCGAGAGGTCAGCGGCGATGTTGACGGTGTTGGCGATGAACAGCAGCGTCACCACGATGATCAGCAGCCAGCCCGGATAATGCTTGCAGACGTTGCCCGCGATGCCGTGCCCGGTGACACGCCCGACCCGCGCGGAGATCTCCTGGATCGCGGTCATCAGCGGGAAGGTCAGCAGCATGGTCCAGCCGATGCCGTAGCCGAGTTGCGCGCCAGCCTGGCTGTAGGTGCCGATGCCCGAGGGATCGTCATCGGAGGCGCCGGTGATCAGGCCGGGGCCAAGCGACTTCACGACGCGGTTGAAGCTGAATGGCTCGCGCCGCGGCTTCCCCGCCGACCCATCTCCGTCCTTGTCGTGTCGCGAGATCGTCTCTTGCGGCGTCATGTCCGGTTCCAGCCGCCTGACAACGGACCGGATACCGCCAAGGTTCCTGGGATGAAACCTAACCCTCGATAACCGTGGCAACGCCGGGTTCGAGGATGCGCAGACGGCGGCCGAAACCGAGCGTATCGAAACTCGCACGCAGGTCAGCCGCGTTCTGCCGGAAATGCGCCCAGCCATCGGTATGGACGGGCACGATGACCGCGTCGGCGAAGGCGCGCGCGGTCTCGATCGTGTCGTTGGTGTCCATGGTGAGATGGAACGGCCCGCGGGTCTGCGCCGCGCCCGCGAACGGCAGCACCACGCCGCAGGCAAAGCGCCGCGCGACCTCGGCGACGCCGTCGAACCAGGTGGTGTCGCCGCTGACGTAGACCGGACGGCCGGGCTTCGCCGGCTCCAGGACAAAGCCGATGACGTCGCCGGACAACGGCTCGATGCCCGCGGGCCCGTGCCGCGCCGGCGTCGCAGTGATGGTAAGCGTCCGGCCGCCCTTCGTCAGTGTGGTCGTGGCCCAGGGCGCAAAACCCTCGGCATTGCCGGCGAGCCGCTTGGCGCCTGCCTCCGTCGTCAGCACGCGCTTCGAACTTTTAAGGAAATCCCGGCCGGAATGGTCGAGATTGTCCGAATGCTGGTCATGGCTCAGCAGCACCGCATCGATCTCGCCGACGTCACCCGCGCTAAGCGCGGGTGACGTCAGCTTCTCCAGTTTCACGTGCGGTAGTTGATAGTCGCCGGGTGCATCGAAGGTCGGATCGGTGAGCAGGCGGAACCCGTCGATCTCGATCAGGGCGGTCGGGCCTCCGATCAGGGTAATGGTGATGCTCACGTCACACTCCTCTTGGGCGAAGCCGCGGCGGGGCGGGTCACCAGGTAAATGCCGAGCGCGACCGGAACGATCCCGAGCAGATCGCGAAATTCGACATGCTCGCCGAGCACGAGATAGGCGAACAGCATGCCGAGCGGCGGCATCAGGAAGTGATAGGCGCTTGCGGCGGTCGCGCCACACACTTTCAGGAGATGAAACCAGAGCAGATAGGCCAGGATCGAACCGCCGAGCACGAGGAAGGCGAAGGCACCGGCGAGCCGCATGCTCGGCACGATGTCACCGACGCTGGAGAGCGCAAAGGCGAACGGCATCACCGCAAGGCCACCGGCGATGTTCTGGATGCCGTTGCCGATCCACAGGCTGCCCTTCGGCGCCAGCAGCTTGAACAACATGGTGCCGGCGACGATCGAGGCGAGCGAGGCCAATGTGAAGAGGATGCCGTGCGGGCTGTCGGTGCCGATCTTGAGGCGATGCCAGACGATGAAGGCGACGCCGGCGATGCCGAGCAGGAGACCAATCACCTTGCGCAGGGTCATGCTCTCGCCGAGGAACATCGCCGCCAGCATGGCGGTGAAGACCGGGTTGGCCGAGACGATCAGCGCGCCGAGGCCGGCCGAGACCGTCTTCAGGCCGGTATAGCCGAGGCCGAGGTAGAGGGCGTTGTTGGCGACGCCGATCACGGCGAACACCGCCGCGTCGCGCCAGGTGAGGTCCCATTGATCCCGGCGCAGCATGGAGATGCCGAGGATCAGGACGCCGGCGAGCGAGAAACGCGCGGCGAGCAGGATCAGCGGCGGGCAATCGGTGACGCCGATCTTGCCGGCGACGAAGGCGTAGCTCCACAGCAGGCAGAACAAGGCGATCAAGAATGGCAACGTGTTGAAGCGGGTGCGGGGCATCGCGACAGCGGGGGCAACAGACATGGGGGTTCTCCTCTGCCCCTGATCTAGGCCCGCACCTTGATATTTGGAAATTAAATGATAGACTGATCTCCAGTGGATTTATGAATGGAGGCTGCGATGCTCGACCTGGAGCTCTTGCGCAGTTTCGTCTCGGTGGTCGATGCCGGCGGCTTCACCCGCGCCGGAGAGCGCGTCCACCGCACGCAATCGACGGTGAGCCAGCAGATCAAGCGCCTGGAGGAGGATGTCGGCCAGCCGCTCCTGATCCGCAGCGGCAAGGACGTCACCCCGACGGAGGCCGGCGAGCGGCTGCTGACCTATGCGCGGCGGCTGTTGTCACTCGCGGAAGAAGCCCGCGACGTGCTCTCGCGCCCCGGCAGCGAAGGCGCGATCCGGATCGGCATCACCGAGGATTTTGCCGCCTACCGGCTGACGCGATTGCTCGCGACCTTCGCGCGCAGCCATCCGACTCTGCGGCTCGACGTGCGCTCGGGCCAGAGCCTGTTCCTGTACCGCGACCTGGAGCGCGGCGATCTCGACCTCGCGCTGATCAAGCGCGCCGCCAGCGAGAAGGGCGGCATCGCGGTGTGGCCGGAACGGGTGCACTGGGTCACCAGCAAGAGCCATCCACGCGACACGACGACCGGTTCGGTGCCGCTGATCGGCTTCGGCTCAGGCTGCCTCTATCGCGCCCATGCCATCCATGCGCTGGAACGCGCCGGCCGCAACTGGCACATGGCCTACACCTCCTCCAGCCTCGCCGGCATCCAGGCCGCGGTCGCCGCGGGTCTGGGCTTAAGCATCCTGTCCGAGATGTCGATCCAGGCCGAGCATCGCGTACTGACGGCAAAAGACGGCTTTGCCCCGATCGAGCGCACCGAAGTCGCCCTCATCGCCGCCCCCGAAGCCAGCCCCGCAACGCTGCGGCTGGCGGATCGGCTGGCGGAGTATTGCGAGAGCGTGCAGGCGAAGGCGGCGTGAGATTATCCATCCGTCATTCCGGGGCGTGCGAAGCACGAGCCCGGAATCCATTCATCCACGGATGATGCGGCCTAATGGATTCCGGGCTCTCGCTTCGCGAGCCCCGGAATGACGGAAAAGGCTCAATAACACCGCGTCGCCGCAAACGCATGGACGCGGTTGTCGCCGAGCACATGGGCCATGAAACCCGGCGATCCGAAGATCCGCGCGAACGCGGCATCGCGGATGCTCAGGCCGCCGGTGTAGGCACCGAAAGCCGGCATCACCGCGCGCTCGCCGTCGGAGGCGAAACAACGGCGCTCGATCGAGCGGCCGCGGGTCGGCACCCGCGCCTTCGGGTGAAGGTGGCCGGCGATCTCGCCGGCAGCGCCGGTCGGCTCATGGCGGAACACGATCGGGCCGATCGCAACCTCGGTCGCGACCACGCCGCCGAGACTGGGCGGTAGCGCCGGATCGTGATTGCCCGAGATCCAGATCCAGTTGCGCCGCACTTGCAGTGCCGTGAGCGCCTCGCGATCCGGCTCCGACAGGCGCGCATGCGCATCGCGGTCGTGGAAGCTGTCGCCGAGCGCGATCACCTGCCGCGGATCGTGCCGCGCGATCACGGCGGCAAGCCGGCTCAACGTCGCCACCGTATCGTAAGGCGGCAGCAGCACGCCGCGGGCAGCAAAGCTCGAGCCTTTTTCCAGATGCAGGTCGGACACCACGAGCAGGCTCCGCTCTTCCCAGAACAGCGCACCGGAGCAATCAGCCACGAAGCCGACATCCGCCACCGTGACCGTCGAAACGCGCATCTCGTCACCGTCTCGCAAAGCTAGCGCGCTTGCCGTCACGTCCTGCCCCCAGAGTTATGTCGTCGCCTCCCGCACGAGTTCCTCGGCCGCCTCGGCCAGAAGCTCGTCGGATGCTTCGCCATAAACTGACTCGCGGCCGATTTCCAGCAGCGCGGGCACGGCAAGCGGAGAAACGTGGTCGAGGTCCTTGTGGGTGATTCGGCCGTGGATGCGCGAAAGCATGTCGCTGAGGCGGCGGAGATCGAGCAATCCCGTGGCGGCATCGCCGCGCGCGGCGCGCAGCAGCACGTGGTCGGCCTGGTGCTTGCGCAGCACGTCGTAGATCAAATCGGTCGAGAACAGCACCTGGCGGCGCGACTTCTCCTCGTCGGTGAAGCGGCGCGCGATCAGCCCCGAGATGATGGCGCAGTTGCGGAAGGTGCGCTTCATCAGCGCGGATTCCGCAAGCCACGCTTCGAGGTCGTCGCCGAGCATGTCGGGATCGAACAGCGCGTTGAGATCGAGCTTGCCATGCCGGATCATGAAGGAGAGATCGCCGACGCCCCAGACCGCGAGCGCATATTCATTGGCGACGAAGCCGAGCGGGCGGGCGCGGCCGCGCTCCAGCCGGCGCGTCAGCAGCATGCCGAGCGTCTGGTGCGCGAGCCGGCCCTCGAAGGGGTAGCAGACCAGGTAATGGCTGCCACCCCGCGGAAAGGTTTCCACCAGCAGTTCGCGCGCCGCGGGCACCCGCGAGAACTTTCGCTGCAGCGACAGCCAGTCGTGCACCTGGTCCGGCAATCCGTTCCAGGCCCTGCTGTTGTCCAGCAGTTTCCGCACGCGTTCGGCGAGATAGGTCGACAGCGGGAACTTGCCGCCCATGTAGGACGGCACTTTTGCATCTTTGTCATTGGCGCGGGAGACATAGACCTGGTCTTCAACCAAGGCCTCGTAGCGCACCACCTCACCGCCAAAGACGAAAGTGTCGGCGGGCACGAGGCCTTCGATGAAGACCTCCTCGATCTCGCCGAGCATCCGGCCGCCGCGGGCGATCGCGCCGGTCGAACCGCTCCCGCCGGCGCGCGAGCGCACCAACCGCACCTTCAGCATGGTCTCCTCGACGATGGTGCCGACGTTGAGGCGGTAGCTCTGCCGCACCTTGGGATTGGTGACGCGCCAGCGGCCCTGCTTGTCCTGCTTGATGCGCGCGAAGCGCTCATAGGTCTTCAGCGCGTAGCCGCCGGTCGCGACGAAGTCGACGACGTCATCGAAATCGGTTCGCGCCAGCGACGCGTAGGGCGCCGCGGTCCTGACCTCATCGTAGAGTTCATCGGACAGGAACGGCTTGCCGCAGGCGCAGCCGAGTACGTGCTGGGCCAGAACGTCGAGCGCGCCCAAGCGCAAGGGCGGCGTGTCCTGCGCATTCTCCGCGATTGCGTCGATCGCGACGGCGCATTCCAGCACCTCGAAGCGATTGGCCGGCACCAGCACGGCGCGCGAGGCCTCGTCGAAACGGTGGTTGGCGCGGCCGATCCGCTGCATCAGCCGCGATGAGCCTTTTGGGGCGCCGATATTGATGACAAGGTCGACATCGCCCCAGTCGACGCCGAGGTCGAGCGAGGAGGTGCAGACCACACCGCGCAGCCGGCCGGCGGCCATCGCGTCCTCGACCTTGCGGCGCTGCGCGACATCGAGCGAGCCGTGATGCAGCGCGATTGCGAGCCCGTCGTCGTTCATGCGCCACAGATCCTGGAACAGCATCTCGGCCTGGCTGCGGGTGTTGACGAACACCAGCGTGGTCTTGTTGCGCTTGATCAGCTCATAGACCTCGGGCAGTGCGTGGCGCGCGCTGTGGCCGGACCACGGCAGCCGCTCCCGCGTGTCGAGCATCTCGACCACCGGCGGCGCAGCGCCGCCGGCGATCACGACGTCGGCGGACACGCTCTCGCCGCCCGGCTGCGGCACCAGGAAACGCGCAAGTTGTTCCGGCTCGGCCACCGTAGCCGAAAGACCGATGGCGCGCGCCTGCGGTGCAATGGTCCAGAGCCGCGCAAGCCCGAGCGACAGCAGGTCACCACGCTTGGAGGTGACCAGCGCATGCAACTCGTCGAGCACGATGCGCTTCAGCGAGGCGAACAGAAACGGCGCGTCGTCGGAGGCCAGCAGCAGCGCCAGCTGTTCCGGCGTGGTGAGCAGAATGTCCGGCGGATAGCGCCGCTGCCGCTGCCGCCGCGACACCGGCGTGTCGCCGGTGCGGGTCTCGATCCGGATCGGCAGCCCCATCTCGGCCACCGGCGTCTCCAGATTGCGCGCGATGTCGACCGCGAGCGCCTTCAGCGGCGAGATGTAGAGCGTATGCAGCCCGCTGGAACGGCGAACGCCGCGGCCGGTAGAGACGACTTTTGGCCTCGGATCGGCTGCGACAGCCGCCTCACTCGCTTGCCGGAGCGGTTTGCTGCCACCCGGTTCGCCCGCCAATTCCACCAGCGTCGGCAGGAACCCTGCCAGCGTCTTGCCGGCGCCGGTCGGCGCGATCAGCAGCGCGGAACGTTCCTCGCGCGCCTTCGCCAGCAGCGCGAGCTGATGCTCGCGCGGCGACCAGCCGCGTGAGGTGAACCAGTCGCGAAACCGGCGCGGCAAGAGATCGGCCGTTTCCGACGGCGGGACGGAAAAGAGATCGAGCGTCGACACGCCCAAGAGGTAGGTGGTTCAGCGGGTTTCGTCGAGGGCGGACGAAAATGGCGGCAGGTGGCAGGGGGTGCCGCCCTTCACGTCGTCCCGGCGAAGGCCGGGACCCATTACCCCAATGCGAGTTGTGGGGTGACGCTGGGGCCGCAGCCTTCCATGTCACAGATAACGGTGGTTATGGGTCCCGGCCTTCGCCGGGACGACGAAACAGAGTTGCCCGCCCTACTCCGTCATCGGCTCGCCGGAGAGGTCCCAGTCCTTGCCGTTGAAGATCGAGACATAGAGCGTCTTCATCGGCGTGTAGTCGTCGGGCGTATAGCTGTAATTGATGCCGTCGAGGAAATAGGGCGAGTGGAAACCGGCCAGCGTGGTGGCGTGCTTCAGCACGTTGGCTCGGGTCAGATCGTCGCCGCAGCGGCGCAGGATTTCGCCCATCGTCGCCGCCTGGCCGTAGCCGGCGAAGGCGATGGTGTTATCAGGATCGATGTTCGGCAGGTACTTCTTGCGCAGCTCCTCGAACGCGACTACATCCGCATCCTTCTCGTAGCGGGGCACGCCGACTTCCTTGTTGTAGCGGATCGCGACGATGTCCTTGGCGTTCTCGAGCCCCGCAGCGCTCAGGATCGAGCGACCGGTCGAGCCCGCCGACAACAGCTGCAGCGGCTTCCAGCCGAGCTCGGCCACCTTGCGGATCGACTGCGACGTCGCCTTGCCGGTGCTGATGTTGTAGAACACGTCGGCGCCCGACTTCGAGAGATTGATGAGCTGGGAATCGACCGTCGGATCGGTGAGATCGTAGGTCTGCTCCATGATCACCTGTGCCTTGCCGCCTGCATCGGCCAGCACCTTCTTGAACGGACCGAGGAAGTCGCGGCCGAAATCGTCGTTCTGATAGAGGATGCCGATCTTCGCGTTCGGCTTCACGCTGACGACGTGCTTGGCAAGGATGCGGGCTTCGGTCGGATAGAGCGGCAGGCCCGCCATGGTCCACTTGTTGTTCTTCGGATCGTTCCATTTCGAGGCGCCGGTGTTGAGCAACAGCTGCGGCACTCCTTTGGAATTGAGGTATTTGTGCACGGCTGTCTGCGGCGCGGTGCCGAGCGAGCCATAGAGCGCCAGCACCTCCTCCTGCTCGACCAGGCGGCGCGTCGCCTCGACGCATTTCGGCGCGCTGTAGGCGTCGTCCATGGTGAGGAATTTCACCTTGCGGCCGTTGATGCCGCCCTTGTCGTTCAGCATCTGGAAATAGGCTTCGCCGACGCGGCCGAGCACGCCGTAGAGCGAGCCGGGGCCGGAATGCGGCACGGTCTGGCCGAGCTTGATCTCGGTGTCGCTCGAACCCGGATCGTACTTCTTGTCGGCGGCCCGGACGAACGGCGCAGGCAGCACGGACACTGCGATCGCGGACAATGCGGTGGCGCCGAACTCGCGCCGCGTATGTTTTTTCATTGTTTCTCTCCCTGAGGCGAAAAGCTCTCGCATTCCGCCCTGCGCCGGGCAAGCGCGAAGTCACCGCTTTGCGGCGCAATGCCGCGTCACGGCAAATGCGTAGCGTGTAGACTCAAGTTGGGATCGGCATGCGAAGGATCGCGCTCTTATCCTCCCCTTGAGGGGGAGGATCGACGCGAATGCAATGAGCGGCGAGGTGGGGTGAAAGTCTCTCCACCTCAGCGCTGCTCGTGTTGAGGGATTCACCCCACCCCGGCTCTCATTTCGCTTCGCTCAATGTGAACCGACCCTCCCCCTCCAGGGGAGGGTAAGAGCATCACGGCTTGACGGCCACGGCGACGAGCCCGGGCGCCGGGATGTTGTCCTCATTGCGCGCCGAGAGATCGTCGAGCAGAGCCAGCGTCAACCCGGCGGCGGCGGCGGAGGCGCGCACGTACGGCGCACTGTGGGCGTAACGCAATCCTTCGCCGAGGATGACACCCTCGCCATCATGGGTCTCGGTGGTGAAGGCGAGCACGCCGCCCCCGACCAGCACGCGCGCGGCCTCGGCGAGCACCGGCGCGAGATCGGCGACATAGACCATCGCATCGGCCGCGAGGATCAATTCGGCGCTGGCGTCCGGCTTGCCTGAAATGCCCTTCAGCATGTCGTCGACCTCGAGCTCGGCATAGAACCCGGTGGCACGCGACTTGTCGATCATGCGCGGCGACAGGTCGATGCCGATGAATCGATCGACGTGATCAGCGAATGCAGCAGCCGCGAGGCCGGTGCCGCAGCCGAGATCGATCGCGCGCTTGAAGAACGCCGGCTTCCTCGCAGAGGCGCGCACCGACAGCACCGCCTTGAACAGCAGTGCCGGGCCGCGATAGCCGAGATCGCCGACCAGCGCGGCCTCGAAGCGCGGTGCATATTGATCGAACAACGTCTGCACATAGCCCGGCGGCATCGCGCTGACGGCCTCGACGCCGAGCTGCATCAAATGCAGGCCGGCGCCGTGGCGGTCTTCGGGATCGGCATCGCGCGCGGCGCGGAAGGCTGCGATCGCGGCTTCACGCTGGCCGAGCTCGAGGCGGACCTTGCCCAGCGTGTACCAGGCCGACGGGAATTTCGGTACCAGCTCGATCGCCTGTTCGAGCAGCTCGGCGGCGGCCGGCAGATCACCCTTCAATTGCAGGTCGCGCGCGAACCCGTAGCGGCGGTCGGCAACGAGGTCGCCGGAGGACAGAAACAGGCGGGGGGCCATTCGCTTTCTAAGGAACCATCTGGGCCGGGGTCCGGCCATCCATCAAAGCACGGACTCTTTCCGGAGATGGATGCGCGGGTCAAGCCCGCGCATGACGGCTAAACATCGCGGAGAGAGCGCCTATATAGAGAGAATGCGCCCGCAAGATATCCTGATGCCCGTCCCGGCCGGGCTTTGCTGCAAGCCCGGCGGCTTCCACATCGATCCTGTCAGGCCGGTCGAACGGGCACTGATCACGCATGGCCATTCCGACCATGCGCGGCCGGGCCACGGCGCGGTGCTTGCGACCCAGGAAACGCTCGACATGATGCGGCTGCGCTACGGCGAGAATTTCGCCGGCTCAGTGCAGGCGGTCGCTTACGGCGAGGAGATCAGGCTCGGCGACGTCACGGTGACCTTTCATCCCGCCGGGCATGTGTTGGGCTCCGCGCAGATATCGGTCACCTGCAAGGACACCCGCATCGTCGCCTCCGGCGACTACAAGGACGCGCGCGACCCGACCTGCGCGCCGTTCGAGCTGGTGCCCTGCGATGTCTTCATCACGGAGGCGACTTTTGGTCTTCCGGTGTTTCGCCATGGCGATGCCGCCGAAGAGGTGAAGAAACTGCTGGCCTCCGCAAAACTGTTTCCGGAACGCGCACACCTGGTCGGCGCCTATTCGCTCGGCAAGGCACAGCGCGTGATCGCGCTGCTGCGCGAGGCCGGCTACGACGCGCCGATCTATCTGCACGGCGCGATGGAGAAGATCACCTATTATTACCAGGAGCGCGGCATTCCGCTCGGCGAGCTCCGGCCCGCGCGCGGCATGAAGAAGGCCGAACTCGCCGGCACCATCACGCTGGCACCGCCGAGCGCGACATCAGACGTCTGGACCCGGCGCTTTCCCGATCCGGTCACGGCTTTTGCGTCGGGCTGGATGCGCGTGCGCGCCCGCGCGCGGCAAGGCGGCATCGAGCTGCCGCTGGTGATCTCGGATCACGCCGACTGGAACGGGCTGACGGCGACGGTCGCAGCCACTGGTGCAGGCGAGATCTGGGTTACCCACGGCCAGGAAGATGCGCTGGTGCATTGGTGCAAGAGCAAGGGCCTTGCGGCGCGGCCGCTCGATCTGGTCGGCTATGGCGACGAGGACGAAAGCGAGCCGGCAGCGGTCAACGGCGAGGCCCAGCCTGCCGGCGAGGACCAGCCCGTCGGCGAGACCAAGAAGCCATGAACCGCTTTGCCGAGTTGCTCGACCGCCTCGCCTACGAGCCGGGCCGCAACAACAAGATCAAGCTGCTGGTTGGCTACTTTCGCGAGACCGAGGATCCCGACCGCGGCTACGCGCTGGCGGCGCTGACCGGCGCGCTGTCGTTCAAGCACGCCAAGCCGGGCTTGATCCGCGACCTGATCACCGAACGCACCGACCCGGCGCTGTTCGGCTACTCGTATGATTATGTCGGCGATCTCTCCGAGACCGTCGCGCTGATGTGGCCGAAGGCGGAGCTGCCGGGCCACAACAACCCGCCGCCTCCCACCCTCACCGACGTCGTCACCACGCTGCGCACGCTCGGCAAGGCCGAACTGCCGGCGCAGCTGGCGCGCTGGCTGGACGAGCTCGACGAGACCGGGCGCTGGGCGCTGCTGAAACTCGTCACCGGCGCGATGCGGATCGGGATCTCGGCGCGGCTGGCGAAGACCGCGGCGGCGGCGCTCGGCGAGAAGGACCCGCACGAAATCGAGCTGATGTGGCCGGGCCTGTCGCCGCCCTATCTCGAATTGTTCGCCTGGCTCGAAGGCCGCGGCGACAAGCCGGTCAATAGCGATCCGACGCCGTTCCGCCCGGTGATGCTGGCGCATGCGATCGAGGATAGCGATTTTGCCAATCTCGACGCCGCCGATTTCAGCGCGGAATGGAAGTGGGACGGCATCCGCGTGCAGGCTGTCGCCGGCCACGACGCGCGCGGCCATATTCAGGCGCGGCTCTATTCGCGCACCGGCGAGGACATCACCGGCAGCTTCCCCGACCTCGTGCCGTCGCTGCATCTTCCCGGCGCGATCGACGGCGAATTGCTGGTGCTGCGCGACGGCCGCGTGCAGACCTTCAACGTGTTGCAGCAGCGGCTGAACCGCAAGGTGGTCTCGCCGAAGCTGATCAAGGAGTTTCCGATCCATCTGCGTGCCTACGACCTGCTCGGCGACGGCGAAAACGATTTGCGCGAGCTGCCCTTCACCGAACGCCGCGCGCATCTCGAAGCCTTCGTCACCAGGTTGAACGATCCGCGCATCGATCTGTCGCCGACGGTTCCGTTCGCGAGCTGGCAAGAACTGGCTGCGGCGCGCGCCGATCCGAAGAGCGCGGGCGCCAGCGACGACGCCGACGCGGTCGAAGGCGTGATGGTGAAGCGGCGCGACGCGCCCTATCTGCCCGGACGGCCGAAGGGCCCATGGTGGAAGTGGAAGCGCGATCCGCACATCATCGACGCGGTGCTGATGTATGCCCAGCGCGGCCACGGCAAGCGCTCGTCCTATTATTCCGACTACACGTTCGGGGTCTGGACCCGTGGAGAGGCCGGCGACGAGCTGGTGCCGGTCGGCAAAGCGTATTTCGGCTTCACCGACGAGGAACTGCTGCAGATCGACCGCTTCGTCCGCCGCAACACCACCGAGAAGTTCGGCCCGGTGCGGCATGTCGTGCACGAGCCGGATCAGGGGCTGGTGCTGGAAGTCGCCTTCGAGGGCTTACAGCGCTCGCCGCGTCACAAATCCGGCGTCGCGATGCGCTTTCCCCGGATCAGTCGCCTGCGCTGGGACAAGCCGCCGCGCGAGGCCGACCGGCTGGAGACACTTGAACGGATGTTAATCTCCATGACAGGAAGTTAAACCCGCAAGCCGCAGGGCAGCCATTGATCGCGGCCCACGGTTTCCCATGTGCTGCGCCGTGACCTATAATGCGGGCGATTCCGCGGGAGATAGCAATGCCAGACAACATCCGGGACTTGCCGGCCGGCCACAGCCAGAGTGACGGCCTGTACCGCTTTCTCGGCGGATCGCCGCTCTCGGTGGCGTTCCGGCTGATCCTGCTCTCGATCCTGGTCGGCGTTGTGCTCGCCGCGATCGGCCTCGACCCATGGAACATTCTGTACAGCGTCCGCCGGCTATTCCAGAGCCTCTGGGATTTCGGCTTCGACGCGATCAACTGGGCGTGGCGCTACTTCCTGCTCGGCGCCGTGATCGTGGTCCCGATCTGGCTGTTGTCGCGGCTGTTCGGCGCGCCGCGCGGCCGCTGATCCCAGGGAAAGCCCGCAGCCGATGCAATTGCAATTTGTCGGCTGCGGCGATGCGTTCGGCTCCGGAGGCCGCTTCAACACCTGCTTCCATGTCAGCGGCGCGCGCGTCAATTTCCTGATCGACTGCGGCGCCTCCTCGCTGCCGGCGCTGAAGCGGCTCGAGATCGACCGCGACGCGATCGACCTGATTCTGATCACGCATTTCCATGGCGATCATTTCGCCGGCCTGCCGTTCTTCCTGCTCGACGCGCAATTCTCCCGCCGCACCCGGCCGCTCGTGATCGCCGGGCCGCAAGGCATCGAAACGAAGTTGCCTGAGGTGATGGAGGTGATGTTCGAGCATTCCTCCAAGACCAAGCAACGCTTCGATCTGTCCGTCGTCACGCTCGCACCGCAGGAGCGGCGCAGCTTCGGCGAGGTGGCCGTGACGCCCTACCCCGTGGTGCACGGCGAATCCGGTGGACCGTTTCTCGCCTACCGCGTCGAGGCCGAAGGCCGCGTCGTCAGCTACAGCGCCGACACCGAGTGGACCGACGCGCTGATCCCGGCCGCGCAGAACGCCGACCTCGTCATCACTGAGGCCTATACCTACGACAAGATGGTCAGGAACCATCTCAGCCTGAAAACACTGGAGGCGCATTTGCCGGCCATCAATGCCAAGCGCGTGGTGCTGACCCATATGAGCGACGACATGCTCGGCCGCGTCGACGACCTGCCCTACACGGCGGCGAGTGACGGCATGGTCGTGGCGTTTTGACCGTGCGATTGCCTTGCAGGCCACCCCGCCCCTCCGCCACCGCATTGCTCTGAGGACAATTCGGGCATGGTCGCGCGACGGATGTCGCGATACAAGCGCATATTCCTTGCAACTGTAGCTATGCACGCACCCGTTCACCCGAAGATCACGACCCGCCAGGTGTTCGCCATCGCCGGTCCCGCGATGGTCGCCAACCTGACCACGCCGCTGATCGGCATCGTCTCGACCACCGCGATCGGCCGTCTCGACGATGCCGCGCTGCTCGGCGGGGTGGCGATGGCCTCGGTGTTCTTCGACTGCCTGTTCTGGCTGTTCGCCTTCCTGCGCATGAGCACGCTGGCCTTCACCGCGCAGGCGCAGGGCGCGGGCGAGCCGCAGGAATATGCCGCCATCCTGGTGCGCGGCTTCATCGTCGCCGGCCTGATCGGCGCGGCGCTGATCGCCTTGCAGGTGCCGCTCGCCGCAATCACATTCCAGCTGATGGGCGGCAGCGAAGGCGTCACGCGCGCCGCCAAGAGCTATTTCATGATCCGGATCTGGTCGGCGCCGCTGGCGCTCGCCAATTACGTCATCCTGGGCTGGCTGGTCGGGCAGGCACGCGCCAATCTGGCTCTGGTGCTGCAGATCGTGATCAACCTGATCAACATGGCCGCAACCGTGCTGCTGGTGCAGGTCTACGGCGCCGGCATCGCCGGGGCCGCGATCGCAGCGGTGCTCGCCGAGACCAGCGGCTTCGCTGCCGGCATCGTGGTGGCATGGCGGATCTCGCAGGGCGGCTTTGCCGTGCCTGCGGCCACGCTGTTCGACCGCGCCAAGCTGATGCGCATGCTGGCCGTCAACCGCGACATCATGGTCCGCACCGCGGCGCTGATCGTCGTGTTCCTGTTCTTCACCGCCAAGGGCGCGCGCGAAGGCGACGTCACGCTGGCGGCGAATTCGGTGCTGAACAATTTCCTGCTGGTGAGCGCCTTCTTCCTCGACGGCCTCGCCAACGCCGCGCAACAGCTCTGCGGCCGCGCCTTCGGCGCCCGCGACGCGCGCGGCTTTGCCGATTCAACCCGGCTGGTGCTGCTGTGGGGCATAGGCTTCGCGCTGGTCGTCTCGGTGCTGTTCGCGCTGTTCGGGCCGGCGCTGATCAATCTGATGACGACCAGCGAGGGCGTGCGCAGCTCAGCGCGCGAGTTCCTGGTGTTCGTGATCCTGGCACCTCTGCCCGGCGTGTTCGCGTTCGGCTTTGACGGCATCTATGTCGGCGCGACCTGGGCGCGCGAGATGCGCAACTTGATGCTGGCCTCGCTCGCGATCTTCCTCGCCACCTGGTGGGCGCTCAGCGGATTCGGCAACACCGGTCTCTGGATTGCGCTGCTCGGCTTCTACGTCGCGCGCGGCGGCCTGCAGGGCCTGCGCTATCCGGCGCTGCTGAGGAAGACGTTCAAATCGTAGCTCGTAGCCCGGATGGAGCGATGCTCTGCTTCCTCGCCCCGCTCTTGCGGGGAAAGGGCTGGGGTGAGGGGCTGTCTCCGCGCAATGGCAAGAGCCGATACGCGGAAGCTCCCCCTCACCCGGATCGCATCTGCGATGCGACGCAGCCGAAGCTCTGCTTCGGCGTTCTAAACGGCCGCCGAAGGCGGCCTACGCCTCTCCCCGCAAGCGGGGCGAGGTAAGAACACTATCGCACCGGCCAATCCTCGGCCGTAATGGTCGCAGCATCGGCACCGACAATTTCCGACAGCGAGTCGCGGCCGGTCCGCAGCAGGGTCGAGGACAGATCGCGCTTGATGTCGTCGACCAGGCCGATGCCCTTGTAGACCAGCGAGGAATAGAGCTGGATCAGGCTGGCCCCGGCGCGGATCTTGGTCAGCGCGGCGCCGCCGCTATCGATGCCGCCGACGCCGATCAGCGGAAATGCGCCTTCGACACGGACATAGGTCTCGGCGACCATTCGCGTCGAGAGACGGAACAGCGGACGTCCCGACAGGCCGCCCTGCTCCCTGGCGCGGTTCTCCTCGCGCAAGGTCGTGGGCCGCGCCAGCGTGGTGTTGGCGACGATCATGCCGTCGACGCGCCGCGAGCGGGCAATATGCACGACATCGTCGAGCTCGGCGAGGCTGAGGTCCGGCGCGACCTTCAGCAGCACCGGCGAATCGCCGGCGTTCTTGCGCACGCGCTCGCGGGTATCGATCACCCGCGCCAGCAAATCGTCGAGCGCGGCCGATTGCTGCAGATTGCGCAGGCCCGGCGTATTCGGCGAGGAGACGTTGACGGTGAAATAGCTCGCGACCGGGGCGAACGTCTCGATCAGCTTCACATAATCGGCGACGCGGTCGGTCGAATCCTTGTTGGCCCCGACATTGACCCCGATGATGCCGCTGCCGTTGGCGCGCGCCGCGAGCCGGCGCAGCACGGCTTCCTCGCCGTCATTGTTGAAGCCCATGCGGTTGATGACGGCCTCGTCGCGCTCGAGGCGAAACAGCCGCGGCCGCGGGTTGCCGGCCTGCGGCTTCGGCGTCACCGAGCCGATCTCGACAAAGCCGAATCCCAGCCGCAGCAGCGCGTCGGGCACCTCGGCGCTCTTGTCGAAGCCCGCCGCCATGCCGATCGGATTCGGAAAGTTCAGCCCGAAGGCGCGCACCGCGAGCTTGGGATCATCTGGCCGCTGCCGGATCGGCGGCAGCAGCTTCAGGCCCTGGATCGCCATGCGATGAGCATCTTCCGGATCGAACCAGCGCAGCAGCGGCAGCGAGAAGGCATCGAAGGCACGGATCACGGCTTGAGCTCCGGAACGTCGTGGCCGCCGTCGGAGCGCGCGCGCAGGCTGAGGATTTCGGTGACCGCGCCGAGGTCGAGTTCGCCATAGAGATGCGGGAACAATTCGTCATTGCGCGAGCGTTCCCAGCGCAAGGCGTCGCCGAGCGCATCCGCATCGACCGCGACCAGGAACAGGCCGGTTTGCCCGTGGTAGTGCTTGCGCGCGGTCTCGGCCACCTGGGCGGCGGTCGAAAAATGGATGAAGCCGTCGCGATTGTCGTCCGCACTGCCCCGGTAGACGCCCTGCCGCTCGGCCTCGCGCCAGGCCGAAGCGGGAGTGATTTTGTAGATCATGGGCACGGCCCGGCCTTCCCTTTTGTCCTTGAGTCTCTTGGGGTTTTATCCGGATTTGAGGGGAAATGCCCCGCACGCCATTCGGCGAGCGAGGGACCGTATCGGCGGCGGCGTCGCAACTCAAGCGGTGCCAGGGCACATCCGACGGCAGATTTGCGGAAACGCCCAGTTTCAGGTAATAATTCCTACCATCCGGGGTATCCTCGATGGCCAAACAGCCCAAAGCCGCCCGACCGCTGACCCACGCGCAGGTCTGGGCCGCGCTCGACCGGCTCGCCGAACGCGCCGGCCTGTCGCCATCAGGCCTTGCCAAGCAATCCGGTCTCGACCCGACCACCTTCAACAAGTCCAAGCGCGTGACTGGCGACGGGCGCGAGCGCTGGCCGTCGACCGAATCGCTCTCCAAGGCGCTGGCCGCGAGCAATGCCAGCATGGAGACCTTCGTGCAGTTGCTCGGTGATGGTCCGCGCGGCGGCCAATCGGTGCCGTTGATCGGTTTCGCGCAGGCCGGCGCCGGCGGCTATTTCGACGACTCTGGCTTTCCCGCCGGCAAGGGCTGGGATGAAGTGGCTCTGCCGGCGACATCAGACGAGCACGCCTATGCACTGGAGATCGAGGGCGACTCGATGAAGCCGGCCTATCGCGAAGGTGACATCATCGTGGTGTCACCCGCGACCGCGATCCGCCGCGGCGACCGCGTCGTGGTGCGCACGACCGGCGGCGAGGTGATGGTGAAGGAACTGAAGCGACGCACCGGCAAGGTACTGGAACTCGCATCGCTCAATCCGGAGCACCCCGACCGCATGCTCGATGCCGAGGAAGTCACGTGGATCGCGCGCGTGGTGTGGGCGAGCCAGTAAGCTATTTCGCCGCGCTCTGACTCTGCATCCGGTCCTGGTGCACGAGCGACCAGACATAGGCGGCGACTGCGTCGACATCGCCGTCGGTGAGGTCGCCGTCGCGCCCCGGCGCGAGCGCGATATTGTTGCGAATGGTCTTCTTGATCATCGCGAGACTGTCGCCCCAGATCAGGCTTCCGACCGTCAGGTCATTGCCGTTGCTGGTCCCCTTCGCATCGTGGCCGTGGCATTGAAAGCAGGTTCCGTTCGCCGCCTCGCCGTGAAAGATGCGGTCGCCGAGCACCACCTGCTCGAGCGTCGCATCGACCGACACCGGGAGCGATGCAACGTCCGGCCGCGGCCCGTCCGCGCGGCCGGTTGTCGGGAACATGATCGCAGCGAATGCTACTGCAACCGCTCCGATCCGGATCGATTCCAGGCCAGCCGACAATGTCGCCATGGTACGCCTCCGCTTCTGCGCTGGCGTATTCTGCCGCACAGCGAGCGGACGACAATCAGGATCAAGGGCGTAGTCGCGCGCCCTCCCGGACCCTCCGCCTACGTCGCGTAGTCCGGCTCCTTGCGGTCGAGCATCCGCTTCAGCGCATCGAAATGCCGCTGCGAGGGACTTGGGCCGTTGTAGAGGTGGTCGTCGCGGAAATCGCGCTTGGTCTTCTCCACCACATGCTGCGGCAATTGCTTGAGCGGCTGCTGAGTCCACATCGCATAGATTTGCACCTGCGCGGCGCGCTCGATGTAATAGAGCCGGTCATAGGCATCGGCGACGGTCTCGCCGACGGTCGAGATGCCATGGTTGGCCATGAACAGGATGGTCTTGTTACCGATCACCCTGGCCAGCCGCGCGCCTTCCTCGGGATTGAGCGCAGGGCCGGTGTAGAGATCGTCATAGGCGATCGCCTCCGACAGCCCGACCTCGGTCTGGCCGATCTCCTTGATGCGCGGATCCTCGAGCCGCGTCAGCGCGCTCGCATACGGCATATGGGTGTGGAACACCGCCTTGGCCTGCGGCAGCGCCTTGTGGATCGGCGCATGGATGCAAAAGCAGGATCGCTCGACCTCGCCCTCGCCGCGCTTCACCTCGGCATCGTCGATGCCGACCTCCATGAAGGACGACGCGGTGACCTCCGACCAGTGCATGCCGAACGGGATCTGGTAGTAGCGATCGGTGCGGCCGGGCACCACGAAGGTGAGATGATTGAAGATGCCTTCCGAAAAGCCGTGGATGTAGGCGAGCCGATGCGCGGCCGCGAGATCGACCCGCGCCTGCCATTCCTCGGCGCTCGTACTATCCTGCAGCGATGTCGGCGAAACCCTGAACTGCATGCGCATGCTCCCATCTGTGCCGGCCTCTCGACGGAGGCCGTGCTGATTTTATGGGGCGGAGTGTAACGCAATCCGGCGCAACCCCGGCTGAAATTGCCGGGGATCAGCCATCCGCATTTTGCGGCGCTACGCCGCAGCCGTATGGTGGGTTAGCCGAAGGCGTAACCCACCGCTCGTCCGCGACACAGGTGGTGGGTTACGCTTCGCTAACCCACCCTACTCGGTTCCCTACGACGACCGCGCCAGCGCGCCGTCGATCATGTTGACCGCGTTCTGCACGCCGTAGACCGCGACGAAGGAGCCGAAGCGCGGGCCCTTCTCCTGGCCGAGCAGCACCTGGTAGAGCATGTTGAACCAGTCGAGCGAGACGCCGGGCCGGCCGTCCTTGCCCTTCTTGACCATGTCGAGGAACGGCTCGCGGCGGCCGATCTCGTAGACCACGTTCTGGATGTCTTCCGCGGTCGCATCCGCCGGCATGTTGGCGAGGGCATCGCGCAGGTCTTGCAGCGCGGCGCGCTCAGCTTCAGTGGGCTCGCGGAACTGCTTGGTCGGCGCCACAAAGTCGCGATAGTAGTTGATGGCATAACCGACCATCGCATCGAGCTTCGGATGGCTCTCGGGCGTCACGCCCGGCCGGTAGCGGCCGATGAAGCCCCACAGCGTCGCGGCGTTCTCCGCATTCGACGACGACACCAGCGTCAGCAAGAGCTGGAAGGTGACGGGCATGTCGGCCTGCGGCGGCTTGCCGGAATGGATGTGCCAGACCGGATTTTGCAGCTGCTGCCGCGGCTCCTGCCGCGTGAAGCCGTCGAGGAACTGCTGGTAGTCGTCGACATTGCGCGGGATGACGTCGAAATAGAGCCGCTTCGCCGCCTTGGGCTCGCGGTACATGAACAGCGACAGCGATTCCGGCGAGGCGTAGCGCAGCCATTCGTCGATCGTGAGCCCGTTGCCCTTCGACTTCGAGATCTTCTGGCCCTTCTCGTCGAGGAACAGCTCGTAGTTGAAGCCCTCCGGCGGCGTGCCGCCGAGCGCCGCGCAGATCTTGGCGGACAGCTTCACCGAATCGATCAGGTCCTTGCCGGCCATTTCATAGTCGACGCCGAGCGCGTACCAGCGCATCGCCCAATCCGGCTTCCATTGCAGCTTGCAGCGGCCGCCGGTGACGGGAACGGTGACGCTCTCCTTGGTCTCGGGATCCTCATAGGAGATCGTGCCGGCCTTGGCGTCGTGCGCCGTCACCGGCACGTAGAGCACGAGGCCGGTGCGCGGACAGATCGGCAGGAACGGCGAGTAGCTCGCCGCCCGCTCCTCGCGCAGTGACGGCAGCATGATCGCCATCACCTTCTCGATCCGCTCCAGCATGCGCAGCAGCGCGGCATCGAACCGGCCGGAGGTGTAATACTCGGTCGAGCTCGCGAATTCGTAGTCGAAGCCGAACTGATCGAGGAAGGCGCGCAGCCGCGCATTATTGTGCTGGCCGAAGCTCGGATGGGTGCCGAACGGATCGGGCACCTTGGTCAGCGGCTTGCCGAGATACTGCGCCAGCATTTCCTTGTTCGGCACATTGTCCGGCACCTTGCGCAAGCCATCCATGTCGTCGGAGAAGGCGAGCAGGCGCGTCTTGATCTTGTCCTCGGTGAGCACGCGAAAGGCGTGGCGCACCATCGTGGTTCGCGCGACTTCGCCGAAGGTGCCGATATGCGGCAGGCCCGAGGGGCCATAGCCGGTCTCGAACAGCACCTCGTCCTTCGGATTTTTCTTCAGCCGCGCCACAATCGCTTTCGCCTGCTCGAACGGCCAGGCGTTGGATTGTTCGGCGAGCGCCCGCAGGTCGCTCGGGCTGGCAGCAAGATCAATCACGGACATTTCTTCAGGCTTTCTCCAAAACGGCCGCGAAAACTAACGCTTTCGCGGCAAAATGCAAAACTGCGCTCCCTCGCCCCGCTCTTGCGGGGAGAGATAAGGACCACAGCGTCAGAACGGACTGATCGAGAAATAGCGCAGCCACAGATCGGTGAAGCGGCCTTTTTCCCAGATCCGGAACAGCGCCCAGTTCAGCGACTGCCGGAGCAGATCGTTGCCCTTGCGCACGGCGATGCCGACACCCTCGCCGAAATAGCGGCTTTCGACAAAGGGCCCGCCCGAAAACGCGCAGCATTCGGAGGAATCGGTGCCGTTGATCCAGAACGCGAGCGAGATCGCATCGCCAAAGATGAAGTCGACCTCGCCGCGGCGCAGCGCCGCGCGCAGCGCGTCGCTATCCGGATAGGAATGGATCTCGGCGTCGGTGAACATCGCCTTGAGGTAGGCCTCGTGCGAGGTGCCGGCGATGACGCCGACCTTCTTGCCCTCGAGATATTCCGGGCGGATTTCCGGCATCACGTTGTCGCGGCGCGACGCGAAGCGCGCCGGCGCACGGTAATAGGGATCGGTGAAATCGACCTTGGCGCGCAGTTGCGGCGTCACCGCCATCGACGCGATGATGGCATCGCCCCGGTTGGTCCCCAGTGCATCGATCAGGGTCTCGAAGCGGCGCATCTGGATGGTGCAGGTGACCTTGATCTCGTCGCAGAGCGCGCGCGCCAGGTCGACATTGAAGCCGGCCGGATTGCCGTCAGGACCGGTGAAGTTGAACGGCGGATAATCGGTCTCGGTCAGGAAGCGGATCACGGTGAGGCGTGACAAGTCGGGCCGATCGGGCCGTCGTCGCGGGTCCCAGAAGCCCGGCACCGCTTGCGGCGCGGCCTCGGCCGCCTTGGGCGGCTGGTTCGGAGGCGACGGGGCGGCAGCTGCCGGCGGCGTTGCTACCGGGGGCGTCGCTGGTGCCGCTTGTGCGGGGACAGGCTTGGCGGGCGCAGCTGGCGCAGGTGCTGTCTTCGCCGCCGGGGTCTGTGCCGGCGGTACCGGAGGCGTCTGTGCGACCGCTGATCCCGCCATGGCCAGCACGACGGCCGCCATCAATCCCGCCGCCAGGCGAAGCTGGCGCGAGCGGACGGCAAAAGGCTGGGCAGACGGATTTGGCATAACCGGCAATATCAGGGAATTGAACGGCTTATAGACCATTCGGCGCCCGAATCGAGCGCCGAATGGGTTAATTCTGAACCGGAAATGGCGGTTAGAGATACCGTTTGAGATCGACGGCCGCCTCTTCTGGCGTGCGTTTCAGATTGAACGGCGCGACGAAATGGCCGTCGCGGTCCATCAAATAGATCAGCGCGGTGTGATCCATCGTGTAGTCGCCATCCTTCAGCGGCACCTTCTTGGCGTAGACCCGGTAGCTCGACAGCACCTTGGCGATCGCGGCGGGATCGCCGGTCAGGCCTTTGAGGTGCGGATCGAAGCTCGACAGGTAATCCTTCATCGCCGTGGCGGTGTCGCGTTCCGGGTCGACCGAGACGAAATAGGCGTTCACGCGGTCGGCGTCCTTGCCCATCGCCTTCAGGACCTCCGAAATCTCGAACAGCGAGGTCGGGCAGATGTCCGGGCAGTGGGTGAAGCCGAAGAAGATCAGCGTCGGCTTGCCCTGGAGGTTCTTGTCGGTGACGGTCTGCCCGGCCTGGTCGGTGAGCTGGAACGGCCCGCCGATCGCGGCCGGCGCGGCGACGGTGCGCAGGCCGCCGACCGCCCACAACATGAGGAACAGGCCGACCGCCAGACTGCCCGCGAAGGCAGCAAAGATCACCAATGGGCGCGTGGTCCGGGGCATGATGCGAGGGCGTCCTTGTCAGAAGCAGGCGGCGATGCCGGCCGTGATCATTTCGAAAAACACCGCGGTCCCGTAGTGGAACCAGAGCGCGGCAGCGGCGAGCAAGGCCAATCCGCCGATTCCGGCAGCGCCCCACAGGATTGCAGATGCCACCCGGCCCTGCGGAGCCGTCACGAGCTCGGATCGGGTGGAGATCGGCTGAACCATGCGGTTGAGATAAGCCGGGTTCCGGCAGGCAGCAAGCGCAATGGCCGTCGCGGGCCGTCAAATGATAGCGAGGCGATTACGAGCGAACACCTCGTGATGCCTGGCTTGCCGGTAGAGGGCGCTCGCCGAGATCAGCAGCTCAGTGCGCGGGCTCGGCGGGTTTCGGCGCCGAGGCTTGGGCGTTGAGGTAGCACGGTTTGTACAGCGCCTGCAGTTGCTTGCCGCGCAGGAAGATCATGTGCCGGGTCAGGCCACCGCGGTCCATGATCCATTTGCGGACCGCCGGCGGGTACATCAGGTACAGCATATGGGTGGCTTCGGGATTCGGGACCGGGCGGCCGTTGTCGCCGTAATCCCAGGCGGCATGGAAGCCGAGGCTGGCGTGTGAGGTCACACAGATCCGGTCATGCGGGACCTTGCCGAGCACGATGGTGCAGGCCGAGGCGCACAGCCCGTCGATGATCACGGTCTCACCCGATGTGCGCAGGTCCTGATACTTGTCGACATAGATGCCGATCTTGCCGCCGCGATCGTCGGCGATCCTGACCACTGCCTGAGACGCCCCCATTCCCGCCAGCAGGAGAACCGCAGCGAGCAACCCCGTCATCAACTTCATTTGGCCAGCCCCAGTCGAAACCGAATCTGTTGGTCTGTGATGCAAGACAATCGTGAGCGTGTTGCCGCCGCCGATTTTTGTCCAGACGAGCGAAGCCAGTCAAAACAAATTCAAATTGGGTGTTGCGCGGGCGCTGCAGTGACGTGTGGAAAAGGTCCCAAACTGGAACAACTTGCCGCAACTGTTTGATGCCTCGGCGCCACAGGCAAGGTCCATTTGACGTTGACCACGCACAGCGACGCGGTCTTGAATCCCGGCGGGACGGGGGAAACCAAAATGGCTGACGATGCAGATGTGATCGTGATCGGCGCCGGACTTGCCGGTCTGGTCGCCGCAACCGAGATCGCCGACGCCGGCAAGCGCGTCATCGTACTCGACCAGGAAAGGGAACAAAGCATCGGCGGCCAGGCCTTCTGGTCGTTCGGCGGATTGTTCCTGGTCGATTCGCCGGAACAACGCCGGCTCGGCATCAAGGATTCCGCCGAACTCGCGCTGCAGGACTGGATGGGCACTGCGGGTTTCGATCGCGAGGAGGATCACTGGCCGCGCAAATGGGCCGAAGCCTATGTCGCGTTCGCGGCGGGCGAGAAGCGTGACTGGCTGCGCGCGATGGGCCATCGCATCTTCCCGGTGGTCGGCTGGGCCGAGCGCGGCGGTTACGACGCCATGGGCCACGGCAATTCGGTGCCACGCTTCCATGTCACCTGGGGCACCGGCCCCGGCATCGTCGAGCCGTTCGAGCGTCGCGCGCGCGAGGCCGCCAGGAACGGACAATTGGTGTTCAAGTTCCGCCATCGCGTCGATGCACTCAGCATCAGCAACGGCACAGTCGATGGCGTGAGCGGCGCGATCCTAGAACCGTCAGACGTCGAACGCGGCAAGAGCTCCTCGCGCAACGTCGTCGGTGATTTTTCGCTGCGCGCGCAGGCGGTGATCGTCGCCTCCGGCGGCATCGGCGGCAATCATGATCTGGTGCGGCAGAACTGGCCGAAACGGCTCGGCGAGCCGCCGAAGTTCATGATCTCCGGCGTGCCCGAACATGTCGACGGCCGCATGATCGGCATCACCGAGCAAGCAGGCGGACGGCTGATCAACCGCGACCGGATGTGGCACTATGTCGAGGGCATCCAGAACTGGAACCCGATCTGGCCGCGCCATGGCATCCGGATCCTGCCGGGACCGTCGTCGCTGTGGTTCGACGCCACGGGCAAGCGGCTGCCGGCGCCGCTGTTCCCGGGCTCCGACACGCTCGGGCAACTGCACTACATCATGGGCACCGGCTACGACTATTCGTGGTTCATCCTGACCCAGAGCATCATCAAGAAGGAGTTCGCGCTGTCGGGCTCCGAGCAGAACCCCGACCTCACCGGAAAGAGCTGGCGCATGACGATCAAGCGCGCCACCAACAAGGGCGCGCCGGCGCCGGTCGAGGCCTTCAAGCAGCACGGCGCCGACTTCATCGTGCGCGACAATCTCACTGAGCTCGTCGGCGCCATGAACAAGCTCGTCGGCAATGATCTCTTGAGCCTCGACGCGATCAAGACCCAGATCGAGGCGCGCGACCGCGAGATCACCAATCCCTATGTCAAGGATGCGCAGGTGATGAACCTGCACAATGCGCGGCGCTATATCGGCGACCGGCTGATCCGCACCGCCAAGCCGCACCGCATCCTCGACCCCGAACACGGCCCGCTGATCGCGGTGAAGCTCAACATCCTGACCCGCAAGACTCTCGGCGGTTTCGAGACCGACCTGGATTCGCGCGTGTTCGGCAACGACCACCAGATCATCCGCGGGCTCTATGCGGCCGGCGAAGCCGCCGGCTTCGGCGGCGGCGGCGTGCACGGCTATCGCTCGCTGGAAGGCACGTTCCTCGGCGGCTGCCTGTTCTCGGGGCGCAACGCGGGACGAGCTGCGGCGAAGGCGGTGGGTTAGGGCACGCCCCTCGTCACGGAGGAGACGGCGAAAGGAAAATGAAAGAGCCCGCCGGGTTTGAACCGGCGGGTTCTCATCAGTGAGTCCGAATTTCTTGAGCGATGTTGGCGCTCACGCCACCTTGGTGAAGAGCGTGAGAATGCCGTTGCTGAGATTGACCGCGACGACCTGTGCCGAGCTCAGTCCCTTCGCCTTGAGCACGGATGTCGCTTCCTGGGACGCGTCGATGGAACCGCGCAGGTTCTTCAGGTCGTCCTCGCTTGCCTTTGCGATGACAGCCTCGACCCTCGAGCGGACTTCGGGCTTCAGTTCCTTGACGTCCACGACCTGTATAGTCTTGATCGTGCCGGGTTGGTCAGACTGAGCCTGCGGCGGTGCGTTCGGTTGCGTTCCCTGCGTTTGCGCCCAGACAGGAGTTCCAAGCAAGAGCGCGGCAGCGATGACGGATGCCGTAGAGATGCGCATGAGCATTCCTTGTGCTGATTGCCCCCAACACATCCCGCGACAACGAGCTTTCCTCGCTGATGGTTCCGGCCGGAATCCGCTCTCCAAACCAGTTCCCAGCGGAAGTTACGGAACCGTCGATAGGGGCGCTGCCAAAATATCGAAAACAACCCCATGCAAAGTAGCCGGCGGTGGCTGCGTTCGACCAGCAACTTGACACGTCGGGCAACTCAGGGGCACACTTCTAACATTCCGAAATTGCGCAAAGCTCCTCTCCTCAACACTGTCGCGTAAGGCCTGAGCCCGCGCGGATGGTGCCTACATGCTGCGCCGAACGCACAACCGACCTCGTCGGCTATGTTCGAGTTCTGAAGGACGCGCCCGCCCCACCTTCCGCACAAGAGCGTCCGCTTTCGTGAGTGAGCAGACCCGGGTTAGGCGGGCCGCGTTGGTCGCGTTGCGGACCCGAAGCCGACATTAGCCCTCGGGCACACCAGCCAAACGCAAACCATCGCAAAATCGCTCCCGCCCAGCGATGTAGGACGGATTGTCGCTGAATTTGTAGGCGCGCACTCGGCGGATGGTATAGCCGGGGTTGAGGGCGAGCGCGGTCTTTACGGCGGCTCGCGCCTCATCTGTCGCGCCGAGTAAGCCCAAGGCAGCAGCCAACGTAAAATAAGAGGGGGGAAAATTGCGGTTCGCTTCAATGCTCCGTCTTAACCAGGCAACGGCTTCGGCATCGGCGCCGAGTTGCAGCTTGGATGCGGCGACAAAATGCATCCACTGATAGGCTCTCAAATCACGAGGAGAGAGTCGGAGAGCCTCGAGTATATGGCCTTCGGTCTCAGCAGACTGACCCAGAAAAAATTTGGCCAAACCGATAGCGCTATGAGCGGCGGCTAAATTGCGATCGAGCAGTAATGCGTGCTCGCATTCAGCGATCCCTTCGGCGGCACGGTTTGTAAAGATGCAAATGCTACCAAAGACGAAGTGAGCAGCTGCATGGTCAGGAGCCAATGAGAGCGCTTTCATCACGTTTGCTTCGGCTGCTGAAAAGTGCACGGTTCGGTCGTCAGTAAGAAGGGTGGCCCCTATCATTAGATCGACGGTTGCTACGCCAACCAGCGCTCCGACACCTCGACTGTCGATAGCTAAGGCGCGTTCGAAAAAATTGCGCGCCCGAGCCAGATGTTCAGGGTTGCTTCCCTCGTAGGAGCAAGCCTGCCCCTGAAAGGTCAGGTCCATTGCATCCGGATGGAGTGATCGCTCCGCTCGTCGTGCCTCAGCGACAACGAGTTGGGCACCTAATGTGTAGGCGAGTCGTGTTACGATCTCGTCCTGCATATCGAAGAGATCGGCTACTGGCTTTTCGAAACGCTCGGCCCAAAGATGGTTGCCGTCCTGAGTACTGATCAACTGCACGTTCACACGAAGCCGCGCGCCACTTTGCTGCACTGAGCCTTGAATGACGTAACGGACATTCAATTCGCGGCCTATTTGCTTGAGATCGATCGGCTTTCCCTTGTAAGTGAATGCGGTATGCCGGCCTATAACGAATGAGCCGCTGATTCTTGACAAATCAGTCGTCAGGCTCTCGGTCACGCCGTCGACGAAGTACTCTTGGCGCGGATCATCGGCAAGATTGGTGAAAGGTAGTACCACTATTGAAAGATGAGGCGCCGAAAGGGCGGTCTGCCAAGCGCCTATGGCGTTTGAGCCCAAGCTAGGCTCTGCCCAGACGATGGCATAGGCCCGCACTGGGTGAGATATATTTTTGAGGCTCTTCTCGCCCATATCGGCGAATTCGACGCGAACCTTGCCCCGCACATGGTCGTAGGCAGAAGACGAGATGCATATACCGCCGGGCTCTGCGATGCTCTCAAGCCGCGCCGCGATATTCACTCCATCGCCAAAAATGTCATGGGGCTCGACAATTACGTCGCCGACATTGATGCCCGCGCGGAAAGCAATGCGCCTATCTTCCACATCACCGAGCGTAAGTTCCTTGACGCTGGTCTGGAACAGTATCGCAGCTCGAACTGCTTCAACCGCGCTCGGGAACTCTGCCAAGAACCCATCCCCGGTGTTCTTGACGATGCGGCCGCCGTGTTCGGCGATTGCCGGTTGGACAGCCTTCGTTAGAAGCGAAGTCAGTCGAGTGTGTGTATCCTCTTCGTCACGATGCATGAGCCGCGAATAGCCAGCCACGTCGGCGGCCAATATAGCCGCCAACCTGCGCTCGAACCGGACCGGCCGCTCCTGCACCATGACACCATGCTAACCCAGGATGCCAGTATGCGACAGATCAAATGGGATGCCCGGCTGGGCCCGGCTTGATTTAGATCAACACCAACCTCGCGTCCAAGCGCGTGCTGCAGCAGGTAATTCTCCTCGAACGATGGTTTTGCGCTTTCAGTCCAGCAGCGCTGGGAATGCGGCGATGATCCAGAAGCCGGCCCACTTGGACCACCCGACTTGGCAACCCGCAGCCGTGCTGACGCTTGCGCTCGGCCTGCTCAGCGGATGCAACGAGGCGAAGAACAAGCTGGTTCTTCCGGCACCGGCCAATGTCGGCGTCGCTGCGCCCATGCAAAGGGCCGTAACGCCCTATCTTGAGCACACAGGAACCATGACGGCCTTTGCTTCTGTCGATCTGGTCGCTCGCGTGAATGGCTATTTGAAGTCCATCAACTATGTCGACGGCGCAACCGCGAAAGCTGGCGAGATCCTGTTCGAAATAGAACCGGCACCCTATCAAGCGCAGCTGAGTGCAACCAAAGCGGCCCTCGACGGCGCCAAGGCTGGGCTGGTGCAGACACAGGCAGAATTTGAACGCCAGGACACTCTGTCCAAAGAGGGTGTCAATACGCAGGCAAATCTGGACAAGGCTCGCGCGAACAGGGATACCGACAAGGCAAATGTCGAATCGGCAGATGCCAATCTGCAAACTGCTCAAATCAATCTTTCGTACACTCGCGTCGAGGCACCATTCGATGGAACCGTCACACGTCATTTGGTGTCGCTTGGCGAACTCGTAGGCGTCGCGGGGCACACCAACCTAGCCAGTATCGTGCAGCTTGATCCGATCTACGTGACCTTCAATGTCAGCGATCAAACTCTGATGAAGGTTCGCGAGAACGGTCGTCTCACACTGGCTGAGCTTCAGCAGATTCCGATCGACGTTGGCCTGATGGACGAGGAAGGTTTCCCCCATCGAGGCACGATCAACTACGTATCCCCGAACATAGACCCGCAGACGGCAACAATTCTCGTGCGTGGCGTATTTGAGAATAAGAACCACGCACTGCTCCCCGGCATGTTCGTTCGGCTTCGCGTTCCAATGGGCCCACCCAAGCCGGACGCGTTGCTGGTCCCCGACAGAATCCTGCAACAGAATCAGGAAGGCCGCTACCTGCTCGTCGTAGGTGCCAACGACGAGGTTGAGCAGAGGGCTGTGCAGCTTGGCGAACTCGATGGCCAATTGCGTGTCATCACCGCGGGACTGAAGCCGGACGACAAGGTCGTGATCACCGGATTGGACCGCGCAATCCCGGGCCGGAAGGTCAATACCCGGCCGATTTCGATCGCGAGCGCAGCAGGCGGCACCGATAAGTCCAAGTAGACACACGGCACCCGAAAGGGGACGGCCATGTTTTCAAAGTATTTCATTGAGCACCCGGTCCTCGCAAATGTCGTGGCAATCGTGCTGGTTTTGATCGGCGCGGTCTCGGTTTTCAAACTTCCAGTCGCGCAGTATCCCGACATCGTGCCGCCGACGGTACAGGTCACCACCCGCTATCCGGGCGCGAGCGCCCAGACTGTCATCGATAGCGTAGCGCTGCCGATCGAAAACCAGGTCAACGGCGTTGAAGGCGCGCTATATATGCAGTCCACCAGCGCCAGCGACGGCACCTATACCTTGATTGTCACGTTCGCGATCGGTACCGATCTGAACTTCGCGCAGGTGCTGGTGCAAAATCGCGTCTCAGCCGCGCTGGCCTCGCTTCCTACTCAGGTGCAGGCGCAAGGCGTGACGGTGCAGAAGAAGTCCACCGCGATTCTCCAAATCGTCACGTTGAGCTCGCCGGACAGTCGTTTCGACAGCCTCTTCATGAGCAACTACGCCACGATCAATCTGGTGAACGAATTGGCGCGGCTGCCGGGCGTTGGCAACGTCAACGTTTTCGGCACGGGCGAATACGCGATGCGGATCTGGATGGACCCGCAGAAGATGTACGCGTTCGGCCTCATTCCTCAGGACATCATCAGCGTCGTCAGCCAACAAAGCCAGCAGGCAACGGCGGGACAAATCGGGATACCGCCAACGCCTCCTACTCAGGACTTTCAGTACACCGTCAACATCCAGGGGCGACTTTCCGATCCCGCGCAGTTTGACAACGTGGTCGTGCGCGCCGCTACGGCGGACGGCGGCCGCCTCGTGCGCCTCAAGGACGTGGCTCGCGTCGAGCTTGGGGCACAGACTTATTCCCAGAGCTTCCGTCTGGACGGAAAGCCCGGCGCCGGCATTGCCATCTATCTGACGCCCTCGGCGAATGCCCTGGAGGTCGCAAAACTCGTCAAGAACAAGATGGAGGCCTTGTCGCACGACTTCCCGACCGGCTTGTCCTATACGATCCCCTTCGACACAACGACGTTTGTCGAGACGTCAATCAATGAGGTCTACAAGACGCTGTTCGAAGCCGGCATCCTGGTGTTGATCGTCATCCTGATGTTCCTGCAGAACTGGCGCGCTTCGCTTGTGCCTGCCACAACGATCCCGGTCACTATCATCGGAGCCTTTGCGGCGATGGCCGCATTGGGCTTCTCGATCAACCTCTCGACATTGTTCGGCATCGTGCTTGCGATCGGCATCGTGGTCGATGATGCGATTGTCGTCGTCGAGAGCGTATCGCGCGAAATCGAGGCGGGCTTGCCCGGACGCGAGGCCGCCGTCAAGGCAATGAGCGAGTTGTTTGGTCCTATTGTCGGCATCACCCTCGTGCTGATGGCCGTGTTTATTCCGGCGTCGTTGCTGCCAGGGCTCACAGGACGCATGTTCGCCCAATTCGCACTGGTGATTGCGGCCACCGCCCTGCTGAGCGCGATCCTGGCGACAACGCTGAGCCCGACACAATGTGCTTTGCTGCTCCGAGAACCGGTGCCCCCGGATCAGCGAAATTTTTTCTTCCGTGGCTTCAACTCTGTCTATGACCGGTTGGAAGGGGGCTACACGTGGCTGGTCGGTAGAATGGTGCATTTGAGTGGCCTTATGGTGGTGATCGCGCTTGGACTGATCGCCGGGGGTGTTTTCGGCCTCACGCAATTGCCGACTGCGTTTATTCCGAACGAAGACCAGGGATACGGGCTGGTCGTGGTTCAGCTTCCTGATGGCGCCTCATCGGAACGCACGCAGGCAGCCCTGACGCAGGCCGCGGAGATCGCCAGGCAGCAGCCCGGCGTCGCGGACTCGCTCGCCATTTCCGGCCTTTCCGTTCTCGACAATAATGCGACCTTGGCGAACGCCGGCATCGCCTATGTGACCTTCAAGCCTTGGAGCG
The DNA here is from genome assembly GCF_042258955.1 of Bradyrhizobium sp. ma5. Lineage (NCBI taxonomy): Bacteria > Pseudomonadati > Pseudomonadota > Alphaproteobacteria > Hyphomicrobiales > Nitrobacteraceae > Bradyrhizobium > Bradyrhizobium sp. ma5. Next base: position 8,326,325 of record NZ_CP170156.1, read on the forward strand.
AGCGAGGCCAGGCCAAAGACCAGGATCTCAGATCCATCATGCGCGGCATCCAGGGCCGACTTTCTGAGCTCACGGATGGTAGAGGTTTTGTGCTGGTGCCACCACCGATTCAGGGCGTCGGCAATGCCGGCGGCTTTTCGATGCAGTTGCTGCAGCGCGATGGCACATTTGACTACAAGAAGATGCTCTCTTCGGCGAACGCCGTGATAGACGCCGCCGAATCGCAATCGACGATCGAGCGAGCAGTGACGTCGTTCCGAACGGACTCGCCACAGCTTGAAGTCGTCATCGATCGCACCAAGGCGGAGACGCTTGGGGTCTCCGTCGGCAGCGTCTTTGCCGCGTTGTCATCATACCTCGGCTCGACCTACGTCAACCAATTCAACAAGTTTGGTCTCACGCTTCAAGTCTACGTCCAGGCAGACTCGCCTTATCGCCTGCATCCGGACGATCTTCTCAAGCTCAATGTCAAGACCGCCGATGGCAGCACCATACCGATCGGATCATTGGCGCAGATCCGTCCGGCTGTCGGCCCCTCGCTGATCAGCCTGTTCAATCTTTATCTGACTGCGACCATTTCGGGGGCTGAGGCACCGGGCTTCAGCTCAGGCGAGGCAATGGACGTGATGGAGGAGGTCGCAAGGCGCACACTGCCGCCCCGCACCGATTTCGCGTGGAACGGCATGTCCTATCAGGAGCATGCGGTCGGCAATCAGCTTTACATGGCCTTCGCGCTCTCACTGCTGCTGGTCTATCTCTGCCTTGCCGGACAGTACGAAAGCTGGTTGTTGCCATTGGCCGTATTACTGGCGGTGCCACTCTCTCTGCTTGGACCAGTCGGCGCGCTCACGGCGCTTGGTGTTGCAAACAATCTTTATGTCCAGATCGGCCTCATGCTGCTGATCGCGCTATCGGCCAAGAACGCGATCCTGATCGTCGAGGTCGCGCGCGAACGGCGAGCCGCTGGACAGGAACTGCTTGAAGCCGCCGTTGAAGCGGCACGGACGCGCTTTCGCCCAATCCTCATGACGTCGTTTGCATTCCTGCTTGGTGTCTTACCATTGGTGACGGCTACAGGCGCCGGTGCCAATGCTCGTCGATCGCTCGGTATATCCACCTTCAGTGGCATGGTCGCGTCCACCTGCCTCGCCGTGCTGTTCGTTCCCTCATTCTTCGTTGTCATGCAGCGTCTTGAGGAACGCCGACGAGGTAAACAATCGACGGTTTCCGCTATCACGGCTTCGCCTGCAGAATAGCTTGTTGCAAGCAAGACGACACAAGGGCGGCCTGACGTTCGAAGAAGGTTTCCAATCTTTCTCGTTGTTCGCTTGCCGCGCTACAGCGCAGGCCCCAGTTGCAGCCGCCAAGAACCAGGACCCGGGTCGATTGATTGCGCCTCATTGCCGGCCTAGTATGTCATGCGCAGCACAGCCACGGCCCTAATCTCTTTGCCCGGCTTGGATTGCGTCATTGAAGGCTTAACCGACAAAGCGCTTCCCTTTTGCTAAATGTGCATAGTGCGGCATCCAATGGTTCCTTAGCATGCGTGAAACCCTCGACAGCGCAGCGTTGTTGCACCGGAGTGAATCATGAGCGCGCCTCGCCATGTTGCGATTTTCCTTCTTTTGTTGCTCTCTATCATTCTATCTGGGCGTTCAGAGCTTATCGCAAGGGCGAATGCCGAGACAGTCAAGGGCATGCTGGCAGCTCAGATACGCAGCCAGGGAATCGCGTGCGACAAACCCCGGCACGCAGTCCGGGACGCAAAGCGATCAAAGCCAGATCATGACGTCTGGATCCTGACATGCGAAAACGCGACTTACAGGGTCAGCCGCTATCCCGACCTTGCGGCAAAGATCGAGCGGGTTCGATAGCCCTCCGGCGCCTCAGGTTGGGACCGGAACGTCGACCGAAGCGCACGTTCGGCGTGGATGCCGATAGGGCGTCCGTTGTTGTCAGTGTCATCAGTCGATAGCGCCCGATTTTCTGTTGCGGTGCACGAGCCGGCTTGTGGCCCGTGCCGGACATTCACTTAGGCGTCGGTGGCGTCTGCTGCTGAGGGCAATCCGGACCCCACCATTTCCGCATGCTCGTACCGGATTTATGGGTACGCACCCTAATCTTACTGCGTCATAGATCTGGTCGCTCATCCTGAGAGGCCTTGACGATATGCCGGTCCGTCGTTGCGAGGAGCTCGCGACGAAGCAATCCATGCTTCCGCAAGCGGGACTAGTCCGCCTCCGCACTGAGAAAGCGGACGCCGAACGTGTCGGCGTTGGCTTCGCCCCAGTCGTAGAGCGCCTGAAGCATCGGCTTCAGCATCTCGCCGCGCTTGGTCAGGCAATAGCGTGAGGAGCCGCCGCCACGCTCCTGCTTGACGAAGCCTGAATTGCAGAGATCGCGCAGGCGCTCGGTCAACACCTTGTCGCTGAGCTGCGGGATGTCGTGGCGCAATTCGCCGTAGCGCATCGGCCGGAGCTTCAGCCGGCTCAGGATCACGGTCTTCCATTTGCCGCTGAGCTGATCGATCGAGAACTCGACCGGGCAACCATATTTGCGCTTGGTCTTGCGGATCATCGCAATCTCCCGCGGCACTTTCCATCTGGTTCGTTGAGAGCCGCCGTCGATGCATTTAAGCACGCTTTGCACGGGTTGGGCGAGTTCAGGGATCGATGCAAGGCATGACAGAGAACAGTTCCGCCCAAGGTCCGAGCGACCAGCAACATCCGCGCAAGCGCATCATCGTCAGACGCAACGGGCCTTATGAGCCCGAGCCCGGCATCCCGATCGTCGATCATCTTGGCGTGCCGGTCGCCGCCGAGGCCCCGGTGCGGCTCTGCCGCTGCGGACAATCGCAGACCAAGCCGTTCTGCGACGACAGCCACGTTGCGCGCGGCTTCACCGACGCCAGGGATCCACGGCGCGTGCCGGACAAGCTCGACGCCTATGCGGGGCAGCAGGCCTACGTGTTCGACAATCGCGGCACCTGCGCGCATTCCGGCTTCTGCACCGACCGGCTCAACGCGGTGTTCCGTCTCGGCGAGGAGCCGTTCGTCGCGCCGAGCGGCGCGCGCCTCGACGACCTCATCAATGCGGTGCGCCGATGCCCATCGGGCGCGCTCGGCATCGGCATCGGCCCCGCGCGGGACGCCAACCTGTCCGACCTCGACCGGCCGCCGCAGATCGAAGTGTCGAAGGACGGTCCCTATCGCGTCACCGGCCAGGTCGAACTGGTCGACGAGGATGGCGCGCCTGTCGAGCGCAACGCGGGTGCATCACAGGAGCATGTCAGCCTGTGCCGCTGCGGCTCGTCGCTGAACAAGCCGTTCTGCAGCGGCATGCACTGGAACGTCGCATTTCACGATCCCGTGCCGGATCCGATGCGCGAGCCGACGCTGTTCGAATGGGCCGGCGGCTACCCCGCGCTGCTCGACATGACGCGCATCTTCTACAGCCGCTACGTGCCGGAAGATCCGTTGCTCTCCCCGCTGTTCGCCGAGATGTCGCCGGACCATCCGGAACGGGTGGCGGCGTGGCTCAGCGAGGTGTTCGGCGGACCTCGGTTTTACACCGAACGCTATGGCGGCTATCGGCGGATGGTGTCGCAGCACATCGGCAAGGAGATCAGGCCGGAGCAGCGCGCGCTATGGGCCACCTACATGGTGCAGAGCGCCGACGATGCCGGACTGCCGTCCGATCCGGAATTCCGCGCCGCCTTCGTCGCCTATATCGAATGGGGCTCGCGAATCGCGGTGGAGAATTCCGGCGCCGGCGCCAAACCGCCGCCGAACATGCCGGTGCCGCGCTGGTGGTGGGTCTGCAACGCAACGCCCGCCGCGCGGCCGTCGGCTAGCGCAGGTGACGCACAGGCTGAGAACGAGCTCGGCGTCGCGCTGCCCGGCCCCGACGAGGCCGTGCAATTCGAGCAGCACATCCGGCCGCTGTTCCGGCCGATGGACCGCAACTCGATGCTGTTCGCCTTCGATCTCTGGAAGGAGGCGGACGTCGCCCAGCACTGCCGGCAGATCCTGGCTCGGCTGGAGGCCGGCACCATGCCGTGCGACGGCGCCTGGCCGGCCGAACGGGTGGCGCTGTTCGCCCGCTGGGCCGATGCGCGGGACGCACCGACCGGATCGTGAAGCCACGCTCCGGACAGACCGGTTGAACCCGCCTCGCCGGCGTGCTGCAATCGCCGCAATAAGGCGGGTTTCTTTGGCGATGCGACAATATCCAATCGGCTTGCTGGTACTGGCCGGCGCACTCGCGTTGAGCAGTGGGCCGGCGGCTGCGGATTCGCTCGTCGTCAACGGCACGACGCGAACCTTCACGCTGCAGCCTCCGGCCGCCAAGCCAGCGTCGCTCGTGATCGTGCTGCACGGCAAGACCCAGAGCAGTGCCGACATGATCACGCGGACGTCGTGGCCGTTGATCGCAAGGCGCGACGGCTTTGCAGCAGTCTATCCCGACGGATTGAACCGCGCCTGGGCCGACTCGCGGCCGGACACGCGCCGCGCCGGCAATTCGCCGCCGGAAGGCACCGACGACGTCGCCTTCATCACCCAGTTGATCGCAAAGCTCGTCGACGACGGCACCGCCGATCCGAAGCGCATCTATGTCACTGGCATCTCCAACGGCGGCGCGATGGCCATGACGCTCGCCTGCGAGCGCGCCGACCTGTTCGCCGCGGCGGCCAGCGTCGTCATGAACCTGACCGATGAGTCAGCCGGGGCCTGCCGGCCCGCGCGTCCGGTGCCGATGCTCCTGATGAACGGCACCGTCGACCCGCTGATCCCCTATCAAGGCGGCCGCGGCAGCAGCTATTTTGCAGCCGACGGGTTCTGGTCGACCGAGCGCACCCTGGAATTCTGGCGACGCATCGACGGCTGCGAGGCCAAAGACGCCGCAGCCACCGATCTGCCCGACCGCAACCCGTCCGATCAATCGACCGTCACGCGGATCGACTCGGCCTGCCCGCAGGGACGTGACGTGGTGCTATACCGCGTGAATGGCGGCGGTCATCGCATGCCCGGCCACTTCCCCGACGCGCATTTTACGAAACTGGCGGCGTCGCTCCTCGGCCCCCAAAACGGCGACATCGACGGCGCCGACACGATTTGGGCGTTCTTCGCGCGATTTCCGTGAGATGCGCGGTTGCAAAATGCGTAGTGGCGGCAAGCCCCGCATCGGGGTAGACATGCCCGCCATTCAAGTGGAGACCCAAATGAGCATTCAGCGTTTCGAAACCGGCCCGCGCATGAGCCAGGCCGTCGTGCACGGCAACACCGTCTATCTCGCCGGCGTCGTCGCCGGCAAGGCCGCGGGCGGCAGCGTCACCGACCAGACCAAGGACATCCTGTCGATCATCGACGGCCACCTCGCCAAGGCCGGCACCGACAAATCGAAGTTGCTCAGCGCGACCATCTACATCACCGACATGAAGACGTTCCCGGAGATGAACGCGGTGTGGGACGGCTGGGTCTCGGAGGGTAACACCCCGGCCCGCGCCACCGTCGAAGCCAAGCTCGCGGCGCCGCAGTACAATGTCGAGATCATGGTCGTCGCGGCGAAATAGACGCGACGCACGTCATCGCAGGGATACGGGATGCCCCGGATTGCAAAGCGCAATTCGGGGCATTTTCATTTTGCACTCACGCGCGGATCCGCGCTCGCTCGCCCGCGGCCTCATCGAGATCGGACTGAAGCCAGCGGGCAATCCGGCGCCACGGACCGGCGAGAGCCTTGCAACCCATGAACAGCCCGAGGTGACTGCACGGCTCGGTGTCGCATTGCAGCCACGCGGGCGGCGTACCTAGGAGCCGCAATGTCGCAAATGCCTGATCGGCCGGAACAACGATGTCGTTCTCCGCAGCGAGCAGGAAGACGGGCAGCTTCACCGTGGCAAGATCAACCTTGCTGCCAAGCGCGACAAAGTCTCCGGCCGCGATCCGGTTTTGGCGAAAGATCCAGTCGGTCACTTCGAGATAGTAGGAGCCCGGCAAATCAAGCGTCTCGCTGTTCCAGCGCATGAAGCGATCGAGCAGGCCCTGTCCATCGTCCGACTTGCCGTCGATCCGCCGCTGCAGCGCCGATTCCACGTCAAGCGTGCTGAGCGGGGCGCTCCATACCTGCAGCATCTGCTTGCCGCTGACGATTCCGTTCCCCTGGCGCACCAGCGCCTCAAAACCTTGCTGCGGAAGCGATGCGACCATCCTCGAAAGCTCTGACGGCACAGAGACGTCGACCGGGCTGCCCGCCAGCACGAGCCGCCGCACCTTGCCAGGAAAGCGCGCGGCATAGAGCAGCGACAGCCAGCCGCCCTGACAGAGACCTGCAAGGTCGACGGGCGGCCCGATCGTGTCGACGGCCACGTTGAGGTCGGACAGATAGGTGTCAATCGAGAAATATCGCATCTCCGGTGCCGCCGAGAGCCAGTCCGTGAGATAGAGACGTGCAATACCCGCCGCCTGCAACGCCTCCATCAAGCTGTGGCGCGGTGCAAGGTCCGCTATCTTCGCGCGATGCAACGCGTAGGGCGCGCACACCAGCAGCGGCTGGCCTTCGCCAGCTCTCGAGAAGTCCAGCAGACGCATCGACGGCAGTTGCAGCGCCACCGAATTGGCCGTCGTCCAGGGCAGCGCCGCCACTTCGTCCGCCGCATCTGTCGGTTCGGGCGCGCGACTGGGGTACCACTGCGAGTAGATATCGAGCGCCAATCGCGTAGCTTCAAACGGCCATAGCCAAGCGTGCTGCACCCAGTCGGCGCTGGCACTTCGTTCCGATGGGTCCGCCTTTTCGTGCAAGCTCATTCACCGATTGATCGCCACCGGAATAGTCCGACCGGCACGGATCGAAGCCTTGATCCTGATCAAGAACCGACGAATTCACGTTGGTCACTCTACGCCAAACCCGCTGGGACGGCAGCCACGCCGGGACGTCACGATTTCGCGATCCCGGCACGCATTGCAGCCAAGCGGGGACACCATCGCTTCAGCGGCTATGCGGCGCGCGCCGCGCCTTTCTCCGCATCGAGCTTGCGCGCGAACAGCCAGCGGAAATAGGTCAGCGGCGCATCCGCGCCGATCGCAAGCAGCTGGTAGTCCGGATCGACGTCGAGCACCTTCTGCTGCGCTTCGATGAAATCCTTGTCCTCGTTGAAGGCCTCCTCGAGGGAATGCCGCAGCGACAGCGCAATGTTCGGATTGTCGGTGTCGAAATCGTGCAGATAATTCCAGAAGAAATGCGTGGACGAGCGCGTCTCCGGCGTCATGAACTGCGCATTGCGATACGACCGCGTGCCCGGAACCTGAACGCCCTTCTCCGCGCCCTGCCCCGCCGGCGCAAACGTGGTGTCGAGGGTGAAGATACCAGGCACGATCATGCGGCCGATGTTGCGACGATCGACCTGGTCGTCGCGGTTGGAAATCACCTTCTTGTGGTAGGGCGGCGCATCGGCGCCCATGTGCCAGCGCTCGACGCGGAAACCGTCGTCCAGCTTCTCGATAGCCACCGGCTTGGTCTTGTAGGCGTACTCTTCGGATCCGCCGAGCGTGTTGGTGTGCACGAAGGCGAGATGCGCGAAGTCGCTGAGGTTATCGACGATCAAGAGCCAATTGGCCTTGTAGTGCATGTAGCCCGGCAGGCCGCGCCATTTGGGATCCTCGAGCGGCGGATAGTCGAGGATCAGCTTCGGATCGGCCTTCTCGGCATCGCCGGTCCAAATGAAGATCATGTTGTAGCGCTCGACCACCGGATAGCTGCGCACGCCGAGCTTGGCGGGGATCGCCTCCTGGCCGGGGATCTGGATGCACTTGCCGTCGGCCGCGAACTTCATGCCGTGATACATGCACCTGATGTCGTCACCCTCGACGCGCCCCATCGAGAGTGGCGCGGCGCGATGGCAACAACGGTCGTCGAGCGCGACCACCTTGCCGCTGGCGCCGCGATAGATCACGATCGGCCGCTCCAGGATGGTGCGCGCCAGCTTCTTGCCGTCGATCAGCTCGTGATTCATCGCCGCCACATACCAGGCGTTGCGCAGGAAAATTCCGTCATCGGCCATGTCACCCTCCCAATGCAATGTTGCTTGCCATCAGGTTAGGTGATCCCGGTCATCGGGATAATCCGATTTGGCTGGACACACTGTACCGCTGGATGGACAATCGGACATGGAGTGGCGCGACTGGGAGCTGTTTTGCGAGGTTGTCGAGCATGGCGGCTTCACCGCGGCCGCGCGCGTGCTCGGACATCCCAAATCGAGCCTCAGTGCTGCGGTGCAGCGTCTCGAGGCCAATCTCGGGCTGCGGCTGATCGAGCGGACCACGCGGCACCTGCGGCTGACCGATTCCGGCGAGACCATCTATCGCAAGGTGCGCCCGCTGTTCGCCGCGCTGCACGACACCCACAGCGAGGCGCTCGCGATGTCCAGCGCGGTTGCGGGCACCCTGCGCATCAAGGCACCCTACGAATTCGGCGCGCACCACGCCGGGCCGGTCGCCTGCGCTGTGATGGGCCGCTATCCGGAGCTCGCGATCCGGATCGACGTCGAGCACGACATCGTCAACCCGGTCGCCGAGAACTACGACATCGTGTTCGCGATGCTGGAGGCGCCGCTGCCGTCGGCCGGCATCGTGATCCGCCGCGTCTTCACCCTCGAGCGTGGCCTGTTCGCGGCACCGTCGCTGCTGGAAAAGTTCGGCGAGCCGCGTACTCTGGAGGAGCTAAGACAACTGCCGCTGTTGACCGGCCCCAGCGATCCGCCATGGGCGATCACCGCGCCGGGCGGTGCCGTCGAGCATCTCGCCGTGGATCGCGCGCGGCTCACCAGCTCGAACGCCCATGTCCGGCTTCAGGCGGCGCTCGCCGGCCATGGCGTGCTGCGGGTCACCGCGAGCTACACCCGCGCCGCGGTCGCGGCCGGCGAGTTGCGACGGCTGCTGCCGGACCATGCCTGCGAGCCACTCAACGTGCATGCGCTGCTGCCGGCGCGGCAATTTGTCCCGGCAAAAGTTCGCTGCTTCCTCGATGCGATGGAAGCGCACGCGCGCGGTGATCCCGAGGCCTATATCAGGCCGTAGCCGTTGACTGGGTCTTTTTGGCCGATCGCCATTTTCTTGGGAACCTGTCCGGCCGGTTGGCATCCAATGGTAATATACCGCCAACAGTGAGGGCGAGCCCGCCATGCGCCAGGCCCATGTAACGTCTCCACCGCCGATCCGCTCAGGCGATGCCGAGCTCGTGCAACGCGCGCTCGCCCGCGACGAGGCTGCGATCCGTGCCATCATGCAGGCGAACAATCGCCGGCTGTTCCGGCTGGCGCGCGGCATCCTCCGCAACGACAACGAGGCCGAGGATGTGGTTCAGGACGCCTATGTGCGCGCCTTCACTCATCTGAACCAGTTCCGGGGCGACTCCAGCCTCTCGACCTGGCTGTCGCGGATCGCGATGAACGAGGCGCTCGGCCGCCTGCGCAGCAAGCGCGCAAGCGTGGAATGGTCCGAGCTGCCGAAAGGCGCCGTTGAAGCCCAAATCATCCCGTTCCCGCTGTCGTCAGCGGACGATCCGGAAAAATCCATGGCCCAGCGCGAAATCCAGCATGTCGTCGAGCACGCAATCGACGAGCTGCCCGAGGCGTTCCGCCTCGTGTTCATCACCCGTGTGATCGAGGGCATGAATGTCGAGGAGACCGCTGATATCCTCGGCCTCAAGCCGGAGACCGTGAAGACCCGCCTGCACCGCGCCCGGACCATGCTGCGCGACAATGTCGAGCGGAAGATCGGCCCCATCGTGATGGAGGCCTTTCCCTTCGCGGGCCGGCGTTGCGAGCGACTGACCGAGGCGGTCCTGAAACGGCTCGGCGTCACAGCATAGATTTTTGGGAACCTCTGGCTATCAGCACCATCCAACTCCTGTGCAAGCAACGACGTGCCGTGCGCTACGCCCGGCTCAACAGGAGTGTCAAACCATGTTCGTTCGATTGAGCATCGCGGTCGCCGCGCTCGGCGTTCTCACCGGCGCTGCGCTGGCCCAGGGTGCAAAGCTGACCGATCCGCAGATCGCGCACATCGCCTACACGGCAGGTGTGATCGACATCAACGCCGCCAAGCAGGCGGAGAGCAAAGCATCCAGCAAGGACGTCAAGGCGTTCGCCAAAGACATGGCACGCGACCATGAGGCGGTGAACAAGCAGGCGCTCGACCTCGTCAAGAAGCTCAAGGTGACGCCGGAGGACAACGACACCAGCAAGGCGCTGTCGAAGCAGGCGGCCGACAAGCTCGCCGAACTCGGCAAGCTGAAGGGCGCAGCCTACGACAAGGCCTATATCGACAACGAGGTCGCCTACCACAAGACCGTCAACACCGCGCTGGAGACGCAGTTGATCCCCTCGGCCAGCAATCCCGAGCTGAAGAGCCTGCTGCAGACCGGCTTGAAGATCTTCCAGGGCCACGAGCAGCATGCCGAACATGTTGCGGCGGGCATGAAGTAGGGATACGCGCGATGTCGCCCGGACGCTATCTCGCAACGCTCGCTTTGTTCGCGCTCGGCGCGATGGCTGTCCCGGCGCATGCAGCCACCATCCAGATCGTGATGGAGAATATGGTGATCTCGCCGGCCGAGGTATCGGCCAAGGTCGGCGACACCATCGAATGGGTCAACAAGGACGTATTGGCGCACACCGCCACGGCGAAGAACGGCGACTTCGACGTGACGATTGCGCCGAAGAAGACGGCCAGGTCGGTTCTGACCAAGGCCGGGACCGTCGACTATTACTGCCGCTTCCACCCCAACATGAAGGCGGTGCTGACCATCGCGCCATAGCTTGCGCGATGACCTGCGAGGTAATCGATCGGCGCACGCGAACCTTCGATAGTCCGGACAGCCGCACAGTCCGGCAGATCAGAAGGAGAGCACCATGACCGACCATACCAACATCGCCCGCCGCTATATCGCGCTCTGGAACGAGCGGATGCCGAGCCGACGGCGCGAGATGCTGAGCGAGAACTGGACCGCCGACGCGCGCTATGTCGATCCGATGATGAGCGGCGACGGCCATGACGGCGTCGACGCGCTGATCGCGGGCGTGCAACAGAAGTTTCCGGATTTCACCTTCAAGCTGATCGGCGAGCCGAACGGCTTCGGCGACCATGTCCGCTTCTCCTGGGGCCTCGGGCCCGACGGCGTCGACAGCCCGATCAAGGGCACTGATTTCGCCACGTTGAAGGAAGGACGGATCAGGAGCATCACCGGCTTCCTCGACCAGGTGCCGGGCGCCTGAGGCGGCCGTCGCGCGCCCCTCGCGGCGCGGAACGTACCTCTAACCACGTCATTCCGGGGCTCGCGAAGCGAGAGCCCGGAATCCATCGGGCTACGAACTCTATGGTGAGATGGATTCCGGGCTCGACGCTGCGCGTCGCCCCGGAACGACGAGGGGATTGAGCCGCGCTGCTGGATACCCCAATAGCCAGGACCGCGACGCTTCCACGCCGGCCACCTCGCTGCTAGTCTTCCCGAAACACAGGGAGGACGCCATGAAGGCAGATTTCGCCTTCAAGACTTCTGTTATCAGCGACATCACGCCGGCGCTGCTGGCGATCGGCCGCGACGGCTTTCCGCAGGCGCTGATCGGCGCGCTGCGCCGCGTCGCCGGTGTCGGTCACTGCATGGTGTTCTCGTTCACAGGCCCGCGGTCCGCCGCGTGCCTGCTCGACGTCGGCAACATCCCGACCGGGCGCGATCTCGGCATCGCCTATTCGGAACATTTCCATCAGGCCGACCCGAACCGCGATGCGGTGTTCGAGGGGCAAGCGCAGGCCGTGCCGATCGTGCTGCCGACCTTCGCCCGCCGGATGTACAGCGACGGCTACCGCAAAATCTTCTTCGACGATTCCGACATAGTCGACAAGTTCGCCTCTGCGATCTGGACCGGCGATACCTGCTTCTACGTCAATTTCTACCAGATCACCGCGCAAGGCCGCTTCAGCCGCGAGCAGATCGCGCGCCTCGCCGCGGTCGCGCCCGCGTTGACCGCGGCGGTGGCGCGGCACTTCCAGCGCGACCCGATAGCCGACGCCGATCCGATCGCACGGCTGAAGAGCCTGTTTGCGACTGCCGAACCGCTCGCCAGACTGACCGGCCGTGAGAAGGAAGTCTGCCTCGGCATCCTCTCGGGCCTCAGCTCGGAAGCGATCGCCGCCGAGCTCGGCATCGGGCTGCACTCAGCCCTCACCTATCGCAAGCGTGCCTATGACAAGCTCGGCATCTCCTCGCAGAACGAGCTGTTCGCGATCGCTCTGCGCCTGATGGCATCGGCACGCCGGCTGAACTGAGGAACCTTAAGCGGCCATCTCCCGCTGTCCCCAACGGTGGGGACAGACCGGTCGCGCCTGCCGGCCTATGCTCGGTTCGAAACCTGAAGCCAACCTGAGATCACGTCGTGAGCACCGCTCCCCATTTCGACATCGACGTCCCGGCCTTCTGGCAGGATCCCTATCCGACGCTGGCGCGCATGCGCAAGGAAGCGCCGATCGCGTTCGTGCCGCAGCTCGGCAGCACGCTGCTGTGCACCCGCGACGACATCTTCGTCTCCGAGAAGCAGATCGGCGTGTTCTCATCGCACCAGCCCGAGGGGCTGATGAACAAGCTGATGGGCCACAACATGATGCGCAAGGACGGCGATGCGCACATGAACGAGCGCAAGGCGATCTTCCCGGCGGTCTCGCCGAAGACCGTCAGATCGCACTGGACCGCACTGTTCGCCGGGCACGCGACGCGCATCCTCGACGAGTTGAGGCCGGACGGCGTGGTCGATTTCGTGCAGGCCTTCGCGCTGCCTTTCTCGGCCGAATGCCTGAAATCGATCACCGGTCTCACCAACATGCGCTTCCAGGACATGAACGCCTGGTCGCAGGGCATGATCGACGGCATCGCCAATTACACCGGCGATCCCGCGATCGAGGCGCGCTGCCATGCGGCGACCTCGGGCATCGATGCCGCGATCGACGACATGGTGCCGGTGTTGCGCAAGACGCCCGACCTCAGCCTGCTCGGCGTGCTGCTGCAGACCGACATGCCGATGGAGAGCGTGCGCGCCAACATCAAGCTCGCGATCTCGGGGGGCCAGAACGAGCCGCGCGACGCGATCGCCGGCACGGTGTGGGCGCTGCTGACCCACCCGGACCAGCTTTCGCTGGCAATGAGCGGCGCGATCCCGTGGCTGCAGGTGTTCGAGGAGTATGCGCGCTGGATCTCGCCGATCGGGATGTCGCCGCGGCGGATCGCAAAGCCCTGGACGATCAGGGACGTTGCATTCGAGACCAACGAGCGCGTGTTCCTGATGTTCGGCTCGGCCAACCGCGACGAGAAGCATTTCGCCAAGCCTGATGCATTCGACGTGCGCCGCGACGCCAGCAAGAGCATCGCGTTCGGCGCTGGTCCGCATTTCTGCGCCGGCGCCTGGGCTTCGCGCGCCATGGTCGCCGACGTCGCACTGCCGGCGATCTTCGAGAGGCTGACGAATCTGCGCCTCATCGCGGACAAACCGCCCCGGATCGGCGGCTGGGCGTTCCGCGGCCTGCTGGATCTGCCGGTGACCTGGGACCGGTAGAACGCGTCGCCGTCTGCCCTTGCCTAGACACATCGAGACATGAAAAGGGCCCGCCGAGGCGTGCCGCCCCATTCGGGCGCTGCCCGATCGCCAAATGCGCGCCTGTTGCGTTGCGACACCGTGCCGCCGCAACCGGTCGGATGGCTGTAATCAAACTGTCACGAATCCATTTCAATCCGCCGTTATTGATGAAACTGCAGTCAGTTGAGCGGTCACAAGGGATTTCAGATGAACCCGAACACCAACGGTAGCAGTCACGATACCGCCTTCCACCATGATGCCCCCGAACAGGATTCCGAGGAAGGCGGCGGCATCAACAAGACGGTCGCGGTCGTCGCGGTGGTGGCTGTCGGTGCTGCCGTGTTCGAAGCTGCCTTGCTCCCGGGACTTGCGCTTGGCGTTGCCGCCGTCGCGGCGCCGAAGTACCTGCCGAAGCTCGCCGGCGCCCTCAATCCGCTGTTCAAGTCCACCGTTCGCGGCACCTACAAGTTCGCACAGAAGTCGCGCGAGATGTTTGCCGAAGCCCACGAGCAGGTGAACGACATCGTTGCGGAAGTGAAGGCCGAAAACCAGGCGCAGGAAGGCAAGGCGGCGGCTGAGGGCCGGGCTTCGTCGGCGGCCTGAACCGGGTCCGACCGGTAGCTGCAAGGCGGCGAAGCGCGGCGACGACCGACCTTGCGACGCCGCCACGGCGCGCAATCGTGTGCGACGACAGTATCATTCGCGTCCCCGCGCCAGCGCTGGAACGCTGTGAGAGGTATGCGATGACCAAGATGAAGCTGCAAATTGCGCATCAGGTTCCGGGCCGGATTCGCATGAAGGTGCCGTCGGCCAAGGAAAACCCCGAGCTTCTCGAACAGATCAAGCAGACCTTCAGTGTCATTCCCGGCATCGAGGACGTCATCGTCAACCCGGCGACCGGCAGCATCGTGCTGCATTACGACACCGACCGGCACGACGAATTTCACGGCAAGCTGGAGCATCACACCGGCGGACACTACAAGCCGCCGGCCAATGAAATCGACGCACTGGCGACCAAAATCGAGCAGGAAGCCGAGTACCTCGCCGAGCACTCGCATACGGCCAGGGTCGTCGTCGATTTCTTCAAGGATCTCGACAACGGCATCAAGGTCGCCACCGGAAATGTGGTCGATCTGAAGATTCTGCTCGCCACAGGCATTGCCGGCTTCACCATCTTCGAAGTCGGCGCCAATGCGGCGACGCCGGTTTGGGTCACGCTGGCGATCTTTGCCCTCAACCACATGATCCAGGCCAACATGGCTGCCGCAGAGCAGGCGGAGCCGGCAGGCGCGACGGCCTGACCCGCCAGGGGCGAGAGCGCAAATTCATGGACTTCAGTTTCTGCCACTCCATGCCGGGGCGCATTCGTCTGAGCATTCCCGCGCTCGGGCAAAACCGCAAGCTGGGCGAAATCTGCCTTGGATGGCTGCGGGCGCAGGACGGCATCAGGACCGCGCGGATCAACTACGATTGCGCCAGCCTCGTGCTGGAATATGATCCGGCCCACGAGCCAAGACTGCTCGCCCTGCTGAACGGCTTCAAGAGAATGAGCCTGGCCGACGTCAAGGCGCTGTGCGCCAGCGCGGCGCACGACGCGGGCGCGCCGCGTGCCGGCGCACCGGAAGTCTCCAAGCGCTCGCCGCTGACACTGCCGACGCTGTCGCTGTTCATGGCGTTCAGCGCCAATCCCGTGATCGCGGCGGTCAACATGCCGCTGATGCTCTGGAACGCGATCCCGATCGCCAAGCGCGCCTGGAAGGTCTGGGCGAACGAGAGCCGGCTCAACATCGACGTGCTCGATACGCTCGCGATCACAGCCTCGGTGCTGCAGGGCAATCCGCTGGCCGGCTGCATCGTCACCTGGTTGATCAAGCTCGGCGACTGGATCCGCGACCTGACCGCTGCGGGCTCGCGGCGCGCGATCAACGAGCTGCTCGAATTTCAGTCGAAGACGGCTTGGCTGCTGCGCGATGGCGAGGTGGTGTCGATCCCTGCCGCCGAGTTGCAGAACGGCGACATCGTCGTGGTATATCCCGGCGAGATGATCCCGGTCGACGGCGAGATCATCGACGGCTCCGCCACCATCGACCAGAAGACGATCACCGGCGAGGGCCTGCCGGTGCATCGCGGCAAGGGCGAAGCCGCCTTCGCCGCCACGGTGATCCGCGAGGGTCAGATCACGTTGCGCGCATTGCGCGTCGGAACCGCGACCACCGCCGGCCAGATCGTGCGGCTGATCGAATCCGCGCCGATCGGCGACACCCGGATGCAGAACCACGCCGAACGCTTCGCCGACCGGCTCGTAGCCCCGACCTTGGCGCTCGCCACCGGCACCGCCATGGTCTCGGGCGATTTCAATCGCTTCCTCTCGCTTGTCATCGTCGATTACGGCACCGGCATCCGCGTTGCCGCGCCCACGTCGGTGCTGTCCTCGATGACGCTGGCCGCCCGCACCGGCATGATCATCAAGAGCGGCGGCCACATGGAGAAGCTCGCCGGGATCGACACCATGGTGTTCGACAAGACCGGCACGCTGACCCACGGCACGCCCGCCGTCATCGACGTGATCTCCTACCAGAACTCGATCACGCCGAACCACCTGCTCGGGCTCGCCGCAGCCGCCGAAACCAAGCTGCAACATCCGGTCGCCGAAGCGTTGCGGACGCGGGCCCGGCAGCTTGCGGTGAACATCCCGCCCTGCAACGAGACCACCTACCGCCTCGGCCTCGGCGTCGAGGGCCAGGTCAACGGTTACTATGTCCATGTCGGCAACCAGCGCTTCATGCGCCAGAGCCAGATTGCCGTCGACGCCTCGGCGCTCGATCGCACAGCGCTCGACGAGCGCGGCTATTCGAGCCTCTATATCGCCGTGGACGGCAAGCTCGCGGGCCTCGTGCCTTACTCCGACGAGATCCGCGAGGAGAGCCGTTCGGTGATCCAGCGGCTGCATGCGCTGGGCGTCAAGAACAGCATCATGCTGACCGGCGACAATGCGGTGGTGGCGCGCGCCGTCTGCGAGAATCTCGGACTCACCGAGCACTTCGCGGACATGCTGCCGGCCGACAAGGCCAACGTCATCCAGCAGCTGCAACGCCAGGGACGCAGGGTCGCGATGGTCGGCGACGGCATCAACGATTCCCCGGCGCTCAGCTTCGCTGACGTCGGCATCGCGATGAAGCATGGCGCCGAGGTCACGCACGAATCCGCCGACGTCATCCTGATGGAAGATTCGCTCTGGAAGCTCGTCAAGGCGGTCGAGATCTCGCAAGGCGCCGTCAGCCTCATCAAGCAGAACTATGCCATCGTCGCCGCGCTCAACACGCTGGCGCTTGGCCTTGCCTTGCCGGGCGGCCTGATCACGCCCGAGGTGACCGCGCTGATCAGCAACGGCTCGGCGATCCTCGCGAGCTTCAACGGCATACGGCCAATCCTGCGCTATCAATGAGCCAGGACCTCACCCAGCTCCTTGCACTTCCTCCCGGCGATCACGCCGCGCTACAAGCCGCCGTCAAGACGCTGGAGAGCTCCAACCTCGCGGCAAGGATCGCCGACTATGCCGGCGTCCCGGTCAACCGCGTCCTCAACCTGCTGCCGAAGGCCGCCAACCGCCAGCTCAGCGGGCTGGTGCGCACGGCGGTCATGAAGGGGCTGGAAGTTGCCGTCGACACGCTCGACGAGAAGCCGCCGCCTTCACCGGCGGTGACCTTCTCGTCGTTTCTCGCCGGGGTGACCGGCGGCGTCAGCGGCTTGTTCGGCTTCGGTGCGCTCGCGGTCGAGCTTCCCTTGACGACGACATTGATGCTGCGCGCGATTGCCGAGATCGCACGTCACCAGGGCGAGGATCTCTCAAAGATCGAGGCAAGGCTCGCCTGTCTCGAGGTCTTCGCCTACGGCACCAAGCGAACCGACGAGAATGTCGACATCGGCTACTACGCCGCCCGCGCGCTGATCAGCAAATACACCAGCGACGCGGCCGCCTATATCCTGGAGCGCGGCGCGGTGGATGCCTCCGCCCCCGTGATCTCCAATCTGGTCAGCGAAATCGTCTCCCGGTTCGGGCTGGTGGTCTCGGACAAGGCCGCGGCGGGCGCGGTGCCGATCATCGGCGCGGCGTTCGGCGCGACCGTTAATGTCATCTTCATGGACCATTTCCAGAAGATCGCAAAAGGGCACTTCACCGTGCGCCGGCTGGAACGGGTGCATGGCAGCGCCGACGTCCGCCAGCATTATGCGGCGATCGCGGCGAGGCTCGCGCCGCGGCGCGGCGTTGCGACGGCATGAGGCGTTTGGCAGCAATTGGACATCGGCGCCGTGCTTCCCCCTGAGGACACCAGGCTGCGCGACCTTCGTCGCATGCGGGCCCTCGCCACGGGCCTGCTGGTGCTCATGCTGCTGGTTTTTCTGGCGACCTCGATGGCGCAACCGCACTGGCCGTGGCTGGCCTATCCGCGCGCCTTCGCCGAGGCCGGCATGATCGGCGCCTGCGCCGACTGGTTCGCGGTCGTCGCGCTGTTTCGTCATCCGCTCGGCATCCCGATTCCGCACACCGCGATCGTTCCGCAGAGCAAGCAGCGCATCGCGGTGGCGCTGGGCCGCTTCATCGCCAACAACTTCCTGTCGCCGCGCGTGATCGGCGACCGCATCCGCGACGTCGATATCGCCGGTTGGGCGGCGCACTGGATCGAGCGGCCGTCGCACGCCCGCAGCGCCGCGCAACGCACGGTCTCGGCGGCCCATCAGGCCCTGCAGGCGACGCCAAGCGCCGACCTCAATGCCTTTCTGACCCGCCGCACCCGGCAGGGGATCGCAGCGGTTCCGGTGGCTCCGCTCGCCTCGCGCGTGCTGGCGCTGTTGTGGGCGCATGGTGACGCGCAGGCGCTCGTCGAGCGCATGATCACATCGGCGAGCGTGGCGCTCGCCAACAACAAGGAAACCATCCGCAAGAAGGTCTCGCAGCGCTCCTACCGGTTCGTTCCGAAATGGGTCGACGGCATGGTGGCCGACCGCGTCATCTCCGGCATCAGCCAGACGCTCGACGAGATGCGCGAGCCGGATCATCCATGGCGGATCGAGCTCAAGGCCGAGATCGAGCGCCTGATCGACCGGCTCGCCACCGATCCCGACTACCTCGCCAAAGGCGAGGAGCTGAAGCAGCAGATGCTCGACAATCCCGCGGTGATCCGGCAAATCGACGCGATGTGGCAGGCCATCGAGGCGCGGCTGAATTCCGCGGCCACCTCGGCCGCGATCGCGGACGCCATCGAAACCGCCCTGATCTCGGTTGCCGCACGGGTCCGTGACGATGCCGAGATGCGCGACCGCATCAACCGCTGGCTTCGCGTCGCCGCCTTGCGGGCGGTTGCATCGCGACGCCAGGAGATCGCGGCCTTCATCCGCAAGGTGGTCGAGAACTGGGACACCGAAACGCTGATCATGCGGATCGAATTGCAGGTCGGGCGCGACCTGCAATTCATCCGGATCAACGGAACTGTCGTCGGAGGGCTGGTCGGCCTGCTGATCTTCTCCGTCTCGCGCTGGCTGTAGCGCGTTCGCTCGCGCTCAGGGAAAGCGAATGCGCAGCAGCGGCAACTGCTGCAGCCTGTCGAGCAGGCGCACCATCTGGCCTGCGGCCAGGCTGAGGCAGCCGAGCATGAAGTGGCGGCGGGTCAAGCCGCGCGCGCGATCCGCGAACTCCAGGCGCTGGAGACGCGGTTCGGGAGCAGCGTGCACACATAGGGCGGGGAGCGTCGTCATAGGCATCAACCGATCGGAATGCGGATTTCCGGCGCCGTGGTCATCTGCTCGATCGTGTTGTCGAACGACAGGCAATCCGGGTTCTCACCCGGCATCCGGCGCAGCGCCTCGGCGAACTGCTCCTGCTCGAGCAGGAACGAGCGGCCGTCGCGCAGGCGGGCATAGGCCGCCCAGGGAACGAATTTGGTGAACGGAAACGGAAATCCCTCGCGCGGCGACACGTCGATGTTGAGGCCGGAGACGAACAGCACGTTCTTGGTCTGGAACGCCGGCTCACGCAGAATGCTCCGGTAGGTGCGATCGAACTCGGCCTGGGTGACGAAGCGGGCGGCATCCAATGCGGGATGTGGCGACGTCACCAGCGCCGGCATCACAGGCGCGAGCGCGGCCTCGAGAATGTCATGGCCCTCGGGACCTTCGGCCGACGCACGGCGGAAGTGAAACAGATCAGGTAACAGCGCCGTGCCGATCGGCGCGGGTGTCGCGCCAAAGCAGGCTTCGCCGAGCCGTTCGCGGATCGCCTGACCCGCAAGAAAGACCTTTGACGTGCTCAGCACGCTCAGCGGCTGACCCGGCGTCTCGACCATGCGGTCGAGCCACAGAAAGACACCTTCGCTGCGGCTGTCGTCGAGATAGTGATTGTCGATCCGGAACACCGCCTCGCCATTGAGCCGGCCGCATTGCACTTGCTTGCAGGCAAGCGCGTACTCGTCCTCATACCAGCGCAGCACGCCGCAGAGCTTGCCGCAGCAATCCCCGAACCTGCAGCCGTCGGTGCGGCGGCGCTGATAGACCCCGAACCGGCCATCATCGGGATTGTAGCCGACATGGCTGGCCTGGATCAGCACCAGGTCCTCGCCGTGATGGGCAAACGGCCCGTGGCGGTTGATCGCGACCTTGCCGCCGACGCGTCCGTGGTCGAACGGAAAGGTTCCGAAATGCTGGGCCAGCAGCATGACCGGATAGCCCTGGCTCTCATCGGAGCAGAAGGCGCGCGACGGCAGCATATGCCGCCGCTCAAAGCCGAGCGACCGGCAATAATTGTAGAGCCGCGGAACGAAATGGCCGTAGCGCATCGCAAAACGACCAACCCGGAAGGTTTCGATCATCCCGCTGCCGCCCGACCGCTCCGACCAATCCAGAGTGCACGCAGGGCGCACGTCCCCGCTTCCCTTAACCGACGGAACGGTAGATGGCCTTGTTGACGGTTATGTGAACATAACGGCCGGGTGGCGCGCTCAGCGCCCCCAGCGCAGCACGACCGGATCGAGCGAGCGCGCGATCTCGATCAGGCCGGCGCGCGTCGCCGGATGCAGCGGTTGCAGCGGGTGCCGCACTGTGTCCGACTTGATGACGCCGCCCTCGCGCATCAGCACCTTGCAGGCCTGCAACCCGCATTGGCGGTTCTCGTAATTGATCAGCGGCAGCCAGCGCGCATAGGCCTGCACGGCTTCGTCGCGTCGGCGGGCGAAGAACGGATCCACGATCTGGCGGATGCCGTCGGGATAACCGCCGCCGGTCATCGCACCGGTGGCACCGGCATCGAGATCGGCCATCAGCGTGATCGCCTCCTCGCCGTCCCACGGTCCCTCGATCACGCTGCCGCCCTTCTCGATCAGGCCGCGCAGCTTATTCGCGGCCATCGGCACCTCGATCTTGAAGTACCTGACATTGGCGAGCTCTTTCGCCATCCGCGCCAGGAAGTCCACCGAGAGCGGTGTGCCTGCGACCGGCGCGTCCTGGATCATGATCGGGATGTTGATGGCGTCCGACACCACCCGATAGAATTCGTAGATGCCCGGCTCGCCGACGCGGAAGGTCGCGCCGTGATAGGGCGGCATGATCATCACCATCGCAGCACCCGCGGCCTCCGCCTCGCGGCTGCGCGCGGCACACACCGCCGAGGAGAAATGCGTGGTGGTGACGATCACGGGAATGCGGCCCGCGACGTGCTCGAGTACCGCATGCATCACGGTCTCGCGCTCGGCATCGGTCAGCACGAACTGCTCGGAGAAGTTGGCGAGGATGCAGATGCCGTGCGAGCCGGCATCGATCATGAAATCGATGCAGCGCCGCTGTCCGTCGAGGTCGAGGTTGCCGCCGGCGTCGAAGATGGTCGGCGCCACCGGGAAGACGCCGCGATAGGGACGCTGTGCCGAATTTGTCATGTCAAATCCTCCCTCATGATCTGTCGCAGCTTGATCTTGTCACACCTTGCGGAACGGCAGCGGCGGACCTTCGAGCCTGCGCAGGCCCGGCTCGCGCCGCTCCAGCCACCAACCATACTGCTTCGGCCACGACGCGAACACCTCGCCGCCTCCGCCGCCAAGCGCAAGCTCGGCATGCAGCGGCCAGTTCGGATCGAACAGCGCCTCGCGGCCGATCGCGATCAGATCGGCTTGGCCATTGGCGAGGATATCTTCCGCCTGCTGCGGATGCAGGATCAGGCCGACCGCGATGGTGGCGACCTCGGCGGCGCGACGGATTTCCTCCGCATACGGCACCTGGAAGCCATAGCCGCGCGGAATCCGCGCCGCGGTTGCCGAGCCGAGCAGGCCGCCCGACGAACAATCGATCAGATCGGCGCCGCGCGCCTTGGCTGCGCGCGCGAATGCGACCTGATCTTCAAGCGTCAGGCCGCCATCGACACCGTCGACCGAGGAGATGCGCACCGCCAGCGGCCTCTCCGCAGGCCAGGCGGCGCGCACGGCCTCGATGATCTCGAGCGGATAGCGCATCCGCCCGGCGCGGTCGCCGCCATAGGCGTCGCTGCGGCGGTTCGACAATGGCGAGAGGAATTCGTGCAGCAGATAGCCATGCGCACAATGCACCTCGACGAATTCGAAACCGGCCTCCACCGCGCGCAAGGTGGCGCGGCGCCATTGCTCGCGCAACGCGGCGAGCTCGGCCACATCGAGCGCGTGCGGCATCAGCCAGCCTTGCTCCATCGGGACCGCGCTCGGCGCCACGATGCGCCACGGCAGATCGCCACGGGCGCGGTCGGCTTCGTCGAGTGCGGCATTGCCGTACCAGGGGCGCTGCATGCTGGCCTTGCGGCCGGCATGCGCGAGCTGGATCGAGGGCACCGCGCCGTTGTCCTTTAGGAAGGCGGCGATGCGTTCCAGCGGCGCGATCTGCTCGTCGTTCCAGATGCCGACATCGCCATGGGTGATGCGTCCCTCGGCGGTGACCGCCGCGGCCTCGACCATCACGAGCCCGGCGCCGCCCTGGGCGAATTTACCAAGATGAACAAGATGCCAGTCATTGGCGAGGCCGTCGGTCGCTGAATACTGGCACATCGGCGAAATCAGGATGCGGTTTCGGGAGGTCACGCCGCGAAGCGTGATCGGCTGAAACAGAAACGGCTGCGACATCGGGTCCTGCGGGAACGTGGTGGCGGGAAAATGGCGGCGGAAAACTAGGCGGCGCGCGAGCTGATCGCAAGCCGCGCTGTAGCGCAGGCGGCAGGACCAGCGCGCATGCAGCATGTCCACGGCGGCGCGATCCGCAAACCCGCAACACGTGCCGCAGAAATTTTTCCCGGTTGGTAAACATTTTCCGTCATCGCCGGGTCACGCCACGAATCGCAATTCGTGCCCGGTATGCCTACATTGCCGACATGAAAAAAATCGGATTCCTCTCGTTCGGGCACTGGACGCCCTCCCCGCAATCCCAGGCCCGCTCGGCTGCGGATGTGCTGCTGCAATCGATCGACCTCGCGGTCGCCGCCGAAGAACTCGGCGCGGACGGCGCGTATTTTCGCGTCCACCACTTCGCCCGCCAGTTGGCCTCGCCCTTCCCGCTGCTGGCGGCGGTCGGCGCGAAGACCAGCCGGATCGAAATCGGCACCGCCGTGATCGACATGCGCTACGAAAATCCGCTCTACATGATCGAGGACGCCGGCGCGGCCGACCTGATCGCGAGGGGACGTTTGCAACTTGGCATCAGCCGCGGCTCGCCCGAACAGGTGATCGATGGCTGGCGCTATTTCGGCTATCAGCCCGGCGAAGGCGAGACCGACGCCGACATGGGCCGCCGTCATGCCGAGATCTTCCTCGACATGCTGCGCGGGCAAGGTTTTGCGCAGCCGAATCCGCGGCCGATGTTTCCCAACCCTCCCGGGATGCTGCGGCTCGAGCCGCTCTCGGAAGGCCTGCGCGAGCGCATCTGGTGGGGTGCCGGTTCGAACGCCACCGCGGTCTGGGCCGCAAAGCTCGGGATGAACCTGCAGAGCTCGACACTGAAGAGCGACGAGACCGGAGAGGCCTTCCATATCCAGCAGGCCGCGCAGATCCGGGCCTACCGCGCCGCATGGAAGGAGGCCGGTCATACCCGCGAGCCGCGGGTCTCGGTCAGCCGCAGCATCTTCGCGCTGGTCGACGACCGCGACCGCGCCTATTTCGGCAATGGGCAGGAGGAAGACCAGATCGGCTTCATCGACGAGCGGACCCGCGCGATCTTCGGCCGCGGCTACGCCGCCGAGCCGGAGAAACTGATCGAGCAGCTCAAGACAGACGAGGCGATCGCGGAGGCCGACACCCTGCTGCTGACAGTGCCCAATCAACTCGGCGTCGCCTACAACGCGCATGTGATCGAGAGCATCCTGACTCACGTCGCGCCCGCCATGGGATGGCGCTGATCACGCCCGAAGGATGATGCGGTCTCGGCCACTTGCCGGCCGCTGTCGCGTTCCGGCGGAACTCCGTTCTCAAACGCGGAGAACTACGGAAACATAAATGCGTGTTGTGAGAAGAACAGGTCGAGTACAGTTCGTTAGGCGCGCACGTTGCGTGAACAGACCGCCGTAATATCCCGGGATCATCGCGCGAGGCTCGTGCCGCGACGCGCGAACGATAAATGCGCACTCGATCAAAACAATCGCAAAGCGCGCGTCGTCTCAAATGAACGCGGGCAGATGCGAGCGGAAACGGTCATCGCTCAGGCCTGCCAGGGCGCGCCGGTCCTGGCGCATAAAAGGGATTGACCAGGCAGGTTGCCGGAGCCCCCACGGCGCTCGCCTGGCACTCCTTCATCGACGTGAAGATGCAATCCATCCGGTCGCCGACCAGTTCACCGTAAACATGCAAGCAGACCGGATAGCGGGGATCATACATTTGTGCCGATGCCGGCTTCGTCATGCAAAGCACGCCCAGCGCGAGCAGCAGCGCTCCAAGCAACCTCACGTCAAGTCTCCCGCTATGGCAGCAAAATACATTATCTCGCCGACAACACCGTCCCGCGCAATTTAGCCTTGGGTTTGGCCTTGGGGCTGGAGCGGGCGAAGGGAATCGAACCCTCGTATGCAGCTTGGGAAGCTGCCGTTCTACCATTGAACTACGCCCGCGATCTCAATTGCTTGA
This sequence comes from Bradyrhizobium sp. ma5, assembly GCF_042258955.1. Lineage (NCBI taxonomy): Bacteria > Pseudomonadati > Pseudomonadota > Alphaproteobacteria > Hyphomicrobiales > Nitrobacteraceae > Bradyrhizobium > Bradyrhizobium sp. ma5. The sequence goes on from NZ_CP170156.1 coordinate 8,351,060, forward strand.
GGTCGCCCCTCACGGGTGCGACCGCCGGACCATAGCCCGGGCCGAGGCAGAGGATCAAGCGTGCATTGACACCGATCATAGCAGCGCCACCCGCTACCAGCCCATCCTCACGAGCACGTCATTGATCACAAAGGGCGCAGCGGCGGATGCGTCGCAGCTTCCGCCGCGTGCATAGATGCAGGCATCGCTGAAGCCGACGCGGGCACAGCTTTGCCGTGAGAATTCCGCCGGCAGATCGCCTGCGGCCTCGGGCCGCGCAAGGATGCGGTTGAAGGCCGGCTTGGTCGCCCGCAGCAGCAGCGGCGGCAGGACCATCTCGGCGAGCGGATCGGCGGGCTGCAGCGCATAGAGCGGCACCGGGCCGACCAATCGTTCGCGCCCCGGCAACTGCTGGAAGCGAACGTCGTAAAGCGCAAGGCCGCACATCTGCGGATCGCTGCGCAACTCAGCCGCAAGCCGCGCAGCGCCGACGCCGCGCGTCCAGTACTCGCGCATCTCGTCGCTGGTGCCGGCCAGCGTCACTGACAGCAGCGCCCAGCCACTGAGGACGATCGGCAATGCCCAGCGGCGCCACGCAACCTTCGTGCGCAGCCATTGAACCCAATCGGCCGATCCCAGCGCCGCGACGATGGTGAACAGCACCACGGACAGGAAGATGAAGCGGTATTCCTTGTGCGCGATCAGGCTGTGGAAGACGAGGTTGACCAGCGCCGCGGTCGCGAGCAGCGGTGCGTGCCGCCAGCCGCGCCAGATCGCAGCAAGAGGGAGCAGGATCGCCACCGACCACACGGTCATGAAGTCGATCAGATAGGCCGACGGCGGCGACACGCCGAATTCGATGGCGCGGTCGTGGACAAGGTTTTCCCTGATATTGGCGATCAGCCAGGCGAACGGCACGCTGCCATGCGCAAGGTCGATCGCGGCCGCGATCAACAGCGCAACCAGCCCGCCGGCGACCAGCGGACCCAGGTTTCGCCAGCGCGTCCAGCACGCCCCGAGCGCGAGCACGGCAATGGCCGGCGCAAACTGGAAGCGGCAGACAAAGGCGAAGGCGAGCAAGGCGCCGCCGATCGCGAGACGCCGCGGTGAGGGACGATCGGTGATGAGCAGCGCCGCCGGCACGATCAGCGCTGTCGCCAGCGGCTCGCCCAATGTGTGTGGCGCGAGCATGATCAATTCGAACCAGACTGCGGCCGCGAAGGCCGTGACGACGGCATGGGTGCGCGAGATCCGCGCGCCGAGGAACCAGGCGCTGACCACGATCGACAGCGACGCGGATGCGGCGATCAGACGCGGCACCAGGAACGCACCTGCGCCGGCAGGCGCAATCGCATCACCAAGGGCAACCGGCCCGGCCATCAATGTCGGCAGCAACCAGCCACGAATGCCGTCGCGCCATTCCCACGTCAAAATGCCGTCATGGCCGAGCATCCGCCACGCCGGCTCAAGATACTGATAGGTCTCGTCGGGATAGATCACGTTGGGCCAGACGGCGGCCGCAAGGCGCAAGACCAGCGCCAGCAGCAGCAACGCGAAGAGCGGGTGAACACGCCCGCTCGCACGCTCGACCATGCCTGCGCTGCCGGGCGCGGCTTCAGCGCTCGTGCTGGTCATCGTTCCGTCGATCGTCTTTTGGAGCAGCATGCCGGCGACCAGATAGCGGGCAAAGCCTTTAAGATGCGTGACCGGAGGATGCGTGACCGGACGTTGGCAAGGTCACACAGCATCGGTCGCGACATGCTTAACCAATCGTCAAGATTCCGGATGCGCCGCACCGCGACGATGCTATGCTCGCATGTGGGGGCGTCATGGCGGGGCGTGGGTACACCATTTTCGACACGGCAATCGGCCGATGCGGCATCGCATGGGGCGAAGCCGGTATTGCCGGGGTCCAGCTTCCCGAGCTCCGCGAAATCGAAACCCGCAAACGGCTGTTCCAGCACTACGCCGACGCACGCGAGACGCGGCCCTCCGAGGAGATCGAGGTAGCGATCGAGGGCATTGCAGCGATCCTGTGCGGCGACGATGCCGATCTCGCGGGCGTTGCGCTCGACATGAGCGCCATCCCGGCCTTCAACCAGCGCGTCTACCAGGCGGTGCGCAATATTCCCCGCGGCGAGACCCGGACCTATGACGAGGTGGCGAGCGCCCTACACGCGTCCGGCGCGGCCTATTCGGTGGCGCAGGCGCTCGGCCGCAATCCCTTCATGATTATCGTGCCCTGCCACCGCGTGCTCGAGGCGGGCCACTATGCCGACCGGATCTCGCTGAACGGCGGCAGCGTCTCCAAGCGACGGCTGCTCTCGATCGAAGGCGCCCAGCCGACCACCAGCAAGACCCTGTTTGACGTGCTGCTGCCCGTTGCGCGGCCCCGACCGCAAGCCTAAATCTGGGGTATGACCCGGACCACACTGTTGCAGCGCGATCGCATCACGGTGAACGAGTTTCGCTGCACGGCGGAGCCCGGCGACAAGCCGTTCGTCGAGCAGTTCGCCTGCCATTCGGTGTCCTATGTGCGCAGCGGCAGCTTCGGTTGCCATTGCCGCGGCCGCTTCCATGAGCTGGTCGCAGGCTCGATTCTGGTCGGCCATCCCGGCGACGAATACACCTGCACGCACGACCATGTGGTCGGCGACGAATGCCTGTCGTTCTTCCTCGACCCGGAGCTGGTCGAGACCATCGGCGACCGTACCTCGGTCTGGCAGGTCGGCTCGGTGCCGCCGCTGCCCGAATTGATGGTGATCGGGGAGCTCGCCCAAACGGCGGCAGCTGGCAACAGCGACGTCGGCCTCGATGAAGTCGGCCATCTCCTCGCCAGCCGCCTTGTCGAGCTGGTGTCGGACCGCAAGGCAAAGCCCCTCACCGCCGGCTTGCGCGACCGCCGCCGCGCCGTCGAAGCGGCGCTGTGGATCGACGCCAATTCACACCATCAGATCGATCTCGACGATGCCGCGGAGCAGGCCGGCTTGAGCACCTTCCATTTCCTGCGGCTGTTCTCAGCGGTGCTCGGCGTGACCCCGCATCAATATCTGGTGCGCTCGCGGCTGCGCCATGCAGCGCGACGGCTGGTGGATAACGACAGCCCGGTCACCGATATCGCCTATGACGTCGGCTTCGGCGATCTCTCCAATTTCGTGCGCAGCTTCCACCGCGCCGCCGGTGCCTCGCCGCTGAAATTCCGCCAGGCCTCCCGCGGCGACCGCAAGATTCTCCAAGAACGCCTTGCGCTGCAATAGCTAGGTTCTCCCGGTCCGCGCGTCCGTCGACGCGCGCAACGACCGGAGACTCTATCATGTACGACCACATCGGATTGCGCGTCGCCGACCTCGACGCCAGCGTCCGCTTCTACACCGCGGTGCTGGCGCCGCTCGGCTTCGTGCTGTGTTCACGCGACGACAGCGGCGCGGGCTTCGGGCCAAAGGGCGAGCCCGCGCTCTGGCTGCATCTGCACAAGGGCAAGGCGCAAGGCGGCGCGCACATCGCGTTCCGCGCCCCGAGCCATGACGCGATCAAGACATTCCACACCGAAGGCGTGAAGGCCGGCGGCAAGGACAACGGCGCGGCGGGCCATCGCAAGGACTACAGCCCGACCTACTACGCGGCGTTCCTGCTCGATCCCGACGGCAACAATGTCGAGGCGGTGTCGACCTAAACCTCAATCTTCATCCTGATCAAAGGACCACATTCCATGGCTTCAATTCACAAGGACATTCCGATCGACGCGCCGGCCGATCATGTCTGGAACGCACTGCGCGATTTCGGCGCGCTGCACACGCGGCTGGTGCCGGGCTTCGTGACCGACACCAAGCTTGACGGCGACGTCCGCACCGTCACCTTCGCCAACGGCACCGTGGCGCGTGAGACGCTGGTCGATTGCGACGACAAGCGACGACGGCTGGTCTATGCGATCACCAGCGAGCGGGTGAAACAGCACTCCGCCTCGGTGCAGGTGTTTGCCGACGGCGACGCGCGCTGCCGGGTGGTGTGGATCGCCGACGTGCTGCCGCACGAGATCGCGCCCTACATGGACGCGCAGATGGACCTCGGCGCGGCAGCGATGCAGGCCGCACAGGCCCGGTCGGCCAGGGACAAGAACGCGGCGTAATCAACCCTGTCACCGTCACCCTGAGGTGCTCGCGAAGCGAGCCTCGAAGGGCGACGGCCCGACTTTTCCCACGGGCGCACGCTGAAGCTTCGGGGCCGTGCATCCTTCGAGGCTCGCTGCGCTCGCACCTCAGGATGACGGGTTTATTTGCCTAAGACAGCGCCGGCTGCGCCCCGACAACTGGGGCCGACTTGCCCCAGCGCGTCAGGATCACGCTGAGGCAGGAGAGCACGCCGAGCACGCCCATCGACGCGGCGGCGAGTGTGAAGAAATCTTGCGCACTCGCTTCATGCGTGGACAGCCACCAGCCGCCAGTGCCGATGAAGATCAGCCGTGCGGTCTGCGCCAGCACCGGACCCAGCACCTTCGCAGCGCCCTGCGAGGAGAAATACATCGACATTGCGAGGCCGATGAAGGCGTACATCGGCGCGGCGGTCGACAGGTACTGATGGCTGGTCGCCCGCACATGTGGATCATTGGTGAACAGGTTGACCCAGAGGTCGGGGAAGGCGGCGATGAAGCTGCCGACCACGCCGACCGCGAGGAACGACATCGTGCCCGCGGTCCAGGCGATGCGCCGGGCACGCGCGACGCGCTCGGCGCCGACGGCCATGCCGATCATCGGCACCGAGGCGATGCCGACCGCGAAGGCGACCGAGGTCAGCATGAATTCGAGCCGCGCGCCGATGCCATAGCCGGCAAGCACCGCAGTGCCGAACTGCGCCAGCATGTGGGTGAAGATCGAGATCGTCAGAACCGACTGCAGCGGCGAGAAGCAGGACACCGCGCCGACCCTGAGGATGTCGATGAACATCGCCCATTGCACGCGCAACCCCTTGAGTTTCGGCTTCACACGGGCGCGGCCCGAGAACAGATACCACCCCATCACGCTGATGCTGATCGAATAGGCGATCAGCGAACCCGCGGCGACGCCGCGCATGCCGAATTGCGGCACAGGCCCGAGGCCGAGCCCGAGCGTGCCGCCGAGAATGATCTGGCACACTGCCGAGGACAGGATCATGGTCGACGGCAGCTTCATGTTGCCGGTGCCGCGCAGGATGCCGGCCATCGTGTTCATCAGCCAGGGCAGGATCGCGCCGCCGAAGAAGATCTGCGAATAGGCGATCGCATTCGCCAGCACGTTGCCGCGGCCGCCGAGCAATTCGAGCAGGCGCGGACCGAAGATCAGCATGCCCAGCATGAAGGTGGCACCGAACGTCAATCCGATCAGCAGCGCATGCATGGCAAGCGTCGAGGCGCGCTCGATCTCGCCGGCGCCGAGCGCGCGCGCGATCGCGGATGCGACGCCGCCGCCCATCGCGCCGCCGGACATCGTCATGGTCAGGATCACGCAGGGAAACACCAGCGCCATCGCCGCGAGCGATTCGACGCCGAGCCGGCCGATGTAGGAGGTCTCCGCGATCACCACGCAGGTGCCGGCAGAGAGCGCGATCACGTTCGGCCACGCCAGCCACAACAGCGTGCGCAAAATCGGCCCGTCGAGCAGCGCGTTGCGCGCGGGTCTCGTCACCGGCGGCGGCAGCGGCCGTTCTTGTTCGTCGACAGGTATTTCGGCGAGGCCGAGGTCGGACATTTTCACTCCCACGCGCGATCTGGGGAGCCGCGCCATGGTGTTTCCCTACCATGGCGAACGCGGATTCCACGTGCGCGGGACGCAAGGGGGGCCTGCGTGATTGCAGGTGAACCCAAGCGCTAGCCGATCGACCAGACGAACGGCTAGATACAGGTCATCCTCCCCTGGAGGGGGAGGATCGGTTCGCATGAAATGCGAACCGAGGTGGGGTGAAGGTTTCTCATATCGGGCGCTGCCTGAGTGGAGAGATCACCCCACCCCGCCTCACATCTCGCTTCGCTCGCTGTGAGCCGACCCTCCCCCTCCAGGGGAGGGTGATCTGTGTCTAGCCGATTGACCAGACGAACGGCGCGCCGGCGGCGCCATTCGGCTCCAGATGCACCGGAATATGCCGTCCGCAGCCGGCCGCCAGCCCTTCGAACAAGCCTGTCAGGACGCTGGCGCAGGCCGGATGATAATCGGCCACATCCGCCATCAGTTTCCAGCCCTGCTGGCGGATCTCGAACTGGCCCTCGGACTCGCTGATCTCAGCAGCATCGTCCTGCGACTCGAAGAGAGTGCGCAGGAATGCGGCAAATTCCGTGGCACGGCCACGACCGCCGCCGAGCGCCTGCGCGACCTCGTCGAAATACTGCATGCCAATCAGCCTGCCGGTGAGATGCAGCAGATAGCTCGCATCCTCAGGCCCGAACACCTGGACGATGACGGGCGCGGCCGTCTTCACATATTCCATCGCGTAGTTGCGATAGGCCTTTTCCAGCCGCGGCTTCGGCCAGCTGTCGACCGGCAGCGCCGGCGCGGTCTTCGGGTCGAACAGCGGCGCCTCGAGGTGGCGCGCGAACACCAGGCGCTGGTCGAGCTCGAGCGGATGATCGTATTCGCAGTAATAGCCCTCGAGCCCGTCCTGGCCGTCGACGCTCTGCTTGGTGCAGACGAAGCCGAGCCTGAGATCGCCGAGGGCTGCACCGTTGTTGGCGTGCCAGCCGCGCAGCATCGCGCGCGAGACCTCGCCGGGCACTCCGCAGATCGCCGTGCCCTTCCAGATCCAGCGCGGCGGCGGATAGCGGATCCAAGCCTTGCGGTCGGACTCGTACATGTATTCGACATGCACGCCGCCGATCCAGTTGGAGAGATAGTGATACTGCGCGGCCGCGACCGCAGGCGGCAGGCCGTCGAGGCCGAGCTTCTTCAAGCCGGGCAGGAAGCGCTCCTGCTGCTGGCGGCGAAACACGCGGAAGACGAACTCGGCGGCATCGGCGGTGCCGCGCCGCGTGACCACTGTGAGGATCAGCCCGGTGAAGAAGGCGTGATAGAGATCGGCGACGCTGCGCCACTTCCGCCACTGCGCTTCCTGCTGCGCTGAATCTGTTGCGGCGCTCATGTTCGCTCCCGGCTTGTTGTTTTCTGGACTGTGTCATCACCGGCGCGGCGACGCAACCAAACCCAAGCGCAGTGTCATCGCCCGACTTGATTGGGCGATCCAGTATTCCAGAGACAGTCGTTGTCGATCGAGAGGCCGCGGCGTACTGGATTCCCCGCTTTCGCGGGGAATGACAGCGGAGGACGACGCGAAATCCGGACTACGGAATTACACGCGAAAATGCTTGGAGAGCTTCAAGCCCTGCGCCTGATAGTTCGAGCCGATGCGCTGGCCATAGAGCGCGTCCGGGCGCTCGAGCATGCGTTCATAGACGAGGCGGCCGACGATCTGGCCATGCTCGAGAATGAACGGCACCTCGCGCGAGCGCACTTCAAGCACGGCGCGCGCGCCCTTGCCGCCGGCGCCGGCATAACCGAAGCCGGGATCGAAGAAGCCGGCATAGTGGACGCGGAATTCGCCGACCAGCGGATCGAACGGCACCATCTCCGCGGCGTAGTCTGGCGGCACCTGCACCGCCTCTTTCGAAGCCAGGATGTAGAACTCGCCGGGATCGAGGATCAGGCTGCCGTCGGGCCGCGCCTTGATCGGCTCCCAGAATTCCTCGACCGAATAGCCGCCGCGGCGATCGACATCGACCACGCCGGTGTGGCGCTTGGCGCGATAGCCGACGAAGCCGCCGGAGTTCTCGCCGGACAGATCGACCGAGAGCGCGACGCCGTGGGTAAGGTCGGCATTGTCGGCATCGACCAGCCGCTCGGCGGCATGCAGCGCGTCGAGCTCGTCGGCAGTCAAGGTCGCCTCGCCGATCCGGAAACGGACCTGGCTGAGCCGCGAGCCCTCGCGCAGCAGCACGGGAAACGTCTTTGGGCTGATCTCGGCGTAGAGCGGACCGTGATAGCCGGCACCGATCATGTCGAAGCGGCGGGTGCCGTCGGCGATCACGCGGGTGAAGACGTCGAGCCGTCCGGTCGAGCTCTTCGGGTTGGCCGCGGCCACGATCTCCGGCGGCAGCGCGAGGCTCTCCAGCAGCGGCACGATGTAGACGCAGTTGGTCTCCAGCACCGCACCGTCGGAGAGATCGATCTCGTGCAGCTTGAGCTGGTCGATCCGCTCGGCGACGGTGGCGCCGGGCCCCGGCAGGAAGCTGGCGCGGACGCGGTAGGCGATGTCGCCGAGGCGCAGGTCGAGGCTCGCCGGCTGGATCTGGCTCTCGACAAAGTCGTAGACGGGCAGAATGAGGCCGGCCTCCGCCATCTCCGCGATCATGCGGTCGGGCAGGATTCCGTTGGATTCATCTTCCAGCGTGAACGACACGTCGCGGTCCCTCGGCGATCCCTCGAGATGGCCCAAAATCATACTCCGAGCGGCCACCAAGCCCCAAATTATGGGCTTTTACGGGTTATCCGATGACCGTCTTGACGGAAAGGGCGCGAGGGAATATCAGCTGCACTTATCCCGTGGTGATTTGAGCCGGCCGGCTTGCAGCCACGTTAAATAAGTCGCTAAACAGGCCGGGGACAGTGTGATCCCGGCTTGTGGAGGTTTCTCCAGGCCGGTTTTTTTGTGGCCAGTTTCCGAGGGAAATGGCCACTTCGGAGGTCACATGTCTGAATCCAAGTCTTCTGAATCCAAGTCTACTGCCCACTTCCGTCCTGAAACCCGCCTCGTCCATGGCGGCACGCTCCGCTCGCAATTCGGGGAGACGTCGGAAGGGCTGTTCCTCACCCAGGGCTATGTCTACGACACCGCCGAGCAATGCGAGGCGCGCTTCAAGGGCCAGGATCCCGGCTTCATCTATTCGCGCTATTCCAACCCGACCATTGCGATGTTCGAGCGCCGCATGATCGAGCTCGAGGGCGCGGAAGCCGCGCGCTCGACCGCGACCGGCATGGCCGCGGTGACCACCGCGATCCTCGCACCGCTGAAGGCCGGCGATCACGTGGTGGCATCGAAGGCGCTGTTCGGCTCCTGCCTCTACGTCGTGCAGGACCTGTTGCCGCGCTACGGCATCGAGACGACGCTGGTCGACGGGCTCGATCTCGACCAGTGGCAGCGCGCATTGCGGCCGAACACCAAGACCTTCTTCCTCGAGAGCCCGACCAATCCGACGCTCGACGTGCTCGACATCGGTGCGATCGCAGAGATCGCGCATAGCGGCGGCGCACGGCTGATCGTCGACAATGTGTTCGCGACGCCGATCTGGCAGAGCCCGCTGTCGCTCGGCGCCGACGTCGTGGTCTATTCGGCGACCAAGCATATCGACGGCCAGGGCCGCTGCCTCGGCGGCGTCATCCTGTCGTCGGAAGCTTTCATCGCCGAGCACATCCACAATTTCATGCGCCAGACCGGCCCGTCGCTGTCGCCGTTCAACGCCTGGGTGCTGTTGAAGGGACTCGAGACGCTCGGCATCCGCGTCCGCGCGCAGACCGAGAACGCGGCGAAGATCGCCGAGGCGCTGGCCAACCATCCGAAGATCACACGGCTGGCCTATCCCGGCCGCCCCGATCATCCGCAGGCCGACACGGTGAAGAAGCAGATGGGCGCCGGATCGACGCTGGTCGGCTTCGAGGTGAAGGACGGCAAGGCCGGCGCCTTCCGTTGCCTCAACGCGCTGAAGATCTCGCGCATCTCCAACAATCTCGGCGATGCCAAGAGCCTGGTGACGCATCCCGCGACCACGACGCATCAGCGCCTGGCGCCGGAGGCCCGCGCCGAGCTCGGCATCAGCGAAGGCTTCATTCGCTTCTCGGCCGGGCTCGAACATCCCGACGATTTGATCGAGGATTTTGAGCGCGCGCTGGAGCAGGTTTGAGGCCGGCGTAGAAACCCCAAAGCGAACTGAGCTCCCTCTCCCGCTTGCGGGGGAGGGTCGGGGTGGGGGCTCTTTCCGCGAGTCACATCGTGGAGAGAGCCCCCACCCGCCGCGCTCCGGCGCGCAAGAGCGCTGCCGAGCGCGTCGGCCTACCCCGCATGCGGGAGAGGCGAAGCAAGAGAGCCTTACGTCGCAGCCGTCGTCACGCCGCCGTCGACCACGATGGTCTGGCCGGTCATGAAGGTCGAGGCATCGGAAGCGAGATAGGCCACCGCGCCCGCGATCTCGTCGGGCTCGCCGATGCGCCGGAGCGGTGTCGATGCGGTGCGGCGCTTCAGATTGTCCGGATCCTCCCACAGCGCGCGGGCGAAATCGGTCTTCACCAGACCCGGCGCCACGCAGTTGACGCGCACGCCCTTCGGGCCCCATTCGCCGGCGAGGCTGCGGCACAGCGCGAAGTCGGCCGCCTTGGAGATGCCGTAAGCGCCGATCACCGTAGAACCACGAAGTCCGCCGATCGAAGAGATGATCACGACCGAGCCCTTGCCGCGTTCCGCCATCTGCGGGATCGCCAACGCGGAAAGCCAGATGTTGCTCTTGACGTTCGAGCCCATGATCTTGTCGAAGGCCTCGTCCGTGATGTCGAGCAGCGGACCGTAATAGGGATTCACCGCAGCGTTGCAGACCAGGATGTCGATCTTGCCGTAGTGCTTGATCGTGCCGGAGATCAGCCCCTCGACCTCCGCGCGGCGCGCGATGTTGCAGGGGATGACGAGCGCGTCACCGCCCTCTTTCTTGATGCCGTCGGCGACCTCCTGGCAGGCATCCGCCTTGCGCGAGGAGATCACGACCTTGGCGCCGAGTTTTGCCAGCAGCTCCGCCGAGGAGCGGCCGATGCCGCGGCTCGAACCGGTCACGACTGCGACCTGGCCGGTGAGATCGAACGGGGTGTTTTTCATTGTTGTTGCCTCCCTGAGGTTCACACGTCATTCCGGGGCCCGACACAGTCGCGAACCCGGAATCCAGAAGTTGTGGCGCGAGATTCCGGGTTCTCGCTTCGCGAGCCCCGGAATGACGGCGGCAACTACGCCAACAGCCCGCCGCCCTCGCTGACGCGCCGGAGGTGGTAGTCGGTATCACCGAGCGTGTTCTCGATCATGGTCAGCCGCTTGAAGTAGTGGCCGATCTTGGCTTCCATGGTCATGCCGATGCCGCCATGAAGCTGGATCGACTGCTGGCCGACGAACTTCAGGGACTTGCCGACCTGCACCTTGGCGGCCGCGACCGCGGACGAGCGTTCCTTGGCATCGCTGAAGTCCGACGCCATGGTCGCGAACATCGACATGCTGCGGGCCTGCTCCAGCGCCACGAACATGTCGGCGGCGCGGTGCTGCAGGCTCTGGAACGAGCCGATCGCCACACCGAACTGCTTGCGGGTCTTGATGTACTCGACGGTCTCCTTCAGCGACTCGTCCATCGCGCCGACGGCTTCCGCGCACAGCGCAATGCGCGCTTCGTCCGCCACGCGCTCGATCAGGGGCAGGCCGTTCTCGGGATCGCCGATCGCAGCATCCGCACCGACCTCGACATTGGTGAAGGTGATGTCGGCCGCGTGCAGGCCGTCCTGGGTGGGATAGCCCTTCCTGGTGACGCCCTTGGCGTCCGCCGGAACCAGGAACACGCCGACGCCGGACTTGTCGCGCTGACCGCCCTTGGTGCGCGCGGTCACGATCAGCGTCTCGGCGTTCTCGCCGTTCAGCACGACGAACTTCTCGCCGTCGATCACCCAACCGTCGCCCTTCTTCTTGGCCGTGGTCACGACGTCGAACAGGTCGTAGCGCGAGTTCTTCTCGAGCTGCGCAAAACCGAAGGTCTTGCTGCCGTCGATGATGCCGGGGATGTACTTGGCCTTCTGCTCGGCCGAGCCGCCATGGCGCAGGAAGCCGCCGGCGACCACGACGGTGGCGAGATAGGGCTCGACCACCAGTGACTTGCCGAGCGCTTCCATCACGATCATGGTCTCGACCGCGCCGGCGCCGAAGCCGCCGTCGGTCTCGGCGAAGGGCAGACCAAGCAGACCCTGCTCGGCGAGCTTGCCCCAGAGCGCTTTGCTCCAGCCGCCCTTCTCCTTCATGTACTTCTTGCGCGCATCGAAGTCGTAGGCATCCGCCAGCAAACCGTCGACGCTTTCCTTGAGAAGCCGCTGCTCCTCGGACAGATCAAAATCCATGTTCGTTCCCTATTGTCAAAGTGCTGATGCTATCCGCGGCGTCATTCCGGGATGGCCCGAAGGGCCAGGCCCGGAATCCATACTCACGATGGTGGTTATGGCTTCCGGGCTCTTTGCTACGCGAAGCCCCGGAATGACGATAATGGTGAGGCCTACAGCCCCAGCACCGCCTTGCTGATGATGTTGCGCTGGATCTCGTTGGAGCCGCCGTAGATCGAGACCTTGCGGTTGTTGAAGTAGCTCGGCGCGATCTGCGCGGTCCAATCCATGCTCTCGTTCGAGCCGGCATCGCCGTGCTCGTCATAGGGCGCGGCGAACGGACCGATGATCTCCATCAGCAGCTCGGTGGTGGTCTGCTGGATTTCCGAGCCCTTGATCTTGAGCACCGAAGAAGCCGGATTCGGCTTGCCCTTGCCGTGCTTGCCTTCGTCGGCGACGACGCGGAGCTGGGTCAGCTCGAGCGCCTTCAGCTCGATCTCACAGGCTGTGAGCTTCTCACGGAACGCCGGATCCTCGATCACCGGACGGCCGCCGGACTCGACCTTGGAGGCCAGCGCGCGGATGCGGCGCAGCCGCTCCTTCGAGACGCCGACCCGGGCGATGCCGGTACGCTCATTGCCGAGCAGGAATTTGGCGTAATCCCAGCCCTTGTTCTCCTCGCCGATCAGGTTCTCGTAGGGCACCTCGACGTCGTCGAAGAACACCTCGTTGACCTCGTGGCCGCCGTCGATGGTCTGGATCGGGCGCACGGTGACGCCCTTCGACTTCATGCTGAAAACGATGAAGGAGATGCCCATCTGCTTCTTCGCGTTGTTGTCGGTGCGGCAGAGGCAGAAGATCATGTCGGCGTGCTGGGCGAGCGTGGTCCAGGTCTTCTGGCCGTTGATGATCCACTTGTCGCCACGGCGCTCGGCCTTGGTCTTCAGTGAGGCGAGGTCCGAACCCGAGCCCGGCTCCGAGAAGCCCTGGCACCACCAGTCGTCGACACTGGCGATGCGCGGCAGATATTCCTTCTTCTGCTTCTCGTTGCCGAAGGTGTAGATGACAGGGCCGACCATGCTGACGCCGAAGGCGAGCGGCTGCGGCGCCGGATAGGACTGCAGCTCCTCGTTGAAGATGTAGTGCTGCACGGTGGTCCAGCCGGTGCCGCCATATTCCTTCGGCCAGTGGGTGACGCCCCAGCCCTTCTTGTTGAGGATGCGCCACCAGGTGACCATCTCATCCTTCGACAGATGGCGGCCTTCCTGCAGCTTGCGCCGGGTCTCCGGCGGCACGTTGTTCTTGAAGAACTCCCGTACCTCCTCGCGAAACGCTATCTCTTCCTTGGTGAAAGCGAGATCCATCGGATCCTCCTTTTTGAAGTTCAACTTCCTCGTCATTCTCGGTGTCGTCCCGGCAAACGCCGCGACGACGGATTCATTGCACCATATCGTCCATCAAGAGCGCGATCCTGATGCGGTTTGTTGCGTGGTTTGAGATGTCTTCGGCTGCTGCTGCCGCAATTCATGGCGCGACAGCTTTCCGACCGGCGTACGCGGCAGTTCGTCGACGAACTCGACCGCCGCCGGCAATTCATGCTTGCCGACCTTGCCGGTGAGGAATGTGCGCAGCTCGTCGATCGAGAACACTTTCTCGCCGTCGCGCAGCTTGATGAAGGCCTTTGCCGCCTCGCCGCGGTAATCGTCGGGAATGCCGATCACGATCACTTCCTGCACGGCAGGATGCGTGTAGATCGCCTGCTCGATCATCTGCGGATAGACGTTGAAGCCGCCGGAGATGATCATGTCCTTCTTGCGGTCGACCAGATAGAAATAGCCGTCGGCGTCCATGTAGCCGATGTCGCCGGTCAGGAAGCGGTCGCCGACGAAGGCCTCCGCGGTCTCCGCCGGCCTGTTCCAATAGCCTTTGGTGACGTTCGGGCCGCGGATGCGGATTTCGCCGACTTCGCCGACCGGCATCACCTTGGTGGAATCCTCCAGCGACACCACGTCCATCTCGATGCCGGGCAGCATCAGCCCGATCGAGCCCGGCTTCTCCGGCCCTTCCTTGGGATGGCCGGTGCCGGGCGAGCAGGTCTCGGTCATGCCCCAGCCGCTCTTCAGCTTCATACCGACGCGGCGCTCGAAGATCTTGGCGACCTCGACCGGCAGCGGCGCGCCGCCGGAGCCGGCGACCACGAGCGAGGACAGATCGCGCTTGTCGAGGTCGGGCAGCGAGGCGATCGCGATCCACATCGTCGGCACGCCGGGAAACACCGTCGCGCGCTTGACCTCGATGTCGCGCATCACGGCCCCGACGTCGAAGCGCTGATGCAGCGAGATCAGATGGCCGCGCCGGATCACCGACAGCAGCACGACGGTCAGCGCATAGATGTGAAACAGCGGCAGCACGCAGATGACGCGCTCGATCGCGTTGCGTTCGAGCCGCCCGGGCTTGCCCCAGACGTCATAGATCGACACCGCCGCGGTGAGATTGCCGTGGCTGAGCATGGCGCCCTTGGGCAGGCCCGTGGTGCCGCCGGTATATTGCAGCAGCGCGACGTCCTCGACGTCGACGGCGGGCCATTGCGACGGCTTGACTGCGCCGTCGATGAATTGCCGGTGGGTGATGATCGCGGGATTGTCAGGCAACGCGGTCTGCGGTGTGCTGACCTTGCCCCAATTGTCATCCTCGCAAACGATCAGGCGGTCAAGCAGCCCCTTGGCGAGGAATTTCAACGCGGTCGGCAGCAGCGCCGAGAGGTTGCTGGTGACCAGCACGCGCGCGCCTGAATCGGAGAGCTTGTGCGACAGCGCGATCTCGCCGTCGAGCGGCGACAGATGCACGACGCGGGCGCCGGCCTTCAGCGCGCCGAAGAAGTTGATCGGGTGATCGGGCGAATTGCCGAGGAACAGCGCGACCGAGGTGCCCTTGCCGTAATCGGCCCGCATGAAGGCGGCGGCCGCGGTCTCGACCAACGCTTCCAGCTCGCTGTAGCTGATCTGCCGGTCGCGGAATTCGAGCACCGGACGCGTGCCGAACTCGGCGGCGGCATTCGAGAGCAGGTCCGGCAGCGTGCCGCGCGTGATCTCGTCGCTCCACTGCACGCCCTTGGGATAATATTGTTCGCCGGGATAGGTCATGGAAACGTTCAACACCTGTTAGGTGAGCAGCGGCGCGTGGGCTCCCCTCCCCCTTGTGGGGAGGGGTTGGGGAAGGGGGTTCACACGGGCAGTGCCGATGCGGCCACCCCTCTCCCTAACCCTCTCCCACAAGGGGAGAGGGAACCCGAACACCGAGTAACTGGCGCCAAGAAAGATCACGCCGCCTTCGACGTGGCGGCGAGCGAGGCGAAGGTCTTGCCTTCGTCGGCGAGCTTCTTGAGCAGCGGCGCCGGTTCGAGCGATGGATCGTTGGTCTCCTTGGCGTAGAAGGCCAGGCGATCGGCGATGTGCTTGAGGCCGACGGTGTCGGCCCAGAACATCGGGCCGCCGCGATAGATCGGCCAGCCATAGCCATAGAGCCAGACCACGTCGATGTCAGACGGACGCGCCGCGATGCCCTCGGCGAGGATCTTCGCGCCTTCGTTGATCATCGGGTACATCATCCGCTCGAGGATCTCGTCGTCGCTGACGACGCGCTTCTTGCGGCCGAGGCGCGCCAGCGTCTCGTCGATCAGCTTTTCGACCTCCGGATCGGGCAGCGCCGCGCGCGAGCCCTGCTCGTACTTGTAGTAGCCCTTGCCGGTCTTCTGGCCGAAGCGGCCGGCTTCGCACAGCGCGTCCGCGATCTCCGACTTGATGCCGCGGTCCTTGCGCGAGCGCCAGCCGATATCGAGACCGGCGAGATCGCCCATCGCGAACGGGCCCATCGGCATGCCGAACTTGGTGACGACTGCGTCGACCTGCTGCGGCAACGCGCCTTCGAACAACAGCTTCTCGGACTGCTTGCCGCGTTGCGCCAGCATGCGGTTGCCGACGAAGCCGTCGCAGACGCCGACCACGGCCGGCACCTTGGCGATCTTGCGCGCGATCGAGACGGCGGTGACCAGCGCATCCGGCGCGGTCTTGTCGGCGCGCACGATTTCGCACAGCTTCATGACGTTGGCCGGCGAGAAGAAGTGCATGCCGAGCACGTCCTGCGGGCGCTTGGTCGATTGCGCGATCTCGTCGATGTTGAGGTAGGAGGTGTTGGAGGCCAGCACCGCGCCCGGCTTGGCGTATTGGTCGAGCTTGCCGAACACTTCCTTCTTGACCGCCATGGTCTCGAACACCGCCTCGATCACGAGATCGGCGTCGCCGATGTTCTCGATGCCGACGACGCCGTTGATCAGCGCCATGCGCTTGGCCGGCGCGTCCGCCGGGATGCCGCCGCGCGCGGCGGTCGCCTCGTAGTTCTTCTGCATGATGCCGAGGCCGCGCTTGAGCTGCTCCTCGCCGGTCTCGATCAGCGTGACCGGGATGCCGGCATTGGCGAACGACATCGCGATGCCGCCGCCCATCGTGCCGGCGCCGAGGATGGCGACGCGCGCCACGTTGCGGCCCTTGGTTCCCTCGGGAACGCCGGAGATCTTGGCGGCTTCACGCTCGGCGAAGAACGCATAACGCTGCGCCTTGGACTGTTCGCCGTTCATCAGCTTGAGGAAGCCCTCGCGCTCCTTCTTCAGGCCCTCGTCGAACGGCAGGTCGATCGCGGCGCCGACGGCATCGGCGGCAGCGAACGGCGCCTCGAGGCCGCGCGACTTCTTGGTCAGCGCAGCGACGGCATTGGTGAAGATCGAACGGTCGGCCTTGGCCGCCACGAGCTTAGAGTCGTCATCGCGCAGCTTGCGCAGCGGGCGCTTCTCGGCGACCACCTTGCGCGCAAATGCCTCACCGCCCGACGCCGGACCCTCGACGATCTCCTCGATCAGGCCGGCCTTCAGCGCGGCATCGGCGCTGATCGGATCACCGCCGACGATCATCTTGACCGCGAGCTCGGGACCGACCGCGCGCGGCAGGCGCTGGGTGCCGCCGGCGCCCGGCAGCAGGCCGAGCTTCACCTCGGGCAGGCCGAGCTTGGCGTCCTTGGTGGCGACGCGATAGTGGCAGGCCAGCGCGACCTCGAGGCCGCCGCCGAGCGCGGTGCCGTGGATCGCGGCAACGATCGGCTTCGGCGAACTCTCCATCAGGCTCAGCACTTCGGCGAGACCGGGCGGCTTCGGCGGCTTGCCGAATTCGGTGATGTCGGCGCCGGCGATGAAGGTGCGGCCGGCGCAGGTCAGCACGATGCCCTGGACCTGCGCATCATCGATCGCGCTCTTGATGCAATCGAAGATGCCGCCGCGCACGGCGGCGCTCAGCGCGTTCACTGGCGGACTATTAACCGTGACGACGGCAATATTGTCATGACGTTCGAGCTTGACGACTTCACTCACCGGGACTCTCCCTGGATGCTTGTTCTTGAATTTGCGTTGAGTAGCTGCACGACTTGCGTCGAGCCGCTAGATTAGACCAATTTCGCATTGCGAAATTTAATTCCACATCTTGACACGGAGGGTTATTTTGAAGCACGAGCCTTGTCAACGAGCATGACAAGGGCAGGGAATGAAGCGCGCCAGCAAGAAAGCAGCGACCGATCGCAATTTCGTCGTCGCGCTTTCCCGCGGACTGGATGTCCTGCGTGCATTTCAACCCAATGACGGGCTGCTCGGCAATCAGGAGATTGCAGCCCGCACCAAATTACCGAAGCCAACCATTTCCCGGCTGACCTACACGCTGACCAAGCTGGGATACCTTACACCTGTACCGAAATTCGAAAAGTATCAGCTTGCACCGTCGGCGATGGCGCTCGGCTATGCCGCACTCGCCAATCTCGGCGTTCGGCATTTGTCCGAGCCGTATCGAGAGGAAGTGATGCGCGCGACCGGCGGCGCGGTCGCCGTCGGCGGCCGCGACCGTCACAGCATGATCTATTTCGGCCAGAGCCGGAACGGCCTGGCGCTCGGCGTGCAGCTCGACGTCGGCTCGCGGGTGCCGATCGCGACCACCGCGATGGGGCGTGCCTATATTTGGGCATTGCCACCCGAAGAGCGTGCGGCTCTACTACGCGAGCTGCGGGATCACTATGGCAGCCGCTGGGCCAAGATCCGCGACGGCATCGAGCGCTCCGGCGAGACGGTGGCGAAGCACGGCTTCACACTGTCCACTGGTGACTGGCAGGACGACGTCGCCGCGGCCGGCGTTGCATTGAAATTGAACGACGGAACCGGTCCTTACGCCTTCAATTGCGGCGCGCCGGCATTCCGCTTCACGGAAGATAGATTACTCAACGACATTGGACCTCGCCTTGTCGCGATGGTAAGGAACATCGAGCAGGCGCTCGGTGGAATAGCGCCGCAATCCAAAAAAGAACAAAGCAAAAAGTCTAGAGTAGGAGGGAAAGTTGCACGTTTGGCCGAGGGGATCAGATAGCCTCCATCGCGTCCGGCGAAATCCATCGCAGGGCCGCTCGCACCGCTCAGAGATGGCGGGCGAGACGAGATGACGCAGGCACAGCTCGCGCAGGGGAATGATCCCCTGCTCGCGGTTCGCGACGTCAGCGTCGTGTTCGGCGGCATCATCGCATTGAATGGCGTGTCGTTCGACATGCGCCATGGGCAGATCCTCGGCCTGATCGGACCGAACGGCGCCGGCAAGACGACGCTGTTCAATTGCCTGTCGCGGCTCTACCAGCCGTCGTCCGGCGATATCCTGATGGAAGGCAAGAGCATCCTGTCGCGGCCGCCGCACCGGATTGCCGAGATCGGCATCGGCCGCACCTTCCAGAACGTCGCGCTGTTTCCCAATCTGTCCGTGATCGACAATGTGCGCGTCGGCGCGCATGCCCGCACCTCGAGCGACATCGTCAGCGACTCGCTGCGTCTCGCCTGGGTTCGCCGCGGCGAGAACGATATGAACAAGAAGGTGCACGACATCCTCGGCTATCTCGATCTCGAGGACGTCGCCCACACCGTGGTCTCGGGACTTCCCTTCGGCACCCAGAAGCGCGTCGAACTGGCGCGCGCCTTGGCATCAGATCCGAAGATCCTGCTGCTCGACGAGCCGGCCGGCGGCCTCAATCACGAGGAAGTCTACGTGCTTGGCGACCTGATCCGCAAAATCCGCGCTGACCGTAAAATTACGGTGTTGTTGGTCGAGCATCACATGGGTCTCGTGATGTCGATCGCCGACCACGTCGTCGCGCTCAATTTCGGCCGCAAGCTGGCCGAAGGCACGCCGGCCCAGGTCCAGGCCGACCCCGACGTCATCAAGGCTTATCTGGGGAGCAAGGACCAATGACCGCGATGCTCAACGTCAAGGACCTGCGCGCCTATTACGGTCAGGTCCAGGCCCTGCACGGCCTCTCCTTCTCGCTCAACGAGGGTTCGCTGACCACCCTGCTCGGCGCCAACGGCGCCGGCAAGACCACCACGCTGCGGGCGATCTGCAACATGGTGCGTTCGACCGGCGCGATCGAGTTCGAGGGCAAGCCGATCGGCACCCGCTCCACCGAGAATGTGGTTCGCCTCGGCATCGCCCATGTGCCGCAGGGCCGCGGCACCTTCACCAACATGACGGTGGAGGAAAATCTTCAGCTTGGCGCCATCAGCCGCTCCGACAAGAACGCCATCGGCGCCGACATCGAGCGGATGTACGAACATTTCCCGGTGCTGAAGCAGCGTTACACCCAGCAGGCCGGCACGCTGTCCGGCGGCGAGCAGCAGATGCTCGCGGTGGCGCGCGCGCTGATGCTGCGGCCGCGCCTGATGCTGCTCGACGAACCGTCATTCGGCCTCGCGCCGCTGATCGTGCGCGACCTATTCCGCATCCTCGGCAAGATCAATCGCGAGGAAAAGGTGACCATCCTGGTGGTCGAGCAGAACGCGCAGCTCGCGCTCGAGCTCGCCGACCAGGCCTATGTGATCGAAACCGGACGGATCGTGATGTCGGGCAATGCCAAGGACATCGCGAACAATGAAGACGTCCGCAAATCCTATCTCGGCTACTGAGGAGCTGGCACAATGGAGCTTTTTGCCAACCAGGTCCTGGCCGGCATCGCCACGGGCGCGATCTATGCCTGCATGGCGCTCGCGGTCGTGATGATCTACCAGGCCATCGACCATTTGAATTTCGCCCAGGGCGAAATGGCGATGTTCTCGACCTTCGTGTCCTGGCAACTGATGCAATGGGGCGTGCCATATTGGGGCGCCTTCGTGCTCACCGTCGCCTTTTCGTTTGCCGCCGGCATCGTCATCGAGCGGTTGCTGTTCAAGCCGCTGGCCAAGGCCCCGATCCTGACCAACGTCGCCGGCTTCATCGCGCTGTATGCGATCATCAACTCGGTCGCCGGCCTGATCTGGGACTTCACCATCAAGCAATACCCGACGCCGTTCGGCTCCTCGCCGTTCCTCGGCAGCCAGCTGATCTCGACCCACCAGGCCGGCATGATCGGCATCACGTTGCTGATGCTGGCGCTGCTGTTCTTCTTCTTCCGCTTCACCCGGGTCGGCCTTGCGATGCGGGCAGCCGCCTCGCTGCCTGAATCGGCCCGGCTGGTCGGCATCAATACCTCCTGGATGATCGCGCTGGGCTGGGGCATGGCGTCCGCGATCGGCTCGATCGCCGGCATGATGATTGCGCCGGTGGTGTTCCTCGAGCCGAACATGATGCTCGGCGTGCTGATCTACGGATTTGCCGCAGCCGTGCTCGGCGGCCTGACCTCGCCGTTCGGCGCCGTGATGGGCGGCTTCCTGGTCGGCATCTTCGAGAACCTCGTCGGCACCTACATCCCCGGTGTCGGCAATGAGCTGAAACTTCCGATCGCGCTTGCGCTGATCATCGTCGTCCTGGTCGTTAAACCGGCAGGCCTGTTCGGCCGCGCCATCGTCAAGCGAGTTTGATCATGAGCGCCGTTGAAGAAGTCGTCACAGAAGCCCCGGCCGTCGAAGCTGTTCCGAAGCGTGCCATGACGCTGGGCTACGGCACCTCGCTCGTCGTGCTTGCCGCGCTGATCCTGATCCCGCTGTTCGTGAAGAACTTCATCATCTTCCAGATGACGATGCTTCTGATCTACGCCCTTGCGGTGATGGCGCTCAACATCCTGACCGGCGGAAGCGGCCAGTTCTCGCTCGGCCAGAGCGCGTTCTACGCCGTCGGCGCCTATACGTCGGCGATCCTGATGGAGCATGCGGGCATGAACTATGCCCTGACGCTGCCGGTCGCCGGCATCGTCTGCTTCGGCTTCGGCTTCCTGTTCGGCCAGCCGGCGCTGCGGCTATCCGGCGTCTATCTGGCGCTTGCGACCTTTGCGCTCGCCACCGCAATGCCGCAGCTGCTCAAGCTCGGCTATTTCGAGCACTGGACCGGCGGCGTGCAGGGCCTCGTGGTCACCAAGCCGGACGCCCCGTTCGGGCTGCCGATGGGGCAGGACATGTGGCTCTACTACTTCACACTGGCGGTCGGGATCGCGATCTACATCGCCTCGGTGAACCTGCTGCGCTCGCGTTCCGGCCGCGCCTTCATGGCGATCCGCGACAACGAGATCGCGGCTTCCGCGATGGGCGTCGACGTCGCGCTGTACAAGACGCTGGCGTTCGGCGTCTCGGCCGGCATCACCGGCGTTGCCGGCGGTCTCGGCGCCATCGCGGTGCAGTTCGTGGCGCCCGACGGCTACACCATCCAGCTCGCGATCTCGCTGTTCCTCGGCATGGTGGTCGGCGGCGTCGGCTGGCTGCCCGGCTCGATCGTTGGATCCGCCTTCATCATCTTCGTGCCCAACATCGCCGAAGGCATCTCGAAGGGGCTTTCCGGCGCGGTGTTCGGCGTGTTGCTGTTCCTCGTCATCTTCCTCGTGCCGCACGGCGCCAGGCAGGTTGCGATCGTTGCCCAGCAACTGGCCGCAAAGCTCAAGAAAAACTAAGAATCTTTAGAACCAAACCAGGAGACATTATGCTTTCTACCGTTCGGATCGCCGCGATTTCTGCGGCGATCGTCGCTGTTGCCGCGACGTCCACTGCCGCATTCGCCCAGAAGAAATACGACACCGGCGCAAGCGATACCGAGATCAAGGTCGGCAACATCATCCCCTATTCGGGACCAGCCTCCGCCTACGGCGTGATCGGCAAGACCGAAGAAGCCTACTTCAAGATGATCAACGACCGCGGCGGCATCAACGGCCGCAAGGTCAATTTCGTCAGCTATGACGACGCCTATTCGCCGCCGAAAGCGGTCGAGCAGGTGCGCAAGCTGGTCGAGAGCGATGAAGTGCTGCTGGTCTTCAACCCGCTCGGCACGCCGTCCAACACCGCGATCCAGAAGTACCTGAATTCCAAGAAGATCCCGCAGCTGTTCGTCGCCACCGGCGCCACCAAGTGGAACGACCCGAAGAACTTCCCGTGGACCATGGGCTGGCAGCCGAGCTACCAGAGCGAAGCGCAGATCTACGCCAAGTGGCTGATGAAGGAGAAGCCCGACGCCAAGGTCGCGATCCTCTATCAGAACGACGATTTCGGCAAAGACTACCTCAAGGGCACCAAGGACGGTTTTGGCGCCAAGGCGGTCTCCAGCATCATCATGGAGGAAAGCTATGAGGTGTCCGAGCCGTCGATCGACGGCCACATCGTCAAGATCAAGGCCGCCAATCCCGACGTGCTGCTGATCTACACCACGCCGAAGTTCGGCGCGCAGACCATCAAGAAGACCGCCGAGCTCGGCTGGAAGCCGCTCCAGATCATCACCAACGTGTCGGCCTCGGTCGGCAGCGTGATGCAGCCGGCCGGCTTCGACAACTCCCAGGGCGTGCTGTCCGCGGCCTACGCCAAGGACGGCGCCGACTCGCAGTGGAACAACGACCCCGGCATGAAGAAGTGGTCGGAGTTTCTCGACAAGTACATGCCGGGCGCCGACAAGACCGACGGCGGCTATGTCTACGGCTACGGCGCCGCACAGACGCTCGCCAAGGTGCTGGAAATGTGCGGCGACGACCTCACCCGCGCCAACGTCATGAAGCAGGCGGCGAGCCTGAAGGATTTTACGCCCGACACCCTGCTGCCCGGCGTCAAGATCAACACCTCCGCCACCGACTTCGCCCCGATCGCCCAGCTGCAGATGCAGCGCTTCAAGGGTCAGAAGTGGGAACTGTTCGGTGACATCATTTCCGGCGACGTCCCCACCGAGTGACGTTGCACTGCGGGAATAAAACAACAGCCTCCGCGATCTCCGTCGCGGGGGCTTTTTGTTGACGCCCCGCGCCGATGGTATTGAATACTGCAAACTAAGAACCCGAGGTGGGGAAACCATGACTGCCGCACGTCCGTCCCTGACGGCGCTCTTGGCCGCATTGGCTCTGATCCTGACGAGCTGCAATGTCGCGCTGGCGCAGAAGAAGTACGACACCGGGGCCAGCGACACCGAGATCAAGATCGGCAACACCGCGCCCTACAGCGGCCCGGCCTCGGCCTATGGCGTGATCGGCAGGACCGAGGCGGCCTACTTCAAGATGATCAACGAGTCCGGCGGCATCCACGGCCGCAAGATCACGTTCATCTCCTACGACGACGGCTACTCGCCGGCCAAGACGGTGGAGCAAACCCGCAAGCTGGTCGAGGACGACGAGGTCCTGCTGCTGTTCGGCTCGGTTGGTACAGCAACCAACGCTTCGATCCGGAAGTACATGAACGAGAAGCAGGTGCCGCAACTGTTCGTCGGTTCCGGCGGCTCCAAGTGGAACGACCCCAAGAACTATCCCTGGACCATGGGCTGGCAGCCGTCCTACCAGGACGAAGCGCGGGTCTACGCAAAATACATCATGAAGCACAAGCCCGATGCCAAGGTTGCGCTGCTCTACCAGAACGACGATTTCGGCAAGGACTACCTCAAGGGCCTGAAGGATGCCTTCGGCGACAAGGCCTCGATGATCGTCGCCGAAGAGGCTTACGAGACGTCGGAGCCTGCGATCGACAATCACATTGTCAAGCTGAAGGCCGCCGGCGCCGACACCTTCATCAGCGTCACGTCACCGAAATTCGCGGCGCAGGCGATCAAGAAGGCCGCCGAAATCGCGTGGACGCCCTTGCAATTCGTCGCCAATGTCTCGGCCTCGGTCGGCGGCGTCATGCAGCCGGCCGGCTTCGAGAACGCGCAGGGCATCCTGTCGGCGTCCTATCTCAAGGACGGCGCCGATCCGCAATGGGACCAGGATCCCGGCATGGAGAAATTCCTTGTCTTCCTCAAGAAGAACTATCCCGACGCCAACAAGCTCGACGGCGCCACCTCCTACGGCTACGCCGCCGCACAGACCATGGCGCAGGTGCTGGAGATGTGCGGCGACGACCTCACCCGCGCCAACATCATGAAGCAGGCCGCGAGCCTGAAGGATTACGTCCCCGGCACGCTGCTGCCGGGCATCAGCATCAACACCTCGGCGACCGACTTCGCGCCGATCAAGCAGTTGCAGCTGATGCGCTTCAAGGGCGAGAAGTGGGAGCTGTTCGGCGACATCATCTCGAGCGGGCTCAGCAACTAGGACGAGGCACGATCGCCATTACAAACGCTTCGCGTGTGTCGCGAAGCATTTGTGCGGCGCCGGCTTTCCTTGCAACGCGTTCGACTAAATGACGCCCTCCGCGGCAGCGCCGCGGGCGGGCTTTCTGTTGCTGGCACCAGACGAAAGGTATTCAATGCTGGAAGGAGCCGCAAAAGTGCTCCCACTCCAAAAATCGTGACACATTCACCGTGATCCAAGGGAGATCAAAATGCCTGCTATCCGTTTGCGGTTGGGGGCCATTTCGGCTGCCCTCGCATTGCTCGCAGCGACCACGAGTCCCTCCGTCGCGCAGAAGAAATACGACATCGGCGCCTCCGACAGCGAGATCAAGATCGGCAACATCATGCCCTACAGCGGGGCGGCCTCCGCCTATGGCGTGATCGGCAAGACCGAGGAGGCCTATTTCCGCAAGATCAATGCCGAGGGCGGCATCAACGGCCGCAAGATCACCTACATCAGCTATGACGACGCCTACACACCACCGAAGACCGTCGAGCAGGCGCGCAAGCTCGTCGAGAGCGACGAGGTGCTGCTGATCTTCAATTCGCTCGGCACGCCGCCGAACTCGGCGATCCAGAAATACATGAACCAGAAGAAGGTGCCGCAGCTGTTCGTCGCCACCGGCGCCACCAAGTGGAACGACCCGAGGGAATTTCCCTGGACGATGGGCTGGCAGCCCAACTACCAGAGCGAGTCCATCATCTACGCAAAGTACATCCTGAAGAACAAGCCGGACGCCAAGATCGCGGTGCTCTACCAGAACGACGATTACGGCAAGGACTATCTGAAGGGCTTCAAGGACGGGCTCGGCAGCAAGGCAGCATCGATGATCGTCGCCGAGGATAGCTACGAGGTGACGGAGCCGACCATCGACTCCCACATCGTGAGGCTCAAGGCCTCCGGCGCCGACGTGTTCTTCAACATCACGACGCCGAAATTCGCGGCGCAGGCGATCAAGAAGAACGCCGAGCTCAACTGGCATCCGCTGCATTTCCTCAACAACGTCTCCGGATCGATCGGCAGCGTGATCAAGCCCGCGGGCTTCGAGAACGCCCAGGACATCATCTCGTCGCAATATTTCAAGGACCCGACCGACCCGCAGTGGAAGACCGACAAGGCAATGATCGCCTGGAACGAGTTCCTCGATAAATACTATCCGGAAGCGAACCGCGCCGATGCCTCCGTGATGTATGCCTACATCGTCTCGCAGGGCCTGGTGCACGTGCTCAAGGCGTGCGGCGACGACCTGACCCGCGAGAACATCATGAAGCAGGCGGCCAGCATTCGCGATTACGAACCAGGCGGCCTGTTGCCGGGGGTCAAGGTCAACACCTCGGCGACCGATTTCGCGCCGCTCTCGCAACTGCAATTGATCCGCTTCAAGGGCCAGACCTGGGAGCGCTTTGGCGAGATTTTGAGCGGCGACGTCGGCGGTTAACCCGGAATTATCGACTAAAGACGAGAGCCCCTGCGGCATTGTCGCAGGGGCTTTTCATTGAGACGGGCCGCCCGAAATGCTAATCATTGCAGTCAAATAACAGAGCCCTCGAAACAAGGGGGCCGCGACACATTCGTCTGACAACAGGGAGAGAGACATAGATGTCCGCCACCACAAGACTTGCGGTCCTTGGGGCCGCCCTCGCGCTCGTCGCGACGTCCAGCAGCGCTGCGCTTGCCCAGAAGAAATACGACACCGGCGCCGGCGACACCGAGATCAAGATCGGCAACATCATGCCCTACAGCGGACCCGCCTCCGCCTACGGCATCATCGGCCGCACCGAGGCCGCCTACTTCAAGAAGATCAACGACGCCGGCGGCATCAACGGCCGCAAGATCAACTTCATCTCCTACGATGACGCCTACTCGCCGCCGAAAGCCGTGGAGCAGGCCCGCAAGCTGGTCGAAAGCGACGAGGTGCTGCTGATCTTCAACTCGCTCGGCACGCCGTCGAACTCGGCGATCCAGAAATACATGAACTCCAAGAAGGTGCCGCAGCTGTTCGTCGCGACCGGCGCCACCAAGTGGAACGATCCGAAGGACTTCCCCTGGACCATGGGCTGGCAGCCCAACTACCAGAGCGAGACCCAGATCTACGCAAAGTACATCCTGAAGAACATGCCGAACGCCAAGATCGCCGTGCTCTACCAGAACGACGATTACGGCAAGGACTATCTGAAGGGTCTGAAGGACGGTCTCGGCCAGAAGGCCGCCAGCATGATCGTCGCCGAAGAGAGCTTCGAGACCTCGCAGCCGACGATCGACAGCAACATCGTCAAGCTGAAGGCAAGCAACGCCGACGTCTTCATCGACATCGCGACGCCGAAATTCGCGGCGCAGGCGATCAAGAAGGTCGCCGAGATCGGCTGGAAGCCGACGCACTTCCTCAACAACGTGTCGGCCTCGGTCGGCAGCGTGATCAAACCGGCCGGCTTCGAGAATGCGCAGGACATCATCTCCGCCGCCTATCTGAAGGACGCTTCCGACAAGCAATGGGACAATGATCCCGGCATGAAGGAATTCTACGCTTTCATGGCCAAGGACTTCCCCGAGGGCGACAAGCTCGACGGCGGCACCGTGGTCGGCTTCGGCGTGGCCCAGACCCTGGTTCAGGTGCTCAAGCAGTGCGGCGACAACCTCACCCGCGAGAACATCATGAAGCAGGCGGCGAGCCTGCAGGACTTCCGCACCGAAGTGCTGCTGCCCGGCATCAAGATCAATACCGCCGCGAACGATTTCGCCCCGATCAGCCAGTTGCAGCTGATGAAGTTCAAGGGCGATAAGTGGGAACTGTTCGGCGACGTCATCAGCGCCGACGTCGGCGGCTGATTTCCTGCCGACAATCGACCGACAATGGCCCCCTGCGATACCGTCGCAGGGGGCTTTTCATTCACCATGGGGCGACCGGCCCGGGTCAATGCCTGCTTACACTTTGCCCGGCGATGCGCTAGGAAAACCGGCAACAACCGCAGAGAACCCGGCGGCCCAGCGCGCCGGCAACAACAAGGAGTTTTCGGGAAATGCCGAAGCCGATCCGTCACCGTGTCGCAACCGCCCTGCTCGGCCTCGCCGTCGCTGCCATGACAAGCAATGCCGCATGGGCGCAGAAGAAATACGACACCGGTGCAACCGATACCGAGATCAAGATCGGCAACATCGTGCCCTATAGCGGCCCGGCGTCGGCCTATGGCGTGGTCGGCAAGGCGATGGCCGCGGTGTTCAAGAAGGTCAACGACGATGGCGGCATCAACGGCCGCAAGATCAATTTCATCTCCTATGACGACGCCTATTCGCCGCCGAAGGCGGTCGAGCAGGCCCGCAAGCTGGTCGAGAGCGACGAGGTGCTGTTCCTGTTCGGCACGCTCGGCACCGCCTCCAACACCGCGATCCAAAAATATCTCAACGCCAAGAAGGTGCCGCAGCTGTTCGTCGCCACCGGCGCGACCAAGTGGAACGATCCGAAAGCGTTCCCGTGGACCATGGGCTGGCTGCCGAGCTACCAGAGCGAGTCGCGGATCTACGCGAAATATCTGCTCAAGGAGAAGCCCACGGCCAAGGTCGCGGTGCTCTACCAGAACGACGACATGGGCAAGGACTACCTGAAGGGCCTGGAAGACGGCTTCGCCAGCGATCCTGCGCGGATTGCCGCCAAGGAGAGCTACGAGGTCGCCGAGCCCACCATCGATTCCCATGTGGTGCGGCTGAAATCCGCCAACCCCGACGTCATCATCTTCTTCACCACGCCGAAATTCGGCGCCCAGGCGATCAAGAAGCTCGGCGAGATGAACTGGAAGCCGATGACGATCGTCTCCAACGTCTCGGCCTCCACCGCGACGGTGATGCGCCCCGCGGGCCTCGACAATGCGCAGGGCGTGATCTCGGCCGCCTACGCCAAGGACGCCAGCGACCCGCAGTGGAAGGACGACGCCGGCATGAAGGCGTTCGACGAGCTGCTCGCCAAATACATGCCCGACACCAACCGCGTCGATGCCTCGGCGATGACCGGCTACAACATGGCGACCACGATGGTCGAGGTGCTGCGCCGCTGCGGCGACGACCTCACCCGCGCCAATGTGATGAAGCAGGCGGCGAGCCTGAAGCAGTTTGCGCAGGGCGGCCTGCTGCCCGGCGTGACGCTGTCGACCGGGCCTGCCGACTTCCAGCCGATCGAGCAATTGCAGCTGATGCAGTTCAAGGGTGAGCGCTGGCAGTTGTTCGGCGACGTCATCAGCGGCGAAGTCGGCGGAAACTGACCGCGTAACGAAAGCACAGCCATGACCGACCGTCGTCCCTTCCTGCGTTCGATCTTCGATGCCGCGGTGGCGGCTGCGCATCCCGATGTCGTGCTGGCATCGCGGCTGCGGCCGGCGCCGAAGGGACGCGTGATCTGCCTCGCCGCCGGCAAGGGCGCCGGCGCCATGGCGGCGGCGGCGGAACGGCATTATCTCGACACGCTCGGCCTCGAACCGTCGCGGCTGGTCGGTATCGCCACCACCCGGCACGGCCATGGCGTCCCGACCCGCCGTATCAAGGTGGTCGAGGCCGGCCACCCGGTGCCCGATGAAGCCGGCCTGCGCGCGGCCGACGATACGCTGCGGCTCGCGGCGGAAGCCACCCCCGACGATCTGCTGCTGGTGCTGCTGACCGGCGGCGGCTCGGCGAACTGGATCGCGCCCGTCGAGGGCGTGAGCTTTGCCCAGAAGCGGCAGGTCAACCGCGCGCTGCTGCGCTCCGGTGCGCCGATCGGCGAGATGAACATCGTGCGCAAGCATCTGTCGCGGATCAAGGGCGGACGGCTGGCCCGCGCCGGGCAGCACGCCGCCGAGATCGTCACGCTGGCGATTTCCGACGTGCCGCATGACGATCCCTCCGCGATCGCCTCGGGGCCGACGGTGCCAGATCCGACCACGCTCGCGGATGCCCGCGCGCTGGTCGCCAAATACAATCTCTCGGTCGATGACGCGGTCCGCCGCGCGCTCGACGATCCCAGGAACGAGAGCTGCAAGCCGGGCGATCCCGCCTTTGCGCGCGCGACATTCGATCTGCTGGCAAAGCCGAAAGCCTCAATCGACGCCGCGGTGAAGGTCGCGCAAGACGCCGGCTACGAGACCATCGCGCTCGGCGCCGATCTCGAGGGCGAGGCCCGCGACGTCGCGGCCGATCACGCGCGGCTCGCACTGAAGGCGCGCAGCGAGGGCAAGCGCGTCGCCATCGTTTCCGGCGGCGAGCTCACGGTGACGGTACGCGGCAACGGCCGCGGCGGCCCCAACCAGGAATACGCGCTGGCGCTGGCCGACCTGCTCAAGGACACGCCCGACATCGCAGCGCTCGCCGCCGATACCGACGGCGCCGATGGCGGCGCCGGCAGCGCCACCGACCCCGCCGGAGCCGTGATCGATCAGGCGACCTTCGCAAAGATGAAATCGATCGGCCTCGACTCCAGGGCCTATCTCGAGAACAACGATGCCACCGGCTTCTTCGCGCAGACTGGCGATTTATTGCTGACCGGGCCGACGCTGACCAACGTCAACGATGTGCGGGTGATTTTGGTGGATTGAGGCACCGTCATTCCGGGGCTCGCGGAGCGAGAGCCCGGAATCCATACTCCCGATCGCGGTTATGGATTCCGGGCCTGCGCCTCACGGCGCATCCCAGAATGACGAAAGCTCAAAACTCCTGCGCGAGCTTGGCCAGCATCTCCAACAGCGCGGCGTGGTTGGCCGGGCCGAGCACCTCGATCAGCCGCGCCTCATGCTTGTTGGCGACCAGTTTCTTGGCGCGCGCCAGCACGGCGCGGCCCTTGTCGGTCAGGACCAGGATGTGGGAGCGGCGGTCGTTGGTGGAGCGCATCCGCGCGCAAAGGTCGCGGCTCTCCAGCGCGTCCAGCATGGCGACGAAATTCGGCCTGAGGATGCCGAGCGTGTTGGCGATCTCGGTCTGGTTGCGGCCCGGATTCTTGTCCAGCAGCAGCAGCACAGAGAACTGCGCCGGCGTCAGCTGCAATGGCGCGACGCAGCGCAGGAAGTCCTCGAAGACCTTGAGCTGCGCACGCTTCAGCGAATAGCCGAGCAGTCCGGACAGTTCGCCCAGTTGCAGCATGCTGTCATCCCCGGCAGGATCGACCGGTTCCCTGCGCAGGGCACGCGACGATCTGACGGCATCGGCGGCGGTTTTGGAAACAGTCATCGCTCCAGGCTCGCAATCCCGGTAAAAAACCCCGCGGGACGCTCGGGGACCTTGAGATTATATCTAATAATCGTTATGCACCATATCAAATATCGGCGGCTATCAACAGCCGGCATCGGCCGACCCGACCGGCACAGCCGGCTGCGGCGGTCCGACGCTTAAGGGGGAGCGCTCGGCCTTGAACACAACGATCATGCTGTTCCTGCTGCAGGACGGCATCACCAATGGCGCGATCTACGCACTGCTCGGGCTGGCCCTGGTGCTGGTGTTCGCGGTGACGCGGGTGATCCTGATCCCGCAGGGCGAATTCGTCACCTACGGCGCGCTGAGCTACGCCATGCTGGCGACCGGGCAGGTGCCAGGCACCGTGCGCCTTGCCGTCGCGATGGGCCTCGTCGCGTTCGCGCTCGACCTGTTCTTCGCCCGCAATGCGCTGCATGCCCGGCTGGTGATGCGCTCGGTCGCGCTCAACATCGTCTTCCCTGTCGCGCTGCTCGGCCTCGTCTATGCGCTGGTTGGCCCCAACACGCCGATTGCCGTCAACATCGCGCTCGCGCTGCTGATCGTAGCGGCGATCGGGCTGTTTCTCTATCGCATCGCCTTCCAGCCGATCGCGCACACCTCCGTGCTGGTGCTGCTGATCGCCTCGGTCGGCTGCCATCTGGCGCTGCAAGGCCTCGGCCTGGTGTTCTTCGGCGCGGAGGGCCTGCGCGCCCCGGCGCTGTCGAGCGCCGCGGTGACCGCGGGACCGCTGCGCTTCACCGGCCAGAGCCTCGCTGTGTATGCCCTGACGGTCGGCTTCATCGTGGGGCTGTGGCTGTTCTTCGGCTACACCAAGACCGGCAAGGCGCTGCGCGCCACCGCGGTCAATCGCCTCGGCGCCCGCCTGGTCGGCATCCGCACCACGCTGTCGGGCCAGATCGCGTTCCTGCTCGCCTCCGTGATCGGCGCGATATCCGGCATCCTGATCGTGCCGATCACGACGCTCTATTACGACACCGGCTTCCTGATCGGCCTGAAGGGCTTCATCGCCGCCATCATCGGCGGCCTAGTCAGCTATCCCCTGACCGCGGTCGCCGCCATCGTGGTCGGCATCGTCGAGGCATTCTCGTCGTTCTACGCGAGTAATTTCAAAGAAGTCATCGTGTTCACGCTGATCCTTCCCGTCCTGGTGCTGCGCTCGCTCGCAGCGCCCCAGGTCGAAGAAGAGAAGGATTGAGCACGATGACGCAGCGACTTCCTCTCATCATCTTCGCGCTCGTGATGGCGGTGATCCCGCTTCTGCCGGGCATCCCGCCGTTCTGGATCGTGCTGCTCGACAATATCGGCCTCGCCGCGCTGGTCGCGATGGGGCTGGTGCTGCTCACCGGCGTCGGCGGCCTCACCTCGTTCGGACAGGCTGCGTTCTGCGGCTTCGGCGCCTACACCACGGCGGTGCTGACCACCGCCTACGGCGTGTCGCCGTGGCTGACGCTGCCGGCTTCGCTTTTGGTCAGCGGCATTGCTGCCGTGCTGCTCGGCATCGTCACGGTGCGGCTGTCGGGCCACTATCTGCCGCTCGGCACCATCGCCTGGGGCATCGGGCTGTTCTATTTGTTCAGCAAGCTCGAATTCCTCGGCCGCAACGACGGCATTTCGGGCATCCCGCCGCTCTCGATCGGCTCTTTCAGGATGCTGAGCCCGGACACGATCTATTACGCGATCTGGGTCGCGGTGCTGCTCTCCGCGCTCCTCACCATGAACCTGCTGGATTCCCGCACCGGCCGCGCCATCCGCGCTCTGCGGCGCGGCCATATCGCGGCCGAGGCATTCGGTGTGCAGACGCCGCGCGCCAAGCTCCTGGTGTTCATCTATGCGGCAGTGCTGGCCGGCCTGTCCGGCTGGCTCTATGCGCATTTCCAGCGTGCCGCCAACCCGACGCCGTTCGGCGCGCAGGCCGGCATCGAGTATCTGTTCATCGCCGTCGTCGGCGGTGCCGGTTACGTCTGGGGCGGCGTGCTCGGCGCCGCCATCGTCGTGATCCTCAAAGAGGTGCTGCAGAGCTACCTGCCCTACATCTTCGGCGGCCAGAGCCAGCTCGAGACCATCGTGTTCGGCATCATGCTGGTGCTGCTGTTGCAGCTCGCGCCGCAGGGCGTCTGGCCCTGGCTGATGTCGCGGCTGCCGTTCAAGCCGGCCCGCAAGACGCCGGACACATCGGTGAAGCTGGAACACCGTGAGCGGGCGGCAGGAACGTCTCCGGTCCTCCTGCACATCGACAAGGCGCGTAAGCAGTTCGGCGGCGTGCTTGCGGTGAACGACGTCTCGTTCGACGTCAACGCCCGCGAGATCGTCGCGCTGATCGGCCCGAATGGCGCCGGCAAGAGCACGACCTTCAACCTGATCACCGGCGTGCTGGCCGCGACCAGCGGCAAGATCGCCGTGCTCGGCAACGAGGTTGCGAACGCCCCGCCGCAGGAGGTGGTCAAGCTCGGCGTCAGCAGGACGTTCCAGCACGTCAAGCTGGTGCCCGACATGACCGTGCTCGAGAACGTCGCGATCGGCGCGCATCTGCGCGGCAATTCCGGGGCGATCTCCAGCATGCTGCGGCTGGACCGCACTGACGAGGCGAAGCTGCTGGCGGAAGCTGCGCGGCAAATCGAGCGCGTCGGCCTGTCCGAGCAGATCGACCAACTCGCGGGCTCGCTGTCGCTCGGGCAACAGCGCATCGTCGAGATCGCGCGTGCGCTGTGCGTCGACCCGATGCTGCTGCTGCTCGACGAACCGGCCGCAGGCCTGCGCCACATGGAGAAGCAGCGGCTGGCCGCGCTGCTCCGGCAATTGCGCGACGGCGGCATGTCGGTGCTGCTGGTCGAACACGACATGGGGTTCGTGATGGATCTCGCCGACCGCATCGTGGTGCTCGATTTCGGCACCAAGATCGCCGAGGGCACGCCGGCTGCGATCAAGCGCAACCCCGACGTGATCAAGGCCTATCTCGGAGCCGCTGCATGAGTGCGCTGCTGACGGTTGCCGACGTCCATATCGCCTACGGCAAGGTCGAGGCCGTGCGCGGCGTCTCGCTCGACGTTGGCGAGAACGAGATCGTCACCATCATCGGCGCCAACGGCGCCGGCAAGACCACGCTGCTTAACGCCATCATGGGCGTGCTGCCGCTGCGGGGCCGCACCACCTTTGCCGGTGTCGACATGGCGCCGCTCGATATCGAGGACCGCGTCGCCACCGGCCTGAGCCTGGTGCCCGAGCATCGCGAGTTGTTCGGCACCATGAATGTCGAGGACAATCTCGAGCTCGGCGCCTTCCGGATCACGAAGGCAACCGCGGCACGCTCGCTGGAGCGGGTCTACACGCTGTTTCCGCGGCTCAAGGAACGGCGCAAGCAGCTCGCCGGCACGCTCTCCGGCGGTGAGCAGCAGATGCTGGCGATGGGCCGCGCGCTGATGGGCGCGCCGAAATTGCTGATGCTGGACGAGCCGAGCCTCGGTCTCGCCCCGATCATCGTCGCGGACATCTTCCGCATCGTCGGCGAACTCCGCGCAGCCGGCGTCTCGGTGCTGCTGGTCGAGCAGAACGCCCAGGCCGCGCTGCAGATCGCAGACCGTGCCTATGTGATGGAGCTCGGCGAATTCGTGCTGTCGGGCCCAGCCAGCGAGATCGCCGCCAACAAGGGCGTCGCCGCGAGCTATCTCGGCTTCCAGCACGAAGGCGAGAGCGCGATCTAGGCGCGCCATCGCCCGCTCGTGAAAAAGCCGGCCCCTTTAGCGGCACCGGCTTCTTTAGTTTCGCGGACCAAGATCGGCTCACATCGCCGGGATGTACTTGCCGTCCTTGACCGTGAGCAGGATGCGCGAGCGGTCGTCGAGGCCGTAGCGGTCCTTTTCGGTCCAGTTGTAGACGCCCTGGCTCGCCACGATCTCCTTCTCGGAGATGAACGCCTGGCGGATCGCCTCGCGGAATTCCGGCGTGCCGGGCTTGGCGGTCTTCAGCGCTGTCGGGATGATGCGCTTCAGCACCTCGAAGGCGTCGAAGGAATGGCCGGCGAACTGGCTGCGGCTGTTGGCGCCGTATTTGGCTTCATAGGCCGCGTTCAGCGTCAGGCCCGGCTTCTTGGTCAGCGCGCTGTCGGGTTGGGTTTCCGGCGACATGATCGGGCCGGCCGACATGATGACGCCTTCCGCGGACGCGCCTGCGATGCGGATGAAGTCCATCGTGGCGGCACCGTGGGTCTGATAGATCAGGCCCTTGTAGCCGCGCTCACGCAGCGCGGACTGCGGCAGCGCCGCGGCGGTGCCGGAGGCGCCGACCAGGATGGCGTCGGGATTGGCGGCGACAAGCTTCAGCACCTGACCCGCGACCGACGTATCCGGACGCGCGAAGCGCTCCTCATCGGTCATGGTCAGGCCCATCGGCACGGCTTGCGCCTTGAAGTCGTTGACCCAGAGATCGCCGTAGGAATCCGAATAGCCGATATAGCCGACGGTCTTGATGTTGTGCGCCTTCATGTGCTCGTAGAGCACCTTGCCCATGATCGGAATCGACTGCGGCAGGTCGACCGACCATTTCGCGCGGGCCTCATTGATCGGAAACGGCGCGAGACCGAGATGCGGGATGCCGGCCTCATTGGCGACCGTCGACACCGCGATCGTCGTCGGCGTGATGCAGGAGCCCATGATGATATCGGCCCTGGACTCGGTGACGAAGCGCCGCGTATTGGTGGTCGCGGCCGTCGGATCGCCGGCATCGTCGAGCACGATCAGCTTCAGCGGCACGCCGCCGATCTCCTTCGGCACGAAATCGAGCGCGTTGCGTTCGGGGATGCCGAGCGCCGCGGCGGGGCCGGTGGTCGAGATCGAGATGCCGATGGTGATTTCATTGGTCTGCGCCAGCGCGGATGCGCCCGGCAGCGCGATAGCGGCTGCGAGCACTGCGGCGGCGAGAGTGGCCTTCTTCATTCATTCCTCCCTGCGGATATGTTTTTTGGGTTTAAACCAGTTTTGCGGGCCAATTCAGCCCCTTCTTTAGGTCATGAGGGGCTGCAAGTCAGCCCTGAACAAGTCAGCCCTTCATGAAGCGGTCGATAACCTCCTGCGGAAATGGCGCTGATTTCAGCCTGGCGGGATCGTCCGGATGGCGGCCGACCAGCACCCTGGTCTCGAACGCCTCGATGGCCAACGCCTCGCCCTTGAACACGCGGTGCACCACCTCGAAGCTCGAGCGCTTGATGCTCTCGATCCGGCTTTCGATGGTAATCCAGTCGCCATGGGTTGACGGGATGTGGAATTTCGCCCGCGTGTCGACCATGGGAATGCCGACCAAGCCGTATTTGTGGACGAGGTCCTGCTTCGAGCAACCGGCAGCTTCGAACATGATCGAGGTCGAGTCGTCGAACATCGCGAAGTAGCGCGGGTAGTAGACGATGTTGGCGGGGTCGCAATCGCCCCACTGGATCTGCACGTCGCGCCGGTTGACGAACATGGTCTATCCTCGATTGAGCGTGAGCGATCCGGAAGGGCGCTTTGCGCTCTTCCGGATCATGCTTCAGCGCGGCGCCATCCGGAGCGCGGCATCGAGCCGCACCACTTCGCCATTCAGATAGGGATTGTCGATCATGTGCAGCGCCAGCGAGGCGAACTCGTCGGCCTGGCCCAGCCGGCGCGGGAACGGGATCGCGGCGGCGAGTGAATCCTGCGCCTCCTGCGGCAGGCCGGCCAGCAAGGGCGTCATGAACAGGCCGGGCGCGATGGTCAGCACACGGATGCCGAACTGCGCAAGCTCGCGCGCGATCGGCAAAGTCATCGCGACGATGCCGCCCTTCGAGGCCGAATAGGCCGCCTGCCCGATCTGGCCGTCATAGGCGGCGACTGACGCAGTCGAGATCACGACGCCGCGCTCGCCGGTCGCCAGCGGCTCGAGCTTCGACATCTCAGCGGTCGCAAGCCGCAACATGTTGAAGGAGCCGATCAGATTGACCTTGATCACCTTGTCGAAGTCGGCGAGCGCCATCGGCCCCTCGCGGCCGATCACGCGCTTTGCCACCCCGATGCCGGCACAGTTGACCAGCACGCGTGCCGGGCCATGTGCCTTGGCGGCGGCAGCGACCGCGGCTTCGGCCGCTGCCGCATCGGCGACGTCGCAGACCACAGGAATGCCGCCGATCTCGGCGGCGACGCTCTCGGCGAGCTTGGCGTTGAGGTCGCAGACCGCGACCTTGGCGCCGTGCGCAGCCAGCCGGCGCGCGGTCGCGGCACCCAATCCCGATGCGCCGCCGGTGACGATGGCGGCCTGGTCCTTCAACTGCATGGCATTCTCTCCTTGAATGGTCAGACGAGTTTGATCACCGATGCCGGCGGCACCGGCGCATAGAGCGCTTCGATGATGTCAGTGCGATGCTCTAGCACCGCGCGCTGGTTGATCGAGCCCTTGTCGGTGACCTCGCCGCGATCGATCGACAGCGGTGTGTCGAGCAGGATCGCCCGCGCGATCCGGTTCGATGAACCGGTGGCGCTCGCAAGGACCCGCGCGAAGCGTTCGCGAAAGGCGGCGCGCACCAGCGGATCATTGGCCGCGGCCGCGATGTCGCCTGCGGCAAGCGCCGGATTGATCAGGCGGCAGCCGTCGAGATCGAGGATCACGATCGCCGCGAGTTCGTCGCGATTCAGCCCCGCGATCACGACGTCGCGCACCAGCGGCGCGCAGGTGCCGACGAAGCGCGCCCGCAACGGTCCGACGCTGACCCAGGTGCCGCTTGCCAGCTTGAAATCCTCGGCGATGCGACCATCGAAATCGAAACCGGCATCGAGATCGCCGGCGTTGGTGGGCTTCAGCGCATCGCCAAATTTATAGAAGCCTTCCTCGTCGAACGCCTTGGCGGTCAGTTCGGGCTGCCGCCAGTAGCCCGGCGTCACGTTGGGACCTTTGGCGCGCACCTCGAGCTTGCCGTTGTTCGGCACCAGCTTGGCATCATTGCCCGAGACCGGAAGCCCGACATGGCCGGAGCGGCTGGTATCGGGCCGCACCGACATGAAGAACGGCGAGGTCTCGGTGGCGCCGAGCCCGGTCAACATCGGCACGCGATAGCCCTTCTCCTGCACGGCGAGCGCATCGAGGCTGTTCCAGATGAACGGCGACAGCGCCGCACCCGAAAAGAACATCGCATGCAAGCGGTGGAAGAACTTTGCCCGCAGGCCTGCATCGTCGCGCAGATAGGGCAGCAGCGATTCGTAGCCCTTGGGCACATTGAAATAGACCGTCGGCGAGATCTCGCGCAGGTTTCGCACCGTCTCCTCGATGCCGCCGGGCATCGGCTTGCCCTCGTCGAGATAGATCGAGCCACCATTGAAGAGCGTCAGCCCGACATTGTGATTGCCGCCAAAGGTGTGATTCCACGGCAGCCAGTCGACGATGACGGGCGGCTCGTCCTTCAGGAACGCCAGCGTCTCGCGCAGCATCACCTGGTTGGCGCAGATCATGCGCTGGGTGTTGATGACGGCCTTGGGATTGCCGGTCGAGCCCGACGTCAGCAGGAACTTTGCGATCGTATCCGGACCGATCCCAGCATGGACCGCGTCGAGGCGCGGATCCTCCGGCGTTGCGATCAGCTCGGCGAGCCGGGTCACCTCGCGGCCAGGCACGGTCCCGCGGCTTGCCGCGATCTCGACACCGGGCCCGACATTGGCGCGCAGGGCGTCGGCGAATTTGTCGGCATCGTCGACGAAGACGAGGCCCGGCGTGAGCAGCTTGATGACGAAGCTGAGCTTGCCGTAGTCGCGCGACACCAGCGAGTAGGCCGGCGACACCGGGCAGAACGGAATGCCGGCATAGAGCGCGCCGAGCGCGATCAGCGCGTGATCGATCGAATTACCCGACAGGATCATGATCGGCCGCTCGGCCGACAGCCCGCGCGCGATCAGCGCGGAGGCGATGCG
Organism: Bradyrhizobium sp. ma5; assembly: GCF_042258955.1. Lineage (NCBI taxonomy): Bacteria > Pseudomonadati > Pseudomonadota > Alphaproteobacteria > Hyphomicrobiales > Nitrobacteraceae > Bradyrhizobium > Bradyrhizobium sp. ma5. The sequence continues at coordinate 8,389,833 of NZ_CP170156.1, forward strand.
CCGGGTCGTCTCCAGCAATTGCGCATAGGTGATCTGGCGCCAGCCGCCGCCGGCTGCACGTTCGGCCATGAACACGCGGCTCGGCTCGGCATTCGCCCAGTGATGCAGGCGGTCGGTGAGGCGAACGGGGTAATCGGCGAGAGTGAGCTTGGGGCGAAGGTAGATCGTGCCGTCGTCGCGGCGCTCGACGGTGACATCAGGGTTGCCGAACGAGATCGGGCGCAGCGGATGGGTATTCGCGGTGGACGCAGACGCAGATATATCAGCCTTGGCGCTCATGTCGGCTTCACCTTGGCGGTCTTGCGATCCAGGAACGCACGGATGCGCTTCTTGGCTTCCTTGTCGCTCTGCGCCACCGTCGCCATCAGCGATTCCATCAGGAGGCCGGTCTGCGGATTGGCCTCGGCGATCATCGGCAGCGCCTGCAACACGGCGAAGTTGGTCAGCGGCGCATTAGCCGCGACGCGCTCGGCAAGCTCCAGCGCCTTCGGCAACGCGCCGTCGGCCTCGGTGAGGTATTGCGAGAAGCCGTAGGCCGCGCCCTCGGTCGCCGAATAGACCCGGCCGGTCAGCATCATGTCGGCCATCCTGGGCACGCCGATCAGGCGCGGCAGCCGCACCGATCCGCCACCGCCGACGAAGATGCCGCGCTGGCCCTCGGGCAGCGCGAAATAGGCCGACGGCTCGGCGACCCGGATATGCGCCGCGCAGGCAAGCTCCAGCCCGCCGCCGATCACCGCGCCCTTCAGCGCGGCGATGACGGGCACGCGGCAATACTGGATGCGGTCGAACACGCGGTGCCACATCTGGGAATGCACCAGGCCCTCGGTGGCGTCGCGCTCGGTCAGTTCGGAGAGATCGAGCCCGGACGAGAAATGATCGCCGACGCCATGGATGACGACGGCGCCGACCTCGTCGGGAATCGCGGAAAAGCAGTCGCGCAGCGCCAGGATGATGCCATCGTTCAGCGCATTGCGCTTGGCCGACCGGTTGAGCCCGACGGTCAGCACCGCCCCTCGCGTCTCGATCCTGAGCAGCGAGGCATCACCCGCGTCGGCAGCGTTTCCCATGGCGTTATTGTTTCCTATTCAGAATAGTTATGTTGTATAACTATCATCGCAGGAGTCAAGGCGCGCGTGGCGGCGCAGGACTTCACCCTCCCTTGGAGGGGGTGGGTCGGCTCACATGAGCGAAGCGGAATGTGAGACGGGGTGGAGTGACGGTCTCTCCACCCGGACAGTGCCCGTGTGGAGCGATCACCCCACCTCGCCGCGCATTTTCATGCGCGTCCCATCCTCCCCCCCCCAGGGGAGGATGGGAGCGGAGCGTCAAAGCACCTGATGCACGTCGATCACGACACGGTCGGCGTGGCGGGCGGCGGAGCCGATGAAGATGTGCTCCATCAGCCAGCGGTACTTTTCGGCGCCGGTTTCGAATCTCGGCATGGTACGGAAATAGATCAGCTTCGGGTCGACCGGCTCGCCGCGCTTGAGCTTCTCGAGCAGATCGACTGGCCCGAAGCGGATGCCCTTGTTCTCGACATAGACGACGGCGCCGTCGTCAGTCTCAAAGGCATATTTTGCCTCCAGCTCGATCAGCTCGCTCGGCCGGATGATCTGGAAGTCGGCGCCGAAGGGCAGCACCTTGCCGTTGATCCCCTCGCCTTTCACCTCGCCGCCAACGATCGGAATGATGCGGCGGATGCCGGTGCCGATGTCGCCGGCGGAGGTCACCTCGGCGATCCGGGCGGTGATCGTGAAGACATATTTGGTGTGAAGCTCGGGTGTCATTGATCTAGCCTATCATGCGCTGCGGCAGCCAGGTCGCCAGCAGCGGGAACAGGATCAGGATCCCCAGCCGGATCAGATCGGTGATCACGAACGGCAGCACGCCGACGAAGATCGTCGACATATTGACGTCCTTGATCACGCTCTTGATCACGAACACGTTCATGCCGACCGGCGGGTGGATCAGCCCGAGCTCCACCGTCATGACGATGATGATGCCGAACCAGATCGGGTCGAAGCCGAGCGCGGTCACCACCGGAAACACGATCGGCACGGTAAGGATCACCATCGCCATCGCATCCATCAGGCAGCCCAGCACCAGATACATCATCAGGATCAGCGCCAGCACGCCATAGGGACCGATGCCGAGTCCGGTGAGGAATCCAGTGACGTTCTGCGGCGTCTGGGTGATGGTGAGGAAATAGCCGAAGCAGAGCGCGCCGATCAGCACGGTGAACACGGCGGCCGCAGTGCGCGTCGCCTGCAGCAGCGATTGCAGGATGCCGTCTTTGGTCAGCTTGCCCCTGAGGATGCCGATGATGAAGGCACCGACCGCGCCGACCGCGCCCGCTTCGGTCGGGACGAAGAAGCCGCCATAGAGGCCGCCGATCACGAACAAAAACAGCAGCAGCGGCGACCAGACGTCGCGCATCGCAAGCGCGCGCTCATGCCACGACGCCTTCTTGCCTGCCGGCAGGAAGCCCGGCCGGGTCACGCCGATGATGCCGATCGTGATCATGTGCATCAGGATCGCGAGCAGGCCCGGCACCACGCCCGCGATGAACAGCTTGCCGATGTCCTGCTGGGTGATGATGCCGTACACCGCGAGCACCGTGGACGGCGGCAGCATCGCCCCGAGCGTGCCGCCGACTGCGATCACGCCGGTGGAGAACGATTGCGGATAGCCGAAGCGGCGCATCTCGGGATAGGCAACCGCCGAGAAGGTCGCGGCGGTCGCAACCGACGAGCCCGAGATCGCGGCAAAGCCGCCGCAGGCCGCGATGGTCGCAATGCCGAGCCCGCCCTTCCAGTGGCCGACGAAGGTGTTGGCGGCGCGGAACAGCTCGCGACTGATGCCCGAGACGGACACGAAGGCGCCCATCAGGAGGAACATCGGGATCACGCCGAAGGAATAATCCGTCACCGTGCGCATCGTGGTCTGGCCGACCAGCTTCAGCGCCGGGGCAAAGCCGGTGAGGTAGCCAAAGCCGGTGATGCCGACGAGGCCCATCGCCATGCCGACGGGGACACGCAACAGCATCAGCGCGAACAGGCTGACGAAGCCGATGACGGCGACGGCCTCGGGACTCAAATCGAGACTCATGGCCGTCTACTCCGCAGTCTTGATCTTGGCATCGTGGATATCTTCCGGATGGAAGATCAGGCGGTAGGTCCGGATCGCAATCAGCAGCACCGCGGAGACATCGCCGAGCCAGGACACCAGGAAGAACGGCCAGACCGGCACGCCGAGATCCATGGTGACGATGTGGCTGTTCCTGGTGTCGATCACCTTGTCGACCAGCGTGTAGGTCTGCACGCTCACCACGAACAGCAGCACCAGCGTCGCGAAGATGTCGATCCAGCGCTGATAGCGCGGCGAGGCATTCGCCCAGACCAGATCCACGGTGATGTGGGTGCCACGATAGCTCGTCGCCGCGATGCCCCAGAAGATCAGGATGCCGAGCAGGAACTGGCCGAAATTGTAGTAGTCGGGGATCGTCACCGAAAAGAACTTGCGCATGAACACCGCGGTGAAGGTGTTGAGCGCGACGACGCCGACGAAGAAGGCCGCCACCCATTCGATCGAATCGATGAAACGGTCCATGAAATTCTTGCGCACCGGCTCGGGTGGACCGGTGATCGCGCCGTCCTGGGAAACTTCGGCAGATTGCGTCATGCGTTGCTTCGATGAGCCCCCTCGCCCCGCTCTTGCGGGGAGAGGGTTGGGGTGAGGGGCTGCTTCCACGAGTTGTGGACGCGGTGAGACCTGTACCCCCTCACCCGGATCGCATCTGACGATGCGATCCGACCTCTCCCCGCAAGCGGGGAGAGGTGAAGGGGCAACGGGATCAGATCCCCGCCTCGTACTTCTTCAGCGTGGCCTGCAGATCGGCCTCGATCTTCTCGGCATCGCCGCCGGCCTTCTTCACGGCCTCGGCCCAGCTGTCGCGCAGCGGCTTGACCGCCTTCTTCCACTCGGCGAGCTGATCCGCCGTCAGCGGATAGACCTCGTGGCCTTGCAGCGCCTTCATCTTGGTGCGGCCGTTGGCTTCGAAATCGGTCCAGGGATCGGTGACCTTGGAGGCCCATTCCGGCGTGCAATGATCGTCGATCACCTTCTTCTGGGCGTCCGACATCGCATTATATTTGGCGAGGTTGATGTTGTAGGTGAACACCGTCGTGTAGAGCGGCACGTCCATGTGGTACTTCACCACCTTGTCGATGCCGAACAGGAAGATCGAGCCCCAGGGGAAGGTGATCTCGTCGGCGACGCCGCGCTCGATCGCATCGCGCGATTCCGGCGCGGAGGCCTGCACATTGGTGCCGCCGAACATCTTCACCATCTCGCCGATGGTGCTCTGCGCGGGGCGCACCTTCACGCCGCTAAGGTCGCTCGGCAGCACGATCTTCTTCTTGCCGTGCAGGGCGCCCGGATCGTGGATGAAGGCGAAGCAGAGCTTGGTGTCCTTCATCTCGGTCGGCGCGTATTTGTGGTACCACTCGTTCAGCGCCAGCGTGCCCTTCTTGCCGTCCGAGAACACGAACGGGAGCTGGCCTGCGGCCGCGATCGGGAACCGGCCGGGCTGATAGCCGGGGTTGACATAGGTGACGTCGGCGATGCCGTCGCGCGCCATGTCGTAATGGTCGAATGCCTTGCCGAGCTGCTCGGACGGAAACACGGTGACCTTGATGGTGCCGCCCGATGCCTTCTCGATGTCGGCGGCCCAGGCTTGCGTCGCCGGCACCAGCGGATGCGCCGGCGGCACCCAGAGCGACACTTTGAGATTGACGGTCTTGTCCTGCGCCTGCGAAGGACCTGCGGCCGGCACGATGGCGGCGGCTGCCATCAGCAGCGCCAACAAACTCTTCCTCATCACCTCTCCTCCTCTCCAGGACGGGCTTCGTGCCCGGTCTCATTACTTAACATGTTATCTAATTCGCGCGGATATTCAAGACAAAATCCGCGAGGACGACGCCTCGTCGCACCCGGCGCCTCCGGCATCTTGCGCTGCGGCGAACGCGCTTGCCGCGCAAAACCGCCTTGCCAAAACTGTTATATGATATAGTTGCCTTGGCAAGTTGATGGCGCTCGCCCCGGTGCGGGCGCCCGCGGAAAGCCTATCCGATCGGGAGGACCAGGTGTTGCGGACAAAAGTAGCAATCATAGGCGCAGGTCCGGCCGGACTGTTGCTTGGGCAACTACTTCATACTTTCGGCGTAGACAACGTCATTCTCGAGCGGCAGACGCCGGATTACGTGCTGGGGCGAATCCGCGCCGGCCTGCTCGAGGAAGGCACCGTGTTGCTGCTCGACAGCGTCGGTGCGGGTGCCCGGCTGCACCAGGAAGGCCTGGTTCATCACGGCGTCGAGCTGGCGTTCGGCGGCGCGCGGCACCGCATCGACATGCATGCGGCGACCGGCAAGACCGTGACCATCTACGGCCAGACCGAGGTCACGCTCGATCTGATGAACGCGCGCAAGGCGGCCGGCCTGACCACGGTCTACTCCGCCGCCGACGTCACGCCTCACGATTTCGACACCGATCATCCGCGCGTCAGTTACGTCAAGGACGGCGTCACCCACGAAATCGCCTGCGATTTCATCGCCGGCTGCGACGGCTTCCACGGCGTCAGCCGCGCCAGCGTACCAGCGTCGGCGATCAACAGCTATGAACGGGTGTATCCGTTCGGCTGGCTCGGCATCCTCTCGGAGACGCCGCCGGTTTCGCCGGAGCTGATCTACAACAACCATGCGCGCGGCTTTGCGCTGTGCACGATGCGCTCGACCCATCGCAGCCGCTATTACGTGCAGTGCCCGCTCGACGACCATGTCGATCAATGGTCCGACGAGCGGTTCTGGGATGAATTGAAGCGGCGCCTCGACCAGAAAGCCGCCGACGAGATCATAACCGGCCCGTCGATCGAAAAGAGCATCGCGCCGCTGCGCAGCTTCGTCGCCGAACCGATGCGGTTCGGCCGCATGTTTCTCGCCGGCGACGCCTCGCACATCGTGCCGCCGACCGGCGCCAAGGGCCTGAACCTTGCCGCCAGCGACGTGCATTATCTGTCACAGGCGCTGCGCGAATATTACGACGAGAGATCCTCGGCAGGGCTCGACGGCTACTCGGCAAAGGCGCTGGCGCGGGTCTGGAAGGCGGTGCGCTTCTCCTGGTGGATGACCTCGATGCTGCACAAATTCCCCGACGAAGGCGAATTCGCCGCGCGCATCCAGATCGCCGAGCTCGACTACCTCGTCAGCTCGAAGGCGGCGTCGACCTCGCTGTCGGAGAATTATGTGGGGTTGCCGTTCTAGATAGCCGACACAATGGTTGACCCGTCATCCTGAGGTGCGAGCGCAGCGAGCCTCGAAGGATGAATCGGCCACCGTCCGGGCCGTCGACCCTTCGAGACGGCCGCTCCGCGGCCTCCTCAGGGTGACGGGGATAGGATTTCGCTCGCCGCTAGGCAGTTCGTTCTGAAAGCCCTAGCATCGCGAATGTCACCGGCCAGGAGCAGCCGCCATGCTCAGCCTCTATTTCGCACCGGGCGCCAGCTCGATGGCAGTGCATATCGCCCTGCACGAGATCGGCACGGGCTTCGAGGCCCATCCGATGTCGTTTAAGCGCAACGACATGCAAGCGCCCGGTTATCTCGCGCTCAATCCGGAAGGCACGGTCCCGACGCTCCTGATCGACGGCCGTCCGCTGACCGAGGTCGCGGCGATCCTGTTCTATCTCGCGAGGCGATTCCCCGAAGCTGAGCTGCTGCCGCGCGACGACATCGCGGCCGAGGCGCAAGCGCTGTCGTGGATGTCCTTCATCGCCTCGACGCTGCATCCGGCAAGGGCGCGCGGGCTCGACTACGCGAAGGCGGTCTGGGGCATCGCCGACCGCCGGCTCGGTCACGGCTGGGCGATCGGCAGCTACTCGATCGCCGACATCCATCTGTTCCGCCTGTACTGGCGCCTCGCCAATTCGCTGAAGCTGCCGCCGGAGACGTTTCCCAACCTCACGGCGCATTACGATAAGATGATGGCGCGACCGGCGGTGCAGAAGACGATCGAAGTCGAAAGCGAGGTCGGCTACGAATTGCCGGCGTGATCGGTCCTCCGCGGTGGTTCTTCAAACACCTGCGCAAATCCCGTTTAAAACTTTGTAGGCGGTGAAACCACGGTCGACATCGCGTTCAATGGCGTCAACGCAACGCCATGCACGAGACTCAGATGACCACCGATACGCAAGTCGCCCCCGACATTCCCCAAGACGTCCCCGAAGGCTTCGAGCCGCTGTTCCGCAAGAGCCCGCTCACCGAGCCCTGGGAGCCGCTCTATGCAAAGAAGACCGAGCGATCCGTCATCATCGGCCTACGGCTGGCGAGGCCGCACACCAACGGCCGCGGCCTGATCCATGGCGGGCTGATCGCAGCACTTTCCGACAATGCGATGGGCTATAGCTGCGGCCAGGCGACCGGCTGGACCACCTCGTATGTGACGATCTCGCTCACGGTCGATTTCGTCGGCTCCGCCAACGTCGGGCAGTGGCTCGCGATCGAGAGCGACGTGATCAAGACCGGCAGCACGATCTGCTTCGCACAGAGCCTGATCAAGGCCGACGGCGTCACGATCGCCCGCGCCAGCGGCACGTTCCGCGTGGTGCCTAAGAAGGCGCCGGTCAGCTAAGCGCCTAGCGCTAGCCGAAGTGCCAGTCGGTGATCTCGGTGACGAGATCGATGAAGGTCCGCACCTTGGCTGACAACAGCCGGGATGTCGGGTAGACGACATGGATCGGCACCGGCGGCTGCTCGAACTCGGCGAGCACGATGCGGAGTCGCCGCGCTTTGAGCGATTCGGCGGCCTGGTAGGCCATCACGCGGGTCAGCCCGCCGTCCTGCTCGGCGTACTGGATGGCAGCGTCCGAGCTGTTGCTGGTGAAGCGCGGCGTCGGCGTGATGCGGATCTCCTGCCCGTCCTCCATGAAGCGCCAGTCCGGCGTCGCGGTCATCGCGCCGAACTGGATGGTGTCATGGGCGGTGAGGTCGGCCGGCCGCTTCGGCTCGCCGCGAAGCTTGAGATAGCCGGCCGAGACCACCACGATCCGGCGCATCTGGCCGACATGCCGCGCCACCAGCGTCGAATCCGGCAGGTGCCCGAGCCTAACCGCGAGGTCGACGCCGTCCTCGACCAGGTTGATCCGGCGATCCGACAGCCGCAGGTCGACGCCGACATCGGGATAGCGTTTGAGGTAGGCGGTGACGACCGGACTGACATGCAGCCGCCCGAAGCCGAACGGCGCCGAGATCACCAGCCGCCCTTCGGGGCGGGTGCGCTCGCTCTCGACCGCGTCCTCGGCCTCCTCGACATCGGCCAGGATCCGCCGCGCCCGCTCCAGATAGCGCGAGCCGGCGTCGGTCAGCGTCACCTGCCGCGTGGTCCGCTGTAGGAGGCGCGCGCCGAGCCGCTCCTCCAGCGCCGCGATCAGCCGCGTGATGGCGGATGGCGACAGGCCGAGCTTGCGGGCCGCGGGGGCAAACCCCTCGAGGTCCGCCACCGCGACGAAGGCCTGCATGGCGTCGATCCGGTCCATGGCACTATTGCATAATCGGCAACAGTGAAGTGTCAATTCCCAAGATTGCTTACGAACCGGAAATACCCATGTTACGGTTCGAGGACGGCCGCTTTGTCGCCCGTGGCGGGAGGCTCAGATGTCAGACGCTGGCAGTTGTTCGAGCGATGTCGGGTTCACCCCGGCGGTGAAGGAAATCCAGACCCGCAAGGGTTCGCGCGCGACCTATGCCGAGGTCGAGGCCCATGGCGGCTGGCAAACCGAGGTCGACGAGAACCTCGCCGCCTTCCTCGCCAATGCCAACAGCTTCTATTTCGCCACCGCCTCCGCCGCCGGCCAGCCCTACATCCAGCATCGCGGCGGGCCGAAGGGTTTCATCAAGGTGCTCGACAAGCACACCATCGCGTTCGCCGATTACAGCGGCAACCGGCAGTTCATCACCCAGGGCAATCTCTCGGAGAACCCGAAGGCCTATATCTTCGTGATGAACTACGCGTACCGGCAGCGGGTGAAGATCTGGGGCGAGGCGCGGGTGGTGGAAGACGATCCGGCGCTGACGCGTTCGCTGATGCCGCAGGGCTATCGCGCGCGGCCCGAGCAGGTGATCCTGTTCAAGGTCGCGGCGTGGGACACCAACTGCCCGCAGCACATTCCGCAGAAATTCGACGCGGCCGATGTGTCCAGCGCGCTTGCCTCGCGCGACCAGCGCATCGCCGAGCTCGAGGCGGAGCTCGCCGCATTGAAGGGCGAGCCCGCTCCCGTCGTGGCGGGCTAAGCCGCCGCTTGCTGCTGCAACGGCGCCCAGGCGAACTCCGGATAATATTGCTGCATCATCCGGCCGACATAAGCGGTGAGATTGTCGAATTTCTCGGTGCGCTCGCGCAGCGGCGAATCGAAGAACGGCGTCAGGATTCCCGCCAGCGCGCCGAACGCGGTGGCGTCGGTGCCGCACGGGGCATTGCCCATCAGATAGGGCTTGTCGCCGAGCTGCACCGACAGCGCAAACAGCGAGCGGAGCGCGAGATCGACGTCCTCGTCGGGCCCGTGGCGGCCAAGCCCGCTCAACAGATAGTTCTCGGCGACGCGGAACTGGGCGTCCTCGCGCATCTTGTCGCGCATGTGGTCGGGCGCGCCGTCGAAGAAATGTGCAGGCCCCTTGGCGAAATTGGTGTCGTCGACCCAGCGCGCGCCGACCAGCGCCCAGTAGACGTGATGCTCGATCATGCGCTCGAAGGCCCAGGCCTGCGCGCGTGCCTGCAGGCTCAGCGGCGCGTCGAAATCGAAGCCGTATTTGCCCTCGATATGGGCGCGGATGAAGGTCGAATCGGCGATCGTCTCGCCGTCATCGGCGATGAAGGGCAACTGGCCCTTGGGAGAGGCCGGCGGCGTCGCCTTCTCCTTGCGATACTCAAGCCCGGCCATCTTGAGCTGGACCTCGGTCTTGGTCACGAAGGGGCTGATTTCCGGCAAGCCGAAGCCCGTGCCAAAGCCAAAAAGCGTAATCATATGAAGCTCCCGATCGCCTGTGGTCGTGAATTGAAGCTAGCTGCCCCCTGCTGCCAGCATGGTGTCAGCAGTAGTGGCATTCACTGTCGAGCGGGCCGACGGGCGCGAGGCGGCGAACCGCCTCGCGAACGCGCTTGACCAGCCGTGCCCGCCCGTAGGACCAGGCCGCACTGATCGACTGTGCGACCAGCGCGACCAGGGCCCAGCGCAGGTCGCCGGAGGTGGAGTAGACCGTGACCAGCTGTTCCAGCGCGAAGCTCTGCGCCTGCCTGAAACCGAGTTCGTCAAGATTCGTCATGGACAAATTCCCTTCACTTGAGGTGTTGTCCTGCTATAGCCCCCACCTGCTGCCAACATGCTGTCAGCAGCAGTGACAGGGGGCGCGAAAAGCCGACGCGCCGAGTGCCTGCGAGACCCGTCAAGACACTCGTCAAGACCGCTGCCAAAACGACTGCCAACAGAGCGACCAAGAGAATTGCCATGAGACGCGCCGACCGGCTGTTTCAGATCATCCAGGTGCTCCGCCGCACCCGTAAGCCTTTGACCGCGGATGCGATCGCAGCCGAACTCGAGACATCGAAGCGGACCATCTATCGCGACATCGCCAGCCTGATCGAGCAGCGGGTGCCGATCCGCGGCGAGGCCGGCATGGGCTACATCCTGGAGAAGGGTTTTGACCTGCCGCCCTTGATGCTGACACCCGACGAGATCGAGGCCTGCGTGCTCGGCGCGCAATGGGTGGTCGGCCACGCCGATCCGGCGCTGGCGCGCGCGGCCGAGGACCTGATGGCCAAGATCGCCGAGACCGTGCCCGATCGCTTGCGGCCGTTCGTGCTGGAGCCGGCAAGCCGCGCCCGCTCCGCCTGGAACCGGGAGCCGGACCGCATCGACATGGTCAGGACCCGCAGCCAGATCCACGAAGGCAAGAAGATCACGCTCAACTATCGCGACGAGCATGGCCGCGATAGCGAGCGCACGGTCTGGCCGATCGCGGTCGGCTATCACGAGGCGGTGCGGCTGCTCGCCGCCTGGTGCGAGCTGCGCAAGGATTTCCGCAGCTTCCGAACCGACCGCGTGGTCACCGCTGTCTATCACGACGAGAAGTACCCGGAGCGGCGCGACCTGCTCAGGGCGCGCTGGCGGCGCAGCCTGGTGTGGGAAGCACCGAGGGACACCTGATGACCGGCAACGCGATCGACGCGGCGGACGCGAGCACCTGCCAGTCCTGCGGCGCCTGCTGCAGCTATTCGGAGAACTGGCCACGCTTCACCGTGGAAGACGACGCGCAGCTCGATCTGATCCCGCCGCAGTTCGTCAACGCGCGGCAGTCAGGGATGCGCTGTGAGGGTGACCGCTGCTCGGCGCTGTCAGGCCAGGTCGGAAAGGCAACGCGCTGCGAAGTCTATGCGGTGCGGCCGGAGGTGTGCCGCACCTGTCTGCCGGGCGACGCAGAATGCGCAATGGCGCGGCGCCGCCACGGGCTGCCGCTCATCCCGAGCGCGCAGCCGGATTGAGCGCGGCTCTTTTATTTGCGCATGATCTTTGCGGAAAACCGGTTTCCACTTTTCCGGATCATGCTTAAGCCGTCACAGTCACCGTCTCGCTGACGTCCTCGTCGTCGAGCTCGTCATCGACAACGGGCGCGAAGCTCGACAGCGGCTTGGTCGACAGCGTGATCGGCTTGCGGCCGCCATGCGACACGGTCGCAGCACGGGCCGGCTCGCGCGACAGCGCGTACAGCGTCGACCCGACACGGCCGCCGGAATTGACCAGCTCCCATTCGCTGCAGCTCGACGCAATCGCGAGTGCAAGCGCATGCAGATGGCTGCGGCGATAGCAGAACAGCGCGAGCATCGCCCTGACGTCGGGCGCGACATTGGCAACCAGCAGCGAAAGCCCGTTCGGATTGGCGCGGTACATCTGGCCGAGCAGGTCGTCCGCAACTGGGCAGGCATCGTTCTCGAACGCGTCGCGGCTTGAAAACATTTGCAAATCCCCCTCGATCGGGAAGATGCCGCGCAATCCTCTAACGAAAGGTTAACCACGGCCTCCGGTCGCCTCCGGGGGCCCTTGCCCGTTGCACCCGAATCACATCCGCCCGCAGCAAGCCGCTGGGTCGTGGTCAGGGACAGGATGTGGAAAGAGGCGTCCGCGAGCCGCTCAGTTCGCGGCCATGTAGATCGACAGCGCGAACCCGGTGAGGTGGTGCAGCGCCTGGTCAACCCCGATCAGGGTCCAGAACCAGGGATGGCCGGACTCCAGCGTCACGCCGAAATGCGAGGCGCAGATGCCCTTGCAGCGATCGACGATGATGTGGATCACGAAGTCGACGAAGGCGACGTACCAGAAGCGCGGCGCCACCACCAGGATCAGCGCCAGCGCGACCGCGAGGTGGACCAGGCAATGCGCGAGCAACGGCATGGCCCAGCCGGTCCTCTGGTCCTTGCCGATCGCCATCCAGGCGTTCTGCAGCATGAAGTCAGCGATGATGTGCTTTGCGGTGAGAAGCAACATCCATCCCACCAGGGCACCAACCGACACCGACGATGACATGGAGGGAAACAACAAGCTGACGCCCTTTTACTTCGATGAATGTGATTGCAAGAAATCCGGGTCAGGCCGTCAGCACAATTCCGCAAAGCGAAGCTTGTGTCATTTATGACATCTCCGGCGGCGGAATGCACCTGCGCTCCCCCGAAAATCACATCTGGGTTCAGCCGTCGATAGTGGCGATGGTCATGTGGCATCGCGGCGCAGGCGAACCGGGATTAAGGTTACGGCGGGTGGCCGGTTTGCATTCCCGCCGGGGAGGTATATCGTCGGCAGCACAGGAAATTTTCTTTCTTTTATAGTCATTTACGGATTCACCGGGCAGCGCCGCGCCATCGCGGCAACGGGCCGTCCCGGACGGGTGATGAGCCAGGTGATCAGCCATGAGTGCCGAAGCCCCCGCGCCTTCGCCGACGCCGCCGCGCCCACGCCCACCGGTCGCTAAAAGCAACCGCGCGCAGATCATCATCTTCACCCTGCTGACGCTGTTCTTGAGCGCGATCACCGTGGTCGGCGCCCGCCTCTGGCTGCGCAATTCGGAAACGCTGGTGTTTGCGGTCGGCGATGCCAATGGCCCTGAAGCCAAGTTCGCCGCCCGCCTCGCCACCGTGCTGAAGAATAACTCGTCGCGGCTGCAGCTGAAGATCGCGCCGAATTCCGACAACGCCAAGGCGCTGGCCCAGTTCGATCGCCGCGCCGCGACGCTTGCCATCCTGCGTACCGATGCGAGGGTGCCGCCGCGCGCCCGCGCCATCGCGATCCTCGAGCATGATTTGGTGCTGGTGCTGAGCCCCGGCGGCAAGAAGATCAAGTCGCTGACCGAGCTGAAGAGGAAGAAGATCGCAGTCGTCGGCGACGGCGAGAACAGCGTCAATTTCGTCCGCAGCGCGCTGGAAATTTCGGACAGCCCGGATGCGGCGCAACGGGTGCAGCAGGCGCCGCCGAACACGCCGCTCGACAAACTGTTCGCCTCCGGCTTCGCCGCCGTGGTCGCGATCGAGCATGCCTCGAAGATCATCAAGGACAAGACCTATGAGCAATATGCCAAGCGCTCCGGCTTCACGTTGAACGCAATCGACGAGGCCAAGGCGCTGGCGCGCAAATATCCGGCGATCTCGGAGGAGACGGTCTCGACCGGCATGCTGTCGTCCTCGCCGTCGATCCCCGACGACGACGTCGACACCATCGGGCTGGAATGGCTGCTGGTCGCGCAATCCTGGATGCCCACGACGACGGCGGCCGAGCTCGCGCGCATCATCTATGAGAACAAGTCCGAGCTTGCGCTCGACGACGGCTTCGCCTCCAAGATCGAGCCGGCGGCGACCGACAAGGACGCCTTCATCGTCGCCCATCAAGGCGCTGCCGAATACATCAACGACGACACCAAATCGTTCATGGACCGCTACAGCGACCTGATGTATCTCGGCGCCGCCGCGCTCAGCATCATCGGCTCGATCTTCGCTGGGATCTACACCAAGATCACCCGCGTCGCGCCGGAGAAGGCCAGCGAACTGGCGAGCCGGATCCTCGACATCGGCGAGCGCGTCGAGCACACCACCTGCGCCGAGCATCTCGACGAATTGCAGGACGAGCTCGAGGCGATCCTGCGCGGCGCGGTGATCGGCTTACGCGACGGCACCGTTTCCAGCGACGGCCTCGACACCTTCAAGCTCGGCTACGAGCTGGTCCGCGACGAGATCGCACTGCGCCGCGACCATCTCAAGCGCCACCCGCCGGCAGTCGATGACAACCTCGTGGTGGTGAAGACCGCGAACGGGTGAGAGGCAGCGCCACATCCCCCACTGTCGTCCCGGCGGCCGCACCACATTCACCGCTGTCGTCCTGGCTTTCGCCAGGACGACACCGAATGTGTTGCCCGGTCTGTGAGTCAAAAATCCACATCCCGCGACATGTCGCGCGGCGCGCCGGATCACCCGGCCGCGGCGTCCGGTGCCGTCGCGACGGCATCGAGCTGCCGTCCCTCGTGATCCATATGCAAATAATTCGGGTTGAACAGGCCAGCACGCATCAGCCGGTCGAGACTGGGGACCGCCAGGGTCTTTCCCTTAAGCACGATCAGCCCGTCGGCGCGCAGCTCCTGCAGCGTCCGGTTGACGTGAACCTTGGAGAGGCCGGTGGCGTCGGCGAGGTCGCCCTGGGTCAGCGGGAAGTCGCAGCTGTTGCCTTGGGTCAGGCCGGCGAGGCGCAGGCGGAGCCAGATCTCGCAGAGCAGATGGGCAATCCGCTCCAGCGCCGTGCGCTGGCCAAGACTCATGGTCCATTCGCGCTGGATCGCGGCATTGACCAGGGTTTCCCACCAGAACGCGGTGACGATGCGCGGATGTTCGGCAGCGACCCTGTCGAAGAAATCGCGGGAGAGGTCGGCGATCGACACCGCGGTGACGGTGCCGATCGAGTGATCCATCTCGCGCAGGATGAAGACGTTCACGTCACAGATATCGCCGGGCAGGAAGAACGACACCACCTGGCGCCGGCCGTCCTCGAGCTGCTTGTAGCGGTAGGCCCAGCCGGACAGGATCAGGTGGACGTCCTTCGGCTTCTCGCCTTCGCGGACGATGTCGACGCGCGGCCCGAAGTGACGAACGCGTTCGGTCGACGCGCGATTGAGAATAGCGTGGTCTACGGGCGAAAGCCGTACGAACTGCTCCAATTTCCGAACTAACGACGCCAACGACATTGGTCTCCCCGGATATCTCATCGAGTAACCGCCGGGCCGATTTCAATTACCTATGTTACATTGCACAGCTATTGACGTATGTTCACTAGTGTACAGACGCCGGAAGCCGTAAACGGCTACGTCCTCAGGCGCCGTACGACTTAGCCACGAAGGCCCGCGCCCCTTAAGCGCGGACCTCCAGGGTTTGTCGCCGCTCAGACGAGCGGCACGCCGTAGTAATCATCCACCGCGCGCGTGCGGCCCTTATCGGTCCAATTCCAGTCTCGATCGCTCCCGTATTTGGGCGCGCCCTGCAGCTGGCTCTCGGTCACGCCGGTGACGTAACCGCCGAGCCTTGTGTCGTATTTGAGCGCCTGCCAAGGCAGCGGATAATGATCGTTGCCAAGCCCGAGGAAGCCGCCGAAGCCGAGCACGGCGTACGACACCCGTCCGCTCGTCTTGTCGATCATCACGCGTTCGATCGAGCCGATCTTGCGCTCGTCCGATCCATAGACCGCGGTACCCTCGACCTTGTCGCTGCCGATTAGGTTTCCGACCTCTTTCTCGTCCATTGCCATGTCAATTCTCCATTGATGTCCCAAAGCCAACGGCGGAGCCGGACCGTCGTTCCTGCCGCATTGTCGCAGTTGCTGCGCAGCGAATCGCTTGTTCAGCCCGTTGGTGGATCGCCGCGATCGTCCGACGTCATCCCGGAGCCCGGCGTCTTGTCGGGATCGTTCAGTTTCGGATCGCGCGTCGCTTCGCGCGTCGGCGGCTTTCGCGGGTCGGTCTTGTGAGCGCTCCGCGCGCGCTCCTTGTCGGCCGGCTGCTCCTGACCCTTGTCGTCCTTGACGATGCCGTGATTGGAATGTGCCATGACAAAACTCCCTGGCTGATTTCCTTGAAGGCATGCGAGCCCCGGCGATGAAATTCGCCGGAGCCCGTCATCTGAGTGGTCCACAGCTTTTCGGGGAGCAAAGCAGCGAACGCATCGGTGTTACGCGGTGCGTCCGCGATCGTTCCTGCGGTCCCGGCGACGATTTCGTTGAGCCCGATGTCATGGGTTAACGACGGCCCCGGGGCAACATGCCAAAAATTGCCGGTTCCAGTTCGGAGGCGGCATGATCAAGAGGAAACGTAACAGGGCTCGTCCCGCCGGATCGTTCGAGGACCGCCTACAGAAATTTGCCGAAGATGCACGCCTGGCGGCTCGCAAGCTGCCACCGGGACGGGAACGCGAAACACTGATGAAGAAAGCCAGACAGACCGAGGCGGTGGTGGAAGTCAGCGAGTGCCTGACGCTCCGCAAATAACCGCGCCGGACACCGGTCCACAGGGAGGGCCGCGATGATCGAAGAGAAATTCGACTCACGTACGCTCGCCGCCATGAACTTTGCGCTCGATACCGTATGCGCCGATGCGCTGCACGGCGAGGAACATGACACCCGCAAGCGCGTTGCCCGATACATCATCAAGTGCGCCAGGAGCGGCAGGACGACGCTGCCCGAGCTGACCGAAGCCGGGCAGCAGGCGCTGGCCAAAGTCGCCGCCGCGGCGGAATAGCCGCTGCAACCTGCCCTGCTCTCGGCCTTTGGCAGAGGCGGCTACGTATGCGCATTGCAATCAGCATCGGCCTGCTGGTCATCCTGGCCGCCGTCGGCGCCTACGCGTTTGAAGGCCTGATGGTGCCCGATGCACCGGTGCCGACCTATGGCATCGTCATGTTCACGATCGGGATCACCCTGCTGGTCGCAGTCGGCGTCGGCCTGATGGGCCTGCTGTTCTATTCCAGCCGCCGCCGCTACGACGAACCGCCGCATATCAAGCGGTAGTTGGCTTCAGCAGAGCCGCGGGTAACACTTTCAGACCCGTCATCCTGAGGAGCGAGCAGAGCGAGCCTCGAAGGATGCACGGCCACAGTCGGGCCGTCGACCCTTCGAGACGCGCTTCGCGCTCCTCAGGATGACGGGACTAATTCCGCGTCATTGCGAGGAGCGAAGCGACGAAGCAATCCACCGTTCCGCATATGCTGAGACATGGATTGCTTCGCTGCGCTCGCAATGACGTGGATAGGCCGGACGTCCATACTCTACGCCGCCGGCACCCGGGCGCGAATCTCGGCGACCTTGCGCTTCAGCGCGGCCTGCCGCGGATCAGGCATGATGGCGGCGCGGGCCTCGGTGATCGCGGCGGCAAGATCGGGGAGCGCGAGCACGCCGTCGAAGGTCGGCTTGACCAGCCCGTCGATGATCACGTGCCAGTCCGCAATACCCTGGCGATAGGGATCGCCGTAGCCCTGGATCATGGTCGCGGTCTCTGCGACCGCCTGGGCCGCGGCCGGCTGCTTGGTGAGGCTGCGGTCGATCATGTGCAGCCAGCGCTCGACCCAGATCCGCTCCTTGGCGTAACGCCCCGAGAACAGCCGCCAGCGCTTCAGGCCGGCCTCGATCCTGAGCCGGCGAACGCTGAAGCGGGTGTTGGCGCTGAAACGGATCGAGACCCGGCGGCGGCGCCAGCCGAGCCGGTCGAGCACGGCAAGCACCGGATCGGCGACCATCTCCGGCAGGGCGTCGATCAACTCGTCGAGGCGGAGTTTCTTGACGTCGTCGGCCGAGCGCGCCGCAAGGCCGCCCGCCGCGTTGACTTCGCCGAGCTTGAGCTGGGCGATCCGGATCGCGTCCTCATAGGCCATTCGCTCGGCCATCAGCCGCGCGATCTCGGCAAGCAGGGCGTCGTCAACGCCGCGGCGGCCGACGAAGCGCTTGAGCCGGTCGATATAGAGCTGGGCGTAGCTCGTGCTCTGATAGGCGATCAACAGATCGATGGCCTCGGTGACTGCGGGCCCGAGGTGGTCCGGGCAGGCGTCGGGCAGCACCGGCGGCCCCTCGTCCTCGTCGCCGATGATATCGGCAAACAGGTAACGAAGCGAAGCCAGCAGACTGTCGTCATTCGGCACTGCGGCGCCTCCAGGACTCGTCGCGGGGCTCATGCAGGTTTCGGCTCCGCGACCTGTGGGGTGGCGTGCTGCGCGAGCCGCTGCTCGAGCGTCGAGATATTCTCGAACAGGCGGGCGCTGAACAGACGCAGGAGGTAGAAGCCGAACGCCGGGTTCTGAACGTAGAGCTGCTCGACCTGGTCATAGGTCACCGACAGCACCATGCCGGTTTCGACGCACTCCAGCGTCTGGGTGCGCGTGTTCGACGGCGACAGCATGCCGAACTCGCCGACGAGGGCGCCGACCGGGAGCTCGATGCCGGATTCGACCAGGCGAAAGCGGCCGCTGACAATGTAGAACATGCTGTCGGCCTTCTCGTCCTTGTAGAACAGGACTTCGCCCGCGGTGCATTTGCGCTCCGTCGTGAACGGCCGGAGCCAGTCCATCGACAGATCGCTGTTGACCGATTTCTTCACGCTGCGGACCAGCTGCAGCATCTGGTGCAGCCGATAGGTGTTCACCGGCAGCAGCACGGCATGCAGGATCAGCGTCGCGTAATTATGGGTCGGGACGGCGGTCGCGATCAGGATGATGTTGGTCAGGATGGCGAAGACGCGCAACGGGATCATGGTCCGCATCGACAGCGTGGCGACCACGAAGATCGATGCGAAGAAACTGCCGGCGGCGCCGGCGTGCTCCGCGAGATGTGAGGTATCCATCGGAAACCAACCAATTTCTCAAGAAGTGAACAAGATCGCCTTATTAGTCGCTTCATTCCGGCCGAGGTCGCATAGGCGACCAGCATCCCTGATATACGGTGAAAAAGCGACGATTTGTCTGATTTCTCACATTCGCGCGCGCAAAAACGGGCCAACATGGTTAGGCCATTCGTCCAATGTTTGGCCTCTCGCCGCGACCGTCCCGCCATCGCCTGCGCGTTGACGGCCTCAACCGGGAGAGGCACGTTGTGAACAGGCTCGGCCATTCGCAGGGCCTCGATTCCAGCAGTTCAGCGACAGGCAAGCTCCGTTCCGATGTCCAAGCCGCTCGTCTTTCCGGCCTTGACGCGCTTCATTTCCGCCACCGCCGGCCGCAACATGACCACGGCGGCCTATGTCGCGGTCATGGTCGGTGTCGCCATGATGACGCTGCTGACGGTCGCGCCGGCCTATGACGCGGTCCCGCACTGGGTCGATGCGCTGCTGTGGGCCTGCCTTGCCTATTTCGTGTTCGAATGGCTGGTGCGGCTGCGGCACATGCGGCGGCAGGACAAATTCTGGTTCTATGCGCTGTCCAGCGCAGGTGTCGTCGATGCGGTCGGCGCGCTGGCGGTGCCGCTGGCGCTGCTTGCCGGCATCGAGCCGAAAACCGCATGGCTGCTCGGCGTGCTCTGGGTGCTCAAGGTGGTGCCGGGTATTCCCGGCCTGCGCCAGCTCCGGCGCGTGCTCGTGGTGGAATCCGGCCCGCTGCTCAGCGTGCTGGTGATCTTCCTGATGGTGGTGTTCCTGGCCTCGGTCGCCGAATACTTCCTGGAGCGGGACGTCCAGCCGCAGACCTTCGGCAGCGTGCCGGCGGCACTTTGGTGGGCGGTGGTGACGCTGACCACGACGGGCTATGGCGACGTGGTGCCGATCACCCCGCTCGGCCGCATCGTCGCCGCCATGGTGATGATCTCGGGGCTCGGCGTGTTCGGGCTGTGGACCGGTATTCTGGCGACCGGCTTTGCCGCGGAAACCCGCCGCGACAATTTTCTGAGGACCTGGGAGACCGTCAGCAAGGTGCCGTTCTTCGCGCATCTCGGCCCGGCCGCGATCGCCGACGTCACCCAGGTGCTGCGGACCATGGACCTGCCGCCGCGCACCATGATCATCCGCAAGGACACTAACGGCGACTGCATGTACTTCGTCGCCGCCGGCGAGGTGGAGGTCGACCTGCCGGGACGCAAGGTGAAGCTCGGCGAAGGCGCGTTCTTCGGCGAGATGGCGCTGCTCGGCAACGCCAAGCGGGGCGCCAGCGTCTCGACCAGCAAGGTGACCCGGCTGTTGGTGCTTGACCTCGTCGATTTCCGCCTGTTGATGGCAAGACATCCCGATCTCGCCGAGACCATCGACGCCGAGGCGAAGCGGCGCGAACTCGAGAATCAATGATGGAGACCGATATGGCCGAGTTGGCCGACACCGCCAGCGGACCCGTGCTCGAAATCGCCGGCGCACGCGCCACGATCCGCCTCAACCGGCCGAAGCACCTCAACCGCCTGCAGGCCGAGGATCTTGGCGAGCTCGTCAGGCTGTTTGACCGAATCGAGGCCGATCCTGCGATCCGCGTGCTGGTGCTGACCGGAACCGGCCGCGCGTTCTCCGCCGGCTACGACCTCAACTCGGTGGCCGAGCGCGCGGTGAGCGCCAATGAACAACAGAGCGCGGGCTCGGCATTCGAGGTCGTGGTCAATCGTCTCGAGGATCTCTGCGTGCCAACGATCTGCCGGCTCAACGGCGGCGTCTATGGCGGCTCGACCGACCTGGCGCTGGCCTGCGACTTCCGCATCGGCGTCGATACCGCCGAGATGTTCATGCCGGCGGCGCGGCTCGGGCTGCACTACTACAAGAGCGGCATCCAGCGCTACGTCACGCGGCTCGGCGTCGACAACGCCAAGATGCTATTCCTGACCGCGCAGAAGATCACGGCGCCGGAGATGCTGCGGATCGGCTACCTCACCGCGATGGTGTCGCTCGACCTGCTCGACGAGGAGGTCGACAAGCTTGCCACGATCCTCGCCGGCAATGCACCCAAGGCGATGGCCGGTATGAAGCGCGCAATCAACGAATTCGCCCGCGGCGCGCTGGATGAGCCCGCCGCCGACCAGCGCCACCGCGACAGCATGCGCGGCGACGAGATCAAGGAAGGCATCAAGGCCTTCGCCGAGAAGCGGGCACCGAGGTTTTAGTTCGTCGCACCCACTCTCAAGACCGTCACCCTGAGGAGGCCGCGAAGCGGCCGTCTCGAAGGGTCGACGGCCCGTCTGGCCCGAGTGGAGAGATCACCCCACCTCGGTTCGCATTGCATGCGAACCGATCCTCCCCCTCCAGGGGAGGATAAAGAGCGCTACGCCCGCTTGCTCCGCATCGCGCGCGTCTGCGCGACCTCAGGGTCCCCGGCCAGCGCCTGGTAGCGCTTGCTGTCGACGGCGAAGAGCGCGATCCGGCCTTCGGCGTCGGCGTGGACGCCCCAGCCGAAACGTTTGCCGAGCGGCGAGGCGCGCATGCAGGCCTGGCCGCGCGAGAAGAACGTCTCGCGGGCGAGGCTGCGCGCCTTCTTCGCCGCCTTCGGATCAAGCGCGCGGCCGGCCGACGACGTCGCGAACACGACGTCGTCGGAGGTGTATTTGTAGGGCGCGCCTGCGATCATCTGGAATTGCAGCACGGCAACCGTCGGCTGGCTGCCACGCAGCTGCGGCTCCTCGCCGCGCTGCGCCGGGCAATCCTCCGCGACGCGGATCAGGGGGTTGAAGCAGTTGGTGCTGTAGAGCGGTTTCGTCATCGGCACGACCCGTATCACACTCCGGCGGCCGCCGCATGCTGCGCTGCCATTTCGTCATCGGCCTTCGAGATCCGGACGAACGCCGGGCGCGCGGCGATACGCTCAGTATAGCGGACGAACACGTCCCGCTTCGGGACGATGCCGAACATCATGGTCCAGCTGAGCGCGATGCCCCAGAGGATGTCGGCCGCCGTGATCTCTTCGCCGAGCAGATAGGGCCCCTTTGCCAGCTGCGCCTCGAGCGCGCCCAGCATGGTGTCGTAATCGGCATAGGGCGATTGCGTGATCGGCGCCGGCTCGCGCTTCATGAAATGGTCGATCACGGCCGGCTCGAACGAGGATCCGTAATAGGCGATCCAGCGCAGATACGGGCCGCGGCGCGGGTCGTCCAGCGTGGGCGTGAGACCCGCCTGCGGAAACAGATCGGCGAGATAGATGAAGATTGCGACCTGCTCGGTCACCAGCCCGCCGCGATGGCTGATCGCCGGCACCTTGCCGAGCGGATTGATCGCGAGATAGGCGTCCTTGCGCTGCTCGGCCGCTTTCATGTTGAGGACGTGCAGATCATAGGGCGCGCCGAGCTCTTCCAGCAGCACGCGGGTGCCGGTGGCGCGGCTCTGCGGCGAGTAATACAGCGTGATGCGGTCGGTGGTGGCAGCGGTGGTCATCAGCGGATCTCCTTGCGCCATCAGGGCGCATGGCCTCCTTATGTCCGCCTATACCTGACATCTTGTGTCAGGTATGATCTAGCCATGCGCGCGAGCCGGCTGTTTTCCATCCTCACCACCCTGCAGGCGCGGGGACAGGTCACCGCGCCCGAGCTGGCCGAGGCCTGCGAGGTCTCGGTGCGCACGATCTATCGCGACATCGATGCGCTCTCGGCTGCCGGCGTGCCCGTCTATGCCGACCGGGGCGCCGAGGGCGGCTATCGCCTGCTCGACGGCTATCGGGTGCGGCTGAACGGGCTGTCGCAGGGCGAGGCCGAGGCGCTGTTCATGGCCGGGCTGCCCGGCCCCGCCGCCGCGCTCGGCCTCGATGCCGCGATGGCGGCCGCGCAGACCAAGCTGATGGCAGCGCTGCCGGAGAAGCTGCGCTCCAACGCGCGGGGCATGCAGCAGCGCTTCCATCTCGACGCGCCGGGCTGGTTCGGCGAGACCGAGGAGCCGAAGCATCTGCGCGCCATCGCAACCTCCGTGTTGCGCGAGACCCTGATCGAGATCCGCTACCAGAGCTGGAAGGCCGAGAAGCGGCGGCGCGTGGCGCCGCTCGGCCTCGTGCTGAAGGGCGGCAGCTGGTATCTCGCCGGCCTGGTTGACGGCAATGTCCGCACCTACCGCGTCGCCCGGGTGCTGGATTGCACCGCGCTGGAGACGCCGTTCGCGCGGCCGACGGAGTTCGATCTCGCCACCTATTGGCGCGCCTCTATCGCGCGGCTCGAGGCCGAGCTGCATCCGAACGAGGCCACGGTGCGGTTGTCGCCGCTCGGGCTGCAGCTGTTCGACGCGCTGGCGCATCCTTACGTGAAGGCACGGATGCGGCTTGCCGATGGCACTGAGCCCGACGGCTGGCGCGTCGCCACCATGCCGGTCGGCAAGACGGTGTGGCACGCCGCCTCGGAGCTGCTGCGGCTCGGCGCCGAGGCCGAGGTGATCGCCCCCGAGGAGCTGCGCGACAAGATGGCCGAGCTGGCGGGCGCGATGGCCGCGCGCTATGAGGACGCGCCGCCGCGCCGCGCTGCCCGCCGTTAGTAACGGCTGTCGGAGCTGATGACGAAGCGGTCGAGAAAATTGACCGGCAGGATCTCGAACCGGCCGAGCGTGAGCGTAATCCCGGTCACGAAGTCGACGCCCTTGATCGTGCCCTCGAGATCGATCCGCCGGCCGCGGCGCAGGCCGCGTGTTTCCGGATGTTGCTCGATGTCGATATAGGCATAGATCGGGTTGTCGAGCCGCGAATGGCGGTGCCAGCCACGTTGCAGAAAGCTGAATTGCAGCACGGAGCCCGCGCCCCAGTCGATCGCGTCGAAGAAGCGGGTCTTCCAGGCAACAGGCTGTCCCAGATAATGCGCGGCGATGAACGCGTCGCGCTCAAGCGCAGGCAGACGGTGCAGTTGCCAGCTAATCTCCGCCGGCGTCAGGGAGGCGTTATTCGCCATTGTTGTTCTAGTCGTTCTTCTTGTCGTTTCTTCTTGTCCTCGGCGGGAGGGTGAACCGGCCTCCCCGCCTTGAGGAAACTATACATCCACGAATGTGACAGTATCCGCCACAGTTGCGCGCGAGGTGCGGTAGCTGTTCACCTTGTGCGCATGATCGGCATAGCCGAACGAGATACCGCAGACAACCCGGCGATCGTCAGCCAGGTTGAAATGGCGGCGGATCAGGCCGGAATGGCGTGCGATCGCCGCCTGCGGAATAGTGCCGAGCCCGAGCGCCTGCGCGGCCAGCATGAAGTTCGAGACATAGCCGCCGCAATCGATCGCGCCATAGATGCCGAGCGGCTCGTTGGTGTGGATCACGGCAATGTGCGGCGCGCCGAAGAAATTGTAGTTCTCCAACGCCTGCTTGGCATACGCCGCCCTGTCGCCGCGCGCGATGCCGAGCGTGTTGTAGAGCTGGAAGCCGCTTTCGCGGCGGCGCTCCAGATAGACCCCGACATATTCGCGCGGCGGGGTGAAATCGTAATCCTCGCCGAGGCCGCGCGAAGCCTCGGCATAGATCGCCTTGCGGAACCGCTCCTTGGCCTCGCCGGACACGATCAGGACTTCCCAGGGCTGGCTGTTGCACCACGACGCGGTACGCTGCGCAGTCGTCAGAACGTGCTCGATGACGTCGCGCGGCACCTCGCGCGGCTGGAACGCACGCACCGAGTAGCGCTCGTTGAGCAACTCCCCGAGCGCACCGATGCGGTCTTCGGCGACGAAACCCGGCTTGGTGGTGGCATCCATGCTCAGCGGCCCTTGGTCGGGATCTTGTTGTAGGGCACGTCCTTGTCGACACGGATGTCGCCCGGCAGGCCGAGCACGCGCTCGGCGATGATGTTGCGCAGGATCTCGTCGGTACCGCCGGCGATACGCATCGACGGCGACGACAGCAGCATCTGCTGGAACTGGCCGTTGGCCTGCTCCTCGTCGGTGCCGGTGAGGCTGCCTGCGGCGCCCTCGAGGTCCATCGCATAGGTCGCGATGTCCTGCAGCATCAGGCCGGAGACGAGCTTGCCGATGGAGTTTTCCGGACCGGGCCGCTCACCCTTCGACAGCGCCGAGATGGCGCGGTAGCTGGTGTATTTCAGCCCGCTCGCCTTCACTGCCCAGCTCGCAAGCTTGGAGCGCACCGCCGGATCGTCGATCGCGAGGCCATCTTCCAGCATCAAATTCGAGCAGAACTCGAACATTTCAGGCACGCCAGTGGTGAGCCGCGATCCGATCGACATGCGCTCGTTCATCAGCGTGGTCAGCGACACGCTCCAGCCCTCACCGACTGCGCCAAGGCGCTGGCTGTCGGGGATCACCACGTCGGTGAAATAAACCTCGTTGAACTCCTGCATGCCGTTGGCCTGCTTGATCGGCCGCACCTCGACGCCGGGGCTCTTCATGTCGAGGAAGAACATGGTGAGGCCCTTGTGCTTCTGCACATTCGGATCGGTGCGTGCGATCAACAGGCCGTAGTCGGAGTAATGCGCGCCGGAGGTCCAGATCTTCTGGCCGTTGACGACCCAATTGTCGCCCTTCTTCTCGGCGCGGGTGCGCAGCCCCGCGACGTCGGAGCCGGCCGACGGCTCGGAGAACAGCTGGCACCAGATCTCCTCGCCGGCAGCGAGCTTCGGCAGATAACGGCGCTTGGCATCTTCAGAGCCCCAGGCCATCACGGTCGGGCCGCACATGCCCTCGCCGATCTGGAACGGCTGGGTCAGCTTGCCGTAGACGCCCTCTTCCTGCTGCCAGATCACGCGCTCGATCGGCGTGGCGCCGCGGCCGCCATACTCCTTCGGCCAGTGCAGGCAGGCCCAGCCGCCCTCCGCCTTCTTCTTCTGCCAGGCCTTGCCGACCTCGACCATGTCGTGCTTGGCGAGCCTGATGCGGCCGAGCGAGGACTTCGAGAGTTCTTCCACGAACTCCGTCGGCGCGTTGGCCGCGACCCACTTGCGGGCGATGGCGCGGAATTCGGCTTCCTGCTGCGTGTCATCGAAATTCATGGCGAACCTCTTTTGATTTTTCGCGCGCTCAGGCGCGGCCCTTGGTCGGGATCTTGTTGAAGGGAACGTCCTTGTCGACCCTGATGTCGCCGGGCAGGCCCAGCACGCGTTCGGCGATGATGTTGCGCATGATCTCGTCGGTGCCGCCCTCGACGCGGGTGCCCGGCGCGCGCAGCAGCATCGCCTGGAATTTACCAGCGACCTCGGCGTCCTCGGGTCCGTTCAAGGCGCCGGCGGCGCCCTGCAGGTCGAGCGCGTAGGTCGCAACATCCTGGATCATCGAACCGGCGACCAGCTTGCCGATCGAGTTCTCCGGTCCCGGGCGTTCGCCACGGGAGAGCGCGGAGATCGCGCGCATGCTGGTGTATTTCAGCCCGCTCGCCTTCACCGCCCAGTTCGCAAGTTTCGCGCGCACCGCGCGATTCTCGATCGCCGGGCCATCCTCCAGCATCAAACTGTTGCAGAAGTCGAACAGCTCGGGGAAGCCGGTGGAGACGCCGGCACCGATCGACATCCGCTCGTTCATCAGCGTGGTCAGCGACACGTTCCAGCCGTCATTGACATTGCCGAGCCGCTGCGAGTCCGGAATGCGCACGTCGGTGAAATAGACCTCGTTGAAGTCGGAGGCGCCGTTCGCCTGCTTGATCGGCCTGACCTCGACGCCCGGGCTCTTCATGTCCAGGAAGAACATGGTGAGCCCCTTGTGCTTCGCGACATCAGGATCGGTGCGGGTCAAGAGAATGCCGTAATCGGAATAATGCGCGCCCGAGGTCCAGATCTTCTGGCCGTTGATGATCCATTCGTCGCCGCTCTTCTCGGCGCGGGTGCGCAGACCTGCGACGTCGGAGCCGCCGGCCGGCTCGGAGAACAGCTGGCACCAGACTTTCTCGCCGGAGGCGAGCGGCGGCAGGTATTTGCGTTTCTGCTCCTCGCCGGCGAACGCCATCATGGTCGGGCCGCACATGCCGTGGCCGATGATGAACATCGAGCTGAGGCGGCCGAACGGGCCTTCCTCCTGCTGCCAGATCACGCGCTCGATCGGCGAGGCGCCGCGACCGCCATAGTCCTTCGGCCAGTGCAGGCAGGCCCAGCCGGCATCGGCCTTCTTCTTCTGCCAGACCTTGGCGACCTCGAGAATGTTGGCTCCCTTGAGCGCAACGCGGCCGAGCGAGGCCTTGCGGAGCTCTTCTTCGTATTGCTTCGGCGCATTGGCCGTGATCCAGGCTTTCGCCTCGGCGCGGAATGCGGCCTCTTGCGGGGTGTCGTCGAAATTCATCCTGATCTCTTTCCGTCATTCCGGGGCACGCGAAGCGTGAACCCGGAATCTCGATTCCCAACCTCTGGATTCCGGGCCTGCGCTTCGCGCATCCCGGAATGACGAATCGTGGAACTACGCCGCGTTCTTCTTGCGCATGCGATCGATCAGCGCGTCTTCCCAATAGGACAGGCTGCCGAGGCCGAGCGCCACCGCATTGGCGCGGCGGTAGTACATGTGGCAGTCGAACTCCCAGGTGAAGCCCATGCCACCATGGACCTGGATGTTGTTCTTGGCGCAGTGCTGGAACGCCTGCGTCGCGCTGATGCGCGCGGCGGCTGCTGCTTCCGGCAATTCGCCGGCATTGGTCGAGAGCGCCCAGGCGCCGTAGTAGCAGTTCGAGCGCGCCAGCGTCGCCGAGACATACATGTCGGCCAGCATGTGCTTGACCGCCTGGAACGAGCCGATCGGACGGCCGAACGCGATGCGGTCGAGCGCGTAGTCGCGGCCCATCTCGAGCGCGCGATCGGCACCGCCGACCTGCTCGAATGCCGTCAGCACGGCTGCGCGATCCAGCACCTGGGTGATCACGCTCCAGCCCTCGCCGGCCGCGCCGAGCGGCTCCGCCTTGGCGTCCTTGAAGGTGATCTCGGCCTGGCCGCGGGTCAGATCGATGTTGGTCAGTGATTTGACCTCAACGCCGCCCGCCTTGAGGTCGACGATGAACAGCGAGATATCGGACTCACGTCCGCTCGAACCGGTGCGCGCGGCGACTACGGCGAAATCGGCGATCGCACCGTCGGCGACCGGCTTCTTGACGCCGTTGAGCACGCCGCCATTGGCCGTGACGTTGATGGCCTTCGGCGACGGATTGCCCTTGCCCTCGAACAGCGCCAGCGTGCCGATGGCATCGCCCGAGGCGATCTTCGGCAGCCACTTCTGCTTCTGCGCGTCACTGCCTGCGATCAGGATCGCTTCGGCGGCGAGATACACGGTGGAGGAGAACGGCACCGGCGCCAGCGCGCGGCCCATTTCCTCCGCGATCACGCAGAGCTCGAGATGCCCGGCGCCTGCGCCGCCGAACTGTTCCGGGATCGCCACGCCGAGGAAGCCCATCTCGGCGAGGCCCTTCCACAGCGCCTTGTCGTAGGGCGCCTTGCCGTCGAGCACCTCGCGCACGGCCTTCGGCGGACACTGTTCGCTGAGGAATTTCCGCGCCTCGTCGCGCATCTGCTTCTGTTCGTCGGAGAAATCGAAATTCATGGCGGCTACCTTTTTTCTTTCAGTTGTTCGCCGTCATTCCGGGGCGCCGCGGAGCGGCGAGCCCGGAATCCATACTCCCGATCGTGGTTATGGATTCCGGGCCTGCGCCCAAGAGGGCGCATCCCGGAATGACGAATGGAGAGAGTCTTGTTCATCACAGCACGATGACCTCATCACCGGGCTTGCCGGCGTAGAGCTTCTCCACCAATGCGGCACGGCGTTCGAGGCCGGCGCGCTGGTTGATGTAGCCCTTGTCGGTGAGCTCGTTGCCGTCGATCGACGGCGGCTCGACCATCAGCATCGCACGCGCGACGCGCATGCTGCTGCCGGTGGTGGATGCATTGTGCGCCTGCAAACCTTTCCTGAGGCAATCGACCACCTCGGGATGCCGGATCACGTCCTCATAGCTCGCATCCGCATTGCCGACGATCTGGCGGCAGGCATGCAGGTTGGGCCAGCACAACAGGCCGATGAACTCGCGGTCCTGCCCCGCCACCAGCGCGTCATGTACGACCGGCGTCGCCGCGGCGATCGCATCGGTGCGCAGCGAGCCGACATGGACGAAGGTTCCTGTCGTCAGCTTGAAGTCCTCGACCACGCGGCCGGCGAAGATGATGCCCTGTAGCGGATCCTCGGGATCGACGAACACACCGGCATCGCCGATGCAGTAGAAGCCTTCTTCATCGAACATCTTGGCGGTGAGGTCCGCCTGGCCGAAATAGCCAGGCGTGACGTTGACGCCGCGCAGCCGCAGTTCGTATTTCGAGCCGCACGGCACCATCTTCAGCTCGACACCGGGGAACGGCAGGCCGATCAGGCCGACGCGCTCGGTGTCCCAATAGGTGCCGGTCGAGGTCGGCGCGGTCTCGGTCGAACCCCAGCCGGTATAGAACACGATGCGCTCGCCCGTGGTCTTCACCGCCAGCGCCTGCATCCGGTCATAGAGATCGTCGGGCAGCCGGGCGCCACCATAAGCCATGATCGAGAGGTTCTTGAAGAAACTCGCGCACAGCGCCGCGTCCTTCTCCATCGCGGCCGCCAGCGCCGCATAGCCCGCCGGCACATTCGCGTAATAGGTCGGCGATACCTCGCGCAGGTTCCTGATGGTCTCCTCGAGCTGGCCCGGCATCGGCCGGCCGTCGTCGATATAGAGCGTGCCGCCATCGACCAGCACCGGATTGAACGCGGCGTTGCCGCCCATGGTGTGATTCCACGGCATCCAGTCGAGCACGGTCGGGATCGGGCCGGCCGTTTCGCGCGGGCGCACCTGCATCATCATCGCCGCATTGGCGCACATCATCTGCTGGGTGTTGATGACGGCCTTGGGCATGCCGGTCGAGCCGGAGGTGAACAGCAGCTTGCCGACGGTGTCGGGTGTGATCTTCGCGATCGACGCGGCGACATCGACCGTCACCGGCGTCGCCGCGAGCTCGCCAAAGGCCACGCTCTTGATGCCGTCGCAGGGACGCAGGACGTGAACGACCGTGATGCCGGTGAGGTCGATCGCCTTCAGCGCCTTCTCGAAGATCGGACCGTCCTGCACCATGACGACGGCCGGCTTGATCAGGTTGAACAGATATTTGAGCTTGAGGTGGTCCTGGCTCATCAGCGAATACGCCGGCGACACCGGCGCGGCCGGCAGCCGTGCCTGCATCGCAGCCTGCGTCATCAGCGCGTGCTCGATCGAATTGCCTGACAGGATCGCGACCGGTCGGCCGTCGCCAATGCCGAGATCGAGCAGGCCTTGCGTCAGCGC
Organism: Bradyrhizobium sp. ma5; assembly: GCF_042258955.1. Classification (NCBI taxonomy): domain Bacteria; kingdom Pseudomonadati; phylum Pseudomonadota; class Alphaproteobacteria; order Hyphomicrobiales; family Nitrobacteraceae; genus Bradyrhizobium; species Bradyrhizobium sp. ma5. The sequence goes on from NZ_CP170156.1 coordinate 8,420,071, forward strand.
ATCGACGGTGCGCTTGGCTTCACCATAGGAGACCTTGCGCCACTGCCGGTCGGCGCCGCCGCGTTGCGCGAGCCAGATCCGCTCCGGGGCCTGCGCCGCCCATTTGGCGAGATAGGCCGGGATATGCGTCTCGTAGGCCTGCAACGGGATCCGCGACTTCAGGACGACGGTGCCGTCAGTGCGCCGCTCGACTGCGATGTCACGCACGAGCCAATCCACCTTCCGGAAGGCAGGTTTCGTCAGCATCGCCGCGTCTCCATCCATTTTGCGTCTCCCGGAATTCTTGTCCTTTTAAGGATCTGTTCTCAGCGCCTGATATAGACAGGCTTTCGTTTCTCAAGGAAGGCCTTGATGCCTTCCTGAAAATCTTCCGAGCGGCTGCACAGCACCTGATTGCGATCTTCCATCGCGATCACCGCCTCGATCGAGCCGGCATCGACGCTCATGTTGATACATTCCTTCGAGAGGCGCAGGCCAACCGGCGAGGCCGTCATCATTGCATCGATATAAGGATTGGCAGCAGCGTCGAGATCAGCGGCCTCGACCACCTCGGACACCAGGCCCACCGCAAGCGCGCGGTCGGCATGGATGAAGCGCCCGGTGAGGATCAGTTCGGAGGCAACCGACACGCCGACGAGGCGCGGCAGGAAATAGCTGGTGCCGATGTCGCAGCCGCCAAGGCCGAGCTTGATGAAGGCGCAGTTCATCCGCGCGTTTGTCGCGGCGATGCGGATGTCGGCGGCGAGCGCCAGCGCGAAACCGCCGCCGGCGGCAGCACCCTGTACCAGCGCGATGATCGGCTGCGGACAGCGCCGCATCAGCATCACGATGTCGGCAATGCGGCGCTGCGAGTCGAGCGATTCCGTGACGCCGGGCGGCTCGGTCTGTCCGCCACGGCGCGCCATCGCATGCTTGAGGTCGAGCCCGGCGCAGAAATTCGCGCCGGCGCCCTTCAGCACCACGACGCGGGTGTCGCGATTGCGCTGCAAGCCCTGGAAGTAGGTATTGAGCGCATCGATCATCGCAGGATCGAGCGCGTTGAGGCTTTCCGGTCGATTGAGCGTGACCCAATCGACCCCATCGTGATGTTCGATCAGCAGCGGCTGAGACACGCGCATGGTCCTCCCGACCGTTCAGCGAACGCGACGCTCGTTGCTGTGCCCTCTCCCCTTGTGGGAGAGGGCATGTTCGCTATTGCCTTTGCATTCGGTTGGGTGAGGGGTCGGTCTCCGCGGAGAGAACCCCTCATCCGTCGCCGTAGCCGATGCAAAGCATCGGCGTCCTTTTCTAAGGGACGGCGGCCGTAGGCCGCCTATGGCCACCTTCTCCCACAAGGGGAGAAGGGAAGTACGACGGAATTCGCCGTTAGCGCGGCGCCATGCGGATGGCGCCGTCGAGGCGGATGGTTTCGCCGTTGAGCATCGGGTTCTCGACGATGTGGACGGCGAGGTTACCGTACTCCGAGGCATCGCCGAGGCGGGCCGGATGCGGCACCTGGGCGCCGAGGCTCTTGCGGGCTTCCTCGTTGAGACCCATCAGCAGCGGCGTCAGGAACAGGCCCGGCGCGATAGTGTTGACGCGGATCTTCAGGCTGGCGAGGTCGCGCGCGGCCGGCAGCGTGAGGCCGACGACACCGCCCTTCGAGGCCGAATAGGCGATCTGGCCGATCTGGCCTTCATAGGCCGCGACCGATGCGGTGTTGATCGCAACGCCGCGCTCCTCGCCGATCGGGGCTTCGGTGGCGAGGCGCTCGGCGAACAGGCGCAGCACGTTGAAGGTGCCGATCAGATTGACGTTGATGATGCGGACGAACTTCGCCAGCGGATAGACGCCGTCCTTGCCGACGATGCGCTGCGAGCCGCCGATGCCGGCGCAGTTCATCAGCACGCGCGCGATGCCGTGCGCGGCTTCCGCCTTGGCGATCGCCGCCTTGATCGCTTCCTCGTCGGTAACGTCGGCGTGCAGGGCAACGCCCTTCACTTCGGCGGCGACCTTCTCGGCATTTTCCTTGTTCTGGTCGATCACGCCGATCCTGGCGCCCTTGGCGGCCATGGCGCGCGCGGTTGCGGCACCGAGCCCGGAGCCACCGCCGGTGATGAGAACGGCAACGTCTTTCAACTGCATGGGAACAACCTTTCCTTGGGCGTTTCTTCTCTAGACTCGAACTTTGTTATCCGGCGGCGACCGCTGCCGTTTCCTTATCGGGATTGAGCACGCCGCCGAAGATCAAGGCTTCCATATGCTTGATGTATTCGCGGCAGACCTCGTCGGTGACCGGACCGACGCCGACCGCGCGCGACATCGCATGGCGGCCGAAGAACAGGTGATCGCAGGCGCCGATCAGGCTGGTGTAGAACAGCACCGGATCGATCTTGCGGAATTCGCCGGCCTTGATGCCTTCGGCAAGGAGGCGGCGGTGAAAATCCAGGAGAGGTGCAACGAAGAATTTCGACACCTCGTTCGCGGCGGCAGTCGAGCTCTCGTGCAGGAGATAATGAATCAGCCGGTTCATATAGGGGAACTGGTGATAGGCGCGAATGATGCCGCCGATATGCAGGCGCAGTTTCGCGGACGGCGTGATCGGCTGGCTGATGAGATATTCGAGCTGCGAAATCTCGGTGGCGGCGTCGCGCGCGAGCAGCGCCAGCAACAGCCCGTCCTTGTTGCCGAAATGATATTTCACCAGCGCAGCGTTGACGCCCGACTTCTGCGCGATGTCGGACAGCGAGACCTCGATCGAGGCACGCTCGATCATCAGCTCGCTGGCTGCGACCAATAGCTTGTCGGCAGTGGCATTTTTGCCGGCCGGAAGTTTCGTCGGTACGCTGGTGTTCAACTGCGCTCTGGTCCCGCTTTGTGTCCCCGGCTGTTTCTCGGCTCGCCGGTAAATCGAGGCCGCACATAAGCCCATGGCGGGGCTGCACTCAAGAGTTAATTGATTGATTGACTAAATGCTGAACCGCCCCTTAAATCCGGCCCAACTTTGAAACCGCCCAATCCAGAAACATCAGGGAGATCAGACATGGCCGAGGCATATATCGTCGCCGCCGCCCGCACCGCCGGCGGCCGCAAGGGAGGGCGTCTTTCAGGTTGGCATCCGGCCGATCTGGCCGCGACCGTGCTCGACGCGCTGGTCGAACGATCCGGCGCCGACCCGGCGCAGGTCGAGGACGTGATCATGGGCTGCGTGATGCAGGCCGGCGAGCAGTCCAACAACGTCGCGCGCAACGCGGTGATGGCCTCGAAGCTGCCGGAGAGCGTGCCCGCGACCTCGATCGACCGCCAGTGCGGCTCCTCGCAACAGGCGCTGCACTTCGCGGCGCAGGCCGTGATGAGCGGCACCATGGACTGCGTGATCGCCGCCGGCGTGGAATCGATGACCCGCGTGCCGATGGGCCTCGCCTCCTCGCTGCCCGCCAAAAACGGCTTCGGCCACTACAAGAGCCCGGGCATTGAGGCGAAGTATCCCAACATCGTGTTCAGCCAGTTCACCGGCGCGGAGATGATGGCCGAGAAGTACGGCCTGTCGAAGGACGAACTCGACGAATATTCCTACAACAGCCACCAGCGCGCGATCGCGGCCACGCAAGCCGGCCACTTCAAGAACGAGATCGTGCCGGTGAAGATCACCCGCGCCGACGGCTCGACCGACACCCACCATATCGATGAAGGCATCCGCTTCGACGCCAGCCTCGACGGCATCAAGGGCGTCAAGCTGATTGCCGAGAACGGCAAGCTGACCGCGGCGAGCGCCAGCCAGATCTGCGACGGCGCCTCCGGCGTCATGGTCGTCAACGAGAAGGGCCTGAAGGCGCTCGGCGTCAAGCCGATGGCGCGCATCCATCACCTCACCATGATGGGCGGCGATCCCGTGATCATGCTGGAAGCGCCGCTGCCGGCGACCCAGCGCGCGCTGCAGAAGGCCGGCATGACAATCGACGACATCGACCTGTTCGAAGTCAACGAGGCCTTCGCCTCGGTGCCGACCGCGTGGCTAAAGACCACCGGCGCCGATCCGGCCCGGCTCAATGTCAATGGCGGCGCGATCGCGCTCGGCCATCCGCTCGGCGGCTCCGGCACCAAGCTGATGACGACGCTGCTGCATGCCTTAAAGCAGCGCAACAAGCGCTACGGCCTGCAGACCATGTGCGAAGGCGGCGGCATGGCGAATGTGACGATTGTCGAGCGGCTGTAAGAGTCCGCAGTAGCGGCTACAACAATGGCGTCGTCCCGGCTCAGGCCGGGACCCATAACCACACCCGTTTGTGGCTAGGCTCGGCTGGGGCCACAACCCAGTCCAACAACAAAAATCAGTGGTTATGGGTCCCGGCCTTCGCCGGGACGACCACTATTGATGCCCTGAGGAAACACGATGACCCATCCGTCCATCCACGCGCGCAACCATCCGAACAAGATCGCCTACCAGATGGCGGCGTCCGGAAAAGCGATCACCTATCGCGAGCTCGACGAGCTCTCGAACCAGTGCGCGCATCTGTTCCGCTCGCTCGGCCTGAAGGCCGGCGACCACATCGCGCTCTTGATGGAGAACCGCCTCGCCTTCATGGAGATCTGCTGGGCCGCGCAGCGCTCGGGGCTCTATTACACCGCGGTCAGCCGCTACCTGACGGAAGAGGAGATCGCCTACATCATCAAAGACTGCGGAGCAAAGGTGTTCATCACCACACCGCAATGCGCCGACAAGGTGAAGGGCCTGATCAAGGGCGAGGTGGGCGAGCCGCTGTTCTACATGATGGACGAGCCGGCTCCGGGCTTCCGCTCCTACGACAAGGAGGCCGGCGCGCAGCCGACCACGCCGGTTGCCGACGAGGTCGCGGGCTACGACATGCTGTATTCCTCCGGCACCACCGGCCGGCCGAAGGGCATCAAGAAGGAATTCGAAGGCAACCGGATCGACGTGCCGAACCCGTTCCTGCGGATTCTCACCGCCGACATGTGCGGCATGAACGCTGACTCGATCTATCTGTCGCCGGCGCCGCTCTATCATGCGGCTCCCTTGCGCTTCAATATGATGGCCACCGTGCTCGGGGGCACCTCCGTCATCATGGAGCATTTCGACGCCGAGGAATTCCTGAAACAGGTCGAGACGCACAAGGTGACGCAGTCGCAGCTGGTGCCGACCATGTTCGTGCGCATGCTGAAGCTGCCCGACGAGGTGCGCGCCCGCTACAACGTCTCTTCGCTGAAGGGCGCGATCCACGCCGCGGCGCCCTGCCCGGTCGACGTCAAGGCCAAGATGATCGACTGGTGGGGACCGATCCTGATCGAGTATTACGCGGGCTCCGAAGGCAACGGCGTCACCGTCTCGACCTCGCAGCAATGGCTGAGCCATCGCGGCACGGTCGGCCGCGCCGTGGTCGGCAAGGTCAAGATTCTGGACGAGAACGACGAGGAGGCGCCGACCGGCCAGATCGGCCAGGTCTATTTCGCCGACGCGCCTGTCTTCACCTATCACAACGATCCCGAGAAGACGAAGAAGGCCTACAATGCCAAGGGCTGGTCCACGCTCGGCGACGTCGGTTACCTCGACGAAGAGGGCTTCCTCTATCTCACCGACCGCAAGAGCTACATGATCATCTCCGGCGGCGTGAACATCTATCCGCAGGAAACCGAGGACGTGCTGATCACGCATCCCGCGGTCTCGGACGTCGCGGTGTTCGGCGTGCCGAACGAGGAGATGGGCGAAGAGGTCAAAGCCGTGGTGCAGCCGCACGACATCGCCAGGGCCGGCAAGGAGCTTGAGGCCGAGCTGATCGCGTTCTGCCGCCAGCATCTGTCGCCGATCAAATGCCCGAAGAGCATCGATTTCGAGCAAGAGCTGCCGCGCACGCCGACCGGGAAGCTGGTGAAGCGCCATCTGCGCGACAGGTACTGGCCGAAGGCTCCCGCCAAGGCGTGATTCCTCTTATCCTCCCCTGGAGGGGGAGGATCGGTTCGCATGGAATGCGAACCGAGGTGGGGTGAAAGTCCCTCATATCGGTGACTTCCCGTGTTGAGAGATCACCCCACCCCGCCTCACATCTCGCTTCGCTCGCTGTGAGACGACCCTCCCCCTCCAGGGGAGGGTGAAGGATGGACGTCGCTTCTAGCGTTATCCAGCGCTACAAATCCTCCGCCGGTCCGCATGCCACCGACGCCGCGGCACGCAAATGCAGTTGGCCGTGCTTGCCTGATGCCGTGGTGGTCCACTGCGCATCGATCTGCTGAAAATCTTCCGACAGCTCGCCGCGATGGCTGCCGTCGGTCTCGAACGCTCCGTTGTCATCGGGCGAGCGTTCGAGTATCTCGACCTCGAGATCGGACAGCCGGATGAACATCTGCACGCCGATCCTGGTCACATGACGGCCGACCTCATATGAACCGCAGCCGCGCGCTTCCGCATTCTGCTCGTTCAAGGCCTGCACCTTGTCGAAGGTGATGACGACGTTCTGCACCGTGTTGTCGCCGTCCCACAGGAATTCGCCGATATAGGCGCGCGGCAATTTCTCGGTGAGCTCCTTGATGTCGGCCGCGCGCACCGCAGGCACCAGCAACAGGCCGGCGGCCACGATCATCACGCCGAGACGCGACATCCAGCCGGGCAGCTCTGCAATCCTTGCGTGGCGCATGCGGTATGCATCCCGTGGACAAAGTTGCTATCGTGAATCAATGGCCGCCAGCATACAGCCAAATGCGCTGGTTGTGCGGCGATACCCAACAGGTGATCTGCACGATGGAAACGCTCCCCGACGTCCCGCTCCCCTCCACCATCCGCTCGCGTTATGTCGACGGGATCAATGGCCTGCGCATGCATGTGCTCGAAGCAGGCTTCGAAACATCCGGCCGGCCCTGCCTGTTGCTGCTGCACGGCTTCCCGGAGCTGGCGTTTTCCTGGCGCAAGGTGATGCCGAAGCTCGCCGCGGCCGGCTATCACGTGATCGCGCCGGACCAGCGCGGCTATGGCCGCACGACCGGCTGGAGCGCGGATTATGACGGCGACCTGACGGCGTTTCGCCTGCCCAATCTGGTGCGCGATGCGCTCGGGCTGGTCGCGGCGTTCGGCCACAAGCACGTCGATGCCGTGATCGGGCATGATTTCGGCTCGTCGGTTGCGGCATGGTGTGCGCTGATCCGCCCCGACGTGTTCCGCGCGGTCGTGATGATGAGCGCGCCGTTCTCGGGGCCGCCGTCGTTGCCGTTCAACATTGCCAATGAACCGGGGAAGCCCGCGAGCGAAGACCCCGTGCATCGCGAGCTGGCGGCGCTGCCGCGGCCGCGCAAGCATTATCAATGGTACTATTCGACGTATCAGGCCAATGCCGACATGCATCGCGCGCCACAGGGCGTGCATGACTTCCTGCGCGCCTATTATCATCACAAGAGCGCGGACTGGAAAGACAACAAGCCGTATCCGCTGCAATCCTGGTCGGCGGGCGAGCTGGCCAAACTGCCGACCTACTATGTGATGGATCTCGCCAAGGACATGGCCGCGACGGTCGCCGAGGAGATGCCGTCGCGCGAGGCGATCGCCGCCAACAATTGGCTGCCCGACCGCGAGCTGACCTTTTACAGCGCGGAGTATCAGCGCACGGGATTCCAGGGCGGGCTGCAATGGTACCGCTGCGGCACATCAGGCGCGTTCACGGCGGAATTGCAGACCTGGAGCGGCCGCAGCATCGACCAGCCGTCCGCGTTCATCTCGGGCAAGCAGGATTGGGGCACCTATCAGCGGCCCGGCGTGTTCGAGACGATGCAGACCAAGGCCTGTACCAAAATGATCGGCTGTCATCTGGTCGACGGCGCCGGCCACTGGGTGCAGCAGGAGCGGCCGGAGGAAGTCAGCCGGCTGCTGCTTCAGTTCCTCGCGCGTGCATCGCGATAGGACATTGTCCTGGAAATATCCGGGAACATTCCGTGGAACCTGGCGTTGCGGTCAGTCGGCTGTGCGTCCGGCGACTGATCATGAGGAGAGACCATGGAAAAGAAGATCGCCGGACTGTTGGGAGCCGTCGCATCGCTTGGCGCGTTCGGCGCCGCCCAAGCCGCGCCGGCGCCGGCAGACGTGCTGCAGGCGAATTCCTACGCCGAGCTGCTGCAGCCGATCGCGGACGCCTCGACGAAGCTGCAGGCACTCGACGAGTCTGCGCCGCCGCAGGCCCGCGACGACGTGCAGCTGGCGCAGTTCTATCATCACCATCATCATCACCACCATCACCATCATCACGGCTACTATCGCCGCTATGAAGGCCCCGTGGTCGTGGTGCCGCGTGATCGGCGCTACTATCGTCATCATCATCATCACCATCACCATCACAGCTTCTACCGGCGCGACTACTGAGCGGCGGCAGTCTGGTGATGCGACAGCGGGGCCCTCGGGCCCCGTTCTTCTTTGCCGACCATGATGCGACGCCGCCTCAGTCCTGGCGCGCCTTCTCCTTCGCGGCGCGGTGGAGATGGCGGTAGGTGCCGTCGAACACCGTGTCGGTCGACGAGGTCCACTTGGTGCCGGCGGCGAGTTTCGGCCGGCTGTTGTAGATGCGGCGCGCCTGCAGTTCGCGCTCGGCAGCTTCCTCCTCGCCCATCGGCTCGAGCTGAAAGTTCGCCTCCTCCGGGATCACGATGATCTGCGCGAACGGCTCGTTCGGCCGGAAGATGTGCGTGCGCCCCTCGGCCGGCGCCTTGAACACGCAGAAGAACATCATCGGCCACCAGTTGCGGATCAGCGCCGGGACGGCGATCGGCACGCTGTCGGTGCGGTCGGTATAGAATCGCGGATGCGGCTCGGTGCGGACCGCCATGCCCTGTTCGACCTTGAGGTCGAGCAGGATCTGGTAGGTGTAAAACGTGGTACCGAAATTGCGGAATGGCGGCCACTGCAAGCCGCTGTCCGGCGGTTCGCCCCAATCCGCATCGAGGTGCAGCTGGCCATCCCGCGTGGTGACGTGCAGCTCGAAGTCATAGGGGTAGAACAACTCGATGCCGTATTGCGCGCCCTCCGAGAACGGCACGCAATGCCAGACCTGCTCGCGTGAGCGATCGGCGCGCGGCTCGCGCTGACCCGCCCAGCCCGGGATCTCGAGTTTGGTCCGCCGCGGCGCCAGGCGCGCGTCGTTTAGTCGATATTTGACCCTGTCCATGAATCCCCCTCCTGCCCCCTCGTGAGCCACAGGAACTCGTGCGGGCGCGGCCCGGTTCCCTTCATCGTGATCACGAACAGGACCATGGCGCGGCTTTGACGATTGACCGCGGCGCTGCCCACTAATATTAGAATTATTCTAATTCTAAACTAAGTAAACAGGGCGTTGCCGTGAAGAATTTCGCCGATTTGACCGAGCGCGAGGTGCTGGCGGTCGCGATTGCCTCCGAGGAGGAGGACAGCCGCATCTACATGTCCTTCGCCGAGGACCTCACCGAACGCTATCCGGATACCGCAAAGATCTTCGAGGAGATGGCGGAGGAAGAGCGCGGCCATCGCCACCGGCTGCTCGAAACCTATGAGCAACGCTTCGGCCCGCATCTGCCGCCGATCCGGCGCGAGGACGTCAAAGGCTTTCTGCGCCGCCGTCCGATCTGGCTGACCAAGAACCTGCCGCTCGACACCATCCGCAAGGAAGTCGAGACCATGGAACTGGAGGCCGAGCGCTTCTATGCCCGGGCCGCCGAGAAGGCCGAGGATGTCGGCGTGCGGCGGCTGCTCGGCGATCTCGCCGAAGAGGAGAAGGGCCACGAGAAGCTCGCGGTCCGCCTGACCGGCGAGATCCTCAAGCCCGATGTGCGCGCTGAGGAAGACCGCACGCGGCGGCGGATGTTCGTGCTGCAATATGTCCAGCCGGGCCTCGCCGGACTGATGGACGGCTCGGTCTCGACCTTGGCGCCGCTGTTCGCCGCCGCCTTTGCCACGCATCACAATTGGCAGACGTTTCTGGTCGGCCTCGCCGCCTCGATCGGCGCCGGCATCAGCATGGGCTTTGCCGAGGCGCTGTCCGACGACGGCTCGCTGACCGGGCGCGGTTCGCCCTGGCTGCGCGGCGTCACCTGCGGATTGATGACGACGCTCGGCGGCCTCGGCCACACCATTCCCTATCTGGTGCCCGACGCCTGGCCGAACGCATTCTGGATCGCGACTGCGATCGCCGGGATCGTGGTGTTCTTCGAGTTGTGGGCGATCGCCTTCATCCGCTCGCGCTACATGGACACGCCGTTCCTCCAGGCGGTGTTCCAGATCGTGCTGGGCGGCGCGATCGTGCTCGCGGTCGGCATCCTGATCGGCGCGGCGTAGCAATTCCGATCAAACACGGCAGCGGTGCCGCGGCTACAGCGATGTCGTGACGGCCCACACGCTGCATTGATCGCGCGGCGCTTGCGGGCGGCAGCCAAACTGCCCATCATCGCGCCAACACCAGAACCGGGAGCACGCCGTGGCCAAATCGCAATACAGTTTCAAGACCGCCGTCGAACTGTCGAAAGCCCTGCGCGACAAGCAGGTCTCCGCCGTCGAGCTCGCAGAAGACGCGATCGGCCGCATCGAGCGTCACGACGGCAAGGTCAACGCGGTATGCGTGCGCGACTTCGAGCGCGGCCTCGCTGCGGCCCGCGCCGCCGACGCGGCCATTGCGCGCGGCGAGCACAAGCCGCTGCTCGGCATTCCCATGACGGTGAAGGAATCCTTCAACGTCGCCGGATTGCCGACCACCTGGGGCTTCCCGCCGCAAAAGGATTTCGTGCCGGCTGAGGACGCGCTCTCGATCCAACGGGTGAAGGATGCCGGCGGCGTCATCCTCGGCAAGACCAACGTGCCGGTCGCCCTCGCCGACTGGCAGAGCTACAACGAGATCTACGGCACCACCAACAACCCTTACGACCTCGGCCGCACGCCGGGCGGCTCGTCCGGCGGATCGTCGGCCGCGCTCGCCGCGGGCTACGGCGCACTATCGCTCGGCTCCGACATCGGCGGTTCACTGCGCGTGCCGGGATTCCACTGCGGCATCTATGCGCACAAGCCGACCTTCGCGCTGCTGCCGTCGCGCGGCCACACCCCGCCGCCGCTGCCGCCGCTGCCGTTCGATCGCGACCTTTCCGTGATCGGACCGATGGCGCGCGGCGCGGCCGACCTCGCACTCGTGCTCGACGTGATGGCCGGCCCCGATCCGCTCGAAGCCGGCAAGGCCTACCGGCTGGACCTGCCGGTGGCGCGGCACACCGCCTTGAAGGATTTCCGCATCCTCGTGATCGACAGCGACCCGGTGATGCCGACCGACAAGGTGATCCGCGGAACCATCGACAAGCTCGCCAGTAACCTCGACAAAGCCGGCGCGAAAGTGTCTCGCTCGAGCCCGCTGCTGCCGGACTTCGCCGCGTCGTCCCGGCTTTACATGCGGATCCTGCTGTCGTTCCTGGCGGCGACCTTCCCGCCGGAGGTCTATGCCGGTGCCTGCGCGGCAGCAGCTGCGCTGCCGGCCAGCGACACCAGCCTGCAAGCCGAGCGGCTGCGCGGCATCGCGCTCAGCCACCGCGACTGGGTGATCGCCGACGGCGGCCGCGCACGGCTGCGCGCACAATGGCGCGAGCTTTTCAAATCGTTCGACGCCGTGATCTGCCCGATCATGCCGACGCCGGCCTATCCGCACGATCATTCGCCCGACCAGGAGCGGCGGCGAATACTGATCGACGGTGAGCCGCACGTCTACACCGACCAGCTCGCCTGGCCCGGCATCGCGACGCTGCCCGGCCTGCCCTCGACCGCGATCCCGACCGGCTTTGCGCCCGACGGATTGCCGGTCGGCGTGCAGATCGTCGGTCCCATGCTGGAAGACCGCACGCCGCTCAAGCTCGCCGAGCTGATCGAGCGCGAGTTCGGCGGCTTCGTGCCGCCGAAAATGTTCGATGATTGATGCGGTCATTGCAGAGCGACGACGGGCACACCTAACCTATCACCGTCACCCTGAGGAGCGCGCCCTTGCGCGCGTCTCGAAGGGTCGACGGCCCGACTGTGGCCGTGCATCCTTCGAGGCTCGCAAGAGCTCGCACCTCCAGCGACAAAGGCAAAGCCTTTGCGCGGGGATGACGGTATCGAGAGCGCGGCAATGACGAACAATAGCCACAGGGAGGAGCAAAATGAGCAAGGACCTCGACGAGCTGACGAAGCTCAACAACGACTACGTCGACTCGGTTCAGAATTGCGACGTCAAGCGCTTCGATGAAATCCTGGCGCAGGATTTCTACTGCACCAATCCGGACAAGAGCCTGGTCGACCGCGCCGCCTTCCTGAAGCAGACGGCAATCCCGGTGAAGATCAAGGGGTTGAAGGCCGAGGACGTCAAAATCCGCATCCTCGGCGATTTCGCCATCATCCACGCCCAGACCAGCTACACCGGCGCGGACGGCCAGCCTACGCACGGCCGCTACACCGATTGCTGGGCGCGGCAGAACGGCAAATGGCTCGCGGTGTCCGCGCACGTCGCGCGGTGAGGGCAACGTTCGCAGCGTCACCCTCCGCTGTCATGCCCCGCTTCACGCGGGGCATCCAGTACTCCGCGGCAGCAGTTGATTCACACGACTTCTGCGGCGGCGTACTGGGTCGCCCGGACGAGCCGGGCGACGACGACTGAGGCTAGTTGTCGAACATGATCACGCTGCGCAGCGTCTTGCCGGCCTTCATGTTGGCAAAGCCTTCGTTGATCTCGGAGAGCTTCAGCTTGGCCGAGATCCAGTCCTCGAGATGCAGCTTGCCGCGCATGTAGAAGTCGACGAGGCGCGGCATGTCGACGCGGAAGTGGTTCGACCCCATGGATGAACCTTGAATGCGACGCTCGCGCAAAAAGTCAAAACCGTGCAGCTCGATCTTCTGGCCGAACGGGATCATGCCGACGATGGTCGCGGTGCCGCCCGCCGCCAGCATGGCGAAGGCCTGCTCCGCGGTCTCCTTGCGGCCAAGCACCTCGAAGGAGTGATGCACGCCGCCGCCGGTGAGCTCGCGCACCTGCTGCACCACGTCGCCGCGCGCGGGGTCGACGATGTCGGTGGCCCCGAGCTTTGTCGCAAGCTGCAGCTTCGCCGGATTGGTGTCGATCGCGATGATGCGGCCGGCGCCGGCGATCTGCGCGCCGTTGATCGCGGCCATGCCAACGCCGCCGCAGCCGATCACGGCCACGGTCTCGCCGGCGGTCACCTTCGCGGTGTTGACCACGGCGCCATAGCCGGTGATGACGCCGCAGCCGATCAGCGCGGCGAGATCGAGCGGCATCTCCTTCTTGATCTTCACGATCGCGTTCTCGTGCACCAGCATCTGCTCGGCGAAGGACGACAGATTGAGGAACTGGTTGAGCTTCTCCTTCCGGCCCCACGACAGGCGGTTGGAGGCGCCGGGCAGCATCTTCACCGTGGTGTCGGTGCACAGCACGGTGCGGCCGGTGGTGCAATTGTCGCAGGTGCCGCAGAACACCGACAGACAGGTGACGACGTGATCGCCCGGCTTCACGTAATTGACGTCGGATCCGACCTTCTCGACGACGCCGGCCGATTCGTGGCCGAGCACCGCCGGCAGCGGATGCGGATAGAGGCCTTCCATGAAATGCAGGTCGGAGTGGCAGAGGCCCGCGACCGCGGTGCGGATCAAGACCTCGCGCGGCCCCGGATTGGGTACGCTGACATCCTCGATCACCAGCGGCTGATTGACTTCATGCAGGACGGCGGCCTTCATCGGGGTCTCCCTTGGCGTTTCTGTTTTGATTAAGCGTTGCGCTCGCGCGGCAGACTACGCTGCTGGTAGCAATTCGCCAACCTCGGCCATGCCGACGGCGCGATCGCCGAGCAGGTGCTCGGTCATCCTGCGCTGAACGGTATTTTCCGCAAGCCGGAACGGATCGCCCGGCATCACGCGGTGATCGATCACCATCCGCGACAGCAGCAGCCGGCGCGCATCGCCGCGCATCTCGTGGATGCGTCCGCCCTCCCATGCCAGCGCCACCGCGCTCGCGACATGATAAAGCAGGCTGGTGGCGCGCCGCGCATCGCCCTCATTGTCGATACGGCTCGCGACTTCGCGCGCAAAGGCGATCGCACGGTCGCTGAGATCGCGCAGCCGGTTGCGCCAGGCCTGCGGCACGTTCGGGCTGTCATCGAGCCGCGCATGCAGATCGGCGGCGAGCGCATTGTCGGCGCCATGGCGTCCGACCGCGCGCTTCAGCGCATCGATCGCGACGATGTTTCCGGTGCCCTCCCAGATCGAGCCGAGATGCGCATCGCGCAGCAGCCGCGGCGTGACGAATTCCTCGATGTAGCCGATGCCGCCGCGCATCTCCATCGCATCACCGCAGACCTTGCGGGCGTCGCGGGTGGCGCGGAATTTCAGGGTCGGCGTCAGGATGCGAAGCAATGCCGCGGCATCCTGGCTGCCGGCCTCGGCGCGGTCGAGCGCATCGGCGGTGAGGAAGCTCATCGACAGCGCCTGCTCGGTCGGCAGCATGATCTTCATCAGTTGGCGCCGTGCCAGCGGCAGATCGATGATCCGTTGGCCGAACACCGCGCGGCCCTTCGCGACCGTGATCGCGTCGTGCCAGGCACGGCGCATCAGCGCAGTCGACTTCACGCCGTTGGAGAGCCGCGACGAATTCACCATCTCGGCCATCTGCACGAAGCCGCGGTCGAGCTTGCCGACGGCATACGCGATCGCGCCGTCGAGCTTGATCTCGCCCGAGGCCATCGAGCGGGTGCCGAGCTTGTCCTTCAGGCGCACGATCCGGTAATGGTTCTGCAAGCCGTCGTCGAGGAAGCGCGGCATCAGGAACAGGCCGACGCCTTTGGTGCCCGGCCCTGCGCCCTCGGGGCGCGCCAGCAGCATCACCACCTTGGCGTCGGCGTTCGAGCAGAACCACTTCTCGCCATAGAGCCGCCAGTGGTCGCCCTCCTGCACGGCGCGCGTGGTCAGCGTGCCGACGTCGGAGCCGCCCTCCTTCTCGGTCATGAACTGGCCGCCCTGCGTCAGCTTGCTCATGTCGGTTTGGGTCAGGCCGTCGAGATATTTCGCCTTCAGCGCCTCACTGCCGAAATTCGCCAATAGCTTGGCGCAACCATCGGTGACGTTGATCGGGCAACCCATGCCGAATTCGGTCTGGTTGAACAGGAAGGTGAAGGCGTGTTTGGCCACCACAGGATATTTGTCGGGCCAGCCCATGATGCCCTTGCGGATCGACAGCGCGTGAATGCCGAACTCGCCGAAGGCCGCCTCCTCGATCTCGCGATAGGCCGGATGATATTCGATTGTTTGCACGTCGCGGCCGAACTTGTCGCGCTGGTGCAGCACCGGCGTATGCCGGTCGGCGAGCCGCGCGCATTCGTCAAGGTAGCCGCCGGCCAATCCACCGAGCCGGTCAAGATGCGGCTCGATGTGGCGGAACAACGCCTCCGGCAGATGCAGTTTGAGAAGATCGGTCAGCGCGGGATCGGCCCGGTAGAAATTCATTCCCGTCGTATCGGGCGCCAACAGGCCCGGCTGGCTGGCGGACGACGTTTTCGGATCCTGCTTGTGCGGCTGCATTGAATTCCCGGCTGCGGTGCTCATTTGTTTGGGCACGACTATCCTCCTCCGGCCTCGCAAAGGAAAGCCCAATGGATATTCCGAAGTACAAGATCGCCCTGATCGTCGGCGCCGGCGAGGGCCTCAGCGCCTCGCTGACGCGGCTATTTTCGCGGGAGGGAATTCGCGTGGCGCTGGGCGCGCGCAGCATCGAGAAACTTGGTGCGTTGTGCAACGAGACCGGCGCGCGCGCCTATGCCTGCGATGCCACCAAGGCCGAGGATGTCGAACGTCTGTTCGGCCTGGTCGAACGCGAGATCGGAACACCTGATCTCGTGGTCTATAACGCCTCGGGCCGCTCGCGCGGACCCTTCGTTGAACTCGTCCCTTCCGAGGTCGAGCAGGCGATCGCGATCTCGGCGTTCGGCGGCTTCCTGGTGGCGCAGGAGGCGGCGAAGCGCATGCTGCCTAACAAGAAGGGCGCGATCCTGTTCACCGGCGCCTCCGCCAGCGTCAAGGGTTACGCGCAATCGGCGCCGTTCGCGATGGGCAAGTTCGCATTGCGCGGGCTAGCGCAGAGCATGGCGCGCGAATTGTCGCCGCAGGGCATCCATGTCGCGCATTTCGTGATCGACGGCGGCATCCGCAGCGCCGCGCGCACCGAGCCCGCCGACCGCCCGGATTCGATGCTCGATCCCGACGCGATCGCATTGAGCTACTGGAACGTGCTGCAACAGCCACGCAGCGCCTGGACCTGGGAGCTGGAATTGCGGCCCTGGGTTGAGAAGTTTTGAGATGACGGAGATCATGCAAGCGGCGTAGGCTCTATGCCAACCGCCGCCACGCCCGTCATTGCGAGCGGAGCGAAGCAATCCGTGCCTCGTCTTGGGGAAAGATGGATTGCTTCGTCGCTTCGCTCCTCGCAATGACGAAGGATACAGGGAAGAAACCATGACCGCTGAAATCAAGATCGAGACCGGCACCGACGAACTGCTCTGCGTGATCCGCGACCGCGTCGCCGTTATCACGCTGAACCGCCCGGACGCCCGCAACTCGCTGTCGGACACGCTGACGCCGGCGCTGCGCACGATGATCCGGACCTGCGGCGAGAACCCCGAGGTCGGCGTGCTGCTCGTCACCGGCGCCGGCAAGGCGTTCTGCGCCGGCGGCAACGTCAAGGGCATGGGCGCCAATCGCGACCCGAAGAAGCTCGAAATGTCCTATGAGGACAAGGTCGCCGACCTGCAGGAGCGCCAGCGCCTGCTCACCGGTGCGCTCGCCTCGGTGCGCAAGCCGACCATTGCAGCACTTCCCGGCCCGGCGGTCGGCGCCGGCCTTGCGATCGCGATGGCCTGCGACATCAGGATCGCGGCGCAATCCGCCTTCATCTCGACCGGCTATCTGCGGGTGGGGCTGAGCGGCGACTACGGCATGGCCTGGCTGCTGACGCGCCTGGTCGGCACCTCGCGCGCCCGCGAGCTGATGTTCACCTCCGAGAAGGTCGATGCCGCGAGGTGCGAGCAGATCGGCCTCGTCAACCGCGTGGTGCCGGACGAGACGCTGCAGGACGAGGCGTTCGCGCTGGCGAAGTCGATGGCCGAAGGCCCGACGCTGGCGCTGCGCTACATGAAGGACAACCTCGACGAGGCGCTGCAATTCGACTTCGCCACCGCGCGCGACCACGAGGCCGAGCGGCTGATCCGCCTGACCACGACGGCCGATCACAAGGAGGCGGTGCAGGCCTTCATCGAGAAGCGCAAGCCGGTGTTCCGGGGCAACTAAGCCTCCGCTTGCGCGGCCGTCATTGCCGGGCTTGATCCGGCAATCCATCGCACGACAAACGCTTTCTGTGGATGGATGCGCGGGTCATGCCCGCACATGACGAGCAAGAATCGTGGCAAGAGCACGTAGCCCGGATGGAGCGCAGCGAAATCCGGGACAGGCTTGTCCGCTGTGAGAGCGATCCCGGATTGCGCTCCGCTTCATCGAGCTACGGGTCGGCGCAATCAAAAAGAAAAGGGCCCGGTTCTGGAGGGGCCAGAACCGGGCCTAGTCAGTCAAACCGCAAGCGAGGACATCACGGCCGAGCGGGAAGTGGCGGCGAGCCGCCAGCTGGCACAGGGAATGTCTTGCGGTTCGACGTGGATCTCTTTCGCAAAGCGCACCAGCTTCCAGTCGCCGGGGCTTGCAGTGAAGGCATAGTCGGACTTGCGGGCGAGGCCGATCATCGTGGCGTTCGACCGCAGCGTGTCGCCGAAAATGCGCTCGGCTCCGAAAGACGCCGCGCGGCATTCGAGATTCTTCAACAGCGCCTTGCCAATGCCGTGGCCCTGCCACCGGTCATCGATCGACAGGCCAAACTCGACGCTCGACGTATCGGCATGGAAGGCATAGCGGGCTTCGCCGACGATGGTTTCAAAACCATCGACCAGCATCGTCGCGACCACCGTGAACCGGTCAGCCTCACCGACATGAATGAAACGCTCGAGCTCCATCTTCGGCAACTCGCTGAGTGCACCCAGGAAGCGGTTGTAACGGGACCCGGCGGAGAGCGAGCGGATGTAATTCTGCAGCTCTTCACGATCGCGCGGCTCGACGAAGCGCACCTTGATCTCGCTGCCGTTCTTGGCGCGCAGCACATCAGAGTATTGCTTGAGATCGTCGAGATGCAGCGCAGTCATGACACGCTCCTCGGGTGAAGAATTGGCCGGCGCCCCTCGATCGAGGCGGCGCCGGCGATGGCGTCCTTCTCAGGCCCGCCAGAACGGCTTGTCGGTCTCGAAAACGATGTCGCTGCGGGACATGCCGATGTCGTGCAGGTCGCGCTCGGTCCACTGCGACAGCTCGCGGCGGCGCTCATAGCGATCCCACCAGACGTGCAGTGTCTCGCCGACCTGGTTCAACAGGCCTGGCGTATGATGATTTGTCATCGATTCATGGGTGAAAATGGACATTTGCGGCTCCTATCGGTAACCTGTTGGCGCTAATATCGGAGCTATTCGGCCTGTTCACAAACGACACTTTGTACCGCTTCGCATGAATTAAAGTCATGCATTGGAGACCATCCCGACATGACCAGCCGCCTGCCTTCGTTGAACGGGCTCAGGGCATTCGAGGCCGCTGCGCGGCACATGAGCTTCACGGTCGCGGCGTCCGAATTGAACGTGACGCAGACCGCGATCAGCCATCAGATCCGGCGCCTCGAGGAAGAACTCGGCGTTCGTCTGTTCGTCCGCCAGAACCGCTCGTTGAGCCTGACGCCGGAGGCCGCCGAATACCTTCCCGGCGTCCGCGCCGCCTTCAATGACCTCAGGCTCGCGACCGATCGCCTGCTGCGCCGGGACGACGATCACGTGCTCACCGTCTCGACGCTGGCATCGCTCGCCGCCAAATGGCTGCTGCCGCGGCTGTCGGCATTCCAGGAGGCGCATTCCGGCATCGACGTCCGCATCACCACCTCCACCAGCCTGGTCGACTTCCAGCGCGACAAGGTCGATGCGGCGATCCGCTACGGCCGCGGACAATGGGCCGGTCTGCGCTCGGACTGGCTGATGGCGGACGAGCTATTTCCGGTGTGCAGTCCGTCGCTGCTGGATGGAACCAGACCGCTGAAATGCCCCGAAGACCTCAGGGACCATGTGCTGCTGCACACCAGCAACGCCAACAGCGACGACTGGCGGCTGTGGCTGACCGCAGCTGGCCTTGCGACCGACATCTCGAAGCAGCCGGGGGTAACCTTCGACCTGCTGTTCGTGACGATCCAGGCCGCGATCGACGGCATCGGTATCGCGATGGGCCGTACCTCCTATGTGCAGGACGACATCGCCAAGGGCCGCCTCGTGGTTCCCTTCAAGATCGCGCTGCCGGCCGATGCCGGCTTCTACCTGGTCACGCCGCAGGGACGCGCCGATTCACCGAAGCTCTCTGCATTCCGCTCCTGGCTCGGCGCCGCGGCGCATACGACGCCCTGATGCGGCGCACGCGGCGCTGAAGCTGCGTGCGCAAGCGCTCCGAGATTTCCACCTACGGCTTTTTTCCCATAGCGGCGGCGTGATTTCGGGTTGGTCGCGCCGGACAGCCGTGCCAAATTGCCGCATATGGCAGTTAACTGCCTTGGCCGGCGAGACAATTTGCGCCGGCCTTTGTGTCACGGGGAGGAATGGGCGTTATGTCGCAGTCGAGTTCATCGCAAGCACCGCAAATCAAGTCGCGTCTCGGCGCCATCCTGCGTGCGACCAGCGGCAACTTCCTCGAGCAATTCGACTTCTTTCTGTTCGGCTTCTATGCGCAGGACATCGCGAAAGCATTCTTCCCCGCCCAGAACGAGACCGCGGCGCTGCTCAATGCATATGGCGTTTTCTGGCTTGGCGCGCTGATGCGTCCTGTGGGCGCGGTCGTGCTCGGCTCCTACATCGATCGCATCGGCCGCCGCCAGGGCCTGATCGTGACGCTCGCGCTGATGGCGCTTGGCACGGTGGTGATCGCCTTCTGCCCGTCCTACGCATCGATCGGCATTGCCGCAACGATCATCGTGCTGATTGGCCGGCTGATCCAGGGCTTCTCCGCCGGCGTCGAACTGGGCGGCGTCTCCGTTTATCTCTCCGAGATCGCAACGCCCGGCAACCGCGGCTTCTACACCTCGTTCCAATCCTCCAGCCAGCAGGTCGCCATCTTCGTCGCAGCCGTGATCGGCTTCGTCCTGAGAGAGGTGATCCCGGGCGACACTTTCCTGGATGCGATCGGCGGCGGCGTCGCCAAATGGCGCATCCCGTTCTTCATTGGATGCCTCATCATCCCCGTGATCTTCATGCTGCGGCGTTCGCTCGAGGAAACGCCGGCCTTCCTGGCCATGAAGAAGCATCCGACGCCAAGCGAAGTGTTCGCCTCGGCGCTGGAGAACTGGCGCATCGTCATCCTGGGCATGATGATCGCGGTCCTGACCACCACGACGTTCTATTTCATCACCGTGTATGCGCCCGGCTTCGGCAAGGAGCTGCACCTTTCGGCCTCCGGGACGCTGCTGGTGACCCTGCTCGTTGCGGTGACGAATTTCATCTGGAATCCGGTCGGCGGCGCGCTGTCGGATCGAATCGGCCGCAAGCCGGTGCTGATCGCGATCGCGAGCCTGTCGTTCGTGACCGCCTACCCGGCACTGTCGTGGCTCGCACATGAGCCCACGCTCGGAAAACTGCTGGCCGTGCAGATGATGTTCTCGTTCTACTTTGGCGTCTACAGCGGCACGATGCTGGGATGCCTGGTCGAGATCGTGCCGGCGCATGTCCGCACCACCTGCTTCTCGATCGCGTTCGCGTTGGCGGCGGGCATATTCGGCACGTCGACTCCCTTCGTCGCGACCAAGCTGATCGCCATGACCGGGCAGGACAAGGCCTCGCCGGCCTACTGGCTGATGTTCGGCGCTGTTCTCGGCATCATCGCGGCGCTGATCGTTTACCGTGGCGGCCAGACCATCGAGCAGCGCGAGACGGTTGCGGCCTGATTCTGTGCATGCAATTGGGGCAGGCCGATCGCCTGCCCCGACATGTTGCTTTCCATGCCAACAACGATAACAAGAGCGCATGGTTGATCTGACGCGCAGGTTCGACGTGCTGGTGATCGGCGGCGGCAACGCCGCCCTTTGCGCTGCGATCAGCGCACGGCGCGCCGGCGCCTCCGTGCTGGTGCTGGAGGGCGCCCCGAAATTCTACCGCGGCGGCAACACCCGCCACACCCGCAACATGCGCTGCGCCCATGACGCGGCGACCGAGATCCTCACCGGCCCCTACACCGAGGAGGAGTTCTGGAAGGATTTGCTGCTGGTGACCGGCGGCCAGACCGACGAGGAACTGGCCCGCTTCATGATCCACGAGTCCAAGGACATATTGAACTGGATCGTCGAACAGGGCGTGCGCTGGCAGCCCTCGCTCGGCGGCACGCTCAGCCTTGGCCGCACCAACTCGTTCTTCCTCGGCGGCGGCCGCGCGATGCTGAACGCACTCTATCGCACCGCCGAGGAGCTCGGCGTCGACGTCCTCTACGATGCCGAGGTGATCGATCTCGTGATCGAGGACGGCATGTTCCTGTCGGCGCAGCTGAAGCAGCCGGTCGGCGGCAAGACCGAGGTGCGCGCCTCGACGCTGGTCGCGGCGGCCGGCGGCTTCGAGGCCAATATCGAATGGCTGAAGCAATATTGGGGCGAGGCCGCCGACAATTTCCTGATCCGCGGCACACCCTATAATCGCGGCGCGATCCTCAAGATGCTGCTCGCCAAGGGCGTGCAGGAGATCGGCGATCCCACGCAATGCCATGCGGTGGCGATCGATGCGCGTGCGCCGAAATTCGACGGCGGCATCATCACCCGCCACGACTCGGTCGTGTTCGGCATCGTCGTCAACAAGCATGCCGAGCGCTTCTACGACGAGGGCGAAGACATCTGGCCTAAGCGCTACGCGATCTGGGGCCGCCTGGTCGCCGCCCAGC
The DNA here is from genome assembly GCF_042258955.1 of Bradyrhizobium sp. ma5. NCBI lineage: Bacteria > Pseudomonadati > Pseudomonadota > Alphaproteobacteria > Hyphomicrobiales > Nitrobacteraceae > Bradyrhizobium > Bradyrhizobium sp. ma5. Next base: position 8,442,059 of record NZ_CP170156.1, read on the forward strand.
CGGACCAGATCGCCTACATCATATTCGATTCCACCGTCGTGACGAGCTTCATGCCGACGCTGTTTCCGCCGATCTCGGGCGCGACGATTGCCGAGCTCGCGGGCAAGCTCGAGCTCGACGCTACAGCGCTGGAAAAGACCATCACCGACTTCAACGCCGCGGTGCAGCCCGGGACGTTCGATCACACCATCCTCGACAACTGCCGTACCGAAGGCATCACGCCGGCGAAGACGCATTGGGCGCGCAGGATCGAGACGCCGCCCTATCTCGCCTATCCGGTGCGGCCTGGCATCACCTTCACCTATCTCGGCACCCGCGTGAACAAGCAGTCGCGGATGCTGATGAAGGATGGCAAGCCGTCGGCCAACATGTTCGCCGCTGGCGAGATCATGGCCGGCAACGTGCTCGGCAAGGGCTACGCCGCCGGCATCGGCATGACCATCGGCAGCGTGTTCGGCCGCGTCGCCGGACGGGAAGCGGCGAAGAATGCGCGGAACTGAGGACAAGGCTGGCGCGATGCACGGGACGAGGATCTTGCAGGAAGCCGACCGTCTGATGACGGTGTGCAATTCCTGCCGTTATTGCGAGGGCCTGTGCGCGGTGTTTCCCGCGATGGAGATGCGGCGCGCCTTCTCCGACGGAGATCTCAACTATCTCGCCAACCTCTGCCACGCCTGCGGCGCCTGCTACACCGACTGCCAGTTCTCGCCGCCGCACGAGTTCAACGTCAACGTCCCGAAGACGCTGGCGGTGGCGCGCGCGGAATCCTACGCCGCCTATGCCTGGCCGCGGGCCTTCTCCGGCGCGTTCGCGCGCAACGGCCTCGTCGTCAGCCTGATCGCGGCGCTCAGCGTCGCCGCCTTCATCTTCGGCTTCGCCGCGATCAACGACCGCGGCGTGCTCACCGGCATCCACACCGGGCCCGGCGCATTCTACAAACTGATGCCGCACAATGCGATGGCGCTGCTGTTCGGCGCCGCATTGCTCTACGCGATCCTCGCGCTGGTGATGGGCGTGCGGGCGTTCTGGCGCGATATCGGCGAGCCCGTCGGCATGAAGACCGACGCAAGATCGCTGCTGCAGGCGGTCCGTGACGCCGGCGAGCTGCGCTATCTCGACGGCGGCGGCGTCGGCTGCTTCAACGAGGACGACCAACCGACCGACCGTCGCAGGCTGTATCACCACTTCACCTTCTACGGCTTCGCCCTGTGCTTCGCCGCCACCTGCGTCGGCACGCTGTACCACTACCTGCTGGCGCGCGAGGCGCCCTATGCGTGGTGGGACCTGCCGGTGGTGCTCGGCACGCTCGGCGGCATCGGCCTCGTGGTCGGCCCGATCGGGCTGCTCAGCGAGAAATGGAAACGCGACCGCGTGCTGGTCGACGCGGAGCAGATGGGCATGGACACCGCATTCATCCTGATGCTGTTCCTGACCAGCATCACCGGCCTTGCCTTGCTGCTCTGGCGCGAAAGCGCCGCAATGGGCCCGCTGCTTGCGCTGCATCTCGGCGTGGTGTTCGCGCTGTTCATCACCATGCCCTACGGAAAGTTCGTGCACGGCATCTACCGCTTCGTCGCGCTGGTGCGCTACGCGCGGGAACGCCAGGTGATGCAAGGCAAGGCGGAGTAAGTTCCAACCGCCGTCATTCCGGGGCGCGAAGCGAACCCGGAATCCATCGGGCGGGAGAACAAGCGGTGGAATGGATTCCGGGCTCGCCGCTTCGCGACGCCCCGGAATGACAACTGGAATAACGGGTGGTCAGAGATCCACCACGACGTAGTCGCTTTCGACTGCGACCTTGATGGTCTCGGCGACGTACGGCCCCTTCACCACATTGGTGCCCGGCTCGACGCTGACCGGATAGGCGCGCACGCGGAAGCGGCGCGGGTCGCAATAGGACTGGCCGGTGCGGATATCGAACTCCCAGCCGTGCCAGGGACAGCGCAGGATCTCACCGAGCTTGGTGTATTCGATCTCGCCGGGATCCGACGATGACGCGAGCCCAATCAGCGGCCCCTCGCACAGCGCCGCCCCTTGATGCGGGCAGCGGTTCAACAGGCCGAAGAACTCGCCCTTGACGTTGAAGACGGCGATCGGCCGTCCGTCGATCTCGAGGAATTTTCGCGACCCCGGCGGCAGTTCGTCCACCGGGGCAATCACATGACGCGCCATCTAGTTGTTCTCACGCATGATCTGATTCGGAAAACCGGTTCCCACTTTTCCGGATCATGCGATACCGTACAGCTGCTTCGCATTGTCGAGATAGAACGCCTGGCGGTTGGCGTCGCTGACGCCGGCCGGCAGGACCCGTGACGGCTCGTCGTAATCCCAATGCGGGTAGTCGGTCGCGAACAGCAGCTTGTCCCAGCCGATCCACTCGATGGTCTGGAATAGATGGTCGCGGCTCTCCGGATCTTCCATCGGCTGCGTCGTCCACCAGATGTGATCGCGGATATATTCGGACGGCTTGCGCTTCAGATGCGGCACCTCGGCGTGCAGCCGCGCAAACACCTTGTCGAGCCGCCACGCCAGCGACGGCGCCCAGCCGAACCCGGCCTCGACCATCACCATCTTCAGTTTCGGGAAGCGTTCGAATACGCCCTCGAGCACGAGGCTTGCCAGCGCGGTCTGCTGACATTGCGAATGCCCGACCATCTCCTCGATGTAATAGCTCGGCCAGCCCGAGGCAGTGATCGGGTTGCCGCCGAAGCCGAAGGCGTGCACGCCGATCGGCAGACCCACCTCCTGCGCCGCCTCATAGATCGGCCAGTAACGGCGCTGGCCGAGCGGCTCGACATTGCGGCTCAGCAGCAGCACCTGGACGAAATTCTTGTCGCCTGCACGCCTGCGGATTTCGGCCGCGGCCGACACGCCGTCTTCATTGGCGACGACGACGGAGCCCTTGAGGCGCGAATCCTTGCTGGTCCATTTCTCGATCTGCCAGTCGTTGACCGCCGCGCAGATCGCGCCGGCGAGATCTTGGTTGCGGATGCCCTGCCCGGTGTTGAGCGGGTTGAGCACGCCGAGTGCGACATTGTTGGGATCGAGATGCTGCTTCTGCATGAAGGACAGCGACGAGCCCTGCGGTCCGCCTTCCGGCGGATAGGCATCGCGGCGCGAGGCATTGGGCTGCGCCTTCGGATAGGGCGGCCCCTCCATCATGCCCTGATAGGGATGGACGCCGAAGGTCTCGAGATGGCTGTGCCAGCGCTTGGCCAGATAAGGATGCAGCTCGTCCTTGGTCGCGCGTGCCGGATGGATGTCGCAATCGGCGATCGCGGTCTTGACGCTGGTCGACGCGGCCCCGTCGGGACGTTCCCGAATCTGGATGTTCATCGCACCGTCTCCTTCACCTGCAAGCGCGGATAGGTCGCATGCGGATTGTCGATCATGATCTTGCGGACCAGATCCTGCGACAACCCCTTCGGCAGCACCTCGTCGCCATCGAACTGCCAATGCGGGTAGTCGGTCGAGAATAGGATCAATTCGTCCGACTGCATATGGTCGAACAGCCGGTTCAAGGTGTCGCCGTCTGGCGGCGCGTCGACCGGCTGCAGCGAGAAACGGATGTTGCTACGCACAATCTCCAGCGGCGCGCGGTCGACCCACGGTGTTTCCATACGCACGCCGCGCCAGAACTTGTGCAGCCGCCACAGGAACGGCGGCAGCCAGGTGAAGCCGGACTCCAGCATCACCATCTTCAGATTCGGATGGCGCGCGAACACGCCCTCGACGATCAGGCTGGTGAGCTGGGTCTGGAACGCCTGCGCCTGCGCGACATAATCCTCGATGTGATAGGAGCCCCAGCCGACCGAGGTCGGCGGGTTGTGATAGGCGCTGCCGGCATGGATGCCGATCGGCAGGCCGAGCCGTTCGGCCGCGGCGTAGATCGGCCAGTAGTGACGCTTGCCGAGCGGCATGTCGCCCATCACGAGCATCAGCACCTGCACGAAGCGCCTGTCCTGCGCGCAGCGCTCGATTTCGGCGACCGCCTTCTCGATGCTCTGAACGGGGATCACGATCGAACCGCGCAGGCGATCGTCCTTGTCGAGCCAGTCCTTGACCAGCCAATCGTTCAGCGCGCGGCAGAAGGCATCGGCCATGTCCTCGGAGAACACCATCTGCACGCCATAGAGCGGATTGCAGATGCCGGTGGCCGTGCCGAAGCGGTCGAGCGCCTGGCGCTGCATGTCGGCAAGGCTCGATCCCGGCTTGCCCTGCGCGGGACGCCAGTCCGGCCGCGATGAGATCGGCGAGTTGGTCGGATAGGATTGCGAGATCAGGTCGGTCATGCCGCGGGTCGTCACCTGGTCGCGCCAGTAGTCGTTCATGTACGGCAGCAGGCTGGTGAGATGAGGCACGGCGGGATGCAGATCGCAATCCACGCCACCCGCGATCGGCGACGTCATGGTGTTTCCTCTGCGAGACGCTCTCACAGCAACTGTCGGGGGCGTCGTTTGGTTGTTGTCCGACATACAAGCAGGCCGCGCCACGATCCGCAACTCGGCAGAGGCCGGTGTGGTGTGCTAGGAAGGCAGAACGCCCCACGGGATTTTCATGGCAGTTTTCATGGCAAGCAACGAGAAAGAGCGCCGATGAACGCACTCACATCCATCGCGGAACAGGTCGCCGCGAAGCTGATCGCGAACAAGCAGACGATTGCGGTCGCGGAATCCTCCACCGGCGGGCTGATCTCGGCATCGCTGCTCGCCGTGCCCGGCGCGTCGGCCTATTTCCTCGGCGGCGGCGTGATCTACACCCGCGATGCGCGGCGCGCGCTGATGGACATTCCCGACGACGCCATGCGCGGCCTCCGCTCGTCGTCGGAGCCTTATGCGCAATTGCTGGCGCGGCAGATCCGCAAGCGCCTCTCGACCGATTGGGGATTGTCGGAGACCGGCGCCGCCGGCCCCACCGGCAACCGCTACGGCGATGCCGCCGGCCACAGCTGCATGGCGGTCGCAGGTCCGCAGCAACAGGTGATCACGCTGGAAACCGCCAGCGGCGACCGGCAGGCCAACATGCAGGCGTTCGCGAAAGCGGCGCTGGAGTTACTGCTGAGGAATCTCTCGCAGTAATTTCCGCTGTCGTCCCGGGCAAGCGAAGCGCGACCCGGGACCCATAACCACAAATGCTGATTGTTGAAGGCGCTGTGGCCACAGCGTCGATCCGAACAACCGATTGTGGTTACGGGTCCCTGCTCCCGTGCGCAATGGCGCACTAGGCAGGGACGACGTCGAGGAGAGGCCGAAGCCATCACTTCTCGCGGAACGAGCGCATGAACTGGTCGCTCATCGGCTTCATCAGATACGACAGCATGGTGCGGTCGCCGGTCTGGACGAAGGCTTCCACCGGCATGCCGGGGATGATCTTCACCTCGCTGCCGAGGCGCGCGACCTCTTGCGGCGGCATCGAGACGCGGATCGTGTAGTAGCTCTGCCCGGTGCGCTGGTCGGTGTTGACGTCGGCGGAGACGCGGGTGACGACGCCGTTCAGCTCCGGCGTGGTGCGCTGGTTGAAGGCGGAGAGCCGCAGCACGGTCTTCTGTCCGACCTGGAGCTTGTCGATGTCCTGCGGATTGACCTTGGCCTCGACCGACAAATCATCGGCCCTCGGTACGATCATCATGATGGCATCGCCTGCGGTGACGACGCCGCCGACCGTATGGACGGTCGATTGCAACACGACGCCGTCCTGCGGCGCGCGGATGTCGATGCGGCGGAGCTGGTCTTCGGCGGTCACCTTGCGCTCGACGAACTCGCCGATCTTGTCGTTGGCCTCGCGCAGGTCCTTGGAGACCTCCGAGAGCATGTCCTTGTCGACCTGGATGATCTGCAGCTCGGTCTCGGTGATCTTGCCCTTGGCCTGGGCGCGCGACGCAATGTACTGCGCGCGCTCGCCGGAGAGCCGCGCCGCGTCGCGCTCCAGCGTGGTCAGACGGGTGAGCTGCACCAGATGCTGCTCATACAGCTGGCGGACGCCGACCAGCTCCTGCTGCACCAGCGCGATCTCCTTGTCCTTGGAGGTTTCCTGGGCCTGCAGGCCGGCGATTTCCTCGTTGAGCTGGGTGACGCGCTCGCGCAGCTGCGCCTTCTGGCCGGCGCGGCCGTTGACCCGCACCTCGAACAGCTTGGTTTCGCTCGCCATAATATCGCGGACGTCGGGATCCTTCGCCTGCTCGGTGAGCTGCGGCGGAAACACGATCTTGTCGAGGCCCTGCTGCTCGGCCTGGAGCCGGGCCGCACGCGCATAGAGGCCGTTCAGCGTCTTGACCACGATCGCAAGGCTCGCCTTCACGACGGTCTCGTCGAGACGCACGACGACGTCGCCCGCCTTGACCGTGTCGCCGTCGCGCGCCAGGATTTCGCCGACGACGCCGCCGGTCGGATGCTGCACCTTCTTGACGTTGGTATCGACCACCACCGAGCCCGGCGCGATCAGCGCGCCCGAGATCGGCACCGTCGCGGCCCAGCCGCCGACGCCGCCGCCCAGCACCAGGACCACGACGAGGCCGACCACGAGGTGCTTCCTGATCGAAGCATGTGCGTTGCGCGGCTGATCGGTCATGCGGTCGCTCATGACTTGGTCGCCCCCGCATCGGCGACGATCTTGATCGGCGTGGGCGCCGGCGGCGCGACGCGCTGCAGCACCTGCGCCAGCACGGTCTCCTTCGGCCCGAAGGTCTGCATGCGGCCGTCCTTGAGCACCAGCAGCTGGTCGACGCCCTCAATGCCGATCGGCCGGTGCGCGACCACGATGACGACGGCGCCGCGCTCGCGGGCGCCACGCACAGCGCGGGTCAGTGCCTCGTCGCCTTCGCTGTCGAGATTGGAGTTCGGCTCGTCCAGCACGATCAGGAACGGATTGCCGTAGAGCGCGCGCGCCAGCGCGACGCGCTGCGCCTGGCCGGCGGAAAGCGCGGTGCCCTGCTCGCCGACCTGGGTGTCGTAGCCCTCGCGCATCTTGATGATCATCTCATGCACGCCGGCCTCCTTGGCCGCCGCAATGATACCGTCGGACTTGGCGTCGGGATCGAACCGGCAGATGTTCTGCGCGACCGTGCCGGCGAACAGTTCGACGTCCTGCGGCAAATAGCCGACATGGCGGCCGAGCTGGTCCGACGACCATTGATCGAGCGCGGCGCCGTCGAGCCGTACCTTGCCGCGTGCCGGCACCCAGACGCCGACCAGCGCCCGGATCAGCGACGACTTGCCGGAACCGCTCGGGCCGATCACGCCGACGCCACTGCCGGCTTCGACGGCGAAGGTGATGTCCTGCACGATCGGGCGCTGGTCGCCCGGCGCAACCATGGTCACCGCCTCGACCGAAAGCTTCTTCTGCGGCGCCTGCAGCAGCGTCTGCTCCGGCCGCGCCGGAATCTGCTGCAGCAGGCGGTTGAGACGCTGCCAGCTCTGCCGCGCGGCGACGAAGCTCTTCCAATGCGCGATCGCGAGATCGACCGGCGCCAGCGCTCGCGCGCTCAGGATCGAACCGGCGATGATGATGCCGCCGGTGGCCTCCTGGTGGATCACGAGATAGGCACCGACCGCGAGCACGGCGGACTGCAGCATCATGCGCAGCACCTTGGCGACCGCACCGAGCCCGCCGCTCACATCGCTCGCGCGCTGATTGCCGGACAGATACTCCTCGTTGGCTTCGTTCCAGCGCTTGTTCATCCGCCCGGCCATGCCCATCGCCACGAGCACTTCGGCGTTGCGGCGGCTGGAGGCGGCGAGATCGTTGCGCCGCGCCGCGAGCGACATCGCTTCCCTGGCCGGCGTGCGCGACATGTATTCGGTGATCAGCGTCAACGTCACCAGAATGACGGCGCCGACCAGCGCCGTGACGCCGAGCAGCCAATGGAACGCGAAGCAGATCAGCATGTAGAACGGCAGCCAGGGTAAATCGAAGAACGCGCCGGGACCCATGCTGCCGAGGAAGGAACGCACATTGTCGAGGTCGCGCAGCGGCTGCAGGCCCTCGCTGCGATTGCCGGCCATCAGCGGCAGCCGCACGATGGTGTCGAACACCCGCGCATTGAGCGCTTCGTCGAGCGAGGTGCCGACGCGGCCGAGGATCCGTCCGCGCAGCAGATCGAGCACGCCCTGGGCCATGTAGAGGACCGCGGCGATGACGACGAGGCCGACCAGGGTCGGAACGCTGCGGCTCGGCAGCACCCGGTCGTAGACTTGCAGCATGAACATCGAACCTGTCAGATACAGCAGGTTGATCATGCAGCTGATGAGGCCGACGCCGATGAAGGCACTGCGGCATGCGCGCAGCGCCTCAGCCAGTTCGGAACGCCGGACAGCGGGCGCAACTGCCATAAAAACCGATCTCTGCAAATCAAAAAAGGGCTACGTGATCACCACGTTGTATATACGTTTGCGACCACCGTCCATTTCAAGTCGCGCCGACCAAAGCATGGTTGGCGGCCTATTTTTGTGATGCCACAGACAGTTGAAGGAATAATTAGCGTTAGCCGGCCGCGGAACCCGGACCCGCAGCGGGTGCGCTTCTCGGAAACGGCACGAGAATGACCGACATCGAGACCCGGCCTATCTCGCCGTCCACATCGAGCAATACCCCGCTGCCGACGCCGAGCCCGGCCTCCGGGCGCCAGCGGGCCTCGGCGCGAATGCCGATCCACGCGCCCCGTGGCGGCCTGAACAGCTGCACCGCGAGATTCGGATTGGGGTCGGCCACCACGTTCTGCACCGGGCGCGCGATGCCGTGGGTCCAGTCGGCCGGACCGAGCACGCGCGCCAGCGGGCCGGCATCCGCGATCATGCTATGGTGCATACGAAACCAGGCGACGCCGCCGCCGGCACGGGCTTCCATCGTATCCATGAACCAGCTGCGGCCATGGACCGCGTGCGGGCTGCGCAACGGAAAGACCGTGGGATCCACCGGGTCGGCTGCGCTGCCGTGAAAGCCGGGGACCTCGACCGCACGTTCGCGCGACAGCGTCACGCGCACCGTCGCACAGGGCTGCTCCTCGCCGGCCGGCCAGAGCGTGTTGTCGACGACGCTGACCCGGCCGCCCTCGGTCACGACGGCGACGTGCGTGCGCAATTCGGCCATCGGCGTCGGCCGCAGGAACCAGGCTGAAGCCGATATCGCGGTGCCCCAGTTGCGCGGACCTGCCATCGCCTCGACCTCGGCGGTCAAGAGGCTTGCGACCGCTCCGCCCTGCAGGCCTGCGAACGGCCCCGCCGCCAGCGCGGCGGGCTTCCAGTGATGCGGCGTGGTGAGCGGTTCGAAGATGGCCAAGGCGGATAAAATCTCATGAGGTGAGCAGGATTGAGCGCAGGAGCAATCTGATCCAAGAATAGCGGCCATGACAAAAGGCCATTCATCACTTCAGGTGAACAGGATTCACCCATTGGACGCCTCGGATCCGCGGACCATCCCACCGCTGACGGCGCTGCTCGCCTTCGAGCGCGCGGCAACCCAGCTCAGCTTCCGCCGCGCCGCGCGGGATCTGTCGCTGAGTCCGTCGGCGATCAGCCACCAGATCCGCGGACTGGAGCAGCAGTTCGGCACCAAGCTGTTCATCCGCGGCGCGCGCTCGGTGCGGCTGACCGCGGACGGCGAACGTTACCTTGCAAAAGTGTCGGCCGCGCTGGCGACGCTGCAGGAAGCAAGCCGCGACATGCTGCGGCAACGCGGCGAGGCCAGCGGCGAGCTGTGGATCAGCTCACTGCCGTTCTTCACCAGCGCCGTGCTGCTGCCTGCGCTGCCGGAGTTCAAGCGGCGCCATCCGCAACTGACGCTGCGGATCGAGGCCACGCACCAATATGCCGACTTCAACGGTTCGCGCGTCGATGTCGCGATCCGCTACGGGCGAGAACATGCCGCCGGGCTGAAGGTCGAGCCGCTGGTCCAGGTCAGGGGATTGCCGGTGTGCACGCCGGCGCTGGTCAAGGCAGGGCTTCGGACCCCCGCGGATTTGTCGCGGGAAGTGCTGATCCATGTCACGACGCAACCGCGGGGGTGGCCGGCCTGGCTGAAGGAGGCCGGGCTGCCGCATCTCGCCCCTCGTGGGCATCTGTGGCTCGACAGCGTGCCGGCGATGCTGGAGGCCGCCGAACATGGGCTCGGCGTGGCGCTCGCAATGGCGCCGCTGATCAAGGCGCGGCCGGGCTTCGGCAAGCGGCTGGTGGCGCCGTTTGCGTTCGAGGCCGCGCATCATGAGACGATCTACCTGGTCTCCCGCACCGAGCAGGCGCGGGACCGGCGGATCGCGGCGGTGCGGCGCTGGATCGCCGACGCGGTCGCGCGGGCATCCTAAACCGCGGCGACTGCCGGTTCTGCGAGGACGCAACGCGCCAGATGCCCGGGCGCGGTCTGCACGCTGGGCGGCAATTGTTCACTGCAGCGCGGTTCGGCGAACTTGCAGCGTGGCGCAAACGAGCAACTGGCCGGCGCGTGGTCGAGCGAAGGCGGCGTGCCCGGAATGGTCTCGAGCCGCTGGCCGCGCATCGCGCCGTGAATGGTCGATGCCAGCAGGCCCTTCGCGTAGGGATGAACCGGCGTGCGCACGATATCGCGCAAGGCGCCCTGCTCCACGATCTGGCCGGCATACATCACCGCGACCCGGTCGCAGATTTCGATGGCAACGCCGATATCGTGGGTGACAAAGATGACGGACATCCCGAATTCGCGCTGCAGCTCACGCAGCAGCAGCAGTATCTGGATCTGCACGGTGGCGTCGAGCGCGGTGGTCGGCTCGTCCGCGAGCAGGATCTTCGGCTTGCAGGCCAGCGCCAGCGCGATCATCGCACGCTGGCGCATGCCGCCCGACATCTCGTGCGGATAGGAGTCGAGCCTTCGTTTCGCGGAGGGGATCCGCACCACTTCGAGCATCTCGAGCGCGCGCGCGGTGGCATCGCGCTCGCTCTTGCCCTCGTGACGCATCACCGTCTCCGCGATCTGGCGGCCGATGGTGTAGACCGGATCGAGCGCCAGCGCCGGCTCCTGGAAGATCATCGAGACGGTCTGGCCGCGGAATGCGGACAGCGCCTCGTCATCCATCGCCAGCACGTCCCGGCCAAGCACATTGACGCGGCCGGAGATCTGCGTGCGCTTCTTCGGCAGCAGCCGCATCAGCGCGCGCAGCGTCACGCTCTTGCCCGAGCCGGACTCGCCGAGCAGCCCCAACACCTCGCCCTCGCCGAGCGACAGGCTGAGATCGTTGACGGCATGCACCGTGCGATCTCCGGTGAAGCGGATGTTGAGGTTGTTGATCTCGACGAGGCTGGTCATGCGAGCTTGGGGACCCTGGCGTGAAAGTCGGTCGCGCGCTGGAAGGCAGCGCCGATCCGGAGCAACACCGCCTCCTCGAAGGATCGGCCGATCAGCTGCATGCCGACCGGCAGACCCGCCTTGGTGAAGCCCGAGGGGATCGCGAGCGACGGCAGGCCGAGATAGTTGACCGGACGGGTGAACCGGGTCAGCCGCTGGATCACCGCTTCCGCGCCCGGACCATTGCCGACGTCGCTCTCGGCGATCGTCGGCGCGGGCACCGGCGAGGACGGCGCGATCACCGCATCGATGCCGTTGACCGCCGCATTGTGCGCGGCGAGCGCGGGCCCGCGCCAGCGCATGGCTTCGAGATAGGTGACCGCGGGAATGGTAAGGCCATTCTGCAACCGCATCAGGACCTGCGCGCCGTAATCCTGCGGCCGCTCGATCATCCAGCGCTTGTGATAGGCTGCGGCTTCGGCCGCGAGCACCAGTTGCGACGCGGCGCCGAACTGGCGCTGATCCGGCAGCTCGACCTTGACGATCTCGGCGCCCTCCTTCTTCAGGGTCGCCACCGTCTCGTCGAGGACACGCGCCACTTCGGGATCGAGGTCGTCGACATAGAATGCCGTCGGGACACCGATCCTGAGGCCCTTCAGCGATTGTCTGGTCGCAGCCAAATAATCGGGCACCGGCTGCGTCGACGCCGTCAGATCCTCGGGGTCGGCGCCGGCCATCAGACCGAGCAGCAGCGCGCAGTCCTCCGCGGTCTGCGCCAGCGGACCGACGGTGTCGAGCGACTGCGACAGCGGCATCGCGCCGGCGCGGCTGACGCGGCCGACCGTCGTCTTCAGGCCGGTGACGCCGCAGAAATGCGCCGGCATGCGCACCGAGCCGCCGGTGTCGGAACCCAGCGCAGCAAAGGTGAGCCGCGCGGCGACCGCCGAGCCCGAGCCGGACGACGAGCCGCCGGTGATGTGCTCGGTGTTCCAGGGATTGCGCACAGGGCCGTAATGCACGTTGTGGCCGGTCGGACCATAGGCGAACTCGACCATCTGCAATGAGCCGAGCCGGACCTGCCCGGCATCCTTCAGCCGCTGCAACGCCGTCGCGGTCGTCTTCGGCACGAAGTCACGGCGAATCAGCGAGCCACAGGTCACGACCTTGCCGGCCTCGTAATACATGTCCTTGTGCGCCAGCGGCACGCCGTGCAGCGGACCTCGGCTGTTGCCCTTGGCGAGCGCGGCATCGGCCTCGGTGGCGGCGGCAAGCGCCTGTTCGGATTCGATCGCCATATAGGCATTGAGGCGCGGCTGCCATTCCGCAATGCGATGCAGCACGGCGCGCGTCACCTCATGCGAGGAGACCTTCTTGTCGGCGATCGCCTTGGCGACCGAGGTCAGCGTCATCAGGGCCGGATCAGAGCTCATTTCGACACCTTCTGCGCCAGCCGGAAGCTCGCGGGTTCGAGATCGAACGGCAGCGTGCCGGAGATCGGCGCGAAGCCGTCGAATGCCGGGCCGATCGAGTTGGCGATCCGGCTGGCGACATCGTCATCGGCAGGCACGTCGGCGACGTGCGCGATCACCTTGACATCTTTGGGAGTTGGTCTGGTCATGCCGCATTTTCTCCTTTTGCTTTTGCCGGCGCGCGGCTGTGCCCCGAGCCAGGAATGGCCATGTAGCACGCCGCTTGATGGCCCATTGTATCGAGATCGCTGAGTTTTGGCGTGTCGTTTGCGCAGAGCGGCTCCGCAAACGGGCAACGGGTGTGGAATCGACAACCGGCCGGCGGATCGATCGGATTGGGCGGATCGCCCGAGATCGGCGGCACTTCGGTGCGCCTGTCGGGATCTGATGACGGCATCGCCGCCAGCAGCGCGCGGGTATAGGGATGCGCCGGCGCATCCCAGACCGCGTCGACCGGGCCGAGCTCGACCACTTCGCCGAGATACATCACAAGCACGCGATCGGAGATGTAGCGGACCACGTTGAGATCGTGGCTGATGAAAAGATAGGTCAGGCCGAATTCGCGCTTCAAATCGGCGAGCAGATTGAGCACCTGCGCCTCGACCGATTTGTCGAGCGCGGAGACCGCCTCGTCGAGGATCACGAGCCGCGGCGACAGCGCGAGCGCGCGGGCGATGTTGACGCGCTGGCGCTGGCCGCCTGACACTTCATGCGGATAGCGGTTAGCGAAAATCTCCGGCCGCAAACCCACCTTGCCGAGCAGCTCGCGCGCCAAGGTCCGCGCCGTGTCATCGGCCATGCCGTGGACCTTGGGTCCGAAGGCGATCGATTCCTCGATGGTGAGGCGCGGATTGAGCGAGGCGTAGCTGTCCTGGAACACCATCTGCACACCGCGCCGCAAGTCGCGCAGCGAAAGCGCCGGGCCGACCTGCCGGCCGTCAAAGATGATGTCGCCGGCATCGCGCGCCATCAGGTGCATCAGCAGCCGCGCGGTGGTCGATTTGCCGCAGCCGGATTCACCGACAATGCCGACGGTCTCCCCCTTCATGACCGCGAAATTGACGTCGTCGACGGCACGCACGGTCTTGCGCGGGCTGAATAGCCCGCCGCGCACCGGGAAGTGCTTGGTCAACCCGCTGACCTGCAGCAGCGGTTGCGCGGCGCCGCCGATATCGGCGACCGGCTCCAGCATATCGACGGAGAGATTGGCCTCGCTCATGCTCTAGTTCCTGATGTCCATGGCGCTGCGCATGCCATCGCTGAGCAGATTGAAGCAGATCGAGACCGCGAAGATCATCGCGCCCGGCAGCGCTGCGACCCATGGATTGACATAGATCGCGGTGCGCAGCGTGTTCAGCATCAAGCCCCATTCCGGCTCCGGCGGCTTGGTGCCCAGCCCGAGGAACGACAGACCGGCCGCGAGGATCATCGACACCGAGATCAGGCCGGTGGCGTAGACGAAGATCGGGCCGAGCACATTGCCGAGCATGTGCACGCGCATGATGGTGAAGGGACCGGCGCCGGACGCGCGCGCCGCCTCGACGAAATCCATGTTGCGGACGCCGGTGGTGACGCTCTCGGCGACACGGGTGATCTGCGGCACGAACACGATGGTCAGCGACACGATCGAGTTGGTGATGCCGGCGCCGAGCGCACCCGAGATCGCGATCGCCAGCAACACCGACGGGAAGGCGTAGAATACGTCGACGGTGCGCATGATCGCGGTGTTGAGCTTGCCGCCGACGTAACCGGCGACGAGGCCGAGCGCGGTGCCGATCGTGAAGGCGAGGACCACCGGCAGGATGCCGATGACCAGCGACAGCCGTCCGCCGTAGATCAGCCGCGCCAGCATGTCGCGGCCGAGCTCGTCGGTGCCGAGCGGATAGCCCGGCGTGCCGATGTGGCGGAGACGGCGGATCATCGAGCCCTGATAGGGATCGGCGAGATGCAGCCATGGCGCCAGCAGCGCGGAGGCGAAGATCAGCACCAGGATGATGGCGCAGGCCATGCTGACCTTGTCGCGCCTGATGCGGCGCCCGACCGTCGCCCAGTAGCCGCGCGCCTTGGTCGCGGGGGCGGCCTGCAATGCAGTATCCGACATCGCACTCATGGCTAGCTCCGCTTGATGCGCGGATCGATCGCGGCCTGCGCGATGTCGACCAGGAGATTGAGCAACACAAAGAACAGCGCCAGCACCAGGATCGTGCCCTGCAGCAGCGGCAGATCGCGCTGGAAGATCGCCGAGTTCAGCAACAGCCCCGAGCCTGGCCAGGAGAACACGGTCTCGATCAGGATCGAGCCGCCGAGCATGTAACCAAGCTGAAGTCCCATCACCGCAAGCGCGGTCGGCGCCGCGTTCTTGATGACGTGACGAAATACCCCGGTCTCGCGCAGGCCCTTTGCGCGCAGCGCCTCGACAAAATCCTGGCTCAGGATGTCGCCGGTCAGCGCGCGCACCGTGCGGGTGACGATGCCCATCGGGATCACCGAGGTGGTGATCGCCGGCAGCACCAGATAGCGCAGATGCTCCCAGTCCCATGCCCAGGCGCCGGAGCCGCCGGGGCCGGCACCGACCGCGGGCAGCCAGTTGAGCTGCACCGAGAAGATGATGACCAGCACCATGCCGAGCCAGTAGTGCGGCAGCGAGACGCCGGCGATGGCGATCGATGTTGCGACCTTGTCAACCCAGGTGTCGCGGAAATAGCCGGCGATCAGGCCGAACAGCAAGCCAAGCGTGAAGCCGATCATCGCAGCCGCAATCGCCAGCATCACGGTGTTGCTAACCGCGCGCATCACTTCAGACAGGACCGGCCGCCCCGTGGCGATCGAATTGCCGAGATCGCCATGGATCGCGCGCCACAGCCACAGGCCGAATTGCACAGGCAACGGGCGATCGAAGCCGTAAGCGCTGCGCAATTGCGCGGCGAGCTCCTGCGAGGCATCGGCCGGCAGCACCGCGACCAGGGGGTCGCCGGGCGTGATGTGCACCAGGAGGAAGCACACCAGCGCAACGCTGAGCACGATCGGAATGACGTAGACGATCCGTCTGGACGTATAGGCGAGCACGTTGGGTTCTTTCTTCCTACTCCCCTTGCGGGAGAAGGTGGCGCGCAGAGCGCGCCGGATGAGGGGTCCTGTCCGCGGATAAAGTCATTTCACTTGAGCGAGGAGCGTCCGCGGAGACAACCCCTCGCCCGGCTTCGTTTTCAGCGAAGCCACCCTCTCCCACAAGGGGAGAGGGTGCACCGATTTACAACGTTAACATCACGGCACGACCGAGACCGGCGAGAAGTCGACGAACCAGCTCTTCGGCTGCACAAAGCCCTTGACCTTCGGGCTCATCGCGCGCGGCGCAACGTCGTGCGCGACGTAGAGGAACGCCGCGTCGTCGACCGAGGCGGCGTGCAGCTCGGCGAGCGCGGCGTCGCGCGCCGCCGGCTCGAAGGTCTGGCGGGCCTTCTTCACCAGCTCGTCGAACTTCGGGTTGTTGATGAAGCCCCAATTGTTCGAGACCGGCGGCGCCATGCCGGATTGCAGGAAGCGCACCAGCGCGAAGAACGGATCCATCGCTGCATAGGTGACGTTGGTCGCGTTCGATCCGTTGGCCGACGGATCCTTGGCGCCGCGCCGCCAGTTGGTGAACAGCGTATTCCACTCGATGACGTCGAGCTGCACATCGAAGTAGCACTCGGCCAAAGCCTGTTGCAGATACTCGTTCATCGGCAGCGGCAGCATCTGCCCCGAACCCGACGCCGAGGTCTGGATCTTGACCGTCAGCTTCTTGTTGGGACCGAAGCCGGCCTCCTGCATCAGCTTCTGCGCGGCCGGCTTGTCGTACTTGATCTGGAAGGTCGGGTTGCCGCGCCAGGGATGGCCGGGCTCGAACGTGCCGGTGGCCGGCACCATCAGCCCCGCGAGCAGGCCGTCACGCAGCCCTTCGCGATCGATGCAGAGATTGGCGGCCTTGCGGACGCGGACGTCATTCCACGGCGATCCCTCGACGCGGGAGAACTGCCACGGCCAGACATGCGGCTCCTCGTTGGAATACAGATTGAAGCCGCGCTGCTTGATCTCGGGCAGTGCGTCAGGCGCCGGCGCCTCGATCCAGTTGACCTGCCCCGACAGCAGCGCCGCAGTGCGCGCGTTGGCCTCAGGCATCGGCAACAGCACCATCTTGTCGGTCTTCGGCACGCGGGCCTTGTCCCAGTAGTTCTCGTTCTTCACCAGCTCGAGCCGCTCGCGCGGCGTGAAGCTCGACATCTTCCAGGGGCCGGTGCCCGACGCGTCCTTGGCGAACGCCGCCCATGCGGCCTGCGCCTTCGCCTTGGCATCGGCACCTTCGGCCTTGTCGTAGAATTGCTGCCACTTGGCCGGGCTCGCCATGAACAGATTGGTGAGGTTGATCGGCAGGAAGCTGTCCGGCTCCTTGGTGGTCAACTCCACCGTCATGTCGTCGATCTTGCGCGCCGACACCAAGGTCGGCATGCGCGAGGCGGTGACGCCGACCTGGCTCGCGTCGTATTGCGGAGCGTCCTGCTTCAGCACCTTGTCGACGTTCCAGACCACAGCGTCGGCATTGAACGGCGAGCCGTCGTGGAAGCTGACGCCGGGACGCAGCTTGAAGATCCACTTGGTCTTGTCGGCATCGTCGACCTTCCACTCAGTGGCGAGGCCCGGAATCATCGCGCTCGCCTTGTCCGACGACGACAGGTCCCACATCGTCAGCGCGTCATACATCGTGAGCCCGGTGAAACGGTTGCCCTCAAAACCCTGGTCGGGCTGCCCGAGCGTGCGCGGAATATCGGCAGCCGTCATGCCAATGCGCAGCACGGTCTCGGCGCTGGCGATCGCCGGCACACAATTGGCGATCGCAAGCGCCAGCATGATCGCCGTCGCACTGGTCTTCCTGTTACGCATCTGAGCAACCCCTTCAAAGTCTGGTGACGTTTTGGTGATTATTTCTTGTGCAAGCGTATGCAATGCCTGTGCCAAGGGGAATAGTTCTTCAGCAAATAACCGCTGGGCGCGTCATTTCTTCCCACCTCGCGTCTGAACCGTGCGAAGATGCCTATTCTGGCATCATGCTTGCAGGATTTGGCCCCGACTTCCCAGCAACGGAGCCTTCATATGCGCGCGCGCAATTCGATCCTGATGGCGGCGATGGCGCTCGCCTTGACCGCGGGCTGGCCGGCCATGTCGGCGCGAGCCGAGTCCATTGTGCGCTACGGCATTTCGATGGCCGACATTCCGCTGACGACCGGGCAGCCCGATCGCGGCGCCGGCGCCTATCAGTTCACCGCCTACACGATCTACGATCCGCTGGTGGCCTGGGAGATGGACGTTGCCGACCGGCCCGGCAAGCTGGTGCCCGGGCTTGCGACCGAATGGAAGGTCGACGACAACGACAAGACCAAGTGGCGCTTCACCTTGCGCAAGGGCGTTAAATTCCACGATGGCAGCGAATTCAACGCCGACGCGGTGATCTGGAATCTCGACAAGGTGCTGAATGACAAGGCACCGCAATTCGACAAGCGGCAGAGTGCGCAGGTCAAGACCCGGCTGCCCTCGGTTGCGAGCTACGCCAAGATCGACGACTCTACCATCGAGATCACCACCAAGACGGTCGACTCCTTCTTTCCCTACCAGATGCTCTGGTTTCTGGTCTCGAGCCCCGCGCAGTACGAAAAGCTCGGCAAGGACTGGGACAAGTTCGCCAGCCAGCCCTCCGGCACCGGCCCGTTCAAGCTGACCAAGCTGGTGCCGCGCGAGCTCGCCGAGCTGACCAAGAACCCGGACTATTGGGACAAGAAGCGGCTGGCGAAGGTCGACAAGTTGATCCTGATCCCGATGCCGGAGGCGCTGACCCGCACCAACGCACTGCTGGCCGGCCAGGTCGACCTGATCGAGACGCCGGCGCCCGATGCCGTGCCGCAGCTCAAGGCCGCCGGCATGAGGATCGTCGACAACGTGACGCCGCATGTCTGGAATTATCATTTGAGCGTGCTGCCGGGTTCGCCCTGGACCGATATCCGGCTGCGCAAGGCGCTCAACCTCGCGATCGACCGCGACGCGGTGGTTGGCCTGATGAACGGCCTCGCCAAGCCGGCCAAGGGCCAAGTCGACCCGTCGAGCCCGTGGTTCGGCAAGCCGAGCTTCGAACTGAAATACGACCTCGCGGCCGCGAAAAAGCTGGTGGAGGAAGCCGGCTATTCCAAGGACAAGCCACTGAAGACGACCTTCATCATCGCCCAGGGCGGCACCGGGCAGATGCTGTCGCTGCCGATGAATGAATTCCTGCAGCAGAGCTTCAAGGAGATTGGCATCGATATCGACTTCAAGGTGGTCGAGCTCGAGACGCTCTATTCGCACTGGCGCAAGGGCGCCGCCGACGAGATGAACGCCGGTATCACCGCCAACAACATCGCCTACGTCACCTCGGATCCGCTCTACGCCATCGTGCGGTTCTTCCATTCCGGCCAGGTGGCGCCGACCGGCGTCAACTGGGGCGGCTACAAGAATCCGAAGGTCGACGCGCTGATCGACGAGGCCAAGCAGACCTTCGACAGCGCGAAACAGGATGCGCTGCTGGCGCAGGCGCACGCGCTGATCGTCGACGATGCCGCGCTGGTGTGGGTGGTGCACGACACCAATCCGCACGCGCTGTCGCCGAAGGTGAAGACCTTCGTGCAGGCGCAGCACTGGTTCCAGGATCTGACGCAGATCGGGCTGGAGTAAGTCTCTCGTCGTCCCGGCGAACGCCGGGACCCATAACCACGAGTGGGTGTTGTTAGAAAGCCGTCTGGCCGCTTGCCCACTACGCCGGCCACGGCGTATGGGTCCCGGCCTTCGCCGGGACGACGCGGCGTTTGCGTCGCCTACTTCGTCGTCAACGCAAAGGCGCCGTCCCAATCGTCCGGCGGCGGCTCCTTCTGGAAGGCGCGGATGCGCGCCTCGTAGAGGCGGTAGAGATATTGCAGCGTCTGCGCCTCGTCGGTCTTGCGGCCGCGCTCGATCGCGGCGAGCGCGCCGTCCCAATCGCGGCCGCGGTAACAGGCTAGCATCTCGATGGTCAGGTTGCGCAGCCGCTGGAAGCGGCCGGAACCGGCCACATCCTCACGACCGGCGATCGCATAGATCACCTCGGGCTCCTTCTTGCCCTTCACCATGATGAAGTCGAGCTCGAGGATCGCGAACTTCTCCTTCACCGCCAGCGCGGTCTTCGATCCCACGATGATCGGGAAGCCGTACTCCTTAGACTGGCCCTCCAGCCGCGAGGCCAGATTGACGCTGTCGCCGAACACCGAATAGTCGAAGCGGACATCGGAACCCATATTGCCGACCACGCAGGTGCCGGTGTTGAGACCGACCCCGATGTTGAGCGGCACATAGACGTGGCCACCTTCCTGGGCCTCCGCCTCGCGCGCACGGTTGAGGTCGTCGACCCGTTCCAGCATGTCGAGCGCGGCGTCGCAGGCGTTGAGCTGGTGTTGCTTGTCGTCGAGCGGCGCGTTCCAGAACGCCATGATGGCGTCGCCCATGTATTTGTCGATCGTGCCCTTGCGGGCAAGGATCGCGTTGGAAAGCGGGGTGAGGAAACGGTTCATCAGCGCCGTGAGGCCCTGCGGATCGCGCTTGTAGGTTTCCGAGATCGTGGTGAAGCCGCGCATGTCCGAGAACATGATGGTCATCTCGCGCTCTTCGCCGCCGAGCACGAGCCGTTCCGGCGCCTGCGCCAGCTGCTCCACCAGCGCGGGCGACATGTACTGCACGAATTGCGACCTGATCTGCCGGCGCTGCTGCTGTTCGCGCACGAAGGCGGAGAAGATCAGGGTGAGATAGATTGCCGTGGTCGACATCAACGGATAGGTGAAATCGATCAGGAGCCGGTGCTGGGAGTAGAAGTACCAGGAGGTGCCGATCAGCACCGAGGCAAACAGCCCGCCGACGACGACCAGCGTGATCGGACCGAACTTCGGCGCGAAGGCGATGACCAGGAGCCCCATGATCAGCGCCGCGAAGAACTCGATGCCGATGCCGTAGTTCGGCTGCGAAACCACGTCCCCGGTCAGCGCGCTCTCCAGCACCTGGGCGTGAACCTCGACACCGGGCATCGCCGGCGTCACCGGCGTGGTCTTGATGTCGTTGAGTCCGACCGAAGAGGTGCCGATAAGGATCAGCTTGCCGGCGATCCTGTCCGGCGGCACCCGCCCATCCAGCACATCGACGGCCGAGACGTAGATCGAGGGATCACGGCGCGCGTAGTGGATCCAGAGCTGGCCATAGAGATCGGTCGGGATCGCAAAGCCCTTGATACCGAGGCTCTGGATGCCGGCCTTGTCGGCCTTGATCAGGATGGTGCCCGAGCCGCCAGCCACCCGCAGCATTTCGAAGGTCAGCGACGGCATGGTGATGCCCTGCGCGACCATCATCATCGGCACCCGCCTGACGATGCCGTCGCGTTCCGGCCTGATCGTGAACAGGCCTCGCCCGGCCGCGGCCTCCTCGAGCACCGGCACGTTGCGCAACAATCCCGGAAACTGGAACATGAAGCGCTGCGGCTCCTCGCCCAGCATCGCAAGCCCGGTGACCGGCAGCTTTTCGTTGAGATCGGCGCGCACGTTGGGGCCGCCGGATTCGCCGAGCACCACACGCGAGTTCTTGATGGCGTCGGCCAGGATGCTGTCGTTGCTCGGCAGTTGCCGCAGCCTGGCGCGCATCTCCTCATCGAGGCTGCTGAACGTATCGGCCGCGATATCGGGGTTCAGGCGGTCGGGCTCAGAGAACACCGCGTCGAACGCGATCACCACGGCGCCGAGCCGGGTGAGGTTGATGACGATGTCGGCAAGCCGCGTCCGCGGCCACGGCCATTGCCCGAGCCGGGGGTCGGCGAGGCTCTTCTCGTCGATATCGACGATGGTGACGGGCCGCGCGGTCTTCTGGCGAGGTTCGAGCACCTGGAACGTGTCAAACGTCCTGACGCGAAGCTCCTGCACCGGAGCCGGGTCCGCGACCCGCAGCGCGGCAAAGCCGATCAACAGCGCCACGCAGGCCAGCCGCGCATAGCCGAAGCGCCGTCCGAACCACCTTCGTATCGCCTTCAGCCGTCTCATACCGTCTGGATATCACGCGCGGAGATTTGTTCCAATCGAGCAGACGTTGCGCAATGCAGGATCCAGCCGGCCTTTTCTGGAGGCCGGCGCGCCCATCACGTATAATGAATGATGAAGTCGCTCTGATGCAAACTCGCCTTCGAGACATTGTGCAGCGTGATCGTGTCTGCACTGTCGACCGTGATCAGCGTATCCGACGAATTCGTCGGCGACGTTGCCACATGCTGATCGAACCAGCTGCTGAAGGTGCTTGTCGAGACGACCGTGGATAGGTCGATCTGGTCCTGGCCCGGCGTAAAGTTCAGGATCGTGTCGTGATTGAAGTTCGGCGCAAACACGAACTTGTCCTGAGAGCCCGATCCGAAAAACACGTCTTTGTCGCCGGTCCCCGTCAGCGTCACCGGCTGAGACGGATTTTGCTGGACGTTGAAGATCAGGTTGACCGTATCGCTCGCGCCGTTGCCGTCGGTCACGGAGAGCGCGATCTTGTCGGTCGCCGGCGGGGTCTCGCCCGGGTTGTAGACGAGGCCCGGCGACCCGAGCGCGGTGTTGATATCCGGGAGATGGCCGAGCAGCGCAGGCGGCGCGACGCTGCTGCCCGAACCGGGGTTCGTCGCGGCCGCCAGGGTGAAGTTCTCGTTGGCGCCGGCATCGACATCCGTGACGGTCAGGCCGGAGATCGTTTCGGTCCCGTCGGGATTGTTGGTGATGCTGATGTTGTCGGCATGGATCACCGGCGCGTCGTTGGCGCCGACGACATCGACCGTCAGCGTCGCAGTCCCGGTCGCGCCATGGGCATCGATGGTCTCGACGGTGAACGTGTCGGCATAGGTGCCCTTGGCCAGCGCGTTGATCGCGGCGGCGTCGGGAACGTAGCTGTAGGTGCCGTCCGGGTTGACCGTGAGCGAGCCGTAGAGGCCCGCGATCGACGAGTTGACCGCGACGTGGTCCGAATTGAGGGCCGCATAGGTCAGCGTCGCGGTCTCGCCATCGTCGACGTCATGGCCGTGCAGCGCGCCGGTGACCGGGCTGAACGTGTCGTCAGCAGCGGTATCGGTGAGCGTGCCGGCATTGACATCGGCCAGCGTCGGCGCGTCGTTGGCGCCGTTGATCGTGATCGTCACGGGCGTGGTGATGACGCCGCCGTGATGGTCGTCGATCTGGATCGTGTAGGTCAGCGTCAGCGACTCGCCGACAGCGAGATAGTCGAAATTCTGGTCCGCGGCCGAGAAGGCCCAGGCCTGCGATCCGTTCACATGGCCGGTCGAATCCGTCAGCGCGCCCAGCGACAGCCAGGTCAGGATCGTGGACTGGTCCTCGGGCAGGCCCGCGGTCGCCCCGGATTCGGCCACGCCGGTGATGGATACGGCGTGAGTATCGCTGAGATCGACATCGGCAAATCCCACCACGCCCGATGCGACGTCCGGCTTGGATGAACCCGTCGTGTCGGGCTGCTCGGGAATGGTGGCGGACTGCGGCGCCGACGTCACGGTCGGCGCGTCGTTGGCGCCGGTGATGGTGATCGTCACCGGTTGGCTGATCACGCCGCCATGATGGTCGTCGATCTTGACTGTGTAGGTCAGCGTCAGCGACTCGCCGACGGCGAGATAGTCGAAATTCTGGTCCGCGACCGAGAAGGTCCAGGCTTGCGATCCATTCACATGGCCGGTCGAATCCGTCAGCGTGCCCAGCGAGAGCCAGTTCAGGACCGTGGACTCGTCCTCAGGCAGGCCGGTGGTCGTTCCGGACTCCGCCACGCCGGTGACGGACACCGTATGAGCGTCGCTGAGATCGACGTCGGCAAACGCCACCACGCCTTGGGCGACGTCCGGCTTGGTCGAGCCGGTCTCGCCGATCGCCTCGGGGACCGAGGTGGTCGACGGTTCCGATGTGAACGTCGGGGTGTCGTTGGTGCCCGTGATGGTGATCGTGACGGGCTGGGTGACGACGCCGCCATGGTGGTCGTCGACCTGGATCAGGTAGGTCAGCGTCAGCTTCTCGCCAGCCGCCAGATAGTCGAAATTCTTGTCGGCGGCCGAGAACGTCCAGGCATCGGATCCGGTGACGCCGCCGGTCGTATCCTTCAGCGTGCCCAGCGACAGCCAGCTCAGGATCGTCGCCTGATCGGGGAGCCCGGTGGTAACGCCCGTTTCGGTGACGCCGGCCACGGTGACGCTGTGGGTGTCGCTGAGATCGGCATCAGTGAAGGTCACGGTGCCGGACGCGGTATCCGGATTCGCCGAACCGGTTACACCTTCGGCCTCGGTGATGGCCGCCGCCTGGGTCGGCGAGGTGATCACCGGCCTGTCGTCGGTGCCGACGATCGTGATCGTGACGGGGACGGTGACGACGCCGCCATGATGGTCATCGATCTGGATCGTGTAGATCAGCGTCAGCGTCTCGCCGGTGGCGAGATAATCGAAACTCTTGTCGGCGGCCGAGAACGTCCAGGAGCGCGATCCCGTCATGCCGTCGGTCGAATCGGTCAGCGCGCCCAGCGACAGCCAGCTCAGCAAGGTGGCCTGGTTGGGAATTCCGCCAGTGAAGCCGGTCGCGGTGACGCCGGTGATGGCGACCGTGTGCGTGTCGGTCAAATCCGCATCGGTAAACGTCACCGTGCCATGCGCCGTATCGGGCGCGGCGGAATTCGTCGTCCATGGCAATTCGGTGATCGAACCGACCTGCGCCGCCGACGTAACAACCGGCGTGTCGTTGGTGCCGGTGATCGTGATGGTGATGGTCTTGAATGCGGTCTCGTTGCTCAGCGCGTAGTTGTTATCGACGCGCACCATATAGGTGAGTGTCAGCGTTTCGCCGGCGGCGAGGAAGTCGAAGGCGCCGTCGGCGAGGCTGTAAGTCCAGGTCGCCGAACCGATGTTGTTGTTCAGCGGATTGGGGTCGAGCAGCACCGGGACCTCGACGGCCGCGATGGCCGCCTGTTCCGCCGCCGTCAGCGACGAAGTGACATCGTGGCCGCCGGCGTCGTGGTAGCTGAACGTGCTGAAGTTGATCGTTGCAGTCGGCTTGTCGCCGAGGTTGACGTCCACCCAGGTGATCTGGCCGGTCACCGTGTCGGGCAGCGCGCTATGGGTCTGTCCGGCCTGCTCGGTGAACGCCGCATTCTGAGTCACGACATGCGGCGCCCCGGCGATGTGGTCGGACTTGATGGGCGCGGCCTGCGATGCGGGATTGTTGGTCAACCCCAGCAGAAAGCTGATCGGCACGATCGCCTCGCCGGTCGCGAGTTTCAGGCCGAACGTGACCGGGACGACACTGTCGGTGAAGTTCGTCGTGAGCTTGGTGTTGGGATTCGAATTGTCGGTGAACTTCAGCGCAAAGACATCGGAGATCAGCTTCTGCGCATCGGTCGACAGTTGCGCCGACGAGACGAAGCTGACGCTGCCCTGGCCGTTGACGATGGTCTGGGTACCAGCCTGATCGACGGTCGCGATCGGATTGAGCGTCGTCTTGTCGAACAGGATGTAGGAGCCGGTGGTGCCGTCGGGCTCGACCAGCACCTGGAATTTGGCCGGCGGCACGCCACCCGAGCCTTGTACGTCGAAATCGATCTCGACCAGCACGGCGGTACCGCGGATGCCCATGGTCGCGACCGGCGTATCGACCTTCATGTCGCCATGCTTGGCGGTGGCGCCGGCAACGAACGAGATCGTGCCCGAGACGAGGCTCATCAGCGACGAGTTGCTCGACCCGTTCGGGTCGTAGATCATCTCGTTCAGCACCATCTTGGCATTCGGTCCGAGACCGAACACGGTGCCGTCGATGAAGGTGATGCCGAGCGTCGAGTCACTGCCGGACTGCACCACGTCACCCTTGTTGACGTTGTCGCCCTGGTTCAGGACAACAGCGACACCATTGCGGATCGCGGTAGCGCTGCCCGTCAGCTTGGTGACATGGCCGATGACCTTTGCCGGTTCCACCACGCCGCCGGCCTGGGCATATTGGGTGTGGCCGGTGAGCGCGCTGACGATCTTGCCAGTGAGATGCGCACCTTCAGGTGACGCCAGTGCAGCGTGTTTCTCGCCCTTGAAGTAGTCGCGCAGGACGAGTTCCCGGTCGTCCTTCGAGATGACGAGATCGAGCCCGGTCCGCTTGAAGTCGCCGGTGAACAGCAATTGCCCGTCGTCGACGGTGATCGCGCCGGGCGGCGCGTGCGTGGACACGCTGTCGACATGCACCGATCCGCGGGCATAAGCGTCCACGTTCGGCAAATGGCCGTCGAATTTCTCGACAAAGTTCACTGCGGATCACCGCACGAAGGTTAATATTGGTAGATTATCCGAATGATTACGCGTGCATATCATCGGATAAAGCTTCGCGAAACCATCCTGTGCTTTCGCAAGGTGCTCTGATTGCGCGGTTTGAGTGGGTGTGACTTGGCTCACTCTCACATGAGTCGTGTATTTCCAACTCGCCTGACGGTACCATGAGATGGGATTGAAACCAAGATGGGTACTGAGCCACGTATTCGTGGTATTCACTGGCATTTCTCTACTTGCCTTTATTTCCCCGCGGCCCCGAGAGGGCGTCTGACCCCAATTTTCCGGCCAAAGCTGTGACTTGGCTTACAAATCGCAGCTATCCCGCGCGCGGACCGGCCGGGTTAACCAGAAAGCAAGTGTGAGGCGTTTCGCGGTGGAAAAAGGTTCGCCGGTCCGTTTCACAAACCGGTAAAGTTTTCGGGACCCGGCGCACGCGCCCTTTAGCCTCCTGCCCGGTTTCCCCACATCTTAAGTCGATTCGAAGGGATCGTTGGCCATGCTGCCGGCATGAAACGATCCGGTCGCGTGCGCGGTGCAGTATCCACCCGTCGATGAGCGGACAGGGGGTGTCACATGGGTAACTCGCTTCGCTCGTTTGCGCTGCGCGCCGTCATGCTGGGCTTCGGCCTGGCCATGGCCGCGCCGATTGCCGAGCTCAATGCCGCCTCAGTGCTTTCGCCCGGCCCGGCGACCCTCCTCAGAAAGTCGACCGAGCCGTTCGGCCTGGCGACCAGTCTGCTTGCCGGCGGCGGCCTGCGCGACAAATGGCTCGGCGTGCAGCGCCAGCTTGCCTACGAACTGGTGCAGCTCGCAGCCTGCGAGAGCGACCGCGCGGGGTGTGCGTCGCCGGAGGCGCTGCGGTTCCTGGCGATCGTCGATGCCGGACGCGCGCACACCGGTCGCGCCCGTCTCGGCGAGATCAACCGCGCGATCAATCTGGCGATCCGCCCGGGCAGCGATCTCGCGACTTATGGCGAGCCCGACGTCTGGGCCACGCCGCTTGCCACCTTTGCCCGCGGCAGCGGCGATTGCGAGGATTATGCGATCGCGAAATTCGTGGCGCTAGGCAAGGCCGGCGTCGCGCCGGAAGATTTGCGCATCGTCGTGATGCATGACCTGCTCGGCGGCGAGGACCATGCCGTGGTCGCGGCGCGGCTTGACGGCCACTGGCTGACGCTCGACAACCGCCGCATGGCGATGATCGAGGATGCCGACATCAGGCGTTTTCGGCCGACCTTCGTGATCGACCAGAACGGCGTCAGCCGTTATGTCGACGCTCCGCTCGTCACCGAGGCCGCGTGGTGGCCGGCGGCGGCGATGAATTAAGACCGCCAGACATAGTTTCCGTCATTGCGAGCGAAGCGAAGCAATCCATCCTTCCGCGGAAAAGGTGGATTGCTTCGTCGCTTCGCTCCTCGCAATGACGGCGTGCTGGACCGCTCAGAACATCAAATTGTCCTTGACCAGCACCCAGCGGCCGCCCTTGACCTGCTGCACCTGGGTGATGGTGTTGGCGAGATGATCGGTCTTGGAGAACTTGGTCGGCGGCGAGCTGAAGATGTCGAGGAACTTGTCGCCTGACTCCAGCGCGTCCAGCATCTTCTGGCCGGTGAGATCCTTGCCCGCCTTTTGTGCGTAGAAGGCGAAGGTCATCACCGCGTTGTAGCCGATGATCGCCTGCGTGTTGGCCTCGCTGTTGAACATCTTCTTGTAGTTGACCAGCCAGTCCTTCACCTTGCCCTTGGCGGTATCCTCGTAGGGAATCTCGAAACCCGACGCGGCGTAGAGGCCCTCGACCGCTTCCTTGCCGAGCGCCGGCACTTCGAGCACGTTGGTCGGGGTGGCGCCGAGGAAGGTCACTTCCCAGCCGAGCTTCTTCGCCTCGTTCATCGCGCCGATGGTCTCGCGGATCACGGTGCCGAGCACGACAAGATCGCAGCCGTCGGACTTCATCTTGGCGACCTGTGCCGAGAAGTCGGAGGCGCCGCGCTTGTAGCTCGTGACTGAGGCGGGCTGCACCTTCATCGCGCCGAGCTGCTGGGTGAAGCCGTCGAGCACGTTCTTACCGTACTCGTCGTCCTGGTGCATGATGCAGGGCTTCTTGAAGTTCTTCCACTCCATCATGTATTTGATCGCGGCGCGCGTGCTCTCGACATAGGGCAGCAGGTTGTTGAACTTCAGCCGCTCCTGCGGCTTGGCGGGATCGAACTTGAAGGTAAATTCGGCGGCGGTCAGCGGGAACAGCTGCAGCACGCCGGCATCGAACAGGATGTCCTGCGCCGCGAGCACGGTCGGCGAGCCCATCGGGCCGATCATCGCGAAGACCTTGTCGCGCTCGACCATCTTCTGCGAGGCCAGCACGGCCTTCTTCGGGTCGTAACCATTGTCCTCCAGGATCATCTTGATCTTGCGACCGTTGATTCCGCCGCTAGCGTTGATTTCCTCAACCGCCATCTTCATGCCGTTGGACACCGGAACGCCCCAGACCTTGATCGGGCCGGACAAATCCTGATGCGTTCCGATCACGATCTCGGTCGGCGAGATGCCTTCATTGGTGACCTTGGTCTGGGCTGCGGCCGGCAGACAGGTCAGCACCAGAGCGCTCACCGCAAGGCCCAGCGCCTTCAGCGATTTCGACATTGCAGTCTCCTCCTCACATGGCCCATGTTGGGCGAAGGGTCGGGCCTGCTCGCTCCCTCGCCAATTCCATACCTCCGCTTACGCCACCGCCCGCGCGCCATACATGGCGTCGATCTCGGCCGCGTAGCGCTTGTTCACAAAACTGCGCTTCAGCTTCATGGTCGGTGTCAGCTCCTCGTCTTCGGGCGTGAGCTGGCGCTCGATCAGGTAGAATTTCTTGACGGTCTCGACGCGCGCGAACTTTGCATTGACCGCCTCGATCTCGCGCTGAATCAGGTCCTGGATCTCGCGAGCCCGGCACAGGCTCGCGTAGTTGGTGAAGGGGATGTCCTGATCCTGGGCGTATTTCTCGACATTCTCCTGATCGATCATGATCAGGCAGGTGAGATACGGCCGCTTGTCACCGATCACGACCGCATCGGAGACGTAAGGCGAGAACTTCAGCTGGTTCTCGATCTCCGACGGCGTAATGTTCTTGCCGCCGGAGGTGATGATGATGTCCTTCATCCGATCGGTGATCTTCACATAGCCTTCATTGTCGATCGCACCGACGTCGCCGGTGTGAAGCCAGCCTTTCGCGTCGATCGTCTCGGCGGTCTTCTCCGGCTGGTTGAGATAGCCCATGAACAGGAAGTCGCCCTTGATCAGGATCTCGCCCTTCGGGCAGATCATGACCTCGCCCCAGGGGGCGGCCTTGCCGACCGAGCCGAGCTTGATGCGCTCCGCCGGCATCATGGTCGCGACGCCGCAATTCTCGGTCTGGCCGTAGACCTCGCGCATGTCGATGCCGAGCGCGAGATACCAGCGGATCAGATCCGGCGAGATCGGCGCCGCGCCGGTCAGCGCGATCCGGCAGCGGTCGAGCCCGAGCATGCGGCGGATGTTGCGGAACACCAGCCAGTAGGCCGCACGGTTGGCGAGCCGCAGCGACAGCGGCGGCGTCTCGCCCTCCAGCCGGCACTCGGTCATCCGGTTGCCGATCGCAAGCGCGCGGGCGTACATCCAGTTCTGGAACGGGGTCGCGTCCTTCAGCGCGATGGTGATGCCGGAATAGAACTTCTCCCAGATCCTGGGCACCGCAAGGAATGCAGTCGGCTGCACCTCGCGCAGATTGTCCGGCACCGTCTCCGGGCTCTCGGCAAAATTCATCACCGAACCCAGCGCGAGCGAGATGTAGTAGCCACCGACCCGCTCGGCGACATGGCAGAGCGGCAGGAACACCAGCCGCTCCTCGCTGTCGGTCGAGGGGTAGAGATCATTAGCGTGGCGCATCTGGTGCGTGACGCTGCGGTTGGAATGCATCGCGCCCTTGGGCGGGCCTGTGGTGCCCGAGGTGTAGACCAGGATCGCGAGATCGGAGGCGGTGCGGCTGCCGGTCATCTCATCCCACAAGGCATCATTGCCTTGCGCATGATTGCGGCCGAGCGCCGTGAATTCGGCGAGCGACAGCACCATCGGATCGGAGAATCCGGAGAGGCCCTCCATGTCGAACACGACGATTTTTTCCAGCGTCGGACAGCGCGACCGGCAGGTCAGCACCTTGTCGAGCTGCTCCTCGTCCTCGACGAACATCACCCGCGTCCGGGAATCATTGACCAGGTATTCCACCTGCGCCGCCGAATCGGTCGGATAGATGCCAGAGGACACGCCGCCGGCGCACAGGATGCCCATGTCGGCATAAACCCACTCCGGCACCGCGTTGGCGATGATCGAGGCGACGTCGCCGGGGCGGAAGCCGGTCGCATGCAGGCCGAAGGCGATGTCCTTGGAGATCTGCAGCCATTCACGCCAGCTGGTCGGCTGCCAGATGCCGAACTTCTTTTCGCGGATCGCGGGCCGCTCGCCACGCGTCTGCACCGCGAGCAGAAAGCTCCTCGCGATCGTGTCGGCAACCGTCAGCACCGCTGGTCCTGCCATGCGCGCTCCCTCCTCTGCCGCTTGCCTCACCCGCCGGCTCGAAGGCCGGTCTTGTTCGCGAAGCAGGCCCGAAATCTAGCTCCAACTGGCTCTCAGCGCCAAACCTTCCTCGGCCAACTTTAGTCGACGCCAACCTTCGTCTGCGGCAGCCTTACCTCTCAGCGCCACGTCTTCTTCTTTTTCCAGCGCCGCTCGCCCCGCGCACCCGCTTCCTTGGCGCCGAGGTAGAACTCCTGGATATCGGGCGAATTCAACAGCCGTTCGCAGGTGTCGTTCATGACGACGCGGCCGATCTCCAGCACATAGCCGTAATGCGCCGTCTCCAGCGCGATCTTGGCATTCTGCTCGACCAGCAGGATCGACATGCCCTGCTCCTCATTGACGCGTCGGATGATCGTGAAGATCTCCTTCACCAGGATCGGCGACAGTCCAAGCGACGGCTCGTCCAGCAGCAGCAAGGTCGGCCGGTTCATCAGCGCCCGCCCGATCGCAAGCATCTGCTGCTCGCCGCCCGAAAGCTGTCCGGCCGGCTGGCCGAGCCGCTCCTTCAGCCGTGGAAAATAGCCGTAGACGCGCTCGAGGTCCTGCGCCACACCGTCGCGGTCCTTGCGCAGAAAGGCGCCCATCATCAGGTTCTCGCGCACCGACAGGAACGGAAACACCTCGCGTCCCTCCGGCACGTGGCTGAGGCCGAGCCGCACGATCCGGTCGGCCTCCATGCGCTGGATCGGCTTGCCGAGGAATTCGATCGACCCTTTCTGCGGATCGAGGATGCCGGAGATCGTCTTCAAGACCGTGGTCTTGCCGGCGCCGTTGGCGCCGAGCAGCGTCACGATCCGGCCGCGCGGCACCTCGAGGCTGATGCCGCGGATCGCCATGATCGGCCCGTAATAGCTCTCGATGTTGGAGAGTTTCAGGATGATGCCGGGCGTGCTCATGGCATCATCCTCATGCGCCGAGATATGCTGCGACGACGTCGGGATGATGCTGCACCTCGGACGGCGAGCCCATCGCCAGCACGCGGCCGTAGTTCAGCGCAATGACACGGTCGGAGACCCGGTTGACCAGCGTCATGTCGTGCTCGACCATCAAGACGGTGATGCCGAGCTCGCTCTTCATGTCGCGGATCCAGAACGACATGTCATCGGTCTCCTCGACGTTGAGGCCGGACGACGGCTCGTCGAGCAGGATCAGCTTCGGCTCCGAGCACAGCGCGCGCGCCAACTCGATCACCTTGCGCACGCCGTAAGGCAGTCCCGAGATCAGCTTGTCGCGGTAGGGCTCGAGATCGAGGAATTCGATCACCTGCTCGACCCGGCGACGATGCGCCTTCTCGCCGGCGCGGACGCTCGGCAGGAACAGGAGCTCCTGCCACAGCTGGGTGGTGGAATGGCGATGCCGGCCGACCAGGAGGTTGCTCAGCACGGTCGCATTCTCGAACAGCTCGATGTTCTGGAAGGTCCGCGCGATGCCGAGCTTGGCGATGTCGTAGGCCGGCTGCTGGGTGATGTCCTGATCCTCGAAGAAGATCTTGCCCGAGGTCGGCGGATAGATCCGCGAGATCAGGTTGAAGATCGAGCTCTTGCCGGCGCCGTTGGGCCCGATGATCGAGAGTATCTCGCCCTTCTCGACCGCGAAGCTGACTGCATCGACCGCCTTGAGGCCGCCGAAATGCAGGGACAGGTTCTCGGCGCGGAAATAGCTCATCGGTTCCGCTCCGATTTCACGTAGATCTTCTGCCGCTTGAAGGTCGCGCGCTTGTAGAGCGGGAACAGCTGGAAGAAGAGCTTGATCTTGAGCCAGCGGCCATAGAGCCCCAAGGGCTCGAACAGCACGAACACCACGATGATGACGCCGTAGATCGCGCCCTTCAGCCCGTTGGCGGAGGCGAAGGCCGCGACCGCATCCTGGATGTGGCCTGCGCGTTCCGTGCCGGCGCCGAGCGTGGCGGCGACGCCGGCGATCACGCCGGGCATGTCGTCCTTCAGGTAGGTCAGGAACGGATCGATCATGACCAGGAAGATCGCGCCCAGCACTGCACCGTGCAGGCTGAACGTACCGCCGATCAGGATCACGATGATGAACTCGATCGAGAGCTGCAAGGTGAACATCTCGGGCGAGATGAACGAGAGCTTGTGGGCGAACAGCACGCCGGCAAAACCCGTGATCGCCGCCGAGATCGCGAACGACTTCACCTTGTAGAGCGCGACGTTGATGCCCATGCTGCGCGCCGCGGTCTCGCTGTCGCGGATCGCGACAAAGGCGCGCCCGGTCGGCGAGCGCAGCAGGTTGAGCGTGCCGACGATGGTCAGCACCAGGACCGCGAGACACAGATAATAGAAGGTCGGGCCGTCGCGCGACACCGTGGTGCCGAGCAGCTGAATGGTCTTGACCCGCATGCCTTCATTGCCGTGGGTCACGCTTTCCCAGCGCGCCAGGATTTCCTCGACGATGAAGGCAAACGAGATCGTCGCGATCACAAGATAGATGCCCTGCAGCCGCAGCGCCGGAAATCCGACCAGCGCACCGACTACGCCGGTCAACAGCCCCGCCGCGAGGAAATAGACCGGAAACGGCACGTTGAATTGCTGCAGATAGGCCGCCGTGTAGGCACCGATCGCCAGAAACGCGGCATGGCCGAGCGAGGCCTGTCCGGTGAAGCCGGTCAGGATCAACAGCCCGACGCCGACGGTCGCATAGATGCAGACGAAGACCAGCTGGCTCATCAGATAGCTTGAGAGCACGTGGGGCGCGATCAGCAGCACCGCCAGCAGCAGGCCGTAGGAATAGAGATAGCCGGAATGCGGAAACAACCTGATGTCGTCTTCATAGTCGGTCTTGAAGAGAAACCGCATGTGTTACCCCTCAAACCTTCTTGCGGACATGAAGGCCGAACAGGCCCTCGGGCTTGAGCAGCAGCACTGCGAGCAGCACGATGTAAGGCGCGACGTCCTTCCATCCCTGCGGCAGATAGAAGCCGGCCATGCTCTCGATCACGCCGATCAGGACGCCGCCGACCACGGCACCCGGGATCGAGCCGAAGCCGCCGAGCACCGCGGCCGGAAACGCCTTCAGCCCCAGCACCAGGCCGACATTGGAATGGATGAAGGTGATCGGCGCCAGCAGCACGCCGGCGCAGGTCGCCACCGCCGCCGAGATCGCCCAGACGATCGAGACCACGCGCTTGACCGGAATGCCCATGTAATAGGCAGCCAGCATGTTCTCGGAGCTGGCGCGCATCGCGGTGCCGAGCGTGGTGCGGTTGAAGAACAGATAGAGCAGCGCGCACAGGATGATGGTCGCCGCGATCACCGACAATTTGTCATAGGCGAGCACCAGGCTGCCGATCCTCAGGACGCCCTGGCTGAACGGCGTCTCGATCTTGAAGTCGTCGGTGCCCCAGATCATGCCGGCGACCGAGCGCAGGAAATAGCCGAGCCCGATCGTCGCCATGATGATGGAGAACTGGGGATAGCCGAGGATCGGCCGCACCACGACCCGCTCGGCCAGCATGCCGAACAGCGCCATGCAGATCACCGCGCCGGCGAAGCCGACCCAGTAATTCAGTCCGAGCATGCCGATGAAGGTGAAGGCGAAAAAGCCGCCCAGCATCATCAAATCGCCTTGCGCGAAATTGACGACTTCGGTTGCCTTGTAGACCAGCACGAAGCCGAGCGCGATCAGGCCGTAAACGCAGCCGAGCGCGATGCCGCTGACGAGCTGCTGAACAAAGTCCAGCATCGTTCCCTCCCCGATGCCCGGCGATTCTTATCCGATCGCTCGTTGCATCCCGCCTTCACGCCCTTGTGTCGGAAGCGCTGAAAGCCGCCTATGTCCGACCGCGATTGAGCCAAAAGGCCCGTTCCCTGTCAACAAACCGCTGATCCGGCTGTATCATCACATTTGCGGAGATATGCCGCAGCACGGACTAATACGGATATCGCAGTCGATTTGCTCCGTGCGATTCACTGCACCGAAACAGTTTTTGTCCATCTTGCGCAACCGACGAGCGAACTCCCGGATCGCCACACACCATGACTTCGGAACTGTCCGCACTCGCCGTGCGAGGGTTAACCAAGCGTTTTGACCGCCCGGCGGTCGACGCGCTCGATCTCACCGTCCGTGTCGGTGAATTCTATGCGCTGCTCGGGCCGAACGGCGCCGGCAAGACCACGACGCTGCGCATGGTGGCAGGGTTATTGCGGCCCGATGCCGGCTCGGTGTCGATCCTCGGCATCGATGCGCTGGCCGACCCGGTCTCAGCCAAGCAGATCATGGCCTGGGTGTCCGACGAGCCGATGATCTACGACAAGCTGACGCCGCTGGAATATCTCGAATTCGTCGCCGGCCTGTGGGGCATCGATCCCCGCACGTCGGAGAAGTCGGCGCGCAATCTCCTGGTATCGCTCGGGCTCGAGCCGCATCTCAACGAGCGCTGCGAAGGCTTCTCCAAGGGTATGCGCCAGAAGGTGGCGCTCGCCGGCGCGCTGGTGCACGATCCCCGTCTCATCATTCTCGATGAACCGCTGACCGGCCTCGACGCGCTGTCGGCGCGTCACGTCAAGGGACTGTTGCAGGAGCGCGTCCGCGCCGGCTGCACCGTGATCATGACCACCCACATTCTCGAAGTCGCCGAGCGCATGGCCGACCGCATCGGCGTCATCGCGGCCGGTAGGCTGATCGCCGAGGGCACGCTGGCCGAACTGCGCGAGCAGAACGGCCGCAACGACACCACCCTCGAGGACATGTTCATCGCGCTGGTCGATACCGAGGCGGCCGCCGCGTGAGCTCGACCGCCCATCTCACCTGGTTCGTCCGCCACGAATTCCGCCTCGCCTGGCGCGAATGGCTGGCGATGATGACCGGCGGCCGGCGCCGGCGCAATCGCGCGGTGATCGGCCTCTTGATCTTCGCGGCGATCCTGCATCTGCCGGCCTATGCCGTAGTCGCCCGCTATGTCGACCTGCGGTTTCCGCTCGATCCGTCCTCGCTGATCGTGCTGACCGCAACGATCTTCCTGTCCTGGGCGCTAATGCTCTCGCAGGCGATCGAGTCGGTGACGCGGGTGTTCTACGCCCGCGCCGATCTCGATTTGATCATGTCATCGCCGGCAAAGCTCACCAACATCTTCTCGATCCGGATCGCCGCGATCGCGCTGACAGTGAGCAGCATGGCGCTGTTGCTGTCGACGCCGTTCATCGACGTGCTGGTGTATCTCGGCGGCGCACGCTGGCTTGCCGGATTCGGCGTCGTGCTTGCGATCGGGGTATCGGCGGCGGCTGCGGCGATCGCCGTCACCGCGTTGCTGTTTCGCCTGATCGGACCGGGCCGGACGCGGCTGGTGGCACAGATCGTCTCCGCCGTCATCGGCGCCGGCTTCGTCATCGCTTTGCAGGTCGTCGCCGTGCTGTCCTACGGCACGCTGTCGCGCTTTGCCTTTCTGACCTCGGAGACCGCAGCACGCATTGCCCCGGCCCCCGACAGCCTCGTCTGGTGGCCGGCCCGCGCATCACTCGGCGATGTCGACATCATGATGCTGCTGCTCGCCACAGCGCTCGTGCTGCTCGGCGTCGTGATGGCGGTGTTCGCGCCGCGGTTTGCCGACACCGTCGCACGCGTCGCCGCCAATCCAGCTGCGGTCACGCAGGGACGGGCCCGCGCGTTCCGGAGC
Source organism: Bradyrhizobium sp. ma5 (assembly GCF_042258955.1). Classification (NCBI taxonomy): domain Bacteria; kingdom Pseudomonadati; phylum Pseudomonadota; class Alphaproteobacteria; order Hyphomicrobiales; family Nitrobacteraceae; genus Bradyrhizobium; species Bradyrhizobium sp. ma5. Next base: position 8,478,393 of record NZ_CP170156.1, read on the forward strand.
GGCTCGCGGCAGCAGGCGCTGCGGCGCAAGGAATTGTTGCTGCTGCGCCGCGATCCGTGGCTGCTGTCGCAGAGCCTGATGCAGATGCTCTATCTGCTGCCGCCGGCGCTGATGCTGTGGCGAAGCTTCTCCGGGACGTCGACCGCGATCGTGCTGATCACGCCCGTCATCGTGATGGCCGCAGGCCAGCTCGCCGGCGGACTGGCGTGGCTGACCATCTCGGGCGAGGACGCGCCCGATCTGGTGGCAACCGCGCCACTGCCGCCGTCGCGCGTGACCCGCGCCAAGGTCGAGGTCGTCCTGCTTGCGATCGCCGCGGTTTTCGCGCCGCTGGTGGCCGCGCTGGCGTTCGCCTCGCCGGGGCAGGCCGTGGTGACGGCGATCGCGATCGTCATCGCGACCGCATCCGCCGCCGCGGTCCAGCTCTGGTTCCGCGCGCAGGCTAAGCGCAGCCAGTTCCGCCGGCGCCAGACCTCCTCCCGCATCGCCACCTTCGCGGAAGCCTTCTCCTCGATCGGCTGGGCCGCAACTGCCGCACTAGCCCTGACGATCCCGATGGCCGCGCTCGTCAGCGGCATTCTGACGCTGCTGACGCTTGCGACAGCCTGGAAGATCAGCCCGCGGCGCTAACCCTTCATCACTTCCATCACCGCCGCAGCAAATGCCTCTGGCGCTTCCTGCGGCAGATTGTGGCCGGCGCCCGGGATCACCCGATAGGCGCGGCGGGCGGTGTACCTGGCCGCGCTGGCGCTGCCGTCGGCGGCAGCCGTAACCCCGTCATCAGCACCGTCGAGCGTGATGGTGGGGACCGTGATCACCGGCAGCGCGTCCAGCCGCCGCTGAATGTCGGCGTACTGCGGATCTCCAGCGACAACGCCGTAGCGATGCCGGTAGCTGTGGATCACGACGTCGACATAATCAGGATTGTCGAATGCAACTGCAGTCCGCTCGAAGCAGGCGTCGTCGAACGCCCAGCTCGGCGACCATTGCGACCACAATAGCTTCGCGATGCCGCGCCGGTCGGCAGCGAGCCCGGCGCGCCCGCGCTCGAGCTGGAAGTAATATTGATACCACAGCGGCACCTCGCGCTCCGGCCGCGCCGGCACCATCGCATGTGCGATGTCCTGGATCATGTAACCGTTGGTGCAGACCAGGCCGATGCATCGTTCCGGCCACAGCGCCGCACCGATCGAGGCGGCGCGCCCACCCCAGTCGTAACCGGCGAATACCGCGCGCCTGATGCCGAGCGCATCCATTAGCGCCACCAGGTCGGCGCCGACCGCCGCCTGCTCGCCCGAACGCGGCGTCGCCTTGTCGCGGAACACCGTCGGGCCATAACCACGCAGATAGGGCACGATGACCCGGCAACCCTGCGCCGCCAGCAGTGGGGCGACATCCACATAGGAATGGATGTCGTAGGGAAAGCCGTGCATCAGCATCACTGCCGGCCCGTCCGCCGGACCCGCCTCGTAATAAGCGATGTCGAGCACGCCTGCGGCGACATGGCGCAGCGGCTCGAGCCGCCTGGTGGATGATGCGCGCGGCGCGGAGCTATTGTCAGTCACGCAGAACTCCCTGATCGCTGTGATCTGCGCGACATGGTAGCGCGTCCCGCCGCAAGAATCGCCCGGATCGTATTGCAGCCAACGCCATGGAGCGATGCGCCCGCCTCATCATGACGACACGCCGATTGCGCGATACTGTGACGCCGGCGGATATCGCCGGAGACGGAACAGCTCATGCTGAGATTGCTTGCCGCGCTCGCTTTGCTGGGATCATTGACCAGTCACGCCCTGGCGCAGGACACCCAGCGCAGCGAATGCCTGGCGATGGCCAATGCACCACCACGCGCCATCCCGGTGAACTACCGGCGCGTCGCGGCCAAAGCGGACGAGGTCGCGATCACCTATGCCGGCCATTCCACTTATTACATCGACACGCCGGGCGGCGTCAGGATCGCGACCGACTACAACGGCGTCTATCGGACCGGACGGCTGCCCGACGTCGCGACCATGAACCGCGCCCACGCGACGCATTACACGCTGTTTCCCGACCCGAAAATTTCCCACGTGCTGCATGGCTGGGGCGAGAACGGCCAGGCCGCGCATTACGCCGAGCGCATCGGCGACGTCTATATCCGCAACGTCACCACCGATATCCGCCGCTATTGGGGCGAAGACTCGGGCGGCGAGATGATCAAGGACGGCAATTCGATCTTCATCTTCGAGGTCGCTGGCCTCTGCATCGGCCATCTCGGCCACCTCCACGTCAAGCTCGACGATAGCCATTTCGCGGCGATCGGCCGGCTCGACATCGTGATGGTGCCGATCGACGGCACCTACACGATGTCGCTCGACGGCATCTCCGAGATCACCCAGCGGCTGCGCTCAGCCGTCGTGCTGCCGATGCACCGCTTCGCCACCCCGCTCGACGAGTTCATGCGCCTGATCGGCCAGCAATTCGAGATCGACCGCCGCGGCGGTGAGCGCACCTTGCGGATTTCGCGCGACACGCTGCCGGCGACCCCGACGGTGATCATCCTCGACGGGGTGTGACATCTCTTTTCAAGAAGAAGCAAAACCAGACGGGAGTGAAATCGATGACCAGTACCTTGCCGGCCTCTGCGAGCGGGCTCTATGCCAATCCGCGCGAAGACTGGCTCGCCCAATATACCGAGGAGATCATCGATCCCAACAGGCCGATCGTCGATCCGCACCATCATCTCTGGGACCGCGGGGGCTTGCGCTACCTGATCGAGGACATGCGCGACGACATCGCCTCGGGCCACAACATCGTGGCGACCGTCTATGTCGACTGCCGATCGATGTACCGCGCCGACGGGCCGGAGGCGTTCCGCCCGGTCGGCGAGGTCGAGTTCGCCAACGGCGTCGCGGCGATGGCGGCGAGCGGCGGCTACGGCAAGGCAGCGATCTGCGCCGGCATCGTCAGCCACGTTAACCTTCTGATCGGCGATCAGGCCAAGGCGGTGCTGGAGGCGGAGATATCAGCCGGCAACGGCCGGTTCCGCGGCATCCGCCACTCCTCGGCCTGGGACGAGGACCCCAATGTCGCCCACATGTATGCCAACCGCCCGAAGGGCATCTTGCTGGATTCCACCTTTCGCAGGGGGTTCGCCTGCCTGGCGCCGCTCGACCTCAGCTTCGATGCCTGGCTGTTCCACCCGCAGATCGGCGAACTGACCGACCTCGCCCACGCCTTCCCCGACACAAGGATCGTGCTCGACCATTGCGGCGGGCCGGTCGGCACCGGCCGCTTCGCCGGCAAGCGCGAGGAGACCTTTCCGGTCTGGAAGGCGTCGATCCAGGAGATCGCCAAATGCCCGAATGTCGTGGTCAAGCTCGGCGGGCTGGCGATGTGCCTGCTCGGCTACGACTTCCACCTCCGCCCCAGGCCGCCCTCGTCGGAGGAACTCGCCGCCGCCTGGCGGCCCTATGTGGAGACCTGCATCGAGGCGTTCGGCCCGAGCCGTTGCATGTTCGAAAGCAACTTCCCACCTGATAAGGGACAGTGCAGCTATCAGGTGATCTTCAACACCTTTAAACGGCTTGCATCACAATATAGCGAAGCCGAGAAGACGGCGTTGTTCTTGCAGACGGCAAAGGATGTCTATCGGCTCGATATCGGGTAAACTTGCGACTCATGGATGACAGCATCACCATCCGGCCGCTTCGTGAGGCTGATGCAGAAGCGGTGGTCGAACTCTACGCAAAGGCGGCTGCGGTGGAACCGCGGCTGGGCCCTGTCACGCTGCCGCAGTGGGACCAGTTCCTGAAACTGCCGCAGAACCGTGGCGGCCGCGACTTCCGCGTTGCCGAACGGAACGGCCGGCTGCTCGGCTTGGCCGAATCTTCGTTGCGCGATCAGGGCGCGCATCATTCCAGGTTCCTCAAGATCGTCGTCGCGCCCGAGATTCGGCGCCGCCGGATTGGCCTTGCGCTGTTCGACGACGTGCTTGCGATCGACACCGATCCCGATCTCACCGTCCAGACGCTGGTGAGCAGCGATTGGCCGGCGGGAATGGCCTTCGTCGCCGCCTTCGGCTTTGTTCATCTTGAGTCAGAGATCGGGATGAAATGCGTCGAGCCGTTGCAGCCGGCACGCACGCTCGCGGCGGCCCGCGCCACCATCGAGCAGGCCGGCGACGTCACCGCCTGCGCCGGCGAGGTGGCGCGCATCCATAACGCCGCCTATGCCTCGGACTCCGCCTTCCGACGGTATTCGCCGGAGGAGATGGCGCAGGTCCTGTCCGAGAGCGAAGTCTGGATCGCGTCGGAAGATGGCCAGATGTCGGGCTTCTGCCTGACCGAGCCGGAGCGGAACTCGATGTGGATCGAGTCCGTCGCCGTCGACCCGGCGCGGCAGGGACGCGGGCTCGGCCAGTTGCTGGTCTACCGCGTGCTGGCCGCACACGACGTGTCGGTCGAGCATCCCTGCTGGCTCAACGTCTCGAGCCGCAATGCTGCCGCGCTGAAAATCTATCGCCGGCTCGGATTCAAGCCGCAGCACGAGACCTGCCGCTTCAGTGCGCCGCGCGGCGAGCTGCTCGCCGCGCGTGGGCGGCGGTTTCGCTAGCGCCCTGCAGCGTAAGCCCGGCAACAGCAGATTAATCCCCGTCACCCTGAGGAGCGCGTAGCGCGTCTCGAAGGGTCGACGGCCACACTCTCGGTGGTAGAGAAGCAACGCGCGGACGCATCCGGGCCGTGCATCCTTCGAGACGCGGCCAAGTGGCCGCTCCTCAGGATGACGGAATTGAGCTGCGCAAGATGGGCTAGCCGCCCCTTACGCCCACTCGCCCTTGCGGAACACCGGCACGCTGCGGCCGTCGGCATGGATGCCGTCGATGTCGGTGTGGGCGGAGCCGATCATCCAGTCGATATGGATCAAGCTCTTGTTGCCGCCCTGCTCGGCGATCTGCTGCGGCGTCAGCTTGTCGCCGTTGACGAAGCATTTCGAGTAGCACTGGCCGAGCGCGATGTGCGAGGCGGCATTCTCGTCGAACAGCGTGTTGAAGAACAACAGCCCGCTCTTCGAGATCGGCGATGAGTGCGGCACCAGCGCGACCTCGCCGAGGCGGCGCGCGCCTTCGTCGGTGTCGAGTACCTTGTTCAGCACTTCCTCGCCGCGCGACGCCTTGGCCTCGACGATGCGACCGTCCTCGAACTTCACCGAAATATTGTCGATCAGCGTGCCCTGATAGGACAGCGGCTTGGAGCTGACGACGTGGCCTGAGACGCGGCGGCAGTGCGGCGTCGTAAACACTTCCTCGGTCGGAATGTTGGCATTGCAGACAATGCCGTTCTTGGCGGTCGACGCGCCGCCTTCCCATTCATGACCGTCGGCAAGCCCGATCGTGAGATCCATTCCGGGACCGGAATATTTCAGCGCATGGAAGCGCTGGCCGTTCAGCCAGTCGGTGCGCTCGCGCAATTTCGCATTGTGCTGTTCCCAGTTGGCGACGGCGCCGTCCTGATCGACCCGGGACGCGGAGAAGATCGCGTCCGCGAGCTTGGCCACGGCGACGTCCTCGGCATCATCGGGGAATACCTGCTTGGCCCACGACGTGCTCGGATAGGCGATGATGTTCCAGTTGGTGTCGAAATTGACGATCTTCTGCAGCGCCGGCTGGTAGGCGATCGAATTGGCCTTGCTGGCGCGTGCCACCTTGGTCGGGTCTTCGCCCGACAGCAGCATCGGATTGTCGCCGACGATCGCAAGCCGCGCGGTGTTGGCACCGAACGCCTTCGCCATGCCCTCATAGAGCCAGCTCGCGGCGCGATCGAAGCTCGCATCGTTGGCGTAACGGTAGCGCGCCAGCGTGAGCTCCTCGTCCGAGAAGAACGGGGTCACGAGACCCGCGCCGGCCTTGTAGGCATGCTCCGCCACCCGCCGCACCAGCGGCATGGCCGCGGAAGGCGCTGTCAGCAGCAGATCCTGTCCCGGCTGCAGTTGCAGGCCGACCTTGATCGCGACTTCGGCGAGCCGATCGAGTTTGACAGGATCGATCGAGGCGGAAAGGTTGCGTTGATGTGCGGTCATGAAGTGTCCGGCCGTGTCGTTTGAGGGCTTTCAAGGATTCGTAGTCCAATTCGATCGGCGTTCGCAAGGTTCCCGCCCGCCGCGCCCGATCACGCGACGGCGAGCAATTGCCTCGAATTTTACCGCTTCACTGAGGCCAGCACCCGGTCGACCATCTCGGGTGCGAGGCCGAGATAGTTTTTCGGCGCGGTGAGGCGGTCGATCGTCGCCCGATCGATTCGGCTTGCGACGCGATCATCCGCGGCCAGCGCCTCGGCCAGCGTCAGGCCCTTGTCGTTGGCGACCCGGCAGGCGTCGTAGACCACATCATGCGCGTCCTGCCGGCCGATCGCGGGCGCAAGGCCCATCATCACGGCTTCAGCCACAATGAGCCCGCGGCTGATGTCGAGATTGGCGGCCATCCGCTTTTCATCAACAATCAGGCCGCCAAGCGCGAACCTCGCCTGGTGCAGCCCGCCCGCGGTCAGCACGAAGCTTTCCGGGATCGCCATCCATTCGGCGTGCCACGGGCCGGTGGCGCGTTCGAAATCCTGCACCATGGCATCCAGCATCAGGCCGGCATGCTGGCGCACCGCCTTGGAAGCGGCGAGCATCAGCTCCGACGAGATCGGGTTGCGCTTCTGCGGCATGGTCGAGGAGGCGCCGCGCCCCTTCACGAAGGGTTCGTAGACCTCGCCGAATTCGGTCGAGGCCATGATCATGATGTCGAGCGCGATCTTGCCGAGCGTTCCCGTGACCAGCGCGAGGAAATTCACCGCTTCCGCCAACCCGTCGCGCGCGACATGCCAGGTGGAGACGGGAACGCCGAGGCTGAGTTCCTCGCACAGCGCCTGCTGGACCTCGAAGCCCTTGTCACCCAGCGAGGCCAGCGTGCCGGCGGCGCCGGCGAACTGGCCGACCAGCACGCGCGGCTTCAGCTCGGCCAGCCGCGCGGCGTGGCGATCGAAGGCGGCAAGCCAGATCGCGGTCTTGTAGCCGAAGGTCACCGGCAGCGCCTGCTGCAGATGGGTGCGGCCGGCCATCGGCGTGTCGCGGTATTTCTTCGAGAGATCGGCGAGGATGCCGCGCAGCGCGGCGATGTCATCCTCGATGATCGCAAGGCCATCGCGCAATTGCAGCACCACGGCGGTGTCCATGATGTCCTGCGTGGTGGCGCCCCAATGGACATAGCCGCCGGCCTCGCCGCACTGCTTTGCCATCTGATGCACCAGCGGCAGGATCGGGTAGCCGACGATGTCGGTCTCTTGCCGCAGCAGGTCGAAATCGAACGCGGCGACATCGGTGCGCTTTGCGATCTCCGCGGCCGCTTCCGCAGGGATCACGCCGCAACGGGCTTCGGCCTTCGCGAGCGCCACTTCGACTTCGGCATAGCGCTGGAGCAGCCGCAGGTCGGAGAACACCTCGCGCATCGCGGGCGTGCCGAAGGCATCGCGAAACAGCACGGAATCGAGCACGGTGGTCGAAGTGGGGAAGCCGGACATGGACGCATCCTGTTGCCGTTCGCAGTCGGCAACGTCCCTATCACGGCGCAGGCCCGTGCCCTACCCCTCCGCAGGCGCCTCGCCGAACACCTCGGCTGCGATCTTGCTGGTCTCGATCGCGGCTGGAATGCCGCAATACATCGCGACCAGCAGCAGCACGTCCTGCACCTGCGCGGCGGTGCAGCCATTGGCCAGCGCGCCCTTGGCATGGACGCGGAACTCGGTCGGCTTGCTGCTCGCCGCTGTGATGCCGAGCATCACCAGGCTGCGGATCTGGTCGGAGAGCCCAGAGCGCTCCCAGACGTCCCCATAGACGTAGGCATTGATGATGTTTTGCAGCGGCGTGCCAAAATCGCCCGCGGCCGCCATCCGCTTGGCGACTTCGACCTCGCCGAACATCTTCTGGCGCCGGCGCAGCCCGCGGGCATGGAGATCGCTGGTGTCCACCATCGTCGTCTGGCTCCCCTGTATGGGCTATTTATACGGATAAATATGTCGTACCTCAATATTTCGATAGGCCTGATGCTTGCCATTCCGATGTATTTGTCCGTATAAATTTGCCCAAAAGCAGGGACGGAGGGGACCGGGATGAAGTTACGGCTGGGGCTGCTCGTCGTCCTGCTCGCTGTGCTTCCGGCCCTGCCGGCGCTTGCAGCGGACGATTTCCCGCAACGGCCAATCAAGATCATCGTGCCGTTTCCAGCCGGCGCCGGGCCCGACAATGTCGCGCGGCTGGTCGGCCAGCACCTCCAGGACGCGTTCGGCCAGACCGTGCTGATTGAGAACCGCGCTGGCGCCCTCGGCAGCATCGGCGCCCAGGAAGTCGCCCGCAGCGCGCCCGACGGCTACACGCTGTTGATGGGCACCAACACCACCCATGCCAGCAATGTCGCGACGCTGAAAAGCCTGCCCTATGATCCGGTGAAGGATTTTGCGCCGGTGATCCGCACCACCACCACGGCGATGGTGCTGCTGGTCAACCCGAAGCTTGCGGCGAAGGACCTGCCGCAGTTCCTCAGCTACGCCAAAACCACCCCCAATCTGACCGCGGGCTACGGCTCCGGCGCCTCGCAGATCTCGATCGCGCAGCTGCAATCGCGCGGCGGCCTGTCGCTGATCGCAGCCTCCTACCGCGGCGTGCCGCAGGCGATGACCGATGTGATGGCAGGCGTCATCGACCTGACCTTCGGCGACTTCTCGGTCGCGATCCCGCAGATGCAGGGCGGCACCTTGCGCGGGATCGCCGTGACATCGGCGACCCGCAACGAGCTGACGCCCGGCCTGCCCGCGCTCTCCGAAGCAATGCCCGGCTTCGAGGCCACCATCTGGTACGGGCTGTTCGCACCGGCCGGGACGCCGGAACCGGTGGTCAACAAGATCTACGCCGAGTGCGCAAAGTACCTCGCGATGCCTGAGACCAGGAAGAAGCTCGCCGATGTCGGCGTGATCGTGGCGCCACTGGCGCCGGCCGAGTTCGGCGCCTTCGTCAAGAGCGAGGTCGTGCGCTGGTCGGCGGAGGTGAAGGCGGCCGGCATCCAGCCGCAATAGCGCGAAGCGGCGTCGCATCATGGCTCGCGAGACACCTGTCGGCATGATCGGCCTGGGCCTGATGGGATCGGCGCTTTCCGCGCGGCTGATCGATGCCGGCTTAGGCGTAATCGGCTTCGACGTCGATGCCGCGAAGAGCGACGGCTTGCGGGCCAGCGGCGCCGAGTTCACGGCCTTCGCCGCCGACGTGGCGGCACGGTGCCGGACCATTGTGATTGCCGTGTACGACGCGGCCCAGGTGATGGGCCTGCTGCCGGACCTCGCCAACGCGACTGTGCCGCCGCTCGTGATCTGCACCACCACCTGCGCGCCGGGCGAGATCACGGCGATCGCCGAATTCGCCGCGCGCGTGCGCCTTGCCTTCATCGAAGCGCCGATCTCGGGCACCAGCGCCGAGGTCCGCGCGGGCACGGCCACCGCGCTGGTCGCCGGCGATGCCGACGTCATCGCCGCCGCCGCGGCGACGCTCGACATCCTCTGCCCGCAGCGGATCCGTGTCGGCGCGATCGGTCATGCAAGCCGCACCAAGCTTGCCATCAACCTGATCCTGCAGAACAACCGCGCCGCCTTGGCCGAAGGCATCGCCTTTGCCGAAAGCCTCGGCCTCGACGGCGCGAGCTTCCTTGCGACCGCGCGGCAATCGGCGGCATATTCCAGCGTGATGGACAGCAAGGGACCGAAAATGCTGGCGCGGGATTTCGCGCCGCAATCGCATATCGTGCAGACCTTGAAGGACGCCGAGCTGATCCTGCAGGAGGCCGGCCGGCACGGCCTGCCGTTGCCGCTGACCTCGGCGCAGGCCGAGTTGCTGCGCGCGGCAATCGCGCTGCAGGGCCCGGACAGCGACAGCGCCGCAGTGATCGAGGCGATCCGGGCCGGACGCGACCAGAGCAAGGAACACTCATGATCAATTGTGCGATCGCGGGCCTTGGCCGCTGGGGCCGCGCGCTGGTCGAGGCTGCGCAGAGCGAGCCGCGGCTGCGGATCGTTCGCGCGGTGGAACCCAACACGAGCGGCGCCGCGGACTTCTGCGCGGCGCACAGTCTGTCCCCCGCGGCCAGCCTCGAGGCCGTGCTGGCCGGGCCCGATATCGATGCCGTGCTGCTGGCAACACCGCATTCGCTGCACCGGAACCAGGTGATCGCGGCAGCCAGAGCCGGTAAGCAGGTGTTTTGCGAGAAGCCGCTGGCGCTCAAGCGCAGCGATGCCGCCGAGATGTTCGCGGCCTGCCGCAACGCCGGCGTGCTGCTCGCGGTCGGGCATAACCGCCGGTTCTGGCCGTCGATGCAGGCACTGCGCGCGATGGTCGCCGGTGGCGAGCTCGGCACCATCCTGCATGTCGAAGGCCACAACAGCAACGAGAACTCGCAAGGCATCACGCAGGGCTGGCGGCTGTCGCCGGAGGAGTCGCCCGGCGGCGGGCTGACCGGGGCGGGGCTGCATGTGCTCGACGGTTTCGTCAGCCTCCTTGGTCCTGCCCGACAGGTTTATGCCCGGTTGAGTGAACGCGAGGCCGGGCCGCCGCCGCTCGACACTGCAACTTTAGCGATTGAATTTGTGAATGGCGTGAGTGCAACCCTTGCGACAATCCGCGCAACACCGTTCTATTGGCGCGTGCATGTGTTCGGGACGAAGGGATCCGCAGAGGTGCTCGACGAGGGGACGATGGTGCTACGGAAATCCGGCGAGGCACCGAAAACGACGCGCTATCCGGCGGTCAACACGCTCACCGCGGAACTTTCGGCCTTTGCCGACGCGGTCGAACGCAGACAGCCTTTCCCGGTGCCCGAAGCGGATGTGCTGGCGACGCTCGCCGCATTCGAGGCCGCGTTGCAGTCGATGCAGTCTGGACATCCGGTTGCCTGCCATACGGCATACCAGTGATGCGCCATGTCTGAACAACCGGAGAGGGCGAGATCGTCCCGCTACCGCGACATCGCCACCGGGCTGCAGAAGGACATCCGTCTCGGCACCTACGCGGTCGGCAATCTGCTGCCGACCGAAACCGAGTTGATGGCGAGCTATCAGGCGAGCCGCCAGACCGTGCGCGAGGCGCTGCGCATCCTGATCGACCAGGGCCTGATCGTGCGCCGCGCCGGCCTCGGTTCGGTGGTGATCGCCTCCGAGCCGCCGGTGCTGTTCACCCACAGCGTCAAGTCGCTCGGCGAGTGGCTGCGCTATTCCAACGAAACCTACCGCGACGTGGTCGGCAGCAGCGACATCGTCGCCGACCGCAAGCTGGCCGCGCTCCTGAAATGCGAGCCCGGCAAGAGCTGGTTCCTGATCGAGGCCGTGCGCCGCTCCGACCAGTTCGCAGCACCGCTCGGCTGGACCGAGATCTACGTGCTGCGCCGGTTCGCCGATGTCGTGACCCGCAGCGACCACGGCCGCACCCCGGTGCACGAGCAGATCGCCAAGATGTACGGCCAGGTCACCGAGCGCGCGCAGATGGAAATCTTCGTGCGGGCCATGCCGGCGCCGATCGCCAAGGCGCTCGGCGTCAAGACCGGATCCCCGGCGCTCACCGTGGTACGCCGCTACTACGGCCTGCGCGAGGAACTGTTCGAGGTCACCATCACCACGCACCCGGAAGGGCGCTACACCTACACGATGGATATGCAGCGCTCGCTGCGGCCGAAGCTCTAAGCTTTCGTCGAGACGCGTTGTTTTGATGCGAGCCGGAAGCCGCTTCGCTGAAAAACGCTAGCGCGCCCGGACCAGATGCGTGCTGCTGGCAGAGGTATGTGCCATCTGCGGGGTTCCGCTCACGCCCCAGACCACGACCGCGATCAGCGCGGCCGCCCAGACATATGGCACAGCATTCGGCTTCTTCATTTCCGAGATCATCCCCACCGTCTCAGGTGCACCGACGAACCTTACAACCTCGGTCGTGAATCTCACGACCTCAATCGTCAGCGTCTCATCAGGCACCCGTCCTTCACAACGCTACTAAGGTTAGACCTTGTCGGTTTCGGGACGTCTTCGTGCGAATCCAGAAATGATTTCGTCGGAACCGGCCGCTCTCATCCGAATTGATGAGACCGAGGTCTCAACGGCCTCGGCCGCTTGCGACAAGACCGGAGAATTTCCTGCTCAAATTTGAGTCAGTTGCACAACAAACATTCCAAAGACCCCCCGCTGAATTCTTTTTGATTGTTCGCCGGACTCCGGCCGTGGCATGCCTGCGCCTGTGACACCGCGATGACAAGGGTTCTCCCGTGACTGCCCAATCGGCCAAACCGCACGGCGGCTCCCGCCGCCACTCCCAGGAAACGCAGGACGAGGTCGCGCGGTCGCTGGAACGGGAGCTGCAGTTCCTGACGGAAGAGCGCCAGGAGCGCGCCCTCCGGCTCGGCCTCGACTTCGCAGCCAAGATGCCGAAGACCGACCACTAGGCGCACCGCCGCCCGCTTCCGATTCAACTGTCGAACAGCTACTCGGCGTCATCACCCGCGCATGCGGGTGATCCAGTATTCCAGAGACGCCTGTGCTTGAGCCGAGAAGCCGCGGCGTACTGGATCGCCCGGTCGAGCCGGGCGATGACAGTTGTGAACGAGGACGCAGCTTCGCATCCTCGCGTCATCAATCGTCCGAGCTTTGCTCTTCGTTCCGCCCTCTCGGCCGCCGGGCACTCAGTGGCGCGCGCGCGTGAGGGAGCCAGCGGCGGAAGGGCTCCCTCCTTGCGGGAGAGGGAGCCTGAGAGCGTGCTCACCTCACCGTCGTTGCACCGTGCGCGTCACCTCAAAATGACGAATCGCTATTGCCCGCCCTGCGCTTCCGCATCGACCTGCACATCTTGGCCGAAGCGATCCTTGCCGCTGAGCCTGGCCTTGCCGCCGTCGAACGTGAGCAGCCATCTGCGGTCGGTATCGCCGCCGACCAGGCGCAGGTCGATCGCAAACGTCTCAGCAGTCTGCCACGTCCCCTTCAGCGCCATCACGCCGAGCGGCGTCGGCTGGCCGAGACGATAGGTGCCGTCGAGCCCGATCGGTCCCGCCAATCTCACCACCGGCCGCGCCGAATCCGGCGTCGTTTCCAGCTCATAGCGCGGGGACGGATCGGTCAGATACAGCGTCAGCACCCGCAGATTGAGGCCGTTGGCTGGGAAGCGCCAAGTCTTGCCCGAGATGGCCGCCGCGGTCTCGGGCGCAGCACCGACCGCCGACGGCTTTTCCGTCGCGCTATCTCGCAGCGCCGCGGCAAGCTGATTGCCACCGGCGGAGTTCACCGGCAGCGCCGTGTCGGACTTGACCGCGCCGGAAACGTCGTCGGCCATCCTCCCGAACGAGCAGTAGTTGCGCGCGGTCACGACGGTGACGATGTCGAGCGCGGGAAAGATCATGATCAGCTGGCAGCGGTCGCCGACCGCCATGAAGGCCTGCTGCTTCGGCATCACCCAGAAGAAATTGGCGTAGTGCAGGGACGGATCGAACGAGGTGTGCATCTCTGTCGTCGCGTGCCTGATGCGATCGACCCAGCCAGACGACAGCAGCCGCTGCCCCTCCCATTCGCCGTCATGCAGATAGAGCAGCCCGATCTTGGCGGCGTCGCGCGGCGCGAGCAGAAGCCCGCCGCCGCCCTGCGTCAGCCCCGGCCCGATGCTGTGCCAGTACGGCGCGGCAATCCCCAGCGGGCGAAACAGTTTCGTCACCGCATAGTCCCGCGCACTCACGCCGGTGAGCTTGTTGACGATCGCGGCCAGCAGCTGCGGATTGCCGGTGTTGTAGTAGAACGTCTCGCCCGGCGGCTTTGCCATCGGACGATCCAGGATGAACTGGATCGCATCGGGGCTGCGCCCCCATTCGATCAGCGACTCCGGCCTGCCGCCCTCGACGCCCTCCGTCCAGGCCATCCCCGAGGTCATGTCGAGCATGGTCTGGATCGTGATCGCCCGCTTGCGGTCATCGAGATTGGCGATGCTGCGGTCGCCAAAGAAGTCCACCATGTGACGGTCCAGGCTGTCGAGCACCTTGTCCTTGAGCAGCATCGCGACCAGCGTGCCGGTCACCGCCTTGGTGACGGAATTGAAGAGATGCGGAATCTCCGGCGTGTACGGCGCGTAGTAAGCGTCGAGCACGATCCGGCCATGACGCGCAATCAGGAGGCTATCGAGACTGTGGGCGGCGCCAAAGTTGACGAGCCGCGCCAGCGCGCCGGAGTCCATCCCCTGCTCTTCCGGCGTCGAGCTCTGCCACTGCCGGGTCGACCACACCGGATCGGCGTCCCCTTCTGCGCGGGCTGCACCTGACAAGGCCGAGGCTGCGAGCAGCAACCCGGTCAGGATCGATACGGCCAGTCGTCTGAGATGCATGGCATGGCCTCATTTCCGCCCAAGAGAATAAGCGGACTGGTACACGTTTCCAGTCGTTTTCAGAGCGCATTTCTTGCAATTCATTTCTGACGGGGCGCTGTCATGACGCTGATCGATGGCTTGGGTTACCTCGCGTCGGCTCTTGTGTTGCTGACGTTCTGCATGAGCACGATGTTGAGCCTGCGCGCTGTCGCGATATTCAGCAATCTGGCATTCATCAGCTATGGATTGGGCGACCGGATCTACCCGGTGCTCATCCTGCACATCATTCTGCTGCCGCTCAACGTGGTGTTGCTGTTCCAGATGGTTCGGCTGCTTCGCAAGGCCAGGCGCGCCGCAACGACGGACCTTTCTCCGAGCTGGCTGCAACCGTTCATGCGGCCGAAGCATATCAAGGCAGGAGAAACGATCTTCAGGAAAGGCGATGACGCCGACCTGCTCTACATGGTCGTATCGGGCGAGGTCAGGTTTCCCGAGATCGATCGCGGGGTCTCGGCGGGCGAGTTGTTCGGAGAGATCGGACTGTTCTCTCTCGAGCGACGACGCACGCAGACTGCCCTCGCAGCTACCGATGTGGATTTGCTGTCGATCAGCGACGGCGCACTGATGAAGCTGTGCGAACGCAATCCAGGACTGTCGCTGTATTTCCTGCGGCTGACGGCGACCCGGATGACGGAAAACGCAGCCCGCGCCATCGGGGTTGCCGCGGCAGCGCCCAATCCGGCGTAAATCGCGGGGGCACTGCGTCGCTTGCAGGCCTACGGCGCGGACGACGACGCAAGGCTCGGCAGCGGCGCGAACTGCATCTCTGCAACGGCCGAGCCGGCATACGCACTGGCGATCAGGATCATGACTCGAATGGCGACGAACATGGTGCCTCCTCAGTCTTTTTGTTGCTCTCTTGATGCCAGAGACTTCTTTCCCGCCGGTGAGGAAAGCTGGTTGCCGCAACCTTGAAGGCATTGGTAAGCGAGCCGTTTACGCAAGCCCGTTCATGAGTTGGGAACCGTATCTGCCGATCGGCCAGAGCGCTAAACGCGCGGTTCACTGTGTCCAGGCATTGTTCGCCTCAATCAAGAAGGCGCAATCACAATGCCGATTTTCAGAACGATCCTTGTTGTCGTATCGATTTTTCTTGCCGGTTTGTACGTCTACGATACCTGCCGCAGCGACTGGCTCACCATGCCGGCATCGGTAAACGATATCTTTGCGCGACGATGGCCGGAACCAGATGAATTTCGTGGCACGGCTCCCCCCGTCGCCACCCTCGCCGCAACCGCGACGCCGGCGGCGCGCGTTAGGGAAACGTTTGCGATGTTCATCCCCAGGGACGCACGACGCCACGTGATGCAACGCAGCCTTTAACGCTTCGGTTCAGCCCAGGGATACGCCGGCCTTGGCGCGGCTGATCCCGAGCGCCACGATGCGATTCAACAGTACCGGGTAGTCCAGTCCATCATGCCCCGCGGCTGTCGCGAACTCCTGGCTCTTGGCGATTTCGGGATTGGGATTGGCTTCAATGAAATACGGAACGCCATTGGTGGACAGGCGGAAGTCGATGCGCGCGTAGCCGTCGAGCCCCAGGGTCCGGTAGATGCGTTTCGCCAGCCGTTGAATATGGGCGGATAGTTCGGGCGTCAGATCCTCGGCCGGCCCGTCCGCAATTCCGATGCGCTCCTGATAGCTGGTGTCGTGCTTGACCTTTTCGGTGGCGATCTGGCGCGCAGCCGGGCCGCCCATGCTGCCAAACTTCAATTCCCAAACCGGCAGGACCCGCAGCCTGTTGTTGCCGATCACGCCGACATAGAGCTCGCGTCCCTCGATGAACTGCTCGGCGATCGCGGCCGTTCCGATCCGTTCATGGATGAAGGCGACACGCTCCGCGAGCTTCTCGTCGGTATCGACGATCGACGCCTGCGAAATGCCGAGCGATCCATCGCTGCTCAGGCTCTTGACGATCAGCGGCAGCGCAAGCCGCGGCGGCCGCTTGACCTTGCGGCGCATCGGAAACACGGCGAAGGCCGGCACCGGGATGCGGCGGTGATGCACCAGCGTCTTGGACAGATCCTTGCCGCGCGCCAGGATCAGGCCGCGCGGATTGCACCCGGTATAGGGGATCTTCATCAGCTCGAGATAGCTCGCGATATGCTGGTCATACACGACGTTGTAGTGAAACTCCTCCAGCAGCGTGAACACCACGTGCGGCTTGAAGCCCTCGATCTCATCGCGCACCGGCTTGATTTCCTCTTGCACGCCGAGCGGACGCACCTCATGGCCGGCCGCACGCAGGGTACTCACCACGTCGTATTCGGTTTTCCACTCATTGATTTCCCGTGCTGAGTATCCGTCGCTGGAGTCCGGCGGCACACAGTCCGGGTGCATCAGCACCAGAATGCGAAAGTGTTTCATAGCGCGATCCATTTCCGGCGCGACGGGCCGAACAGCGCGTGCATGGTCTTGGCTGTCAGCAGGATGGTGAAGTTGGTCACCAGCTTCTGCTCGGGACCGACGGCACGCAGATTGAGCTCGCGGCAGCGCGAGATCATGTCGTCGAGCACGGCATCGAGCGTCAACTGGTTCTCGCCGGTCCACCGCGCGACCAGCTGCCTGACCTGAGCGCGGTGCCGCCTGATGAAGGACGCAGCCGGCGGATGCCGGTGATGCCGCGGATCGGCGGAGAACAGCTTCGACAGATCGCGGTCGTAGGTCTTCGGCGGCGTGAAGGCGTAGAACGCCTGCTTCTTCTTGTAGTGTTCGCCCAGCGTCTGCTTGAGCGTATGCAGCGGATCGACCCGCTCGCGTGTCGTCAGCAGCGGCCGCTCGCCGGCAATCTCGCCCATCAGCTCGTCGACATATTCGAGCTTCTTCAGCGCCGGCCAGCCGGCATATCGGGTCCGCCAGTTGGAGCGCGGCCGCAGCCACACCGCGAAGGTCTCGGCGAAATCCTCGTCCGGATGGCTCTGCGCGTACCACAGCCGGAGATGCTGGACATAATTTCGGCTGGCCGGATTGGGCCGGTAGTAGCGCGGATAGTGTTGCGACGACGGACCGAACAGCTGCTGCCAGCGCCGGCGGCGTTGCAGCTGGTAGCCGTGCTGGATGGCGTGCCCCGCCTCGTGGCGGAGAATGGCCATGCACTCGGACCACGATGCGCCCTCGACGTCGAGCATCATCTTCTTCTCGAGCTTCATCAGGCGGGGATGGGCGAGATAGAACGGAATGGCGATGCCGGGCACATCGGCCGGGCTGAACCATTCGCTCGAGATCCATGCATGCGGCCGCAGCCGGATGCCGCGCTCTTCGAGCTCTTCGTAGAGCGTGCTGACACAATCCGCGAGCCAGGTGCCTTCGACCGCAACCCTCAGACTGCTGAGGCGTTGGTCGAGCAACTGCGCATCCGTGAGCTTCTCCCAGGCAAATTTGCGGCGCGGCATAGGGTCCCAAAAGCCATGACAATTCAGAATTTCGAATGTTGTCATAGATAGGTTGGGGCTGGCAACAACCGCCGGGCCTTCGTGGTGGGCTCGGCCCGCGTGCCAATCTACCGCGCCGCGCGCTAAGGCTTGACCCAGCGCTGCACGGCAGCAGTGGTGTCGGCCGGGTTGGTGTTGAAGCAGATGGCGGCGCCGGGCGCGAGCCGGTGCACCAGATTGAGGATCGCCTCGAACAGCAGCAGCCGCTCCGGCGGCTCGCGCAGCCCGGCACCGATCACGACGCAATCGTAACGGCGCGCGTTGAGGGTCGCCGCCGTCACCGCTTCGGCCGTATCGCCGAGGTCGACGAGACAGCTCTCGACATCGTAGCCAAGCGTCCGCAGCCCCTCGATCTGCGCGTCGATGTAGCTGCGCACGAGCTCGGGCGTGAATTGCGGCATGACGGACAGATCGACGAAGGTGGGGTCGAGCCCGATCGCCAGCACGGACGGTTTCGTCATGGTCGCGGTTCCCTGACGCATTGCGATTCGGCGAACATGCCGGCGCTTTGCGTCGATCGCGAGGCCGTTCAGCCGCGGGCCTGCTCCTGCGCGGCGCGTGCCGCGACCGCGGCGCGCCGCTTGAGCAACTCACGCTCGCGCGCGTTGCCGGCCAATGCGGCGGCGGTCTCGAACGCGGTGTACGCCTCCGCGAAGCGGCTCAGCCGGTGCAGCAGATCGCCGCGCACGCTCGGCAGCAGATGATAGGCCTTTAGCGCCGGCTCGTCCGCGAGACCGTCGACGATCGCAAGCGCCGCCAGCGGCCCTTCCGCCATGCCGATCGCGACCGCGCGGTTGAGCTCGATGACCGGCGAATCCAGCAGCGCGGCGAGATCACCGTACAGCGCGGCGATGCGGCACCAGTCGGTCGCGTCAGGCATGTCGGCCTCGGCGTGGCAGGCGGCGATCGCGGCCTGCAATGCGTAGAAGCCGCCGGCGCCGCCGAGCTCGCGGGCGCGCGCCAGCGCCAGTCGCCCGCGGCGGATCTGTAGGCGATCCCACAGCGCGCGATTCTGGTCCATCAGCAGGATCGGTTCGCCGGCCGCGTCGGTGCGCGCCGCCATCCGCGAAGCGTTGAATTCCATCAGCGCCAGCAATCCGTGCGCCTCCGGCTCCTGCGGCGCGATCGAGCTCAGCACGCGGCCGATGCGCAGCGCCTCGTTGCAGAGCTGCGGCCGCAGCCATTCGTCGCCGCTTGCCGCGGTATAGCCCTCGTTGAAGATCAGGTAGGCGACCTCGAGCACGGAGGCTAGCCGCTCCGACAGCGCCTCGCCGCGCGGCGTCTCGTAGGCAAGACCTGACTCCGACAGCGTGCGCTTGGCGCGCACGATGCGCTGGGCGATGGTCGCCTCCGCCTGCAGGAAGGCGCGCGCGATCTCCTCGGTGGTGAGGCCGCAGATCATCCGAAGCGCCAGCGCGACGCGCGCCTCGCGCGACAGCAGCGGATGGCAGGCGGTGAAGATCAGCCGCAGCAATTCGTCGCCGATATCGTCGTCGAGCGCGGCATCGAAATCCGGCATGGTCTCCTGCTCCCGCACCAGATCATGCGCCAGCATGCCGTGCTTTTCGGTCCGCATGCGGTTGCGCCTGATATGATCGAGCGCGCGCCGCTTGGCGGTCGTCATCAGCCAGGCACCCGGCTTCTCCGGCACGCCACTGAGCGGCCAGTGCTCGAGCGCGGCGATCAGCGCTTCCTGGGTCAGATCCTCGGCGAGCGGCACGTCGCGCAGCATCCGCGACAGGCTGGTGATCAGCCGCGGCTGCTCGATGCGCCACACACCGAGGATGGTGCGCTTGACCTCGTCCTCCGTCACGCCGACCACCGGCATGCGACGGAGGCGACGGTCAGCACTCCATGAAGGGGCGAACCTCGCATGACAGTTCCCAATCCGGCATATGGTCGAGATGAAGCTGCATGAACTCGACGGCGCGCGCCACGGCCTCCTCCTTGTCCTTCAGCTCGAACACGGCGTAGCCGCCGACCACCTCCTTGGCCTCCATGAAGGGACCGTCGGTGACGGTGAGCTTGCGATCCTTGATCTTCACTTCCGCGCCCGCCGTGCGCGGCAACAGCGCGCCGGTATCGAGCATGCGGCCGGCCGCGATCTCGCGTTCGGCGAGCTTGCCGATCGCCTCCCTCAAAGGTGGATTCGGCAGCATCGGCTTCTCCGCCACCAGGACATACATGAAGCGCATCGGCTGTCCTCCTCTGGGCTCACTCGGGACACTGTCCGGCAAAGCCCGCGAAGGCGCGAACCTCGCAGGTGCCTTGCCAGCCGGGCATGTGATCCTTGTGGAGCTGCATGAATTCGACCGCGAGCGCCACCGCCTCTTCCTTGCTGCCCAGCTCGAAGATCGCGTAGCCGCCGATCACTTCCTTGGCCTCGACGAACGGACCGTCGACGACGCTGAGATGGCCGTCGACAATGCGGACCTGCGCGCCGGTCGCGAGCGGCATCAGCCCGCCGGTATCGACCATGCGGCCGGCCTTGATCTCGCGGTCGGCGAGCTTGTGCATGGCCTCCAGCAGCGCCGGGGTCGGCTGCGCCGGCGACTGGGGCGAGGTGACGATCGACATAAAGCGCATGAAATGCTCCTGTTTGCGGCAAGCCACGGGATTATCGCGGTGAAATCGGCTCGCTATGGGGAACGACGATCCGGCAGCCGTCGGATCGACAAGGGAAAGCAATTATTTTTGGAGAAAATGCATCAACTACGGCCGCAGCGGTAGTGCACCCCCTCTCCCGCTTGCGGGGGAGGGTCGGGGTGGGGGTGTTGCCGCAAATGACGCCGTGCATTTGCGCGGAGAAAGCCTCCACCCGCCGCAAGCGGGAGAGGCAAGCGAGGGTTAGCGCCCTATTGCTCCCGCAACATGATCAGCGGGTCGGCGCTATCGGGGACGCGGCGCCATTGGGCGTTGTCGTCGGCCTCGAACTGCCAGGTCTCGCCCTTGGGCGACATCAGGACCATCTGGCCATGGTCGAGCCGCCACAGCGTCGGGTTGAAGGCCGCGACCGCGGGATCGCATTTGCCCTTCAGGAACACCTGGAAATTGTCGTTGCCGGCGTCGGTGTTGGTCAGCACCAGCGCGCAGATCGCCTGACCATTACCGCGGACCATCGACCAGTCGCCGATCATCTGGTCCATCGACTTGGCGAGCGCGCGCGCCGCTGCGAGGTTTTGCAGGATGTAGACGCCCTCGTTGGTGCGCATGCCCTCGAAGATGCCGGTCTCGACCTCGGTGAAATCAATCACCGCCTCGCCGGCCGCATTGTGCAGCCGTACGATGTCGCCGAGGCCCTTGATGCTCCAGCCGGTGATGTCCTTGGTGAAGGGCAGCGCGGCGGCGCAGGCCGGCTCGAGCTCGAGCTTAAAGCCTTGTGGCGTCGCATCGCTCTTCAGCGTCACGACGCAGGTCTTGCTGCGCTCGGTGGTGGCGAGCTCCCACTGCCCGATCATGTCCTTCTTCAACGTCGAGACGTCCTGCGCGGCAGCCGGACCGTACGCGGCCAGCAGTACAAGCAGCACGAGGTTGAAGCGGGACAGCGGCATCAGCGGCCCTTCACCGGCGTTTCCGCAACCGGCGTCAGCGGCGGCTTGCCGGCGAACCAGTTCGTGATGTTGTCGACCACGAGCTGGTCCATCGCATTGCGCGTCACCACTGAGGCCGAACCGATATGCGGCAGCAGCACGACGTTCTGCATCGCCTTCAACTCGTCCGGCACATTGGGCTCGGCCGCAAATACGTCGAGGCCGGCGGCGAGGATGGTGCCGGATTTCAGCGCCGCGACCAGTGCCGGCTCGTCGACCACGGAGCCGCGCGCGACATTGATCAGCACGCCGCGCGGGCCGAGCGCCTTCAGCACATCGGCATTGATCATCTTCGCGGTCGAAGCGCCGCCCGGCACGATGACGATCAGGGTGTCGACCGCCTTCGCCATCTCGATCAGATCGGGATAGTGCTTGTAGGCGACGTCCTTGGACGGATTGCGCGAGTGATACGACACCGGCACGCGCGAGGCCTCGAGCCGCCGCCCGATCGCCTGGCCGATCCGGCCCATGCCGACGATGCCGATCTTGCGATCGCGCAACGAGCCGACGCTGAGCGGATAATTCTGGGTCTGCCACAGGCCGGAGCGCACATAGCGATCGGCCTTGACGAATTCGCGCAGCGTCGCGATCAGCAGCCCCATCGCGACGTCGGCAACCTCTTCGGTCAGCACGTCGGGCGTGTTGGTGACCACAATATTGTGATCGCGGGCATAATGGGAATCGACGTGGTCGTAGCCGACGCCGAAGCTGCCGACGATCTCGAGCTTGGGAAACATCGCCATCGCGGTCTTGTCGGTCGCCATCGTGTGATAGGTGACGGCGATGCCGCGGATCTTGGCCATGGTATCGGGCGTCAGCCGCTCGAGATCGCCGCGGCTCTCGGCCCGGTGCAGCACGTATTGATCGGAAAAGCCGTTTTCGAGGATTGGCCGGATCGGTCCATAAACCAACAGATCGATCTTTTCGGAAGAAATCGGGGCCATCAATTGTCCTTTCCTAACGCGCTTTCATGCCAACGCCGCAACAGAAGGTGCGAAACTAGCGCCAGCACCCCATAGATGACAATCCCGGCCAGCGATAGCAGCAGAAGTGCTGCAAACATGCGGGGAATATTCAGCCGGTAGCCTGATTCAGCGATCCGGAAGGCAAGGCCCGAGCCGGCGCCGGCGCTGCCCGCCGCGATCTCCGCGACCACGGCGCCGATCAGCGACAGCCCGCCGGCGATGCGCAGGCCGCCGAGAATATAGGGCAGCGCCGCGGGCAACTTCAGGAACAGCAGCGTCTGCAGCCGCGAGGCGCCATAAAGTTGAAACAATCCGGCGAGGTTGCGATCGACCGAACTGAGGCCGAGCGTCGTGTTCGACAGCACCGGAAAGAACGCCACGATCCAGGCGCAGACGATCACCGCGGTCTGCTGTTGCAGATAGATCAGGAGCAGCGGCGCGATCGCGATCACCGGCGTGACCTGCAGCACCACCGCATAGGGGAACAGCGAATATTCCAGCCATTTCGACTGGTTGAACAGCAGCGCCAGCACGACGCCGCCGACCGCGGCGGCGATGAAGCCTTCGAGCGTGGTCAGCAGCGTGACGCCGAGCGATTGCGACAGCACCGGCCAGTCTGAGACCAGCGTTTTCAGCACCAAAAGCGGGCTCGGCAGCACATAGGGCTGGATGCCGTAGGCGCGGACGATCGCTTCCCAGAGCACGAGGCCCGCGGCAAACACCGCGAGCGGCAGCAGAAAGCGGACGAGGTCCTGCGGAGACTTCATGCGCCTGCCTGCCCTGCATAGGACGGCGCCAGCGCACCCGAGACCTCGCGGCAGAACGCGGCATATTCGGCCGAGGTGCGGAACTCTTCACCACGCGGCTCCGACGAGGTGATGCGAAACTCGGCGCCGATCCGGCCCGGGCGCGCCGTCATCACGATCACGCGCTGCGAGAGATAGACCGACTCGAACACCGAGTGCGTCACGAAGATGACGGTCTTGTGCAGGTTGCGCCACAGCGACAGCAGGTCGTTGTTGAGGCGAAAGCGCGTGATCTCGTCGAGTGCCGCGAACGGCTCGTCCATCAGCAGGATATCGGGATCGGTGACCAGCGCGCGCGCCAGCGATACCCGCATCTTCATGCCGCCGGAGAGTTCGCGCGGATAGGCGGCCGCGAAGTCCGCCAGCCCGACCTGATCGAGCGCCGCCTCGATGCGTGCATCGGCGTCAGTCGCCGCCGCGCGCGCGAGCTTGAGCGGCAGGCGGACGTTGTCGCGCACATTGGCCCACGGCATCAGCGTCGGCTCCTGAAATACGAAGCCTACTCTGTGGCTGCCGCGCCGCTCGGCGCCGTGATGGGCGAGCTCGACCGTGCCGGCGCTCGGGGCGGCGAGACCGGCAATGAGGCGCAGCGCGGTAGACTTGCCGCAGCCGGAGGGTCCGAGTAGCGAGACGAACTCGCCGCTGACGACATCGAGGTCGAGCGGCCCGAGCGCCGTCACCCCGCTGTCATAGATCTTGGTGACGCCGCGCAGGCGCACCGCCCAAGCGGCATCAGGTCCAGACAACGCAGGCTCCGCCATCGCGCGTCCGCACCCTCAGTTCTTCGGCCGGAGCTCGACGCCGACCGCCTTGTTGACGAAGCGCAGCGTGTAGCCCTGGCGATAGTCGATCGTGCCCTTGACCACGCCGGCGCGCACCATCTTGTCGAAGAAGCTCGCCATCCGCTCGTCGGTCATGGCGCCGATGCCGTTCTTGATGGAATCGCCGGAATCGACGATGCCGTGCTCGCGCATCTTGGCGACGCAATAGGCCAGCAGCTCGTCGTTCATATCAGGGTTGAGCTTCTTGATCATCGCATTGCCGGCCGAGTTGTCGCCGTAGACGTAAGTGTACCAGCCGACTACAGAAGCATCGACGAAGCGCTGCACGAGATCCGGCTTCTTGTCGACGAGGTCGCGGCGGGTCTCGATCAGGGTCGAGTAGGAGTTGAAGCCGTAATCGGCAATCAGCAGCACGTTCGGCTTGAAGCCGGCGGCTTTCTCCACCGCAAAGGGCTCCGAGGTGACATAGCCCTGCATCGCGGTCTGCTTGTTCACGATGAAGGGCTGCGGATTGAAGGTGTAGGGCTTCACCTTGTTCTCGTCGAAGCCGTATTCGGACTTCAGCCACTGGAAGTAGCTGGTGATGCCTTCCTTCGAGATCAAAAGTGTCAGCGGTTTCAGATCCTCGATCTTGCTGACCTTGATCTCGGGATGGGTCAGGAAGACCTGCGGGTCCTTCTGGAACATCGCGGCGACGGCGACCAGCGGCACATTGTTGGTCACGGCGTCGAAGGTCTGCAGCGAGTTCGCGCTCATGAAGAAGTCGAGCTTGCCCGCGATCAGGAGCATGCGGTTGTTCTCGTTGGGACCGCCGGGCACGATTGTGACGTCGAGGCCGTATTTCTTGTAGGTGCCGTCGGCAAGCGCCTGGAAGAACCCGCCATGCTCGCCCTCGGCGACCCAATTGGTGCCGAACGAGACCTTGTCCAAAGTCTTGTCCTGCGCCCGCGCCGGGAGGAGGCCCGCGGAAACGCCGAGGGTCGCGGCCAGAACGGCTGTAGTTAACGCTCGCGGCAAAAAGGCCGGGATCATGGTTGGACTCCGTCGATCATTATGGCCCATGATGGAAGGCGGGAAGACGCGCACCGCGCCCGGAGACGCGAACGCCTCATCGATGTTAAACAAACTAGCCTGCAAATCCATCCCATGAAACGCTTGTATTGAAACGACCGGCTTGATGACTTCTCAGCTTCCGCCCCGTGACTGGACCGCCATCCACTGGCCCGACCTCGCCAAGGACGCGGCCGCGCGCTGGATCGCGGTGCTGCCGCTGGCCGCGACCGAGCAGCACGGGCCGCATCTGCCGCTCGGAACCGACGTCATGATCGGCGAGGCGTATCTGGCACGGGTTCAGGAACTGCTGCCGGCGGCGATCCCGGCGACGTTCCTGCCCCTGCAGCCGGTCGGCATCTCCACCGAGCACATCGATTTTCCGGGCACGCTGACCCTACCGACCAAGGTGGCGCTGAACAGCTGGATGGCGCTCGGCGAGAGCGTGGCGCGCGCCGGCGTCAGGAAGCTCGTGATGGTGACGAGCCATGGCGGCAATTCCGCCGCGATGCAGCTCGTGGCGCAGGACCTGCGCGCGCAACACAAGATGCTGGTGGTGACCACGAGCTGGTCACGCTTCGGCACGCCGGACGGGCTGTTCGATTCTGACGAATTGCGCCACGGCATCCACGGCGGTGCGGTCGAGACCTCGATCATGCTGGCCAAATATCCGCAAGCCGTGCGCAAGGATGCGATCGCGGACTTCAAGCCCGCGAGCGTGCAGTTCGAGAAGGACCACCGCTTCCTGTCGACCCAGCGGCCGGCGCCGTTCGCCTGGCAGGCGCAGGACCTCAATCCGAGCGGCGCGATCGGCGATGCGACCAAGGCCTCGGCCGAGAAGGGCGAGCAGCTGATCGAGCACGGTGCACGCGCGTTCTGCGAGCTGCTCGCCGACGTCGACCGGTTCGATCCGGGCGTCTTCGGGGGCAACTGACCGGGAATTCCTTCGTCTTGGCAGAGGCCGACGAAACAATTCACGAAACCATATTTCCGGCACGGCCTTCGAACCGGAACCGAAAAGCCTCCGTCCAACGGGCATGCGGAACAAACCGGACCGCGCCCAACAGGATGGAGTATCCCATGTCGATCAAGACCAAGTTTGCCGCCCTCGCCCTCACCGCACTCGCCGTGACCGGCACCATCGCGTCCACCACGTCGCAGGCCAATGCCAAGCCGTATGGCTGGGGCTGGGGCGTCGGCGCGGGCCTCGTCGGCGCCGCCATCGTCGGCAGCGCGATCGCGGCCAGTGACGGCTATTACGACAGCGGCTATCGCCGCTGCGCCTGGGTGCGCCAGTTCGACGCCTACGGCAACTACATCGGCCGCGTGCGCTCCTGCTACTGATCGACAGGTTTTTTCTCAGGCTGCGGATCCTGCGTTCGGCACGGGTCCTCATCCACCCCGTGTCGCGCACGACCCGTCCGGTCATCCCCCCGGGCGGGTCAACCGTTGCGAGCTCGCGACATGCCGGCTCGGATCACAGATATTTCGCGATCAGCCGGAAGTCGCGCAGCACGTTGCGGCCCTTCGGACCCGATGCCTTCAGCGTCTCCTCCAGGCTGTGGCCGATGTGATCGTGAATCAGCGCCTTCTTGGCGCTCTCGATCGCGCTCTCCACCGCCTGCAATTGCTGGGCGATCTGCGCACAGGGCCGGCCCTGCTCGATCATCTCGACGATGGTCTCGAGATGGCCGTTGGCGCGCTTCAGGCGCCGGGCAATCGCTGCGTGCGGATGGTCGTCTGACATTCGGTTCTCCTATCCTCCCTGGAGGATAATCATGATCCTCCCCGGAGGATAGCAGAATCGGCTTGACAGGCCATTGTGGCAGGCGTAGTGCCCGATTGCCGGAACATGCGTTCCGCACCGGGATCTGATCCCGGACATCAACCCGACCACGAGCCAACACAGAAGGCACATGGGCAGTAGCAACTCAGGCGACAGTAGACCGGCAACGGGACTGTTGACGCCGCAACATAGCAAGACTGATCGCGCAGATTTCGCCTGCGTGGATGGGTGGTCACGCCTCACGTAACCGCCTGCTCCTCACCGGCCTGCCGCGCGACAGCGGAAGTGGAGGTGAGCGATGTTCGAAAAGCTCGCAAAATTCCGACCGTTCGAGCCGCGGCAGATTCCGCCGCGGGCGGCCACCTATTCCAATGACAACCAGCCGGGTTTTCGCCGCCCGGCGGATCGCCGGCGTCCAACCCCGACCTGTCATTGGATCCTGATCGACGGCCGCCTGGAGTGCCGGTGGATCGTCGAAACCACTCTCGAATCATCAGCGAATGATCTCGATCGAAAGCGGCGCGCGGACCGGTACTCCGGCCCGCGCGCAACACCTGCGCATTCCGCAGCAAAGATCACCGCAAGCGCCTGAAGGACCGACATGGACGAAGGACCTAGTCGTCCCGTTGCGCGCCATCGCGGCGCGGCAACGGGACTGCCTCCGGGGAACGACATCAATTTTGGAATAGCCGCTGCTCACGGCAGCGGAGGCTGCGCGCGCGCATAGAGCTGCTCCGCGTCCCTCCCGCCGTGCCCAACAGGCAGCGGGGAGACGACGATGAGCAAGACAAATGACATTTTCGGGCAAGCCCGTCGGCCGACCGTTGCCGGTGCCGTCAGGCATCCCGCACCGGCCAACGACCAGCTCGTTCCGGTGATGCGGAGCATCGTCGGTCTCATCAACGAGAGCGCCGGCCTCGTGCGCCACGTCGCCGCGTTCGGCATCGCGCTGATGCTGGACACCGGCCGCGCGCCACCGCGGCGCGGGCCGGCTTCAGACTCCATCCCAGTGCCTGAAGCCGGCAACATCATCCGCTTTCCAACTCCCAAAACTACCAAACACGCAAATGAGAAGGAATGAGTCATGACCGTCGTCAATGACTTGAACGTGCACGCCTCCGATCGTGAGGCCACCGCCAGCTCCGTCCGCACCGCGGTGCTCGACCGCGCGCATCTCGGTGACATCCATGGCGCGCTTGGAAGCATCGCCGAAGGTGACACCGCGCCGCGCGCGACATGGCTCGCCCGGCTGAAGACGCTGCTGGCGATCGTCGGCCCCGGCCTGATCGTGATGGTCGGCGACAACGATGCCGGCGCGTTCGGCACCTATACCCAGGCGGGGCAGAACTACGGCACCACGCTACTGTGGACGCTGCTGCTTTTAATTCCCGTGCTCTACGTCAACCAGGAGATGGTGGTGCGGCTCGGCGCCGTGACCGGCGTCGGCCATGCGCGGCTGATCTTCGAGCGCTTCGGCAAGTTCTGGGGCGCCTTCAGCGTCATCGACTTGCTGGTGCTGAACGCGCTGACCATCGTCACCGAATTCATCGGCATCACCTTCGCGCTGCATTTTCTCGGCGTCTCGCAGTTCTGGGGCGTGCTGGCCTCGGCTGTTATCGTGATGCTGGCGGTCTCGACCGGCGACTTCCGCCGCTTCGAACGCTTCGGCATCGTGCTGGTCGCAGGCAGCCTTCTGTTGGTGCCCGTGATCCTGATGGTGCATCCGCCGGTCGGGCAGATCGCGGCCGATTTCTTCGTGCCGAAGATGCCCGAGGGCGCCAAGCTCAGCGAGGTGATGCTTTTGATCGTCGCCATCGTCGGCACCACGGTGGCGCCGTGGCAGTTGTTCTTCCAGCAGAGCTACATCGTCGACAAGCGGATCACGCCGCGCTTCATCCGCTATGAGCGTATGGATTTGTGCATCGGCATCGTGCTGGTCGTGGTCGGCGCCGTGGCGATGATCTCGTTCTGCGCCGAGGTGTTCGCCGGCAAGCCCGAATTCGGTAATTACACCGACGCGCTGGGCACCGCGGTCGGGCTCGAGAAATATGCCGGCCGGCTGCCGGCGGTGCTGTTTGCCCTCGCACTGCTGGATGCCTGCATCATCGGCGCGGCCGCGGTCTCCCTCTCGACGGCCTATGCGATCGGCGACGTGTTCGCGGTCAAGCACTCGCTGCACCGCAAGCCGTGGGACGCGAAAGGCTTCTACGGCGTCTATTGCGGGCTGATCGTGCTCGCCGCCGTGCTGGTGCTGACGCCGGGCACGCCGCTCGGACTGCTCACCAACGCGGTGCAGACGCTGGCCGGCGTGCTGCTACCGAGCGCGACCGTGTTCCTGCTCTTGCTCTGCAACGACCGGCACATCCTCGGGCCGTGGGTCAATTCCGTCAGGCTGAACCTGTTCACCGGCACCGTGGTCGCAGGCCTCGTAATGCTGTCGGTGATCCTGACTGCCGCGGTGCTGTTCCCCGATCTCGGCGAGGCGTGGATCATCGGCATCCTGGTCGGCGGCAGCCTGCTTGCGCTCGCAGTCACCGCGGCGGTCAAGCTGTACGAGATGCTGTCGCACGGTCGCGCGTCCTCCCGCTTCAAGCACAAGCCGCCGCTGTTCGACCGTGACACCTGGCGGATGCCGCCGCTCGACCGGCTGCCACCGGCGCGGCTCAGCCCGCTGAGCCGGATCTGGATGCTGGTGCTGCGCGGCTACCTCGTCGTCGCTGCCGGCCTGGTGCTGCTGCGGATCGTCCAGCTCGCCACGGTGGGAGCGTGACGGCACTCGGCCGCGGCCGACGATGGGGCGCGATCGTGTTGTTCAGGATGGCGGGCGCCGTCCTGCGCGGCGCGACCGCGCTCTATCAGCGACGTGTGATTTCAGGCGCCGATCTGCGGACAGCGCTGTCGATAGCGCGATGCGTCGAACGGGCCGGCGCGAGGGTCGTGCTCGGCCGGCCATCGCAACCGGCATTCATCAAGACAAGGGACGAAGACAATGATGGCCTCGATTGAACGGTCGGCTCTCGACCGATTTGCCACAGATGTGCGGTCGATCGCAGCCGATCAGGCTCGCGGCCTCGTGGCGTTACGCGACTGTCATAGTGGCGTGCAAATCGAAGAGGTACCCGGCGCACCTCAGCTGCTATTGCGAATTACTTGCAACAGGCGACAGCGGATGCTAGGTGCTGATCTGGCTTTGGATGGGACGATGCGGATCGGACCGGGGACGGCGGGCGATGACTTCAAATCTCGGGTGGCAAGTGGCCGCCAAATCTGTAATGCCGGGCGAAACCGCCAACCATTCGCGGAAAGCCGCGTCATGACCTGCGTCCGCCTCTTCCGGGTTCGGATCGCCGCCGGCGCAGCGCTCGGCGCAGCGGCATTCGGCACGTCGGCGTCCGCGGCCGATCTGCCCCTCAAGTCTCCTGCCGCCAAGGCGGTCTACAGCTGGACCGGCTTCTACGTCGGTGCCCATGTCGGCTATGGCGACGGCACGCTGGGACCGGGCACCAACCCAATCCTGGAACAGGGCGTGTTCTTTCCGCCCACGATCACCGGCGGGATCGGCGGCTTCCAGGCCGGATACAACAAGGAATTCGCCAACCGCTTCGTGCTCGGCGTCGAGGCCGATGCGACCTTCACCGGCCCGACCGACCTGCCGCGGCGCGTGCTCGGGCCCTTCAACTCGTCGATCGACTATGTCGGCACGCTGCGCGGCCGCGCCGGCTACAGCCTCGGCACCTGGATGCCCTATGTGACCGGCGGCTTCGCCTGGGGACACACCGAGGTTAGGGTCAATGATGCCGGCGGCACCGTGATCTCGCAGCCCGGCCAATACCAGACCGGCTGGACCGTCGGCGCCGGCGCCGAATTCGCGGTGAGCGGCAATTGGACGGCCAAGGTCGAATACGACTACATCGACCTGTCGCGGCGCACGCTCGGTCTCAACGATTTCGGCATGCCCGGCGTCAGCATCGACCCGCGCATCCACCTGCTGAAGTTCGGCTTGAACTACCAGCTCGGCGACTCACCCTGGTCGGCGACGCCGACGCGCACCGCGCTGCCGGAATCGAGCGACTGGAGCGTGCACGGACAGACGACGCTGCTCGGTCAGGGCTATCCGTCGTTCCGCGCGCCCTATACCGGCACCAACAGCCTTCCGGGCCCGGGACAGGTGCAACAGACCTGGACCACGACGGCGTTTCTCGGCGTGCGACTCTGGGAAGGCGGCGAGCTCTATTTCAATCCGGAAACGGCGCAGGGCTTTGGCCTCAACGGCACGCTCGGTCTGGCCGGCTTCTCGAACGGCGAAGCGCAGAAGGCCGGCGCCGAGTTCCCGAAAATCCGGCCGCAGCGCTATTACTTCAAGCAGACCTTCGGCTTCGGCGGCGAGCAGGAGGACGTCCCCGACGGCCCCAACCAGATCGCGGGCAAGCGCGACATCGACCGCCTCACGATCGTGGTCGGGCGCTTTGCGGTGGGCGATTTCTTCGACGGCAATTCCTACGCCAAGGATCCGCGCGCCGACTTCATGAACTGGGCGATGTGGGCCTCCGCCGCCTACGACTTCCCGGCCGATCTGCCCGGTTACACCCGCGGCGCCGTGGTCGAGCTCAACCGCAAGGACTGGGCGGTGCGCGCCGGTGTGTTCCAGGTGCCCAATGCACCGAACAGCGACGTGCTGATCTTCAACGCCAACAATGGCGGCGCGGTGGTGGAATTCGAAGGCCGCTATTCGATCTTCGATCAACCCGGCAAGCTGCGCGTCGGCGTATTCGGCAACCGCGGCAACACCGGTAATTATCGCCAGGCGCTCGCGATTGAGGACGCCAACCCCGGGCTCGACATCAACGACGTGATGGCCGGTATCCGCAAGGACAACACCAAGTACGGCTTCTATTTGAACGGCGAGCAGCAGATCGCGACCGATGTCGGCCTGTTCGGCCGCCTCAGCTGGAACGACGGCCGGAACGAGATCCTGTCGTTCACCGATGTCGACCGCAGCGTTTCCGGCGGCGTGTCGATCAAGGGCAGCACTTGGGGCCGGGCGAACGACACGATCGGAATCGGCGGCGCGATCAACGGACTGTCATCGGCGCATCGCGACTACCTCGCCGCCGGCGGCCTCGGCCTTCTGATCGGCGACGGCGCGCTGAACTACAGTCCGGAGCGGATATTCGAGACCTACTACGCCTACCAGGTGAACAAGAGCCTGACGCTGACCGCGGACTATCAGTTCATCACCAACCCCGCCTACAACGCCGATCGCGGCCCGGTGCACATCTTCTCCGGCCGCATCCACGGCGAGTTTTGAGTCCCAACGTCGTCCCGGCGAAGGCCGGGACCCATAGCCACCGCTGTCTGTGGTTATGGCAGGCTGGGGCCACAGCGAGGCAAAACACAACATCCTGTGGTTATGGGTCCCGGCCTTCGCCGGGACGACATTGAATTTGTCGCGCAGTTCTTCGCTATGTGAGCTGGATTGGTTCGAGCAGCAAAACGCCCTCTCCCACTTAGATATATGTAGACCCCCCGGGCTTGCCGCAAGCCCGGGGTCATCCCGTAGAACGCGCGCCCAATCGAACGGAGGAGTGCGGGATGCGGGAACATGCTGTGGTGATTGCCGGCGGAGGGCCGACCGGGCTGATGCTGGCGTGCGAGCAGGCGCTGGCCGGCGTCGATGTTGCGATTGTCGAGCGGCGCGAGAGTCCGGACCTGATCGGCGCGCGAGCGGGCGGCCTGCACGCACGCACCATCGAGGTGTTCGACCAGCGCGGCATCGGCGACCGCTTTGTTGCACTGGGCACGCGCCATCCGGCGGTGCTGTTCCATTCGCATCTGGTTCCGCTTGGGATCAGCGACTTCCCGACCCGGCGCAACTTCACGCTGGGGCTGCGGCAGAACCATATCGAGCGCGTGCTCGGCGAATGGGCCGACGAACTGGCGGTGCCGATCGAGCGCGGGCGCGAGGTGACCGGCTTCACGCAGGACGACGATGGCGTCGATGTCGCGCTGTCGGATGGCCAATGGCTCCGGGCGCAGTATCTCGTCGGCTGCGACGGCGGCCGCAGCATCGTCCGCAAGGCGGCGGGCATCGAATTCGCCGGATGGGATCCGACCAGGAGCTGGCTGATCGCCGAGGCCGAGATGTCAGGCGAACCGGAATGGGGCTTTCGCCACGACGACGCCGGCATCTATGCCATCGGCAAGGTGGAAGACGGTGAACGGGTGCGGCTCGTGCTGACCGAGCCGCAACTCGGCACTGACAGGGAGCCGACCCTGGGCGACGTCAGCGAGCGGCTCGTCGCGGTCTACGGCACCGATTTCGGCATCCACAGTCCGGTCTGGATATCACGCTTCACCGACATGACCCGTCAGGCCGTGACCTACCGCAAGCAGCGCGTGCTGCTGGCCGGCGATGCCGCCCATGTGCACCCGCCGATGGGCGGACAGGGCCTCAATATCGGCGTGCAGGACGCGGTGAACCTGGGTTGGAAGCTCGCCCAGGTGGTCAAGCAGACATCGCCGGACAGCCTGCTCGACTGCTATCAGGCCGAACGCCATCCCGTGGCGGCCCGCGTGCTGCGCAACACCATGGCGCATGTTGCGCTCAGCCGAACCGATGCACGCAGCAAGGCGCTGCACGAAATCGTCTCCGAATTGCTGCGCATGGACGAGCCGCGCCGAAAATTCGCCGCGATGATGTCGGGCCTCGACCTGCATTACGATCTCGGCTGTGGCCATCCGCTGCTCGGACGCCGCATGCCCGATCTCGATCTGGTGACGACCAACGGCCCGCTGCGGGTCTTCGCGTTGCTGCACGGTGCGCGGCCGGTGCTGCTCAATTTTGACGAGCCCGGCAGCATCGACATCGCGGGATGGAGAGATAGGGTTCGGCTGGTCGATGCCGATTATGCCGGCACGTGGGAGCTTCCCGCGCTCGGAACGGTTGCGGCGCCCGGCGCAGTGCTGGTCCGGCCCGACGGCTACGTGGCGTGGGTCGGAGGAGACCGGGATCAGTCGGGCCTCGCCGAGGCGCTGACCAAATGGTTCGGCCCGCCGGCGTAGCTCGGCGCCCCTACCCCGCCGGCTGGAACGAATCCGCGCGCGCCATTGCCCAGGCTTCGCGGAAGCGGGGATCCTGGGTGCCTTCGAGCAGTTCGCCCGGGCGCAGCGTCGGATAGAGCTGCGCGAAGGTGCGGACGTCGGTGGTCGAAGACCGCTGCGAGAAGTGGATCGGGCGCAGGTCCTGGGTGTGCTCGAGGCCGGCGGCCGCGAGCAGCTCGGTCAGCGCGTGCAGGGTCGCGTGGTGGTAGTTGTAGACGCGGTCGATCTTGCCGGGCACGTACAGCGCGCGGTTGCGGATCGGGTCCTGCGAGGTGACGCCGGTCGGGCAGCGATCGGTGTGGCAGCTCAGGGACTGGATGCAGCCGAGCGCGAACATGAAGCCGCGCGCCGAATTGCACCAGTCGGCGCCGATCGCCATCGCGCGCGCCATGTCGAAGGCGGTCGCGATCTTGCCGGCGGCGCCGATCTTGATGCGATCGCGGGCGCCGATGCCGATCAGCGCGTTGTGGACGAAATTGACGCCCTCGCGCATCGGCATGCCGAGATGATCCATGAACTCGAGCGGCGCAGCGCCGGTGCCGCCTTCATTGCCGTCGACCACGATGAAGTCGGGATAGAGCCCGCTCTCCTTCATCGCCTTGCAGATCGCCAGGAATTCCCAGGGATGGCCGATGCACATCTTGAAGCCGGCTGGCTTGCCGCCGGACAGCTTGCGCATCTGCGCCACGAATTCCATCATCTGCAGCGGCGTCGAGAACGCCCTGTGATAGGCCGGCGAGATGCAGTCCTCGCCCATCGGCACGCCCCGGATCTTGGAAATCTCCTCGGAGACCTTCGCGGCCGGCAGCACGCCGCCATGGCCGGGCTTGGCGCCCTGGCTGATCTTGAGCTCGACCATCTTGATCTGGTCGTCGCCCGCGACGCTTGCGAACAGCTCCGGATTGAAGGTGCCGTCGCGGTTGCGGCAGCCGAAATAGCCGGAGCCGATCTCCCAGATGATGTCGCCGCCCATCTCGCGGTGATAGGGGCTGACGCCGCCCTCGCCGGTGTCGTGGGCGAAGCCGCCCTTCTTGGCGCCCGCATTGAGCGCCCGCACCGCGTTCGGGCTGAGCGCGCCGAAGCTCATCGCCGAGATGTTGAAGACCGAGGCCGAATACGGCCTGGTGCAGTCGGGACCGCCGATCGTGATGCGGAATTTCTCCTCGGCGCGCGGCTTCGGCGCCACCGAATGATGCATCCACTCGTAGCCCTCGCGGTAGACGTCCTCCTGGGTGCCGAACGGCCGCTTGTCGAGCACCATCTTGGCGCGCTGATAGACCAACGCGCGGGTGTCGCGGGAGAACGGCATGCCGTCCTTCTCGCTCTCGAAGAAATACTGCCGCATTTCCGGGCGGATTTCCTCGAGCAGGAAGCGCATATGC
The DNA here is from genome assembly GCF_042258955.1 of Bradyrhizobium sp. ma5. Classification (NCBI taxonomy): domain Bacteria; kingdom Pseudomonadati; phylum Pseudomonadota; class Alphaproteobacteria; order Hyphomicrobiales; family Nitrobacteraceae; genus Bradyrhizobium; species Bradyrhizobium sp. ma5. Next base: position 8,513,725 of record NZ_CP170156.1, read on the forward strand.
GCCGAAATCGGGTAGTTGCGCAGCACCGCATGGTTCTTCTGCGTCAGGTCGCGGATGCCGAGCAATGTCAGCGCGCCGAAGATCGCCAGCGGGATCACAACGATCTTGAAGACCTTGTGGTCGAAAATCCCGACCAGCAGCAGCAGTGCGGTGACGACGGCGCAGATCGTCAGCACGATGAAGCGCGGCGAGAACGGAAGCAGCATCGTATCCATCAAATCTCTCCGGTCTGCCTTGAATACCCTGTCGGCGGTGAGCCTAATCCAACTCGCGGAACAAGTGCACTACGGTTATACGGCCGAGCAGTCACAGATGTGACAACCGCCCGGATGGGCGGGTACGGCTGCCAGGCAAATTGAAACGAAATCGCCTTTTGCAGTGCAACGCAGCGGAGCGAGGCGCGCCCTGTCAAAATATCGAAAACAACCCCATGCACAGTAGCCGGCGGCTGCCGGCGTTCGACTGGGCAACTGGACACGTCGGGCAACTCACCGGCATTCTTCCATTATTCCGAAATCGTGCGGACGCCCCTCGTGGTGTCATCACCCGTGCATGCGGGTGATCCAGTATTCCAGAGACGTCCGTGCTTGATTCGAGGAGCCGCGGCGTACTGGATCGCCCGGTCCCTGTGCGCAATTGCGCACAGGCCGGGCGATGACAGTTGTGGACGAGGATGTAGCCTCACAGGGAAGAGCCCCGTCCGGCATCAATGGTCGTGCGGCTGCAATTCGTGGGGGATGTGCCCCGCCTTCAGGCCGTCGCTGGCGAGCCATGCATTGGTGGTGTCGAGGGCGCGGGCGATGTGATCTGACGTCCGGGAGAAATCATAGGGCGAGCCGACCAGCGGGCACAGCGGCGGCACCACGAAATACTCGACGTCGGGGCCGATATTCTCGAGCTCGTTGACGAGCTGCCGCGCGATCAGCAGCGTCAGCGCATGCAGCGCATTGGCGAGCGCGCCGACCGGCGGCGCCTGGTTGGCGCAGGCATGCCCGGTCGGCAGCACGATCAGGCGCTTTGCCCCATGCTTCACGGCGACGCGGACCGGCGTGTTGCTGGAGATCGCGCCGTCGGCGAGGTAGCGATTGCGGTAGTGCACCGGCGTAAACGCACCGGGGATCGCGGTCGACGCAACGATCGCCTCGGCCGCGGAGCCTTCCGACAGCACCACGCTGTCGCCGCTGATGATGTCGGTCGTGACGATGTGGATCGGAAGCCGCGCGTCCTCGAGATTGCGGAACGGGATGTAATCCTCGATCAGCCTGCGGACACCGTCATGCGGGATCAGGAAGTCGCGCCGCCACAGGAAGCCCACCAGCGTCCGCCAGCTCACCGGAAACACGTCCTGCCGGTTCAGGCCGCGCCACGCCCGAGACCGTTGGGTCGCCGGCATAGAACGCGCCGTTCAAGGCGCCGACGCTGGAGCCGACCACCATGTCGGCGGCGACGCCATGCGCGGCCAGCGCCTGCAGCATGCCGACCTGGACCGCGCCAAAGCTGCCGCCGCCGGCGAACACAAAGGCGGTCTTCGGGGCATCCGGATCGGTGATGGACAAGGTGCGGCTCCCTGGGGGCGCCGCGTTCGGGAAACGGCTGCGCGGCGTTGGGGGCGTTATAGCAGCGGGGAGATCGGTGAGGCCATCATCCCAGTCGTCATTCCGGGACATCGCGAAAGCGATGGGCCCGGAATCCATAACCACAAATGGAAAAGGCTGGAGCCCGATGGGGCCCCAGCCTTCGTCAAATGAACTGTGGTGGTTATGGATTCCGGGCTCGATGCTGCGCATCGCCCCGGAATGACGGTAAAAACCGTCGCTCAGCGCTCGACGAACGCCTTCTCGATCACGAAGTGACCGGGGGTGTTGCCGCTGCCTTCCTTGAAGCCGCGGGTCTCGAACAGCTGCTTCAGCTCGTCCAGCATCGCCGGGCTGCCGCACATCATGATGCGGTCGGTCTCGATATCGAGCGGACCCTGATGCAGGTCGGTGAACAGCTGGTTCGAGGTGATCAGGTCGGTGATGCGGCCGCGGTTGCGGAACGGCTCGCGCGTCACGGTCGGATAGTAGGAGAGCTTCTCGGACAGCAGCGGCCCGAACAGCTCGTCGTCGCGCAGCTTGGCCACCAGCTCCTCGCCATAGGCGAGCTCGGAGACTTGGCGGCAGCCATGCACCAGCAGGATCTGGTCGTAGCGATCGTAGACCTCGGGGTCCTTGATCAGGCTCGCGAACGGCGCAAGGCCGGTGCCGGTCGACAGCAGCATCAGCCGCTTGCCGGGAATCAGATTGTCGGTGATCAGCGTGCCGGTGGCCTTGCGGCCGACCAGGATGGTGTCACCCTCGCGGATCTTCTGCAGCTTGGAGGTGAGCGGGCCATCCTGCACCTTGATCGAGAAGAACTCGAGCTCTTCCTCGTGGTTGGCGCTCGCCATCGAATAGGCGCGCAGCAGCGGCCGGCCCTCGACCTCGAGGCCGATCATGGCAAACTGGCCATTCTGGAAGCGGAAACCGGAATCGCGGGTCGCCCGGAAGCTGAAAAGCGTATCGGTCCAGTGCTGAACAGAAAGAACTTTCTCTCGATAGAACGCGCTCATGGGTTTTCGTTTTCTCGACTGATCAGATTTAGAATGGTTTGATTTCTAGACTGCTCGCGACGGCGCTGAAGTGGCCGAAATCATTGAAGATCTCGCGTTTCCATTGCGCCAATGCATGAGATAGTCAAGATCAACTGGCGTGCAATTGCGATCTCAGAATGGCAGTCGTTCGATTTCGCGCAGAGGTTCAGCCACGACATCGTTAACACGTGGCGCTCCAGGTAATTTACTTGCTGAGATCGCCGCCGATCTGGCAATTAATTGCTACGAAAGCCGCGGTGAAGGGAAAATGATCTCGTGGTCCTGATCAGCCAGCGAATCTTCCTGGAAACCATCAAAAAATATTGTTTGGCGCGCTCGATTGCCGTCGAGGTGCGATCCGGCGGCTGGCTGGTCATCATGACCAAAGGCGGCACGCGGCGACTTGCGATCGGCTACGACATCGGGCTGAACAGCGCGGTCGCACATCAGGTCGCCAACGACAAATCGGCCTGCGCCGAAGTGCTGGCATCGGCGGACATATCAGCCGTTCCGCACAGGCTGTTTCTCGGCAGCAAGCTCAGCAAGCACATCCCCGGATCGGACTCGCTGGATGCGATGTTGCTTCTGCTCGCGCAGCATCCGCACGGCCTCGTCGTCAAACCCAACGAGGGGACATCCGGCGAGCTGGTCTTCCGCGTCAAGACGCGAGCGCAACTGGAGACCGCGGTCGCACGCATCATCGCCGCGCACCCGAGCCTTGCGATCTCGCCTTTCGTCGAGATCAAGGACGAGGTGCGCGTCGTGCTGCTCGATGATCGCGCGCTGATCGTCTACGGCAAGACACGGCCGTCGGTGATTGGCGATGGCGTTCGCTCGCTGCGCGCGCTGGCAGAGGCGACCGCGACGGCCGAACAACTGAAGGCCCTCTCCGAGGATTTCGATGCCGCCGCACTCGATGCCGTTCCGCCCGCCGGCGAACGGCTTCTGCTCAACTGGCGGCACAATCTCGATGCCGGCGCCGAGCCCGCGCTGCTCACCGATGCCGCGACACGCGAGGCGTGCGTCGCGCTCGCGACCAAGGCCGCGCAAGCGGTCGGCATCCGCTTCGCCTCCATCGACGTCGTGCACGTCGATGGCACGTGGCAGGTGCTTGAGGTGAATTCCGGCGTGAAGATGGAAGCGCTGGGCCGGCGGCATCCGGCGTTGGTCGAGGCGGCGTATTCGGCAGCGCTGGACGCCGTGTTCTCGTAAACGACGTACTTGCCTTTAGCCCCGATCATTCTCGCGGGTGTTCTTTCTCAAAGGCGGCGACGATCAGTTCCGATTGTTCGACCTGTGCGGTGAGGCGGTCGATCTCGGCTTGCGTCTCCGGAAACACGTCAGCGCCTGCCGTATTTCCGGATTGCAACTCGGCGAGCAGTTCACGATTCTTGGTGATCTGCTCGCGGTGCCAATCGATTTCGGGATCGTCTTGCATAGGCCAAGTCTCAATCGGCTGGGGACTACGACGCCAGCTCGCGCAGCAGAGTGGATGGAAAAACCGGCTTTGCAAAGAATTTGACGCCGTCTGGCAGATCGCTGGGCGGCGCCAGGCCCGAGATGACGAGCACGCGCACGCCCGGGTCGCAATCCAGGGCCCATTGTGCGAGTTCGATGCCGTTCATTCTGCCCGTGAGCTTGACGTCGGTGACCAGCAGCGACGGGTGACGCATCTTGATGGCAAGCGCGGCCGTTTCGCCGTCTTCGCATTGGATGACGTCGAAATGCCCTTCCTTCAACAACAGCGCAATCATGTCGCGCTGGATCGTGTCGTCTTCAACCACAATTGCGGTTTGGTGAATTGACCTCGCGTAGCCCATGGCAACCTCCAAACGGTCAACCCCGGTGTTCAATGATCGGGGACGCTTAAAGTTCTGGTTCCAGACTCGATAACCGGCAGGTTCCGGCGGACGTTTGCAAGTTCCGAGCGGAACAACATTCGAGGCTGGCGCGTCATTGATGAGAGACGAGCCGGATGGTTCGGGCCTGGGGAAAGGAAGTCGTGCCAGGAGGCAAAGCTGATGAAGAACGCTGTACGCTCCGATCAGGATTTTTCTGAACCCTACAAAGCCGACGCGGCGGCTGGCGCGCCGAGCTATCTGTTCTCTCGACGACGGGGCGAAGACCCGGCACCGGGTGCCAATGACATGCGGCATCAGGCGATAGAGCGAGAGACGACCGGTTCGCTTGTCGATCCCTTTGGCGCTCGCCTGCCGCACGACATCGTTTCCGAGATGGAAGCAGAGCTCAAGCAGCAGGTCGATCGGCTTGTCGCGGAGCGACACTAGAGCCTATCCCGTTCCGATTGAATCGGAACGGGGCTCTAGACACTTGTTCTGACGCGTTTTCTTCACGCGAACCGGTATCCACTTCGCTCGAAAACGCTCTAGCTGGTGACGTGACGAGTTCGCAAACTTCAACAGTGGAATCTCGCCTGCCGATGATGCTCCAGAGATCGCGGCGCGGAAACTCGAAGCAAGATCCCCGCCGGATCAATGGAGTTTTGATGGGAGCGATCCTTGGACGCGCGATCTTCCAGGTCATGGTTGTTCTGGCTGCAGTCGGCATCGTTGCCCTCGCCTGCATCGCAGTCCACGGCGGCTATTCGCGCGCGGCGGTGCAGCTTGCGGCAAGATTCACTCCGTCACTTTGACCGATTCAGCGGCTTGCTCATCCTGCTCAAGGGAGTACCCTGATGCGCATTAATCGATCCGGATACAGATTATGCGCAAACTCCTTTTGAGCTTCCTCGCGGTCGCGGCGTTCGCCGCTGCCTTCAATCCACCGCCCGCCAACGCCGTATTCTGGCGCGGCGTCACCGCACCGACGAATATCGACATCCATGGCTATCCGATCATCAAGGAGCCGCCGCCGAGCCCATGCCAGCTGATCCATGTGAACGGGTTCTGGGTCCGGCAGTGCCTGGATCTGTCGTATCGCCATTGGCGATGAGCGAAGTCGCGCTTCGTCGGGACAGTTCGGGAACGCTTCGGAAGCCGTGCGCGTTGCGCAAGACCCCCACCCGGATTGCGTCTGCAATGCAATCCGGCCTCGCCCGCAACGAGAGAGGCCGGACTTCGAGGCTAGTTGGCTCCGCCCGCCGAATCGTCGAGCGCCTTGAAGGCATCCTCGAGCTGCGGTGACAGCGCGACGTTGAGCTTCTCGCCGGTCGGCAGGCGGGCGACGAACCACTTGTTGTAGAGCGGGACGATGTCGCGGTTCGAGGCGAGCTTGCGGAAAGCGCGCTCGACCACGTCCTTCATCTGCGGCTCGCCCTTGCGGTACATGATCCCGTAGGGATCGTAGGACAGATAGTCGCCGGTGACGCGGAATTTGTCCTGCGACTTGTGCCGCGCGATCAGGCCGTAGAGCAGGATGTCGTCGGTCGCGAACGCGTCCGCCTTGCCGTCTACCAGCATCTGGTAGGACTGCTCATGGTCGGGCGCAGTCACGATGTTGAGGCCGAGCTGTTGCTTGGCGTCGACATTGTGCATCGCCTGCTCGTTGGTGGTGCCTTTGGTCACCACCACCGTCTTGCCCTTCAAGTCGGCGACCTGGTTGACGCCGGAGGCCTTCGGCACCATCAGCTTGGTGCCGGCCACGAACATCAGCGGCGAAAATGCGACCTGCTTGCCGCGCTCGGCATTCGCCGTGGTCGAGCCGCATTCCAGATCGATCTTCTTGTCGACGACCGCGGGAATGCGGTCGTCGGAGGTCACCTTGACGTAGTCGATCTTGAGGTTGGCGTCGTCGACCTCGGCCGCGATCTCGTCGACGATCGCATCGCACAGCTCGAGGCTGTAGCCGATCGGCCGGTTGGAGTGATCGAGGAACGAGAACGGCGGCGAACTTTCGCGATAGCCGACCCGCACCGCGTGCGTGGCCTTGATGTTGGCGAGCGTGGGGCTGAGCCCCTCGCCCGCCGGCTGTGCGGACACCGGTCCGATCAGCAGGCCTGCCGCCAGCAGACATGCTGACAACAGGCATGTCGACAGTAAGGGCGCCTCAGCCCGTATCGGCCTCCAGCGGGCGCGATGCATGCATGCCTCCCGTCAATGACCGGCCATCACGGCGCCGGGCACCGCATCCTGCGGCACCGCGTCGTCCGGCCCGAGCTCGTGCTCGGGCTTCAGCTCGCCCTCCCACTTCGCGACCACGGCGGTGGCCAGCGAGTTGCCGATCACGTTGGTGGCGCTGCGGCCCATGTCGAGGAAGGTGTCGATACCCATGATCATCAGCAGGCCGGCCTCCGGGATGCCGAACTGCGACAGCGTCGAGGCGATCACCACCAGCGACGCGCGCGGCACGCCGGCGACGCCCTTCGAGGTGATCATCAAGGTGGCCAGCATCGCGAGCTGCGTGCCGAGCGACATCTCGATGTGGTAGGTCTGCGCGATGAAGATGCTCGCGAAGGTGCAGTACATCATCGTGCCGTCGAGATTGAAGGAATAACCGAGCGGCAGCACGAAGGCCGAGATTCGCGAGGAGGCGCCGAACTTGTTCAGCCCCTCCAGCGTCTTCGGGTAGGCCGCCTCCGAGGAGGCGGTCGAGAATGCGATCATCAGCGGCTCGCGGATCAGCCGTAGCAGATGGCTATATCGAGGCCCGATCACCACGAAGCCGACCGCGACCAGGATGCCCCACAGGAGCAGCAGCGACAGATAGAAACCGCCCATGAAGACGATCAGCTTCCAGAGCACGCCGAGGCCGTTCTTCGAGACGGTCGCCATGATGGCGGCCCACACCGCGATCGGCGCGAACAGCATCACGTAGCCGGTGACCTTGAGCATGATGTGGGCGAGGTCGTCGATCAGGCTCATGATCGGCTTGGCGCGCTCAGGCATGGCGCCGAGCGCGACCGCGAAGAACACCGCGAACACCACGATTTGCAGGATCTCGTTCTGCGCCATCGCATCCGCGATCGAGGTCGGGATCAGATGGGTCAGGAATTTCTCGATCGAGAAGGCCGAGACCGGCAGGCCGGTCGACTGCGCCTTGTCGGGCAGCGTGCCGGGGAAATTGGCGCCCGGCTGCAACAAATTGACCATCACGAGGCCGAGCAGCAGCGAGATAAAGGAGGCGGAGACGAACCAGCCCATGGTCTTGGCGAAGATGCGCCCGAGCTTGGCGCCGCTTCCCATATGGGCGATGCCGCCGACGAGGGTTGCGAATACGAGGGGCGCGATGATCATCTTGATCAGGCGCAGGAACAGCATCGCGATCAGGTTGACGTCGGCTGCAATCTCGGCACGGCTGTCAGGAAAATAGTTGAAGACGATCGTCCCCATTGCGATGCCAAGGACCATCGCAATCAGGATGTACTGCGTAAACCTGTTCGACATTCTCTTACCCCCGTAAGTTCCCGGCGAAGGGCAAGTGTGGCAGATTTACGCAGCTACGCAACACGCTTCGCGCCGTGCGGGACTTTGCCGATCTGTTCCCGTTGTGGAATGCCAGCGCGGAGACTAGCGTTCATGCAGCGCACAATCTGTGCAATGAGCTGCGCGCGCCGCAGTCAAACTGCATGCGAAACGACCAACGCCAAGGAAAGCCAAGAGGGGAGACACCGCCAATGAACGACACCGTCAATCGCCAGATCCTGCTTGTTGAAAAGCCGACCGGCAAGCTTGGCCCCGAGCATTTTCGCCTGACCAAGGGCACCGTCCCCGCGCCGAAGGACGGCGAGGCGCTGGTGCGGACGCGCTACATCTCGCTCGACGCCGCCAACCGCGCCTGGATGCACGGCGCCACCTACCGCGCTGCGGTGGAAGCCAACACCGTGATGGCCGGCGGCGGCATCGCCGAAGTGGTGTCATCGAATGACCCCGGCCTGAAGCCGGGCGATATCGTGTTCGGCGACACCGGCTGGCAGGACTATGCCGCCGTGCCCGCCAAGCACCTGGCCAAAATGCCGAAGCTCGAGCCGATGACGCACCTTCTCAGCGTCTACGGCATTGCCGGCCTGACCGCCTATTTCGGCCTGCTCCATGTCGGCAAGCCCAAGGAGGGCGAGACCGTGGTGGTGTCGGCAGCCGCCGGCTCGGTCGGCTCGATCGTCGGCCAGATCGCCAAGATCAAGGGCTGCCGCGTGGTCGGCATCGCCGGCGGCAAGGACAAGTGCCACTGGCTGACCTCGGAGCTCGGCTTCGACGCCGCGGTCGATTACAAGGACGGCGCCACCTACAAGGCGCTGCGCGCGGCGGCGCCGAAGGGCATCGACGTCTATTTCGACAATGTCGGCGGCGACATCCTCGAAGCTTGTTTGGCGCAGATGAACAACCGCGGCCGCATCGCCTGCTGCGGCGCGATCTCGCAATATGACGGCGTCCCCTCCGCGCACGGGCCGCGCGGCGTGCCCGGCCTGATCGTGGTGAAGCGGCTGATCATGCAGGGCTTCATCGTGATGGACTACATGGACCAGCGCGATGCCGCGCTCGCCGACCTGCAATCCTGGGTCTCCTCGGGCAAGCTCAAGGTCCAGGAGGACGTCATCGACGGCATCGAGAACACGCCGCAGGCGCTGATCGGGCTCCTGGCCGGCGAAAACCGCGGCAAGCGCATGGTGAAGGTGTAGCCGGAAGCGCTCTCAAACCCGTCATCCTTGTAAGTCAGGACGAGCCGGATCGGCTGAGGAGCGCGTAGCGCGTCTCGAAGGATGCACGGCCCCGGCTGGGTGGCCGTCGACCCTTCGAGACGGCCGCTCCGCGGCCTCCTCAGGGTGACGGGGATGGATTGGGTGCACGGGCCCTAATGCACCGTGCCCGACGCCTGCGGAGCGGCTTGCGGCGCGGGCGTCTTGCCCTTCGCCTTGCGCCAGTTCTCGAAATTCTGCACCACGACGAAGAACGCCGGCACGAACAGCACCGCGAGGCAGGTCGAGGCGATCATGCCGGAGAACACGGTGATGCCGATCGACTTGCGGGCGTTGGCGCCGGCGCCGGTCGCCAGCACCAGCGGCAGCACGCCGAGGATGAAGGCGAACGACGTCATCAGGATCGGCCGGAACCGGGCGCGCGCCGCATCGATCGCCGATTCCAGCACCGGCTTGCCGTCGCGGATGTGATGCTCGAGCGCGACCTCGACGATCAGGATCGCGTTCTTGGCCGACAGCGCGATCAAGAGGATGGTGCCGATCTGGGTGTAAAGATTGTTCTCGATCCGGAGCGACGTCAGCACCAGCATGGGCCCGAGCAGCGACAGCGGCACCGCCAGGATCACCGAGATCGGCGCGTACCAGCTCTCATATTGTCCGGCGAGCACGAGATAGACCAGCAGCAGCGCCAGCGCGAATACATAGTAGATCTGGCTGCCGACCTCCTTCTCCTGGTATGACATCGCCGTCCATTCATAGCCGGTCCCCGGCGGCAGCGTCTTGGCGGCGATCTCCTCCATCAGCGTCATCGACTGGCCGGAGCTGTAGCCCTGCGATGGCAGGCCGATGATGGTCGCGGACGGATAGAGGTTATAGAGACTGATCAGCGACGGCCCGACCGACGGGGTGATCTTCGCCACAGTGCCGAGCGGGATCATGTCGCCATTGCTGTTGCGCACCATCATGTTCTCGATGTCGCGCAGCGTCAGGCGGTATTGCGCATCGGCCTGGGTGTAGACCTGGAAGGTGCGGCCGAACTTGGTGAACTGGTTGACGTAGCTCGCGCCGAGATAGGTCGACAGCGTCGAGAAGATCTGGTCGGTGGTGACGTGCAGCGTCTCGGTCTTGACGCGGTCGACCTGGACGTCGAACTGCGGCACCATCGAGCGGAACGACGACTGCACCCGCTGCAGCGCGCTTTGGGTCTGCGCATTGCCGACGACGGCGCCGGTGACCGCCTGCAGCTTGCCGTAATCGGCGTTGCCGTCACGGAGCTGCACCTGCATGGCAAAGCCGGCGGCATTGCCGATGCCCTGGATCGGCGGCGGCGGGATCACCAGGATCCGCGCCTCCGGGATCACCGCAAGCTTGTCGTTGAGCCCGTAAACCAGCGAGCGCAGATCCTCGCCGGGGCCGCGCGAGCCCCAATCCTTCAGGATCACATAGGCGACGCCGGCATTGGCCAGGCTCGACGAGTTGTCGAGCGCGGAGATGCCGGCGATGGCGACCACCTGCTCGACACCAGGTGTCTTGCGGGCGATCTCGGTGACCTGATCGAGCACCCGCTGGGTGCGGTCGATCGCGGCGCCGTCGGGCAGCTGTACCGCGGCCAGCAGGTAGCCCTGGTCCTCGATCGGAATGAACCCGGTCGGCACCCGCGACAGCCCGTAGCCGGCAATTCCGATCAGGATCAGCGCGACCAGAACCGACGTCTTGGCGTGGCCGGCGATGCCGCCGATCATCCGGGTGTAGCCGCGCTCCACCCGGTCATAGACCGCGTTGAAGCCGCGGTAGAAGAAATTGCGCTGCTCCGGCGGCGCCGGCGGGCGCAGCCATAGCGCGCATTGCGTCGGCTTCAGGGTCGCCGCATTGACCGCGCTGAGCAGCGCAGTCGCCGCGATCACCAGGGCGAATTGCGCGTACATCCGGCCGGTCAGCCCCGGCAGGAAGGCCGCCGGCAGGAACACCGAGATCAGCACCAGCGTGATGCCGACGATCGGCGCGAACAATTCGTCCATCGCCTTGATCGCGGCATCGTGCCCGGACATGCCGCGCTCGATATTGTGCGCGGCGCCTTCGACTACCACGATGGCGTCGTCGACCACGATGCCGATCGCCAGCACGATCGCAAACAGCGTCGACAGATTGATGGTGAAGCCGAGCGCGGCCATCGCCGCGAACGCGCCGATGATGGTGACCGGCACCGTGGTGGCGGGCACCAGCATCGCCCGCCAATCCTGCAGGAACACCAGGATCACGACCAGCACCAGCAGGCCGGCCTCGATCAGCGTCCGGTACACCTCGTCGATCGAGGCCTGGACGAATTTGGTGGTGTCGAACGGGGTGTCGTATTTGATGTCCTGCGGGAACTGTTTGGCGAGCTGCGCCACCTTCTTCTGCACTTCCTTCTCAACCTGCAGCGCGTTGGCGCCCGGCGACAGGAACACGCCGATGCCGGTGGCCGGCTTCTGGTTGAGCGAGAACACCTGGCTGTAGGTCTGCGCGCCGAGCTCGACCGAGCCGAGATCGCGGACGCGGGTGACGTCGCCGACATTGCCCGTCTTGACGATGATGTCCTCGAACTGGCTCGCATCGTCGAGCCGGCCGTTGACGTTCAGCGTGTACTGGAACGCCTGCCCCTGCGGCGCGGGCGGCGCGCCGACCTGGCCCGCGGTGACCTGCTGGCTCTGCTGCTGGATCGCCTGGATGACGTCCTGCGGCATTAGCCCGCGCGCCTGCAGCTTGTTCGGATCGAGCCACACCCGCATCGAATATTGTCCCGCGCCGAACACGGTGACATTGCCGACGCCGGGCAGACGCGACAGCTCGTCGCGGATGTTGATGGTGGCATAGTTCGACAGGAACAGGCTGTCATAGGTCTTGTTCGGCGAGGTCAGCGTCACGAACAGCAGAATCGAGGTCGACTTCTTCTGCACCGTGACGCCCTGGTTCTGCACCGAGGTCGGCAGTTGCGACAGTGCCGAGGAGACGCGGTTCTGCACCAGCACCTGCGCGAAGTTGAGATCGGTGCCGATCTTGAAGGTCACCGTCAGCGTATAGGTGCCGTCGGCGCCGCTGTAGGACTGCATGTAGAGCATGTCCTCGACGCCGTTGACCTGCTGCTCGATCGGCAGCGCGACCGTGTCGATCACGGTTTTTGCCGACGCACCGGGATAGCGCGTCGTCACCTGGACCGTCGGCGGCACCACGTCGGGATATTGCGCGACCGCAAGATTGAACAGCGCGACGCCGCCGATCAGGATCATCAGGATCGCGATGACGTTCGAAAGGACCGGGCGCTCGATGAAGAATTTCGAGATCATGGCGCGCCCCTCACTTGGCCGGTGCCGGCGTCGCGTCGCCCTTCTGCATCTGCGGATCGACCTTCTGCCCCGGGATCGCGCGCAATAATCCGGCGGTCACGACACGGTCATCGGCCTTCAGCCCGCTCTCGACGACCCGCAGCCCCTGGTCGAGCGGACCGGTCGTCACCTTGCGCTGCTCGACCACATTGTCGGCGTTGACGACCAGCACGTAACGGCCGGCCTGGTCGCTGCCGATCGCAACGTCGGGCACCAGCAGCGCGTTCTCCTGCTTGGTGAAGGGCACGCGAACGCGGACATAGAACCCCGGCAGCAGCACGCGATCCGGATTGGGGATCAAGCCACGGACGGGAAGCGTTCCGGTCGACTGGTTGACGGTCGGCGCGACGTAATCGAGCTTGCCCTTGTGCGGATAGCCGGTCTCGGTCTGCAGGCCGACCTCTACCGGCAATTGCCTGATGTCGTTGACCGTCATCCCAAGGCGACGCGCCTCGTCGCGGACCCGTTGCACGTCCTGCTCACTGACGTTGAAATTCACGTAGATCGGGTCGAGCTGCACGATGGTGGCGAGCTGGGTGGGTGAGGCCACGCCGACCAGTTCGCCGACCGAGACCAGATGGTTGCTGACGATGCCGTCGAACGGCGCGGCCACGTTGGTGTAGCCGTAATTGACCGCGGCGATCTTGGTGTTGACCTGGGCCTGCTGCAGGTTGGCCTGGGCGTTGTCCCGCGTCGAGGTTGAGTTTTCCAGCGTCGCCTGCGAGACCGCCTGGCGCTGCACCAGATCCTGCTGCCGCTTGTAATCGGACTCGGCCTGCTTCACCGTTGCCTGTGCGCCGACCTCCGCAGCCTGTGCCTGCTCCAGCTTCAGCTTGTAGGTCTCCGGCTCGATCGTGAACAGGGTGGTCCCCTCCTTCACGAAAGTGCCGTCCTGATAGTTGATCGCCTGCAGGAAGCCCTGCACGCGCGCGACCAGATCGACGGTCTTGATCGGCGCGGTATTTCCGGTGGCGTCCAGGTAGCGCGTGATGGCGCGTTGCACCGGCGGCGCGACTTCGACCTTGGGCGGCGGCGGCGCAACAAAACTGTTTTGCTCGCAGGCACTTAAACTGACCAGGGCCGCTACGACGAAGGCGATGCGCACAAGCGGCGCATTTCGCAGCCGCACAAAATCACTCTGACCGAAATGTGCCGACGCGCGCGCATGCCTCATTTCCGAGCCTCAATTCAAATGTCTTAATTCAAAGATATAGAAGCGAGCAAAAAATTCAGCCGACGTATTCCATAGCAACAATCTGCTTGCAGCGGAACTCGAAAGCGAAAATGATGTCGCTCGCGAAGGTTGTTAGAGCAAAACTATTTCAGACTCAGTTCAGTTGAGCCGGAGGCTTCCGGCGCGACGAGAGGATTTATTCAGATGATCAACGCGTTGACACGTGCAACGAAGCTCTCCGCATGGCTTGTACTTGCGGCACTGATGAGCGCCGCACCGGCCTTGTCGCAGGCGCCGACCCAGGCGCAGCGCGACGCCATCAAGTCGCAATGCCGCAACGATTACATCGCACACTGCTCCAGCGTGCCGCCCGGCGGCGAAGCGTCACTGCAATGCCTGCAGAAGAACATGGCAAGCCTCGGCCCCGGTTGCGCCAGCGCCGTGAAGGCCGTGGAAGCGCCGGCCGCCGCTCCCGCAGCAGCCAAGACCGACGCGGCGCCCGCCGCGACGGCGGCCAAGCCCGCGGAAACGGCGGCACCGAAGGCCGCGGCAGGAAAGCCGAGCAGCGCGCAGATCTCCGCGATCCGCAGCGCGTGCCGCTCCGATTATCCCAAGGTCTGCGCGGGCGTGCCGACCGGCGGGGCGCCGGCACTGCAGTGCCTCGAGAAGAACAAGGACAAGCTTTCGCCGGCCTGCGAGAAGGCCGTGGCGGCCGCCGGCGGCGGTGGCGCCGCGCCGGCCGCGGGTGCAGCAGCGACAGCGGCAGCACCGGCGGCGGCGCCGGCGGTGATCGTGTTGCGGCCGCTGCGGCCGCGCGAAGAGATTTTCGTGCTGCGTTCGGCCTGCGGCGGCGACGTCCGCTCGATCTGCGGCGGCGTTCAGCCGGGCGGCGGGCGGATCGTGCAATGCCTGGCAACCAATGCCGGCTCGCTCTCGCCGGCGTGCCGCGACGTGCTGGCGCCGTTCGCGGCGCGGTAGTCCTGTTGTCACACGACTGACCGGAAAAGGGAGCGATCGATGCTGCGTATTATCCTGACCGCCGTTCTGATTTGCGGCTCAACCGCCGTCTACGCCCAGGAGCTGACAGCAGCGCAACGCGACGCCTGCATGGGCGACTACCAGAAGTTCTGCAAGAGCGTGACGCCCGGCGGCGGGCGCATCATCGCCTGTCTCGCCAAGGAGAGCGACAAGCTGACGCCCGCCTGCAAGAAAGTGCTGGCGGCAGCGGAAAAGAAATAGCCGCGCGGGCGGTGAGAGATAGGTGCCCGGCGATTAGCCGGGCACGGAGCCGCAGCACCTTGTTGTCACAAACAGGCCAACCAACCTCACCCCGGGAGAGGGAATTATGATGCGCTCATTATTGCTGATCGCTGCGGCTCTGCTGTCTTTTGCCGCGACCATGACGTTCGAATCCTCCGATGCCAACGCAGTTGTGTGCGGACGCGGCCCCTATCGTGCCGGATGCGCGAGCACGCGCGGCGCGGTCGTCGTCCGCAAGCCCGTCGTCGCCGGCTGCCGCTGGGTTTGGGTCGGCGGGGTCAAGGTCCGCCGCTGCTACTGAGCCTTTCGCCGCCACGCTGGTAGCCACTGTCCGCATTTTCCCTCTGGCGTTCCCGCCAGAGGGCGACTAGTGTGGACCGAAATAGTAAGTACACTGTCAATCTGGGAGGCAGACGTTGCGGATCGCCGTGATTGGCGGAGGGCCCGGCGGGCTCTATTTCGCCTATCTCTGGAAGAAGCGTCATCCTGACGCCGAGATCGATCTGTTCGAGCAGAACGCCGCCGGCGCCACCTGGGGCTTCGGCGTGGTGTTCTCCGAGCAGGCACTGGAGTTCCTGCGCGCCGACGACCCCGAGACGGTCGACGCCATCGCGCCGCGGATGGAGAGCTGGAAGAACATCACGCTCAATCTGCGCGGCGAGAGCGTCGAGATCGACGGCGTCGGGTTCTCCTCGATCGGCCGGCTAGCGCTGCTGACGATCCTGCAAGAGCGCGTGCGCAGCACCGGCGTCACGCCGCGCTTCGACACCGTGGTGCAATCGGTCGACCAGCTCAGGGACTACGACCTGATCGTCGCCGCCGACGGGCTGAACTCGATGGTCCGCCGCGATTTCGAGACCGCATTCGGCGCGTCGGTCTCGCATTCGACCAACAAATTCGCCTGGTACGGCACCACCAAGACCTTCGCGACGCTGTCGCAGACCTTCGTCGCGACCGAATTGGGCTGCTTCAACGCCCATCACTATCGCTATGCCCAGGACATGAGCACCTTCCTGGTCGAATGCGACGCGGCAACCTGGGAAGCCTACGGCTTCGCCGACAAGACGATCGAGGAATCGCAGGCGATCTGCGAAGACGTATTCGCTGCGACGCTGGACGGCCACAGACTGATCTCGAACAAATCCGTGTGGCGCAATTTCCCGTGGATCTGGAACGAGCGCTGGTCGCACGGCAACATGGTTCTGATCGGCGACGCGCTGCATTCGGCGCATTTCTCGATCGGCTCCGGCACCCGGCTTGCGATCGAGGATGCGATCGCGCTGACCAAGGCGCTGGAGTCTGAGGGCGGCATCGCCGCCGCGCTGGCCCGCTACGAGAGCGAGCGCAAGCCGATCGTGAAGAAGCTCGTCACAGCGGCGCGGACCAGCGCCGACTGGTACGAGCATTTCCCCGCGCACATGAAGCGCGACCTGATGGATTTCGCCTACAGCTACATCACCCGCTCCGGCCGGATCGACGATGCGCGGCTGCGCGCGATGTCGCCCGCCTTCATGGCCCGATACGAAGCCGCAAAGGGACGCTCATGACCGGGATCGCCGACCAGGTTCCGCTGGACAATCCCGGTTCGCGTGAGATCGGATTTACGATCCCCGAACGCTACAATGCGAGCCGCATCCTGTTCGACAATCTCGGCAATGGGAATGCCGAACGCCTTGCGCTGACCGGCCCGGCCGGCGCGCGGACCTATCGCGATCTCTGCACTGATGCCGCCCGCTGGGGCCACGCGTTCGTGTCGCTTGGGCTCAAACGCGGCGACCGTGTCCTGCTGTTCCTCGACGACACGCCGGCCTATCCGGCGGCGTTCTTCGGCGCGGTGCGCGCCGGCTTCGTGCCGCTGCTCATCAACACGCTGACGACGCCGGAGCTGCTGCAATTCTATCTGTCCGACGCCGGCGCGCAGGTCGCCGTCACCGATGCGGAGTTCTGTTCGCGCTTCAACACGGAGGCCTGCAAGGACACACCGCTGCGCACGCTGGTCGTGGTCAACGGCGCTGGCACCGGGCATGCCGTCGCAGAGACACGCAACGCCGGCGACTGGCTGGATACCTTTCCCACCGAGCTCGACGCGGCCGACACCCACCGCAACGAGATGGCGTTCTGGATGTATTCGTCGGGCTCGACCGGCCGTCCCAAGGGCATCGTGCATCTGCAGCACGACATGGCCTATAGCGAGCTCGCCTTTGCTCGCAGTGTGCTGAAACTTCAGCCCGGCGACATCTGCTTCTCGGTCCCGAAGATCTTCTTCGCCTATGGCTTCGGCAATTCGATCACATTCCCCTTCTCAGTCGGCGCCGCGACGCTGCTGCTGCCCGGCCAGCCGAAGCCGGCCGCGATCTTCGCGGCGATCGCCCAGTATCGCCCGAGCGTGTTCTTCGGCCTGCCCACGCTCTACATCACCCTGACCAAGGCCGAAGGCGCCGAGCAAGCCGATTTCTCCTCGCTGCGGATGGCGGTCTCGGCCGCCGAGGTGCTGTCGGCCGACGTGTTCAACGGCTGGAAGCGGCTCACCGGGCTCGAGATCATCGAAGGGCTCGGCTCGACCGAGGTGCTGCACGTCTATCTCAGCAACCGCGCGGAGCAGAAGAAGCTCGGCGCCGCCGGCCTGCGCGTGCCCGGCTACGAGATCATGCTGCGCGACAGCGACGGCCGCGAGGTCGGCGACAATGAGGAAGGCATTTTGTGGGTGCGCGGCGATTCCGCGACGCCACTGTACTGGAACCGGCCGGACAAAACCGCCGAGACCGTGCGCGAGGACGGCTGGATCTACACCGGCGACCGCTTCATCCGCGACAGCGACGGCTTCCACTTCTTCCGCGGCCGCGCCGACGATCTGATCAAGATCTCCGGCCAGTGGGTCTATCCGCTGGAGGTCGAGCTGTGTCTTGCCGATCACCCCGATGTCCGCGAATGCGCCGTCTACGCCGCCGAATTGCCGGACCGACGCATGACGCTGCGGGCCGTGGTGGTGATGAACAAGGCCGGCTTCGACACCGACGAGACGACGCGGCGGTTGCAGGACTACGTCAAGGCCAAGTTGCTTCCGTACAAGTATCCGCGCGAGGTGCGGTTCATCGACGAGCTGCCGAAGACGGGCACGGGGAAGATCGACCGGCAAGCGGTGATGCGGATGTAGGATGCCCGACTGCGCATCACTGCCGCCACACACTCAGTGTCGTCCCGGCGAAGGCCGGGACCCATAACCACAAATGCCTGTTGTTGCACTCGGCGGTGGCCCCAGCTTCTGACCTCATGAACAGCGGTGGTTATGGGTCCCGGATCGCGCTTCGCTTGTCCGGGACGACGACGGAGAATGCGGCGACTACGCCGCGTTCGTCAGCAGCGAGCAGCTAGCTGTCCAGCCCCGTCCCGCCATACAGCCACGCGATATCGTCGCACCATTCGGCTTGCGACTTCGCGCTCATGATTGCGTTGCGGATTCGGGCGTGGTCGCCGGCGGGATGGTAGACGTGCTCGCCGATCGCACGGGACATCAGCTGCACGCGTGCGGTGCGCGGGAAGCGCTGGGCGCGATAGGCATCGAGCGCGGCCGCCCGATCGTCGTGACTGGCCAGCATGTGCGACAGGCACACCGCGTCCTCCATCGCCTGGCAGGCGCCCTGCGCGAAATACTGCAGCATCGGATGCGCGGCGTCGCCGAGCAGCACGACGCGGCCGTCGATCCAACGTTCGGTGGGATCGCGGTCGCACAGCACCCAGAGCTTCCAGTTGGTGCCGTGGCGGATGATGTTCTGCGCCCGCTCATGGACGTGGGTGAAACCCCGCATCACCTCGTCCTCGGAAACCGGCTTGCCCGCGACCGGCTCCGGCGCGTCGTTGTGATAGGTGACGACGAGGTTGAACACCTTCCAGCCCGACAGCGGATAATGCACGATGTGGCATTTCGGGCCGGCCCACAGCGTGGCCGCGTTCCAGCGCAGATCCTCCGGCATCTGTTCGGTCGGGATGACGGAGCGATAGGTGGTGTGGCCTGACACACGCGGCGGGCCATCCGCCGTCACCTGCTTGCGGATATTGGACCACAACCCGTCGGCGCCGATCAGCAGACGGCCGGTGATGCGCTCGCCATTGGCAAGCGTTGCGGTCACCGACGAACCATCCTGCTCGTAACCCGTCACCTCGCTGGACACGCGCAGCTCGATCAATTCATGGTTCTGGCAGGCACGCAGGAACACGCCATGCAGGTCGCCGCGATGTACGACGGCATAGGGATTGCCGAACCGCGTGCGGAAGGCGTCGCCGAGATCGATATGGGTAATCTCATCGGCGGTCAGCGCATCCATCAGCCGCAGCTGGTCGATATAGACCGCCATGTTGCGCGCGGCCTCGCCGACGCCGAGATAGTCGAAAGCGTGGAATGCGTTCGGTCCCAGCTGAATGCCGGCGCCGATCTCGCCGAGTGCTGATGCCTTCTCCAGCAGGATGGAGCGGATGCCCTTCTGCGCGAGGCCGAGCGCCACGGCGAGACCGCCGATGCCGCCGCCCGCGATCAGGACCGGCTTGCCCTCCGCCATCAGCCCGACCTCCCGAGATGTTCGAGCGCGTCCTCGGCGCGCAGCGGCACGCGCGAGGCTTCGTTGTTGAGGTCGACAAGTTGGGTCAAGAGCGAGAGAAGCGTCTTGCGGTCGGCCGGCTTCAGCGGCTGCAGCATCCGCGCCTGCGCCTTGTCGACCGAGGGCATGATGTCGCTGAGCACCGCCGCGCCGGCCTTGGTGAGGTAGAGCAGCTTGACGCGCTTGTCCTCGGGCGCCGGCTTGCGCACGATGAATTCCTTGGCTTGCAGCCGCTCGATCACATTGCCGAGCGTCGAACGGTCGAACGCGATCACCGCGGAGAGCCTTGTGGCGTCGATGCCTGGATGGGTCGAGATCGTGACCAGCGCGGCGTATTGCACCGGCGTCAGGTCGAACGCCTTGCATTCCTCGATGAACAGCGCAACCGCGATCTGCTGCATCCGCCGGAACAGATAGCCGGGCGCGGTGTAGACCGCGTCCATGGTGACGGGCGTTGGCTTGCTACTCGGCATCGGGCTGCTTGTCCGGGGCGGCGTCGGCGAACGCCTTGACTTGCTTTGTCGCGGCCTCGGCCTTGAGCAGTCGCGGATAGGCCGACACGTCGACGCCGAAGCGCCGCGCATTGGCGAGCTGCGGAACCAGGCAGAGATCGGCCAGCGTCGGCGCATCGCCGAAGCAGAACGGCCCGGCCTCCTCAGCGATCAGGGTCTCGCAGGCGGAAAGGCCCTCGCGATTGGCCCAGGCCGCCCATTCAGTCACCTGCTCCTCTGGCAGGCCGAGCTTGCGCAGCCGCGCCAGCACTTTCAAATTCTGCACCGGGTGGGTGTCGCAGGCGATCGCCTGCGCGAACGCGCGTACCTTGGCGCGCCGCAGCAGATCCTTCGGCAGCAGCGGCGGATCGGGATTGGTCTCGTCGAGCCATTCGATGATCGCGAGCGACTGGGTGAGGATCGCGCCGGCGTCGCTCTCCAACGTCGGCACCAGCCCCTGCGGGTTGATCGCGAGATAGGCCGGCGCGCATTGCTCGCCCTTGCGCAAATGATGCGGCAGGTGCTCCGGCGTCAGCCCCTTCAGATTGAGGGCGATCCGGACCCGGTAGGACGCGCTGCTCCGGAAATAGCCATGCAGCTTCATCGGAACCTCCCTTGCATTTTGTGATTGGCTTGCTTGATTGACGCTAGCCATATTGTGAGTATACTGTCAATTAATTGAACCGACAAGAATGATGATGGGAGGCTTGCCATGGAAGCCGTGCAGAAGACCCCCGAGCGCGAGGCGTTCTACAAAAAGATCGACGGCCAGAACCTCTCGGCGCTGTGGAACGTGATGAACGATCTGATCACGCCGGAGCCGAAGAGCGCCTGCCGTCCGCATCTGTGGAAGTTCGACCAGATCCGCGATTACATGAACGAGGCCGGCAAATTGATCACGGCCAAGGAAGCCGAGCGCCGCGTGCTGGTGCTGGAAAATCCCGGCCTGCGCGGCCAGTCCAAGATCACGACTTCGCTGTTCGCCGGCGTGCAGATGGTGGTGCCGGGCGACATCGCCCCCGCCCATCGCCATGCCCAGTCGGCGCTGCGCTTCGTGCTCGAGGGCAAGGGCGCCTTCACTGCCGTCGACGGCGAGCGCACTGCGATGGCGCCGGGCGACTTCGTCATCACGCCGTCGATGACCTGGCACGACCATTCCAACGAAACCAGTGAGCCGATGTTCTGGCTCGACGGGCTCGACATCCCGATGGTGCAGTTCTTCGACTGCTCGTTCGCCGAGGGCGCCAAGGAGGATCAGCAGTCGATCTCCAAGCCGGCCGGCGCCAGCTTCGCGCGTTACGGCCACAATCTGCTGCCGATCGACCAGAAGCGGACCTCGAAGACCTCGCCGATTTTCAACTATCCCTATGAATACACCCGCGAGGCGCTGGAGAAGGCCAGGGCCGGCGACGAGTGGGACGCCTGCCACGGGCTGAAGCTGAAATTCTCCAACCCCGAGACCGGCGATTTTGCGATGCCGACCATCGGCACCTTCATCCAGCTGCTGCCGAAGGGTTTCAAGACCGCGCGCTATCGCTCAACCGATGCCACCGTGTTCGCCGCGATCGAGGGCAAGGGCCGCACCCGGGTCGGCGACCAGACTTTCGAGTGGGGGCCGCGCGACTTGTTCGTGGTGCCGAGCTGGCATTGGGTCACCCACGAGGCCGATGCCGACTCCGTGCTGTTCTCGTTCTCCGACCGCCCGGTGCAGCAGAAGCTCGACCTGTTCCGCGAGGATCGCGGCAACGCATAACGATCATCGGCGCAAGGCACACAGCACCCACCCCACGTCGGTGTGGCCGGCAGCGTGGCCATCACCGCCAGTGCAGCAGCCTCACCTCGAGCAGGTTGATCAGCTTCCCGACCACAAGCCCGAACAGCGACAGGATCACGACGCCGGCGAGCAGCTGATCGGTCTGCATCAGATTGCCGGCTTGCAGCACGAAGGCGCCGATGCCGTATTGCGCGCCGATCATCTCGGCGCTGACGACGAGCAACAGCGCGACCGACGAAGTGATGCGGAAGCCGGCGAGGATCGAGGGCAGCGCGCCCGGCCAGATCACGCGGCGCACGATGGCGTGGAACGGCACGTTGAAGCTCTGCGCCATCCGGATCAAATTGCGCGGCACCGCATCGACGCCGCTATAGACCGAGATCGCGGTCGAGAAGAACACCCCGAGCGCAATGGTTGCGATCTTCGGCTCCTCGCCGATCCCGAGCCACAGGATGAGCAACGGCAGCAGCGCGATCTTCGGAATCGGGAACAGCGCCGAGATGAAGGTGATGCCGACGCCGCGTGCCATGGTCGACAGCCCGATCGCGAAGCCGACAATGACGCCCGCTGCCGTGCCGATGATCCAGCCGGTGCCGATCCGCATGATCGACCACGACAAATGCAGCCACAGCGCCCCCGACATCGCGAGCTTATAGATTGCGATCGCGATCGCCGACGGCGCCGGCAGGAACAGCGGGTTGACCCATCCTGTGCTGCCGGCAAGCTGCCAGGCCGCGATGACAAGCGCGAGTGCGATCCAGCCGGCATGACGGCTGCCGCCAGACGTAAAACCGGCGCCGCGAAACGCGACCGGCCGCGTCGCTTCCGCCGATTGGTCGTTCGTCTCCTGCGGGGAGCGCTCAAGCATGCTGGACCTCGCGCTCGGCATCGATCGCTTCCTTCCGGATCAGCGACCACAATTCGCCCTGCAAGACGGCCATCTGCGCGCGCGCATCCGCCGCTCCGCGCTCGGCGCGCGTCATCGGGATGGTCACGATCTCCCGGATGCGGCCGGGGCGGCGCGACAGCACCACGACGCGGTCGGCCAGCCGGACCGCTTCCTCGAGGTTATGCGTGACATAGACCGCGCCCATCGCGCCGTCGGCAAGCAGGCCGACGAAATCCTCCATCAGGAGCTCGCGGGTCTGCGAATCCAGCGCCGACAGCGGCTCGTCCATCAGCAGAATCGCCGGACGAACCGCGAGCGCCCGCGCGATGCCGACGCGCTGGCGCATGCCGCCGGACAGCTGCTTCGGATAGGCCGCGCGGAAATCCGTCAAGCCGGTGCGGCGCAGCGCATCGTCGATCACGGCGCGGCGCTCGCCGGCGCTCAAGGCCGCGTGCAGCAGCGGAAACGCGACATTCTCCTCGACCGTATTCCACGGCAGCAGGGCAAAATCCTGGAACACGAAGGTCAACGGATTGAGGCTGCCGGCCGGCGGCGCGCCGCGCAGCTCGGCGGCGCCCGCAGATGGCCGCAGCAGGCCACCGAGGATCGACAGCAGCGTGCTCTTGCCGCAGCCGGACGGCCCGACGATGGCGACGATCTCGCCGGCCGAGACCTGGAAGGAGACATCGTCGAGCACGTCGAGCGCGCCGAAGCGATGGCTGATATGGTCGGCGATCAGGTCCATGGCGTTACAAACTCGCTACCAATCCCGTCACCCCCGCGCAAAGGCTTTGCCTTTGTCGCTGGAGGAGCCGCGCAGCGGCGTCTCGAAGGGTCGACGGCCCGGATAAAGCAGTTCGGCCGTCGACCCTTCGAGACGCGCGCAAGTGCGCGCTCCTCAGGGTGACGGTGATAGAGTTGTGCGTGCGGCCCGACATCAATCCGCCTTCACATAGTCCTTGGCGATGATCCCGCTCGCATCAAACCCCTTGTCGACGAAACCCTGCCCTTGCAGCCATTTGATCTGGTTGTCGAGGTTCTTCACGTCGAGCTTGCCGTCGGGATCGATATAGGCGCAATTGCCGACCACCTGCTCGACCGGCAAATTGGTGTATTTGGCGATGATCTCGAGCAGCGGTTTTGTCTTGTCGTTGATCGGCGCCACGCCGTCCTTGATCGCGGTCAGGATCACGTCGTGATATTCGTGGTCGGCGCGGGTAAGCGCGGTGAGCAGCCTGGTCACCAATGCGGCGTTGGTCAGCGTCTTCGGCGAAGCAAAGATCGCCCCGAGCTGCCACGGCGTCTCGTCACCGACCCAGCCCAAAAGTTTCGCGCCGTTGGCATCGATCAGCGTCCGCGCGGTCGAGACCGGCAACAGCGCGGCGTCGACGGTTTCGCCCTTCAGCGCCGCCGCCGCGTTCGACAGCGACTGCAGCGGCACGATCTTCACGTCGGACAGCTTGAAGCCGTATTTGTCGGCCAGCAGGCCGAGCGAATAATGGAAGCTGGAGCCGACCTGGGTCACCGCGACGCGCTTGCCGGCGAGATCCTTCGGGGTCTTGAGGCCCGCGGCATAGGCGTTGTTGCTGGCGAAATAGCCGATCAGGGGATAGCCGGCCTTCTCGCGGCTCATGCCGCCGATTACCTTCAGCGTGCCCTTGCCGGCGAGATTGTAGAGGCCTGCGGTGACGGCCGTGACGCCGAAATCGACGTCGCCTGATGCGGTCGCGACTGCGATCGGCTGCGCCGCGTCGAAGAACTTCAGCTCGACATCGAGGCCGGCGTCGCGGAAATAGCCCTTGTCCTGCGCGATGAACACCGGCGCCGAGGATGACAGCCGCAAGACGCCGATCTTGGCCTTCAGCAGATCATCGGCCCGCGCGATGCCGCTCGCGGCCCACACCAGGAGACCCGCGAGTGCGAGCCGCGCCCAACCCTTCATTGCCGTCTCCACTCATAATCCTTCAGGCACGGCCTGATCGCGGCCGATGAATGCGCCCTGCTTGCCAAGCTGTTGTTGCAACTTTTCGACGGAAATGTCGCGCGGAATCGTATTGCCCGACAGCGCCAGCGCGGCGGCGGTTCCGGCCGCCTCGCCCATCACGAAACAGGCACCGGAGACGCGCGCCGCCGATTGCCCCTCATGGGTCATCGAGGCGCAGCGGCCGGCGACCAGCAGATTGTGGACGCCATCAGGCACCAGCATGCGGTACGGCAACTCGTTGTAGCCGCGGCTCTCCGGAATCGGCGGAAACTCGAAGATCACGTCGCCCGGCACGTGGGATTCCTTCGGCCAGCCATTGACGCCGATCGAATCCTCGAACGAGGCGCAGCCCAGCACGTCCTCGCCTGACAGCATGTAGCCGCCGATCACGCGCCGCGTCTCGCGGATGCCGAGTTGCGGCGGCAGATCGACGATGTAGGAATTCTCGAAGCCGGGCACCGTGCGCAGGAACTGGAATGCTTCGACCGCCTGGCGGCGGCCCTCGATCTCGCCGCGCGTCATGTCGTCAGGATCAATACCGGAAATGGCGCCGCCATCGCTTCGCGTCACCTGGGTGAAATTCACCCGCCATTCGATCTGCGATTTCTGCGGCCGCACGATCGCGGACTTGCGCGGGAATTTATGCGTGCCGGCGGCCTCGGCCTCCGCCATCAGCGCCGGGATCGTCCGCCACGCGTCGCCGGCTTTCGCCGGATCGATGCCGTTGAGACGGAACATCATCGACGGGTAGAGCATGCCGCCCTTGTTGTCGCCGACCTCATAGGGCGCACCGGCCCATACCGCGAGGTCGCCGTCGCCGGAGCAGTCGATGAAGATGCCGGCTCGCAACGCCCGCCGGCCGGCCTTGGTCTCCACCATCAGCGCGCGGATGTGCGCGCCGTCCATGACGACGCCGGCGCCGAGCGCGTGGAACAGGATATCGACCTTGTGATGCGCCAGCAGATCGTCGGCCGCGATCTTGTAGGCCGCGGTGTCATAGGCTTGGGCAAGGATCTTGCCGAGGATCAGATGCGGCGCGTTCAATCCGCCGAGCCGGTCGATCCGCGCCAGCAGATCGGAGGCGATGCCCTGCACCACGCGGTGCATCTCGCCGAAGATGTTGGCGTGCAGCCCGCAGAAGTTCGTCACGCCCGCCGCGGTGCCCATGCCACCGAGAAAGCCGTAGCGCTCGATCAAGAGCGTCCGTCGCCCGGCCCGCGCCGCGCCGACCGCTGCCGCGATGCCGGCCGGACCGCCGCCAAGCACCACCACATCATATTCGCCATAGAGGGGGACCTGCCGCGCAGGTTCTTCGATCGTGCTCATCAGCATCATTTCCGCCCTGAACAAAGTTGATTGGGCCAACTATGAATTGATGCGGATTGCAGTACAATCCACCAAATTATGTAATCAGCTTTCGCGAATCGAGAAAGGCTATTGGGAAGCGCGGATGGATACGCTGGTCAATCTCGAAGCCTTCCTCGCCACCGCCGACGCCGGCGGCTTCTCCGCCGCGGCGCGCAAGCTCAACGTCGCGACGTCGGTCGTCGCCAAGCGCGTGACCCAGCTCGAGGAGCGGATCGGCACCGCGCTGTTCCACCGCTCGACCCGCCAGTTGCGGCTGACTGAGGCCGGGCAGCAATATGTCCATCGCGCCCGCGGCGTGGTTGCCGATGTCGGCGATCTCCTGTCGCGGATGGGCGAGAAGCAGCGCGATCTCACCGATCATCTGCGCGTGAAGGCGCCGACCTCGCTGACGGTGGCGCGGCTCGCCGATGCCTTCACGACCTTTCAGAAGCAGAACCGAAGCGTGAAGCTCGAGATCGTGATGATCGACCGCCCGGTCGATCCGGTGACCGAAGGTTTCGACATCGCGATCGGCGCTTTCCCGCATTCCTTCGGCGGTGTCGTCGACGAGCCGCTGTGCCGGCTGCCGCGGCTGTTGTGCGCTTCGTCCGCGTATCTGAAGAAGCACGGCACGCCGAAACATCCACGCGACCTGGTCGATCATCGCTGCCTCAGCTTCCTGCCGACCGGACCGGAATGGCCGTTCGAGGGGCCGCGCGGCCGCATCAATGTCCAGGTCCGCCCGATTCTCTCCTCGAACGAGGGCCGGGTGCTGACGCAAAGCGCGATCGCCGGCAACGGCATCGCGCTGCTCTCGCATTATCTGGTCGCGGATGCGCTGCGCGACGGCGCCTTGCAGCCGATCCTCGCCGAGTTTCCGATCCCGGAACTATGGGTGAAGGCCGCCGTTCCCGAGCGCCGCATCAATGCCGCCGCGGTGCAGGCGCTGCTGAAGACATTGAAAAAGTCGCTGGCGCAATCGCTTTGACACTGCCGCGGTCTTGCTCGCCGCACGCCGACCTGAGACAAGGACGGATAAGGATCGCCCGCTTTGAAACTCCTGATCACAGTGTCGCTTGGTCTCATCATCGCCGCCGGGCCCGCTTCGGCGATCGAGACATGCCGCTTCATCGAGGCCAAGGCGGAGCGCGAAGCCTGCTACCATCGGCAGGAGCAGGAACTGGCGGCCAAGCGCAAGCCCGAGCCGCCGATCACCCAGTCGAGCGAATCGAAGACGTTCGATCAGTTGCAGCAGATGCGCCGCGACGACGAAGAGGTCTATCGCAGCATGCGTGGCATCTGCCGCGGCTGCTGAGCTGAGCGACCGGGCTTACGCCCCGCCGCCACGCCAGCGGCCCGCGCGCTTCTCGGCAAAGGAGGCGAGCCCTTCAGCGGCCTCGGCGGTCTGCCGCTTGGCCGAATGCAGGTGGACGAGGCGCTTGTAGGCCTCATCGTCGACGCCCATGCCGCCGAATGAGCTCTCCATCGCGAGCTTCTTGGTCTCGGCCATCGCATCCGGCGCGTTGCCGAGCAGTTGCTCCACGACCTTGGCTCCTGCGCTCTCGAGATCGGCAAGCAGCACCACCTCATGCACGAGGCCGATGCGACGGGCATCCTCGGCACCGAAACGTTCGCCGGTCAGCGCGTAGCGGCGCACCTGGCGCACGCCGATGGCGTCGCAAAGCTGCGGGATGATGATCGCAGCGGTGAGGCCCCAGCGCACCTCGGTGATCGAGAACAGCGCATTGTCGGCCGCGATCACGATATCGCAGGCCGCGATCACGCCGGTGCCGCCGCCGAAGCAACCGCCCTGCACCAGCGCCACGGTCGGCACCGGCAGCGTGTTGAGGCGCTGCACCGCCTCGAAGGTGGCGCGCGACGCCGCCTCGTTCTCCTCCGATGATTTCGGCCGCACGCCGTTGATCCATTTCAGGTCGGCGCCGGCCTGGAAATGCTTGCCGTTGCCGTTCAGCACGACGACGCGCACCGGCTTGGTCGAGAGATCGTCGATCGCGGCCAGCACGCCCGCAATCAGCGCGCCGTCATAGGCATTGTTGACCTCGGGCCTGTTCAGCGTGACGGTCGCGACCCCGCGCGCATCGAGGCTCCACAGGACTGGGCTGGCCGACATGACGTTTCTCCCTCGTTCGGTATTACTCTTGGCGCCACTATGGCGAGAGGCGATGGCTTGATCCATCACTTTCGAGCGCGCGCGGCCGCGCCGCATGCATGGCGGGTTGCGCAATGCCCTGCGCTTGTGGAAACTGACGCGACACCTTGCAAGGACTAGTTCCACCCATGCGTATTTGCATTTTCGGCGCGGGCGCCGTCGGCAGCCACTTCGCCGTCCGGCTGGCACGCGCCGGCCACGATGTGTCCTGCGTGATGCGCGGCCCGCATCTCGACGCGGTCCGGTCCAACGGGTTGACGCTGAAGGTCGGCGACAGCAGCGTCACCGCGCAGGTGAAGGCGTCGGCCGATCCTGCCGAGCTCGGGCCGCAGGATTTCGTCATCAGCACGCTGAAGGCCACCGGCATCGCCGCGCTCGCAACCGGGCTGCCGCCGCTGCTTCAGCGCGATACCGCAATCGTGTTCGCGCAAAACGGCATTCCCTGGTGGTACGATCTCGGCCTGCCGGCGCAGCATCCCGCGATCCCCGATCTCAGCTTCCTCGATCCCGGCGGGCGCTTGCGCGGCGCCATCCCGAAAGAGCGGATCATCGGCGGCGTCGTCTTCTCCTCCAATGAGGTGATCGCGCCTGGCGTGGTGGCGAACCTGACGCCGGATCGCAACCGCCTCGTGATCGGCGAGTGCGACGATCGCCGGAGCGAGCGCATCGCCGCGCTGCGTGCAGCACTCAATGACGCTGCGATCGAATCACCCGAGGTCAACGAGATCCGCGAGACGATCTGGTCGAAGCTATTGACCAACATGTCGATGTCCGTGCTCTGCCTGCTGACCGGACTGACCGCGCGCGCCGTCCGCGACGATCCCGCCATGCAGGACGTGATCCCGCGCCTGCTCGACGAGGCCAATGCGGTGGCGACGCACTACATTGCCGCGGTCAAGCGCGTCACCCGCTCAGGGCCGGCGCCGGACCACAAGCCATCGATCCTGCAAGACTACGAGCTCGGCCGCGCCATGGAGATCGATGTGCTGGTGCGCGCCCCGGCGGCGTTTGCCCGCGCGGCTGGGATTCCGACACCGATGCTCGACCTGATGGCCGCGCTCGCGATCCAGAAGGCGCGTGACAAGGGGCTCTATCAGGGCTGACAATCCGAACACGACGATCTCAAGCGGGAACATCGAACCATGCAAGTCAAGGACAAGGTCTGCGTCGTCACCGGCGGCGCGAGCGGGATCGGCGAAGCGGTGGCGCGGGCCTATGCGGAGGCCGGCGCGCGTGGCGTCGTGGTCGCCGACCTCAAGACCTCGCGCGACCGGCTCGCCAGCGTCGCCGGCGACATCGACGGGCTCGCGGTCACCGCCGATGTCGGGCTCGAGGAAGACGTCAAGGCGCTGATCGCAGCGGCCGAGGACAAATATGGCCCGGTCGACGTGTTCTTCTCCAATGCCGGGCTGTCGCGCAAGGGACAGGAATCCGCGTCCGATGCCGACTGGGACGTGAGCTGGCGGGTGCATGTGATGAGCCACGTGTTCGCGGCGCGCGCGCTGGTGCCCGGCATGCTCGCGCGCGGCTCCGGCTATCTCATCAACACCGCATCGGCCGCGGGGCTCTTGGCCTCGCTGAACTCGATGCCTTACGGCGTGACCAAGAGCGCCGCGGTCGCGCTCGCCGAACACCTCGCCATCCAGTATGGCGATCGCGGCATCCGCGTCTCCGTGCTCTGCCCGCAATCGGTGCAGACGGGAATGAGCACGCCGGGCCCGAGCGCGGCGCGCGTCGACGGCGTGCTGCAGCCCGGCGAAGTGGCACGGATGGTGATCGAGGCGATGGCCGAGGAACGCTTCCTGATTCTCTCGCATCCCCAGGTGCAGGAATACATGCAGCGCAAGGCCACCAATCGCGAGCGCTGGCTGTCCGGCATGCGCCGCCTGCGCGACCGGATCTATGGCGGTGCGGCGTCATAGATCCGTCGCCCCTTCATTGCCAGGAGCGCCAGCGACGAAGCAATCCATTTCTCCGTGTGCGGCACTATGGATTGCTTCGCTTCGCTCGCAATGACGGGACTTATTCCTTTGAGGCTGGTGCGAATCCCTCGAGTAACCCCGTGTACTTTTTCGTTCCAGGCGAAGCGTAAGCGCCACGGCGCGACGTCGTGAGCTTCAGGCCGGCCAGCGCTTCCGCCTGCTTCACGGCGGCGGCGACGCCGTCCACCACCGGCACACCGAATTGCACTGACAGCTCACGCGCGAGATCCGCCATGCCGGCGCAGCCGAGCACGATGGCGTCGGCGCCCTTCTCCAGCGCCCGCGCGATCTCCGCCTCCAGCTTTGGCCTGGCGCCCGAGCCCGGCTTCTCCAGATCGAGCACCGCGACGTCGCAGGCGGTGACCATGGCGCGGTCGGCAAAGCCGTAGCGGCGGACCAGCTCCTCGAGCGGCACGATCGAGCGCGGCAGCGTGGTGACAATGCCGATCCGCTTTGCGATCTGTCCGGCCGTGACCAGCGCCGCTTCGCAGATGCCGACCACCGGATAGCGCGCCGCCGACCGCGCGGCATCGAGCCCGGTGTCGTCGAAGCAGGCGATGATGCTGGCATCGGCGTCGGGCGTCTTCAGCAGTGCGTCGATCAGCCCGGGAACGGCGAACGCCTCGTCGTAAAAGCCCTCGATCGAGGCGGGTCCCATCGACGATGTGACGGCCACGATCTCGGTGCCATCGGCGGCAACCGCCCGCGCGGCAGTGGCGATGGTCGCAGTCATCGACGCGGTGGTGTTGGGATTGACGATCAGGATTTTGGTCATGGATCGAGATTAGTAGCCCGGATGCAGCGAAGCGCAATCCGGGACGGTGTCACAGGCGGAAGGCCGTGCCTGCTCACGAATGCTTCGCGACCCAGGCCGCGAAGGCATCCAGCACCTCGGCCATCACCTCGCGGTCGTTGCGGCCGGAGCGCTTCAGGACATGAAAGGAGTGATCGGCCTCCTGCACCAGATGCAGCGTCGCCCGCGCGCCGAGCCCCTTCACCACAGGTTCGAGCAGATCGAGCTCGGCCAGCGCGTCGCGCGTGCCCTGCAGGAACAGCATCGGGATCTTGACCTCGGCGAGATGTTTGGCCCGCTCGCTCGACGGCTTGCCGGCGGGATGCAGGGGAAAGCCGAGGAACACCAGCCCGCGCACGCCTTCGAGCGGCGCTTTGGCCTGCGCCTGCGAGGTCATGCGTCCGCCGAACGACTTGCCGCCGGCAAACAGCGGCAGTTCGCCGCAACGGCGCGCGGCCTCCGTCACCGCCGCGCGCACTGTCGCCTGCGCGACGGCGGGCGGATCGGGCCGCTTGCTGCCCTGCTCCATGTACGGAAACTGATAGCGCAAGGTCGCGATGCCGCGCTCGGCGAGGCCGACCGCAATCGTCTCCATCGAGGCATGGGTCATGCCGGCGCCGGCACCATGCGCGAACACATAGGCGCTATGGGCCTGCGCCGGACACAGCAGCAGTGCGGACACCGAGTTGTCGCCCGAGACCGTGATCGTGAGCGGTTGTGCGCCTGACGCGTTCAAGATGACATCTCGAAGAATTGTTGCTCCGTCACTTCTAGCCGCCGGCGTCGATGCGCGCAAATGCCGCCGAGGCGAGCACGCCGCAAGTGAACTGGCTCACAGCCAACCAACATTTCTTTTGCGACATTTCCTCTGCAACATTTTCGTTGTTAGACCAAGAGCCGCCACTGTAGGATGGCGGATACCGCACCACACGCTTAGCGCGAACTCGTTTTTCGGCGATTTTTAATATCTCATCAATATGACGCGCGGGTACCGCGAATTGGGGAATGGGGCATGCCTCGCAAGACGATCTTCTTCATCGGGCTGCTGATTGTCGCCGGCGTCCTCTACTTCAAGGACGATATCGAAACGGTGGTGAGCGGCTTCCGCGTCAAGGTCGTCGACTACCAGCCGCCGGCAAAGACGGTGTGGCTGGATCAGAATGTCAGCGCCGAACGGCTGCGCTGGTTCTACCACGCCGACCAGGGCACGCGGACTTTCGGCATTCCCCTCGAATGGTTCATGGCGCTGGAGCAGCCAACGGTCTGGCCACTGCTCACTGCGGCACCGCGGCTCAGCGAGACCAATTATCTCGGCCGTTTCGGCTTTATTCCCGACACCGTGATTCCGGGCAGCCCCGATGCGCTGCCGATCGGCTTTGCGCCGAGCGGCCCGATGACCGACGCCAACGGCGCGCCGTGGCGCAATCCGCATAGCAAGGCCGACATGAACGGGGTCGGGCTGACCTGCTCCGCCTGCCACACCGGAAGCTTCAGCTATCGCGGCACCGAGATCGTGATCGACGGCGGGCCCGCCAACACCAATCTGTTCGAATTCCAGAAGGGCGTCGGCGTCTCGCTGCTGCTGACCCGGTTCTGGCCCGGCCGCTTCGCGCGCTTTGCCGACGAGATCCTCGGCAAGGACGCCACCGTTGACGAGCGCATGGCGCTGCGCGGCCAGCTCGATCTCGTGCTGAAGCAATATGCCAACATCAATGCACTGGAGACCAAGGTCGCCGCCAACAGCGTCGAGGAAGGCTATGCGCGGCTCGACGCGCTGAACCGGATCGGCAACCAGGTGTTCTCGATCGACCTGAACAATCCGAACAACTACGCCGCACATTCGGCGCCGGTGCATTTCCCGCGGATCTGGAACGCGCCGTGGTTCAGCTGGGTGCAGTATGACGGCTCGATCATGCAGCCGATGGTGCGCAATGCCGGCGAGGCGCTCGGCGTCAGCGCCGAGCTCAATCTGCTCGACGAGTCCAGGGGCCTGTTCAAATCGAGCGCGCGGGTCGACGTGCTGCACGAGATGGAGCGGATGATCGCCGGCGAGCCGCCCAGCGAGGACAAGGGCTTCGGCGGCCTGGCGTCGCCGAAATGGCCGGAGAATATCCTGGGACAGATCAACATGGATCTCGCGAAGAAGGGCGGCGAGCTCTACAAGACGCACTGCCAGGGCTGCCACGGCCCGGCGATCGACAGCAAGGCGCTGCCCGCGAGCGAAGCCTTTGCGCTGTTCAAGGACAAGAAGCGCTGGATCAAGAACGACGCCGGCCAGCCGCTGCTCGACGTCGAGATGATTCCGATCAGCCATATCGGCACCGACAGCGCGCAGGCCGAAGGCCTTGCGAGCCGCACCGTCGAGACGCCCGCCAATCTGAAGATTAAGGACGGTGGTTTCGGACCAGCGCTCGGCGAATTGGTCGAGAAGACCGTCGACTATTGGTACGACCAGAACAAGACCCCGCCGGAGGATCGCAAGCGCATCAACGGCTACCGGCCGAACGAGATCCAGGCGCCGCTCGCCTACAAGGTCCGGCCGCTCAACGGCATCTGGGCGACCCCGCCCTACCTGCACAACGGCTCGGTGCCGTCGATCTACGCGCTGCTGTCGCCGGTGAAGGATCGTCCTGCGACCTTCTATCTCGGCAACCGGGAGTATGACCCCAAGGATCTCGGTCATGTCTGGAAGGACAACATCAAGAACGCCTTCGTGCTCGACACCAGCAAGCGCGGCAACAGCAATTCCGGACACGAATTTTCGAACGAGAAGCGCACAGGCGTGATCGGGCCGGAGCTGAAGGAAGACGAGCGCCGCGCCCTGATCGAGTTCATCAAGACGCTTTGAGCTTCGGCCAGCTCCTCATGCCGTCGGCACGCTGAGCGGCACGCTCTGGGCGTGGCGGAACAAATCATCGGGATCATATTGCTGCTTCACCGCGACCAGGCGGGCGAGGTTGTCGCCCCAGTAGGCTGACGCATAGTCGTCGAGGTCGAGATCGCAATAATTGACGTATGACGCGCCCGGCATGAAAGGGCGCATCGCCGCGTAGACCCCTGCGACGTCAGCGAGATGCGCCGCGGTGTCGGCGGATCGGCTCCAGCTCGAGAAATACTGGATACAGTACTGCGTGCCGGCGCGGCGCGGGAATGCGGTGGCGTCGGCGGCAACATCGGTGATCCGACCGCCATAGGAATCGCACAGCAGCACGATGCCGCCCGGCGCGATCGGCGCGACCGCCGCCATCATGGCTTCGATGCCGTCGGAGGCAAGCGGCGTGAGAACATAGTCCGACTTCGCCTTCATCAGCACCGACTCGTAGGCGAGCGGTCCGGCAAAGTGCTTGACCGCATCGAGGAAGGCGAGCGATTGCACCGACAGGGCCGATGACGGCGGTCGCACCGCCGTCAATCGCCGGAGTTCGCTGCGCAGTTCGCTCTCGCTGCCGACCGACTGGCCAATGCAGCGCATCGTGATAAGGCCTTGGCCGGCCGGGCCGACCTTCATGATCGAGGTGATGTTCGACGGCGCATTCGGCGCCCAGTCCTGCCAGGCGGCGAACAATTGCGCGGCGTGGGCCTGCGACAATTTCCAGGAGACACCGAACACCCGCGCGGTCTTCAAGGGAAACACCTCGATCTTGAACTCGGTCGCGATGCCGAAGCTGCCACCGCCGCCGCCGCGGCAGGCCCACCAGAGGTCCGGCTCCGATGTCGCATTGGCCTGCAGCACACGCGCCTGGGCGTCGACGACATTCGCTTGCAGCAGACCGTCGCAAGTCAGTCCATGCGAGCGCGCGAGCAGGCCGTGGCCGCCGCCGGTGAGATGGCCAGAGATGCCGACGGTTGGGCAACTCCCTGCCTGCAGCGCGAGGCCCTGGGCGGCCAACGCGGAATAGAGCGCATACAGCGATACGCCGGAGCCTGCCGTGACGAGGTTCGAGGCCTTGTCGACCACAATCTGCTGCAATCCGCGCACGTCGATCGCAACCCCGGACGATTGCGACAGGCCTTCATAGGAATGCCCGCCGCAGCGAACGGCGAAGCTCAATCCATTGCTGCGCACCCAGTCGACCATCACGGCAACCGCGTGCTCGGTCTTGCAGACTGCACGCAGCGCCGGCGCCGATTGCCTGCGCTTGCTCGCGGCAGGCAGGTAATCCGCATAATGCGCGTCCTGCGGCCGCAGGAACTGAACGTCGGTCGCCGGCAGGTTCGGCAATGGCGGCAGCGGCGCCACGGCCTCCACCGGCGGCGCGGCGATCTCGGCGTCGGCGGCGGCAACTGGCGCATCGGAGGGCAAGAACTCGCCGACGCGAAGCGGATGTTCCATGGCGATCCCTCAGACTTCGGGAATTGCCGGGTTGACGATCGGCGCGTGGACGGGGTTGTGGATATGGATATCCGGCAGCGGCCTCGCCGGTGCCTTGCCGAACAGCGAGGCGATGTGATCGACGAGGCTCTGGCACACCGCCTTGTCCGGGGTCTCGTTGTTGACGCCGGGCTCGAAGGTGCCGCCGATCACGACGTGGTCGCTGCGCGGGAACAGGTAGCCGTTCTGGCCGTAAAGGTATTGCAACGTCGGCTGCGGCCGCAGCAGCGCAAGCTGTCCCTTGATCGGCATCATTTTGGTGTCGCTCCACAGCGTCATCGATCCGAGCCCGGTGCAGTTGATGATGATCGGCTGCGGCACGCTGGCCAGGATATCCGAACGGTTGACGAACCGCTTCGACACGAAGCTGACGCCGCGCTGGTCGAGGTCAGCCTTCAGCCTGGCGAGCAGGACCGGCGGCTCAATCAGCAAGGTCTGGTAGACGAAGCCGGGCTTGGTGTGGTGCGCGAACGGCAAGCGCTGCAGCGACTGCCGCGGCGGGATCAGGCCGGGCGCGAGTTGCAGCACGATGTCGAGATTGTGCGCGCGCGTCGCGGTGTAGTTCGGCCGCTCGAACACGCCGAACCCCTGCCCGATCCGATCCTTGAACGCACGATAGGCGCTCTTGATGATGTCGGTGAGCTCGCGCTCCTTGCCGGCGAATTCGACCACCGAGACGGCCCACTGGCCGCCGGCTTTGGCGGAGGTGGTCTCGAGCGGCGCGCGATCGGAATAGACCGTGACCTTGAGCCCGAGATCGAGCAGCAATGTCGCGGCAGTCAGACCCATCACGCCGGCGCCAAGCACGGCGGCTTCGGTGGCCCCACGGCTTGCGGCCAGATGATCCCTGACGATGTCGCGGACCTTCGCGGCGCAGCCGAAACTCAGCGTGATGCCGGCGCCGCCATGGCCGTAATTATGCACGATGAAGCTCTGCGAAATGGTTTCGGCATCGAGCCGATACGATCCGTTGCGATAGGGCCGCACGCCGGCAATGCAGGCGCCGGGCTGATCGGGATCGAAGGCGAAATCTGGCGTCGGCAGGTTGGGCGTGGCCATGGCAAACCTCGCAATCCCTATGCCGCGAGCGCGGTAAATCGATTATCTAAAGTTGCTTCATCGTATCATACATCTCCAATCGACGTGTGACCGGCTTCACAAAGCGTCATCACGGACCCGCCGGCATGCGCCGGCGGGTCCGTCCTGCAAGAGTCAAAATGGATGTTCGTCGGGCGGGATCGGTAACGCCTGCGCTCAACTTTCCTTCAACTTCGGCACGGGCTGACGGCGCGCCGGGCGGGTCATGGCTTCGAGCTCGAGCAGTTGGTTGAGCTGTTCCTCGGTCAGCAGCTTCTCCTCCAGCACGATGTCGGCGACCGAGCGGTTCTCCTTCAGCGCTCGGCGCGCCACGCGCGATGAGGCCTCATAGCCGAGCGCCGGCGCCAGCGCCGTGATCAGGCCGATCGAGCCCTGCACCAGGCTGCGGCAACGCTCGCGGTCGGCCTCGATGCCGTCGACGCAGCGCTTGGTCAGCGTGTCGATCGCCGCCGTCAGCATGCGCAGCGAACTCAGCACGCAATAGCCGATGGTCGGCTCGAAGGCATTGAGCTGGAGCTGGCCGCCTTCGGCGCACATCGTCACCGTGAGATCGTGCCCGATCACGAGGAAAGCGACCTGATTGACCACCTCCGGAATCACCGGGTTGACCTTGCCGGGCATGATCGACGAGCCGGCCTGCACCGCAGGCAGGCGGATTTCGCCAAAGCCGGTACGCGGCCCCGACGACAGCAGGCGGAGGTCGTTGCAGATCTTCGATACCTTCACCGCAACGCGTTTCAAGACGCCGGAGAACAGCACGAAGGCGCCGAGGTCGGAGGTTGCCTCGATCAAGTTCGAAGCCAGCACCATCGGCTGGCCCGACAGCCGCGACAGCTCCTCGACCGCGAGCGCCGCATAGCGCGGATCGGCATTGATGCCGGTCCCGATCGCGGTGGCGCCGAGATTGACCTCGCGGAACAGGCTCGAAATCTCGTTCAGCCGCGCGACATCCTCCTTCACGGTGGCGTGGAAGGCGTCGAACTCCTGGCCGAGCGTCATCGGCACCGCGTCCTGCAGCTGGGTGCGGCCCATCTTCAGGACATCGGCGAACTCCACCGCCTTGCCCTTGAAGGCATAGGCAAGATCATCGAGCGCGCGCACCAGCGGCTGAGTGGCAAAGATCACCGCGAGCCGCAGCGCGGTAGGATAGGCGTCGTTGGTCGACTGCGCCATGTTGACGTCGTCGTTCGGATGCAGCGTGTGATAATCGCCGGGCTTCTTGCCCATCAGCTTGAGCGCGACGTTGGCGATCACCTCGTTGGCGTTCATGTTGGTCGAGGTCCCGGCGCCGCCCTGGATCGCATCGACGACGAAGGACTCGGCATAGACCTTGTCGGTCGCGATCTGGATGCAGGCCTTGTCGATCGCATCAGCCTTTTCCGGCGCGAGATAGCCCAGGCGCTTGTTGGCGCGGGCGGCCGCCTGCTTCACCAGCGCCAGCGCGCGCACGAATTCCGGGAAATGGCCGACCGGCACGCCGGTGATCGGAAAGTTCACCACCGCGCGCTTGGTGTGGATGCCCCACAGCGCATTGGCCGGCACCTCGTCCTCGCCGAGCAGATCGTGCTCGGTGCGGGACTGCGCCTGCTCGATCGGCACGGTACGGACGGTCGCGATTGCGAGCTCGCTGACGCCGCCGCCGTCGCCGGAGGGTGGCGAGGCACCTGCAGTGTTGGCGGTCTCAACCTTCGATTCGGCCATCGGTCCCTCCGTTATCTGCTGCAAATCTCGTCGTCAGCGACACCAGCCATGATGCGCCCGACAGGCATCGAAAGCCAATGCCTATCGGCAAAGTCTTGCACATCGGCGAATGGAAAGACGCATCAAAACGGGATCGGCATGCGCGCGACACGCGAAATTGACGAGTTACCTTATCCGTCATGATAACAACAACTTATAGCTCGAGGCCGCGGCTCGCCCCGCGCGCGATGCGGCTGCTTTCTCCGCCCCGTCATCGCGTGCTAGATCAGCATCGACTGGCGCAAGGGCGCTGCCGACACCGAACGAACCAAGGGCCAAACCGTGTCCAACAACAACGAAGCGATGACCATCAAATTCCGCTGCCCGGCGGAGCTCGAGGGCAAGATCCCGCCGCCGGTGGCTGCGTCATTGGGTCTTCCCGGATGGCTCAAGGCGATGCCGACGCAGGCCTTCAATGCGATGAGCAATCGCGAGGAGGATACCGTCAAGCGCTGCCCGCCATTCATCGACGCGATGACATCCGGCTTCCTGATGCCGCTGATCTGCGACCTCAAGATCGAGAATGGCGAGATGACATGGGACAACGACCTTCCGTCCGGAGGTGTGCTCGAATTCCCGCGTTCGCCTGTCGGATTCCACGACGAGAGCCAGGTGATCGGCTCGCCGCTGTTCGAACAGGACCGCTTCGTGATCAAGTTCGTCAATCTGTGGACCATCGAGGCGCCGGCGGGCTACTCGCTGTTCTTCACGCATCCGGTCAATCGGTTCGATCTGCCGTTCACCACGCTGACCGGCATGGTCGATTGCGATCAGTTTCACGACAGCTGGATTCATTTCCCGGCGCGCTGGCACGACACCAATTTCAGCGGCGTGCTGCCCAAGGGCACACCGGTTGCGCAATGCTTCCCGGTGAAGCGCGAGAACTGGGTCGCGCAAACCGCTCCGATGACGCCGGATGAGACGTCGCGCGCGCAGGACCTGTCCAACCGGATGGCCCGCGAGCCCGGACTCTATCGCCGCCAGTTTCGAACGTAGATCGGAGCGCACGAGACGCGCTGTGGCCTCCTGCGTCATTGCGAGCCATCCGGTTGGAGGCTCAGCATCCACCGCCGTCGTCCTGGCGAAAGCCAGGACGACGCCAAATATATGGCGCGATTCTGAGCAAGTTCGGTGTCATCACCCGCGAAAGCGGGTGATCCAGTATTCCAGAGACGCCAGTGCTTGAGCCGAGGAGCCGCGGCGTACTGGATCGCCCGGTCGAGCCGGGCGATGACAGTTGCCGTGGGGACGCGGCTTCGCAGTCTCGCAACATGATTTGCCCGAGCTTTCCCTAGCTCAGAAATTTCGCAGCCGCGCTGGGACGGAAGAAGAAGCGGCCGTGCGATGCCATGGCCAGCGCGGACGTGGTGCGGCCGATCATTTGCGGCCGGCCGCGCAACGCCAGGCGCAGATTGGCTTCGCCGGCAGCGCGGTCGCCCATTTCGAGGAGACAGGCGGAGAAGCTGGTCCGCGTCAGGGGATCGTCGGGGCGCTGCGCCAGCACCTGACGGTAGAGATCCGCCGCACCGGCATATTCGCCATCGAGCAGCAGCACGCGCGCGAGCGCGGCCAGGATATCGGGATGGCCCGGCGCCACAGTACGGAGCTTCTCCAGAATCTCTCGCGCGCGGCCGCGCTCATTGCGATGGGGCAAGAGCTGCGCGAGCAAGAGCAGCAACTCGACGCTGCCGGGCGCAAAAACCAGCGCGCTCTCGACGACGGCAACCGCCTCGTCGATGCGGCCGGCCGCGCCCAATTGCCCTGCCAGCCCCTGAAATGCGGGCAGGAACGGTGGCCGCCGCGCGCTCGTTCGCCGCAACAGATCGATCGCCTCGTTACGCCGACCGGCACCGCCGAGCGCCGCCCCGAGCAGGGTCTCAATGCCGGGATCCTCGACGCGGCGCGCGGCGCGCTCGAGCGGCGCGATCGCCTCCTCGTTGCGGTTCTGGGCCATCAGCGCCCGTGCCAGGATCGAGGCCGCGCCGACATCGGTCCGGTTTGCCTTCAACACCTCCGCCGCCAGCCGCTCGGCTTCGACGACCTGCCCCATCTGCAACGCGACCATGGCGCGTTGCAGAGCCGAGGGTGGGCTGGGCCCGCGATGGGAAGGAGGCGGAGGTTTCGGCATGCGGCCCGTCATGAGATGGTTGTCCCAGCCGTTATCACTGCCGTCGACGGAGCTCCAGCGAAAGTCGCCCCCCTGCACCAAGATACCGCCCGGTTCCGGCAACCCGCGCACGGGCCGATGCCGTGCATCCCTGCTGCCAGGCCAGACCACGCTCTCCTCCCGGATTTTTCGACTGCTTAACCTATTCGACCTAGCCTGAACTGCCGAAACAGGGCCCGGCTTGATGTTCGCAACTACCCTCGAAGCAATTCGGTCGACCACGTCGAAGCGGACCGCCTATGTCCGCGGAATCCTCGTGCTTCTGGTCATCGCCATCGTCTTCAAGGCGGTGTGGCTCGCCCAAGTGGGGCTCGGGCACGGCCGCGAGCTCGTCGATTTTGCCGCCTTCTACATCACGGCAAAGCTGGTGTGGCTGGGCACCGTGGATCAGGCCTATCAGTTCGCGAAGCTCATCGTCATCCAGAAGGAGGCATCGGGCGGGCACGATGGCTTCATGTCGTGGACCTATCCGCCGCAGTTCAGCCTGCTGCTGGCGCCGTTCGCGCTGATCCCGGTCGGGATTGCCTATCTGCTGTTCGCAGCCTCGACGCTAGCGCTTTACCTTGCCGTGCTGCGCCGTCTCGCAGGCAATAATTTTGTGCTGGTGCTGATCGTGTTCTTTCCGACGATGGGGATTACGCTGGCATGCGGACAGAACGGCCTGCTGACGGCCGCGCTGATCGGAATGGTCTGCCTGTTCCTTGAAGAGCGGCCGGTCCTCGCCGGGGTCGCCCTCGGTCTGATGATCATCAAGCCGCATCTCGCCATCGCGTTCGCGGTCTACGCCGTGCTGCGGCGTTCCTGGATCGTCGTGGCAACGGCGGCGGGCGTCGTGCTGGTCAGCTCGGCGATCTGTACGGCGGTTTTCGGCGTGGATATCTGGAGCGCGTTCCTGCAAAGCGTGCGCGACTCGTCGGTGTTCCTCGAGCAGGGAAATTACCCGATGAATCGCATGATCTCGATCTATGCCGCGTTACGAACAGCAGGGATGTCCGCGTCGGCGGCGTTTGTCGCCCAGGGCGCCGTCGCGGTCCTGGCGCTTGCGGTCGTTCTCATCGCCGCCTACCGGACGATGCCGGCACGCGAGCGCCTCGGCCTTGTCGCGATCGTGTCGGTCTGCATCAGCCCCTACGCCTACGATTACGACTTTCTGATCTTCAGTGTCGGCCTCGCACTGCTGTTGCCGGCGCTGCTGGCGAGCGCGCGTGAGTGGGAGCGAGGCATCATCTACGCCTTGCCGATTCCGATCGGAGCGTTTGGCTACCTGCAAGCGACGACCGCCCACTCGGGCGAGCCGTCACTCGGCACGCTCTCGATCGGCGGCTTCGCGATCATTCCGCTGATTGCGCTCATTGTCGGAATTGTGCTGCTGCGCAGTTCGGGGACGGAAGCAGTGAGCGGATCGACCGTCAGATGCGCATCCGCTTGAAGATCGTCTCCGGCAGCGCGCAGATGATCGCCATCACCAGCCAAAATCGTCTGGCCACATAGATCACGTCCCGCGGCCGCGTCACGTCGGCCCGAAAAATATCCTCCGCGACCCGATCCGGCTGCACGGTCAGGGGCGCCGGCAGCTTCATATGCGCCGTCATCTTGGTGCGCACGAATCCGGGCTTGACGGTGACGACGCGGACTTTGCCGGCGAGCGCCAGGCGGTTGCGCAGGCCGGACAGGAATTGCGTGAAGCCGGCCTTCGCCGCGCCGTAGTAATAGTTCGAAGCCCGCCCGCGATCGCCGGCGACCGAGCTGACCCCGACGATCGTTCCCGAGCCGCGCGCCGCGAAGGCTTGCGCGAACTGTTCGAGCAGCAGGCTGGGGGCCTCGAAATTGGTCCGCATGATTGTCGTCGCAAGCTCGGGATCGGTCTCGGCCCTCTGCTGGTCGCCGAGCTCGCCGACAACGCACACGACGGTGTCCGGAAGCACGGAAAGGCCGGCGACGAAGCCGGCAAGGTGCCCGGTCTGCAGCACGTCAAGCGATTGAACCGTTGTGTCGACGCCGCTTCGCGTCCTGATATCGTCGGCGTTGCGCTGCGCGGCCGTAAGATCGCGGGCGGCGAGCGTCACGCGCCACCCCTCCTTCGCATAACGCAGCGCCGTCGCGTGCCCGATATCCGAGCTGCCGCCAATCACCAGAATTGATTTCGTGCCGGTCATCAAATTCCAAGCCGTTCTGAAAGATGGGAGACAAGGCGCGTGGTCGCCCCGGTCTGCCGGCGGATGTCGCGCAGGGCCGCAAGGCCGGGATACCCGGATTCGAATGTCGTGCGGGATTGCCGCGCGTCCTTGGCGAGATAGAGCCGGCCGCCGGCGTCGACCACCAGCGCGTCCAGCTGGTCGAGAAACGCGAACAGCGTGTCGCTGACGGGAAAGTCCATCGTCAGGGTGTATCCGCGCAGCGGAAACGACATCGGCCCGCCGCCATCGCCGAGCTGCTTGAGCACCGCAAGAAACGACGCATCGCCGCGCCGGGATACCCGGTCCAGAATATCGGCGAGCACGCGGCGCGCGCGCTCGAGCGGGATCACGCACTGATACTGCACGAAGCCGCGCCGGCCGTAGATCCTGTTCCAATCGGAGATCGCATCGAGCGGAAAGAAATAGGGATCCCAGTGGACGAGGCGCTGTCTACCCTGCTGCGCAGCACCGCGGCGGAAATACAGCTCGTTGAATACCCGCATCGATGTGCGATTGAGCAGCCATCCGGGAAACAGCTCGGGTACCGAGAGCCGCTGCGTGCGAGGGCTGGGGAACGGCGCGAGGCCGGGCCCCAGCACGTCCATGTCGCGGCGCGTGGCGTGCTCGGCCAGATAGACCAGCGACCGCCCGAGCGCCGCGCCGCGCGCAAGACAATCGATCCAGGCCACCGAATAGGTGGAGGAGGCGCTGTTTTCCAGCTGATCGATCGCCGCATCGAGATTACCGGCGACGCGGGTGTCTTGCCGCAGCCAGGCCGTCTCGATCGGGAGCAGTTGCAACGTCGCGTCGAGGATCATGCCGGTCAGGCCCATGCCGCCCAGCGTCGCCGCGAACAGCGCGGCGTTCTCCGACCTCGAGCAGGAAACGATCTCACCGCCCGGCAGCGCAAGCCGAAACGAGTCGACGATAGTGCCGAAGCCGCCGTCGCGATGGTGATTCTTGCCATGAACGTCGGCTGCGATCGCGCCGCCGACCGTCACGAATTTCGTGCCGGGCACAACTTTCAGGAAGAAGCCGCGCGGCTCGAACGCGGCAAGGATGTCGGCGATGGTCACGCCGGCTTCGACCGTCAATTGAGCCGTTGCGGCATCGAAGCTTCGCATCCGGTTCAGGCCGCGCGACGAGATCGTGGCTTGCGTGCCGATCGCGGCATCGCCATAGGCGCGGCCCGCGCCGCGCGCGATGACACCGGACCGCCCGAGCAGATCATTGCGCGCGGCTGCGGGCGTATGTGGAGCCAGTAGTTCGGTCGACCCCTTGGGATAGTTGCCCCAGCCGGAGAGGCAAATCCCGCCCGGATTGGAGCTCGCGCTTTCGCGTCCTGGCAATGCCGCCGCCGACATCGCTAGATGGCGGCGAGCATGATGACGCCGATCGCGCCAAGCGCGACCCAGCTGGCGCGATCCCGCAGCGCGAACATCACGGGATCATCATCGATCAATCCGCGCTGCGTGAACAGCATCACGCGGCCGATCCAGTACATCAGGATCGGACAGCAGATCCAGAGCAGCTGCGGGTGGCTGTAGAGCGCGC
This sequence comes from Bradyrhizobium sp. ma5, assembly GCF_042258955.1. Lineage (NCBI taxonomy): Bacteria > Pseudomonadati > Pseudomonadota > Alphaproteobacteria > Hyphomicrobiales > Nitrobacteraceae > Bradyrhizobium > Bradyrhizobium sp. ma5. The sequence goes on from NZ_CP170156.1 coordinate 8,557,854, forward strand.
GAACCGTATCGGAGGAGATGTAGAGCGTGAAGATCACGACGGCGTTGAAGCCCGACGCAGCCGCGAGGATCGCGACCATCGATTTGTCCTCGATCCGGTAGCCGCGCGCCGCCAGCACCGCGCCGTCCGGCTGGCTGGCGAGCTCGATATGGCGCTTCACCAGTGCCAGCGACATGAAGATGAACAGCGAGAACGCAAGCAGCCACTCCGACATCGGCACGCTGATCGCGACCGCGCCGCCGATCACGCGAACGGTGTAAAGCGTCGCCAGCACGACGACGTCGACGATCGCGATGCGCTTGAGCCACAGCGAATAGGAGGTGGTCAGCGCGAAATAACCGAGCAGGACGCCGGCAAACCCGACCGATATGCACAATGCGATCGCGAACGCGGCGACCAGCACCAGCGCCATCGCGCCGGCGGCTTGCGTCGCGGGGACGGCGCCGCTTGCGATCGGGCGGTTGCGCTTGGCCGGATGGGCGCGGTCGGCCTTGATGTCGAGAATGTCGTTCAGGATATAGGCGGCCGACGCACAGAGCGAGAATGCGATCAGCGCAAACAGCGACGTCGCCGCCGACCCGAATGCGAACTTGTGCGCGGTCAGCAGCGGCACCAACACGAGGGCGTTCTTCGCATATTGATGCACCCGAAGCAGCTTCACCCAGCTGCGCAAACCGGCCGGCGCGGGTGCAGCCGCGGCGGATCGACCGGTGCGCGCCACGCGTGACGCGAAGCCGGGCAGCGCAACCGCTTCGCTGCCGATGTAGTCGAAGCCCTGCAAGAGCGCGGGCGGCAGGTCTTCGCCCTGTGCCGGCGACCGGCCGTCCGGAGCGGCAGCCCAGGCCGTGAAGACGCCGAGATGTTGGGCAACCGCGCTGACGAACGGCTCGGGATGGGTTTCCGAACAGAGATACACCGGACGACCTTCGCCCAGCACCTGCAAAAGGAAGGTCACGGCGTCGTGGTCAAACCGTGCGCGGGATGGATCGAAGCCGGATGCATCAGCAACACGCGCTGCCGGCCCAAGCGCAGCGGCAATCGCCGTGGTGACGGCGCGAAAGTGGCCGGTCAGCGCGGAAGCGATATTCGCCGGGAAGGCGCTTCCCGGAACCATCACCTCGTCGACATCGACGACGAGCGACCGGCCCTTCGAACGCAGCGGATCGCGAAGGGCGTCGCTGCCGCCCTGCTCAACCCATTCTGGAACGCTGGCTCGCATGCGCGCGGTCTTCCGGTGGCCCCCTCCCCATTGTCCCGGGCTTTCCCTAATTTGGGGTGAACCAAGGGGGCGGACGTCCGGCAGACCGCGCCCCCGGGGCCGTTGCGCAAAGGCCGTTGAGGCTTCGATGAGGACTGGGGCGCCATGGCGCGCAGCCAGGCGAAAAATGGCGATCCCGGGAAGACTCGAACTTCCGACCTACGGTTTAGGAAACCGTCGCTCTATCCGGCTGAGCTACGGGACCGCACCGCCCGCAGCGAAGCATGCGGGCGTCGCCATCCCCATAGCAGAGGAGCCGAATGATCGCCAGCCCGCGCCATAGCGGGCGCGGGCGAAGTTGCGCCATGTTCGGCGCTGCGCGCGCTACGCCACCTGCCGGGCCGGATTCGCGGCAGCATCCGCCGCGCCGGTCCGGCGCGCCGGCAGAAACTCGATCGCCTCATCCTTCAGCGATCCGAAACGCAGCGTCACGATATCGAGCGCATAGTTCTGGTAGAGCCGCCACGGCCGGCGCGAGCCCTGTTTGGGGAACCTGGTGGCGGCGCGCTGGATATAGCCCGAGGAGAAATCCACCCAGGGCAGCTCGGTCACGGTCGGATCATTCCGCCGCGGCGTGACTTGCGCGTAGCCGTTCGCCTTCATGTGGTTGAGCATGCGGCAGACATATTCGCAGGTCAGGTCGCATTTCAGCGTCCAGGATGCGTTGGTGTAGCCGAACGCCGCAGCAAGATTCGGCACGCCCGAGTACATCAGCCCCTTGTAGTTCATGGTCTTCGACAGATCGACCGGCGCGCCGTCGACCTTGATCTCGAGCCCGCCAAGCACCTGCAGATCGAGGCCGGTCGCGGTCACCACGACATCCGCGTCGAGCACGTTTCCGCTCTTGAGCTTGATGCCCCCACGCGTGAAGGTCTCGATCTGGTCGGTGACGACAGACGAGCCGCCACTGCGCAGCGATTGAAAGAGATCGCCGTTCGGCACCAGGCAAAGCCGCTGGTCCCACGGATTGTAGCTCGGCGTGAAATGCGTCGCGACATCGTAGTCGGGACCGAGCGCATGGCGGACGCCGCCGAGGATCAGCTTCTTCACGCGCTCCGGATCGCGCTTGCAGAGCCGGTAGAAATACATGCCGAACAGCACGTTCTTCCAGCGTGTGAGGCCGTAAGCGAGTTTTGCGGGTAGCCGCGCCCGCAGCCAGTTGGCGACCTTGTCCTCATCCGGCCGCGCGACGACATAGGTCGGCGAACGCTGCAGCATCGTGACATGGGCGGCGGTCTTGGCCATTTCCGGCACCAGCGTCACCGCGGTAGCGCCGCTGCCGATCACCACCACCTTCTTGCCGGCATAGTCGATGTCGTCGGTCCACTTCTGCGGATGGACGACTCGACCGGCGAAGTCGGCGAGGCCGGGGAAGTCCGGCGTGTAGCCGTGCTCATACTTGTAGTAGCCGCTGCACATGAACAGGAAGCTGCAGGTGAGACGCTCGATCGCTTTCTCCGGCCCGCGCTCGACTTCGACCGTCCATTGCGAGTCTGCCGACGACCAGTCGGCGCGCACGACGCGGTGGTTGAAGCGGATCTTCTTGTCGATGCCGTACATGCGCGCGGTCTCGCGCACATAATTCAGGATCGAAGGGCCGTCGGCGATCGCCTTCGGCTCGGTCCAGGGCCGGAACGAGTAGCCGAGCGTGTACATGTCGGAGTCGGAGCGGATGCCGGGATAGCGGAACAGGTCCCAGGTCCCGCCGATGCAATCGCGGCCTTCGAGAATGGCGTAGCTGCGGTCCGGGCAATTGGTCTGCAGATGATAGCCGGCACCGATGCCCGACAGCCCGGCACCCACGATCAACACGTCGAAATGAGCAGACATGCCCTGACCTCCCGTGGCAGAATTGACAATTCGTATTGTCAGATAACTTGACATCTGACAATGGCTCGTGTCAATACACTTTTCATGGCAAGCAGCCGGAAAGCCCGCCTTTATGGCGGTATGGACGCCGAGGAACGCCGCGCTGAGCGGCGGCTGAAGCTGATTGATGCTGCGATCGAGGTCTATGGTGAGGTCGGCTATCGGGTCGCCACCGTGAAGGCGATCTGCGAGGCGGCCGAGCTCACCGAACGCTATTTCTACGAATCCTTCACCAACAGCGAGGCGCTGCTGATTGCGGCCTACAACCATGTCGTCGGCCACCTCCACGAGGAGATGGCGGCTGCCGCCGCGTCCGGCGGCGACGATGCCGAAATGCGGCTGCGCGCTGCGCTGACACTGTATTTCACGCGGTTGAAGGAGCATCCGAAGCCGGCACGGGTCTTCCTGCTGGAGATCGCCGGGATCAGCCCGGCGGTCGATGCCGTCACGCTCGACGCATCGCGCACATTCAGCGACATCCTGGTGCCGCCGCCACGCGATCCGAAACGCAGCGACAAGGGTACTCCGGCCACGTTGCTTTCGATCGGCATGGTCGGCGCCGTGATCTCGATCGCCCGGCGCTGGGTATCGAAGCACTATCCGCAAGCCGTCGAGGACGTCGTCGCGATCGCCGCCAGCTTCTGCCGCGTGGCATTGACCGAGGCCGAGCGCCGCCGGGATCTGTATTTGCTGTAGCGGTGGGCTCGCCCCCTCGCCGATTTTCGATCATGTTTCGCCAGGGTTTGCGGGCCCGGCCTTCGGCCGTGACGCTGATTTAACTTGCATATCCGGCGGTCCGAGCTTTCTTATGCACGGTAGCGGGTGCAAACAGGTCCGGCCTGTTTCGTCCTGTGAAACAACAAGAAATCTGCATCAGGCGGAGCTGAGCCTTTGGTCGACGTGCACAGGCTGGACGACGTGACCGCGCGCCTTGGCGACGTGGTTCTCGATCCCGCGACCTGGCCGTCCTTTATGGACGAGGTCTGCGCGGCCGTCGGCGCGACCGGGGCTGCGATGCTTCAGAGCGATATCCGCACCGAAGACATTCCGCGCACGCAATCGATCACCGACTATTTCACCAAGACCTACTTCCCGCAGAATTTTCATCTCACCGACATTCGCGCCGCGCGCGGCGTGCCGCTGATGCTCTCCGGCACCAACGTCATCACCGACGCCGACCTGTTCGGCGGCGAAACCGAGATGCTGCGCGACCCGCTCTATGCCACGCTCGGCGAGTTCGGGCTGAAATGGTTTGCGGGAATCGGCTTCCGCGCCGGACCGGCGTTGTGGGCACTGAGCATCCAGCGCACGCCGAAGGAAGGCATGTTCGAGGCCGACGAGGTCAAGGCACTCTCGCGCGTGTCAGCGCGGCTGACCGAAGCCGCGACGCTGTCCACCGTCGTCGGCCGTTCCGCGATTTCGGGCATTACCAGCGCGCTGGACCTGATCCAGATCGCAGCGATAGCCGTCGGCCGCTTCGGCGCCGTCATCGGCATGAACGGCCAGGCGGAAGCCTGCCTCGGCCATGACCTTGCGATCCGCAACAACCGCCTCACCCTGCTCGACCGGCAGGCCAATACCGATCTGACCAGGCTGATCGATCTGCTGGCCCACAGCTCGGACCTGCACCCGCTCCCGACATCGCCGATCGTGGTGCGCAGGATCGACAAGCGGCCGATCGTGATCCAGATGCAGCCGGTGCCTCCCGCCGCACGCTCACCGTTCCTGGGCGCGCGCGCGATCCTGTTGATCCGCGATCTCGAGGGCAACGCCGCATTCGATCAGGCGCTGTTGGCAGCGGCGTTCGAGCTGACGCCGGCGCAGGCGCGCCTCGCCACGCGACTTGCGCGCGGCGATTCGGTCGAGGCCGCCGCACAGGAAGCCGGCATTGCCCTTGCCACCGCGCGCAATCAGCTGAAAACGATCTTCCAGAAGACCGGCACGCATCGGCAGGCGGAACTCGTCGCATTGCTGCATCGGGTCAAGTGAACGTTTCGAGACGAATTGTTCCAATTTCCGGTGCGGCAATGCGGCAGGAATTCTTCAAATATTGCAATTGCGTACAGCGATTATTGGATTATGCCAACCGACCGGCCTGCGACTTAAATGGTCAGGGAAATCGTCGGGTTCCGGGGTGACAAGGGTCACTAAAATGGCGACAATCTGCTCACTCTGTGTCGTTCGGGTTTGCTTGCAATGTCCGTGATGCTGTCACGATCATCGACGTTGGCTGTTGCCGTTTTTGTCGCCGCGTTCGCGCTGGCGCCGATGACTGCGCGCGCGCAATGGTGGCGCAGCGCACCGAAGGACTTTGAGGATTGCGCCGACCTCGCCGAGAAGGCGAAGTCCAGGGAAGACAAGACCGCGCAACTCGCCGACTGCAATGCCAAGTTTGCCGGACGCCGCAAGTCCGGCGGTGGCTACACCTATTACGACTTCATGCAGGACCGCAGCTTCGACATCGCCGGCCCCAATCCGACGCCGGACGAGCAGAAGAAGATCGACCAGGAATATACCGGCTATCTCGAGAAGGAGCGCCGCTCGAGCATCGTCGCGGCGTTCAATGCCAAGCAGCTCGAGCGGCAGGAAAAGCAGCAGGTGCGGCCGCCGCAGCTTCAGCAGGCGTCTCTGAACAGCGAGCCGGTGCACAGCGAGCCGGCGAAAGTCCCGGCCCCGATCGCACGCCCGGTCAAGCCGCGGGTTGCTGCGGCCCCTCTTCCCAGGGTACGGCCGCAGGCAGCGAGTTGCGTGAAGGGTACGTTCTCCTGCGAATGGCCGCGGCTTTCCGAAGGATTGGACGGCCTGAAGAAACTGTTCACGCCGGCATCTCCGCCGCCGACCAAGGTTGCGAAGCGAAACTAACGCTAGAGCACTTCGGTTCTGATTGAATCAGAACCGAAGTGCTCTGGATTCTTGTTTTGACGCGTTTTCTTCACGCGAACCGGCGTCCACTTCGCTCGAAAACGCTATGGTCAATCGGTAATCACCATCGCCCAGAACCTGCGGTACGGCGACTTCGGATTGTCGACGAAGGCCACACCGACGCGCTTCGCGCCCAGCATCAAGAGATTCTCGCGATGCCCCGCCGAGTTCTCCCACTGCTTCAGCATCTCGGCGAAGGCGATGAAACCGGCGCCGATATTTTCGGCGGCGCGCTGCTTCTTCAGCGGCGCAATGCGGGTGAAGAAGCTGCCGCCCGCGGAGTGGCTGACCGATCCGGTGGCCGACATCGCCTGCGCCTGCTTCAACGCCATCGCGTTCAGCTTCGCGTCGAGCTTCACCGCGGGCATGCCGTTGGCGCGCCGGTACGCACTGATCGAATCGGCATAGTCAGCGGCGTGTGCCGCCGTCGTGATGCCGAGCACGAAGGTGAGCGCGAGGAACAGCAGCTTCATCTGAAGTCTTCTCTGCATTGGATCAGTGCGCGCGACCGCGCTTGTGGTGTCGGTGCGTGACCGGCTCGCGTGCTGCCGTGGCCGATCGGCTCGATGCCGCGGCCGCCGCGCGCTGCTCCTGCAAGCCCGGCGACGGTGTCACGGTCGGCGGCGCAGCGCGGACCGGGACGGTGCTAAGCGCAGCAAGCGTGAGCAGCATGATGCAGGATCGTTTCATGATGTCACCTCCTCGGTTTTCCGAACGCCATGACAGACGATCGTCGGCGCTCACGGTCAGCGGCCATCGCGTATCTGCTCCGGCGTCAGCCCCGGCGACCCTTTGCCGTCTGCCTCCGCCTTCCGGATCAGCGCGATGATGCGGCGCGACAGCGGAGCCTCCAGCCCGCGGCGATCCGCGATCGCGGTGATCACGCCCTGCAGATAGTCGATCTCGGTGCGGCGGCCACGCTGCAGATCCTCCCACATCGAGGAGCGCGCTTCGGGATCGATCTTCATGGTGCGGCCGAGCAGCATGTCGAACAGCGCGTCCGGCAACCGCAACAATGCCGGCATCCAGCTCGAAGGCAGCGGCGTCGGCGACACCGGCACGATCCCTTCGGCGCGAATCGCGACCAAACCCTCGGCCATCTGGTCGGCGAATAATTGTCGCCAGCCGCGCTGCGCGAGCTGCTGCCACAGCGGGATGTTCGACAGCGCGTTGAGCGCGTTGTTGAGATTGACGATCAGCTTGCCCCACTGCACGCCGTCGATGTTGGATGTCGCCTTCATCGCAAGGCCCGGCATCGAGAGCCGTGCCGCGGTGCCGGCATCGTCCTGCGCGATCACGATGTCGCCCGAGGTCGAGCGATGGAAACGGCCGTCGCCGAGCGCAACCACATTGAACGGCACCATGCCGCCGAGCAGCTTGCGGCCCGGCAGGCGGTCGCGCAGCAGCGGCACATTGCCGACGCCGTTCTGCAGGCTGATCACTGCGGCGTCAGTAGCGGCGTGGCGCGCGATCAATTCGGCGATCTCGGCGGTATCGGCGCTCTTCACGGTCACCAGCACCGCCTGGACGTCGCGCAGGATCGACGGATCGTCAGACAGAACGAGCCGGTCCGCGGATACCATCCGCTCCGAGCCGTCGAAACTGCTGACCCGCAAGCCGCTGGCTGCGATCTCCTGGATCAGCCGCGGCCGCGCTAGCAGCGCGACGCGGCGGCCGGACGCAGCCAGCATGCCACCGACGAAGCAACCGATGCTTCCGGCGCCCGCGATGCCGATCGGCCGGTCCGCGTTCATCTGGCTAAACGTCCGTTCATTATGGCTCGATAGCAGACCTTGAGTTGCCTGCCTATTTCCACGCGCCGCAGCCCCAGTGCCCGCCTTGTAACCGTCATGGCCCGAAGCTATGTTTCCGGCTCGGGGCACGGTTGCGGCAGGAGACGATCATGGGTTTACTCGACGTACTCAACGGCATGCAGAACGGCCCCCGCGGTCCAAGCGCGCCAAGCACCCCATCCGACAGCTCAAGCGGTGGCGGCAGCGGAATGTCGCCGATGACGATGGCCATCCTGGCGTTGCTGGCCTGGAAGGCGGTCAAGCATTTTTCCGGCGGCCAGCCGGGCGCGACCGCGCCTCAACCGACGCCGACGCCAGCGCAGGCGCCGTCACTTCCCGGCAACGTCACCGCGAGCCTGCCCGGCGGCGCTGGTGGCGGCGGGCTCGGTGATCTGCTCAAGGGCGGCCTCGGTGGCCTGCTCGCGGGCGGCGCGGCCGGCACCGTGCTCAGCGGCGGCCTCGGCGATCTGCTCAACCAGTTGCAGCAGAAGGGCCACGGCGACGCGGCCAATTCCTGGGTCAGCAACGGCCCCAACAAGCAGATCGCGCCCGGCGATCTCGCCAACGCGCTCGGCGCCGACCAGATCGACTCGCTGGCGTCGCAGAGCGGCATGTCGCGCGACCAATTGCTGCAGGGCCTGAGCCAGTATCTGCCCGACGCGGTCAACCATCTGACGCCGGACGGCCGGCTGCCGAGCGGCGACGAGTTGCACGGCAGGCTTTAGCGGCAGCGTTGATTCCATCTGAGGAGGACGACAGTCATGGGCGGCATCATCTGGGTCATCATCGTCGGCTTTGTCGCGGGGATCATCGCGCGGCTCCTCTCGCCGGGACCGAATAATCCAAGCGGCTTCATTCTCACCACCGTGCTCGGCATAGTCGGCGCGTTTCTCGCGACCTTCATCGGCCAGGCCATCGGCCACTACGGCCCTGAACAGGGCGCCGGCTTCATCACCGCCACGATCGGCGCGCTGGTGGTGCTGTTCATCTGGAACCGGCTGGTCGCGGCGCGCGTGATCCCGGATTTGGGAAACAAGTGACGGCAAAGCCGTCATCCCGGGGCGATGCGTAGCATCGAACCCGGGATCTCGAGATTCCCCGGTGCGCAATTGCGCACCTGAGGTCTGGTGCTAACGCACCATCCCGGAATGACGGGACAACAAGCCGAAGACCGCTTCAACATGAAGATGCCCGGGCACGCCCGGGCATCTTTCGTTTCTGCAATCACTCTCAAGACGTGGATGACTACGTCACTGAATCAGATGCATGCCGGCGTCCATGCGGACGAATTCGCCGGTCATGTTGCTCGACGCCGGGCTTGCTAGGAAGCAGACGAGATTGGCGATATCTTCGGCCGTTGACGCGACCTTCAGCGGCACGCGCGCGACCACGGCATCGCGCACCTGCTTGGCGCCGTCCTCGCCGCGGCCCTTGGTGAACCAGGGCGTATCGATATAGCCCGGGCACACCGTGTTGACACGGATCAACGGCGCCAGCGCGCGCGCCAGCGACTGCGTCATGGTGTTGAGCGCGCCCTTGCTCGCGGCATAGGCGACCGACGAACCGCCGCCGGAAATGCCGGCGATCGAGGAGACGTTCACCACCGCCGACGGACGGCCCGATGCCTTCGCCCCGGCCTCGAGCAGTGCCCGCGCGGCGCGGACCATCTGAAACGGGCCGATGGTGTTGACGGCATAGATGCGCTGGAAATCCTCCGCGGTCAGGCCGTCGAGATCGTGATGCGGCACATGCTTGGTGGTGCCGGCATTGTTGACCAGCACGTCGAGGCGACCCCAGCCCTGCGCGGCAGCCGCGATCTTCTTGCAGTCCTCATCGCGCGAGACGTCGCCCTGCACCACCAGCACCTCGGCGCCCTGCTTGCGGCAGGCTTCCGCGGTCGCTTCGGCTTCCGCCTTGCTGTTGGAATAGTTGATGATGAGGCGCGCGCCCTGCGTGGCGAGGATTTGCGCGGTGGCGGCGCCGAGGCCCGATGCCGATCCCGTCACGATCGCGCACAAACCATCCTTGGACATCTGCATTTTCCTTGTTGTTGTGAGCCAGATGAACTCCGGCGGCGGCATACCATATCGCGCGGGATGTCATCTGCAAACCGCGCCAAAGCCTCAGGCGCAGGTCCTCACGTATATGCGTTCACGCCCTTTTGCAGGCCGGCCCACTGCGCTTCGTCATGGCCGCAGATGATCTTGACGCCGGCGGCCTCCAGCTTGGCGATCTCGTCGAGCGAGTTCAGGAACTGGTCGACATCGAGGCTGTTGCGCGGCGAGGTCCGCTGATCGAGATTGGCGCGCACGCTGAGCGAGTCGGACGCCAGCAGGTATTCGCCGCTGTTGTCGAGCTTGACCAGCGCGCCGGTCGTTCCCTTGGAATGTCCCGGCAGCGGCACCAGTGTCAGTCTGCCGTCACCGAACACATCCATCTGCCGGTCGAAGATCTCCATCTTCAGCGGATGATCCCAGTCCGCCTTGATGTATCCGCGATCGAACGCGTTGTCGGCATTCGCGGCCTCGATCTCGAGCGCATGGACGAAGATCGTCGCCTTCTTGAAGAAGGCATTGCAGCCGCAATGATCGGTGTGCAGGTGGGAGCAGATCACCACGTCGATATCGTCGGGGCCGAGGCCGACCGCCTTCAGGCTCGTCAGCACATGATCGTCCGCCGGCATGATCGGCTGCATGTATTTGGCAAGCGCGCCGAGCCGTCCTTCGGGATCGGTCGCGACATCGGGATGGCATCCGGTGTCGAACAGCACATTGCCCTGCGCGTGCCGCAACAGCACGCAGGCGACCGGCAGATCGATCATCTCGCCGCGCTCAGCATCAGGCAGGTAGGTTCGCCTCGACATCCGCAGACGCCCGCCCGACAGCATATGCATCTTCATCCAAGCCACCTCCGATCCCGGCCTCAAGCTAAGCATGAGTTCATCAGAACTCATATGCTTGTCGCTCGGCCCGGTCACGCCCGGCGCGGGCGTCGTCGGCCCGAACCTGCCGCCGATCGCGGAAGGCGATCGAGTTTCATCTGGCGGACTGAATTGATGTCACCGGCCAATTTGCTCTTGCGCGTGGCATACAAACGGAGGCGGTCGAAAGTTCACAATGCGGAATTCATGCGCCTGATCCGGCTTCATGCCATCCGCGCAAGTGGCCCTGCGGGCAACGCTTGTCACGGCTATGGCTTTTCCGCATCATTGAGCGCAAGACAACATCGCAAGCAGGGCCAGCCGAATGGCGAGCCCAAGCCAATCAACACGAGGAACGCTGTGGCGGAGAGTGAGAACATCGTCGCCGAGACCGCGGAAAAGATTTTCGCCGATCTCGCGGATGCCCAAACCATCAATCACGACAAGCAGGGCGCATGGAAGGCGCCGCTGTGGCAGGCGCTGACCGAAGCCGGCTTGCCGCTGTCCTGGGTGCCCGACGATCTCGGTGGTTCCGGCGCCAGTCTCGCGGAAGGTTTCAGCGTCCTCAACGTCGCCGGGCGGCATGCGATCGCTGTTCCGCTGGCCGAAACAATGCTGGCCGGCTGGCTGCTGACGCAAGGCAAGATCACCTCCCCGGAAGGCGAGATGACCGTTCTGTCGGCAAGCCCGAAGGACCGCATCACTGTTGGCGCCGACGGCTCGCTCTCCGGCCGCGCCCGCGGCGTGCCGTTCGCGAAAGACGCGAAACATTTCGCGGTGCTGGCAACCGGCAATGGCGGCATCTCGATCGCGCTGGTCGATGCCGCGAAGTGCCGGATCGAATCCGGCATTGGACTCGGCGGCGATCACAACGACACCGTCACGCTCGACAAGGTGCAGCCGGTCACGACCAAATCGGCGCCTGATGGTTTTGACCAGACCACGCTGATGCTGATGGGCGGCGTGGTGCGCTCGCTCCAGATCGCTGGCTCCCTGGAATCGATGCTCGACATCTCCGTGCGCTATTCCAACGAGCGCGTCGCGTTCGAGAAGAAGATCTCCAAGTTCCAGGCGGTGCAGCACAACCTCGCCCGCCTCGCCGGCGAGTCCGCCGCGGCGCTGGCCGCCGCGACCTCGGCGGCCGACACCATCGCGAACGCCAAGTCGTTCGACAATGACGCGGTGTTCCTCGAAGCCGCGGCGGCCAAGATTCGCTGTTCGGAAGCGGCCGAGAAAGGCAGCGGCATTGCGCACCAGGTGCACGGCGCGATCGGCTTCACCAACGAGCACATCCTGCACCGCTTCTCGCTGCGCGCGCTGGCGTGGCGCGACGATTTCGGCTCGGAGAGCTACTGGGCGGTCGAGCTCGGCAAGCTCGTCGCCGACCGTGGCGCCGATGAATTGTGGCCTCTGGTGGCTTCGCGCTGAGATCAGGCAGAAAGATCAGGACTGGACATCATGACTGCAGCCCTTCGTTTCGATCCGATCCGCCTGCCGGAAAAGTGCGAGCAACTCCGTAAGGAAGTGCGCGCCTTCCTCGCCGAGGAAATCGCCGCCGGCACCTTCGATCCCTACGCGCCGAACCGCGAGGACAATGACGCGCCGGAATTCTCCCGCCGCGTCGGCGCCAAGGGCTGGCTCGGCATGACCTGGCCGAAGAAATACGGCGGCCAGGAACGCTCGTTCCTCGAACGTTACGTCGTAACCGAGGAGATGCGGGTGGCGAACGCGCCGACCCGGCGCTTCTTCGTCGCCGACCGCCAGAGCGGGCCGGTGCTTTTGAAATACGCGCCCGAGCACATCAAGATGGACATCCTGCCGCGCATCTGCCGCGGCGAAGTCTGCTTCGCGATCGGCATGAGCGAGCCGAACTCAGGCTCCGACCTGTTCGCGGCGAAGACCCGCGCCACCAAGACCGACGGCGGCTATCTGATCAACGGCACCAAGATCTGGACCTCGTCGGCGCATATCGCCGACTACATGATCGCGATCTTCCGGACCTCGCCGCCGACCAAGGAAAATCGCCGCCACGGCCTGACCCAGTTCCTGGTCAAGATGAAGCAGCCGGGCATCCAGGTGAATCCGATCGGCCAGATCACCGGCCAGTTCGAATTCAACGAGGTGGTGTTCACCGATTACTTCGTGCCTGACGATCACGTGCTGGGCGAGGTCGACGGCGCCTGGAAGCAGGCGACGTCCGAGCTCGCCTATGAACGCTCCGGCCCCGAGCGCTTCCTCGAGACCTATTACGTGCTCACCGAACTGGTGCGTGCGGTCGGCAAGAACCCGGACACCCGCAGCGCCGAGGGCATCGGACGGCTGGTCGCGCAAGTTCACACCATGCGCCGCATGTCGGTGTCGGTGGCGGGCATGCTGCAGGCCGGCAAGGAGCCGGTGGTGGAGGCCTCGATCGTCAAGGACATCGGGACGGTGTGGGAGCAGCAGCTGCCGCATCGCGTCCGCGATCTCGCGGCGTTCGTCGAGGAGACCGCGACCAACCGCGAGACGCTGGAAAAGCAGCTCGATTTCGCCATCAAGACCGCACCCAAGCTGACGATCCAGGGCGGCACGACGGAAGTGCTGCGCGGCATCATCGCCCGCGGTTTGGGCTTGCGTTAATTCAACGAGGACAGATCATGACCAAGTATACTGATATCGGCGTCGAGACTCACGGCCATGTCGGCCTGATCGAAATTCGCAAGCCGCCGCTGAATTTCTTCGACGTCGCGCTGATCAACCAGATCGCCGACGCGCTGGAGGAGTTCGACAACAACATCGAGATCCGCGCCTCGGTGCTCGCAGCCCAGGGCAAGGCGTTCTGCGCCGGTGCCAATTTCGGCGACCCGGTCCGCCAGGAGCAGGAGGAGCGCGCCAAGAGCGATCCGGCTTCGAACCTGCCGATCAACCATCTCTACGTTCAGGCGGTACGCATCTTCCGCAACAAGAAGCCGATCGTCGCGGCGATCCATGGCGCCGCGATCGGCGGCGGCCTCGGCCTTGCGGTCTCGGCCGACTTCCGCGTCGCCTGCCCCGAGGCGCGCTTCGCGGCGAATTTCACCAAGCTCGGCTTCCATCCGGGCTTTGGTCTCACCACGACGCTGCCGGAACTGATCGGCAAGAACAACGCGGAGCTGATGTTCTACACGAGCCGCCGCGTCACCGGCGAAGAGGCCTATCGCTGGGGTCTCGCCAACGTGCTGGTGCCGCAGGACCAGGTGCGCGCCGAGGCGATGAAGCTCGCGCAGGAGATCGCCGAATGCTCGCCGCTCGGCCTGGTCTCGACCCGCGCCACCATGCGCGCCGGCCTCGCCGACCGCGTGCTCGCCGCGACCAACCATGAGCTGGAAGAGCAGACCAAGCTGCGCGCGACCGAAGACTTCAAGGAAGGCGTCAAGGCCACCGCCGAGCGCCGCGTCGCGAACTTCAAGGGCCGGTGAGGCCGCAAGCGCTGCTCTATCAATGCGTCGTCCCGGCGAAAGCCGGGACCCATACGCCGCGGCCCGCGGAAGTGGCACAAGCGGCGTTGCTATGCTCCTCCAACCATGTTCGGTGGTTATGGGTCCCGGCCTTCGCCGGGACGACGGTGGAGATGGCTCGCTAAACCCTCGGCACCACCAGCGCATCGACGATCGTCACGCCCTGCCCCTCCGGATGGCATCAGCACGGGATTAACCTCAATCTCGGCGATGCGTGCACACGCGTGATCGTCGGCCAATCCGTTCACACGATCATGAGTGGTATTATATATTCATGCGACTCCTGAGAGATAATTCACATTTGAAGTCCGCTACCGGCCGTACAGTCCGACATTGGGCGCTCCGTATTCATCACAGCATGGAGCAACGCAATGACTGCCAAGCATTCCGTTCCCGTTCGCGGGCTGTCCACAACGGCCAGTTCGCCGCTTTTTCAGGGTCGGTTCGGTCGCATGTTCCGCATGGAGCCGGCGACATTTGGAAAGACCGACACCGACGCGCAGAACGCGCTTGCCAAGCTTGCGAAGGCGATGACTTCGTCCCCCGACGATCCGAAGGACGGACGCGACGACGAGGAGAGCGGGATCCCCGCGCTCTATACGTATTTCGGCCAGTTCATCGACCACGACCTGACATTCGACCCGAACAGCTCACTGCAGAAGCGCAACGATCCGGATGCGTTGACCGACTACCGGACACCTGCATTCGATCTCGACTGCATCTACGGCCGCGGCCCGGACGACCAGCCCTATCTGTATGACGGCAGCAACGGCTTCCTGCTCGGCAACCCCATACATGGCGCCATCGACCCGGATGCCCACGACCTCCCGAGGAACGGAGCGCCGGTGAAACGCGCCCTGATCGGCGATCCGCGCAACGACGAAAACGCGATCGTCTCGCAGTTGCAGGGCCTGTTTCATCGATTTCACAATGCGATGCTGAAGCGGCACCCCGACGCCGAATTCTCCGACCTGCAACGGATCGTGCGACATTACTACCAGTATATCGTGCTGTACGACTTCCTGCCGCGGATCGTCGATCACGGCGTGCTCGACCAGCTCAAGACCGGCGGACGATATGACCAGTCGAAGCTGAGATACTTCCACTGGAAGAACGAGCCCTTCATGCCCGTGGAGTTCTCGGTTGCGGGCTATCGGCTCGGTCATTCGATGATCCGGCCGGGATACCGTTTGAACGACGGCGTCCTGCTTCCGATCTTTCCGAGCGGCCAGAACAAGGAAGGCTTGACCGGCTTCCGCGAGATGAACCCGGCCTGGGCCATCGACTGGGGCCGCTTCATCGACATCGACACGCGCGACTATGACGGCGACGACGCGGCCAAGGCCAAGCGGCTGCAGTTCGCCTATCGCATCGATACTGCGCTGGTCAATCCGCTGGCGAACCTACCACCCGCGGTCGCTTCCAACCCGTCGGTGCTTGCGGAGCGCAACCTGCTGCGTGGCTGGCGGCTGGGCCTGCCGTCCGGCCAGGACATCGCCTACGCGATGGGCGTTCAGCCGCTCAACGACGAGGAGATTCTGATCGGTCAGGGCGTGGACAAGCCCGACACCCCACTGCCGAACATCCTCTCGGTGGATCCGGTCTTCCGCAAGAATTGTCCGTTGTGGACCTACATTCTCGCCGAGGCGATGCATCACGCGGTGAAGGTGAAAATTCCGGTCAAATCGGACGTCGAGGTGACGACGCCGCGGCTCGGGCCGGTCGGCGGGCGGATCGTCGCGGAAGTCTTCGTCGGGCTGATGTTCGGTGACAACAGCTCGATCCTCAACATGAACAAGAACTGGTTTCCCGGATCCGGCCCCAATTTCGCGCTGAAGGACCTCGTCCGGATCGCTCTCGGAAAATAGCTTCGGGGGCCGGGTAAGCCCGTTCGTCATCCTATAGCCGCCGCGTCCCCCTGCGCGGCGGCCTTGATATTTACGTCGTCGACCAAACCGCGACTTCACGGAGCGGCGAACTCCTCCCTTCTCCCCTTGTGTTAGAAGGTGGCGCGCAGCGCAGGATGAGGGGTCTGCATCCGCGGAGACCAGACCCCTCGTGTGCACCGCTCTCTCAACAAGTCGTCCCGGCGAAGGCCGGGACCCATAACCACCGAACTGAGTTGATAGGAGAAGCCGATGCCGCTTGTGCCACTTTCGTCGGCCGCGGCGTATGGGTCCCGGCCTTCGCCGGGACGACACCGAATTATTTCGGCACCACCAGCGCATCGACGATCGTCACGCCCTGCCCCTCCGGGTGCACCAGCACCGGATTGACCTCGATCTCGGCGATCGCGTTGGCATGCTGTGCAGCCAGCACTGAAATCTGCGAGATCAACCGCGCCAGCGCTGTGACATCCGCTTTCGGCGCGCCGCGGAAGCCGTGCAGCAGCGGCGCGGCTTTCAGGCTCTCCAGCATCGCGGTCGCCTCTAGCGGGCTCACCGGCGCCGGACGATAGACCACGTCCTTGAACAGCTCGGTGGTGATGCCGCCGAGCCCCACCATCACCATCGGCCCGAAGGTCGCGTCCGTCATGGTGCCGACGATGATCTCGACGCCCTTCTTGGCCATCGGCCCGACCAGCACGCCTTGGATTTTTGCTTCAGGTCGCTGCTGCTGCACGCTCTCCAGCATGTCGCGATAGGCGGTGAACGCCGCACCCTTGGCGGCGATATTGACGCGGACGCCGCCGACCTCACTCTTGTGCGCGATCGCGGGCGATTGGATCTTCATGACCAGCGGGAAGCCGGCCCGCTCGATCGCCGCGTCGAGCCCGTCGCGGTCGGTCACCAACACCTCATCCGGCAGCGCGATCCCGGCGGCACGCAGCAGCGACTTGCTGTCATGTTCGGACAACGTCTTCGCCGTGAGATGCGCGGAGAGATCGTGCGTCCGCGAGGCTGACGCTGCCATCTCGGGGGCGGGCTTGAAGGCGGCATAATCCGCCAACCGCCGCATCGCGACGCCGACATGGGTCAATCCCGAGAGCACCACCACGCCCGACTTCGCGAGTTCCTGCCGCGCGAATGGCGACGGCAGCGTATAGGAATAGAACACCACCGGCTTGTTCTGCGCCGCGATCAGAGGCTTCAGTTCGGCCTCCTTGAACGGCATCCGCGTCTCGCTCGACAGCGACAGCACGACCAGGGTCGCATCCACTTCATCTGACGCGTCGAACAGCTCGATGCTCTTCTGCAGGCCGCCGGAGGAGACGCCCTGCGCGGTGACGTCGACCGGATTTCCGGCGGCGCCATAGGACGGCATCCATTGCTTGATCTGGCTCTGGATCGCAGTCGACAGCTCCGGCACGCGCAGGCCTTGCATCGACACCGTATCGGCGCCCCAGATGCCGGCACCGCCGGACACCGTCAGCACCGCGACACGGTTGCCTTTCGGCAGCGGATTGGTGGTCAACACGGCCGCAATCGTCACCGCCTCGTCGAGGTCGTTGGAGACGATGAAGCCATATTTGGCGAACACCGCATCATAGGCCGCCGACCAGCCCGCCATGCTTGCGGTGTGCGAGGCTGCCGCGCGTTCGCCGGCGCCGGAGCGGCCGACCTTGGTGACGATCACGGGTTTCTTGAGCTCTGCCGCCCGCTTCGCCGCGGCCAAAAACTTGTCGACGTCCCGGATACCCTCGATGAAGAGCAGGATCACGTCGGTCGCGGGATCCTGCACCATGTAGTCGAGGAACTCGCCGGCGCCGAGATCGCTCTCATTGCCGGCGCTGACGACGTAGCTCAGGGCAACTCCGAGCGCCTTGGCGCGATGATAGATCGCAAAGCCGATGCCGCCGCTCTGCGCGACGATGCCGATCCGCCGCTTGGTCGCGACCAGCGCCGGCGCGTCCGGCTTGACGTCGACGGTCGGGCTGAAGGTCGCGGCGACCTTCTGCACCTGGCTGTAGAATCCTTCGGCGTTCGGGCCGGAGATCCGCATGCCCGTTCGCTTCGCCAGCGCCACAATCGCGTCCTGCATCGCTGCGCTATCGCCGCCCTCCTCGGCAAAGCCGGACGAGATGATGACGGCGTTCCTGACGCCGACGGCTGCGCATTGCTCCAGCGCCAGCAGCACCGCACGCGCGGGAATCACGATGACCGCGAGATCGATCGGCGCGCCGATCTCGGCGATCGACTTGAAGCATCTCAGCCCGTCGATCTCGTCATAGTTCGGATTGATCGGATAGAGCCCACCCGGATAGCCGTTCTTGCGCAGCATGGCGAGCAGCCGCCCGGGAATCTTCTCGTGATCGCGCGAGGCGCCGATCAGCGCGATGCTCTTTGGGGTGAAGAAGGAATCGAGCGGATGCGGCATGGGGGCGTTCCGTTGTTCTTGTTGTAAGCCACGATATTGAATCGCTACAGCCAGCTCAACCGCCCTTCCCGTCATCCTGAGGAGCGCGGAACGCGCGTCTCGAAGGATGAACAGCCACCAGCCGGGCCATGCACCCTTCGAGACGCGCTGCGCGCTCCTCAGGGTGACGGGGAAAGATATTCGCGTAGCCCGGATGGAGCGCAGCGCAATCCGGGGCGGTCCATCCACGGACGGAGTGGCCCCGGATTTCGCTTCGCTGCATCCGGGCTACGAAGTCAGGCCGTCAACTTGAGCGTCACGCCGCAAAGCTGGAACTCATCGCCCTTCACGGCACAGCCTCTGGCTTTCGCGGCATCCAGCACCTTGGCCTTGTCGGCAACCTTGAACGTCAAGCCGCTCATGATCTCGCTCTCGCCCTTGATGAAGCGGAAGGTCGCGTTCGGCAGCTTCACCACAGCGCCATCAGCGGGAATGCCGACGATGCTGCCCCAATGCGCCGCCAACCCCTCGGGCTCGGGGCTCTGCATCTCGACCTCGGTCAGCGCCAAAGTCGTGTCCTTGCGGATCGACTTCTGCCAGTCGGGGCCGGCCGGTGGGTACGGCCCCAGCACATCGTCGCTGCCTTCGGTGTGGTTGAACTCGATGAAGGCGGCGCGGCAGTCGCGCGGGTGCAGTTGCACGCCGTGATAGGGCGCGTGCGTGATCACGTTCGCGGTCCGCACCCCGATCGCATTGGCCTTTGCGCCGCGCGCGTCGGGATCTTCACAGCAGAAGATCGCCATGTAGCCGCCGCGGCCGCCGGTCTTCTCGATGAAGCGTCCGGCCGCGGTGCCTGGCCCCGGCTGGAACGGCGATACCACTTCCAGCAGGATGGTATCGACCGGCAGCAATGCGTTCTCGAGGCCGTATTTCGCGACGTTGCCGTCGCGGTAGCAGACATCGAGGCCCATGATCGCGGAGATATCAGCGATCACGGGCGCAAGCTGTGGTGCCACCAGGCAGATCTGCCGCAGCCGCATATATTCGGCCATGGTTTACTGCCCCTGGAAGGTGGGCTTGCGCTTCTCGACGAAGGCCTTGGCCGCTTCCTTGTGGTCGGTGGTCTCGCCGGCACGGGTGTGGTGGATCGCCTCGCCGTCGAAGCAGGCCTCGAGCGTCATGGTCTCGGCGTTGTTGATGTTGCGCTTGATGTAGCCGAGCGCCACCGACGGCCCCTGCGCCAGCGACCGCGCCAGCTCCAGCGTCTCGGCCTCGACATCGGCATCGGGCACCACCTTGGAGACCATGCCGAGGTTATAGGCTTCCTGCGCCGACAGCACCGGCGACATCATGTAGAGTTCGCGCGCCTTGGCGCTGCCGAGCATCTTGGTCAGCAAATACGTTCCGCCGTAGTCGCCGGAGAAGCCGACCTTGGCAAAGGCAGTGGTGATCTTGCAGGAGGCGCCGGCGACGCGCAGATCGCAGGACAGCGCGATCGAGAGGCCGGCGCCGGCCGCCGCGCCGTCGAGCTGCGCCACCACGGGCTTCGGCATCGTGTGCAGGATACGCGAGACCTCCATGCCCCGGCGCAGATTGGCCATCTTGGCCTCGAACGGCAGCGGCGCGCGGCCTTCCGCCATCGACTTGACGTCGCCGCCGACGCAGAAGGTGCCACCCGCGCCGCGGATCAGCACCGCACGCACCTCGGTATCGTCCTGCGCCCGCCGCGCCGCCTCGACCAGGCCGCGCGTCATGTCCGGATTAAGCGCATTGCGCCGATCCGGCCGGTTCATGGTGATGGTGAGCAGGCCCTTGTCGAGGGATTGGAGGACCATCTGATTATCGCTCATGGCGTTTTGCCTTTCGTTGTTGTTGGTTGTCTCAGCGTCATTCCGGGGCGATGCGCAGCATTGAACCCGGAATCTCGAGATTCCGGGTCTGGTCCTTCGGACCATCCCGGAATGACGCTTCGCGTCACTTCTTCACCAGCGGGCAGCGCGATTCCGACAGCGGCTGGAACGCCTGGTCGCCCGGCACGGTCGCGAGCAGCTTGTAATCATCCCAGCGGCCCTTCGACTCCGAGGGCTTCTTGACCTCGAACAGATACATGTCGTGCACCATGCGGCCGTCCTCACGTATCTTGCCGTTCTTGGCGAACATGTCGTTGATCGGGGTCTCCTTCATCACCTTCATGACGGCGGCCGCGTCCGTCGTGCCGGCAGCCTTCACCGCCTGCAGGTAATGCGTCACGGAGGAGTAGACGCCGGCTTGGGCCGAGGTCGGCACCCGCTTGGTGCGCTCCATGAAGCGCTTAGTGAAGGCGCGGGTGTCGTCATTGAGATCCCAATAGAACGCTTCCGCAAGCAGCAGCCCCTGCGCGGTCTCGAGCCCAACGCTGTCGATATCGGTCACGAAAGCCAGGAGCGGCGAGATCTTCTGGCCGCCCTTGGTGATGCCGAACTCGGCGCCCTGCTTGATCGCGTTGATGGTGTCGCCGCCGGCATTGGCGAGCCCGATCACCTTGGCCTTCGAGGCCTGCGCCTGCAGTAGGAAGGAGGAGAAGTCCGAGGTATTGATCGGGTGCCGCACGCTGCCGAGCACCTTGCCGCCCGACTTCACCACGACATTGCTGGTATCTTTTTCGAGGTCCTGGCCGAACGCGTAGTCCGCGGTCAGGAAGAACCAGGTGTCGAGGCCGGATTTCACCGCGGCAAGGCCGGTCACATTAGCCTGCGCGAAGGTGTCGAACACGTAGTGCACGGTATAGGGGCCGCAGGCCTCGTTGGAGAGGCGGATCGAACCCGGGCCATTGAACATGATGATCTTGCCGCGGGCCTTGGCGATCTCGCCGGCAGCGAGCGCAGTCGCTGACGCCGCAACGTCGAAGATCATCTCGACGCCCTGGTTGTCGATCATGTCGCGGGCGATGTTGGCGGCAAGGTCGGCCTTGTTGAGATGGTCGCCGACCACGATCTCGACCTTGCGGCCGAGCACCGTGCCGCCGAAATCCTCCACCGCCATCTTGGCGGCGGTTTCGCTGCCCGAACCGGTGATATCGGCGTAGAGGCTCGACATATCGAGGATGCCGCCGAGCTTCAGCGGAGGCTTGTCCTGCGCCAGCGACGCATTCGCCGAGATCGCAAACACACAGGCCAACACGCCGGCCAAAACCCGTCTCATTCAGATCCTCCCTTGAAGAACGGACCTCATTCCATCAGGTCCGTGTCGAGGGCCGGATCATGCCGCATGGCCCGCACTGCAGCAAGCCGCAGCGACAGCAATCTGTTTTCCGCTAAGCGGAATGATGCGCCGCGCCGACCATTTCTCAGCGTGACGCGATCAGAGATGGAAGTCGGAAACGGTCTGATAGGGCGTCCCTGCCGGCAGCCCGAGAAACAGGTACTGCATGCCATATTGTCCGGCGAACGCCGACGCCACAGTGTCCATGATGACGTGACCGCCCAGATCCAGATGCAGTTCCGGGCGGGTGATCGGCCCGAGCGTGTAGGCCGGCGCGATGGTTTCGTTGATGTGCAGCGCGTCGAAGGCGGCGGACACCGCCGACAGCGAGGCCGCATTGCCGGCCAAGTCGACAACGCTTGAGCCATTGGCGGCGAAGCCGGTCACGGAGAGCGATGCGGCACGATTCGTCGACGACACGATGTGATCGAACACCAGCTTCGAGGGATCGCCGAGCAGCGCGGTTGCCGCAGCATCGTAGATCGCGCTGCCGCCGTCGTTCAGCGTCAGGAGCGGCGTGCCGTTGACGACGTGAACCGCCTCGTTGAAGCCGACGGTCAGCTGCACCAGCGAGCCCGTCGCCGCAACGCCGCCGGACGGGGTTGCCGTGATACCGGTGAGATGGGGCACGGTGGTATCGAGGGTAAAGGTCAGGCTCGACGACGCGCTGACATTGCCGGCGGCATCGACCTCCTGCACCGTCACGGTGTGCACGCCATCAGTTGTGAAGACCGGCGCCATCGCCGAAAAACTCGACGCTCCGTCGGCCTTGAAGCGCAGCGTGTCGGCCAGATCGGATTTGGTGTAGTCGATCAGCGGATTGCTGGTGATGTGGTCGGTACCCGAGAAGCCGGTGTCCTGGTGCAGCGAAAGCAGCGGTGCCGCCGGCGGCTTGGTGTCACCGGTGAAAAAGATGGTACCGCTTGCCGCGCCGGCATTGCCGGCGATGTCGGTGTAACTCGACGCGGTGACGGACAGATTGGCCGACAGATGGTCGGTGACATCGGCCGTGAAGACCGCGGTGTAGATGTCATTGCCCGCACCGTTGACGCCGACATGGACGAGGCTGCCGAGCAGTCCGCCATGGACGGCGATATCGCCGAGCCCGAAGCCCGCGACCGCCTCGGAGAAGGTGAACGTCATCAACGCCGCGTCGCCCGCGTGCAGCACGGTATGGTCGGCTGCGACCGACACCGTCGGCGAATGCGTGTCGCCATCGATCGTGGCAGTATTGCTCGCCGCACCAGCATTGCCGGCGTCGTCGGTATAGCTCGAGCCCGTGACCCGGATCGAACCCGCCAGGACATCGTTGATATCGGGCGCGAAGGTCGCGGTGTAGACGTTCTGGCCTGACA
The DNA here is from genome assembly GCF_042258955.1 of Bradyrhizobium sp. ma5. Taxonomy (NCBI): domain Bacteria; kingdom Pseudomonadati; phylum Pseudomonadota; class Alphaproteobacteria; order Hyphomicrobiales; family Nitrobacteraceae; genus Bradyrhizobium; species Bradyrhizobium sp. ma5. The sequence goes on from NZ_CP170156.1 coordinate 8,580,983, forward strand.
CGTTGAGCCCGACATGGACCAGATTGGTCAGCACTCCGCCGGCGACGACGGTATCTGCGAGCGTGAAGCTGGCGACATGCTCGGAGAAGGTGAAGGTGACAACCGAATTCTGGCCTGAAAGCAGCGTGCTCGGGCTCGCCGCGACCGACACCGTCGGCGCCTTGGTATCGCCGGTGAAACTAACGGTGTTGCTGGCCGCACCGGCGTTGCCTGCGACGTCGGCGTAGCTCCATGCCGCGACCTGCACCGAGCCAGCCTCGGCGTTGCTCTCATCCGGCGTGAAGGTTGCGGTGTAGACGTCCTGGCTTGATGCGTTGACGCCGACATGGACCAGATGGCCCAGCGCCCCGCCATGCACGGCCACGTCAGCGAGCGCGAAGCTTGCGATCTGTTCGGAGAAGGTGAACGTCACCACCGCGGTCTGCCCCGCCAGCAACGCGTTGCGGTCCGCCGCGATCGACACCGTCGGCGCCAGCGTATCGCCGCCGATCGTCGCAGTGTTGCTCGCCGCGCCGACATTGCCGGCCAGATCGCTGTAGCTGGACGCATTGACTTTCACCGAGCCGGCTTCGGTGTCGCTGACGTCAGGCGTGAAGGTCGCGGTGTAGACATCGTGACCGGAGCTGTTGAGCCCGACATGCACGAGATGGCTCAGCGCGCCGCCATGGACGGTGGTGCCGGCAAGGGTGAAGTCCGCGACGGCCTCCGAGAAGGTGAAGGTCGCAACCGAGAGGTCGCCGGCCAGCACCGCGTCCGGATTGAGCGTGACGGAGACGGTCGGCGCCAGCGTGTCGCCGGTGAAGGTGACCGTGTTGCCGGCCGCGCCCGCATTGCCGGCCGTATCGCCATAACCTGACGCGTTGACCTGCACCGAACCTGCTTCGGCATTGGTGACATCAGGCGTGAAGGTCGCGGTGTAGATATCCTGGCCGGCGCCGTTGACGCCGACATGGACAAGGCTGCCCAGCGTGCCGCCGCTGACGCTGACATCACCCAGCGCGAAGCTTGCGACAGCCTCGGAGAAGGTGAAGGTGACGGTGGAGGTCTGACCTGCGAGCAGCGTGCCGTGATCAGCCGAAACGGCCACCGTGGGCGCCTTGGTGTCGCCGGTGAAGTTGATCGTGTTGCTGGACGCGCCGGAATTGCCGGCGACGTCGGTATAGCTCGACGCGTTGACCTGGACCGAACCCGCTTCAGTGTTGCTGACATCGGGTGTGAAGGTCGCGGTATAGACGTCATGGCCGGCCCCATCGACGCCGACATGGACAAGGTTACCCAACGCGCCGCCGCTGACGCTGACATCGCCCAGCCAGAAGCCGGCGACGGCCTCGGAGAAGGTGAGGGTGACGAGCGCGTGATCGCCGGCGGTGAGCATGCTGTGGTCGGCGACGACCTGCACCGTCGGCGCCTTGGTGTCGCCGGTGAAGGTGATCGCGCTGCTTGCCGCACCGGGATTGCCGGCGATGTCGGCATAGCTCGATGCGTTGACCTGCACCGAGCCTGCCTCGGAGTTGGTCACATCGGGCGTGAATGTCGCCGTGTAGACGTCCTGGTGCGAGGCGTTGAGGCCGACATGGACGAGGTTGCTCAGCGCGCCGCCGCTCACGGTGGTATCCGTCAGCACGAAGCCCGCGACGGCCTCGGAGAAGGTGAAGGTGACGGTCGAGGTCTGTCCGGCCAGCAGCGAGCTCGAGGTCGCGGCAACCGACACGGTCGGCGCGACCCCGTCGATCACAAGATGCAGATCGGCCGCTGCATGGGTGACGTCAGCGTCCTGACCGCCGGGATCCTTGATCGTGCCGCCACTGAGCGAGAGGCTCTGCACTTGAAGGTCCGACGTGCTGTCGCCGGCCTGTACGGTGTAGCTGAACACCAGCGCCTGCGAGCCGCTGCCGCTGACATAGCTCGCGGCCTTACCGTCATTGAGCAGCAGCTCCGGCGCACCCGTCACGCTCACCGTGTTGCTGAAATTGACCGTGATGGTGACGACCTTGCCGATGTTCAGCGTCGTGAGATGGCCGGTGGTGTCTGCCGTGACCGAGGCAATGCTCGCCTGCGACCTGAGCTCGAGATGCGGCGAGGCCGAGCCGTCATAGCCGAGGCTCAGCGAGTTGGCGGTGGCGCCTGCGCCAAAGCTCAGATGCAGCGAGGCGAGCGTCACCCCGCCGCTGCTCTTCACCACGAGTACGCCGTTCGCATAGGACAGCGTGGCCGTCGCATCATAGGCGATGTTGCCGAAGTCGATCGTATCGCCGCCGGAAAAGCCTGTGATCGATGTGCCGAACGACGCCCCGGAGAATGCCGCGGCATCGAGCACGAGCTTCTCGGTGCTGCCGTCGGTGAAGGCGATCGCGCCCGTTCCCGCCGCGCCGCTCGCCGCGAGTTCGAGGATCGAGCCCTTGATAACCGTGCCGCCCGAATAGGTGTTGTGCGCAGACAGCACCAGCCTGCCGCCGCCGGTCACCTCGACATCGCCCGGCGTCGCGCCATCGGAGATCACGCCGCTCTGGGTGACGGTCTCGCCGGCTGCGACATTGAAGACCGGATCGCCCGCGACCGTGATGTTGCGGGTGTGCGTGAAGCCGTCCGTGAAGCTGATGCCGGTGCCGTCACCTAGCGTCAGCATGTTGGTGACCGCGCCGAGATTGACGTTGGCGGAGATCGATACCCTTGTGCCAGCGCCGCTGAGAGCGGTGTTACCCGTATAGCTGTTGTTGCCGCCGAGAATGACGATGCCGCCACCGCTGATGACGAGGCCGCCGACGCCGGCATTGGCACCGGTGCCGCCATTGCCGCTCTGGTCCGCGATGTCGTTGGCGACGGTCAGCGTCTGGCCGCTGGCCGGCGCGAAGCTGAGATTGCTGGTGCCCTGGATGAAGATGCCGGAGCCGATGCCCGAACCGCTCGCCTGGCCGATGCCATTGGTGCCGCCCTTGACGGCGTTGAAGCCGGAATCGTTGGAGAGCGAGCCGCCCTTGATGGTCAGCGAGCCGCCCTGCTGAACGAAGACGGTGCCACCCGCGCCAAGCCCGCCGCCGCCCGCCGTGCCATCACCACCGCCGAAGCCGCCGAGCCCGCTGACGCCACCACCGCCGCCGAAGCCGCCATTGCCGCCATAGCCGCCGCCACCACCGAAACCACCATTGCCGAACGCCCCGCCGCCACCACCGTAGCCACCATTGCCGCCGTCGATTGCGTTGCCGCCGCCGACGCCGCCGCCGGTGCCGTGTGCGCGATTATTGTTGCCGAAGAAGCCACCCGCGCCGCCGCCGCCGCCATTGGCGCCGCCCGTTCCGCCATACCAGTAAAGAAGGGTCCCGTTCCCGTACGGAATCAGGTAGCCGTCGACACCTTTGCCGCCCCCCGCGGCGCCGGGGACGATGCCAGCAGCCCCGTTCTGAAACGCAGCGGAGTTCGCACCCTGCGCATGAAGACCGATGCCGCCACCGCTGCTGTTTCCGCCTTGGCCCCCCATGCCGCCACCGCCGCCGAAGCCGTCGATATTGACGTTGCTCGCGGTGCTACCGGTTCCGCCGTTACCGCCGATCGCGGCACTGTTGTGAAACACGACATTGTCGATCGTGACGCTGCCGTTCGACGAGACGAACAGCGCGCCGCCGAGCCCGGCACCACCGCCGCCGCCGCCCTGGATGACGCCGCCGCCGGCAGCCACCGTGTTCTGGATGGTCAGGTTCTCGAGATTGACATTGCCGGCATAGACGAAGAAGCCGCGCTGTGCATTGAGGCCGTCGATCGCGTGTGTGCCGCCGTGGCCATCGCTGCCGTTGATCGTGACGCTCGATCCGCTCAGCAGATTCAGCGCGTACAGTTCCGACGTCAGACTGAAGTTGGCGGTGATGTTGATCGTGTAGTTGGCATTCGCCGCGGCGTTAACCCCGCCGGAATCCATCTGCAGGATGGCGGCGTTGAGTTCGGCGACATTGGAGGCATTGAAGACGCGGGTCGACACGACCTGCACGATCGTTCCGCCGTTCGCATCCTGCGAGAGCTGGAAACTGGTGCCGGAGCCGACCCCGGCAAGGGTCAGCGTATCGGTCGTGGTGCCGTTCGAGATCGAGAGCGTATTGCCGGACAGACTAACCGTGTTGAGCGACGGATTCTGGGTGTTGTACTGCAACCCGGTCAGGTCGATGAACTGGCCGGGATTGAAGTTCGCAATCGTGTTGGCGAACGCATTGCCGGTCAGCGCGGCGTTGTCGATCTTCAGCGTACCGACGATGCCTGAGGTAAACGCGATGTTGCCGGTCCCGGCGGCACCGGCCGCGGTGAGCCACACCGTGCCGGAATAGATCGTCGTGTTGCCGTAGCTGTTGGCGGCATGGCCAAGCACCAACGTGCCGCCGCCGTCGATGCCGAGATTGCCGCTGCCGGTGACGAGGGCAGTGTCGGTGACGGTTGACCCATTCGCAATCGCCAGTATCGAATTGCCGCTGATCGAGAGCGTGTCGTCGAAAGTGCCGCTCGATGTCAGCGAGAGATGCGCGCCGCTCAGGCCGAACGTCCCAGTCAATCCTGCGAGCTGACCCATCCCGAGCTGCAACGTGCCGGCGCCCGACAGCGTGAACGTGCCGGAGCCGCTGATCGAGCCGATATCGGCGATCGTACCGGACGAAATATCGAAGGTGCCGCCATTGGCGGTGACCTGAATGTCGTGCGTGAAAGTGTAGCCGCCGGTCGTCGTCAGCGTGCCGCCGTTGAGGATCAACGCGCCGGTCGAGCCGCCGATGTTGTTGTCGGCGGTGATAGAGAGGGTGTTGCCACCGTCGATCTGGGTGCCGCCGACATAGCTGCTCGCACCCGTCAGCGTCAGCGTGCCGCCGCCGGAGACGAGCACCTTTCCGGTCGTGCCGCTGCCGCTGATGCCACGCTCGTCAGCGATCGAGTCGGCGATCGTGAGCGTCGTGACGGTTTGCAGGCCCTGCGAGAAGGTGGGGACGGTGTGCGTCGGGGTGACGACCATCGTACCCTGGATGAAGATATCGCCATGGGCGGAGCCGTTGCCCGCGCCGTTGGCGCCGGTGCCACCGGTCTCGGTCGCGCCCGACAACGTGCCGCCGATGACGGTCAGCTTGCCGCCCTGCTGAACGAAGATGTTGCCGCCAGCACCCAATCCGCCGCCACCGACGCCGGCGAGCGAACCGTCGCCCGCGCCGAATCCGCCGGTGCCCGGCGTGCCGTTCGAACCGCCGCCGCCACCGCCGAAGCCGCCATTGCCGCCGGTATGCGCATATCCGCTGCCGTTGCCCGAGCCGCCGCCACCGCCAGCGAAACCACCATTGCCGCCGGCATAGATGCCGCCGCCGCCACCGCCACCTACGCCGCCGGCGCCGCCATAGCCGATGATGTTGCCCGAGGGGCCGCCGCCGACCGAGTTGCCACCGCCGATGCCGCCGCCGCCACCACCGACGCCGCCGCCACCACCGCCACCACTCGCACCGCCACCAGCATGCGCGCCATAGCCGATGCCGCCGTAGTTGTCGGCGCCCTGTCCACCGCCCGCCGCGCCTTCGATCGTCGCGGGCGTGCCGCCCGCGCCGCTCGCGCCGGTCGAGGGGTGCTGGGTGTCGGAGCCAGCCTCGCTATAACCATTGCCGCCATTGCCGTGATAGCCGTAGTAGTCTTGGCCGCCGAAGCCGCCGCCCCCACCGCCGCCGCCATTGCCGCTGCCGCCGTCGGCACCAATGCCGCCGCCGCCACCGCCGCCGCCAGCCGGATCGACCGCGCCGCCGTTACCGCCCTTGGCGGTATTGCTGCCGAAATTGACGTTGTTCAGCGTGACATTGGCGTTCTGCCCGACGAACAGGCCACCGCCGAGGCCCGCACCACCGCCGCCGCCGCCGACCCCGCCATTGCCGCCGCTCGCCACGGCGTTGATGATGGAGAGGTTCTTGAACGTCACCGTGCCTGATGTGACGACGAAGCCTTGGTAGCCGCGCGCGTCGATGACGTCGCTGTAGTCCTGACCGCCGAGCTGGTTGTTGTAGTCGGAGTTGCCGTCGAAGGTGAGCGTCGAGCCGTTCATCAGATTGATGGCCGGCAGATCGTCCAGCAATTGCAGCGTGCGCGCGCCGGACGAGAGCGAGAAGTTGATGACGTAATCAGTGTTGGTCGCGGCGAGACCGCCGCCGACGCTGATCGCGGAGATTGCGGCGTAGAGCTGAGTGTAGTCGTGGACGGGATCGCTGGTCGTCAGCGTGAGAACAACTGGGTTCGACACAAGGACCTCGGCAATATGCGCGAACGACCGCGATCGGTCGCTGTTTCCAAAAATTTCTGAATAGTTATCTTGCGCCGCAAGCCATTGGCAACAATAACGAATTCTCATTCCGCGCACGGAGTTGAGATGGTCAATGGGTAAGGTTGACGCGCGCGAGGACCGCGTTGCGCAGGCCCAAACGCCGATCTTCGTCACGACAGGGGACATACGAGACGCATTCGTCCCGCAGCGGCCATGCGTTGATGTGAAACTGGGGCCCCATGCCTGCGCGCGATGAGAAGCGCTGCAAGAAATTGATCGGCAATGCGTCGCCGAATCACGGTCGGCCCCGCCCGATGTCGTCTCGCTTCGCCTGTGGCTCGGTGACGATGTTTCCGTCAAACTGTCCTCGCTGGCAACCACGATCCGAATGGAGCGTGCCGGAGTGACGAGAGCAGCATGACGCCTCCACGCGATAGAGCATGGCAACACCGTCCGCGTGCAGTGGCGATGACAGCGTACGCGCTTGCGATCGTCGCCTGCATCGGACGCGCCGAAGCGGCCGGATGCAATTTCGAGATTCAGGGCGAAGGTCGCGTCGCCGCTGTGGTCGATGCGCGCAGCTTTCGCCTCGACGACGGCCGCGAGGTCAAGCTCGCCGGCATCGAGGTGGCGGACCGGGCCAAAGCCATCGCGGCGCTGTCGGCGCTGCTGGTCGGCCGCGAGGTGACGCTGCGCGGGCAGGACGACACGCCGGACCGCTACGGCCACCAGCCGGCCTACGCATTCCTCGAAGGCCGCGAACTCCCCGTGCAGAGTGAGCTGCTGCGCCAGGGCCTTGCGCTGGTATCGTCCGAGATCGCCGACAAGGACTGCGCCACGGCGCTAATGGCGGCGGAGGCCGAGGCACGGGCAGCCCGATCGGGAACCTGGGCCGAGTCCGCCGTCATAAAAAACGCCGAAAGTCCGGACGATATTTTGGCCGGGATTGGGCGCTTTACCGTGGTCGAGGGCCGGGTTTTGTCCGTGCGCCAGGCGGGGGCGACGACCTACCTGAATTTCGGCCGAAACTGGACACGGGACTTTGCTCTGACTATTTCAAGGCGCATAGTCCCTGCGTTTGAGGCGGCCGGCCTTGCGCCCAAGTCTCTGGAAAATCGTAGGATTCGTGTCCGAGGTTGGGTGGAAGCACGACGTGGGCCGCGAATCGAATTGCTCCGGGTGGGGCAGATTGAAGTGCTCGGCGGGAACTAGGGGCCCACAGGCCACGGCTCGGCCGAGTCACGGGACAAGTTGTGGGTTTTGACGTGATTGTGCGCGCTGGACGGCGTGAAGATGGAACTGGCCGCCGGCTTTCGGCCGCGCCGGTGCTCGTCTGCGCGGCCCTGACGCTGTCGGCCTGCGGCAATGTCGGCCGGTTCGAACAGGTCGCGCCGACCGCGACGGCGGCGCCGGTGAAGCCGAACCGCGTGGTGCAGCAGACGCCCAACAGCGAGCGCGAGCACGAGCGCATCCTGTCGTCCTATGGCGGCGCCTATGACGACCCGAAGCTCGAGGCCCTGATCAGCAAGACCGTCGACCGGCTGGTCGCCGCGTCCGAACGGCCCGACCAGGCCTACAAGGTCACGATCCTCAACTCCGGCGCGGTGAACGCCTTCGCGCTGCCGACGGGCCAGCTCTACGTCACGCGCGGTCTCATCGCGCTCGCCAGCGACACCTCCGAACTCTCCTCGGTGCTGAGCCACGAGATGGCGCATGTGCTGGCCAAGCATGCCGCGATGCGCGAGGACCAGGCGCGCCAGGCGGCGGTGGTGACGCGCGTCGTCACCGACATGAGCACCGATCCCGATCTCACGGCGCTGGCGCTCGCCAAGACCAAGCTGACGATGGCGAGCTTCTCGCGGCAGCAGGAGTTCGAGGCCGACGGCATCGGCGTCGGGATCGCCGCGCGCGCGCATTTCGATCCCTACGGCGCGTCGCGCTTCCTGACCGCGATGGAGCGCAATGCCGCGCTCAAGATCGGCAAGACCGCGCTCGATCCGCGTGCGCAGGATTTCACCTCATCGCATCCGGCAACGCCGGAGCGCATCTCCAATGCGCAGACCACCGCGCGGCAATACTCATCGCCCGAGAGCAACGAGCGCGACCGCGAGACCTATCTCGTCGCGATCGACAACATCGTCTATGGCGAGGATCCCAGCGAAGGTTTTGTGCGCGGCCGCCGCTTCCTGCATCCCAAGCTCGGCTTCACCTTCACCGCCCCGGAGAATTTCACGCTCGACAACACCGCGCAGGCGGTGATCGGCGTGCGCGAAGGCGGCAGCCAGGCGATGCGCTTCGACGTGGTGCGGGTGCCGGCCGAGCAGTCCCTCGGCGACTATCTGAATTCCGGCTGGATGGAAGGCGTCGAGAAGTCCTCGACCGAGGATCTCAACATCAACGGCTTTCCGGCGGCATCGGCCACCGCGCATGGCGACCAGTGGCAGTTCAAGGTCTACGCGCTGCGCTTCGGCAGCGACGTCTATCGTTTCATCTTCGCCGCCAAGCAGAAATCCACCGAGAGCGAGCGCAACGCGCGCGAGACCGTCAATTCATTCCGTCGCCTGACCCTTGACGAGATCCAGGCCGCGCGCCCGCTGCGCATCAAGGTCATCAACGTGCAGCCCGGCGACACCGTGGAATCGCTGTCGCACCGCATGGCCGGCATCGATCACCCGGCCGAGCGCTTCCGCGTGCTCAATGGCCTCGACGCCCACGCCCAGGTGAAGCCGCGCGACCGCGTCAAGATCGTGGTGGATTGAGGCTGCGAGCGTCGCGCTCGCGTCTCGCTACCGCTGTCGTCCCGGTGAAGGCCGGGACGACGGGTGAGAGTTTGGTGCGATTGCGTTAGCCCCTACTTCGCCTTCTCCTTGAGGAAGGCGATGATGTCGGCGCGATCCTTCGGATCCTGAACCTCGTAGAACATCTTGGTGCCCGGCACCATCGCGTCGGGACCGGTCAGCCATTTGTCGAGATTGGCCTCCGTCCATACGATCTTCGAGTTCTTCAGCGCCGGCGAGTAATTGTAGCCCGCGACCGAGCCGGCAAGGCGGCCCACCACCCCCTTGTGCATCGGACCGACGTCGTTCTTCTCGATCGAATGGCAATCGCCGCAGCCCTGGTACAGCGTGGCCCCGCGTGACGCATCGCCCGCCGCACGGGCGCTGTTCAGCGCGAGCAGGATCGCGATGGCCGCCATCGCGGCGATCTTGGCGTGCCGCGGCGCCAGCGCGCCTGCGATCGAACGAATGGTCATTCCGGGGTCTCCTGTTTTGCCACCACAACAGGAGCAGCCAGGTCGCCATTCTATTCTCTGAAATTTCGCCCCCCCGCTGGACACCAGCCGAATCGATCGCCAAAAATGGCACTTGTTGTTGAAGTTTTTTGCCGCCGACGAGGAATATCCGCGTCATCAGCCGATCACTATCCTAGCTGCCACCTCCGCAGCGGCGCCGGGTTTTTGGAGCATCCCCAGTGTTTCACAATCGGTTCGGCGCCGTCGCTCGACTTGCCGAACTCGGGTGCGTGCTTGCTGCGATCACCCTCGCAGCAGCCACCGCCGCGCGCGCGGACGGTTGTCCCAAGCCGAGCGACGAAATTGCGACCGACCGGCCCGACGTCACCAATTCGAGTATCGTCGTGCCGGTCGGGAGCCTGCAGAGCGAAAACGGCGTCAACCTGACCGGCCGCAACAGTGGCCGCAGCATCGACGTCAGCAACAGCCGCTGGCGGCTCGGCATCGCGCCCTGCCTCGAAATCCTGATCGACCTGCCGAGCTACACCGGCACGATGAGGTCACCGGGCGCCACGGGCTTTTCCGACGTCGCGCCGGGGATCAAATGGCAGATCAGCCCGGTGCCGGGAAAGATCGACCTCTCGATCACCGCGGGTGTCGCGCTGCCGACCGGCGCAGCCGCCATCGCGGGGCGCGGCGCGCAGCCCTACATCCAGCTGCCATGGTCATGGGAGCTGCATGACGGCTGGGGCGTCAGCGGCATGTTCACGGAATTCTTCCGACCCGCCGAGCTGACCGGCCAGCACATGTCGGAAACGACCTTCGTGATCGAGAAGAAATTGACCGAGCGGATCAGCGTGTTCACCGAATATGTCGGCGACTATCCGGACGGCGCACGGCCGATCCAGCTGATCAATTCCGGCGGCCTGTACCGGCTCACGCCGACCCAGCAGCTCGATCTCCACGTCGCGTTCGGACTCAACCACAACTCGCCGAACTACATCGTCGGCCTCGGCTATTCGTTCCGCGTCGACGGGCTGTTCCGTTAAACGAAGCTCCGTAGCCCGGATGCAGCGCAGCGCAATCCGGGGCAGATCCATCCGCAGTGAGAGCGGCCCCGGATTTCGCTTCGCTGCATCCGGGCTACAAGCAGAAGGAGACGGCCGCGTGACTAGTTGACTTCCGCTTCGCGCAGGCCGCTCAGCCACAGCGCGAGCAGCGTCCACACCGCGCCCGACAACAGATACGCGCCGGCCGAGATCAGGCCGAAATGCGTCGCCAGCAGCAGCGCGGCGAGCGGCGCGAAGCCGGCGCCGAACAGCCAGGCGAAATCCGAGGTCAGCGCCGAGGCGGTGTAGCGATAGGTCCGCGCGAAGTTCGAGGCGATCGCACCCGACGACTGGCCGAACGACAGGCCGAGCAGCACGAAGCCGAGCACCATGTAGACGGTTTCACCGAACGCCCCGGCATCGAGGAGCTGCGGGGCAAAGCCGCTATAGACCGCGATCGCGACCGCGGACCCCAGCAGCAGCGGCTTGCGCCCGACGCGGTCGGCGATCATGCCGGAGGCGATGATCGCGACGACGCCGACCATGGCGCCGATCATCTCGATGATCAGGAAGCGCACTGGGCTCTCCCGGGTGAACAGGAACACCCAGGACAGCGGAAACACCGTGACCATGTGGAACAGCGCAAAGCTTGCCAGCGGCGCGAAGGCGCCGAGCAGGATGTTGCGGCCCTCCTGCGCCACCGTCTCGCCGACGCGCGCCGGCTCCAGGTCGCGGCTTTCGAACAGCTCGGAATATTCATCGGTCGCCACCATGCGCAGCCGCGCAAACAGCGCCACCACGTTGATGGCGAAGGCGACGAAGAACGGATAGCGCCAGCCCCAATCGAAGAAATCATCCGCCGAGAGGTTGCCGGCGAAGAACGCAAACAGCGCGCTCGCCACGATCAGCCCGAGCGGTGCGCCGAGCTGCGGCACCATCGCGTACCAGCCGCGGCGATTGACCGGCGCGTTCATCGCAAGCAGCGAGGCGAGGCCGTCCCAGGCGCCGCCCCAGGCGAGGCCCTGCACGACGCGCGCGGCGGCGAGCAGCCAGATCGCCGCGACGCCGATCGTGTCGTAGCCAGGCAGGAAGGCGAGCGCGACCGTGGCGGTGCCGAGCAGGAACAGCGCGATGACGAGCTTGGCGCCCTTGCCGTGGCGGCGGTCGACCGCCATGAAGATGACCGTGCCGAGCGGGCGGGCGGCGAAGGCGAGCGCGAAGATCCCGAATGAATAGAGTGTGCCGGTCAGCTCGTTGACGAACGGGAACACCAGCTTCGGAAAAACGATCACCGAGGCGATCGCGTAGACGAAGAAGTCGAAGAACTCCGACGTGCGCCCGATGATGACGCCGATGGCGATTTCGCCGGGTTTCGCCTGCCCGTGACCTGATGCCGTCGGGGTGCCGTGAGCCATTGCTGGGGCCTGTGCCATCGCCGGAGAACCGTCCTTTGGAGCGTGATCCGGAAAAGTGGAAACCGGTTTTCCGAACCGATCATGCTCAAGCTAGATGAGGCCACGGGCAGCCTCTGCCACGCGGTCCGCCTCACCTTCTGATCTCCTATCCCGCAGTGCAACATTGGACAAATTGTCCAATGTCAACTTTGCTGCATCGCAGCTACCCCTTGGCGGAACTCATAAAATTCAAGTGGGGTGAGCCGTGCGCGCCTTGAAATTATTGGCCTTATTGCCGTTCGCGGCGCTCCTTGGCGGGTGCGATTTCGTCGTCCTGGCCCCTGCCGGCGACGTCGCCATCCAGCAGCGCGACCTCGTCGTGATCTCCACCGTGCTGATGCTCATCATCGTGCTTCCGGTGATGGCGCTGACCATCTTCTTCGCCTGGCGCTATCGCCAGTCCAACACCGCGGCCCCCTACGAGCCGGAGTGGGATCACTCCACCCAGCTCGAGCTCGTGATCTGGTCGGCGCCGCTTCTGATCATCATCTGCCTCGGCGCGCTGACCTGGATGGGCACCCATCTGCTCGATCCCTACCGCTCGCTCGGCCGCATCGCCGCCGACAAGCCGATCGAGAGCAAGGACGCCCCGCTCAATGTCGAGGTGGTCGCGCTCGACTGGAAGTGGCTGTTCATCTACCCGGACTACGGCGTCGCCGCCGTCAACGAGCTCGCAGCTCCGGTCGATCGCCCGATCCGCTTCCGCATCACGGCGTCTTCGGTGATGAACTCGTTCTACATCCCTGCGCTTGCCGGCCAGATCTACGCGATGCCCGGCATGGAGACCAAGCTGCACGCGGTCGCCAACAAGGAAGGCACCTATCGCGGCTTCTCCGCCAATTACAGCGGCGCCGGCTTCTCCGGCATGCACTTCGAGTTCAAGGGCCTCTCGAACGCCGATTTCGACAAGTGGATCGGCACCGCCAGGGCCAGCGGCAACATGCTCGGCCGCACCGACTATCTGCAGCTCGAGCGTCCGAGCCAGAACGATCCGGTGCGGCTCTATCGCTCGGTCGACCGCGATCTCTACAAGGCGATCCTCAACATGTGCGTCGAGCCCGGCAAGATGTGCATGAGCGAGATGATGGCGATCGACGCCAAGGGCGGCCTCGGCCGCGAAGGCCTCAACAACACGCTGCCGCTGACTTACGACAAATACGCCCGCCGCGGCGCGCCGCTCGGCACCGAGCCGACCTTCGTCGCCGGCATCTGCTCGATGGACGAGATCAAGGACGCGCCGTCGCGCGACGTTCTCGCGCCGCTCGACCTGACGCCGCTGCGTGGCGTCGGGCTGAAGCGCCCGCCGTTCTCTCCCGCCCATCCGTCATCGACATCCTTGCTGCTCGGCCAGCGCCCGAAATCAGACTCCTGAGGAGCGCCGCATGAATCCCGATCTCATCAAGATGATCTTCGGCCGCCTCAACCTGGACGCGCTGCCGCTGCACGAGCCGATCCTGGTCGGCACTTTCGCGGTGGTCGCGACCGGTGGGCTCGCGCTGTTCGCGATCGTCACCTACTTCCGGCTCTGGACCTATCTGTGGCGCGAGTGGTTCACCACCGTCGACCACAAGCGCATCGGCATCATGTACATGATCCTCGGCATCGTGATGCTGCTGCGCGGCTTTGCCGACGCGCTGATGATGCGCCTGCAGCAGGCGATCGCCTTCAACGGCTCCGACGGCTACCTCCCGGCCCATCACTACGACCAGGTCTTCACCGCCCACGGCGTGATCATGATCTTCTTCGTGGCGATGCCGCTGGTGACCGGCCTGATGAACTACGTGGTGCCGCTGCAGATCGGCGCCCGCGACGTCTCCTTCCCCTTCCTCAACAATTTCAGCTTCTGGATGACGGTCGGCGGCGCCGTGCTGGTGATGATGTCGCTGTTCGTCGGCGAATTCGCCCGCACGGGCTGGCTCGCCTATCCGCCGCTGTCCAACATCGGCTACAGTCCAGACGTCGGCGTCGACTATTATATATGGGGACTACAGGTCGCCGGCGTCGGCACCACGCTATCGGGCATCAATCTGGTCTGCACCATCGTCAAGCTACGCGCGCCCGGCATGACGATGATGAAGATGCCGGTGTTCACCTGGACCTCGCTCTGCACCAACGTCCTGATCGTTGCCTCCTTCCCGGTGCTGACCGCGGTGCTGGCGCTGCTGTCGCTCGACCGCTACGTCGGCACCAACTTCTTCACGAACGACTTCGGCGGCAACCCGATGATGTACGTGAACCTGATCTGGATCTGGGGCCACCCCGAGGTCTACATCCTGGTGCTGCCGGCGTTCGGCATCTTCTCGGAGGTGACCGCGACGTTCTCCGGCAAGCGGCTGTTCGGTTACACCTCGATGGTCTACGCCACCGTCGTCATCACCATCCTATCCTACCTGGTCTGGCTGCATCACTTCTTCACGATGGGCTCCGGCGCCAGCGTCAACTCGTTCTTCGGCATCACCACCATGATCATCTCGATCCCGACGGGCGCGAAGATGTTCAACTGGCTATTCACGATGTATCGCGGTCGCATCCGCTTCGAGCTGCCGATGATGTGGACGGTGGCGTTCATGCTGACCTTCGTGATCGGCGGCATGACCGGTGTGCTGCTCGCAGTGCCGCCCGCCGATTTCGTGCTGCATAACAGCCTGTTCCTGATCGCGCATTTCCACAACGTGATCATCGGCGGCGTGCTGTTCGGCCTGTTCGCCGGCATCAACTATTGGTTCCCGAAGGCGTTCGGCTTCAGGCTCGATCCGTTCTGGGGCAAGCTGTCGTTCTGGTTCTGGGTCTCGGGTTTCTACTTCGCCTTCATGCCGCTCTACGTGCTCGGCCTGATGGGCGTGACCCGCCGGCTCCGCGTGTTCGACGATCCCAGCCTGCAGATCTGGTTCGTCATCGCGGCCTTCGGCGCCTTCCTGATCCTGCTCGGCATCGGCGCGATGCTGGTGCAGTTCGCGGTCAGCATCCTGCGCCGCGAAGAGCTGAAGGACACCACCGGCGATCCCTGGGACGCCCGCACGCTGGAATGGGCCACCTCGTCGCCGCCGCCGGATTACAACTTCGCCTTCACGCCCGTGGTCTACGACAACGACGCCTGGTGGGATATGAAGCGCCGCGGCTACAGGCGACCGCTCACCGGCTTCAAGCCGATCCACATGCCGTCGAACACCGGCACCGGCATCATCCTCGCCGGCTTCGCGACGGTGATGGGATTCGCCCTGATCTGGTACATCTGGTGGCTTGCCGCCGTCAGCTTCGTTGCGCTGCTCGCGATCGCGATCGGCCACACCTTCAACTATCACCGCGACTTCCACATCCCGGCGGATGAGGTGGTGCGGACCGAAGACACGCGGACGCGCGTTCTCGCCGCGGGAGCCCAGACATGACCGTTGCTACCGTCTCCACACAAGGCTCCGAACCGGTCTTCCACGTCATCGACGAGCACGCGCATCCGGAAGGCGCCAGCACCATGCTGGGCTTCTGGATCTACCTGATGAGCGACTGCCTCATCTTCGCGATGCTGTTTGCGACCTACGGCGTGCTCGGCGGCAACTACGCCGCCGGCCCGGCGCCGAAGGACCTGTTCGACCTCAAGCTGGTCGCGCTCAACACCACGATGCTGCTGCTCTCCTCGATCACGTATGGTTTCGCCATGCTGACGATGGAGAAGTCGAAGATCGGCCAGACGCAGCTCTGGCTCGCCATCACCGGGCTGTTTGGCCTCGCCTTCCTCTGCATCGAGCTCACCGAGTTCACCCACATGATCCATGAGGGCGCGACGCCGCAGCGCAGCGCTTTCCTGTCGTCGTTCTTCACGCTGGTCGGCACTCACGGCCTGCACGTCACCTTCGGTCTGGTCTGGCTGGTGACGCTGATGGTGCAGACCGCGCGCTTCGGCCTCACCGAAGCCAACCGGCGCCGCCTAATGTGCCTCTCGATGTTCTGGCACTTCCTCGACGTGGTCTGGATCGGCGTCTTCACGTTCGTCTACCTCCTGGGAATGCTGCGATGACAACAGAAGCCCGCACTCTCGAAGCCAATGCCGGCGGCCACGGCCATGATGACCATGGCGGCGCGGCCCACGGCTCGCTGAAGACCTATCTGATCGGCTTCGGCCTCTCCGTGATCCTCACCGCGGTGCCGTTTTGGCTGGTGATGACCGGCGCGATCGCCGACAAGCAGGTCACCGCGCTGATCGTGCTGGTGCTCGCCGCGGTGCAGATCGTCGTGCACATGATTTACTTCCTGCACATGAACACGCGGTCCGAGAACGGCTGGACAATGATGGCGATGATCTTCACCGTGATCATGGTGGTGATCGCGCTGACCGGATCGCTGTGGGTCATGCATCATCTCAACGTCAACATGATGCCGATCCACGACATGAGCCAGATGCCGTGACGATGCGGTCTGCCAGACCATCGCTCGTGCTGCTCACGCTCGGCATGCTGGGCGTGGTGCTGCTGAGCGCGCTCGGTATCTGGCAGGTCGAACGCAGGACCTGGAAGCTGGCGCTGATCGAGCGGGTCGAGCAGCGCATGCATGCGGCGCCAACGGCGCCGCCGTCCCCCTCGTCATGGCCGGCGGTCACGGCCGCGAGCGACGAATATCGCGGCGTCACCCTGCGCGGCACCTTCCTCAACGCCGATGAGACGCTGGTGCAGGCCGTCACGGCAGACGGTCCCGGTTTCTGGGTGCTGACCCCGCTGCAATTGGCTGACGGAACCACGGTGCTGGTCAACCGCGGCTTCGTCCCGCCTGATCGGCGCGATCCCGCGAACCGGCGTGACGGCGAGCCGCAGGGCGTTGTCAGCGTCACCGGGCTGTTGCGGATCTCGGAGCCCAAGGGCGGCTTCCTGCGCAGCAACGATCCCGCGGCAGGCCGCTGGTATTCGCGCGACGTCGCCGCGATCGCCGCCACGCACGGATTGTCGCAGGTAGCCCCCTTCTTCGTCGACGCCGATGCGACGCCAAATCCGGGCGGCTTTCCGGTGGGCGGGCTCACGATTGTGCGGTTTCCGAACAACCACCTGATTTACGCGCTGACATGGTTCGCGCTGGCCTTTATGCTGGCCGGCGCACTCCTGCGCGTCATCAGCGGCAGGGGCCGCGCCGGCGCCTCCGATCCAAGGTGGAGTTCAAGGCGCGCCGCCGTGCGCCGCCTGATCGGCGCAGCCCGCAATCTGTCTCACGACACAGGCCCAGATGCTCGAGCGCACATTGGATCTGCATGACGAAAACACCGCGACCGGCACCGCCGTGATGCCATCCGCCGTGAGCGCGGCTGCCGGCATGCCATTCGACCTCTCAGCGCCCACCGACCTCGCGACCAATCGCAAGAACATGGCCCTGCTGGTCCAGCTGCGCTGGATCGCCGTGATCGGCCAGATCGCCACCATCGGCTTCGTGCAGTTCTGGATGGGCGTCGCGCTGCCGCTGCTGCCGATGGCCGCCGTGATCTTCGGGCTGGTCGCGCTCAACCTCGTCAGCCTGCTGTGGCTGCGCTACCGCGCCGACATCAACAATCGCGAACTGCTGGTCGCGCTGGCGCTCGACGTCGCGGCGCTGACCGTCCTGCTCTATCTCGCCGGCGGCGCCACCAATCCCTTCACGTCGCTCTATCTGCTTCAGGTGACGCTTGGCGCGGTGCTGCTCGATGCGCCCTCGACCTGGTCGCTGGTGGCGCTGGTCTGCATGAACTTCGCCTGGCTGACCAGCTACTACCGGCCGCTGGAGCTGCCGCAGGGCTTTGCCGAGGCCTTCAATCTCTATATCGCCGGCACATTCATCGGCCTCGTGCTCGACGCCGTGCTGCTCGTGGTGTTCATGACGCGGATCAACCGCAATCTGCGCGACCGCGACCTCCGCCTCGCGGCACTGCGCCAGCACGCCACCGAGCAGGACCACATCGTCCGGATCGGCTTGCTGGCCTCCGGCGCCGCGCACGAGCTCGGCACGCCGCTCGCATCGCTCTCGGTCATCCTGGGCGACTGGCGCCGGATGCCCGCGCTCGCCACCGATCCCGAGCTGTCGCAAGACCTCGGCGAGATGGAAATCTCGGTGCAGCGCTGCAAGTCGATCGTGACGGGCATTCTGCTGTCGGCCGGCGAAGCCCGCGGCGAAGGCTCCTCGCCGACCACGGTCGCGGCGTTCCTGACCGCGCTGGTGGAGGAATGGCGGACCACGCGGCCGTCGGCCACACTGTATTTCCGCAACGCCTTCGGCACGGATCTGGCGATCGTGTCCGACGTCGCGCTCAAGCAGGCGATCTTCAACGTGCTCGACAATGCGGCCGAGGTCTCGCGCGACTGGATCGAGCTGATGGCCGAACGCAATGCCGACAAGCTCGTGCTGTCGGTGACCGATCGCGGCCCGGGCTTCTCGCGCGAGATGCTCGTGCATGTCGGCAAGCCGTATCAATCGACCAAGGGTAGTCCCGGCAGCGGCCTCGGCCTGTTCCTGGTCGTCAACGTGGTGCGCAAGCTCGGCGGCGTGGTGACGGCGCGCAACCGGCCGGATATCGGCGCCGCGGTCAAGCTCGAGCTGCCGCTCTCGACGCTTGCGATCGGAGACCCTCTTGACGGATGAACGCCAGCTCCTGATCGTCGAGGACGATGCGGGATTTGCCCGCACGCTGAAGCGCTCGTTCGAACGCCGCGGCTACGGCGTCGCGGTGTCAGCCTCGCTCGACGAGGTCCGCGAGCTGCTCGAGCAGCAATCACCCGGCTATGCCGTCGTCGACCTGAAGCTCGCCGGCGGCGCGTCGGGCCTTGCCTGCGTCGAAGCGCTGCACGCGCATGATCCTGACATGCTGATCGTGGTGCTGACCGGGTTTGCCAGCATCGCGACCGCGGTCGAGGCGATCAAGCTCGGCGCCTGCCACTATCTGGCCAAGCCATCGAACACCGACGACATCGAGGCCGCGTTCCAAAAGGCCGCCGGCAACGCCGCGATCGAGGTCGGCGCGCGGCCGACCTCGATCAAGACGCTGGAATGGGAGCGCATCCACCAGACCCTGATGGAGACCGATTTCAACATCTCCGAAGCCGCCCGCCGCCTCGGCATGCACCGCCGGACGCTGGCGCGCAAGCTCGAGAAGCAACGGGTCAAGTAGCTCGAAGAGGCGGATGACGCCGGCGAGACACGCGAATGCGCGGCTGATTCAGCCGGCCGCCTCCCGCTCCGTCACGTCATCGCGGCGACATCCGCCGCAGTGTCGATGTATTCCTGAAAGCGGACCGCCTTTCCTTCGCGGTACTTGAAAACGTGGGCCCATTCGTTCTTGACGGTCTTGCCTGTCTTCTTTGTCCGCGCCGTGAGCGTACCCAAGACCACGACGGTGTCGCCCTGCTCAATCATCTCACGCGGTGCAAACTCGCTGAATTCGAGATTCTCGCCGACCTGGACGAAGAAGTTTGCAATCTGCTGCTTTCCCTTAAAGGTCCCAGCCCAAGGCAATTTGTCCTGGGGACCTGGCGTTATCCACGTACAGTCGTCATCGATCAGATCTCTCATGAGCGCTGGAATGTCACCACGTTGAAAGGCCTCATAACCCTTCCTGGTTGCCTCAACATTGGATGTCATCGGATTTCTCCTCGCTGCAAATTGATGGGTCACTTCAATGTCGATCAAATGGCGGCTGGGCGGCCAGCATAACATGCCGCGCTCCGATTGCCGTCGTCATCCGTGAAGACGATTCTGGTCAGGATTGCTTACGTGGCCTTCAGGCCGTTCGGTACTCGGAGCCACGCCTCACCTCGATCAGGAGGTTTCGCTTCGTGCGGGCTACGATTGGAGAGCCGCGTGCACACGCCGTTGCCGCTTACTCCGGTGCCGGTGTATAGCGACAGCATGAGCAACGCCGACAATCTGTTCCGGCCGCACGCAGATGGCCTCGACGACGCCACCATGATCGCGGCGGCGATCCGCTGCATCGACGATTTCACCGATAGGTTCAACGCCCGCGACCTCGCCGGCATGGACGCACTTCTGCACTTCCCGCACGTGATCCTGTCCGGCGAGCAGCTCGTGATC
Source organism: Bradyrhizobium sp. ma5 (assembly GCF_042258955.1). Taxonomy (NCBI): domain Bacteria; kingdom Pseudomonadati; phylum Pseudomonadota; class Alphaproteobacteria; order Hyphomicrobiales; family Nitrobacteraceae; genus Bradyrhizobium; species Bradyrhizobium sp. ma5. The sequence goes on from NZ_CP170156.1 coordinate 8,601,011, forward strand.
TGGGAACGGCCGGGCCAATTGCCGGCGTCGTTCTTCGACGATCTGGCGCGCACCACGGGGTGGGCGAAGAGCACCTATCAGCGCAAGGAGCCGGTGCTGGTCAGTCCGCGCAAGGTGCATCTGGTGGTCGAATACAGTCGCGACCGCGCCGACGGATCGATTGCCAGCCGTCACCGCAATCTGTGGATCGTGACGTCGGAGAACGGCCGCTGGGGCATCAAGCAGCGCTCGTACTGAGGGCGCGCCGCGGCAGCAGCAGCGGCGTCGCCAGCAGAACCAGCCCGCTCAGCGCGATCGCTGTCCGGACACCGGCGAGGCCCGCCAGCACGCCCCAGAGCGCGGTCAGCACCGCGATGGTTGCGCTGCTGGTGATCGTCCAGGCCGAGAGCACGCGTGCGGTCCGCTCCATCTCGATCTGGGCCAGACGATACGCAGCAAACACCGGGTTGAAGATGCCGGCGCAGGTGACGAGACCGAACTGAAGCGCAAAGACGACGGCGATGCCCACAGTACCGTTCGGCATGAAGGCGAGGCCGAGCGACCAGCAGGCACGCAGCGTGCCGGCCGCGAGCAAAACATTGTGCTGGCCGAAGCGCGCGGCCAGCGAAGGTGCGAGCCGCGCGCCGATCAGGCCACCGATACAGGGCGCCCCGAAGGCGAGCCCGTACTGCCAGGGCGCAAATCCGAGATCGCGGAGCATCAAGACCGCAAGCAGCGGCGCCGTCGCCATGATCAGGCCATTGACCAGCACGGTGTTGAAGAACAGCAGGCGGAGCACCGGATGCGCGAGGATGGCCCGCCATCCCTCGATCAGTTCGGCCGCGCGAAATCCCTGCGCCTGGCGTTGGGCGGGCGCGGGCTCGATCCCGCCGATCCGCCGGATCGCCAGCGCCGAGAGCAGGAAGCTGATCGCGTTGGCGATCACGGTCACCACCGGGCCGAGCACGCCGATCGCAGCGCCGCCGAGCGGCGGGCCGATCGCGGTCGCGGTCCAGGTCGTGGCTTCGAGCCGCCCGTTCGCGATCACCAAATCGTCCGACCTGACCAGCGCCTTCAGGCAGGCGCCGCTCGCGGCACGGAACGCGATGTCCGAGGCCGCCATGATGACGGCGACGACAACGAGCTGGACGAAGGTCAGCCGCCCCAGCACGAACGCGAAGGGAACGCTGATCGTGGCGGCGAAACGAAGCAGGTCCATCGCGATCATCACCGGTCGCTTGCGACGGAACTCGATCCAGGGCCCGAGCGGCACCGCGACCGCCGCCCCTGCCAGCAGGCCGACCGCTGCGAGCGCCGAGACCGCCTCCGGCCTTGCATGCAGCACGAGGATGGCGAGCAGCGGGAACGCGTCGAAGGCGACCCAGGTCCCGAAGGTCGAGACCGCAAACGCGGTCCACAGCCAGTCGTAACCGCGCCCCAGCGACCGTCCTGCAAGCATGCCGCGCCCCTCGCCGGCTCCGCGATCTCGCCGCCAGCGCGGCGCAGCAGGTCATGAGTCGCGGTGATCAGCCAAGGGGCGATTTGTGCATGCCGGGCCCGAACTGGCCGCGCGCTAGCCCGCTTTTTCGGTGACGAGCTTCAGCCCCAAGCCAATGAAGACGACGCCGCTGACGCGGTCGATCCATTTGCTGACGCGGGAAAACGCCGCCCGCATCCGGGGCGTCGTCATGAAGTAGCTGACGCCGACAAACCAGAGGATCAGGCAACTCGCCATCACGAGGCCGTAGCCAAACCGGACCATGGCCGGCGTGTGGACGCTGACGACGGTCGCGAAGATTGAAAGGAAAAAGAACACCGGCTTGGGATTGAGGGCGTTGGTGGCGAAGCCAAGGACAAAGGCCTTGATCAACCCCTGTTCGGCGACGGGCTTTTGCGAGAGGGCAAGCGTGCGGTCCTGCGGCGGGGTCTTCTCCACCGTGAGCGCGCCGGCACGCAACGCCTTGATCCCGATGTAGACGAGATAGGCAGCACCGCACCATTTGACGATGTTGAACAGCGCGACCGATTTCGAGATGATCGCCCCAAGACCAAGGATCGTATAGCTGATGTGAAACAGCAGAGAAACGCCCAGGCCGAATGATGTGACGATGGCCGCTCTGCGGCCGTGAACCATCGACTGACGCAGGACCATGGCGAGATCGGCGCCAGGCGAGACGATCACAAGGGAAAAGATCGTCATCAACGTCACGAGTTCGATCACATAGGCGCTCATCGAAATTCCTCGCAAGGCGCCAATCGGCGCGGCCAGCACAGACGCCGACAAAAATGCGGCGACAAAAAAGCCCGGTCTCTCGACCGGGCTTTTCGAAATCCTGCAACGCTGCTTAGGCGGCTTCGTCTTCGACGGCGGTATCGTCGCCATCGGTATCGGCATCCTCACCGTCGGCATCGCCCTCGCCTTCACCCTCGGCTTCCGCCTTGGCGCCGCGGCGCGGGCTCTTGGCGAGCTGGCCTTCGATCTCCTTGATCGCCTCGGTCTCGGTCGAGTGCTGGACGACGGCGATTTCGCGCGACAGACGGTCGAGCGCCGCTTCATAGAGCTGGCGTTCGGAGTAGGACTGCTCGGGCTGCGATTCCGAACGATAGAGGTCGCGGACCACCTCGGCGATCGCTACGATGTCGCCCGAATTGATCTTCGCTTCGTATTCCTGGGCGCGGCGCGACCACATGGTGCGCTTGACGCGGGCGCGGCCCTTCAGCGTCTCCAGCGCCTTCTTGACCAGCGCCGGCTCCGACAGCTTGCGCATGCCGACATTGGCGACCTTCGCCGTCGGGACGCGCAGCGTCATCTTGTCCTTCATGAAATTGATCACGAACAGCTCGAGCTTGGCGCCCGCGATCTCCTGCTCCTCGATCGCCAGGATCTGGCCGACGCCGTGAGCGGGATAGACGACGAATTCGTTGGCCTTGAAGCCCTGGCGCTGGGTCACGACCTTCTTCGGCTCCTCGACGCGCGGCGCGGCGGCCGGCTTGGCAGCAACCTTCGGAGCAGCGGCGGGGACGGCAGCCTTCGGAGCGGCCGGCTTCGGCGCAGCAGCAGCAGTCTTGGGGGCGACCTTCGCAGCAGCGGGCTTCGCAGCTGCCGCTTTCGCGGCAGTCTTGGCAGTCTTTTCTGGCATCACGCTTCTTTTGTTCTTTGAGGACTTTGCAGCCGCCGCCTTCTTGGCCCCCTTCACGGGCGCCTTGGCACGGCCCTTGGTTGCGCTGCGAGCAACGACAGCGGCTTTCTTCGTCGTCTTTGAAGCACTCTTTTTACGCGTTTTCTGTGACACAGCCTGCGCGCGGAAACTGCCACGCCCCTGTTCGATGTTTGCGGGAACCTCGAAGCCACAAGGTACGCATGGCAAGGGGTTCTTGGCCTGTAATGGTGCAGATATAGCACATTTTCCGCAAAAATCAATGGTTTACGCCCGATTCCGGGCATAACAGGGCATCCTCAGGTCATATGTCCGTCATTAGGGTTAAATCGGCGGCCGAACGGTGGGCCGCCGCAGTCCAGGCCCGCCCTTATCGGGGTAGTCCCGACGGCTGTAGGGAAACGTCAGCGAATCAGTCGCCGCTGCCCGGATTCGGAGAAAAATATTTCTCGAACTTGCCTTCCTTGCCTTCCCACTCCTTGGCGTCCTCAGGCGAGTCCTTCTTCTGGGTGATGTTCGGCCAGCTCTTGGCATACTCGGTGTTCACCTCGAGCCACTTCTCCAGCCCCGGCTCGGTGTCCGGCTTGATGGCGTCAGCCGGGCATTCCGGCTCGCACACGCCGCAATCGATGCATTCGTCAGGATGGATGACCAGCATGTTCTCGCCCTCGTAGAAGCAATCGACGGGGCAGACCTCGACGCAGTCGGTATATTTGCACTTGATGCAGGCTTCAGTGACGACGTAGGTCATCCAAAACTCCGGAACGATCGATTTTTCTGGGGTTGCGTAGCGCAGGAATACCGGGGCCGCAAGGGAAGCCGCCTCCGAAAAACGCCAGTATTCTCACGCCCCTGCCACCAATTTTATCGGGAGCATGATCCTGATCGGAAAACCGGACCCCACTTTTCCGGATCATGCTCAATTGAGATAGCAAGCGCTAGATAACTACTCCTTGCCGGCCTGCAAATTGCCGGCCTGCAAATCCTCATACAGCACGCGTGCCGCACTGGCATCGCCGCGCCGCTCGGCAAAGCCCGTCACCTTCAGCACGCGGACGCTGTTGTCGAGCGCTATGGTGACGACGTCGCCCGCCTTCACCGCATGGCCCGGCGATTTCTCGCGCGTGCCGTTGATGCGGACATGACCTGATGCAACGAGTTCAGCCGCGCTGGTGCGGGCCTTCACCACCCGCGCGTGCCACAGCCATTTGTCGAGCCGCTGTCTGTCCAAGCGTCAGACCAAGGGGTTGGATTATTCCTTCCGGCCGGCGAGCTGCTCTTTCAGGGCAGCGAGCTTGGCGAATGGCGAGTTCGGATCGATCGGACGGTCGCGCTCGCGCGGCGCGCTCGACGCGTAGGGCCGATGCGACGGGCCGCCCTCGCGCTTGTCGCGGCCGCCCTTGCCGAAATCACGGCCGCCGCGGTCACGATCACCGCCCTTGCGATCACCACCACCACCGAACTTGTTGTCGCGGCGACGCTCATTGTCGCGATCGCGACCCTTGCCCTCAAAACGCTCGCGGCGCTGGCTCTTGTCCTCGCGCGGCGCGCCATCGGCCGGCGCGGCAGCGACCGGCGCAGCGCCGTCAGCGGGCGCGGCTGGACGCGGCACGCGGAAATCCTGGTGGCGGCGCGGCCGGCGATGATGCTCGCGCTTCTCGCCGTCGCCGCCGCCTTCCGTGGCCTGTGCGCCCTCGGCGGGCTTGTTCTGATGACGGCCGCGATTGCGATCGTGGCCGCGATGATGCGGACGGCGCTCGTCGGAGCGGCCGCCGGGACGCCAGACTTCGACCATTTGCGGCTCGGCCTGCGTCTCCGCGGCAGCAGGCGCGGCCTCCGCGGGCGCAGGCGCTTCCGCGGCGGGCTCTGACGGTGTCTCAGCAGCCTCAGGCGGCGTCTCCGCAGCGGCCTCGACGGCAGGCGCGGGCTCGGCTGCAACTTCGGCAGCGGGCGCTTCAGGCGCGGGTTCTTCGGCAGCAGCGGCAGGCTCCGCGGCAACCTCTGCCACGGGCTCGGGCTGCGCCTCGATGACAACCGGCGTCGCCTCGCTGGCGACCACCTCGGCAAAGCCGACGTCGGGCAGCAGCGCAGCCGACGGCGCGGGATCGCCAGATACCGGCTGCTCGACGGCGGCTTCGGCCTCGGGCGCAGCGGCGGCCTCCGGCGCATCGGCCGTAATTTCGGCTGCGGCATCGACCGGCGCGTCTGCGGCGGCGTCGGACGTCGTCTCGACCGGCGGCGTCTCGGCGGCGATGGTCTCGGCACTCTCAGCCGGCGCAACCTCGACAGCCTTCGGCGGCAGCGGCGGACGGCGGTCCATGCGGTAGCCCAGCGCGCGCAGGATCGAGGCAAAGTCCTCGCCAGCGGAGCCGGTCAGCGAGGTCATCGCCTGGGTGACGACAAAGCCGCGGCCATCGAACGCACCGGCGGGCTTCTCGCCCGGCGAGGTCTCGCGCCAGGCCAGCGCCGGACGGATCAGATCGGCGAGCCGCTCGAGAATATCGACGCGCACCGCGCGCTCGCCGCACTGGCGATAGCCGAGCACGCGATAGCCGTCGCGCGGCAGGGCCTTGTCGACCGGGAACGAGGTGCGGCCGCTGGAGGCGAGATGCTGCACATTCGACAGCGCGCCCATGTCGACATTGCTCTGCTTCTCGGCCCATAGGAGCGACGCCAGCGAGCGTGCCGCGGGCTTCAGGAGCTGTGGGAAATAGATGTGGTAGGCGCCGAAGCGCACGCCGTATTTGCGCAGCGCGGCGCGCGAGGGCTGGTCGAGATCCTTCATCTCGGCCGCGATCTTGCTGCGCTCGAGCACGCCGAGCGCCTCGACAAGTTGGAAGGCGATGCCGCGGGCGATGCCCTGGATGTCCTCGGCCTTGGACAGTTCGAACAGCGGCCCGAGCAGCTTCTCGATATGCGTCTTGAGCCAGAGATCGAGCCTGGTCTGCACGGCTTCGCGCGAGGCGCCGGTCAGCCGCTCGTCGGAAATGATGCGCAGCCGCGGATGCAGCGCGTCGTCGGCGGCCACCAGCTTGGCGACCGCATCGCCGGTCCAGCGGATGGTGCCGTCGGAGGTCAGCACGAACTGCTCGTCGGGGGCGGCGCCCAGTTTCTCGGCACGCGTATCGATCTCGCGCGCCAGCACCTGCTGGGCTGCGGCTTGCAGCGCCTTGGCGTCGCTGCCGGCCTCGGCCGCATCAGGTGCGAAGGTGAAACCATCGAGCCGGCCGATCACGTGGCCTTCCACGATCACTTCACCGGTCTTGCCAATTTCCGTATTCAAAACTGAGTTCTCCCGCAGGCGGCGCATCAATACACTGGTCCGCCTGTCAACGAAACGCTCCGTGAGCCGTTCATGCAGCGCATCGGATAATTTATTTTCGAGATCGCGCGTGATCCCCTGCCAGTGGTCCGGGTCGTAGAGCCAGTCGGGCCGGTTGGCAACGAAGGTCCAGGTCCGGATTTGCGCGATCCGGCCCGATAGCGTGTCGATATCGCCGTCGGTCCGGTTGGCCTGGTCGACCTGGGCGGCAAACCATGCGTCAGGGATACGACCCTTTTGCATCAGGAAGCCATACAGCGTGGTCACGAGTTCGGCATGGGCGGCCGGCGCCAGCTTTCGGTAGTCCGGAACCTGGCAGGCCTCCCACAGCCGCTCCACCGCTTTAGCCCCATGCGCCCATTCGCGCACCTCGGCGTCGCGTGCGACATGTTCGAGCACCCGCAGGTCCTCGGCCACCGGGGCCCGCGTCAGTGCCTCATGATTGGGCGACAGCGCCAGCGACACCTGCAAGGCGCCGAGCGAGGAGAAGTCCAACTTGGCGTTGCGCCATTGCAGCATCTTGACGCTGTCGAAGGTGTGGTTCTGCAGCGCATTGACCAGCTCCGGCTCGAACGGCGCGCAGCGGCCCGTCGTGCCGAAGGTGCCGTTGCGCGTGGCACGCCCGGCGCGGCCGGCGATCTGCGCGAATTCGGCCGGCGTCAGCCGGCGGAACTGATAGCCGTCATATTTGCGGTCGGAGGCGAAGGCGACGTGATCGACGTCGAGATTGAGCCCCATGCCGACCGCGTCGGTGGCGACGAGATAATCGACGTCGCCGTTCTGGAACATCTCGACCTGCGCATTGCGCGTGCGGGGCGAGAGCGAGCCCAGCACCACGGCCGCGCCGCCGTGCTGGCGGCGGATCAGTTCGGCGATCGCGTAGACCTCATCCGCGGAGAACGCGACGATCGCTGTGCGTCGCGGCTGCCGCGTGATCTTGCGGTCGCCGGCGAATTCGAGCTGCGACAGCCGTGGCCGCGTGACGATCGAGGCGCCGGGCAAGAGCCGCTCGATGATCGGGCGCATTGTGGCTGCGCCGAGCAGCAGCGTCTCGTCGCGGCCGCGGCGGTTGAGCATGCGATCGGTGAAGACGTGGCCGCGTTCGAGATCGGCAGCGATCTGGATCTCGTCGACGGCGAGAAAGGACACATCGAGATCGCGCGGCATTGCCTCGACAGTCGAGACCCAGAAGCGCGGCGCCTTCGGCTTGATCTTCTCCTCGCCGGTGATCAGCGCGACATTGTCGACGCCGGCGCGGGCCGCAACCTTGTTGTAGACCTCGCGCGCGAGCAGCCGCAGCGGCAGCCCGATCAGGCCTGACGAATGCGCCAGCATGCGCTCGATCGCGAGATGCGTCTTGCCGGTGTTGGTCGGCCCCAGCACCGCAGTGACGCCTGCGCCGGGCACGCGGTCATTTCCGAACGAAGTTGAGAAAGCCATATTTTGCAGGTGTTTCTTTTATTGTCCGGCGGCTGTCAGCCGTCATTGCGAGCGAAGCGAAGCAATCCATTTCGCGTGCGCATCGGCGCGATGGATTGCTTCGTCGCTGCGCTCCTCGCAATGACGCGGAAATCCGGAAACTGATCGATCATGGGCATCATCTGAGGCGAATCTGTCTCACAATGCGACGCTTTCTGCGCCGCCCTTAAGCTTCGGAACGAGTCTAGAACGAATCGCGGCCGAATCGGTGACTCCATTCCAGACCTGAAACGTTCACCGCAACATCTCGGGCAGGCTGACGGCGGCGGCACTAGATCAAGTTTGAGAGGGCTCCACAAGCACAGGATATGCGGACTGAATTCCTTAAATTCCAGAGGCGGACGAGTCGAATCAGAAGCCGGCAAGAGTCAACTGGATTCCAGTGACGCTTGTTGCATTCCGCAGGGTCCCAACCCGTCATGCCCGGGCTTGACCCGGGCATCCATCAACCAAGAACGACCTCTCTCGAAACGGATGGATTGCCGGGTCAAGCCCGGCAATGACGAGGTGCGTTGCCGCCCTACTGCGTCTTCGCCACGCGCGGCGGCGCGGCTGTGGTGACGAACGAGGTGGCTTCCAGCATGGCCTGGCCGAGCGGGGTCGGGATCGTCATGCGGAACGGCACCAGCAGGCGGGTGCCCGCGATCGGCACGAAGGCGATCTCGATGTTGCGCTGGGCGGCAAGGTATTTGATGACAGGGCGATCCGGGATGTAGCCCGAGATCGGCACGAAATAGAGCGCGCAGACCAGCGCGGGGCCGTGATAGCCGCGCTCGGCTTTCACGATCTCGACCCGCTTGAAATCGAGCTTGAGGTCGTAGCGCATGCGGCCGTCGAACACGCCGGCGCCGGTGCGGCAGACATCCGGGCTCATCAATTCCGCATTGCCGGGTGCGCGCAGGAACGAGCCGGTCATCGGATCAAACACGTTCTTCTTCTGCGCGTCCGAGACCGGCAGGCGATCGGCATCGACCGGCGGCTCCGGCTCGATGGTGGATTCCTTGATGCCGCCATTGGCCAGCACCATCCGGATGGTCTCGGATTTCTTCGAGGTGGTGGTGGTCGCGGTGTAGGAGGAGGCGACCAGCGCGCCGTTGACGACGCGGCCCTGCGAGGCGCCCCCACCGCTGCCGCCGGAGAACGCCTTCAAGAGGCCCGCGGTGCCGCCCTGGGCCGAGGCCGAGAAGCTGTCGTCGCCGATTTCGATGGTCCAGCTGCCCTTGCCGACCGGGATACCGGCCAGCGTCGCCTCATACTGGGCGTCGAGCCGCCCCTGCGCGTTGGCGCGCCCGGCGCAAAACAGCAAGAGGGCACCGGCGCACAGGCCGATGAGCCGGCCGAGCGGGGGCAAAAGGGCAATGGCGGTCGTCACTTAACCTACCTGACGGTCCTGCTATCGGCGCTCTGTTCGTTGTCCATTTGGTCCTTCAATTCGGCCGGACAACACGCGCATCTGTTATGGAACCAAGACTTGCAGCCGAATACGCCCTTTATATGGTTGCCATATCCGGCGTTAAGTGGCTGGTAGCGCTTATGAACCGCCATTTCCCGGTACAGTTATGCGGCGATATAATCTTGACGCTTGGGTATTCTCCCCCTATACACCCGCGGTTCCTGGAAAATGGACGCGAATTCAAAACCCCCGCGCGGGCCGCGTGATCGCACGTGCCGCCGGAAGCGGGGATGCAATAAGGATTTTGTAAGATGTCCCGGCGCTGCGAACTGACGGCCAAGGGCCCCCAGACGGGCCACAAGGTGAGCCACTCCAACATCAAGACCAAGCGGCGCTTCCTGCCGAACCTGGCCAACGTGACCTTCATCTCGGATGCGCTCGGCCGCAACGTGCGCCTGCGCGTCTCGACCAACGCGCTGAAGAGCGTCGACCACAATGGCGGCCTCGACGCCTACCTGATCAAGGCCAAGGCCGAGGTGCTGTCGCCCCGCGCACTCGATCTCAAGCGCGCGATCGAGAAGAAGGTCGGCAAGCCGGTGTTCGTGAAGAAGGCGAGCTGAGCTCAACCGAACGCGGAATTCGCGGAGAGAGTTTTGAACGGCCGGGTCGATGACCTGGCCGTTTTTGTTTTGGCATGCACCGGGTACAGCGGCGAGAAAAGCTCTAGTCCTTGCTGTAAGGACCGATGCACGCTCTGTAATGAAAATCGATCGATAGTCTCGTCAGTCCGAACCACCCAAAAGCACTGGGTGTGATAATCGGCCGACAAGACCTCAAAGTGATCTTACCCGATCCCCTTGGCGATAGCGCTTGAGCATTGAAACGCCCTTGCGGCTGGCGTCCACTTTGCAAAACATGAAAGTTGTTGCGCGGGCGGCGCCAAGCATGTCCGGCCTCGCCGGCGCTCCCTGCGCGCTCTGCATCACGAGCGAGGATCAAGCTGTCGCACGACCTCGGCCGGCGGCGCCGCGCAAATGCACGCGGTCGTCCCGCAATCCTAAATCTGCATCGAGCGACGGAGTGCTTGCGCGATCACGACCAGCCCCGTCGAATTCACCTATCGCGCCGCGCAAATGCAAGCGGTCAGTTCGCAACATGCTAAATCTGCATCGAACGACCGGTCGCCTGCCGGATCACGCTCTCCCGATCATGACACGTCGCGAGGACAGCACGGATCGCGCCAACGCCCGTCTCACTTCGGCGAGCGCAACCCCGGCGACATCACCCACGCGTTGATGTGTGAGGCGGTCTCGGCCTGACGGGCCATGCGGATCAGGCGGTCGCGTGCGACGCCGGGAGGCATGACGCGGGCTTCGCCGCGGAGGCGGATCGATTCATCCGCTTGGCGTTGCTCCGGGGATCGGCGCGGGTTGGGAAGGCTGATCTGCATCACGCTGCTCCATTCCATCCGAAGGCGGGAGCGCGACTGGCGTTCTCGGTCACCGGCAGTGCCGGATATTGGCGCGGTGATGGACCGAGCCTACGCCTGCGGAGCGTGGCTGGACGGTGCACTAGTGAACACAGCGAAGGAAATCGACTGAAGGGATTTGCCCGCCCCGGAGTGCACGGCCCTGGCTTTGGGGGCAGGAAATTGCAGGGCCGTGCAGGCCGGTAACCAGCCCGCTGCATCAAGTCGGAGCCGCAGCGCTTGTTCCAGGGTGCCGCGCGAAGCGCCAGAAAGCGAATCTCACCAACAATTTACACGCGACACAGCCTGCCTAGTCCTCTCAGGGGAAAATATTCCTCTTCCCGACACGCCAATTATTGCTCGGGACCCACGGGTGCGTGCTGGCACCTGGCGTTCCCTGCGCCCTCTGCTCCATCAGCGTGGGTCAAGCTGCCGCAAGGCACGGGCCGATCGCGCCGCGAGATGACGCGCGCACGCTCTCTCTCGCTGTCTGATAGGTGAATCGATCCGACCGACGCGCGCGCTCCCGCGGGCGAGTAGCGAATGGATTCTTCTTTGTGCGATTACGCGCGAAGTAAAATTATCCATCACGGTGAGTTAGGAGAGATGGATTGCTTCGTCGCTTCGCGCCTCGCAAGGACGGCGTGGCGATGCTTGCGACAGGTCCGCTGACAGCTGTTGCCAATGACAGCGGTGTCATTGCTTCCACCACGCGCACATCACACGAATCTCTGCTTGATGCGGCGAGAGCGCGTGAAGAGAGCCTTAACGCACACGCCTCGCACAACGCAGAAAGCCTCTAAATCACGGCAAAAACAGCGTGTCGCCTCGCCGTTAATCACAACCTCACGCGATCGATCACGAGCGCATGAGGCGCATGCAAAACGCCACGATCACTTCCAACTCATGGTGTGCAAACAAGCCGTCCGACACGAATGCGATTCGACGCAGGCCAAGCCCGCATCGTCTCGAACACCGTGAGGGACATCACGGCCGGCACAACTGATTGTGAGGCATGTGCGCCGCACTCTTGGGAAGAAGCCTGGCCGTTCTTACATCACGTCCAAAGAACGACCCCAATAAAGGAATTGGTCAATGCAAGTTCGCGCAGCCGAAACGCGCGGAAGACTGGTGCCTGCGCTCGCAACCGCCGCCGTGGCGGTGCTGGCCACGGCAGTTCTCGTCATCCTCGAATTCACCCCGCCCCGCGATGTGCAGGCCGCGGCCGAGCCCGGCATGATCACCTCCGCCGCCGCCAGTAGAGCCGGCGCCACCGTGCTGCCGACCGACCCGGTCACCACCGGCAGCGTGCGCTACCGCTGAGGGGCGTCGCTCTCTCATCATCGTCGTCCCGGCGAAAGCCGGGACCCATTACCACTGGTCTTTGCCGTTACCCGCCGAATGTCGCCCCAGCGTCGCACCACATAAGCAGTTGGGGTAATGGGTCCCGGCCTTCGCCGGGACGACGGCAATAATAGTCACCCCCGCCGCAATTTCGCATCCCTGCCCCGGCGTCTCATCGCAAGCCTGCCTCCCTCGACCTGCGTAAGCTCTCCCTCGCGAACAAAACAAAAAAGCCACAGGGAGGCTCACGATGATCTGGAAGGCCATCACGGCAGCACTCGCGCTTGCGCTCGCGACACAGGCGCACGCCGCCGAGAAGAAATATGGCGCTGGTACCAGCGACACCGAGATCAAACTCGGACAGACCTCGCCATTCTCGGGCGCGGCGTCGGCCTACAGCGTGATCGCGAAGGTGCAGGCCGCATACTTCAAGATGATCAACGACCAGGGCGGCGTGAACGGGCGCAAGATCAATCTGATCACGCTCGACGACGGCTACTCGCCGCCGAAGACGGTGGAGCAGACCCGTAAGCTGGTCGAGCAGGAGGAAGTCGCCGCGATCCTCAATCCGCTGGGCACGCCGACCGGCCTTGCCGTGCGCAAATATCTCAACGACAAGAAGGTGCCGCAGCTGTTCGTCGGCGCCGGCGCCACGCTGTGGGGCGACTATCAGCATTATCCTTGGTCGATCGGCTTCCAGCCGTCGTACCAGGCCGAGACCGCGGTCTACGCCAAATACGTGCTGACCAACAAGCCGGACGCGAAGATCGCGCTGTTCTACCAGAACGACGACGCCGGCAAGGATTACGGCAACGGCTTCAAGAAGGGGCTTGGGCCGGAGAACACCGCCAAGATGGTGGTGGCGGAGACGACCTATGAATCGACCGACCCGACGGTCGACAGCCAGATCGTGAAGCTGAAAGCCTCCGGCGCCAACGTGCTGTTCATGCACGCGATCCCCAAGCAGGCGGCGCAGGCGATCAAGAAGATCGGCGAGATCGGCTGGAAGCCCGACATGTTCTTCCTCGCGGCGACCTCAACCTCGGTATCCTCGGTGCTGAAGCCCGCCGGCTTCGAATACTCGAAGGACATCATCTCGTCCTACTCGCTGAAGGATCCGAACGATCCGCAGTGGAAGACGGATCCGGACGTGATCGCCTGGCAGGACTTCATGAAGAAGTACTTCCCCGACGGCAATCTGCAGGACCAGCTGATCGTCTACGGCTACGTGGTGGCGGAGGCGACGGTGCAGGTGCTCAAGCAATGCGGCGACGACCTCACCCATGAGAACATAATGAAGCAAGCCGCCAACCTCGACATCGAGTTGCCGATGTTCCTGCCCGGGATCAAGGTGAAGACCTCGCCGACCGACTATTTCCCGGTCGAGGCGATGCGGCTGCAAAAGTTCAACGGCGAGACCTGGCAGCTGTTCGGCGACACGATCGGGAATGATTGAGGGGGTTGTTGAAGGCGAACTAACCCCAGCGTCGTCCCGGCCGAGTGCGCAATTGCGCACGGGGGCCGGGACCCATAGCCACGGCAGCCTGTTGTTGGAGCAGGCTGTGGCCCCAGCATCGTACAACACCGACATTCGGGGTAATGGGTCCCGGCCTTCGCCGGGACGACGATGTGGTTACACTCCCTTCGCCAACAATGGCTGGTGCGACCGGAGATTAAACACCCCGCTCCAACAGCACCTTGAAGTCCGCCCGCGCCCGCTGCGCCTCGGCGCGCGCGGCCTCGGACGCATCGCCGAGGCCGAAGTAGCCGTGAATCAGGCCCTCGCCGGTGTGATACGCGACCTGCACGCCGGCCGCCTGCAACGCCTTGGCATAGGCATGGCCCTCGTCGCGCAGCGGGTCGAACCAGGCTGTCGTGACGACCGCCGGCGCGACCCCGGCGAGAGATTTTGCGCGCAGCGGCGAGACGCGCCAGTCGGCACCCTGAGCCTTGTCGGCGAGATAGTGCCCGGCGAACCACTGCATCGTCGCCCGCGTCAGGAAATAGCCCTCGGCATTCTCGGCGCGCGACGGAAATTTCGCATTCTCGGCAGGATCGGCAAAACTTCCGACGACGTCGGTGACGGGATAGACCAGCAATTGCCCGGCGAGCCTGATGCCGGCGTCGCGGCAAGCGAGCGCGGTGGTGGCGGCGAGATTGCCGCCCGCGGAATCGCCGGCGACACCGACGCGGGAGAGATCGCCGCCGAATTCACTGAGCCGCGCGATCACGTCGCGGATCGCGGCGAAGGCATCCTCGAACGCGCCGGGGAAGCGCGTCTCCGGCGGGCGGCGGTAGTCGACCGAGATCACGACCGCGCCGGTCTCGATCACGAGGTTGCGCGCCTGGCGATCATGGGTCTCGAGATCGCCGGCGACCCAGCCGCCGCCGTGGAAGAAGATCACGGTCGGCGCCGTGCCGCTGCCGTTGCGATAGAGCCGCGCGCCGAGCTTTCCCGCCGCGCCCGCGACCTCGATATCACGCGCCACGTCGACCGGTGGCGGCGGCACCGCCTTGCGCGCCTCGGCCAGCGCCCGCAACGAATCGCGGCAGCTCTGCGGCGTCATGGTTGTGGGATCGCGCAGCGGCAGCAGCGGGATGATCTTCTCAATGTCGGGATCGAGCGGAAGTGGCATGGGAATCCTTTAGTTCAAGTTCAGGTCAGATGCTTGGAAAGGCCACCGGCCTCGATCGCTGATATTTGCAGCGCGATGAAGCGGCTGTAGATGCGGGCCTGCGAGAAGGCGCCGCCGGTGAACCAGAGGCCGGGCTGGGGCGTGCGCGTCCACATGTTGCGCAGCTCCTGCGTCGCGTCGTCAAAGCCCCAGACGCGGCCGACGCGCGCTGCGACGTCCTCGCCGAACAGCTTTCCGACTAGATGGCCGGGGCCCTTGTAGCCGGTGGCGAGCACGAACAGCTCGGCGGCGAGCAACGTGCCGTCGTTCAGCGCGAGGCCATCGGCGGTGAAGCCTGCGATGTCGGCTGCCTGAATCAGGCGGATCTTGCCGTCGGCGATCAATTCGGAACAGCCGACGTTGAAGTAGTAGCCGCCGCCGCGGGAGCGGAATTTCAGCGGCCAGCCGGTGCCGTCTTCACCGAATTCGAGCCGGAAGCCGGCGCGCTCAAGCCGCGACAGCAACGGCGCATCGAGCCGCTTCACCTCGTCGGTGATGATCTTGTGCGCGATCTTCATGACCGGCAGCGGCACGCCGGAATTGAGGATGTCGCGTCCCTCGATCGGCGGTCCCTCGCCGAGATAGGTCTTGTCGTAAAGCTGCGCAGGCTCGACATTGACCACCATGGTCGGGCTGCGCTGGACCATCGTGACATTGGCGCCCGCGGCGTGCAGCTCCTGGCAGATGTCATGCGCGCTGGTGCCGGTGCCGAACACGACCACCGACCGCCCGGCCCATTCGCGTCCTGCCGCGAACGCGCTGGAATGTAGCACACGGCCGGCGAACCGCTCGATGCCCGGGATGACGGGAATGTTCGGCGTACCGCTGACGCTGGTCGCGAGCACGATGTGCTTCGGACGCAAGGTGCGCGGACCATCGGCTCGTCGCAGCGTCACCGTCCAGCGTTGCGTCTCATCGTCATAGCGCGCGCCTTCGAACGAGGTCTCGGTCCAGAAGTCGAGCTCCATGATGTCGACATAGCTTTCCAGCCAGTTCGCGATCTTGTCCTTCGGAATGTAGTCCGGAAAGCTCAGTGGAAACGGCAGGTAACGAAACAGATTGACCGGCGTCTTGTTGTGCAACTTGAGGCCGCGATAGCGCAGCCGCCAATTGTCACCGATGCGCCGTTCGCGATCGACGATCAGGGCATCGAGCCCGATCCGCTTGCACTCGACGGCGGCCGCGATGCCGGCGTGGCCGCCGCCGACAACAAGCACATCAGGCTCGCGGTCGGCATAGGCGCGCGAGGCCTGCCTCTGCTCCAGCCAGTCGGGTGCGGCGAAATCGCGCGCGTGGGATTCCTCCATGGCGTGTTTGGCGCTGATGTCGCAGATGCGATCGAAGTCAGGCATCGTGGAGAACGTCCACGCCGCGGAATTTCCATCCGCACCGCTCAGCAGGCGGACAGCGCCGATGCCGGGGCCGTTCGATGTGTCGAAGGTGAAGACCGCCTCGATCACCTCGCATCCGGCCATTACGGCGCGCCGCGGTATCAAGGCACGGTCATCGAGACGAAATTCACGCGCGTTCGCCGCGGCAGCACGCGCGAGCAGCTCGGCAACGACGCGCTGCCGCCCGCTGAAGGTCGCAAAATGCCAGGAGATGCCGAAGATGTTGCGCCAGTGGCTCTCGGGCGCGAACAGCGCGGAAAGAGCATCCACAGAGCGGCTGGCGAGCGCCGCATCCAGCGCGGCGATCCAGCGCTCGGCCATGAGTTCAGGCGCGTCCTCGGTAGCCGGGTTCAATTTGTCCAGCATGATCGTGCTTTCTCGGGAGCAGTTGCCGACTATCTGACAACATGCTCCCGAAAAGCACAACCATCATGCGACGTGTTGCTCGAGCTGCTCCGGCCCGCCCTCCTCGGCAGCGGGCTCGGCCTGCACCGCAGGCGCTGCGGCGAGTTCCTTCGCAAGCGCCGTGGCGCCGACATAGTCGGTCTTGCCGGTGCCGAGCAGCGGCACCTTGTCGACGACGCGGATGTCGGCAGGCACCGCGAGCTCGGACGCGCCGACGCTCTTGGCCTGGCGCTGCATCGCGGCGCGGTCGGCGTTCCTCTCGGTGGTGAGCAGCACGATGCGTTCGCCCTTGCGCGCATCGGGGATCGAGACCGCAACCGACATCGCCTGCGGCCACAGCGCCGATGCCATCGTCTCCACCGCCGACAGCGAGACCATCTCGCCCGCGATCTTGGCGAAGCGCTTGGCGCGGCCCTTGATCGCGATGAAGCCCTGCGCGTCGACCGTGACGATATCGCCGGTGTCGTGCCAGCCTTCGGGCAGCGGCTCAAGCACGCCGGGATTTTCGGCGCGGAGGTAGCCGAGCATCACGTTCGGGCCCTTCACCGACAGGCGGCCGCCTTCCTCGATGCCGGGGACCGGATCGAGGCGGTATTGCATCAGCGGCGAGATGCGGCCGACGGTCCCCTGGCGGTTCGCCATCGGCGTGTTCATCGCCAGAACCGGCGCGGTCTCGGTGACGCCGTAGCCCTCGAGGATGCGGATGCCGTAGCGTTCCATGTAGATCTGTCGGGTGCGCTCCTTCACCGCCTCCGCGCCGGCGATGACGAGCCGCAGCGTGCGGAAATCATAGGCATGCGCCGAGCGGGCGTAACCGGTGAGGAAGGTGTCGGTGCCGAACAGGATGGTGGCACCGGTCTGGTAGATCAGCTCGGGCACGATTCGGTAGTGCAGCGGCGACGGATACATGAAGATCGGGATGCCGCCGAGCAGCGGCATCATCATGCCGCCGGTCAAACCGAACGAATGGAACACCGGCAGGACGTTGAACACCTTGTCGTTGGCATTGGCATCGACCCGCGCCAGCGCCTGCGCCGCGTTGGCGAGGATGTTGCGGTGGGACAGCACGACACCCTTCGGGGTGCCTTCCGACCCCGAGGTGAACAGGATGACCGCGGGATCGTTGGCCTCGCGGGCGACGCGCGGCGCGATGCCGGCGCGGAAGCCTGCGATCTTGTCGCCGAGGCCGATGCCGGCCCTGACGTCCTCGAGATAGATGACGCGCGTCTGGCCCGCCATCGCCGTGATCAGCTTGTCGAGCTTGCCCTTCTCGATGAAGGCCTGCGAGGTCAGCACGGTCTTGACCTGCGCCGCCTTCATCGCGGCCAGCACGTTGACTGGACCTGCCGAGAAGTTGAGCATCGCCGGCACGCGGCCGATGGTCTGCAGTGCCATGAACACGACAGCGACGCCCGCCGAGTTCGGCAGCAGCACGCCGACATTCTCGCCGACGGCGGTGCCCTGCTCGAGCTTGCGGCTCAGCACCTGCGCGCCGAGGATCAGCTTGCGATAGGTCAGCGTGGTGCCGAGCGCGTCCTCGATGATCGGCTTGCCGGTGTCGCGGTCGCGATAGGCATGGCCGAGGCCCTCGAACAGCGTCTGGTCGAGCATCGCGTTCTGCACCATGGCGTCGATCATGACGTCCTGGAGCGCGGCGCCGGCGGCATTGCGACGCGCCTTGCCCCTGAGCAACTGGTCGATCGGCAGCTTCACCGGCGGCAGGATCGAGATCGTCACCTTGGGGAACCAGGACCGCTTGATCTCGCCATTCTTGAGATAACTGAGATGCGAGCGCTGCGCGCCCTCGATGCGGACCGGGACGACGACCGCGTCGGCCTTGTCGGCGATCATCGCGGTGCCGTCATAGACCTTCATCAGCGAACCGGAGACCGTGATACGGCCTTCCGGGAAGATCACGACCGGCTCGCCGGCGGCAACCAGCTTGATCAGGTCGCGGGCAGCCAGCGGCTTGGACGGGTCCATCGTGTAGTGCTTGATCATCTTCAGGAACGGCTTGGCCCACCACGCCTTGGCGATGCCGGTATCGACCGCGAAGCTCGCATCGATCGGCAGCATGGCGTGCAGCAGCGGGCCGTCGACCAGGCTGACATGGTTGGGCGCGATCAGCATCCGCGTGCCTGCGGGCGGCAAATTCTCCATGCCGCGCACCTCGAGCCGGAACAGCGCCCGGAACAGCAGCGCGCCGAAATCGCGCACGCCTTCCTTGCCCCATTTGGTCAGCACGAACCAGACGGTGCCGAAGCTCGCGATCGCAAGGCCGAAGAAGATCCAGGCGATCGGCAGACCGGCAGCTTGCAGCGCACCGACAAACACCGCGCCGGCGACCATGAAGCCTGCCTGCAGGATATTGCCGGCGGCGATGATGCGCGCGCGCTCGGACGGTGCGGTCCAGGCCTGCACGGCGGCAAACGACGGCACCACGAACAGGCCGCCGCCGAATGCGAACAGGAAGAAATCGGCCAGCATGCGGAAGCCACCGAACGAAGCCGCGAACGCTGCCGCGGTGACGTCCTTGCCGAGCGAGGTGGTGGCGATCGCCCAGGCGAGGTCGAGGCCGATCACGCCCATCACGATGGCGCCGATCGGCACCAGCGCGAGATTCGGGCGGACGTGGCTCAACTGGGCGGCGAAGAGCGAACCGGCGGCAATGCCGATCGCGAACACGGCGAGGCACAGCGTGACCACGCCCTCGGTGCCGCCGACGCCTTCCTTGATCAGCGCGGGCAGCAGCGACAATACGATCGCGCCGACCATCCAGAACCAGGACACGATCACCATGCCGTCCCACAGCCGCTGCTCGGCGTAGAGCGACTTCAAGAGGCGCACCGTCGAGGTCCAGGGATTCTTGGTGATCGGCAGATCGGGCGCGGAGGGCTGCGTCACCGGGATGCGCGACGCAAATCCCCAGGACAGCACCGACAGGCCGACCACGGCGGCACAGATCCAGCCCATGTGGCTGGCGCCGGCGACGAACATGCCGCCCGCGATGGTGCCGATCAGGATCGCCATGAAGGTTGCGCCCTCTACCAGCGCGTTGCCGGTCGCGAGTTCGGACACCGACAGCTGGTCGGGCAGCACAGCATATTTCACCGGGCCGAACAGCGCGGCGACGATGCCGAACAGCGCCAGCGCGATGAACAGCAGCGGGATCGAATGGGTGAAGAAGCCGGCCGCCGCAAACGCTGCGGCGAAAATCTCGAAGAACTTCAGCCGGCGCGCGACGACGGACTTGATGTAGCGGTCGGCGAGCTCGCCGCCGAGTGCCGACAGCACGAAGAACGGCGCGATGAAGATCGCACCCGCGAGCTGGACCAGCGCAGGCCCCTGCTCGTTGGCGACGCCGTACAACAGCATGATGACCAGCGCGTTCTTCAGCACGTTGTCGTTCAGCGCCGAGCAGAACTGCGACCAGAACAGCGGCGCGAAGCGGCGGGACGTCATCAATTCCTTGATCATGACCGGTTCCTTGGGTTAGCGCGCATGGCGCTGGCAGGTCTGCGAATTCGCGTGGCAGAGAATGGGGAGCGTGGTGAAAATGACGGAGATGCCGCAGCCTTTAGTCTTTTCCGCAACGTATCGGTTCGAACCAGCGCGGATCGGCCGCGCCGGGCGCCGCGACAATGCCCGGCAGAAATGTACGAGACCTTATCCAGGGTTGTGGTCGATCGACATCGAAACGGGCTCGCGGGGGACATGGTGAGTGCTTCGTTGAGGTTTCGGTGACAATTGCGGCGCGGCCGCTTCAGGTCAGTTCACTCAACCCGCGGAATGGCGACCAGCGGCAGCTACGCGACTTGCAGCGGCTGCCGCGCTGGGCCACCGGGCGCGGCGCGCGCCGATCGGCGCGCCGCTGCTCCAGGACACCTGCGACGTCGCAGGCGCGGGCGATCCGCTCGATCGGGGCGGTCGCCAGTGCGAAGATGGCGCGGCCAAAGCCCGTCACGAGTTCGATCGCGTCATCGACAAGGGTGGTGGTCAATTGAAGTGCTAGGGTCTGCATGTGAGTGGCCTCCTGCGCCAACTTGAGCAACGCTCAAATTAGTAGCTTTAAAATGAACATTGTTCAAGAAGAATCGCGACGAGACCGGAAAAAACTTCAGCGGCGGGTTCTCCTGATCGAGATCGCGCGCCGGTATATCGCGACTAAAGGATTGAGATCATTGAAGGTTCGTGATGTCGCCGAGGCCGCCGGCTGTTCCATCGGCAGCGTCTATAACGAGTTCGGCGACTTCGACGGCCTGATCCTGACCGTGAACCGGGAGACCGTTCAGGCCCTGACCGCCCGGCTCAAGGCCGTCCCGGCCGACGATCCCCTGCGCCAGCTGCACGGGCTTGCGGACGCCTATCTCGGTTTCGCCACCGAGCACGCCAATCTGCTGCGCTCGCTGTTCGAGCACCGGATGGAGGATGACCGGCCGTTTCCGGAAGATATCCTGGCGATGGTGATGGATGCCTTCGCGCTGATGCATGCGCCGCTGGTGCGGCTGTTGCCCGATCGCGATCCCGACGACGTTGCGCTGCTGTCGCGGATGATGTTCTCCGCAGTCCACGGCATCATCTCGCTCGGCCTCGAGGAGCGCATGGTCGCGGTGCCGCCGGAGATGTTGCGCGAGCGGCTCGCACAATTCGTCGACACGCATCTTGCGGGATTGGGCGTCACACGCGGCAATCAGGTTTGATTGCGTGCGACACGACCTGGGTTGGCGAGCGTCCAGAGCGGTTCGAGGAACACAACACTGGTGCCTCCCTCGCGGAAGACGAGCTTGAACTCGATCCGTCCGTCCGCGGTGATGGATGCAGAATGCAGTCCCGTATTGCCGTCATATCGCAAGACGTCGTCGAGGACATATCCGGTGAAGCCTCCGGAAAAGCCGGGCCCGGGCACTCGGCTGTGCGGCATCGCCGGCCCGTTCACGAGGTAGCCGGTCGCAACACCGTCCCGATTGACATTGGTGACGATCATCATGAATTGGCGGTGCGAGTTGATCCATCCCTCACCGCTTACCCACACGCCGAGAAAGCGGCGAATATTGTCCGGCACGTCACTGGCCGGCGCGTGAACGCGATAAGCGGGAAGCGGCAATTGCTTCTCGGCCGCCAGCGCGGTGATCCGCTCAACATCCTGATCCGGCACGATGCCGTGATCCTGCGGCGCAAGCCAGTTCGCCAATTGTGCCAGCGGATGCCACATCCCGTTGGCAATCGGCGGCGCCGATGCGAGCGTCGCGAAGGCGATCACCGACAGGCCGGCGACCAGCAACCATCGGGGAAGCATGGCCAAACGTGCTGCAACGCCCCGGGCAGTCGACGGCTCGCGCAGGACATGCTGCGGTCCATGGTCGCGCGATAGCGGAGCGGGCTCGGCGTCGAGCCGGTAGCCCCGGCGAGACACCGTCTTGATGATGCGGTGGTCGTCATCCCGCAGTTTCAGGCGCAACTCGCGAATGCATTGGACCAGCGAGTCATCCGAAACGGCGACGTTGCCCCAGACCGCCTCGTGCAAATCCTGCTTGGATACCAACCGTCCGGCATTGCCGGCGAGATGGCGGAGAACCGCGAATGATTTCGGCCTGAGATCGAGCTCGACGCCATCCACGCGCGCGACGCCGCGGGCGAGATCGAGCACAAAGCAATCAAATATCAAAACGGAATCAGTCGCCGGGTCCATAGAGGTTACTCCATGCCCACAGACGGCATCAATCGGAGAAATTTAGCAGGAAATTCGTCGTTCTGTCACTTCTTGATCAGGACTTCCCTGCGGCGAAGCCGATAGTCGCGAGCCTGCCCGGCATCATTTCCGGACCCGCAGGAGGCTGGCCATGTCGCGAACGCCATTTGCCGTGTTGGTCGGCGCCGTTCTGGCGCTTTCGGCGGTGCAACCGGGACCAGCCCAAGCGCAGGACACCGTGAAGGTCGGGCTGGTGATGCCGTTGACCGGCGTTCTGGGACCGGTCGGCAAGCAGGCGGTCGCGGGGGCGCGGCTCTACATGGCGCAGCGCGGCGATATGGTCGCCGGTCGCAAGATCGAATTGATCGTCCGGGACGACGCCAGCGTGCCCGACAATGCCAAGCGCATCGCGCAGGAGCTGATCGTCAACGACAAGGCCGCGATCCTCGGCGGCGGGCTGACGCCGAGCGTGCTGGCGCTCGCACCGCTGGTCACCGAGAGCAAGACGGCAACCGTCGTCATGGTATCGGGCACCTCGATCGTGACCGAACGGTCGCCCTACTTCGTGCGCACCAGCTGGACGCACGCACAGCAGGCCAGCGTGCTGGCGGATTGGGCGGCCAGAAACGGATCGAAGCGGGCCACCATCATCGCATCCGACTGGGCACCCGGGCGCGAAGCCGCCGGCGTATTTTCGGCGAGCTTCACCGCGGCGGGCGGCGCGATCGTCGAGGCGCTGAAAGTGCCGCTGGCCAATCCCGACTTCGCGCCGTTCCTGCAGCGTGCACGGGACGGCAATCCCGATACGCTGTTCATCTTCGTCCCGGCCAGCCAGGCCGGCATCCTGGCCAAGCAGTTTGTCGAGCGTGGTCTGGACAAGAGCGGGATCAGGCTGATCGGCCCCGGCGACATCGCCGACGACGAAGACCTGCCGGGGATGAGCGATGCCATGATCGGCACGATCACGGCGGGGTTCTATTCCGCCGCCCATCCATCCGACCTGAACCGCGACTATGTCGCAGCGTTCCGCAAGGCCAACGCCAACGTCCGCCCGAACTTCATCAGCGTCAGCGCCTATGACGGCATGCATCTGATCTACCAGGCGCTGAAAGCGACCGGCGGCAAGACCGACGGCGACGCGTTGATCGAGGCGATGAAGGGCACGGCCTGGGAAAGCCCGCGCGGCCCGATGTCCATCGACCCGAAGACGCGCGACGTCGTCCACGACATCTATATTCGCAAGGTCGAGAGGGTCGGCGGCGTGCTCTACAGCGTCGAGCACGAGACCTTCAAGGCCGTCAAGGATCCCGCCAAGATCGCGAACAAATAGGCCAGGCGGCGCGTAGCCGGCCGGGCCTGACGACGCTTCAGACCCGCGTGCGGGCGATCGTGCCGGCGACGATCTGCATGGCGACGCCGAGCACCCAGCCCGCCATGATCGCCGCGGTCCAGGCGATGTCCGGCTCGCTGCGCAGCACCACGACGCCGACCGAGAAGAACGCGACCATGGTCGCGAGGAAAGTGCCGATCGCGCTCAGCAGCTCTGCCGCGTCGATCTTGCGCGTCGAGTTGCCGTCCTTCGGATGGAACAGTTTTGGCGGCGTATCGATGCCCACATAGAAGCCGATCGCACCGCCCAGCATCATGATCAGCAGGAACGCCTGCGAGGTCAGCGCCGACACACTCGAGCCGACATGGATGGCGACGAACAGACCGCTGGCAGCGCCCGCGAGGGCGAGACCGAAGCGCTCCAGGACATGGGCAAATTTTCTGACGCGGCTGCGCATTGCTGTGCCTCATCAATGAATTGTGCCGCTATCACGCTAGGCCTTTTCGCAGCAGCGCGAAAGGCGTCTCGTCTCACATGGCCGCGACCTCGTGACGCTTTTGTGCGTCAGTTCACATCTGTCGTGGCACAGAATGACTAAATATCGATCCAAGGTAGCAATCGAATCCGCTACCACTACACTGCACCGTCCGCTTCAGTCATTTCAGCGAGCGTCTTTTCGATGCCGAGCCCAAAGATCATCATCCTGTCCGACGGCACCGGCAATGCCGCTTCCAGCGTCTGGCGCACCAATGTCTGGCGGATATTCCAGTCGCTGGATTTGCAGGGCAACGCGCAGGCCGCCAAGTATGATGACGGCGTCGGCACCTCGAAATTCGTTCCGCTTGCGCTGCTCGGCGGCGCCTTCGGCTACGGCCTCAAGCGCAATATCCTGGATGCCTACAAGTTCATCTGCCGCAACTACGACCACCAGAACGGCTCGCAAATCTACCTGTTCGGATTCAGCCGCGGCGCATTCACCGTGCGCACGCTCGCCGCACTGATCCTCGATCAGGGCCTGATCGTCGCCGACACCGAAGCCGAACTGCACGACGGCGCGGTGAAGGCCTATCGTGCGTACCGCGCCGCGGGCTACCACTCGATCTGGCGCATCGAGGTGCTGTTCCGCGCGCTACGCGACCACATCCTCGTGCCGGTGCTGGACCGCCTTCAGCGCAACAAGCCTTATGCGGAGATCGCGCGGAAGCAGGTGCCAGCGATCGAGTTCATCGGCATCTGGGACACCGTCGCGGCCTACGGCCTGCCGATCGACGAGATGACACGCGGCATCTCGAACTGGGTGTGGCCGCTCGAGCTGCCGAATCGGATTCTCAGCCCGAAGGTCAAGTGGGCACGGCACGCGCTGGCGCTCGACGACGAGCGCACGACGTTCCATCCGGTGCTCTGGACGGAGCAAGAGCCGGGACAGCCCGCACCGGCCGTGCCGGCAACGATCGATGGCCAGCGTCTCGTCCAGGTGTGGTTCGTCGGCATGCATGCCAATGTCGGCGGCGGCTATCCGGACGACGCCGTTGCCTTCGTGCCGCTGGCCTGGCTGGTCGACGAAGCCGTCAAGCGCGGGCTCGTGTTCAAGAGCGCGCCGATTGCCGATCCCGATGCGATCAAGGCGATCAAATCCTCCGAGGACAAGGATGGCCGCCTCTACGATTCGCGGGCCGGCCTCGGCGCCTATTACCGGTACGGTCCTCGCAAGGTCGCCGACCTCTGCAACGATCCCTATGCCGGCGTCAGCGTGCCGATGCCGAAGATCCACGAAAGCGTGTTCGAGCGGATCGACAGCGGCGCCAATGCCTATGCCCCGATCGGGCTTCCGCCGAACTATGTGGTGGTCTCCCGCAACGGCCAGGTCACACCGCTGGGCTCCACGACGTTTGAAACGCCCGTCGGCGCGCCGGCGCGTCATGCCGCGCAGGAGAAGCTGTGGAATTTCGTCTGGATGCGGCGGATCGCCTACTTCGCCACGCTGGCGGCGTCGCTGCATCTGGCGGCGTTCTGGCTATTCCACAACCAGCACAAGGAACACGAGTTCAGCTCCTGGTTCAGGATGATTTCGGAGCTGGTGCGCTTCATCGAATCGTTCCTGCCCACGTCACTTCATTGGTGGACCGATTGGTACGCCGGCAACCCGGAATGGTTCGCCGGCGGCATCATCGCCGTTTTCGTGCTGATGGGTGTCGGCAGTTCGCTCAGCGCAACGATCAGCGACAGGATGCGGATCATCTGGCGTGACCGCGTCAACCCGACACCGCTCTCCGGGATCGTGCACGAGGCGATCTACCGATTCCGTACCAGCACGATCTATCAGTGGATCCTCAATGTCGGGAAGCGCCATGTTGTTCCGTTCGCACTGACAGCCTTACTGGTCTGGTTCAGCGCAACGCTGCTCAGCCATTTCCTGTTCAATGCCGCGGACTCGATGGGCGCCTTCTGCAAGGGGAGTACGGCCGACAAGCTCGTCGCCGTCGACAAGGGCATTGCGCAGGATGCGGCCGATTTCGACACCAGCGCAATCTGTGCGCCGACCGGCCTCAAGGTCCGCACCGGGTTCAGTTACGAGATCGCGATCACGATGTCGGAGCCGTGGGAGGACGCCGGGCGCGCGGTAACGCCGATCGGATACCGGACCTCGACCATCGAGGGCGCGAAACGGTGGCGCGGATACGCCACGATCTTCCTGCGGCGCGTCCTGTTCCGGCCGTGGTTCAGGCTGATCGCGCGGGTCGGCGAAACCGGGGTCGACGAGTATTTCCTCGATCCCTTTGCGGCGCCGAACACCGATCCGCAGGTCTACAAGGCAAGGTTCACCGCCGATCGTAGCGGCGAGATCTTCCTCTACGTCAACCAGGCCGTGATCGGCCTGCCCTGGATCTACAAATGGTTCTACGGCGATCACAAGGGCAAGGCGAAGGTCACGGTGAAGCTGCTCTAGGCAGCCGCAATCGCGGCGGACCGGTCCGCACGGCGTGATCCATCTGTGATCCAGCCGATAGTTTCGG
Source organism: Bradyrhizobium sp. ma5 (assembly GCF_042258955.1). NCBI lineage: Bacteria > Pseudomonadati > Pseudomonadota > Alphaproteobacteria > Hyphomicrobiales > Nitrobacteraceae > Bradyrhizobium > Bradyrhizobium sp. ma5. The sequence continues at coordinate 8,627,658 of NZ_CP170156.1, forward strand.
TTGCATACCTTGTTCCATACTCCTCCTGCTAGATGGGCCGCCGGGCGTCCGGAGCGATCCGACGCGACATCCCGGATTCCCTGAGCCCTGACGCGCCAGATTCATATCGACCGGATACTTCTCATCAGTGATTTGGAGGCATCACCATGATTTCCACAATTCAGGCATTTCCGACCACCGACGGCATCTTCGTGGTTTGGGAGGTCGCAGCAATGATCCCCGACTGCCTCGGCTTTGCGCTCTATCGTCAGCAGCAGGGCAAGAGCGCGACCGTCGTCGACACTTGGGTCGGGTTCGAGGATCAGGTGCAAGGCCACAAGGCGGGAGATCATCGGCCGAGCACCGAATGGCCGGTGCAGAAGACCAACTGGACCGATTTCCTCGCCCCGGCCGATGCACCGGTCCGCTATGGCGTCGTTCCGGTTCTCAAGGACGGCGCTACCAAGGTGAAGCCCGCCTACAGTGCGCCGGCGACATGGACCGAATACGTCTCGGTTGCGCCGTCGGGCCCGCTCAAGCCATGGTTCAACCGGGGCACGATCTCGGCACAATGGCTGTCGCGCGCGATCGGCACCACGCCGAAAGCCTCCCAGACGCTGGAGAAGGCGATCTCCACCAAGGGCAACAAGATCCGCGACTTCCTCAAGGGCGAGCTTGGCGCGCGCTTGCTCGCCCTGCTGGCCGCGGCCAAGAAGGACAAAGTCGACGTCTATGTCGCGCTCTACGAGCTCAACGATCCCGAATTGATCGCCGCGCTGACCGCGCTAAAGGGCAAGGCGCACGTCGTGCTCGGCAACAGCACCGGCAAATCCGACGCCACCGCAAAGGAGACCGAGAAGAACGCCGGCGTGCTGAAGAAGGCAGGCGTCGACATCGTTCGCCGCAAGATCGCGCCGAGCCGCTACGCGCACAACAAGTTCGCGGTGTTCTGTGACGGCGCGAAGCAGCCGAAAGTGGTTTGGACCGGCAGCACCAATTGGACCCGGACCGGGCTCTGCACCCAGAACAACAATGGGCTGGAGATCACCGACGACAAGATCGCGGCCGCCTATCACGGGCATTGGAAGGCGATCTACGCCGACGGCAGCAAGTCGCCGAAGGCGCTGGCTGTGGCCGGCGATCACGAATGGCCGTTCACGGTCAGCAACTCGAACATCAGCGTCTGGTTCACGCCGACCACCAAGAGCGGCGATCTCAAGGAAGCGACCAAGTTGATCGAGGACGCCGAGCATGGCGCGGTGTGCCTGATGCTCAATCCCGGCAACAAGGGCCTGCTCGGCCCGATCCTGGAGAAGGCGCAGGACAAGAAGCTCTATGTGCGCGGGGTGCTCAACAATTTCCCGGCGCAGGGCAAAGACAGTCCGAAGGATCAGCTGCAACTGCTGGCCGGCAGCGGCCAGCAGCAGGTCTTCAAGGGCAAGCAGATTGCCGACGTGATCCGGCCCGCCGGCATCGACAAGACCGCCGACTGGTGGCAGCACCAGATCAAGAACACTGGAAAATTCATGATCGCCGTGCACAGCAAGGTGATCGTGCTGGATCCGGCCGGCAAGAACCCGGTCGTCATGACCGGCTCGCACAATTTCTCCGACCGTGCCAGCACCAAGAACGACGACAACCTCGTCATCATCAGAGGCGATTCACAGCTGGCGCTGACCTACGCCGCGCGCATCGTCAGCATCTACGGCCAGTATCGCTGGCAGGCCTGGCGCAACACGCCGGAAGGCCAGAAGGACAAGGGTCTGAAGCGCAGCGATACCTGGCTGAGCAGCCGCATCGGCAAGGGCTGGGCGCAGATCGAAACCCGGTTCTGGCTCGGCACCGCCTGAGGCCGGCGATCCATCATGACTTACGGGGCAGCGTTACCGCTGCCCCGCACTCTTCCTTTGGCCTACGCCGCGCGGCCGACCGAAGCGTCGAGATGCTTCAGCTTCGGCAAGACCTCCTGCTTCAGCAGCCGCAGCGAATTGTGCCAGGCTTCGGGCTTGTGCTTGTAGTCGAAGCCGAACACCAGCAGCACGCCGAAGCCGCCGACCTCCTGATAGATCTTCTCGATCTTCTCGGTGACGGTCGCGGGCGAGCCGACGATCCAGTTGTTGCGGGCGCAATACTCGACCGTGACGTCGCTGTCAGGCACGTCGGGCGAGGCCTTCAAATAATCCTTGAAGCCAAAGTGGCCGAGCAGCGGCAGGAAATATTCGCCCATCATCCGGCCCATCATGTCGCCGGTCGAGAGCTTCCACGCCTCCGCGTCGGTGTCGGCGACGAAGACTTCGCGCACCATCCGCCAGTCCTTGCGGCTCGGCTTGCGGCCGGTCTTGGCGGCGCCGGCTTCCACCGAATCCCAGTGACTGCCGACATAGGCCGGGTTGAGATTCAGGCTCATCGGGATGAAGCCGCGCTCGCCTGCGAGCTTGAGCGTGTCGGAATTCTTCGACAGGCCAGCGACGCCGATCGGCGGATGCGGTGCTTGCTGCGGCTTGATGTGCGGCTTGAGGAAATCGAACATCGTGTCCGGCTTGGTCACCGTCCAGAACTTTCCCTTGTGGGTCCACGGAGCCGGCTCGGTCCACATCTTCAAGATGATCTCGAGCGCCTCGCGGGTCATGTCGCGGTTCTGGCCGGACATGCCGTCGACGTTGAACATCGCCCAGTCGCTCGGCAGGCCTGAGGCCGCAACGCCGAAGTTCAAGCGGCCATTCGAGAGATGATCGAGCATCGCAACGCGGTTCGCGAGCTCCGCCGGATGATGATACGGGAGCAGGAAGCCGCCGGGCCCGATGCGGATGTTCTTGGTCTGCAGCAGCGCCTGCGCGATCAACAGATCCGGCGACGGATGCGGCTCCCAGGGCGCGGTGTGGTGCTCGCCGATCCAGGCTTCCTGGTAGCCGAGCTCGTCCAGCCACCGCAGCACCTGAAGATCCCAGTCGTGGCCCTCCTTCAGTCCGCACTCCGGCGGATGCGACGGCATCGCGAAGTATCCGAGTTCCATGGGTTTCCTCTCTTTGTTCGATGCGTGTCTTCCGCACGCGCTCCGGAGAGTACCTGCCCCGGCTACGGCAGAACAATGGCTTTGTCGCATGCCGCCCGGCCGGGAATTACGCGTAAGGCGTCCCCTTCAGCATGATCGCGATGCCCGAGAAGCTGCGCTCCATGATCTGCAGGAAGGCCTCGCGTGTCGAGGCCGCCGATCGGCGCGCCTTGTGCTCGCGAAGCCCTTCCGTATAGGCGACGGTCACGGCCGTGACTACCATCGACGCGGCGAGCCGGGCATCGGCATCGGCGAGCGGCCGCTTGATGGCTCCGGCCAGCACGGCTGCGAGATCATCGATCAGCTCGTCACGCATCTCGCGCGCTCGCGCCGAGAGCGCCGGGCTCTCGGCGACGGTGCGCCAGAATTTTGCCGTTGCATCGGTGAATTTCGCGAACGGATGCGCCCGATCCGCCAGGCTCTGCACCAGCTTGCGCAGTGTCATCAGCGGCGCTTCGCCCGCCGGTCGCTCGGCAAAGGCGGCCTTCAGAAGCTCGCGGCTTTCCTCCTCACGGTCGAAGAACAGATCTTCCTTGCGCGGGAAGTAATTGAACACCGTCATCCGGGAGACCTCGGCGGCCTCGGCAATCTCGGCCACCGAGACATTGTCGAAGCCGCGCGCCACGAACAGCTCGGTCGCGACGTCCGAGATCGCTTGGCGCGTCGCCTCCTTCTTCCGCTCCCGCAATCCGCTCTGATTTGACATGGAAGAATTTGTACCATACAAAATATTGTACTGAGTATAAATTTATGGTGACGACTTGACGCGTGAACAGACGGATGTGGTGGTGGTCGGCGCCGGACCGACCGGATTGCTGCTGGCGATCGAATTGACCCTCGGCGGCGCCGACGTGGTCGTGATCGAGCGGCTGGCGGAGCCCGACCAGACCATCAAGGCGGGCGCAATGGGCGCGCTCGCAGGCGAGGCGCTGGAGCGCCGCGGCCTCAGTGAGGCGATGGATGCTGTCGAACGCGCCATGGCGGAGGGCATGTCGAGGCTCATGAAGAGCGCGGACGGCGAGACCGAACTGCCGTTCAAGAAATTCGGCGGTCACTTCTCCGGCATCTTCGGGATCGACCAGACGCGTCAGCGCGAGCCCGACCGGCGGTTGCGCGGCGTGAACCAGCAAGCCCTGGAGAAAATGCTCGGCGAGCGCGCCCACGCGCTCGGCATCGCGGTCCGGCGCGGCTGCGAGCTGATCGATTTCGAGGATGCCGGAGACGGCATGCTGACGAGAGCAAGGGGCGCGTCCGGCGATATCGAGCTGCACTCAGCATATCTTGTCGGCTGCGACGGCGGACGCAGCATGGTGCGCAAGCGCGCGGGCTTCGATTTTCCCGGCACCGAACCGACGCTGACCGGACACCAGGCCATCGTCGACCTCGATCATCCGGATCGTCTGCTCCCGGTCGGCTGGCGGCGGACGCCTATCGGCATGATGGCCTATGGACCGATTCCCGGCCGGGTGTTCATGGCCGAGTTCGACGGACCGCCGGCCGATCGCAGCGCGCCCGTGACGCGCGAGGAGGTCGAGACCACCCTGCGCCGGATCAGCGGCGCCGACGTGCGTGTCACCGCCGTCAAGACCGCCACCCGCTTCACCGACAATGCGCGGCAGGCCGACAGCTATCGCAGAGGCCGCGTGCTGCTGGCCGGCGACGCGGCGCATGTGCATTCGCCGTTCGGCGGGCAAGGCCTCAATCTCGGCCTGCTCGATGCGGTCAATCTCGGCTGGAAGCTCGCGGCAGTCGTCTGCGATCGCATGCCCGAAGCCCTGCTCGACAGTTACACGGCAGAACGGCACCCGATCGCGGCCAAGGTGCTCGCCAACACCCGCGCCCAGGTCGCATTGATGCGGCCCGACGTCATGACGGACGCCCTGCGCGACATCGTCGCCGACCTGATGAGCGGCGACGAGGGCACCCGTTACTTCGGCGAAATGATCAGCGGCATCAAGATCCGCTACGACCTCGGCAGCGAACACGCATCGGTCGGCCGGCTCTCCGGCAATTTCGCGCTCGGCAACGACGGTGCGGAAACAACGCTGTTCGATCGGATGGAAGACGGTAGGGCCGTGCTGGTCGATGCAACTGATGGAGCTGCGTCAGCGATCGCAACTCGCTGGGACATGTTCGTACGATGCGTACCAAGGCGCGCCGGCCCGTCGCTGCTGATCCGCCCCGATGCCTGCATCGCCTGGGCGGCCGACGGCAAGGACCTGGCGGGCCTCGACGCCGCGCTCGCGCGCTGGTTCGGACCGGCCATACATTGATCTCGCGGCGAGGCCGGGGCGAGACGGCGTCTCAGCGCGTCCCGAACGTGGTCTTGCCGAACAGCGCCTTCTGCGTCGAGGGCTGCGAGCGCCAATATTGCTGCGGCGCGCTGACCTCGCCGCCAAGCTCGGCGGCGGCGTGCCAGCCCCAGCGCGGGTCGTAGAGCATGCCGCGGGCGAGCGCGATCATGTCGGCCTTCCCTGAGGTAACGATCTCCTCGGCCTGCTTCGCTTCCGTGATGAGGCCAACCGCCATCGTGGTGATGCCGGTCGCCTCCTTCACCGCCTGTGCCGCCGGCACCTGGTAGCCCGGACCGAGCGGAATCTTCTGCAGCGGCGACACGCCGCCGGAGGAGACGTCCATCCAGTCGACGCCGCGCATCTTCAGCTCCTTGGCAAATTCGATGGTCTGCGCGAGGTCCCAGGCACCTTCGACCCAGTCGGTCGCCGACACCCGCATGCCGATCGGCTTGTGATCCGGGAACACCGCGCGCACCGCGTCGAACACTTCCAGCGGGAAGCGCATGCGGTTTTCCAGCGAGCCGCCATAGCGGTCGGTCCGCTTGTTGGCGATCGGCGACAGGAACTGGTGCAGCAGATAACCGTGCGCGCCGTGCAGCTCGAGCGCGTCGATGCCGAGCCGGTCGGCGCGCTTGGCGGCCGCGACAAAGGCCTCGCGGATGCGCTTCAGGCCGGCGTCGTCGAGCGCCAGCGGCGCGGCCTCGCTTTCCTTATGCGGGACAGCCGACGGCCCAACCGTCTGCCAGCCGCCCTCGGCGATCGGGATCAGCTGCCCGCCCTCCCACGGACGCTGGCTGGAAGCCTTGCGGCCGGCATGGGCGAGCTGCATCGCAACCGCAGCCTTCGAATGCTTGCGCACCGAGGCCAGGATCGGCTTCAGCGCGGCCTCGTTGGCATCACTGTAGAGGCCGAGGCAGCCCGGCGTGATCCGCCCGATATCCTCGACATGGGTGGCCTCGATGCAGAACATCGCGGCGCCCGACAGCGCCAGCATGTTGATGTGGGTGAAGTGCCAATCATTGGCGGAGCCGTCGTCGGCCGAATACTGGCACATCGGCGAGACCATGATCCGGTTGGAGAGTTTGAGGCTGCGCAGTTCGATCGGGGAAAACAGGGTGCTCATGCGAGGGACATCCGGGATCGAGGAAAGGGCCGCCACAAGATAGAGGCGGCCGCCGCGATCACCAACCATCGCCGTCGCCGAACGGGCCGGGGCAGACCAGCAATGCGATAGCGCCGTCCCTTGGGCGTCGCCGTTTACTCAACCAACGTGAATTGCAGCAGCAAATTGCGCTGGATCAGGGAGAAATTGTCGTCGGAAACCATGGTCAGTACGGTCTCGCCCTCCGCGGTGACATGGGCGTCGATGCCTTCCATGTTGTCGATCTCGTTGCCGAGATCGGCATTGAAGATCGCCGGACCATCGACGACGGCGCCGGGCGCGATATCAGACAAAGCGAGGCGGCGGATGCGAATCCCGGCGCCGCCGAGCCAGGAGAATTTCCGCTCCAGGATCAGCAGATCGCCCGACGGCAGCAGGACCGCGTCGCTGATGTCGTAATTCTCGGTTCGGCGGACGCTGAACTGGCCCGGCGTGTTGCCGCCGACCAGGAAGGCGATCAGGTTGCCGCCGGCATCGAGCCCGCGTTCCGAGAACGCGATCAGCGTACCGGCCAGCGGCTGGCTCGCCGCTGTGGCTTTGGGCATGACCTTGGGCACAAAGACGAGCGCCTCGAGCCCCTTGTTAATGGGCAGCCTGCGCGCCGCCACGGGCAGCGGCACCACCTCGCCACGCGCGCGGGTGAAGCCCTTGGCGAAATCGTAGCGCAGCACCTGGTTAACCCGCTCGAGCCCGACATAGGCAATCGATCCGTCGAGCGCGAGCGATTCCGAATCGTACCAGCCGCGGGTCGCGGTGATCGGCTTGCCCTGGGCGTCGAGCAGCGGCGCCGCCTCGACATCGTCGAGCCCGGCCATGTCGCGGCCGCGATAGACGATGCGGCCGGTGAACCAGGTGCCCTGGTCGCTGACCGCGATGAAGCGTTCGCCCTTGGCATCGAGCCGCAGCGCGGACAGGCCGCCAAAGCCGGAGAATGACGAGCTCAGGATCAGGCCGCTGCGATACTCCAGCGCGCCGAACCGCACCCGCGAACGATCGCGGATATCGAACGACGGCAGCGGCCGCGCGTTGACCTCGACCGCTGCGGGTTCGTCGACGCGGTGGCGGCCCGGCCTGCCGGGCGGTCCCGGTATCAGCGCCGGCTGGCTCGCGCCCTGTGCTTGGGCAAGGCTCGGCAATGCCGCGGCCGACAGCCCTGCCGCCATCCCTTGCAGGACATGGCGACGGCTAACTGGTGAGCGCATGTCTCACGAGTGGAGGCGGCGCCGCGTGCCCGGTGCGGGCGCCGAGCCGTGAGTCTCGCTGAACAGCTCGGCGAGCTTTTCGGTGATCGCGCCGCCGAGTTCTTCGGCATCCACGATGGTGACGGCGCGGCGATAATAGCGCGTCACGTCGTGACCGATGCCGATCGCGATCAGCTCGACCGGCGAGCGGGTCTCGATCTCCTCGATGATGTGGCGCAGGTGCCGCTCGAGATAGTTGCCGGGATTGACCGACAGCGTGGAGTCGTCGACCGGCGCGCCGTCGGAGATCATCATCAGGATGCGGCGCTGCTCGGGACGCGCCAGCAGGCGCTTGTGCGCCCAGTCGAGCGCCTCCCCGTCGATGTTCTCCTTGAGCAGGCCCTCGCGCATCATCAGGCCGAGATTTTTTCGCGCACGGCGCCACGGCGCATCCGCCGACTTGTAGATGATGTGGCGCAGGTCGTTGAGGCGGCCGGGATTGGCCGGCTTGCCGGCCGCAAGCCACGCCTCGCGCGACTGCCCGCCCTTCCAGGCGCGGGTGGTGAAGCCCAGGATCTCGACCTTGACGCCGCAACGCTCCAGCGTACGCGCCAGGATGTCGGCGCAGGTGGCGGCAACCGTGATCGGGCGGCCGCGCATCGAGCCGGAGTTATCCAGCAGCAGCGTCACCACGGTGTCGCGGAAGGTCGCCTCCTTCTCATGCATGAAGGACAGCGGATGATAGGGATCAGTAACGACGCGCGACAGCCGCGCCGGATCGAGGATGCCTTCCTCGAGATCGAAATCCCAGGCGCGGTTCTGCTGCGCCATCAGGCGGCGCTGCAGGCGGTTGGCGAGCCGCGCCACGATGCCCTGCAGATGCGCGAGCTGCTTGTCGAGATAGGAACGCAACCGCTCGAGCTCGTCGTGATCGCAGAGATCTTCCGCGGCGATCACCTCGTCGAACTTCGGCGCAAACGCATGATATTCCGGGCCGCGCGGCTCGTTCTGGCCGCGGGAATTCGGCCGTGTCGCCTCGCCCGGCGTCTCATCGTCGCCGAGTTCGCCGTCGTCGAACGTGTCCGACGTGGAGGCCTGCGCGCTCTCCATCGCGCTTTCGCTCATCTCTTCCGCAGTGGTCTGGGCCTGATCGGCGCTCATCTCCTGCGCAGCGTCGGAATCAGGCGAGCCCTCGGCGCCGGACTGATCGTTCTCGCCGTCCTGGTTCTCGTCCTGGTCATCGTCGTCGTCGGAATCCATGTTGCGGTCGTCGCCGAGATCGAGCGCCGACAGCAGATCGTGGACGAGGTCGCCGAACCTCGCCTGGTCCTCGGCGAAGCGGCTGAGCTGGTCGAGCCGCGAACCGATCTTGTCCTCCAGCGTCGGGCGCCAGAGATCGACCATCTTCTTGGCAGCCGCGGGCGGCGCCATGCCGGTCAGGCGTTCGCGCACCAGCATCGCCAGCGCATCCGACAGCGGCGCATCGGCGCGATCGGTGATCTCGTCATACTTGCCGCGGTGGAAATGATCGTCGAGCATCGCGGTGAGATTCTTCGCAACGCCGGCCATCCGCCGCGAGCCGATCGCCTCGACGCGCGCCTGCTCGACCGCCTCGAACACGCCGCGCGCCTGCGGATTGCCCGGCATCAGCTTGCGATGCACCTTGGGATCGTGACAGGCGATCTTGAGCGCGATCGAGTCGGCGTGGCCGCGCACGATCGCCGCATCGCGCTTGGTCATCTTGCGCGCCGGCTCCGGCAGCCGCGCCTTGCCGGGCGCAAGCCCCGGACGCTCGGCGGCGAAAGAGACCTCGAGCTCCGGCTTCTTGGCGATCGCCTTCAGGCACGCCGACACCGAGCGCTTGAACGGCTCGGTCGGCGCTTCCTTCGATCCGGGACGGAATTTGATATTGGAGGCTGTCATAGCGATTTCGTAAACCAGTGGCGCGTGACGCCGCCGGGATACCCCTCAATCGAACCGAACTCTTTATATCCATTGGCGCGGTAGAAGCCCGGCGCCTGGAAGCTCATCGTATCCAGATAGGATTGCGTGGCTCCGAAGCGCCGCGCCTCGTCTTCGATCGCCTTGATCAGCTTCGCGCCAAAGCCCTTGTTGCGAAACTTCTGCTCCATCCAGAACAGCTGGATGAACAACACCGCGGTCCAGACCTCGCCGACGATGCCGCCGACGATCTCGTCGCCTTGCCGCAGCGAGATGGCGAAGCGCTTGTACTTCTGCTTCCCCATCTTCTCGTTGTTGTAGCGGAGCAATCCGCCGAGCACCGCTTTCTTCGTCTGTGTGACTGTGCGCTCGACGGAGATTTTCGGCATGGACTAGCTGAGCGCCACGTTGACCGAGGATTCCGGCAACTCGACGTTGAAGCAGCGCTGGTAGAACTCGGCGACCAGCGGCCGCTCCAGCTCGTCACACTTGTTGAGGAAGGTGACACGGAACGCGAAGCCGATGTCGTTGAAGATGTCGGCGTTCTCGGCCCAGGTGATCACCGTGCGCGGGCTCATCACCGTCGACAGGTCGCCGTTGGCGAACGCGTTGCGGGTGAGATCCGCCAGCCGCACCATCTTGTTGACGATGTCGCGGCCCTCCTGGGTGCGATAGTGCTTCGCCTTCGCCAGCACGATCTCGACTTCCTCGTCATGGGCGAGGTAGTTCAGCGTGGTGACGATCGACCAGCGGTCCATCTGGCCCTGGTTGATCTGCTGGGTGCCGTGATAGAGGCCCGATGTGTCGCCGAGGCCGACCGTGTTGGCGGTCGAGAACAGGCGGAACGCCGGATGCGGCTTGATCACCTTGTTCTGGTCGAGCAGCGTCAGGCGGCCGGAGACTTCCAGCACGCGCTGAATCACGAACATCACGTCCGGACGGCCGGCATCGTATTCGTCGAACACCAGCGCGATGTTGTGCTGCAGCGCCCAGGGCAGGATGCCGTCGCGGAATTCCGTGACCTGCTTGCCTTCCTTGACCACGATGGCGTCCTTGCCGACGAGATCGATACGGCTGATATGGCTGTCGAGGTTGACGCGCACACAGGGCCAGTTGAGGCGGGCCGCAACCTGCTCGATGTGAGTCGACTTGCCGGTGCCGTGATAGCCGGTGACCATCACGCGGCGGTTCTTGGCAAAGCCGGCGAGGATCGCGAGCGTGGTGGCGCGGTCGAAGCGATAGTCGCTGTCGACTTCCGGCACATGCGGATCGACTTCGGAATAGGCGGGAACTTCCAGATCGCTATCGATCCCGAAGACCTGCCGAACCGAAACCTTCATGTCGGGCAAACCGACGGGTTCTTGCGCTTTGGTCTGGACGGCCGTCGTCATTCATCCTCCGAGGTCCCGGGCGCTCCCGAAACCAGATTTAGGTCATTTGGCTGCGGATGGGGTGCTACGCACAAGCCTAGCAGAGAGCATCGGCCGGCAGAAGCCCACGGGCAAATCAAAGTTCCCTTGTTGTATCATAAAGATAGGCGCAAAACTCGGTTTTTGGAAGGCTGCTCTGCAAATCTCGCCGTACTTTCGCCGCAGCGCCACGGCGGCTTGTCCGCAGGCACTTTTCAGCCCGGCGGGGAGTTGTTAGCTCTCGGACCTGTTTCATCGCCACCCAGGAATTCAGTGACGTCATTTCTTGACCCTTTGATCGCGTTCGTTTCGGCCCATGCCTGGCTCGCCTATCTGACGCTGTTTCTGGCCGCCCTGCTGGAAGCCGTCCCGGTGGTCGGTTCGCTGGTGCCGGGCTCGACCATCATCCTGGCGCTGAGCGCGCTGGTGCCGGGCGGCGAATTGAAGCTCGTGCCGGTGCTCGCCGCCGCGGCCGCCGGTGCGATGCTCGGCGACGGCACGGCCTATCTGATCGGCCACCGCAGCCAGCGCGAGATCCTGTCGGCGTGGCCGCTCTCCAACTACCCCCGCGTGGTCGCGCAGAGCGAGGCCTTCTTCAACCGCTGGGGCGTGCTCGCGGTGTTCTTCGCCCGCTTCGTGCCGCCGATTCGCGCCTTCGTGCCGATCACCGCCGGCGCGCTCGACATGCCGCCGGCGCGCTTCTACGCCGTCAACATTCCCGCGATCCTGCTCTGGGCGCCGGCCCACGTGCTGCCCGGCGTGCTCGCCGTCACCGCGCTGCACGACTATGCCGGCCTGCCGCATCATGAACATGTCGGCAAGCATCTGTGGATGTTCGCGGTCGCGGGCGCCGCCGTCATTCTGGCGCTGGCGATCTGGACCATCCGCCGCCGGCATGGCGGCGGCCTGATCGAACCGGCCAGACCGGCGAAATAGCTAAATACTATTGGTGGCACCGGCGCGCCCGGGTGCGGGACCGACATAGCGCGCGCGAGGCCTGATCAGCTTGCCGAGTTGAAGCTGCTCGCAGGCATGCGCGATCCAGCCGACGCTGCGGGCCATCGCAAACAGCGCGAGCTCGCTGCCTGCGGGCATCCGCAACGCATGCACCAGCACCGCCAGCGCGTAATCGATGTTGACGAACTCGCCGGTTGCTTCCGCGATCCGCTCCGGCACTTCTCTGGTGAATTTGCGCGGCGCGCCGGCCCGCGTGAGCGCCTCGAGCAGCGAAATCGCGCGTGGATCGCCCTTCTTGTAGACGCCGTGCCCGAAGCCGGCGAAGCGCTCGCCGAGCGCGACCCGCTCGCGGACCACAGGGGCAACGTCGTTGTCGATCATGGTCTTGACCAGGCGCGAGGCGAGCACGCCGGCGCCGCCATGCATCGGCCCCTTCAGCGCGACGAGACCAGCGATCACGGCGTCGTACAGATTGAGGCCGGTCGATGCCGCGCAGCGCGCAGTGAAGGTGGAGGCGTTCAATTCGTGATCGGCGAGCAGCACCAGCGCGCGGCGAATCAGGTCGGGCGCGTGCTTGTTGTCAGGCGTCCAGACCCGCGCCACCTGCTCATGCAGCGGCTCGGCCGATGGCACCGCATTCAGCATGGTCGCGACCAGCAGCCGCAGGATTCGCCCGCCGACCATCGCGCGGCCATCAGGCGCGCGGGTGAACGCGCCGGGATCGGCACTGGCCGCCAGCGCCAACACGGCGACGGTGCGGTCGATCGGCTGGGCGCGGCGCGCGGCCTCGGCGATCGCACGCATTTCATCCGAGACATGCGGGCAATTGTCCGGCGCGAACGGATCGACGCCGGTGACGTCCCACAGCAGCGTCGCGGTGTGCTCCAGCGTGTCGCGCTGGGCGAGATCGACGCAGTTCACGCCGCGATAGATCGGGCCCTGCTCGGTGATGGTTGCGATCGCCGAATCCATCACCGGCAGGTCGGCATCGAAATTGCGAAACCCGCGCGGCTCCGGCGACGGCACGCGGCGCTCCTTCAGCCCCCTGATGTCCTCGGCGCGGTAGCGGTGGCTGCGCGAATCCGGCGACGGCTCGGAGCGGATCAGGCCGCGGCTGACATAGGCGTAGAGGGTTGCCGGCGAGATCGCGAGCTCGGCGGCGGCTTCGCGGGCGGAGAGGTAAAGCTCGGCGGATTTTTTCATATTGATTTATATAATCAAGATTGATCAACTCGTCGAGAGACCCGACCCTTGAAGGGGTGAAGCAAGGAGATCGGGCCATGAACATGATTCTCACCAAGAGCCAGATCGGTCTGGACGGCGTTCCCGCCGGCGAGACCGTGTTGAGCCATGTCGACGGCGAGCGCGGCGAACTGATCATCGCCGGCGAGCACGTCGCCAACCTCGCGGGCAAGTCGAGCTTCGAGGGCGTCACGGCGCGGCTGTGGAACGGCGCCACCGGCAAATCGCTGAGCGAGGCCAATGTCCGCGCCAGCCTCGGCGCCGCCCGCGAACGCGCCTTCGCGCGGCTGCCGGACCTGCTGCCTGCGACGCGTGGCATGTCGATCGTCGACGGCTTCCGCGCCGCGGTCGCCGGCCTGCGCGGCGAGAACGGGCTGGAGCACGAGGCGACCATCGTCGGCGCCTTCCCGGTGATTGCGGGCGCCCTGGTCCAGCACGCCAAGGGACATGCCCCGATCGCGCCGGACCCGAATGCGAGCCACGCCGCCGACACGCTGCGGATGCTGCGGGGCGGCAAGGCCGAGCCGCGCGAGGTTGCGGCGCTGGACGCCTATTTCGTCACGGTCTGCGATCACGGCATGAATGCGTCGACCTTCACCACGCGGGTGATCGCCTCGACCCAGGCCGATCTGTTCGCGGCCATCACCGGCGGCTATTGCGCGCTGACCGGCCCGCTGCATGGCGGTGCGCCTGAGCCGGTGCTCGAGATGCTGGATGCGATCGGCACCCGCGAGCGCATCAAGCCCTGGGTCGACGGCGCGCTGGCGCATGGCGAACGGCTGATGGGGTTCGGTCACCGCGTCTATCGGGTGCGCGACCCGCGCGCCGACGTGCTGAAGGTCGCGATCGAGCAGCTGGAGGCCAGTGGTGCCGACCTGCCGTTCGCCGGCGAGGTCGAGGCCTATATCCGCGCAGCGCTGCGCAAGAAGAATCCGGAGCGGCCGCTGGAGACAAATGTCGAGTTCTTCACCGCGATCCTGCTCGATGGGCTGGAGATCCCGCGGCAGGCCTTCACGCCGATCTTCGCGGTGGCCCGCGCCGCCGGCTGGACCGCGCACGCACTCGAGCAGCGCCGCACCGGCCGGCTGATCCGGCCGAGTTCGTCCTATGTCGGGGCAGTGCCGAAGGGTTGAGGCTGCAGAATTCATCTACGGCGGAGCCACAAACTCCGCCGTCGTCCTCGCGAAAGCAGGGACCCATACGCCGCGGCCCATCAACGGCACGATGAGGTCGACACTTGACGAGAACAATAACCGCCGGTGGTTATGGGCCCCTGCTCGCGTGCGCAACTGCGCACTAGGCAGAGGCGACGGAGGCGAGAGCTTACGCCTCGCGCACCACGGTCTTCAGATAATTGTACGCCTTGATGATCTCGATCAGGCGATCCTCGGTGGAGCGGTCGCCGCCATTGGCGTCGGGGTGGTGCTGCTTCACCAGCGCCTTGTACTTCGACTTGACGTCTTCGAGCGTCGCGCCGGCGCCGAGCCCCATCACCAGCAGCGCCTTGCGCTCGGCGTTCATGACCTTGCGGGTCTCGGGCTTCGGCTCCGCGCCACCCGGTCCGGGACGCCAGCGGCCGCGGCCGTTGAGCTCGGAGAACACGTGGAACGGATCGGCGGCGGCGTCGAGACCGCTCTCCTTCTTGCCGTTGTTGGCGCCCATCTTCCAGGTCGGACGGTGGCCGGTCAGCGCGTCCTTCTGGTAGCGCGCAACGTCGTCAGGATTCATGCCCTGGAAGAAATTGTAGGACTGGTTGTACTCACGGACGTGATCGAGACAAAAATGCCAATACTCTCGCGAATTCTCGCGGCCCTTCGGGGCGCGGTGCGCTCCCTTGTTCTGGCAACCCGCCCACTCGCAGGCAACAGCCTGCTCGCCGGCTTGCGCCTGGCGCTTCGCACTCACCTTGGTCGGCTTGATGCGAATGGAGTCGAAGAATTTAGATGAATCGATCGGCATGTTCTCTTTGACTACGCAATGCACAAATCTTCAAGTCTTGACATTGCGCAGACCTCGTTTCCCGCTTGCACCATTGACGAAAAGCCGTCGCGGACCTAACTCCGCCGCCATGAGCACCAAAGACGCTATCATAAACAAGTTGCGTGAAGCTTTCTTGCCCGAAAGCCTCGACGTGGTCGATGAGTCACATCTGCATGAGGGCCACGCCGGCCACAGGCCAGGCGGCGAGACACATTTCAGGGTATATATTGTGTCTCCGGCCTTCGAAGGGAAGAGCCGGATCGAACGCCATCGCATGATAAATACGACGCTGGCGCAGGAACTCGCCGGCTCGGTGCACGCGCTGGCGATCCACGCCCACGGCCCCGGGGAAAAGCCGCGCTAGCGCGGGCTTGGCTCAAGACGAAGCAGCGGTTTTCCGTTATGAGAATGGGACCTCGGGCGACGGACCTGCGCCATCTGCGAGCAGGTGAATGATGGATCGTATCGCCACGCTTGATATGGGGCCATTGATGATCCCTTGCTGGCCACATTTCCGGTCGATTGTCGCCGCCGCCGGCCTGCTCCTGATCTGCGCGATGCGCCCGGCCGCAGCGCTGGATATGCCGAGCCCGTTCGTCCAGGAGGTGTTGATCAAGAGCATCCTGGTCTCGCTCAACGACGCGGTGGCCGCGAATAATTTCACCGTGTTCCACGCCAAGATCTCAAAGCCGTTCCGCGACCAGTTTTCGCCGGACAAGCTGAAGACGATCTTCAAGGATCTGGTCGACAAGCACGCGGTGTTCGACGCGGTGGTGGCCAAGCCGATCGTGCTCGACGAGGACGCCAAGATCGACGACAAGGGCGTGTTGCGGCTGAAGGCCATTTCGACACCACGCCCAAGCAGGTGAAGTATCAGCTCGGCTTCATCCCCTCCGACGGCGCGTGGAAGCTGTCGGGCATCACGATCGATATCGAGTAGTCCAGCCCGCTTCGTGAACCGTCATCCTGAGGAGCGCGCAGCGCGTCTCGAAGGATGCACGGCCACTAGTCGGGCCGTCGACCCTTCGAGACGCCGCTTCGCGGCTCCTCAGGGTGACGGAGCTGGCAGACTAGCCACGAGCCCTAGAACGCCGTCCCGGCCCGCTTCGGCTTCTTCTCGTCGAGTTCGGCGGCCTCGCGCGGGACAGCGACGATGCGCAGCGCGGTGATGCGGTTGCGCTCGCGGCGGAGCACGCGGAAGCGGAAGCCGTGGAAGGTGAAGCTCTGGCCGCGATCGGGAATCGAGCGCGCCTCGTGGATCACGAGGCCGGCGACCGTGGTCGCCTCCTCGTCCGGCAGGCGCCAGTCCATCGCGCGGTTGAGGTCGCGGATCGGCACCGAGCCGTCGACCACGACCGAGCCGTCCGGCTGGGCGCGTACGCCGGCGACGACCACGTCGTGCTCGTCGGAGATGTCGCCGACGATCTCCTCCAGGATGTCCTCCAGCGTCACCATGCCTTCGACCTCGCCATACTCGTCGACCACGAGGGCGAAGTGGGTCTTGCGGCGGCGGAACGCCTTCAGCTGTTCAGAGACCGGGCGCATCTCCGGCACGAACCAGGGCGGCAGCGCGATCGCGGAGGCATCGATCGCCGACATGTCGCCCTCATTGGCGCGCATCGCCCGCAGCAGGTCCTTGGCGTGGAGCACGCCGACGATGTTCTCCGGCTTCTCGCGCCACAGCGGGATGCGGGTGTATTCGCTCGCCAGCACCTCGCGCACCAGCTCCTCGGGCGGCAGGTCGGCGTTGACCATGGTCATCTCGGTGCGATGGACCATCACGTCGGAGACCTGCAGCTCGCTGAGGTCCAGCAACCCGCCGAGCATGTCGCGGTCCTGCTTCTCGACCTTGCCTTCGTGATGCAGCAGATCGACCGCGCCGCGCAGGCGTTCGGTCGGCGACAGGATGGCCTGATGCGCGCCGATCTTGATGCCGAGCAGCCGCATCAGGGCGCGGACAATCCCTTCGATGATGGTCAGCAGCGGCCCGAGCACGAACACCGTCAACCGCATCGGCCGGGCCACCAGCAGCGACACCCGGTCCGGCGCGTTGATGGCGACGGTCTTGGGCAGCACTTCCGCGAAGATCACCACCAGCACCGTCATCACGCCGGTGGCATAGAGCACGCCGACATCGCCGAACCAGGCGGTGAAGATGCCGGTGGCGAGCGCGGAGGCGCCGATATTGGCGATATTGTTGCCGAGCAGCAGCGCGCCGATCATCCGCTCGCGCATCGCCATCAGGCTAGAGACCACCGTGGCGTCGCTGTTGCCCTGCTTGGACAGCCGCAACATGCTGGCGCGCGAGGCCCCGGTCAGCGCCGTCTCACTCGCCGAGAAGAAGGCGGAGACGAGCAGACAGAGCAGCACGATCGAGAAGGTCAACCATCCCACTGACTTAATCCGTGGCTAGAGCATGATCCGGAAAAGTGTGTAGCGGTTTTCCGAAAAGATCATGCTCAAATCAAAGAGATAGAGTGGGATGACGATTCGAAAAAGAGTCATCCCGCTCTAGGCCTTCAGCTTGGCTTGCAGGAAGTCGCGCACCGGCTGCGGCTCGACATTGTTGGCAATCACGGCGCGGCCGACCGCCTCCAGCAGGATGAAGGTGAGCTTGCCGCGCTTGACCTTCTTGTCCTGCGCCATCAGCGCCAACAGAGCGTCGGCATCGGGAAGCCCTTCCTGCGTGAAGCCTGCGATATCCTGCAGGCGCGTCGGCAATCCTACCGCGGAAAGATGACGCGCGATGCGGGCCGCATCGTCGGATGAAATCATGCCGAGCTGCGCGGAGAATTCAGCCGCGAGCACCATGCCGACCGAAACGCCCTCACCATGGAACAGGCGGTCGGAGAAGCCGGTCGCGGCTTCCAGCGCATGGCCGAAAGTGTGGCCTAGATTGAGCAGCGCGCGCTCGCCGGTCTCGCGCTCGTCGCGGGAAACGACGCCGGCCTTGGCGCGGCAGGAGGTTGCGATCGCATGCTCGCGCCCCGCACCGCCCGAGAAGATATCGGCGTGGTTCTTCTCCAGCCAGGCGAAGAAGGCCTCGTCACCGAGGATGCCGTATTTCGCGACCTCGGCGTAGCCGGCGCGGAATTGGCGCGGCGACAGGGTGTCGAGCACCGAGGTGTCGGCGATGACCAGCACCGGCTGGTGGAAGGCGCCGATCAGGTTCTTGCCCTGCGGCGAGTTGATGCCGGTCTTGCCGCCGACGGAGGAATCGACCTGCGCCAGCAGCGAGGTCGGCACCTGCACGAAATCGACGCCGCGGCGCAGGATCGCAGCCGCGAACCCGGCGAGATCGCCGACCACGCCGCCGCCGAGCGCGATCACCAGATCGTTGCGCTCGATTTTCGCCGCGATCAGCGCCTCGCTGACCTGCGTCAGCGTGGTGTAGCTCTTCGAGCCCTCGCCCTCCTCGACGACGATCCGCGACGTCGGCACGCCGGCTGCGGCGAGCGACGCCTCGGCCGGCTCCAGCCAATGCCTGGCGACGGTGCGATCGGTGACGATGGCGGTCCGCACGCCGGGCCGCAGCGCCGCGACCCGCTCGCCCAGCGAGGCCAGCACGTCGCGGCCGATGACGATATCATAGGCGCGGTCGCCGAGTGCGACGTCGACGGTAACGGGGGCGGAGTGTTTCAAGGGTGCGGTCATGAGGTCGCGTTCAATCCATCAGGTGGTGGCTCGCCGGCCGGATGCACGCCGCACAGATGCGCATGCAGGGCCGCGAGGCATTCGTCGACGATGCGGTCGTGCGGCACGTCGCGCGAGGCAATCGTCAGATCGGCGGTCTGGTAGACCGGCTCGCGCTCGCCGAGCAGCCGGTTCACCGTCGCCTCGGGATCGGCGGTCTGCAGCAGCGGACGATCGGCACGGCGGCGGACGCGGCGCATGATGATATCACTGTCGGCCTTGAGCCAGATTGAAACGGCGCGGTCGCGGATCTTGCTGCGGGTCTCCTCGCGCATGAAGGCGCCGCCGCCGGTCGCCAGCACGACCGAGCCGCTATCGAGGATGCGGGCGATCACCCGCGCCTCGCCGTCGCGGAAATACGGCTCGCCATGGGTCTCGAAGATCTCCGGGATCGTCATGCGCGCCGCCGCCTCGATCTCGGTGTCGGCATCGGTAAACGGCAAACTGAGCCGCAGCGCCATCCGGCGGCCGATGGTCGACTTACCGGCCCCCATCATGCCGACCAGCACGATCGACCGCGTCCCCAGCGCGGCCGTGATATCGGCCTCGAGGGTCGGGTGGGCGGGCGCCGGGACGGCTGCGTCGGACATCAAAAAGCTCGGATATTGGGACGATTTGTTCAGAATTCGAGCAACCTATACTACCCCCGGCGATACCGTTACCAGCGACTCTTGCAACGGCGCGGGGAACATGTTGGATGATTTCATTGGTTAATTCGCCGCCTGAGTCGCCTCCATGCCCAGCCTGTTCCGCTTCCTGACGGTCGTCGCCGTGATTTTCGGGATCGGCTACGGCATCGTCTTCGCGCTCGCGAATTTCGTGCACCCGAAACCGCGGGAAATGACGGTGACCATCCCGCCGGATAAGTTCCTCAAGAAATAGGCGCTATGAGTCTTGGCATGACCGCTGCTGCCAAGAAGACCCCTGCCAAGTCCTCCGACGCCAAGCTGACCGCGTTGTTCCTCGACATGCTCGCCGCGGAACAGGGCGCAGGCGTCAACACGCTCGACGCCTACCGGCGCGACCTCATTGATTTCTCCGACTACCTCGCCCATGCCGGCACCGATTTCACCGGCGCCGACACCGACGCGCTGCGCGGTTACCTCGCCGACCTCGACACGCGCGGCTTCAAGTCAACCAGCGTGGCGCGGCGGCTGTCGGCAATGCGGCATCTCTACCGCTTCCTGCTCAACGAACGTATCCGCAGCGACGATCCGGCCGCGATCCTGTCCGGCCCGAAGCGCGGCCGCGGCCTGCCCAAGGTACTGTCGATTGCCGACGTCGACCGCATGCTGACCCGCGCTAAAGAGCTGACCCAGACCGACGTCTCGCCGGCGCAGCGGCTGCGCGCGCTGCGGCTGTACTGCCTGCTCGAGGTGCTCTACGCCACCGGCCTGCGCGTTTCCGAGCTGGTGTCGTTACCGGTCTCCGCGGCGCGGCGCGACGCACGGATGATCGTGGTGCGCGGCAAGGGCAACAAGGAGCGGCTGGTGCCGCTGAACGACGCCTCACGCCAGGCGATGGCGGACTATCTCGCCGCGCTGGAGGTGATGCAGCCGAAGGCGAAGAAGACCGCACCGTCGAAATGGCTGTTTCCGTCTTCCGGAGAGAGCGGTCATTTGACCCGGCAGCATTTCGCCCGCGACCTGAAGGAGCTCGCGGCCGCCTCCGGCCTCGCACCGCGGCTGGTGTCTCCGCACGTGCTGCGCCACGCCTTCGCCAGCCACCTGCTGCACAATGGCGCGGACCTGCGCATCGTGCAGACCCTGCTCGGCCATACCGACATCTCGACCACCCAGATCTACACCCATGTGGTCGAGGAGCGGCTGAAGAGCCTGGTCCGCGACCTGCATCCGCTGGCGGAGAAGTAAGTCCGGCACCCGCCAGACATCGATACCTTCGCCTGATCCGCCTTGACTTCCGCGTCGTCTCCGCAGAAAGAGCGTCACCTGCCTGCGATCCCGAAGCGTGCATTCCGCCCGAATGCGCGTTAACCGATTGAAGTTACAAAACTTCTCTTGCCACCGCCGAAACCGCTTCGCCCCTCGCGTTGTTCCTCCCTATATTGAGTTGATGCCCGACCCGATGCGCAGCTATCTCGACTTCGAAAAACCCGTCGCCGAGCTTGAATCCAAGATCGACGAGTTGCGTGCGCTTGCCGCAAGCGGCAGCGACATCGGCGACGAGGTCGCGCGGATCGAAGACAAGGCGGCGCAGGCGCTGACCGACCTCTATGCCAACCTGACGGCGTGGCAGAAGACGCTGGTGGCGCGGCATCCGCAGCGGCCGCACTTCACCGATTTCATCGGCGGCCTGATCACCGAATTCACCCCGATGGCCGGCGACCGCAAATTCGCCGACGACGAGGCCCTGATCGGCGGCTTCGGCCGCTTCCGCGGCGAGAGCATCTGCGTGGTCGGCCAGGAGAAGGGCGCCACGACCGATACCCGCATCAAGCACAATTTCGGCATGGCGCGCCCCGAAGGCTACCGCAAGGCGGTGCGCCTGATGGAGATGGCCGACCGCTTCGGCATCCCCGTACTGTCGATCGTCGATTCCGCCGGCGCCTATCCCGGCATCGGCGCCGAGGAGCGCGGCCAGGCCGAGGCGATCGCGCGCTCGATCGACTCGTGCCTGTCGCTCGGCGTGCCCAATGTCGCGATCGTCACCGGCGAAGGCATGTCGGGCGGCGCCATCGCGATCACGACGGCGAACCGCGTCCTGATGATGGAGCACGCGATCTACAGCGTGATCTCGCCGGAGGCGGCGTCCTCGATCCTGTGGCGCGACGGCACCAAGGCGCAGGAAGCCGCCAACAGCATGAAGATCACCGCCCAGGACATGCTGCGCTTCGGCGTGATCGACCAGATCCTGAAAGAACCCTCCGGCGGCGCTCATCGCGACCCCGCCGCGATGATCGCGCTCACGGGCGACGCCATCGCCCAGGCGTTCAACGACCTACGAAATCTTGATCCGGACGCGATTCGCAAACAGCGGCGCCAGAAGTTCCTGGATATCGGCCGCAAGCTGGGTTGACCCACCCAAACCGCCCAATTTTTCGACCAAATCGGCCGATTTTGCCGTAATTGGGCCCCGAGACGGGTCTTTAACGTTCCTTGAACCATGCCTGCTACCGTGAAGGCTGTCAGCCTCGGTTCAGGTTGCGAGCAGGGGTGGTCGAAGGCTAATATTTTACACAATGGCTTCAGGGCATATTCGCCGTGTTGGGGTCGCGAAAATCGCCCGGTGGGTGTGGAGCTCGGACTTGACTCATCGCACGCTCGTACGCGCGCTTCTGACTTCGGCGGTCCTCGCCGCGGGTGCCATGCTCGCCGGCTGTGACAGCGATCAGATCTCGCTCGCGCAGAACGCCAAGGCCAACCAGCCGGTCCCGCCAAAGCTCGTCGCTGCCATGACCGAGAAGGACATGGACATGCAGTCGCCGATCCTGGTGCGGCTGTTCAAGCAGGAAGCCGAGCTCGAGATCTGGAAGCAGACCCGCTCCGGCCAGTTCGCGCTGCTCAAGACCTATCCGATCTGCCGCTGGTCGGGCGATCTCGGTCCGAAGGTCCGCGAGGGTGACCGCCAGGCGCCCGAGGGATTCTATTCGATCAACCCGAGCCAGATGAACCCGCAGTCGGCCTATTACCTCTCCTTCAACACCGGCTATCCCAACGCGTTCGACAAGTCGCTCGGCCGCACCGGCTCGGAGCTGATGGTGCATGGCGACTGCTCGTCGCGCGGTTGCTACGCGATGACCGACGAGCAGATCGCGGAGATCTATTCGCTCGGCCGCGAGTCGTTCTTCGGTGGCCAGAAGGCCTTCCAGTTTCAAGCCTATCCGTTCCGGATGACGCCGGTGAACATGGCCAAGCACCGCAACAACCCGAACATGCCTTTCTGGAAGATGATCAAGGAAGGCAACGATCATTTCGAGGTGACAAAGCAGGAGCCGAAGGTCGACTTCTGCGAGAGGAAATACGTCTTCGACGCGGTGAAGGCGCCGGACGCTGTGCGCGATCCGGTGTTCAATGCATCGGCGAAGTGCCCGGCCTATGTCATCCCCGAGGAGATCGCGAGCGCAGTGCGCGAGAAGGAGCAGCGCGACGACGCGGAGATGGCCAAATTAGCCGCGAAGGGTACGCCCGTGGCCCGCCTCAACACCGGCATCGACGGCGGCATGAACGCGATCTTCGCCTCGAAGATTCCCGAAGGAAACACCGGTCTGTCCGAAGGCGGCGACAGCCAGGCGCTTCAGTCGATGTCGCTGGCGCGCGCCCCCGGCACGATCCCCGGCACGGTCAATCCGCCGCGGCCCAATCTCGCAGTCCAGCGGGAAGAGCCGGTGGTGGCGACCACGTCGTCGACCACGCCGCCGGCCAGCACCCGCGTCGCCTCGGCCAACGCGTCCGACAAATCCGAAGGCTTCTTCTCGAGCTTTGCCCGCAAGGTCGGCATCGGTGACGCCACCGCCGACGCCGGCAAGCCGGCCGCATCGCCGTCCACGCCGGCCGCCGCCGCGCCGGCCAAGCCGAAGGTCGCCGAGGCCAAGCCGCAATCGATGGTTCGTGTCGCCCCGAAGGCGGAGCCGAAGCAGGCCGCCAAGCCGGCGCCGAAGCCGCAGGTGACCAGCACCGCCGCAGCCGCCCCGGCCACGACACCGTCGACCCAACTCGCGGGCTCCGCGCCCGTCGTGCAGACCAACTCGTTCGACACCCGCTTCTCCGCGGTGAAGTAAGCGGGGGCTTGCGCCGCGGCGCTGCCTTTTGGGTAACGATCAAACTTTCCCGCCAGTACAGTGTCGTCCCGGCGAAGGCCGGGACGACATCGAGTATGTTGCGCGATCTGTGAGCCAAACTTCCGCATCCACGCGACATGAATTGCCCCAGCGTCGCTCTGCCACATTCTGCTTGCCAATCGCGCACTGACGACCGTCAGATGATGCACGGGGCACAGCCGGGAGATTGCGATGGACGATCGAGCCGTACGCACGGCACTGCAGCGCCATTGGGAAGCGTCGGACGCCAGCGATTTCGAGCGCGAGCATGAGATCTACCACGAGGATGCGGTGCTCGATTATCCGCAATCGGGCGAACGAATTCGCGGCCGGCGCAACATTCAGCAGAGCCGGACGGTGCAGCCGAACACAAAGCGCTTCACGATCCAGCGCATGATCGGCACCGGCGATCTCTGGGTCACCGAGTTCGTGCTGACCTATGACGGCATCCCGTCCTACACGGTGAGCATCATGGAATTCCGCGACGGACAGGTCGTCCTCGAGACGCAGTACTTCGCCGACCGGTTTGAGCCCTCGCCATCGCGCGCGCATCTTGTCGAGCACGTCGGCGGGACGCCGTCGCGTTGATCAACGCGAATATCTGCACCGGCTGATGACGGTTACATGCCGTGGCTTTCAAATACCTTCTTGCAGCTTGAGCTCAGGCTGGCGCGCTTCATCTGAAGGCAGCTCTGCACGGCGCCGTCATTGCCGAGGTCTTTTCGGCAGAAGCGCTGTGCATCGCGTGAGCACGCGGATTGTTCGGACTTGGTGCCGGCATGCTGCGCCAGCGCTGCACCGCTGCTCATCACGGCAGCAGCAGCACAAAGGGTTATGATCGAAAGATAACGCATTGGTGAATTCCTCCCGCGGCCCAACGGCAGCCGGGGCGCTTCGTTCCTCGGGAACCCGGGATTCACCACGCCCCCGCGGCTACGGCGCCAGATACCGCAGCAATTCCGGATCGTTGCGCACTTCGCTGGCGCCGCCCTGCAGCGCGACGCGGCCGCGATCCAGCACATAGGCGTAGTCGGCGACGCGCAGCGCGAGGTCGAGATGCTGCTCGACGATCACGACCGAGATGCTCTTGGCGAGCTCGATCAGCCGCTCGGTGATCTCCTCGATGACACCGATCCAGACGCCTTCGGTTGGCTCGTCCAGCAGCAGCAGTTTCGGATTGCCTAGCATGGCGCGGCCGATCGCCAGCATCTTACGCTCGCCGCCGGACAGCGTGCCGGCCGGCTGGTCGAGGCGCTGGCCGAGCTTCGGGAAGATCTCGAGCACGCGATCGACCGCGCTCGTATCGGAATTTGTCAGCGAGCCTACCGCGAGGTTGTCGCGCACCGACAGGCGGGCGAACACCGAATGCTCCTGCGGCACATAGCCGATGCCGGAGCGCACGCGCTCCTCGGTGCGGCGGCGGGTGATGTCGCGGCCGTCGAAGAACAACTCTCCCGTTGTGCTCGCGAGCTCACCGACGATGGTCTTCATCAGCGTGGTCTTGCCGGCGCCGTTGCGGCCGAGCACGGCGACGCCGCCGCGCCAGGGAATGCCGATGTTGACATCGAACAGGACCTGGCTGCGGCCGTAACCGGCATCGATATGCCGGATATCGAGGAAGGATTGGTCAGGCACGGCGAAGATAAATCTCCTGGACGCTCTTGTTGGCCTGGATTTCCGCGACCGTTCCCGAGGCCAGCACCTTGCCCTGGTCGAGCACGGTGAGGCGGTCGCAGATGTCGCGGATGAAATCGAGGTCGTGTTCGACGATGACGAGCGAGCAATGCTGCTTGATCGGCTGCAACAGCTCGCCGGTGACGCGGCGCTCTTCGAGGCTCATGCCGCCGGTCGGCTCATCCAGCAGCAACAGCCGCGGCTTGCCGGCGAGCGCCATCGCGATCTCGAGCCATTGCTGCTGGCCATGCGACAACGCCGCCGCGGCATCATGCGCGCGGTCGGCGAGCCGGAACTGGGTCAGCATCGTCATGACCTGATCGTGCAGCCTGTTGCGGGTGCGCGACAGCACGAGATCGAACAGCGACGAATGCGCCTGCAGCGCCAGCAGGATGTTGTCGTACAGCGTCAGCGTCGGCAGCACCGAGGTGATCTGGAATTTCAGGCTCATGCCGGCGCGGGCGCGCTCGGTCGGCGTGAACGCGGTGATGTCGGCGTTGACGAACGAGACCTTGCCCGTGGTCGGCATTTCGGCGCCGGCGACGCATTTCATCAGCGTGCTCTTGCCCGAGCCGTTGGGGCCGATCAGGCCGTGAAACTCGTTCTCGCCGACGGTCAAGCCTGCGCCGTCGAGCGCGGTGAGCTTGCCGTACATCTTGCTGATGCCTGATGCTTCAAGGAGCGGCATTGCCGGTCTCCTTTGGCTTTGGCGCTTTGCCGAAGCTGCCGACCCGCTCGCGCTCGCCGAGCACGAGGGAGACCAGCCCGAGCGGGCGGAACATGATCACGAGCAGCAGCAGCACGCCGAGGATGATCGGCCAGACGTCGCGGTAATTGTCCGACAGCCAGAAGCTGACGCCCTCGATGATCACGGTGCCGATCACCGCGCCGATCAGCGTGCCGGAGCCGCCGAATAACACATACAGAACGACCTGGGTCGAGAACACGACCCCCAGCATGTTGGGCCAGACGAATCCTTCGTGGAAGGCATAGAGGCTGCCGGCGAGGCCGGCGATGGTGCCGCCGACCGCAAAGATGATCGCCTTCAGATGCTGCGCCTTGTAGCCGAAGAAGGCGATGCGCTGCTCGTTCTCGCGCAGGCCCGCGAGCGCGAGGCCGAATTGCGAGCGGACCAGGAAGCGGCAGAGCAGATAGACCACGACGAGGATGCCGAGCACCATGTAGTAGTAGACCGGCCCCTCCTCGAACTCGTAGCTGCCGAGCGTGAGCGACGGGATCGACGGGATGCCGTTCTGGCCGCCGAGATAGTACCAGCCGCGCGCCAGCCGGTCCGCCGCGTAGGAGCCGGTCAGGGTACCGAGCGAGACGAAGATCACGCTCGAGGGATAGCGCCCGAGCAGCAGGAAGCCGCCGAGCAGCAGCGATGCGGTGAGGCCGATCAAGATGCCCGCCGGCAGGATCAAGAGGATCGAGGTGACGTTGAGGTCGCGCGCCAGCAACGCCACGCCGTAGCCGGCGGCGCCGAAGAACAACGCCTGGCCGAAGCTCATGATACCGGCATAGCCCCACACCAAGTCGAACGACAGCGCGAACAGCGCGAGGATCACCACGCGGGTGGCGAACACCGTGAGATAGTCCTGCAGCACCCATGGCAGGACCAGTGCGATCAAGAGCACCAGCCCTTCCACGATCGGCAGGACCTTCCATCCTGCCGATGCCTGTCCCGCCGGCGCGCGCGCGGCCGGTGCACCTTCACCTGTCACGACATCCGGTTCCTCACCGATGCGTGCGACGGCCTGCTCTGCTCCACCCATGGATTGCTCAGCATTCCTTGGGATCGACGAGACCGGCGCTGCGCGCCACGATCTCATAGTTCCCGCCTTTGGCAACAGCGGTGTACATCTTCATCTTGCAGTGCCGCTTGCCGGGCACCATTTCGGCCGGTCCGCCGGGCCCTTCGGCGATCTTGGCGTGATCGAGCGCAGCCGCAACCGAGTCACGATCGACCTTGCCAGCTTCCTTGACCGCGGCTTCCCACAGCTTGAGGCCGCGATAGGTTCCGGTGGCGGCGCTGCCGGCCGCGAACAGGAAGTTGCCCGGAAAATCCTTCTCATAGGCCGCCTGGATCTTGGCGTTGAACGGATCCTCCTTGGTCAGCACCTTGAAGTAGTCGAGGCAGCTCGCCAAACCCTCGATCTCGCTGGCCTGATTGATGTTGAGCGTGTTCTCGTCATAGTAGACGCAGGCGAGCCGCCCGCCGTTCTTGAGGAAGCCGGCTTCATAGAGCTGCTTGAAGAACGGCCCGACACCAGGCGGGATCACGGTGTTGAAGACGACGTCGACCTTGTTGGAGATGATGCGGTTGACGGTGGACGAGAAGTCGACCTGGTCGAGCGGGTAATACTCCTCGAACACGACCTCGCCGCCATTGTCCTCGATCACCTTGCGGGCGTAGACGTTGAGCGTGTGCGGCCAGACATAGTTGGCGCTCGGCAGCGCGAACTTCTTGCCGCCGTTCTTGATAAGCCAGGGAATGAACTCGTCGCATTGCTGCGCCGGCGTCGGCCCGGTGCAGAACAGATAGGGCGTGCACTCCTTGCCCTCGTAGAGCTGCGGATAGATGTAGAGCGTCTTGCCGCGCGCCACGATCGGGTCCTTGATCGCGTTCCGCATCGACGAGGTGATGCCGCCCAGCACCATGTCGACCTTATCGCGCTGGATCAGCTTGCGGACATTGCCGACCGCGACCGATTCGTTCGAGGCAGTGTCCTCGATATAGAGCTCGAGCGGCCGGCCGAGCAGGCCGCCACCGGCGTTGATCTCCTTGATCACCATCTTGGCGACGTTGGCGTCGGCATTGCCGGCATAGGCGATCGGGCCGGTGAGGTCGGTCGCGATGCCGACCTTGATCGGTCCCTCGGCGGCGTTGGCCCAATCGGGCCTCACCACCCAGCTTCCAACGCCGGTCGCGAGCGCACCGGTCGCGAAGGCGAAATTGCTCATGAAGCGGCGGCGCGTGAGATTCATGCGTTCAATCGACATGGTGATTAGACCCCTTTCCCAGCAATGAGGCCTTGCGGCCGGAATTTGATGAAGGCGATGGCGAGCACGAAGACGAGGACGTCGGCGACGACGGGCGACATGACCCATGGCAGCGCTGCGCTGAGCGTGCCGATGACGCCGGCGCCGGCAACCGGACCGATGAAGGAGCCGACCCCGCCGACCATCACGGCGACGAAGCCCTGGATCAGGAAGCGGATGCCGAGATCGGCAAACAGAGAGAACACCGGCACGATCAGCGCGCCGGCTAGCCCGGCCAGCGCCGCGCCGAACGCAAAGGTCGCGCCGTAGATCAACGGCGTCGAGATGCCCGACGCGCGCGCGAGCGCCGGGTTCTCCAGCGTGGCGCGGACCCGAAGCCCGAAGTTCGTGCGCGCCAGCAGCAGATAGCAGCCGCCCATCACCACAAGCGTGATCACGATGATGGTGAAGCGCCAGGCCGAGATGTGGACCGAGCCGAGGTCGATCGAACCGCCGATCGGCTCCGGCACCGTGAGATAGAAGCCGCCGATCAGGCCGCGGACGCTTTCGCGGATGATCAGCCCGAGCGCATAGGTGCCGAGCATCGCCACGATCGGCGCGGCGTAGAAGCGTCGGATGATCAGCGCCTCCAGCACGAAGCCGATCGCGCCGACCACGAAGGGCGCGGCGACCATGCCGGCCCAGACCGGCGCGCCATGGGCATACGCCAGATAGGTCACGTAGGCTCCGAGCAGGACGAATTCGCCCTGCGCGAAGTTGAAGATGCCCATCATGCTGGCGATGATGCCGAGCCCGAGCACGACCAGCACGATGATCGCGCCGAAGCTTACGATTTCGAACAGCGCGGCGAAGGTGCTAGCCATGGTGGCCGATCCATCGACCTTGCGTCTGCGACAAGCGGCGCCTCACATCTTCTTCCAGTCGCCGGCCTGCTCGAAGGCGTGCGCGGCGCGGTAGATGGTGGTTTCCTCGAACATCCGGCCGACCAGCATCAGGCCGACCGGCAGCCCGTCGACCATGCCGCAAGGCAGCGACATCGCCGGGTGATGGGTGATGTCGAACGGCGCGGTGTTGGAGATCATCTCCAGCGCGCGGGCGACATATTCCTCACGGCTGGCATTGGCCTCGGGCAACTTCGTCGCCTTCATCGGCGTGGTCGGCATCAGCAGCAGATCGTAGTCCTTGAAGGCCTTGTCGTAGGCCGCGGTCAGCCGGCGGGAGATGTTGAGCGCCTTGCCGTAGAAGCGCGGACCGAAATTGTTGTTGATGTAGGTGCCGAGCATCATGAACAGCTTCGTGGTCTCGGACAGCGAATCCGCCTGGCGGCGCCAGCCACGATGGAAATCCATCAGCGAGGTCGAATAGAGGTCGCCGCGGCTGAGGCCGTAGCCGTCGCCGAACATCATGGTCTGGGTCAGGCCTTCAGTGCCGATCGGAGTCCAGATCGCGCCGCCGAGCATGTGCATCGGGATCGATACCGTCTCGATGCTGGCGCCGAGATCCTTGAAGCGCTTGGCCGCTTCACGCACGCTTTCATTCACCGCGGCCTCCGCGGTCGGCTGCTCAAAACCTTCCTTGACGATGCCGATCTTCATGCCCTTGATGCCCTTGCCGAGCGCCTTGGTGTAATCCTCGACCTTCGGCGCCTTGATGCGCGGATCATAGCCGTCGTCGCCGGCCAACACCTCCAGCAGCAGCGCGTTGTCTTCCACGGTCGCGGTCATCGGGCCTGTGTGGTCGACGTAGATCTCGATCGGCATGATGCCGGTGTAGGGCACGAGGCCCCAGGTCGGCTTCATGCCATAGGTGCCGCAGAACGAGGACGGCATGCGGATCGAGCCGCCCTGGTCGCCGCCGATCGCCATGTCGACCTCGCCGAGCGCGACCACCACGCCGGAGCCCGACGACGAGCCGCCGGCCGAATAGCCCATCTTGTGCGGATTGTGCACGGCTCCGTAGGAATTGGTGTGGCTGCCGCCGGACAGGCAGAAGTGCTCGCAATGCACCTTGCCGGCGATCTCGGCGCCGGCATCCAGCATACGGGTGACGATGGTGGCGTCGAAATCGGGCACGTAGCCCTCGAGCGTCGACGAGCCGTTGGTCATGGGCACACCGGCCAGCATGATGTTGTCCTTCAGCGCGACCGTCTTGCCCTTGAGCTTGCCGGAGGCCGCGCCCTTCACCGTCGACTTGCGGTACCAGGCGTTGTGCTTGTTGTCTTCCGGCGCCGGACGATAGCCGGGCGTGCGCGGATATTTCACTTCGGGCAGCTCGTCCGGCATCGCGGCGACGAGGTTGTAGGCATCGACCGAGCCCTGCATCAGGCCGCGGAACGAGGCCACGTCCTCATCGGTCAGGGACAGGCCGCACTGCTCGGCGACGGCACGAAGTTGCGTTGGCGTGGGAAGGACGACGGTCACGGCGCTCTCCTGAAGCTTTTGATCCTTGGATTTTGATTCCTGGATCGGATCCCTTGGACATCCTTGGGCACGAAGCAGCGGCGGCGCGTTTGACCCGCGCGAACCGCCCACCCCGTTGCCGTATTGAAAACGGAAATATTTTCCTTTTCAAGTATTATTTCATGGATCGGTTAGGCATGCTGTCGCATCCGGCGTCAGATCGCCTTGATCACCTTGAAGTCGAGGCCGTCGGCTTCGGCGAGATACATCGGCATCCTGGCGTGGCCGCTACGGACTGTGACCGGACCGCGCGGGCCGCGATAGACGAGGTTGTCCGCCGCCGCGAGCAGCGCCCGCAGGTCGAGCGTGCCGGCGCGGTTGGCGGCAGCCTCCAACAGGCAGAAGCCTTCATAGGCAGACTCGCCGCACGATCCGACCGGCGGCGCGAACGCCCCGAACATCGCGCGATAGCGGTCCCTGAAATCGTCGCCGGCCTGCGAGCCGACGGATGGGAAATAGCCGGAGGCGCAGAACAGGTTCTCGGTCTTGTCGGCGCCGATGCCAAGCAGCGCGGTTTCGTCGAAACAGCCGGCAAAGCGCAACGTGGTGGCGGCGAGCCCGGCGTCGGCGAAGGCGCGGTTGAAGGTCACGCCGTCGGTGCCGATCAGCGAGATCAGCACGACGTCGGGCTTCGCCGCGCGGATCCGCTCCAGATGCGCCGCGTGATCGTCCTCGCCGACCGGCACGAACTCCTCGCCGACCACAAGACCGCCGGTCTCCTTGATGTAGCGCTTCACGGCGCGGTGCGACTGCCAAGGCCAGACATAGTCGCTGCCGATCAGGTACCAGCGCCTCGCGCGCTTCGCCTCGGCCAGCCAGTGGATCGACGGCCGGTTCTGCCAGCGCGGCGTCTCGCCGATCGCAATCACGCCCGGCGTGCGCTCACCGCCCTCATAGACCGGCGTGTAGATGTAGGGGATCTTGCTGCGGGTGATGAGGCGACGCAGCGCGACACGCACCGCGCTGGTGTGCATGCCCATGATGAGATCGACCTCGTCGGAGGCGATCGCCTGCTCGGCGCGGTCGACCACCTCGTCGAGCGGACCGCCGGCGTCGTAGACTTGGAACTCGATCTCGCGGCCGAGGATGCCGCCGCGCCGGTTGAGTTCCGCAACGGCGAGCTGCGCGGTCGAGGTCGCGGCGGGTGCCCACATCCCGGGCGAACCGGAGCAACAGAGAAAGCCGCCGATCCGCAGCCGGTTGCGCGCGCCGCGCGGACCGAACCCGCCGCGATCCATCGGCGCAAGCAGGCGATCCGACGCCGCCGACGCCAGGTTCCTGAACAGCAGGGATGGCGGGAACGGGAGGTCTCTTGCCATGACGTTCGACGTCGAATGCACACCTGCTCCTGTCCGGCACCGGCACGCCGCTGACGGCCTCGCCCTCGCCCTTGCGGGCGACGGTGCCACGCTAGATCGTCCTGATCACATTGAAGTCGAGACCGTCGGCCTCTGCAAGATAGATCGGCATTTCGGCACGGCCGTCGCGAATGGTCACAGTGCCGCGGGCGCCGCTGTAGACGAGGTTGCGCGCCGCAGCAAACAACGGGCCCGTCGACAGCGAGCGGGCGCGGTTGGCCGCCGCTTCGAGAAAGCGCATCCCCTCATAGTTGGACTGTCCGACCGAGCCGATCGGCGGCGCGTGCGCGCCGAACATCGCTCGGTAGCTGGTCTGGAACTCGTCATTGGCGCGCGAATCGACGCAGCCGAAATAGCCGGAGGCGCAGAACAGGTTCTCGGTCGCGTCCGGCCCGATGCCGAGCAGCACGGTCTCGTCCATCGCGCCCGCATAGCGCAGCGTGGTGGCGGCGAGCCCGGCTTCCGAGAAGGCGCGGTTGAAAGTGATGCTGTCGGTGCCGATCAGGGTGATCAGCACGACATCGGGCCGGGCGGCCCGAATCCGCGCCAGATGCGGCTCGTGATCGTCCTCGCCGAGCGGGACGAACTCCTCGCCGACCACCTGGCCGCCGGCCTCCTTGATGTAGCGCTTCACCGCGCGATGCGACTGCCAGGGCCAGACATAGTCGCTGCCGATCAGGTACCAGCGCTGCGCCTTCTTGGCCTCGGTGAGCCAGTGGATCGCCGGACGGCTTTCGGCGCGCGGCGTCTCGCCGATCGCCATCACCCCGGGCGTCCGCTCGCCGCCCTCATAGACCGGCGTGTAGACATAGGGGATGCGGCCGGCCGTGACCTTGCGCAGCGCGAGGCGGACCGCGGAGATATGCGAGCCCATGATCACGTCGATCTCGTCGAACGCGATCGCCCGCTCGGCGCGGCGTACCACCTCCTCGATCGGCCCGCCGGCGTCGTACATCGACAATTCGACCTCGCGGCCGCGGATGCCGCCGCGCCGGTTGATCTCGGCGACCGCGAGCATGACGCTGTTGGCCGAGATCGGCCCCCAGATTCCGGGCGCGCCGGAGAAGGTGATGAAATTGCCGATTCTAAGCTTGCTGTCGGTGCCGCCACGGCGCGAGGAGCCCGGCTTGACGGTCAAAGCGAAATCGGCCGCGCAGGACGACGGATTTCGAAACAGGTGCGGCGGCGCGACGAGCATGCCGCCATACGCCTGGAAGGAGACCGTCGAGAGCACGCCAACTCCTGTCTGGGAAGCAGTACGCAACGCAGCCAGCGGGCGGTCGCGGCATCCGCCCCTTGGTTGGGGGAATATCCTAGGGGAAAATATTGAATATTCAACAATTGAAGTGCATATAGAAATGGCATGAGTTGCCGGACATTCATTCACCGGGTCAGGAACCAGGTCTCACGCCGTGGCTAAACCGCCGAAAGAAAATTCCCCGATCACCGAACACCTCACCTACCTGCTCGCGCAAGCCAACCGGGAGATCAACCGGCAGTTGGAGACGCGGCTGGCCAAGGAAGGCGTGCCGGTCGAGCAGTGGCGCATCCTCAAAGTGCTGTCCGACGGCAACGGACACTCGATGGGCGAGCTTGCCGACGCGGTGCTGCTCAACCATCCGACGCTGACCAAGATGATCGACCGCATGGTGTCGGACGCGCTGGTCTATCGCGTGCAGGATCCCAAGGATCGCCGCAAGGTGCTGATGTTCGTCTCCGATCGCGGCAAGGCGCTGTGCCGCCGGCTGAACTCGCTGGCGGTGAGCCAGGAAGAGCACATCGTCGAGAGCTATGGCGACAAGTCGACCACCGAGCTCAAGCGGCTGCTGGAAAGCCTGATCGGCAGCGCCAACTGAGGCAATAAGCAACAGCCTCCGCTACGACGCCACCTCGTCCTGCGCCACCAGGCCTGCCGGCCCGACCGGCGTGAGGGCGTCATCAGCGACCGGATGGGCCAGCCGGTTGCCGACGATCATGATCGCGCACACCACATAGCAGCAGACGCCGAGTGCGAATGTCGTGGTGATGCCGAACTGGATCGACAGCGCCATGCCGAGCACGGACGCAAGCATCGAGGTGATGCCGTTGGTGCTCCAGAAGAAGGGCAGCAGCCCGTCATGCCGCCGCCAGATGCCGAGGCCCAGCGGGAACATCATGCCCATGCAGAAAGCCGGCGGCGCCAGCAGCGCGACCGACACCAGGATGCGGATGTCGGTCGGCGCGGAGCGCGCCCAGGCGGTGACGGCCGGCGTCAGCAGGCCTGCGGCCACCAGCGTTGCGACCAGCGCCACGAGGCGAGCGATCAATATGGCCGGCCGCGCAGGCGCGGCACCCACCGTGGCGCTGCCGATGCCGCCGAACAGCAGGATCGTGAACAGCACGACGCTGAGCCCGTAGACGGGGTGGCCGAGGAACACCATCAGCCGTTGCATCTGCGAAATCTCGATCAGCATGAAGCCCATGCCGATCGCCGCGAAATAGGCCACCGGCGGCACCAGTGTGGCCGCCGGCATCCGCCGCATCAGGCGCGCGAAGGGAATGCCGATGTAGAGGATGCAGATGCCGAACTGGAAGACGAGCACCCATTTGATGATGCCGAGCGCTGCGTTGTTCTGCGCCTCGAAGCCGTTCTTGAGGAACAGATCGGCAAGTCGCGCGGTATAGAAGAAGAACGGCTTGTCGTCGGTCGAGGCCGCGATGTTTACCGGCAATGAATCAAGGAAGCGCTGGTCGGCCTTGCCCGATAGCAGAGCCGAGGTGACACTGTCATACGCGATGTCAGGCCCGAGCAGCAGCTTGAATCCCCGTGTTTCCAGCCGCTCGCGCGCGCCCTGCCATTGCGCCGCCGTGAACGCCTCGGGCCGGGTCATGACCGTGACGACGCTGCCGACATTCGCCGCAATCACATGCTGCGACAGTTCGGTCATCGGCACGCCCTGATGCTGCAACGCCTCCGCCGCGATCGCAATCAGGCGATAGAACTCGCCGCGATAGGCCGTTGGTTCGTACCAGCGCGATACCGAGAGCATGCCGCCCGGCTTCAGCGCGCGGAAGAAGTCGTCCCACGCCTCCACGGTGTAGAGCCGGTTCTCGGTCAGCGTCAGCCCGCCGGCTGCGGTGGCGGCCCAGGTGTCGATCAGCGAGATCTGGATCAGGTCGTAGCGATCGGGCGAGTGGTTGATGTAGCTGCGCGCTTCGGCATTGACCAGCGACACGCCAGGCTGGCGATGGAGATGGCCCGAATAATCGGCGAACTTGTCGGTCAGCACTTCGAAGATCGCGGGATTGATTTCGATGCCGTGAATTCGCTGCGCGCCGAAATACAGGCCGGAGAGGATGTCGCGGCCGCCGCCGACGCCAACCACGGCCACGTCGCCCGGCCGCTGCTGCACCAGATAGGGCGCGTTG
Source organism: Bradyrhizobium sp. ma5 (assembly GCF_042258955.1). Taxonomy (NCBI): domain Bacteria; kingdom Pseudomonadati; phylum Pseudomonadota; class Alphaproteobacteria; order Hyphomicrobiales; family Nitrobacteraceae; genus Bradyrhizobium; species Bradyrhizobium sp. ma5. Next base: position 8,663,227 of record NZ_CP170156.1, read on the forward strand.
ATGACGTCGTCCTTGAGATAGGAAACCTTGGTCAGATCGCCGGAGAAGCGGGTGATCGGTGTCGCCGCGTCGGCATCGATGTCGAGATAGAGCTGCTCGATCCTGGTATCCGGGGTGCGCGAGAACGACCAGCCGAACGGAGTCGAAAGCCCGAGATCGGTCACGCGGATGCGCGAATAGGTGTTCCAGCGCTCGAACAACGTTCCGGTCTGCTCGGTGCCCTTGGCCCAGATCACGCCAAGATGGCTGCTGCCGGTTGCGGCAAGCGCGGTGTGGACCGCGGCGAGCGCGGCAAGACCAAGCGCGGCGTTGCGGCTCAGGCGCACATCGCTTCGGCCTTCGCCGTGACGGACCACGAACCAGCCGACGGCCGCGGCGCAGGCGCCGATCCACAGCGTCGCGCTGACCGGATCGATCACCAGCAGCACGAAGATGATGCCGAGGCATCCGACCGCGGCGCCGACCAGATCGGCAGCGTAAAGCCAGCCGCCGACGTTGGGCAGCCGGGTCAGGAGAAGCGTGATGCAGATGCCGCCCTCGGCGAACGGGATGGTGAAACCCAGCGCGACCACGGCGAGCGCAGACATGGCATATGCGCCGGGCACGACCAGCGGCGCATACAGAAAGGCGCACATCACGACGACGCCGCTGATCGCGAACCGCGCGGCATGGCGGGCAAACTCCGGCGCCACACGCGCCGGCGCATAGCGGGCCGAATCCTCATAAACCTTCATTGCACCGCGCGTCAGCCCGAACATCGCAAGCGCGATGGCCCCGAAAGCGAAGTGGTAATGCACCATCACGCTGAAGAAGCGGGTGATCAGGATCTGATAGGCCAGCGTGGCCGACGCCAGCACGAAGATCGCCGGATAGTAGCGGCCGGGCATAGTCGTCGCGGTCTGCAAGGCGCGGCCTCCGGATCGAGCCTTGACCAAAGAGACGCTTTGATGCGCGTTGGCGGCTCACCCGACGCGCCCGGCAATATTGAAGCACAGAGCACTAACAAGTGATTGATTGGACGAACCAATACCGACGTTGGGTAGTGGCCGGACCGGCCGCGGGCTTAGCGCAGGGTTACCGGGGCTCCAAAATCGCGAAAAATACCGCCTTACCGGCAGACAGCCGTGCCGGGAGGCTCAACAAAAAGCCGGTCAACATGTCGGAGTGCCGGTCGCGGGCTCGTCCTCCGGATGCGCGAACGCTGTGCGCGCGGTTCCGGCTCATCCTCCTCATCGATCACAAGGATTTCCCCGTCATGACTTCGATCACGCCGTTCCTCTGGCTCGACAACAACGTCCGCGACGCCGTCGCCTTCTACAAATCGGTGTTCCCGAACGCCGAGATCGAGACCGTCAGCGACTTCATGGCGAGTTTTGAGCTCGAGGGGCAGCGGTTCTACGCGCTCAATGGCGGGCCGCAGCACAAGTTCAACGAGGCGGTGTCGTTCTTCCTCAGCGTCGAGACCCAGGAGCAAGTGGATTATTTCTGGGAGAAGCTCACCGACGGCGGCCAGGAATCGCGCTGCGGCTGGCTCAAGGACCGCTTCGGCCTGTCCTGGCAGGTGATCCCGACGGCGCTGAGCCGTTATCTCGGCAACCCCGACCGCAAGGCGGCCGATCGCGCGATGCAGGCGATGCTGAAGATGCAGAAGATCATCATCGCCGATCTCGACAAGGCGTTCGCCGGCTGACGGCGATGCGCCTCGACGGCGGGCCAGGCGCCCGGCGCGTCAGGACTTGCGACGGCTCTTACGCGTACCGCCCGTGGCAGTGCTTGTACTTCTTGCCTGACCCGCAGGGGCAGTCCTCGTTGCGGCCGACCTTGCCCCAGCTTGCCGGGTCGTTCGGATTGCGGTCGGCGGCGGGCATCCCTGGCGCCAGCGAGGCCTGCGCGTAGGTGGCTTCGGTCAGGCGGGCCTGGGCGAACTCGTCCTCGCCGGTGTTGGGATCGAGCTTGTGCGCTTCCATCGGCGGCAGCGGCATCGGCGGCTCCTCCGGAGGCACGATCTCGACCCGCATCAGCTGCGCGGTGACCGCCTCGCGCAGATGCGCGCTCATCTCCTGGAAGAGATTGAAGGCTTCGGTCTTATACTCCTGCAACGGATCGCGCTGGCCGTAGCCGCGCAGGCCGATCACCTGACGCAGATGGTCGAGCATGATCAGATGCTCGCGCCAGAGATGGTCGAGCGTCTGCAACAGGATGGTCTTCTCGACGTAACGCATCACGTCGGGGCCCCATTGCGCGACCTTGGCCGCCATGCGCTCGTCGACGTGATTCTCGATGCGCGTCAGCAGCTCCTCGTCGGCGATGCCCTCTTCCTTGGCCCATTCGTCGACCGGCAGGTCGACATCGAGCACGCGCTTCAGCTCTTCCTTGAGGCCCGCGGTGTCCCACTGCTCGGCATAGGCGTGCTCGGGGATGTGCTTGGCGACCACGTCCTCGACGAAGGCATGGCGCATGTCGGTCACGGTCTCGACGACGCTGTCGTCCTTCATCAGGTCGATGCGCTGGTCGAAGATCACCTTGCGCTGGTCGTTCTGGACGTTGTCGAACTTCAGGAGGTTCTTGCGGATGTCGAAGTTGCGCGCCTCGACCTTCTGCTGGGCCTTCTCGAGCGCCTTGTTGATCCAGGGATGGATGATGGCTTCGCCTTCCTGCAGGCCGAGCCGTTGCAGCATGCTGTCCAGCCGATCGGAGCCGAAGATGCGCATCAGGTCGTCTTCCAGCGACAGGAAGAATTTCGAGCGGCCGGGGTCGCCCTGACGGCCGGAACGGCCGCGCAGCTGATTGTCGATACGGCGGGATTCGTGGCGCTCGGAGCCGATGATGTAGAGGCCGCCCGGCTTCTTCACGGTCTTGGCTGGCTTGTTGCCCTTGGCGGGCTCGACCTCGAAATCCTCTTCCGCCTTCAGCACGATCTCGCGGAAGCGCTCGATGTCGGCCTTGATCAGCTCGATCTTCTTGGCCTTCTCGGCTTCGTCGGTGATCGCGGCGGTCTCCTGCTGGATCCGCATCTCGAGCGAGCCGCCGAGCTTGATGTCGGTACCGCGGCCGGCCATGTTGGTCGCGATCGTGATCGCGCCCGGCACGCCGGCTTCCGCGACGATATAGGCTTCCTGCTCGTGGAAACGCGCGTTCAGCACCGCGAACAGCTTTGCCGGCTTGCCCGCGCGGGCCGCAGAATAAAGCTTGTCCATGCCGGACTCGGAGCCGAAATCGATCTGCTTGTAGCCGTGCTTCTTGAGGTACTCGGCCAGCACTTCCGATTTCTCGATCGACGCCGTGCCGACCAGCACCGGCTGCAGCCGCTTGTTGGCGCGCTCGATCTCGGCAAGGATCGCGGCGTACTTCTCGTTCTGGGTGCGGTAGACCTCGTCGTCCTCGTCGAGGCGCGCCACCGGCAGGTTGGTCGGGATCTCGACGACCTCGAGCTTGTAGATGTCGAACAGTTCGTCGGCTTCGGTCAGCGCCGTGCCGGTCATGCCGGACAGCTTCTGGTACATCCGGAAATAGTTCTGGAAGGTGATCGAGGCCAGCGTCTGGTTCTCGGGCTGGACCGTGACGTGCTCCTTGGCTTCCAGCGCCTGGTGCAGGCCTTCCGAATAGCGCCGGCCCTGCATCATGCGGCCGGTGAACTCGTCGATGATGACGACCTCGTCGTCTCGGACGATGTAATCCTTGTCGCGCGTGAACAGCGTGTGCGCGCGCAGCGCCTGGTTGACGTGATGCACGACGGAGACGTTCTCGACGTCGTACAGCGAGTCGCCCTTGAGCTGGCCGGCGTCGCGCAGCAGGTTCTCGAGCTTCTCCATGCCGCCTTCGGTCAGCGTCACCGTGCGCTGCTTCTCGTCGACCTCGAAGTCGTCCTTCTTGACGAGCTTCGGCATGAAGGTGTCGATGGTGTTGTAGAAATCCGAACGGTCGTCGAGCGGGCCGGAGATGATAAGCGGCGTGCGCGCCTCGTCGATCAGGATCGAGTCGACTTCGTCGACGATCGCGTAGAAATGCTCGCGCTGGACCATGTCCTCCAGGCGGTACTTCATGTTGTCGCGCAGATAGTCGAAGCCGTATTCGTTGTTGGTGCCGTAGGTGATGTCGCAGGCATAGGCGGCCTTGCGCTCGGCATCGTCGAGGCCGTGCACGATCACGCCGGTGGTCAGCCCCAGGAACGAATAGATCTGGCCCATCCAGCCGGAGTCGCGGCGGGCGAGGTAGTCGTTGACGGTGACGACATGGACGCCCTTGCCGGCGAGCGCGTTGAGGTAGACCGCGAGGGTTGCAACCAGCGTCTTGCCTTCGCCGGTCTTCATCTCGGCGATGTCGCCCTCGTGCAGCACCATGCCGCCGATCAGCTGGACGTCGAAATGGCGCTGGCCGAGCGTCCGCTTGGCCGCCTCGCGCACCGTGGCGAAGGCCGGAACCAGCAGGTCGTCGAGCGTCTTGCCATTGGCGAGCTGCTGCTTGAACTCGGCGGTGCGGGCCTTGAGCTCATCGTCCGTCAGTTTGACGATTTCGGGCTCGAGGGCGTTGATGGCGCTGACGCGGGACTGATACCCCTTGACCCGGCGGTCGTTAGAGGAGCCGAAAAACTTGCGGGCGAGCGCGCCGATCATGCGAAATTCCTGTTCTTCGGTCTCGAGTTCGGTCTTGGTTCAGTGTTGAATTTCGGTCTTGGAATACAGCCTGAGATGGTCCGCCGGATTGCCTATCAACTCACCGTGACGCGCTACGGTTCGAGCCCCGGCCCGGAGCTCCTCCGCCAATTGAGTGGGAAACAGGCCATCCTGGGTTCAACGGCGAAAAACGCAGCAAAATAAGCGCTCTCACCACTGACACGGTCGGCCAGAGATATGGCCCGGTCGGGGGGTTGTCAACGCCGCCAAGATGTCAAGGAATTCATCATTTTGACAAGACTTTCGCGTTGCCAATGTAACACGATTGGGCGAGTGTCCGCCCCGCTCGAGCTTCCCCCCTTTAGACCAAGGATTTTGCATGACCACCTCGCCTCCGGAAACCAAAACCGGCCTGCGCCTCGGCCTCGCCACCCTGGCCGCCACGGGCTGTCTTGTCGCAGTGCTGGCTGCCGGCCTCCCGGTCCGCGCCGCGGAATCCGACCCGGTGCTGGCGAAGGTGAACGGTTCCGAGATCCATGCCAGCGACGTGGCGCTCGCCGAGGAGGAACTCGGCCCGAGCCTGCAGCAGATGGACCCCTCGACCCGCAAGGACAACGTGCTGTCCTTCCTGATCGACATGAAGATCGTGTCCAAGGCCGCCGAGGACAAGAAGATCGAGAACAATGACGACTTCAAGAAGCGGCTCGCCTTCACCCGCAACCGCCTGTTGATGGACAGCCTGCTTGCCAGCGAGGGCAAGGCCGCGACCACCGACGACGCCATGAAGAAGGTCTATGAAGAGGCCTCCAAGCAGATCACCGGCGAGCAGGAGGTGCGCGCCCGCCACATCCTGGTCGAGACCGAGGACGAGGCCAAGGCGATCAAGGCCGAGCTCGACAAGGGCGCGGACTTCGCCGAACTCGCGAAGAAGAAGTCCAAGGATCCCGGCGCCTCCGATGGCGGCGACCTCGGCTTCTTCACCAAGGAGCAGATGGTGCCGGAATTCTCCGCGGTCGCCTTCACGCTCGAGCCGGGCAAGATCTCCGATCCGGTCAAGTCGCAGTTCGGCTGGCACATCATCAAGGTCGAGGAAAAGCGCAACCGCAAGGCGCCCGACTTCGAGCAGGTGAAGGCCCAGATCGAGACCTATGTGACCCGCAAGGCCCAGGCCGACTATGTCGCCAAGCTGCGCGAGGCCGCCAAGGTCGAGCGCCTGGACAAGCCGGCCGAGACGGCCAAGGACGCGACCGCGCCGGCCGATGCCGCCAAGGACGCGCCGAAGCCCGCCGACAACAAGATGGCGCCGGCGAAGAAGTAAGCTCCAGAGCGAAAGCAGTTGCGATGGCCGGGCATGTCCCGGCCATTTGCTTTTTGAGGTGCGTTTGTAGCCCGGATGAAGCGAAGCGAAATCCGGGGCAGACCATCCACGGTGACAGCGGCCCCGGATTACGCTGCGCTCCGTCCGGGCTACAGACGTCTCTTTGAACAATTGATGACAGCGCGTTCGCGCCCGAGCCCTCTCCCGCTTCAGCCGGCGAGATGTTATGCAGCGCTTCCCTCCCCGTAGCCGGAAGCCTCCCATGTCCACCGCCGTCTCCCCCCTCGCCCCGCCTGACGTTCCCGAGATGCCCGTGATCGCGGGTGTGCGGCTTGCGACCGCTGCCGCCGGCATCCGCTACAAGGGCCGCACCGACGTGCTGCTCGCGCTGATGGACAAGGGCACCACGGTGGCCGGCGTCTTCACCAAGTCGAAATGCCCGTCGGCGCCGGTCGAATGGTGCCGCGCCAAGCTGAAGGGCGGGGCGGCGCGCGCGCTGGTGGTCAATTCCGGCAACGCCAACGCCTTCACCGGCAAGACCGGCAAATCGTCGACGGCATTGACCGCGCAGATCGCGGCGAAGGCGGTCGGCTGTTCGACGTCGGATGTGTTCCTTGCCTCCACCGGCGTGATCGGCGAGCCGCTCGACGCCACCAAGTTCGACGGCGTGCTGGCGCAGCTCGCGGAGACCGCGACCCCCGATCTGTGGATGGACGCGGCCAAGGCGATCATGACCACCGACACCTTCCCGAAGGTCGCCACCGCGACCGTGAAGCTCGGCAAGGCCAAGGTGACGATCAACGGCATGGCCAAGGGTGCCGGCATGATCATGCCCGACATGGCGACCATGCTGTCCTTCGTCTTCACCGACGCGCCGCTGTCGGCGGCCGTGCTGCAATCCCTGCTCAAGGCCGGCGTCGAGGACACTTTCAATGCGCTGACCATCGACGGCGACACCTCGACCTCGGACACGCTGCTCGCATTTGCGACCGGTGCTGCGGCGGCCAACGGCGCGCCGAAGATCTCGCGCGCCAGCGACCCGCGCCTGAAGGCCTTCACCAAGGCATTCCAGCAGATCCTCGCCAATCTGTCCGAGCAGGTGGCGCGCGACGGCGAGGGCGCCCGCAAGCTGGTCGAGGTGGTGGTCGAGGGTGCCACAACAAAGCCGTCGGCGCGCAGAATCGCGATGTCGATCGCCAATTCGCCGCTGGTGAAGACCGCGATCGCCGGCGAGGACGCCAATTGGGGCCGCGTCGTGATGGCGGTCGGCAAGGCCGGCGAGCCCGCCAACCGCGACAAGCTCTCGATCTCCTTCAACGGCATCCGCGTCGCCAAGAGCGGCGCGCGCGATCCGTCCTACAATGAGAAAGAGGTATCGGAGGCGATGAAGGCGCCGAAGATCCAGATCAAGGTCGCGCTCGGCCTCGGCAAGGCGAAGGACCGCGTGCTGACCTGCGACCTCACAAAGGAATACGTCGCGATCAACGGCGATTACAGGTCGTAGCCGCTTTCCCAATCACCTCCGTCGTTGCGAGGAGCGAAGCGACGAAGCAATCCGCCCGTCCGTATGTGCGGTGAGATGGATTGCTTCGCTTCGCTCGCAATGACGGTGTAAGTCCCGTCATTCCCGCGCAAAGGCTTCGCCTTTGTCGCTGGAGGTGCGAGCGGAGCGAGCCTCGAAGGATGCACGGCCTGAATGCATCAGCGCTGTGAGGGAGTTGGGCCGTCGACCCTTCGAGACGGCCGCTACGCGGCCTCCTCAGGGTGACGGGGAGAGATAAGACTCGCGGCCTTAACTACTGATCCGCGCGTCGGCGACCGCCTTTTTGAACAGTGCGTTCATCGCGTCCGCGATACCTTGGGTCGGGCTGACCTCGAAATAGAAACCCGGCGACGCACAGGTCTGCATGTTCTGCGCGATCTGGCTGTTCGGCGAGGGGCCGAACGGACCCTGATTGAACGGATCGATCCAGGTCATGTACCAGTTGTTGGTCGGCAGCTGCAGATAGGTGGTGTAGAGCACCGCGATCTTGATGTTGCGCTTCTTGATCGCATCGCAAAGCGCCGGATTGATCGGCGACTGGCAGCGATTGCTGCCGGTGATCGGTTTCAGGCAGCTTGTATTCGGCTCGTCGGCGACCCCGTCGGATACGAAGAACAGATATTTCAGCGGCGCCGACGACGTGCCCGCGCCCGGGTTTGCGATCGCATTGTTGATCTGGGGAAAGATCGCGGTGAACTGGCTGTCCTTGTCCGCGGTGTAGGAATCGTTGTTGCCGTAGACGCCCATCAGATCGATGTTGCCGGCCGCCGATTTTGCGCTCGACAGGCTCGACGACAGCGAAAACAGGCTTCGCAAACCGTAGGTCGCCGAGGACGCGCCGAAGTCATAGATCGCCATGCGGAACTGGCTCGAATAGGTCTGGGTCGCCGCCGCGGTATCCATTAATTGCTGGGTCGCGCTGCGCAGCACGTCGATCCGTGTCGTGACGCCAAGCGATTTCGCCAGATTGTAGTAGTTGTTGGGGTCGTTGTAGTCGTGGCAGGCGAAGGCGCATTGGTCGTTCGGCTTGAAACTGTTGCCGGTGGTGGCCGTGACGAGCTTGGCGACGTCCGTCGGCGTCGCGCCGACGCCCATCGACGGCGAGTTATCGAGCAGCAGGTAGAAATCGATATAGAGCGGCATGTTCGCGGTCGAGGTCGAGGTGCCCGACACCGACACCTTGCTCCGCCCCAGCACGCCGAGGAACATGGTCGGGACGTCGGCGGTGAATTGGACCGTCGAGGTGATGATGCTGCCGCTCTTGGTCATGGTCGGCGTCACGTTGGTCAGCGTGAAGCCGTTCTGGTTGAAGATGTTGCCGTTGAAGATCTTCTTCGCGTCGGCTTCTCCCGCCGAGATCTCGCCGTCCGAGGTCATGGCGCCGGCCGCGATGAAGCCGGGCGATGCCTTGGCGACCGATCCGACGCTCGCCGCGTCGGCGGCGGAGATCAGCTTGCTACGGATCTGATTGGCGCGGGAATAGTCGACCGCGCATCCGACCGCGACGAGCAGCGGCAGCAGGGCCAGGCCGAAGATCATCGCGATGTTGCCGGAGCGATCGCGGCGAAAACGGCTGACGGTCCGGAGCAAGGTGTGCATGGGTTATATCGGCAGAGAAATTGATGGGCTGATAAATCAGGACCTTCACCCTGCCGGTAGCGCATTAAGGCCGACTTATCGCGAATGCAGAAAAAGCGCACCGGCACAAATCGTTTGGCTGACGGCGCGTTGCTGGTTAATGAAAGCTTGCAGATGAGAAGGACATTCCAGCTACATGGCTGACATCAAGCTGACCCTCGTCGTCGCCTGCGCGCTGGTCGACGCCGACAAGCGCGTGCTGCTGGCGCAGCGTCCCGAAGGCAAGGCACTGGCGGGCCTGTGGGAATTCCCCGGCGGCAAGATCGAGCCCGGCGAGCGGCCGGAGCAGACCCTGATCCGCGAGTTGCACGAGGAGATCGGCATCACCGTGAGCGAGCCATGCCTCGCGCCGCTGACCTTCGCCAGCCATGCCTACGAGACCTTCCATTTGCTGATGCCGCTCTACATCTGCCGCCGCTGGGAAGGCATGGCGGTGGCACGCGAGGGCCAGAACCTCGCCTGGGTCCGCGCCGGCAAGCTGCGCGACTATCCGATGCCGCCGGCGGACATTCCGCTGCTGCCGCATCTCATCGACCTGCTGCTGTGATCTGCTTCGCCTCCCCGCTTGCGCGGGAGGGGCGGCTATCCAAAATATCGAAAACAACCCCATGCACAGTAGCCGGCGGCGGCCGGCATTCGACCTGGCGACTTGACGCGTCGGGCAACTCACCGGCCCGCGAACATCCCGCTGCTGCCGTATCTGATGGATTTGCTGCTGTGATCTCTTCACCCTCCCCTGGAGGGGGAGGATCGATCCGCATGAAGCGCATCGGAATGCGGATCGAGGTAGGGTGACGGTCTCTCAACACGGGCACTGCTCGAGTTGAGAGACCGTCACCCCACCCCGCCGCTCATTTCATTCGCGTCGACCCTCCCCCTCCAGGGGAGGGTGAAGTGCCCTTCACCGCAGCTTCCAGACTCGCCCTCGCCGAACCCGGCTTGAGCGGCTTGGGTTGGCTCTCATGCGGCGCCCAGCCGGACAGCCAGACGATGTCGAAGGTGGCGCGGATACGTCCGTCGGGATCGGCGAAGCGCTCGCCGTAGATCTGCGCCATCCGCAGCATCGTGGCGCGGCGGGTCGGGGTGTGGCGGCGCTCGCGCAGCACATTGGTGGCGCCCATGCGCCTGAGATCGGCCATCACGGCGAACGCGCTGGCGTAGCGCACCACGACGCGGTCGACATCGGTGACCGGCAGCGCAAAACCGGCCCGCTGCAACAGCGCGCCGATATCGCGCAGATCGGCGAACGGCGCGACGCGCGGCGACACCCCGCCCTCGCACTCTGCCTCCGCCGCGGCAAAGCTTTGCCTGAGCTCGGTCAGCGTATCGCCGCCGAGCATCGCCGCGAGCAACAGCCCGTCCGGCTTCAACGCGCGGCGGATCTGCGTCAGCACGCCCGGCAGATCGTTGACGAACTGGAAGGCGAGCGCAGAGACCGCGAGGTCGAGCGACTCCGGCGGCAGGCCGAGCGCTTCCGCCTCGCTGAAGCCGATCGGGTCGACCGAGCCGACACGCCCGCGCAGGGCGTCCGCAAGCCCGTCTCCCGGCGTCCAGATATCGGCCGCGGAAGAAAAGCCGCGCGACACCGCCAACAACCGGTCCGCCATGTCCTCGGTGGCCCGCTCGAGCAGGAACGTCGCCGCCCCCGCGGCCTGTGCGCGCGCCAGCCGCGCGCGGAGCGATGCGCGATCGAACAGGACGGGAGCCGTGGCTGGGGTCGTTGCCATGCCGGCTGGTTACGCCGGACGGCCGCCGCAGGCAATGCGCCTTGAGCCCGCTCGGCTCAAACGCTAGCCTCATCGGCCATGGACGCCGAGGCATCACCGACACGCTCCATTTCCGGTCACATCCAGCGGGCGCTCGGCGCGGTCGGGGGCGCGTGGCTGCATACCGCACGGCTGGCGCTCGACATCGCGCTGCCGACGCTGTGCGTGTCCTGCCGCGAGCCGGTTCATGGCGAGGGTGTCTGCGCGGCCTGCTGGGCCAAATTGTCGTTCATCGCGCCGCCATTCTGCCCGCGGCTCGGGATTCCCTTTGTCTACGATCCAGGTCCCGAACTGCTGTCGATGGAGGCGATCGCCAATCCACCGTCCTACAGCAGAGCCCGCGCCGCGGTGCGCTATGACGACGTCGCACGCACCCTGGTGCACGCATTGAAATACCAGGATCGCACCGATCTGGCGCCGACAATGGGCCGCTGGATGGCGCGCGCGGGGAAGGAATTGCTAGCAGATGCCGATATGCTGGTGCCGGTTCCCCTGCATTGGCGGCGCGGCTGGAGCCGGCGCTACAACCAGTCCGGCGCGCTCGCCAAGGTGATCGCGCGCCAGAGCGGCGTTAAAATGGTGTCCGAGGCGCTGCGGCGCACCCGCGCCACCGAGCAGCAGATCGGGCTGTCGCGCAAGGACCGCGCCAGCAATGTGCAGGGCGCATTCGGGGTCGCCGATGAACGCAAGGCTGACATCCAGGGCCGCCGCGTGGTCCTGGTCGACGACGTCCTGACCTCTGGCGCCACAGTGGATGCCTGCGCACGGGCGCTGTTGCGCGCCAAGGCCGCGCAGGTCGACGTGCTGGTGTTTGCCCGGGTTGTCGATACCCACCGCGCTCCCATATAATCTGTAACTTCTGGTTCAACCGAGCACACCATGACCGCTGCCATCGAAATCTATACCCGCCCCGGCTGCGGTTATTGCACCGCGGCCAAATCGCTTTTGACACGCAAGAACGCCGCGTTCACCGAATTGAGCGTCGCCAGCAACCCGGCGTACCGCGACGAGATGTACGATCGCGCCGGCGCGGGCTCGACGTTCCCGCAGATCTTCATCGACCAGACCCATGTCGGCGGCTGCGACGAGCTCTACGCGCTCGACCGCGAGGGCAAGCTCGACGGCCTGCTCAGCAACGGAGGCGGCGCCTGATGAGCACGGACAACATTTTCACTGCCGCCATGGTGCAGATGCGCACCGGATTGCTGCCGGAGCCCAGCCTCGAGCAGGGCACGCGGCTGATCCGCGAAGCGGCGGCGCAGGGCGCCAAATACGTGCTGACGCCCGAGGTCAGCAACATGATGCAGCTGAACCGCAAGGCGCTGTTCGAGCATCTGGCCAGCGAAGAGGACGACAAGTCGCTGCAAGCCTATCGCGCGCTGGCCGCCGAACTGAAGATCCATCTGCATATCGGCTCGCTGGCGCTGCGCTACTCGCCGGAGAAGGCGGTCAACCGCTCGTTCCTGATCGGGCCCGAGGGCAATGTGCTCGCGAGCTACGACAAGATCCACATGTTCGACATCGATCTGCCGGGCGGCGAGAGCTATCGCGAATCGGCCAATTACCAGCCCGGCGAGACCGCCGTAATCTCCGACCTGCCCTGGGGCCGGATCGGATTGACGATCTGCTACGACGTGCGTTTCCCGGCGCTCTATCGCGCACTCGCCGAAGCCGGCGCGTCGTTCCTCACGGTGCCCTCCGCCTTCACCCGCAAGACCGGCGAAGCGCACTGGCACACGCTGCTGCGCGCCCGCGCTATCGAGACCGGCTGCTTCGTGTTTGCGGCGGCGCAAGCCGGCCTGCATGAGAACAAGCGCGAGACCTTCGGGCATTCGCTGATCATCGACCCCTGGGGCGGGATCCTCGCCGAAGGCGGCGTCGAGCCGGGCGTATTCCTGGCCGAGATCGACCCGACGAAGGTCGAGACCGCGCGCAAGACTATCCCTTCACTTCAGCACGGCAGGCGTTTCGGCATCGCCGACCCCAAGGCCGGCCCGGAGCATCTGCACCTCGTCCGGGGTTCGGCATGATCCGCTACACGCTGCGCTGCGAGCGCGGCCATCAGTTCGAGAGCTGGTTCCAGAGCTCCTCGGCCTATGAATCGCAGGAGCGGCGTCACCTGATCGATTGCCCGTCCTGCGGCTCCGACAAGATCGAGCGCGCGATCATGGCGCCGCAAATCGTCAGCAAGAAGGGCCGCGAACGGGCTCTGCCGGCGCCGGCCGCGCCCGTCGAGGCACCGCCTGCCGAATCGACGTCGCTGATGATGGCGCAGGAGCGCGAGCTGCGCAGCAAGCTGAAGGAACTGCGCGACCACATCGTGAAGAATGCCGACAATGTCGGCGAGCGCTTTCCGAACGAGGCGCGCAAGATGCATTACGGCGATATCGAGCATCGGCCGATCTACGGCGAGGCCTCGCCCGAGGAGGCGCGCGCGCTGATCGACGAAGGCGTCGAGGTCTCGCCGCTGCCGACGCTGCCGGAAGACCGGAATTGACCGCGACCTGGCAGGTCTGGGCGTTTCTTTCGGCCATTTTCGCGGCGCTGACCGCGATCTTCGCCAAGGTCGGCGTCGAGGGCATCAACTCCGATCTCGCCACCCTGATCCGCACCGTGATCGTGCTGATCACGCTGTCGGCGATCCTGTTCGCGACCGGACAATTCACCCAGGCCGGCCCGATCTCGGGCAAGAGCTGGCTGTTCCTGCTATTGTCCGGGCTCGGCACCGGCGCGTCGTGGATCTGCTATTTCCGCGCACTCAAGCTTGGACCCGCCACACTTGTCGCCCCGATCGACAAGCTCAGCGTGGTGCTGGTGGCGCTGTTCGGCGCCGTGTTCCTTGGCGAGCGCCCCTCACCCTACGGCTGGATCGGGATCGCGCTGATCTCGGCAGGGGCCGTGCTGATCGCGGTGAAGGGTTAGAGCATTTTCGCGAACTACGCGGCGATCAGCAGCGCGACGCCGATCACGATCAGGACGATGCCGATCACCTCACGCAGCGAGAACGGCTGCTTGAGCGAGAAATACGCCACGCCCTGCGCGAACAGCACTTCGATCAGCGCCAGTGTGCGTACATTGGCGGCGGCGGTGAGTGCGAACGCCAGGAACCAGAACTGCGAGGAGAACGCGCCCATGAAGCCCGCGAACATCGACGGCCGCCACAGGCCGAGGATCTTTCGCAGCACGTCGGGCGCGCGCAGCAGCAGATAGACCGACAGGATCAGCGTCTGGACGAACAGGCTCCACATCAGCGTGTAGGAGGCCGCCGTCACAAACGAGACGCCGGGCACGGCAATGATCGCGCCGCGAAAGCTCACCGCCGAGATCGCGAACACCGCGGCGGCGCCGAGGCCGAGCACGGTCGGGCGCAGATCGGCAAAACTCTTCTGCCCGCCGGGCCGCAGCGCGGTGACGACGACGCCGATGGTGGCGATCACGATCGCGATCACCTTGGGCGTCGTCAGATGGTCGCCGAGGAAGATGAAGCCGAAGATCGCGGTCTGGATCGCCTCGGTCTTCATGTAGGCCGTGGTAACCACGAAGGAGCGGTCGTTCATCGCCAGCAGCATGAAGCCGGTGCCGACGATCTGGCTGAGCGCGCCCGACAACAGCCACGGCCAGAACGACGACGCCGGCCACGGCACGCGATCGCCGGTCAGCAGCACCGCCAGCGCGAAGAACACCACCGCGAACGGCAGCCCGAACAGGAAGCGGATATTGGTCGCGCCCCAGGTCCCGAGTGGCCCGGTCAGATGCCGCTGCATCGCATTGCGCGCCACCTGCCCGAATGCAGCGACGATGGTGAAGGGGATCCAGAGCGAGGCGATGGCGAACATGCGGGATGAGGAAAGTGCGCCGGGGCTGGGGTACGCGCACAACGTGCCCGGCGCGACGAATGCGGTCAATCGAAACGGCGCATGACTGGATTGCGCTCGGGCCGCAAACTCACTGTCGTCCCTGCGAAAGCAGGGACCCATAACCACAGGGAGTGGTTTGAGGCACGATGGTTGAACGGGCGACGAGACGGATGGTGTCGATCGGATTCGGAAGCAGCCCCTGAACTGAGATCGCGCTCAACAACCGGAGCCGGTGGTTATGGGTCCCTGCTTTCGCAGGGACGACACCTATTGTGTGGCCGAGACCGTGGCTTCAGCTCACGTCTCCTCCGCCACCACCATGTAGTTCACGTCCATGTCGGACGAGACGCTCCATTTGTCGGCGAGCGGGTTGTAGACCACGCCGGCCTGTTCGGTGACGGTGAGATTGACGTCGCCGAGATAGCGTTCGAGCTCGGCGGGGGTGACGAACTTGCTCCACTCATGGGTACCGCGCGGCAGCCAGCGCAGCACGTATTCGGCACCGACGATCGCCAGCGCAAAGCTCTTCCAGTTGCGGTTCAAGGTCGAGACCACCATCAGCCCGCCGGGCTTGAGCACGACGGCGCAGCGCTTGATGAAGGCGCCGACGTCGACGACGTGCTCGACCACCTCCATCGCCAGCACGATGTCGAAGCGCTCGCGGACGTCCATGTCCTCGATCGTGGTGCAGCGGTAGTCGATCGACAGGTGCCCCTTGTCGGCGTGCAACTTCGCGGCTGCGATGTTGGTGGCGGACGGATCGATCCCGATCACCTGGGCGCCGAGCCGCGTGAACGGCTCGCACAAGAGGCCGGCGCCGCAGCCGATGTCGAGCAGGCGCAGGCCGGACAGGCAGCTCAGGCTCTTGGCGTTGCGCTCGAACTTGCGGCAGGCGGCGTCGCGGATATAGGTCAGGCGCAGCGGATTGATCTTGTGCAGCGGCGCCATCTTGCCGCGCGGATCCCACCATTCATCCGACAGTTTTGAGAATTTCGCCACCTCAGCCGGATCGACCGAGTGCGCGGAGGCATTGGCGGAGGAATTTGAAAGAGTTGTTTGCGTAGCCATGATTGCGCGCGCCCCTATCGCGCGGTGATCGAATTGCGGAACGCCAGCGGCGAGGCGATGGTCTTGATGGTCTCGATGCCCTCGCCGACGCCGCGGATGGTGACGTCGCCATAATTGAGCAGGCGCCCCATGATGCTCTGGTTGACGTCGACGCTCTCGACCTTGTCGAGGCTCATCTCGAAGGTGCGCCGCTTGATGAAGCCGCTCTTGTGCACCACGCGGAAATTGGTGACGTCGGTTTCCGTGGTCCACCGATGGAACCAGGCCGCGCCGGTCCAGTACAGCGCCGCGACCGCGACCACGGCGGCGGCCGCCAGGCAGGCCAGCACCAGGGCGTCGACCGTCGTCATCCGGGACAGGATCAGCAGCGCCAGCACCACGATCCAGGCTGCGATCGCCGGCAGATAGAACATCCAGTGCGCATTAGTGGAATACAGCAGCTTCTCGCCGGGCTGCAGGATTTCGTCGATATAGCGTCCCATCCAATCCCGCCTTCGAATTACCCGCGAGTCACCCTTGCGCCACAGCCCGCCGGCAACCGGCAAAACACCCCCAAAAGACCTTCCGGGGACCCCTACCAACCGGCTTGCCCCCGGGCGCGGCGCTATGTATACGCGCCTTTCGGTGCCCGCGCTTGCGGTTTTCGGCGTGGGTTAACCTACTTATCCTCAAAGGAATAGACGCGTCGTCATGGGCCGCCTCGTGATGAAATTCGGCGGTACGTCCGTCGCCAATATCGATCGTATCCGCAACGTCGCCCAGCACGTGAAGCGCGAGGTCGACGCCGGCCACCAGGTCGCCGTCGTCGTCTCCGCGATGTCCGGCAAGACCAACGAACTGGTGGGCTGGTGCACCGAGGCCTCGCCGATGCACGACGCGCGCGAATATGACGCGGTGGTCGCCTCTGGCGAACAAGTCACCTCGGGGCTGCTTGCGATCGTGCTGCAGGGCATCGGCATCCAGGCGCGCTCCTGGCAGGGCTGGCAGATCCCGATCAAGACCTCGGACGCGCACGCTTCGGCGCGCATCCTCGATATCGACGGCAGCGAGATCATCGACCGCTTCAAGGAACGCAAGGAGGTCGCTGTCATCGCCGGCTTCCAGGGCATCAACCCGCAGTCCGGCCGCATCACCACGCTCGGCCGCGGCGGTTCGGACACCTCGGCGGTGGCGATCGCGGCTGCGCTGAAGGCCGACCGCTGCGACATCTACACCGACGTCGACGGCGTCTACACCACCGACCCGCGCGTGGTGCCGAAGGCGCGCCGGCTCGACAAGATCGCATTCGAGGACATGCTGGAGTTGGCCTCGCAGGGCGCCAAGGTGCTGCAGGTTCGCTCGGTGGAACTCGGCATGGTGCACAACATGCCGATCTTCGTGCGCTCCAGCTTCGACAAGCCAGAGGATATCGACCCGCACGCCAACCAGCCGCCGGGCACGCTGATCTGCAGCGAGGAGGAAATCATGGAAATGCACGTCGTCACCGGCATCGCCTTCTCCAAGGACGAAGCCCAGATTTCCGTGCGCCAGATCGAGGACAAGCCCGGCGTCGCCGCGGCGATCTTCGGGCCGCTCGCGGATGCCAACATCAATGTCGACATGATCGTGCAGAACGTGTCGGAGGACGGCAAGACCACCGACCTCACCTTCACGGTGCCGGCCACCGACTACAACCGCGCCAAGGACACCATTACCGCCGCCAAGGCCAAGATCGGCTATGTCAGGCTCGACACCGCGACCGACGTCGCCAAGGTCTCGGTGATCGGCAGCGGCATGCGCAGCCATGCCGGTGTCGCCGCGAAGGCGTTCAAGGCGCTGTCCGAGCGCAACATCAACATCCGCGCCATCACCACCTCCGAGATCAAGTTCTCGGTGCTGATCGACGCCGCCTACACCGAACTCGCGGTCCGCACGCTGCACACGCTGTACGGGCTGGATCAGGCGTAGGGTTTTCTCTCCTCCGTCATTCCGGGGCGCGCCACTTGGCGCGAGCCCGGAATCCATTTCACCGTGGGGGTTGGGGCCCGATGGATTCCGGGCTCTCGCTTCGCGAGCCCCGGAATGACGAGGGGATAGGCTTCCCGCCCCTCTCAGGGAACAAGCCGTCCTCCGGTACCCACATCCCGGAGTTAGAATTTCTCTTAGCTGGCGCAGCATAGGGCTGACGCAGACGTTATTTGCTACTGGCAGGCGTTTTGCTTGGCAAAGCGAGCCTCGATTGGCTATACGGCCAGTCAGGTGGGCTGTCGCAAACTGTGGCACAGTTTGTGCGATCCCGAATCGGCGGGAACTGGCGCGAGCGGCGACGCCGAATGACTAAAATTGTTGTTTTTGACGAGTTTTGCGCCAATGGCCGGCCGGCCCGTTGCGCCGGCCTCGTGGGGAGGGACTGAAGCACATGCGGAGCGCGTCGGGAGGCCCCCGCGTCCTGTTGAGACGGCTCCGCGAAACCATGGCGGAGCAAGTCTCCGCCCAGGAACGCCTCGACAAGATCGTGGTGCTGATCGCGGCCAACATGGTGGCCGAGGTCTGCTCCTGCTACGTGCTGCGCATCGACAACACCCTCGAGCTCTACGCCACCGAAGGTCTGAACCGCGACGCCGTGCACCGCACCGTGCTGAGCGCGCATGAGGGCCTGGTCGGCCTTGTCGCCAGCGAGGCGACGCCGCTCAATCTCTCCGACGCGCAAAGCCATCCGGCCTTCGCCTACCGCCCGGAAACCGGCGAAGAGATCTACCACTCGTTCCTCGGCGTGCCGATCCTGCGCGCCGGCAACACGCTCGGCGTGCTCGTGGTGCAGAACCGCGCCAAGCGCACCTATGTCGAGGAAGAGGTCGAGGCGCTGCAGACCACCGCCATGGTGCTGGCGGAGATGATCGCCTCCGGCGAGTTGGCCGCACTGGCGCAGCCCGGCGCCGAGCCCGCCGCGCGGCACTCGCTGCACAAGACCGGCGCGGTGCTCTCCGACGGCATCGCGCTCGGCCATGTCGTGCTGCACGAGCCGCGCGTCGTCATCACCAACTACATCGCCGAGGACCTGCCGAAGGAGATCAAGCGGCTCGACACTGCGCTGGCCAATCTGCGCGCCGATCTCGACCGCATGCTGGAGCGCGGCGACGTCGCCGAAGGCGGCGAGCATCGCGAGGTGCTGGAAGCCTACCGCATGTTCGCCAACGACCAGGGCTGGTCGCACAAGCTGCATGAGGCGGTCGCCACCGGCCTGACCGCGGAAGCCGCGGTCGAACGCGTGCAGTCCGACACCCGCGCGCGCATGCTGCGTTCGACCGATCCTTATCTGCGCGACCGGCTGCACGATCTCGAGGATCTCGGCCATCGCCTGATGCGGCAACTGGTCGGCCAGGACCATGCGCCGACGCGCGAGCAGTTGCCCGACAACGCCATCCTGATCGCCCGCGCGATGGGCCCCGCGGCGCTGCTCGACTATGACCGCAAGCGGCTGCGCGGTCTGGTGCTGGAGGAAGGCACCGCGAATTCCCACGTCTCGATCGTGGCGCGCGCGCTCGGCATTCCCGCGGTCGGCGAGGTGCCGAACGCGCCCGGCATCGCCGATCCGGGCGATGCCATCATCGTTGACGGCATTTCCGGCGAGATCTATGTCCGCCCCTCCGCCGAGATCGAATCCGCCTACGCCGAGCGCGTCCGGTTCCGGGCGCGGCGGCAGGCGCAATATTCGGCGCTGCGCGACAAGCCTTGCGTGACCAAGGACGGCCAGCCGATCGAGCTCCTGATCAATGCCGGCCTGACCATCGACCTGCCGCATATCGAGGACACCGGCAGCGCCGGCATCGGCCTGTTCCGCACCGAATTGCAGTTCATGGTGAGCCCGAGCCTGCCGCGTTCGAGCGACCAGCTCGCGCTGTACCGCACCGTCCTCGATGCCGCGGGCGCCAAGCCCGTCACCTTCCGCACGCTCGATATCGGCGGCGACAAGGCGCTGCCCTACATGGAGACCGTGGTCGAGGAAAATCCCGCGCTCGGCTGGCGCGCGATCCGGCTCGGCCTCGACCGCCCCGGCCTGCTGCGCGGCCAGATCCGCGCGCTGCTGCGCGCCGGCGGCGGCCGTGCCCTGAAGATCATGTTCCCGATGATCTCCGACATCACCGAGTTCGACCAGGCCAAGGCGATCGTCGAGCGCGAGCTGACCTATCTGCGCCAGCACGGCCATTCGCTGCCCGAGCGGATCGATATCGGCACCATGGTCGAGGTACCGGCCCTGCTCTACCAGCTCGACGAGCTGTTGAAGAAGGTCGACTTCGTCTCGGTCGGCTCCAACGACCTGTTCCAGTTCCTGTTCGCGGTCGACCGCGGCAATGCCAAGGTCTCGGAACGTTTCGACACCCTGTCGGCGCCGATCCTGCGCGCGCTGCGCGACATCGTGCGCAAGGCCAAGACCGCGAAGAAAGCCGCCTCGCTGTGCGGCGAGATGGCGTCGAAGCCGATCGGCGCGCTGGCGCTGATCGCGCTCGGCTACCGTTCGCTTTCGTTGTCGGCGACGGCGCACGGCCCGGTCAAGGCGCTGATCCTCGACCTCGACGCCAAGAAGGCCGAGGCGATGATCAATCCGCTGCTCGACGCGCCGGTCGGCAGCGTCTCGATCCGCGGGGCGCTGACGAAGTTTGCGGAAACCGAGGGGCTGGCCTTGTAGCGACGCTGCCGTCGCCTTAGCCACCCTTCGCGCTTTCAGCAATTCGAGACTCCGCCATGCTACCCGAAGCCAAACTCGACGTCCTGCTCGCCCATCACGCCTCGCTCGAGGCCGAGCTGCTCGGCCAGGTCAACTCCGAGCGCTACGTCGCGATCACGCGCGAGCTCGCCGAGCTCAATCCGCTGATCGATGCCGTGAAGCTCTATCGCTCTGCACGGTCGGAGCTCACCGACACCGAGGCGTTGCTGGCCGATGCCGGGACCGATCCCGAGATGCGCAGCATGGCGGAAGCCGAGATGGAAACGCTGCAGGCGCGCATCGGCGATCTCGAGCAGAAGATCCGCGTCGCGCTGTTGCCGAAGGACGCGATGGACGACCGCAACGTGGTGCTGGAAATCCGCGCCGGCACCGGCGGCGACGAAGCCTCGCTGTTCGCCGGCGACCTGTTCCGGATGTATGAGCGCTTCGCGGCCTTGCAGGGCTGGAAGGTCGAGGTGATCTCGGCGAGCGAAGGCACCGTCGGCGGCTTCAAGGAAATCATCGCCGAGGTGCAGGGCCGCGGCGCGTTCGCCAAGCTGAAATTCGAGTCCGGCGTGCACCGCGTGCAGCGCGTGCCCGACACCGAGACGCAGGGCCGCATCCACACCTCGGCCGCCACCGTCGCCGTGCTGCCCGAGGTCGAGGACGTCGACGTCGACATCAAGGATACGGATTTGCGGATCGAGACCATGCGCGCCGGCGGCGCCGGCGGCCAGCACGTCAACAAGACCGAATCCGCAATCCGCATCACTCATCTGCCGACCGGCATCGTGGTGATGATGCAGGACAGCCGCTCGCAGCACAAAAACCGGGCGTCGGCGATGAACATCCTGCGCTCGCGCATCTATGACGCCGAGCGCCAGCGCGTCGACGCCGCACGCTCCGCCGACCGCAAGGAGAAGGTCGGCTCCGGCGACCGCTCGGAACGGATCCGCACCTATAATTTTCCGCAAGGACGCGTCACCGACCACCGCATCAACCTGACCCTCTACAAGCTGCCGCAGGTGATCGCAGGCGAGGCGCTCGGCGAATTGATCGATGCGCTGACCACCGAGCACCAGGCCGCGCAGCTCGCGGCACAGGGCGCGGCGGCATAACAACGCGATCTATCGCTGGCGCATGATCTCTTCGGAGAACCGCTGCGCACTTTTCCGGATCATGCGCTACTTCTTCTGCGACTGTCTGAAATGGCGCAGGATCTTGCCGAGCGCCGGGCCGGCCGTGGTCAGTTCCTCCAGGTGAATCTTCGACAGCGCCTGCAGCTTGCGCTCGCCCTGCGCGGTCAAGGTCACCAGCACGCGCCGGCCGTCGGCGGCATCGACCGCTCGGGTCAGTAGCCCGAGTTTCGTCATCCGGTTGACCAGCTCGACCGCGGTGTGGTGGCGGATCAGCAGATAGCGTGCGAGATCGCCGACGGTGGTCGGCTCGGTTCCGGAAAATCCCTTGATGGCGAGCAGCGCCTGGTGCTGCTGCGGGGTCAACCCGGCCTGCTGCGCCGCCTCCTCGCTGAACGCGAGAAAGCTGCGCAGCTGGTAGCGGAACCGCGCCAGCGCCGCGTAATCGACCGTCGCGCCCGCCGCCTTGCGCTTGGTGGCCCCGGCTGCCGTTGATCGCTGCTTGGCTTGAGGCATTCCGTCGTCCCGTTGCTGGCTCGCTCCGCCTGATGGCAGGAGCCGGGCGACGCTACCAAGCCCACGCCGGACGGACCATCCTACCGGCGGGCTTTGCACGCATGTTTTCAACGGTTTGACGATCGCGCGGCGCGGCGCGAGATTACGGTTGCGGCCAGTGATCGTAGCTCGAGCTCAATATCTTCAAGAGGACGATCTGGAAGGCGACCGGAATCCGCGGGCTGCGGCGGCGGATCGACTTCTCCAGCGCCTCGGTGATCTCGCTCTTGGTGAGATCGCCGGCCGAGGCACGCTCGACCAGACTGCCCCAGACCTCGGACAGCGATTTGCCGGTATGGTGCGGCGCCGGGATCAAGATCCCGCGCGACGCCGCCCAATCGATGATCTCGCGCATGGTCTGCCGCCCGCAGTTTCGCGCGGTCGCCAGATGGCGCGCAGTGAGCAGGCGCAGCAGGTCGTCGGATGGCGTCCAGCCGAGCTTCGGCGGCAGTTCGTCGGTCAGCTCGACCGACAGCTCCTTCAGCACGTTCATCGCGCGGATGCTCAGGCCGCTCGATGGCTCGGCGCCGCCGTCCTCGGTCCCGGCGTGCTCTGCGGTATTTCCGGCGCGATTTGAAGGCTCCTGGATCATCGCCCCCTCACTTACAGGACCCGCACCCGGGCGGTAAACCCTCGATATATCGTAGACCGACATTAATTCTATCGCGGACCGATATGATTCGACGAAAGGTGACATTGACTAAATATCCCGGTGGGGAATTGTAGCTGCGACAGGCTGCTGCATCGCAGCCGGCGCATCCAGCCGCCGATCGATCCGATCCGGCGACGAGTGAACATGCGCGCCAACAATCAATATAATCGGAGGATATCGAGCGATGAGCACCAAGGATTTTCGCCCGGGCAGCACGTTGAACGTCTCCCGTCGCACCCTGCTGCAGGCCGGCGCAGGCCTGATCGGCGGCACCGTGCTGCCGGCCTCGATCGCGTCCCGGGCATTCGCCGAGGACCATCCGGCGATCGGCACCTTTCCCGCCGGCACGTCTGGCTCCTCGGCTTTCATCGGCATCTCGGTGCCGCGCACCGGCACCTATGCGGTGCAAGGCGAGGATGAGCTGAAGGGCTATCAGCTCGCGATCGAGCACATCAACAGCGGCCACGACCTGATCAAGAAGATCTCGCCGAAGACCTCGAAGGGCGTGCTCGGCAAGGAGCTGAAATTCGGCGTGGCGGATTCCGCGGCGAAGCCGAACGAGGCGGTGCAGGCGCAGCAGCGCTTCATCTCGGAGAACAAGGCGGTGATGATCACCGGCGGCACCTCGAGTGCGGTCGCGGTCGCGCTGAACAAGCTGGCGCAACGCGAGAAGGTGATCTTCGTCTGCGGCATTTCCGGATCCAACGACACCACCGGCAAGGATTGCGTGCGTTACGGCTTCCGCCAGAACTTCTTCGGCCAGACCGCCGCAGCCGCAATCGCGCCGGTGCTGATCAAGCAGTTCGGCAAGGACAAGAAGGCCGCGTATCTGACGCCCGACTACACTTACGGCCACACCGTCACCAAATCGATGCAGGACTTCCTCGCCCAGGCGGGCTGGACCACGGTCACCAACCAGGTGTCGCCGCTCGGCGCGCCGGATTACTCGTCGTACCTGCTCAATGTCGCGAACTCCGGCGCCGACGTGCTGATCAACGTCAACTGGGGTCACGACGCCGTGCTGTCGACGCAGCAGGCCAAGCAGTTCGGCGTGCTCGACAAGATGAAGCTCGTGGTGCCCTACCAGGTGCCGTTCATCGCGCGCGAGACCGGCGGCCTGATGCAGGGCGTCTACGCCGCGACCGACTACTGGTGGACCATCGAGGACAAGTATCCGCTGGCCAAGATGTTCAACGAGACCTTCGAGAAGAAGTTCGGCTACAAGCCCGAATGGGGCGCCGAGAACGCCTATGTCAGCTTCGCGCACTGGGCCCGCATGGTCGAGGAAGCCGGCAGCTTCTATCCGCCCGACGTCATCAAGGCCTACGAGAAGGGCGAGACCATCCCCTCGCTGGTCGGCGACGTGCATTATCGCCCCGAGGATCACCAATGCGTCCGCCCTGTCATCATCGTCCGCGGCAAGATGGAAAAGGAGATGAAGAACAAGGAGGACTATTACGAGGTGGTCGAGATCGTCCCCGGCGACGGTCTGATGCAGAAGCCGGATGCGTTCGGCTGCCATCTCGGCGACTACACCTGATTAACGTGGGAAGACTCGGCGCCGTGGGCGGGGCGACCTGACCCGCGGCGCCGCTTTGTGTCGGAACGCATCCTTCATTGACCGGGCCAACCGAACGCACGCCATGATCAACTGGCCAAATTTCGTCTCACAACTTTTCAACGGACTGGCGCTCGGCGCGCTGCTCGCGCTGATCAGCTCCGGGCTGACCATCATCTACGGCACGCTCGGGGTGCTTAACCTCGCCCACGGCGCCATGTTCATGATCGGCGGCTATGCCGGATATGTGGCCTATTCCTACACCGGATCGTTCATTCTCGCGGTCATCGCCGGATCGCTGTTCGTGATGCTGCTCGGGGTTGCGATGGAGCGGATCATCATCCGCCACTTCTACCATCGCCCGCATGAGGACCAGCTCCTGGTCACGTTCGGGCTCGGCATCTGCTTCGTCGAGATCGTGCGGCTGATCTTCACCAGCCAGTCGCAGGTGGTGCCGCCGCCGGCGCTGCTGCAGGGCATCACCTCGCTCGGCTTTCTGTTCTACCCGACCTACCGGCTCGCCGTGGTCGGCATCGTCGCGGTCGCGCTCGGCGGACTGTTCCTGATCCTCTACCGCACGCGGCTCGGGATGATCGTGCGCGCCGGCATCGAGGATTCGGTGATGGTCGATTCGCTCGGCATCAACGTCTACCGCGTCTTCATGATCGTGTTCGGCATCGGCGCGATGGCCGCGGGCTTTGCCGGCATCATCAATGCGCCGGTGGTGTCGCTGACCCCGGGTGTCGGCGACGACATTCTGGTGGAGACTTTCGTGGTGGTCGTGATCGGCGGCGTCGGCTCGTTTCCCGGCGCGATCCTCGGCGGACTGATCGCCGGCGAGATCATCAGCGTCACCTCGATGTTCAACCCCGGTTACGCCTACGTCATGCTGTTCGCGGCGATGACGCTCGTGCTCGTGCTCCGACCGCACGGCCTGCTCGGCACGCAGGGCCGCGAATGACGACGGATATTCAATGCTGAAACAGCGCCCATATTTGATCGAGTTCCTGACGGCCGCGGGCCTGATCGTCGCGCCGTTCGTGCTGCCGTGGCTCGGCTTCGCACCCAACACGGTGAACCGGATCCTGGTCTGGGGCCTGTTCGGCCTCGGCTTCGACATCCTGTTCGGCTTCACCGGCTTGCTGTCGTTCGGCCAGTCGGCCTTTTACGGCACCGGCGGCTTCGTCGCCGCCTGGCTGCTGACCCGCGCCGGCTTCCCCTACGTCGTGCTGGCGCTCGTGATCGGCATGATCGCGGCCGCCGCCACCGGCTACCTGATCGGCCTGATCGCGCTGCGCCGCACCGGCATCTACTTCGCGATGATCACGGTGGCGATCGCCGAGGTGTTCTTCTTCGTCGAGTTCAATCCGCTGTCGGACTTCACCGGCGGCGAGAACGGACTGCCGGGTGTTCCGACCCCGAGCTTCAATCTCGGCTTCACCACGCTGCACTTCACCACCGGCTGGTCGCTCTACCAGTTCCTGGCGCTGTGCTACTTCATCGGCGTCGTGATCGCGTTGCGCATCGTGCGCTCACCGGTCGGCGCCGTGTTCAGCGCGATCCGGGACAATCCGCTGCGCGCGACCGCGGTCGGCCACAACATCCACGGCTACAAGCTGACCGCCTTCGTGATCGCAGCCGCCTATGCCGGCTTTGCCGGCGGGCTGCTCGGCGTGTTGCAGGCCTTCATGCCGCCCGACGCATTCACCTTCGACACGTCGGGCCAGCTCGTGATGCAGACCGCGATCGGCGGCCGCGGCACGTTGTTCGGGCCGTTGGTCGGCGCCGCGGTGTGGCTGTCGTTGCAGGACTTCCTGCAGGCCGCGCTCGGGCTTGGTGCTGCCTGGAAGCTCGTGCTCGGCCTCGTGTTCGTGCTGCTGGTCTGCTTCCTGCGCCGCGGCATCATCGGCGGCCTCGCCGATCTCTATGGCCTGCTGACCGGACAGCGCGGCGCCCGCGAGCCGGACGAGAGCGAGCCCGAGGTCGCAGCCGTCTCAAGCGAGCCACACGCCGCGGTCGCCGCTGCGCCGACGCCTCCGCGGCCCCGCCCCGCCGGCAGCCCGTCCGGTCCGATCCTCCAGGCCAAAGGCCTGACCAAGCGCTATGGCGGCCTGCTCGCGAACAGCGACATCGACTTCACGGTCAATCACGGCGAGCTGCGTGGCATCATCGGCCCGAACGGCGCCGGCAAGTCGACCTTCTTCAAGATGCTGACCTGCGAGGTGCCCCCGACCTCGGGCACCATCGTGTTCGAGGGCCGCGACATCACCGGCATGAACGTCACCGACGTCTGCCAGCTCGGCCTGACCAAGAGCTATCAGGTCAACCAGCTGTTCGCCGGGCTCACGGTGCGCGAGAACCTGGTGATCGCAGCGCTGTCGGGGCTGCGCGGCAAGTTCAAGCTCGACCTCTTCCGCAGCATCGACAGCATCCCCGGATTGTCCGAGCGCGTGCAGCACACGCTCGAGCTGGTCAATCTGACCTCGCGGCCCGACACGCCGGTCTCCGAGCTCGCCTATGGCGAGAAGCGGCGACTGGAGATCGGGCTGGCGCTGGCGACGTCGCCGAGCCTGCTGCTGCTCGACGAGCCGCTGGCCGGCATGAGCCCGCGCGAACGCGTCGAGACCGTGAAGCTGTTGAAGTCGATCAGCCAGGGCCGCACCATGATCATCATCGATCACGACATGGATGCGCTGTTCGAGCTCGCCGAGCGCGTCACCGTGCTGCAGGAGGGCCGGGTGCTGGTCGAGGGGACACCGGAAGAGATCAAGAACAATTCGACCGTCCAGGAAGCCTATCTTGGCGGCGTGCATGGAGTGCTCGCCGCATGAGCCTGCTCGAGGTCAACGGACTGAACAGCTATTATGGCGACTCGCACATCCTGTTCGACGTCTCGATCCGGGTCGAGCGCAACGAGGTGGTGGCGCTGCTCGGCCGCAACGGCGCCGGCAAGAGCACGACGCTGAAGAGCCTGATGGGCGTCGTCACCCCGCGCCGCGGCTCGGTGATGTTCGACGGCGCCGAGATTGCAGGCAAGAAGAGTCACAAGATCGCGCAGGCCGGCATGCAGCTGGTCCATGAGGAGCGCCGCATCTTCGGCAGCCTGAGCGTCGAGGAGAACCTGGTGATCGCCGGCCTGACCGCCTCGCAGCGCTGGCCGCTCGACCGCATCTACGAGATGTTTCCGCGGCTGCGGGAACGGCGCGGCAACCGCGGCACTGACCTGTCCGGCGGCGAGCAGCAGATGCTGGCGATCGCGCGCGCTCTGGTACGCGACCCCAAGATCATCCTGCTCGACGAGCCGTTCGAGGGACTGGCGCCGGTGATCGTGCGCGACCTGATGAAGGCGTGCCGCGACCTGGCCGAGGCCGGACAGACCATCGTACTGGTGGAGCAGAACCTCGCGGCGACGCTCGCGCTGGCGCAGCGCATCTACATCATCAACAACGGGCACATCGTCCATGAAGGGCCGGCGCAGGAGATCAAGGCCCAGCCCGACGTCCTGCAGCGCTATCTCGGGGTGTAACCGGAAGACGCGCGCGGCTTAGTCTGCGAGCGCCGCGATCATGCGTTTGGCATGATCGGCGAGCAGGTCCATCTCCTCCTTGCGGGTCTGCGCCGGCAGCAGCGCGACGCCGGCCTTCACCGGCATCACATGCATGTGCAGGTGAAACACCACCTGACCGCTGGCGGGCTCGCTGAACTGCTGGATGATGATGCCGTCGGCGGAGAACGCCTTCATCGCAGCGATCGCGATGCGCTTGGCCGAGCGCGCGACCGCGGCGAGATCGTCTTCGGCGATGTCGAGGATGCCGCGTGCCGGCGCTTTCGGAATCACCAGCGTGTGCCCCGGCGATCGTGGCATGATGTCGAGGAACGCAAAAGTCCGATCGGTTTCATGGACCTTGAAGCTCGGGACCTCGCCGCGCAGGATCCTGGCGAAGATATTCTGGTCGTCATAGCCCGTCATGGTCGCGCGTTCCGGATCGACAATTTGCGGCTTCGACCGTGCGCGCCGACCGCCGAGGGCGCAAGCGATATCGACGTCGCATCGACCATCGGCTAACAACGCGCGATGAGCGCATCAGCTGACAATGGCAGCCAGACCGTCGAGGGTATCCGGCGCACACTCGCCGCGCGCCTCAAGGCGGCAGGCCACGACGCCGCCGAGCTCGACGCGCGGCTATTGACCGGTGCCGCGCTGGGGCTCGATCTGACCGGCATGGTGACCGGTGCCATGCGCATCGTGACGAAGCACGAAGCGGATCGCCTCGACGGCCTGGCGCGGCGCCGCCTCGCCGGCGAACCGGTCGCGCGCATTCTCGGCATCAAGGAGTTTTGGGGACTGCCGCTGCATCTGACGGCCGCGACGCTGGTGCCGCGCCCCGACACCGAGACCGTGGTAGAGCGCGCACTCGAACTGCTGCGGGCCGACGGTGCGGCCGCCCGCGCGTTGCGGATCGCCGATCTCGGCACCGGCTCCGGCGCGATCCTGCTGGCGCTGCTCTCGGAACTGCCCCAGGCGCATGGCTTCGCCACCGACATCTCGGCGGAGGCGCTGCAGACGGCGAGCCGAAACGCGGCCGAGCTCGGGCTTGGCCAGCGCGCGACATGGATCGCGTGCGACTATGGCAGCGCCCTGACCGGCGCGTTCGACCTTATCGTGTCCAATCCACCTTACATCCCCTCGGCCGACATCGCCGGCCTCGACATCGAGGTGCGCGCGCATGATCCGCGCGCGGCGCTCGACGGCGGGGCCGACGGGCTCGACGCCTACCGCGCGCTGATTTCGCAATCTGCGGGTCTTTTGATCTCGGGTGGATTTCTGGTTGTGGAAGTTGGGCAAGGCCAGAGCGGCGACGTTGAAGCGCTGATGACGGCTTCGGGGTTATCCCCAACGGGACCACCGAAAGCCGATCTCGGGGGCATCCCGAGGGCGGTTTCCGCCCGCCGGGTGCCCCGATAAAGTCCTATTGGAACGAAAAAAAACCTCTTGGAATATCCCCCGGGAACGACTACGTTCCGGCCACAACATCGGTGCTGGCCCCGTAACTGTTACGGGTGATGACCAGGGCTCAGCAGAGCCCGCCGATCGAAAGGTTCCAGGAACGCAGGTCTCATTGAGCGCAATAGCCGAAGCTGTGCCGCTCTCGACCGCCAAGCGAACGAAAGCCTGATATTGCGCTTGAAGACTTACGCACGAGAGCTGGGCCTGTCTCAACGGGCGGAATGATTTGGTCGCTGGCGCGTTTGGCCGGCGGCGGTTGGGGAACGCGTCTTTGCTGAACGCGACTTTGCTGAACGTGATGGTCGGCAACATCGAAACCACTTCGAACGGCAGTGCGATTCCGTGTGCCTTGGCGCGCGCCGAATCGAACGCTGGACTGCAATAGCTTCAACACCGGACTGCAATAACTTCAGGGCTGGAATAAAAGGCGACAGATGAGAAACGGTCAGAACAACAAGCGGATGCGCAACCGGAATAACAACAATAACAACAACAATAATAATAATAACCGGCGCGGCCAGAATCCCCTGACACGGGTGTACGAATCGAACGGACCCGACATCAAGATCCGTGGCACGGCCTCCCACGTGGCCGAGAAATACGTCCAGCTTGCGCGGGATGCACGCTCCTCCGGCGATCCGGTGGCAGCCGAAAACTACTACCAGCACGCCGAGCACTACTACCGGATCATCGCGACCGCGCAGGAGCAGTTCCGGCAGAATCAGCAGCAGCCGCGCCCCGACACCGAGGTGACGCAGACCGAAGACGGCGACGACGACAGCGACGGCTATTCGAGCTTCGGCCAGGAGCCCGGCTTCGTGCCACAGCAGCAACAGCCCTTCGTGCGCGACAACGGCCAGCAGCCCTATCAGCAGCAACCGCGCGAGCACCGCGAGCGTGACCAGCAGCCGCGTGAGCAGCAGCCGCGTGAGCATCGCGAACGCGAGCATCGTCCGCAGCCGCAGTATCAGCCGCAACCGCAGATCCAGCCGCAGCCGGTGCTGGCCGATGCCGGCGGGGTCGATCGCCTGCCCTCGTTCATCACCGGCGGCGCGCAGCCGCAGGTCAACGGCGGCACCTATGAAGCCAACAATGGCGGCGCAGAACGCGGCGAACGTAGCGAGCGCTTTCCGCGCCGCCGCCGCCGTCCGCACGGCCCGCGCTCGGACATCGCGGCGCAGCCGGCGCCGAGCGACGACTTCAATCCGGGCAACGAGTAACGCAACTGTGCGGCCACCCTCCCCTGGAGGGGGAGGGTCGGCTCACAACGAGCGAAGCGAGATGTGAGACGGGGTGGGGTGATCTCTCAACACGGGCAGCGCCCGAATGGAGAGATCACCCCACCCCGCTGTGCATTCGCTTCGCTACATGCTCAGCGACCCCAGAGCGAGCTTCGCTCGTCTCGACCCCTCCGGGGGAGGGTGGCTAATCCGTGCCACGGCTCAGCGTCGTCTACGATTCCGCGTGACTGGATTTGCGCGTCGCCGTCGAGGACGGCACCAGCACCGGGCGCAATGACGGGATCAGCTGCGTGCGTTCGCGGCGCGCCGGGATCGCGCGATAGACCTGCTTGCTCGCTTCCACGATATGCACGCCGGCGAACGGCATCGACAGCGCCGCGCCGAGACGCTCCCACGCCATCGCCGAGCGCAGGAACCAGCTGCCCTGCACCGGCGGCATGAACAGCGCCTCACCCCATGACGCCGGCGTGAACCAGGTCTGCCGCAACAGCTGGGTGATCTGCGCCCGCGAATAGGGCCGGCCGTGGCCGAACGGCGTGGCATCGGTGCGCGTCCAGACGCCGCGCCTGTTCGGGATGATCGCGATCAGCCGCCCCGACGGCGACAGCACCCGCCATACCTCGCGCAGCAGCCGCTCCGGATCGTCGGACATCTCCAGCGCATGCACCAAGAGCACGCGGTCGACCGCAGCATCCGGCAGCGGCATCGAGAATTCGTCGATCAGGGTCGCCAGCGCCGGCCGGCCGGTCGGCCATTTCAGCACGCCCTGGGCCGCCGGCATGAAGGCGATGCAACGCTCGGAGGTATCACGGAACAGACCGAGATAGGGTGTCGGATAGCCGAGCCCGAGCACGCGCTGGCCTTCCGCGTTCGGCCATCGCGCACGGATGCCGCGGTTGATCAGCTGCCGCGCCACGATGCCGAGGCGCTGCGAATAGAAGTCGCGGAGGTCGATGACGTCCATGGTCCCAGCCTAACATGCCCCTTGCAGCCGGGGAGCGCCGAAATTTGCGTTGCCGCCGGAGCGTTAACGCCATATTTCACCCCTATATTGGGCGCGGTAAGAGCATGATCCGGAAGCGGCGACATCGGTTGTTCGAAAAGATCATGCTCTGACGTGTCCGTCCCGTTTGTTCGTGGAGATATCATGACCGCCGAAATTCGCACCTTCAGCTGCCTCACCGACAATTTCGGGTACCTGATCCACGATCCGGCCACCAAGGCGACGGCATCGATCGACGCGCCGGAAGCCGGCCCGATCATCAAGGCGCTGGAGCGCGAAGGCTGGACACTGACCGACATCCTGATCACCCATCACCATGGCGACCATGTCGGCGGCGTCGCCGAGCTTAAGCAGAAATACGGCTGCCGCGTCGTCGCGCCGCACGACCAGTCGGCCAAGATCGCCAATGTCGATCTGCGCGCCGCCAATGCCGACGTCATCAAGGTCGGCAGCCTCTTGGCCCGTGTGGTTGAAACTCCCGGCCATACGCTCGACCACATCTCCTATGTGTTCGACGGCGAGAAGGCGGTGTTCGCGGCCGACACGCTGTTCTCGATCGGATGCGGCCGGGTGTTCGAAGGCACCTATCCCATGATGTGGGATTCGCTGCTGAAGCTGCGTTCGCTGCCGGACGATTTCCGTCTCTATTGCGGCCATGAATACACCGTATCGAATGTTAAGTTCGCGCTCACCATCGAGCCTGACAATCCGGCGCTGCAGGCGCGCGCCGAGGAAGTCACAAAGCTGCGCGCCGAGAACAAGCCGACGATCCCCGTGCTGCTCGGCGACGAGAAGAAGGCCAACGTGTTCCTGCGCGCCGACGAGGCTGTTGTCGCAGCCAAGCTGCACATGAAGGGCGCCGATCCTGCGCTGGTGTTCGGCGAGCTCCGCGAGCGCAAGAACAAGTCGTGATGGCCGGCCTCTCGGCTGCCGACATCATCGCGCGGCTTGAGCTAAAGCCGCATCCCGAAGGCGGGCACTATCGCGAAACATTTCGCGACCAACGCTGCGACGCCAGTGGACGCGCGCATTCGACCGCAATCTATTTCCTGCTCGCGCGCGGCGAGCGCTCCCACTGGCACCGCATCGACGCGGTGGAGATGTGGCACTATTACGCCGGCGCCCCGTTGACGCTGAAGATCGCGCAGGACGGCGCCCCGCCGCATACCATCACGCTCGGACCTGACGTCATCAGCGGCGAACAGCCTCAGGCGATCGTGCCGGCGGGCGCCTGGCAGGCCGCGGAAAGCCGCGGCGACTGGACGCTGGTCGGCTGCACCG
Organism: Bradyrhizobium sp. ma5; assembly: GCF_042258955.1. Taxonomy (NCBI): domain Bacteria; kingdom Pseudomonadati; phylum Pseudomonadota; class Alphaproteobacteria; order Hyphomicrobiales; family Nitrobacteraceae; genus Bradyrhizobium; species Bradyrhizobium sp. ma5. Next base: position 8,696,148 of record NZ_CP170156.1, read on the forward strand.
TCGCGCCGGGCTTCGAGTTCGCGAAATTCGAGCTCGCGCCGCAGGGCTGGGAGCCTGCCTAATTCGTCATTCCGGGGCGCGCGTAGCGCGAGCTATGATGCGCATTTGCGCATCTGAGAATCCATACTCACGATCGTGGTTATGGATTCCGGGCCCATCGCTTCGCAATGTCCCGGAATGACGACGGATGGGATGTCATCGCTTCAACACCATATCCTTCGCCGCGATCAGCCCACCGCCGGCGATCAGGATCGCGGCGATCGCGATGTTGGCGCTGGGCTTGGCGAAACCCGCGGCAATCAGGAACGCGGTCGAGAGCAGCGGCGTGGCATAGGACGCAGCACCGAGCACGCGGATGTCGCCGCGCTTCATGCCGATGTCCCAGGCGAAGAACGCGGCGCCCACCGGGCCGATGCCGAGCGCGATCACTGCGAGCCATTGCAGCGGTGTCGCGGGCCACACCGTGGTCTCCACCAGCATGTGCACCAGCGCGGCAAGTATGGCTGTCGCGAGGCAGAAGCCCGCCACCGCATCTGTCGGCACCGCCTTGAGCCGGCGCGACATCACCGAATAGGCGGCCCAGACGAACGCCGCGACGAAGGCCGCCGCGAAGCCTGGAATCTGCGCTCTTGTGAAGGCGCCGGTGTTGCCGGCGAACAATAACACGGTGCCGGCAAGGCCAAGCAGCGCGCCGATGATGTGATGGATCGCCAGCCGCTCGCCCGGCAACAGCGACGAGAACAGCACGATCAACAGCGGCCAGAGATAGTTGAGCAGGCCGGCTTCGGCCGGCGGCGCGAAGCGCAGGGCCAGGAAATACAGCGCGTGATAGCCGAACAGGCCACCGACGCCGACGAGCCAGGCAGTCGGCGACTGCTTCAATGCACCGAACGCCGCGGGGCGGAACAGGAAGCTTGCGAACGCAACCGCGGCGCCGATCGCAAACGTCATCGCGGCGAGCTGGAACGCCGGGATCGCCCCGGTCGCGACCGTCATGACCGACAGCAGCGACCACATCAGGATGGCGGTCAGTCCGACAAGGGTGGCAGTTCGGGTCGTCATCTGAATTCAATCCGTCGCGGCCGGGCCAGCCACGTCTTGGCTTCGCGCCTCGCGGTTGTAACGACGAAAATGCCCGGCACAAGGCCGGGCATCACGACTTCGTTGATCGAGCGCCTGCGACGCGACGACGCTTCTCGCGTCAGGCGTGATACTGGCCGCCGTTGATGGTCAGCGTCGAGCCGGTGATGAAGCCGGCGTCGTCGGCCGCGAGGAAGACCACGGCCCGCGCGATCTCCTCGGGTTCGCCGAGCCGGTTGACCGGAATCTGCGGAATCACGTTCTTCTCGAGCACGTCCTTCGGCACCGCCTGCACCATCTCGGTGTTGATGTAGCCCGGGCAGATCACGTTGACGGTGATGCCGCCCTTGGCGTTCTCCAGCGCGAGCGCCTTGGTGAAGCCGATGTCGCCGGCCTTTGCCGCCGAGTAGTTGACCTGGCCGAACTGGCCCTTCTGGCCGTTGACCGAGGAGATCGAGATGACGCGGCCGAACTTGCGGGCGCGCATGCCCTCGATCACCGGGCGCGTCATGTTGAACAGCGAGCCGAGATTGGTGTTGATCACGGCAGTCCACTGCTCCAGCGTCATCTTGTGGAATGCGGTATCCTTGGTGATACCGGCATTGTTGACGAGCACGTCGACCGGGCCGAGATCAGCCTCGACCTGCTTGACGCCGGCCGCGCAGGCGTCGAACGATGCGACGTCCCACTTGTAGACTGGGATGCCGCTCTCCGCCTTGAACTTCTCCGCCGCGGCGTCGTTGCCGGCGTAGCTCGCCGCCACTTTGTAGCCCGCCGCTTTCAGCGCCTTGCTGATCGCAGCTCCAATGCCCCGCGTTCCGCCCGTCACCAATGCAACACGTGCCATATCCGTCTCCTCCTTGGCCGTCTTTTATAACCGGATCACTCCGGTCCTCGCACTCACAACACCTCAAAACAAAAATGCCCGGCACAAAGCCGGGCATCTTTTCTATCAGTTCGCGCCGTGGTTGACAGATGATCTTTTCATCACCTAACCGGCCTCGCTGCCTCTTGTTCAGTCGCGTGCAACGCACATAGCGATGCCCATGCCGCCGCCGATGCAGAGCGTCGCGAGGCCCTTCTTGGCATCGCGCTTCTGCATCTCGTGCAGCAGCGTCACAAGGACGCGGGCGCCCGACGCGCCGACCGGATGGCCGATCGCGATCGCGCCGCCGTTGACGTTGACCTTGGCCGGATCCCAGCCGAGGTCCTTGTTGACGGCGCAGGCCTGCGCGGCGAACGCCTCGTTGGCCTCGATCAGGTCGAGATCGGCGATGTTCCAGCCGGCCCTCTTCAGCGCCGCGCGGGAGGCGGGGATCGGCCCGGTGCCCATGATCTTGGGGTCGACGCCGGCCTGGCCCCACGAGACGATGCGGGCGAGCACCTTCTTGCCCTGCTTGGCGGCTTCCTTGGCGGTCATCAGCACGACGGCGGCGGCGCCGTCATTGATGCCCGAGGCGTTGCCGGCAGTGACGGTGCCGTCCTTCTCGAAGGCGGCGCGGAGCTTGGCCATCGCATCGATCGTGGCGCCATGACGCGGATATTCGTCGGCGTCGACCACGATGTCGCCCTTGCGGGACTTGATGGTGACCGGGACGATCTCGTCCTTGAACCTGCCGGCCTTCTGCGCCGCCTCGGCCTTGTTCTGCGAACCGACCGCGAACTCGTCCTGCTGCGAGCGGGTGATCTGGTACTGCTTGGCGACGTTCTCGGCGGTGTTGCCCATGTGGTAGCCGTTGAAGGCATCCCACAGGCCGTCCTTGATCATGGTGTCGATCAGCTCGAGGCCGCCCATCTTGACGCCGCCGCGCAGATATTGCGCATGCGGGGCCATGCTCATCGATTCCTGGCCGCCCGCGACCACGATCGAGGAATCGCCGTTGAGCAGCGCCTGGTAGCCGAGCGCCACCGTGCGCAGGCCCGAGCCGCAGAGCTGGTTGACGCCCCAGGCCGGGCTTTCCACCGGAATGCCGGCCGCGATCGAGGCCTGGCGAGCCGGGTTCTGGCCCTGCGCCGCCGTGAGGATCTGGCCCATGATGACTTCGGAGACCTGACCACCTTCGACGCCGGCACGCTCCAGCGCCGCCTTGATGGCGATCGCGCCGAGGTCGTGGGCCGGTGTGGTGGCGAACGCGCCGTTGAAGCTGCCGACGGGGGTGCGGGCGGCGCTGACGATGACGACATCGTCTGACATGGACATCTCCTATGGGTTGTAGCTGGGTTTCTCGACGGCGGGCGGCCGGTTTGGCGGGCCTGTCTCTTGACGGCCATCCTGTAAACCTCGTCGAGACATGTCAATCGAACTGTCACGCAAAACACGCCGCGACGCACTCAAAATGGCGCTCTTGGCACATTCCTGAGCAAATCCTATGCTTTGGAATTAACCGCAAAGCACAAAACGGTAGCCGAAGCGCTTTGAAAATGCTTACCTTTGCTGCGATGCGTTGCATTTAGCCCAGCGGCGATGCTGCCGGGTTCCAGGTCCTTCGGTGTTGAAGTGTGAGCCCATGGCAAAATCTGAACAACCGACCACGATCAAGAAATACGCGAACCGGCGGCTCTATAATACCGGTACGAGCACCTATGTGACGCTCGAGGATCTCGCGGCGATGGTGAAGGAAGGCGAGGATTTCCTCGTCTATGACGCCAAGACCGGCGACGACATCACCCGCTCCGTGCTCGCGCAAATCATCTTCGAGCAGGAAAACAAGGCCGGGCAGAACCTGCTGCCGACCACCTTCCTGCGCCAGCTGATCCGCTTCTATGGCGACAGCATGCAGATGGTGGTGCCGAAATATCTCGAGCAGTCGATCGATACGTTGACCCGGGAACAGGAGAAATTCCGCAAGCAGATCGCGGGCGCCCTGAGCGGGACGCCGTTTGCGCCCCTGGAAGAACAGGTCCGCCGCAACATGGAGCTGTTCCAGCAGACCTTCTCGATGTTCAAGCCGTTCGTACCGCAGCGCGGCGGCACTGAACCCGAGAAGGTGCCCGAGCCCGCGGCCGACGACGGCAACATCGACGACCTTCGCCGCCAGATGAAGGACATGCAGGAACGCCTTGAGCGCATGTCGCAGCCGGCGAAGAAGGACGAGTAGGTCTCGTCGAGGTCTTCTTGCAGGTCTTCTGGTCGATCGGCCGGACCGCCATCACTTCGAGAATGCTGACGGCGACACCTTTGGCCGGCGTCAGGTGCCGCCGAACATGCTCTTGCGGACGATCGCGTGCACGCCCCAATTGCCGTCGGCAACCTGCGTGACGCCGAAATCGACGCCGAGCGAGATCAGCGCCAATGCCTCGTCCTCGCTGAGGCGATAGCACTCCATCAGGAATTTGCGCGTCGCCCGGAACGCATTGCGCAGCGCGAGATCGACCGACGAGCGCTGGTAGATCTCCGATTGCGCGTTGCGGCCGAGCTCGCGCAGATAATTGCCGTAGCTGAAGCCGTGCAGGATCCACGCCTCCGGCGTTTCCAGCAGCGGATGCGCAAGCCCCTCGACATGCGGCTTGGTTTCCTTGCCGCTCTTGTGCACGACGAAGCGAAACTGGCCGGTGAGCGATAGTTCGAGGGCAGTGCCGTTGACCTCGCCGTCGCCTTGCGCGAAATGCGGATCGCCGATCGAGAACAATGCGCCGGGCACGGCGACCGGCAGGTAGAGCGTGGTGCCCTTGGTGGCGCGCCAATTGTCGACATTGCCGCCGAAATAACCCGGCGGAATCGAATCGATGATGTCGGATTCGCGCGGCGCCACCGCCATGAAGCCGAAATGCAGCCGCGCCGGAATCCGCACGCCGGCCAGCACGCCGGGCTGCTTCTCGATGGTGGCGTGATCGACCGGCACGCCCGGATAGTCCATCGTCTCGTGGCGCACGCCGAACGGATCGGTCTGCGGCGTCCAGCGATAGGAATAGACAGCCTGCGCCCATTCCGCGCGCGCATCCGTCTCGAAGATCGTGATGGTCTCGCGCTTGGCCGGCGACTCGATCAGATCGTTGTACTGAAAGCCCCACCAGGCCGCGGCATTGCTGCCGAACGACTTGCCGGCGAACGCCGGATTGGCCGAGGGCCGCGGCCAGATATCGAGGATCTGCACCTCGAGCACATCGCCCGGCTCCGCGCCGCAGACATGGATCGGGCCGGTGCAGATATGCACGCCGAACCCTTCGCCGGCGCCACGGCCGAAGATCGAACCGTCCATCGGGCCCGCGCCCCGCCGTTCGACCGACTTGCCCTCGGCGGTCCAGTGAAACACGCTCTCCGCGCCGGGATCGCCCTTGATCATGCGCTCGTAGTCGTCGAAGGCGTGCTGGGTCAGCGTCTCGATCGTCACCAGCGCGCCCGACTGCACGCTCATGACCGGCGGAATGGCGCGGCTGAGATAGCCCCAATGGGCGGTCTCGCGGGACACCTTGAGATGGTGATGCGACGCGCCCCGCCCTTCCGGCGTCGTCATGGGCGGGTCAACCGGCAAGGCTGGCTCTTGCTGCGAGATGACCTCGCGCGCCGCTGGGCTCGGCGCGAGCCGGAGCAGCGTTGCGGTGCCGCGCGCCAGCCGCGGCCGGCCGCGGGTCCGCTCGCTTTCCACATCGCGCGGCACGGCCTTGCGGAAGTCGCGCGGCGAGGTGCCGTAGGTCGCGCTGAACATGCGGCTGAAATGCGCCTGATCGGTGAAGCCCCAGCGGTAGCTGATCTCGGCGATGCGCTGATCGGCATAGTTCGGATCGATCAGATCGTTGCAGCAGCGCTCCAGCCGCCGCTCGCGCACATAAGCCGAGAATGTCGTGCTCTGCCGTTCGAACAGCCGTTGCAGATAGCGTTGCGAAAGCCCTTCCTGGCGCGCGATGTCGGCGATGGTGAGACTTGCATTGCCGAGTTGGGCTTCGATCGCGGCATCGACCCGCCTTAAGTGGCCGGCCTGGACTTGCGTCATCGTCTCGGCGTCGAGCCGGGTCTCGCCGAGCAGCGCACCGGCGACGAGCTCGGTGATCGCGACCTCGGCGGTGGCGAGATCGGCCTTGTCCAGGATCGCGAAATTGCCGCCCAAGGTCCGCATCACCGGACGGGCGGACGCGGCGGCAATCGTCGCGCCGAGCACGGCCGGCAAACGCAGGCGATTATGGCCGAGCCGGCCGAGCAACCGCCCGCGCGGCAGTTCGAGCAGCACGATCTCGAAATCCTCGCGCAAGGTCATGCGCCACGGCGATTGCAGGTCGCACACCGCAATGTCGTTGTCGGCGAACTCGCAACTGCGTTGGCCGGACGTAATGCTGCCGCGGCCGTAAGCGTGGAAGATCATGGCGACCCGCGCCGGAAGTGCAGGCGATGCCGCATGACCATTGCAGATGATCTGCTGCTCGGTGGAACGCAGCAGCGCAAGCTGCCCGCCGCTCGTCGAGTGCTTCGCGGTCAACTCGCCGAACTGGAACTGGCCCGCCTCCGGCAATTCGCAATCGAGCTGCAATCCGGCCAGCGCCTCGCGCCAAGCCTCCCGCCGGTTTTGCCGCGGGATCGCATCGACCGAAACCCGATAGGTCGTCGCGACCATCACCCCTCCAGGCCGGCGCTCCGCAGCCTTCAAGTCACAGAGCCGTGAAGGCAGCGTGCACCGATTGCAGGGAGGCGGCAAGCATGTTGCAGCGGCACGGATTGCCCAGCCTTCATGCAATGAACGGTCGCGGCCACTCTCGCGCGGCAATGCGGTCGCCCGCGAACGCAGTGCAACTTGATCGAATGCGCCCAAATTCTTGACTGTGCCGGCCATGCCGCGATGCGAAGGCGGCCGCAGCGGACGCTCTGCACGCCTTTGCACATGCTTTCGCGCCGCGCGGATGACAAGCGCGGCTACAAATTATTGGGCGCGCCCGGTCATGTCGGAGTGGCGCGGCGCCATGCACTCTCACCCGCACTTCGATCCAAGGGAAAGCAGAGGGAGAGCTCAGGATGTGCGCAGGTGACGACAAGAACTGCCCGGACTTCGAATTGCATCATCGCCAATTCAAGGAGACGCTCGACCGGGAACGCCGCTCGTTCCTGCGCTCGAGCTTCGCGGCGGCGGGCGGCGCCGCGGCAATGACCGCCGGCGGCATCTCGCTGGTGACGCCGAAGATGGCGGCCGCTGCCGAGAAGCATCAGCCGGCACAGCGCGCCTATCACCATTTGCCGGCGAATGCCGACACCGTGCATTGGGGCTATTTCAGCAAGACGCTGAAGCCGCGGGTCGAGATCAATTCCGGCGACTTCATCACGATCGAGGCGCTGACGCACCACGCCAATGACGATGCCGAGCGCATGGTGAAGGGCGATCCCGGCGTCGAGAGCGTGTATCTCTGGACCAAGGAGAAGAAGGGCGTGAACCGGCGCGGCGCCGGCCCGATGGATGCTTCGCTGTTCGGACGCGGTGCGGGCGAAGGCCTCGGCGTGCACATCTGCACCGGGCCGGTGTTCGTGCGCGGCGCCGAGGAAGGCGACGTGCTCGAGCTGCGCATCATCGACGTGGCGCCGCGGCCCTGTGCCAACCCGAAATATTCCGGCAAGGCGTTCGGCAGCAACGCCGCGGCGTCGTGGGGCTTCCACTACAAGGATCTGCTCACCGAGCCGAAGCCGCGCGAGGTCGTCACCATCTACGAGGTCGATGCCACAGGCGAACGCAACTGGGCGCGCGCCGTCTACAACTTCACCTGGACGCCGCAGACCGATCCGTCCGGCGTGGTGCACAAGACCATCGATTATCCCGGCGTGCCGGTCGATCATTCGACGGTCAAGGAGAACCACGGCATCCTGAAGAACGTGCGCATCCCGGTGCGTCCGCATTTCGGCGTGATCGGGCTCGCGCCCAAGGAGGCCGAGTTCGTCGATTCGATCCCGCCGAGCTACACCGGCGGCAACATCGACAATTGGCGGATCGGCAAGGGCGCCACGATGTACTATCCGGTCGCGGTCGAGGGCGGGCTGCTGTCGGTCGGCGATTCTCACGCCTCGCAGGGCGATTCCGAACTGTGCGGCACGGCGATCGAATGCTCGCTCAACGGCACCTTCCAGATCATCCTGCACAAGAAGGCGGACCTCGCCGGCACCGCGCTGGAAGCACTCGACTACCCGATGCTGGAGACCCAGGACGAATGGCTGGTGCACGGCTTCAGCTTCGCCAATTATCTCAGCGAGCTCGGCACCAGTGCGCAGACCGAGATCTACAAGAAATCGTCGGTCGACCTCGCGCTGCGCGACGCGTTCCGCAAGATGCGCAAGTTCCTGATGACGACGAAGAAGCTGACCGAGGACGAAGCGATCTCGCTGATCTCGCTCGGCGTCGATTTCGGCGTCACCCAGGTGGTCGACGGCAATTGGGGCGTCCATGCGGTGATCCGCAAGGACATCTTCGCCGGTGGCGACAGCTGACGAAGTGAAATTCTGGAGCGCGGTGATCAGCCGATCATCGCGCTTCAGCCCGCGGCCGGCACGGCCTTCTCCACCGGAGCGTTCCACGGCCGGTCCGGCGAGGCGAGGCCGATCAGGCGGCCCTGGATGAAGTCGCAGCCCCATTCGCGCAGCATCACAGCGGCTTCCTCGTCCTGCACCCATTCGGCGACGGTCTTGATTTCAAGGCGGCGCGCAAGATCGATCAGCGTCTGCACGAAGGCGCGGTCGTCCGCCGAACGCACGATGTTCTGCACGAAGGCGCCGTCGATTTTGACAATATCGACGCCGAGCTTGCGCAGATTGCGGAACGAGGTGTAGCCGGCGCCGAAATCGTCGATCGCGATCCGGCTGCCGAAATTCTTCAGCCGCGTGACGAAGCCGCGGACGTCGTCGATATCCTGGATCGCAACCGTCTCGGTGATCTCGACGATCAGCCGTTCGCCGACGCCGGGATGCGCACGCATCAGCGATTCGATGGTGGCCCACCAGTCCGGATCCATCGTGGTGTCCGGCGAGATGTTGAGGCTGAGCTGCACGCTCGGCGCGGCAGCGAGCTCGGCGATCGCAAGCTCGAGCACGCGATGATCGACCATCCGGATCAGGCCGAGCCGCTCGGCAACCGGCACGATGTCGGGCGCGAGCAGCGCGCGGCCGTCATCCTGCTCCATACGGACCAGGCACTCGTAGAACGAAGGCTGCCGCGAGCGCGCATCGACCACCGGCTCGAAACCGATCACGATGCGGCGCTCGTTCAGTGCGGTGACAATCTCGTCGGTGACGCGGATGTTGACGCGGCGCTGGGCGTCGCGCTCGACATTCGGCTTCCACAGCGCGAACGATCCGGCGCGACGGCTCTTGGCGGCGTCCAGCGTCTCCTGGGCACGATTGACCGCCTCCTCCGACGACTTCGCATGGCGCGGGATGGTGACGGCGCCGATCGAGACCGTTACCGACACCGGGCCGGACCTGGTCGGCACCACCTCGTCGCGCACCGCGGCGAGGAATCGCTCGGCGGCGACGTTGGTGTCGTCGACGGTGCAGTTGCGCAGGATCAGCCCGAACTTGTTGCCGGAGAAGCGGCCCAGCATGTCGCCGCCGCGCAGCCGCGCGCGAATCCGTTTCGCCACCTCGGCGATGACGGCATCCGCGACATCGAAGCCGAAGGCATCGTTGACCCGCGCCAGATGATCGATGCCGATCAGCATGAAAGCACATGAGGTACGGAACCGCGCGCACTCCTCGATGGTCTCGGCGAGCGAGGCGATCAGATGGGTGCGGTTGAGCTCGTTGGTCAGCGGGTCGTGCCGCGACAGCTTCACGAGTTGCTCGTCGCGGGCATGCCGCTCATTGTTGACGCGGACGACGCCCTGCACGCGCGCCGGCCTGCCGTCAGCGTCGGCAAACCAGCAGCCGGTCTCCTCGATCCAGATCACCGGCGCCGAGGTGACGGCCCGCACGCCATATTCGATCCGGTAGGGCACGCCCTCGCCGCCCCGCGCCGATCCGGTCTGGCCGAGCGCATCTGATCGGACCGAGCGCATGGGCTCGATCAGCTTTGCGAGCTCGGTACCGCTTGCGAGCGCCGCGATCGGGATGTCCGGGAAGACCGTCGCCACATTGTCGCTCCAGGCAATCGCATCGCTCGCCAGGTCCCAGGCGAAAGTCGCTTGGCCGAGCGAGGCGAGGATGCTGGCAGCTGGCGGGACAGGGAGCATCGAACATGTCTCGATTTGGGACGGCACCCGGTGATTCTATTACACTCTCAAGATAGTGGTTCCGGCGAATCCAACGCTAGGAGAACTTGATAAATAATCTGGAAACCACGTTTTCGACTGCCGCGGAACGAACTGGGGATGGCGGGCATGACCCTTGCCATGAGGGTATTGCAGAGGGACGCAACGTCCCAAACTATGACGTTCCAACGGGTCACAGGCGATGCTCGATATCGATCAATCAGAGGTCCAATCAGAGATCTTGGACGGCGAGTTCACCGATACTCCCGAGGCGACCGGCACGGCTCTGGTGCCGCTGGCCGCGACCACGCATTGGGCGCCCAAGATCCCGCTGGCGCATGCCGATCCGTCGTTTGTGGCCCATCTGATCGCCACCGCCGCCCATGAGCCGCAAACCTGCGTGCTGCGGCGTGGGTCATTGGCCGACGCGCAGAGCGCCTACGGCCCGCATGTCGACGAACGCCGCAGCGTCGCGCGGCGGACAAGGCAAATCATCTAGCCCATCATCTTGGGGATCAGCGGGCCTTGGCGGGCCGGTTGCCGTGGCTGTCCTGCGGCACGCCGCGGCGCAACGACATGTGGGAATGGATGCCGAGCCAGCGGCCGTCGGCCTGACGCGCGAGAATGATCGTCGCCCGCCCTGGCCGATCGAAGCGGCTGCCGTCCGCATGGAAGCCGGTGCTCGTCCATGGCGTGATCACCGTCGCCATGCCGCCGTCGGCGCTGATCAGCACCTCGGTATGCGCGAGATCAAAGGCGAAATCCGCGGTGCGGGGCCAGACATTGTCCCATTGCATCTCGGTCCAGCGCTCGCGGCCGTGGATCAGCTCCTGATAGGTGCCGAACGAGATGATGTCCGAATGCCAGAACGGACGGGCGGCCGCATAATCGACCGCCCTGACGCAGGCGGCGAACCGTTCGAGCCAATCAAAGATCGATCGAGTGGTCGTCGAATCGGCGATCGGAAGGGCCGTTTCTCCGCTCATGATCGTCCTCGATAACGTTCTAGCGTTGCGGCGTGCCTGGCGATGGCTGGCCGCCGGGCTGCAAATCCGGCGAGGTGACGGTGGGCTTGGGCGCGGACTGATCGAGCAGCACGGATTCCGCAACTGAAGTCGCTGGCGGAACCGGCGCGGCGGGGGCCGGTGTGACGACGGGTGCAGGCTCGGGCCGCGGCGGCGCAGGCTCCACCGCAGGCGCGGGCCGCGGCGTCTCGACCGCCGCGGGCTGTGACTTGCCGACCGGCGCAGGCGCCGGTGCAGCGACCACCGCGCGGCGGCGGGTGCGCAGCGCAATTCCGGAAATGAAATCGACCAGCGCCAGCAGCGTGAGCAGGCAATAGGTCGAGTTGCCGAATTTCGGCCAGAGCACGAATTCGGCGGCGGCCGCGCCGAACACAATCAGCGACAGCAGATGGTCGGTGAGATATTTCGCGCCGGGGCGCGCGCCCTTGATGACCTCGAGCAGCAACAGCAGCACGCCGGCGGCGAGCAGCATGTCACTGAGCGTGATCTGCCATTGCTCGCCCGACAGCAATGTCAGCCTGATCAGCGGATCCGTGAAGGACACGCCGGGCATCAGGAAGGCGATGATGTTGTAGACCGCGAGCGGAACGAGCAGCAGCGGAAAACCGACCATCGGGCTTGCGCCTTATTCAGGGAGAACCAGCAATGCGGCGATGCTCAGTGGCCTCGCCGCCGACGCGCCCGTGTTGACCGCACTCGTTGGCCGAATTCAGGCGCAGCGCGATCTTGATTGGAGGATGATATTTCCGGAAAACCGCTAAGCACTTTTCCGGATCATGCTCCCGCCAGCGGCGCGACAGCCGAAAGTCCGATCAGGACTCTTTCTTGGCCTTCAGGACCTGGCGGCCCTTGTACATGCCGGTCTTCAGGTCGAGGTGGTGCGGACGGCGCAGCTCGCCGGAGTCCTTGTCCTCGACATAGGTCGGGGTCTTGATCGCATCGGCCGAGCGGCGCATGCCACGGCGCGACGGCGAGGTTTTTCTTCTGGGAACGGCCATGACGGTGTCCTCTAGGGTGTTGCGGAGGCATCGTCCGAAATGCGGACGGGCTCAGCGCTTCGAAGCGCAAGCTGCGATGCCGGTAAGGCCGCGCTTATAGAGGAAGGGACTGCGTAAATCTAGGCCCGGAGACAGCAAAATCCGCCCGAAATCGCGCTCAGAAGCCGCGATTTTCGCGCCAGCAGCGGGTCACCGAGTTGGCCCGGACCATGTAGGTGCCGGACAGCCTGCGGACCCCCGGACCCGGGTTCCGGGCGCTCCTTTTGACCGGATTCGGCAGAATCGCCGCCAAAAGCGCCGCCTCCCGGGGTGACAGCTCTGCGGCCGGCCGGCCAAAGGCATATTGGGCACCGGCCTCGGCGCCAAACTGCCCGGATGGCCCCATTTCCGCGATGTTGAGGTAGATTTCCAGAATTCGCTGCTTCGGCAGCACGAAATCGATCCAGAGCGCCAGCGGCAGCTCCAATCCCTTGCGGATCATGCTGCGGCCGGGCCACAGGAACAGGTTCTTGGCCACCTGCTGGGTGATGGTCGAGCCGCCGCGCGCCGCCTCGCCGTCCCCGGCATCGTCGATGACCTCGCGCAGCGCCCCCCAATCGATGCCCCGGTGCTTGCAGAAATGGGCGTCCTCCGAGCCGACCACGGACCGCGGCAGGTAAGGCGACATGGCGCCGAAATCGATCCAATGCCGTGTGACCGGGGCCCCTCGCAGGGTCCGCCACGCCATCAGGGCCGAAACTGGCTGACCGGTGCGGTAGAACGGCGTCACCAGATAGGGCAGCAACAGCAGGGCCAGCAAAAGCAGCAATAAAATCCGGACAATGCGCAAAGCTGGGGTTTCCGGGGAGGACCTTTCCAGGGAGGATTTGGGAGCCTTCAGCCAGAACACGGCCGGCGTCATCAGACGTCAATGGGATAATTCACGGTTTTTCCAGCACTTTTAAGGCGCAATCCGTCGCAGGCCGGGAATTGACGAAGCCGATCCCATCAACGATTGTCCGGCCGAAAATCGATCTGGAGCAATTCTTAATGACGACCGGTACTGCAGAGTTTTCCAAGCGGCTGGACCAGACCGCGGAGGATACCGAAGCCCTGCTCGCCAAACTGCTGTCCGATGCGGCCGAAAGCGACGAGATCGTGCGCCCGAAGCGGCTGATCGAGGCCATGCGCTATTCGAGCCTCGGCGGCGGCAAGCGGCTGCGGCCGTTCCTTGCGGTCGAGAGCGCCGCGGTGTTCGGCATCCCGCGCGAATCCGCCCTGCTAGTGGGCGCCGCGCTTGAATGCATCCACTGCTACTCGCTGATTCATGACGATCTGCCGGCGATGGACAATTCCGATCTGCGCCGCGGCCGCCCGACCCTGCACAAGGCCTATGACGACGCCACCGCGATCCTCGCCGGCGACGCGCTGCTGACGATTGCCTTCGACATCATCACCCGCGATGCGATCCACAAGGACGCCCAAGTCCGCCTGCTGTTGACCCGCGCGCTGGCGCGCGCCTCCGGCGTCGGCGGCATGGCCGGCGGCCAGATCCTCGACCTCGCCGGCGAAGGTCGCTTCGGCGACCGCGAGCCGGTCGACGTCGCGCGCGTGCAGCAGATGAAGACCGGCGCATTGCTCCGCTTCGGCTGCATCGCCGGCGCGATCCTCGGCCAGTCCTCGCAGAAGGAATACCAGGCGCTCGACGATTACGGCAAAGCGCTCGGCGAAGCCTTCCAGATCGCCGACGACCTGCTCGACGTCGAGGGCGACGCCGCCGCACTCGGCAAGCCGGCAGGCGCCGACGCCGTGCTCGGCAAGACCACCTTCGTCACCCAGCTCGGCATCGACGGCGCCAAGCAGCGCGTGCGCGACCTCCTGGCGCGCGCCGACGCCGCGCTGTCGGTATTCGGCGATCGGGGCGACGTGCTGCGCGCGGCCGCCCGCTTCGTCGCCGAGCGCAAGAATTAGCGGAAAGTAAAACGCGAAATGAACAAGGAGTTCGACGATCGCCTTGTTCGTTTCCACAAGCTGCCGATGCCGGTCCGCGTGGTGGTGGGCCGGCCGCGCACCTTCGTTTCGATCACGGTCGGCATCGCCGTCGCGCTGCTGATCCCGGGCTCGATGCGCCTCGTGACGCGCATGCTCGCCGGCTGGGACGCTTTCGCCGCGCTCTATCTCGTGCTCGCCTATGTGATGATGCTGCGCTGTGGCGTCGCCCACATCAAGCGCAGCGCCATCTTGCAGGACGATGGCCGTTTCCTGATCCTGCTGCTGACCGCGTTCGGCGCGCTGGCGAGCCTCTTGGCCATCGTATTCGAACTCGGCGCATCCAAGGGCAGCGCGGCGGGACTGGGGGTGGCAATCGTCACCATCACGCTGTCATGGACGGCGGTCCACACTGCGTTCGCGCTGCACTACGCCCACGAGTTCTATCGCGGCAAGACGCCCGGCGGATTGCAGTTTCCGAGCGGCGATGCGCATGTCGATGCCGATTACTGGGACTTCGTCTATTTCTCCTTCGTGATCGGCATGACCGCGCAGGTCTCCGACGTCGGCATCACCGACAAGATCATCCGCCGCACCGCGACCGTGCACGGCATCATCTCGTTCGTGTTCAACACGGCGCTGCTGGCCCTGATGGTGAATATCGCCGCGAGCGCGATCTAGCTGCTGAGAGCTAGTTGCAGACCTCGACATTGCCGACGTTGCCGCCCATGCAGGTCCGTTTACCAGAAGCGTGCGCGGTGCTTTGTGAGCCGCCTCACGATCCGCGATGGCGTGGACCATGCCGTCCTGACTGTTAGTCGACGAAACAGACCGCCGGTTCGGATTTGGCTGATCGGGAGATTTCGTGCACGATCGAGCCAACAAGAACAGAAGCACGGAGGACATGATGCAGGGCACAAGCGCGGCGGTTCCACCCGCCAGGGCCGGCAAGGTCCGCAGCATGGCAAAACCCCTCCTCGCACTCGCGCTGTTGGCCGGCTGCGCCGCGGGCTGCGGCCTGGTCGACGCCGTGTTCGACGGCTTCAAGCACGCCAAGGCCGTGGAGAACGATCTGGTTGCGATGGTCGGGGTCAAACCGGCGGTCGCGTTCAACTGGCACAATGGCCGGCTCACGTCGGTCACCGTCACCTTCCCCAGCCTGCTGCAGGACAAGCCGTTGCATGAACTCGCCGACGCCGCGCGCGCTGCGGTCGGCAAGGAGTTCAAGCAGCGCGCCGACGACGTCGTGCTCGCCTTCTCGCTGGGGCCGTCCGAGACATCGGCGGCACAAGTGGACCCAACTCAGGGCAAGAACCTGCCTTGAGCGGATTTATTCCCCGCCTTGCGTGACGTGCTCCTGATATTGCGGCAGGTCGTCCAGTATCTCGTACCAGGGCGCCTTGGAGCCGACGAAGATATGCGCGGTCGGTCGGATCGTCGGCGCATCGCGCAGCGTACCCATCGTGACATGGATATAGGCGCCGTTACGGACCTGCGAATAGAGCAGCGACCCGCAGCGGCCGCAATGCGCGTCGTGGGTGAGCTCATCGCCGTAGATCAGAAGACCGTCGGCACCACTGGTGACGGTGAATTTCTCGCGCACGATGCCTGCGAACGGCTTGAACGCCGAACCCGTGGTGCGCCGGCAATTCGAGCAGTGACAATTCAGCGCATAGCCAAACGCGTCGGCCACCTCGTAGCGCACGTCGCGGCAGAAGCATTCGCCGATCAGGATAGTTTCGTTCGAATTTGCAGATGCGGTCACGACTCGCTCCTCACGCGGAATTTTATCGCCGGCCATGGCGCAATCCGGCGGTTCATGGCTAAATCCTAGAGCCCTTTCCGTTTCGATTGAATCGGAACTGGGGCTCTAGATTCTCGTTTTGACGCGTTTTCTTCACGCGAACCGGTACCCACTTCGCTCGAAAACGCTCTAGTAGTTCAAATCCTGCCGGGAGGACTAACCAATGAGTCAAGAACGATCCAGCGTCGAAAGCGTCGTGCAGACCTATTTCGACGGCCTCTACGAGAGCAATGCCGACAAGCTCGCGACGGCCTTTCATCCCAGTGCCGACCTGCGCTGGGTGGACAGGGGCGAGCTGAAGGTCCTCAGCGTGCCGGACTGGCTCGCTCTGGTGCGCAAGCGGCCGTCGGCGAAGGCCGAAGGCAAGCCGCGCGAGGACTTCATCGTCACCATCGACCGCTCCGACGACAACACCGCCTTCATCAAGGTGCGCTGCCAGCTGCCGCCGCGCTATTTCACCGACTATCTGGTCGCAATGAAGCTCGCCGACGGCTGGCAGATCGTCTCGAAGTCCTACCGCTACGATCAGCGGGACTGACCGGGCGGCCCACTCATCCCTACGACGGCTTTATGACACGCCCCAGCGGTTCGGCTCCGGCCGGACCGCATTGACTGGCGCTGGTTTCCGGGCGAATTGAGCCCATTATGGAAGCCAAATTTCAGATCTTTCTCACGCTGCTCGGCGTGCTGGCGGGAACCGCGCTGGTTGCACGGCGGACCGACATCGCGCCGGCGATCCTGCTCCTGCTGGTCGGCATCGTGCTCGCCTTCGTGCCGGGCATGCCGTCGCTGGAACTGCCGCCCGAGCTCGTGCTTCTGGTGGTGCTGCCGCCGCTGATCTATTCGGCGAGCGTCGCGATGAGCTGGCGCGAGTTCAAGGCCAATCTGCGGCCGATCATCCTGCTGTCGGTCGGCTGCGTGATCTTCACCGCCTTCATGGTCGCGGCCGCGACCCACTATCTGATCGGGCTGCCCTGGAGCATCGGCTTCCTGCTCGGGGCGATCGTCGCGCCGCCCGACGTGGTCGCGCCGCTCGCGATCGCGCGCAAGCTCGGCATGCCCCGCCGCATCCTTGTCGTGCTCGAGGGCGAAGGGCTCGCCAACGACGCGACCGCGCTGATCCTCTACCGCTTCGCGCTCGCCGCCATCACCACCGGGCTGTTCTCGCTGCCGAAAGCGACCGGCACGTTCTTCGTCATCGTCGCCGGCGAGATCGCGTTCGGCACCGCGGTGGGCTGGCTCAGCCTGCGCGCCCGCCGCCGCGCCAGGGATCCGCAGGTCGAGATCACGCTGTCGCTGATCACGCCCTATCTCGCCTACTGGATCCCCGAGCATTTCGGCGGCAGCGGCGTGATCGCAACGGTCGCCTGCGGCCTCTATATGAGCTGGAACGGACCGCTGCTGATCTCGGCCGCGACGCGCCTGCAGGGCATCTTCTTCTGGGACTTGATCATCTATCTGATCGAGGGTCTGCTGTTCCTCCTGACCGGCTTCCAGATGCGCTCGCTGTACGAGAAGTCGAAGGCGTTTCCGCTGTACGACATCCTGACCGCTACCGCGCTGGTCGCCGTCATCGTGATCGTCGCGCGCTTCCTCTGGGTGTTCCCCGGCACCTATCTGCCGCGCTTGATCAGCGCCCGCGTGCGCGAGCGCGATCCGCTGCCGTCGTGGCGGGCGGTGTTCGTGGTCGCCTTCACCGGCGTGCGCGGCGCGGTGTCGCTCGCCGCGGCACTTGCGCTGCCCCTGACATTGCCTGGTGGCGAGGCCTTCCCGTATCGCGACCTGATCCTGTTCGTCGCCTTCGGCGTGATCTTCGTGACCCTGGTCGGGCTCGGCCTCGGATTGCCGCCGGTGGTGCGCCTGCTCGGCCTCGCCAAGGACGGACGCAGCGAGCACATCGCCGAGCACGAGCAGGAAATCGAGGCGCGGCGCGAGGCGCTGAACGCCGCGCTGAAATCGCTCGACGCCATCACCGACGACCGCGAGCTCTCCGACGAGGTGATCAAGCTGCTGCGCTCGCGCCATGAGATCCGCATCAACCAGCTGCCTGATACGCTCGATCCCGACAAGCACGACGTCTCCGCCGCCGGCACCGCGCTGACGCGGGAGCTGATCTCGTCCGAGCGCAAGTTCATCCACATGCTGCTGCGCGACGGCAAGATCACCGACGAGACCAGGCGGCGCATCGAGCGCGATCTGGATCTCGAGGAGGCGAGCCTCTCCAACCGGGAGTATCGCAGGATTCCGTTGTAAGTTTACGTCGTCCCGGCGAAGGCCGGGACGACAGATCATTCCGCCGCGGCGTTCTGCCCGGGACCGCCGACGAAGCCCGTGGGATCGCCGAACCGTTCGACCATCACGGCCGTGAGATCCTTGGTCTTGCTGGTGACGCAGGCGCCGGAGCGAACGGTGTAGCGATCCTTATGCCTGGCGTGCGGCGGTGCCTCGCCCTTTTGCAGGGCGCGGGCCGCCTCCAGCACCAGCTTGCGGAAATGCATGATGCCGAGATCGGTCGGGCCGAGATGCTCGCGGGTGCGGTCGGCGATCGGGCCCTGGCTGTCCTGCACCGCGGCGTCCTGCTCGGAGACGCCCTTGATCCCGGTGTAGCTCTTGGTCCGCTGCAATTTGCGATCGATCAGGTAGTCGTTCGCCTTGTTGCGCAGCGGCACGTAGTTCTCGTCGACGACTGCCATCACGCCGTTGCCATTGGCATAGCCGTCGCGCTCAGCGTCGGTCAGCGGCCGCTCGGGATTCCACGCATAGGTGTAGATCCAGCAATTGGTGTCGGTCACCGGCACGAAGGTCTGGCCGAACATGTTCTCGCCCGGCATCGAGCTCGGCGCATAGCTGTGGAACGGCATCAGGAACTGGGCGATGCGCCAGTAGATGTTGTCGCTGCCGGTGAGCCGTCCGCCCGCGACCGTCAGGCCGGCGTCATGCGGATTGATCTTGATGACGGGGCGCGGATCCTCGGCGATCCAGCGCATGTGGTCGGTCGCGACCCTCGTCAGCGGGTTGACGAAATGCTTCTTGATGTCGAGGATTTCGTTCTCCTCCTTCTCGAAGGAGAGATGCGCGAAGGTGAAATGCGCGGTGTCGATCGAGCCTTCCACCGCCTGCACCCAATTGCAGTCCTGCCACTTCTTGGTGACGAAGCGGTGCGAGGCCGGCAGCAGCGCCATCTCCAGCGCCGGCAATTCGGGCATCTGATCGGCGGGGCCCATATAAGCCCAGATCATCTCGCCCCATTCGCGCACCGGGTAGGACTTGATGCGGATCAGGTCCTTGGCGTTGAGGTCCGGATAGGACGTCGGCATGTCGACGCAGCGGCCGTCGGTGTCGAACTTCCAGCCGTGATAGACGCAGCGGATGCCGCATTCCTCGTTGCGGCCGAGCCAGAGATTGGCGCCGCGGTGCGGGCAATATTGATCGATGATTCCGACCACGCCCCGCGAGTCGCGGAACGCCAGCAGCTCCTCGCCCATGACAACGATCTTCTTCGGGTCGCTGTCCGGCTCCGGCAGCTCTTCCGACAGCAGCACCGGAATCCAGAACCGGCGCAGCAATTCGCCCATTCCGGTCCCCTCGCCTGACTCGGTGAGGAATTTGTTGTCTTCGGCGCGAAGCATCGACGACCTCCCGAATTATTTTTGTTTTCGTAGGATGGGTAGAGCGAAGCGAAACCCATCCTACGCATTCCCGTCACACCGGCCGCTCGCCCTTCACGGTGACGCGGGTGCCGGAGCGGGTGTGCGGCCAGTAATCCCACATTGCGCGGTGCTGGGCGCAGCGATTGTCCCAGAACGCGATCGCGTTCTCGGTCCAGCGGAAGCGGCACTGGAACAGCGGGTTCTCCGCATGCTGGTAGAGATAGGCCAGCATGGCGTCGCTCTCGTCGCGCGGAATGCCGACGATGAAGCGGGTGAAGCCGCGATTGACGTAGAGCGATTTCTTGCCGGTCACCGGATGGGTGCGGACCACCGGATGCTCGGCGCGCGGATATTCCCGTTTGTCGGCGACGCCGTAATTGGCGTACAGGCCACGATAGGTCTGCTCGCCGTCATGCAGCGCGGTCAGCCCATCGAGATAGGCCTTCATGCGGTCCGACAGCGCCTCATAGGCCGCGTACATGTTGGCGAACAGCGTATCGCCGCCGCGCGGCGGGCACTGCTTGATGTAGAGGATCGAACCCATCGGCGGCTCGAGATCGCAGGACACATCGGTGTGCCAACCTTCGCCATTGGCGCGTGGTGAATCCTTGTCGGCATAGATCTTCATCAGCGCCGGATCGCCCTCGTTCGGCGCGGCGGGGTGGACGTGCAGCTCACCGAACTTGCGGCCGAAGGCGAGGTGCTGGTCGGGGCTGATGTGCTGATCGCGGAAGAAGATGACGAGGTTTTCGGCGAGCGCGCGATGGATCTCGTCCATCTGGCGGTTGGAGCGCGCGTCGTCGCCGACCAGCTTGCCGATATCGACGCCGGAGATTTCCGCGCCGATGATCGGGGTCAGCTTCTCAACGCCGATGGTCTCATAGGGCTCGGATTGGTCGGCGAGGTGGCGGTAGCGCGGACCCTGCTTGCCGGACAGCGAGCTCATGGGCGTTCTCCCGATGGTTCTTGATTGGGAGACATGGTAGCGCGCATCAACGGAAGCGCAATCTGCGCCGCAAACATATCTGTCGTCCCCGACAAGCGCAGCGAAGCGGCGCGCAGATCCGGGACCCATAACCACAGGATTGGGTTTTTGCGAAGGCTGGTAATCCGCATCTCACGCCATAACCACGTCTTGTGGTTATGGGTCCCGGCCTTCGCCGGGACGACGATTGAGTGTGGACTGCGCGCGGAGTGAAATTACTCCGCGGCGCCCGCCGTCTCCGGCACCTTGGCGCCGGCGCCGTACTTCTGATCGATATAGTCGATCACCAGCGCCTTGAAGTCGGCGGCGATGCCCGGACCGCGCAGGGTGCGGAACTTCTTGCCGTCGACGAACACGGGCGCGGCCGGCGCTTCGCCGGTGCCGGGCAGCGAGATGCCGATATTGGCATGCTTGGATTCGCCGGGGCCGTTGACGATGCAGCCCATGACCGCGACGTTGAGCTCTTCGACGCCCGGATATCTGGTCTTCCAGGCCGGCATCTCGTCGCGGATGAAATCCTGGATCGAGCGCGCCAGCTCCTGGAACGTGGTCGAGGTGGTGCGGCCGCAACCCGGGCAGGCCGCAACCAGCGGCACGAAGGTGCGGAAGCCCATGGTCTGCAGCAATTCCTGCGCGACCTGCACTTCCAGCGTGCGGTCGCCGCCGGGCTCCGGCGTCAGCGAGATGCGGATGGTGTCGCCGATGCCCTGCTGCAAGAGAATGCCGAGTGCGGCCGAGGAGGCCACGATGCCCTTCGAGCCCATGCCGGCCTCGGTGAGGCCGAGATGGATTGCATAGTCCGAGCGGCGCACGACTTCCTGATAGACCGCGATCAGGTCCTGCACGGCCGAGACCTTGGCCGACAGGATGATCTTGTTCTTGGGCATGCCGAGCTCTTGGGCGCGGGCCGCCGACAGCAGCGCCGACTGCACCATCGCCTCACGGGTCACTGCGCGGGCATCGCGCGGATTGGCGGACGCCGTGTTCTCGTCCATCAGCTTGGTGAGTAGCTCCTGGTCGAGCGAGCCCCAATTGGCGCCGATGCGCACCGGCTTGCCGTTCTTGTTGGCGATCTCGATGATGTCGGCGAACTGGGTGTCGCGCTTGTTCTTGAAGCCGACATTGCCCGGATTGATGCGGTACTTGTCGAGCGCCTCGGCGCAGGCCGGATACTCGGCGAGCAGCTTGTGGCCGATATAGTGGAAGTCGCCGATCAAGGGCGTGGTAATGCCGCGCTTGCGCAGGCCGTCACGGATGTGCGGCACGGCGGCCGCGGCTTCCTCGCGGTCGACGGTGATGCGCACCATCTCGGAGCCGGCGCGGGACAGCGCGGCGACCTGGGCGATGGTGCCGTCGATATCGGCAGTGTCGGTGTTGGTCATCGACTGCACGACGATCGGCGCACCGCCGCCGACGGCAACGTTGCCGACCATGACCTGCGTGGTTCGGTGCCGCGGCGCGGGACCGGCGACGTCGTCTTGCGGCAAAATCTCGGGCTTGTTCATGGCGTCTCGGATATCAGGTTTTGGTGACATTCACCAAGGGGACGATGGGCCTCGCGCAAGACGGGCCAAACGGTGATGTTTCGGAGTGAATTCAACAGCTTATGACGCCGATTGAGGCTAAACGCAAGCCATGCAGCGGCGTCCTGCATGGACAGCTATATTGGGCCGAATTGGGGTGAATCAAAGGGCAAAGTGACAGCTTTTCATGTGATCCGGAGCATCTTAGCATCCCGTTAAACACACACCGGGAGGCGCGACATGGCCGGCCATAGCGAGCTGATCACCACGGCGGAACTCGCCGACATCCTGACCCGGCCCGAGTTGCGCCTGTTCGACTGCACGACCTATCTGGAGCCGGCCCCGGCCGGCAGCAACATTCCCTATGTCGTCGTCTCGGGCCGCCAGACGTTCGAGGCCGGCCATATCCCGGGCGCGAATTTCCTCGATTTGCAGGCCGAATTCTCCGACCCCCGCACCGAGCTGCGCTTCATGATGCCGCCGACGGCCCAGCTCGAGGCCGCGTTCGGCCGCCACGGCATCTCGGCCAATAGCCGCGTGGTGCTCTATTCGATCGGCACCGCGATGTGGGCGACGCGGTTCTGGTGGACGCTGCATTCGCTGGGCTTCGACGGCGCCGCGGTGCTCGACGGCGGCATCGACAAATGGACCGCCGAGGGACGCGACATCGAGACCGGGCTTGCCGGCGGCTATCCGCAGGCGACGTTCTCGGCGCGGCCGAAGGACGGCATGTTCGTCGACAAGCGTGACGTGTTCGCCGCAACCACGGAGCGTGACACCGTGATCGTCAATGCGCTCGGCCCGCAATTCTACAAGGGACTGGAGCCGAGCCGTTACGGCAGGCCCGGCCGCATCCCCGGCAGCGTCAGCGTGCCGGCGGCAACCTTGATCGATCCCAAGGGCAAGACGTTCGTGCCGCTCGAAGAGGCGGAAGCAACCTTCGCCGCGCAAGGCATCAGCAGGGACAAGCGCGTCGTCGCCTATTGCGGCGGCGGCATCTCCGCGACCATCGACCTGTTCCAGCTGCATCGGCTCGGCTACGACAATCTCACGCTCTATGACGGCTCGATGGGCGAATGGGCGAAGGATGAGTCGCTGCCGATCGAGGTGGGGTAGTCGGAAGCGCATAGCCCTCCCTCACGTCGTCCCGGCGAAGGCCGGGACCCATAACCCCAGGATTGGGTTGGTGAGAAAAGCTGTGGCCCCGGCGTCGCGCAACAATCACCTACGGTGGTTATGGGTCCCGGCCTGCGCCGGGACGACACCGAATTTATTGCGCCACCCGTGAGTCAGACATCCGCATTCCCGCGACATGAATTGTCCGGGTCTTTAGATGATCAAGCCGGCTTCTTGACGATCTCAAAGCCTCGGGCCGCCAATTCCTTCAAGATGCTCTTTGCCAAATGCGAGCACTCATCCGGCTTGATCCAGCACGCACTGCGCCAGTCCGGATCATCCTCTTTGGAGTATGCGGTGAACGCGGACCGGATTCCGGCTTCAATTGCATCGGTGGCATCGATTGGCATCAGCGTGCCTCCACGGCATCCCCTCGCATGGGAGGGTTCACGGAATGTGGGCAGCAGTGTTGACGTAGATCAATACGGGAGCAAGGGGCCACTCCTTGCGCCGGCCGACACGGACGATGTGTATCGCGTTGCAGCGCTGTCACGCCGGAACGTTCGGATCCGGCGTCACCTTCGGGTCGGGCTTGTTGACGAGATAAAGCCCGGCAATCACCAATAGCGCAGCGACGCCGAACACCGCCGTCAGCGTGTCGTGCATGACGAAATAGGCCGCGACCACGCCGAACAGCGGCGTGACGAAAGTGAAGGCCGACAGCTTGCTCGCCGAATAGGTCTTCACCATCGCAAACCAGATGACAAAAGTGCAGCCCACCACCCAGACCGCCTGATAGGCGAGCAGCGAGATCGACAGCGCGCTCGGCATGTGCTCGATGCGCTCGCCGGCGATCCAGGCTGCGAACCCGAGAATCGGAATCGAGATCGCGACCTGGTAGCCGAGCGCCTTTTCCGGCGCCGCCTTGCGCAGCTGCGTGCCCTTGGCGACCAGCGTGGTCGCCGCCCACAGCGCGCCGCCGCCGACCACCATAAGATCGCCGAGCAGCACCTTGGCATCGACATTCGGCTGCGGCACGCCGATCGCGAGCGCGACGCCGGCAAAGCTCAGCGCCAGCCCGCTCCACTGCACGGTCGAAAGACGCTCGCCGAGGAACTGGTGCGAACCGAGTGCGACGAAGAACGGCGCGGTGTAAAGGAAGACCGAGGCGCGCGAGGCCGAGGTGAAGGTGAGGCCGGTGAAGATCAGCACGAACTCGCAGCCGAACATCAGCCCGGCGATCACACCGGGCAGCAGCGAGCCGTCGCGCTCGAAGAATTTGACGCCGCGCAGCCGGCCGACGATCAGCATGACCGGCAGCGCACCCGAGGAGCGGATCAGCGCCTGCAGCATCGGCGGCACGTCGGGCAGCGCGAGCTTGACCGCGAGCTGGTTGAAGCCCCAGCTCACGCACAGCATCAGCATCAATGCGATGGCGCCGGGCGGCAGCCCGTGGCCGACGCTGACGGGCCTCGTGACGTGGGCTGTGATCGCTTGGGTCGACATGTTTCCTCGCGGGCCGGCCTATCGGCCTGTTGTTGCTAGTCTTCGCGTGTCGCTTGGATCGTCATTGCGAGCGGAGCGAGGCAATCCATTTCGCCACTTGCCGAGGCGTGGATTGCTTCGTCGCTTCGCTCCTCGCAATGACGGAGAAGGATCTCGGACAAGAACAATCATTTCTGGCAATGCGCGCAGGTGCCGGCGATCTCGACCACGGAGAGCTTTGGGATGAAGCCCGAGGCCCGCGCCGCGGCGGTCAGGCTTTGCGCGACGGGCGCGGCGGGGATTTCGCCGACCGAGCCGCAATGGTCGCAGATCAGGAACGCCACCATCGAGGTCTCGTCATGATCATGCGCGCAGGCAAGGAAGGCGTTGCGGCTCTCGATGCGATGAACGAGGCCGTTCTCCATCAGGAAGTCGAGCGCGCGATACACGGTAATCGGTGCCGGGCGCGGCATCGTCTTGGCCAGTTCGTCGATCACCTCATAGGCGCCGAGCGGTCGATGGCTCGACAGCAGCGCCTGCAGCACCTGACGCCGGATCGGGGTGAATTTCTGGCCGCGGCGCGCGCACACCTGTTCGGCATGCGCCATCGCGTCCGCGGCGCAACGGCCGTGATCGTGGTCGGGGGCAGGAAATGTCGGCTTGGCGAGGCTCATTGCCCCGATATGTAGCATTTCCGCGCCGGTTCCCATAGCCCGGCCCAACCTCAATACCGCCGCCCAATACGCGAAGCGCATCCCTCGTTGCCCTGCAGCCATGTGCGCGATGCGGGGCAGCCTCCCGTTAACCCGGCATGCAGAATTCATAAGCAAGCTTATTATATCCCAAGCTTATGGAGATGGGTCTATGCGTGGTTCCGTGGATACGGACTTCTTGTTTACGCTTGGCGAGTTGTTCCGGCTGATCCGCGTCTACGCCGACAAGGAGGCCGCGCGCTACGGCATCACCCGCGCGCAATGGGCCGTGCTGTCCAAGGTGGAACGCCAGGAAGGCATGAAGCAGACCGAGCTCGCCGAGCTGCTCGAGATGCAGCCGATCACGCTGACGCGGCTGATCGACAAGCTCTGCGACAATGGCTGGATCGAGCGCCGCAGCGACGACAACGATCGCCGCGTCAACCGCCTCTATCTGAAGAAGGCCGCGCGCCCGCTGCTCGGGAAGCTTGCCGGCCTGCGCTCCGAACTCACCGCGACCGCGCTCGAGGGCATCAGCCCCACTGATGCGCATCGCCTGCTCACCCAATTGGAATCGATCAAGGAAAACGTTCGCAATGCCATCCAAAGCCCAGCCGGCGAGCCCTCCCGAAAGGAACAACGCTATGGCTGAACCCGTTCTCAAGCTGGCCCCTGAGCAGAAGAGCAATCCCGGTGAGCCCACGCCGGCAGGCAAGGCCAGCCGCGCGCCGCGCCGCCGCCTGATGGCGGCCCTGCGGCGCTATCGCCGGGTGCTGCTGCTCGTCGTGCTGCCGATCGTGGCGGTGATCGGCGGCGGCGCGTTCTATCTCAATGGCGGCCGCTATGTCGGCACCGACGACGCCTATGTCGGCGCGCAGAAGGTGCTGATCACGCCGGAGATCTCCGGCAAGATCGACAAGATCGTCGTCAAGGAAGGCCAGCACGTCAGGAAGGGCGACGAGCTGTTCGAGATCGACCCGGTGCCGTTCCGCCTCGCGGTCGACCAGGCCAAGGCGGCGCTCGACCAGACCAGGACCAGCTATGACAATCTGGTCGACAACATCAAGATCAACACCAGGATGCTCGAATTCGCCCAGCAGAGCATCGAGCTGAAGAAAAAGGACGTCGATCGCAAATCGACGCTCGCCAAGCAGAATTTCGGCTCGCAGCTCGACCTCGACAACGCGGCGAATGCGCAGGTCACCGCGGAGAGCCTGGCGCAATACATCAGGCAGCAGATCTCCAACGCCAAGACCCAGCTGCTCGGCGATGTCGATTTGCCGATCGAGCGCTTCCCGCCCTACGCCCAGGCCAAGGCCAAGCTCGACGACGCCCAGCGCAATCTCGATCACACCGTGCTGCGCGCGCCGATGGACGGCGTGGCGACGCAGGTCGACCAGATCCAGCTCGGCCGCTTCGTCGCGGCAGGCGCGCCGGTGTTCTCGGTGATCGACGTCGACCATCCCTGGGTCGATGCCAATCCGAAGGAAAGCGACTTCACCTATGTCGCGGTCGGCCAGCCCGTCACGCTCGACGTCGACGCGTTCCCGAACCATGAGTTCAAAGGCAAGATCGGCTCGCTGTCGCCCGGCACCGGCGCGCAGTTCGCGATCCTGCCGCCGCAGAACGCCACCGGCAATTTCGTCAAGGTGGTGCAGCGGGTGCCGGTGCGGATCTACTTCGACGAGAACGATCCGTTCGTGAAGAAGCTGAAGGCCGGCATGAGCGTCTACGCGACGATCGACACCAACCACCGCCGCACGCTGGCCGGCCTGCTCGGGCTGGGCTCAGCCTCCGCCCATCCGGACCACCAGGACTAAGACGCGATGAATGCACCGTCACCATCCGCCGTGCCCGGCATGCGCCGGAACATGGTGACGATCTGCGCGATGACCGCGACGATCATGCAGGCGCTCGACACCACGATCGCCAACGTCGCGCTGCCCTATATGCAGGGCTCGCTGTCGGCCTCGCAGGACCAGATCAACTGGGTGCTGACCTCCTACATCGTCGCGGCCGCGATCATGACCGCGCCGGTGGGCTGGATCGCCAACCGCTTCGGCCGCAAGCGCATCTTCATCATCTGCTCGGCCGGCTTCACCGTCGCCTCGGTGTTTTGCGGCCTGGCGCAGGACATCAACCAGATGGTGCTGTTCCGCCTGTTGCAGGGCGTGTTCGGCGCGGCGCTGGTGCCGCTGTCGCAGGCGGTGATGCTCGATTCCTACGCGCTGCATGAGCGCGCCAAGGCGATGTCGATCTGGGGCATGGGCGTGATGATGGGTCCGATTATGGGACCATCATTGGGGGCGTGGCTGACCGAGACCTATTCCTGGCACTGGGTGTTCTTCGTCAACCTGCCGTTCGGCTTGTTCACGGTGCTCGGCCTGATCATCTTCATGGACGAGACCAGAAAGGACCACGCGCTGCGCTTCGACTGGTTCGGCTTCGGCGCGCTCGCAGTCGCGATCGGCGCGCTGCAGCTCGCGCTCGACCGCGGCGAGCAGCTCGGCTGGCTGGAATCCAACGAGATCATGATCGAATTCATCGTGGCGGCGGTCGGCGCCTACTTCTTCTTCGCCCATTCGCTGACCACCGACAAGCCGTTCATCCAGTTCGCGATCTTCAAGGACCGCAATTTCCTCGGCGGTGTCGTGTTCATGACGGTGATGGGCCTCGTGCTGTATTCGACCATGGCGCTGTCCTCGCCCTATCTGCAGAACGTGGTCGGCTATCCGATCATCACCGCCGGCCTGTTGCTGGCGACCCGCGGCGCCGGCACCTTCGTCGCGATGATGCTGGTCGGCCGCCTGATGCGCTATATCGAGGCGCGCACGCTGATCGTCTCCGGCCTCGCGCTGACCGCGGCATCGCTGTTCCAGATGACCGGCTGGACCGACATGACCCAGGCCAGAGAGATCATCATCGTCAGCGTGATCCAGGGTTTCGGCTTCGGCCTCGTGTTCGTGCCGCTGTCGACGGTGGCGTTCCTGACGCTGCCCAACCAGCTGCGCACCGACGGCACCTCGATGCTGACGCTGTTCCGCAACGTCGCAAGCTCGGTCGGCATCTCGATCGTGATCGCGCAGCTCACCGAGGGCGGGCGGCGGATCTACGCCAAACTGTCCGAACAGATCAATCCGTTCAACCACGCGCTGCAGATGCCCGACGTCGCGGGCATGATCAACCTCAACACCGATGCCGGCCGCGCGATGGCCGACAGGATGGTGGCGGCGCAATCGCAGATCATCGCATTCTCGCACGACTACCAGCTGGTGATGCTGTTCATCCTGGTCTCGATCCCGCTCGCGCTGATGATCGGCTCGACTAAGGCCACACTGCGCGCGCAGTCGGCGCCGTCGGACCACGCCGCGGTGATGGAGTAGGTTTTCGCGTCCCTGCGCTTCGATCGCACTCGCTAACCCCAATGTTGATGTCATCGCCCGGCTTGACCGGGCGGTCCAGTACGCCGCGGCTTATCGGCTCAAGCACTGCAGCCTCTGGAATACTGGGTCGCCCGGTCAAGCCGGGCGACGACAGTTTTCAATGCGGCCGCCCCCTCCGAAAGCGCAAGACACCACCGCCGCAATCGCGTTGACTTTCCGACCTCGCCTCCCAATACTTCGCAAAAAACAAGTACCCGTCGCAAAATGACGGCTTCAGGGGAGGACGCGATGCCGACTTCACGCAGGACGCTGCTGAAGACTTCAGCGGCTGCCGCCGCTGCTTTCAGCTTCGATTGGACACGCGCGCAGGCGCAGGCCGAAACGGTCCGGATCGGCGTAATCTACGACCTGACCGGCCCGTTTGCCGCCGGCGGCTCGGTCGCCTCCTCGATCGGCACCCAGATCGCGATCGATCTCGTCAATGAGAAGGGCGGCATTGGCGGCAAGTACAAGATCTCGCCGGTCAACGTCGATTCCCAAAGCAAACCCGATGTCGCGATCAACGAGGCCAATCGGCTGATCGACCAGGAGAAGGTCGACATCCTCAACGGCGTGTTCGCAAGCTCGCACGCGGTGCCGCTCGCCGCCAAGGTCGAGCAGCAGAAGCGGATCCTCTGGATCACGACCGCGGTCTCGACCGCCGTATTCAAGGACAAGAACCTGCAATACGTGTTCCGCGCGCAGATCCATTCTGACCAGTACGGCCAGGCCTTCGGCGGCTTCCTCGGCGAGCACGCCAAGGCCAGGCTCGGCATGGAGCCGAAGGACGTCAAGGTCGCGCTGATCCATGAGGACGGTCCGTACGGCGTCGGCGTTGCCGCCGCCGACGAGATGTTCGCGAAGGAAGCCGGGCTGCAGGTCGTGCTCAAGGAAGGCTATTCGGCCTCCGCGCCTGATCTCTCGGTGTTGGTGACCAAATTGAAGCGCGCCAAGGCCGACATCATCTCACATGCCGGCTACAACCCCGACATCACGCTGTTCCTGCGCCAGGCGCGCGAGAGCGGGCTGAAGTTCAAGATGCTGTTCGGCGCCGGCGCCGGCTACAGCCAGCTCGACAAGCTGCGCACGACGTTCGGCGCCGACATCGACAATTTCTGCAACATCGACCCTGTTCCGGCGCAGCTGCTCGATCCCGCCAAGCTGGCGCCGGGGGTCGGCGATCTCACCAAGGTGATGGTGGCGCGCTATCGAGAAAAGACCAGCGCCACCGAAGTGCCGCCGCACTGCTCGATGGGCTTCAACCAGACCTGGGTCCTGCTCAACAATGTGCTGCCGGTCGCCAAGGAGAAATACGGCGGCTTCGATCCCGAGGCGATCCGCAAGGCCGCGCTCGATGTCGACATCCCGCCGGGCGGCACGATCCAGGGCTATGGCGTGAAATTCTATCCGCCGGGCACGCCGATGTCCGGCCAGAACGAACGCTCGACACCAGTCGTGATGCAGAACGCCGGCGAGCGCATCACCGTGGTGTGGCCGACGAATATCAGGACGCAGGACCCGGTGTTCCCGCTGCCGAAGGGATCGGTGTACGGGGCGTAGGGTTGGCGCGTTTGTTGCGGCTCGCTGGAAAGCTATCCCCGTCATCCTGAGGAGCCCGCACTTGCGGGCGTCTCGAAGGATCGACGGCCACCGGCCGGGCCGTGCATCCTTCGAGACGCGCTACGCGCTCCTCAGGATGACGGGTCTGGCGTGAGTATACGCGGGTAATCTCGTTGTTCCCGCCACCCTACAACACCACCCGCCGCCCCTCGTCCGCCGCCCAATAGCCGGCGTAGTTCACCTTCGTCGTCTCATATGCCAGCGCAAGGCCCGCGAGCGGCTGCCGGCCGGTCGCCACGCATTCCATAAAATCCTGGATCTCCTGCAGGTAGCCGCGGGTCCATTCCTCTTCGAGGCAGACATACTGCCAGCCGGTTTTGCGATCGACCTTCTCGGTGATGTAGACCGAGGCGAGCTTTTCTTCTGATGTCTGGTAGCTCACAAGGTGCGTGTTCGGCGTGATGTTGGCGAACAGCGAACCGCCCGAGGTGTAGGTCTCGATCAGGTTGCGCACGCCGCCCATGATCATGTCGCCGGAAAACACCGTCGCCTTGGTGCCGTCGGAGAAAGTCGCGGTCAGCGTGCCCCAATCCTCGACGTCGACCGGATTGGCCTTGATGTAGGCGCGCTCCTCGGGCTTCAGACCGGCCGTAACGTTGCCGACATCGCAGGTGACACTCGCGACATTGATCGTCTCGCCGCGGGCCTTCGCCTCGACCTGCTTGAGATAGAGCACGGCCGATAAGGGATGGCAGCCCATCCGGATCAGTGAGCCGCCGCCGGTCATCGCCCACTCTGCGGCGTGCGCAGCATGCGAGCCGGAATGGCTCTCTTCGCCCTTCATGAACAGGATCTTGTCGCCTGTGGCGCGGATGATCTCCGCGGTCTTGGTCACGGCAGGCGCATAGATCCAGTCCTCGGCATACATGAAGAGTTTTCCGCTGCGCTCGATCGCGGCGCGGGTCTGCTCCATCTCCTCCATCACGCGCTGGTACATCTGCGCCTTCGGGACATTCTTGCCGATCGGCACCTTGTCGCCCTCGCGCCCGAAATAGCCGCTGAACGGCTTCTCGCAGATCACGTGCTTGCCGGCCTGCATCGCCTCCACAATCATCGCGGCGTGCAGGTTGGGCGGCGTGCAGATATCGATGACGTCGAGCTCACGGTCGGCGACCAGCTCGGCAAAGCTGCGATAGGCATTCGGGATTCCGTGCTTGCGCGCGAAGTCATTGACATGGTTGCCGCGCGCCGCGACCGCCCTCACCTCGACATCGACGCCGTAGACGCGTCGATAGGCAACCATATGCAGCTCCGACACGAAGCCGCACCCGGCCAGACCGATCCTGATTTTTGTCATGGAGGATGCCTCTGAAGTCGCGGGGACAGGCACCCATCATAGCGGAGCGGCACGGCCGGTCGATGCATCCGGCGGCAGAAAAGCGTCTGCCGCCGCTTCCATCACTGCGCAAGCTTGGCAACACCCATCTTGGAGAGCAGGGTCAGATTGTCCTCGATATGCCAGTTATCGGTGACTCGGCCGCCGGTGACCTTGAGCAGATCGGTGGCGATGAAATCGATCGCCTCGCCGCTGCCCTTGGTCGTGCCGAAGCTGCCGGTGAAATGGCCGCGGAACTGCATGTGCACGGTGACGTAGTCGCCGGCCACGATCATCTTGACAACTTCGACCGAGAGGTCCGGCACCGCGGCACGGAAATTTTTCGACGCGAAGGCCGGGCCTTGCGGTCCCTGCGGACGGCCGGCCGGCAAGGTGTGGTCGACGAAACTATCCGCGATCGCGGCCTTGAGCGCTGCCTCGTCGCCGCTGTTCCAGAACTGGTAGAACGCTTTTGCCGCGGCGACCGTGGCATCACGATCCGCTGCAGGGACGGTGGTCGCGACGACGAGATCGTCGATCTTCACCGCGTCGGCGCGTGCGGGCGCTGCGAGCAGCACGCCGATGGCCAAGACCGTGGCGGCCAGAACACTACGCATTGTCGTTGCTCCTCGTTGCCGCCTCGCGTTCGCGAAACACCAGTTCGAGCAGGATGCCTGTCGGCGTGCGGACAAACAACCGGCGCTCGCCGAGCTCCGGCAGGTCCATCGTCGAATAGGGGACGGAGAGCGTCTCGATCTTGTGGCGATAGGCGTCATAGCCTTCCAGCCGGAAGCCGACATGGTCGATGGTTTCGCCGCGCGGATCGTTGCGCGCGCCCTCGCCAGGGATCAGATGCACCACCGGCTCGCCGTCGGCATAGAGCCAGTAACCGGGGAAGGCGAAGCCGGGGCGATAGCCCGGCTTCACGTCGAGGAGATTCTCGAGGAAGGCACGGGTGCCTTCCAGATCGCTGGTGCGCAGGGTGACATGGTCGAGCATCGATGCCTCCCGCGATCAGGCCGTCGGTCCGGGCAGGCCGGTCACGCTGGGCGCGCCGCGCTGGATCACCGGCGTATTGGCGCGGTTGGCAAGCGCATAGCGGGCGATCTCGTCCTTGCGCGCGAACCAGACGTCACCCTTGCTCCTGGCATAGGACAGGAAGCGATCGAGCACCCGCGCCCGGCCGGCATGACCGGAGATGCGGTCGTGCAGGCTGATCACCATCATCCGCCGCCGCTTCGCGCCTTCCTCATAGAGCTGGTCGAACTCGTCCTTCAGCGCCTGCTCGTAGGCGGCCGGATTCCAGCCCTGGAACGGGAAGGAGACGATGTCGTTCATGTGCATCGTGTAGGGCACGGTGACGAAATCCTTGCTGCGCACCGGCACGATGAAGGGTTCGTCATGGCTCGGCTCGTCGATGTGATAGAGGAAGCCGAGATCCTGCAGCGTCTCCAGGATGTGGACCGAGTTGCGCATCCAGTACGCGTTCCAGCCGATCGGCGTTTGTCCCGTGATCTTCTGGATCGTCTCGACGCTGTCGGCGATGAAGCGCTTCTCCTGATCCTTCGGCAACTGATACGAGTTGCTCCAGATCCGGCCATGCGCGGCCGCCTCATGACCACGGCGCACGATTTCCCTGGCGATGTCGGGCGAGGTCTCGACCGCCTTGCCGATCATGAAAGACGACAGCTTGATACCGTGCTTGTCCATCAGATCGAGCAGGCGCGGGATGCCTTCGTAATGGCCGTAGGCGAAGAACGCATTGGTCGGCAGATCAGGCACGCCCTTCTCGATCGGATCGGGAATGACGCCGCCGGCGCCGGAGATCGGCTGACCGCCGCCCTCGAGCATCAAGGACAGGCTGACCGCGAGGCGCGCGCCGTTCGGCCAGAAGCCGCCATTGGACGAGGTCTGCGTGTCCGAGGCGGCGTTGGCCGGCTGGGCCGCGGCGTTGAGCCCGGCGACGGCAAGGGCGCCGGCGGCACCAACCGCCTGGAGGGTTTTGCGGCGGCTGAGATTGGTGGGGGAAGATTGGGTCATGGCTGATCTCCTTGTTGATGGAAATCAGCCTATTCTATTTCCATTATCAGTATTATCCTTCGCAAAATCGATATACCCTCCACTTTTTGGAAATAAACTGTGTTGGACGACATCACCGAGCTTCGGACCTTCGTGAGGATCGTCGCCACCGGCAGCCTGTCCGCCGCCGGTCGCGAGATGGGCATCGCGCTCAGCGTCGTCAGCAAGCGGCTCGCGACCCTGGAAAGGCGGACCGACACCAGCCTTATCGTGCGCAGCACGCGCCACCTCGCGCTCACCGAGGAGGGACAAAGGCTGTTCGACCGAGCACAGCGCATCCTTGCCGAGGTCGACGAAGCGGAAGCCGCGCTGGCGCATGGCCGCGTCGAGCCGCAGGGCGTGCTGCGGGTCAGCGCGACGGTCGCGCTCGGTCGCGCTCATGTCAGTCCGGTCTGCCGGGATCTCGCGCTGACCTATCCGAAGATGTCGGTCGAACTGATGCTCACGGACCGCCTCGTCGAACTGATCGACGAGCGCATCGACGTCGTGATCCGCATCGGCATGCCGCGCGACTCCGACCTGATCATGCGCAAGCTGATCGACAATCACCGCATCATTGCAGCGTCACCGGGCTATCTCGCGCAACACGGCGCGCCGGCCTCGCCCGAGGATCTCACGCTGCATAACTGCCTGCTCTACAACAGAGGCGCGCAGGCACGGTGGCGGCTGGTGCATAGCGACGGCCGCGCCGCCGAGATCGAGGTGTCGTCGCGGCTGCGCTGCGACAACGGCGAAGTCGCGCATGACTGGGCGCTCGACGGCGCCGGCCTGATCATGAAGAGCTGGGTCGACGTCGCGCCCGACCTCGCATCCGGACGCCTGGTGCAGGTGCTGCCGGCGTGGCGCAGCGATCCCGCGCCGGTCTGTGCACTGTACGCGCAGGGACGCCAGATGCCGACGCGCGTGCGGCTGTTCCTCGACGCCATCTCGAAGCGAATGACCGCGTTTCAGGCAACCGGCGGCGCGTAGCGTTGCGCCATCACGGCATCGAACGCATTTGCCATCGCGGCATGCGGCGGGGTTAATCCCGTGAACAGCTTGAACGCATCGGCCGAGGCGTTGATCGCCAGCTCACGTCCGGTCAGGACGCTGGCGCCTTTGGCTTTTGCTGCGGTCAGCAGCGGTGTCCAGAGCGGCGTGTAGACCGCGTCGGCGACCCACATCGCCGGATGCAGCAGCGCGTCCGGCACCGGCGTGTCGCGGCTCGGCAGCATGCCGACCGGCGTTGCATTGACGAGGCCGGCGGCGCCGTCCACTGCGGTCGCGACGCTCGTGGCGTGAACCGCATGGCGATCCGCCAATTGGGCGGCAAGCTGCGCGGCCTTGGCGGCATCGGCGTCGAAGACCCTGATCCCGGCAACGCCGAGGGCGGCGAGCACAAACGCAATCGCCTTGCCGACACCGCCGGCACCGATCAGCGCGATCGGGCCGCGTGGCGCTGACGCAAGGAGCGGTTCGATTGCACGCGAAAAGCCTGTCGCATCGGTGTTGTGCCCGACCAGCCGAGCGCCATCGACGACGATGGTGTTGACCGCACCGATCGCGCGCGCATCGGGTGCGAGGTCATCGAGCAGATCGACGAGCGCTTCCTTGTAGGGAAAGGTCACGTTGACGCCGGCAAAGCCGAGCCGCCGGATGCCCTCGAGCATGGCGCGCAGCTCATCGCGCCCGGCATCCTTCACCTCGATGAGCTGGTAGTGACAACGAACACCCAGCGCTGCTGCGGCCTGCTCGTGCATCGCCGGCGCCGCCGAATGCGCGATCGGATACCCGATCAGACCAGTCAGGAAGCGATCGCGCATTATCCCTCACATCGGAAGTGCTCAGCTCATGCGGTCGAGCCGAGCATAGCTGTCTTCCATGCCGTGCTCCATGCCGGTCGCGAGCATCGCCGCGCGCGTCTCGGCGTCCGGCAATGTCATCCGCATCGTCATCACGGTGCCGCTGCCGTCGGGCGCAAACCGCGTCTCGACACGATTGTCGGGCGTCGGATCCGGCAGATGCATGCGCTCGACATGCACGATGCGGCTGAACGGTTCGAGTTCGACATATTCGCCGGTCAGATGAAAGCCGCCGCCCTTGCCGTCGGTCCATTCGTAGCGGATCTTGCCGCCGGGCCTGAGCTCGCTGATGCAGACCGGCATGGTCCAGCCTTCCGGACCGAGCAGCCACTTTTGCAACAGCTCCGGCTCGGTATGCGCGCGATACACCGCCTCGGGCGGCGCGACGAAGCGCCTGGTGACAACGATATGGCGGTCGCCTTCGGTCTTCAGCGTCAACTTACTCATGGGATACCCTTCACTTCTCTGGCTTCATGGCGGCCAGCACTCCGTCCAGCCGGTCGTAATTGGTTTCCAGCGCCCGCCGCAGCATGCCGAGCCATTGATCGATCTCGGTGACCGCCGTCGGCGCCAGCCGGCACGGCCGCTTGGTGCCCTCAACGCGCCGCACGATCAGGCCCGCGCCCTCGAGCACCTTGAGGTGGCGGGAGATCGCGGGCTGGGTCATCTCGAACGGCTCGACCAGCTCCATGACCGTCGCCTCACCCAAAGCGAGACGCGCCAGGATCGCCCGGCGGGTCGGGTCGGCGAGCGCGGAAAAGGCGGCGTCGAGGTTGGGCATAATTGATCTCGTATCGGTTATATAACTAATTTGCTATATAACTGATCTCGCATGGTCAAGCAAAATCCGCTGCGGCGAAGGCGCGCAGCGGATTTGGATCGTTCCTTCAATGCTGGATTTGCGTGCCGCCAGGCGCGGTCAACGGCTAGACGTCGAAGAACACGGTCTCGTTGTCGCCCTGCAGGTGGACGTCGAACGTGTAGGTGTTGCCGGAGCCCGCCTTGCGCCTGGCGATCAAGGTGGCGCGGCGATCGGCCGGCACCAGCGCGAGCACGGTATCGCCGGCGTTGCCGGCTTCGTCATCAAAGTAGATCCGGGTGTAGAGGTGCAGCAGCATGCCGCGCGCGAACACCGCGAGCACGATGTGCGGCGCCTGCGGCTTGCCATCGGCGTCAGGCACTGAGCCTGGCTTGATGGTGTCGAACGCATAGAAGCCGCTGTTGTCGGTGCCGCAGCGGCCAAAGCCCTTGAATGAGGAATTCGGCAGCGCGCGTGCGTCCTGCGGATCGGAGAAGCGGCCCTGGCTATCGGCCTGCCAGATCTCCAGCATGCAGTCCGGGATCACGGCGCCGTCGCCGTCATAGACGATGCCCTCGATGCGGATGCGCTCGCCCGAGACGTCAGGCGTCAAGAGATTGCTGGTGAAGGCGTCGTTCCATTCGTACTCGCCGTTCGGCGTCAGGCCGTATTTGAAATAGGGGCCGACGGTCTGCGAGGGCGTGATTCCATCAGGACGCGGGTTCGACACGTTACTTGGTCTCCATCGGCGTGGCATTGCGGCCGCGCAGCACGATATCGAAGCGATAGCACAGCGCCCATTCCGGCTGGGTGTTCTCGAGATCGAACGACGAGATCATCCGCGCCCGCGCCTTCTCGTCGGTCACCGAGTTGAAGATCGGGTCGAACGGAAACAGCGGATCGCCGGGGAAGTACATCTGCGTGACGAGACGCGAGACGAAGGCGTGGCCGAACACCGAGAAGTGGATATGCGCGGGCCGCCAGGCGTTGTGGTGATTGCCCCACGGATAGGCGCCCGGCTTGATGGTGATGAACTTGTAGTAGCCGGATGCATCGGATTGGGTCCGGCCAGCGCCGGTGAAATTCGGATCGAGCGGCGCCGGATGCTGGTCAACGACGTGGATGTAGCGGCCGCAGGCATTGGCCTGCCACAGCTCGACCAGCGTGTTGGGCACGCCGCGGCCGTCCTCGTCGCGCACGTGTCCATGCACGATGATGCGCTCGCCGAGCGGCTCACCCTTGGCCTGGATGGTGAGATCATTGTCGTGCGCGCGCACCGTCTCGTGACCATAGACCGGACCGGTCAGCTCGGAGAGCGTGTGCCGCATCGGGATCAGCGGCCTCGAGGGCGAGCGCTTGAGCGCGCTCCGGTAGGCCGGAGACAGCCGCGCAGGATGAACGCTGTTCGAAGTGACCGGATAGATCAACGTCATGTGTCTTCTCCAGACGGGTTCGCCGCCAGCCACCAGCCCGACGTCAGGCCGGCGCCTTGAAGTCATACGAGATGCGGCCGGCCGGCAGATAGAACAGCGCGATGACAGCGCCGCCCCTCACTTCCGGATAGTGCCGGCTGCCGGGATCCGGCGCGGTCCAGCCCGGTCCTTGCCAGCCCTGCAACCCCTTCAACTCGGCGCCCTTGTCGAGGGGAACGACGAGGTTGAGTTCGCCATAGGGATGGCCGTGATACTGCCCGCGCAGCACGTCGTGATCGTCCTCGTCCTTGAAGCGACGCGGATCGGTGCTGTTCATGTAGACCGCGGTGATGCTGAACTGGAAGGTTTCCGGGACCGGCTCGAGGATGCGGCTGCGCCGATAGTTCGGGCCTTCGACTTCCTGGTTCGCCGCCCAGCCCTCCTCGACTCCCATTTTGATGAGACGCGCGAGATCCTGGTAGAGCGCGCTGCCCTCTCCATAGGTCTCGTTGAGCCATCGCTCCATCGCCGCGCTCGGCGTCATGTCCTTGACTTCGCGCAGAAACGGAATGCTGCGTTCGATAAGCTGCTCACGGCTTCCCATGGCTCTCTCCTGTTCTAGTTCTCAAAACCCTTGAAGGAGGCGAACGCCTCCAGATCCGCACGCGGCATCAGCCGCGCTCTCGCCTGATGCTTGGGATGTCCCATCGAGATCCCGCAGGCCACCATCTGCTCCGCGGGGATCGACAGGGCCGGGCGCAATATCCGGTGATACTTGGCGAAGGTCTCCTGCGGACAGGATTGCAGCCCGCGGCCGACCGCCGCCAGCATCACGTTCTGGACGAACATGCCGAGATCGAGCCAGCTGCCCATCGCGAGGCGACGATCGATGGTGACGATCAAGCCGACCGGCGCGCCGAAGAACGCAAAGTTTTTCGCGGTCTGCCTGCTCCGCGCCGCCATGTCGCTCTGTGCGATACCGAGCGAGTCATAGAACAATCGCCCGAACTCCTGGCGGCGACCAAGATACGGCTCCGGAAACGCGCTAGCGTAGTATTGATATTCGGAGACGTGCTCGTTCGGCTCCGTCTCATACGCGTGCAGAAGCGCAGCCGACACTTCGGCCTTCGCTGCGCCTGCCAGCACATAAACGTGCCAGGGCTGGATGTTGGCGCCGCTCGGCGCGAACCGCGCCACGCGCAGGATCTGCTCGACGGTCGATCGCGAGACAGGACTGCCGGAGAACTCACGGCAAGAGAGCCGGCCGGCGATCACCTCGTCGATCGGATTGCGCGCAAGCTCGCACGCAGCGTTCGGCTCGATCACGATTTCTTCAGAAGCGGACATCCGCCGTCCTCCATCGGTCTGAAGGCCTCTTCCCCGGGGATGGTGGCCAGGAGCTGGTAGTAGTCGAACTGGTACTTCGACTGCTCCGGCGACTTGACGCGGAACAGATACATGTCGCGGACCAGCCGGCCGTCCTGCCGGATCTTGCCGTTGCGGGTCATGAAATCGTTGACGGGCAGCTCGCGCATCTTGGCGGCAACGGTCGGTCCATCGAGCGTGCCGGCGGCCTCGACCGCCTTGAGGTAGTGCATGACTGCGCCATAGGTGCCGGCATGGATCATCGACGGCACCTTCTTCGTCTTCTCGATGAAACGCTTCGACCAGGCCCGCGTCTCGTCGTTGAGATCCCAGTAGAAGGCCGAGCTGAGCATCAGGCCTTGCGCGCTCGACAGCCCGAGACTGTGAATGTCGTTGATGAAGACAAGCAGGCCGACGAGCTTTTGCTCGCGCGTCACGCCGAACTCCCCCGCCTGCTTCACGGCGTTGACGAAGTCGCCGCCGGCGTCGGCGAGCGCGATCACGTCCGCCTTGGAGGCCTGCGCCTGCAACAGGAAGGACGAGAAATCGGGCGTATTGATCGGGTGTTTGACGGCGCCGACCACCTTGCCGCCGGTGGCATCGATCACCTTGCGGCTGTCGGCCTCGAGCTGCACTCCGAGCGAATAATCGGCTGAAACGAAAAACCAGGATTTGGCGCCGAGCCGCGAAATCGCTTTCGTCGTCCCCTGCGACAGCGCATAGGTGTCGTAGGTCCAGTGGATGCCGGTCGGCGAGCACTCGTCGCCGGTCAGGCGAGAGGTGGCGGCGCCGGTGGCAAGAAACAACTTCTTCTTGTCACGGGTGATGCCCTGCACGGCCAACGCCACGGCAGAATTCGGCACGTCGAGGATCACCTCGACGTTCTCGTTCTCCAGCCACCGGCGGGTGATCGCAGCACCAATATCCGCCTTGTTCTGATGATCTCCCGCGACGATCTCGATCGGGCGGCCCAGCACCTTGCCCTTGAAATCGTCCGCCGCCATCCGCGCCGCGACGACCGAGCCCTGGCCGCCATTGTCAGCATAGAGCGACGACATGTCGGTCAGCACGCCGAGCCTGACCGGCCCGTTCTGCGCCATCGCCGGCGCTGCGAGCATCATGAGCGCCAGCGCCAGCGCCAACCCGAGCGACTTGCACGCGCCACCATGGTCCGATTGCACTGAGGCATTCATCTGTTACTTCCTCCCAACCCGGCGCCGGCAATCTTGGCCAGAACGCTGGATTGCGGAAGTGAAAGTCTTGCAGGGTGATCCTGAACCGCCTTCAGAACGCCGACAGTGGCGATGCGGCGACGCTCTCTCCGACAATCCGATCGGTTGCATCGGCCGGGCGGCTGGCCTTAACTGCGCGCGATCGCAAAATTTGATCGAGGCGCGCGATCCGCAACAGACGGGACTCTCGGCGTGTCCGTTTCCTTCAAGACCCTGGACCTGAACCTACTCAAGGTGTTCGACGCCGTCATGGAGGAGCGCAGCGTGCTGCGCGCCAGCCAGAAGGTCGCGCTGAGCCAATCCGCCGTGAGCCACTCGCTGGCGCGGCTGCGCGAGATGCTGGATGACGAGCTGTTCGTCCGCACCGCGACCGGCATGCAGCCGACGGCGCGGGCGCTGACGATGGCGCCGCAGGTGCGCCAGGCGCTGCGATCGCTGGAAGCCGCGGTCGAGTTGCCGACCTTCGCGCCCGCGGTCTCGACCAAGCCGTTCACGCTCGCCGCCAACGACTTCACCACGATGGTGCTGGCGCCGCCGCTCCTGAAGATCCTGGGCCGGGAAGCGCCGGCGATCGACCTCACCATCAAGCCGGTGACGCGGATCGATCTTGCCGAGCAGATCGACCTCGGCCGCATCGATGTCGCCATCGGCGTGTTCTCGTCGCCGCCGAGCCGCTTCCGCACGGCGCTGCTGTTCGAATATGACGACGTGCTGATCGTCGGCAAAAAGCGCAAACTCGGCCGGCTCGACAAGGCAAAGCTCGCGAGCTTGCCGCTGGTCGTCGTCTCCTTCGGCGGCGAGCAGGAAGGCGCGATCGGCGGCTTCATCTCCGAGCGTGGGCTCGCCAGACGTTCCGAGATGTACGACCGCCCCGCGCTGGAACGGGCGCTGGCCGACAGCGACCGGCCGCCACGGATCGCGGTCTCGCTGCCGCATTTCCTTGCCTTGCCCGCGTTGCTTATCGATTCCGAACTGGCTGCGATCGTCCCGCGCCCGCTGGCGCGCGCGCTCGAGCAGGCGCACGCGATCACGACCCATGAACTGCCCTACACCACGACCCCCGTGGAGGTTCGGCTGCTCTGGCACGAACGCGTCGAGGGCGAACCGTCGCACGAATGGCTTCACGAGGTGCTCCGGCGCGCCACCGAGGAGCTCAGGCGCGGCCGCTAGCGGCCGCGCTCGATCCACGATCATCGGCCGACACTCATTGCGCGGCCATGACGCCTGATATCGGCACCCAGCGCTCGCCGTCGAAACGCTGCGGCCGCAGCGAGGTGATCAGGCGATAATCGTCCGGGCTGCTGTTGACGGTGATGCCCGGGATCAGGCCCGGAAGCGCAACGTTCTTCAGCGCGGTCGCCTGCTTCATGATGTTTTGCCGGGACAGATCATCGCCGCAGGCCTCGATGACCCTGGTCATGAGGACCGCGACATTCCATCCGGTGAAGTTGAGCTGATCCTCGATATCGCCCTCGGGATAGTATCTTTTCATGAAGGCCAGCCACTCCAGATAAGCGGGATCGTTGGCCCATTCGGGATCACCGACCGACTTGGTCGGTGTCGCCGAGATGGCGCCCTTGGCGTTTTCGAGCCCGGCCGGCTTGAGGATGGTCGGCACGAAGTTGCTGCCGATCGGCAGGAACTGCTGCGCATGCCAGCCAAGCTCACCGGCCTT
This sequence comes from Bradyrhizobium sp. ma5, assembly GCF_042258955.1. NCBI lineage: Bacteria > Pseudomonadati > Pseudomonadota > Alphaproteobacteria > Hyphomicrobiales > Nitrobacteraceae > Bradyrhizobium > Bradyrhizobium sp. ma5. The sequence continues at coordinate 8,738,384 of NZ_CP170156.1, forward strand.
GCGGATCGCCTGCGAGGTGAACTTGCCTGTCGACGCATTGAGAAAGACGTTGGCATTGGTGCTGGCGAGCGCAACGACCTGCGAATCGACCGTCGGCGACGTGACCTCGTAGGGCGAGGCCGCGACAATCTCGGCCTTGGGATCGAGCCGGGCCAGCTCGGCCTTGAAGCTGCGCAGATACTCGCGACCATAGTCGTCGTTCTGGTACAGCACGGCGACGCGCGAGGCCGGCGTGTGCTCGGCCACCAGCCGCGCGTAGATCGCAGCCTCGGTGCTGAACAACGTCATCCCCGAAATAGTGTAGGGGCTGGTTTTCGGATCGGCAAAGCGCTCGCTGGCCGCAAACACGAACAACTGGGGGATCTTCTTGGCGTTGAGATATTTCTGGACCGCCGCATTCTGCGCCGTCCCCATGCTGCCGAAGATCGCGACCGCCTCGTCGTTCTCGATCAGCCGGCGCGTCTGCTCCACGGCCTTCGGCGGGCTGTAGCCGTCATCGAGCGAGATCAGCTTGACCTTGTGGCCGTTGATGCCGCCGCGATCGTTGATCATCCGGAAATAGCGGGTCTGCACCTTGCCGACCGCGCTCAGCGCCGACGCCGGCCCGCTATAGGGCATGGTCTGGCCGAGGATCAGTTCGGTCTCGGCCGCCTTGGCCGGGCCACAGGCGGCCACGAAAGCTGCGAACAAGACAATCGCGCGAAGTCCGCGCATGAGGCTCCTCCCTGTTTTCTTACTCGGAATATTCTTCCTAGGAAGATAAATGTCAACCGGAACGAAGGCGGCAATTGGCCGTTCCGCGGCGCGAGGTGTGGGGCTTGCAGCGAGACGAGGTACTTGCGGGGCGACACGTCAGTTCGACGGTGTTAAATTGCCGGGACGCATGATGCCGGCGCCGTTGGCGTGGGAAGAGGATTGGAAGGAATGAAGAAGAGCAGCGTGTCACGCCGCGCCGAACCTGCGATCAAGCAGCCCACGCCCGACAGCACCCTCTACGACGACATCGAAGCCGCCTGGTTGGCGCAGCGCCCGGACCTCGACCTCGCCGCGGCCTGCACCTTGCTGCGGCTGGAGCGCGTCAACCAGCTGCACGAATTGCGCCTGCAGCAGATCGCGAAAGCCGTCGGCCTGCAAACCGGCGAGCTTTACGTATTGCTGGCGCTCAGGCGCTCGGGGAAGCCGTACGAGTTGCGCCCGACCGACCTGTTCCGCGCGCTCCTCGTCACATCGGGTGCCATGACCAAGCGCGTGGCGCGGCTCCAGGAAGGCGGCTTCGTCCTGCGCGTCTCGGCCAGCGATGATGGCCGTTCGGAGCTGGTCCGCCTCACCGCCAAGGGCCTTGCGACCGCAGACCGCGGCATTGCCGAGGTCGCGAGAGTAGTTGAAGGCGTGACCGAGGCGAGCGGGCTCACCAAGGCGGAGCTCGCCATGCTCGACCGCTGCCTGCGCAAGCTGCTCGCCGTCAGAACCGTGAAGGCGCCGAAGAAGCCCGGCCGGCTTGCGGCAGCGGACTAGCTGCCGCTGCCTGCAACACTAGGCGACTGCCTTGTCACCGCGTTTCAGGAGCGACTTGAGATCGCATGAGCCGTCTTCGGCCTGCTCCGGTGTCGGCGAAATGCCGGCTGCGATCAGGCGCCGCGCCACCATCTGGTCGCCGGGATTGTTGATGCTGTCGACCGCGACCAGTCTTCCCTGCCGGTAGTTGAACACGGAGAACCGGCCGGCTTCGATCGCACCGCGGATCACAGTGCGGTCGCTGCGCGCGGCGAGGCCAACGGTCTGGAGCTTGAGATCGTGCTGATCCGACCAGAACCTCGGCACGCTGTCGTAGGGCTCGTGGCTATCAGCGATCGCAAGCCCGACCGTCCTTCCCTGGTCCTGCGCGTGCTGAACCGACTCCAGCCTGATCCAGCCCTCGGCAAACCGGCTGTAGTGATTGGCGCAGTCGCCGGCGGCATAGATGCCGGGGTATGCCGTCCGTCCATTCTCATCGACTACAATTCCGTTGGCGCATTCGAGCCCTGCTGCGGCGGCGAGCTCATCATTGGCGATGCCGCCGATGCCAACGACGACGAGATCCGCGCCAAGACGGATGCCGCCGTTCAGCTCGACCGCCGCAACCCGTCCGCCATCTCCGATCATTGCCGAAACGGCCGTGCCGAACTTCACCGCGACGCCCGCCCGGGCGTGAACATCGAGCAAAAAGCGCGACACCGCCGGAGACACTGCCCGTTCGAGCAAACGCGATGCCGCCTCGATCACCGTCACCCGCTTGCCGAGCCTCGCTGCCGAGGACGCGACCTCGAGACCAATGAAGCCGCCGCCGACGATCACGATCTCGGAGGCCTGGCCGAGCCGCACCTTGAGGTCGACGGCATCGGCGATCGACCTGAGATAGCAGACCCCGTCGAGGTCGGCGCCGCGGACTGCGATCTTCCGCGCACGCGAGCCGGTGGCGATGACGAGGCTGTCGAAGTCGAACGTCGCGGCGCCGGCCAACGCGACCCGGCCTGCATTGCGATCGATCTCGACGACGCGGTGGCCTAGACGCAGTTCGATCTTGTTGTCGGCGAAAATAGCCTCGTCGTGCATCAAGAGACCCTGCCCGCCGATCTCGTCGAGCAGAAAATCCTTTGACAGCGGTGGGCGCTGATAGGGCAGCGCGGGCTCGTCGGCGATCACGGTCACCGGTTCGACATAGCCCGCGTCGCGCGCGGTGAGGGCCGCCTGAAGGCCGGCATAGGAGGCACCGACGACGACGAGGCCGCTCATGGTTTGACGTCCGCACCGCCGACGCCTGCGGCTTCCAGCACGGTGCCGCCGTCAAGCTGCACATAGATCTCGCCGTCGCGGATCTCGACCTTGAATGCCGCGATGTCCTTGTAGGCAGTCGACCGGCATTTGCCGTCACGGACATCGAACATCGCACCATGCAGCGGGCATTCGATCACGTGCCCTTCGAGAAATCCCGATGACAGCAGCGCAAACGCGTGCGAGCAGACGTCGTCGGTTGCGAAGATGTCGTCGTCGACCTTGTAGAGCGCGACGCGGCGGTCGCCCACCTTGAAGCCCAGCGGCTCGCCTTCCGACAATTTCGCGGCGGCGCAGAGATGGTGCCAGGTCGATTCTTGCAAAGTCATGGGATGACCTCTCCGGGGCCAATGGAGGGAGATGGGCGCGGACACGGCCGCGCCCGGGCTTCCGATCAGCGGGGAATCTGCCGCCAATCCTCGGAGGCGGAGGCGAGCCGGCCACCAACCGCGCGGATGTCTTTGTAGGACATGGTCTCGCTCTGGCCGCTCTTCGGCGCCTTGCCGGCCATGAAGCCGCGCACCTCGTCGAGCAATTGCCGGCGCACCCTGACGATCGCCTGGTCGGCCGAGCAGAGATATTCCTGCGAACGGTCGACGATCGGCCCCATGCTGACCATGACCACGAAATCCTCGATGACGATTTCGTGGAAACCGGTGCTGTTGCCGGCATCCATGATCTGGCGGTTCTGGCCCCAATTGGTGCTTTGATCGCCCGGCAGGCCGCCGGCCATCGGCCACTGGTTGGCGCGCTGCACCTTGCGCCACGAATCCACCGGCTTTTCCGGATTATAGAAGATGTACCACTGGATCAGGTTCTCGTCGTCGATCGGCACCGCGATGATCGCGGTGCGATCCTGCTGCGGTCCGGAGAAGATCGGCGCGATCAGGCCGTAATAGGGCATCACGAACTCGGTGACGCGCGCGAGGCACGATCCATCCGGCGCCGTGCGCAGCGCCGCGGCACGGAAGCCATAGGACTTCTTCTCGAACTCGTAGCCGACTTCGGTGTTGACGCGGGTGGCGCCGAAATCGGTCGACGATGTCGCGGTCCAGCTCTGGTGCAGCAGCGCGACATGCGAGGAATCGATGGTGGCCTCGACGCCCTGCAGCCAGTTGGCATTGAGCTCGATGCCGGCCGCGTAAACCTGGTCCGGCAGCAGATCCATCCACTCGAAGTCGGGCGCGGGCGGCGCCGTGCCCTCGCCGAGCCAGACCCAGATCAGCCCGGCGCCTTCCCGCACCGGATAGGCTTTCGCCCTGACGGTCTTGGCGAACTCCCTGGGGTTGTTCGGCTCGTTGGGAACATCAAGCACCTCGCCGTGCGCATTGATCTTCCAGCCGTGAAACAGGCAGGTCAGCGAGCAGTCGTCGACCCGCGCCAGCGCCAGCGAGGCGCCGCGGTGCGGACAGGCCTCGTCGAGGAAGCCGACGGTGCCGTCCTTGCCCCTGAACGCCACGAAGTTGCGGCCGAACAGCTTGACGCGGACCGGCGCCTCGCCCTTGCGCACGCGCACCGAAAGCACGGCAGGCAGCCAATAATGCTGCCGCAGCATCCGTCCCATCGGCGCGTCACCCGTGACGCGGCACAGCAGTTCGTTCTCTTCCCTGGTGACCATCGCGAAACCTCCCTGGTTGACGCCTTCGACGTTCTGCGCTTAATATCTTCCTAGGAAGATTCTTGTCAAGATATCTTCCAAAGAAGCCATATCGGGAGATCGCATGACCAAGGGACGCCTCAAGGACCGCATCGCGCTGGTGACGGGAGGAAGCCGCGGAGTTGGAAAGGGCGTGGCGATCGGCCTCGCCGAGGACGGCGCGACCGTGATCGTCACGGCGCGCACGCGCAACAGCGGCGGATCGGAATGGCCCGGCTCGCTGGATGAGACCATCGCCGCGATCGACGAGGCCGGCGGCCGAGGCATCGGCCTGCTGTGCGATCATTCCGACGACGGTTCGGTGCAGGAGGTGTTCGACCTGATCCGGCGCGACCACGGCCGGCTCGACGTGCTGGTCAACAACGTGTTCGCGGCGCCGAACGTGATGCCGGTCAATGTGCCGTTCTGGCAGGTCCCGGCCTCGCTGTGGGACACCATGCATCGCGTCGGCCTGCGCTCGCATTTCGTCGCCAGCCAATTCGCCGTGCCGCTGATGCTGCCGCAAGCGCGCGGCCTGATCGTCAACACCTCGTCGGGTGGCGGCGTCAGGTACACGTTCAACGTTCCGTTCGGCGTGCAGAAATCAGGCGTCGACCGGATGGCGCGCGACATGGCGCATGAGCTGAAGCCGTTCGGCATTGCCGCGGTCTCGATCTGGCCCGGCTACATCAAGAGCGAGAAGCTTGCGGCGCAGCCCGACCGGGTGCCGCCGGCGCTCGCCAAGCTGATTGCCGAGCGCGGCGAGACACCGCTGTTCGCCGGACGCGCCGTCGCCGCACTCGCCGGCGATCCCGAGATGATGGCCAAGAGCGGGCAGATCCTGCTCGCCTCGGAGCTCGCGGCCGAATACGGCTTTACCGACATCGACGGCAAGGTCCCGCCGCCGCCGAGCCGCGATCCCGCACCGCTTGCCGTGTTCAAGCCGGCCGTCGCGACCTGAGAGCGGCCGATCAGACGTCGAAGAACACGGTCTCGTTGTCGCCCTGCAGGCGAACGTCGAACGTGTAGGTGTTGCCGGAGCCTGCCTTGCGCCTGGCGATCAAGGTGGCGCGGCGATCGGCCGGCACCAGCGCGAGCACGGTATCGCCGGCGTTGCCGGCTTCGTCATCGAAGTAGATCCGGGTGTAGAGGTGCAGCAGCATGCCGCGCGCGAACACTGCGAGCACGATGTGCGGCGCCTGCGGCTTGCCATCGGCGTCAGGCACCACGCCGGGCTTGATGGTGTCGAACGAATAGTAACCGCTCTTGTCGGTGCCGCAGCGGCCAAAACCCTTGAAGGAGGAATTCGGCAGCGCGCGCGCATCCTGCGGATCGGAGAAGCGGCCCTGGCTATCGGCCTGCCAGATCTCCAGCATGCAGTCCGGGATCACGGCGCCGTCGCCGTCATAGACGATGCCCTCGACCCGGATGCGCTCGCCCGAGGCGTCAGGCGTCAGGAGATTGCTGGTGAAGGCATCGTTCCATTCATACTCGCCGTTCGGCGTCAGGCCGTATTTGAAATAGGGGCCGACGGTCTGCGAGGGCGTGATTCCATCAGGACGCTGGTTCGACACGTTACTTGGTCTCCATCGGCGTGGCGTTGCGGCCGCGCAGCACGATATCGAAGCGATAGCACAGCGCCCATTCCGGCTTGGTGTTCTCGAGATCGAACGACGAGATCATCCGCGCCCGCGCCTTCTCGTCGGTCACCGAGTTGAAGATCGGGTCGAACGGAAACAGCGGATCGCCGGGGAAGTACATCTGCGTGACGAGACGCGAGACGAAGGCGTGGCCGAACACCGAGAAGTGGATATGCGCGGGCCGCCAGGCGTTGTGGTGATTGCCCCACGGATAGGCGCCCGGCTTGATGGTGATGAACTTGTAGTAGCCGGATGCATCGGATTGGGTCCGGCCAGCGCCGGTGAAATTCGGATCGAGCGGCGCCGGATGCTGGTCAACGACGTGGATGTAGCGGCCGCAGGCATTGGCCTGCCACAGCTCGACCAGCGTGTTGGGCACGCCGCGGCCGTCCTCGTCGCGCACGTGTCCATGCACGATGATGCGCTCGCCGAGCGGCTCACCCTTGGCCTGGATGGTGAGATCATTGTCGTGCGCGCGCACCGTCTCGTGACCATAGACCGGACCGGTCAGCTCGGAGAGCGTGTGCCGCATCGGGATCAGCGGCCTCGAGGGCGAGCGCTTCACGGTGGAGCGATAGTCCGGCGACAGCCGCGCCGGATGGGCCGCAAGCGATTGCAGCGGATACAACAGGGTCATGGCGAATTCCTCCGCGGCCCGCGCGCCCCGCGAGCCCACTTCAGATCATTATAATGCATAACCAAATTGGGGAAGGGCTGTTTTCAGCCCCGCCAAGCTATTGGATTAGTTCAGTTTTTCGATCGCGACCGCAACGCCCTGGCCGACCCCGACGCACATAGTTGCCAAGGCAAGCTTCCCGCCTCGCTTCTCCATGCCGTGCACGGCGGTCAAAACCAGCCGCGCGCCGCTCATGCCGAGCGGATGGCCGAGCGCGATCGCGCCGCCATGCGGATTGACGAAATCGGCGTCTTCCTTGACGCCGAGCTGGCGCAGGCAGGCGATGCCTTGCGAAGCGAAGGCCTCGTTGAGCTCGATCAGATCGAAGTCCGACACCTTGATGCCGAGCCGCTCGACCAGCTTCTTCGTCGCCGGCACCGGGCCGATGCCCATGATGCGCGGCGGCACCGCGGCCGAGGCGAGGCCGAGGATTTTTGCGCGCGGAGTCAGGCCGTGCTTCTTCACAGCGGCTTCCGACGCAAGGATCATCGCGGCGGCGCCGTCATTGACGCCCGACGCGTTGCCAGCGGTCACCGTGCCCGGATTGCGCACGATCGGCTTCAGCTTGGCGAGAGCTTCGAGCGTGGTCTCCGGGCGCGGATGCTCGTCCTTGTCGACAGTGATCGGGCCCGCCTTGCCGCCGGGAACCTGGACCGGCACGATCTCCTCGGCGAAATAGCCCGACGCGATCGCGGTACCCGCGCGCTGCTGCGAGCGGATCGCCATCGCATCCTGATCGGCGCGCGAGACCTGGAATTCCTCGGCGACGTTCTCGCCGGTCTCCGGCATCGCATCGACGCCGTACTGCGCCTTCATCAACGGATTGATGAAGCGCCAGCCGATCGTGGTGTCGTAGACGTCGGACGAGCGCGAGAAGGCCTCCGCGGCCTTGCCCATCACGAACGGTGCGCGCGTCATGGATTCGACGCCGCCCGCGATTGCGAAATCGATCTCGCCGGCGCGGATGGCGCGGGCCGCCGCACCGACCGCGTCGAGACCGGAGGCGCAGAGCCGGTTCAGGGTCTGGCCGGGAACCGATTCCGGCATGCCGGCGAGCAGGAGCGCCATGCGCGCGACGTTGCGGTTGTCCTCGCCGGCCTGGTTGGCGCAACCGAAATAGACCTCATCGACCTGATTCCAGTCGAGCGTCGGGTGCTTGGCCATCAGCGCCTTGATCGGGGCCGCCGCGAGATCGTCGGCGCGCACCTTGGCGAGCGAGCCGCCGAAACGGCCGATCGGTGTCCGGACGGCATCGCAAATGAACACATCACGCATTGAATCTCTCCCTGAATGCCGCGACTTAGGCGCTGGGTCGGCTGGAACTTGAGGGGAGTTTTAGGAGCGTGCCCGCGGCAGGTCAATTGACGTGGCTGCCCGCCCTGCACGCATTACCGTGAGGGCTGTCATAATGGCACCGTGGACAGGGTGGAAAACTCCGCCTTCGCGGATAGGACCGCATGGCGAAATTCTGTAGTTTCCGCCACCTCATGACCATTCAGCAGCCCATCCCCGTTCCGCCCGAAGCCACTGCCGCCGAGGCGCCGTCGCGCGTCACGCCGATGATGGAACAGTACTTGGAGATCAAGGCCGCCCACCCCGGCCTGCTGCTGTTCTACCGGATGGGCGATTTCTACGAGCTGTTCTTCGAGGATGCCGAGATCGCCTCGAAGACGCTCGGCATCGTGCTGACCAAGCGCGGCAAGCATCAGGGCATGGACATCCCGATGTGCGGCGTTCCGGTCGAACGTTCCGAGGACTATCTGCATCGCCTGATCGGCGCCGGCCACCGCGTCGCGGTGTGCGAGCAGACCGAAAATCCGGCCGAGGCAAAGGCCCGCGGCAACAAGAGCGTGGTCCGCCGCGGCGTGGTGCGGCTGGTGACGCCGGGCACGCTGACCGAAGACACGCTGCTCGACGCCCGCACCAACAATTACCTGATCGCGATCGCGCGCGCCCGCGGCTCGGCCGGCGCGGATCGTCTCGGCCTTGCCTGGATCGACATCTCGACCTCCGAATTCATGGTGACGGAGTGCGCGACCGCGGAGCTTGCGGCGACGCTGGCGCGGATCAATCCGAACGAGGCCATCGTCACCGACGCGCTCTATAGCGACAACGAGCTCGCACCGACCTTGCGCGAGCTGCCGTCGGTCACGCCGCTGACCCGCGACGTGTTCGACAGCGCCACCGCCGAGCGGCGGCTGTGCGACTATTTCGCGGTCGCGACCATGGATGGCCTGTCCGCAATGTCGCGGCTGGAAGCGACGGCTGCTGCCGCGGCCGTCACCTATATCGACCGCACCCAGGTCGGCAAACGTCCGCCGCTGTCGCCGCCGGCGCGCGAGGCTGCCGGCACCACGATGGCGATCGACCCGGCGACCCGCGCCAACCTCGAACTGACGCGGACGCTCGCCGGCGAGCGCCGCGGCTCGCTGCTCGATGCGATCGACTGCACCGTCACCGCAGCAGGCTCGCGCCTGCTGGCGCAGCGCCTTGCCGCGCCGCTCACCGATGTTGCCGTGATCGCGCGGCGGCTCGATGCGGTCTCCGCCTTCGTCGCGGATTCCGCGGCGCGCGAGGACGTCAGAACCGTGCTGCGCGCGGCGCCCGACATGTCGCGCGCGCTGGCGCGGCTCTCGGTCGGCCGCGGCGGCCCGCGCGATCTCGCCAGCCTGCGCGATGGCATCCTTGCCGCCGACCAGGCGCTGGAGCTGCTCGCGCAGCTCAGCAATCCGCCGGCCGAAGTGTCGACCGTGATGGCGGCGCTGCAACGTCCCTCGCGCGATCTGGCACGGGAATTCACCCGGGCACTCTCCGAGCAATTGCCGCTGATCAAGCGCGACGGCGGCTTCGTGCGCGAAGGCTATGACGCCGCGCTCGACGAGAGCCGGAATTTGCGCGATGCCTCGCGCCTCGTCGTCGCCGCGATGCAGGCGCGCTATGCCGAGGACAGCGGCATCAAGACGCTGAAGATCCGGCACAACAACGTGCTTGGCTATTTCGTCGAAGTCACCGCGCAGCACGGCGACAAGCTGTTCGCGCCGCCGCTGAATGCGACCTTCATCCATCGCCAGACGCTCGCCGGGCAGGTCCGTTTCACCACCTCGGAGCTCGGCGAGACCGAGGCCAAGATCGCCAATGCCGGCGAGCGCGCGCTCAATCTCGAGCTCGAGATCTTCGAACGGCTCAGCGCGCTGGCGCTCGCCGCCAGCGACGATCTGCGCAACGCCGCGCATGCCTTTGCGATGCTCGACGTCGCGACCTCGCTGGCGAAACTGGCGATCGACGACAATTACGTGCGGCCCGACGTCGACGGCTCGCTCGGCTTTGCGATCGAGGGTGGCCGCCACCCGGTGGTCGAGCAGGCGCTGAAGCGCGACGGGCAACCGTTCATCGCCAATGCCTGCGACCTGTCGCCGGCGCCGGGACAGAAGTCCGGCCAGCTCTGGCTGATCACCGGTCCGAACATGGCCGGTAAATCGACCTTCCTGCGCCAGAATGCGCTGATCGCGCTCTTGGCGCAGATCGGCTCCTACGTGCCGGCATCGCGGGCGCGGCTCGGGATCGTCGATCGGCTGTTCTCGCGCGTCGGCGCCGCCGACGACCTGGCGCGCGGACGCTCGACCTTCATGGTCGAGATGGTCGAGACCGCCGTGATCCTGAACCAGGCCAGCGAGCGGTCGCTCGTCATCCTCGACGAGATCGGCCGTGGCACTGCGACCTTCGACGGCTTGTCGATCGCCTGGGCCGCGATCGAGCATCTGCATGAGAGCAACCGCTGCCGCACGCTCTTTGCCACCCACTATCATGAGCTGACGGCGCTCTCGGCCAAGCTGCCACGGATGTTCAACGCCACGGTGCGGGTCAAGGAATGGCAGGGCGACGTCGTGTTTCTGCACGAAGTGCTGCCGGGCTCCGCCGACCGCTCCTATGGCATCCAGGTCGCCAAGCTCGCCGGCCTGCCGCCCGCGGTGATCACCCGCGCCAAATCGGTGCTGGCGAAACTCGAAGCCCAGGACCGCGGCCAGACCGCGCGCGCCTTGGCGGACGACCTGCCGCTGTTCGCCGTCCCCTCCCGCGCTGCAAGTGAGGACAAGCCGCCGCCGAGCGAGGTGGATTTACTGGTCGAGGCGCTGAAGGCGCTACACCCCGACGAGATGTCGCCGCGCGAAGCGCTCGATGCGCTGTATGCGTTGCGGGCGAAACTGCCGAAGCAGTAGCCGCGGAGCCCGGATGCAGCGAAGCGAAATCCGGGGCCGCTCTCTCCGTTGCACAACCGCCCCGGATTGCGCTGCGCTTCATCCGGGCTACGGATGTCTCACTCGTCATTGCGAGCGAAGCGAAGCAATCCATCGATCCACATACGCGGACAGATGGATTGCTTCGTCGCTGCGCTCCTCGCAATGACGGCTAGGCTCGCGCCTTCTTCCTTCGCCCGAGCTGCCACAGCGCCAGATTCCAGGCGATGCAAGTGGCGAGCGCGCAACTGAGGCCGATGGGTGAGCCGAATTGCGCGACCGCGACATGCAGCACAGCGATGCCGAGACCGAAGCCGAGCAGGCCCCAGGCGCTGTTGGCGAGCACGGCGGCGGTGGCTGGACCGCCGATCCGCGGATGCAAGATCAGCATCATCGAGGAGAACACGATCGGAAACAGCGCGATCACGCCGGTGACGCGCGGGCCGACCCAGGTCGACGCAGTGACGACCGTGCCGACCAGGCTCGCGACCAGCGCTGCGCGCAGCGGAATGTCGTACCAGCGCCGCGCGATCAGCGGCATTTTCGCTACGTGTCGATAGGGCTTGAGCAGCGGAATGCAGATCGCAAACGCAATGGCGTTGAGGATCAAGCCGCCGGCAAGCGTCCACGCGAACTGACGGATGATGGTGCCCAGTACGAGCCACAACGCGATCGCCGAGCCCGCGCTGATCCACATGCCGCGGCGCCGCGCCAGCACCGCATAGGTGAGGCCCATGAAGATCGTGGCCGCATTGACCGGCAGGCTCGACAGCGCGCCCTCAGCGATGAAGGCGGCGTCATGGTCGAGCGCAAGGAAGGTGTAGGACGGCCCGGCCGAGATCGGCAGGGTGGCGATCAGTGCGCCGATCACCGGCCCCGAACGTTCCGTGATGATGGACGCGCTGACCACGAAGGCGGCCGCAACCGCCATGCGCAGCACGAGGAGCAGGACGAAGTGGAGTTCGGGGGACATCGAGCGTCGTCCCGGCGAAGGCCGGGACCCATAACCACGAATGGGCGTGAGGAGCGAAAGCCGTCGGACAGCGCGGCTTGAACCGAGAGGACACGGCGTATGGGTCCCGGCTTTCGCCGGGACGACGCGTTAGACCCGCTGCATCGTGACCGACACCTTCGGGCCGTTCTTGATGGTCTGATAGACCACGCAATAGCGCTCGGTGAGTTTCAGCAGCAGGTCGAGCTTGTCCTGCGGCGCGTCGGTACCGACGTCGAAGCGCAGGCGGATCTCGCGGAAGCCGACCGGGGCCTCCTTGTCGACGCCGAGCGTGCCGCGGAAATCGAGATCGCCCTCGGCGAACACGTTGCCGACCTTCAGCGGCACCTCGACGGCAGTCGCGACCGATTTCAGCGTGACGCCGGCGCAGGCGACCAATGCCTCAAGCAGCATGTCGCCGGAGCAGAGCTCGAGCCCGGAGCCGCCGGTCGCCGGGTGCAGGCCGGCGACCGCGAGCGCGCGGCCGGTTTCGACCTTGCAGGACAGGCTTTCGTTGTCGATCGTGCCCTTGGCCTTCAACGTGATCACGGCGGCCTGGGGATCGGTCTTGTAACGCTCCTTGATCGGAGCCTGCATTGCGCGGAGTTCGGCGGAGTCCATGGTTCTGCTCCCGGCTGTTCTTCTTTATTCCGATGTAAGGCCTTATAGCGCCGATGTCACCACCACATCGCCTCGCCGGCGCTGGATTTGTCCGTGACGTCACGCACCGAACGGTCCAGCGAGCGGTCGAGCGCGGTCAGCACGCGGCGCTTGAAGGTGTCGAACAGCTCCGATTTGCGGTCGCGGGGCCGCGCCAGATTGATGGTGATCTGCTCGAACAGCCGGCCCGGGCGCGGCCGCATCACCAGCACGCGATCGGCGAGCACCACGGCCTCATCGACGTCATGGGTGACCAGGATCAGGGTCGGCCGCGTGTCGGCCCAGAGATCGAGCAGATGGTCCTGCAGGTCGCGCCGCGTGAAGGCATCGAGCGCCGAGAACGGCTCGTCGAGCAGCAGCACTTCAGGCTGCGGCACCAGCGCGCGGGCGATCGCGACCCGCTGCGCCTGCCCGCCGGAGAGCTCACGCGGCCAGGCGGCGGCCTTGTCGGCAAGGCCGACGCGGGCCAGCGCCGCCGCGACCCGCTCGCGCCTCACATCAGCCGGAAGGTCGGCGAGACCGAAGCCGATATTGTCGGCGACGGTGAGCCAGGGCAGCAGCCGCGGCTCCTGGAAGATGATGCCGATCTCGGCGTGCGGCGACGTGATCACCGCGTTGTCGAGCGTCACGCTGCCAGTGCTGGCGCGATCGAGGCCGGCGATGGCGCGCAGCAAGGTCGACTTGCCGCAACCGGAGCCGCCGATGATCGCGACAATCTCGCCGGGCTGGATTTCGGCCGAGAAGCGCTCCAGCGCGTGGACCCCGTTCGGATAGGTCTTGCCGACATCCTTCAGCGCCAGCATCACTGCCCTCCCCGCGCGCCGAACGCATCCTGCCAGCGCAGCAGCGGCGCCGTCGCGACCTCGATCAGCCAGTCGGTGAGCTTGCCGAAGATCGCGAAGATCACGATCGCGGCGAGGATCTGCGCCGGCTTGCCGAGTTGCTGGCCGTCGATCAAGAGATAGCCGAGTCCTTCGGAGGCGCCCATGAATTCGGCGGCGACCACGAACATCCACCCCAAGCCGAGCCCGACCCGCAGCGACACCACATAGGCCGGCAACACCGCAGGCAGCAGAATGCGGCGGATCATCGCAAAGCCGGACAGCCGGAACACGCGACCGACCTCGACCACCTTGCGATCGACCGACAGGATCGCGCCCATCACGCCGAGATAGATCGGGAAGAACACGCCGACCGCAATCAACGCGACCTTCGAGGTCTCGAAGATGCCGAGCCACAGGATGAACAGCGGCACCCAGGCGATCGAAGGGATCGCGCGCAAGGCTTGCACGGTCGGATCGAGCAGCCTCCGCGCCAGGCCCCAGTAGCCGGAGATCGCGCCCATGACGGTGCCGGCGGCGACGCCGAGCGCAAAGCCCGCGGCGACACGCCAGAGCGTCGCCAGGACATGGCGCGACAGCTCGCCGCTTTTGGCGAGCGCCACGATGGTCTCGAACACCTTCGACGGCGGCGGCACCAGGCGGCCGTTGGAGTAGCCGAGAGCAACGATGAGTTCCCAGCCCAGCGCGAGCGCGACCGGCAGCACGAGCCCGAGCACCGGGCGCGCATAACGCGACCATCGCGCCGCCGCCGCACGCGGCGCGGCCGTCTGTTCCAGCGCAGGCAGGTCGACGGTCATGGCCATAGCAAGAACTATTCTTCCGGCGGGATTGCAAGATGGGGGAACGGACTCCGCTCTATCCACGTCGTCCCGGCGAAGGCCGGGACCCATAACCACAGGCCGTGGCGAGAGAGAAAGCTGGAGCCAAGGCCTTGTTCAACAACAACGCCCTGTGGTTATGGGTCCCGGATCGCGCTTCGCTTGTCCGGGACGACGGAGTTAGTTTGGCGACGGTGGCTAGTTGGTGGGCAACGGGACCTGATCGTCGATCAGGCTGTCGAGCGCGGCCTTCACGTCGGTCTTGGCATCGATCACGCCGGCCTGCTGCAACGCGAGGCCGGCGGCGAGGATCGACTCGCGCTGGGGAGCGCCGATGCGGCTGTGGGTCAGCTCGGTGCGCTCCTTGAGCTGCTTGTCGACCACGGCGTCGGGCAGCTTGGTGACCGCGATGAAGGTCTTCTTCAGCTCGTCATAGTTCGCCAGCGAATATTTCCGCGCCTCCTCATAGGTGGCGAGCACGCGACGGACGATATCCGGATGCGCTTTCAAGAACTCCTCGCGCACATTGAGGATACCCCAGGTGTTGGCGTCGGCCTTGCGGTAGAACAGTTTGGCGCCGTCCTCGACCTCCGCCTGCGCCATCATCGGGTCGAGGCCGGCCCAGGCGTCGACATCGCCGCGGATCAGCGCGGTCTTGCCGTCGGCGTGCTGCAACAGCACCGGCGTGATGTCCTTTTCGGTCAGACCGGCGCCGAGCAGCGCGCGGACCAGGAAGATGTGCGGGTCGGTGCCCCGCGTTACCGCGACGCGCTTGCCCTTGAGGTCGGCGACCGACGCGATCTTGGAGTCCTTGGTGGTGACCAGTGCAGTCCATTCGGGACGCGAATAGACATAGATCGACTTGATCGGGTTGCCGTTGATCCGGGCAACCAAAGCGGCCGAGCCCGCGGTCGAGCCGAGATCGATCGAACCGGCGTTGAGGAATTCGAGCGCCTTGTTGGAGCCGGCCGACTGCACCCAGACGATGCTGATGCCGTCCTTGGCGAATTCCTTCTCCAGCAGCCCCTTCTGCTTCAGGACCATCGACACCGGATTGTAGGTCGCCCAGTCGATCCGGATCTCCTTCAGCGTATCGGCGGCGAGCGCCGCGCCGGGCAGCAACGCGGAGATCGCGAACAGCGTCGCGAAAGCGCGCCGGGAAAATTTCTGCATTGGTCGATCCCCTCGGGTTGATTAATAAACAGTCTTCTAATTCAATGAGTTAGCCTTGCGGTCAACGAGAAAATCTCTACCCTTTAGGCGACGGCGCGAGAACGATCTTGCTCACGGCGTCGTCAGGAGAGCATGGAGCTGCTGTCGTAATACTTTGGTCAGTGACAGCAACAGCTCCGTCCGATATCGGAAGAACGTATGGACAGCGTCGTAGCCGAAGTCCGCCCTGAAGCGGATGATCGTTTCGAGACCGAGCGGATCACCGCGGCGGTCAATGCACTCGCCGAACAGCACGCCGGCCGCGAGGACCAGTTCCGCGCCGCGATGGCGCAACTGCTCAAGGCCGAGCTGATCGCCGCGCGCGCCACGGCGCAGACGCTGCTGCTGAAGGACCGCCACGGCCGCCGCTGCGCGGAACGACTGTGCTTCGTGCAGGACGAGATCATCCGCATCCTCTACGCGGCGGCGACCCGGCATCTCTATCACTCGCCGATCCCCTCGGGCGCCGAGCGCATGGCCGTGGTCGCGACCGGCGGCTATGGCCGCGGGCTGATGGCGCCGGAATCCGACATCGATCTGTTGTTCATCCTGCCCTACAAGCAGACCGCCTGGGGCGAGCAGGTCGCCGAAGCCATCCTCTATTGCCTCTGGGACATGGGGCTGAAGGTCGGCCACGCCACGCGCTCGGTCGATGAATCGATCCGCCAGGCGCGCGGCGACATGACGATCCGCACCGCGATCCTGGAGACGCGCTTTCTGACTGGCGACCAGCCACTCTACGACGAGCTGGTTGAACGCTTCGACAAGGAAGTGGTGCAGGGCACCGCGGCGGAATTCGTCACCGCCAAGCTTGCCGAGCGCGAGGAGCGGCATCGCCGCGCCGGCCAGTCGCGCTATCTGGTCGAGCCCAACGTCAAGGACGGCAAGGGCGGTTTGCGCGACCTGCACACGCTGTTCTGGATCGCCAAATACGTCTACCGCGTGCGCGAGACCGACGAGCTGCTGGAACGCGGCGTGTTCGACTCGCAGGAGTACCGCACCTTCCGCCGCTGCGCCGACTTCCTGTGGTCGGTCCGATGCAATCTGCACTTCTTTGCAGGGCGCGCCGAGGAGCGTCTGTCGTTCGACATGCAGCGCGAGATCGCGGTCCGCCTCGGCTACACCTCGCATCCCGGCATGCAGGACGTCGAGCGCTTCATGAAGCACTACTTCCTGATCGCCAAGGACGTCGGCGATCTCACCGCGATCCTGTGCGCCAAGCTCGAGGAGGAGCACAACAAGCCGGCGCCGGTGCTGAGCCGGATGGTGGCGCGGCTGCGGCCCGGCGCCAAGCGGCGGCGGGTGGCCGGCAGCGACGACTTCATCGTCGACAACAACCGCATCAACCTCGCCGCCCCTGATGTGTTCAAGCACGATCCGGTCAATCTGATCCGGATCTTCCGCCTCGCGCAGCAGAACAACCTCGCCTTCCATCCCGATGCGATGCGCACGGTGACCCGCTCGCTGAAGCTGATCAACACCCAGCTCCGCGACAACGAGGAAGCCAACCGCCTGTTCATGGAGATCCTAACCTCGAACGATGCCGAGACCGTGCTGCGGCGGATGAACGAGACCGGCGTGCTCGGCCATTTCATCCGCGCCTTCGGCAAGATCGTCTCGATGATGCAGTTCAACATGTACCACCATTATACGGTGGACGAGCATCTGCTCCGCTGCATCGGCTACCTGCAGGACATCGAGCGCGGCGGTAATGAGGAGTTCACGGTCGCCAGCGACCTGTTCCGCAAGATCCGTCCCGAACATCGCCCGGTGATTTACATCGCAACCCTGCTGCACGACATCGCCAAGGGCCGGCCGGAAGATCACTCGATCGCCGGCGCCAAGGTGGCGCGGCGGCTGTGCCCGCGGCTCGGGTTCTCGGCCGCCGACACCGAGCTGGTGGCGTGGCTGATCGAGGAGCACCTGACGATGTCGACGGTGGCACAATCGCGCGATTTGTCGGACCGCAAGACCATCGAGAATTTCGCCGCTGTGGTGCAGTCGGTCGAGCAGATGAAGCTGCTCACGATCCTGACCACCGCCGACATTCGCGGCGTCGGCCCGGGCGTCTGGAACGGCTGGAAGGCGCAGCTCCTGCGCACGCTGTACTATGAAACAGAGCCGGTGCTGACTGGCGGCTTCTCCGAGGTCAACCGCGCCCAGCGCATCGCGGTGGCGCAGGCCGAGTTCCGTCGCGCCTTCACCGAATGGCCGGAGGTCGAGCTCAACGCCTATATCGGCCGGCACTATCCGGCCTACTGGCTCAAGGTTGAGCTGCAACGCAAGATCCGCCAGGCGCGCTTCATCCGTGCCAGCGAGCAGGCCGGCCACAAGCTCGCGATCAATGTCGGATTCGACGAGGTCCGTGCCGTCACCGAGCTCACGATTCTCGCGACCGACCATCCCTGGCTGCTGTCGATCATCGCGGGCGCCTGCGCCTCGGCCGGCGCCAACATCGTCGACGCGCAGATCTACACCACGACCGACGGCCGCGCGCTCGACACCATCTCGATCTCGCGCGAGTACGACCGCGACGATGACGAGGGCCGCCGCGCGACGCGGATCGGCGAGATGATCGAGCAGGTGCTGGAAGGCAAGCTCAGGCTACCCGAGGCGGTGGCCAAGCGCGCGGTGCGCAGCAAGGCACGGCCGTTCATCGTCGAGCCCGAAGTGACCATCAACAACCAATGGTCCGACCGCTACACCGTGATCGAGGTCTCCGGTCTCGACCGCCCCGGCCTGCTCTACCAGCTGACCACCGCGATCTCGAAACTCAATCTCAACATCGCCTCGGCGCATGTCGCGACCTTCGGCGAGCGCGCCCGCGACGTGTTCTATGTCACCGACCTGCTCGGCGCCCAGATCACCGCGCCGACCCGGCAGGCCGCGATCAAGAGCGCGCTGCTGCATCTGTTGTCGAGCGAGGACCAGGCGGCGAAGCCGGCGGCGTAGCGGCCGACTCCCCTCTATCCTCTATCCGTCATTCAGGGGCAGCCCGCAGGGCTGAACCCGGAATCCATCGGACCTCCCGTTTGCGGTGAAATGGATTCCGGGCTCTCGCTTCGCGAGCCCTCAGATGCGCAATTGCGCATCAGGGAATGACGACGGAGAAACTGAGCCCGGAATCCATCAGGGCCGGGGCTAGACGGGGAGTGGATTCCGGGCTCTCACGGAGGCTGTTGTCGGACCCGTTTTGCGCGACCCAGGCGTGAGCAGCCAGCGCGTCGGTCCCGGCAGCCTGCCGGACTTGGATCCAGAGTGGGCTACGATCCTGGATCCGGCACGTTCAATTGCGACTGCAGCGTCGCGAGGCTCGCCCCCAGCAAGGCCAGGTAGCTCGCCTGACAGAGCACAGCGCCCAAATCGAAGACGTCGAGCAGATCGATCCAGGGGTTGCCGGCCGGCCCGCTGGCGGCTTGCTTGCCGCCATCGATCACGAAGGGCTGGAAACTGCGGTTACGCCTCTGAGGCGTGGTCTCGCGCCCGACATCGTCGGAACAAAGGATCAGATGCAGGCGCGTGTTGGGCATTTCAATCTCCCGTCTCGGATTGACGATTGCTGAACCCCGGAGGCCTCTACTGTCATCGAGTTACCCAATAAGCGTAGCCAGCGGGAGGAAACGGGCCATTGAACGGAGGTTGATCCAGCCGTTACATTCGGATGGGGACGACATACTTTGGTTTAGCCGCAACCTGGGCCTGCGTTGGTCTGACGATTGCGCTTTCCGCGCGATCTCACGCGATGCGAGTGGATCGCCAAAAATCGCCCCCACGATCCGGTTCGGACGTCGAGAAAGCTGCTAATGTGCAGTTTGTAAGGAGGGCGACGTTGTCGCCGCTGATGATAGCGGTCACCTAGCGACGCAGCGCGGCCCATGATGGCCAAGTGCTGGACGGCCAAGTGCTGGTGCTGCCGATGATGCGCATCCCGACCACGAGGTCCTGGTCGGCCGAGCAATGGCTGCTCGGCGGCATGGTGCTGGCTTTGGCCGCAACCTGCATTGGGCTGCTGCTTGGTCCGCAGCCTGCCGCTTCCGCCCATCTGATCGCGCTGGCGCTGCTGATCGCCTCGCTTGCCGCCGCATTGCTGATGATGGGGGTGGTGGGCCGCACCCACAGGCAGATGGAAGCCATGTTGCGCGGCCGGGTCAGCGGCGAAGAGCGCGCAATAGAGGCCCTGCGCAACAGCGAAGCGCAATGGAAGGAGGTGTTCGAGCACAACCCGGTCATGTACTTCATGGTCGACGCGACGGGTCTCGTGCTGTCGGTCAACACGTTCGGCGCGGCGCAACTCGGCTACACCGTCGACGAATTGCTCGGGCAATCCGTGCTGCGGGTCTTTGCCGCCGAAGACCATCAAGCGGTGCAGCGCAACGTCGCGGCGTGCCTCGACAACATCGGCCAGACCCACAATTGGGAGATCCGGAAGGTCCGCAAGGACGGCTCAGGACTTTGGGTTCGTGAAAATGCCAAGGCCGTGCGGCGGCAGGACGATCGATTGATCGTGCTGATCGCATGCGAGGATATCACCGAGCGCAAACAGGCCGAAAACGCGCTGCTGCAGAGCGAAATGTACCTGAGCGAAGCCCAGCGATTGAGCCACACCGGCAGCTTTGGCTGGCACGTCGCCAGCGGTGAGGTGATCTGGTCGGAAGAGACGTTCAGGATCTTCGGATTCGACAGGGCGCCTTCCATCAAGCATGCCACGGTCCTTCAACGCATCCATCCGGATGATCGCACCCGCGTGCAACGGACCATCGACCGCGTCTCGCTCGACGGCAAGGACTTCGAGCACGGCTACCGGTTGCAGATGCTGGACGGCGCGATCAAATATGTTCACGCCAGGGCGCACGCGGTGACCACCCCCTCGGGCGACACCGAATTCATCGGAGCGGTCACCGACGTGACCGCCCGCAAGCGCGCCGAGGCAGAATTGCATGAAGCACAGACCAACCTCGCGCACGTCACGCGCGTGACCGCACTCGGCGAGCTCGCTGCATCGATCGCCCATGAAGTGAACCAGCCGCTCGCCGCCGTGGTCGCCAACGCCGCGGCATGCCTGCGCTGGCTCAACCGTGCGGCTCCCGATCTGAATGAAGCGCGCGGAGCGGTCAGGTCGATCATCAGCGACGGCAACCGGGCGGGCGAGGTCATCCAGCGCGTCCGCGCGCTAGTGAACAAGACAACCGGTCAGATGGCGCCGCTCGACATCAATGAAGCCATCAACCAGGTGATCGGCCTGGTGCAGCACGAGCTACAGAGCCACCTTGTATCCCTGCAGCTCGACCTCGCTCCCGCGCTCCCGCCCGTTGTCGCCGACCGCGTCCAGCTGCAGCAGGTCATCCTCAACCTCGTCGTCAACGGCATCGAGGCCATGCAGCCGGTCTCGGACAGGCCACGGGAGCTCGTGGTCCGGACCCGCCAGGACGATGCCGGGCAGATCCTGGTCACGGTCACCGACTGTGGTGTCGGGGTTGCGACAGAGCATGCCGAGCGGCTGTTTGACGCCTTCTACACCACCAAAGCCAGCGGCATGGGAATGGGGTTGTCGATCTGTCGCTCGATCGTCGAAGCCCACCGGGGGCGCCTGTCCATGTCCAGAAATATCGGCCCCGGCACGACGTTCCAGTTCACCCTGCCGCTGCGTCAGGAGGATCATGCATGGTGATTGGACACGCGGCATCGTCTCCCGCTCTCGCGAACAACGAGCCGATCGTGTTCGTCGTCGACGACGACGCGTCCGTGCGAGACTCGCTGGGCAATCTTTTCCGGTCGGTCGGCCTGCGCACCGCCGCGTTCGGGTCGGCCCATGAATTTCTCCAGCACAAGCTCCCCGATGTTCCGAGCTGCCTGATCCTGGACATCAGGCTGCCCCGGCTGAGCGGCCTGGACTTCCAGGCTGAGCTGGCCAAGGCCGACATTCATATTCCGATCATCTTCATGACCGGCCATGGCGATATCCCGATGACGGTCAGAGCCATGAAGGCCGGAGCCGTCGACTTCCTGACCAAGCCGTTCCGCGATCAGGACATGCTGGATGCCGTCACGACCGCGATCGAACGCGACAGAACGCGCCGCAATGAGGCCAGGGCGCTCGCGAACCTGCGCGCAGCCTTCGCGACCCTGACCCCGCGTGAGCGCCAGATCATGAGCCTCGTCACCGCGGGACTGATGAACAAGCAGGTCGCCGCCGAAATCGGCGTCGCCGAGATCACGGTCAAGATACACCGCGGGCACATCATGCGGAAAATGGCGGCGAAGTCGTTGCCTGACCTGGTCAGGATGGCGCAGATCCTCGGGGTCAAGCAGGCATCCGACGGCGCGCAAACCTAAGTATGATTCTCCGGCCGCGGCTGACGACGCACTGTGGCGCCGTGAGAGCAGACACCAGAGGCCCCTCTGGCCGTTCCAGGAAACCCTTCTTGTCCAACCCGGTGATATCAATCGTCGACGATGACATGTCGGTCCGCACCGCAACCGACAATCTGGTCAGGTCGCTTGGCTACGCGGTCCAGACCTATGCGTCGGCCGAAGAATTCCTGCACTCACCGCAACTGGACGACACCTCCTGCGTGATCGCCGATGTCAGGATGCCGGCCATGAGCGGGCTCGACCTGCAGGCCCGGCTGATTGCCGACGGCCGGCGCGTTCCGTTCATTTTCATCACGGCCTTCTCCGTCGAAACCGACCGGGCCCGCGCCATGGAGGCGGGAGCGATCTGCTTTCTGATCAAGCCGTTTGACGGAGATGCGCTGGTCAAATGCCTCGATGCCGCGCTCGCACGGCAGGGCACAGCGACGAGCGCGTGAGTTCAAATCAATATACGCAAGGATGATGCCGGGAAACATTTGGACAAGTTGCGTATCGACGGTGGCAGCGCAAGATTTCGCGGCGCCGCCCCTCAGGAAGACCGGCGGCAACGACAGCATCAGACATTCTTGATTGGCCAATGGCAGTTCCTTGGAGGGAAGTCGCCATGCGTACGGAACCGCGCTGCGCCGAGTGTGACAGTGAAGATGCCAAGATCATCTGCCTGCGAAATCCGGCGTGCGAACGCTACTGCGGACGGCTCTGTCTTCACAAGGGTCAAGAGGACTTCATTCGCTGGCTTGGGCGAGCGAATGCGGAGGCGACATCATGACGGGCCGTTGCGGGAATCCAGGTTGTCGGCGGCCGTTCGGGCTGATCCGGCATAGCTGGTACTTCGAGCAATTCTGCTCGACGAAGTGCCGCGAGATCTACAGGCGGCAGTTGGAGCGCAACAAGGTCTACTGGAAGTGGCTCTATCCCCTCCCGAGAACCGGTGGCCCATCGAAGAAGCTGATCTGACGCGCTCAAGGAGATCCGATGACGACGGTCGATGCGATGCTGGTAGGAGCGATCCTCGCGTGGGTGCCTTCGCTGATTGTATTCCTCTACATCGTGCGTGACCTGCGAAACATGCCGCGCGAGGATCTCGATTGATCGTCTCGCTGCGGCTGGGTTCGGCCGCTACACCTCAACGCCCTCGTGGCGCAGCAGCCAGCGCTTGCGCTCCAACCCGCCGCCATATTTGACCAGCGAGCCGTTGGCGCCGATCAGGCGATGGCACGGCACGACGACGCTGATCGGGTTGGAGCCGTTGGCGTGGCCGACCGCACGCATCGCGTTCGGCACTTTCAGTCTTGCCGCCAGCGCGCCGTAGCTCATCGTGGTGCCCGGCGGAATCTTCGGCAGCGCGTGCCAGACCTTCTGCTGGAACGGGGTGCCGGCGACGCGCCATTCGACATCGGTCAGCCGATCAAGATCGCCGTTGAAGTAATCGCCAAGCGCCTTGCGCATCGCAGCCGGTGCACGGCCGTCCCGCAGCGTCACGGCGCCATAGTGCAGCCGCAGCAGGTCGAGCATGCGCCCTTCATAATCGTCCCAGTCCAGTGCTCGCAGCACGCCGTCGTCATCGGTCACCAGCAGCGCGGTGCCGATCGGCGTCTTGAGGCGGTCGAGGTTGAAGATCTGTGCGGTCTTGCGGTCGGTCATATCAGTCACTCTGGACAATCATTGCGCTGGAAACAGGTCGCTTGGCATACAATTCACCGTGCGCGTGCTAGCGTCCACCCGAATTCCGGCTGGAGTGTTTTCGAGCGAAAGACTGTCCCGGACTTGATCCGGGATGGACACCGGTTCGCGTGAAGAAAACGCGTCAAAACAAGAATCTTGAGCTTTGGTTCTGATTCAATCAGAACCAGAGCTCTGGGGGGGACCGAGCATGCTTTGGATAGCCAATTTTCTGGTCGCAGTGGTGGCTGCGCTGCACATCTACTTCCTCGTGCTCGAGATGTTTCTCTGGACCAAGCCGCTCGGGCTGAAGACCTTCCGCAACTCGATCGAGAAGGCCAATGATTCGGCCGTGCTTGCCGCCAATCAGGGGCTCTATAACGGCTTCCTTGCCGCCGGACTGATCTGGGGCCTGGCGCACGGCAATGCCGCCTTCGCATTCCAGATCAAGACATTCTTCCTGCTCTGCGTGATCGTCGCCGGCGCTTACGGTGCCGCCACCGTCAGCCGCCGCATTCTTTATGTGCAGGCGGCACCCGCGGCGCTCGCGCTGATCCTGCTCTGGCTGGCCTGACGCGACACTGCGCGCAGGGCCATCGCCTTGCAATGCCCTCACCGTTCCTCCATCATCCCGTTCAACGGTGACATCCGCCGGCTTGACGCTTGCGGACAAGATCACCGGCAACATGGGAGGTCACGGACATGAGGAGCGTGCAATTGCTCGCTGCGACAGCGCTTGCCATCGCGTTGTCGGTTACATCGGCCACCGCGCAGAAGAAATACGACGTCGGCGCGACCGACACCGAGATCAAGATTGGCCAAACCGTGCCGTTCTCGGGCCCCGCATCCGCCTATGCCGGCATTGGCAAGACCCAGGCGGCCTACCTCAAGATGATCAACGATCAGGGCGGCATCAACGGCCGCAAGCTGAACCTGATCCAGTATGACGATGCCTATTCGCCGCCCAAAGCCGTCGAGCAGGTGCGCAAGCTGGTCGAAGGCGACGAGGTGCTGTTCACCTTCCAGATCATCGGCACGCCCTCAAATGCCGCCGTGCAGAAATATCTGAATGCCAGGAAGGTGCCGCAGCTGCTCGCCTCCACCGGCGCCTCGCGCTTCTCCGATCCGCAGAACGCGCCGTGGACGATCGCCTTCAACCCGAACTACCAGTCCGAAGGACGCATCTACGCCAAATACATCCTGGCCAATCACCCGAACGCCAAGATCGGCATCTTCTACCAGAACGACGATCTCGGCCGCGACTACATCACCGGCCTGAAGAGCGGGCTCGGCGACAAGGCCGCGAGCATGATCGTTGCCGAGGTGTCCTATGAACTGACCGACCCGACCGTCGATTCCCAGATCGTCAAGCTGAAGGCCGCCGGCGTCGACCTGCTCTATAACGCGTCGACGCCGAAATTCGCCGCGCAGGCGATCCGCAAGGTCGCGGACCTTGACTGGCACCCGGTGCACATTCTCGACATCAATGCGAGCCCGGTGTCGGCGACGCTGAAGCCGGCCGGCCTCGACATCTCCAAGGGCATCATCTCGACCAATTACGGCAAAGACCCCGCCGATCCGCAGTGGAAGGACGATCCCGGCCTGAAGGCCTACTTCGCCTTCATGGACAAGTATTACCCGGAGGGCGACAAGCTCAACACCGTCAACACCTACGGCTATTCGACGGCCGAGCTTTTGATCCAGGTGCTCAAGCAGTGCGGCGACGACCTCACCCGCGAGAACCTGATGAAGCAGGTGACCAGCCTGAAGAAGTTCGTGCCGAGCCTCGCGCTGCCGGGCATGTCGATCACGACCGGACCGAACGACTATCGCATCAACAAGCAGATGCAGATGATGAAGTTCAACGGCGAGCGCTGGGAGCTGTTCGGCCCGATCATCGAGGACACCGGACCGGCGGGCTAGCGGCTCGCAGCCATCTCCGGCCACGAAAGCCGGCGCAGCGCATCCCCGCTGCGCCGTTCCTTTTTGCGCCGCCCCCTACTTTGGTTGACTGAAATCGCTCACCTTTTCGGCATCCGTCGCCTTGCATCGCAGCAACGGTTCCTCCAGTATCCGGCCCAGCGATGGCGACCGCGGGACCTTGAACCCGCGGACAAGATCATCGGCCAACCATCAGTCACGTGAGGGAAACAGCATTATGAGGAATGGGATTTTCCACCTGGTCACGGCAACGGCGCTCGCGATCGCGCTGTCTGCAACGTCGGCCTCCGCGCAGAAGAAGTACGATCCCGGCGCGAGCGACACCGAGATCAAGATCGGCCAGACCGTCCCCTTCTCCGGACCGGCTTCCGCCTATGCCTCGATCGGCAAGACCCAGGCGGCCTATTTCAAGATGATCAACGATCAGGGCGGCATCAACGGCCGCAAGATCAACCTGATCCAGTATGACGACGCCTATTCGCCGCCCAAGGCCGTCGAGCAGGTGCGCAAGCTCGTCGAGAGCGACGAGGTGCTGTTGACCTTCCAGATCGTCGGCACGCCGTCGAACGCCGCCGTGCAGAAATATCTCAACGCCAAGAAGGTGCCGCAGCTGTTCGCGGCCACCGGCGCCTCGAAGTTCACCGATCCGAAGAACTTCCCGTGGACGCTCGGCTTCAATCCGAACTACTTCGTCGAAGGCCGCATCTACGGCCAGTACATCCTGAAGGAGCATCCGAACGCCAAGATCGGCGTGCTCTATCAGAACGACGACCTCGGCAAGGATTATCTGAACGGCATCAAGGCCGGCCTCGGCGACAAGGCGGCCAAGATGATCGTGGCCGAAGCCTCGTATGAGGTCTCCGACCCGACCATCGATTCCCAGGTGATCAAGATCAAGGACGCCGGCGCCGACCTGTTCTTCTCGGCCTCGACGCCGAAGCAGGCCGCGCAGGCGATCAAGAAGATCGCCGAGCTCGGCTGGCATCCGGTCCACATCGTCGACATCAACGCCACCTCGGTCGGCGCCGTGCTGCAGCCGGCGGGTCTGGAGGCCTCCAAGGGCCTGATCTCGACCAACTACGGCAAGGATCCCGCCGACCCGCAGTGGAAGGACGATCCGGGCATGAAGCGCTATTTCGACTTCATGGCCAAGTACTATCCCGACGGTGACAAGAACTCGAACTTCAACACCTACGGCTACTCCACCGCCCAGCTGATGGTGCATGTGCTGAAGCAGTGCGGCGACGAGCTGACGCGCGAGAACGTGCTGAAGCAGGCCACCAACCTGAAGAACGTCGACCTCGACATGGCGCTGCCCGGCATCAAGGGCAACACCACGCCGAACGACTATCGCGTCAACAAGCAGCTGCAGATGATGAAGTTCAACGGCGAACGCTGGGAGCTGTTCGGCCCGATCCTCGAGGATGCCGGCCCGGCGGGCTAGTCGTTCGCGCAGAGTTGAGATGCAATCGGCGGCCTGCGGGCCGCCGATTTTGTTTTGGGGCTTCGCCCTGTCACCGTCATTGCGAGGAGCGATAGCGACGAAGCGATCCATCGCTCCGCAAGCCGAGACATGGATTGCTTCGCTTCGCTCGCAATGACGTCGATGGAACGATGCACTCCGTCACCCTGAGGAGGCCGCAACGCGGCCGTCTCGAAGGGTCGACGGCCACCAGCCGGGCCGTGCATCCTTCGAGACGCGCTGCGCGCTCCTCAGCGACTGTGTTCTTCGTCAAGCGGGTTGCCATGGTTTTTGGTCCCTGAGCATGGCGTTGAGGGTGGTGAGAACTTTGCGCGCAACGGCGATGAGGGCGACCATCTTGGGCTTTCCAGCGGTCACCAGGCGCCGATAGAAGACCTTGAGCTGCGGATGGTATCGGCTGGCCGACAGAGCGGCCATGTAGAGCCCGGCGCGCAGCTTGGCTCTTCCGCCGCCGATCATGCTCTTGCCCTTCCAGCGGCCCGACTGGCGGGTGAACGGGGCAAGACCGGCGAGGCTCGCGATCTGGCGCCGATTGAGTGCGCCGAGCTCCGGCACCTCGGCAAGGAAGGTCCGCGCGAGGGTGTTGCTCACGCCAGGAAAGCTGACCAGCAGTTCCTCCTTGGCGCGCCAGACTGGCGAGCCGCGCACCAGCGTGTCGATGTCGTTGTCGATCTCCGGCAGCTCCTTCTCGAGGACCTTGATATGGCGGGCAAGGCTCTTGCGGACGCGGACGTTCTCGGCCCGCTTCTCGCGCTGACGCTCGGCAACGATCATCTCGATGATCTGCCGTCGGCGACTGACCAGTTCAGCCAGCAGCCGAGCTTCCTGATCCGGCATGGCACGTGGCTCCGGCTTTACGGCCTCGACAAACCGCGCGATGACTGCCGCATCGATCGGGTCCGTCTTGGCACGCTGACCAACCGCCTGCGCGAAGTGCCGGATCTGGGCCGGATTGACCACCACCAGCGGCAGCTGAGCGCCCGCCAGCGCAGCAGCGACGATGGTCTCGAAGCCGCCGGTTGCCTCCACCGCAATCAGCGCTGGCGAGATCACCTGCAAGCGCGCAACGAGCTCTTCCAAGCCTTTGCCGTCACGCGCCACG
Source organism: Bradyrhizobium sp. ma5 (assembly GCF_042258955.1). Classification (NCBI taxonomy): domain Bacteria; kingdom Pseudomonadati; phylum Pseudomonadota; class Alphaproteobacteria; order Hyphomicrobiales; family Nitrobacteraceae; genus Bradyrhizobium; species Bradyrhizobium sp. ma5. The sequence continues at coordinate 8,766,465 of NZ_CP170156.1, forward strand.
GCAAAGGCTTCCCCGCTCGGACGCACATGCACGTCCAGCCGGTCCTTCGACACATCAATGCCAACGTAGATCGCGTCCATCTGCACCCCTCCTTGCGCAACCGGGCTCGCCAGGCGGCCCTCGCGACTGTTCGGGTTCAATGGAACAACGGACGGGGCGCCGCGCTGAGGCACGGGCTTCAAAGCCCTTGGATGAAACGGTCTCCCGTCCGCTACCGCACCGGACATTCTATCCGATCCGGCGATTCGAGACTTACAAGGGTGACGGTGATGGAGATTCGTCTCGCGCTAACGCGACCTCACTTCGGTATCTCACCAAAATTCTTCCCGACCGGCAGCACCGCGTGCCGGATCAGCCGCGAATCCTCGACGCCGGCCTGGCGGTGCTTCACCGCCTCGCGATAGACGGGATCGCGGATCATTTCGACGAAGGCGGCGACGCTTGGATACTCGGCGATGAAACAGTGATCCCAGCGCTCGTCTTGCGGACCGATCAGCATCAGCTCGAAGCGGCCCTGCCAGACGATGCGGCCGCCGAGCCGTTCGAACACCGGCCCGCTCTCGCGGCCATAGGCGGCATAGGCCTCCGCACCGGTCGCCTTGCGGCCGTCGGGATAGGCGGCCCATTCGCGCAAGCGCACCAGATTGAGCATGTGGATCGGGCCCGGCCGGTTGTTGTCCCGGAATTGCGCAAACACGTCCTTCGTCGGATCGATATGGCCCATGCGGTGCTCCTTTGTTTTGTTGTTCCGACTATATCTAGCACGCGCCGCCTCACCTCCTAATCCCCCGTTAAGCTTTGCGTAACCGCCCCTTAAACCGGGAACGCTAGCGTGCGCCCCTGTCAGGGTGTGAGCGTTGCGGATGGCGTGGGGACGTAAAAAAGGCGGTGCGCGCAAGGAGCCGCTGTTCGGGCTTCCGGCTGCGCTTGCCGACCTCCGCCTGTCGCCCTCCGATCGCGTTCCAGGCGGCGGCGACGACAAACCCGCCAAATCCAAACCCAAAAGCAGCGATTCCGGCAGCGAGAAACCGCGCCCGTCGCGCAGCGGCAGCAAGCGGCGGAGCAAATCGCGCGGCTTCGGCATCGGCCGCCTGTTCTATTGGACCGCGGTGCTCGGCCTGTGGGCGGGCATTGCGGTGATCGGTGTCGTGGTGTGGGTCGGCGCGCATCTGCCGCCAATCCAGTCCCTGGAAATTCCCAAGCGTCCGCCGACGATCCAGATCGTCGGCATGGACGGCAGCGTGCTGGCGCAGCGCGGCGAAATGGCCGGCGCCAACATCGCGTTGAAGGAACTGCCGCCCTATCTGCCGAAGGCGTTCATCGCCATCGAAGACCGCCGCTTCTATTCGCACTTCGGCGTCGACCCGGTCGGCATTTTACGCGCAGCCGTCACCAACGTGCTGCATCGGGGTGTGTCGCAGGGCGGCTCGACCTTGACCCAGCAGCTCGCCAAGAACCTGTTCCTGACCCAGGAACGCACCATGCAGCGCAAGCTGCAGGAGGCCGAGCTCGCGCTGTGGCTGGAACGCAAGCATTCCAAGGACGAGATCCTCGAGCTCTATCTCAACCGCGTCTATTTCGGTTCCGGCGCCTATGGCGTCGAGGCCGCCGCGCAGCGCTATTTCGGCAAGTCGGCGAAGAACGTGACCTTGCCGGAAGCCGCGATGCTCGCGGGCCTCGTCAAGTCGCCGTCGCGGCTGGCGCCGAACCGGAACCCCGAGGGCGCCGAGCAGCGCGCGCAGGTCGTGCTCGCGGCGATGGCCGATGCCAAGTTCATCACCGAAGCGCAGGCAAAGGCCTCGATCGGGCAACCCTCGATTGCCGTGAAGCCGGCCGGCGCCGGCACCGTGAACTATGTCGCCGATTGGATCGGCGAAGTGCTCGACGATCTGGTCGGCCAGATCGACCAGGACATCGTGGTGCAGACCACGATCGATCCGAAGCTGCAGAACGTCGCCGAAGCCGCCGTCATCGACGAGCTCGCCGCCAAGAGCGTGAAGTTCAATGTTAGCCAGGGCGCGCTGGTGGCGATGACGCCCGACGGCGCGGTGCGCACCATGGTCGGCGGCCGGAACTATGCCGAGAGCCAGTATAATCGCGCCGTCACCGCGAAACGGCAGCCGGGCTCGTCGTTCAAGCCGTTCGTCTATCTTACCGCAGTCGAATCCGGGCTGACGCCGGACACCATCCGCACCGACGCGCCGCTCGATATCAAGGGCTGGAAGCCGGAGAACTACACCCACGAATATTTCGGCTCGGTGACATTGACCCAGGCGCTGGCGATGTCGCTGAACACGGTGGCGGTGCGGCTCGGCGTCGAGGTCGGCGCCAAGAACGTGGTGCGCACCGCGCACCGGCTCGGCATCTCCTCCAAGTTGGAACCCAACGTCTCGATCGCACTCGGCACCTCGGAAGTGTCCGTGCTCGAGTTGGTCGGCGCCTATGCGCCGTTCGCCAATGGCGGCTACGCCGTGTCGCCGCATGTGGTGACCAAGATCAAGACCAGCTCCGGCAAGCTGCTGTATGACCGCCCGACGGACCCACCCAACCAGGTGATCGAGCCGCGCTATGACGCGATGATGAACAGCATGATGCGCGAGACGCTGATCTCGGGCACCGCGCGCAAGGCGGAAATCCCCGGCTGGACCGCCGCCGGCAAGACCGGCACCAGCCAGGATTATCGCGACGCCTGGTTCATCGGCTACACCGCCAAGCTCGTCACCGGCGTCTGGCTCGGCAATGACGACAATTCGCCGACCAAGAAGGCGACCGGTGGCGGACTGCCGGTGGAAGTGTGGACCCGCTTCATGAAGGCCGCGCATCAGGGCGTGCCGGTCGCGGCGATCCCGAACTCGCAGGGCAGCTGGGCGCCGGCGAACCTGATGCAGATCTCGTCGCAGATATCAGCGCCGTCAGCACCGGCGGCACCGCTGCAGATTCAGCCGCCGATGCAGGCACCGCCGCCCGCGCCGGTCCCGTCCGGCGGCGGCTATTACCGCCAGCCACCGCCGACGCCGGCCCGCGCCTCGGCGCCGCCGAACCCGAACGCGCGGCCAGAAGCAGCGGCGGGGCTGGATGGATGGTTGGCGGATCGGCTGTTTCGGTAGGCGTTAGGCCGAAGGTCGCGCCGCAACTCCAACTGTCATCCCCCGCGAATGCGGGGGGATCCAGTACGCCGCGGCTTGTCAGTTGAACACGAATGCCTCTGGAATACTGGATCGCCCGCTTTCGCGGACGATGACAGCAGAGGCCGGGGCGAAGAGCTCGCCTACTCCTGAATCCCGTAGCGGTGCAGGTCGTTGCCGTAGGTGTCGAGCCAGTTCTTGGCGCGCGTGACCGACGCGCAGACCTTGTCGACCACCCGCCAGAACCGCGCAGAGTGATTCATCTCGACCAGATGCGCGACCTCATGGGCGGCGAGGTAATCGAGCACGAAGGGCGGCGCCAGGATCAGCCGCCACGAGAACGACAGCGAACCCGCCGAGGTGCACGAGCCCCAGCGGCTGGACTGGTCGCGGATCGAAATCCGCCGCACCCGCACGCCGAGTTCCGCGGCGTGCAGCTGCGCCGCCTTCTGCAGATCCTTGCGCGCCTCGCGCTTGAGGAAGTCATGCACCCGGCGATCCATGTGCTCGACGCCGCCGGCGACGCAAATGATCTTCTCGCCGCTGTCGCGCGTCTCGGTCCAGACGGTGCCGCGTTCGCCCGAGCGGTGCACCAGCCGATGCGGTACGCCGCGCAACGGCACCACGGTGCCGGGCTGGAACGGCGCCGCCTTCGGCAAACGGCCAAGACGGGCGGCAATCCAGCCGCCATGGATATTGGCGAACTCCTTGGCTTCCACGATCGTGCCGCGCGGCGGCATCGTCAGGATCGCTTCGCGGTCGGTTGGGTGAATCCTGAGCGTATAGCGGCGCGCGCGCCGATGCCGGCGCAGCCTGACAGTGAAGAACTGGGAGCCGTGTCTGACCAATACGGTCGCGGGTTCGGCAGGCCGCCGATAGAGGAGCGCGCGAGTAGCCATTTCTGAGAGTCCGGGGAGCAGGAGTTCGCCCGAACTTTGCCATATCCGCCGCCAGGGAAAGCGCTCGGCGCAAAAACAAATCATTTGCCCAATATACAGGGGTTGGCCGTTAATTGACCTCTACCGGCAGGGGGCGGAACCGGATTTTTTCTGATGAATCTGAGTCACGAAAAAGGCCCAAGGGATGAAATTAAATTCACCACTTGAGCCTTGGCCGATTTGAGATTCTTTTAGTTAAATCAGTGACTTGCGCGACTGCGATAATCGCGGCCGGGGTGATACCTATTCGGCCGCGGCGACCAGCGAAAGCCGCGTATTGGCCGCCGAAACCATGAAATCGGAGATCCGCGGCACGATTTCGGAGCGGAACCGCGAGCCGTTGAACACGCCGTAGTGGCCGACGCCCTTCTGCACGTAGTGCACGCGGCGATGGTTCGGAATCGCGGTGCAGAGCGCGTGCGTTGCCTCGGTCTGGCCGAGACCGGAGATGTCGTCCTTCTCGCCTTCGACCGTCATCAGCGCGACGCGGCGGATCTTCGACGGATCGACCGGATTGCCGCGATGGGTCATCTCGCCCTTCGGCAGCGCGTGCTTGACGAAGACGAGGTCGACGGTCTGCAGGTAATACTCGGCGGTGAGGTCCATCACCGCGAGATATTCGTCGTAGAACTCACGGTGCTTGTCGACGAGATCGCCGTCACCCTTCACCAGATTGGCAAACAGCGCCTTGTGCGCGTCCATGTGCCGATCCAGGTTCATGCTGATGAAGCCGTTGAGCTGCAGGAAGCCCGGATAGACGTCGCGCATCACGCCCGGATGCGGGAACGGCACCTTGGTGATGACATTGTTGCGGAACCACTCGATGCCGCGCTCTTCCGCGAGGTTGTTGACCGCGGTCGGATTGCGCCTTGTGTCGATCGGACCGCCCATCAGCGTCATCGACAGCGGCACGAACGGGTCGTTGCTGGCTTCCATCACCGAAACAGCTGCCACAACAGGCACAGAAGGCTGGCACACCGCGACGATGTGCATGTTGCCGCCGAGCGCGTGCAGCATCTCGATCAGGTAATCGACGTAATCCTCGAGATCGAACCGCCCGGCCGCGAGCGGCACCATGCGCGCATCGGCCCAGTCGGTGATGTAGACTTCATGGGTCGGCAGGAACGCTTCGACCGTGCCACGCAGCAGCGTCGCATAATGGCCCGACATCGGCGCCACGATCAGCACGCGCGGCTGCGGCGAGCGCAGCGGACGCGTCAGCTTGCGATCGAAATGCAGCAGGCGGCAGAACGGCTTTTCCCAGACCGTGCGAACCTCGACCGCCGTGCGGATACCGTTGACCTCGGTCGTCGGCAGGTTCCATTCGGGCTTGCCGTAGCGGCGCGTGGTGCGCTCGAACAATTCGCAGCCGGCGGCGATCGACTTGCCGAACTCGGTGTGCGTCCACGGATTGAGCGGGTTCTGAAACAGGATCTTGGTGGCGTCGGTCACGGCGCGTACCGGATTGAGCGACGCATGCGCCATCTCGTACATCCAGTACATCGGCGTCGTGAGTGCCGGGCTGCCTTCCGCCGCTAGTGGCGGGGCACCGCCAAATTCACCGATGGGCATAGTATTTTCAGACCCCTGTTTTGCGCCGCAGCATACTGACCAATGCGTAACAATGCGTCAATGCGCCGCGAGCCGAATCTGGGGGCGATATCGGGCTAAAACACCGAGAATCCACGGGAAAGTGACATTTATTCACCACCCCCGAGCAGCGATCCGTTGCGTTTGGCGCTCTGCAAAAGGGCAAGGAAGACCGCAAAAGAGGCAGTGAACAGGATGGCGTTGATGACCAGCGCCCAGGCCATCAGGTCGGCGCGGAAGACGTGATCGATCAGCAGCGACCGCATGCCTTCGAACACGTAGGTCGGCGGCAACGTCCAGGCGACATATTGCAGCCAGCTCGGCAGCACCTCGACCGGATAGTAGATGCAGGCGAGCGGCATCACCGCGAACATCAGCGTCCAGACGATGCTTTCCGCTCCTAACCCGTTGCGCAGCACAAGGCCCGAGGCGAACACGCCGACCGACCAGCTCGTGAAGATCAGATTGCAGAAGAACGCGATCAGCGGCAGCCCGATGGCGTAGAAATTGAAGCCGAAGAAGAACAGCGCCAGCAGCGTCATCGGGATCACGCCGATGGCGAGCCGGATCAGGCTCATGATCATCAGCGAGAGCAGGAATTCGATCGGCTTCAGCGGGCTCATCATCAGGTTGCCGAGATTGCGCGCCCACATCTCTTCCAGGAACGAGATGGAGAAGCCGAGCTGGCCGCGAAACAGGATGTCCCACAGGATCACGGCGCCGATCAGCGTACCGCCCGCCTTGGCGAAGAAGCCGGACGCCTGCGAGATGTAATTCTGCAGGAAGCCCCAGGTGATGATCTGCAAGGCCGGCCAGTAGACCAGTTCCAGCAGCCTCGGCCATGACGACATCAGCAGATACCAATAGCGCAGCACCATCGCGTTGATGCGTTGCAGTGAAATGCCGCGCGGCTGATGGCTGACGATCTCGCTCATGATGTGCCCTCCGGCGCGCCCTCCCGAAGGCGGCCGCGCGCCACGTCGAGGAACACCTCTTCCAGCGTGTCGCGGTTGTAGCGCGCCATGATCCCCTCGGGGCTGTCATCATCCTCGATCTTGCCGCGCTTCATGATGATGACGCGGTCGCAGAGGCGCTCGACCTCCAGCATGTTGTGCGAGGCCAGCAGGATGGTCGCGTTATGGGTCTTGCGGTAGGTCTCGAGATGCTGCCGCACCCAGTCGGCCGTATCCGGGTCGAGCGAGGCGGTCGGCTCGTCGAGCAGCAGCAGGTCCGGCTCGTTGATCAGCGCCTTCGCCAACGCGACGCGGGTCTTCTGCCCGGCGGAGAGCTTGCCGTTGGAACGGTCCAAAAATTCCTTCAGATCGAGATCGGCCGCGAGCTGGTCGATCCGCTCGCGCAGATGCTTCACGGCATAGAGGCGGCCGAAGATGGTCAGGTTCTGCCGCACCGTGAGCCGCATCGGCATGTCGACATAGGGGCTCTCGAAATTCATCCGGCCGAGCACCTCATAGCGCTGCTCGGGAATTTTCGCGCCGAGCACCGCGACGCTGCCCGAGGTCGGCAGCACCAGCCCCATGATCATCGCGATCGTCGTGGTCTTGCCGGCGCCGTTGCCGCCGAGCAGGCCGGTGATGCTGCCGCGCGCGATACGGAAGGAGATATCGTCGACCGCACGGGTGGTCTTGTAGACCTTGACCAGATGCGCAACGTCGATCGCGGCCGACCCGCCCTGATCGGCCGCGGGCGGCTGATCGGCCGCAGGCGCTTGCGCCTGACCTGTCCCGCGCTGTTGCATATGGCCGTCATTGGGGCATTGCGACAATAAGCGCAAGGCTTGCCCGGCGTGCTTGCGCTAAGTCGCGAATTTGTGCGCCGCCCACGGCACAGCTAAAGTCCAGAGATGACCGACTTCGCTTCCGATTTCCGCCAACCCCGCCGCTATGTCCGCCTGGATACGATCCTGCGGCTGCGCTGGCTCGCTGCGCTCGGCCAGCTTGTCGCGATCTTCATCGTGGCCCAGGGACTGGAATTCGACGTTCCGATCGTCCCCTGCGTCATCATCGTGACGTTCTCGGCGCTGCTCAATCTGGCCCTGCAGATCGCGTTCAACCCGATGCAGCGGCTGGAGCCAGTCTATGCCGCGGCCCTGCTCGCGTTCAACATCGTCGAGCTCGGCGGTCTGCTGTACTTCACCGGGGGCTTGCAGAATCCGTTCTCGTTCCTGTTCCTGGCACCGGTGCTGATCTCGGCCACCGTGCTGCCGATCCGGCTGACGATCGCGCTCGGCTGCCTTGCGGTCGCCTGCGCCTCGGCGCTGTTCTTCTACCATCTTCCGCTGCCCTGGGACGGCGACGATCCGCTGGTGCTGCCGCCGATCTATCTGATCGGCGTCTGGCTCTCGATCCTGCTCGCGATCGGCGTCACCAGCCTTTACGCATTCCAGGTGACGGAGGAGGCGCGCCAGCTCTCCGATGCGCTTGCCGCAACCGAGCTGATCTTGACGCGCGAGCAGCATCTGACCCAGCTCGACGGCCTCGCCGCCGCCGCCGCGCATGAACTCGGCACGCCGCTGTCGACGATCTTCCTGATCTCGCGCGAGCTCGAGAAGACGGTGCACGACCCGGCGATTACCGACGACCTCAAGACGGTGCGCGAGCAGGCGCAGCGCTGCCGCGACATCCTGAGCAAGATTGCGCAATTGTCATCAAGCGGCGCGCCGTTCGACACCATGAAGCTGTCGACCTTGATCGAGGAGGCGGTGGCGCCGCATCGTGATTTCGGCATCAACATCAAGGTGCGGCTTGCTGTCGCAGCAACGCGTGAACCGGTCGCCGCGCGCAATCCCGCGATCCTTTATGGCGTCGGAAACATTTTGGAAAATGCGGTCGATTTCGCGCACCAGACGGTCGAGGTGAATGCGTGGTGGAACGCCGAAACCATCGAAATCGTCGTCTCCGACGACGGCCCCGGCATCGCGCCTGACATGCTGAAACGGATCGGCGAGCCGTATTTGTCGCGCCGCCGCGGCGCAGATGAGGCCCAAAATGCCCGTGGCGGCCTGGGCTTGGGCGTTTTCATCGCAAGAACGCTGCTGGAACGCACCGGAGCCAAGGTGTCGTTTACCAATCGCACCTTCCCCGATCACGGCGCCGTGGTGCAGATCGTCTGGCCCCGCGAGCGCTTCGAGGAAGCCGCGCCGACCGATGAAACCGAAGCCTGAGAACGATTCTTAATCGCACCTCTGGCATACCGGATGCAGCACTCTTTCCGGAATGGCACGCGACTTTCGGCTGCCTTGGCAGCGCCGCAGTAGGACCCCATATATTAGATGTCTGCCACAGGGAAAAATGGACCGTGAACGCCATCACTGAACTGAATGACCATGCCGACCGCTCGCTCCTCATCGTCGAGGACGACAAGCCGTTCCTGGAACGCCTGTCGCGCGCGATGGAGACGCGCGGTTTCGCAGTGAAGTCATGCGACACGGTGTCTGATGGTCTCGCCGAGATCGGCCGTTCCGCACCCGCTTTCGCGGTCGTCGACCTCCGCCTCGGCGACGGCAACGGCCTCGACGTCGTCTCGGCGTTGAAGCGCAAGCGCCCCGAGGCGCGCGCGATCGTGCTGACCGGCTATGGCAACATCGCCACCGCCGTGACCGCGGTGAAGATGGGCGCCGTCGACTATCTGTCGAAACCCGCCGACGCCGATGACGTCGTCGCTGCGTTGCTCGCAACGGGCACCGAGAAGTCCGAGCTGCCGGCCAATCCGATGTCGGCGGACCGCGTGCGCTGGGAACACATCCAACGCATCTACGAGATGTGCAACCGCAACGTCTCGGAGACCGCGCGCCGCCTCAACATGCACCGCCGCACGTTGCAGCGTATCCTCGCCAAGCGCGCGCCGCGCTAAGCGATCGCATCACTTTTGTTTTGACGATGGCCGGGCTCGTCCCGGCCATTTGCTTTTGTCGTTTCGTAGGATGGGTAGAGCGCTATCACCGTCACCCTGAGGAGCGCGCGCTTGCGCGCGTCTCGAAGGGTCGACGGCCACTAGCCGGGCCGTGCATCCTTCGAGACGCCGCTTCGCGGCTCCTCAGGATGACGGGTCAACATCGCGCCCTTGCCTAAAGCTCCTCATGCCCTTGCGGATCGATCAGGCGATTGATCCGCTGCGCTGCCGCCATCGCAAAGCGCACCGTCATCGCCTTGCGGGTGGCCGCCGGCAGCCGATGCTCCGGCGCCTCGCAGTGAAGGTGTGCCCCATAGGCGTCGGCGATGATCAGGCCGGTGTCGACCGGGAAAATCTCGCACGGCAGATCTTGCGTGAAGGCGAAGAACAGCCGGTCGCAATGCATCCGGTAGTCCTGCCATTTCTGGTCGGCACGCAGATCCTCGAGCGATGACTTGATCTCGACGATCCAGATCTCGCCGCGCTCGTTCAGCGCGACCAGATCCGCCCGGCGGCCGGACGGCAGCGGCAATTCGCTGATGCAGGAAAATCCCAGCGACCTCAGAAGTCTCGCGGTGCCGCGCGCGATCGCAAGCGCGGTCTCCGACTGGCGTCGGTCGGGCGCGGGCACAAGCGCGATCTGGCGGGCGGGCGATTCCATCGCTCAAGGATAGCCGATTCCGCGAGAGCATGATCCGGAAAAGTGGGACGGCGCTCCGGGCAGGAACCCGCCGCCGCCTCGCCGCTTATCCCATGGCCGCCACCATGGGCGGACCGATGAGGGCTGCCTGGTGATCGACGACCTCTGGTACAAGAATGGCGTGATCTACTGCCTGTCCGTCGGCACCTACATGGATGCCAGCGGCGACGGCATCGGCGATTTCAGAGGCCTGCTGCGGCGCTTGGACTATCTGCACGGGCTCGGCATCACCGCGATCTGGCTGATGCCGTTTCAGCCTTCACCCTGCAGGGACGACGGCTACGACATTTCGGACTATTACGGCGTCGATCCGCGCTACGGCACGCTGGGCGATTTCGTCGAATTCACCCATGGCTGCCGGCAACGCGGCATCCGCGTGATCATCGATCTCGTCGTCAATCACACGTCGGACCAGCACGCCTGGTTCAAATCCGCACGCAGCTCGAAGGACTCGCCCTTTCGCGACTGGTACGTCTGGTCGGACAAGAAGCCCGCCAATGCCAACACGGGCATGGTGTTTCCCGGGGTCCAGAAATCGACCTGGACGCGCGACAAGCAGGCAGGCGCCTGGTACTTTCATCGCTTCTACGATTTCCAGCCGGACCTCAACACGTCGAACCCGCACGTACAGGCCGAAATCCTCAAGATCATGGGATTCTGGATACAGCTCGGCGTCTCGGGATTCCGCATGGATGCGGTGCCCTTCGTGATCGCAACCAAGGGCGCCTCCGTGCGCAAGCCGGTCGAGCAATACGACATGCTGCGATCGTTCCGCGAATTCCTGCAATGGCGCCAGGGCAACGCGATCATCCTCGCCGAAGCCAATGTCTTGCCCGAAACAGACATGGAGTATTTCGGGCGCGACGGCGACCGCATGCAGATGATGTTCAATTTCCACGTCAATCAGCATCTGTTTTACGCGCTGGCGTCAGCCGATTCGAAGCCATTGGCGAAAGCCTTGACGGCGACCAAGCCACGGCCCGCGACCGCGCAATGGGGCCTGTTCCTGCGCAATCACGATGAACTCGACCTCGGCCGCCTCACCAAGGCGCAGCGTGAGGCGGTGTTCAAGGCATTCGGTCCCGACAAGAGCATGCAGCTCTACAATCGCGGCATCCGTCGGCGCCTTGCGCCGATGCTGGGCGGCGACCGGCGGCGCCTGGAGCTCGCCTATAGCTTGATGTGCACGCTGCCCGGCACGCCCGTGATCCGCTACGGCGATGAGCTCGGCATGGGCGATGATCTCGACCTGCCCGAGCGCACTTGCGCCCGCACGCCGATGCAATGGTCGACCGAACCGCACGGCGGCTTTACCGAGAGCGATCGGCCATGCGTACCCGTGATCGAAAAGGGACCCTACGGCTATGAGCACGTCAACGCCGCCAAGCAGCGGCGCGACCCCAATTCGATGTTGAACTGGACCGAGCGCATCATTCGTATGCGCAAGGAAGTCCCCGAGGTCGGCTGGGGGGATTTCAAGATCATTGCAACCCGAAATCCTGCCGTCCTGATCATGCGCTACGACTGGCGCAACAACTCGGTGCTGTTCGTACACAATTTCGCGGAAAAGCTGCTCGAGATATCGTTCGACGTTGGGCTGCCCGACGACGCCGGCAATCACCTCGTCAACCTTCTGACCGAGGATCACAGCCGCGCCGACGATGGCGGCCGTCACAAGTTTCTGATCGAGGCCTATGGCTATCGCTGGTACAGGGTCGGCGGGCTCGACTACCTGCTCAAGCGCAGCGATATCGATACCAACGAGCCCCGCAAGCCCCGTTAGTCGCCATGAGGCGGACCGAGAATCACGCCTTCATTGCCGCGCAGGTCGAGGACGCCTTCGACCTTCTCGCTCTGCCGGTCCATGAAGGTCGAGAGCAGAACTTCGTTGCTGAAACCAATGGCGCTGGAAGAGACCGACGCGGGGGCGGCGCCGAAATTCAGCGCGATCACGACCACGCCCTCGGCGCTGCGCCGTCTGTAGAGCAGAACGTCGCCGTGCGCCGTCGCCGGCTCATAGCTGCCATGGACCAGCTGCGGCAGCTTTCGCCGCAACGCGATCAGCGCCTTGTAGAGGTTGAGGATCGACGCCCGCTCCGCCTCGAGGCTTGCGACATTATCGCTCGCAAAATCCTGCGCGAGCGGCAGCCACGGCCTGACCGTCGAGAAGCTGGCATAACGCTCGGCACTCCATTGCATCGGCGTGCGGCAGCCATCGCGACCGACGCCGATATCAGGCACGTTCTTCTCGAAGGGATCGCGCACCTCGCTAGGGGCGATCGCAACCTGACGCATCCCGATTTCGTCGCCGTAATACAGCGTCGGCGTGCCGCGCAGCGTCAGCAGCAGCATCGCGGCGACCGGCGCCTGCGCGGGCCCCACCCGGCTCGCCACCCGCGGCCGGTCATGATTGCCGAGCACCCAGTTCGGCCACGCGCCCGGCGGCAGCGCCTTTTCGTAGTCGGCGATGATCATCTCGACCGAGCGCGCGCTCCACAAGGTCGACAGCAGCGCGAAATTGAACGGCATCTGCGCGCCGCGCAGATCGTTGCCGTAATAGGCGACCAGCCGGTGCAGCGGCAGATAGATCTCGCCGATCAGCACGCGGTTGTCGAACTCCTCGGTGACGCGGCGCATCTCGGTGATGACCGCATGGACTTCGAGCTGATCGGTCGAATATTGCGTCAGCACCTTCTCGTGCGGCGGTCGTCCTTCGCGATAATGCGGGTTCGGCGGATTGTCGCGGAATTCGGCATCCTTGATCAGGTGCCAGATCACGTCGACACGAAAGCCGTCGACGCCCTTGCGCAGCCAGAAGCGCATCGCGTCATAGATCGCGTCCCGGACCTCGCGATTGCGCCAGTTCAGATCAGGCTGCTGCGCGAGGAAGGCGTGATAGTAATATTGGCCGGAGGCCTCGTCATACGCCCAGGCGCTGCCGCCGAACTCCGACAGCCAGTTGTTGGGTGGACCGCCATCCGGCGCCGGGTCGCGCCAGATGTACCAGTCGCGCTTCGGGCTATCGCGCGAGCTCTTCGCCTCGATGAACCAGGGATGCTGATCCGATGTGTGGTTCGGCACCAAATCGAGGATCAGCTTGAGGCCGGAATCGTGCGCAGTCGCGACCAGCGCATCGAAATCCTCCATCGTCCCGAACAGCGGGTCGATGCCGGTGTAGTCGGAGATGTCGTAACCGAAATCGGCCATCGGCGACGGGAAGATCGGCGACAGCCAGACCGCGTCGACGCCAAGCCGCGTCAGATAGGGCAGCCGCGCGATGATCCCTCTGAGATCGCCGACGCCATCGCCGTCGCTATCCCCGAACGAGCGCGGATAGACCTGATAGAAGATGCCACGCCGCCACCAGTCCCTGTCGTCCCGATCCATCCCGTCCCCCAAGCTCGCAGCCCGGTCCAGGCCGCCCCGCGCCCCGGGGCGGTCTGTTGGTTCAGGGATGACGCACAATTCGGGACGGAAAAATGGCTGCAATGCGTCAGTGGCGGGCGATCGCGAGCTGATAGATCGTGATCAGCACCTCGAACAGGATCAGGAAGACGATGATCAGCTCCAGCCGCAGCGAGCGGCTGGTGTCGATGATGTCGGTCAGCACCTGCGCGGTCTCGGCCACGACAGCGAGCTTGCGGTTCAGCGATTCCGCGCGCTCCTTCAATTCGTACTCGTCCTCGAGCCGGGCATAGAGCCGCTCGAGATGCGGCTTGTCCCAGAGGATGTCGGGCTTCTCCGACACTTCGACCGGGCCGGCCACGCGATGCCGCACCAACAGCGCGTTGCCGATGTGCTTGAGGATCGCGACCCGGCCGCCTCGGACCTGGCCACCCTTGGCGAGCTCGCGCGCCAGCGGCTCGGTGGTGTCGAAGACCGCCCGGACCTCGCGCTCATGCCGCGCCAGCACCACGCTTTTCGCCAGCGCCTCGCCGACCAGGATCAGCCGCTCCGGCGACAGGCTTTGCAGATAGATCGGACCGCCCGGCGGAATCTGGTCTTCCCTGTCAGTCGCGACCTCGATGATCGCGATTTCCTCCTCGCGCCGTGTGAACAGACCGGTCATGCGCGACTGCAGGCTGCGCAGGAATTCATCCTCCTCCAGCGCGTTGAGACCGATCAGAACGACAACGCCGTAGCGGAACAGGATCGCCACACCATTGTCATTGACGCGAAACGCCAGCGGCGTCGTGGCCAGCACGTCGCCGCGCTCGAGGCCGGACGTGTTGATGCGGTCCGCGACGAAGAAGGCGCGGGCGGTGGTCCGGGGTCCGCCGAGCGGTGAGTTGGGGGCCTGGGTCATCAAGTTCCGGACTGCGAGGACTTAACGCATGATCGAGAGCACCATATACCGGCCTGCTCACGAACCTGTTCTGCTGGAGGCGACCTTATCACGGTCCGTTTTGGGATCACACGCCGGGGCAGGTGCATTTCCCGTGCGTGTTGACGGCATTTCCCGGTAGCCTATGGTGCGCCCATGAACGAGACAACCGACACCAAACCGAAGGCCGGCGCAATCATCGTGCCGGTGACGCTGTTCGAGCAGAACTGCACCATCATCTGGCACGAGCCGACCAAGAAGGCCGTGGTGATCGACCCCGGCGGCGACGTGGCGAAGATCCAGGCAGCGATCAAGCAGACCGGCGTGACGGTCGAGAAGATCTGGCTGACCCACGGCCATATCGATCATGTCGGCGGCGCCGCCGAATTGCGCGATGCGCTGCAGGTCAAGATTGAGGGCCCGCATATCGCGGACAAATATCTGCTCGACAACGTGGTCTCGAGCGGCGAGCGCTTCGGCATGACCGGGGTGCGCAATTTCGGGCCGGACCGCTGGCTCGACGAGGGCGATCAAGTCTCGATCGGCGACCTCACCTTCGACATCCTGCACTGCCCCGGCCATTCACCTGGCAGTGTGGTGTTCTTCAACAACGAGCTGCGCTTCGCTCATGTCGGCGACGTGCTGTTCGCCGGCTCGGTCGGGCGTACCGACCTGCCCGGCGGCAGCCATCCGGAACTGATCAAGTCGATCAAGGATAAGCTGCTGCCGCTCGGCGACGACGTCGGCTTCATCTGCGGCCACGGCGCCGGATCGAGC
Source organism: Bradyrhizobium sp. ma5 (assembly GCF_042258955.1). Taxonomy (NCBI): domain Bacteria; kingdom Pseudomonadati; phylum Pseudomonadota; class Alphaproteobacteria; order Hyphomicrobiales; family Nitrobacteraceae; genus Bradyrhizobium; species Bradyrhizobium sp. ma5. The sequence goes on from NZ_CP170156.1 coordinate 8,781,828, forward strand.
ATCGGCCAGGAGCGGATGACGAACCCGTTCCTGACCGGCGAGATGTAGAGCGTTTTCGAGCGAAGTGGAAACCGGTTAGCGTGAAGAAAACGCGTCAAAACAAGAATCTGGAGGTTCGGTTCTGATTCAATCAGAACCGAACCTCTAGCTACTTCATCCGCCGTTACTTCATCAGGCCTGCGGCGGTCAGCGCCCGCGTGATGACGCCGCCGACGTCGACACCCTTGCTCCGTCGCTTGCGCGGCCGGTCGCTCTTGCGGCCGGATGCGGGCTCAGGCTCGGGCTCGGCCGCAGGCACCGGGATCGTCATCGAGATCGTGTCGGCGCGCTCGCGCGGGATTCCGGTCGGCGCGATATGCGGCTGACGGACCTCGTCGGTCAGGCCGAAGAAGCTCGCGATGTGATACGACGAGGAGATTCCGGCCTCGATCAGGAACGCGCCCTCCACGCCATAGCGCTCGTCATTGTCGGCCAACCCGAGCGGCGTCCCATGCGCCATGTCGGTGATGCTGAACGATTCGACCAGCGTTTCGCCGTCGGCATTCCACCAGACCTCGCGCGGATAGCCGTCGACATCCGCCTTCGACATCGCAGCCGGCGGCAGGCCGTGAACATCGAGCCACTGCCGGACGATCGCATCGGCATTGCCGGGATGCACGGTGCGGTCGGCGCTGCCGTGCCACACCGAAATCCTCGGCCAGGCGCCGTCATGCGTGGACGCGTTGCGGACCAGACCGCCGAGCTCGGGCGCGGACAGTGCGCTCGCATGCATCATCGCATTGAGCGCCTCGCGCAGATCGGTGGCGACGCCGAACGGCAGGCCGGCAATGATGGCGCCCGCCGCGAACACATCCGGGTAGGTCGCGAGCATGACCGAGGCCATCGCGCCGCCGGCGGACAGTCCCGTCACATAGATGCGCTGCGGATCGATCTGATGCGCGCCGACCATCTGCGCGATCATCTGCCGGATCGAACAGGCTTCACCCTGCCCGCGCGCGATGTCCTGCGGATTGAACCAGTTGAAGCAGGTGTTGCCGTTGTTGATCGCCTGCTGCTCGGGCATCAGCAGCGCAAAGCCGTAGTGCTTCGCCAATGTCGACCAGCCGGCGCCGAGATCATAGGACGCAGCCGTCTGGCCGCAGCCATGCAGCACCACGACGAGCGCGGGCGACCGCGCAAGCTGCGCGGGCACGAACGAGAACATCTTCAGATCGCCGGGGTTGACGCCGAATTCGGTCGTCTCGACGAGCGGCGTCGGCACGGCCGGCGCAAGCGCGCCGAGACCGCTGAACGCGTTCATCTTGGGCAGATGACGCAAGAATTCGACGTTGTTGACCAGGGACAACCGCAACTCCTGAGGTGATTCATTCTTCTGTGTCACCCGATCAGATAATTGCTGCACTGCAAAATGAAAAGGCCGTGCGCTGTCTTTCCCTGCGGAAATGTGAGAATCGGCGTTAACGCGTGATCGCGCGGCGGGCTGGTCGAAACAGTTGCCTTAGCACCTTGTTTGGGCATCAACTTTGTTTGGGCATCAACTTTTCAAGAATGCGCGCCAGATTCCTGCGGATTCACGCTGTGGCGCGGCGCATCCATGACAGAAATGCGGCTGAAATAATGATCGACAGCACAAACAATGCGCATGCCGCATACAGCGCCAGATGCGCTGACGTCGCACTCTCAACGGCGAAGAACACCGCGCCGATCGCTGCGACGCCGGCCGCGTTGCCGATCTGCGTCGTCGTGCCATACATGCCGGAGCCGGCGCCGGCGCTCGCAGGCTTCACGCTCGACAGCACCGCGCTCGACAGCGGCGCCATCACCAGACCCTGGCCGTAGCCGAAGATCACAAGCACCAGTGCGAGCAGCAGTGCCGATGGCGCTGCGATCGCCTGAACCGTCACGACCAGCACACCGAGTCCGACGACCTGCAGCGCGCAGCCCTCGATCAGCACCAGCGTGCCGCGATGCCTCGCACGCATGCCGCTGTGCCGCGAGGCGATCACGAAGGTCAGCGCCAGCGGCACGAACACGAGCCCTGCTTGCAACGGCGGGATCTGCAAGCCCTTCTGCATGAACATGGTCATGATCAGATAGAAGGACAGGTTCGCAAAGAAGAAGAAAAACACCGCGACCAGGCCGCGCATGAAGGCGCGATCCGACAGCAGCGACAGATCGATCAGCGGCATGCCGCCGCGGCGCGCGACGCGGCGCTCGAGCCTCACGAAGGCCGCAATGATCGCAACACCTGCGGCCATCACCAGCCACACCCACGCCGTCCAGTCGAGATCGTGACCGAACAGCAGCGGCCCGATCAGGCACAGCAGGCCCACAAACAGCACGATCGCGCCCGGGATATCGAGCCGCGTGCCGGATCGGCGCGGCACCGTCGGCATGATCTTCAGCGCGGCCGCGATGATGATGACGCCGAACGGCACGTTGACGAAGAACACCGCGCGCCAGCCGAGGCCGGCGAGATCGAGCGTCACCAGCACACCGCCGAGCATGAAGCCGGCCGCGCCGGCGAGCCCCAGCACGATGCCGTAGATGCCGAAGGCCCGAGCGCGGGCGGCATCGGAGAACAGCAGATGCAGCGTCGCGAGCACCTGCGGTACCATCAGCGCCGCCGTCGCGCCCTGCGCCAGCCGGGCGATGATCAGCTCGGGTCCGGATTGCGCGAGACCGCACCACAGCGAGGTCACCGAAAAGCCCGCGACGCCGGCGATGAACACGTTCCTTGTGCCATGGATGTCGCCGAGCCGGCCGCCGGTGACCACCAGCGTGGCATAGGCGATCAGATAGATCGCGATCACGGCCTCGATCTGCGCCGGCGACGCGTGCAGCTCCGCCGCGATCGTCGGGATCGCGACGTTGACGATGAAGGCATCGACGCCGAACATGAACTGCGCCGACACCACGATCGCAAGCACCCACCAGCGGCGGGAGGTCTCCGCGCGCGTCGAAACGATCTGGTGCATGCCCTGTCCTGCCCGAAATGACGTCGTGACCGACATCAGCAGATTCCCGTCATCGCTTCGATTACCTGCGAGGTAGGCCTGGGATCACGGACGCGCGAACCGGCGCCAATTTGCGTTGATGCGCTGGGAAACATTCCGGAGGGCGGCAATCGCCGCCGATTCGCGCAACAACCATGCGGGCGCCGCAACCCCGGAGCATTGCCTTGCCCCGGGCCACCCCGTAGGTTGGCGGAAAGCCCCCGATAACAATCATCCGGAGAGAACGACCAATGGCGCGCCTCAAGTTCGGAGCCTTCCTCGCCCCGCATCACCCGATCGGCGAGCATCCGATGCTGCAATTCCGCCGCGACCTCGATTTCGTCGAGCAGCTCGACGCGCTCGGTTACGACGAATTCTGGTGCGGCGAGCACCATTCCTCAGGCTGGGAGACGATCGCCTCGCCGGAAATGTTCCTGGCCGCAGCCGGCGAGCGCACCAAGCGCATCAAGCTCGGCACCGGCGTGATCTCGCTGCCCTATCACCATCCCTTCAACGTCGCGCAGCGCATGGTGCAGCTCGACCACATGACCGGCGGCCGCGCCATCTTCGGCTCCGGCCCCGGCGCGCTCGCCTCCGACGCGCATACGCTCGGCATCGACCCGATGACCCAGCGCGACCGCCAGGACGAGGCGATCGCGGTGATCCGCCGCCTGTTCAACGGCGAGCGCGTCACCGCCAAGACCGACTGGTTCGAGATGCACGACGCCGCGTTGCAGATCCTGCCGTTGCAGGAGGACATGCCGTTCGTGGTGGCCTCGCAGATCTCGCCGTCGGGCATGACGCTCGCCGGCAAGTACGGCATCGGCATCATCTCGCTGGGCTCGATGTCGACCCAGGGCCTGATGGCGCTGCCGCAGCAATGGCAATTCGCCGAGGACGCCGCCGCGAAGGCGGGCACCACGGTGAGCCGCGCCAACTGGCGCGTGCTGCTGTCCTGGCACATTGCCGAGACCCGCGAGCAGGCGCGGCGCGAGGCCGGCGCCGGGCTGCTGCGCTGGCACAACGAATATAACGTCGGCACCTTGATGCGGCCGGGCCTGACCGCGTTCGCCTCGCCGGATGAAGCCGTCGACAAGACCGCGTTCGTCGAAGGTGCTGCCTCCACCATCGGCACGCCGGATGATCTGATCAAGATGATCAAGAACCTGGTCGACGTCTCCGGCGGCGTCGGCTCGATCATCGGCTTCGCCCATGACTGGGCCAATCCCGAAAACACCCGCCGCAGCTGGGACATGGTCGCGCGCTACGTCGTGCCGGAGATCAACGGCTATATCGACGGCCTGCGCAAGTCGCGCCAGTTCGTGATCGACAACCGCGCGGTGTTCGAACGTGCCGGCCAGGCCGTCATGGCCAAGATCATGCAGAACGACAAGGCCGCCGCAGCGCTCCAGCAAACCGGCACAGGCCGCGTCGCGATCCCGGCCGTGAATGCGCCCGATCTCGCGAAGGAAGCGGCGAAGCAGAAGGTGTGAGGACAGGATCGTCCTGCGGCGTGAGCATCGCGCAGTTGTCGTAACCGCGAAAGCTGGAATCGATGTCGCGCCGCATCCATCGCTGTCGTCCCGGCGAAGGCCGGGACCCATACGCCGCGGCGGATGTCGTGAACGGGACTCGTCGTTCCAACGTAGCGCAGCAACCGGCATTCGTGGTTATGGGTCCCGGCCTACGCCGGGACGACAGTGAATGTGTGGCGCGGTTTGTGAGTCAAACATCTGCGTTCTCGCGACACGATTTGCCCGAGCTTTGCTCTTCGTTCCGCCCTCCTCTGTCGCAGCGCGCGAATCCAGACGCGTTACGCCACCGCCCCGATCCCGACGACGTCGATGCCGTCGACGCGGCCGCGGATCGGAAGCCGGCCGAGATCGTTCACCGGAAACGGCGGCGGCGCGGCAAAGCGCGCCATCGCAGTCCGTGAAGCGAGAAAGCCGCCGTCGACCTTGCGGCTCAGCTCCTCCAGTCGTGCCGCGGTGTTCATGACATCGCCGTTGAACACGATGGCCGGCTTGATGTCGCCGATCTCACCAACGATCACCGGCCCGAAATGCAGGCTGCCCCGGATCTGCGGGGCCGCGCCGAACTCGCGCTCGAACTGCGGCGCCGCCTTCTGCAGCGCTGCGCGCATCGCCACGAAGCAGCGCAGCGACCGGCAGTCGATCGCTCCCACGCGTTCCTGCCAGGTCACGATGATTTCGTCGCCGACATAGTTCAGCACCTCACCGCGATAATCCACGACAGATTCCGTGAGCAAACGAAAGGTCCGGTCGAGAAAGCGGTGAATGCCGATGCCGCCGAGCCGTTCGGCAAGCCCGGTCGACCCCGCTATGTCGACGAACAGCACGAAGCGGTTCTCCTCGACCGGCGAGTGATAGCGGCCGGAGACGAAGTTCATGAAGACGCGCGGGCCGATCAGATTGGCGATGCTGAAGCCCAGGTTCAGCAGCACCGAGACCGCGGCGGAATAGGCGATGCTGACGCCGAAATCCGCGATCGAGGTCTGCAGCCGAAACCCGGCAACTCGTTCGCCGACCTGGAGCAATTGTATGACGATGATGATGACGGCGTAGATCGTGCTGCGTACGGCAAGAAGCCCGACGAAGGACAGGCGATTGAGCCGTTCCATCATCGGGCCCTGAAGGATGAATAGTTCGACCCCTCCGATCGCCACACAGGTGACGAAGGCATAAGCGAATCCCGCAACCAGCGGCCCAAGCGTGTGACGGCCCTGCACGAGATTGATTCCGATGCTCGCCACCGCGCCCGCAACAATGACGGCGACGAGATAGCGCAGCCGGCGTTCAAGCTGCGCATTCATGCGAAACGCGGCCAACAGCAGATCGCAACTCCGTATGCCATCGTGTGCTCCCCCCGCGTCATTGCGAGGAGCGAAGCGACGAAGCAATCCACTTCCCGGCCGGCGGCACGATGGATTGCTTCGCTTCGCTCGCAATGACCGATGCTACTACCCCGCTCCCTGATCGAACGCCTTGCGCAGCGCGACGTAGCCCGCCTGCTGCTGGCTCCAGTTGCGGCCGCCGGTCATGGCGCCGTCGACGACGAGGTCATGGCCGTTGATGAAGCTCGATTCGTCGCTCGCCAGGAACACCGCGGCATGCGCGATATCGTCGGGCAGGCCCGCGCGCGGGATCGGCTGCGCCGCCTTGTAGACCTCGCGCATCACGGCCGGGGTCTGCTCGGCGGCTTCGGTCGACAACCCCAGCGCCTTGCCGAAAATGCCGGTGGCGATCGCGCCGGGCGAGATCGAGTTGACGCGAATGCCGGCCTCACCGAGCTCCATCGCCACGCATTTGGTGAAATGAATCACGGCGGCCTTCGCAGCGCCGTAGACCATCGACGAGGAGAAGCCCGCAAGCCGGCCGGCGATGCTGCCATTGTTGATGATGCTGCCGGATCCCTGTTGGCGCATGATGGGCGCAACATGCTTCATGCCGAGCATGACGCTGCGCACCAGGGTCGCCATCGCCGTGTCGAACCGCTCGACGTCGAGGCCCTCGATGCCGCCAGTCTGCGCCGGGCCGCCGGCATTGTTGAACAGGCAGTCGATCCGGCCGAACTTCTCCACCGCGAGCGCGATCAGCGCCTGCATCTGCTCCTCGACCGTGACGTCGGTCTGGCGAAAGATGCAGTTGCCGCCGAGCCGGTGCGCCAGTGCGTCGCCCTCCGGCGCGCGGCGCCCGGCGATCACGATCCTCGCGCCCTCCGCGACAAAGATCTCGGCCGTGCGCAATCCGATGCCGCTGGTCGCGCCTGTGATGATCGCGACCTTGCCGTCCAGCCGTCCCATGCCGGTCCCCCTTTTAGCGTTTGATGTTGCGGATATTCCCCAGCCGCTCCCGCCAACGCAAGCGCAGGCGCGGTTAACGGCCGGCGAGGTCCATCTGTGGCCAGAAGGCCACAACTGCGGTTTTTCGGTCGCAGCGGCCTTATTTTGGGTCGCCTGTTCACGTGAACTGGAGCGACCGATGGCGAAGTGGATCGACGATTTCAGAGCGAGTTGGCGGGGCGATACGCAGCCATCGCTGCGCCTTGCGGTGGCCTTCGCCGTGCTGTGTCTCGTTTTGGCCACGGCCGCGCGGTTCGGGCTCGCCCAGATCAGGCCAGACGTGTTCTTCACGCCCTATTTCCCGGCGGTATTTTTCGCCACCGCCCTTGGCGGCTTCCGGATCGGGATCGCGACCGCGCTGGCCAGCGGCCTGCTCGGCGTCCTGCTCAATTTCAGCAGCGCGCACGCCGACCCGGCGCGCTTTGCGCTGCTGATGATCTTCTGGGTGGTATGCGGCATCGCGATCTGGGGGGTGGAGCGCTACCGTTCCCTGGTCGCGCAGCAGCGCGAGGTTTCCAAGCGTCTGATTGAGGAGGAGCAGTACCGCAAGATCGTGGTCGACGAATTGCAGCACCGGCTGAAGAACAAATCCTCGACCATTCACGCCGTGCTGCATCAGGCGCTGCAGGACCGGCCCGACGTCTGGCAGCGCATCGACCATCGCATCCGCGCGCTCGCGGCGACCGACGATCTGATCGCGCGGGTCGACGGCTATGGCTGCGATATCAAGGATTTGCTGCGCTCGGAGCTCGGCCCCTACGGCCATGTGCGGTTCAATCTCAATGGCGAGCAATTGTTCCTGCCCGCCAAGCTCGCCGTCTCGCTGGCGCTGATCTTCCATGAGCTCGCAACCAATGCCGGAAAGTACGGCGCCTTCTCCTCGCCGCGCGGATTTCTCCAGGTGTCATGGTCGGTGGACGATGGGCGTCTCAACGTGATCTGGGACGAAACCGAGGGACCGGTGGTCGAGGTCATCGGCGAAGCCGGCTTCGGCACCAAGCTGTTGAAGTCGGCGCTGCGGCCGTTCGACGGCAAGACCGAGATCAGCTACCTGAAGACCGGCGTTCACTGCATCATGCAGTGCAATCTTCCCAACTGTTGATAAGCCTGCTTTTCGGCACATCTGCTTTATTTGCGCGTGCCGATGCAACCGCGCGCTGCGCAATCGCTTTCACCGGCGGCCGATGCCGACATTGATACTCTGTTAATGACGATTGCCGCGACGGCTTGCGAAAGCAGCCCGGGTCTCTTTCTGTCACGGCATTTCGCAAGTCCGCTTAACCAAAACTACAACGGACTTTGCCAAGGTCGGCACATGCATAGTTTCACCAAAAACGATTTTCAGACGGGCACGGCAGCGACCGGCCAGGACGATATTTCCAGCAATGAATTGCGCATCTTGCGCGATCTTCTCCAGCTGCTGCCGGCCGGCGTCACCGTCCAGGACGAGCAGGGCCAGTTCATCCTGGTGAACGAAGCGGCGGCGAGCCAGTTGCAGCTGGCGGCCGGTGCGAGCCAGCCATCGCCGGTCGACGAGCGCCATGCCGCCAATCTGGACCTGTTGCGCAGCGGCCGTCCGGTGGTGATCGAGGAAGTCCTCGCCTGCGGCGCATCCAAATACGTGTTCCTCACCGCGCACCGGCCGGTGCAGATCGCCGGGCGCAATCTCCTGATTTCGACCTCGACCGACATCAGCGAGCAGAAGGCATTCGAGGACCAGCTGTTTCGCTCGGCCTACTACGATGAACTGACCGGCCTGCCGACCCGGCGGGTGATCGAGCATCGCGTCAACGGCCTGATCCGCGACTCCTCGCAGAGCCAATTCGCGCTCGCCTTCCTCGACGTCGACAACTTCAAGCACATCAACGACTATTACGGCCACGCGATCGGCGACGCACTGCTGGTCGAACTATCCAAGCGGCTCGGCCACGCGCTGCGCGAGACCGATATCCTGTCCCGGATCTCCGGCGACGAGTTTCTGCTGCTGCTGAACCCGATCAGCGGCAATGACGAGGTTGCCGAATTCATCCATGTCATGCAGGAGCGGCTGAAGGCGCCGTTCTTCATCGAGGACTCCGAGATCTTCGCCTCGACCTCGATCGGCGTCAGCCTCTACCCGGTGCATGGCCGGGGCTACGAGGCGCTGCGCCAGAACGCCGACATCGCGATGTACCGCGTCAAGAACAACGGCAAGGGCTCGATCGCGTTCTTCGACAACAGCATGGAGCGCGAGGCGCTGGCGCGGATGAAGATCGAGCAGTCGCTGCGGCTGGCGATCCTGGAAAAGCGCTTCTGCTGCGCCTTCCAGCCCAAGGTCGATATCCGCACCCTGGAGGTCAAGGGCATCGAAGCTCTGGTGCGGCTGCGCGACGACGAGGGCGTGATCCAGGCGCCGGGCACTTTTATCGACCTCGCGGTGGAGCTCGGCCTGATCGACGAGCTGACATTTCTGGTGCTGGCGGAGATCGTCAAGTCGATCGACCTGATCAACGACACGTTCGGCCCCACGGCGACGATCAGCATCAATGTCGCCGCCAAGCAGGCCTCCAACCTCGAGTTCATGCGCCGCTTCGCGAGCGCGATCGAGGAGACCGGCTTCCCGAAACGCTTCATGATCGAGGTGACCGAGGACGCGTTCGTGACCCGGTCGCATTTCCAGGACCAGATCCTGCCGATCCTGCGCGGCATCGGCGTCGGCATCTCGATCGACGATTTCGGCATCGGCTATTCGTCGCTGTCGGCCCTCGCCGACATCACCGCCGACGAGATCAAGATCGACCGCTCCTTCATCACCGACATCCATCAGCGGCCGCGCAGCCAGGGCATCCTGCGCGCGATCGAATCGCTGAGCGAGGCGCTCGGCATGACCGTGATTGCCGAGGGCATCGAATCCTACGAGGAGCTGACCTATCTGCAGGCGGCGACCAAGATCCGCTACGCCCAGGGCTTCTACTTCGCCAAGCCGATCTTCCTCGAGGATTTGAAGCCGGCGACGCCGGTCGCCAGCGAGACCCGCGCCAGTATGGCGGCGCGCCCGGCCCAGGAAGGCCGCCAGAGCTACTCCCGCGCCAGCGGATTTCGGCGCTGACGCGAGTCAGAGGGCAATCGCGACGGGACTGCACGCCCTCTCCCGCAACTGACGTGTCCATATCGTCATGGCCGGGCCATGGATCGAGGCCGACAACCGGATGCGATGGCTTGCCCGGGGGCGCGCTGCCAAAACATCGAAAACAACCCCATGCAACGTAGCCGGCGACTGCCGGTATTCGACGCGGCGGACCTTGTTGAAGGGACCCGTCGTTCCAGCATCACCACGCGGTGTCATCACCCGCGCATGCGGGTGATCCAGCATTCCAGAGGCAGCAGTGCTTGAGCCGAGAGGCCGCGGCGTACCGGATCGCCCGGTCCATGTGCGCAATTGCGCACAGGCCGGGCGATGACGACGGGGGACAATGATATAGCCCCATAGACTCTTATGCGATTGCCCTACCCGCAAGCGGACGAGGTAGGATAGCGAGACAGCTGCGGACGCAGCTACTTCTCCAGCACCGGGAGCGGCGGCACGCTGTCATTGGCGGAGCCGGCCTGCATCGTGATCAGCGTCATCGAGACCAAATCGTAGTAGCCCATGATGCCGATGATATCCATGATGCCGCGCTCGCCGAATTTCTCCTGCGCGGCCTTGTAGACGGCGTCGCTGACATTCCTGTCGCGATAGAGCGCGATGCCGAGATCGTAGAGCGCGGCCTCGTCGTCCTTCATGCCGTCGGGCCGCGTGCCCTTGGCGATCGCATCCGCGATCTTGGGATCGAGCCCACCCTTCATCGCCAGCGGGTAGTGCGCGGACCATTCATATTGCGCGGTCCAGTGCCGCGCCGTGATCAGGATCGCCATTTCGCTCAGCCGCGGCGGCAGCGAGGTGTTCCAGCGCAGATAGTCCGACAGGTTCGACAGCTTCGGCGCCAGGTCGGGATTGCGGATATAGGCGCGGTAAGGCGGCACGGTGAATTTGGCATTGCGCGGCGGCGCGCTGATCAGGTCGGCCCAGGCCTTTTGCGGCGGCGACAGTTCCTCGGCCTTGAGCGGCGCGAAACGCACGGCGTCTTCGCTGCGCGCGGCCTGCACTGAAAATGCCAGTGCGGCCAGAATAGTTGCCCCAAGTAATTTTCTCATTGTTGCTCTCCCTTTCCGATGCAGGCTTCTCGGGTCCTGCGCGGCGGCGCGAGCTTAGTCGCGATCAAAAGAGATGCAACGAGGTCGGCGCGCGTTTGGGCCGCACCTACCGCCGCAGCCGACATCAGTCTATATTGAGGGCGTCCGAAGCGGCGCGAAGGTGTCAGCCATGCAGCCTGTGTCTATCCTCCTCAATATCCTCTGGATCCTGATCGGCGGCGCGTGGATGGCGTTCGGCTGGCTGATCGCCGCCGTCATCATGGCGGTCACCATTATCGGGCTGCCCTGGGCGCGCGCGGCGTTCAACATCGCGGTCTACACGCTGCTGCCGTTCGGCTCGCGTGCGGTACGGCGCGATGAAGTCACCGGCATGTCCGATATCGGAACCGGACCGCTCGGCGTAATCGGCAATCTGATCTGGTTCATCCTGGCCGGCTGGTGGCTTGCGATCGGCCATCTGATCACCGCGATCCTGCTTGCGGTGACCATCAATCGGCATCCCCTTCGCCTGGGCGCATCTCAAGCTTGCCGGCATCGCGCTGTGGCCGATCGGCAAGGTGATCGTGCCGGCGTAAGGCGCAGTCTGGAGGCGGATCGCGAGGCGCTCGTCAGCGCGCCAGCGCGTCGACCTGCGCTTCGAGCGCTTCGATCACCATCGTCAGCGAGGCCGCCTTGCCCATCGTCCGCGAAATGATCGGCGCGCCGGATTGGAAACCGGTCAGCCCGGCAATCATCATCACGGCGCGGACACGCGCCTGCGCCGTCGTCAATCGCGCGCTGGACGCTGCGATGATCAGCTGGGCCACGAGCTCGATTCCCGGCCGCCACAGCCCGGCATAGAGAACCTCGAACGCCCGGCCGGGATCCGCCAGCTCGCGCTGGACGAACAAGCGATTCTGCTCGCTCGCCGATGTCAGAAGGAACCGCGCCAGCGCCGTGAGCAGCAGCTTCAACTGCGCGCGGGCGCCGTCCGGATCGGGTGGTCCCTCTAGCGATGCGAGAGCGGCCTCGCCGACCGCTGCCATGCTCTCGCGATAGCGCGCCAGGATTTCATGGGCGCAGGCGAGATAGAGGCCTTCCTTGTTGCCGAAATAATAGTTGAGCGCGGGCAGATTGATGCCCGCCTCCTCGGCGATCTGGCGGGTCGTCACCCGCGCAAAGCCGCTGTTGCCAAACGCTAAGAGTGCGGCGTTGAGGATGCGGTCGCGGGTCTCGTCACCCTTCTTGTAGGGGGTCGTGGCCGATCGCGTCGGCGGCGGGAGGGGGCTGTTTCGTGCGCTCATCGGAAAATCATATCACACGATATTATTTATTGTATTTCCTATCGCTTGATATAAATTGGTGGCAGCCAATGAGGATCAGGGAGAGCCGCGGATGCAGGCCGGAACGCTGGAAAAGCTGCGCAGCAGCGTCGCCGCGCAAAAGGAGAGGAATCCCGGGATCTACGGCAAGGTCGATTTCTCCATCGTCCCGGAACGATTTGCCCAAGATGCCGGCACGCCGAGCGTGCTTCCCGAAAAATTCGCGGCCGCCCGCGCGGCGTTGCTGGCCGACGCCGACCGCATGGCGTTCATCCGCAGCTACACGATGATGGGCGATCCGCCCGCCGACGCCTATGCGGCGCTGATGCGGGAATACGGGTTCCGCCGGCTGGTCACCATGCTGGTTCAGGCCTGCGATGCCGGCGTCGAGGCGGTGGCCGATGCGCCGCCCGAGCTGATCGCGCTGATCCGCGACATGGAGCGCACGCCCGCCTGGCTCGATATGAAGCTGGTCGAGGAAGGCGCTCGGATCGATCGCAACGCGGCCGCCAATCTGAGCCCCTTCATCATCCGCGGCGCGTTTTTCGCCACCTTCATGAACAAGTATGCGGCGCTGCCGATGGCGATCACCAACGCCTTGTCGAGCGGCTCGTCGGCACGGCGCGTCAAGGAGACCGCGACATTCTTCGCGACGTCTGTGCTGCCCGGTGCGCTCGGCCGGTTCGGCGCAGGCTTCAAGGCAGCGGCGATGGTGCGGCTAATGCATTCGATGGTGCGCGCCAACGTGATGCGCCGCGCCGACAACTGGGAAATTTCGGTCTACGGCATCCCGATTCCGCAGGTCGACCAAATGCCTGCCGGACTGATCCCGATCTTCCTGCTGGCACAGAAGGTGCTGGCCGACGGTCGCACGGAGTTCACGCCGGAGGAACGGGCCCGCGTCGAGCTTGCGCGCTACCGCTGCGTCCTGCTCGGCCTGCCGGAGGACCTGCTCGCCGATACGCCGAAGGGAATTGTCGATCTCATGCTGCTGCGTTCCGCGACGCTGCGGGCCGGCTATGACGACAAGACCTGCGGCGAACTGGTCCGGGCCACGATGGCGGCAACCTTGCGCTCCGACGAGTCCTTCGGCAGCCGCCTGTTCGAATTCTTCGAGCGCAGCTTCGCGAAGACGTTCTTCCTGAACAGCTTCATGAACGGCGACAGGGCCAGGGCCGCATCGATCGGCGTGCCGATCACAGCAAGGGATCGCACTGTGACGGCACTGGTCGGGATCTTCCTGTTCACCCGGCTTGCGCTCTATCGGCTGGCGTCGCGGATTCCCGGCCTGCGCGAGGCAGCCGACCGTCGGCTGGTCAAGCGAATCGAAAGTCTGCTGAAGGACTACGGCCACGCCGAGTTCACGACGGACGCCGCCGCCTATCGGCCGGCGCAGGCGTCGGCCGCGAAGTCCTAAGGCGCGTGGACCGGGTCGCCGCGCGACATACGCACCGGCGGCCTCGGTGCCTAGAGCCAATCCTTCGTCGTCTGGGCGCAAGCCTGGTAGTCGCGCCGCCAGATGAAGCCGCCGCCACCACAGGGGGGACGTGGGCGCGAGGTGGCGGGGCACTCGTTCCTGACCGGCGCGCTGGTGGCCCAGCCGTCGATCACGCAGGCACCTCGTGAGGTCCTGTGGCAACCGTCGCCACATCCCTCTGCGGCGTTGGCGGGGGTCAAGCTGAGGAACGCGCTGGCTGTCAGAAGCGTGATCAAACCTGCTCTCATGATGTTCTCCATCGAGCTGTCGGTTCTGATACTCCATTCGCGAGACGAGCGTAGGCAATCCCCACGCCGCTTGCCACCGATTTCACGCACAAATTCCGGTGTGCGGTATCAGCGCGCCGCCTCGCAGCCGGGGATGTCGAACACCGCAGTCAGGCCGCAGGGCGAGTTGAGCATCTTGCCGCCCTCGTGGCCGACGCCGGGCACATCCCACAGGCTGTGGTTCGGCGCGCCGTGGTCGCGGGCCTGCATCGCCGCGACATAGGAATGCCCGCGCGCGTAGCGATACGGCCCTTCGGCTTCCGCCATGCAGGATTTGTCGAGCGCGGGATGATTTGGGTTAGTGTCGAGCGTTCCCAATAGATAGATCACGCGGCGCGCGACATAGGCCTGCTCCAGCGCCGTTGGCGAAGGCTCGGCGAGATAGGGCGGACGGTCGTCCATGCCGAACTTCCAGCTGTTGTAGCCTTCGCACTTCGCGGCGATCGCGGGCTCCGGTCGCTCCTTGGTGAAATAGGCGTAGGAGGACGGATTGGCGACGACGTAGCGCACGCCGATGCCCTCGTGCAGCAGCACCTGGTCGCCCTTCACGGCGATCGCATAGCGCTGCACCACCTGGCCGCCACCGGAATGGCCGAACACGACGACCTGCTTCAGGTTCGGAAACAGCTTGCGGTCGCCGAGTTTTGCCAGGATGGCGTCGAGCGCCTCGAACGAGCTTGCAGGACTCGGCGCGACCGCGGGCTCGCCGCCCTGCCAGCCATAGAGGCTCCAGCGCAGCGTTTCCGCCGGCAGCTTGAACGCCTCGACATCGGGCTCGATCAAGAATTGCGGCGCGATCATCAGCGTGCTCTTGCCGATATCGCCGGCCGCGGCCTGCGCGCTCAGCGCCGCGCGAAAATAGTCGTCGGCATTGCGCAGCACGCCGTGCAGCACCAGCACCGCGCGGGTGACGTCCGGCAGCGGATTGGACCAGTCGGCCGAGAGGTAGACGGGAAACATCGCGCCGCCGACGGCAATGCGACCGCTCGCGATCTCCTTGACCGGCTTTTTGTCACGCTCGATCTGTGCCTGCGTTGCCGACGCGACCGGTGCGTGAGCTGTCGCGATCAGCAGTGTCAACGCCGCAAGCCAGGCTCGGTGATGCATAGTTCATTCTCCGTTGGTGCCGCGAGCGGCGATGCGATCCGGCGGGATCATCGCGCATTGGATGCCGGATCACGCATGAAATTTCGGAAAGGCAGGACACTTCGGAAAGGCAAGACACCTCACGCCGCGAGCCGCCCGCGGTTATTCGCGACGAGGATCGGACGGATCAGGCGGCCGAACCGCTCGGCCTCCTCGTCGTGCAGGTAGCCGGACAGGCAAAACGAGTGGCAGCCGGCGTCGATGAACTGCTGCAAGGTCGCGGCACATTGCTCGGGATTGCCGACAACCGCGATGCCGGCACCGGGCCGCACCTTGGTGATCCCGGTCCACAGATGCGGCATCAGGAGATCGCCATAGTCGCGCGCGAGCTGCTGCACGCGCTGATTGGCCTCGGAGCGGACGTAGAGCGTCTTCATCTCCTGCTTCTGCCGCTCGGTGGCGTGGCGCACCAGCTGATCGGCGGCCTCCCAGGCGTCCGCCTCGCTCTCGCGGCAGATCACCTGCAGCCGCATGCCGAAGCCGATCGCGTCCTCGCGGTCATGCGCCCGCGCCATCCGCCTGATCTCGGCGATATTGTCCGCGATGCGCTCCGGCAGATCGCCCCAGAACAGATGGACGTCGGAATGCTTCGCCGACACCTCCCAGGCCTGCCGGGAGCCGCCGCCGAGATAGAATTTTGGAAACGGCTGCTGCAGCGGACGCGGGCGGATATGTGCGCCCGAGATGGTGTGAAACCTGCCCTGGAAATTCACCGGACCACGCGTGGTCCACAACGCCTTCAGGATCGAGACCTCCTCCTCCATCAGCGCGTAGCGTTCTTCCTTGGCGTAGCGCACGCCTTCGGCCTCGACCTCGCTCTCGTTCTGGCCGGCGATCAAATTGATGCAGATCCGCCCGCCCGACATCTGGTCGAAGGTCGAGATCATCTTGGCCATCAGCACCGGGTTGATATAGCCGGGCCGTGCTGCGATCAGCGGCTTGATCCGGGCCGAGCGCGCCGCCATGAAGGCGCCGGATATCCAGGCCTCCCAGCACACCGAGCCGACCGGGATCAGGAGATATTCGAACCCGGCGTCCTCGGCTGCCTTGACCACGCGCTCGCAGAGTTCCGGCGACCCGGCGATTTGCGCTTCCATCAGCCCATAGGCCGTGGTGTCGCCATGCGTGGGCAGATACCAGCCGAATTCCAGCGGACGCATCGGCAAACTCCCTCGAAAGACGGCCGTTTCCGGCAGGCCTGTCATATTGGCGTAGGCAGTTTACAGCCGTTAACCGGCCGGACAACGCCGTTGCCGACCCGGAGCCAATCAGCTAAATGGTGGCCGGTACGCACCCGTAGCTCAGCTGGATAGAGCGTTGCCCTCCGAAGGCAAAGGTCACACGTTCGAATCGTGTCGGGTGCGCCACTCCATTGTCGGGTTTGTCGTACGGCCATGGTGCCGGCCGATCTGCCGGGTTTCAGCAGACCGGCCTCGCCTCAATGATGAGCCGACACGCTCTTCATGTATTGGGACATCAGATCGGCACCGGCAAAGTGGCCTACGTCCCCCAGGCTGACCATGCCGACCATCCGTTTGCTCTTGTTGATGACAGGTAGCCTGCGGATCTTCAGCGTCTCCATGTGATGCACCGCTTTCGCCAGATCGTCGTCTTCGCGGCAGCAGTGGATTCCTTCGGTCATCACATCGCGCGCTGTGGTGCGCGTAGAGTTGAAGTCCTTGCTCGCAAGACCTTTGCAGACGAGGTCGCGATCCGTCACCATCCCGATCAGACGATCGTTTTGCCCGACCGGAATGCAGCCGACGTCGTGCCCTCGCATCAATTTCGCGATTTCAGTGATCGGGGTATCGGGGCTGACCCAATCGACGCCCTTGTGCATCACATCCTTGACCTTCATGGAGGACCTCCCTTGCAAGGCAGCAGCCCCCTCGCTCGCAACTATACGACAGATCGGGCGTGACCGCATGCGTGCTGCGCCTTGGTCAAGGCGCAGCGAGCAGGGCGCCGCAATTCGATCCCTAATTTGGCCGCCGTGCCAGGTCCAGGTTCCGGGCCTTGTCCAGATTGCTGGCCTCTGCCAGGGCGGCCGCGCCCGGCAGGACGGCCGACGCAAGGTCGGTCCCGGTGAAATCGGCGCCGGCGAGATTGGCGCCAGATAGATCTGCTCCCGCAAGGTCAGCCTTGTTGAGGTTGCAGTTCGCCAAATTGGCATTCTGCAACTGCGCGAATTCGAGATCGGCGCGCGCGAGATTGGCGCCGCTCAGATCCGCATTCCGGAGATCGGCGGATTTGAGCACGCCACGCATCAGGCCCATCGATTGGTTGCGCATATCGGCGCTCAAATCCGCGCCCGCGAGCTTGGCCCCGATCAGGCTGGCGCCGGATAGATCGGCGGTGATGCGAGCGCCGCTCAAATCGGCGCCGCCAAGCTTGGCGCGCTGCATCTGCGTGCCGAGCAGCGTCGCCTTGACGAGGGACGCCCCCGTCAGATCTGCGTCGATGAGCCAAGCCTGGTTCAGCATGGCCCGATCGAAGCGCGCTGCTTTCAAATTGGTTCGGTTGAGCTTTGCGAGATGAAGGTTGCCGCCGGAGAAGTCGAGGCCCGCGAGATCGAGGTGCGACAGCCGCTTTCCTTCCAAATCTGCGCCGCGTCGGTCCCCCTGAGGCGCGACCTTGAGGAGCACGTCGACTTCGGCGCGTGTCATCTCCGACGTCGTCATCTCGGGACTTTCGAGGTCGACGCCGCGCAACATGTCCTGCGACATGGCGGCAATCGGATCAACGAGCAGCGCCGCCATCGATACAAGGGCAAATGCGAGACGAAACCGCATCGCCGTCTTTCCGCTTTTGAGGTATCGCCGCTTCGCATCTTCGCATCGGCCGCGCCGTGGAGATGCAGTTCCGGCTTCAGAGTATGAAGCCGGATCACGATCCTGGCAACGCTCGTGACCGTTTCGTGCGAAGGAACGAGCCTCAGCAGGTCGTGCTTTCACGACATCGGGGATTTGCGTCAGGGGTCTGCTCCGCCGCGATACCCACGGCTTTGGCAGCGAGACAACGGGCCGACCCGAGCCGGCCGCGCTTCTCAGCTCCGGCTCAGCAGCTGCCAGGTCGATGTGGCGTGCGCGATCGGCTCGCCGGCTGCGGTGGAGGCCTGGGATTGCACGAAGAAGGTCTTGCGGCCGCGCTTCAGGAAGGTCGCATGACAGGTCACGCGCCCTTCGCGGACCGCGGCGAGATATTGCACCTTCATCTCGAGCGTGGTGCCGGCACCCGCGACGTGGTTGACGAGATGCCCCATCGAGATGTCGAGCGCGGTCGCGAGAACCCCGCCGTGCAGCGTGCCTTGCGGGTTGAACAGCGGCCTCTCGACGTCGAAGGAGACGATGCACGCCTCGCCTTGGTAGACGATATCGAGGCCGAAGAAGCGCGACAGGAAGAACGATCCGAATTCCTGCCGCTCGTCTTCGACGGCGCGGCGCATCATCTGCTCGGCGATATCTCTCATGACGACACTCTCATGACGACTCAAATGGGCGATCGCACCAAGGTCCGTCCAAAGTCTCCGAACGCGCCTTCGAGGGCGAATCTCTCGAGCCGATCGTCGGTCCAGCCGCGCCATTCCGCAAGCACCTCGCGCGTGTGCTCGCCGAGCATCGGCGGCGGCGTGGAAGGCGCCGGCGGTTCGTCGCCGAACCGCGTCGGCCGGGCGATGAACTTGACGCCCCCTGCCGCTGGATGGCTGACGGTCTGGACCATGCCGCGCTGTGTGAGTTGCGGCGTCTCGCAGACTTCGCCGACCGACTTGATCGCGCCGCAGGGAATGCCGGCCGCGGCGAGCGCCTGCAGCCAATCGGCGCGGCTCCTGCGGGCAAAGATCGGGGCGAGGATCGCGAAGAGTTCGTTGCGGCTCGCCGCGCGCTTCGGGGCGGTTTCGAAACGCGCATCTTCGCGCAGGTCCGGACGGCCGATGACGTCGCAAAAGGCCGCCCAGAACTTGTCGTTCGCGACCCCGACATTGATCCAGCCGTCACTCGCCTCAAACGGTTCGTACGGGCTGATGGTCGGATGGACGTTGCCCCGGCGTTTGGGGCTTTGTCCCGACGCGAAGTACATGCCGGCGTTGAACGTCAGCAGCGACGCCATGGCGTCGAGCATCGAGACGTCGACCCGGCCGCCCTCGCCCGTCCGGCTCTTCCGCATCAACGCGGCGAGCACCGAATGCGACGCATACAGGCCGGTGACGAGATCGGCGATCGAGGTGCCGACCTTGGTCGGCGGCCCCTTGGGATCACCGGTGATGTCCATCACGCCGGATTCGCCCTGCAGGATCAGATCATAGCCGGGGCGCAATGCGTCTGTACCGGTGCGACCGAATCCCGAGATGCTGCACAGGATGATGTCGCCCTTGCGGGCGCGCAGCGCGTCGAAGCCGAGCCCCCATTTGTCGAGCGTGCCCGGGCGGAAATTCTCGATCACGACGTCGGCCGCGGATGCGAGATCGAGCACCGCGTCGCGGCCCGCCGGCGACTTCAGATCGATCGCGCAACTACGCTTGTTGCGGTTCACCGACAGGAAATACGCGCTCTCGCCGCCGACGAAGGGCGGCCCGTAGCGGCGGCTTTCGTCGCCCTGCCTGGGATCCTCGATCTTGACGATGTCGGCACCGAGATCGCCGAGCTGCATCGTGGCAAAGGGACCGGAGACCACCCGGCAGAGATCTAGCACCCTGATGCCCGACAGCGGCTCGCGATCAGACGATCGCATCCGCGAGGTCCTTCATCGACGGCACCAGGATATCGGGCTGGTGCGGCGTGATGCCGAACGGGCGGCTGCGCCGGTCGATGAAGGCGGTGCGCATGCCGGCGGACTTGGCGCCGATGCAGTCGAAGGCGTGATTGGCCACGAACAGCACCTCGGCAGGCTTCACGCCCATGATCTCGGCCGCTTTCGTATAGGTCGCGACATGCGGCTTGAACGAATTGGCTTCCGCCACCGAGATCACGCGATCGAACGGGACCTTGTGGTACTGCTTCGCGGTCTCGAGCATGTCCGGATCGCCGTTCGACAGCACCACCAGTTTGTATCTGGCTTGCAGCCGCGCCAGCGCTTCCGGCACTTCCGGAAACGGCACCAGCTTCTCGATCTCGCCGACGAGGTAGCGCACCTCGTCCATCGTGTAGTCGATCTTGGCGCGGTCCATGACGTGGGACACCGCGCGATGGCCAATTTCGCGATAGGGCGTGTGCTCGCGATGCAGCAGCGCGTCGATCATCGAATTCTCGAAATGGGTGCGGCGCCACCATGTGACGAACGAATTCGGATCGCCCTTCCAGCCCTTCTTCGCAAGGAACGGCGTCGCGATCCTGGTCAGGCCGCCCTGCATGTCGACGACCGTGCCGTACTGATCGAACATGCAGATCTTCACTTCGCGCTTGATCGTCTCGGAATTCATTGGTGCCTCCTTGGTTCAGATCGATGGATACGCGCCGCATCACCATAAATGAAATGGATTTGTGATCTCTCGTTATTCACGATATGAATGACGACATGAACCTCCGATCCATCGACCTCAATCTGCTCGTCGCGCTGGACGCACTGCTGACCGAGCGTCATGTCACCAAGGCAGCCGACCGCGTCGGCCTCAGTCAACCTGCGATGAGCAACGCGCTCAACCGGCTGCGCGCGATGTTCGAGGACGAGCTTCTGGTGCGGACGACAAGCGGGATGAAGCCCACGCCCCGCGCCACCGAACTGGCGGAGCCGCTGCACCAGGTGCTGCGCCAGGTCGAGCGGGTGATGGCGAGCGATGCCGGCTTCGATCCAGGCCGAACGGAACGCGCCTTCACGATCAGGATGTCGGATATTCTTGCGTGTCTGCTGCTGCCGCGACTTGCCGCGGCGCGTCCGCCGGACGCGCGGATCTCCTACAACATCATCCATCTGCCGCCTTCGCTCACGATCGATGCGCTGGAGCGGGACGAGATCGACGTCGCTGTCAGCATGGGGCTCGAGCATTCCGCATCGATCCGTTCCGAGACGCTGCTGCGCGACCGCATGGTCTGCCTGATGCGGAGCGGTCACCCGATCAAGCGCGGGCGGCTGACCTTCGAGCGCTTCATCGCGCAGGAGCACATGAAGGTCTCGATGAGCCCGACCGATCTTCGCTTCGTCGACGATGTGCTCGCCGAACGCGGCCATCGACGGCGCATCACGCTGAATGTGCCGCATTGGCTGGTCGTGCCTCATGTCTTGAAGAGCGCCGATCTGCTCGCCGTGATGCCGAGGCATCTCGCTGCCGTGCTGATGGACGACGGTCTGCGGATGGAAGAACTGCCGTTCGAGTCAGCGCCGTTCGACTGGATGTTGTACTGGCATCGCAGATACGATCAGAGCAATGCCAACGGCTGGCTCCGCGATCGCCTCAGGACGGCATGCTCCGATCTGGGCTAGGCCCCGATGTCCGCCGGCCTCCTCGCGATGGACGAATGACTTGCTGCCTCGGCGTCGGTGACGGCCGACGCGTCCTCCAATGAGCGTCCCTTGGTCTCGAATCCGAACACAAGAAACACCACCGCCTGGAACACGAGGATGCCGGCCAGCGTCGTCAGCACGCCGGTCAAGCCTTGCCAGGCGAAGATCGCGACCACGACGTACTGCACCAGCGCGGTCGCGATGCGTCCGGACGTGGCGCAGATCGCCGTGCCGCGAAGCCGGTAGCGCGTCGGGAACAGTTCGGGGACGTGCATCGCGAACCCGGTCGCCAGCATGACGTAGATCGCGGTGACCAGCAGGAAGCCAATGCCCGCGAGCGCAGCACCGTCCGGCATGTACGGATAGGCGATGCCGAGCACGGCGGCCGCAATCGACGAGCAGACGATCGAGAGCCGGCGTCCGAGCCGGTCCGCCAGCACGAGCCCGATCAGCGATCCGACCGGCCCGCCCAGCGCCATCACGGTGGTGTAGCCCAGCGAGGAGACCACGCTGTGGCCGCCTTTGACCATGAAGGTCGGCAGCCAGCCGATGAACCCGTAGAGACTGAAGCCGACGACGATGTGCAGCAGGCTGCCGAGCAGCGTGCGCGCGAGATACGGCGGCTGGAACAGGCGCCAGACCGCACCGGGAGGCTCTTGCGCCGTCACGCTCGCGGCGACGGGAGCCAGCGTTCCCTTGCGCGTAGCTTCCGCTTCGATCGCCGATAGAATCTTCTCCGCCTCATCGGCGCGTCCGTTGGCGGCAAGCCAGCGCGGCGATTCCGGCATCGACTTGCGCAAGAACCAGACGATCATCGCCAGGATGCCGACGAGGGCGAACATGTAGCGCCATCCGAGCGTCGGGATCACCCACAGGCCGATCATGGACGATGCGAACAGCGAGAAGTTGGTGATCACGGCGAGCAGTCCGATCCAGCGGCCGCGCGAAGCGGCCGGCACGAACTCGGTCAACGTCGCGTAGCCGACCACGATCTCCGCGCCGAGCCCGATGCCGATGATGAAACGCAGGCCGATCAGGACGGTCATGCTGGGTGCGAAGGCCGCCGCGATCGACGCCAGACCGAAGATCGCGAGGTTCATCTGGTAGGAGAAGCGGCGACCGAAGCGGTCGCCAAGGATGCCGGAGAACCAGGCCCCGATCGTCATGCCGACGAAGGTCGCGGAGACGAAGGCCGCGTTGAGCTCGAGCGTGGACCAGCCTTCCTTGAGCACAGCGCCCAGCACGCCGCCGGCCAGATAGATGTCGAATGCATCGAGGAACATGCCGGCGCCGATCAGGGCCAGGATACGCCAGTGGAAACCACAGATCGGCAGCCTGTCGAGGCGTGCGCCCGCGTTGATGTCGATGTCGGCGGATCGCGCCATTCCAAACCTCCCTGCCCGGCCTTATGCGAGCCGGATGTTCCGATCATCGATTGATGACGCGCAGGGGGTCGTCGTCCAATTCAAAACGAAAATTCGACTATTTGGCGCAGTGATGAAGCCGGCGCGAGCGCACGCTCGCGTTCCATCCTGACACCGAGCTGACTTGCATCTGTCGTCGTTAACGATCCCATCGTCGCGCGATCACGTGATCGCACGTCAGCGCACATATTCACAACGGGTTCATGCCGGCGCGACTATTCGAGTCTGAAGCTGGGGAAGCAAGATTGGAGTATCTGCCATGCGCCGCATCGCCGGACTGCCTCTCGCCCTGGCTCTCAGCCTCTGCTGTCTTTCGCCACCTACGCCAGCGCGCGCGCAGCTCGCCATCAGCATCACCGTCGATGCGGCACCGCCGCCGTTGCCGGTGTACGAGCAGCCGCCGATCCCAGGCGATGGCTACATCTGGACTCCCGGCTATTGGGCGTGGAGCGACGATATCGGTTACTACTGGGTGCCCGGCACGTGGGTGCTGCCGCCCGCGCCTGAATTGCTATGGACGCCCGGCTACTGGGGCTGGAACGATGGCGCCTACGGCTTCCACGCCGGATATTGGGGAGCGAGCGTCGGCTTCTACGGCGGCATCGCATACGGCTTCGGCTACACCGGTCTCGGCTATGACGGCGGCTATTGGCGCGGCGGCAGCTTCTTCTACAACCGCTCCGTCACCAACATCACGAATGTCTCGGTCACCAACGTCTACAGCAAGACCGTCATCAACAACACGACCAATGTCAGTTACAACGGCGGCACCGGTGGCACCACGGTGAGACCGACGCCGCAGCAGCTCGCTGCCGCGAGCGAGCACCATGTGGCCGCGACCGGCGAGCAGACGCGGCACGCGGAAGCGGCGATGAAGGATCCGGCGCTGACGCTTGCCAACAATCACGGTCGTCCGGCGATCGCCGCGACCGCGCACGCGGCACGGTTCAGCGGCGCCGGCGTGATCGCCGCGCATCCAGGCAAGCCAATCGCGGCGCCGCCGCCCCGGCATGCGCAGCCCGCGACCGGCCACGCTCTGCCGACGGGAAACGCCCTGCCGCCAGGACACGCATTGCCGACAGGAAGCGCTTTGCCGGCGGCACATGCTCTACCGAACGGAAGCGCGCTGCCGCCAGTACACACACCGCCAGCAGGACATGCCCTGCCTGCGGGACACGCTCTGCCGGTAGCAGCCCACGCGCCGCCGACAGGGCATGCTCTGCCCGGCGCCGGCCAACATCCTGCACCGGCGCCGCATGTCGCCGCGCCGGCGGTGCATGCTCCGAGGCCGCAATTCGCACAGCATGCACCACCGCCGCCACGTGCGGTCGTGCATCCGCCGGCGCCGCACGTCGCGCGGCCGGCCGTGCACCGTCCTCCGCCGCCGCCCCGGCGTGCGCCACCGCCGCATGTGTCACGGCCGGCACCTCGGCCCCATCCTGCGCCACGACCGCATCCTGCTGCGAGGCCGCATCCGGCGCCACACAAGCACTGACGATCCAGTTCATCGGCGTGCCTGCAAGGGCACGCCGATTTCGTATCAAACCCATCGCTGCACAGAGGCACGCGAGGCGCGACGTCAGACCAGTTCGTCGGCCGCATCCCCGATCGCGGCGTAGATTTCCTTGAGGTCCGCCTCCGTCACACAGTAAGGCGGCATGACGTAGATCGTGTTGCCGAGCGGCCGCAGCAGCAGGTTTCGACGCGCGAAGAAGGCCTGAAGTCTGGGACCTATGCCGGCGAGATAACCGGCATCGCTTGCCTTCAGGTCAAGCGCGGTGATGGTGCCGGTGCGGCGGACGTTCTCGAAGCGGGCGTCGGCGCGGAATGGTGCGATCAGACACTCCTGCATCGCGGGGAGCGATGTGGCGCGCTCGCCCGCGCCATGTTGCCAGAGCTCGAGGTTTGCCCTTGCCGCAGCGCAGGCGACCGGGTTTGCCGTATAAGAACTGGAGTGGAAGAACATCCGCGAACGATCGCTGGAATAATGCGCGTCGTAGATCTCAGCACGGCAGAGCGTCACCGCGAGCGGCAGCGATCCGCCGGTGAGACCCTTCGAATAGCAGGCGATGTCCGGCGTGACCTCGGCCTGCTCGCACGCGAACAATGTGCCGGTGCGGCCCCAGCCAGTCATCACCTCATCGGCAATGAACAGCACATCATGGGCTTCGCAGATCCGGTTCATCTCCTTCAGCACCGAGGGCGGATACATCAGCATCCCGCCCGCGCCGAGGATCAGCGGCTCGACGATGAAGGCAGCCGCGGTTTCCGTCTTGCATGCAGTTTCGAGCGCATCGAGTGTCGCCTGCTCGCAACCTGCAGCCGGAAACGGGATCGATTCGACGTCGAACAGCAGCGGCTCGTAGGCCTTGTTGAAGACGCCGCGTGCGCCGACCGACATCGTCCCCACGGTGTCGCCGTGGTAGGAGTGCTGCATCACGATGATCCGCGTGCGCGGCACGCCGATATTGTGCCAGTAGCCGAGCGCCATCTTCAGCGCCACTTCCACGCTGGTCGAGCCGGAGTCGGAGAAGAACACATACTCCAGGCCGCGCGGCGCAAGCGTCAGCAGCTGCGCGGCAACCTCTTCGGCCGGATCATGGGTATGGCCGGCAAAGATGATCTGGTTGAGCTGTTCCGCCTGGTTCTGGATCGCGCGCACGATATGCGGGTGGCAATGGCCGTGGGTCACGACCCACCAGGATGAGATCGCATCGATGATGCGGCGATCATCCGCGGTGTAGAGATAGGCGCCCTCCCCGCGCACGATCCTGGTCATCCGGTCGTGCAGCGCGTGCTGGGTGAAGGGGTGCCAGATCGACGATTTCCGAGTTGATGTCATGGGTTGAAATCGTCGCGCCGGAACGAGGCGTTGAAAGCCGTTTGCAGCGTGTCTGCGGCGAGCCGAGGCAGCCAGGGCAACCGGCCCAGCCGGCGGACCTGCCCGATTTCGCAGATGGCACGCTCGCTCTCGGGATTGCTTTCACCGATGAAGGCGATCCCGAGAATGTCGATGTTGCGCTTGCGCAGCGCCTCGACCGACAACAGCGAATGATTGATGGTGCCGAGCGCGGTGCGGGCGCAGAGCACCACCGGAAGCCGCCATCGCGCGAACATGTCGATAAAGAGCGTGTCGCCGTTCAGCGGCACCATCAGCCCGCCGGCGCCCTCGATCACCAGCGGCCGGCCGGCGATATCGGGCACGTCGAGCGCGTCAGGCTCGATGCGCACGCCGTCGATCCCCGCAGATTGATGCGGCGACGCCGGCGTCCGAAGGCGATAGCGCTCCGGCACGATGCGATCGGCCGCAACACCCGCAAGCCGCGCCACCAGTTGCGCATCGGTCTCTTCCTCAAGACCGGACTGAACTGGCTTCCAGTAGCTCGCACCGAGGAAACCCGCGAGGCCGGCGGAGAAGATCGTCTTTCCGATCCCGGTATCGGTGCCGGTCACCACGATGCGGCTGGTCATTGCGACCAACCCTGCGTCTCCGCGACGAGCGCATCGAGCAGTGCACGCACGTCGTCCTCGTCGACATTAAGGGTCAGCGCAATGCGCAGCCGCGCGGTGCCCGCCGGCACGGTCGGCGGTCTGATGCCTCTGACGTCGAAGCCGCGCGCCTGCAGCGCAGAGGCAAGCCGCATCGCGCGCGCATTGTCGCCGACGATATAGGGCACGATCTGCGAACGCGACGGACTGCGCCAGCCGCGCAGATCGAGCTCGCGATGGGTGAACGCAACCAGTTCAGCAAGGCGCTGCTGGCGCTCGGGCTCCTGCTGCAGGATCAGCAGCGCCTCACGCACGGCGACGGCCACGAGCGGCGACGGCGCGGTGGCGAAGATGAACGGGCGGGACCGATTGACCATGAAGTCGCGCAGCACGGTGGACGCCGTGACCAGCGCGCCTGCGGCGCCCAGCGCCTTGCCGCAGGTATGAACGATCACGAGATTCTCGCGCCCTTCATAGGGCGCCGTCAGCCCGCGCCCCTGTTCGCCGTAGACGCCGGTGCCGTGCGCTTCGTCCACCATCAGGAACGCGTCGTGCCGTTCGACGAGGGCTATGAGGTCGTCGAGCGGCGCAACGTCGCCGTCCATGCTGTAGACGCTCTCGACCACGATCCAGACCCGGCCCATTCCGCCCTCGGCGCGCCAGCCGCGGATAGTGCCCTCGACCGACCCAGGGTCATTGTGCGCGCTGAACCGGAACTCGGCGCGGCCGGCCCGCGCGCCTTCGTGGATGCTGGCGTGCACCAGCGCATCGAGCACGAGCAGATCGCCGCGCTGCGGCAGCGTCGTCAGCACGGCGAAGTTGGCGACATAGCCGCCGCCGAAGAACAGCGCGGTCTCGGCGCGGAAGAACGCGGCGGCCTCGGCTTCCAGCCTCTCGTGCTCCTCGCAATTGCCGCGCAACAGCCGCGACCCGCCGGCGCCGATCGGCGTGCCGGCCTCGATCGCGGCCGAAACGGCCCGCTTGATGCGCGGCGCGCTCGCGAGCGCCAGATAGTCGTTCGATACGAAATCGATGCCCGCGCGCGGCTTGAGACCGCGCAACCGATCGTCCTTGCTCAGGGCGTGCAAGGCCGCGGCGTAATCAGCGGCCTTGGCCGCCTGGATTGCGCTCATGATTCACTCTCAGGATGGTGGTTGGTCGCGTGCCGAACGACGCCACGCGCGTGCCGGAGATTACGGTCAGGCGAGACGGGATGTGATGCCGAGCCGATCCAGCAGATCGGCATCGCGATCCCGCTGCGGGTTCTTGGTGGTCAGCAGCACGTCGCCGATGAAGATCGAATTGGCGCCGGCGAGGAAGCACATCGCCTGCAGCTCATCGGTCATGTATTGCCGTCCGGCCGACAGCCGCACCACGCTGTTCGGCATCATGATCCGTGCCGTGGCAACCAGCCGCACCAGCGCGATCGGATCGGGCCGCTCGGCGGTGTCGTTGACCGGCACGCCCTTCACCTCGTTCCACAGATTGATCGGCACACTCTCCGGATGGCTGGGGAGATTGGCGAGCAGCATCAGCATGCCGAGCCGGTCTTCGACCTGTTCACCCATGCCGATAATGCCGCCGCAGCAGACCTTGATGCCGGCGTCGCGCACATGCGCAAGCGTATCGACGCGGTCCTGCAAGGTGCGGGTGGTGATGATCTTGTCGTAATACTCCGGCGAGGTATCGACGTTGTGGTTGTAGAAATCGAGTCCGGCATCGGAGAGGCGTCCGGCCTGGTCAGGCGTCAGCATGCCGAGCGTGACGCAGGTTTCCATGCCGAGACCCTTGACCGCACTGACCATGTCGCAGACCTGATCGAGATCGCGGTCCTTGGGGCTGCGCCAGGCGGCGGCCATGCAGAAGCGGGTTGCGCCGGCATCCTTGGCGCGCTGCGCGACCGCAACAACCTCGTCCCGCGGCATCAGGCGGGTGGCCTTCAGGCCGGTGTCGTAATGGGCGCTTTGCGAGCAGTAGCCGCAGTCTTCCGGACAGCCGCCGGTCTTGATGCTGAGCAGGCTCGCGGTTTCGACGTGGTTCGGATTGAAATTGGCGCGGTGGATGCCTTGCGCCTGAAACATCAGGTCCGCGAACGGCAGGTTATAGAGCGCCTCGGCCTCGGCACGCTCCCAGTTCTTGCGCAGCGGTGCGCTGTTGTGGCTTTCGGTCCGTTCGATCTCAACGACATCAACCATCGGGCTTGCCTTCTTGCTTGTGCAGATCATAGATAATTCTGTATATTATCTATGATATTGGACTTAGAATGATGCTAGCCGAGGCCAAACAAGAGCGCACTCCTTTTTGCGATAGATAATCTATGAGCAGCGAAGGCGAGAACATGACGACCGCCGGGCGCATTGCCGAGGCGATCGGCGAACGGATCATCGGCGGCGCATTGCCGCCGGATGCGCCGCTCCGGCAGGACCATGTCGCGCGGGAATTCCATTCCAGCCATGTCCCGGTGCGCGAGGCCTTCAGGCAATTGGAGGCGCAACATCTCGTCGTTGCGGTGCCCCGTCGTGGGGTGCGGGTTGCTCCGCTCGACACCAAGTCGGTGAAGGAGATCGCCGAGATGCGCGCCGCGCTCGAGGTGGTGGCGTTGCGCAATGCCGCTCCCAGGTACACATCCGCCCATCTGGCACGGATCGAGGTCGCGCTGATCGAAGGCGACAATGCCGAGACGGTTCAGGAATTCGAACTGGCCAATCGCGCCTTTCATTACGCGCTGGTGGCGCCTTGCGCGATGCCGCGGCTGCTCGCCAGCCTCGACGGATTGCAGCTCGCAAATTCACGGTTGGTGTTTGCGATGGCGCGCAACGCCGGCTGGCGACCGCGGCCGAGCCAGGATCATCGCGTGATCCTACAGGCGCTGCGCGCGCGCAACATCGAGCAGGCCTGCAGCCTGCTCGCGCGGCATATTCAGACGATCGAGCGGCTTGCCCTGCCGGCGGCGTGATTGGAGCAGCGATCCGCTCTACGTTAGTTTTTCTCACACCATGGGCGAGTTCTTGAAGATTGTCCGGCTCGCAACCGAGAGATACGTTCACTCTGAACGGGAGACACGGGCAGCATGGTGGACGACATGAAGGTACGAGCGGGCCAGTGCCACTGTGGCGCGGTGCGTTTCGAGGTGATGCTCAGCGACGACTTCAATTCGATTCGCCGCTGCACCTGTTCCTATTGCCGAATGCGCGGCGCCGTCGTTGCCATGGCAGAAATGGGCGGGATCAAGTTCCTGCAAGGTGAGGACGTGTTGACGACCTACCGCTTCCATACCGGATCAGCGCAGCACTTCTTCTGCTCTCGCTGCGGAATATACACGCATCATCAACGGCGATCCGACCAGAGTCTCTATGCCGTCAACGTAGCTTGCCTCGACGGGGTAAGCCCGTTCGATTTCCCGGAAGTACCTGTGATGGACGGCGTAAATCATACCAACGACACCGGCAGGCCGACGCGTCGCGCAGGCACACTGCGCTTCATCTCGACCGACTAACGATCACCGTCTGCAACGACCGCGCGACAAGATTGAGTTGAATCATCATCGCGCTTGAGTTCGTTGGTTGCGCTAGCGCGTCGTCGAGCGAAATGGACACCGGTTCGCGTAAAGAAAACGCGTCAAGACAAGACTTGAGAGCTTCGGTTCTGATTCGATCAGAACCGAAAATGCTCTAGGCGATCGCGACGATCTCCAGCTCCTGGGCGCCCGAGCCTGCGACGTCGCCCACGGCTTTCCCCATTAACGATCTCGCCACCGGCGACACAAACGAGATCGAGCCGGCCTTGGGATCGGCTTCGTCCTCGCCGACGATACGGTAGGTCTGCACGCGGCCATCGGCGCGGCTGAACGTCACGGTGCTGCCGAAGGCAACGGTTTCGGTCGAGGCGGGGTCGGGGACGACCTGCGCGGTGCGGAGCCTTTCCGTGAGATAGCGTGTGTCGCGCAACGGCACCGCCGACTGCCGTCGCCGTTCGTTGACGTCATCCAGCTGCTGCGCGGCCTTGTAGGCCTCGCGCGCCTCCAGGAGCTGGCGCTCCAGTGCTTTCCGTCCTGCCTCGGTCACCAGATTGGGATGCGGCGATATGGGGCGGTCCGGCAACAGCGTTTCGGACGCGGTCTCGGCACTTTCTTCCTTGGTAAAGGCAACGCTCAATCCGGAACTCCATCGATCAAGCGGGCAGTATAGCCCCGCCTGACCCGCGCCGCTAATGCCCGATGGGGTTACGCTGGATCGTCATCGCAGATTAGCTCGTTGTTCACGCATGATCCTTCCGGATCATGCGCTAATGCGACGTCGGCTGTTCCGTCTTGCCGCGACGACCGAAGCGGCTCTTCACACCCTCGCGCCAGCCCTGGAAGGTGACGAACAGCATCGGCACCAGGAAGATGCCGATCGAGCTGGCGGCCAGCATGCCGCCGAACACCGCGGTGCCGACCGCACGGCGGCTGATTTCCGCGGCTCCGGTCGCGACCACCAGCGGCACCAGGCCGAGGATGAAGGCGATCGAGGTCATCATGACGGCACGGAAACGCATCTGCGCGCCCATTGTCGCGGCCTCCGCGATCGGCCGGCCGGCCTCGCGCTGCTCCTTGGCGAATTCGACGATCAGGATGCCGTTCTTGGCGGCGAGCGCGATCAGCACCACGAGGCCGATCTGGCCGTACAGATCGAGGTTGAGACCTGCGAGCTTGATGCCGAGATAGGAGCCCAGCACGCCGACCGTGACCGATAGCAGCACGGGAATCGGGATCGTCCAGCTCTCATACAGCGCCACCAGGAACAGATAGGCAAACAGCACCGCGAGCGCGAGGATGATGCCGGTCTGGCCGGATGCCGCCTGCTCCTGATAGGCGGTGCCGGTCCATTCATAGGAATAGCCGGAAGGCAGCGTCGTCTTGGACAGGTCGGCCATCGTCGCGATCGCGGTGCCCGAGGACACGCCCGCCGCCGGGCTGCCGTTCACCGTTACCGAGCGATAATTGTTGTAGCGCGTGATCACCTGCGGGCCGGTCACGATGCGCAGGCTTGCGATCGAGCGGATCGGCACCATCTCGCCGCCGGTGTTGCGCACATAGATCTGCCAGATGTCGGGGATGTCGCGCCGGTTGGCCGCATCGCCCTGCACGTTGACCTGCCAGGTGCGGCCAAACAGGTTGAAATTGTTGACATAGATGCCGCCGAGCGTGGCCTGCAGCGCGGTGAACACGTCGGCCATGTTGAGGCCGAGCGCCTGCGCCTTGGTGCGGTCGATATCGAGAAAGACCGACGGGTTGGTCGCGGTGAAGGTCGAGAACACGCGGGCCAGATTTGGATTGCGGTTCGCAGCGCCGATCAACCCGCCCATCACGCTGCTGAGCGATGCCGGATCCTGCCCCTCCAGCGCCTCGAGCTGATATTCGAAGCCGCCGGAGGTCGAGAGCCCGATGATCGGCGGCAGGTTGAACGGCAGCACCGAGGCTGAACGGATCTGCGATCCCGCGATGAAGGTCTGCCGGATCGCGGCCTGCACCGAGTCGGTGACGGCCTTGCGGTCGGCGAACGCCTTCATGCGCGCCACCATGAATGTCGAATTGGGCTCGCTGGCGCCGTCGAGCAGCGAGAAGCCGATGATCGACAGCACGTGGTCGACCGCCGGGTTCTTCTTCAGGATCGCTTCAACCTGCTTGGTGACCTCGCTGGTGCGCGCCACCGAAGCGCCGTCAGGCAGCTGCACCGCGATGAAGAACGCGCCCTGGTCTTCCTCGGGCAAGAAGCCGGTCGGCGTGATCTTCGACACGCCGAACACTGCGCCGGCAAACACCAGCACCGCAACCAGTGACAACACCGCCACGCGGACCAGCCGCTGCACGATGCCGGCATAGCCGTCGCGGACCCAGTCGATACCGTCGAGCACCCGTCCCATGATGCCGCGGCGCGGCCCGCCGTGACGCAGGAACACGGCGCACAACGCCGGCGACAATGTCAGCGCGTTCAGCGCCGAGATCACCATCGCGGCGCTGATCGTCACCGCGAACTGGCGGAACAGCGTGCCTGAGATGCCGGGAATGAACGCGATCGGCACGAACACCGAGAGCAGCACCAGCGAGATCGCGATGATCGGCGCCGTGATCTGCTCCATCGCCTTCTTGGTGGCATCCGCCGGCGACAGCTCCGGCTCCTCCTCCATGACGCGCTCGACGTTCTCGACCACGACGATGGCGTCGTCGACCACGATGCCGATCGCAAGCACCATCGCCAGCAGCGAAACCGTGTTGGCGGAATAGCCGAGTGCCAGCAGCACCGCGAAGGCGCCGATCAGGCTGACCGGAACCGCGACCGCCGGGATCACCGTGGCGCGCAGATTGCCGAGGAACAGGAACACCACGATCACGACGAGCACGAAGGCCTCGCCGAGCGTCTTCATCACTTCCTTGATCGTATCGGAGACGAAGGTCGTGGAGTCGTACTGCACGAGGTAGGTCAGCCCCGGCGGGAACCGCTCCGACAACTTCGCAAGCGTGGCCTGCACGGCCTTGGCCGTGGTCACGGCGTTGGCGCCGGGCGCAAGATAGATGCCCATCGGTACGCCGGGATTGCCGTCGATCCGCGACTCCGAGTCCGAGTTCTGCGCGCCGATCTCGACGGTTGCGACGTCCCTGATCCGCAGCACCGAGCCGTCGGGATTGGCCCGCAGCACGATGTCGCCGAACTGCTTGGATGTCGTCAGGCGGCCCTGGGTCTGCACGTTGAACTGGAACTGCTGGTCGTCGCTGATCGGGCGCGCGCCGATGCGGCCGACCGGCGCCTGCACGCTTTGGGCGCGGATCGCGGCGATCACGTCCGACGGCGCCAAATTGAGGCTGGTCAGGCGCTGGGTGTCGAACCAGATCCGCATCGAATAGTTCAGCTTGGCGAACAGCGAGGCCTGTCCGACGCCGGGCGTGCGCGAGATCGCATCCAGAACGTTGATGATCGCGTAGTTGGTAATGAACAGCGGATCCTGCTCGCCGCTCTTGCTGTAGAGCACGATGAACTGCAGCACGGCCGAGGATTTCTTCTGCACGGTCAGGCCCTGCGCCTGCACCTCGGTCGGCAATTGCGCGAGCGCGCTCTGCACCCGGTTGTTGACGTTGACGGTGTTGATATCGGGGTCGGTGCCGAGCGCGAACGAGACCGTCAGCGTATAGCTGCCGTCATTGCCGCTGGTCGACTTCATGTAGAGCATCTTGTCGACGCCGACGACCTGCGCTTCCAGCGGCTGGGCGACGCTCGATTCGACGACTTCGGCTGAAGCGCCGGGGAATACGGCCGAGACCGTGACTTGCGGCGGCACGATGTCAGGAAACTGGGCGACCGGGATTTGCATCAGCGCCAGCGCGCCCGCGATCGTGATCACGAACGCGATGACGATCGCAAGCCGCGGACGATCGACGAAGACAGCGGAAATCATGGGTTGTTGCCCGTTGCTTTCGGCGTGCTGCCAGCGCTGCCGTCTGCAGAAACCTTCATGCTGGACTGGATCAGCGCGCTGGCGGGTCCTGGCGCAACCACCTCGCCCGGCCTGACTTTCTGCAATCCCTCGACCACGACCTTGTCGCCAAGCGCGATGCCGCTCGTCACCGCGGCGATCGTCGATGTCGATTGCCCCAGCTGGATCCTCTTTTGCTCGGCCTTGTTGTCCGCGCCGACGACATAGACATATTCGCCCTGCTGGTCCGACAGCACCGCCGAGCGCGGGATCGCCAACACCTCGACCGGCTGCACGCCCTCCAGCAGCACGGTCACGAACTCATTGTCGGTCAGTTCGCGGACCGCACCGCCGGCTGCGACCGATGTGTACGTCGACGGGTTGGGGATAGTACCGCGCAACGAGATGGTGTCGGTGTTCTGAGTGATCGTGTTGTTGACGAAGTTCAGCTCGCCGACCTGATCGTAGAGCCGGCCATCCGTCAGGCGCACCCGGATCACGACGGCCTTGAAGCCACCGCGCGTCGCATAGCGTTCGCGCAGATCGAGCGCCTCGCGCACCGGTACGGGGAACGTGACATACATCGGGTCCTGGCTGACGATGGTCGTCAGGGTTCCCGAGCTCGGCGTCACGACATTGCCCTCGGTGACGGCGGTGCGTCCGATCCGGCCGTCGATCGGCGAGCGGATCACAGTGTAGTCGAGATTGATCTGGGACAAGTCGACCTGCGCCTGCGCGGCCTGCACCTGCGCCTCGAGGCTCTGCTGGTTGGCGACCGCCGCGTCGACGTTCGATTGCTGGCCGGCCGGTCCGCCCATCAAGGCCTTGGCCCGATCGGTGGTCAGCTTGGCGTTGACCAGCGTCGCCTGCAACTGGGCGACTTGCGCCTTCTTCGATGCCAGGTCGGCCTCGAACGGACCGCGCTCGAGTTGATACAAGAGGTCGCCGGCCTTGACCTCGGCGCCCTCGACGAAGTTCCGCTTCTCAAGAAACGCCGTGACGCGCGCCACCACGTTGACACGGTTGGGGGCCTCGATGCGTCCCAGGAATTCACTGGTCTCGGTGACCGGCCGCTTCACCGCCTCGAACACGCCCACGGCAGGAGGTCCGGGCGGCCCCGCCTGAGCATGGGCCGCCGACATCCCGAGTGCCGCCAATCCCGCCGATACCAGAAGCCCTGCCAATCCACCGAGCATTCGTTCCGTACCACTCATGCTGTCCAACCCTTCGGCTACCAACAAGCTCTACGAGACGGATATGACGTCGAGTTCCCTCAGACCGGGAGGGTCAGGATGGGCAAGATGCATGACAGGAGATCACAACGCGACCAATCCGACAATCCTGTAACCCGATCGCCTGCTTCGCTGATCCCGGCAACAGGCGCTTCGAGCTATGTATGGTCGAAGTCAGACGTGGCGCCTGTATGACGGCGTCTTGAAAGCGGACGCAACGGCCCGTGCCGCTCACAACGCGATGGCGTTCTTCAAGCGCGACGTCTCTTGATAGGCGGGCGACGCCAGATGGCCGTACAGCCATGGCCTTGCGCGCTTGCCGCTGGCCTCGTGCACGCCGTCGAAGACATCCATGTCGATCAGATCCGGATGAGCCGATGATGCATAGACGGATCGCATCTCCGCGAACTTCTCGTCCCGCCCGAGCTCGATCGCGTTTGCAGCATCACGGTTGCCGATCTCGACGAACAGCGGACACGGACGGAGCAGATACGCCAGCTCTGCACCGGTGTATTTGGCGCGGCTGTTGGCGAAATGAATGTAGGCCGCAAGTTCAATGCCGAGGTTCTTGCTGATGGCGGACGACATCAGAAACTTCTTCTCGTCACGCATATATCCGGAGGCGATGGTCGGCCGCATCCGCCCCGTCGCGGCTTCCAGGTGCAGCGCGAGGAAGGCGCCCGAGGACACCCCATAGACGCCGACATTCAGACCGGACGCGCCGGTCAGCTTCCGGCAGACGGTCTCGCCGGCGTCGATCGATGCGCACGACACGTTGTGCGCGGAGACGCCATGGGATGCCAGCATCGCGGCGATGTTGTTCTGGCTTTCCTGATTTCCGATCTGGACGATGTAGGGACACCAGACGACATAGCCGTCCTGGCAAAGCTGCTTGCCGAGCGCGTTCATATAGTCCCTGTCGGCATCATCGAAGCACCGCTCCGGCGTGCTCGCCATGCCATGGCCGAGCAGGATCAATCCCTTGAACGCGCTGTCGGGAATCCCGAGACATCCACGCACCGGCACGCCGCATTCCAGATCGAACTCGACCTTCACGACCGAGAATCCATCCGCCGTGCCGCGCCAGAGAATCCGGATCTCGTCGCGCGATGGCCGATACAGCCGGCGCGCACGGAACAACGAATGCATCTCCCTTCGAATGTCCGGGCCGGTGGCGACTGCGCGCAGCTTTCCTCTGGTCGCGATGTCGAAGAACGACCGGCAGAACGTATCGTAGCCCAGCGCCGGCAGATCGACATTCGCGCACGATCCCTGGCAATGACTCAGCGTCAGCGTGTTGCCGGTGACCGACGAGGGTCCGACCAGCGTCATCAACAATCCGGAAAGCGCCCTGCGGCTGATCATCGGCCCTCCCCCGAGCCGGCGAAGGCTCGACTGCATGTCGCCGCTTAGCAGGCGCGACAAGTCGCGCGGATACAAATTAAAGGATGTTCATGGTCGAAGGATCGCGCACAGCGTTGCAAACGTGTGACGCTGGCGAGCCTCGCGCCGCAGCAATTCATGCCGGATACGTTTCGAGACGCTTCGGAAATATGTCTGACTGTCTCGCAGGTTCAATTTCGCCACACGCGGCGATGATCGTCAGGTCTTGACCGTCAAGGCGGCGGCCGCTCGCACGGCTGCGGCTGCAACCAAGTGCCGATGTCGGGAGGGCACCGAGGTGTCCTCCCAACAGCTCTGGCCGAGAGCTCCTGCACGCCTCGCCATTCGACCAATCCACCCGCTCCCAAGCATCCAGGTAATATCCTTCCCAGACTCCGGATCGCGTCACGGCAGTTGTCGGACGCTGAGGTTCCAGTCATCATTCCGCGGGCCTGATTGCCCTGCGAGACCGGGAATGGTTGCCAGTCCTGCCTTTGCCGAATTCCTGCGCGAGCAACTCGCGCCGCTCGGCCGCATCACGCTGCGGCGCATGTTCGGCAAAACCGGCGTGTTCTGCGACGGCGTGATGCTCGGGATGGTCACCGACAATACACTCTACGTGCGGGTCGACGATCAGAACCGCGAGACCTTCAAGGAGGCGGCGGCGAGCCCGCCGCTCAACTACGCCAAGCAGGGCGCGACCATCGATCTCGCCTTCTGGCGGGTGCCGGAACGGCTGTTTGACGAGCCCGACGAACTCGTCGTCTGGGCGCAGGCCGCGCTGGCCGCCGCGCGCCGGGTCGCAGCCAAACGAGCACGGCCCTCCGCGCCCGCGCGAAAATCCCGAACGAGCCCGGCGAAACGCCGCAATTCCCCTTGATGCGCGCTGACGCGCACCGGGAAAGCCCGGACTCGTGGCTTGGGCTGAATTGCTCTACGCAATACTTACGCGGTCGAGGGGTTAATCTGTTGGGCAGCAATATTTCCTGGAATGACCGATGGCGAACGACCTGCACGAGCATCTGATTGACCTGGCCTACGAGGCCGCGGTCGTCCCCGAGCTGTGGCCGAACGTGCTGCATCAGGTCGGCGGGATCGCGCGGGCCCGCGGTATCGTGCTGCTGACGGCGGCCCCGCACGACGTCCGCTGGGTCGCATCCCCCGACATGCACGACGACACGGTTGCCTATGTCGAGGGCGGCTGGCACGAGCGCAACGGGCGGTTGCCGCGCCTGCTGGCGGCCAACCATGCCGGCTTCCTGCGCGACATCGACGTGTTCGACACCCCCGAGGACGTGCAGCAGGATTTCCAGATCCGCGAGTTCTTCCGCCCGCGCGGGCTCGGATGGGGTGCCGGCACCGCGATCCCGGTGCCGAGCGGCGACGTACTGATCTACAGCGTCGAGCGCGAATACCGGCACGGACCGATCGAGAGGGAAGCGATCGAGCAGCTCGACGCGCTGCGCCCGCATCTGGCGCGGGCGGCGCTGCTGTCGGCGCGGCTCGGGATGGAGCGCGCCCGGGCGGCAACCGAGTCGCTGGCGATGCTCGGACTGCCCGCGGCGGTGCTGCGGCGCGGCGGCCGTCTGATGGCGGCCAACCCGCTGTTCGACCGCCTGGTGCCCGATGTGATGCAGGATCGCACCGATCGCCTGACGCTGGCGGCAGCCGCCGCCGACGCGCTGTTCGCACAGGCAGTGGCGGCACTCGATCAGGGTCTCATCAGCGCCGAGGTCCGCTCGGTCCCGATCGCGGCACAGGACGATCGCCCGCCGCTGATCGTGCATCTGGTCCCGATCCAGGGCGCAGCGCGCGACCTGTTCGATCGCGCGCTGGCGATCGTGATCGTGACGCCGGTGGTGCCGGCAGAAGTGCCTACCGCGGAAGTGCTGCAAGGCCTGTTCGACCTGACGCCGGCCGAGGCCCGCGTCGCGCGCGGCATCGGCGAGGGACGCACCGTCGAGGCCATCGCCGGCGCATTCGGCATCTCCCGCGAAACGGTGCGCAACCAGCTCAAGGCCGTGCTGGCGAAGACCGGGCTCGGCCGACAGGTTGAATTGGCCGGACTGCTCGCCGGCGCCAAGGTGCCGCCGGGTCCGTCCGCGGACTGAGACTCAGGCCGCGTTCAGACGAACCTGGCAGAAACCGGCGACACGGTTAACTGCATCGGCGGTCATTGGACCGTTGTCCGCAAAGTCGAAGCCATACGCCTTGCCTGGATAGAGAGCGCGCAACCATCCGCCGGGCCGCGGCCTCGGGGGCAACGCCAAGGATCGCATGTTCAAACGGCGCGGGTTACGCTAGTGGTAGTTCCCCCTCCTCCCACCGTGCGCCCACCCGGCGTACGTCCAGTCAATGAGTGTATCTGAATGGCCGAAGCCGACCTCGACGCCGTCATCCGGCAAACCGCAAGAGCGCAGACCAAGGCCGTGATGGCGGCTGCCAAGAAGCGCCAGGCCGTCTGGGTCGCGCGCGCCGCCAAGGCCAAGGACAAGGAGACCAAGGCGCGCTTCCGCTTCCTGGCAAAGAGCACGATCCTGAACGCGACCGCGACCGCCAAGCGATTGCAGAATTCGGCGGAGAACGCCGCCGACGCCTATGCCCGCGCCATGAAGAAGGCGATGGAAGAGCCGCCGCCGGCCAAGAAGCCTGCGAAGAAGAAAGAGGACGCTTAGCTAAGGAGCACGCATGCTCACCGTTCACCATCTCGGCAAGTCGCAATCGGAGCGGATCGTCTGGCTGTGTGAGGAGCTTGCGATCCCGTACGAGCTGAAGTGCACCACGCGCGATCCGGTCACGATGCTCGCGCCGGCCGACTACAAGGCGCTGCACCCGATCGGCGCCGCGCCCGTCATCACCGACGGCGCGCTGGTGCTGGCCGAATCCGGCGCGGTCGTCGAATACATCGTCGCCAAATATGGCAATGGACGGCTGACGCCGACATCGGACCATCCCGACTTCGCGCAGTTCCTGTACTGGTTTCACTTCGCCAACGGCACGCTGCAGGCGCAGATGGGCCGCAGCATGATCCTGAATCGGCTCAACCTCGCCGCCGACAATCCGGTGCTGGCTGCGACCCGGGCGCGGGTCGACCGCTCATTCGATCTGATCGAGGCACGGGTGCGCGACGCGACATATCTTGCGGGCGAGGTGTTCACGACGGCCGATATCATGATCGGCTTCTCGCTGACGACGATGCGCTATTTCCTGCCCTACGATCTCGGCCACCGCCCCAACATCAGGAATTATCTCGGCCGCATCGCGGCGCGCCCGGCCTATCAGCGCGCGATGCAGAAGGGCGATCCGGGCATGGCGCTGCTGCTGACGTGAGGTCGTGATGCCGCGTTACGTCGCCTTGTTGCGCGCGGTCAATGTCGGCGGCACCGGCAAGCTGCCGATGACCGAGTTGAAGGCGATGTGCGTCGATGCGGGATTTGCCGACGTGCAGACCTATATCGCCAGCGGCAATGTCGTGTTCTCCTCGAAGCTCGGCGCGCCCAAGGTCAAGGCCGCGCTGGAGCAGCGGCTGCACGCCTATGCCGGCAAGCCGGTGGGCGTCGCGGTGCGGAGCGCGGACGAGATCGCCGCGGTGCTGAAGGCCAATCCGTTTCCGAAAGCGCCGCCGAACACGACGGTCGCGATCTTCCTCGACGAGCCGCCGCCCAAGGATGCCTTGAAGGACGTCAAGGGCCAGCAGGACGAGCAGATGCGGCTCGGCAAGCGCGAGATCTATGTCGCCTATGGCAGCGGCATGGGCCGCTCGAAGCTGAAGATCCCCGCCGCAGCCAACGGCACCGCGCGGAATATCAACACGATCACGAAGCTCGCCGAGCTGGCGGCGGGCGATGACTAATCGTAGCTCGCCGGCCTACCACCCGTCATCCTGAGGAGGCCGCGAAGCGGCCGTCTCGAAGGATCGACGGGCCCGGCTGGTGGCCGTGCATCCTTCGAGACGCGCGGAGCCTGTCATCGGGCCGCGCTTCGCGCGGACCCGTTGGCGCTCCTCAGGATGACGGATTACATGCTTCGATCGCGGGTGGGTACGGCGTCGATTACCTCTCGTGCACGACAAATCCTTCGGCGCCGAGCCTCGTCAGCACCTCTTCCAGATGCGCGCGGTCGCGGGTTTCGATCACGAGTTCGAGCAGCGTCGCCTTGGCCGGCAGGTCGGAGAAGGTGCGCTGGTGCGAGACCTCGATGATGTTGGCGCCGGCATCCGCCAGCAGGATCGACACCGCCGCGAGCTGGCCGGGCCGGTCGACAATGTCGAGCGCCAGCTGCGTCAGCCGTCCCTCGCGCGCCAGTTCGCGGGTCAGCACCGAAGCGATCAGCCTGGTGTCGATATTGCCGCCGGTCAGCACGAGGCCGACATTGCGGCCAGCAAAGCGCCCGGGTGCCGCGAGCACCGCCGCAAGGCCGGCGGCGCCGGCGCCCTCGACCACCGTCTTCTCGATCGAGATCAGGGTCGCGACCGCGCGCTCGATCTGATCCTCGCTGACCAGGACGATGTCGTCGACGAGTTCGCGAACAATTTTGGTGGTGATCCGCCCCGGCGCCTTGACGGCGATGCCCTCGGCGAGCGTATCGCCCCGCATCGGCAGCTGCGCGCCTTTGACGGCATTGTACATCGACGGATAGAGCTGGGCCTGCACGCCGATCACCTGCACCGACGGCTTGATCGCCTTCGCGGCGGTGGCGATGCCCGAGATCAGCCCGCCGCCACCGATCGGCACCACCAGGATATCGAGCTCCGGCACCGCCTCAAGCATTTCGAGCCCGATCGTGCCTTGTCCGGCAATGATCAGCGGATCGTCATAGGGATGGACCAGGATCAGGCCGCGCTCTCCGGCATGCGCGCCGACGAACGCGAAGCACTCTTCCAGCGTCTGCCCGGTGATGATGACCTCGGCGCCGTGCCGCCTGGTGTTCTCGATCTTCACCATCGGCGTGCCCACCGGCATCACGATGGTGGCGGGGATACCGAGCCGCTTGGCGTGATAGGCGACGCCCTGGGCGTGATTGCCGGCCGACATCGCGATCACCCCGCGCTTGCGCTCCTCGGGGGAAAGCGCCTGCAGCCGGTTCAGCGCCCCGCGCTCCTTGAAGGTCGAGGTGAACTGCAGGTTCTCGAATTTGAGGAACAGGCGGCAGCCGCAAATCTCGCCCAGCGTACGGCTCTCGTTGCACGCCGTAACCATGACCGAATCCCGGATCACGTCGGCGGCACGGCGCACGTCGGCGAGAGTTACGTCAGCAAGGGTAACGGCGGGTGTATTGGAAGGATGCGGCATTGGGTTTCGCTTGGGTCCGTTTCGTCAGACGGAACCTAGCGTGTTTCGGCGCCGAAAACGACCGCGGTCGAGCATGATCCGGAAAAGTGCGAAGCGGCTTTCCGGAAGATCATGCTTAAACAACGAGCTGGAGCGCGATGTAGGTCGAACCCCATCGCGCTATCGCTCGGTCAATACCTCTTCCTCCGGCTCGGCCGGCCGGGCCAGC
The DNA here is from genome assembly GCF_042258955.1 of Bradyrhizobium sp. ma5. NCBI lineage: Bacteria > Pseudomonadati > Pseudomonadota > Alphaproteobacteria > Hyphomicrobiales > Nitrobacteraceae > Bradyrhizobium > Bradyrhizobium sp. ma5. Next base: position 8,823,981 of record NZ_CP170156.1, read on the forward strand.
TCGATCTCATCGCATTTGGGGCAAACCAGCGCGGTCCGAAAATGCTTGTCGAGCACAATGGTGCGCGTCCTGCCGCATTGGCAGCGCATCGGCTTGTCCATGGAGGGTCGGCCCGGGTTCGAGATGCAAGGAAGCGTGCACCTAGCTATCCCGGTCCGGTTAACCCAGTGTGACGCGCCGCCGGAAAAATCAGAAGAAACCCGCGCTGAGATCGAGGCCATAGCTCGCCCTGAGCACCGCGACGAACAGGATCGCAAAGGCGAACAGCAGGACATGCCGGGCGATATTGCTCCGAAGCGAATTGGCCGGAAACACGCGTGCGATCGATTGAGCCAAAGCAGTCATTTGCGACCTCCAGAGCCACGTCCCGAAGTTAGGTCGCGCGCAGGGCCATGAGGTTCAACGCGGCTCGCGGAACGGCCGGCGGCGCACCGATGCACTCGGCTCCGGGTCACGCTGCGGCCGCGCCTTGTTCCTGAAGCGGTGACCGACCACGATCAGCTTGCCTTCTTCGCGGATCGCAGACTCGGCCAATGGCGCAGGCGGCAGATTGTCTTGCGTGACGGCCTCCAGCGTACACAGGAACTCGCGGCCGGCCGCTGTGATCTCCCAGCCTTCGACGTCACGCAGCACATAGCGATTGCTAAAGATGTCGAGTTCGGGAACCCGCGACGCCAAACGCTTGATCCGCGTATGCCAATCGTCGCCGCTCGACGCAAGGATAGCGAGGTCATGCTTGAGTGAATCGAGCGTGGCCCTGCCGCTGACGTGACTGGCCAATATTTTTAGAATCGCAACCTGTATGCTCAACTCAAAGCCTCGACCGCCACGGTTCTTTTTGTTCTGCGCAGCCGATCTGGAAATTATCGCGCTGATGACTCAGGCGTCCAGTCATCAGCGCCAGTTATCCAGAAGACGGCACGACGGTATCGATTTACGCTGCGTGTGATGTGCCGACGCGGCGCTCGGGCCGCTGCGACGACATCGATTCCTCTTCCATATCCTGCGGCGCGCCCAAAAATTCCCGCACCGTCGGCCCGTGCTTCAATCTGCGGGCGCGCAGGAAGCCGAGAATCTCGTGCGGCCAGACCCGGCGTCCCATCTGCGTGTACCAGCGCATCGCATGACGAAGCCCGGCGTCGCGATGAAACAGCACGCGGAGCAAGGCCTTCGGGCGACATTGCAGCACCATCTCGGTGAACTTGAACCAGAGCAGTACCCGCCATGGCGGCATATGCCGCGTCGCCAGCACCTGATGCTTGTAGTCCCAGAGCCTGCGATCGGTCTGAATGACGCGCCGTTCTGCCGCGAGACGGAAATACGGCGTCCAGCGATGCGGCGTGACGTAGAGCATCTGGATCTGATCGGGATCGTAGGACAGCAACTGCCGCAGGCCGCGCCAGTGATCGCGATCGGTCTCCTCCTCGAAGCCGACCACCCAGGTCGCCATCGACAGGATGCCGTGCTGGCGCAACAGGCGGATCGCGTCGCGATCGATGGTGGTGGTCGCGCCCTTGCGGATCAGCTCCAGCGTCTTCTCGTCGGTGTTCTCCATGCCGAGCAGGAAGCGCTGCCAGCCCGCCTTCTTGTAGAGATGCAGGATGTCGGCATCGCGGACGATGTCGTCGGCGCGGGTCGAGCCGACCAGGATCAAATCGACATTCTCAGCGATCAGGGCCTCGAGGAACGTGCGCCAGGCTTTCTTCGAGACGGTCGGATTCTCGTCGGCGAAATTGATCACCTTGACGCCGTGCTCGCGATGGAGCCGTGCCAGCTCCCTGGCGAACCGCGCGGGATCGCGGTGCCGCCATCGCGTCCAGAAGCCGCGCTGGCCGCAATAATTGCACAGATGCGGACAGCCGCGTGAGAACTGCACCACGACGGCGCGCAGTCCACCCCAGTAGCTGTAGCGCGCGTGATCGATCAACTCCCAGCCGACGCGATAGGCATCGAGATCGCGGATGACAGGCGCGGGCCGCGTGGCGCGCGGTCCGTCATCGTCGCGAAATGCGATGCCGTCGATGCCGCCGAGGTCGCCGCCATATTCCAGCGCCCGCATCAGGCGGCGCGCGGTCTCCTCGCCCTCGCCGCGCACGATCGCGGTGACGTAAGGCTCCTCGCGCAGGATCTCGCGCCAGTGATAGGTCGGGAATACGCCGCCGTAGACGATCAGCGCCCCAGGCACAGCCCTGACGATCGCTTGCGCCACTTGCGCGATGACCGGATGGCCCGAGGTCGAGCCGGAATGGCCGAACAACACGGCATCCGGCGCAAACCGCGATGCCTCCGCCAGGATCGCCGCAAGCGGCATCGGCCCGAACTCGGCATCGAGAAGACGGACTTCATGTCCGTCATCGATCAGGGGACCTCCGATCGACAGCAGCCCGAGCGGCGGCAAATGGTCGTCGGGAATCCGGCTGCCGATCGCCGGATGCGGCACGTTGATGAGAGGTATGCGCATGGATGATCGCTCCCGCTTTGGTTGGCGTGATCGTTCGTCCCCGCATCTTGTGTAAGGAGAGCCCACCCCCCCGGCCGGGCTTTAGGAACCATTGGAAGCGCAACTGTGCGCTAGAAAGTCGGCACCTCCGCCGGTGCGCTCGCAGTCAGCCCGCCGAAGCGGCGCTCGCGGCGATGGAAGGAAGCGAGCGCGTCGGCGAGATCATCGGCCTCGAATTCGGGCCACATCCGTTCGGTGAAATGCAGCTCGGCATAGGCGCCTTCCCAGAGCAGGAAGTCCGACAGCCGTTTCTCGCCCGAGGTGCGGATGATCAGGTCGACATCGCGCAGGCCGGGCTCGCCGGTGATGAGATCGGCAAAAGCCTCGCGGTCCAGCGGGCCTGCGCCGGCGGCGCGCGCGGCGGCGTTCAGGATGGCGTCGCGCGCCGAATAGTCGATCGCGATGCGCAGATGCAGCGTGGCGCCGTCGGCGGTCTCGGCCTCGGCGCGCGTGATCGCGGCGGCGATGCCGTCGGGCAACCGGTCGCGGCGACCGATCACGGTGAGGCGAACACCGTTGCGCACCAGGGCTGCGATCTCGTTGGCGAGGTAGAACCGCAGCAGCCCCATCAGCGCCGTGACTTCGGCCTTCGGACGGCGCCAATTGTCGCTCGAGAACGCGTAGAGCGTCAGCGTGCCGACGCCCTGGTCCGGCGCGGCCTCGACAATGCGGCGGATCGCCTCGACGCCCGCCTCATGTCCGCGCAGACGCGACAGGCCGCGCCGTGTCGCCCAGCGGCCGTTGCCGTCCATGATGATACCGACATGGAGCCGCGCGGCGGCTATCGGCTTGAGCGCAACATTACTTTGCATCACAAAGTCTCCGGGTAAAAAATGGCATAATCAAATCGTCTGAACGCCGAGCCGTCCGGGCGCACCTTCGTGCTTGCCGGCGGCTTTGGCGGCGTCGCGCACCAGCTGCTCGAGCACGGCGAGATAATCGAGGAAGCGGCGGCGACCGCTCTTGGTCAAACGGCAGGTGGTGTGCGGGCGATTGCCTTCATAGCCCTTGATGACGTCGACGAGGCCGGCCTCCTGCAGCACCTGCAGATGCCGGCTGAGATTACCGTCGGTCAGGCCGCAAAGCTGCTTGAGATCGGCGAAGGCGAGCCCCTTCGGATGCGCCATCAACGAGGTCAATAATCCAAGCCGCGCCTTCTCGTGGATGACGCGGTCGAGGCCATCATAGGCGAATGGCGCGGTGGTCACGTCAGTCTTCGACATCATTGCCTCCGGAAGCGAAATACAACAGTGCTGCGAGCAGCAACTGGCCGATCGCGAATGGCAGGCCCATGGTCCAGGGCGACAGGGCGTGGCTCTGGCTTGCGATCAGCAGCACCGTGAAGCCCGACAGGAAATACCAGGCGCCGCCGAGCGCGATCGTGCGCGGCAGCAGGCGAACCGAGGCAAACACGCCGAGGCTGACCAGCACCTGCCACAGGCCGGGCAGCATCCACAGCGTCTCGGGCGCGAATTTCCATTGCAGGATCGCGAGCAGCACGCCGGCGATAACAGCGGGAACGAATTGCTCGATCGCCTGCTGGACCATCGCGTCCGCAAGGCCGGAATGATGCCGCCGCGAGCGCGCCTGCATCTCGATCCAGATCAGCAACGCGGACAGCAACGCGGCGGCCGCCCAGCCCGCAAGGAATGCGATCGGATGACCGGTGGGATCGGCAAGCCAGAGATATTGCACAAGCGCCGTGACGAGCGCGATACCGCTGGTGGCGGCGACGGTCGCCGGACCGTAGCCGCGGAATGCGGTTCCGGCCGCAATCTGGCTGCGGATCGCGAGAATATCGGCCAACGCCTTGTCGAGGTCGCGCATGATTCGTCCGCACTTTGCAATGCAAAGTATACGGGATCACCAAGCAAACGCAAGCGGCACCGCGCCGCTTGCCGCGCGATGCTTAATGGCCGGTTACTGCGCGGATTGCGGCGAAACCGTGCCGCCTCAGACCTTCACCAGGCTGGTAAAGCCGCCATAGATCATCCGCTTGACGTCGAATGGCGCCGTCTTCGGATCCATCGACGACGCCAGGCGCGGGTCGGCCATCACCTTGGCATTGATCCTGTCGCGCTGAGCGCGCGACTTGTAGGTGATCCAGGCGAACACGACCGTTTCACCGGCCTTCAGCTTCACACTCTGCGGAAACGACGTCAGCTTGCCCGGCTTGACGTCGTCGGCAACCCATTCGCGATAATCCAGCGCGCCGTGTTCGCGCCAGACCTTGCCGGCCATCTTCGAGAGCTGCGCATAGGCCTTGAGTTTCTTCTTCGGCACGGCGACGACGAAACCATCGACGTAAGGCATGGAGAGATTCCTGCTGTCGTTGCAATTTGCGCCGACGACTTGCCGTCGTTCCGGGATGGTCCGAAGGACCAGACCCGGAACCTCGAGATTCCGGGTTCACGCTTCGCGTGCCCCGGAATGACATGCTGCATCAGCTATGACAGCAGGATGCCTGAACCGGCGCCGGTTGGTACTGGTCACGTAGCCGCACCCAATCCATCGGATAGGGCAACCCCTCCTCGTGGCGGCCGAGCGGCGTCAGATCGAGATAGTGATAGGCCGCATTCATCATGTCGAGGCCGCGCGCGAAGGTCGAATAGGTGTGGAACACACTGCCCTTCTCGTCGCGGAAGAACACGCTGATGCCGGGCAGTTCGGGACCATAGAGCGGGGTCGTTCCATAATTGTATTTCGCGTCCCCGGCATCGATCTGGCCTTGCGTGAACGACACACCGTAGTCGTAGTTGAAGTCGTTGGCGCCCGACGACACCCAGTCGAAGGTCCAGCCCATCCGCTGCTTGAACGCCTCGAGCTTGGCCAACGGCGCAAGCGAAATCGCTATCATCGTGGTGTCCCGTGCCGCCAGATGCGGGGCCATGCGGTCGAAGCCGTCGACCCAGAACGAGCAGCTCTTGCAGGCTGCGTCCCACTCCGGCGCGAACATCACGTGTTGCACCACGAGCTGCGGCTTGCCCTTGAAGAGATCGCCGAGCGTCACCTTGCCACCAGGTCCGTCGAACACATAGTCCTTGTCGACCTTCACCCACGGCAGCTCGCGGCGTTGCCGGCTCAGCGCTTCGCGGGCCTGGGTGAGTTCCTTCTCGCGGGCCATCAGCGCCTTGCGGGCCGCGATCCATTCGTCGCGTGAAACGATCTTGTGCTGTTGCATGAGATGCTCCCTTGCGGTTCAGGCGTCGACGTACTGTACGAGATTGCCGAGGAATTCGTTCCAGCCGCGCTGGTGGTTGTCGCGCGCGGTCTCGTCGACGAACTGCGCGTGATGGAAGGTGAGCAACGTGCCGCCGGCGTCGGGCTTGATCGACACCGTCACCTCGGACTCGCGCTCCGGCGTCGAATGCCAGGCCCAGCTGAACACCAGTCTCTCGTTCGGCACCACCTCGCGATAGATGCCGCCGACCTCGTGATATTCGCCGTTGGCGCCGGTGAACTTGATCCGGTAGCGTCCGCCGACACGGACGTCGAGCTCGGCCTGTGTCGTGCCGGGCTTGACCTGGCCCGGGCCGAACCACTGCACTAGGTTTTCCGGCTCGGTCCACGCGGCGTAGACTTTTTCCGGCCGGGCGCGGAGGCGCCGCGTGAGGGTGAGGCTTGGGCGCGCGGCAAGGCCGGCGTCGGCTGCGGATTGGGTTGCTGATTTAATTGCCGATTCGATTGCCATGGGTCTTCCTCCACAAAAGCGGCAAGGCGGTCGAGATTGTCGGACCAGAATTGCGCATAGCGATTGAGCCAGTTCATCGCTTGCTCCATTGGCCTCGCGGTGAGCCGGCAGGCCACCGTGCGGCCGGTCTTCTCGCGCGCGACCAGGCCGGCATCCGTGAGCACGTCGAGATGCTTCATGATCGCCGGCAACGACATCGCAAATGGCTGCGCCAGTTCGCTCACCGACAGGCTTTCCTGCTCGCCGAGCCGCGCCAGCAGCGCGCGGCGGGTGGGGTCGGAAAGCGCCGCGAAGGTACGGTCCAGCGTCTCGTCTTGATACTTAACCATGTGGTTTAGTATAGACGCAAACGGCGCGGCGTCAAGCGCCCGGCATCACGATCACGTTAAAGCCGGGGCGTCACGACGCCGGATGATTGGGACGATCGCAGGCGGACGGCAGCAGCGCCCTTCCAGCGGAGGCTACTGCCGGTGGTGCCGATGCCGGTGACGATGCGGCCGAGGCTGCTCCGGCTCGAGCTGCTCGCGAAACAGGAATCGCGGATTTTCTCCGCAAGCAAGAAAGCGTCCGGACACGCTCGCAAGGCACTGATCGTAGGTCTGATAGGCGCATTCACCGGGATAGCCCAGGCTCGGGCCCTGTGCGCACCACGGGTAATCATAGGGATCGGCGGCAGCAGGCCTGATGCTCGCCGCACCGGCAAGCGTCATCGCTCCCAAGAAAAGCATTGCCATTTGTGATGCGCGCATGATCCGCCTCCTCAGATGCCGCAGTTAAAGCGCGGCATCTTGGGTAAGGTTCCTGAAGGTCATTTTATTCCGCGTCAAGGCCCGGCAATTGCCTCACAGGACAGGCATCGCTGCGTGGATCAGACCTGCCCAGCACGGTTCAGCGGAGCTGAACATACAAAGGCCCTACTCGACCTTGAGGCCGGCGAACTCGACCACCTTCTTCCACTTGTCTGTCTCGGCCTTGATGTCGTTGCCGAAGGCGTCCGGCGTCTGGATCAGCGAGTCGCCGCCGAGCTCGACCAGGCGCTTCCTCATATCGGGTTCGGCGAGAACGGCGTTGATCTCGGTGTTGAGCCTGGCGATCAGCTCCTTCGGCGTGTTCTTCGGCGCGCCCATGCCGAACAGCGCGCTCGCCTCATAGCCCTTCACGGTCTCGGCGATCGCCGGCACATCAGGCAATTGCGAGGAGCGCTCCGTCGTCGTCACGCCGAGCGCGCGCAGCGAGCCGGAGCGGATGTGCTGGATGATGGAAGGCATGTTGTCGAAGATCACCTGCACCTGGCCGCCGAGCATGTCGGTGATCGCAGGCGCGGCGCCGCGATATGGCACGTGCTGCATCTTGCAGCCGGTCATCGACATGAACATCTCGCCGGAGAGGTGCACCGAGGTGCCATTGCCGGAAGAGGCCATGTTCACCTTGCCGGGATTGGCCTTCACATACTCGATGAACTCGGCGACGTTCTTCGCCGGCACGTCCTTGTTGACCGTCATCACGTTCGGCACGCGGTTGAAGGAAGCAACCGGCGCGACGTCGCGCACGAAGTTGAACTTCAGATTGGCGTACAGCGAGGCGTTGATGTAGTTCGCCGGATTGACCAGCAGCACGGTGTAGCCGTCCGGCTCGGCATTGATCGCAGCTTCGGTGCCGATATTGTTGCCGGCGCCCGGCTTGTTCTCGATCACGAACTGCTGGCCGAGCTTCTCCGACAGCCGCTGCCCGATCAGCCGCGCAATGATGTCGGTGGCGCCGCCCGGCGGATAACCCACGATCCAGCGCACCGGTCGCGCCGGATAGTCGGCAGCCGAAGCGCGGCCGATCGCGAATGTCGAAATCCCCGACCCGATCAGGCCCAGCGCGGCGCGGCGTGAAATCATGAAGTCTCTCCCAATCCCGCAGGGTTTGACCCCTGCCCGTTTCTGTTGCGTTGCGTGCGGCGCGGTTTTAACAAACAATGTCTGAAGCGGCCAGTGCGACACGTGCGACACCGACCGCGACGAAAGACTAAGCTGCAACGCTCCGGACCGAAGAGGATCGATCATGTCCGTCAAGGTGAATGGGCTCGACCATCTCGTGATCAATGTCACCGATGTGGTGCGCTCGGTTGCCTGGTACAGCAGGATCCTCGGCATGGAGGTGAAGGTGTTCGATCCCGGCAAGGGCAAGACACCGCGCACCTCGCTGGTGTTCGGCAACCAGAAGATCAATGTGCGGCCGCGCGATGCCGACAAGGTGGAGTGGTTCACCGCCGATCATGAAGCGGCCGGCAGCGACGATCTCTGCTTCCTCACCTCGAGCACGCCTGACCAGGTGGTCGCGCATCTGAAGGCCCATGGCGTCAAGATCGAGGAAGGCCCCGTCGCCAAGCAAGGCGCGCGCGGCACGCTGCGCTCGGTCTATTGCCGCGACCCCGACGGCAGCCTGATCGAGATCTCGTCGTATGAGAGGGATCCAAGCTAGCTGTCGTTCGTCACTGCGAGCGAACCATTCGCGCGAATGCGCGCCCGACGACAGGCTGCGCGAACAGATCCATCCGTTCCGCGCGGCGGAACGGATTGCTTCAGCGCAAGATCACTTTGCAAATCCCGATTTGCTCTCGGCGCACGCCGATGGCAGAACTGATCTCAACCAAGATCAATGGCGGCCGGCAAGGCTGCGCGGGAGGACATATGACGACTTCACAGCCAGTGCCGGGCATCGTGGGACCGTTTGCGGGGCTCGACGTGCCATGGCTGCTCAGGATGCGCGCCGAGGTGCGCCGCGATCATCCGTTCCTGATCTGGGCGCCGTTCGATGCGCCGGCGCGGCGCTGGAGCTACGGCGAATTCCATGAGCGCGTCGGCGCGCTCGCGGCGGGCCTCGCCAGGCGCGGCATCAAGCAGGGCGACTATGTCCTGATCCATCTCGACAACTGCGTCGAGGCGATCATGGCGTGGTTCGCCTGTGTCGAGCTCGGCGCCATTGCCGTCACCACCAACACCCGCTCGGCTGCGGCCGAGATCGAATATTTTGCCGACCATTGCGGCGCGGTCGCCGCGATCACCCAGCCGGCCTATGCCGAACTGATATCTGCCAACTGCAAGGGGCTGCGCTGGATCGCGGTGACCTCGCATGATGCGGGCCAAGCGCCGGCACAGCCGCCCGTCCGCGGCGACAGCTTTGACGCCCTGTTCGCCGACAGCGCCGACCGGCCGAAGCGCCCGATCGATCCGCTCGCTCCCTGCAGCGTGCAATACACCTCAGGGACCACGTCGCGGCCAAAGGCGGTACTATGGACGCATGCCAACGCGCTGTGGGGCGGCAAGATCAACGCCGCGCATCAGGACCTGCACGCGACGGACGTGCACCAGACCTATCTGCCGCTGTTCCACACCAACGCGCTGGCCTATTCGATGCTGGCGAGCCTGTGGGTCGGCTCGACCTGCGTGATCCAGCCGCGCTTCTCGGCGAGCCGCTTCTGGCCGGTGGCGCTCGAGCACGGCTCGACGTGGACCTCGACGATTCCGTTCTGCATGAAGGCGCTGCTGGAGCACGAGGTTCCGAAGAACCACAAGTTCCGCCTCTGGGGCACTGCCGTGAACGAGCCGCCGGCATTCGCCGTGTTCGGCATCAAGATCATCGGCTGGTGGGGCATGACCGAGACCATCACCCACGGCATCATCGGCGAGGTCGACCAGCCGAACCCGCCGATGTCGATCGGCCGCGCCGCGCCGGAATACGAAATCCGCATCACCAATGATGACGGCGCGCCGACCGCCGTCGGCGAGACCGGCAATCTCCTGATCAAGGGCATTCCCGGCCTGTCGCTGTTCGCCGAATATCTGCACAACGAGAAGGCGACGCGCGAGAGCTTTGACGAGCACGGCTATTTCATCACCGGCGACCGCGTCACGATGCTGGAGCGCGGCTATCTCAAGTTCGGCGATCGCTCCAAGGACATGCTCAAGGTCGGCGGCGAGAACGTCGCGGCCTCCGAGATCGAGCAGGTGATCGCGGTGGTGCCGGGCGTGCGCGAAGCCGCCGTGGTGGCGAAGAAGCATCCGATGCTGGACGAGGTGCCGGTCGTCTTCATCATCCCGCAAACGGGCGTCGCGGCACTGCCCGCCGACCTGCACGACAAGGTCATGACCGCCTGCCGCTCTGCGCTGGCCGACTTTAAGGTGCCGCGCGAGATCCGCTTCGTCGACGAGATGCCGCGCTCGACGCTGGAGAAGGTCGCGAAGGCCGAGTTGAGGAAGATGCTGGAGTGAGGCTTTCTCCGTCATTGCGAGGAGCGAAGCGACGAAGCAATCCATACAGCCGCGTGTGTGGAACTATGGATTGCTTCGCTTCGCTCGCAATGACGGGCAGACCTCAATTCACCTCAAACCGGATCGGCAGCTTCTTTGGGCCACTCACAAAATAGGCCTGCGTCATCTTCACCTCGCCGTCGAGCGACAGCGATTTGAGGTGCGGCAGCAGCTCCTCGAACAGGATGCGCATCTCGAGCTTCGCGAGATACTGGCCGAGGCAGAGATGCGCGCCGTAACCGAACGCGACGTGGCGGTTGGGCTTGCGGTCGCTGCGGAAGCGATCGGGGTCCTCGAACACGTCCTCGTCGCGATTGCCCGAGGCGTAGCACAGCATCAGCCAGTCGCCCTTCGCGATCTTGCGGCCGCCGAGCTCGGTATCCGCGGTGGCCGAACGCATGAAATGCTTGACCGGCGTCATCCAGCGGATCGACTCGTCGACCAGGCCCGGGATCAATTCCGGGTTGGCCTTCACCTTGGCGAATTCGGCGGGGTCCCGAGCCAATGCCCAGATCGCGCCCGCCGTCGAGGACGAGGTGGTGTCGTGGCCCGCGGTCGCGACGATCATGTAGTAGCTGGTCTGATCGTGCTCCGGCATGTAGTCGCCGCCGATCTTCGCATTGGCGATGACGGTGGCGAGATCGTCGCGCGGGTTCTGCCGACGTTCCTCGGTGATCTTGCGGAAGTAGGCGGAGAAGTCGGCGATGATCGCCTGCAGCATCGCGGAGACCTGTTCGGCGCTCAGCGCGTCGCGGACGCGCGCGGTGTCGGGATCCTGCGGACCGAACAGCTCCTGCGTCAGCTTGAGCATGCGCGGCTCGTCCGCCTCGGGCACGCCGAGGATCTCCATGATGACATGCAGGGGATAGCCGAGCGCGACGTCCTCGACAAAATCGCAGGCGCCGCCGCGGTCGAGCATGCGTTGCACCGTGGCGCGCGCGATCTCGCGGACGCGGGCCTCGAACTTGCCGAGATTGGCCGGCATGAACCAGCCCTGCGTCAGCGCGCGGTATTTCGGATGGCCGGGCGCATCCATCTGGACCAGCGAGCGCACCAGATTGGGCCCGCCGGTGATCTTGCGCACCCGCTCCTCCAGCGCCTGCGTCGTCAGCGTGGTCGGCCGGTCGGCATTGTGGAACAAATCGTTCTGGCGGCTGATCGCCTGGATATGGGCGTGCTTGGTCACCACCCAGAACGGGTCGAACTTCTCGGGGCGCGCGATGCCGAGCGGATTGTTGGCGCGCAGCCAGCGATAGCTATCGTGGATGCGGTCGTCGGCATAGGCGACGGGATCGACGAGGGTTTCCGCGATATTGGCGGGGATATCAAAATCCCCGGTCGTTGCCGTGTCCATGATCGTCCTCACCTGCCCAAGCACCGGTCGCGCGCCGATGATCGCCGAAATCTAGGCGGAGGTAAGGAGGGCGACTTGCGTTGATTGGCTAAACGCCGCGCCACACACGCTATTGCGCGGCGTGGCGGAGCAATGACGCCGAGGCTCAATAATGCCCGAACGCCACCGGGCGGAACGCCTGCAGCAATTGCTGGTCGAGCTTGCCGCCCATCTCCTCCATCATGGAGAAGGCCTTGGCGTGGGTGAATTGCAGCCGGTAGGCGCGCTTCTCGACCAGAGCGGCATAGACATCGACGATCGTGGTGACACGGACGATATCGCTGATCTGGTTGCCGCTGAGGCCGTTCGGATACCCGGTGCCGTCGAGGAATTCGTGATGATGCAGGATCACGTCGAGCATTTCCGGCGGGAAGCCGCCCTGCGCCGACAGCGCCTCATAGCCGCGGCGCGGATGCTCGCGCATCTCGGCCATTTCCTCGACCGTGAAAGCGCCGGGCTTGTCGAGCAGCGCGACCGGAACGAAGGCCTTGCCGACATCGTGCAGCAGCGCGGCACGGGCAAGCCGGCGCTGGTCGTCGTCGCGCATGCCGAGATGCTGCGCGAACGCCACCGCAAAGCCGGTCACGAACAGACAGTGGCGATAGGTCTCCTGGTGATGGCAGCCGACCGTGGTCAACCATTCACGCAGCGAGTTGTGCTTGATCGCCTTCAGGATCTTGTTTTCGGCGGCAACGATGTCCTCGAACTTCAGCGGCTCGCCGGCGCGCATCCGCTCGAACATCTTGACCATCACGCCATGCGCGGCCTCGACGCCGCGATTGAGCGCCTTGCCGCGGTCGGTCTCGTCATAGCCACTGTTGTCGGGAAACGCGGCGCGGATGCGCTGCAGGATGCCGCGTGCGTCGAACGGCCGCGAGATCGTGTCGGTGGCGCCGAGCGCCCAGGCCTGCATCGAGGCGTGATGCAGCGCATCCGCCAACACGAACAGCCGCGGCATCTCGCGATAGGCGTCGGTCTGCAGCTTGGCGCGGACCAGTTGCACGGCTTCGGGCGAGCGCAGATTGATGTCGACCACGATGCCGGAGAGATCGCGGGCCGGCTGCTCGGGAATATCCGAGGTCGGAACGGTGTCGACCTCACCCACCGAGCGCAGGATGCTGGCGAGTTCGTTGCTCTGATCGCTTCGATCTGACGCCAGCAGGAGGCGGCGCTTCGAAGTCTGGTTGTTGGCTAAGGCTGTCATGCAATCCCCGTCGCGGTAACGACCGACGCCGGGACGCTACCTGACGATGCGTTCCCTCCGGCTTAATGGGGATGCTGAACGGCGGTTAAGCGCAATGGATACAATTTGAGGAACCGCGGAATCCGCCAGCAGAATCAGGCCCACCGCAAATGCAAGCGGACGGCTGCAGCGTCGGCGAGTCGTGAATTTTTGCAGCGTCAAAGGCGTCGACGCCGCCACCACCCGGCCGGTGCCCGGAGCAAAGAAAAACGCCGGAGAGCGGTTAGGCTCTCCGGCGTTTTCATTGGTTCAGGCCGTTACGCCTTCATCGCAGCCTTGACGGCCTCCGCGGTGATCGGCAGGCCGCGGACGCGGGCGCCGACTGCGTTGAAGACGGCGTTGCCGATCGCCGGCGCCACCACCGTCACTGCGGGCTCGCCGACGCCGGTCGCCTTCTCGCCATTGGCGATGACGTTGACCGCGACTTCCGGCAGCTGGCTCATCCGAAGCGGCGTGTAGCTGTCGAAATTGGTCTGCTCGATGCCGCCGTCCTTCAACGTCGCCTTCTCGAACAGCGCCAGTGACATGCCCCACAGCGCCGCGCCCTCGACCTGGGCCCGGATGCCGTCGGGATTCACTTGCGTACCAACGTCGGTCGCAATCGTCAGCTTCTTCACCGTCACCTCGCCCGAGGGGGCGACCGCGACGTGGGCGACGCAGGCGGTCCAGCTCGCCGTGGCGCGCTCCTGCGACGACACGCAGGCAACGCCCATGCCTTCGCCCTTGGGCAGCTTCCTGGTGCCGTAGCCGGCGAGACCCATCGCCGCGAGCAAGGTGTTACGGAGACGCTGCGCGCCGCCGTCGTTCTTGCCCTTGCCGTCGAGCAGTTCAACGCGAAGCTGGGCCGGATCCTTGCCGGTCGCATGCGCGATCTCGTCGACCATGCTTTCGACCGCCCAGAACGTCCAGCCCGGCGCCACCGAACGGAGCTGACCCGACGGGGTGGCGTTGTGGGCCATCTCGTTCTTGATCGCCCGCACATAGTGGTTGGGAACGGTGTAGAAGAAGTCCGAACCGTTCACCGTGAACGCATCGAGCGGTCCCTTCTTGTCGACCGAGGGCGACAGGAAGTCGGGGATGCCCCAACGCTGGGTCGGCCAGGCCGAGACGACATCGTGGCTCAATGCGACGAGCTTGCCGTCGCCGTCCACGCCGGCCTTTACTTTCTGGTAGGTCAGCGGACGCGAGAAATCCATCGTCATGTCGTTCTCGCGCGTGTAGATGACCTTGACCGGCTTGCCGACGGCCTTGGCCGCCTGCACCGCGGGCACCATCATGTCCGCGTCGAGACGCCGGCCGAAGCCGCCGCCCAGCCACATCTGATGCATCACCACGAACTTCGGATCGATCCCGGCGGCGCCGGCCGCGATCGCACCGGAGCGCGTCGCGAACTGGTTGCCGGAATAGATGTGCAGGATGTCGCCCTTGAACTCCGCGGTGGCGTTCATCGGCTCCATCGGCGCGTGGATGTTGATGTTGGTGGTGTATTCCGCCTCGAGCACCTTGGCCGCCGTGCCGAAGGCCGCGTTCGGATCGCCGTCCTTGACGAAGAACTCACCGGAATCGCTCAATCCCTGAAGCCGCTTGGCTTCGGCGAACAGCGATTCGCTCGACAGTTTGGCGTTCGGACCGCCATCGTAGTCGATCTTCAGCGCCGCCGCCGCCTTCTTGGCGTTGGCGTAGGTGTTGGCGACCGCGACGACCCAGCCGGTCGTGGTTGTGGTCTTGTCGTCCAGGGTGACGGCCTTGACGAAGCCCGGCACCTTCTTGGCCGCGCTATCGTCCACCGACTTCACGGTGGCGCCGTAGCGGACCGGCGGAGTGACCAGCGCGCCGTAGACCATGCCCGGCAGCATCACGTCGATGCCGTACTTGGCCGTGCCGTTGACCTTCAACGGAATGTCGAGCTGCGGCACCGAGACGCCGATCATGGTGTACTGGTCGGCCGACTTCAGCTTGATCGCCTTCAGATCATCCGCCGTGAAGGTCTTGGTCGCCTTGCCGCTCTTCACCACCTCGGCAAACGACATCGACTTCTTCGACTTCGGATGGCTGATCGTCGACGCGCGCACCACCAGCTCGCTGGCCGGCACGCCCATCGAGGCTGCCGCCGCCTCGGTCAATGCGATACGGCCGGCAGCGCCGGCGCGGCTCATGGCGTCGAAGTTCATCATCGTCGACCAGCTGCCGCCGGTGATCTGCGCGCCCAGCACGGGGTCGTTGAACTTCGGATCGTTGGATGCGAGCTGGACCCGCATGTCCTTCCAGTTCGCGCCGAGCTCTTCGGCCACGATCTGCGCCATCGTCGAGGCGACGTGCTGGCCCATGTCGGCCTTGCCGCAGGTCACGGTGACGAGACCATCGGGCGCGATCGAGTACCAGACGCTCGGCTCGACGTTAGCGGGCGCGGGTGCCGCGAGCGCGTGGTCGATGCCGGACGCGGCGTAGCCGAGCACGAGACCGGTTGCAGCGGTGCCGACCAGGAAGGAACGGCGGCTGAGATCGGTCGTCTCGGGGGCGAGGTCTTTCACGTGCTTGTTCATGTGGCCCTCCGCTCGGATCCGGTGGCCGATGCGGTGCGCATGTCGGACGCAGCGCGCATGATCGCCTTCTGGATTCGTGAATAGGTCATGCAACGGCAGAGATTGCCGTCCATATGCGCGACCACTTCTTCCTTCGTCGGGTTGGTGTTCTTCGACAGCAGCGCTGCCGCCTGCATGATCTGGCCGGACTGGCAGTAGCCGCATTGCGGCACCTGCTCGGCGACCCAAGCCTTCTGCAAGGGATGTTCGCCCTTGGCGGAGAGGCCTTCGATGGTGGTGATCTTCTTGCCGACGGCGTCGGCGAGCGAGGTCTGGCAGGACCGCACCGCTTCGCCGTTGAGGTGAACCGTGCAGGCGCCACAGAGACCGGCGCCGCAACCGAATTTGGTGCCCGTCATCTGCAATTGCTCGCGGATGACCCAAAGCAGCGGCGTGTCATTGGCCGCCTCGACGGACATATTCCGTCCGTTGATATTGAGATTTGGCATCTCTCTCCCCTTCCGGTGTAGGCAGCCGCTTACGGCGGCAACTCACTGTTGGGTCATGGCTGGCGCCCACCGGGTAAGCGACAGTTGCCGAAACAATGATCCGGTTCCCGGCTGGAGGCAATCCAATTTGGAATTGCTCGAAAGGAATAAATTTCGGAAACTGCCCGTTGTGCAATGCGGTAACGGCATGAAGCTTTTGAAATGCCAGTATTGATGCCGTATCGATGCCTCCTACCAAGGTCGGTAACGCTGCCGGACCTGAGATCGACAACAGAAGGAGCCCGTCAATGGCCAAGCTCAACCGCAGCGGCGTCGATATCTACTACGAGATTCACGGCAGCGGGCCGCCCCTGATCCTCACCCACGGCTATTCGTCGACGTCTGCGATGTGGCAGGGCCAGATCGAGGCGCTGTCGAAGCGGCACAAACTGATCCTGTGGGACATGCGCGGGCACGGCCAGTCCGACTATCCCGACAGTCCGGGTGCTTATAGCGAGGCGGCGACGGTCGGCGACATTGCCGCCCTGCTCGACGCCGCCGGCGCCGAGAAGGCGATCGTCGGCGGTCTGTCGCTCGGCGGCTACATGTCGCTCGCCTTCCACCGCGCCCATCCGGAGCGGGTGCGCGCGCTGTTGATCATCGACACCGGCCCGGGATTCAAGAAGGACGACGCCCGCGAGGTCTGGAACACGCGTGCCCGCGACACCGGCGACCGCTTCGATCGCGAGGGGCTCGAGGTGCTGAAGTCGGCGAGTGCCGAGCGCGCGTCGGTCACGCATCGCAATGCCAAGGGTCTGGCGCTCGCCGCGCGCGGCATGCTGGCGCAACGCGATGCGCGGGTGATCGAGTCATTGCCCGGGATCAAGGTGCCATCGCTGGTTGTGGTCGGCGCCGACGACACGCCGTTCCTGGCGGCGTCCGACTACATGGCCGCGAAAATCCCGGGTGCGCAGAAGGCGGTGATTCCGAACGCCGGCCATGCCGTCAACATCGATCAGCCGCAGGCGTTCATTGCCGCCGTGCTGCCGTTCCTGGATAGCCTTGAAGCCGGCGCGCCGGGAAAGGCCGCCTCATGAAGACGATTGTCGTCGCCTTGTCGCTGACGGCGGCAGCGACCGCAGCGAACGCCCAGAAGCTACGGCCGTTCGCCGACCCGGCCACGCCGACCTTCACCGCGACGCTATCGAACAACACACCGCTGGTGTTCGGCATGGGCGTCGCGGACGCGCAGCGCGCGCTTGGCACCCCCTTCACCCATGTCAGCGGGCGGCCCGGCAATGAGATCTTCCTGACCTTCCGCGACCTCGGCGGCAGCGGGCTGTTCCCGCACCATGACCGTCTCTATCTGCAATTCCGCAAGGGCCGGCTCGCCGGCTGGAAGGGCGACTGGGGCGAGAACTGGATGTGGCGCTAGAGCATGATCCGGAAAAGTGCGAAGCGGTTTTCCCTCGCGACAAACGCGAACGCGTTTGCGCGGAGATCATGCTCAAAATATGAGGCGCCCTCATCATCGATGACCTTCATGCAACCCCCAACGTGACAAGGATGGACCATGGGACAAGACATCAAGCTCAAGGCTTCGGACGGATTTGAACTCGGTGCCTATCGCACCGATCCCGCCGGCGCGCCGAAGGGCGCGATCGTGGTGATCCAGGAGATCTTTGGCGTCAACCACCACATCCGCTCGGTTTGCGACCGGCTGGCGAAGGAAGGCTATGTCGCGGTTGCGCCGGCGATCTTCGACCGCATCACGCCGAACTTCCAGAGCGGCTACTCTCCGGATGAGGTGGCCGAGGCGCGGAAATTCGTCGCCAATCCGGACTTTGCCGCGATGCTGCGCGACAGCCAGGCGGCGATCGACGCGGTGAAGTCGGTCGGACCGGTCGGCATCATCGGCTTCTGCCTCGGCGGCAGCATCGCCTATGCGGCGGCCACCAAGCTGACCGGGCTCTCGGCCGCCATCGGCTATTACGGCGGCGCCATCATCCGCTTCGCCGACGACAAGCCGACCGTGCCGACGCAGCTGCATTTCGGCGAGAAGGATGCCGGCATTCCCTTGAGCGATGTCGAGACCATCAAATCGAAGCGGCCCGAGGTCGAGGTCTTCATCTATCCGGGCGCGCAGCACGGCTTCCATTGCGACGAGCGCGCAAGCTACGACAAGGCAAGCGCCGACATCGCCTGGCCGCGCAGCATGGAATTTTTCGGGAAGCATCTGAAGAAATAGGGCGCCGCTTTCCCAAACTCGTCATTCCGGGGCGCGCGAAGCGCGAGCCCGGAATCCATCTCTCAATAGACGCTGCGGCAAAATGGATTCCGGGCCTGCGCCTTGCGGCGCATCCCGGAATGACAGCGGAGAGATGTTGCTCAGAACCAGCGCTCGCCGACGAACACCGTATCGCCCGGGCTCATCGGCGTGCCCAGCGGCACCACGAAGCGGCCGGAACCGGATGCATCGGTATGGGTCAGCGTCACGCTGTCGCGGCGGGCACGTGGCGCGAAGCCGCCGGCGATCGCGACCGCGCTTTCGACGGTCATGTTCGGCACGTAGGGATATTGGCCGGGAGCCTGGACTTCGCCGAGGATGAAGAACGGCCGGTAGGATTCGATCTCGACCGCGACTGAAGGATCGCGGATGAAGCCGTTGCGCAAGCGTGCCGAGATTTCACCGGCAAGCCCGGCCGGCGTGCGGCCGCGTGCCGGCACCGAGCCGATCAGCGGCATGGTGATCGAGCCGGCAGCGTCGATCGCGTAGGAGTTGGTCAGGCCTTCCTGGCCGTAGACCACGACGCGGAGCTTGTCGCCAGGGCCGAGATGATAGGAGTTGTCGTAGCCAGCGGGCCCACCCGGCGCGGCGGCATAAACCACCGGGGCGGCGCCGGGCGCGGCATAGCCATAACCGGGAGAAGTGCTGGCGAAGGCGGACCGCAATGCGCTGATCGCACCACCACCGCCTGCGTCGGCAACCGGAGCGGGTGCGTAGGCCGGTCCATAGGTGACGGCATCGACACCTTGCGGGCCGACGGCAATGGGGCCGGACGTGCTCATGCAGCCAGACAGCGCGAGCGCAGCCACAACGGCAGTGATCGGCAATCGTAACGCGTGTGCAACCGGCACCGGACCTATCCCTCAACGGCGAGACAAGCCCAGTCTTGCACCACTTATGGTTAATAAAGGGTTTTCGAGGACCGAGCGGGGAGCCGGAAAGCCCGCCTCCCCCTCGATTTGGCGCACGACACGGCGATTAGGCGGTGACGCCGACGCCGATCGGGCAGGACACGCCGGTGCCGCCAAGCCCGCAATAGCCCGCCGGATTCTTGGCGAGGTATTGCTGATGGTAGTCCTCGGCGAAGTAGAACTCGCCGGCCGGCGCCACTTCCGTCGTGATCGCGCCGAGGCCCTTGGCGGCAAGCGCCTTCTGATACATCGCCTGCGAAGCATCGGCGGCTTTGTGCTGCGCATCGCTGAACGTGTAGATCGCAGAACGATACTGCGTGCCGATGTCGTTGCCCTGGCGCATGCCCTGCGTCGGGTTGTGGTTCTCCCAGAACGTCTTCAGGAGTTTCTCGTAAGAGATCTTCTTCGGGTCGAACACGACGAGCACGACCTCGGTGTGGCCGGTGCGTCCCGAGCACACCTCTTCATAGGTCGGGTTCGGCGTGTGGCCGCCTGCATAGCCGACCGCCGTGGTGTAGATCCCGTCACCGAGTTCCCAGAACTTCCGTTCCGCGCCCCAGAAGCAGCCGAGCCCGAACACGGCCTGCTCGAGGCCTTGCGGATAGGGCGGCGTCAATTTGCTGCCATTGACGAAATGGGTGGTCGCGGTCGGGATCGGCGTCGCGCGGCCAGGCAGCGCCTCGGCGGCGCTTGGCAACGCGGTGGTCTTGCGCATGAACAACATGGATACCTCCGGGCGGAACATCGGCCGACGCGGGCTGGGCCTGCGGGCCAGCTGTCACCTATATATGTCCTTACGCGGATGATGGCAGCCCCGTTACCGACGGCTGCGGCCAAGAGAAGCTCAAGCGGGCTGCAGCCGGCTCAGTCGCGCGCGTAGCCGATCAGCGGCTTGCGCGGCCGGAACAGGATCATCAGCAGGATGCCAGCAATGCCGAGCACCGCGAAAACCGGCTGCTCCAGAAGCACGCGGATCACGTCGTTCCACAGCCAGGGCGCGAAACGATCCACCCAGGCATGGAACGCCTGCTGGCTCGACTGGTGGATATCGTTCCAGAACTGGCCGAATTGGGTGAACCGCAGGCTCTGGTCGGCGACGTAGCGGGCCCCGTCATAGACCATGAAGATGAAACTGCCGGCCAGCAGCAAAAGGCCGATCAGGCGGAAAAAGCCGCGGATCATGCGTCACCCTAACTCCCAGTCGCGCCCCACGCGTCGACAGGCCTTACCGGGCGCTCCCCGGAGATTCAACCTCTTCAGCGGCTTATCCGGCCCTTGCGAGGCCGATTTCCGGTCCTTTTTCGGTCCCGAAAGCGTTGACGGTTAAGGCCGCGCCATCTATAAGACCGGCCGATGGCGGCGGGTGCAATCCTGCCGCCGCTGTTCTTTGGACAGTGCCGCATGCCGGGGCAGCATTTTGCGCTCTTCGTATGGCCGCCTCAAGGACACCCAAGACAACACCTTGGACAAATACATCAGAGTTGAGATTTGAACCGGCCGGTGCGCGCCAGCCCGACCACCGAGCGATCACCGCCGAAGGACAGTTAGAGAACCATGGCCAACACCACCTCCGCCAAGAAGGCGACCCGCAAGATTGCTCGCCGCACCATCGTCAACAAGTCGCGTCGCACGCAGATGCGTGGCGCGGTGCGCACCGTCGAGGAAGCGATCAAGAGCGGCGACCGCGAGGCGGCACTCAAGGCGATGAGCAAGGCCGAGCCCGAACTGATGAAGGCAGCGCAGCGCAACATCATTCACAAGAACCTCGCGAGCCGGAAGGTGTCGCGCCTTACGCAGAGCATCGCCAAGCTCGCCAAGTAAGCTCAACACGTAAGCTCAGCGAGTAGAGCTCGCCGCGCGAGCTGACTGAGGAACACGTTTGTCACGAAGCCCGGCTCGCGCCGGGCTTTTTGTTTTGGTCTCACATTTTGTCGTGGAAGTTTCATAGCGCGAGAAGAGTCGGCGTTGCCGCGCGACGAACCGCGTGTCATGTTTCGTCGCGTCCGTAGTTCTACCGGCCCAATATGCTTAACGCGCCGCACTCGTGCAGATTGTTCTGCGCTAAGCGCGATAAATGGAATAAGGCGCGGCATCGCGCGTCGGAAATTGCGGCGCGGGTTACCCTGCAAAAGTAATCGAGAAAACTCACGCTTCGCGAGTTACTTATGCACATAGCGCTGGACAGCGATTGGAAAAATGACCGGCGCGAGACCAAATGTAAATTTTCTATGAAAAATTTTTGGTATTGCACCGTCGTTTGTGACGCGCGTGAATCTGCGCGCTGATTCAAAACCTTGCTTTCGCAACTCAGCGTCGGCACCGCCGCAACAGTCGCGAAGAGTCTCGATCCCCGTCGAATCCACGGATTGTCAGAAAATACGCTTGGTGTATTTATTTCTTGTTCGCGACGCCCACGGCTCTCCAGATCAGCGCGGTTTGAGACCCAAGGGCGGACGCACAAATCGGCGGCGGTGTGTGCGTTAGCGACGCTTTCCAAGCGAAGCTAGATTGACGGCTCATAGCGATATGGGGACGGTCGACCTGTGTCAAAATATCTCCGGCGGTGTCCCCGGCAATTTGGGGGATCGAACAAGAGAGACCAGGGCGTCAGTCGGAATCTGGCAGCGGGAACGCGGCGCAAGCGAACAGGTTGACGACGACACGCGGCGGCGAAGCGCCGGGCATTTCGGTGTTCGGTAGCAGCAGTTCGATTTTGAAGACACCAGCAAGCTGACAACTTGCCGCGATACGTCGCGGTGGGAGGGGGAGGACTTATGCCTTACGGTATCATCACTACAGTCGAACCAACGACAGCCCAAGTGCAGACTTCCTGTGGTGCCGTAATCAACCCCTCGGACGCTGGCTCTTACCCGCAGAGACCGTCGAGTACGCGCTGACCTCGCGGGACGCATCTTCTCCAAACAGCTGACCTGTCGCGTGGCGCATGGCCGCCACACGGGAGAGCTTTGTCCAGAGCAGACCGCGCCCGCTAGAGGTCGCGTCGTTGCAGGCCCCCTGCACGGCGCTTTCGCAATCATCATCTCTCAGATTTGGAAAAGTACGAAAGCAATGACGAACACGGAACAGGATCGCTGGTCGCGGGTGAAGGGACGTTTGCGGACGAGTGTTGGCGAGGACGTTTACACGAGTTGGTTCGCGCGGATGGATCTGGAGAGCGTGCACGACGAGAGCGTGCACCTGTCGGTTCCGACCCGGTTCCTCAAGAGCTGGATCCAGGCGCATTACGCCGAACGCGTGCTCACCTGCTGGCAGGCCGAGATGCCCGAAGTGCATCGCATCGACCTCACCGTGCGTTCGGCGATCCGCGCGGTGGCTCCAGTGAAGGAAGCGGCTGCGCCGGTCGAAGTGCGCCGTGTCGAGCGCCATGACGGCCGCCCCGCGCCTGAACTGCGCTCGTTCGCGACCGCGCCGGTGTCCGCCAGCCATGACGCGCTCGGCGGCTCGCCGCTCGATCCGCGCCTGACCTTTGCAAGCTTCGTCGTCGGCCGCTCCAACACGCTGGCCCATGCGGCTGCGCGCCAGGTCGCGGAAGGTCGCCGCGGCGATCCCGTGATGTTCAACCCGCTCTACATCCATGCCGGCGTCGGCCTCGGCAAGACGCACCTGCTGCAGGCCGTGACCTGGGCCGGCAATTCCGGCGGCGAGCGCAAGGTGCTGTATCTCACCGCCGAGAAGTTCATGTACGGCTTCGTCGCGGCGCTGAAGACGCAGACGGCGCTGGCGTTCAAGGAGGCGCTGCGCGGCATCGACGTGCTGGTGATCGACGATCTGCAGTTCCTGCAGGGCAAGTCGACGCAGGCCGAGTTCTGCCACACGCTGAACGCGCTGATCGACGCCGGCCGTCAGGTCGTGATCGCGGCCGACCGTCCGCCGTCCGACCTCGAAAGCCTCGACGACCGCGTGCGCTCGCGGCTCGCCGGTGGCCTGGTGGTCGAGATGGGTTCGCTCGGCGAGGAACTGCGGCTCGGCATCCTGAAGTCGCGCGTCGCCGCGGCCCGCGCTCACCATGCGACCTTCGATGTGCCGGAGGAAGTGCTCGACTATCTGGCGCGCACCATCACCCATAACGGCCGCGACCTCGAAGGCGCGATCAACCGCCTGCTGGCGCACTCCAAGCTCAACAACCAGCCGGTGACGCTGGAGATGGCCGAGCGCGAGGTGCGCGACCTGATCCGCCCGCAGGAGCCGAAGCGGATCAAGATCGAGGACATCCAGCGCGTCGTCGCCCGGCAGTACAATGTCAGCCGCTCCGACCTCCTGTCGTCGCGTCGCACCGCCAACGTGGTGCGTCCGCGCCAGGTTGCGATGTATCTGGCCAAGACGCTGACCCTGCGCTCGCTGCCGGAGATCGGCCGGCGCTTCGGCGGCCGCGACCACACCACAGTGTTGCACGCGGTGCGCAAGATTGAGGCACTGGTCGCCAAGGACACGACGCTGTCGGAGGAAGTCGAATCGCTGAAGCGTCAGCTGCAGGAATAGGACTGCAGGTATAAGACCGCCTCATCTGGCCGGCTCGTTCCATAGCCCTCCCCTTTATCAAGAGGGGAGGGCTAAACTTTTTTCCGGCCCAAAACGTGGGGAACGGGGCCGGTTTCGCGCCCGTATCCCTTGCACCGGCCGCCCATCCGCGCCACCTTGCGGTCCCCCCGTGGGTTTGATCAAATCCGGTATTGATCCGGCTTATCGGGTTTCCAATGCCGCGGTGCTGCCCTGAACGGCCGCCCGGCTTTTCCATCTGAGGGATCTGGCGGGTATTGCAATGAAGGTCACCGTCGAGCGCGCGCAACTCCTGAAATCGCTGGGTCACGTTCACCGCGTGGTCGAGCGCCGCAACACCATCCCGATCCTCGGCAACGTGCTGATCCGCGCCGAGGGCGCCAAATTGTCGCTGAAGGCGACCGACCTCGATCTCGAGGTGACGGAGACGCTGCCGGCCGAGACCGGAACCGCCGGCTCGACCACGGTGCCGGCGCACATGTTCTATGACATCGTCCGCAAGCTGCCCGACGGCTCGCAGATCGTGCTGGAGGCCGACGGCGACCGCTCGGTGCTCGCGGTGCGCGCCGGCCGCTCGCGCTTCACGTTACAGACGCTGCCCGAAAGCGATTTCCCGGGCCTTGCCGCCGGCGATATGACGCATTCGTTCTCGCTGCCGGCCTCCGACATCAAGCGGCTGATCGACCGCACCCAGTTTGCGATCTCGACCGAAGAGACCCGCTATTACCTCAACGGCATCTATCTGCACGCCGCCGGCAACGCCAAGGCGGCGACCCTGCGCGGGGTTGCGACCGACGGCCATCGTCTGGCGCAGATCGACCTCGCGCTGCCCAAGGGCGCGACCGGCATGCCCGGCGTGATCGTCCCGCGCAAGACCGTCGGCGAGGTGCAGCGGCTGATCGAGGGTGACGACGCAGAGATCTCGATCGAACTGTCGGACGGCAAGATCCGCTTCACGCTCGGCAATGTGGTGCTGACCTCGAAGCTGATCGACGGCACCTTCCCGGACTATGGCCGCGTCATTCCGCAGAACAACGACAAGGAACTGGTGGTCGACAAGAAGGATTTCGAGGCCGCCGTCGACCGCGTCTCGACCATTTCCAGCGAACGCGGCCGCGCGGTGAAGCTGGCTCTGTCCGCCGGCAAGCTGGTGCTCTCGGTCACCAACCCGGATTCCGGCAGCGCCACCGAAGAGATCGAGGTCGAGTACGCCTCCGATGCACTCGATATCGGTTTCAACTCGCGCTATCTGCTCGACATCGCCGCCCAGATCGAGGGCGAGGTCGCGGTGCTGAAGCTCGCCGATCCCGGCTCGCCGACCCTGGTGCAGGACCGCGACAGCAAAGGCGCGCTCTACGTGCTGATGCCAATGCGGGTGTGACGCACTTCTCTTGGCGCGCATTGGCACTAGATTGCGTCGTGGCTGGGCACGACTGCCCGGCAATGACGAGCTGAGATGACCCCGTCCCGCATTCATCGCCTGTCGCTGACGCATTTCCGCAATTACCGGGCGGCGACGCTGCAGGTCGCGGGCGACATGGTGGTGCTGGTCGGGCCGAACGGCGCCGGCAAGACCAATTGCATGGAGGCGGTCTCGTTCCTGTCGCCGGGCCGCGGGCTGCGCCGCGCGACCCTGGAGGACATCGCCGACAACCAAGGCGACGGCTCCTGGGCGGTCTCGGCCGAAGTCGAGGGCGCGCTCGGCCTCGCCACACTCGGCACCGGCATCGATCCGCCGACCGGCGAGGCGAGCAACAGCCGGCGCTGCCGCATCGATCGCGAACCGGTGGGCTCCGCGACCGCGTTCGGCGACCATCTGCGCATGGTGTGGCTGACGCCGGCGATGGACGGCCTGTTCATGGGCGCAGCGTCCGAACGGCGGCGCTTCTTCGACCGCCTGGTGCTGGCGATCGATTCCGAGCATTCCAGCCGGGTCTCGGCGCTGGAGCGCTCGCTGCGCTCGCGCAACCGGCTGCTCGAGGTGCGCAACTACGACGACCATTGGTGTGATGCGATCGAGCGCGAGACCGCCGAGCTTGCGGTCGCGGTCGCCGCATCGCGCGGCCAGACCGCCGCCAAGCTCGCCGCGATGCTGCGCGAGCGCGGCGCGGCGTCGGCCTTCCCGTCCGCCGAGATCATGCTCGACGGCTGGATGGAGAGCGCGCTGCTGCATGAGCCCGCGACCGCGGTGGAGGACCGCTACCGCGAGATCCTGCGCGCCAGCCGGCCGCGCGACGCCGCCGCCGGGCGCACGCTCGACGGCCCTCATCTGACCGATCTGCAGGTGATCTACGCGCCGAAGAGCATGCCGGCGCGCGACGCCTCGACCGGCGAGCAGAAGGCGCTCTTGATCGGGCTGGTGCTGGCGCATGCCACGATGGTCGCGGAGATGACCGGCATCGTGCCGCTGCTGCTGCTCGACGAGGTTGTCGCCCATCTCGACCCCAATAGGCGCAGGGCGCTGTTCGAGGAGCTCGCCAAGCTCGGCGCACAGGTCTGGATGACCGGCGCCGACCCTGCTGCCTTCGTCGATATCGGCCCGACGGGAGAGATTTTCGACGTCGAATCCGGCCGCGCCACACGGCGCGGCTAAGCACGCGGAATCGTCTCCGAAAGGGCCTCGAATCCGCCTTCGAATCGGGCTTTTCAGAGCCTCCGGAATCGGCCTTTGAGCGCCTTGAAACAGGCCGAAAAAATCCTATTTATTCAATAGTTTGTAGACGGAGACTTTGCGCTAGGCGCAACTGCTCTTTCATGGCACAAATAGCGGAATCAGCGCCTCATTTTGTGCAGCTGATTCGGGACATCCTCGAAGGCCTCACATGACTGAACCTGCCCGGCAGACCCCTGCCGAATCTGAGCATCCCGTTCCGGCCGAATATGGTGCGGAATCGATCCGGGTGCTGAAGGGCCTTGACGCTGTCCGCAAGCGGCCCGGCATGTATATCGGCGACACCGATGACGGGTCCGGCCTGCATCACATGGTCTACGAGGTCGTCGACAACGCGATCGACGAGGCGCTGGCGGGCCATGCGAGCCGCGTCCTGGTCACCCTCAATGCCGACAATTCCGTCACCGTCTACGACGACGGCCGCGGCATTCCGGTCGACATCCACAAGGGCGAAGGCGTCTCCGCGGCCGAGGTCATCATGACCCAGCTGCACGCCGGCGGAAAGTTCGACCAGAACTCCTACAAGGTCTCCGGAGGTCTGCACGGCGTCGGCGTCTCCGTGGTCAACGCGCTGTCGAGCAAGCTGGGCTTGCGGATTTGGCGCGACGACAAGGAGCACTACATCGAATTCGCGCACGGCGATGCCGTGGCGCCGCTCAAGGTGGTCGGCGATGCCCCGGGCAAACGCGGCACCGAGGTCACCTTCCTCGCCTCGCCCGAGACCTTCAAGAACATCGAATATGATTTCGCGACGCTCGAGCATCGGCTGCGCGAGCTCGCCTTCCTCAATTCCGGCGTCCACATCGTGCTGTCCGACATGCGCCATGCGGTCGAGAAGCGCGAGGAGATGTACTATTCCGGCGGCGTCGAGGAATTCGTCAAATATCTCGACCGCAACAAGAAGGCGATCGTGCCGGCGCCGATCATGGTGCGCGCGGAAGCCAACGGCATCGGCGTCGAAGCCGCGCTGTGGTGGAACGACAGCTACCACGAGAACGTGCTGTGCTTCACCAACAACATCCCGCAGCGCGACGGCGGCACCCATCTGGCCGGCTTCCGCGGCGCGCTGACGCGCCAGGTCAACGGCTATGCCGAGGCCAATGCGAAGAAGGAAAAGATCGCGCTGACCGGTGACGATTGCCGCGAAGGCCTCACCGCGGTGCTGTCGGTGAAGGTGCCCGATCCGAAGTTCTCGTCGCAGACCAAGGACAAGCTGGTGTCCTCGGAGGTTCGACCGGTGGTCGAGAACGTCCTCAACGAGGCGCTGGCAGCCTGGTTCGAAGAGAATCCGAAGGAAGCCAAGGAAATCGTCGGCAAGGTGATCCAGGCGGCCGCAGCCCGCGAGGCTGCGCGCAAGGCGCGCGAGCTGACCCGCAAGAACCCGCTCAGCGTCTCCTCGCTGCCCGGCAAGCTCGCCGACTGCCAGGAGAAGGATCCGGCGAAGTCCGAACTGTTCATCGTCGAGGGTGACTCGGCAGGCGGCAGCGCCAAGCAGGGCCGCAACCGCGAATTCCAGGCGGTGCTGCCGCTGCGCGGCAAGATCCTCAATGTCGAGCGCGTGCGCCCCGACAAGATGCTGTCGTCGGAGCAGATCGGCACGCTGATCACCGCGCTCGGCACCGGCATCAGCGACGATTTCTCGGTCGAAAAGCTGCGCTATCACAAGATCATCGTGATGACCGACGCCGACGTCGACGGCGCCCATATCCGCACGCTGCTGCTGACCTTCTTCTATCGCCAGATGCGCTCGATCATCGACGGCGGCTTTCTCTATATCGCCCAGCCGCCGCTCTATAAGGTCTCGCGCGGCAAGTCCGAGCAATATCTGAAGGACGAGCGCGCGCTCGAGGATTATCTGATCTCGACCGGGCTCGACGAATGTGTCTTCAAGCCGGCCTCCGGCGAAGACCGCTCGGGCCGTGACTTGCTGTCGCTGGTCGAAGACGCCCGGACGATCCGCTCCGTGCTGCGCAACCTGCACAGCCGCTATAACCGCGCGGTGATCGAGCAGGCCGCGATCGCGGGCGTGCTGACCCCGAAAATCACCAGCGATATCGCGACTGCCAACTCCGCGGCCGATTACATCGCCAAGCGGCTGGACGCGGTTGCCGACGAAGTCGAGCGCGGCTGGATCGGCACGTTCACGGAAGGCCAGG
Source organism: Bradyrhizobium sp. ma5 (assembly GCF_042258955.1). Taxonomy (NCBI): domain Bacteria; kingdom Pseudomonadati; phylum Pseudomonadota; class Alphaproteobacteria; order Hyphomicrobiales; family Nitrobacteraceae; genus Bradyrhizobium; species Bradyrhizobium sp. ma5. Next base: position 8,852,659 of record NZ_CP170156.1, read on the forward strand.
GCTTCCAGTTCGAGCGCACCGTGCGCGGCGTCAAGGAAGTGGCTGTGATCGACGACGCGTTTCTCGGCTCGGCCGATGCACGCAAGCTCGACGAGTATGCGACCAGGCTGCAGGAGATCTACGTGCGGGCCGGCAAGCTCCGGCGCAAGGATGCCGAGCAGACCATTCACGGCCCGATCGACCTGTTCGAGGCGGTGACGGATGCCGCCCGCAAGGGTGTCTCGCTGCAGCGCTACAAAGGTCTCGGCGAGATGAATCCGGAGCAACTGTGGGAGACCACGCTGGATACCGAGGCGCGCTCGCTGCTCCAGGTGAAGATCAAGGAGGTCGACGAGGCCGACGACATCTTCACCAAGCTGATGGGCGACGTGGTCGAGCCGCGCCGCGACTTCATCCAGGAAAATTCGCTCAGCGCCACCATCGACATCTGACGACCTGCTCCCGGCGGCCATGCGGCTTCCGACGCGATGGCTCGGCGAGAGTGACGTGTCCGTGACAAGGCGATCGGCACCGTCGCGCGGCTACCTTTCGTGTGGAAGCTGCGCCGGGAGTTGTGTTACGGTGCCGGACAGCCATTGATTCCGTTGCGGAATTTCGCATGGCCAAGTTCAAATCCAAGTCTGCATCCAAGTCTGGATGATGCGTTAGGGGACATTCCGCGTGCCGCCGATCCAATACATCGTCGAAGGCGGCCGCCGCCTTTCGGGCACCATCGAGCCGTCGGGCAACAAGAACTCCGCGCTGCCGATCATTGCAGCTGCCCTGCTCACCGAGCATCCGGTCACGCTGACCAACGTGCCGCGCATTCGCGACACCGAAACGCTGGTCGAGCTGTGTCGTTCGGTCGGCGCCAGCGCCGAATGGACCGAGCGCAACACGCTGCAGATCCATGCCAAGGAGATCCGCGCCGCCGATCTCGATCCGGCGCTGTGCGCGCGCATCCGCGCCTCGATCCTGCTGGCGGGTCCGCTGCTCGCCCGCTGCGGCGAGGTCGCGTTGCCGCCGCCCGGCGGCGACGTGATCGGCCGCCGCCGGCTCGACACGCATTTTCTGGCCTTCGAGCAACTCGGCGCCACGGTCACCGCGACGCACCGTCTAGAATTCCGCGCTGCGCGCCTGAAGGGCGCTGATGTGTTCCTCGACGAGCCCAGCGTCACCGCGACGGAGAACGCGCTGGTCGCCGCCGTCGCCGCCCGCGGCACCACCTATCTGCGCAACGCGGCCTCCGAGCCGCATGTGCAGGACCTCGCCAATTTCCTGGTCGCGCTTGGCGCGAAGATCGAAGGCATCGGCACCAACACCATCGTCGTGCACGGCCAGGCGACGCTCGGCGGCACGACCTACGCGATCCAGCCCGACCATATCGAGGTCGGATCGCTGATCGGCCTTGCCGCGGTGACCCGCTCGCCGCTGCGCATCGCGCGCGCCGGCGTCGAGCATTTGCGCTCGATCCGGATGGGCTTTGAGCGGCTCGGCATCGTCTGCGGCGTCGAGGGCGACGACCTCGTCGTGCCGTCGAACCAGACCATGAAGATCCAGGATGATTTCGGCGGCCATGTGCCGAAGCTCGAGGACCAGCCCTGGCCGGCCTTCCCGGCCGACCTGATGTCGATCGCGATCGTCACCGCCACGCAGTGCGATGGCGTCATCCTGATGCACGAGAAGATGTTCGAGTCGCGGATGTTCTTCGTCGACAATTTGATCGCGATGGGCGGCCGCATCGTGCTCTGCGACCCGCATCGCGCGATCGTGGCCGGACCGAGCCGGCTGCGCGGCGCGCCGATGAACTCGCCCGACATCCGCGCCGGCATGGCGATGCTGCTCGCCGCGGTGTGCGCCAACGGCACCTCCACCATCAACAATGCCGACCAGATCGAGCGCGGCTATGAGCGGATCGACGAGCGGCTCAACGCGCTCGGCGCCAAGATCAAGCGGATACCTGCGCGATCGTAGCTCCCTGCGGCAGCTTGGCCATCCTTCCGGCCGGTTTGCCGTGCTAAGCGTGCCGTCATGACCTGCATCGACAAGATCGACCCGGCCGCGGTGCGCGCGGCCGTCGTCCCACCTCGCAAGCTGCTCACGGCTGAGCTCGCCGAAACGCTGAAGCTCGCCGTGCCGCTTGCGCTGACGCAGCTAGGGCAGATCGCGATGATGACGACCGATCTCGCCTTCATCGGCCGGCTCGGCAGCGAGAATGTCGCCGCGGCGGCGCTGGCGCACACCGTGTATTTCGTCAGCTTCACCATCGGCATGGGCATGATGTCCGCGGTCTCGCCATTGGCCGCGCAGGCGTTCGGCGCCCGCAACCCGCGCGTGATGCGGCGGGCACTCCGCGTCGGCCTATGGGCGGGATTCTTCATGGTGCTGCCGCTGATGGCGCTGCCGTTCCACGGCGAGCGCATCCTGCTCGCGCTCGGCCAGACCCAGGCCACCGCGCATCTGGCGCAGCAATATCTGTTCGGGCTCGCCTGGGGCATCCTGCCGGCGCTGTGGTTCATCGCGATGCGCGGCTTCATGAGCGCGGTGAACCGGCCGGAGCCGGTGCTGTGGATCACGCTCGCGGCGATCCCGGCCAATGCGCTGATGGTCTATCTTCTGCTCTACGGCAAATGGGGCATGCCCGAACTCGGCATGTTCGGCGCCGGACTTGCGACCACGATCGTCAATCTCGCCACCTTCCTCGCCGGCGTGTGGTTTGCGGCGCGGCGCCGCCCGTTCCGCAAGTATCACGTGTTCAGCCGCGTCTGGCGCATCGACTGGCCGCTGATGGGCAAGCTTGTCGCCGTCGGCGCGCCGATCTCGATCGCCTTCCTGCTGGAGTACGGTCTGTTCGGCGCGGCCGGCCTGCTGATGGGGCTGATCAGCACCACGGCGCTGGCGGCGCACCAGATCGCGCTGCAGATCGCGGCGATTCTGTTCATGGTGCCGTTCGGCGTCAGCATGGCCGCCACCGTGCGGGTCGGTCAGGCGGTCGGCCGCCGCGACACCGAGGCGGTGCAGCGCGCCGGCTTCGTCGCGGTCGCGCTCGCCGGCGTCTTCATGAGCGTCATGACGCTCGCGGTGATCCTGGCGCGCTTCGAGATCGCGGCCCTGTTCCTTGGCGAGGCCTCCGACGCCACCGCGCAGCTCACCGCGATGCTGCTCTTGATCGGCGCGACCTTCTTCATCGCCGATGGCGTGCAGACCACCACCGCCGGCGCGCTGCGCGGCATGAACGACACCCAGGTGCCGCTGCTGTTCGCCGTCATCAGCTACTGGCTGATCGGCTTCGCGTCGGCCTCTGCGCTGGCCTTCTGGGCCGGGCTCAACGCCCCCGGTGTCTGGATCGGGCTGTCGCTCGGCACCGCGGTCTATGCGACCCTCCTGATCTTGCGTTTCCGCCTGCTGGCCCGCAGACTGGTCGGATGAAGGTTGCCGCATGAAGGTCGATGAGATCACACCGAGCGGAGGCTAGCGCATGACCTTGTCGGTCGACCTGTTCTTCTCGTTCCGCAGTCCGTACAGCTATCTGGCGCTGCCGAAGACGTTGCAGATGGTCGCCGACTACGATGTTGCGGTGAATTTGCGGCCGGTCTATCCGCTCGCGGTGCGCGTGCCCGGCTTCTTCAAGAAGACCAATCCGCAATTCGCCCGCTATGTCGTGCTCGATTCCAGCCGCGTCGCCAAGCATGAGAACATCCCGTTCCGCTTTCCGCGACCGGACCCGATCGTGCAGGACATGACGACGCTCGACGTCGCCGCGCATCAACCCTACATCCACCGCCTGACCCGGCTCGGCGCTGCCGCCCAGCTTGAGAGTCGGTCGCTCGCCTTCACAGCGGCGATCAGCCGCGTGCTGTGGGACGGCTCGGTGAAGGGCTGGCACGAGGGCGATCATCTGGCGCGAGCGGCCGATGCCGCCGGCTTCGATCTCGCCGCGATGGACACGGCGATCGCCGCCGATCCCGATCGCTATGAATCAGTCATCAAGGGCAACGAGGATGCGCACGCCGCCTCCGGCCATTGGGGCGTGCCGACCTTCGTGTTCGAGAACGAGCCGTTCTTCGGTCAGGACCGTATCGACCTCCTGATCTGGCGCATGGAGAGCAAGGGCCTGACGCGCCGCACGGCATAGCCGAAGGTCATGCCGCGCTCTTCTCCGATGTTTCGGTAACGATCTTTTCGGCAGCATCTTCGTTGGTGCACCAATTGCCGTGGCAGCGCTTGAGGTCGTTCAGATTCTGCCGCATCTGGTCGAGCGAAAATCCAAGCGCGAAGAACCGCTCCATGGCATCGACCGGAAGGCCCCGGGTCAGGCCCTGGCTACGAACAGCGGCAACCTCCTCGCTATAGGCATGCAGCGCGGCATCGACAGGTGCCATGTCGGCCGGACCGCTGCCGGCGCGCAGGGCGGTCGCGACCGCCACCATGTAAGTCACGATGGCATTGCTGACGTCGGCCAACGGCCGCGCCAGCCTGGCCTGGATATCGGCCGGCAGCGGCACGACGCAGGCGCGCCCGATCATCACGACGTCGTGCCGCAGCCGCTGGACCGTCCGCAGCAGCGGACCGGTGTCCGGCCCGGATGACAGATGCATGGTGCGTTCACGCTCGGCCTCGAGGCCGGTCGCGTGCAAATTGGTCACCGCGGTGCCGATGCCATCCTGGATCCGGTGCAGTGCATCGTTGTCGAGCCCGCGGGTCAGGCCGGCGAGCAATTCGGCGAATGCCGCCGAGAGCAGTTCCAGCAGCTTCGACGCATTGACCCTGATCTGGCTGACCGCGCGCGACGGCAGCACCAGGAACGAGATCACAAGGCCGGTGAGCGCGCCGACCGTGACCTCGAGCACGCGGTCGATCGCGGAGTCCAGCGGATTGGAGTGATGCATCGTCGGCAGCAGCAGCACGATCACCGCCGTCACCGTCGCCGAGTTCAGGCTGGGATTGAGCGCGGCGATGAACGCCAGCGGCACGATCGCCAGCACCAGCAGCGCCAGCAGGCTGCCCTCGCCGGAATGCGGGATCAGCACCGCGATCGCGCCGCCATAGATGGCGCCGCCGATGGTGCCGAGCATGTAGTCGCGGGTTGCCTTCAGCGAACGGCCGACGCTCATCTGCGTGACGATCAGCGAGGTCAGCACCGCCCACAGCGGCAGCATGAGGTTGAGCGCCAATGCGATGGTATAGGCCGCCACGCCGGCGGAGGCGATCCGGACCGCCAGCGCCAGCTGCGTCTTGCGGGTCCAAAGCTTGGCAAACATGCGTTTTGCGAAGGTCCTCATGCACCCTGATCCGCAATCAATGGAAAGGCCCGTGTTACATGACTCGAAGCTAACCGATCTGGAGCATGGCTGCTGCCCGCGGCGGCAAGGTGGCTTGAAAGGCCAAACCTGCCCGCCTACCCTGCGCCGCAAAATTGAGGAAACACGATGGCCCACGAAACCGCAACGCTCGCCGCTTATGTCGCCGACCTGAAATACTCCGATATCCCGCCGGAGGTGCTGGCGCGCGCCAAGGTTTTGACGCTGGATTTCCTGGGCAGCACCATCCGCGCCCGCCGCGATGCGGAATCGACCCCCTCCCTGATGAAGATGCTGGAGGCGCTGGCGCTGGACGGCAAGGGCGAGGCCACGGTGTTCGGCGACACCAAGACCTGGACGCCGGCGGTGGCGGCGCTGCTCAACGGCGCGCTCGGCCATTCGCTCGACTTCGACGACACCCACGCCGATTCCTCGCTGCATCCGAGCGCGCCCGTGGTGCCCGCCGCCTTCGCGATCGGCGAGATGGTCGGCGCCTCCGGCCGCGACGTGCTGACCGCGATCGTCGCCGGCTATGAAGTGTGCTGCCGGCTCGGCAACGCGCTCGACCCGACTTCGCATTATGCCAAGGGTTTCCACCCGACCGCGACGGCCGGCACCTATGGCGCCGCCGCGGCGGCGGCCAAGCTGTTCGGGCTGTCGAAGGAGCAGATTATCTCCGCGTTCGGCGTCTCCGGCAGCCAGGCCGCCGGCTCGCTGCAATTCCTGGTCAATGGCGCTTGGAACAAGCGCTACCAGGTCGGCGCCGCCGCGATGAACGGCGTGATCGCAGCGACCCTGGCGCGCAACGACTTCATCGGTTCGAGCGAATCGGTCGAAGGCAAGCACGGCCTGCTGGTCGGCTATACCGATGACGCGCATCCGGACAAGGCAGTAGCCGGACTCGGCAGCACCTACGAGACGCTGAAGATCGGCGTGAAGCCGTATCCGAGCTGCCGCTACACCCACGCCGCGATCGACGCGCTGATCGCGATGCGGCGCGAGCACAATCTGACGCCGGACCAGATCAGGAAGGTCGAGATTGGCCTGCACCGCAACGGCATCACGCTGACCGGCGACGCTGCCACCAAGCGCCATCCGACCTCGGTGGTCGGCGGCCAGTTCTCAATGTTCTTCACCGGTGCGATTGCGCTCGACCAGGGCCATTTCGGGTGGGACGATTACGACCGGCTCGGTGATGCGGCAATCGACGCGCTCGCCGACAAGTTCGATGTGGTGCAGGACGACCGCCTCGAGATCGGCCGCACCCATCCGTTCGGCGCCCGCGTCTCGATCACCACCGATGACGGCACCCATGAGCGCCTCTATGCCGATCCCTCCGGCGAACCGACCTCGTTCCCCGATGCGCAGGCGATGCAGCAGAAGTTTTTGACGCTGGCCCGCCCGGTGCTAGACAAGCGCGCCGACCAGCTTGCCGACGCGATCCTGACGCTGGAACGGTTTGACCGCGTGGCGAAGGCGACGCAGTTGGGGCGGCAGTAAGCGGATCCTTCGTTCCTGCGCAGGCTGCGCGCGCCACACCCACCGCTGTCGTCCCAGCGAAAGCAGGTACCCATAACCACCGCATTGACTCATGAACGGGATCGCGGCCCCAGCCTCGCGCAACGATCCACATCTGGGGTAATGGGTCTTGGCATTCGCCAGGACGACGATGGGGATGGGGCGCAATTCAAGACGTCAAACAGCGCGGTGACATCACGCGCGAAAGCGGGTGATCCAGTATTCCAGAGAAAGCAATGCTTGAGCCGAGAGGCCGCGGCGTACTGGATCGCCCGGTCGAGCCGGGCGATGACAAGTGAGGATGAGGGCACAGCTTCGCATGCCCCGGAATGACGGAACGCCTACTCCGCTCCATCGATGATCACGAAATCCCCGTCCGAATATCTCTGCCGGATCGCCTTGGCGGCCTGATAGTCGGGGCAGGTGTAGCATTCCATCGCGGTGGCGCGATCCTTGAACTCGATGACGAAGTTGCGCTGGCGTGTCGCGCCCTCCATCACCTCGTAGGGGCCGTTGCGCACGATGAAGTTGGCGCCGTATCTGGCGAATACCGGCATTGCGGCGGCGAGATATTCGGGATAGCGGGCTTCAACGTGCACCGTGACGTGCACGATCCAGTAGGCTTTCGGCATGATGGTCTCCGGCTGAGCGATCTTAGAGAACGTGGCGCACCTCCTGCGAGATACGCCACGACATCAGAAAATTCCGGAAACCGAGATTCAATTCACGATCGCGCGGGTGGTGTGTGACGTGCCGGTCAATTGCCGCCCGCGAGCCGCGCGCCGGTCGAGGTCGCCGCGACGGCATCGCGAACCAGATCGAACACACCGTCCGCGTCGGGCGGCATGTTCGGCGAGCGGCCAAGCCGCACGATGACGAGGTGCTGCGACGGCACGATGATCACATATTGCCCGATCGTGCCCTTGGCGAAGAAGGCGTCGCGCGGCCAGCCGTGCTTGACACGGAAGTTGGCGCCAAAGCTGTCGCCGAGATTGGTCCAGAAGCCGGCGCCGATGCCGACCCAGGCGTTCGGCGTCGGCGATGCGGAGTACTTGACCCAGCCTTCGGGCAGGATGCGCTTGTCGCCGGCCATGCCGTCATTGAGGTAGAGCTGGCCGAGACGCGCCCAGTCGCGCGCGCTCGCCATCATCGAGCCCGAGCCTTCCGGCGTGTCCGCAGCATCGAACTGCATCACGACATTGCGCATGCCGAGCGGATCGAACAATTCGCGGCGCGCAAATCGCATCACGTCGGCGGCGTGGCCGCCGGCTGCGTTGCGGATCAGATGCGAGAGGATGATGAAATTTCCGTCGTGATAATTCCACGCCGCGCCCGGGGCGGTCTCGAGCGGAATGCTCTCGGCGTACGCGGCCATGTCCGGCTCCATGAACTTCATCCGGTTGACCGGCTCGAGCACGGATGCCAGCGACGCCTGCAGCGAGCTGCCGAGCGCAAGGCCCGCGGTGTGGCGCAGCAGCTCGTCGACCGTGATCGCGTGGCGCTGATCCTTCGGATCCTGCCAGGCCGCGATCGGCACCGGCCGGTCGACCGTGAGCTTGCCGTCGCGCACCAGAATTCCGATCAGGGCCGAGATCACCGATTTGGTCGCGGAGAAGCCGAGCAATGGGGTGTCGATGCCGATGCCATCGGCGTAGCGCTCGGCGACGATGCGGCCGTCCTTCATGACGACGACCGCGCGGGTGCGCCGGAACGGCGGCTCGGCCGGCTCAACAAAGGCGCGATCGAGCGCGGCCGCAAGCTGCGGGCTCTGCGGCGCGACGAGCGCGGGACCGGCGATCTCGGGCAGCAGCGCGGCCTGCGGCTTCGCAGCCGGCAACCCAATTCCGGCCAGCGTCTCGCCATGGTCGAGCGTGCAGCCGAGCCCCTCGCGATAGACCGCGTGGCTGCGGCCGAGCCCGAACAGCGTCACGGTGACGTCGCGGCGATCGAGGTCGACCTCGGTATCCATCGCCCAGGTGATCAGGCCGGCCCCCGGCATTGCATCCGTGGTCTCGGCCAGGTTTCGCCTGGGGTCGAGCCCGCTGACGAAGGTCTCCGAGCAGACGATATTCGCAACAAAGCCGGTCGCGACCCTGGGCACATCGCGGGCGCGGGCGGCGGACAGCGCCAGCGCACCGAACGCGGTGGTTGCTATGAGAATGAAGGCGAGCTTTCGACGGGTCACGGGATCCTCCGGCATGGCGCATTGAGTGCGTGGCGCGGATCAGGCTGCAGCGGGTGGGGAAGCGCTCGCCGGATTTGGAATCGGGCTGGCCGAGGATTGCGCGAGGCTCGCCGATTCTGGAATTGTGAAGTGATTACAAGGCTCTGTAATCGCAACGCCCCTTCCCTTCTCCCCTTGTGGGAGAAGGTGGCGCGGATGAAATCCGCGCCGGATGAGGGGTCTGCATCCGCGGAGAGAGACCCCTCACCCGGCTTCGATGCTTCCGCATTGAAGCCACCCTCCCACAAGGGGGAGGGTGCAGCGGAGCCCGCGGCAACCTGATCACGCCGCGCTCGCCTTCAGCCGCCGGTACTCGGTCGGGGTCACGCCTGTGGTCGCCTTGAAGGCGCGGTTGAAGGGGCCGAGCGACTGGAAACCGGCGTCCATCGCGATGGTGATGACGGGGACTTCGGCCTGGGTTGGATCGGCGAGCGCGGCCTTGGCCTCCTCGATCCGGTGGTTGTTGAGGAAGACGTTGAAATTGCGGTAGCCGAGCCGCTGGTTGATCAGCCGCCGGAGACGATATTCGGGGATCTTCAACCGGGACGCCAAGGTGCCGATCGTAACGTTGTCGTGGCGATAGATGCGCTCGTCCGCCATCAGCCGCATCAGGGCATCGACCAGTCTCTGGTCCGCCGCCTCCTCGACCGCGGCGGGCTTCGTCAGCACGACGGCCTCCGCCGGCACCGTGAACAGGTCGGCGCCGTCGACGCGCATCATCGCCCAGGTGATTGCGGCCACGACGGCGGTGAGCACGGCCGCGTTCAGCAAATTGGCCCATTCCACGGTCACGCGGCTGCCGGCATAGGCGATCTGAAGCAGCGCGTTCATGCCGCCGTACAGCGCAGACGCGGCGACGATGAAGACGCGGACACGGCGGCGGCGCTCGACCAGATCTGCCGACCACGATCCGATGGTTTGCGCCACCGCAAGCACAATGAAGACGAGCGAGAGCGAATTGACCATGGTGATCGCGATCTGCGCGTGTCCGGCGGGTGCGATCCACATGCAACTGACGAAACTGTAGGCCACGACCGCGGCCCAGATCAGGCCGTGCCACCAGCGCAGCACAAACGCGTCATCGAACAGCGCGCGCGTGAACAGCCAGAACACCACGATAGCGCCGGTCGAGAGCGCGATCAGTGGCGCATGCCAGTCCGAGACCGGCGGCCCGGCACCAAACGACGCGGTCACCGCATGCGCGGCCGCGCCAAGCGCGAAGGCGATCGCGAGCCGCCCGGCCAGCACCTTGCGGAAATCTGCGAACATCGAGGCCGCAAGCACCAGCAGCAGCGTCACGGTGGCGGCGCGCAGGCACAGTTCGGTCGCGGCAAAGGTCATCGGTCGGTTTGCTTCGGGCTCGAAACGGCAACGGCTCGAACATCGGCCGTCACGCCGGCTTTTTCAAGAACCATCGCGCGGCCAGCGGCTGCGCTGCGTGACCCAGATATCGACGACATCGCCCTCGAGCTTGCCCGGGCCCTCGTTCACCGCACCGAGCCGCCGCGCCACGGCCTGCGAGGCGAAATTGGCGGGATCGATGCAATGGATGATGCGGTCGACGGTGAAGTTCGCGAACACAAAGTCGATCGCTGCGCGTGCGGCTTCCACCGCATAACCCTTGCCGCGACACTCCTTGGCGATGCCCCAGCCGACCTCGAAGCCCGGCCATTCCGGCGGACAATACGGCCCGACGCGGCCGATGTAACGGCTGGAGGATTTCTCCTCGACCGCGAACATGCCGAAGCCGTGCAGCGCCCAATGGCCGGAGATGACGGCGGCGTTGCGCCAGCCTTTCAGCTCCGAGGTGACCGGCTGATGATCCGGCGTGATAAAGCGCGCCGTCTCGGGATCGGACAGCATTTTCGTGTTGTCCGCGATGTCGGACGCGCGCCACGGCCGCAGGATGAGGCGCGCGGTCACGATCACGGGGCCATCGATCTGCAACAGCTTTGCGCCCGGCTTGATCAGAGAAACCATCACATGCTCCAGTTTCCAGGATTGTACTGCTGCCATCGAGAACAGGTGCAAGCCACAAATAAATTCGTCATCCCTGCGAAAGCAGGGACCCATAACCGCCGATATCATTTGGTGAGCAGGGCTGGGGCCGCAGCCTTCGTAACATCGGCATCGGTGGTTATGGGTCCCGGCTCGCGCTTCGCTTGGCCGGGACGACGATTGGAGTATGATCGCGACAGAAGAGAGAAGGAGACTTTCCATGAGTTGGCAGCCCTCGACCGATCCCGAACTCGGCGATCCCCAGACCTGCGACGCGCTGGATCTGATCATCGTGCCGCGCACCCGTGATCTCGGCGACGGTTTTGCCGTGCGCCGCGCGCTGCCGCATGGCAAGCGGCAGATGGTCGGGCCCTTCATCTTCTTCGACCATTTCGGCCCGGTGCAATATCTCGCCGGCAAGGGCATGGATGTGCGGCCGCATCCGCATATCGGGCTCGCGACCGTCACCTATCTGTTCGACGGCAGCATCATGCACCGCGACAGCGAGGGCAACATCCAGGAGATCCAGCCCGGTGCGATGAACCTGATGACCGCGGGCGCCGGCATCGCGCATTCCGAGCGCACCCCCGACGTGCAGCGCCGCGACGGCCAGAAGATGCTCGGGCTACAGAGCTGGATCGCACTGCCGGCAGGCAAAGAGGAGATCGCGCCGTCGTTCCAGCATTATGGCGCCGGCGACCTGCCGATGATCTCGGAGCGCGATTTCACCGCGCGCGTCATCGCCGGCTCGGCGTTCGGAATCAGCTCGCCGGTCAGCATGGTCTCGCCGTGGTTCTACACGGAAGTCACCGCGCAGTCCGGCACCTCGGTGCCGCTCGACCCTGATCACGAGGAGCGCGCGATCTATCTCGTCGACGGCGAGGTCGAGATCGCGGGCGACCGGCACGAGGGACCGCGACTGCTGATCTTCCGGCCTGGCGACCGCATCACCGTGAAGACGCTGCGGCCGACCCGCATGATGTTCCTCGGCGGCGACGCGCTGGAGGGGCCGCGCCACATCTGGTGGAATTTCGTCTCCTCCTCGAAGGAGCGGATCGAGCAGGCCAAACAGGACTGGAAAACCGGGCGTTTCGCGCAAGTTCCGCACGAACACGAGTTCATTCCGCTGCCGGAGTGAGCTATTTCCTGTGATAATCTTCGGCGCCCGCACGCCTCGTGCGGGCGCACGTCTTTGAACACCGCGTTGAGACACGAGCCCGGAAAGACCACGCCCATGACCGCGATGCTATCCAGCGATTTGCCTCTGCCCCGGATCGGCCGCGGCAAGGTGCGCGATATCTACGCCGTCGGCGACGATCGCGTGCTGCTGCTCACCACCGACCGCATCTCGGCATTCGACGTGGTGATGGCCGAAACCATTCCGATGAAGGGCGCGGTGCTGACCCAGATCAGCGCCTGGTGGTTCCGGCAGCTCGAAGGCACCGTGCCGCATCACATGATCAGCGCCGATGCCGACGAGATCATCCGCGCGGTGCCTGAGCTCAAGAACCATCGCGCCGACATTCTCGGCCGCGCGATGCTGTGCAAGCACACCACCGTGTTTCCGATCGAATGCGTGATCCGCGGCTACATCTCCGGCTCGGCCTGGAAGGAATACGCGGCTGAAGGCACCCTTGCCGGTGAGAAGCTGGCGGCGGGCCTGGTCGAGAGCCAGAAGCTCGAACCCGCGATCTTCAGCCCGGCGACCAAGGCCGAGGCCGGCCATGACGAGAACATCACGGTTAAGCGGGTGCGCGAGATCCTGGGCGACGACGTTGCCGCGACGCTCGAGAAGATGGCGCGCGACGTCTACGGCTATGGCGAACAGACCAGCCGCGCCCGCGGTATCATCATCGCCGACACCAAGTTCGAATTCGGCCGCGACAGAGACGGCCGCATCATCCTGATCGACGAGGTGATGACGCCGGATTCGTCGCGGTTCTGGGCGGTCGACGCCTACAAGCCCGGCCAGCCGCAGCCGAGCTTCGACAAGCAGCCGCTGCGCGACTATCTCGACGTCGAACGCCACGCCGGCCGCTGGAACGGCGACGCCCCACCCCCGCCGCTGCCCGCCAGCGTGGTGGATGCGACCAGCAAGCGGTACCTTGAGGCGTACCGCCGCGTGACGGGCAGCGAGCTGAAGGTCTAGCGTCATCGTCGGTGAGATCACTCTATCACCGTCACCCTGAGGAGGCCGCAACGCGGCCGTCTCGAAGGGTCGACGGCCACCAGCGGGGCCGTGCATCCTTCGAGACGCCGCTTCGCGGCTCCTCAGGATGACGGAGAGAGAACGCGCGGCGGCTGCAGCATCCCACCCAGACTAGGTGAATCCAATTCACCCCTGTTGAAGACATACCTTTTGTCGGCGCATCAGCTGCGCTGCACTCTCGACGCAAAGCGGAGGGTGCGCGATGCGGCAATTGACTTATGTCGGCGGCAACAAGGTTGAATGGTGGGACGTTCCGCCACCGAGGCTACAAGATGACCGCGACGCGCTGGTGCAGCCGCTCGCGGTGACGCGCTGCGATCTCGACCTTGCGATCGTGCATGGCCGATCAGGTCTCGCAGGTCCGTTTGCGCTCGGACATGAGACAGCGGGCCGCATCGTCGACATCGGCGGCGCGGTGAGGAATTTCGCGCCCGGCGATCTCGTCATCGTTCCGTTCCAGATCAGTTGCGGGGTCTGCGACCGCTGCCGGCGCGGCCACACCAGTGCCTGCACGGCGGTGCCGTTCCGCTCCTCCTACGGGTTGAAGCCGGTCTGCGGCGTGGAATATGGCGGCGGCCTGTCGGACCTGATCCGCGTGCCGTTTGCCGATCACATGCTGGTCCGCCAGCCGAACGGCCATGCCCTGTCGCAGACGGCGGGACTGGCCGACGGCGCGACCGACGGGTTCAGCGCGGTGGCGCGCTGGCTCGCGCAACAGCCCGGTGCCGACGTGCTCGTGATCGGCGGCTTCGCGCAGTCGCTCGCGCTGTTCGCAGTGCAGGCGGCGGTGGCGCGCGGTGCGGGACGTGTCGTCTATCTCGACGACCACGCGCCGCGCCTCGCCAAGGCGAAGTCGCTCGGCGCCGACATCATCGAAGCACCAAGCGGCCTGTCGATGGAGCCGCCCGGCCTGTTTTCGATTGTGATCGATGCAGCCGCGACCGACGCCAGCATCCTGCTGGCATTCCGCGCGACGGAACCCAACGGCATCTGCCAGCGCATGTATGGCGACTTTGCCGAGACCACGCCGGTGCCGCTGCGGCATATGTATGGAGTCGGCATCACGTTGAAGGTCAGCCGCGTCAACGTTCGCGCCGAACTGCCCGACTGCGTCGCGCATGTGACGGCAGGACATTTCCACCCCGAAGAGGTGATCACCCGCCGCGTTCGTTTCGAGGATGCGCACGAGGCGATTGGGGATCCGACCATCCGAGTCGCCTTCGTTCGTGATGGCGTTGCCTGACGGGCAACGTTACGCTGGCGCCAAGCAACAAGCCAGGGAGCGACCCATGTCCGATGCCGATACCGTGCTCGTCGAGCGCGATGGTCCGGTCACCATCATCTCCATCAACCGTCCGCACAACCGCAACGCCGTCGACGGCGCCACCGCACGCAAGCTGTATGATGCGTTCCTCGCCTTCGACGCCGACGCAAGCGCATCGGTTGCGGTGTTCACCGGGACCGGCGGATATTTCTGCGCCGGCGCCGACCTGAAGGCGGTGGCATCAGGCGATCCCGAGAAGAAGCGCGAGGTCGGCGGCCACAACACCATCGCGCCGATGGGACCGAGCCGGCTGCGGCTGTCGAAGCCGGTGATCGCTGCGATCGAGGGCTTTGCGGTCGCCGGCGGCATGGAGCTTGCGCTGTGGGCCGACATGCGCGTCGTCGCCGAGGACGCCACCTTCGGCGTATACTGCCGCCGCTTCGGCGTGCCGCTCATTGATCTCGGCACCATCCGCCTGCCGCGGCTGATCGGTCACTCGCAGGCGATCGATCTGATCCTCACCGGACGCCCGGTCGCAGGGCCCGAGGCGCTTCGCATGGGGCTCGCAAACCGCTTGGTGCCGAAAGGCGAGACGCGCGCGCACGCCATCGCGCTCGCCAAGGACATCGCGAAATTCCCGCAGAACTGCATGCGCGCCGACCGCCTGTCGGCGTTGCGGCAATGGGATCTGGAGGAAGAAGAAGCGATCAAGAACGAGATGCGCGGCGGGCTCGAGGTGATCGGGTCGGGCGAAACGCTGGCGGGTGCGACGCGCTTTGCTTCGGGCGTCGGCCGCCACGGCGCCTTCGGCAACGAGGGCGGGAACGGGTAGACGCGCAGCGCCTGCCTTTGCGTTCCCGGCGCCGGCGTGCTGAGCTGTCGCACCATTCCGAAAGAAGACCGATGCCTGCACAATCAATCGCAACCGAGCTGAAGACATTCACCACATCCGATTTCCGCCTGGAGAACGGCAGCGTGCTGGGCGAAGTCACCATCGCGTACGGCGCCGTCGGCACGCTGGCGCCCAACCGCGACAATGTCGTGCTGATCACCCACGGCAACACCAGCGGGCCGCAGATGATCGATCCGGGCGGATCGACCGGCGAAGGCAGCTGGAACGAGATCGTCGGCCCCGGCAAGGCGCTCGACACCAACCGCTACTTCGCGATCTGCCCGAACATGCTGGGCTCGTCCTACGGCTCGACCAATGCGGCGAGCATCGACCCGCGGACCGGCCGGCGTTACGGGCCGCGCTTCCCTGATATCACCGTCGGCGACATCGTCGCCACCCAACGGGCACTGCTCGATGAACTCGGCATCGACAAGCTCGTTGCCATCGTCGGTCCGTCCTATGGCGGCTTCCAGGCACTGCAATGGGCGGTGAACTATCCGGACGCGATGCGCGGCATCGCCGCTGTCGTCACCGCGCCGCTGGTGCCGCGCGAGCGCGCCGAGAGCAATGTCGCGCGGCTGATGGCAGCGCTGTCGCAGGACCCGAACTGGAACGGCGGCGACTATTACGATCACGGCGGCGTGCTCGAAAGCATGATCCAGATCCGCACCGCGACGCTGAAGACCTACGGCATCGAAACGCGGCTGCGTGACACGCTGACCGACCCCGCTGACATCGAGGCCGCGATCCGCGCCGAGGCGGCGGAATGGGCCAGGGGGTTTGACGCCAATTCGCTGTTGACGTTGGCCAGGGCGCTGCGCGGCTTCGACGTCACGGCGCAGTTCGGACGGATCAAGGCCAAGGTGCTCTATGTCCTGTCACGGACCGACAGACTGTTCCCGCCGGAGCTCGCGCCCCAGGTGATGCCGGCGCTGAAAGCCGCCGGCGTCGACGCCGATTATTTTCTGCTCGACCGCGACTACGGCCACTCCGCGTCGGGCCGCGACGCGCACAAATGGGCGCCGCGGCTGCGTGCGTTCATGGACGGCCTCGGCTAGAGCGTTTTCGAGCGAAGTGGACGCCGGTTCGCGTGAAGAAAACGCGTCAAAACAAGAATCTAGAGCTTCGGTTCTGATTCAATCAGAACCGAAAATGCTCTAGAGCAAGCCGCTGGCGCTCGCCGCGAGCTCGTCCATCAGCGCCTTGTCCTGATAGCGCGCGAGCGAGAGGCTCGGGGCGAATCCGGGCGCCGGCGCGCCGACCACGGCGCGAGCGCAGAGGTCGCCGGTGGCGCAGGCGCCCATCGTGCCGTAACCCGACAGCGCGGTGGCGAGGAAGACGCCCGATGTCTTCGCCGCGCCGATCAGTGGCCAGTTCTCTTTCGTCATCGGATAGTAGCCGCCGTAATGCACGCGGTCGCGCGGCAACGCGCCGAGATACTGCGCGAGCCGTGGTTGCAGCCGGCTCGCAGCGCGCAGCACCACCTCGGGGAAATATGGGTTGAGCTCCGGCTCGCGCACCGGTGCCGTGGTCTGCTCGGCATTGAAGGCCCAGCCGAGCTTGATCCATTCGCCATGATCGCCGCCATCGGGCCGGCAATGGATGCTGCCCGGCATCGGCGCCAGCAGCTGCGCGAATTCCGGTGCCGCCGACAGTGCCTCGCGCTCGTCATCGGACCAAGCCAGCGTCTGGCCGTCGAGATCGATCGCAAACGGCATCTTGCGATCGACCGCGCGGTTGCGATCGGCGAACGCGATCTTCTGCTGCAGCACATTGACGATCGGAAGCTGCTCGCCATGCATCGCCGCGACATCCGCGGCGAACGGCCCCGCGGCATTGACGATGATGTCGGCCTTGATGGTCTGCCTCACGCCATCGGCCAGCACGTCGACGGCGAAGCGATCGGTCTTCGTGATGCCGACCACCCTCGCCTGCTGAAACTGCGCGCCGAGCGGGCGCATGGTCTCCAGCATGTACTGGCCGAGCTGCTGGCCGCTGATGTCGCCGGCCCGGCGGATATGCAGCGCGGTTGCGACCTCCTTGTCGAAGGTCGGGTAATGCTCCTGAATAAGATCGCGGCCGAGCAGGACGTCAACGCCGTCAGGTGCGCTCTGCCAGTCCGCCGAATGCGGCGGCAGGTAGCCGCGGCTTGCACCTTCATGCAGGCGGATCAGCTTTGCAGCCTGCTCGCCGTAGCCGGCGTAGAGCTGCTGCAGCAGTTCCTCAGGCTTCTCCTCACGCGTGACCAGCAGATATCCGCGTCGCGTCATGTGGATGCGGTTGTCGCTGCGGCGCGCGATCTCTTCCATCAGATCGGTAGAGTGATTGGTGAAGTCCGCCATCGTCGGATGCGGCCACCAGTTGCGGTAGTTCTCGCCTGATTGCGCCGAGGTCAGCGCCATCGGCTGGCCTTCGTCGACGATCAGCAGGCGCGACCGCTTGTGCTGGACGGCGAGGTAGTAGGCCGTGGCGATGCCGACGATGCCCGCACCGATTACCAGGATTTCGACGTCATTGGTCTTCACGCGCATTCTCCTGCGGCCCGCACCGGAGCCCGCAATGATTCAAACTGTCTCATGTCGATCAGACCGGGCGTTCGGGGCCCGCATCGCGCAACGCCTGGCGCTGCGCCGAGCGCAGCGTCTTCTGCGTCTCCTCGATGTGATCGCGCAGCAGGCGGACGGCCTTCTTGACCTCGCCGTCGCGGCAGAATTCCAGCAACCGATAATGCTCGCGCTGCGGACGCTCCTTGCCGGTCGCCTGCGACACCAGCGCCCGCGTGAAGCGGCCGACGTGGCCGTAATTCGCCTCGATCATGCCGAGCAGGCGCGGTCGGTTGCACGGCGCATAGAGCGTGGCGTGGAATTTCCAGTTGAAGGCGCCCCATTGCGCCGGATCGGGTTCGGCGTCGTAGGCACGGAGGATATTCGTCGCCGCCTCGAGATCGATCTCGCCCATGGCGGGGATCGCCAAGCGCAACGCGTGGCATTCGAGCGCGATGCGGATCTCGAGCAACTCGATCACCTCGTCGATCGATAGATCCGAGACGACTGCGCCGCGGTTGGGCAGGAAGGTCACAAAGCCCTCGGCCTCGAGCTGGCGCAGCGCCTCGCGCACCGGGATGCGGCTGGTGCCGAACCGCGCGGCGAGCTCGTCCTGACGAAGCTGCAGTCCGGGCGCGAGCTCGCCCGAGCTGATCGCGGCCCGTAGCGCCTCACGCACGGCGTCCGGCGCGGAACCGTGAGGTCCGGCCCCTCGATGGGTTGCGGCGGCTGCAGGTTCCATCCGGCATCTCTCTCGCTGGCGCCAAGCCATGGTATCCGACTTGGTCATGATTGTATAAAATCAGATTGCTGATTATGCAATCCTGTGTATAAAATCTTGACCGATCGTATCCAATTCTGCCGGCGTCCGCGAGCACCTCATGAATAAAGCACTCAAGCAATTGATCCACCTAGCCTTTCTTGCGGCGACGGTAGCGGCGCCGGCGCAGGCCCAATCGCCCGGCGGGACACTGGCCAAGATCCGCGACATCCGCGAGATCCGGCTCGGGCATCGCGACGTCTCGGTCCCGTTCTCCTATCTCGACGACAACCAGAAGCCGGTCGGCTTCGCGATGGACCTCTGCGCGCGGATCGTCGATGCAGTGAAGACCGAGCTCAAGCTGCCGGCGCTGCAGACCAAACTGCAGCCGATCCAGCTCTCCACCCAGATACCGCTGATCGAGAACGGCACCATCGACATCGTCTGCGGTCCCGCGACCAACACGCTGGAACGGCAGAAGGTCGTCGCCTTCAGCACCACCATCTTTGTGTCGAGCATCCGCGCGGTGGTGCGGAAGGATGCACCGATCAAGACCTTCGAGGATCTCGGCGGCAGGCCGGTCGCGCTGACTTCGGGATCAACCTCGATCGGACTGTTGAGCGCGCGCGCCCAGGCGAAGAATTTTCAGACCAAGAACATCCTGACGCCGGACCATGCCGCCTCGTTCCTCGCGCTGACCACCTCCCGCAGCGACGCCTTCGTCATGGACGACATCCTGCTCGCGAGCCTGATCGCGGGCAGCACCAATCCCGCGGACTGGCGCATCCTCGACGACAGCCTGCGTACCGAGCCGTACGGGCTGATCATCCGCAAGGGCGATCCGGAGTTCAAGGCGCTGGTCGACCGGACGCTGGTCGCCATGATGAAGAGCAATGAATTCCAGGAGCTCTACGCCAAATGGTTCACGCGGCCGATTCCGCCGAAGAACGTGAACCTGAATTTCCCGATGACGGCGCCGCTGAAGGACGCCGTCGCCAATCCGAACGACAAGGGCGTGTGACCGGCAATCGCCGGATCGCGACAACGGAATGGCCACAGCGCACCGGAGTGCGGCGCGCGATGGCCTTTCGCTATCCTAGAAATCGACCGTCATCGACAGCCACAGCGTCCGCGGCATGCCGCTGATCACGTAGCCGGTTGGATTGCCGATCCAATAGTGCTTGTCGAACAGATTGGTCAGTGACGCCCTGAACGTGGTCGGGCGCCCCGCGAGGGTCGTGGCGTAACGCGCACCGATGTCGAAAGTCGCCCAGGCGGGAACGCTCTGGATGTTGTCGGCGCTGACATAGGCCCGGCTGGTGTAGATGGCGCGGGCCGTCGCGGTGAGGCCGGGTACGAAGGGCGTATCCCACTCGACGCCGAAATTGCCCTGCAGATCGGGCGCGCCGATCGCGCGATTGCCGTCGTAGAGATGGCCCTGTGTCTGGGTGAGCCGGGCATCGAGCCAGGTCACGCCGCCGAGGACACGGACGCCGGGCGCGACCTCACCAAACGTATTGAGCTCAATGCCGCGGTTTCTCTGTTCGCCATCGAGGCTGTAGATCTTGGTGATGGGATCGATCACACCGCTCGGCAGGCTGATCTGGAACGCCGAGAGGCTCGCGCCGAAGCCTCCGAGATCGAGCTTTGTGCCGACTTCGACCTGCCGGGTCTTGAAGGGTGCGAACACCGTATTGGTATTCACCGCGCCGGAAGGCGGCGTCGGCCCCGGCGTCAGGCCTTCGATGTAGTTGGCATAGAGCGAGAGCTGTTTGACTGGCCTCACCACCAGCGCGATCGAAGGCGACGTTGCGCTTGCGTCGTAGTGCGTGGTCTCCAGGCCGCTGACGGGATCGAAGCTGCTCGCGATCACCTGCTGTTGGCGCGCGCCCACGATCACTTGCAGCATGCCGCCCATGGTGGTGATGGTATCGGCAACGCCGACACTGCGCAGCCCGAGGAATCCCGACTTGCCCTCCGGGAAGGTCGATACCGGGGCGCCCGCACTCGCCAACAAGGTCGGCCGGTAGATGTTGGTGAGGTAAGTCGCGTAGTTGGTCTGCCCGAGCCAATCGGTCCGGTCGAGCGCGCTGCCGCTGGCCACGACCTCATGGCCGACGGGTCCCGTGTCGAAACGCGCACGGACGCCCGCCTCGCCGGAGACGCCCTCCGACTTGCCGGTCTGGAATCGAGACGTGCCCCGGGCATCGCCCGCGGTGTTGAGAATGGTCGCGCCCGGATCTTCCTGCTTGTCGTAGCGGAACTGGTTGGCACCGATCGCGCCGAACACGGTGACGCTGTTGCTGAGATCGTATTCGGCCCTGGTCAAGCCGGTCAGGCTCTGCGACCGCGCACGGTCAAACGGCTGCGCGAGATTGATGCGCGGATCGGGGGCCCTCGGCATCGCGATGCCGGGCACCGGCGTGTAGCCACGCTGGGCCGCCTTCATCCAGTCGTCCTGGGAGATGATGTCCGCGGACCAGCGAAAGCGTTCGCCATGATAGTCGACGCCGAGCGAACCCACGCCGTTGCGCGTGGACTGTCGGTCGATCGAGGTGTTGCCGCCGTCGATCCCGCCGTTGAAGCGAACGCCCCACTCCTTCTGCTCGCCATAGCGGCGTGCGAGGTCGAGCTCCGTTCCGAAACGTCCATCGGAAATGTAGCCCGCGGTCAGCCGCGTGAGGTCTTCCGCCGCCCGCTTGGTCACGACATTGACCGTACCGCCGATGCTGCCTTGCGGGGCCATACCGTTGAGGAAGGCACCCGGCCCCTTGAGCAGCTCAATGCGCTCGATGGGAGCCGGGTTGATGCGATAGGCCGGAACGAGGCCGTACAGCCCATTCAACGCGATTTCGCTGTTCTCGACCCGGAAGCCGCGGATGGTCAGCGCGTCGTAGCGGTTGCTGCTGCCGATCGCGGCGCGCACCGACGGATCGGAATTCGTCAGCACTTCGGCAACACTGGTTGCCTGCTGATCGCGGATCGTCTTCTCGGTGTAGCTCGTCAGGCTATATGGCGTGTCCATATAGTCCTTGTTGCCGAGCAGGCCGAGTTGCCCGCCGCGCGCGACCTGGCCGCCGATATAGGGCACGGGCAACGCCGCCTGCTGCGCGCCGGCAGTGGGTGTGGCCGCGGGTGTCTGCACATGCTCACGCCTGCTCGCCTGATGCGATGCCGACGAGCGCGCCGACCGTGACGATGACGGCCTCCGAACCGGCGTGGCGCGATGCTGTGGCGCGGCCACGACAACCGGCGGAAGCGACGCAGCACCGCTTGCGGCTGGCTGTTCCGGCGACTGCGCGAGCGAAGGGACCGTGGTCAGGAGGAGCGACGCACACACGAGTCGGAATGCGCACGGAACGTTTGAAGTGACGAGCATAAGGTCCCCGGATTCTTGTTCTTGGTTTCGGCTCGAACATCGTCAGAGTTCGAGCGCGACCACCGGGGCATAAGCATCACGCGCAGTGACGCCAACTAGAACCTATCTAGGAAACGGGATGAAGCCTGCTGCGCGAAGCGATATCGACGCGGCAGATTCGATGATTCGAATTTGCTTCCGTTGCGTGGCATCGCGCGTACGCAGCTAGATTCTGAAAGCTCGCTTCGAGATTAGAAAGATTCTTGATGCGATCGCCGTCGCGATCGGAGCGCCATCATACGCGGTGAATTGTCGCACGCCGGCAGATGGAGCGATCGACAAGGATGATCGATGGGTTCGCCGGCATGCGTCCCCTCGCCGCAAGGGCGAAGGGACACGGTGCTCCGCGATCAGACGCCGGCCATCATCACGTATTTGATCTCGACATATTCATCCATGCCGTGGCGCGAGCCTTCGCGGCCGAGGCCCGATTCCTTGACGCCGCCGAACGGCGCGACCTCGGTCGTGATCAGACCGGAGTTGACGCCGACCATGCCCGACTCCAGCGCTTCGGCAACGCGCCAGACGCGGCCGATGTCACGCGAATAGAAGTAGGAGGCGAGACCGAACGGCGAGGCGTTGCACATCGCGATAACATCGGCCTCGTCCTTGAAGCGGATCACCGGCGCGAGCGGGCCGAAGGTTTCCTCCTGCGCAACGAGCGCGTCGGATCTCACGTCCGACAGCACGGTCGGCTCGAAGAAGCTGCGGCCGAGCGAGGAGCGCTTGCCACCGGTCACGACCTTGGCGCCGCCCTTCACGGCGTCGGCGATGTGCCGCTCGACCTTTTCGATCGCCTTCATGTTGATGAGCGGTCCCTGGGTCACGCCGGCCTCGGTGCCGTCGCCGATCTTCATCTCGGCGACCTTCTTCGACAGCTTCTCGACGAACTGGTCGTAGATCTTGTCCTGCGCGTAGAGGCGGTTGGCGCAGACGCAGGTCTGGCCCATGTTGCGATACTTGGAGACGATAGCGCCTTCGACCGCGGCGTCGATGTCGGCATCGTCGAACACCACGAAGGGCGCGTTGCCGCCGAGCTCGAGGCCGAGCTTCTTCACGCCGACCGATGCTTGGCGGTACAGGATCTTGCCGACATTGGTCGAACCTGTGAAGCCGACGAACCGCACCGCCGGATGCTCGCACAGCACCTGGCCGATCGGCGGCGCATCGCCGGTGATGATGTTGAGCACGCCCTTCGGCACACCGGCCTTCTCAGCCAACACAGCGAGTGCGAGCGCCGACAGCGGCGTCTCGTTGGCGGGCTTCAACACGACGGTGCAGCCCGCGGCCAGCGCCGGCGACACTTTTCGCGTGATCATCGAGTTCGGGAAATTCCACGGCGTGATGGCGCCGCAGACGCCGATCGGCTGCCGGATCGCGAGCAAACGGGCATCCGGGCGCTGGGTCGGAATCGTCTCGCCATAGACGCGGCGCGCTTCCTCCGCGAAGAACTCGACATAGGCCGCGCCGATATCGACTTCGCCGAGCGCTTCCGCCAGCGGCTTGCCCTGCTCGGAGGTCAGGATCAGCGCGAGATCCTCGCGGTTGGCGATGATCAGGTCGAACCATTTGCGTAGGATATTGGAGCGCTGCTTGGCGGTCAGCTTGGCCCAGGCCGGAAACGCGCGCTGGGCGGCCTCGACAGCCCTGGTCGTATCATCGGCACCCAGTTGCGGAATCCTGATCAGCTCGACGCCGGTCGCCGGATTGTTGACGGCGAATTCCGGCGTGCCGACCCAGGCGCCGTCGATGTAGCAGCGGTCGCGCAGCAGCGACGGGTCCTTCAGGCGGCTTTGCAGGGAGGTGGCTGCGGATTGCGTGGCGCGTGCGGCAACGGGCGGGGTCATGGCGTTACTCCTGGAATTTCTTTGGAAGGGTATTCGCCGCCTATATAGGCGGAAAGCCGCGGTGATGCACTGGCGGCCAGCGCGACCCTGCTTGGACGCAAACGCGGCGCCGTTGCGGAAGACTGTCGTTCCGGGATGTTCCCAAGGAACAGACCTCAGATGCGCCTTTGTGTATCCAAGGTTCGATGCCGTGCATCGCCCCGGAATGACAGCTCAATGTCAGATCGCGCCGCCCGACATGTAGGTTTCGCGGCGGCCGATCATGCGTTCGGCCGCGGCCTTGGCATCTGCCTTGGTCGAGGTCGCGCAGGTCCGGTATTCGAGGTCGGCCTGCGCCCGCGCGTCGCGGCGGCCGAACCAGGACTTGGCGCCGGTCTGCAGCAGCGCCAGCGCCTGGGCGACATTGTCGACGGCCTCAAACGAGTGCAGGGCGCCGGTACCCGCGTAGCGAACCTCATAAAGACCTGGGCTGATCGGCGCCTCGATATTCTCGCCGCGGCCCAGCCGCGGATAGCGCTTCCATTCACTCCATGTCGAAATCATTGCTGCGTCCCCGCAAGGCGCGAAATGACGAATCTTTTCGTCAAATCCATCCCAATTTGCCGCACCGTTTGTGCAGCGATCTGAATGCGTTAATGCAAATAATCAGGTACGGAAATCATTCCTTGATCACGTTACCGTGGCCGTCGTCGGAGGTCACCGGGACTTGTGCGGCGTCCACCGCAAAATCTGCGCGCGTGGTGAACATCTGTTGAGCACGGCCGTTTCTAATGGTCCGGCTGTCACGACATCGCGACATCATCGCATCGCGCCCGCCTTGCGGGAGCGGAAAAGCGGGAGGATGATCTCCGCACTTCAAAACAATAAACCCACCGGAGGAAGCCCCCAATGCAGAGCAAGGCTCAGATCGATCAGGTATTGCAGCAGAAGAGCGAGGCAAAGGAGATTCCCGGCGTGGTCGCCATCGCGGCCACCGGCAAGGACGTGATCTACGAGGGCGCGTTCGGCAAGCGCGACCTTTCCAAGAACGATCCCATGACGGCGGACAGCGTGTTCTGGATTGCCTCGATGACCAAGGCAGTGACCTCCGCGGGCGCGATGCAGCTCGTCGAGCAGGGCAAGCTCTCGCTCGATGAGCCGATCGGCAAGCTGTTGCCCGATCTCGCCGCCGTGCAGGTGCTCGACGGCTTCGACGCCAAGGGCGAGCCGAAGCTGCGGCCGGCGAAAAAGCCGATCACGCTGCGCCAGCTCATGACCCACACCGCCGGCTTCGCCTACGACATGTGGGACGCCGATCTCGGCAAATATCTCGAGAAGACCGGCACGCCGGGCATCATCACCTGCCTGAACGCCGCGCTGAAGACGCCGATCATGACCGACCCCGGCACGCGCTGGGAATACGGCACCAATATCGATTTCGTCGGCAAGGCGATGGAAGCGGCGTCCGGCAAGAAGCTCGATGCCTATCTGCGCGACAACATGTTCGCGCCGCTCGGCATGAGCGATACCGGCTTCAAGATCTCGGACAACATGCGCAAGCGGCTGGTCGGCATGCATGCGCGCGGCGAGGACGGCACGCTCGCCGCGATCCCGTTCGAGCTCGAGCAGAACCCTGAATTCCACATGGGTGGCGGCGGCCTCTATTCGACCGCGGCCGACTACCTCAAGTTCTGCCAGATGATCCTCAACAAGGGCAAAGGCAACGGCAACCAGGTGCTGAAGGCCGAGACCGTCGCGACGATGGGGCAGAACCACATCGGCGAGCTCACCGTCGACAAGATGACGACCGCGGCGCCGATGTACACCAACGACGTCGATCTCTGGCCCGACATCGTCAAGAAGTGGGGCCTGAGCTTCCTGATCAACACCGCCAAGACTCCGGAAGGCCGCAGCGCCGGCAGCCTCGCCTGGGCGGGCCTCGCCAACACCTATTACTGGATCGATCCGTCGCGCGACGTCTGCGGCGTGATCCTGACCCAGCTGTTGCCGTTCGCCGACAAGCACAGCCTGGAGGCCTTCGCCGGCTTCGAGAAGGGCATCTATGCCGGCCTCGACGCCGGCAGCGGACAGCGAGCAGCCTGAGGTTCCAGTCCAGCAGCAACAAATCCCTCCCCTCGCGGGGAGGGATTTTTCATACCCGCCATAGGTCGGGCCTGTCCTGCCGGCACCAAACGACTAAGATCGCGGAAAAAGCGCGACGACACGAACACGACCACGAGGAGGACGAGCTTGGCACCCACACCCAAGGCAGACAGCTATGTCTGCGGCATTTCCGATACGCCGCTGCTCGGCGAAACCATCGGCCGCAGCCTCGACCGCGCACGCGCGCGCTGGGGCGAGCGCGAGGCGCTTGTCTCGCCCAGCCACAATGTGCGCTGGACCTGGAACGAATTCGCCGCGCGCGTCGAGGCCCTTGCGGCCGGCTTCCTTGCGCTCGGGCTGCAACGCGGCGAGCGGATCGGCATCTGGTCGCTGAACCGGCCGGAATGGACGCTGACGCAATTCGCCGCGGCCAAAGCCGGCCTGATCCTCGTCACCATCAATCCCGCCTACCGGCTGAGCGAGCTCGAATTCGCGCTCGGCAAGGTCGGCTGCGCCGCGATCGTGACCGCGACCGCGTTCAAGACCTCGGCCTATATGGAGATGCTGAACACGCTGCTCCCGGAGCTTGCGAGCGCCGAGCCCGGCCATTTGCGCTCGGCGCGGCTGCCGCAGCTGCGCGCCGTGATCCAGATCGGCGGACCGGCGGCGCCTGGCACGATTCCGTTCGAGCAGGTATCGCAGATGGGCGGCGAGCGGCATCGCGAGCAGCTCGCGGCGCTCGGCGCAAGCCTGCAATTCGACGACCCCGTCAACATCCAGTTCACCAGCGGCACCACCGGCTCGCCGAAGGGCGTGACGCTGACCCATCACAACATCCTCAACAACGGCTACTTCACCGGCCGCGCCATGCGCCTGACCGAGCAGGACCGCATCTGCATTCCGGTGCCGCTCTATCACTGCTTCGGCATGGTGATGGGCAACCTCGCATCGGTCACGCTCGGCACCACCATGGTCTATCCCGGCGAAGGTTTTGATCCGCTGGCGACGCTTGCGACCGTCGCGAAGGAGAAATGCACCACGCTGTACGGCGTGCCGACGATGTTCATCGCCGAGCTCGACCATCCCGAGTTCAAGCGCTTCGATTTGTCGTCGCTGCGCACCGGCATCATGGCCGGCGCGCCCTGCCCGATCGAGGTGATGAAGCGCGTCAACACCGAGATGAACATGCGCGAGGTGACGATCGCCTACGGCATGACCGAGACCAGTCCGGTGAGCTTCCAGAGCGCGACCGACGATCCCCTGGAGCGCCGCGTCTCCACCGTCGGGCGCATTCATCCGCATGTCGAGGTCAAGGTCGTCGATCTCGACGGCAAAGTGGTGCCGCGCGGCGAACGCGGCGAGCTCTGCACCCGCGGCTACAGCGTGATGTCAGGCTATTGGGACGAGAAGGAAAAGACCGGCGACGTGCTCGACGCCAATGGCTGGATGCACACCGGCGATCTCGCCGTGATCGACGACGAGGGCTATTGCAACATCGTCGGCCGCATCAAGGATTTGGTGATCCGCGGCGGCGAAAATCTCTATCCGAGAGAGATCGAGGAATTCCTCTACCGCCATCCGAAGATCCAGGACGTGCAGATCTTCGGCGTCGCCGATCAGCGCTATGGCGAGGAGCTGTGCGCCTGGGTCAGGGTTCGCCAAGGCGAGACGCTGACCGCGGACGAGGTGCGTGCCTTCTGCCAGGGCCAGATCGCCCACAACAAGATCCCGCGCTATGTCGAGTTCGTCGAGGAATTCCCGATGACGGTGACCGGGAAGATCCAAAAATTCGTGATGCGCGACGCGGTCGAGCAGCGCCTGGGATTGAAGGCTGCGAAGACGGCGTGATGTCTCTTCTCCCTCACCCCGCTCTTGCGGGGAGAGGGTTGGGGTGAGGGGCCGCCTCCGCAAATTCGAAAGCAGTGAATACGCGGCGACTCCCCCTCACCCGGACCGCATCTGCGATGCGTTCCGGCCTCTCCCCGCAAGCGGGGCGGGGTAAGAGGCACTTAGACCAACAACCCCTTCCCCTTCGCCAGGTCCTTCAGCGACACCAGTGGCCGGGCGCCGATGTGCTGGATCACTTCGGCGGCGGCGAGGGCGCCGAGGCGGCCGGCGTTCTCATGACCGACATTGCGCACGAGACCGACCAGGAAGCCGGCGGCGAACAGGTCGCCGGCGCCGGTGGTGTCGACGAGCTTGTCGATCGGAGAGGCGGGCGCCGATACGACGGCATCGCCTGAGATCACGACACAGCCCTTCTCGCTGCGGGTGACGACCCCGAGTTTTGTGTCCTTGCCGAACTGCTTCAGCGCGGTGTCGAAATCGGAGGTCTGGTACAGCGAGTGCAACTCGGACTCGTTGGAGAACACGAGGTCGACGGTGCCCTTGCGCATCAAGGCGAGGAATTCGTCGCGGTAGCGATCGACGCAGAACGAGTCCGACAGCGTCAGCGCGACCTGGCGGCCCGCGCCATGCGCAATATCGGCCGCCTTCACGAACGCGTCCTTGGCGTTCTTCGGATCCCAGAGATAGCCCTCGAGATAGATGATGCTGGCGGCTGCGATCTGGGCCGGATCGATGTCGTCGGGCGTCAGGTCCTGCGCGGCGCCGAGATAGGTGTTCATGGTGCGCTCGCCGTCCGGCGTCACCAGGATGTAGCAGCAGCCGGTGGCCGGGCCGCTCTTGGCCGGCGCGGTGTCGAAGGCCACGCCGGCGGCGCGGATGTCGTGGACGTAGAGCTTGCCGATCTGGTCGTCCTTGACCTTGCCGACATAGGCCGCGCGGGCGCCGAGATTGCCGACGCCGACGATGGTGTTGGCAGCCGAGCCGCCCGACACCTCGGTCGCTACCCCCATGTCGCTGTAGATCGCGGTGGCGCGTGCCTCGTCGATCAGCTGCATCGAGCCCTTGGTCATGCCATGACGGGCAAGGAATGCCTCGTCGGTCTGCACCAGCATGTCGAAGATCGCGTTGCCGATCCCGAGAACGTCATATTTTGCGTCAGCCATAGACCTGCCCTGTGTTAACGCCACCCAACAAGAGCCGCGACCTATCACGTTAGGCCTCGGGGCAGCAAGGGAAGCTGAAGCTGCCTGTTCCCGTCATCCTGAGGTGCGGGCCTCTTGGCGAGCCTCGAAGGATGTACGGCCCGGCTAGTGGCCGATTCATCCTTCGAGGCTCGCTCCGCTCGCACCTCAGGATGACGAGTCTAGTAGAGTGCCGGTGGCAGCCAAGCACGCGGCTGCTATACAGGCGCCATGTTCCGCTCCTTCCTCACGGTCTCCTCGGGAACGCTGGCCTCGCGACTGCTCGGCTTCGTGCGCGATTCCGTGATCGCGGCGCTGCTCGGCGCGGGGCCGGTGGCGGATGCCTTTCTGGCGGCATTCCAGCTGGTGAATGTGGTGCGACGGCTGCTGTCCGAGGGCGGATTGAATGCCGCCCTGGTGCCGGCCTGGCTGAAAGCGCGCGACGCCGACGGCATGGCCGGGGCAACCGCGTTTGCCGGCCGCGTGCTGGGCACGGTCAGTACCGCTGTCATCGCGGCCGCGCTCGTGATCGGCGTGCTGATGCCGCTGGTGATCGCGGCAATCGCGCCGGGCTTCGTCGGCCGCGACACGCTGCAACTCGCCGTCGACAACGCGAGGCTGATGCTGCCCTATCTTGCCTTCGCCGGCCCCGTCACCGTGATGATGGCGCTGCTCAACGCGCAGGGACGCTTTGCGCTGACGGCGTTCTCGCCGCTGCTGTTCAACATAGCGCTGATCGCGGTGATGGCCGTGCTGCTGGCGCGGCAGCAGGAGCCGGTGCAGGCCGCGCTTGTCATGGCCGCGACGATCGGCGTCGCCGGCTTCCTGCAACTCTCGATGCTGGCGCTGCGCGGCGCGAAACTCGCCGCGCCGCTCCGCATCTCCTTCGATCCCGAGATGCGCGGCTTTCTCGGCCGCGCGGTCCCCGGCATGGTCGCGAGCAGCGCGCCGCAATGGCTTGTCGTGGCGGGCGCGGTGATCGCATCGACCTCGCCATCGGCGGTGTCCTGGCTCTATTTCGCCAACCGCCTGCTCGAGCTGCCGCTCGGCATTGTCGGCGTCGCGACGGGCACGGTGCTGATCCCGGAGATGACGCGCGCGGTGCGCAGCGGCGAGCATGCCGCGATCGCGCATGCGGAATCGCGTGGGCTCGAACTCGCGGTCGGGCTGGCGCTGCCGGCAACGCTTGGCCTGATGGTGCTGAGCGCGCCGATCATACGGATGCTGTTCGAGCATGGCGCGTTCACCGACCAAGATACCGCGGCCACCGCACAGGCCCTGATCTGGCTGACGCTCGCGCTGCCGGCGCATGTGCTGGTGAAGGCGCTGTCGCCGGCGTTCTTCGCGCGCGAGGACACGCTGACGCCGCTGTTTGCGACGCTGAAGGCCATCGTGGTCGCAATCGCCGCGGCCTTCCTGCTCGGCCATATGTTCGGCGCGAGCGGAATCGCCGCCGGCATCGCGCTCGGCGCCTGGAGCAATGCGCTGGCGCTGATCCGCAAGGGCGCTACGACCTTCGGCTTTTCGATCGATGCGGAGGCGCGCCGCCGGCTGCCACGCATCCTGGCCGCAGCGCTCGCGATGGGCGGCCTGCTCTGGCTCGCGGAAGGCGCGCTGCCGGCCGCCGGCCGCCACGGTTTCGTGCAGGCGGCCTCCCTTCTCGTGCTGATCGCCGCCGGCATCGCCGGTTACGGGCTGTTCTTGCAGCTTTTCGGCGTCACCGGCTGGCGACAGGCGGTTAACGCCGTCAGGCAAAGGCGCCCTGCCTGACTTGCGCGCGCAGGGCTTAAGTGGCAAACGACCCGGCAAAAGCAGCCCTATTTCCGGGAATTAGACCATGGCGTTCGTTGAACGGGTTTTCTCAGGCGTCCAGCCGACGGGCAATCTGCACCTCGGCAACTATCTCGGCGCCATCGTCAACTTCGTGAAGATGCAGCAGACCCATAACTGCATCTATTGCGTCGTCGACATGCACGCGATCACGCAGGGCGTCGAGGTCTGGGGCGGCCCGGCCGAGCTGGCGCGCAACACCCGCGAGGTGACCGCGGCCTTCATCGCCTCGGGCATCGATGCCAAGAAGCACATCGTGTTCAACCAGAGCCAGATCGCCGGCCATGCCGAGCTGACCTGGATCTTCAACTGCGTCGCGCGCATCGGCTGGCTGAACCGCATGACGCAGTTCAAGGAGAAGGCCGGCAAGGACCGCGAGAACGCCTCGGTCGGCCTCTACGACTATCCGGTGCTGATGGCCGCCGACATCCTCTTGTACCGCGCCACCCATGTGCCGGTCGGCGAAGACCAGAAGCAGCACCTGGAGCTGTCCCGCGACATCGCGCAGAAGTTCAACAACGACTTCGGCGATTCGATCCGCGGTCACGGTTTTGCCGACGGCCTGTTCTTCCCGCAGCCCGAGCCGCTGATCACGGGGCCGGCGACGCGGGTGATGAGCCTGCGCGACGGCACCAAGAAGATGTCGAAGTCGGATGCGTCGGACAATTCGCGCATCAACCTCACCGACGACGCCGACACCATCGCGCAGAAGATCCGCAAGGCGAAGACCGATCCGGAGCCGCTGCCGTCGGAGGAAAAGGGGCTCGAGACCCGCCCCGAGGCCGACAATCTGGTCGGCATCTACGCGGCGCTCGCCGGCGTCTCCAAGCAGGAGGTGCTGACGCAGTTCGGCGGCGGGCAGTTCTCCAGCTTCAAGAACGCGCTGGTCGAGGTTTGCGTCGCAAAACTGGCGCCGATCGCCTCCGAGATGAAGAAGCTGGTCGCCGATCCCGGCCACGTCGATTCGATCCTGATCGACGGCGCCAACCGCGCCCGCGGCATCGCCGACGAGACCATGCGCGTCACCAAGGACATCGTCGGCTTCATCCGCCAGCGCTGACATTACCGGCAGACCTGCGCGCGCCCTCTCCCCAACCGGGAGGGAGTGTGGCAGCATGGGCCTGGTTTGAGCATGATCTTTTCGGAAAGCCGCTGCGCACTTTTCCGGATCATGCCGTTGGTTCAGCACCGGGACATGCATGACCGCCCAGCGACGAAGCTACGAGACAGGTCACAAGCCGAAATGCCTCGTCATCGTTGACGACACCGCGGAATGGGACCGCGCGGTCTATTACGCCAGCCGGTGGGCGATCCGGGTCGGCGGCGGCGTCCTGATGCTGCGGGTGATCGAGACCGAGGACCAGAACCAGCAATGGCTCGGGGTGGCCGACATCATGCGCGCCGAGGCCGAGGAGGCCGCCAACGAGGCGCTCGACCGCGCCGCCGGCCGCGCCAACGGGATCGCCGCCATCACCCCGGAGCGGGTGATTCGCGAGGGCGACCCGACCGAGCAGATCCTCGACGTGATCGACAAGGACGTCGATATCGCCATGCTGGTGCTGGCCGCCAATCCGGGCGCCGAGGGGCCCGGACCGATCATCACCACCATGGCCAAGACCATGGGGGCGTTCCCGATCCCGGTGACCATCGTGCCCGGCGGCCTCACCGACGCCGAGATCGACGCTCTGTCCTAGCGGTATCGGGCCTCGAAGCCGCTCCAGAGCATGGATTGAGGCCTGGAACCGCGGTTTTGCAGCTTGATCGCAGGCTTTTTAATTGCCATCTGGTAGGGGAACTCAACGCGCCGGCCTTGAACCGGCGACGCCGGAGACAGCAAATGTTCATTCAGACCGAAGCCACGCCCAATCCCGCCACCCTGAAATTCATCCCGGGCCGCGCCGTGCTCGACAGCGGCACCCTGGAATTCTCCTCAGTCGAGACCGCCGCGCGATCGCCGCTCGCCGAACGGCTGTTCGCCGTATCAGGCGTCACCGGCGTGTTCTACGGCGCCGACTTCATCACCGTGACCAAAGCGGACGGCGACTGGCAGCACCTCAAGCCCGCGATCCTCGGCGCCATCATGGAGCACTACATGTCCGGCGCGCCGCTGCTCGCCGACGGCACCGCTGGCAGCGACGACGCCCGCGACGAGGAGGACGAGTTCTTCGACGAGGCGGACGCCGAGACGGTCGAGCAGATCAAGGACCTGATCGAGACCCGCGTGCGTCCGGCGGTTGCCAATGACGGCGGCGACATCACTTTCCGCGGCTTCAAGGACGGCATCGTCTATCTCAACATGAAGGGCTCCTGCGCCGGCTGTCCGTCGTCGACCGCGACCCTGCAACACGGCATCCAGAACCTGCTGCGGCACTTCGTGCCCGACGTGCAGGAAGTCCGGCCGATGTGATGGAGCGGCGAATGGCGCATGGCGGATCGCGAACAGCGTTCTCCTCGAATTCCCTGTCCGCCATTTCGTATTCGCCATTCGCCCTCCCATGATCATTCTCGCGATCGATACGGCGCTCGACGCCTGCTCCGCGGCGGTGCTCGACACCGACTCCGGCAACACCATCGCCATCGAATCGCAGGCGATGCAGCGCGGCCATGCCGAGGCGCTGATGCCGCTGATCGCGCGGGTGATGAAAGAAAGCGGCATCGGCTTTGCCGGGCTTGACCGCATTGCCGTCACCACCGGCCCCGGCAGTTTCACCGGCCTGCGCGTCGGGCTCTCGGCAGCGCGCGGCCTCGCACTGTCAGCGGAAAAGCCGGTGGTCGGGCTGTCGACGCTCGCCGCCTACGCCGCGCCGGTAGTCGCCGAGAATGCCGCACCCCCGATCCTGTCGGCGATCGACGCGCGGCACGATCACGTCTATTTCCAACTCGTGGGCGGCGACGGCAGCCTGATGCTCAAGCCGAAGGTTGCGCCGATCGCGGAAGCGCTCGAGGCCGCACAATTCGGCGCGCTGCATCTGGTCGGCAACGCTGCGAACATCCTTGCCGAGCGCTGGCCGGCGGATGCCGCTCCGCCGGTCAACGTCGACAGGCAGCCCGCACCCGACATCATTTGGGTCGCCTGGGTCGGCGCCGCGGTGGATCCCGACACGGCGCCGCCGCGACCGTTCTATCTGCGCGCGCCCGACGCGAAGCCGCCGAAGGATCGCCTGGTCGTCAGCGCGCCGCCATCGACATGATCGGCTGGTTGTCGCGATGGTGGGGCGGCGGTCCGCCCGCGGTCGAGCCCGCATCCTTGCGCGATGCGGCGCGGCTCGCCCAATTGCACGGCGCGTCGTTTCATCGCGGCTGGGGCGAAGGCGAATTCGAGGCGATGCTGACCGAGCGCAACACGCTGGTGCACCGGCTGCGCCACGGCCGCAGGGTGATCGGCTTTGCGGTGTCACGGATGGCGGCGGACGAAGCGGAAATCCTGTCGATTGCGATCGATGCCAATCAGCGCGGGCGCGGCCTGTCGCGCGCCCTGCTGCTGACCCATCTCGGCCATCTTGCCGGCCGCGGCATCCGCACCATCTTCCTCGAAGTGGAAGAGAACAATCAGCCGGCGCGGCGGCTCTATGAAAGGGCCGGATTCGGCGTGATCGGCCGCCGCGAACGCTATTACAAGCAGCCCGGTGGGGAACATTTGAACGCGCTTCTGATGCGGCGCGACTTGTCGTAACATCGGCGCGATGGCAGAACACCCCCCGCTCTGTCACCCAAGGTTTGAAGAATACGGCCCGAAACCCATGACCACGGTGAAAATCCCGCCTGCGCATAAAAATACCGGCATCGAGGCGCGCTGCGCCGCGACCGGCATGCGCATGACCGAACAGCGCCGCGTGATCGCGCGGGTGCTGGCGGAAGCCATGGATCATCCCGATGTCGAGGAACTCTACCGCCGCTGCGTGGCGGTCGACGACAAAATCTCAATCTCGACGGTCTATCGCACCGTCAAGCTGTTCGAGGATGCCGGCATCATCGAGCGTCACGACTTCCGCGAAGGCCGCGCGCGTTACGAGCAGATGCCCGAGAGCCATCACGACCACCTGATCAATCTGCGCGACGGCAAGGTGATCGAGTTCACCTCCGAGGAAATCGAGAAGCTGCAGGCCGAGATCGCGCGCAAGCTCGGCTACAAGCTGGTCGATCACCGTCTCGAACTCTATTGCGTTCCGCTCGACGACGACAGCAAGTCGTAAACCGGGTGAGCTTCGACCTCGTCATCTTCGATTGCGACGGCGTGCTTGTCGACAGCGAGGTGATCTCCTGTCGCGCGCATGCCGACACGCTGACGCGGCACGGCTTTCCGATCACGCCGGACGGCGTGCTGAAGCGTTTCCTCGGCGTGTCCGACCGCGAGGCGCGGCGGATCGTCGAGAGCGAGATCGGCCGCGCGCTGCCTGACTCTTTCGAGGCCGAAATCAAGCACGCGACGCTCAGTCTCTATGCCGACGACCTCAGCGCCATCGCGCATGTCGGCGAGGCGATATCAGCGCTTACCTTGCCGAAATGCGTGGCCTCCAGCGGCACGCCGGAAAAGATCCATCACGGCCTGACCAGCGCCGGGCTCTACGACCAGCTGGCGCCGCACATTTTCTCCGCCACCCAGGTCAAGCGCGGCAAGCCGGCGCCCGATCTCTTCCTGTTCGCGGCCACCCAGATGGGCGCCAGCCCCGCGCGCTGTATCGTGATCGAGGACAGCGTGGCCGGCGTCACCGGCGCCCGCGCTGCCAGGATGACCGTGCTCGGCTTTTACGGCGGCAGCCACTGCACGGCGGAACATGAGAACACGCTGCGCCAGGCCGGCGCGGCCATAACCTTCGCAGATATGCGCCAATTGCCCGATTTGATCGCTAGAATTGGGGCTGACATCCAGATCGCCGACTGAGCCCACTCCGTCATTCCGGGGCGCGACCGAAGGGAGCGACCCCGGAATCTCGAGATTCCCCAGGGCGCAATTGCGCCCCTGAGGTTCGATGCTGGCGCATCGCCCCGGAATGACGGGTTGGAACGCTGGATTTTCCCCGGTTTAGGCCTTATTTGAGCAACGGCGCCCTGATGGCGCCGTTTCCATTTCCGCACTCAGGGTTCCATGACGACGCCGCGCAAGCTGCACATCAAGTCCTATGGCTGCCAGATGAACGTCTACGATGCGCAGCGCATGGTGGACACGCTGGCCGGCGAGGGCTTTGTCGAGACCGCGAGCGCCGAAGACGCCGACCTCGTGATCCTCAACACCTGCCACATCCGCGAGAAGGCGTCGGAGAAGGTCTACTCCGAACTCGGGCGGCTCCGCGTCGCCAAGGATGAAGCCGCGCGGGCGGGCCGCGAGATGAAGATCGCGGTCGCCGGCTGCGTCGCGCAGGCGGAAGGCGCCGAGATCATCCATCGTGCGCCGACCGTCGACATCGTGGTCGGGCCGCAGAGCTATCATCATCTGCCTGCGCTGCTGAAGCGCGCCAAGGAAAACGGCCGCGCGCTCGAAACCGAATTTCCGGTCGAGGACAAGTTCGGCTTCCTGCCGCAGCCGAGGCCCGATGCGATCCGCGCCCGCGGTATCTCCGCCTTCGTCACGGTGCAGGAAGGTTGCGACAAGTTCTGCACCTTCTGCGTGGTGCCCTATACGCGCGGCACGGAAGTCTCGCGTCCGGTTGCGAAGATCATCGACGATGTCAGGCAGCTCGCCGACAACGGCGTGCGCGAATTCACGCTGATCGGACAAAACGTCAACGCCTATCACGGCGAAGGCCCCGACGGCCGCGCCTGGCCACTCGGCAAATTGCTGCAGCGGCTCGCCGAGATTCCTGAGGTCATGCGGCTGCGCTATTCCACCAGCCATCCGCGCGACGTCGATGACAGCCTGATCGCTGCGCATCGCGATCTGCCCGAACTGATGCCGTTCGTGCACCTGCCGGTGCAATCGGGGGCGGACCGGATCCTGGCCGCCATGAACCGCAAGCATACCGCCGATGACTACCGGCGCGTCATCGACCGGTTCCGGGCCGCGCGGCAAGACATTGCTTTTTCATCAGATTTTATCGTGGGCTTTCCCGGCGAGACCGGGGAAGAATTTTCCGCCACTCTCGCGCTTGTCACGCAAATCGGGTACGCTGCGGCGTATTCATTCAAGTATTCGCCTCGGCCGGGCACGCCGGCGGCGGAGATGCGGGAGACGGTGTCAGCAGCCGAGATGGACGAGCGCTTGGGGCGGCTTCAGGAATTGATCGACAGCCAGCAATCGGCCTTCAACCGGGCTGCGATTGGCACAACGGTCGATGTGCTGTTCGAGCGCGCCGCACGCAATCCGGGCCAGATCGTCGGCCGGACCGCCTATCTGCAGCCCGCCCACGTGATGGCATCGCCTGACATCATCGGCCAGATCCTCCCGGTGAGGATCGACAGCCTCGAGCGCTACAGCCTGATCGGCGAGCTCGCCACGCAATCCGCACCCGGCCTCATTTCGCAGACCATTGGAGCCTGAAATCCTTGCCCAAAAGCGCATCGGATTCGTCTTCGTTAGCTCCCAGCCGCAAACCTGACCGCGACATGCAAATGCCACCCGAGACCCGGCCGCCTGAAACTCAGGTCGTCATCGATTTCGACGACAACCGCGCCGCATCCGCGTTGGTCGGCCCCTATGGACAGAATCTGGCGCTGATCGAGCGGCGGCTTGGCGTCGTGGTCGATTCCCGCGGCAATCATCTCACCATTGCGGGCTCCCGGGACGGCTGCGATGCGGCACGGCGCGTGCTCGAGACGCTCTACGCGCAGGCCGTCGAAGGGCACGATCTCGATCAGGGCGAAGTCGAAGGCGCGATCCGCGCCGTGATCGCGCAGGGTTCGCTGTTCGAATTCGACAACAAGACCGCCAAGCCGACCTTTGAAACGATCAATCTGCGCAAGCGCCCGGTGCGCGCCCGCACCGCGGCGCAGGATTCCTACATCCGCGCGCTGAAGCGGCATGAGCTGGTGTTCGGGATCGGCCCGGCCGGCACCGGCAAGACCTGGCTCGCGGTCGCCCACGCAGCACAATTGTTCGAGCGAAAGGAAGTCGATCGCATCATCCTGACGCGGCCCGCGGTCGAGGCCGGCGAACGGCTCGGCTTCCTGCCCGGCGACCTTAAGGAGAAGGTCGATCCATATCTGCGCCCAATCTACGATGCGCTGTACGATCTGATGGATGCCCGCGTCGTCGAGCGCGCGCTGCAAGGCAACGAGATCGAGATCGCGCCGCTCGCCTTCATGCGCGGCCGCACCCTGACCAATGCCGCCATCATCCTCGACGAGGCGCAGAACACCACGACGATGCAGATGAAGATGTTCCTGACGCGTCTCGGCGAGAACAGCCGGATGATCGTCACCGGCGACCCGTCGCAGGTCGACCTGCCGCACGGCCAGGCTTCGGGGCTCACCGAAGCCGTGAAGCTGCTCGACGGCGTCGAAGGCATCGCGCAGGTACATTTCAAGGCCGAGGACGTCATCCGCCATGAATTGGTGGCGCGCATTGTGGCCGCCTATGAGGGATTGCCGCAAAAGCCGGCAAACGCCAGATCTTGAGACCAATAGCTTCGGCCGCGAGCCCGCGCGATGCGGGTTCCGGCCATAACGCAGATTTTGAAACCAACGTGTCTGCTTTTCCTGCAACCGAGGTTCTCGTCACCGCCGAATGCTGGCAGGCCGAGCCCGATGCCGACGCGGTGATCCATCGCGCCATCGAGGCTGCCGCCGCAATCGCCGATGCCGATGTCGCCGGCGCCGAGGTTGCTGTGATGCTGACGGACGACGCAGGGATCCGCACCCTCAACGCCAACTGGCGCAGCATCGACAAGCCGACCAACGTGCTGTCGTTTCCGGCGCTGCAGCCGGAAGGCCCCGGCGGACCCGACGATGCCCCGCGCATGCTCGGCGATATCGCGATCGCCTATCAGACGACGCGGCGGGAAGCCGATGAAGAACAGAAACCGTTCGACCATCATTTGAGCCATCTCGCGG
This sequence comes from Bradyrhizobium sp. ma5, assembly GCF_042258955.1. Lineage (NCBI taxonomy): Bacteria > Pseudomonadati > Pseudomonadota > Alphaproteobacteria > Hyphomicrobiales > Nitrobacteraceae > Bradyrhizobium > Bradyrhizobium sp. ma5. Next base: position 8,891,538 of record NZ_CP170156.1, read on the forward strand.
TGCATGGCTTCCTGCATCTGATCGGGTACGACCACGAGAACGATGACGATGCCGAGGACATGGAGGCGCTCGAGCGCGAGATCCTCGCCTCCCTCGGCATTCCCGACCCCTATGCGGATCGGATCGCCTGACATGCCGGATTCCGACCCGACCCATGACAATCCGCGCAACGTGAGCAACCTGCCCGCCGTCGTGCATGACGGCGAGGTTCAGCGCCCGGCGGCCGAAGGCTGGCTGGTGCGCGCGATCCGCACGCTGTTCGGCTGGAAGGCCGGCTCGGTACGCGACGATCTGCAGGTGGTGCTCGACGCCTCGACGCCCGACGACGTCGGCTTCTCGGCAATCGAGCGCACCATGCTGCGCAACATCCTGTCGCTGAACGAGCGGCGGATCGCCGACGTCATGATCCATCGCGCCGACATCGTCGCGGTCAAGCGCGACATTCAGCTCGGCGAATTGATGAGCCTGTTCGAGAGCGCCGCGCATTCGCGGCTCGTCGTCTACAACGAAACCCTCGATGACCCCGAGGGCATGGTGCACATCCGCGACCTGCTCGCCTTCATGACCGCGAAGGCGCGCGTCACCGATGCGACCAAGACGAAGCGCAAGAAGCCGTTCCCGGCCGGGCTAGATCTGCGCAGCGTCGATCTCGCGCTGCCGCTGGCGGACGCTCATATCATCCGCAAGCTGCTCTACATCCCGCCGTCGATGCGCGCGATCGACCTGCTGGCGCAGATGCAGGCCTCGCGCATCCATCTCGCGCTGGTGGTCGACGAATATGGCGGCACCGATGGGCTGGTGTCGATCGAGGATATCGTGGAGCAGATCGTCGGCGAGATCGACGACGAGCACGATTCCGACGAACCGCCGTCCATTGTCCGCCAACCGGACAATTCCTTTATCGCCGACGCGCGCGCCAGCCTCGACGATGTCCGTTCTGTGATCGGCGAGGACTTCGTCACCGGCGAGGCCGGCGAGGAGGTCGAGACCCTGGGCGGCTATCTGGTGTCGTTCGTCGGCCGCCTGCCGGTGCGCGGCGAAGTGATTTCCGGTCCGGGCAATTACGAAGTCGAGGTGCTCGACGCCGATCCGCGGCGGGTCAAGCGCGTGCGGGTCACGACGCGCAAGGAACGGCCGGCGCCGCGCAAGGAGCGCGAGCGACGCCGCGAGCAGGCACCGGACTCCGGCAACCCGCAGGCGAATGACAACCTGCCGCCGCCCGGCGAGGGAGCCGGTCCGCAGTGAGGCTCTCCGACAAGCTCCGATCGATCGGTCTCGCCGTCATCCTGACCTGGGGATGGAAGCGCGTCGTGCTCGCGCTCGCGGCGGGCGCCTTGTCCTCGCTGGCGATGGCGCCGTTCAACGCCTGGCCGGTGCTGTTTCTGACCTTTTCCATCGCGGTCTGGCTGATCGATGGCAGCGCAGCGGGGCGCTGGCGCGGCGTACCCGCCGCAGCATTGTCCGGCTTCTGGTTCGGCCTCGGCTATTTCGTGCCGGGGCTGTACTGGATCGGTTACGCCTTCTTCGTCGATGCAGACACCTTCGCCTGGCTGACGCCGTTCGCGGTGCTCGGCTTGCCCGCCTATCTCGCATTGTTCACGGCCTTCGGCTTCGCGCTGGCACGGCTGATCTGGCCGCGCGACGCCTCGCGCGTGCTGGCGCTGGCGGTTAGCTTGACGATTTCGGAATGGCTGCGCGGCCATCTGCTCAGCGGCTTTCCGTGGAATGCATTCGGCTACGCGCTGACCGAGCCGCTGGCACTGGCCCAGACCGCGTCGCTGATCGGGCTGTGGGGCATGACGTTCCTGGCCGTCGCGATCTTCGCAAGTCCGGCCGTGCTGATCGACGGCGCCTCGCGCGGCCGCAAGCCGTGGCGCGCGCCGGTGGCCGCGGTGCTGGTGCTCGCCGCGATGCTGGCGTTCGGTGCGGCGCGCCTCTCGCAACAGCCGACCAGCATGGTCAGCGGCGTCAAGCTGCGCATCATGCAGCCCGATCTGCAGCAGGACGCCAAGTTCAACTACTCCGCCAAGGCGGCGGTGATGCAGAAATATCTCACTCTGTCGGATCGTGCGTCCGGGCCGCACTCCACCGGTGTGAGCGACTCCACCATCCTGATCTGGCCGGAATCCGCGTTTCCGTTCTTCCTGACCAAGGAAGCCGACGCGATGGCGCAGATCGCCGATCTGCTGCCGAAGGGAACCGTGCTGATCACCGGCTCGGTGCGCGCACCCGATCTGCCGCCCGGTGTCCGCGTCACGCGCGCATATAATTCGATCTACGTCATCGACCATGACGGCAGCGTGCTTGCGGTCTACGACAAGCTGCATCTTGTCCCATTCGGAGAATATCTGCCGTTCCAGGACTGGATGGAGAAGCTCGGCTTCGTGCAGCTCACCAAGGTGCAGGGCGGCTTCATTCCCGGCACCATCCGCCGCACGCTCGATATTCCGAATGCGCCGCGCGCGCTGCCCCTGATCTGCTACGAGGCGATCTTCCCCGGCAACGTCGTGAGCCGCGACGACCGCCCCGGCTGGATCATCAACGTCACCAATGACGGCTGGTTCGGAATCTCGACCGGCCCCTATCAGCATCTGCAACAGGCCCGGCTGCGCTCGATCGAGGAAGGCCTGCCGATGGTGCGCGCCGCGAATACGGGCATCTCGGCCATCATCGACCCGCTCGGGCGGATCGTCGCCCAGCTCGGGCTCGGCATCGAAGGCGTGCTCGATGCCGGCCTGCCGACGGCCATCGCGCCGACGATCTACGCGCGTGTCGGCAACATCCCCGCCGCTGTGATTGTGTTAGTTGCCCTCGCAATCGTCTTGCGGAGGCGTTTTGTCAGGCGAAAGACCTGACGGCGCTTATCGCCGGTTGTCACACGAACCCGAAAAAGTGTCGAAATTTACCTCAGCGTGATTCCACCTGTTGACAGATCGACCGTGCACTTCGCATTGTACGGGTCCACGCGAAATCACAAGCCAAGTCAGCCCCTTTGCGCAAATTGTCCGCATTTCGTCCCGATCCTCCTTGCAGGATTTGACGGCACCGGCGCCTGAGGCATACTCCACGTCCAACTTGCCTCACCCCCGGGCGCGCAATCCCTTAGGAGAGTTGGAATGTCCACCAAAGCGCCCAATCCTGTTGACAAATATGTCGGCAGCCGCGTCCGAATGCGACGCATCATGCTCGGCATGAGCCAGGAAAAACTGGGCGAGGCGTTAGGCCTGACGTTCCAGCAGGTGCAGAAATACGAGAAGGGCACCAACCGTGTCGGCGCCAGCCGGCTGCAGCAGATCTCCGAAATCCTGCAGGTGCCGGTCTCTTTCCTGTTCGACGGCGGCCCGAGCGGCGTCAAGACCGCTGACGGCTTCAGCGAGGGCTCCTCGCCGGCCTATGTGTCCGATTTTCTGGCAACCGCCGAAGGCCTGGCCCTGACCCGCGCGTTCACGCGGATCGCGGACGCCAAGCTCCGCCGCAGCATCGTCGAGCTGGTCGAGCAGATCGCGGCGCGCGAGGCAGCCGAACAGGTCTGATCCGGCCATATCCGTTTGAGAGATCGTCAAATCTGGAATATGTCATTCCGGCATGCGTTAAGGCGTGACGAGTTCCGAACCGTCGTCGCGCTTTAGCTCCTTGTTTGTGCATGATCTTTCCGGAAAACCGCTTCGCACTTTTCCGGATCATGCTTGGGCGCGTGCGCTGAATGACAAAGCAAATTCACAGGCGACGACAACAGCATGTCCAGCAACCCGTTCGAAACCACTGAGATCCTCGACGGCATTCGCCGCTGGGTCGAGATCGAATCTCCGACGGAGCGGCCGGATCAGGTCAACAAACTGGCTGATCTCGTCGCGTCAGGCTATCGCGACCTGCCGGCCACCGTCGACCGCGTTGCGGGACGCGACGGCTGCGGCGATCACCTGGTGACGCGCTCGTCCTGGGGGCAGGACGCGCCGGGCATTCTGGTGTTGAGCCATCTCGACACAGTTCATCCGATGGGATTCATCGAACGGTTACCATTCAAGATCGAAGGCGACAGCGCGTTCGGCCCGGGCATCTACGACATGAAGGGCGGCGCCTATCTCGCCTATCATGCGTTCCGGCAGATCTGCGCCGACGACGTGCGCCCGCCGCTCGGCATCACCCAGCTCTACGTCTCGGACGAGGAGATCGGCAGCCCGACCTCGCGGGCGCTGATCGAGGCCGAGGGTCGCAAGGCCAAATACGTGCTGGTGACCGAGCCGGCGCGCGACGGCGGCAAGATCGTCACCGGACGCAAGGGCGTCGCGCGCTTCGACGTCCACATCAAGGGCGCGCCGGCGCATGCCGGCACCCGCCCCGAGGACGGCCGCAGCGCGATCAGGGAACTCGGCCATGTGATCCTGGCGCTGGAGGCGATGAACGATCTCAAGCGCGGCGTCACCGTCAATGTCGGCGTGGTCCGCGGCGGCACCAAGCCGAACGTGATCGCCGAAGAGGCCTACGCGGAAGTCGACATGCGCGTGCCGACCATGGCCGATGCCGATGAGCTGGTGCCGAAGATCCTCGGCATCACCTCGCGCACCGACGGCGTCACCGTGAAGGTGACCGGCGAATTGAACCGTCCGCCTTATGAGAAGAGCAATGCCGGCGCCGCGCTCTACGAACACGCCAGGGAGCTTGCAGGCGAACTCGGCTTCGAGCTGATCGATGTGTTCACCGGCGGCGGCTCCGACGGCAATTTCACCGCACCGCATACCGCAACGCTCGATGGCCTCGGCGTCGACGGCAAGGGCGCGCATACCCATTACGAGCAGCTCTACATCTCGTCGATCGAGCCGCGCGCGCGACTGCTCTACCGGCTCTATCAGACGCTGCGATGACCACGGCTCCGAACGACAGCGGCGATCGCGATTCGTCCGACGATGGCGCGATGGCGCATTCGCGCGGCTCGTTCTTCGGGCGGCGCAAGGGCCACAAGCTGCGCGCCCACCAGGCCGACCTGATCGACACTCTGCTGCCGCACCTTTCGCTCGACATCGCGGCGCCCGCGCCCGAGGCGCTGACCGAGCTGTTCGATGACGGCATCGCGAATGTCAGGCTCGAGATCGGCTTCGGCGGCGGCGAGCATTTGATCGCGGAAGCGCAGGCATTTCCGGCGACCGGCTTCATCGGCTGCGAGCCCTATGTCAACGGCATGGCCAAGATCCTGACCCAGATCGAGGCCCTGAATATCGGCAATATCCGCCTGTTCGCCGGCGACGCCGCCGAGCTGCTGGCCTGGGCGCCGACGCGCTCGCTGGCGCGCATCGACCTGATTCATCCCGATCCCTGGCCGAAGCGGCGGCACTGGAAGCGGCGCTTCGTGCAGGATGCAACGGTCGCGGCGATGACCAGGCTGCTGCCGCCGGGCGGCGAATTCCGCTTCGTCAGCGACATCGACGATTACTGCGCCTGGACGCTCGCACATCTGATGCGCTCGCCCGACTTCACCTGGCTCGCCGAGCGCGCGATCGACTGGCTCGAGCCGTGGCCGAACTACACCATGACGCGCTACGGCGCCAAGGCCGAGCGCGAAGGCCGCAAGGCGGCGTATCTGCGCTTCAAGCGCCTGCTTTGATGCGTCATTCCGGGGCGTGCGAAGCACGAGCCCGGAATCCATCAGGCCACATGCGGTAGCGGAGAAATGGATTCCGGGCTCGCGCCAAGAGGCGCGCTCCGGAATGACGAAAACTTCTATCCCTGTCCCGCCATCCGCGCCTTCCTGACATCGGTCGCCTCCCAGACCATGCGCTTGCCACGCTCGCGACCGAGCAGCTCGATCGGATCGTGATTGTCGATGTGGCCGAACTGGCCCTTGTAGACGCTGTAGCCGCACAGTTCCTGCAGGCGGCGCGGAAAGCGGGCCGCAGTCTCGCGCGGAATGCCGAGCTGCAGCTTCTCTTGCTGGCGCATCCAGCCCCAGCAATAGGCGCAAGAAAACGCAAAGCGCCTGGCGTCGCTGGTGTTGGCGCCGCCGCCATGCCACAGCGCGCTGTCGAACAGCATCACGCTGCCGGCCGGCATAGTCGCGGTGACCGCGTCGTAATCCTTGCCGTATTCCGGCGACGAATCGAATGTGTGGCTGCGCGGAATGATCCGCGTCGCGCCGTTGTCGTCGCGGAAATCGGACAGCGCCCAGATCGCATTGATCGTGATCGGGATATGCGGCCGCGGCAGCGGGATCAACTGGGTGTCTTCGTGGATCGGCTGCGCCTCCTGGCCGGGACCGAGCACCAGCGAGCAGAACGACGACAGCAGGCATTCCTTGTCCAGCACGCGCTCGACCACCGGCAGCACGTTCTCATGCAGGGGCACCTCAAAGAACAGATCGTCATAGGTCAGGAGGTTGTTGATGCGCAGCGTCTTGAAACCCTCGAACGACGTCCTGGCGGGCGCGAGATTGTGCTCGCTCTCGATTCGCAGCACCGCCGCCTTCAATCCCTCGACCAGGCCCGGCGAGGCGGCGCGCTCGATCACGGTAAATCCGTCGTCGCGGATCCGTTCGGCGTGCGATTGGATGTCGGCGTCCGTCAGCCCCGTTGGCGCTGTGTCGCGCCTTGCGGAAAGCATAGCTGCCAGATCTAAGTTTGGGGGCTCTTTTTTAGTACCGTCACCCTGAGGAGCGCGGAACGCGCGTCTCGAAGGGTCGACCGCCACCGGCCGGGCCGTGCATCCTTCGAGGCTCGCTCCGCTCGCACCTCAGGATGACGGGTTTGAGCGTTGGCGCTTGAACTAGCGCGACTTCCAGAAATCCACGACGCGCTGCGCGGTCGACGGCATCAGGCGGACGAAATTCACGCGCGCGCCTTCGATATCGGCCGGCGATGGCACGCGGTTCGGCCCGAGCCGCATCAGGATCAGGGCGCGCACGGTCGGCCATTCGAAGCCGATCGTCTTGCTGGCGATCAGGATCGGATCGTAACGATCGCCGGAGATCAGGCGATCGAGCGTGACGATCTTCACGCCGGTCAGCGCCGCGAGCGCCGCCACGCATTCCTCATATTTGAAGGCCTTTGCGAAGCCTGCCACCGCGGCCTCGTTCAATTCGCCGGCGCGATGCAATGCCAGGATCGTGCGCTGCGCAGCAGCGAAGTCGCGGCCCTCGACCTGCGCGACGACGCCTTCGATCTCGGTCAACGCCAGTTTGATCTCGGCCTGCCGTTCCGGCTTGGCGACGATCTGCAACCGGCGGCGGATCACGTCGATCGAGCCGGCCAGCAGGCTCTTCAGATGCACGGGCGGAAGATCGTCACGGCGGCCGATCCTCAAGGTCAGCACGCCATCCTGACCGGCGCGCCGCACCAGCGTCGTGAAGGAGGCGTCCGAGAACGCCGCGCCCGCATTGCCGGCCGCGCTTCGGATCACATCGCGATCGCCGCGACGGACGATGACGTCGGTCAGCGCGGTCGAGAGCTTGGACCGCTCGGCCATCGCCAGCAGATGGCCCTGGCCCTTGGCATTGGCGATCTCGACCAGCACCTTTTCGTCAATCACCGGCGAGTGGCGCAGCACCGGCCCCGCGATCGCGACCTCGTCCTCGCGGGCGAGTTGCCCGACCAGATGCCGCGGCGCGTTGGCGAGCGGCGCGAGCCGTTCGGCGAGATCGATCCGCGCAGCCAGCTCGGCATGCGGGACCAGACTGGTCAGCACCCCGTCGAACAGGTCGATATGGTCGGGGCGAAAGCCCGCGGCGCCCTGCAGGAACAGCTCGCCGAGCCGCCGCGCGGCCTCGGCGCGGCGCTTGGGGTCGCCACGGCGAACGATGTCGTCGAGTTCCGGGATCAGCGCGGGGGCTGTCGTCATGAGCCTTGTCCAACCGGCGGCTTCTGCCGATTTTCGGCAATCTATGGCCCCGTTCGTAAACGGAGGGTTAGGTCAAACCTGCACCCTCCAAGCCGCAAAATCGCCTCCAGCCTGATATGGAGGCCTTGCCGGACCCCGGCAAAAGGGCTATATCCACCGCAACTTATGGTATCTCATACGATCGCGTAGGAGAGTGGGCCCCCCGGGACCCGCTCTTTTTTATTACCTGGCGGGACCCAGCGAGGCCGGGTCCAGTTTAGGTAGCGTTAGCGGCCCCTTAAGGCCACCTGAACAACACAACAGACCTCAGACAACCGATAGAACCTAGACAGCCTTTGACACTGGATATGACCGATCCGACCGCCACGTCCGTGGACACCGAACTGCTCGCCGAGCCGCGGCTCGTCGTCGAGCCCGGGGTCGCGGCGCGCGTCGCCGCGGTCGCAGTCCCGGTGCTGCAGGGCATGGGCTATCGCCTGGTGCGCATCAAGGTTTCGGGCGACTCCGGCTGCACCGTGCAGATCATGGCGGAGCGCCCCGACGGCTCGATGCAGCTCGAGGATTGCGAGGCGATCTCGCGCGCGCTGTCGCCGGTGCTCGATGTCGCCGACCCGATCGAGCGCGCCTACCGGCTGGAAATCTCCTCGCCCGGAATCGACCGGCCGCTGGTGCGCCGCTCCGACTTCGAGCGCTACACCGGGCATCTGGTGAAGATCGAGATGGCGGTGGCGCATCAGGGCCGCAAGCGGTTCCGCGGCCTGCTCGCCGGCGTCGAAGGCAATGCGGTGCGCATCAAGCGCGACGATCCGCGTCCGACCGAGGACGCCGAGGTTCTCCTGGTGATGGAGGACATTTCGGACGCACGGCTGGTGCTGACCGACGAGCTGATCGAGGAATCGATGCGCCGCGGCAAGGCCGCCGAGCGCGAGCTGCGCCGCGAGCTCGGCCTCGCGCCGCCGCCGCCGGCCCACGCCAAGAAGAGCGATCCCGCGAAGAGTCAGAAGCCGAAACCCAAGCCTGCTCTCAAGCCCGGCACCAAGCCGGCGCCGACCAACACCAAAAAGCACCGCCTGGCCGCCGAACGCGCGCGCCGTGGCGAGATCGATCCATTCGAAGGAGACTAAGCCATGGCAGTCAGCGCCAACAAACTCGAACTGCTGCAGATCGCAGACGCAGTTGCGCGCGAAAAGTCGATCGACCGCTCCATCGTGATCGCGGCGATGGAAGACGCCATCGCCAAGGCCGCGCGTGCCCGTTACGGCAGCGAGACCGACGTCCATGCCGAGATCGACGCCAAGAAGGGCGAGCTTCGTCTGACCCGCCACATGCTGGTGGTCGAGGTCGTCGAGAACTCGTCGAACCAGATTTCGCTGCACGATGCGCAGCGCGCCAATCCGGGCGCCCAGGTCGGCGACACCATCGCCGACACGCTGCCGCCGCTGGAATATGGCCGCATCGCCGCGCAGTCCGCCAAGCAGGTGATCGTGCAGAAGGTGCGCGAGGCCGAGCGCGACCGGCAGTACCAGGAATTCAAGGACCGCATCGGCGACATCGTCAACGGCATCGTCAAGCGCGTCGAATACGGCAGCGTGATCGTCGATCTCGGCCGTGGTGAAGCGATCGTGCGCCGCGACGAGATGCTGCCGCGCGAAGTGTTCCGCAACGGCGACCGCGTCCGCGCCTATATCTTCGACGTCCGCCGCGAGACCCGCGGTCCGCAGATTTTCCTGTCGCGCACCCATCCGCAGTTCATGGCGAAGCTGTTCGCGCAGGAAGTGCCCGAGATCTATGACGGCATCGTTGAGATCAAGGCGGTCGCCCGCGATCCCGGCTCGCGCGCCAAGATCGGCGTGATCTCGCGCGATTCTTCGGTCGACCCGGTCGGCGCCTGCGTCGGCATGCGCGGCTCGCGCGTGCAGGCCGTGGTGAACGAGCTGCAGGGCGAGAAGATCGACATCATTCCGTGGTCGCCCGACATCGCGACCTTCGTCGTCAATGCGCTGGCGCCGGCTGAAGTCGCCAAGGTCGTGATCGACGAGGACCGCGAGCGCATCGAGGTCGTGGTTCCCGACACCAACAACCAGCTGTCGCTGGCGATCGGCCGCCGCGGCCAGAACGTCCGGCTCGCCTCGCAGCTGACCGGCTGGGACATCGACATCCTGACCGAGCAGGAAGAGTCGGAGCGCCGCCAGGCCGACTTCGAGAACTCGACCCGTGTGTTCATGGAAGCGCTCAATGTCGACGAGGTCGTCGGCCAGCTGCTCGCCTCCGAAGGCTTCACCTCGGTCGAGGAACTCGCGCTGGTCGATGTCAAGGAACTCGCCGGTATCGAAGGTTTCGACGAGGAGACCGCCACCGAGCTGCAGACCCGCGCCCGCGAATATCTGGAGCAGCTCGAGGCTGAACTCGAGGCCAAGCGCAAGGAACTCGGCGTCGAGGACGCCATGAAGGACGTGCCCGGCGTCACCGGCAAGATGCTGGTGAAGCTCGGCGAGAACGACGTGAAGACCGTCGAGGATCTGGCCGGCTGCGCCACTGACGATCTGGTCGGCTGGACCGAGCGCAAGGAAGGCGGCGAGCCGACCAAGCATGCCGGGTTCCTCGATGGCATCGAGGTCTCGCGCGACGAAGCCGAGGCGATGATCATGCAGGCCCGTGTGAAGGCCGGCTGGATCACTGAAGCCGACCTTGCCAAGCCTGCTGAGGAGGCCGAGGCCGCCGAAGCAGAAGCGGCGTCGTAAGGAGATGCCCCACGGATGCTTGCTCAGGCTGACCCCGATCTCGACGATGGACCGCGGACGCAGAAGTCCGCGACCACGCGGATGTGCGCGGTCAGCCGCGAGGTGCGTCCGATCGACGAGCTGATCCGGTTCGTCGTCGCGCCCACGGGCGAGGTGATCCCGGATCTCAAGCGCAAGCTGCCGGGCCGCGGACTATGGGTTTCCGCATCGCGGCGCAGCGTTGCGGAAGCGGTCCGCCGTCACCAATTTAGCAAGGGATTCAAGCGCGATGTCCGCGTCGCGCCGACCCTTCCCGCCGACACCGACGCCCTCCTGATCCGCAGCGTCACCGAGGCCCTGGCGATGGCCGCCAAGGCCGGTCAGGTCGTTTCGGGCTTCGGCAAGGTCGAGGACGCACTCAACCGGAACGAAACTGCAGCCCTGATCCACGCTTCGGACGGCGCAGCGGACGGAATCCGCAAATTGGACGCGATCGTCAGGCAAAGGGGCGAAAAACGTGGTGAATCGCCGGTAATCGCCATCGTCAATGTTTTGACGTCGGAAGAATTGGATTTGGCACTTGGGCGGTCAAATGTGATACATGCTGCGCTGCTCGCGGGCCCGGCGAGCAAGACGTTCCTGTCGCGCTGCCAGATGCTGGTCCGATACCGGATGGCCGACGACGACAAGACCGCCGAAGCGGCCAGAAATTCCAGAGCCTGATCCAGGAAGGCGGACGCCGTCTTTCCGACCGGATCATGCTCAGCAAAAGACGAGCCTTGAAAACGATTTGTGCGGAAGCGCACAGCGAAAACGAGATTAGGACTGCTGAATGGTTGATACCAAGACCCCTGGCGACAAGACTCTGAGTGTCCCGAGCAAGACGTTGTCGCTGAAGCCGCGCGTCGAGACGGGCACCGTGCGCCAGAGCTTCAGCCACGGCCGGACCAAGCAGGTCGTGGTCGAGAAACGCGGCAAGCGTCGCGTCGGTGGCGATGGCCCCGGCGAGACGCATGCGCCGGAACCCGTGGTTGCAAAGCCGGTGGCGCCCGCCCCGAGACCGCCGCAGGGCCGCCCCTCGGGCCCGCCTCCCGGCCAGCAACGCAACACCCGCTCCGGCGTGGTGCTGCCGACGCTGACTGAAGACGAGCGTTCCGCGCGTGCCAGCGCGCTGGCCGACGCCCGTCAGCGCGACATCGAGGAGCGCCGCCAGGCCGAAGAGGAAGCCAAGCGCCGCGCCGTCCGCGAGGCTGCCGAGAAGGTCGAGCGCGAGGCCGCCGAGGCCCGCCGCAAGGCGGAAGAGGAGCGGCACCGCCACGAGGAAGAGGCCAAGCGCAAGGCCGAGGTCGAGGCCAAGCGCCGCTTCGGCGAGGGCGAGGCCAAGCCCGGCGCGCCGGCCGCCGCCGCACCGGCCAGGCCGGCCGCAACCGCGACCGCATCTGCTGCTCCGGCAGCCCGGGCGCCGGCAGCCCGCACGACGACCACGACGCCTGCGCGCACGCCGATCATCGCGCCGAGGCCCCCGGGGGTTGCCGCAGAGGCGGCGGACGAAGACGAAGGTCCGCGCCTGGTGCGCCGCCCCGGCGGCGCCGTGCGTCCCGTTGCGGCCCCGAAGACCACCCAGAAGCCCGGCCCGCAGAAGCAGCGCGGACGCCTCACGGTCGTCACAGCGCTCACCGCCGACGACGTCCGCGAGCGCTCGATCGCCTCGTTCCGCCGCCGTACCCAGCGCCTGAAGGGTCACGCCGCGAACGAGCAGAAGGAAAAGCTGATCCGCGAAGTCGTCATTCCGGAAGCGATCACGATCCAGGAACTCGCGAACCGCATGTCGGAGCGCGCGGTCGACGTCATCCGCATGCTGATGAAGCAGGGCGCGATGCACAAGATCACCGACGTGATCGACGCCGACACGGCGCAACTGATCGCCGAAGAACTCGGCCATAGCGTCAAGCGCGTCGCCGCGTCCGACGTTGAGGAAGGCCTGTTCGACGTCGTCGACGATTCCACCGATACCGAGCCGCGTTCGCCCGTGGTCACCGTCATGGGTCACGTCGACCACGGCAAGACCTCGCTGCTCGACGCGCTGCGCCACGCCAACGTGGTGTCGGGCGAAGCCGGCGGTATCACCCAGCACATCGGTGCCTATCAGGTGACTTCGCCGGAAAGCGGCAAGAAGATCACCTTCATCGATACGCCCGGCCACGCCGCGTTCACCGCGATGCGCGCCCGCGGCGCCAAGGTCACCGACATCGTCGTGCTGGTGGTTGCGGCCGATGACGGCGTGATGCCGCAGACGATCGAAGCGATCAACCACGCTAAGGCGGCCAAGGTGCCGATGATCGTGGCGATCAACAAGATCGACAAGCCCGATGCACGGCCGGAGCGCGTGCGCACCGAATTGCTGCAGTACGAGGTGCAGGTCGAATCGCTCGGCGGCGACGTCGTCGACGTCGAGGTCTCGGCCAAGAACAAGACCAATCTCGACCGGTTGCTCGAGATGATCGCGCTGCAGGCCGAAATCCTCGACCTGAAGACCAATTCGCAGCGTCCGGCGGAAGGCACAGTGATCGAAGCCAAGCTCGACCGTGGCCGCGGTCCGGTCGCGACCGTGCTGGTGCAGCGCGGCACGCTGCGGATCGGCGACATCATCGTGGCCGGCGCCGAGATGGGCCGCGTCCGCGCCCTGATCTCCGACCAGGGCGAGAATCTCGACGAGGCCGGCCCGTCCGTGCCGGTCGAGGTGCTCGGCTTCAACGGTCCGCCGGAAGCCGGCGACCGTCTCGCCGTCGTCGAGAACGAAGCCCGCGCCCGCCAGGTCACGAGCTACCGCGCGCACCAGAAGCGCGAGAACGCGGCTGCCTCGATCTCCGGCATGCGCGGCTCGCTCGAGCAGATGATGTCGCAGCTCAAGACCGCGGGCCGCAAGGAGTTCCCGCTGATCGTCAAGGCCGACGTGCAGGGCTCGCTGGAAGCGATCCTGGGCTCGCTCGAGAAGCTCGGCACCGACGAAGTCGCCGCACGCATCCTGCATGCCGGCGTCGGCGGCATCTCGGAGTCCGACGTCACGCTGGCGGAAGGCTTCAACGCCGCGATCATCGGCTTCTCGGTCCGCGCCAACAAGGAAGCCGCGGCCGCAGCCAAGCGCAACGGCATCGAGATCCGCTACTACAACATCATCTACGATCTCGTGGATGACATCAAAAAGGCGATGTCCGGCCTGCTCGCGCCCACGCTGCGCGAAACCATGCTGGGCAACGCGCAGATCCTGGAAGTGTTCAACATTTCCAAGGTCGGCAAGGTCGCGGGTTGCCGCGTCACCGACGGCACCGTGGAACGCGGCGCCAATGTTCGCCTGATCCGCGACAACGTCGTGGTGCACGAAGGCAAGCTGTCGACACTGAAGCGCTTCAAGGATGAAGTGAAGGAAGTGGTCTCCGGCCAGGAATGTGGCATGGCATTCGAGAACTACGGCGACATGCGTGTCGGCGACGTGATCGAATGTTACCGCATCGAGACGATCCAGCGCTCTCTGTAAGTCCAAATCTTACGAAGAGCCTGGGTCCATTTAACTGAAAATGCGACGACGTGGCCGGACTTTAGTCCGGCCACCAGCGCATCGTCCGATTGAAAGCAAAGCTAGGACATTGATGCCCGCGGCCAAAGCCGGCGGGCGCGACGGTTTTGGAAGAAGGTCATGCCTCGTCAAAAGAAGAGTTCCAGCCCCGGCGGATCGCAACGTCAGCTGCGGGTCGGCGAAACGGTTCGCCATGCAGTTGCCGAGATTCTGTCACAGGGTCAGGTTCACGATCCCGATCTGGAAGGCCACATCATCACCGTTCCCGAGGTGCGTATGTCGCCGGATCTGAAGCTCGCCACGGTCTACGTGATGCCGCTCGGCGGACGCGACACCGATGCGGTGATCGCCGCACTCGAGCGCAACAAGAAGTTCCTTCGCGGCGAGATCGCGCATCGCGTCAACCTGAAATTTGCACCCGACATTCGCTTCCGCGTCGATGAGCGGTTCGACGAGGCGGAGCGCATCGAAAAACTACTGCAGACACCTGCGGTGCAGCGAGACCTTGCACCCGATTCGGACGACGAGTGATGACTGTGATGACGACCAACAGCGTGATCGACGCGAAGGATGCCGACGCGCGCGACGCTGAGCGGGATGCCTTTGCCGGGCCGCGCACCGACGATGCGCGCCGCACCAACAACGACCCGCGCCAGAAGCACGGCAGGCAGAACCAGCAGCCGCGCCGCGACAAGCGCGACGTCCATGGCTGGGTGGTGCTCGACAAGCCGATCGGGATGACCTCGACGCAGGCCGTCGCCGTGCTCAAGCGCCTGTTCCAGGCCAAGCGCGCCGGCCATGCCGGCACGCTCGATCCGCTCGCCTCCGGCGGCCTGCCGATCGCACTCGGCGAAGCCACCAAGACGGTGCCGTTCGTGATGGACGGCCGCAAGCGCTACCGCTTCACGGTCAGCTGGGGCGAGGAACGCGACACCGACGACACCGAGGGACGGGCGGTCAGGACCAGCGAGAGCCGGCCGACCGCCGATTCGATCCGAGAATTGCTGCCGCGCTTCACCGGGGTGATCGAGCAGATCCCGCCGCAGTATTCGGCCATCAAGGTGCAGGGTGAGCGGGCCTACGATCTGGCGCGCGACGGCGAAACCGTGGAACTGAAGCCCCGCCCGGTCGAGATTCACGAATTAACCCTTGTCGAACATGGTGATAACGGACAATCCGTGTTCGAGGCCGAGTGCGGCAAGGGAACCTATGTCCGGGCCCTGGCCCGCGATATGGGCCGGATTCTGGGCTGTTTCGGCCATATCTGCGCCCTGCGGCGGACCCTTGTTGGTCCGTTTACCGAGCGGGACATGATTCCGCTGGAACAGTTGGAGGCTTTATGCAATAGAGCCGCGTCTGGCGAGGGCAGCCTCGCCGACGCGCTTTTGCCCGTTGAGACCGCGCTGGACGACATCCCGGCACTGGCCGTCACACGGGCTGATGCGGCAAGGCTCCACAGGGGCCAGGCCGTTTTGTTGCGCGGACGGGATGCGCCCAATACCAGCGGCACAGTTTATGTCACGGTGGCAGGCCGGCTTCTCGCGCTTGCCGAGATTGGCAATGGCGAACTCATCCCCAAGCGCGTGTTCAACCTGAACGGACTGACTGCCAGTCCGGCTCGCAACGATGAAAGTAACTGACGATGTCGATTACCGCCGAACGCAAAGCGGAAGTCATCAAGACGAATGCCAACAAGGCCGGCGACACCGGCTCGCCCGAGGTTCAGGTCGCGATCCTGTCGGAACGCATCAATAACCTCACCGAGCACTTCAAGAGCCATGTGAAGGACAACCATTCACGCCGCGGCCTCCTGAAGCTCGTGTCGACGCGTCGCTCCCTGCTTGACTACATCAAGCGCAAGGACGAGGCGCGCTACAAGGCGCTGCTCGAGAAGCACAACATCCGTCGTTGATTTGAGAAGCACGCGCGCGAGGTTCGCGCGCGTTTTCGTATGGTCGTCCGTGAACTCGGGCTTTCGAATTGTCGAAAGATGATCATGCGCAACAGCATGGCCATCGCGCCATGCACACTAGCGTCCAGCAGCAATCCGGCCGCTGGACCGGGCAAGATGCCCAGATGACCGAAAGGATGGACGCCATCCGAAATCCAGGGACCATGGCAGGATCGCCGGATGCTGACCGCAGCAGCGCATCAGTGTCTCGCCGTCTTGGCATGGTCTTTGTGTTTCAGGGCGCCGTGCTTTCGTGAAACCATGAAAGAAAACCGAAATGTTCAATTCGCATTCCGTCGAGATCGACTGGGGTGGACGTCCCCTCAAACTTGAAACCGGCAAGATCGCCCGCCAGGCCGACGGCGCCGTGCTGGCCACCTACGGCGAGACCGTGGTGCTCGCCACCGTCGTCGCCGCGAAGTCGCCGCGCGAAGGCGTCGACTTCCTGCCGCTCACGGTCGACTACCAGGAGAAGACCTATGCCGCGGGCCGCATTCCCGGCGGCTATTTCAAGCGCGAGGGCCGTCCGACCGAGAAGGAGACCCTGGTCTCCCGCCTGATCGACCGCCCGATCCGTCCGCTGTTCGTCGACGGCTGGCGCAACGAGACCCAGGTGATCGTCACCGTCCTGTCGCACGACATGGAGAACGATCCGGACATCGTGTCGCTGGTCGCGGCCTCCGCCGCCCTGACGCTGTCGGGCGCGCCGTTCAAGGGCCCGATCGGCGCCGCGCGCGTCGGCTTCGCCAATGACGAGTTCATCCTCAACCCGACGCTCGACGAGATGACCGAGACCCAGCTCGACCTGGTCGTCGCCGGCACCGCCGACGCCGTGCTGATGGTGGAATCGGAAGCCAAGGAGCTCAACGAAGACGTGATGCTCGGCGCGGTCATGTTCGGCCACCGCCACTTCCAGCCGGTCATCAACGCGATCATTGAGCTCGCCGAGAAGGCCGCCAAGGAGCCGCGCGAAGTCACCACGATCGACAATTCGGAGATCGAGAAGGAGATGCTCGGCATCGCCGAGCAGGAGCTGCGCAAGGCCTACGCGATCCCGGTCAAGCAGGAACGCTATGCCGCGGTCGGCGCCGTCAAGGAGAAGGTGCTTGCGCACTTCTTCCCGGAAGGCCAGGAGCCGAAATACGACAAGCTCCGCGTCGCCGGCGTGTTCAAGGAACTGGAAGCCAAGATTGTTCGCTGGAACATCCTCGACACCGGCAAGCGCATCGACGGCCGTGACGCCAAGACCGTGCGCAACATCATCGCCGAAGCCGGCGTGCTGCCGCGCGCCCACGGCTCGGCGCTGTTCACCCGCGGTGAGACCCAGGCGATGGTGGTGACCACGCTCGGCACCGGCGAGGACGAGCAGTACATCGACGCGCTGTCGGGGACGTACAAGGAAACGTTCCTGCTGCACTACAACTTCCCGCCCTACTCGGTCGGTGAAACCGGTCGCCTCGGCGGCACCAAGCGCCGCGAGATCGGCCACGGCAAGCTCGCCTGGCGCGCGATCCACCCGGTGCTGCCGCCGCACCACGAGTTCCCGTACACGATCCGCGTGGTCTCCGAGATCACCGAGTCGAACGGCTCGTCCTCGATGGCCTCGGTCTGCGGCGCCTCGCTGTCGCTGATGGATGCCGGCGTGCCGCTGAAGCGGCCGACGGCCGGTATCGCCATGGGCCTGATCCTCGAAGGTCAGCGTTTCGCGGTGCTGTCGGACATCCTCGGTGACGAGGATCATCTCGGCGACATGGACTTCAAGGTCGCCGGCACCGACCAGGGCATCACCTCGCTCCAGATGGACATCAAGATCGAGGGCATCACCGAAGAGATCATGAAGGTGGCGCTCGGCCAGGCCAAGGAAGGACGCATCCACATCCTGGGTGAGATGTCCAAGGCCCTGACCGCGGCGCGCGCCGAGCTCGGCGAATACGCGCCGCGCATCGAGACCTTCAAGATCGCCACCGACAAGATCCGCGAAGTGATCGGCACCGGCGGCAAGGTGATCCGCGAGATCGTCGAGAAGACCGGCGCCAAGGTCAACATCGAGGACGACGGCACCGTGAAGGTTGCCTCCAACGATGGCGAGGCGATGAAGGCCGCAATCAAGTGGATCAAGTCGATCGCCTCCGATCCGGAGATCGGCCAGATCTACGAGGGCACCGTCGTCAAGGTGATGGAGTTCGGCGCGTTCGTGAACTTCTTCGGCGCCAAGGACGGCCTGGTCCACATCAGCCAGCTCGCGGCGAGCCGCGTGCAGAAGACCTCCGACGTCGTCAAGGAAGGCGACAAGGTCAAGGTCAAGCTGCTCGGCTTCGACGATCGCGGCAAGACCCGCCTGTCGATGAAGGCGGTCGACCAGGAGACCGGCGAGGACCTCGAGGCCAAGCAGAAGACCGACGCGCCAGCCCCGCGCGAAGCGGCCGGCGAGTAAGCCTGTTTGGAATGAAACAACGAAGGGCGGCCGAAAGGCCGCCCTTTTTGTTTGGTGCGATGCTTGAACGCGCTCGGCGCCCTGCCGAGACAATGCGGGATTGCGACGCAGCGTCACAATGACCGTGTTCGAAACGGCATAGGGTGGCCTGCACGTATCTCGCTATGCTCTGTCGAAAGCGACACCAGAGCTTCAGGTCAGGAGGAAACCGATGTCACCCATATCCCGACGCCATCTCGTGCTTGCGGCAACCACGGCCGCCGCGGTCGCGGCGGCGCCACGATTTGCGCTCGCCCAGGCCGCGGCGCAGGCCCCAGCCGGACCATTCAAGATCGATCCGCTGACCTATCCCACCAATGCGCTGGAGCCGCATATTGACGCCAAGACGATGGAGATCCATCACGACCGGCATCATCAGGCCTATGTCACCAACCTCAACAATTTCGCCAAGGACAATCCGCAGATCGCGGAGAAGCCGGTCACCGAGGTGCTCGCCAATCTCGGCAACGTGCCGGACGCGATCCGCACAGGCGTGCGCAACAACATGGGCGGCCACGCCAACCACACGATGTTCTGGCAGATCATGGGACCGAACGGCGGCAAGCCCGATGGCGAAGTGCTCGCCGCGGTCGACCGCGACCTCGGCGGCCTGGAGAAATTGCAGACCGATTTCAACGCCGCCGGCGGACGCGTGTTCGGCTCCGGCTGGGTGTTCGTCACCGTGACCAAGGACGGCAAGCTCGCGATCGAGACGCGGCCGAACCAGGACAATCCGATCATGGACGGCAAGCGCGCGCTGCTCGGCAACGACGTCTGGGAGCACGCCTATTACCTGACCTATCAGAACCGACGGCCGGACTATCTCAAGGCGTGGTGGAGTACGGTGAACTGGAAGGCCGTGGCCGAGCGTTATGCCGCCGCCAAGGCCGGTACGCTCCGCGTGTGAGCCGGGCAAGGCTCGCTGACCGCGAGCGGTTGCGCTAGATTTGAATGCCCCGCGGGACGCTCGCGGGGCTTTCTCTTGTCTGGACATCTTTGGCCGTGCCGCCGGAGCAACCATGATGACGCAGCCGACAATCCGCCGTGGCCGACCCGAAGAATATGATGCGATCGCGCACCTCTGGATGGACAGCTGGACCTCGACTGGACTCACGCCGCGGAGCGACGCCCTGTTGAGCGACCTGCGCGCGCGGCTGCGCCGCGAGATCGACAATGGTTGGCGTCTGTTCGTCGCCGACGACCACGGCACCCTCGCCGCGATGCTGGCGCTGCACCCGCCGACCCTGGTGCTCGACCAGTTGATGGTTGCGCCCAGCCATCAGGGCAAGAGCCTCGGGCGCGAGCTGCTCGCCTTCGCCCGCACGCAATTGCCCGACGAGATTCAGCTGAGATGCGTCCGCGAGAACGAAAAGGCCTGGCGCTGGTACGAGCGCGAAGGCTTTGTTTTCGAGAAGGAAGAGATCAGTCCGATGGGCTTCATGATGAAGCACTACCGGTGGACGAAACGATGAGCGCGATCGTCCGCCTTGCGGAGACCGCCTGCACGTTCTAGTGAGGCTGAACTATTCCATAAACCTTTCGTTGGTCGATCATGATCCGTCGTTTCGCGGTCGCTGCCGTCCTCATGTCATGCTTGGGCGCGGCGGGATGGGCTCAGTCTCCCTCGACATCGCCCGCGCCTTCCGCGCCCATCAAGTCCACTGCGAAGAAGACCGCGTCGAAGGCCAAGCCGGCCATGAAGCCGGCCGTTGCTGCGGAGACCGGGCCGTGCCGGCTCGGCGTCATCTCGGTGCTCGGAAATCAATTCGCCGTACAGAAATTCGGCGTGACCCCGTTCGAGTACGAAGGCACCGATGTTCAGGTCGACTGGGCGCTGGACGATCTCGTCTTCGCGCGGGTTCGCGCGGCAACCGGCAATGACCCCGCGGTGCGCAGGATCAGCTATCCTAGAAACGCGTTCGACCCATTCTACCATCCGAAGCCACATCTGCTGCCGGATCCGAGCGAGGACCTGCCCGCGATCGTTCGAGGCTTCACGTCGAATGCCACCTGCGAACGCTACCTCGTCGTGACCAAGTTCAGATTGCGCCCGCAGAATACCAACCTCGATCTGCACGGCATCGGCACCTACAATCAGGGTCTTGGCTCGATGCTCAGGCACTCGCATGTGTTCGCCAATGTCGCGCTGACGCTGCTCGACGGCAGGAGCTATGCGAGGGTCGATCGCACATTGGTGGATATGCGCAACAGATTTTCCGAAAGCATGAGAATGACGGAAAATCCGCTGAAGCATCTCGACAATTCAGACTTTCCCACCCCTCCCGAGGCCGCGGCCTCCAGCGCGACGCTTCGCGAGAAGACCCGCGGGCTCGTTGCGGAACAGCTGGACCAGGCGCTGCCGGACTATCTGAAGGACCAATAGATCGGCTCGCGGACGAGGCCAACGAGCCGAACCACCCTTCGCAGGTGAGTTTGCCGCAGCCATGGTACGTTGCCACCACGATGCAGACGCACGATGAAACGGGCGCTGTTCGCACGCCCCGAAGAAAGGGACCGCACCATGATCAAGCTGTACTGGTCGCCGCGCTCGCGCTCGTTCTCCGCGATCTGGCTACTCGAGGAATCCGGACTGGCTTACGAACGGGTGCTGACCGACATCAGCACCGGCGCGCAGAAATCGCCGGAGTTCCTCAAGATCAACCCGATGGGCAAGGTGCCGGCGTTGACCGACGGCGATGCCCGGCTCGCCGAGGCCGCCGCGATCTGCGCCTATATCGCCGACCGCTATCCCGAGACCAAGCTCGCGCCAGCCACCAACGATCCGCAGCGCGCACGCTATCTGCAATGGCTGTTCTTCTCGCCGAGCTGCATCGAGCCCGCGCTGATCCAGCTCTTCACCAAGCTCGAGGTGCCGACCAGCACCGCGGCGTGGGGCAGCGCGGCCCAGGTGTTCGACGTGCTCGATGCCGAGTTGCAGAAGGGGCCGTGGATCCTCGGCGATCAGTTCTCCGCCGCCGACATCGCGATCGGCGCGGGACTTAATTTCGCAGTGCGCGTGTTCAAGATGGTGCCGCCGCGGCCGTCATTCGAGGCCTATATCGACCGCTGCGTGGCGCGGCCCGCATTCCAGCGCGCAGAGAAGATCGCGGCAGGATAACGCGATGTAGCCCGGATGCAGCGCAGCAGCGTATGAGGCTGGCCTAACCCGGGACGACGCGCGGATCGACGTCCTGCGTGTAGTCGACGCCGTCGATGCCGAAGCCGAACAGACGGAGGAACTGGCTCTTGTATTCGCCGAGGTCCGCCAGCTCGCCGAGCGTCTCGGTGGTGAGTAGCGGCCAGCGCCGCGACACTTCCGTCTGCACGTCGGGCGACAGCTCCCAGTCGTCGACCCGGATGCGCTGCACATCATCGAGCGCGACATCCTTGCCGAGCTTCCTCCGGAACAGGCGGTCGATCTGCTCGATGCAGCCTTCATGAAGGCCAAGCTGCTTCATCACCTTGAACAGTACGGTGCCATAGAGCGGCACCACCGGAATCGCCGAGCTCGCCTGAGTGACCACGGCCTTCAGCGCGACGACGCGGGCCGCGTCCGCACCGAGCCGGCCGCGGATCGCTTCCGCCTTGCTGTCGAGGTCGACCTTGGCGCGGCCAAGCGTGCCGTTCCAGTAGATCGGCCAGGTCAGCTCGCTGCCGATATAGGTGTAGTTGAGGGTCCGGAAGCCCGGCGCCAGCACGCCGGCATCGGCGAACTGGTCGATCCAGCGTTTCCAGTCATCGCCGCCCATCACCGCGACCGTGGCCGCGGTTTGCTCCTCGTTCGCCGGCTCAAGGGTAGTCTGGAACACCTCGCCGGTCTCGGTGTCGAGCGTCTTGATCTCGACCGGGGCGCCGAGCGGCTTGATGACCGAGCGATAGGTCGTGCCGGTGTCCGGATCGGTGCGGACCGGCGCCGCCATGCTGTAGACCAGCAAATCGAGCTGTCCGAATTTTTCGCGCACGCGCTCGATGAAGTCTTTCTTCATTTCGTCGGAGAAGGCGTCGCCCTCCAACGTGAGCGGCGAGCGGCCGATCTTCTCGGCCTCGATCTCGAAGGCGCGATTGTTGTACCAGCCGGCGCTGGCGCTTCTTTTCTCCGACGGCTCGCGCTCCAGCGATACGCCGATCGTATCCGCGCCGCCGGCGAAGGTCGCGACGATGCGGCTCGCGAGGCCGTAGCCCGTCGAGCAGCCCAGCACGGCAACGCGTTTCGGGCAGTCGGCGACCGGGCCCTGCCTGAGAACGTAAGCGATCTGTTCGCGGACATTCGTCGCGCAGCCGACGGGATGTGCCGTCGTGCAGATGAAGCCTCGCACGCGCGGTTCAATAATCATTCCCACCCCATTCCGGATCGTTGCAATATCCCCATTCGCTGCCTGCGGACCTCCCTCAGCAAGCGAGGAGAGGCGAAATCAGGCATCAAGCCGCCTGAACACCAGCGTGGCGTTGGTACCGCCGAAGCCGAACGAGTTCGACAGCACGGTCGTGAGCTTGGCGTTGTCGATGCGCTTGCGCACGATCGGCATGTCGGCGAACACCGGATCGAGCTCGGTGATATGCGCGCTTTCGCAGATGAAGCCGTTGTTCAGCATCAGCAACGAGTAGATCGCTTCCTGCACGCCGGTGGCGCCGAGCGAGTGGCCGGTCAGCGCCTTGGTCGCCGAGATCGGCGGGCACTTGTCGCCGGTGCCGAACACCTTGCGGATCGCCTCGATCTCCGGCGGATCGCCGGCCGGCGTCGAGGTGGCGTGTGGATTGATGTAATCGACCGGCGTGTCGACCGTCGACATCGCCATGCGCATGCAGCGCTCGGCGCCCTCGCCCGACGGCGCCACCATGTCGTATCCGTCGGAGGTCGCGCCGTAGCCGACGACCTCACCGTAGATCCGCGCGCCGCGCGCCTTGGCATGCTCGAGCTCTTCGAGCACCACGACACCTGCGCCACCGGCGATCACGAAACCGTCGCGGCTGATGTCGTAGGGACGCGAGGCGGTCGCCGGCGTGTCGTTGTACTTCGACGACATGGCGCCCATGGCGTCGAACAGCACCGACAGCGTCCAGTCGAGTTCCTCGCAGCCGCCGGCGAAGATGATGTCCTGCTTGCCGATCTGGATCGTCTCGTAGGCATTGCCGATGCAATGGTTCGACGTCGCGCAGGCCGACGAGATCGAGTAGTTCACGCCCTTGATCTTGAACCAGGTCGCGAGCGTCGCCGATGCGGTCGAAGACATTCCCTTCGGCACCGCGAACGGTCCGACGCGCTTCGGGCCCTTGGCGCGCGCGATGTCGGCGGCCTCCACCAGCGTGCGCGTCGACGGTCCGCCGGATCCCATGATGATGCCGGTGCGGATGTTGGAGACTTCGTTCTCCTCGAGGCCGGAGTCGCGGATCGCCTGCTCCATGGCGACGTGATTCCAGGCAGCACCTTCGGCAAGGAACCGCATCGCGCGGCGATCGATCACCTCGGCAGGATTGAGCGTCGGCGCACCGTGCACCTGCGAACGGAAGCCGAGCTCGGCGGCCTTCTCCGCACGCGAAATGCCCGACTTCGCCTCGTAGAGGCTCGCAAGCACTTCCTGGGTGTTGTTACCGATGGACGAGACAATTCCCATCCCCGTGATGACAACCCGCCTCATGTTCGCCTCGCCCTGCCTTTATGTTGCCGCATGATGATCCTGCTCAAGATGGCGACGTGCCCTGCTTGAACAATCCGACCTTCAAGTCCTTGGCGCGATAAATAATCTCGTCGTCCATGGAAAGCCACCCGTCGGCAATTCCAAGCACGAGCTTTGACCGCATCACACGCTTGATATCGATGTTGTACACAACCTTGCGCGCGTGCGGCAGCACCTGTCCGGAGAACTTCAGCTCGCCGAGGCCGAGCGCGCGGCCGCGACCTTCGCCACCACTCCAGCCAAGGTAAAAGCCGACCATTTGCCACATGGCATCGAGGCCGAGGCAGCCCGGCATCACCGGATCGTTCTTGAAATGGCAGCCGAAGAACCAGAGATCCGGCTTCACGTCGAGCTCGGCGCGCACCAGCCCCTTGCCGTACTCGCCGCCGGTTTGCGAGATCTCACTGATGCGATCGAACATCAGCATCGGTGGCAGCGGCAACTGGGCGTTGCCGGGGCCGAAAAGCTCGCCCCGTCCGCAAGCCAGCAAATCCTCGTATTCGTAACCGCCGCGCCGATCCAGCATCCTCTTTCCACCTCTGATGTCCCGATGAAGCGCTTTGCTTGGTCGGACCTTGATCTACCCACGGGAACCGGAATAACCCGTCCCGCATCTTGGCGCTACCTGGGTACGCTACCGGCCTGTTATCTCTGCCGAAAGCGCATATGTGGTCCGCGCGCTCTCTAACATAGGGCTAACTGGGCGGCAAAGCGGCATTCCGATGATAAATTACCGCTTCTCCTTAGGTTTCTACCGCAGCTTGGATTCGTTCTAGTTGCGAAAAACTTGCATCTGATGGGCATCCTTTTTATATTTATAAGGAATATTGCCTGAGTTGGGTGCATAGAGTGGATATGAACGACGAAGTACCGGCCGTGAATGATGACGCCGTGCACCCGGCTGCCCGGGGCGCTGGGCATCACCCTGCCCTGACCGGCTGCCCGTGGCATGACGTCAACGAGATGCTGCAGTCTGCCGGCCTCCGGCCGACCCGTCAGCGCATGGCGCTAGGCTGGCTGCTGTTCGGCAAGGGTGCCCGCCACCTGACCGCTGAAATGCTGTACGAGGAAGCCACGCTGGCCAAGGTTCCGGTGTCGCTGGCGACCGTCTACAACACGCTCAACCAGCTGACCGATGCCGGGCTGCTGCGCCAGGTCAGCGTCGATGGCACCAAGACCTATTTCGACACCAACGTGTCGACGCATCACCACTTCTATCTCGAGCACAACCACGAGCTGGTCGACATCCCCGACCCGAACCTCGTGCTGTCGAAAATGCCCAACGTGCCTGATGGCTACGAGATTTCCCGCGTCGACATGGTCGTGCGGCTGCGCAAGAAGCGCTGATCCCGCCTTGACGTCGATTTGAGTTGTGATGGCCGGGCTCGTCCCGGCCATTGTCGTTTTGCACTAACGTCATTCCGGGGCGATGCGTCAGCATCGAACCCGGAATCTCGAGATTCCGGGTCTGGTGCTCGCGCACCATCCGGAATGACGCTGCGCGTCAGTCCACCTTCTCGTCGGCGTAGACGCCCCACAGGCGTTGCTGCTCGATCCAGCCGTCGAACCCGTTACCGGTGACCCGGCACCAGTTATTGGCGCATTTCTTGACCTGTGCGACGACGCCGGCCTGCAGTCGCGCGGCGATGGCGCTGGTGGCGTCGGGACGATCGTACAGCGAGGCCAGGTCGTCCTTGTTCTTCATCGTAACGACCGCGGTGCGGCGGCCGGACAACAGGGAGTGATAGACCCAGCCTTCGGCGCCTTCGGAATCGCGCACCCGGCGCCAGTTCTCGAACTCGGCGGTGATTTCGACCGGCAGCCCCGACCGCGTGTAGACCCAGGCGACGTCATTGTCCTTGGTCGGGCCGCCCCGGACGTTCACGTGATCGGATTTCAGGCTGACATAGCGCGGAATCGGCAGGCCGCTGGTGGTGGGGCTCAAATCCTTGGCAGTATGTCCGGGCATGACCGACGCACTCAGCATGCTCCCGACCAGAGCCACCAATGAACCCAAACGCCAGACCATCAACTCGTCTCCTGCCGAGATGCCCAACCCGCATTCGGCGAGCTGCAACCCAAACCCAAATTCAAACCCAAGCCTAAACCCGTGGCCGAAGGCCCCGGCGCCGGTGCACTTCGGTCCCTGCCCGCATCGATCCGAGGGGTTCTTGTCTTGGCCCGGCCTTCTGCTAGAGAGGACGGAACGCCTGAGAGCCAGAACACCCGAATTTCCCCTGACGAAAGTCGGGGCAAGTATCGGGGAACCCTAGGAAACGCGAAGGAAACGCCGGGACAGCGCGGCTATCAGCAGTGTCGAACAACCGGGTTAATGAGGCCTCAACGGCTCGGTTTTTGACGGGCCGCGCGCCTCATGAAAGCAGGACATGTCGGTGAAGAAAAAGCCTCTCGTCGTCGTCACCCGCAAGCTGCCGGACTCGATCGAGACCCGGATGCGCGAGCTGTTCGATGCCAGACTGAATCTCGACGACACGCCGATGACGCCGGAACAGATCGCCGAGGCGGCGAGGACCGCCGACGTGCTGGTGCCGACCGTGACCGACATGATCCGCGAGGACGTGATCAATCAGCCCGACTGCAAGCTGAAGCTGATCGCCAATTTCGGCAACGGCGTCGACAATATCGACGTCACCGCCGCCCATGCTCGCGGCATCACGGTGACCAATACGCCGAAGGTGCTGACCGAGGACACCGCCGACATGACCATGGCGCTGATCCTTGCCGTGCCACGCCGGCTGATCGAGGGCGCCTCGATCCTGACCGAAGGCAAGCAGCACTGGGCCGGCTGGTCGCCGACCTGGATGCTGGGCCACCGCATCGGCGGAAAAAGGCTCGGCATCATCGGCATGGGCCGCATCGGCCAGGCCGTAGCGCGCCGCGCCCGCGCCTTCGGGCTGCAGATCCACTATCACAACCGCCGGCCGGTGGCGCCCGTCATCGCCGACGAGTTGGGGGCGACCTATTGGGAAAGCCTCGACCAGATGCTGGCGCGGATGGACATCATCTCGGTGAACTGCCCGCACACGCCGGCGACCTATCATCTGCTCTCGGCGCGGCGGCTCAAGCTGATCCGGAAAGAGGCCTATATCGTCAACACCGCGCGCGGCGAGGTGATCGACGAGGACACCCTGGTCAAGCTGATCGAAGCCGGCGATGTCGGCGGCGCAGGCCTCGACGTCTATGAGCACGAGCCCGCGGTGAACCCGAAGCTGGTGCGGCTCGCCAGGGCCGGCAAGGTGACGCTGCTGCCGCACATGGGCTCGGCCACCATCGAAGGCCGCGTCGAGATGGGCGAGAAGGTGATCATCAACATCCGAACCTTCCTCGACGCCCACAAGCCGCCGGACCGCGTGCTGCCGAGCATGTTGTAAGTGCTCGTAGCCCGGATGGAGCCAACGGGTCGCGCGAACGCGCGCCCGATGACAGGCTTCGCGAAATCCGGGACAGCATCGCCGCGTCAAGACCGCCCCGGATTCCGCTTCGCTTCATCCGGGCTACGACACCGCCAAAATATCGAAAACAACCCCATGCAAAGTAGCCGGTGCGGCCGCAGCTCGACCAGGCAACTTGAAACCAACACTCGCTGTCGTCCCGGCGCAGGCCGGGACCCATAACCACCGACAGTCATTGCTCCACTGTGCTGGAACGACGAGTCCCGCTCCCAACTTCCGCTGCGGAGTATGGGTCCCGGCCTTCGCCGGGACGACGATGTGGGTCTAGCTCGACTTCGTCTTCCGCCGCGCCTGCTTGCGCCAGTCGGCGACGAACGACACGAAGGCGGCGAGCGCCGGGGGCGGCTGGCGCCGGCTCGGGTAGTACAGGAACGGCCCGTCGAAC
Organism: Bradyrhizobium sp. ma5; assembly: GCF_042258955.1. Lineage (NCBI taxonomy): Bacteria > Pseudomonadati > Pseudomonadota > Alphaproteobacteria > Hyphomicrobiales > Nitrobacteraceae > Bradyrhizobium > Bradyrhizobium sp. ma5. Next base: position 8,919,613 of record NZ_CP170156.1, read on the forward strand.
GGCGGGCACCAGTCGTCGAGCACGCTGACCAGCGCACCGGATTTGATGCCGTAGCGGACATAGCCTTCGAACGTCGCCCAGTAACCGACGCCGTCATGCACCGCGCGCAGCGCGAGGCCGAGATAGGTCGCGGTCAGCTTGGCCGGCGGCGAAATCTTCACCACGCGGCCGCTCTTCTCGAACTCCCAGTCGAACAACACGCCGTTGCTGAAGCGGCTGCGGATGCAGGCATGCGCCAGCAGATCCTTCGGATGCATCGGCCGGCCGTGCTTCGCGACATAGTCGCGTGACGCCACCACCGCGTAACGCTGCGGCGCGCCGAGCTGGACGGCAATCATGTCCTGCGCCAGGTGCTCGCCATAGCGCACGCCGGCGTCGAAGCCCTGCGCGACGACGTCGACGAACGCGCTCTCGGCGACCACGTCGAGCTCGACTTGCGGATATCGGGCGAGGAACGGTGCGATCATCGGCGCCAGCACCAGATCGACCGCGGGCGGCGGCGCGTTGATGCGCAGCCGCCCCGACGGCTCGGCGCGCAGGCCGCGCACCTCGGTGATCGCGTCGGCGACGTTGACCATTGCCGGCGCGACGCGGGCGAGCAGCAGTTCGCCGGCTTCGGTCAGCGCGACGCTGCGGGTGGTGCGATTCATCAGGCGGACGCCGAGCCGCTCCTCCATGTCGCGCAGGCGCTGGCTGAGGCTCGATACCGAGACGCGGCTCTCCAGCGCCGCCCGCCGGAAGTTGCGCGTGCGCGCCACCGCCACGAAGGCGTCGAGGTCGCGAAGGTCAAAATCCTGCATTGTTCGATATAGTGAACAACCCATTCGGGATTGTCCAGCTTATCCCAAAAGCCAAACCGGCCCATATCAGCCGCGTCATTCGGCGGCGGATCATCCGCCGCAACATCTTGGGAATACCACCATGGACGCACGCAAACTCGGTTCCACCGGCCCGACAGTTTCGCTGATCGGCCTCGGCTGCATGGGCATGTCCGATTTCTACGGCCCGACCGACCGCAGCGAGAGCATCGCCACCATCCATGCCGCGCTCGAGGCCGGCGTCACGCTGCTCGACACCGGCGACTTCTACGGCATGGGCCACAACGAGATGCTGATCGGCGAGGCGCTGAAGGGCCGCAGCCGCGACAATCTCATGATCAGCGTCAAGTTCGGCGCGCTGCGCGATCGCAACTACGGCTTCCTCGGCTATGACTGCCGGCCCAATGCCGTGAAGAATTTCGTCGCCTATTCGCTGCAGCGGCTCGGCGTCGATCACATCGATATCTATCGCCCGGCGCGGCTCGACCCCAACGTGCCGATCGAGGACACGGTCGGCGCGATGGCCGACATGATCAAGGCCGGCTGGATCAGGCATATCGGCCTCTCCGAAGTGGGTTCCGACACCATCCGACGCGCCCACAAGGTGCATCCGATCGCCGATCTGCAAATCGAGTATTCGCTGATCTCGCGCGGCATCGAGACCGACATCCTGAAGACCTGCCGCGAGCTTGGCATCGGCGTCACCGCCTATGGCGTGCTGGCACGCGGGCTGATCAGCGGGCACTGGTCGAAGAACCAGGCAGGCGAAAAAGATTTCCGCCTGATGAGCCCGCGCTTCCAGGCCGGCAACATCGACACCAACCTTGCGCTTGCCGATCGGCTGCGCGTCATCGCCGGCGAGATCGGCGCCTCTCCAGCGCAGGTCGCGATCGCCTGGGTCGCGGCGCAGGGCAAGGACATCGTGCCGCTGGTCGGCGCGCGGCGGCGCGAGCGGCTCACTGAAGCGCTCGGCGCGCTCGATGTGAGATTGACCGCGGCGCATCTCGCCGCACTGGCCGAAGCATTTCCGCCTGGCGCGGCCGCCGGCGGACGCTATCCGGAGGAGCACCTTCGGCACATGGACAGCGAGAAGCCCGCGACTGCGTCCTGACGAACTACCGATGCCCGCTCAGATCGGTGATGACAGGTGCATCACCATTGAGCGGGTTCTGCGGATCGCGCGCGTAGCGCAGGGTTTCGAACCGCATCGCGCGCGCATCCACCATCAGGAGACGGCCGACCAGGCCCTCGCCGAAGCCGACGATCTCGCGGATCGCCTCCAGCGCCATCATCGACCCCATGAGGCCGGCGAGCGCGCCCATCACGCCGGCCTCGGCGCAGGCCGGCACCGTGCCCGGCGGCGGCGCTTCCGGGAACAGGCAGCGATAGGTCGGGTTGAACACGCCGTCCGCATTCCTCTCGTGCGCCCGGATCGTGGTCAGCGAACCGTCGAACTGCCCGAGCGCCGCGGTGATCAGCGGCCTTTTCGCGAGGAAGCAGGCATCGGCGACGAGGTATCGGGTTTCGAAATTATCGGAGCCGTCGAGCACGAGATCGTAGTTTCCGATCAGCGCCATCGCATTGTCGGCGGTGAGCCGCATCGGATGCGCCTCGAACGCCACATGCGGGTTGAGCGCTTGGATCTGCGCCGCCGCGCTGTCGACCTTGCGCTTGCCGATGTCGGACGTCGTATGGATGATCTGGCGCTGCAAATTGGAGAGCGAGACGATATCGTCATCGATCACGCCGAGCCGGCCGACGCCGGCGGCGGCCAGATACATCAGCACCGGCGCGCCAAGGCCGCCGGCGCCGATCACCAGCACCGACGCCTTTTTCAACGCATTCTGGCCGGGGCCGCCCACCTCGCGCAGCACGATGTGGCGGGCATAGCGTTCGAGTTCGTCGGCACTCAGCATCTTGATGTCCTGCGCGCTGTTCCCTGAACCGGAGCGCGGTTGTTGCCGACCAAGCAGATGTGCTTAATTGCGTGGACGTCAATGGTGTCAGTCATTTCCCCCGGATTTGTCATGAGATTGATGCTTTCGGCAACATTGATGGTCGCGGCCGTGATGGTCGGCGCTGCGCACGCCCAATTGACGCCGCCGACGACGGCCGGGGCCAAGCCGAAGACCGTGACGACGGTGCCGGTTCGCCCCGCTCTGCAAAAGCCGGAAGATACCGCGAGCGCCATGGCGCAGGCCGAGCGGCTGGCGCTGCAATCCGACCTCGCCTGGGTCGGCGAATATAACGGCGCGATTACCGGCGACGTCAGCGAGCGCATGGTCAATGCGATCAAGGAATTCCAGAAGAACCGCGGCGGCAAGCCGACCGGCGTGCTGAATCCGCAGGAACGCGGCGTGCTCGCCGACACTGCGCGGCGCAAGCAGGAGAGCGTCGGCTGGAGGGTCGTCACCGAGCCTGCCACCGGCGCGCGGCTCGGCATTCCCACCAAACTGGTGCCGCAGCTCACCAGCGACGCTTCAGGCGCCAAATGGACCTCACCGACCGGCACCGTCCAGGTGCTGCTGACCCGGCGCAAGGAAGCGAGCCCGACCACCGCGAAGCTTGCCGAGCAGGAAAAGAAGGAGCCGGCCGGCCGCACCATCGACTACACCGTGGTGAAGCCGGATTTCTTCGTGCTCTCGGGCATGCAAGGGCTGAAGAAATTCTATCTGCGCGGCACCTTGAAGGGCGACGAGGTCCGCACCCTCACCATTCTCTATGATCAGGCGATGCAGACCACCGTCGAGCCGGTGGTGATCGCGATGTCGAGCGCCTTCAACGCATTTCCGTCCGGCGTACAAGTCGGGCCGCCGCCGCGCAAGACCGTCGAATATGCCACCGGCGTCGTGGTCAGCGACGATGGCGCTGTCATCACCGATCGCATCGCGACCGACGACTGCATCGCGCTGACGATCCCGGGCTACGGCAGTGCCGACCGGGTCGCCGCGGACAAGGAGCACGATCTCGCTCTGCTGCGCATCTATGGCGCGCGCGGGCTGAAGCCGCTCAACATCGCAGGCCAGGCGACGCTGACCGCGCTCGACATCACCGGCATCGCCGATCCGCAGAACCAGGGCGGCGGCGCGGCCGCGAGCAGCGTGAAGGCCGCTGTAGCGCAACTCGGCGGCGGCGATCAGGCCCTGTCGCCGCCGCCTGCGATCGGATTCTCCGGGGCGGCGGCACTCGACGGCGGCGGCAAATTCGCCGGCATCGCGGTGCTGAAGCCCGTCATTGTCGCCGGCCCAGCCAACGCCGCACCGCCGGCGCAGGCGGCTTTGGTGCCGGCCGACACGGTGCGGAGCTTCCTGAAGGCGCATGGCGTCAACGCAACGGGCGAATCGGCGGACGCCAAGGCCGCCGTGGTCCGCGTGATCTGCGTCAGGAAATAGGACACTGTCATCGCCCGCGAAGGCGGGCGATCCAGTATTCCAGAGACAGTTACGATAGAGTCGAGAAGCCGCGGGGTACTGGATCGCCCGGTCGAGCCGGGCGATGATAATTGTGGATGAGGATGCAGCTTTGTCGGCCTCACTCCAGCGCAAACCGCACACCCGGGCGAGCCAGACCACCGGCGATGCCGACCGGCGTGCCGTCGGCGCGCCAGCAGGCCGCGCCGGACATGGTGCCGTCGGCGTGGAACTGGATCGCGTTCATGCCGCCGGCGACCGTCGGCACGACCTGCACCTTGTGGCCTTTCGCCGACAGCGCCGCGCGGATGGTCTCCGGGACCGCCCGCTCGACCTCGAGCGCATTGCCCTCGGTCCAGACCCGTGGGGCCTCGACCGCCTCCTGCAGGTCCATGCCGTGATCGATCAGGTTGATCAGCGCCTGCATCGCGCTCGGGAAGATGCGCTTTCCGCCGGGCAGGCCGAGCGCGTAAACGAGTTTGCCGTCGCGCAGCGCCATCATCGGCGACATCGAGGTGGTGACGCGCTTGCCTGCGGCGAGCGACAGCGCGTGTCCCGGCCGCGGATCGAACAGGTTCATGTAGTTGTTCGGCACGGTGCCGAGGCCCGGGATCAGGATCTTGGCCCCGAACAGATTGTTGATGGTCTGGGTGGTCGCCACCACATTGCCCATCGCATCCGCTGCCGTCATGTGCGTGGTGTGCGCGCTTTCGAGCTGCGTGACGCCGGCGCTCCAGGCCTGCGCGCGGTCGGGATCGATCGCGCGGCGGCGCTCCTCGGCATAGGCCTTCGAAGTCAGCCGCTCCACCGGCACGTTGATATAGGCGGGATCGCCGCTCGCGGCCGCGCGATCGGCAAAGGCAATCTTCAGCACCTCGGCGAGATAATGGATCGTCTCGCTCGTGCCGAAGCCGAGGCGCGCGATGTCGTAGCCTTCGAGGATGTTCAGCATCTGCGTGATGTGCACGCCTGATGCCGCCGGTGGCGGGGGCCCGAGGATTTCCCAGCCGCGGTAGTCGCAGCGGATCGGCTGCCGCTCGACGGTTTTATAAGCCGCGAGATCCTCTTGCGCGACGAAGCCGCCGTTCTTTTTCATGTAGTCGACCAGGATGTCGCCGAGCGGTCCCTGGTACAGCGCGTTGTCGCCGTGGTCGGCGATGTATTTCAGCGTCTCGGCATATTCGGCCTGCACCACGCGCTCGCCCGGCTTCAGCGGAGTGCCGCCAGGCAGATAGATCGCCGCAATCGGCTTGTCCTTCAGCATCTCCGTGGCGCTGTCGGTAATGCATTCGTGCAAGTACTGTGTCGCCGCGTAGCCGCGCGCGGCATGCTTGATCGCGGGCTGCATCACGTCGGCGGGGCTCATGGTGCCGAAACGGCGCAGCGTTTCGCACCACGCCTTCAGCGAGCCCGGCACCGCGACCGCCTTAGGCCCGTTCAAATTCTCGTTTCCGACGGTGTCGAACACATCGTGCGCCGAACCGGGCTTCGAGGTGTAAGTATCCGGCCGCACCGCCTTCGGCACCGTGCTCTGGCCGTCGATCAAGCGATGGCTGCCGTCGGCGAGGCGGATATGCGCCATACCGCCGCCGATGATGCCGACCATCATCGGCTCGACCACGGTCAGCGTGAACAAAGTCGCAATCGCCGCATCGATCGCATTGCCGCCGGCAGCCAGCATCTCGGCGCCGGCGCTCGATGCCAGCGGATGATTGCTCACCACCATGCCGCGGCTGCTAGTGGCCGGCTGTTTCTCGCACTGAAAGCTTGTCGCGGCGCGATCGCGCCAGTTGCCGTTCATCGCCATTGTGTTCTCGTTGTTGATGGAGCGATGGGACCCATGTTCTGCGGCCTCGCATCCGCGGTCAAGCCGCTGCGAATTTCCCCACGGCGGCATTCGCAAACGGCGTCACGTCGTCGGGCGATCGCGCAGCCAGGTTTCGCGCGTAACCTTCCACTTCTCCGCTCGAGACTCGCCATTGTGGTGCGGAAGTTCGACGAAGCCGACGAATTCGGCTCCGGTCTTCTGCTTGACCCGGCGCGAGGCGACGTTGGACTGCGCGTTGCAGACGTGGAAGTGATCGAGGCCGAGCGTCAGGAAGGCGAAATCATTCACCGCGGCGATCGCCTCGGTCATCAGGCCTTGATTCCAGTATGGCTCGGCCAGCCAGAACCCACGATTGCCCTTGCGGCCGTCGGCGCGCGGCCGGAAGTTGATGTTGCCGATCGCCCCGCCATCACCGGCGCGCAGCACCAGCACCCATTGATAGCTCTCCTCGCCGGCCGCGATCTTGTCCAGCTCGCGCTTGATGAAACTTTCCGCGCCGTCGTCGGGATAAGGCCACGGCACCACCGTGGCGAGAGTCTTGATCACGCTCCAGTTGTTGAAGTGATGTTGAATCGCTACGGCATCCGACAGCGCAAGCGGCCGCAGGATCAGGCGCCGCGTCTCGATGCGTGGCGTCTCGAACATGTTATTTCTGGCACTTCGGGCACCAGAACGTGGAGCGGCCGTTCTGGGTGAAGCGTCTGACGATGCCACCGCAGCCTGACGTGCGACAGGTCTCGCCTTCGCGGTCGTAGACCTGGAACGAATGCTGGAAATAGCCGAGATCACCGTTGGTCAACCGATGATCGCTGATCGAGGAGCCGCCGGCCTTGATCGCCTGGTTGAGCACCGAATGGATCGCATCGACCAGACGTTTGGAATGATCGGTGGGCTCGGCCTTCTTGGTTGCAAGCGTCGCGGCCAATCGCCGCGGCGACAGATGCGAACGAAACAGCGCCTCGCAGACATAGATGTTGCCAAGTCCCGCCACCACGCGCTGATCGAGCAGCGCGGCCTTCAGGCTGGTCTTCTTGTTGTGGCAGGAGCGCGCCAGCATCGCCGCGTCGAATTCGTTGCCGAGCGGCTCCGGCCCGAGCCCCTTCAACAGCGGTTCATCTTCGATCGCATTGCGGGCGATGATCTTCATGTAGCCGAAGCGCCGCGGATCGTTGAACACGACCGCGGCCCCCGACGACATGTGGAACACGACATGATCGTGCGCGCGATCCTCGCTGCGCGGATAATGAAACTTCCCCGGCGCCGCCGCGCCGTCCTGCTTCAACACGCGGAACGAGCCCGACATGCCCAGATGCATCAGCAGCACGTCGCCGGAGTTCAGGTCCGCCATCAGATATTTGGCACGGCGGCCGAGCCCGGTGATGGTCTGGCCCTCGAGCCGCGCGATAAAGTCTTTTTGAAACGGAAACCGCAAATCCTTGCGGCGGGCCTCGGCCTTGAGGATTTTGGACCCTTCCATGGCCGGTTGCAGGCCGCGGCGGACGGTCTCGACTTCGGGTAATTCCGGCATGGTAGGCATTCACCTTTTGGAAGTGACGTGATAGCGCCATTGCGGCCGCCGCGCTATGGTCCGGCTGGAGCGTTTTCGAGCGAAGCGGGCACCGGTTCGCGTGAAGAAAGCGCGACCAAAAAGGTAAGAGTTCTGAGTGATGGATCGGCCGGATCAAACCACCCATTTCGGCTTCAGGGACGTGCCCCTGGGCGAGAAGCAGACGCTGGTGAACGAGGTGTTTCACAGCGTCGCGTCGCGCTATGACCTGATGAACGATCTGATGTCGGTAGGCCTGCACCGGGCCTGGAAGGACGTCATGATCACGACGCTCGACCCGCCGAAGGGCGAGCGGCCGTTCGCGCTGCTCGACGTCGCCGGCGGCACCGGCGACATCGCGTTCCGGGCCGCCAAGACCGCGGGCACCGGCTTTCATGCCACGGTCTGCGACATCAATACCGACATGCTCGCCGTCGGCCGCGAACGCGCCGCCAAGCAGCACCTCGATGATCGCGTGTCATTCGTCGAGGGTAATGCCGAGACGTTGGGTTTCGCCGACCGCGCGTTCGACGCCTACACCATCGCGTTCGGCATCCGCAACGTGCCGCAGATCGAATTTGCGCTGCGCGAAGCCTACCGGGTGCTCAAGCCCGGCAGCCGCTTCCTGTGCCTGGAATTCTCCACCGTCGATGTGCCCGGCCTCGACCGGATCTACGACCTGTTCTCGTTCAAGGTGATCCCGCCACTCGGCCGCGCCGTCACCGGTGACGCCGAGTCCTATCAATATCTCGTCGAGTCGATCCGCAAATTCCCGCGGCCGAACGCATTCGCCGAGATGATCGGCGCCGCCGGCTTTTCGCGCGTGAAGTGGCAGAGCCTCTCCGGCGGCATCGTGGCGCTGCATTCGGGCTGGCGTTTGTGATCTCTGCACTGACCCACATTTCGCGCCTTGCCCGCGCCGGCTTCGTGTTCGCGCGCGAGGGCGTGTTCGGCGTCGTCGATCCCGCGCTGGTGCCGCCGCCCGGGCAGCTCGCGCTGAAGCTGGCGCGGCTGATCGAGCGCCGCTCCGCCAAGTCAGGTCCACGGCTGTCGCGCGCGCTGACCCGGCTCGGGCCCGCCTATCTCAAGCTCGGGCAATTCCTCGCCACCCGGCCCGACGTCGTCGGCGTCGCGATGGCGCGCGACCTCGAAGCCCTGCAGGACCGGCTGCCGCCATTCGCGCAGGAAGAGGCCGAAGCTGTCCTCACGCAATCGCTAGAGCGGCCGCTGTCGCAGGCCTTCGTGCATCTGGGTCCGGCGGTTGCCGCAGCCTCGATCGCACAGGTGCACCGCGCCGAGGTCGAGCGCGACGGCGTGCGGCATCAGGTTGCGGTCAAGGTGCTCCGCCCCAATGTCGCCGCGCGCTTCCGCCGTGATCTCAGCGACTTCTTCTTTGTCGCGCACAAGGCGGAAGCCCATTCCGCCGAGGCGAGGCGGCTGCGGCTGATCGAGGTCATCAACACGATGTCGCGCTCGGTCGCGATGGAGATGGACCTGCGGCTCGAGGCGGCCGCGCTGTCCGAGATGGCCGAGAACACCCGCGACGATCCGGATTTCCGGGTGCCCGCGGTGGATTGGGACCGCACCGCGCACAGCGTGCTGACGATGGAATGGATCGACGGCATCGCGCTGAACGATCACGCTCGCCTCGCGGAGGCCCAGGTCGACCTGCCGGATCTCGGCCGCAAGGTGATCCAGAGCTTCCTGCGCCACGCGCTGCGCGACGGCTTCTTTCATGCCGACATGCATCCGGGCAATCTGTTCCTCGACGAGGCCGGCCGGCTCGTTGCCGTGGATTTCGGCATCATGGGGCGGCTCGGGCTGAAGGAGCGGCGCTTCCTCGCCGAGATCTTGCTCGGCTTCATCACCCGCGACTATCGCCGCGTCGCCGAGGTGCATTTCGAGGCCGGCTATGTGCCGGGCCACCATTCGGTGGAGAATTTCGCTCAGGCGATCCGCGCCATCGGCGAGCCGATCCACAACCGCACCGCCGAGGAAATCTCGATGGCGAAGCTGTTGACGCTTCTGCTCGAGGTCACCGGGCTGTTCGACATGCAGACGCGGCCCGAACTGATCCTGCTACAGAAGACCATGGTTGTGGTCGAGGGCGTGGCGCGCGGCTTCGATCCCAAGCTCGACATCTGGAAGATCGCCGACCCCGTGGTGCGCGAATGGATCACGCACAATCTCGGCCCGGCCGGACGCATCCAGGGCGCGATATCGGGTGTGGGCGAGCTCAGCCGCGTCATCGCCAATTTGCCGTCGATCGCCAGCCGCGCCGTGACGGTGCTCGAGCAGCTCGAGACCATGACGCGGGAGGGCCACATGCTGTCGTCGGACTCGATCGACGAAATGGCCCGCGCCGAGGCCCGCAAGGCGCGGGTGCAGACCGTCGGCCTGTGGGTCATTGCCGCCGCCCTGATCGCAATCTTTTTCGCGATCCGCGCGCACTGATTGCAATGCATGCACTATGTGATAGCATCGCTATCATTCTTGAGCATGATGCTGAGGGCATGCCATGGCCAGCCTGACCATCCGCAAACTCGACGACGCCTTGAAGGCCTATCTGCGGCTTCGCTCCGCCAAAAACGGCCGCTCGGTCGAGGAGGAGATCCGGGTGATCCTCCGGGACCTCGCAGAGGGCGGTACGGAGCCCACGGAGGCGCCGGGCGCAGGTTCGCTGACGGTTGCAGCCCCTGCGCCACGGGTCGCCAGCGCGGCCGGCGAGCCCCGCGTGACCCTGATCATCGGCGGCGGGATCGCGGCATACAAGGCGCTGGATTTGATCCGGCGGCTCAAGGAGCGGCACATCCAGGTCCGCTGCGTGCTGACCAAGGCAGCCCAGCAATTCGTCACCCCGCTGGCGGCCAGCGCGCTGTCGCATGAGCGCGTCTACACCGACCTGTTCGACGCCGAGAGCGAGTTCGACGCCGGCCATATCCGCCTGGCGCGGGATTGCGATCTGATCGTGGTGGCGCCGGCCACCGCCGACCTGATGGCCAAGATGGCGCAGGGCCACGCCGACGATCTCGCCACCGCCACCTTGCTGGCGGCCAACCGGCCTATCCTGCTGGCGCCGGCGATGAACCCCTTGATGTGGAACAACCCGGCCACCCGCCGCAACGTGCTGCAGCTGCGCCGCGACGGCGTCCACACCGTTGGCCCCAATGCGGGGGAAATGGCGGAAGCCGGCGAAGCCGGCGTCGGCCGGATGGCCGAGCCGACCGAGATCGCCGCCGCCGCCGACCGCATGCTGCGGCCGCCGCAGCCGCGCCCGCTGGCCGGCAAGCGCGTGCTGATCACTGCCGGCCCGACCCATGAGGCGATCGATCCGGTCCGCTACATCGCCAACCGCTCGTCCGGCAAGCAGGGCTTTGCCATTGCCATCGCGGCGCGCGCCGCCGGCGCCGAGGTGGTGCTGGTGACCGGCCCGGTCGAGCTCGGCGATCCCCAGGGCATCTCCGTGATGCGGGTAGAGTCCGCGCGCGACATGCTGCACCGGGTCGAGGCGGCGCTGCCGGTCGACATCGCGATCTTCGCGGCCGCGGTCGCCGACTGGCGCGTCGCCACCGAAGGCAGCCAGAAGCTGAAAAAGACCGCGGCCGGGATGCCGCCGCTGCAGCTCGTCGAGAACCCCGACATCCTCGCGACGATCTCCAAGCTGAAGGAGCAGCGGCCGCCGCTGATGATCGGCTTTGCCGCCGAGACCGAGCACCTGATCGAGAACGCCAAGGCCAAGTTCGCGCGCAAGGGCTGCGACTGGATCGTCGCCAACGACGTCTCGCCGGCGACCGGCGTGATGGGCGGCGACCGCAACACCGTTCACCTGCTCTCGCGCGAGGGCAAGGACGTCACCGTCGACTCCTGGCCGGTCATGACCAAGGAAGAAGTCGCGAGCGCGCTGGTGTCGCGCATCGCAAGAGCCGTAGGAACCGCATCGTGAGCGCCACCATCAAGGTCGAAGTCCACCAATTGCCGCATGGCGCAGATCTTCTGCTGCCGATCTATCAGACCGCCGACGCAGCGGGGCTCGACCTGCTGGCCGCGGTGCCGCGGTCGGCGCCGCTGCTGCTGCTGCCGGGCCGCTATGAGATGGTTCCGACCGGGCTGACGATCGCGCTGCCGCCGGGCTATGAGGCGCAGGTGCGGCCGCGCTCCGGCCTCGCCGCCAAATACGGCGTCACGGTGCTGAACTCGCCCGGCACGATCGACGCCGATTATCGCGGCGAGATCAATGTGCTCCTGATCAATCACGGCCAGGAGGCGTTTTCGATCCGGCGCGGCGAGCGCATCGCGCAGATGGTGATCGCGCCGGTTACAAGGGCCGAGCTGGTTCCGGTCGACGTGCTGTCGCCGACCGATCGCGGCAGCGGCGGCTTCGGCTCGACCGGACGCTAGGACGCGATCGGAGAAGTGTGCGGCCGTCTCCGGCAGATCACGCTTCGGGCGCGCTCCCCGCGTGAATACGGAGTCAATTCGCGTAAAATCCACATCGCGCGCTGCATTTTTTCACAGCGGATTCTGCGTTCACGGTCTGGACTCTTACTCGCCGAGTCCGGTTGGGACTATTCTGGATTGATTCGAGCGCGACGGGGGGTCTTCGTCGGGCTGTCGGGTCCTGCTTGGGCATGATCCCCGGACAAACGTCGTACGTTTTCCGTGAGGGAATACCGGTCTCCTGGTTTCCGGATCATGCCTTAAGGTTTGTGCGTTCTGGGGCAACATATGTCGGGCGTAGTCGCGGCAATGCGTCGAACCCTGCTGTCATGCACCTCACTGGCGCGCGACGGCATGCTTGGGCTCGCCATCACCGCATTGCTGCCCGCCCGCGCCTCGTTTGCCGCCGAAAGCCTGGTGACCCAGGCGCTGTCGGATCATTTCGGCTTCAATCATCAGGAGGTCGCGGTTCTCGCGACGTCGTTCGCGCTGGTCGGCTTCTCGGCCGTCGCCGCGATCCTCTTGATGCGCACCCGCCAGCGCGCCACAAGGAACGAGGAACAGCTGCAGTCCGAGATCACGGACCTGCAAGCGCAATCGGACCGGCTGCGCGCGCTGCTGTTCGTCGAGCCGCAGGTGCTGATCTCCTGGGCCGCGGGCGACAACCGGCCGCAGATCTCGGGCGACGTCTCGCTGGTGATGTCGCAGGAAAGCGCGCCGCAACGCATCCTCGCCTTCGGAACCTGGCTGCCGCCCGAGCCGGCGCTGCAGATGGACCACGCGGTCGACGCGCTGCGCGAAAAGGGCGAGGCGTTCCTGCTCAACCTCTCGACCTCGGCCGGCCGCGCCATCGAGGCGATGGGCCGAGCGATCGGCGGCCAGGCCATCCTGCGGATCCGCGAGCTCGGCGGCCTGCGCCGCGAGCTCGCCGAATCCAACCTGCGCTACAAGTCGCTGCAGGAGGAGACCGAGCTGCTGCGCGATTTCGCCGCCGCAGCGCCGTGGCCGATCTGGGCCAAGAGCCTCGAGGGCAATCTGCGCTACGCCAACGCGGCCTATGTCCGCGCCACCGAGGGCAAGAGCGTGTCGGACGCGCTCCAGCGCAACCTCGAACTGCTCGAAAGCGACCAGCGCACCGAACTGACCCGCGCGCTGAATGACAATGCCAATTATGCCGCACGGCTGCCGATCGTGGTCAGCGGCGAGCGGCGGATCTACGACGTGCAGGCGCTCAAGCTAAGCGGCGGCAGCGCCGGCATCGCGATCGACGCCAGCGAAGCCGCGGCGCTGCGCGCGGCGATCGCGCGGATGGTCGACGCGCACCGGCGCACCCTCGATCAGCTATCCTCGGGCGTCGCGGTGTTCGATGCCGACCGGCGGCTCACTTTCTACAACGAGTCCTATCGGCGGCTATGGGGCCTCGACCAGGCCTTCCTCGACAGCAATCCCGATGATTCCAGCGTGCTCGACCGGCTGCGCGCCAACCGCAAGCTGCCCGAGCAGCCGGACTTCCGCGCCTGGAAGGCCAAGCTGCACGAGGGCTATCGCGCGGTCGAATCCGAGACCTACACCTGGTTCCTGCCCGACGGCCGCGCCATCAGCGTCGTCACCACGCCGAACCTCGAGGGCGGCGTCACCTATCTGTTCGACAACGTCACCGAGAGCCTCGACCTCGCGCGCCGCTACGACCGCCTGACCCGGGTGCAGCGCGAGACCCTCGACAATCTCGGCGAGGCGGTCGCGGTGTTCGGCAGCAATGGCCGTGCCGAGCTGTTCAACCCGCCCTTCGCCAAGATGTGGAAGCTGCCGGCCGATGCGCTGCAGGGCGAACCGCACATCGAAGCGGTGGAAGCGCTGTGCCGGCCGCTGTTCGACGACGCGCTGACCTGGCGGACGCTGCGCGAGCAGATCACCGCGATCGAGAACCGCGCCCAGGTCGCGCTCAAGCTCGAGCGCAAGGACGGCAGCGTGCTCAACTGCATGACCATCCCGCTGCCCGACGGCAAGACCTTGCTGGCCTTCCAGGACATCACCGACACCGAGAATGTCGAGCGGGCGCTGCGCGAGCGCAACGAGGCGCTGGAAGCCGCCGACCAGATGAAGGTGGATTTCGTCCACCACGTCTCCTACGAGCTGCGCGCGCCGCTCACCACCATCATCGGCTTCGCGCATTTCCTCAGCGATCCCTCGACCGGGCCGCTGACGCCGAAGCAGGCCGAGTATCTCGGCTACGTCACCAAATCGACCAACGCGCTGCTGGCGCTGACCAACAACATTCTCGATCTCGCCACTATCGATGCGGGTGCGATGAAGCTCGAGCTCGGCCCGGTCAATATCGGCCAGGCGATCGAGGCCGCCGCCGAAGGCATCCAGGACCGTCTCGCGACCGACCGCATCACGCTCAAGGTCGATATCGAGCCCAACATCGGCGCCTTCGTCGGCGACGAGCGGCGCGTGGTGCAGGTGCTCTACAATCTGCTCGCCAATGCGGTCGGCTTCTCGCCGCATGACGCCACCGTCGCGATCAGCGCGCACCGCACCGAGCATAGCGTGGTGTTTTCGGTGACCGATGCCGGACCCGGCATTCCGGCCGAGATGCGCGACAAGGTGTTCAACTGGTTCGAGAGCCATTCGCACGGCTCGCGGCATCGCGGCGCGGGGCTCGGCCTGTCGCTGGTCCGCTCCTTTGTCGAACTTCATGGCGGACGGGTGCGGGTCGATTCGACCGTAGGCCGCGGCACGACCGTGACCTGCGACTTCCCGATCGACCAGACCGCACATCGCAACGCCGCGGAATGACGGCGACCTCGACATTCTCGGTGGCGCTCGCGAACGAAACCGCGACGGCCGAGCTGATGGCCGACCTCGCGCTCTTGATCGGCGCCGGCGACGTCATCACGCTGTCGGGCGACCTCGGCGCCGGCAAGACCGCGGCCGCCCGCGCGCTGATCCGCTACCTCGCCACCGACGATACGCTGGAAGTGCCGAGCCCGACCTTCACGCTGGCGCAGACTTACGAACTGCCGTCGTTTCCGCTGGTTCATGCCGACCTCTACCGCATCAACGATGCCAGCGAACTCGAGGAGATCGGGCTGTCGCCGCTGCCCGACGACATCGTGGCGCTGATCGAGTGGCCTGAACGCGCGCCGGACGCCATGCCGACGGACCGCATCGACATCGCGTTCAGCCACCGCCCGGCGCTCGGATCGGCCGCACGCGCCGCCGAGATCACCGGCCATGGCAAAGGCGCGGCGAAGGTTGCGCGGCTCAACGAGCTGCGCCATTTCCTCGAGCACGGCGGCTTCCTCAACGCCCGACGCGAGCGCATGCCGGGCGATGCCTCGACACGCTCCTATGCGCGATTGCGTAACGACGACGGCAGCGTCATCCTGATGAACTCGCCACGCCGTCCCGACGGCCCGGCGATTTACAACGGCCGGTCCTACAGTGCAGCGGTGCATCTCGCCGAAGATGTCAGGCCGTTCGTCGCAATTGGAAACGGACTGCGAAAGCACGGCTTCTCCGCACCCGCGATCCGGCACATCGATCTCGAATCCGGCTTCCTGATCACCGAGGATCTCGGCGCCGAAGGCGTGATCGAGGGCGAACCGCCGCAGCCGATCGCCGAACGTTACGAGGCGGCCGTCGACATGCTGGCGGCGCTGCATCGCGAGGTGCTGCCCGAGACGCTGCCGGTGACACCAGACGAGAGCTACGACATCCCCGTGTTCGATATCGACGCCTGGCTGATCGAGATCGGGCTGATGCTGGAATGGTACTTGCCCGACCGCGGCGTGCAGCCGGACGAGGAGCTCCGCAGCGACTTCCTCGGGATGTGGCGCGGCCTCTTGCAGAAGCCCGCCGCGGCGCCGCAGACCTGGGTGATCCGCGACTTCCATTCGCCCAACATCATCTGGCTTGCCGAGCGCACCGGCATCCTGCGCGTCGGCATCATCGACTTCCAGGACGCGCTGCTCGGCCCCGCGGCCTATGACGTGGTGTCGCTGCTGCAGGATGCGCGGATCGACGTGCCCGAGCAACTCGAACTGTCGCTCTTGACCCGTTACATCAAGGCGCGGCGCGCCACCGACGAAAGCTTCGATCCCGCCGGCTTCGCGGAGCTCTATGCGATCATGTCGGCGCAGCGGAACACCCGCCTGCTCGGCACCTTTGCGCGGCTCAACCGCCGCGACGGCAAGCCGCAATATCTGAAGCACCAGCCGCGGATCTGGACCTACCTCGAGCGGTCGCTGGCCCATCCGGCACTGGCCACCTTCCGCATCTGGTACACAGCGAACGTCCCTCCCCCGGTACCGTAGTTTACGGGTTATTAGCCTTGGGTCTCCTAAGGTCGCGGAGGCCGCATATCATCCAGGGCGCGGCCGATCGGGAGCGGGACCACACGATGGGGACGGAACGACGCAAGGGCGATCGTGTCACGTTTGAGCGCGGCATAGCGGCGCACATGATGGGCATCGACGGCACCTGGCGGCGCGACTGCACCATGGAAGACGTGTCGGAGACGGGCGCCAAGCTTTCCGTCGACGGCTCGGTCGAGGGCCTGAACCTGAAGGAGTTCTTTCTGCTGCTGTCGTCAACAGGATTGGCTTATCGCCGCTGCGAACTGGCGTGGGTCAATGGCGACCAGATCGGCGTCAACTTCCTTAAACAAGGCGACAAGAAGAAGAAAACTGCCAGACGCGGCGCGCAGGCTGCCGACGTCTAGGCTATCGCCGCCATTGCCGTCTTACGGCCGTCATGTCCTGTGACTATGGCGTCTGATCGATGCGCTTGCCGAATCGCCGTGATATGATCGGCGCCGAGAGATGATGACCGAGAACATCAGGAAAATGCCCGTCACTCCCCACAAGGCTATGGTGCTCGCTGCGGGCCTCGGCGTGCGCATGCGCCCCCTGACCGACACGATGCCGAAGCCGCTGGTGAGCGTCGCCGGCCAGCCGCTGCTCGACCATGTGCTCGACAAGCTCGCCGGCGCCGGCGTCAGCGAAGCGGTCGTGAACGTGCATTATCTGCCCGACCAGATCATCGAGCACGTCAAGACCCGCAGCCGCCCGCACGTGATCATCTCCGACGAGCGCGATCAGGTGCTCGGCACCGGCGGCGCGGTGGTGAAGGCGCTGCCGCTGCTCGGCGATGCGCCGTTTTTCCATCTCAACGCCGACACGATGTGGATCGACGGCGTGCGTTCCAATCTGGCGCGGCTGGCGGAAGCCTTCGACCCCGCACGGATGGATATCCTGCTGCTGATGGCGCCGACCGCCTCGAGCATCGGCTATAGCGGCCGCGGCGACTATTCGATGTTGCCGGACGGCGCGCTGCGCAAGCGCCGGGAAAACCAGGTGGTGCCGTTCGTCTATGCCGGCGCCGCGATCATGTCGCCTGCGCTGTTCGCCGATGCCCCTGCCGGCGAGTTCTCGCTGACCAAGATGTTCGACCGCGCCAACGAGCAGGAGCGGCTGTTCGGCCTGCGCCTCGACGGCGTCTGGATGCATGTCGGAACCCCCGACGCGATCCTGGCCGCGGAAGAAGCTTTCCTGGAAAGCGTCGCGTAAGCGACGCTGCCATCAATCATCAACGTCGATGGCGAGCACTGCAAAACTCGCGAGCCAGTGTTCGCCCATATAGTCGCTGGCGATATGCGGCAGGCCGGCATCGAGATGGCCTCGCGCAGCATCCAGCAGGATCGGGCGTCGCGGATCGGCTTCCGGCAAGGCGCCGGCCAGCGCGCGCCAGCACCATGCCCGGCTGAGATTGAGTCCATCGAGATGCGCAAGTTTGCCATCCGACCGATCGGTGACCGTTGCCGGCCGGAACAGGGTTGCGGGTTCGCGTTGCGCGAGCCGCGGCAGGAAGCGATCAAACCAGGGTAGGAAGTCGCCGGGCGCGAGCAGCCGGCGCATGCATTCGGCTTCGATCAGCGCCGACGACTGGAAATCATCGCCGCTCGGCTCGCCCCAGGCGGGACAATCCTGATCGGCGCCGTACCAGCGCAGCGCCGTCTCGCGCAACAGCGCACTGAGCGCATCATCCTGCGTCACTGCGGCGTAGTCGGCGGCCATGCGAAGCCCGAACGCGGTGTTGAAGTGCGTGCCGACCCGCACCGGATAGGTGGCGAGCGGCAGGAAGTCGCGAAAGCGCTGTGCGAAGATGGCGGCAAGCGGCGTGATTTGCGCGCGCCACCGCGTCTCGTCGAGCAGCGCGAGCTCTGCGGCGAGCTTCAACAGCCAGCCCCAGCCGTAAGGCCGTTTGAAGCCGCGCACCGTCGGAGCGGCGAGATAGGCGCATTCGACGGCAACCTTCTCTGCAACGAACTGAGTGTCAAACAAGGCGCGGATCTCACTTGCCGCCTCGGACGCCGGATAGCGGCGCAGCAGCCGGGCGAGCATCCAGTAGCTGTGGACGCAGGAGTGCCAGTCGTAGCTGCCGAAGAAGACCGGATGCAACTCGCGCGGCGTGCGTGCATCCTGTGGCCCGGCCAACACGTGATCCGGCTTGTTTGGATATTCGCGCGTGACATGGCCGAGCGCGATGCGGGCGAAACGGGCGGCGAGGTCTTCGGTCAGGATCGTCGCGCTCATGACGGGGCTTTCTCCTTGCGCTCGCGCCGGACCAGCAGCTCGATCAGGCGCGGCATCATATAGATCGGAAACTGCGTGGCGGCGAAGAACAGCGCCGTCATCGGCGACACCGCCGCGCCCATCGCCGACCAGACCAGTCCGACGTTGCGGTTGCTCAGAATGAGGCCGGTGGTCAATCGCTCCGCCAGCGGACCCGGCGTGAGCAGCGCGCCAAGCGCTTGCAGCGCGAGATTGCAGGCGAAGGCAAGGCCCACCAACGTCAGCGCAGTGGCCGGCTGCGCTGCGATCTTTGCACGCACCCCCGCCATGGTGGAAATCGCGAACACGAGCAGCGAGGCGAGCACAAGCGCGTCGATGATGCGCGAATGCCGCGCCAATTGTGCAGCGGCCTGACGGCGAAGCAGCAACGCCAGCGCGCCGGCGCCGACCACCAGTAGCGCCAGCCGCGCGGCGAGCGCCAGCGGATCGAGCGCGAGACCGGCAAATCCCGCCGCGATCAGCGGAACCGTGACCGGCGCCAGCGCCATCGACAGCAGCGTCACGGCCAGCGGAATGGTCGCGTCGAAGCCGAGCATGCGTGCGACCGCCGCCGTGCCGGTCGATGGCGGCGCACACACCGACAGCACCAGCGCAACGATCAGCTCCGGCCGAAATCCGGCGCCGCGCGCTGCGAAGCCGACTGCGAGCGGGCAGGCCAACATCGCCAGCGCCGGCAACAGCAGCGAGACCAGCGGACGTCCCAGCGCACGCCGGAACGCCACGCCGTCGACCTGGAGAAAAGTCCCGAGGACGAGAACGAAGATCGCCGCCGCCATCAGCGGGCGCACGCCGGCCGCCAAGCCAGGGAAAGCCAGCCCGGCCAGCACGCCGATGACCAGCAAGGTCGGCCCGCGCGGCATCAGCTTCGCGAATGATCTTCCCAAGTCTGATCGCCCCAAGTCTTTTCGCCTCGTGGTCGTGTCCGGCGCGACCGTAGGCGCATGCAGATCATTGTTGAAATCGATTATTCTTATAAGCATTATTGCTGTGATGAATTTAGCTGCCGTCGATCTCAACCTGCTGGTCGCTTTCGAAGCGCTGATGGAGGAGCGCCACGTCACCCGCGCGGCCGAGCGCATTGGGCTCGCCCAGCCGTCGATGAGCAGCGCGTTGCGCAGGCTGCGCGCGCTGTTTGCGGACGAACTGTTCCTGCGCGCCGGTGCCGGCATGCAGCCGACCGAAAAGGCCCTGGTGCTGGCCGGGCCGATCGGTGAGGCGTTGCGGCACATAAGGGGCGCGCTGGCGCCCGATCGGGGCTTCGATCCGGCCACCGCGCGAAGGCGCTTCACCATCGCTGCGACCGACTATGGCGACCTCGTTCTGGTGCCGGAACTGAGCCGCTTGTTGCGCATGGAGGCGCCGGGCATCGACCTTGCCGTGCGTCCGCTGACTGACACGACGGCGGCCCTGGCCAAGCTCGAGCGCGCCGAACTCGATGCGCTGATCGGCGGCCATCTGCCGGACTCGCCACGCTGTGTCCGGCACCGGCTGTTCGAGGAACGCTTCGTCTGCATCTGCGACGGCGCGCGCGCGGGCCGATCGGAGGCGCTCAGCCTGGAAGATTATGCGAGCCTGCCGCACGCGCTGTTCTCGGCAGCCGGCGGCGACGGGCTGCCGAGCGTGATCGACGCGCTGCTGGCGCGGCATCGGCTGAAGCGGCGGGTCGCCGTGACGCTGGCGCATGTGGTGGCCGTCCCCTTCGCCGTGGCCGGCACCGATCTCATCGCCACAATGGCCGAACGCGTCGCCCGCCGCTTCACGCATCTCGCCGAAATCGCCGTCGTGATGCCGCCGATCGACATCCCTGCCTTTGCGATCGACCTGATCCATACAGTCCGCGCGGCTGAGGATCCGGCGCTGCGCTGGTTCCTGGATGCCGTCGATCGCTGCGGCGGCCGGCTGCGATAATCAGCGGTGATGGCTGATCTACAGGGGTGGCTAACGACGGCCGCCGCTCCCTATATTGGCGCCTGATTCGAACCAGGCAGCCCATGCGCGTTTTCAGCGTTCCCGTTTCTGCGCCGTTCCTGCGCACCGTCATCTCGGCGCTGGTCGATGGCCGGCTGATCGCGGGATCCGAGGCACGCAACGATCCCGCAAAGCTCGCCGGCGCCACGCTCTACCTGCCGACCCGCCGCGCCGGACGGCTGGCGCGCGAGATCTTCCTCGATGTGCTCGATTCCGACGCCGCGGTGCTGCCGCGCATCGTCGCGCTCGGCGAGATCGATGAGGACGAGCTCGCTTTCGCCGACCAGGGCGACGATGTCGGCGGCGCTGCGCCGCTGGAAATTCCGCCGCGGCTCGGCGAGCTCGAGCGCCGGCTGACGCTGGCGCATCTGGTCGCGGCCTGGGCGAAGACGCCGGTGTCGGCGCCGCTGGTGGTCGGCGGCCCGGCCTCGACCCTGCAGCTCGCCGGCGACCTGGCGCGGCTGATGGACGACATGGTGACGCGCGGCGTCGACTGGCGCGCGCTCGATCGGCTGGTGCCGGACCAGCTCGACAAATACTGGCAGCACTCGCTCGACTTCCTGCGCATCGCGCGCGACGCCTGGCCGAACTATCTCAAGGAGATCGGCCGGATCGAGCCCGCGGCGCGCCGCGACCAGCTGATCGAGGCGGAGGCGGCACGGCTGACCGCGCATCACGCCGGCCCGGTGATCGCGGCCGGTTCGACAGGCTCGATGCCGGCCACCGCAAAATTCCTCCACGCAGTGGCGAAGCTTGCGAACGGCGCCGTGGTGCTGCCCGGGCTCGACACCGATCTCGACGAGGACTCCTGGGACACGATCGGCGGCGAGCGCGGCGACGACGGCAGGTTCACCACGCCGCCCTCGTCGAACCATCCGCAATTCGCGATGCACGCGTTGCTCGACCGCTTCGGCATCAAGCGCCGCGATGTCGAGAGCCTTGCCGAACCTGCGCCGCTCGGTCGCGAGGTGCTGGTATCTGAGACGATGCGCCCGTCGACCGCAACCGCGCAATGGCACGACCGGCTCGAGCGGCCCGAGATCGTGGCGCGGATTTCCGCCGGGATGACCAATCTCACCGTGGTCGAGGCGCCCAATCCCGAAATGGAAGCACTCGCGATCGCAGTCGCGATGCGCGAGGCGCGGCATCTCGGCAAGTCAGCCGCGCTGGTGACACCGGATCGCGCGCTCGCACGCCGCGTGATGGCCTCGCTGACACGCTGGAATCTGGAGTTCGACGATTCCGGCGGCGATGCGTTGATGGAGACCCCGCCCGGCGTGTTCGCCCGCCTCACCGCGGAGGCCGCGGCCAAGGGGCTGGAGCCGCCGACACTGCTCGCGCTGCTCAAGCATCCGCTGTTCCGGCTCGGCGGCGCCCATGGCGCGCTGAAGCGCGCGATCGAGGTGCTGGAGATCGCGCTGTTGCGCGGCACGCGGCCGCAAGCTGCGACCGGCGGCCTCGCGCGCGACTTCGCCCGCTTCCGCGCCGAGCTCGTCAAGCTGCATGGCGGCGAGACCTCGTCGCTGCACGCGATGGAGCCGCGCGCCCGGCTGCGCGACAACGAGCTCAACCAGGCCCAGGACCTGATCGCCAGATTGCAGACGGCGCTGGCGCCGCTGGAAGGCATGGCCTCGTCAAGACCTTACGATTTCGCGGAGCTGGCTGCGCGTCATCGCGAAGCGCTGATTGCGCTGTCGGCCGACCAGAACGGCGTTGCAATGGTGTTCGAGGAGCGCGCCGGTGCGTCGCTGGCATCCGCGTTCGACGAGCTGCTCGCCAAGCAGCAGCCGAGCGGGCTGATGACGCCGCTGTCAGATTATCCCGAGGTGTTCCAGACCGCGTTTGCCGACCGCATGGTGCGGCGGCCGGAATCGGCGCGCGCGCAGCTCAACATCTTCGGCCAGCTCGAGGCGCGACTGACCGAGTCGGATCGCGTCATCCTCGGCGGTCTGGTCGAAGGCGTCTGGCCGCCGGCGCCGCGGATCGATCCGTGGCTGAGCCGGCCGATGCGGCACGAGCTCGGGCTCGATCTCCCCGAACGGCGCATCGGCCTCTCCGCGCACGACTTTGCGCAGCTGCTCGGCCATGACGAGGTGATCCTGACCCATGCGGCCAAGGTCGGCGGTGCGCCCGCGGTCGCCTCGCGCTTCCTGCACCGGCTCGAAGCGGTGGCTGGCGAAGCGCGCTGGAAGGCGGCGACAGCGGCCGGCGAGGCTTACGTGCAATATGCCGCGGAGCTGGACCGGCCTGACACGGTCCTGCCGGTCCCGCAGCCGGAGCCGCGGCCGCCGCGCGAGGCGCGGCCGTTGAAAATGTCGGTCACCGCGATCGAGGACTGGCTGCGCGATCCCTACACGATCTACGCGCGCTACATCCTGAAGCTCGATCCGCTCGACCCCGTCGACATGCCGTTGTCGGCCGCCGATCGCGGCTCGGCGATCCACGAATCGCTCGGCGAGTTCACACAAACTTACGCCGACGCGCTGCCTGACGACATCAAGAGCGCGCTGCGCGACATCGGGGCCAGGCATTTTGCGCCACTGATGGAGCGGCCGGAGGCGCGCGCGCTATGGTGGCCGCGCTTCCAGCGTATCGCGGCGTGGTTTGCCGAATGGGAGCAGGCGCGGCGCGGCAGTATCGACGCGATCAAGGCTGAGATCCGCGGCGAGATCGGCATTCCGCTCGACGATGCCAGGACGTTCGTGCTCTCGGCGCGCGCCGACCGCATCGAGCGGCGCGACGACGGCAGCTTTGCGATCCTCGACTACAAGACCGGCCAGCCGCCGACCGGCAAGCAGGTGCGCATGGGCCTGTCGCCGCAGCTGACGCTGGAAGCCGCGATCCTGCGCGAGGGCGGCTTCGCCGATATTCCGGCGGACTCCTCGGTCGGCGATCTCGTCTATGTCAGGCTGAGCGGCAACAACCCGCCGGGCGAGCAGCGCTCGCTGGAGCTGAAGATCAAGACCAACGACACGCCGCAGCCGCCCGACGAAGCCGCCGACAGCGCGCGGCGCAAGCTGGAAGCCTTGATTCGCGCCTTCGACGACGAGCAGCAGGCCTACACCTCACTGAACCTCTCGATGTGGGCGAACCGCTACGGCGCCTATGACGACCTCGCGCGCATCAAGGAATGGTCCGCCGCCGGCGGCCTGGGGATCGAGGAATGGTGAAGGCGCCCCGCCCGATCCCGCCAGCGGTGCGCGACGCGCAGGCGCGCGCGTCCGATCCGAAGGCGTCGACCTTCGTGTCGGCGAATGCCGGCTCCGGCAAGACCCATGTGCTGGTGCAGCGCGTGATCCGCCTTTTGCTGTCCGGCGTGCCGCCGGAGAAGATCCTCTGCATCACCTTCACCAAGGCCGCCGCGGCGAACATGGCTGAACGCGTGTTCACGACGCTCGGCCATTGGGTGACGCTGGACGATGCCGCACTCGATACCGCGATCCGCGAGGCCGGCATCGCGCATCCCAGCGCCACACTGCGACGTGAGGCACGAAAACTGTTCGCCTGCGCGCTGGAGACGCCCGGCGGCTTGAAGGTGCAGACTATCCACGCGCTGTGCACCCGCCTGCTGCAACAATTTCCGTTCGAGGCCAACGTGCCGGCGCGCTTCGCCGTACTCGACGACCGCGACCAGAACGAGATGATGGAGCGCGCCAATCTCGCGGTATTCCTCGAGGCGTCGCGGATTCCCGACAGTCCGATCGGCCGCGCGCTGCGGACGGCGATGGCAAACGCCGCCGACGTCACCTTCAAGGAGGTGGTCCGTGAGGCATGCCTCAGCCGCGATCATTTCATGGCCTGGACCGATGCCGCCGGCTACGCCGCGGCCGCCGCCGCGCAGATGTCGGCCGCGCTCGGCGTCTCCGCCGATATTCGCATCGAGGATGTCGAGCGCGAGATCGTCGATGGACCGAACCTGCCGCGCGCAAGCTGGAAGGAGCTGGCCACGCTGCTCGACACCAGCAGCAAGGCGGACCAGAAACAGGCCGAGCGGCTGCGGAGCGCGCTGACCTTCACCGGCGCGGCCCAGGTCGAGGAATATCTCGGCGTCTTCTTGACCGATGACCGCGCGCCGCGCGCGTCTGTCGTCACCAACAATTTCACCAAGAAGAATGCGGTCGCGGGCCACCGGTTCGAGGCGGAGGTCGATCGTCTTGGTCCCTTGATCGAGCGCCGCCGCGCCGTGGTCGCGCGCGACCGCACCGAGGCGCTGATCCACATCGCGACCGCGGCGGCCGCGCACTACCGGCGCGAGAAGCTGGAACGCGGCCTGCTCGACTACGACGACCTCATCGACAAGACGCTGGCGATGCTCGACCGCGTCTCCTCCGGCTGGGTGCATTACAAGCTCGACCGCGGCGTCGATCACGTGCTGATCGACGAGGCGCAGGATACGAGCCCCCGGCAATGGGACATCGTCGCGCACATCATCTCGGAATTCACCTCTGGCGCCGGCGCGCGCGACGGCTTGGTGCGCACGGTGTTCGCCGTCGGCGACGAGAAGCAGTCGATCTTCTCGTTCCAGGGCGCCGCGCCGCGCGAATTCGACCTGCGGCGGCGCGAGCTGAAGCGGCGGTTCGAGGAGGCCGGGCTGAAATTCGATCCGGTGTCGTTCACCTATTCGTTCCGCTCGGGACCGGTGATCCTGCATTCGGTCGACCATGTGTTCCGCGAGCAGGAGATCTTCCGCAGCATCCATGCGGTCGAGAACGGCTATCCGATCCACAATGCGATGAATGACGCCGGCCCCAGCCTGATCGAGCTCTGGGATCTCGCCGTCGCCGACGACCGCCAGGACATCGAAGGCTGGCGCGCGCCGTTCGACGGCGTCTCGGTGACCAGCCCGGAGGTGAAGCTCGCGCGGCGCATCCAGGCCGAGATCAAGCGCCTGGTCGAGAGCGGCACCATGACCGGCAGCGAAGGCGGACGGCGGCCGCTGCGCTATGGCGACATGCTGATCCTGGTGCGGCGGCGCGGCAACGCCTTCGACGCGGTGATCCAGGCGCTGAAGCACGCGGGCATTCCGGTCGCCGGCGCCGACCGACTGAAGCTGACCGAGCACATCGCGATCATCGACCTGATGAACCTCGCCGACGCGCTGCTGCTGCCGCAGGACGATCTCGCGCTCGCGGTGGCGCTGAAGAGCCCGCTGTTCGGCCTCGACGACGACGATCTGTTCAAACTGGCGTATCAGCGTCGCGGTGCGCTGCGCGAGGCGCTGGCCGCGCAGGCGCCGACCGACGAGCGTTTTTCGGCCGCGCTGCGCCGCCTCGAACAATGCGAGCGCCGCTTCACCGAGGAGACGCCGTTCGCGTTCTACGCCTGGCTGCTCGGCGGCGACGGCGGACGGGCGCGCATCCTGCGCCGGCTCGGCCACGAGGCCAATGATGCGCTCGACGAATTCCTCGAACTCGCGCTCGGCTATGAGCGCAAGGCGCCGGCCTCGCTGCAGGGTTTCATCGCCTGGCTGCGTGCCGCCGACACCGAGGTGAAGCGCGACATGGAGATTTCGCGCGACGAGGTCCGCGTGATGACCGTGCACGGCGCCAAGGGCCTCGAGGCGTCGGTGGTGTTCCTGGTCGACACCACGACCTCGCCGTCGGACACGCAGCGGCTGCGGCTGATCCATCTGCCGCAGGGCAACGCCGCACCGAACGCGCCCGGCGTCGTGGTGTGGGCCGGCAAGAAGGCCGAGGATCCGCCCAATGTCGCCGACGCGCGCAAGGCGATGCTCGGCGATACCGAGGACGAATATCGCCGCCTGCTCTATGTCGCCATGACACGGGCGGCCGACCGGCTGATCGTCGGCGGCTGCATGCCCGGCAACATGAACACGGTGCGGAAATCCTCCTGGTACGATCTGATCACCAAGGGGCTCGCCAATTCCGGGCTGAAGCTCGAAGAGCTCGAGACGCCGGCCGGCAAGGTGATGCGCTATTCGCGGCCCGACGACGTTGCCGATCTCACCGGCACTGCGGCGTCAACGGCCACGGCGCCGATCGCGCTGCCGTCCTGGCTGCGGACCGCGGCCGCACCTGAAGCCTCCGCCGCCGGCGTGCTGCGCCCGTCCGATCCGGCTGAAGGCGACAGCCATCCGATCCGAACCGGCGAATCGGTGCTGCTGCGCGCCCGCGCCCTGCAACGCGGCACGCTGGTGCATCGCCTGCTGCAATCGCTGCCCGATGTCGCGGTGGAACGACGGCTCGGCGCGGCGCTCGGTTACCTTGTGCGTAACGCCGACGGCTGGAGCGAGGAAGAACGGGCGGCGCTGGCTCGGCAAGTGGTCGCCCTGACCGTCGATCTGCGCTTCGCGCCGGTGTTTGCCCCCGGCAGCCGTGCCGAGGTCTCGATCGTGGGCCGGCTGGAGCGGCCGGGCCAGCCAAAGGCGCTGGTCTCGGGCCAGATCGACCGGCTGGTGGTGACGCCGAACGAGGTCCTGATCGTCGATTTCAAGACCAACCACGCTCCGCCAAAGACCGCCGCCGAGGCCCCCAAGGGTTATATCCGGCAGATCGCGCTGTACCGTGCGGTGCTGGCGAAGCTTTATCCCCAAAGGATCATCCACGCCGCCCTGCTCTGGACCGAAATCCCTGAAATGATGGAGATTTCCGCCCCCGCGCTGGACGCCGGGCTGGCATAAGGTCATGTCGGCGTGAGCGAGCTTGACCCGGCAAGGGGGCATTCATACGTTTGCCCCATGCTCCCGGGCGCGATTCTCAACCGCCCTTTTGTCTCAACTGAACGAGGTACTCACATGGCCGTTGGCAAGGTTTCTGACGCCGATTTCGAAGCCGAAGTGCTCAAGGCGACTGGGCCGGTGGTCGTCGACTTCTGGGCCGAATGGTGCGGCCCCTGCCGCATGATCGCGCCCGCTCTCGATGAGATTTCCGGCGCGATGGGCGACAAGGTCAAGATCGTGAAGCTCAACGTCGACGAGAGCCCGAAGACCGCGTCGAAGTATGGCGTGATGTCGATCCCGACCCTGATGATCTTCAAGGGCGGCGAGATGGCGTCCCGTCAGGTCGGTGCCGCGCCGAAGGCCAAGCTGCAGCAGTGGATCACCGCTGCGGTCTGATCCGTTTCGAATTAGCTGATTTGCGAAACGGCCGGCGTCATGCCGGCCGTTTTGTTTTTACCTGATCCATCCGGTCGCCAGCGCCGAGGCGAGTTCGGCCTGGCCGTGCTGCCGCGCCAGCGCTGCCATCGCGGCGTGATCGTAGGGGATGTGGCGGAAGGTGACGTCCCAGCCACCATCGACCTTTTCAAGGATCGCGTAGCGCGCATCCGGCGAACCGGCCTCCACCACATGCGGATGCGGCTTGCCCGCGCGATAGCCGGGCGAGCCGACGCTGCCGGGATTGACGATCAGCCGGCCGTCGCGAAGCCGCACGGCGCGCGCGGTATGGGTGTGCGCGCAGAGAATCAGCGATTGCGTCACGCCGGCCGCCCGCGCCTCGATCGATTCCAGCGTCGACATGCAGACTTCGCCGGCCGGCAGCACAGTGTCGAGCCAATAGGTTTCGTCGTCCTGCGGCGTGGCGTGACAGAGGAACACATCGTCGCGATAGACTGCTTTCGCCGGCAGCGTGCGCAGCCAGTCGAGATGCCGCGGCTCGAGCTGGGTGTAGGTCAGCCGCTCCCAGGAGCCCATTTTCTCGTGCGGGCGGTCGATCAGATAGCGGTCGTGATTGCCGAGCAGATGGACCGCATCGAGCTCGATCAGCAGATCGATGGTCGGCCGGGCATCGAGCGGCCCGCTCACCATGTCGCCGAGATCGACGATGTCGGAAACGCCCTGCGCACGGATGTCCGATAGCACCGCTTCAAGTGCGAGATGGTTGCCATGGATGTCGGCGATCGCAGCAAAACGCATGGTGTCTCTCATTCCCATGTAGCCCGGATGGTGCGAAGCGAAATCCGGGCTACGACACCGACATCATGCAGGAGGCGTGCCGTTGGCCGCAAGCACGGGACCGGCCAGGTACAGCGAGCCGGTGATCAGGATGCGCGGCGGCACCTCGTAGGCCAGCGTGGCAAGCCGTTGCAGCGCGGCGTCGACGCCGGATGCGATCTCGACGCGCATGCCGAGCGCACGCGCGGCGTCGGCGAGTTTGTCCGGCGCCATGCCGTTGTCGCGGCCGGGCACCGGCACCGCGATGATGTGGCGCGTCAGTCCGGCGAAATTGGCGAGGAAGGCGTTGGCATCCTTGTTGGCCATCATGCCTGTGATGACGACCAGCGGCCGCGACACCCGCTCCTCGAGATCGCCGAGCGCCGCCGCCGCAACGCGGCCGCCCTCGGCATTGTGCCCGCCATCGAGCCAGACCTCGGAGCCCTGCGGTCCCTGGCAGACCAGCGCGCCGGAAACCAGCCGCTGCATCCGCGCCGGCCATTCCGCATTGACGATGCCGGCCTCGAAGGCTGCGATGTTGAGCTTGAAGGTGTCGATCGCGCGCAAGGTCGCGATCGCGAGGCCCGCATTGTCGAACTGGTGCCGGCCGAACAGTCTTGGCGCGGCGAGATCCATCAAACCGCGCTCGTCCTGATAGACCAGCCGGCCGCGCTCGATGCCGACATGCCATTGCTGGCCGGCCGCATGCAGCGGCGCGCGCATGCGGTTTGCCTCAGCCTCGATCACGGCCATCGCGTCCGGCGCCTGCTCGCCGCAAACCACCGGCACCTTGCGCTTGATGATCGCGGCCTTCTCGCCGGCGATCAGAGCCAGCGTATCGCCGAGGAATTCCATGTGATCCATGCTGACCGGCGTGATCACCGAGGCCAGCGGCGTCTCGACCACATTGGTCGAGTCCAGCCGGCCGCCGAGGCCGACCTCGAGCAGCGCGACGTCGGCCGGATGCTTCGCGAACAGGCAGAACGCCACTGCCGTCTCCATCTCGAAGATGGTGATGGGATGGCCGGCGTTGACGCGCTCGCAATGCTCGAACGTCGTGCGCAGTTCGTCGTCACCGACCAGCTTGCCGCCGCCGGTCGCACCCAGCCGGTAGCATTCGTTGAGCCGCACCAGATAGGGCGAGGTGAAGACGTGCACGCGCAGGCCGGCGGCTTCGAGGATCGCGCGCAGGTAAGCGATCGTCGAGCCCTTGCCGTTGGTGCCGGCGACATGGATCACCGGCGGCAGCTTGCGCTCGGGATGATCGAGCCGCTCCATCAGGCCGCGCATGCGATCAAGGCTGAGATCGATGCGCTTCGGATGCAGCGCCGATATCCGCGCGATCAACGCCTCGAACGAGGGCTGCGATGGGGCGCCGCTTGCGGTCACGCGTGCGGCGCGGCCGGCACCGTCTCCGGGGCCGTGACGATCTGGGCCGGCTCGGTGACGGCGACCGTGGGCTTGGACGCGGTTTCAGGCGCCGGTGCCTTGGTCAGCAGGCGGCACAGCCGCGCCAGCGTGGCCTTCATCTCATGGCGGTGCACGACCATGTCGACCATGCCGTGCTCACGCAGATATTCGGCGCGCTGAAAACCTTCCGGCAGCTTCTCGCGGATGGTCTGCTCGATCACGCGCGCGCCGGCAAAGCCGATCAGCGCACCGGGTTCGGCAATCTGGACGTCGCCGAGCATCGCATAGGAGGCGGTGACGCCGCCGGTGGTCGGATTGGTCAGCACCACGATATAGGGCTGCTTCGCCTCGCGCAGCATCTGCACGCCGACCGTGGTGCGCGGCATCTGCATCAGCGACAGGATGCCTTCCTGCATGCGCGCGCCACCGGATGCGGCGAACACGATGAAGGGCGACTTCTTCTCGACCGCGAGCTCGAGCCCGCGCACGATCGCTTCACCGGCGGCCATGCCGAGCGAGCCGCCCATGAAATCGAAATCCTGCACCGCGACCACGACGCCGGTGCCTTCGAGCTTGCCGTAGCCGACCTTGACCGCGTCGTTCAGGCCGGTCTTGGCCCGCGCATCCCTGATCTTGTCGACATATTTGCGCTCGTCGCGGAATTTCAGCGGATCAGCCGTTACCTCAGGCAGCGCCACGTCGAACCAGGTCTCGTTGTCGAAGATCGACTTCAGCCGCGCCACCGCGCCCATGCGCATGTGGTAGTTCGAGCCGGGGATCACGAACTGGTTGGCCTCGACGTCCTTGTAGAACACGAGCTGCCCGGAATCCGGGCACTTGATCCAGAGGTTTTCCGGGGTCTCGCGCCGCAGGATGTTGCGGATCTTCGGCCGGACGACGTTGGTGAGCCAGTTCATGGTTCGCTCCGTAATGCGGGTCGGCCCCGCACCAGCTGGATATATGGCGGGCCGGGCGAACCCGGCAAGCCGCCGTTGGCGGCCTTGTTGCCGCAAAATGTGGCTTATTCAGCGGCCTGCTTGGCGCCGCGGACCCCCTGCGCCAGCGCGGACACTAGGTCCGCCACCGCGCTCACGGTCTTCGGCGTCGCGCGGCCCTCGGCATCGAGATTGGCGCGCACCACATCGACAATCGCGGTGCCGACCACGGCGCCGTTGGCGTTCTCGGCAATCGCGCGCGCCGTTTCCGGGGTGCGGATGCCGAAGCCGACGCAGACCGGCAGCTTCGTGTGCCGTTTGATCCGGGCGACGGCTTCCGCAACCGCGCTCGAATCGGCCGTCGCAGCGCCGGTGATGCCGGTGATCGAGACGTAATAGACAAAGCCCGAGGTGTTCGCGAGCACCGCCGGCAGACGCTTGTCGTCGGTCGTCGGCGTCGCCAGTCGGATGAAGTTCAGCCCGGCCTTCAGCGCGGGGATGCAGAGCTCGGTGTCTTCCTCCGGCGGCAAATCGACGATGATCAGGCCGTCGACGCCGGCGGTCTTGGCATCGGCGAGGAAGCTCTCGACGCCGTAGATGTAGATCGGATTGTAGTAGCCCATCAGCACGATCGGCGTCGTGTCGTCGTCCTTGCGGAAGTCGCGGACCATCGCCAGCGTCTTGCGCAGCGTCATGCCGCCCTTGAGCGCGCGCAGGCCGGCGGCCTGGATCGACGGGCCGTCGGCCATCGGATCGGTGAACGGCATGCCGATCTCGATGACGTCGGCGCCGGCCTTGGGCAGCGCCTTGAGGATGTCGAGCGAGGTTTTTGCGTCGGGGTCGCCGGCCATCACGAAGGTGACGAAAGCGGAGCGGCCCTGCTGCTTCAGCTCGGCGAAACGTGTGTCGATACGGGTGGTCACTTCTGCCTCGCCTTCAAGATATCGCCGACCTGCGGCACGTCCTTGTCGCCACGACCCGAGAGGTTGACCACCATCAGGTGATCCTTCGGCCGCTGCGGCGCGAGTTCGGACAGCTTTGCGATGGCGTGCGCGGATTCCAGCGCGGGGATGATGCCTTCGAGGCGTGACAGCAGCTGGAATGCTGCCAGCGCTTCCTCGTCGGTGGCCGAGAGATATTTGACGCGGCCTGTCTCATGCAGCCAGGCGTGCTCGGGGCCGATGCCGGGATAGTCGAGGCCGGCCGAGATCGAATGCGCTTCCTCGATCTGGCCGTCGGCGTCCATCAAAAGATAGGTGCGGTTGCCGTGCAGCACGCCGGGGCGCCCGCCGGCGAGCGAGGCCGCATGCAGCTGCGTCAGACCGTGACCGGCCGCCTCGACGCCAAAAATCTCGATCGAGGGATCGTCGAGGAACGGATGGAACAGGCCCATCGCATTGGAGCCGCCGCCGATGCAGGCGATCAGCGAGTCCGGCAGGCGGCCCTCGGCCTCCTGCATCTGGTTGCGCGTCTCGTGGCCAATGATCGACTGGAAGTCACGCACCATCATCGGATAGGGGTGCGGACCCGCCACCGTGCCTATGCAATAGAAGGTGTTGTGCACGTTGGTGACCCAGTCGCGCAGCGCGTCGTTCATCGCGTCCTTCAGCGTGCGCGCGCCCGACTGCACCGGCACGACCTTGGCGCCCAGCATCTCCATGCGGATCACGTTGGGCTGCTGCCGCTCGACATCGACCGCGCCCATATAGACCACGCATTCGAGCCCGAAGCGCGCGCACAGCGTTGCCGTCGCCACGCCGTGCTGGCCGGCGCCGGTCTCGGCGATGATGCGCTTCTTGCCCATGCGGCGCGCGACCATGATCTGGCCGAGCACGTTGTTGACCTTGTGCGAACCGGTGTGGTTGAGCTCCTCGCGCTTCAGATAGATCTTGGCGCCGCCGAGATGCTCGGTGAGCCGTTCGGCGAAATACAGCGGCGAGGGCCGGCCGACATAGTCCTTCAGATAGACATTCATCTCGGCCTGGAACGCCGGATCGGCCTTCGCGTCGGCATAGGCCTTTTCGAGATCGAGGATCAGCGGCATCAGCGTTTCCGCGACGAAGCGTCCGCCGAAGATGCCGAAATGCCCGCGCTCGTCGGGGCCGCTGCGGAAGGAATTGGGCAGGTTTTGATTCATCGAACCATCAGTTCTTGGGTCGTTCTTTGGGTTGCGCGTGCGGCGCGGATGAAGGCGCGGATCAGCTCGGGATCCTTGACGCCCGGCGTGCGCTCGACGCCCGACGACACGTCGACCCCGCCGGCGCGGGTGACGCGGACAGCTTCGGCGACGTTGTCGGCGTTGAGCCCGCCGGAGACCATGTAGGGCAGCGCGAGATCGAGATTTTCCAGCAGGTGCCAATCGAACGGCGCACCGAGACCGCCCGGCCGCATGGCATCCTTCGGCGCGCGGGCATCGAACAGGATACGGTCGGCGACGCCGGCATAGCCCGGCAGCGGGGCGAGGTCGGCCGCGGTCTCGACCGGGAGCGCCTTCATCAGCGGCAGGCCGAACTTCTGCTTGATGTCGCGCAGCCGCGCGGTGGTTTCCTTGCCGTGCAATTGCAGGATATCCGGCCGCAGCGTCTCGACGATGTTTTCCAGCGTAGCGTCGTCGGCATCGACGGTCAGCGCGACCTTGACGGCGCGGCCCTTGGCGCGGCTGCCGAGCTCGCGCGCGGTCTCGAGGCTGATATGACGCGGCGACGGGGGAAAGAACACGAACCCCACCATGTCGGCGCCGCTATCGAGCGCGACGTCGAGCGTCTCGCGCGTGGACAGGCCGCAGATTTTGACGAGCAGGGGCATGGTCTCGAAACGGGTCTCAAAACGGATTTTCGGGCGTCCGGAACAGGGCTGAACCCGGTCCGACGGGGCGGGTTCTACAACGTCGCGCCCTGCTTGTCTCGCCCATTGGGTCCGTAAAACCCAAGCTGGGCCGGGGCCGAACGACGCTGCGCGTCGTCCCGGGAGGCTGCGGCCCTGAGGTCGACGAGCTCGGCGCGGACGTGGCGGGCGTCGGCCTCATGCTGGCGGGCGGCACGGCGCCAGCGCCCCTGCTTGAACCAGGTTCCGATGCCACCGGCGATCACGCCAAGAATGGCGGACGCGATGATGACGACGAACAGCGGCAGTGTGACCGCAACCGTCGGCGTCACAGAGTTGAAGGGATCGAACGACACCGTCACCCAGTGACGGTTGGCGACGGCGAAGATGATGAAGATCAGTCCGATCGGAACGACGACGACTGCCGTGAAGAACTTTCGCATGACCATCTCTCGCCGCGATGGAGAAAGTGCGGGCGCATCGCCCACAGCAACGGCAGCGCCGACGTCGCGCGCCAGGCGTCCGCCCTGTTAGGCGTCAGCCTTGGGCGCGTCGATCTTGGAGGCTCCTGCCTCAGCCTCGTCGCGATTGAGGCGCTCGCGCATTTCCTTGCCGGTCTTGAAGAACGGCACGCTCTTCTGGTCGACCGGCACATGCTCGCCGGTGCGCGGGTTGCGGCCGGCACGGGCCGGGCGATGCTTCACCGAGAACGCGCCAAAACCGCGCAGCTCGACGCGGTCACCACGCGCCAGCGCCGCGACGATTTCATCGAGAATCGCATTCACAATGTTCTCGACGTCCCGCTGGTAGAGGTGCGGGTTGTGCTCGGCGATACGCTGAACAAGTTCGGATTTGATCATCGAAAATGGGATCCGGGCTCTTGCGGAAACCCATTTCCGTGAAAATGCCGTGCACTGTCAAGACGCTAAATCGATTTAGGGCGCCGCGAAATCGCGTGACAAATAGCCCAATTGGGGCATACGGCGATTCCCGCTGAGCGGGAATACCCTGATCAGTACGCCTTTCGCTCTCGACTAGTCGGTTCCTCCGGGAGTCCACAGCGCCAGCATGCCGTCGAGCGCGAATCGGTCGACCGCCTGGGCCACGCCACCCTGCTCGATCCGCCGCGCGATGCCGCCAAGGCCAAACGCATCGAGCGTCATCGACGCGGCGGTGCGCAGGAAGGTCAGGTCGCTGAATCGCGGATTAAGCTTGTAATTGCGCACCGGCAGGTCGCTTTTGACCTTCTTCTCCGCGACCAGCCAGGCGATCGCAGTCTTTTCATCCCCGAGCTGATCGATCAGCTTGAGATCGACCGCCTGCCGGCCAGTGAAGACGCGGCCATCCGCGACCTTCTCCAGCAGGGCGTCATCCATGCCGCGCCGTTCCTTCACCAATCCACGGAACCAGGCATAGGAATCCTTGACCAGGCCGTCGATCGCGGCGCGAGCCTCCGGGCTGGTCGGCTCGAAGCCGTTGGGCGCCGCCTTCAGCGGGGAAGATTTGATCTCTTCCATCTTCACGCCGACGGTCTTGAGCAATTCGGACACGTTGGGAAACTGGAACAGCACGCCGATCGAGCCGACCAGCGAGGTCTGCTGGGCGACGATATGGTCGGAGGCGATCGCCGTGATGTAGCCGCCCGAGGCCGCCAATCCCTCGACCACGACGACAAGCGGCTTCTTCGCCTTCAACTGCACCAGGGAGTCGTAAAGCTGCTCGGAGCCCGCGGTGGTGCCGCCGGGCGAATTGATGTGCACGACAACGGCCGCATAGCTCGACTTGCCGAGCCGCTCCAGCGCCTCGACGCGCTCCTGGTCGCTGCGGATCAGTCCGTCGATATTGATCCGCGCGATCGTGTTCGACGTCGAAAAGGTGCCGCGTCCGCCGGCGGCGATCACGCCCACGCCGACGATGGCTGCGATTGCAATGACCGCAGCGGCGACGCGCCAGAATGTCAGCTTGCGCCTGATCCGGCGACGGTCGACGATCACGTCTGAATCCAGCGACATCCGATCTCTCCAGAATAGTCAGCGCGCAATCCGCGCGTTTTGCCGTCGCAGCGTCACTATCAGCTTAGCCAAATACATCAATTGCGACGCAATATGAAGAAAACAAGGCCCGCGACATCGCCGACATTAGTAGCCCGGATGAAGCCAATGGGACCAACAAAAAGGGCCCCGGCTTGCGCCGGGGCCCCGATTGTTCGCCTCAACGAGACGAAGGCTTACTTGTCGGTGCCGCGGTTCTTCAGCGCGGTGCCGAGGATATCGCCAAGCGTCGCTCCCGAATCGGAGGAGCCGTACTGCGCGATGGCTTCCTTCTCTTCGGCAACTTCCAGCGCCTTGATCGAGACCTGCACCTTGCGGGCCTTCTTGTCGAACTGGATGACGCGGGCATCGACCTTCTCGCCGACGGCGAAGCGTTCGGCGCGCTGGTCGTTGCGATCGCGGGCCAGCTCGGACCGCTTGATGAAGGTGGTGAACTCGGTGCCCGAAATCCGGACCTCGATGCCGCTCTCCTTCACTTCGAGCACTTCGCAGGTCACGACCGCGCCCTTCTTGACGTCGCCCGGCTCGGCGAAGGGGTCGCCTTCGAGCTGCTTGACGCCGAGCGAGATACGCTCCTTTTCGACATCGACATCGAGCACCACGGCCTTGACCATGTCGCCCTTCTTGAAGTTGTCGATGACCTGCTCGCCCGGAAGCTTCCAGTCGAGGTCGGAGAGGTGGACCATACCGTCGACGTCGCCGTCGAGGCCGAGGAACAGACCGAACTCGGTCTTGTTCTTGACCTCTCCTTCGACAGTCGAGCCGACCGGGAACTTCTCGACGAAGACTTCCCAGGGATTGCGCATGGTCTGCTTGAGGCCGAGCGAGATGCGGCGCTTGACCGAATCCACTTCGAGCACCTGCACTTCGACTTCCTGCGAGGTCGAAACGATCTTGCCGGGGTGCATGTTCTTCTTGGTCCACGACATCTCGGAGACGTGGATCAGGCCTTCGATGCCCGGCTCGAGCTCGACGAACGCGCCGTAGTCGGTGATGTTGGTGACGCGGCCGGTGAAGCGGGCACCCAGCGGGTACTTGGCTTCGATGCCCTGCCACGGATCATCCAGCAGCTGCTTCATGCCCAGCGAGATGCGGTGCGTCTCGTGGTTGATCTTGATGATCTTGACCTTCACGGTCTGGCCGATGGTCAGCACCTCGGTCGGGTGATTGACGCGACGCCAGGCGATATCGGTCACGTGGAGCAGGCCGTCGATGCCGCCGAGATCAACGAACGCACCGTAATCGGTGATGTTCTTGACCACGCCGTCGATCACCTGACCCTCTTCGAGGTTCTGCACCAGCTCCTGGCGCTGCTCGGCGCGGGTCTCTTCGAGAACCGTGCGGCGCGACACCACGATGTTGCCGCGGCGGCGGTCCATCTTGAGGATCTGGAACGGCTGCGAGTTGTTCATCAGCGGCGCGACGTCGCGGATCGGACGAATGTCGACCTGCGAGCGCGGCAGGAAGGCCACCGCACCGTCGAGGTCGACCGTGAAGCCGCCCTTGACCTGGTTGAAGATGACGCCGTTGACCTTTTCGTTGTTCTGGAACGCCTTCTCGAGCTTGCCCCAGCTTTCCTCGCGGCGCGCCTTGTCGCGCGACAGCACGGCTTCGCCGAGTGCATTCTCGATCCGGTCGAGGAACACCTCGACCTCGTCGCCGACTTTCAGATCGCTTTCACGGCCGGGGCCGGCGAATTCGCGCAGCGCCACGCGGCCTTCGGTCTTCAGGCCGACGTCGATGACGGCCATGTCCTTCTCAATTGCAACCACCTTGCCCTTGATGACCGAGCTTTCCTGCAAATTGCCGCCGGCAAAGGATTCATCAAGCATCGCCGCGAAGTCGTCGCGGGTGGGGGTATAGGAAGACACAGTATTCGAAGCCATTTGTTCTCCAAATGCGGGATCGTGCCAGCCGTTCGGGTTGATGGGCGCACCGCGCGTGAAGTGTCAGGGTTCCGCAAACCCTGACGACCGCTCATTGCAGGAGGTGCAACAGCGGGCCGGCAGTAAAACTGCACGTTCGGTACGTTTGAATTGTCCGGAGCCTGAAACGAAAATATCGACTTCAAGACCTGGGAGCGGGCGTTCCTCCACATGCGGCGAGGGTTCAAACCCGGCGCCGGCCCGCTCAGACACGGCCTCGACACGGTCGATGGCGCTCCGAACGGCGCTGATATAGCTCCGGGGCCCATTTTGGGCAAGCCGGAAATCCTCGATTTACGGGCGCTTAAGGCTAATCTCGCCCCGACGGCGCTCCAGATCCGGCCTCGCAACGCGCTGTTGACCGAGTCGCGTGAAATGCCCCCCGCAGGAGAACGACGCGGAACCCGCCCTTAAGCAGCACCCCATACGATAGCACCGTTCAAAACAGGGGGATTACCAATGAAAAGCTTTGTGGTGCTGGCGGCGATCGCCGTCCTGACGATCGGAAATGCGATTGCCGGGATGCCCGGCGCTGCTCCGGCCGCGCACGGTGCGTCTGCCACGGCGGCGCAGCCGCTGCTCAGCATGGCCGAGCAGGAATTGCCGTTCGACCGCTACTGGTCGAAGAACTGATCCAACGGGTCCAAAAGCAGACGGTCCAAAGCGGGCCGGTCTAAAAGCGAGCTTGGCGCGATGACCTCGTCATCGCGCTTTTTCTTGTCCGGAGCCTGACCGGTCAGCGCCGGGCGCGCGCCGCCTCGACAATGGCGATGGCGGCGCGGACGCCGGCCTCGATGTCGAGATTGGAATTATCCAGCGTGTGGGCGTCCGCCGCCGGCCGCAGGGGCGCAATCGCGCGGTTCTTGTCCCGATCGTCACGCTTGAGGATGTCGGCCAGCACCGCCTCCTCGTCGGCGTCCTCGCCGCGGGCGCGGGCCTCCAGGGTGCGCCGCCGCGCCCGCACGCGGGGATCGGCGACCACGAAGATCTTCACGTCGGCGTCCGGGCAGATCACGGTGCCGATATCGCGGCCATCCAGCACCGCACCGGGCGGATCGGCGGCGAACTGGCGCTGGAAGCTGACCAGCGCCTCGCGCACCCTCGGAAAGGCCGAGACGACGGATGCGCCCTCGCCGACCTTCTGGGTCTTCAGGATCGGATTGCCGAATTTCTCGGGATCGAGCTCGAGCGCGACGGCCACCGCCAGCGCCTCATCGTTGAGGTCGGCGCCCTGCGCCATCATCGCATAGGCCACCGCGCGGTAGATCACGCCGGTGTCGAGATGGCGGTAGCCGTAGTGGTGGGCGAGCCGCTTGCCGAGCGTGCCCTTGCCGGAGGCGGCGGGTCCGTCGATGGCGATGATCATGCGAAGTCAGCTCCGAGCGCGCGCATCATCGGAATGAAATCCGGGAAACTGGTGGCGATGAAGGCGGTGTCATCGATCTTCACCGGCCGATCCGAAGCACAGCCCATCACCAGCGCCGACATCGCGATGCGATGATCCATGTGGGTGGCAACGAGGCCGCCGCCTGGAACGTGGCCGCGGCCCTCGACGATCAGGTCATCGCCGGAAACCTCGACCTTGACGCCGTTGACGCGCAGCATGTCGGCGGTGGCTTCGAGACGGTCGGACTCTTTGACGCGCAGCTCCTGCAAGCCGCGCATGATCGTGGTGCCCTCGGCAAATGCGGCGGCGACGGCCAGCACCAGATATTCGTCGATCATCGACGGCGCGCGCTCCGGCGGCACCTCGACGCCCTTCAGCTTCGAGGCACGCACGCGCAATTGCGCCATCGGCTCGCCGGCATCGCCGCGCAGATCGCTCTCCTCGATCGAGGCGCCCATTTCACGCAACGTGGTGAACAGGCCGGTGCGAAGCGGATTGGTCATCACGTCGGAGAACACGACGTCGGATCCTTCGACGATCAGCGCCGCCACGATCGGGAACGACGCCGAGGACGGATCGGCGGGCACCACGACCTCGGCGCCGTGCAGCTCGGGCTCGCCGTTCAGCGAGATCCTGCGGCCGTGGCTGCCTTCCTTCTCCGTGGAGATCTCGGCGCCGAAATGCTTCAGCATCAGCTCGGTGTGGTCGCGGCTCGCCTCCTGCTCGATGACCGTGGTGATGCCGGGCGCGGACAGGCCCGCCAGCAGCACCGCGGACTTGATCTGGGCCGAGGCGACCGGGGTCTTGTAGACGATCGGCACCGGATAGCGGGCGCCGTGCAGGGTGAGCGGCAGCCGGCCACCGTCCCGGATGTCGCTGGTCCGGGCCCCCATCAGCTCCAGGGGATCGAGAATCCGGCGCATCGGCCGCGTACGCAGCGAGGCGTCGCCGTCGAAAATGGCCGCGATCGGGCAACCGGCCACCGCGCCCATCACCAGCCGGCAGCCGGTGCCGGAATTGCCGAAATCGAGCGGGGCTGCGGGCTGCGCGAAGCCGCCGACCCCGACGCCCGAGACCGACCAGGCAAACGGCGCCGTCCGCTCCACCTTGGCGCCCAGCGCGCGCATGGATTTGGCGGTATTGATGACGTCCTCGCCCTCCAGAAGGCCGGAAATGCGGGTTTCGCCTACCGAAAGCGCCCCGAGGATCAGGGCACGGTGGGAAATCGATTTGTCGCCGGGAACGCGGACCTTGCCGGCCAGGGGGCCGCAAACGCGCGATTCCAGCGGGGTCGGGGTGTCGGAATGGGCCAAGATTGTGTCCTCTCGCGCCGCGGCAGGTATCACATAGGCAACACCGCGTCACGCGCCCGTCACTTGCGCGCAAACCGCTATTGACAGCGGCTCCTCAACTAGCCAAGTGAAGCACCGTTTTTCAGCAAAATTCTGGGATGACCACGTTGGCTAAGTCCGAGCTCGGAACCAAGCGCATTTGCCCGACCACGGGCAAGAAGTTCTACGACCTCAACAAGAATCCGGTGATTTCGCCCTACACCGGTGAGGTCGTGCCGATCGCGCCTGTCGCCCCGCCGCGGGGCGGCCGTGGCGCCACCGTCAGTTCGCCTGCGACCGCCGCCGAGATGCCCGAGGCGGCCGAGACCGAAGAATTGGTCTCGCTCGAGGAGGCCGATGCCGAGGAGAACACCGGCAAGGTCAAGGCCGTGGTTCCCGAATCCGAGGACGATATCGAGGTCGATGAAACCATCGACGACGATGATGACGACGATTCGACCTTCATCGCCGACGAGGAAGAGGGCGATGAGGACGTGACCGATATTATTGGTGACGTCGGCGGCGACGAAGAGACTTGAGATCGGCGCCGATCTATGATCAACGGTGCTGCCGCGCGAGTGATCTAGGCCGCGCGGGCCGGGATTGATCCCCCAGGATCATCCCAACTGGATAAGGGGCCATAGCTCAGCTGGGAGAGCGCTTGCATGGCATGCAAGAGGTCGGCGGTTCGATCCCGCCTGGCTCCACCAGCCTTCGCTCGCTTCGCGAGCTTCGGCTCGGCAAGCCCTTTCGTAGCGAAGGCTGCCGCGGCGTAGCCCGAAGGGCGAAGCCGGGCTCTTACCGAAATTGAAATGCGTTAGCATCCGCCCTGTCAATCGCGTGGGGGCCAGATGAAATACGTCTACATTCTCGAAAGCCTCGATTGCCTGCACTTTTGTGTCGGCCTCACAGACGATCTGCTCGACTGGCTAAGCACAATGCCGGCGAAGTGCCCCATACATCCAAATATGGACCTTGGCGGCTGAAGACGTACGTCGCCTTCAGCGACGATAAACAGGCCGTCGCTTTTGAAAAATATCTGAAGTCCGCATCCGGCCGCGCCTTCGCC
Organism: Bradyrhizobium sp. ma5; assembly: GCF_042258955.1. Lineage (NCBI taxonomy): Bacteria > Pseudomonadati > Pseudomonadota > Alphaproteobacteria > Hyphomicrobiales > Nitrobacteraceae > Bradyrhizobium > Bradyrhizobium sp. ma5. Next base: position 8,961,080 of record NZ_CP170156.1, read on the forward strand.
AAGAAGCGCCTTTAGCAGCCTCCGCCCCGCATCTTTGATCCAGAACAAAGCTCGAGCGTCCATTGGTTGCTATCTTGTCCGTCGCCAACGGACGCCAAGCCATGCGCGATTCCAGCTGGACGGAATTCTTGCGGTGCCCGAGGTGCCAACGCACGGGCCATGCCCGGCTTTCGGAAATCGCTCCCTTTAGAAATCGGATCGATCGGGTCCCGGAGGGCTTTGAGATTCGTCACGACGAGCGCGGCAGCGATTTCCAGTGCGCGACTTGTCGCGTGCCGGTGCTGCCCTGACGGGCGCGGCTCGTTGCACGCCGCCTACTCCCCCAGCACCGCATTGAGCCGGTCGCGCAACGCGACGATCTCGTTCTTCATCGTCATCAACTCGCCAACCGTGCAGTCCGAGGCCGCGAGGATCGACTGCGGAACGGCCTTGGCCTTTTCGCGCAGCGCGTGGCCCTGCGGCGTCAGCGCGATCAGCACAACGCGCTCGTCTTCGGTGCTGCGGGTCCGCTTGATCAGCTCCGCCGCCTCCAGCCGCTTCAAGAGCGGCGTCAGCGTACCGGAATCCAGGAACAGCCGCTCGCCGAGGTCCTTCACCGGCACGTCGTCGCGCTCCCACAGCGCCAGCATCACGAGATACTGCGGGTAGGTCAGCCCGAGCCGGTCGAGCAGCGGCTTGTAGACGCGGTTGAAGGCGTGCGCGGTCGAATAGACCGCAAAGCAGATCTGGTTATCGAGCCGCAGCGCCTGATCCGCCGCCGTCTGTTTCCTGACCATGATTCCCATCGAATCCATCTCGTTTCCGGGTCATTCTGGCCTCTCGGGACCATGGATTCAATTGCGAACAATTAAATGTGAGGCCGCATAAATTATATTGCACACAATTTAACCGCGTGCAATACATCTGACATCGAATTCAAACCCAAGTCGAAACTACCCAAGTGCAAAACCCAAGGGAGACCACGATGTCTGTGAACGTGCTCTACAAGACCAGCGCCAAGGCAACCGGCGGCCGCGATGGCCATGCGGCAACGCTCGACGGCGCACTCGACGTCAAGCTCACGACCCCGAAGGAGCTCGGTGGCGGCGGTGGCGCCGGCAACAATCCGGAGCAGCTGTTCGCAGCCGGCTATGCCGCCTGCTTCATCGGCGCCATGAAGTTCGTGGCCTCACAGGGCGGCCCCAAGGTTCCCGCCGACGCCTCGGTGACCTCGACGGTCGGCATCGGCCCGCGCTCGGAAGGCGGCTTCGGCCTTGCCGTTGACCTCGCCGTCTCGCTGCCCGGCCTGTCCCGCGCCGACGCCGAAGCGCTGGTCGAGAAGGCCCACCATGTGTGCCCGTATTCCAACGCGACCCGCGGCAATGTCGACGTCAAGCTGAGCGTCGTCTAATTCACCGACGCCAATAGTCCGCCACGTCCCGCGTGGCGGACTATTGCATTTCAAGAGAGCATTGCATTGCAGATGCCAGTTCGCTCTTTTCAGTTCGCTTGGCGAACGCACGCGCCGCCTGCTGCATGGGCCTGCGCCGACGGAAGCATTGCTGCCTCGCCTGAAGACCGTTAGCTCTGGGACCCTCGTTATCCGATCCCAACTGAGCGAAGGTTGTTTCCATGAATACCCCAGCGGCTACGGGCGCGATGACCGGACTGCGCGTGATCGATCTGACCCGCGTGCTCGGCGGCCCGTATTGCACCCAGATCCTTGCCGACCACGGCGCCGACGTGATCAAGGTCGAGCCGCCCGCCGGCGACGAGGTGCGCGATTGGGGCCCTCCCTTCCATGAGGAAGACGCGGCCTATTTCGTCGGCATCAACCGCAACAAGCGCTCGATCGGCCTCGACCTCGCCTCCGAGGGCGGTCGCACGGTGCTGATGAAGATGCTCGAGACCGCCGACGTGCTGATCGAGAATTTCAAGCCCGGCACGCTCGACAAATGGGGCATCGGCAACGACGTGCTACGCGCGAAATTTCCGCGCCTCGTGCATTGCCGGATCTCCGGCTTCGGCGCCGACGGCCCGCGCGGCGGCAATCCCGGCTACGACGCGATCATCCAGGCGATGACCGGCATGATCGCGGCGACCGGCTCGCCGGAGAGCGGCCCGATGCGCATCGGCGTGCCGCTGGTCGACATCACGACCGGGCTCTATGCGGCGATCGGCATCCTGATGGCACTGTCGGAGCGGCAGCGCTCCGGGCTCGGCCAGTTCATCGAAACCACGCTGTATGAAACCGGGCTTGCGATCATGCATCCGCACACCGCGAATTATTTCATGCATGGCAAGCCGCCATCGCTCACCGGCAACGAGCATCCCAACCTCGTGCCCTATGCGATCTTCCCGACCAAGACCGACAACATCTTCATCGGCGTCGGCAATGACGGCACCTTCCGCAAGCTCGCCAAGGAAATCGGCAAGCCCGAGCTCGGCACAGATCCGCGCTTTGCCCGCAACAAGGACCGTATCGCCAACCGCGATGCGCTGCGCGCCGAGCTTGCCGCTGTCTTCAGCCAGCACGAGGCCGAGCCGCTGTGCAACCGGCTGCTCGCCGCCGGCCTGCCGGCCGGCCCCGTGCAGAAGATCGACCAGGCGCTGACCAACCCGCACACGATCCATCGCGGCGACGTCATCGAGAAGGATTGGTACAAGGGCGTCGCCTCGCCGATCCGGCTCGAACGCACCAAGCCGAGCCTGCGCCGCACGCCGCCGAAGTTCAGCCAGCACGCTGCGGAAGTGCTCGGCGAGTTCGGCTACTCCAAGGACGAGATCAACGGCCTCGTCGACAAAGGCGTGGTCTGCGGTCCCCAGCGCAAGCGCTGACAGCGTATTCGAGCAAAGCCCGTCCCGCACCTGATGCGGGATGGGCACCGGTTCGCGTCACGCCAGCACATCAGCCCGTGCGGTGCAACGTCGCGTCCGGCGTTGCACCGCACGCACGTGGGCTGCGATGTCAGCCTTTTTTACCGCTTCCCTTTGCTTCGGCTTCCCCCCTACCATGGCTTTCGTTTATACGGTCATTTGAACGTCATCCGGCGCTGTTAACGCGCGCAACGAAAGATGACGTTCCAACCGGGAGGGGCTTTTGATGATTCTTCGACGACTCGGCGCTGCTGCGGCAGCCGCTGCCACGCTTGTATTCGCGTCGCCTGCGTTTGCGGTGACGGAGATTCAGTGGTGGCACGCGATGACCGGCGCCAACAACGACGTCATCGTCAAGCTGGCCAACGACTTCAACGCCTCGCAGTCCGACTACAAGGTGATCCCGACCTACAAGGGCGGCTACGCCGACACCATGAATGCCGGTATCGCAGCATTCCGCGCCGGCAACGCGCCGCACATCATGCAGGTGTTCGAGGTCGGCACCGCGACTATGATGGCCGCCACCGGCGCCGTCAAACCGGTCTACAAGCTGATGGCCGATGCCGGCGAGAAGTTCGATCCGAGCGTCTATCTGCCCGCGATCACCGGCTACTACTCGACCTCGAAGGGCGAGATGCTGTCGTTCCCCTTCAACTCGTCGTCGACCGTGATGTGGGTCAATCTCGACGCGCTGAAGAAGGCCAACATCGCCGAGATCCCGAAGACCTGGCCGCAAGTGTTCGAGGACGCCAAGAAGCTGAAGGCGGCCGGCTACACCACCTGCGGCTTCTCCGGCTCGTGGGTCACCTGGGTCAATCTCGAGCAGCTCTCGGCCTGGCACAACGTGCCGCTCGCCAGCAAGGCCAATGGCCTCGACGGATTCGACACCGTGCTCGAATTCAACGGTCCGCTGCAGGTCAAGCATCTCGAGAACCTGGTCGAGCTGCAGAAGGACAAGACCTACGACTACGCCGGCCGCACCAACACCGGTGAAGGCCGCTTCACCGCGGGTGAGTGTCCGATCTACCTGACCTCGTCGGCCTTCTTCGGCAACGTCAAGGCGCAGGCCAAGTTCAACTTCACCGCTGCGCCGATGCCGTATTATCCCGACGTCAAGGGCGCGCCGCAGAACTCGATCATCGGCGGCGCCTCGCTGTGGGTGATGGGCGGCAAGTCGGCCGAGGAATACAAGGGCGTGGCCAAGTTCCTGACCTTCCTCTCGGACACCGATCGCCAGATCTGGATCCACAAGGCCTCGGGCTATCTGCCGATCACCAAGGCCGCCTACGCCAAGGCCAAGGAAGAGGGCTTCTACAAGGACCAGCCCTATCTGGAAACGCCGCTGCTCGAGCTCACCAACAAGGAGCCGACCGAGAATTCCCGCGGTCTGCGCCTCGGCAACATGGTGCAGCTGCGCGACATGTGGTCGGAAGAGATCGAGCAGGCACTGGCCGGCAAGAAGACCGCCAAGCAGGCGCTGGACTCGGCCGTCGAGCGCGGCAACCAGATGCTGCGGCAGTTTGAAAAGACCGCCGTCCACTGACATGATGTCTTGAGACCTCAACCGGCAGGCCGCGACAAGCGGCCTGCCATTTTGCCGAGATCATGCAAAAGCAATCGATTTTCCAATCAAAGCTGTTGCCTTACGCGCTGGTTGCCCCGCAACTCGCGATCGTCCTGATCTTTTTCTACTGGCCGGCCGCGCAGGCGGTGATCCAATCCTTCCTGCTGCAGGACGCCTTCGGCCTTTCGACCACCTTCGTGTGGTTCGAGAACTATCTCGAATTGTTCAAGGACCCGGCCTATTTCGCGGCCATCGTCCGAACCTTCGCGTTCTCGCTTGCGATCGCGGTCTCCTCGCTGTCGTTCGCGCTGCTGCTCGCTGTCATGGCCGACAAGCCGCTGCGCGGCTCGATGCTCTACCGTACGCTGCTGATCTGGCCGTATGCCGTCGCCCCGCCGGTGGTCGGCGTGCTCTGGGTGTTCATGCTGCACCCCTCGCTCGGTGTGCTGTCGCGCTATCTGCGCGCCATGGGCGTCGACTGGAATCCGCTGCTCGACGGCGACCAGGCGGCGGCCCTGATCATCCTCGCCGCGGCCTGGAAGCAGATCTCCTACAATTTCCTGTTCTTCCTCGCCGGGCTGCAGAGCATCCCGAAGAGCGTGATCGAAGCCGCCGCGATCGACGGCGCCCGCCCGATGCGGCGGTTCTGGACCGTGATCTTCCCACTGCTGTCGCCGACCATCTTCTTCCTCTTGGTCATCAACATCGTCTACGCCTTCTTCGACACCTTCGGCATCATCGACACGATGACCCGCGGCGGCCCCGGCAAGGCAACCGAAACGCTGGTCTACAAGGTCTATACCGATGGCCTGCTCGGCGGCAATCTCGGCTCCTCGGCGGCGCAGTCGGTCATCCTGATGGTCATCGTCATCGTGCTGACCGGCATCCAGTTCCGCTTCGTCGAACGCAAGGTAACCTACTGATGGTCGAGGAGGAGGGCTTCCAGCGCTATCTGGCTCACGCCATCCTGTGGATCGGGATCGCGATCGTCGCCTTCCCGGTCTATCTGGCGATCGTCGCCTCGACGCAGGACAACGCCGTCATCGCCAACGGCCAGATGTCGCTGTTGCCCGGCGGCCATTTCTTCGAGACCTACTACCAGACACTGTTTGTCGGCACGAGCGGCTCGACCCGCGAGCCGGTCCTCAACATGATGCTGAACTCGCTGATCATGGCGCTGCTGATCGCGGTCGGCAAAATCGCGATCTCGATCATCTCCGCCTACGCGATCGTCTATTTCCGGTTTCCATTCCGGATGGCGATCTTCTGGATCATCTTCATCACCTTGATGCTGCCGGTCGAGGTGCGCATCTATCCGACCTACAAGATCGTCGCCGATCTGCATCTGCTCGACAGCTATGCCGGCCTGTCGCTGCCGCTGATCGCCTCCGCCACCGCGACGCTGCTGTTCCGGCAGTTCTTCATGACCGTGCCGGATGAATTGCTGGAGGCCTCGCGGATCGACGGCGCGGGCCCGTTCCGCTTCTTCTGGGATACACTGCTGCCGCTGTCGCGTACCAACATGGCCGCGCTGTTCGTGATCCTGTTCATCCTCGGCTGGAATCAGTATCTCTGGCCGCTTCTGATCACCACGCGCGACGACATGCAGACCATCCAGGTCGGCATCCGCAAGATGATCACCACGACCGACGCGCTGACCGAATGGCCTGTGGTGATGGCGACCGCGCTGCTCGCGATGCTGCCACCGGTGTTCGTCGTCGTCGTGATGCAGAAACTGTTCGTGCGCGGATTGGTGGAGACGGAAAAGTAATGGCTAACGTCACGCTGCGCAGCGTCCGCAAGACCTATCCCGGCGGCTTCGAGGCCATCAAGGGCGTCGATGTCGACGTTGGCGACGGCCAGTTCTGCGTGCTGGTCGGGCCAAGCGGCTGCGGCAAGTCCACGCTGCTCCGCATGGTCGCTGGGCTCGAGACCATCACCGGCGGTGAGATCGACATCGGCGGCCGCATCGTCAACCAGATCGAGCCTGCCGATCGCGACATCGCGATGGTGTTCCAGAACTATGCGCTCTATCCGCATATGAGCGTCTACAACAACATGGCCTACGGCCTGCGCAACCGCGGCATGGCCGAAGCCGAGATCAAGACCCGCGTCGAGGAAGCCGCGCGCGTCCTCGAGCTGTCGCCGATGCTGGAGCGCAAGCCGCGGCAGCTTTCCGGCGGTCAGCGCCAGCGCGTCGCGATGGGCCGTGCCATCGTGCGGCAGCCGAAAGTCTTCCTGTTCGACGAGCCGCTGTCGAACCTCGACGCCAAGCTACGCATCGCGATGCGGGTCGAGATCCGCAAGCTGCAGCGCCGACTCAACACCACCTCGATCTATGTCACCCACGACCAGCTCGAGGCGATGACGCTCGCGGACATCCTCGTGGTCATGAATGGCGGCCAGGTCGAGCAGATCGGCAATCCGCTGGATATCTATCAGAAGCCGGCGACCACCTTCGTCGCCTCCTTCATCGGCGCCCCGCCGATGAACCTGATGCCGCTGCGTTCGGACGAGCTGACCTCCCAGATCGCGGGCGCCGATGGCGCCGGCATTGTCGGCATCCGGCCGGAGGATTTCGTGATCACCGGCGAGACCGCGTCCGGCGGCGTCGCGCTCGGCCTGACGGTCGAGGCGATTGAGCACGTCGGCGCCGAGACCTTCGTCTATGGCAGCCGCCAGCGCGAGGAACGGGCCATCGCCGCCAATCCGGGCGAACTGCCGCCAGGCGAAGTGATCGTCCGGGTTCCCGGCGCCACCGGGCCTGCGATCGGCGAGCAGATCCGGGCGGTCGCGCCGCGCGACAAACTGCATCTTTTTACCGCTGACGGCCGCAAGCGCGTCGGCCCGTAACCGTTCGCGAACGATTGGGGCCATGGTGGCGCGTTTTCGAGCGAAGTGGGCACCGGTTCGCGTGAAGAAAACGCGCCTAGAACAAAAAGTGGAGCATATCGGTCCTGATTTGATCAAAACCGATATGCGCCAGGCGGCATTTACGCTGGTTTCAGAGGCGCTTGAACGCTATCCAGATCGCTCCCATATTGGCTTATGACCGACGGGCAAGCGGCCCGCCGGTTGCATGGGGTGCCGCAAGGGCCCCTCAAAGTCGCTTCGAGAGGACTTTGTAATGTCTCGTGTTCCATCGTTGTCCAGTCCGTTCCTTCTGGGATTCGACGAGATCGAGCGTGCGCTCGACCGCGTCGTGAAGGGCGCTGACGGCTATCCTCCGTACAATATCGAGCGGTGCGACCGTACCAACGGGCAGCCCGAGCGGTTGCGCATCACGTTGGCGGTGGCGGGCTTCACCCGCGACCAACTCGATGTAACTATTGAGGAAAATCAGCTCGTCATCCGCGGCCGCCAGCAGGACGACAAGGCTCGGCAATACATCCATCGCGGCATCGCCGCGCGCCACTTCCAGCGCACCTTCGTGCTGGCGGAGGGGATGCAGGTGCTGGGCGCGGATCTGAAGAACGGGTTGTTGTCGATCGACCTGGCCAGGCCAGAACCTGAACGGGTCGTTAAGACAATCGCTATCAATGAGCACGAATAATAGAAACAACGAGCGGACTCGACCGCTTATCTGACTGAGGAGTCGAGACCATGAGTGAAGCCAATATCATCTACCAGTCCGAGAGCGTCACGCCGGAAGCGCTGGCCCATCTGGGCGAGGGCCATATCGCCTATGTGAAGCAGGTCCGTTCCGAGGACGTGCCGGATCTCTTTCCGCAGGCGCCGAAGATCGCGCCGGGCCTCAAGCTGTTCGCACTGCATGCCGCCGACGGCACGCCGATCATGCTGACCGACAGCCGCGAAGCCGCGATCGCGAACGCCTGGAGCAACGAGCTGCAGGCCGTCAGCGTCCACTAGCGCAAATCTACTGAAGGACGGCTAATTCAGCATCCGCGAGTTCAATGCGCGGGCTCGCCTCGATACCGATCGAGGCGGCCCGCGCATTTTTTATGACGACGCCGCCCGGATCAATCGATCAGGGCCTGTCGTGCTCCTCCGAAATGTCCTTGTTGGTGTAGTCGGGCATCATCGCGGTCGCGACAATGCTGACCACCGCGCAGAACAGAATGTAGAGCGCGATCACATAGCCGGAGCCGGTGGCGGCCAGTAGCGCCGTGGCGATCAACGGTGCCGGTCCGCCTGATATGACCGAGGAGAGCTGATAGCCGATCGAGCAGCCGCTGTAGCGCAGCCGCGGCGTGAAGCATTCGGCGATCAGCGCCGCCTGCGGACCATACATCAGGTCGTGCGGCACGAATGACAGCACGATGGCGATGAAGATCAGCGCCGGCGCCGCCGTGTTCAGCAGGCCGAAATAGACGAAGCCGAACAGCCCGGTCAGGGCCGCGCCGATCAGATACATCCGCTTGCGCCCGATGCGGTCCGACAGGTGCCCGGCCAGCGGGATGGTGACGAGCGAGACGACACCGGCGCAGATCAGGCAGATCAGCAGGAAGTCGCGGTCCTGATGGATGACCTGGGTGCCGTAGGCGAACACGAAGGCGAGATAGATGTAGGCCGGCGCCTGTTCGGCCATCCGCGCCAGCGCCGCGAGGATAATCGATCGCGGTTGGCGCTTGATCACCTCGAGGACCGGGACCCGCGCGACACGATTCTCGGCCACGATCCGCCGGAACGTCGGCGTCTCCATGATGCCGAGCCGGATGTAGAGCCCGATCGCGATCATCACGAGGCTGAGCAGGAACGGGATGCGCCAGCCCCAGACCAGGAACTGGTCGCCGGAGATTCGGCTGAACACCAGCACCGCGATATTTGCCAGCAGCAACCCGGCGGGACCGCCGAGCTGCGGCCACGAGGTGATGAAGCCGCGGTGCTGATTGGTTCGCGCCCACTCCATCGAGAGCAGCACCGAACCACCCCACTCGCCTCCGACGCCGATACCCTGGATGAAGCGGATGACGGTCAGGATGACGGCGCCCCAGATGCCGATCTGGTCATAGGTGGGGACGAGACCGACCGCCGCGGTGGCGATGCCGGTCAACAGCAGCGTGGCGATCAGCGTCGCCTTGCGGCCGATGCGATCGCCGAAGTGGCCGAAGATCGCGGCACCGATCGGCCGCGCGATGAAGCCCACCGTGTAGATAGCGAAGGCCTCCAGCACGCCAACCAGGGGATCGGACTTGGGAAAGAACAGCTTGCCGAAGACCAGTCCGGTCACCGTGCTGTAGAGCAGAAAGTCGTACCATTCGATGGTGGTGCCTACCGTGCTGGCAATCAATGCGCGACGCAATTGCGCATGATGCTCGGCTTCCGGGAGCGGGGCGACCGCAATGTCCAATGTCGTCATTGTACATCTCCCTGGCCCGACATGTTCGGGCCATCTGGAATGCGTTTCATCCACCGTCCACGGCAGTGGAAGGCGGTATCGATGCCCGGTTATTTGTTTGGTTAGGGCAGGGCCGCAAATGCGCGGGGCGTGCCCATGCAGGCCTTAAGGAAGCCGGTCCTGGATTGCGCGCGGCCTAACCGATCGCCATCGCGGGAGTACGACATCCCTCATGACACGGTCTTGCACGACGAAATCTAGTCCTTCGGTCCGCCCGGTAAATTCGACCTTGGTCTGTGGGAATGCTCGGCAGCCACTGCTGCAGCGCGGTGGCGGTCCGCGCCTTTATGGCGATGCGGTCGATGTGGCGAGCATCGGGCCCATGCAGTGCTGTACTTCGCCAGGCACATTGTAGGTGCGCATGATCGCGCGGCTGTCGCGCATGCCGCAAGCTTCCCGCTGCACCACGAGCATCCAGAGCGCGTGGCCGGCTTCCCGCACCAGAATGCGTCGTGCCTGTTGCGCGGACGCCGGTGCTTCGGCGCGCGGATGGGCGGCATCGAACTCGCGCAATCTAGCGAGAGCCTGCTCAAGCGCGCGGCCCATGCGTCCGAGCGCGGAGGCCTTCTCCTCGGCGAGCTCGTAAGCGAGAACGTCGACGGGAGTGCGATGGAAGCGAAAGTCGAGGGACATCGGTTATCCCCTGCGGGCGCATGCACGACGATGCGCCTTGAGTCTTCTGGCGCGATGGGACGGTTGTCAATAGGCGCTCACGCCGGTGTTTCGGGCCGCCGACCATGGCAGCGGCCCCATTTCGCTCCGCGCCATTCCATGCTGTAATTCGTTCCCGTGACCAACGGTCCGCGCAGTCCTGAGCTTCGGAGAAGGCAGCGCGATAAAGAGGAATTTCCAGCAAGAGATTATCCGCCGCCCAATCGATTGAGGGAGATACGACCATGCGGAAGAGCTCGCTGATCAATCTCGTTGCTTCGGTGTCGATTTCGGTCCTCGCGACCGGCGTCGCGATTTCCGCACAGGACAAATATAGCCTGCAAGTGCCCGGTGGGCTCGCGTTCTCCGAGTTCAGGGGATACGAGGACTGGTCGGTGATCGCGATCAGCGAGAACGAAGGCGTCATCGCCGTGATCCTGGGCAATCCGGCGATGATCGGCGCCTACCGCGAGGGCGTGCCCGGCAATGGCAAGCCGTTCCCGGACGGCGCCAGGATGGCGAAGATCCATTGGATTCCGAAAAAGCAGGAAGCGTATCCCGGTCAGCCAACGGTGCCGGGCGTACAACACGATGTCGACTTCATGCTGAAGGACAGCAAGCGGTTTGCGGATAGCGGCGGATGGGGATACGGCGCATTCGAGTATGACGCGGCCTCGGATGTATTCAAGCCCGCCACCACGACGGACAATCCGCCACAGGAGAACGACGCGAAGTGCGGGTATGCGTGCCACACCGTGGTACAGAATCGCGATTACGTGTTCACCGAATACGGCAAGAGGTGAATGCCGATCGCGCGAGCTGGCGCTCCGTTTAGCCGCGTGCGGATATCAAGCTTCAGCTTCTCGTTGGAACGGAGTCCTCCGCGCTGATGGCGCGATCCAGAGCCTCGACCAACGCCTGAACCTCGACGAACTTGCTGCGGGCCCGCTCGGCCTTGTCACGATCGAACGGAGCGGCCAGCACTTTCGCATGCGCGTCCCTCTCCTCGATCATGCGATCGCGGGCTTTCTTCAGCGTTTCGAGTCGCTCGCTCATCCGGGTTCTCCTTTAGCCGAACACCGCCGGAAGATCGCCTTTCCGGAAGAAGACCATCGGCTCATCATCATAGTCACCCATTTCGGGATCGCCGGTGGACGAGAATGCAACGACGGCGAGCTTGCTCAGCGCCAGGCGCTCTGCCGTTCGCAGTGCGCCATTTGCCGTCTTGCAGACGATCGGAGGGTCCGGCTTGAGATGCCCGCCCTTGCCGGCGTTGAACGCCTGCACGACGTAGGTTGTTTCGCTTGCCATCAAGGCTCCTTCCGCCGGACGCGGTGCCGCCAAGGACAAAGCGCTGCGCTCGTCGCCGGCCACGCGCGTATCTCGTCGCAAATCTCAACAACCGCGACAGATGTTCTTCAGCTTCGCCGCAACGCGGGCATCCTCCGCGATCAACGGGTCCTTGTATTCGGATCGCGGCGCGTTGCTATCGATGGCCGGAGGCTGCTTGACCGTCGGAGGGAACGCGGCATCGTAGCAGGCGAGACGACCGACCGTGCCTTCGATCTTGTGGCAGGCCGGTTCGGCGGCGAACGCGCCTTGTGCAAGCAGGGTGGCCGCAACCGTCGCGAATAGCAGCGTTTTCATACAGGTGCCTTTCCGGGCGATCGTCACACTGAGCATTTCATGATTTTGGGTGTGCGCCGGCTGCGCGCTTGCGCGTTGCCGGCCACATCAAGCGCTGGCGTGGCCAAACGCCGGCGCTGCCGAATTCATCGTCGTGTCGCCCTATCCATGCAGGAGGGCGGCAGCGGCCACCAGGAGCAGAAGAAACAGGGGAACGATCACCGGCGGCACGATCCAATCGGCCAGACGAAATCCAGACACGTATGCTCCTCATCTGTTGGCGGGAGCCCTACGTTACCCTCAGTCACCGGTGGATGCCGTGGATAGGCGGTGATGACGCGACTCTACGCTCAAGGCCGGCGAATAGCGAGCGTTTAAAACCCGGTGCGGCAACAGCGTCTGGTCGACAGCATCGACATCAAGCGCTGCCCTAGCTGCTCGAACGCTCCGCCAGACGCGCGCGGATGTCCGGCTTGAGCACCTTGCCGACCTTGGACCGCGGAAGATCGTCCCAGACCTCGATCTGCTTCGGCGTCTTGATGCTGCCGATCTGCTGCTTGACGAACGCAGCCAGCGCCGTCGCGTCGACGGATTGGCCGGCGCGCGGCTGCACCACCGCGACGATGCGCTCGCCCCATTTGTCGTCGGGCAGCCCGATGACGGCACAGTCCTGCACCGCCTCGTGGGCACGCAACGCGTTCTCGACCTCGATCGAATAGACGTTGAAGCCGCCGGTGATGATCATGTCCTTGGCGCGGTCGACGATGTAGAGGTAGCCATCGCCGTCGATGTAGCCGATATCGCCGGTGTGGTGCCAGCCATGCGCCGAGGCTTCGCGCGTGGCCTCCGGGTTCTTGTAGTAGCCTTCCATGACAAGCGAACCACACACCACGATCTCGCCGCGCGATCCGGCGGGCAACAGCTTGCCGTCGCCATCCATGATGCCGGCCTGCACCAGCGGGCCGATCCGCCCCGCGGAGGCAAGGCGCTCCATCGCGATGCTGCCGTCCGCATTGTAGTGATCGGCGGGTGCCATCATCGAGATCATCATCGGCGCCTCGGTCTGGCCGAACAGCTGCGCCATCGGCCCGATCCGCTTCAGGGCCTCGGCGAGCCGCATCGCCGAGATCGGTGCTGCGCCATACCAGAAGCATTGCAGCGAGCTTCGATCGGCTGCATCGAGCCCGGGATGATCGAGCAGCATGTAGATCACGGTCGGCGGCAGGAACGTATGCGTGACGCGATAGCGCGCGATCAGCGCGAGGAATTCGCCGATGTCAGGGTGGTGCATGATCACGACGCGGCCGCCCAACGTCATGATCGGAAAACAAAGCACGCCGGCGGCATGGGTCAGCGGCGCCAGCGCGAGATAGATCGGACGACCCTTGAACGGGTAGCCCATCAAGGTCAGCGCCGTCATCGCCTCGATGTTGCGCCCGGAGAGCATCACGCCCTTGGGCTTGCCGGTGGTGCCGCCGGTGCCCGGGATCATCGCGAGATCGTCGATCGTGTCGCGCTGATAGACATCATCAGTGAGCCCGCCGAGCCAGCGCTCGAACGACGGCGCGAACGGCAATTCAGTATCGAGGCAGACCAGCGCGCGCAGCTTGGGCAGATCCTGCCGCACGGCTTCGACCATCGGCGCGAAGCTCGAATGAAACAGCAGCAGGCTGCAATCGAACTGGTCGAGGATGAACTTGTTCTCGGTCGCCTCGTTGCGCGGATTGATCGGGCACCACACCGCGGCCGCGCGCGAGATGCCGAACACACAGGCGAAGGCGAGTGGATCGTTGCCGGACAGGATCGCGACCTTCTCACCGGGTGCGACGCCCGATCGCTCGAGCCCGCGCGCGACCCGGTAGCTCAGCCGCTGTACGTCGCCATAGCTGAGGTCGCGGCCGTCCATCGTGAGGCACGGCGCATCGGCGCCGAGCGAGGCACCCTTGTCGAGATAATCGATGAAGCGCATGGCAGATCTCGCGCGAGGGGCGGGTGACGCGCGACTGCGTCACCCGCGGAGGCGGCGTTTTCGAGCAAATCGGATACCGGTCCGATTGACGAAAACGCTTCAGGGAGCGGCGTGTTGAGCCCCGATCCGATCGGGGCTCAAGCTTAATCGTGCACGGTCAGGACCGGCTTGCCGACCAGGCCGAAGCTGCGCAATTGCCCGAGCAGCTCGTGATGGCCGAACGCCTGGCAGCCGGAGGCGAAGCCCACGCGCTTGGGCGGCTGCTGCAGCAAATACGCCGCGGCAAAGGCCTGCATCAGGCCGGTCTGCTTGTAGTTGCTGTTGCCGTAGATGACGCAGTGAGTGCGCCCCAGCGGGCCGGAGGCGTACACCGAATCCATCGACTTGTTGACGCGCGGGTTCTCGCGCGGCGGCATGGTGTTCATCACACCGGCCGCGGTCTGCGCCAGCGCGGCGTAGCGCTCGTCGGGCTTCATGTCCTTGGTCGCCTCCAGCGCGGCGGCAACGATCTGCGGCACGCCCAGCATCAGCGCGCGGTTGAACACGCCGCCCAGCACCTTGACATTGGCGACGCGCGGATCGCGCTTGAACCACACCGGGTGCGAGGTGCCGCCCCAGGGCAGCGCCAGCGCCAGCTCGTGCTGGCCGGGGATGGCGAGGTTGTAGAGGCCGGCATCGGGCTGATGCTCGACGTATTTGTTCTGCTCCAAATAGTAGGCCTTGGCCATCGCGGCGTTGACCAGGATGGTCTGCGTCGAGGCGATGGTCGGGCTGCCACCCCAGAACACGGCGATATCGAGCGTGTCGAGGCCGGGCGTTTCCAGACACAGCTGCGCGGCGATCTCGCCGGTGGTGTACATCTGCGCGATGCCCGGCGCGAGCAGCAGGCCGGCATTGGCGAACTTGGTGCCAAACTCCTGCTCGAGCGTGATCAGCCAGTCCTGTTCGCCTGTCGTGTCGGTGTAGTGGCACTTGGCAGCCAGACAGGCCTGCACCACCTCGGTGCCGAATTTGGCGAACGGACCCACGGTGTTGAGCACCACCGAGGCGCCTTTGAACAATTCGGTCAGCGCGGCCGCGGTGTGCGGCACCGTCACCACCTCGTAGTCGGCGGTCTCGATGCCGGCCACGTTCGACTTCATCGCGGCGTTGAGCTTCTCGCCGCTGCGGCCGGCGGCGATGAAGGGGATGTTGTACTCGCGCAGATATTCGCAGACCAGCCGGCCGGTGTAGCCGGACGCGCCATAGACGATGACGGGTTTCTTCTCGCTCATTGCGATCCTCCGAAATGTGTGTTGTCGGCTTTGTTGCTACATGCCCATGCCGCCATCGACCGGCAGACCGATGCCGGTGATGAAGCGGGCCTCGTTCGAGCACAGGAACACCGCGGCGTCGGCGATGTCGGAGACCTCGGCGAGCTTGCCGAGCGGCGTCTGCTCCACCACCGAGCCGACGGCGGCATTGACGTCGGGCGCGAGACCGATCTTCACGATGTCATTGGCGAGCTGGAGGCCCATGTCGGTCGGGATCAGGCCGGGATAGATGCAGTTGACCCGCACCCCATAGCCGAGCTTGCCGGCTTCCATCGCGCCGACCCGCGTCATGCGATCGACTGCGGACTTGGTGCCGGAATAGACCGCGATGCTCGGAAAGGCGATCGTCGCCGCGACCGAGGCGATGTTGACGACCGCGCCGCCTTTGCCCGCGGCTCCGCCCGGCCGCATCGCGCGGAAGGCGTGCTTCATGCCGAGCACGGTGCCGACGATGTTGACCTCGCACATGCGGCGCGCGTCCTCGGCCTTGATGTCGGCGACCAGCGAGGTGATCTCGATGCCGGCATTGTTGATCAGGATGTCGTAGCCGCCCAGCGTTTCGACCGTCGCAGCGGCGGCCCGCTCCCATTGCGCGTCGTCGGTGACGTCGAGCTTGATGAAGCCGGTCTTGACGCCAGCCTTGGCGATCTCGGCGGCGCTTGCCTTGCCGGCATCGTCAAGGATGTCGCCGATCATGACCGCGGCGCCGGACCGCGCCAGCGCCTGCGCGATGGCTGCGCCAATTCCCCGGGCACCGCCGGTGACCAGGGCTTTCCTGCCTTCAAGGCTCTTCCCACTCATGACGTAGTCCTCCCTTTGCTTGATGATTTTGATCGGTGCCGCAGCCGGCGGCAGCACGGGCCGGCGGTCTGCAGATTCTCAGCGCATTGGTGGTGGCGGCCGGCGTCGGCGGGGCGCAGCGTAGGCGCGCCCGGGCAGTGCATTTCCTCCTGATGTCGTTAGGTCAGCCGTCTTGACGGTTGTCCAAATTATTGGGCCAACCCTCGTCCAGTAACTTGACACTTGTCAAGCCTGAATTTGACAAGTGTCAAAGAGGATGATTGTGAAGAGGTGGAGTGCGCCGCGGTTCGCGCGGTATAAGTTTGCTTGAGGGAAGAGACAGGAAAGGCACGAGATGGCGCGGCAAGCGACAGGAGCGGCCCAACGCGTGGCGGTGGCGGCCGAGACGCTGCGCGACGAGAAGTTCAACGCGCGGCGCATCGAACTTGCGGAGGCCGCGCTGGAAACGCTCGGCGAGCTCGGCTTCGCGCGCACCAGCCTGCGCGAGATCGCGCAAAACTCCGCGTTCACGCATGGCGTGTTTCACTACTACTTCAGCGACAAGCTCGATCTGATCTGCTGCTGCGTCCGTCACTACAAGGCGAAATGCGTGACGCGCTACGACGAGGTGGTAACGACGGCACGAAGCCGCGACGAATTGACCGAAGGCTTCCTCGCCAAGCTCGCGGCGACGTTGCAGGACGAAGCCCGCATGCACCGGCTCTGGTACGATCTGCGCTCGCAGGCGATGTTCGAGCCGGCGTTTCGCAAGGACGTGCTCGAGATCGACAAAAGTCTGGAAGCGATGATCTGGCGCATCGCCACGCGCTACGCAGAGCTCGGCAACAGGAAGCCGGCATCGTCTCCGGCCGCGCTCTACGCGCTGTTCGACGGCCTGTTCCAGAGCGCGCTGCTCAGGCACCTCGCCAGCGACGAGAAGGCCGTTCCCGATCTGCTCGACGAAGTCCGCCGTCTGCTGCCGACGATCTGCTGAGAGAATTGCAAACGCTTCGTAGCCCGACGATTGCGCATCGGTATGCGTCAATGCGTGACGTATTGACTACGCACTGATGTCAGTTGCGCGAACGAATTCGCGAATGCGGTTGATTACGCCGCGCTCGCCGGCGGCAGCGCGAGCACCGAATAGATCGCCTGCGCGTCGCGCGAGGCACGCAGCTTCTTGGCGACGTCCTGGTCGCGCAGCAGGCGAGCGATGCGCGCCAGCGCCTTGAGGTGATCGGCGCCGGCACCTTCCGGTGCCAGCAGCAGGAAGATCAGATCGACCGGCTGGCCATCCATCGCCTCGAAATCGATCGGGCGCTCGAGGCGGGCGAAGAAGCCGAACAGCTTTTCCAGCTTGGGCAGCTTGCCGTGCGGAATGGCGACGCCATAGCCGACCGCCGTGGTGCCGAGCTTCTCGCGTTGCAGCAGCACTTCAAACACGGCGCGTTCGTTCTGCCCGGTCAGCGCAGACGCGCGCGCCGCGAGTTCCTGCAGCGCCTGCTTCTTGCTGATGACTTTCAAAGCCGGAAGTATCGCCTCGGGTGCGACCAAATCGGTAATCGGCATTGGGGCGTTCCGAGGTGAATGAACCGTCAGGTTGCGAAATAGGCTTTACAGCGGCGGCGTCAAGAAGTTGAGGTGGGATGCGGGCTTAGCCCGGGTCCAACTGGCAGGGCTTCTACTCCAACGTATCGGCGGTGCCAACACCTGCGAACCCTGTTCCGCCCCCCTTATTGCTGGAGGCGGCGGACCATAAGCAGGGCTGGCTTCGGACGTCAATGCCATGGGCCAACTATCCTCAGGGGCTCACCGCCGGCGGATCGACCCAGCCGACATTGCCGTCCGTACGGCGGTATATGATGTTCAACCGGCCACTGCCGCCATGCTGGAATACCAGGCAGGAGGCGCCGGTCAGATCGAGCTCCATGACGGCTTCGCTGACCGACAGCCGCTTCAGCGCAGTGGTTGCCTCGGCAATGATCACGGGGCTGTATTCGGTGACCTCATCCTCGTTCTCGGGCGCCTCGATGACGTAGCTCGGCGCGTCGAGCCCGACACCGTTCAATTCGGCAAACGCAGCGTTCGCGGTGTAGGTCTTGCGGGCCGAGCGGTCCTTGAGCCGGCTCTTGTAGCGGCGCAGGCGCTTCTCGATCATCAAGAGCGCGGCGTCCGCGCTGGCATAGGCGTCGGCGGCGTTGGATTCGGCTTCCAGTGTGATGCCGGAATCCAGATGCAGCGAGCAGTCGGTGCGGAAGCCGAAGCCATCCTTGCTCAGCGTGATGTGACCGGAATAGTTGCCATCAAAATACTTTCGCAGGACCTCGTCAGTGCGCTCGCTGACGCGCGCACGAAGCGCCTCGCCGATGCTGATGCTCTTTCCCGAGATTCGAAGGGTCATTTGATGCCTCAATTGCTGGATGCCTCGATCACTCTTGCAGGAGCACGATGTTTGCTGGGCTTCCGGTCACCTCCCTTGCTGGACGACGCTTCGCCAGGAAAGATTGAGACTATCGCGATTTGACGCGAACGCAACGAGCGCATGAACCTGCCCGTACTCGGACGGGGTCATGCTCTAGAAGTAACCTAAACGGGGGCTGTATCGCGCGAGCGGTCGGGCGAGGAGGCAGGAGCCGAAAGGGCATTACCGAGCATGCTCTGTTTGTCACGGCGGCGCTGCACCGAGGATGGTATCCGCATCGCCTCGCGGTACTTCGCGACGGTGCGGCGGGCAATATCAATGCCCGAAGCGCGCAAACGTTCCACGATCGTGTCGTCGGACAGGATCGCCGACGGCGCCTCGCCGTCGATCAATTGCTTGATGTGGTGACGCACCGCTTCGGCCGAATGCGCCTCGCCGCCGTCGGCGGACGCGATCGACGCGGTGAAAAAATACTTCAATTCAAAACTGCCGCGATTGGTCGCCATGTATTTGTTGGCGGTGACACGCGACACGGTCGATTCATGCATCTGGATCGCATCCGCCACCGCCTTCAGATTGAGCGGCCGGAGGTGCGCGACGCCATAGGTGAAGAATCCGTCCTGCTGGCGGACGATTTCGGTTGCGACCTTCAGGATGGTTCGGGCGCGCTGATCGAGCGCGCGGACCAGCCAGGTCGCGTTCTGCAGGCAATCGGTGAAGTACGACTTGTCACCGTCCTTGCGGATCGTCTTCGACAGCTCAGAGTAATAGGTCTGGTTGACCAGGACGCGCGGCAGAGTGTCGCTGTTGAGCTCGACATGCCAGCCGCCGTCGGGGCCCGGACGCACATAGACGTCGGGCACCATGGTCTGCGTCCGCGCGGCGCCGAATTTCAGCCCGGGCTTCGGATCGAGCCGGCGGATCTCCGCGATCATGTCGGTGATGTCTTCGTCGTCGACACCGCACAGCTTTCGCAAGGCCGCGATATCGCGCTTGGCGAGCAGATCGAGATGCTCGACCAGAGCCTGCATCGCCGGATCGTAGCGATCAAGCTCGCGCAGCTGGATCGCCAGGCACTCGCTGAGGTTTCGCGCGCACACGCCGGGCGGATCGAACTTCTGCAACACCGCGACGACCTCGTCGACCGCCTGCTGCGAGGCACCGAGCCGCTCGGCGGCCTGGCCGAGATCGGCCGGCAGGTAGCCGGCGTCGTCGACCAGGTCGATCAGATACTGCCCGATCATGCGCTGCGCCGGCGCCGAGAACGCCACCGCGAGCTGTTCGGCGAGGTGGTCGGCAAGCGTCAGCTCGGCGGCCACGAAGGCTTCGAGATTGTATTCGTCGTCGCTGGAGGCGCCACCGCCCCATTCGGTATAGACCGACGGAGCTGCGTCCTGCGCAGCGCGCGCGGCGGCTTCGGCCGGTTCCTCGGAGAACACGTTGTCGAGCCCGGTATCGAGCGTCTGCTCGATCTCGGCGCGGGTGCCGAGGTCGCGGTTCAGCCATTCCTCCTGGCCCGGCTCAAAGGCAGCCTCGCCGCCCGAGCCTGCGGCCATGTCGGACGCGTCGCCGTCGTCTCCATAGCTCGAGGAACCGTCGGAATCGCCGTAGTCCGGCCGCTCCATGGCCGGCTCGCCCGCCACCGGCGGTTCCGGCCCGTCGGCGGCCCGATCGAGCAGCGGATTGCGCTCCAGCTCTTCCTCGACAAAGGCCGACAGATCCAGGTTCGACAGTTGCAGCAGCTTGATCGCCTGCATCAGCTGCGGCGTCATCACCAGCGACTGCGACTGGCGGAACTCTAGTCTTTGCGTCAGTGCCATGGAGGCAAGATCGATTCCAAAAATTGGCTCGATTCTTGCTTATCTTAGTCCGCTTGGGATGTACACGGCTTGACGTATGCAAAATTTGGGCTAAAGGCGGAATTCCTCGCCAAGGTAAAGCCTGCGTACATCGGGATCGTTAACGATCTCCTCCGGGCTTCCCTCAGTCAAGATCTCGCCGGCATAGACGATATAGGCACGGTCGGTCAGGCCGAGCGTCTCGCGGACATTGTGGTCGGTGATGAGCACGCCGATGCCGCGATTGGTCAGATGACGGACGAGGTCCTGAATGTCGCCGACCGCGATCGGGTCGATGCCGGCGAACGGCTCGTCGAGCAGCATGTAATTGGGACGCGTCGCCAGCGCGCGCGCAATCTCGACGCGGCGGCGCTCGCCGCCGGACAGCGCGATCGACGGGCTCTTGCGCAGCCGCGTGATGTTGAATTCGTCGAGCAGCGAATCCAGTTCGTGCTCGCGCTTCTTCTTCGAGGGCTCGACGACCTCGAGCACCGCGCGGATGTTCTGCTCGACCGTCAGGCCGCGGAAGATCGAGGCTTCCTGCGGCAGATAGCCGATGCCGAGGCGCGCGCGCTGATACATCGGCAGCTTGGTGACGTCGTGGCCGTCGAGCTCGATCGCGCCACGATCCGCCTTGATCAGGCCGGTGATCATGTAGAACACCGTGGTCTTGCCGGCGCCGTTGGGTCCGAGCAGGCCGACCGCCTCGCCGCGGCGCACATAGATGCTGACGCCGCGCACCACCTGGCGGCTGCCAAAACTCTTTTCCACGCTGTGCACAGCCAGGTAGCCCGGCCGCTTGATGAGTTGCGGCGCAGAGGCGGCGCTGTTCCTGGCTGGCCTCGCCCGCGCTGGGGCCGGCGCTGCGACGGGCTGGGATCGCGGCAGCTCGACGGCGGGAACCGGAGCGGCACGCGCCATCGGCGGCGCGTCGCGCACCGGTGACGTCAGCATCTCGCCGAACTGGTCGTCGAGCGCCGTGATGTCGTCATGCGCACGCGCAAATCCGGAACTGCGTTTCGCAGGGCGCCGCCGGAACATGCCGAGAAAATCCACCATCCCCGCTTCGCTTCAGCCTTTCACGGTGATCCCGCGACCTTGCCTGCGGACCGATCGATTTGCACGGCAAAGCGCGATCACCCGCGCCTTGAATGAATGGATGCCCCTGTCCCGGCCGACATAACTCCCCTCAAAGGCACATCGTCCGGCCGGGCCGCTGGAGTAGATACAGTCTCGCCCCGCGCGCTTCAACCTCGCGGTCGCAAAATATTATCTAACTTATTGATTCTACTTCACCTTACGTGAAGCTTACTTTGCGGAGCCTATTTCGACTTGCTACCCGGAAGCAGTTGAAGCGGCGACGGGGCTGCAGGGGCCGTGCCGGGGGCCGCCGGCGTGCCGCAGCCACCCTTGCCGTTCTGTCCGCCCTGCGACTGCATGAACAGGCCCTGCACCTTGCCGCTGTCGGATTCCACCCGCGAGACGCCGGTGGTCATGTCGACCAGCAGGCGGTCGCCGCGCAGCACGTTCTGGCATTGGGTCAGCACCACCTGGCCGCCACCGCCGCCGAGCATGGTGATCAGATTGGTCTTGGTGTCGAAGATCGCGGTCTCGCCGGTGACGACCTGATCCTTCTGGGTGACGACGACATTGCCCTTCGCCTCCAGCCGCTTGATCGAGGACGCGCCGCCGGGGCCGGGCGTTGCCGACTGTATCGGCGCAGCGCCCTTGGCGGCCACGCCTTTGGTGCCGGCCGGAGCAGGCGCCGGCGTCTGGGTCGACTTATCCTCGTAGAACACCACCAGTACCTTCGAGGTCATGGTGGTGTCGCCCTGCACGACCTTCACATTGCCGGCGAAGGTCGCCTCCTTCTTCTTGTCGCGCATTTCGAGCGAGGCGGCCTCGATCTGGATCGGCTGGTCGCGGTTCTGCGAAAAGCCCTGCATGGCGTTGGGAACGCCGCTCATCGAGCCCTGCGCGGACGCGGCGCCGACTGCGAACAAGGTAAGCAGAAAGGCCGCGATCGCGATGCCATGCGGAAAACGTTTCATCATCAAATTC
Source organism: Bradyrhizobium sp. ma5 (assembly GCF_042258955.1). Classification (NCBI taxonomy): domain Bacteria; kingdom Pseudomonadati; phylum Pseudomonadota; class Alphaproteobacteria; order Hyphomicrobiales; family Nitrobacteraceae; genus Bradyrhizobium; species Bradyrhizobium sp. ma5. The sequence goes on from NZ_CP170156.1 coordinate 8,983,519, forward strand.
ATTTCGGGTTGGCGGATTTGCGCGGCTTCGGTGACGGCGGAGGTGGCGCGGGCTCGGCGGCCGGGCTCGGATTGTTGTCGCCGAGCTTGTCCAGATTCATCACGACATTGCCTTCGAACCGCACGAGCTCGCCGCTGTTGTAGATCCTGAGGCGGTCGGCAGTCAGCGTGCCTTGGAGCAGCTTGACGTCGACATGCTCGTCCGACGACACGTTGCCCTTGTTGATGTCGACGAGGGCCTGCGTCAGCTTGGCCTCATAGCCGGTGGACGACTGCAGGAAGATATCCTGGCGCAGGTCGAGCAGCTGCTTCTTGTTGTCGAAGAAGCCGGTGCGCGCATCCATCGTCACCGTCGACTGATCCTGCTGCGCGACCTTGGCGCGGATCGTCTTCAGCTCGACGTGATCAGGATCGGTGACGTCCTGGATCGCCGCCTTTGCCCACATCTCATAGGGTCGGCCGTCGGCCGAGAAGCCGGCGATATGCGGCGATTCCATCGTGATCTTGGTGCCTGACACCACGAGGTTGTCCATCTCGACCGGCAGCTTGGGGATCATCTCGCGGAATGGATTGTAGACCGAGACGAAGATGATCGAGGCCATCGACAGCCCCACCACCGCAGGCACGGCGATGCGCAGGATCCGCACCATGCGGCTGTGCCGCGCGGCGGCGGCAAAGCGCGCCTCGAGGCCCGTGACATAGCTGGGATGCTGGGCTGGATTCTGAACCGAATTCACCTGAGCTCCAGAGGCGCGAAATTGCCCCTATTCTAGCCGGAGCCGCCCCAATATGCAGCCCGGACCTCGCGTCGCGCCCCCCAAGCCGACTTCAAGGCGGACCACGCGTGAACAGTTTGGCCGAAACGGGGCGGAACCGGCCCCACTGCGACGAATTCGGCGCCCATCAGGAACGGACGAAATCAGGAATGGGCGAAGATGTCCTCGGCCTCCCAGCCGTCGAGATCGAGTCTCGCGCGCGTCGGCAGGAAATCGAAGCAGGCTTTGGCGAGATCAGTGCGTCCCTCGCGCGCCAGCATCACATTCAACTTTTCGCGCAGCGCATGCAGGTGCAGCACGTCGGAGGCGGCATAGGCGAGCTGGGCTTCGGTGAGGCTTTGCGCACCCCAGTCGCTCGACTGCTGCTGCTTCGACAAGTCGACGTTCAGCACCTCGCGCACCAGATCCTTCAGGCCATGACGGTCGGTATAGGTGCGCGACAGGCGCGAGGCGATCTTGGTGCAATACACCGGCGCCGGCATCACGCCGAACGTGTTGTAGAGCACCGCGACGTCGAACCGGGCGAAATGGAAGATCTTGGTGATCGCAGGGTTGGCGAGCAGCGCCTTCAGGTTCGGCGAGTCGGTGTGTCCCTTCGGAATCTGGATCACGTCGGCGGTGCCGTCGCCGTTCGACATCTGCACCACGCAGAGCCGGTCGCGATGCGGATGCAGTCCCATGGTCTCGGTGTCGATCGCAACGGAATCGGTGTAGCGAGTGAGATCGGGCAGGTCGCCGCGATGCAGGCGGATGGTCATGCTGTCAAAAACCTCGTCGAATCGCTCTCGGGACAAGCTATCGTTCAATTCCCCGACAGGCGAGCGTGCATCAAGCCTTGTTGCATCTCGGTATCCGAGCCCATCAAGGGCGGAGCACCGGCAACGCGAACCTCATTGTGCACGCACAGATGGTTCCGGGTTTAGCGCCATTGTGCAGCGGAGACAATGGCTTGGGCACTCCAGAGCGCCCACGCAAGCGCACCATTATTGCCAGCTGACGCGCAGCCCGAACCGGCCGGTGATGTCGTCGCGACGGAGGCTGTCCACCGACGTCGTGTAACCCGCGCTGGCATAGGCGCTGATCGTGCGATTGAGCTGCGCGGTAACGCCGGCGCCGATCTCGACCGCGGTGCCGCGGCTTTGCACGCCGATCAAGTCGGTCGTTGCGAAGGCGATGCTGCGGTCGTTCGCGGCGGTGTGCCAGAGATTGGCCTCGAGATAGGGGCGCAGTTCGGCGGTGCCGACAATGAAGGTCGCGGGAACGCGCACGCCGAGCCGGCCGGTCAGCGTATCGGCGCTGCCGGGCGCGACGCTCGAGAAGATGTCGTTGAAGCTGTCGAACGACTGGCGCTGCCAGATCAGCTGCGCCTGCGGCTCGATCGCGAGGAAGCGGTTCAGCTGTAGCGGCGCGCCGGTTTCCAGCGACGCCGCAACGCCGGTGCCCGACACGAGCGCGCCGACCTGACGATCCGACCGCGGGCTTGCACCATAGAAGCTGCCCATCAGCACGGCGTCGACGTACCAGCCTGAGGGGCCGATATGGGTCCAGTAGCCGCCGACATTCTGGCTGTCGATCGAGAGCGTGCCGGTGCGGACGTTGTTCATGCCGAGCGCGAAGCCGTTGATGCTGCCGCTGGCCCAGCCATACGCATAGAACAAGCCCGCGCGATCATGATGCCCGGGAGCGGACTCAAAGCGCAGGATGTCGACGCCGACCTGCACGCCCGCCATGGTGCCGTCGAAGGAGGGGCTGACCGTGCCGGCCCAGCTCTGCGTGCTGTGCGAGCCGTACGCGCGCGCCCACGCCGCCGGCTGTTCGCCGCCACCCGTCAGCAAGGCCTGATCGCCCTGGCGCTGATGGAAGGTGCCGAGCGTCGCGAGCCCGAGCTTCTGCGCGACTTGCGGCAACGCCGAATAGACCGCGACTTCCTCGCGGTAGAGCTCGACCGGCGCAGCGCCTGCCGGCGGCGGCGTCAGCGACGACAGATCCTCTGCCGGCAGCCCTGATGGCGTCACGCCCCCGCCGAGCGCTGCCGGTGGCGCAGGCGGCGATGTGCCGGGCAACAGCTGCGAGCGCAGGTACCAATTGTCGCCGCTGCCCGCGGAGACGCCGCCGCGAAACAGCAGATATTCGTGCGCGCCGGCAACGACGGCGCTTGAGAGGCCGAATGCACCCGGCGCCGTGCTGCCGCCGTTGACGGCTTGCACCACCATGATGCCATCAGAGGTGGTCAGCCCGCCGGCGCCGCCGGCATTGCTGAGGTTCACCGCGGTCGAGCCCGACGCAGTGCCGCCGGAGATGACGAGCCGATCCGACGGCGAACCGTCGCCACCGAGCACGCTGCGCAGAAAAAGGCCGCCGCCGCTGCCGACATAGTTGCCCGCTATCGTCAGGCTGTTCGCTGCGGTGGCGCCGCCATTGGTGAGGTTGATGACGCCGGCGTTGGTGACGGTGACCGGCGGCCCGCCCGGAAACGACGTGATCGACGGGTTGGCGCCGTTGCCGGCCAGCAGGCTGGTACCCGCAGCGATCGAGACATTGCCGGTGAGCGAGGTTTGCAAGGTCAGCGAGCCGCTGTTGATGAAGGTGTTGGCGAAGGTGCCGGTGCCGGCCCAGGTCCAGTCAGAGCCTTCCATCGTCAGCGTCTGGAATCGCGCGAACGCATTGTCGACCGTGCCGCTGCCCTGCAGCCGCACCTGGTTGTTGCCGCCGCCGCCATCGGCAAGGCCTGATATCTGCGAGCCGGTCTGCAGGATCATGGTCACCGCACCGCCGCCGCCCGCGAGCGCCATGCCGCTATTGCCGGCGATCAGGCCGGCATTGACGATGGTGGTGGCGCCGTTGAGCGTGCGGATCGCGGGCCCATTCTGGCTGATGATCCTGCCGCCGGCGAGATTCTGGATCGTCGCCGTGAAGGATGATCCCGCGGTGTTGGAAAACACGGCATCGGAACCGGCACCGCGCGCTTCGATGGTGCCGCTGTTGGTCAGCACATTGGCGTTGCCCTGCATAAAGACGGTGTTGTTCGCCACCCCGGCCAGCGTGCTGCCGGTCGTCAGCAAGGTGCCGGTATTGGTGATGTTGGCGAACTGTCCGGCAGAGAAGATCGCGCGAGCCTGCGCGCCGGAGGTCGTGATCGTTCCGCTGTTCACGAATGTGTTGTTGTCGCCGGTCTGGACGTAGAGGCCATACGATTGCGGTCCCTGAGTCGTGATGGTCCCGGTATTGATCAGCGTGTTGCTGCCGTTCGGCGTCAGGCCAATGATGGCAAGCCCGCGCGAAGTGCCGTTCTGCGTCGTGATCGTGCCGTTGTTGATCAGCGTGTTGCCGCTGCTGCTGGCGGCGATCGCATTGCTGCCGGCGCCTGTGGTCGTGATCAGGCCCGACGTACCGTTGGTGAAGACGTTGCCGTCGCCGCTGCCGAAGATTCCCGTGCCGCCGCCGCTGACGGTCAGCGTGCCGTTGTTGGTGGCGGTACTGCGGGAGACAAGGCCGATCGCGGTTGCGCCAGCGCCCGGCGTGATACCGGCGCCCGGCAGCACGTTCACGGTGACGTTCGAGCTGCCGGCTGCAGCCTGCACACCTGCGGGCGAGGGATTTGGCGCGGCGGTCGAGCAGGTCACCGTCTGACCGCTCACTGGTGCGAGACTGTCGCAGGCAGCAGACGCCTGCGAGACCGATAGAAGATAGCCGCCACCCAAAGTGCACGACAGGATCGTCGCGAGCCGCGATGACACCATGCCCTTCTCCAACCTCGGCGCGAACCCGACCCCCGGCCTCACGCCACCCGTGGCCCCCTGCCCCGCTCTCAGCGTCGGCTGATCCGCTCCGTTCAAGCTTGAGACGATTTGTGACGATCTGTTGCTGGATCGCCACAGACGGAACCTTTAGCTGCATTGCTTCGATTCACATCCTTTGCGTGCATACGCTTTCATGTCCGTGATGTACAGAGCGCCCGCGTTGCAGGCCTCCCCGGCCACAACCCGGTGCGCGCTTCACCTCTCGCGAAGCCGTCCGGGCACAGATTGGCTCGCGCGATTGGCCGCTGACCGAGCCGATTCCGCTGGAACTTGTGATCTGCAGCCCCGTGAAATCGGACCAGGCGCTCCCTATTTGTTGCCAGCCCGGACTTACCCTTCAGTGAAATGAGCCTCATGTCGGAACAGACCATTGCCGCGCCGATCGACGAACCGCAGGAACGCGGCTTCTCGCGTTATCAAGCGCTCCTGATCGCGCTGCTTGCATTCACGCAATTCACCCTGATCCTCGACTTCATCATCATGTCGCCGCTTGGCGCCATCCTGATGCCGTCGCTCAACATCACAGCCGGGCAGTTCGGCGTCGCGGTCTCGGCCTACGCCTTCGCGGCCGGCACTTCCGGCATCCTCGCCGCCGGCTTTGCCGATCGCTTCGACCGCAAGCGGCTTCTGCTGTTCTTCTATGTCGGCTTCACGCTCGGCACCGTGCTGTGCGCACTGGCGCAGAATTTCCACGTGCTGCTGCTCGGCCGCATCGTCACCGGCCTGTTCGGCGGTGTGATCGGCTCCGTCGTGCTCGCCATCGTCACCGACCTGTTTCCGCTGCATCTGCGCGGCCGGGTGATGGGCTTCATCCAGACCGCATTCGCCGCGAGCCAGGTGCTCGGCGTGCCCGCCGGACTTTTCCTCGCCAATCACTGGAACTGGCACATCTGCTTCGTCGCCATCGTCGGCCTCTCGATCGCGGCGATTGCCACCATCGCGCTTCTCATGGAGCCGGTCGACGGGCACCTCAAGCTGCAGCATGACCGCAATCCGTTCCAGCATCTGATCTCGACCGTCGCGCAGCCGCGCTACACGCTGGCCTTCCTGGTGACGACGCTGCTGGCGACCGGCGGCTTCATGCTGATGCCGTTCGGCAGCGCCTTCACGGTGCACAATCTCGGCATCGACATCGTTCATCTGCCGACGATCTATCTGGTCTCCGGCCTGTTCAGCATCCTGATGGGGCCGCTGGTCGGCCGCGCCAGCGATGCGTTCGGCAAATATCCGACCTTCATCTTCGGCTGCGTGGTGTCGGCCATCATGGTGCTGATCTACACCCATCTCGGCCACGTCTCGCTGCTGACCGCGATCATCGTCAATGTGCTGATGTTCGTCGGCATCTTCTCGCGCATGATCCCGTCGCAGGCGCTGATGTCGGCCATCCCCGACGCCAGCCAGCGCGGCTCGTTCAGCGCCATCAGCGCATCGGTGCAGCAATTGTCAGGCGGCTTGGGCTCGGTGGCTGCCGCCGCGATCGTCGCCGAGAATGCGGACGGCTCGCTGCTGCATTTCGACCGGATCGGCTACGTCGTCATAGCGAGCTCGATGATCTCGATGATCGCGATGTATTTTGTGCAGCGGCCGATCGCCCGGCGGGCGGGCCGGCGGGTGGTGTGAGACTTTGGAATGAAAATCGGAGACAGAGTCGAAGTCGTGGCGATTCCGAAAGTGCTGCCGGATGACGCGACGCGGGCACTATTCACGAGGTGTCTCGACCGACATTTTTCCGGTTGCCGGTCTCAGCGGGCATTTGGTCGAGCTCGAAGTCGGCGAGGCGGTCGAGAAACCGAGCTATATGCACTCGATTTGGATCGAACGAGGTTGCGTCCGTCTCGTCTAAGGGTTGGAAAATGAGCGAACGATCGCGACCCGCTATCATGACATCCAGCGTGCATGGTCACGCTTGACACTGATGAATCAGTGCAAGCTGTCCCGCGAGCGAGATCGCGAGCCGGCGCTTTCGTCGTACCGTCTAAGGAATTTCATCCAGCTTGACGTTCTTGTTGTCGAGGTCTGGGAGGTTTTCGGTCGGACGGGGCGGAATAACCTTGATATCTTTGTCGTCGATGTCGATGACGGTTCGATCTTCCCCCATTAGCATCGGTCCGGTGTAGCCGTCCTGGCGGATCTGCTTCACGATGACCTCGTCACCCGCCTTGCCCGAGAGATCCTTTTTCACAATATGTGAAATGACGGCGAGGCGCGGCTTCGATTCGGAGAATGCACGGGCCACCTGTTCAGGTGATGCGAGTTTCGACGCGACCGCAGCTCGGTGCTTTTCGGCTCCTGGACGCGCCACCCAGGCATCGCTGAATCCAACAACATTGTGGACTAACAGATCGGCACCTTTTGCCGCAGCCACGACATTGGGACTGTAGACCGTGTCTCCCGACAGAACGACGACGCGTTTGCCATACTCAATCTTGTAACCGACCGCCGGATCACCGTCTCCGTGCGACACTTTAAAGGCACTGACTTTCAGTCCGCCGTAGTCGTAAACCGGTCCGTCTTTGATCTCAGTCGTTTTCACATCCATGTATTCGATTTTGTTGAAGCCATTGACGCCTCCCCGTTTCTCAACATCGCTGAACATTGCACGCATCCCGGCGATCATTTTCATCGTGCCCGGCGGCCCCCAAACTTCCAGCGGCTTGTCGCGCGCGAGAAGAAACCATGGCGTGATCCATAACGTCGGCAATCCCTCAATATGATCGTTGTGGAGATGCGTCAGGAAGATCTTCGTGACGTCGCGGGGATTGACGCGAGACTCGTAGAGCCTTTGCACGACACCTCTTCCGGCATCGAAAAGCAGGCGTTGTCCGCCAGCTTCGATGAGCGTCGAATATCCGTATCGAGTTGGATTGATCTCAGGGCCGCCAGTACCCACCAGCGTCACCCGTACGTGATCCTCGAGAGGCTGAGCTGCAACGGACGATGAAAGTCCGGCTATGGCTAATGCTGTCGCCAGCACGGATGCGGCAAAGGGGCCCATAGTCATCCTATGATATAGTTTACCGAAACATAGTACAATTTGGCGAGTTCCGCTAGGTCGAATTTTCGGGACAAGCCACGTCTGAACCGGCCACTGCTTCTCGCGGTCAGCCTGTGCTTTGGTCACTGATGATCTACGGAATGGCGCGCGTCTTCGACGTGCTTCGGCCCAACAGCTAACCACTGCTTGCTCACAACGCTCAAATGGCACGGTGGTAATCGCCGGGCAGGCTACATAGTCGAACCGCGCATGGCTGGAAACTCTGGACCGCCCCACCGGCGATCGAGCCGCGGCCCAAATCCGCGGCATGTGAGCGATTTCAATCGCTTAAAAAGGGGTGGTGCCCAGGAAAGGACTCGAACCTTCACGGCCGTTAAGCCACTGGCACCTGAAGCCAGCGCGTCTACCAATTCCGCCACCTGGGCATGTGGAGCGGCTTAGTAAGGATCGGTTACGCGCTTGTCAAATTCGCGATTGGAAATTCAATTAGCCTGTACAGGATTGGGCTGATGGCGTATCGCGAGAGGCTGTAAATACGCCCAATCGCTCTCGAATCCGGCAGGAATGGACCTCATGGCATCGAACCTGGAAACGCTCGTCACGGTATTCGGCGGATCCGGATTTCTGGGGCGGAACGTGGTCCGGGCACTCTGCAAGCGCGATTACCGCGTGCGAGTCGCGGTGCGGCGGCCTGAACTGGCCGGCCATCTGCAGCCGCTCGGCCGCGTCGGGCAGATTCACGCGGTCCAGGCCAATGTCCGCTACCCGGCCTCGGTCGAGGCGGCGATGCGTGATTCGCATATCGCCATCAACCTGGTCGGCATCCTGGCCGAAGGCGGCGGGCAGAGCTTTGACGCCGTGCAGGTGAAGGGCGCCGAGACCATCGCCAAGGCGGCAGCCGCGAATGGCGCCCAGATGGTCCATGTCTCGGCGATCGGGGCCGATAAGGATTCGCTGTCGGGTTATTACCGCGCCAAGGCGGAAGGCGAGCAGGCGGTGCAGGCGGCCCTGCCGCAGGCCACCATCATGCGGCCGTCGCTGCTGTTCGGGCCCGAGGATCAGTTCACCAACCGCTTTGCGGCGCTGGCGCGGATGTCGCCGGTGCTGCCGCTGGTCGGCGGTGGCGTCAACAAGGTGCAGCCGGCCTATGTCGCCGACGTCGCGGACGCTGTGGCCGATGCCGTGGACGGCAAGGCGAAGGCAGGCGCGACCTACGAGCTCGGCGGCCCGGAAGTGCTGACCATGCGCGAGGTGATGCAGATCATCCTCCAGATCACCCAGCGCGATCGCATGCTGGCGCCGCTGCCGTTTGGCCTCGCCAAGCTGCAGTCGTATGTCCTGCAATTCGCGCCGGGGCCGTTCACGCTGACCCCGGACCAGGTCGCGATGCTACGCGCGGACAATGTGGTCTCCGACGCCGCCAAGGCCGCCGGTCTCACTTTCGCGGGCCTCGGCATCACGCCCGATTCGATGGAAGCGATCGCCCCGCAATATCTCTGGCGCTTCCGCGCGAGCGGGCAGTTCCAGAAGAAGAGCGCGTAGGCCGCTCTCTCCGCTTGTCGTCCCGGCGAAGCGAAGCGTCCAGCTAGCGGTGCGGGCCGCAACGCCCGTGCAACGCAACTCTATCCCCGTCATCCTGAGGTGCGAGCGCAGCGAGCCTCGAAGGATGAATCGGCCGAGAGCTGGGCCGTGCATCCTTCGAGGCGCCGCTCCGCGGCTCCTCAGAATGACGGTGAGGGACGGCGTCTGTGGCCTTATTTTCCCATCGCCAGCGCAATCAGGCCGAGCGTGCCGACAATCACGCGCCACCAGGCAAAGAAGGTGAAACCGCGGCGGGTGACGAAGTTGAGGAATGCCCGCACCACGATCATCGCGGTGATGAACGACACCACGAAGCCGACCGCGATGACGCTGAGATTGTCCGAGGTGAAGTCAGCGCGGTTCTTGTAGAAATCATAGGCGAACGCGCCGACCATGGTCGGGATCGCGAGGAAGAACGAGAACTCCGCCGCCGAGCGCTTGTCGGCGCCGAGCAGCATCGCAGCGACGATGCTGGCACCGGAGCGCGACACGCCGGGGATCATCGCCAGGCACTGCGCGACGCCGATCCAGAAATACATCAGCAGCGGGAACCGGGTCGCATCGTCTTCGTACACTTTGAGATCGAGCTGATCGACCCAGAGCAGGACGGCGCCGCCGACGATCAGCGTGAAGCAGACCACCCACGGATTGAACAGGAATTCCTTGATGTATTTGCCGGCGAGCAGGCCGATCACGACGGCGGGCAGGAACGCCACCAGCACGCCGATCACGAAGCGGCGGTCGTCGGGATTGGAGAACATGCCGAGCGCGACGCGCCACAATCTGCTGAAGTAGAGCACGAGGATCGCGAGGATCGCACCGAGCTGAATCAGGATCGCGAAGCTCTTCCAGAAATTGCCTTCGCCGAGATTGAAGAAGCGTTCCGCGAGCAGCAGGTGGCCTGTCGAAGAAACCGGCAGGAACTCTGTGACGCCCTCGACGATGCCGAGAATCACCGCCCGCAGCATATCCGTCATCATGATCTGATCTGCCCTGTGTGGAAAACCGAATTCTTCTCGCTTATTCGCACATAGGCCGCAATCGCAAAGAATCGTCAAACAATGGGTTACCCGGCCGATTTGCTGGGCTATAGCGTTTTTGTGACCCGCACCATCTGCGGGGGTGGCTACCGGTTTGCGCGCCGACGCGACATAGAGACGAGCGGAACTGGTCCGCCCAATTCACAGGTCAGGTCACACAGGTTGATGGTTTCTTAAGCGCCACGACACTACCAAGGGCTTCATGTATACGCTGTATCACCATCCGTTCTGTCCGCATTCGCGCTTCATTCGCCTCGTGCTCGGCGAGTATGGCCTCGATCTGCGCCTGGTGGAGGAACGGGTCTGGGAGCGGCGCGAGGCGTTCCTGGCGCTCAATCCGGCGGCAAACACGCCGGTCCTGATCGCCGAGGGTTTTCCGCCGATCCCGGGTGCACCCATCATCGCCGAATATGTCGACGAGACGCATGGCCTCGATGCCGGCGAGCGGCGGCTGCTGCCGACCTCGACGGCCGAGCGTGTCGAGGTGCGCCGGCTGATGGCGTGGTTCAACGAGAAATTCTTCGAGGAAGCCTCCAACCCGCTGGTGACCGAGCGGATCTACAAGCGCTTCATGAGCGAGGACAATGGCGGCGGCCCGCCGGCCCCCGACATCATGCGCGCCGCCAAGGTCAATGTGCGCTATCATCTGAGCTATATCGGCTGGCTGGCGAAGACGCGGAACTATCTCGCCGGCGACCGCCTCACCTACGCGGACCTCGCCGCCGCGGCGCATCTCTCGGCGATCGACTATCTGGGCGACGTGCCATGGAGCGAGGACGACGCGGCAAAGGCGTGGTACGCGCGGGTGAAATCCCGCCCGTCGTTCCGCCCGCTGCTCAGCGAATGGCTGGCGGGGGTGCCGGCGTCGCGCACCTATGTGGACCTCGACTTCTGAACCAGGCGGTCCGGCTCTCTCCGTCCGATCTCAAGGCGGCGCTCGGGCGCGAGGCGCGCGCGCTCGGCTTCGATGCCCTCGGCTTCACCGATCCTGATGCGACGCGCGAAGCCGGACAATATTTTTTGGAATTCCTCGGCTCCGGCGGCCATGGCGAGATGGACTGGCTCGCGGCCAATCCGGAGCGGCGCACCGACCCGCGCGTGCTGTGGGGCGGCGTGCGCTCGATCATCATGCTCGGCGTCAATTACGGGCCAGACGATAATCCGCTGGATATTCTCGCGCGCCGGTCGCATGGCGCGATCTCGGTCTATGCACAGGGCGACGACTACCACGACGTGATCAAGAAGCGGCTGAAGACGCTCGCGCGCTGGCTCGCCGCTGCGACCGGCGACGAGGTGAAGGTGTTCGTCGACACCGCCGCTGTGATGGAGAAGCCGCTGGCACAAGCCGCCGGCATCGGCTGGCAGGGCAAGCACACTAATCTCGTGTCGCGCGAGTTCGGCTCGTGGCTGTTTCTCGGCGCGATCTATTCCGCGACCGAGTTGCCGCGCGACGAGGGCGAAGCGGATCACTGCGGCAGCTGCCGCGCCTGCCAGGACATCTGTCCGACCGCGGCATTTCCTGCACCCTACAAGCTCGATGCGCGGCGCTGCATCTCGTACCTGACGATCGAAAACAAAGGTCCGATCCCGCACGAATTCCGCAAGGCCATCAGCAACCGCATCTATGGCTGCGACGATTGCCTCGCGGTGTGTCCGTGGAACAAGTTTGCCGAGGCCGGCCGCGAACAGACGCTTGCGGCACGCGATGCGTTGCGCGCACCCGCGCTCGCCGATCTCGCGCGGCTCGACGATGCCGCGTTTCGCGCGCTGTTCACGAAATCGCCGGTCAAGCGCATCGGCCGCGACCGCTTCATCCGCAATGTGCTGATCGCGATCGGCAATTCCGGCGATGCCAACCTCGCCGCCGAAGCGCTGCGCCTGCTCGACGATGCAAGCCCGCTGGTGCGCGGCGCGGCAGTGTGGGCGCTGTCCCAACTGCTCGCCCGCGACGCGTTTGCGGCACTGGCGTCACGCGCCGGCGGCGAGCCTGATATCAGCGTGCAGCAGGAGTGGCGTGCCGCAGCCACCTCTTGATTTCATCGCGCCGTTCCCGTCATGGTCGCGGGCCATGACAAACCAGCCCTTCTTCACCAGACACGGCGACGGCTTCATGCCGACGTCAGTTGCGAACGGTCCGTGGAGCCCGGAATCGATGCACGGCCGCGTCGTGATCGGCCTGCTCGGCTTCGTCATCGAGGAGCGCCACGGCTCCGACGATTTCGTCCCGGCACGGCTCACGGTCGACATGTTTCGGCTGCCCAACATCACGACGCCGGTCGAGGTGACGACGAAGGTCGTGCGCGATGGGCTCCGCATCAAGGTGATCGAGGCCGAGTTCGTCTCCGGCGGCACCAGCATGGCGCGCGCCTCCTGCCAGTTGTTGCGCAGGACGGAAAATGCGCCCGGCAATGTGTGGTCGCCGCCGAACTGGCAGGTGCCGGCACCCGCGGACATTCCGAAGCCGGCCGATCCGAGGCTCGGCATGAACGGCAAATGGGAGACGCGGCCGATTGTCGGCCACATGGGCTCGCTCGGCGCGCGCAGGCTCTGGATGAGCGAAGTCCGCGAGCTCGTCGGGGGCGTGAAGATGACGCCGTTCGTCCATGTCGCGACCGGCGCGGATTTCGCCAGCCCCTTCGCCAACGCAGGCGACCAGGGCCTCGGCTACATCAACAGCGACGTCACGATCTATCTGCACCGCTTGCCGGTGAGCAACTGGATCGGCTTCGAGGTCGTCAACCATCACGCCAGCGACGGCATCGCGATCGGTGAATGCTGGCTCTATGACGAGCAGGGCCCAATCGGCACGTCCACTGTGGCGGCGCTCGCCCAGCGCAAGCCGATGAGCAATCCGCCGCCGCCGTAGGCCCTCTTCACCGTCGTCATTCCGGGGCGCGCCTCTTGGCGCGAGCCCGGAATGACGATGAAGAGACTGCGGCTTAGCTCAAGCCAAATGCCGCTTCATCTCCGGCCGCGCCCGCAGCGCGGCGCCCTGCTTCCCGACGATCTTGGCGATCCGCTCCGGCGCGAAGTTGAGATCGACGAAGGCCGGCGCGGTATTGGCGACCTCGTGGTACTCCGTGATCTTGCCATCGCGCAGCCGCATGATCGCGACGCCCTCGAACATCGCGCGCGCCCCCTTGGCTTCCGGCAAGGTCGAGCGGTAGCTGAACGTGTAGCGCGCGTAGAGCGTCGCGCCGTCGCTGACGGGATCGTGCATCACCCAGCGGAAATCGGTCGCGGTCCGGTAGAACCAGTCGTCGATCATCTCGGCGATTTTGGCGTGACCCTCGAACGCGCCGTAGAACACGTCGTGATAGACGCCGTCCTCGGTGAAGAGACTTGCGAAGGCCTTGCCGTCGCGCTGTTCGACCGCGTCGCAGAACGCGCGCAGCATTGTCGTCGTATTCATTGGCTTCTCCCTGTGCAGGGAGCTTAACCGATCTCCGCCACCGCGGCGATGATCCGCGCGATGTCCTGCGGACGCGACAGGCGGTGATCGCCGTCCTGGATCATGGTCAGCACCACGTCCTCGGCCGGCAGCCGATGCACCAGCGCAAACGCGTGCTTCCACGGCACGTCGTGATCCTGCGCGCCCTGCAGGATGCGCACCGGGCAGCCGACGTCGATCTTGCTGCCGAGCAGCAAGTGGTTGCGGCCTTCCTCGATCAGATTGCGGGTGATCGGATTTGGCGAGCCGTCGCCATATTCGGATGGCCTGAGCCACACGCCCTTGGTCTCGATCTCGGCGCGGATCTCCGGCGAAAAACCCTTCCACATCAATTCCTCGGTGAAGTCGGGCGCCGGCGCGATCAGCACGAGGCCGGCGAGCTGCGCCTTCGCGTTCCCGCGACGCATGATCTCGCGCGCCAACAGCAGCGCCATCCAACCGCCCATCGAGGACCCGATCACGACCTGCGGCCCGCGGCAGAACTGCGAGAACACCGCGACGCTCTCCTCGAGCCAGCGGCCGATGGTGCCGTCGGCGAACTCGCCGCTGGACTCGCCGTGACCGGAATAGTCGAACCTGACGCAGCTGCGGCCATGCTCGGCGGCCCATGCATCGAGCGCGATCGCCTTGGTGCCGGTCATGTCGGACTTGAAGCCGCCGAGCCAGACCAGGCCGGGCGCGCCACTTGCGCTGCCGGGGCCGCCGCCCGGACGGGCGCGCACTGCGATCCGGCGTGCTCCGCGGCCCTCGCCGACCTCGATGAAGGCGGGTTCCTGCTCGGATGCGGTGGTTTGGCTCATGGTTCGGTCACTCGCATGTCAGAGATCTGCTTTTCAATCGTCGCGCGGCACCGGTCAACGGCGACAGGCCCGCCTTGCAGAGCAGATGTGCCGGCTATATGTGCCCGGCGTGGCTAAAATGCCTCGCAATTGACGGTTTTGCCGCGTAAAAGAGCGAGTTCGCTTGCCCGTCGCAGCGTCTTGCTTCAAAATATCCGCCTTCCCTTTCACAACTTTGGAGAGTTACCCATTCGCCGTCCCAATAGAGCCCCGCCCACAGTCGCAAAAGACGGGCCGCGCACCAATGATGAGATTCGCAACGCGCAGATCCAGCTGATCGATGCCGATGGTGTCAACCAGGGCACCGTCGAAACCATGGTGGCCATCAAGATGGCCATGGACGCCGGCATGGACCTCGTCGAGATTTCGCCGAATGTCAGTCCTCCGGTCTGCAAGATCATGGACTACGGCAAGTACAAATATTCCGCGCAGAAGAAGGCCGCCGAAGCTCGCAAGAAGCAGAAGGTCGTCGAGATCAAGGAGATCAAGCTCCGCCCGATGATCGACGATCACGACTATGACGTGAAGATGCGCGCGATGCAGCGCTTCTTCGAGGAAGGCGACAAGGTCAAGATCACCTTGCGCTACCGCGGTCGTGAGATGGCGCACCAGGAGATCGGCACCAAGCTCCTGGACAAGGTGAAGGCCGACGTTGCCGAGTTCGCCAAAGTCGAGCAGGACGCGAGGTTCGAAGGCCGCCAGGTCGTGATGGTGCTGGCGCCGCGCTAATTCGAATTCGTCGCTTTGTTGAGAATGGGACAGCCCGTCAGAACCTCTGGCGGGCCGTTTCTTTTCGTAGCCCGGATGGCGCCGGTTCCCGGCCGCAAGACGTTGCAAAATGGCCGATCCTCTGTCATAAGCCGGGCCTTCGCCGCCCGGCTGATCAAGGGCTGCCGTGGCGACGTTCAGTGCAGGTTCTTTCAATTCGGAAAAAACCATAGCACTTTCAACGCTCTAACGAGCATTTTAGCCGGCCGAACGCCTCTTTGGGCGATATTCGTGTTGGGCGACAGGAGAGCTAAATGCCCAAGTTGAAGACCAAGTCGGGCGCTAAAAAGCGCTTCAAGGTGACTGCCACTGGCAAAGTCATGCACGCTCAGCGCGGCAAGCGCCACGGCATGATCAAGCGGACGAAGAAGCAGATCCGTCAGCTCCGCGGCACCCGCGTGCTGTTCAAGACCGACGGCGACAACGTCAAGAAGTACTTCTTGCCGAACGCCTGATCGCGCTCATCTGCTTGAACCCGGCCGCGCCCCGCGCGGCGCCCCGTCACTTCTTCTAGATCTCAAGGATTTCAGTCATGTCTCGCGTCAAACGCGGTGTGACCTCTCACGCCAAGCACAAGAAAGTCTTCAAGGCTGCCAAGGGCTATTACGGCCGCCGCAAGAACACCATCCGCACTGCCAAGCAGGCCGTCGAAAAGGCCGGCCAGTACGCCTTCCGCGACCGCAAGCGCAAGAAGCGCACCTTCCGCGCGCTCTGGATCCAGCGCATCAACGCCGCGGTCCGTCCGTTCGGCATGACCTACAGCGTGTTCATCAACGGCCTCTCCAAGTCGGGCGTCGTCGTCGACCGCAAGGTGCTGTCGGACCTCGCGATCCACGAGCCGGTTGCGTTCCAAGCGATCGCCGAGAAGGCCAAGGCCGCGCTGGCTGCCTGATCCTAGCGGGCTTTCGGGCCCGCTTTCAGCGCCTTCTGCGAATAGCGCTGGGCGACCTGCGCCCGGCAGAACGCCGTAAACGAGATGTACATGGTGCCGGATTCATTCCGGTACTTGCGGTCGCAGACCTGCATCTCGTGCTGGTACGTCCGCTTCGGCGTGCCTTTGAGGCCGGACAGGAAGTCCGCCTCGCATTTCTTCTCGACCACGGCACCGAACTGGACGTCTCCGCTGGCGCCGTATTCGCATGCCTCGAAGATCTTCATCGCGCGGTTGCAGCTCGGCGCCTTCTCCAGCACTGCGATGATGTCGTCCATCTGGGTCGATTTGGCGGGACATTCCTCGGTCGCGGCATGCGCCGTGGCGAGCGTGAACAGGACCGCCGGCACGGCAAGGCAAGATCGCAGCAACATCGCGTGGGTCTCCTTGAACTCCCCTTGGGTAGCCCGACCTCCGCGCGGGGTTCAATGCCGCCGGCCACAAGCCCGAAATGACCGGCTTTTTGCTTGACGTTACGGCCTTCGGGCGGCGACAACCAGCCGAATTTTGGCGCATGGTTCGGAAGCCGGCTCTTCCCGCCGGATCATGCTCAGCGCAGGAATTGACCGTGTCCGACCTCGCAACGCTCGAAACATCCATCCTCGACCAGATCGCCTCGGCTGCTGACGAGGCCGCCCTCGAGGCGGTGCGCGTCTCGGCGCTCGGCAAGAAGGGCTCGATCTCGGCGCTTCTCGCGACCCTCGGCAAGATGTCGCCGGAGGAGCGCAAGACCGAAGGCGCGAAGATCAACCTCGCCAAGGACGCGGTGACGCAGGCGCTCGCGGCCAGGCGCGACGTGCTGAAAGCGGCCGCACTCGATGCGCGGCTCGCCGCCGAGACCATCGACGTCACGCTGCCGCTACGCGAAGCGCCGGCGGAGACCGGCCGTATCCATCCGCTGAGCCAGGTGTTCGATGAGGTCAACACCATCTTCGCCGACATGGGATTTGCGATCGCCGAAGGTCCCGACATCGAGACCGACGATTACAATTTCACCAAGCTGAATTTCCCGATCGGCCATCCCGCTCGCGAGATGCACGACACCTTCTTCTTCAATCCGAAGCAGGACGGCTCGCGCATGCTGTTGCGCACCCACACCTCGCCGGTGCAGGTGCGCACCATGCTGAGCCAGAAGCCGCCGATCCGCATCATCTGCCCGGGCCGCACCTATCGCATCGACTCGGATGCGACGCACACGCCGCAATTCCATCAGGTCGAAGGCCTCGTGATCGACAAGGGCTCGCATCTCGGCCACCTGAAATGGATCCTCCACGAGTTCTGCAAGGCGTTCTTCGAGGTCGACCACATCAACATGCGGTTCCGGCCGTCGTTCTTCCCGTTCACCGAGCCGTCGCTCGAGGTCGACATCCAGTGCCGCCGCGACAAGGGCGAGATTCGCTTCGGCGAGGGCGAGGACTGGATGGAGATTCTCGGCTGCGGCATGGTGCACCCGAACGTGCTGCGCGCCTGCGGCATCGATCCCGACGTCTACCAGGGCTTTGCCTGGGGCATGGGCCTCGACCGCATCACGATGCTGAAATACGGCATCGCCGATCTCCGCCAGCTGTTCGAGAACGACATCCGCTGGCTCACCCACTACGGCTTCAAGCCGCTCGACATCCCGACCGTCGCGGGAGGGTTGAGTACGTGAATACAACTCCCGCTTCCATCGCGGAGAGAGCCCCCTCCCTGCCCCTCCCCCGCAAGCGGGAGAGGGAATGGAGAGGGCGTGCTCGCATGGATACGAAGATTCCATCGCCGCGAACGGTCGAACTCCCTCTCCCGCTTGCGGGGGAGGGCTGGGGTGGGGGTCTCTCCACAATGGGGCTGCCGATGGTCGATCCAGAGCATCCGGATTGGAAAGTCTCGCAGAGACTGCGTTCTAATGCCCGTGCGCTTCGCAAGAACTCCACCGACGTGGAGCGAATCCTCTGGTCGGAGCTGCGAGGCAATCGCCTGAACAGCGCAACCTTCCGCCGTCAGGTGCCGATCGACAACTACATCGCTGACTTCGTCTGCCACGCGGCGAGGCTGGTGATTGAGCTCGACGGCGGTCAACACTTTTCGGACGAAGGCGAACGCGCCGATACCGCGCGGTCAGTCATCATTGAAGCGAAAGGCTTCAAAGTGCTTCGCTTCAGCAATCTCGACGTCATGACGAACCGCGCAGGCGTCCTTGAAACAATCGCCGCTGCCATCGCGGAGAGAGCCCCCACCCTGACCCTCCCCCGCAAGCGGGAGAGGGGACCGGAGAAGTCATCGTCATGAAGTTCACCCTCTCCTGGCTGAAGGAACATCTCGAGACCGACGAGCCGCTCGACAAGCTCGCCGACAAGCTCACCATGATCGGGCTTGAGGTCGAGAACATCGAGGACAAGGCGAAGGCGCTCGCGCCGTTCACCATCGCGCGCGTGATCTCGGCCGAGCAGCATCCGAATGCCGACCGGCTGCGCGTCTGCATGGTCGACACCGGCGACGGCGGTGCGCCGGTGCAGGTGGTGTGTGGTGCGCCGAATGCGCGGGCGGGGCTGATCAGCGTGTTCTCACCGCCCGGCACCTACATCCCCGGCAAGGACATCACGCTCGGCGTCGGCACCATCCGCGGCGTCGAGAGCCGCGGCATGCTGTGCTCGGCGGCCGAACTGCAGATCTCGGAAGACCACGACGGCATCATGGAGCTGCCGGCGGATGCGCCGCTCGGCAAGGGCTATGCCGAATGGGCCGCGCTCGGCGATCCCGTCATCGAGATCAATTTGACGCCGAACCGGCAGGACTGCACCGGCGTGCACGGCATCGCGCGCGATCTGTCTGCCGCCGACATGGGTAAGTTCAAGGACCCGGGCATCAAGCAAATCAAGGGCGAATTCCCCTGCCCGGTCCAGGTCAAGGTGGAAGACGCCACGCTGTGTCCGGGCTTCGCGCTGCGGCTGGTGCGCGGCGTCAAGAACGGTCCGTCGCCGGAATGGCTGCAGAAGCGGCTGACCTCGATCGGCCTGCGCCCGATCAACGCGCTGGTCGACATCACCAACTTCATGACCTACGACCGCGCGCGTCCGCTGCACGTGTTCGACGCGAAGAAGGTGCAGGGCAACCTCACCGTCCGCCGCGCGAAAGATGGCGAGACGTTGCTTGCGCTCGACGGCCGCACCTACACGCTCGACGGCAATGTCTGCGTGATCGCCGATGAGCACGGCGTCGAATCGCTCGCCGGCATCATGGGCGGCGAGGCCTCGGGCTGCGACGACAACACGACCGACGTGCTGATCGAATCGGCGCTCTGGAACGAGATCAACATCGCGCAGACCGGCCGCAAACTCGGCATCAATTCGGACGCGCGCTACCGCTTCGAGCGCGGCGTCGATCCGGCCTTCATGGTGCCCGGGCTCGAGCTCGCGACCAGACTGGTGCTGGAGCTGTGCGGCGGCACCCCGTCCGAGAACGTCGTGGTCGGCAAGCAGTTCGGCGAGGATCGCGTCATCGACTTCCCGCTCAGCGAGGTCAAGCGCCTCGCCGGCATCGAGGTGCCGCTGGTCGAAGTGAAGCTGATCCTCACCCGGCTCGGCTTCATGCTGGCCGGCAACGGCCCCGTGGTGAAGGTCGCAGTCCCGTCCTGGCGCACCGACGTGCAGGGCAAGGCCGACATTGTGGAAGAGATCGTGCGCATCGTCGGCGTCGACAAGGTGCCGATGACGCCGTTCGAGCGTGGCGAGGAGCCGCGCAAGCCGGTGCTGACGCCGATGCAGCAGCGCACCCGCCGCGCCAAGCGCGCGCTTGGCGTCCGCGGCATGGTGGAGGCCGTGACCTGGTCGTTCATCACCAATGACGCGGCAAAACTGTTCGGCGGCGGCCAGAGCGAGCTCGTGCTCGCCAACCCGATCGCAGCCGATCTCTCTGACATGCGGCCGAGCCTGCTGCCCGGCCTCGTCGCGGCGGCACAGACCAACATCAATCGCGGCACTCCCGATGTCGCACTGTTCGAGGTCGGCCAGGTGTTCCGCGGCGACAAGCCCGAGGATCAGCTCGTGGCCGCCTCCGGCGTACGTCATGGCTACGCCTCGTCGAAGGGGATCGGGCGGCACTGGACCGGCGCTACGACGGCGGATGCGATGGATGCCAAGGCGGACGCCTTCGCCGTGCTGGCGGCTGCCGGCGCGCCGATGCAGGCGCTGCAGATCGTGCCGGGTGGGCCCGCTTGGCTGCATCCGGGACGTTCCGGCACCATCCAGATCGGCCCACAGAACGTGCTCGGATATTTCGGCGAACTGCATCCCCGCGTGGCCGAGGCGCTCGGCGCCGACGGTCCGATGATCGTGTTCGAGGTGATCCTCGAGCGCATCCCGCAAGGCAAGCAGAGGGCGACCCGCGCCAAGCCGGTGCTGGAGCTCTCCGCATTCCAGCCGGTGTCGCGCGACTTCGCCTTCATCGTCGACCGCAGCGTCAAGGCCGGCGACATCGTCCGCGCGGCGCAGAATGTCGACAAGAAGCTGATCACCGACGTGACCGTGTTCGACGTCTATGAGGGCAAGGGCATCGATCCCGACAAGAAGTCGATCGCGATCGCGGTGACGATCCAGCCACGCGAGAAGACGATGACCGACCAGGAGATCGACGCCGTCGCCGCCAAGGTCGTCGCCGAGGTGACGAAAAAGACCGGCGGCGCGCTGCGGGCGTGAGCTGACGCGGGTGACGGATTGCTCCCTCGCCCCGCTCTTGCGGGGAGAGGGTTGGGGTGAGGGGCTTTCTCCACGTGTACGGTGATAGTGGCTTTTGCGGAGACTTCCCTCACCCGAAATTCAAGCTGTGCTTGAATTTCGACCTCTCCCCGCAAGCGGGGCGAGGTAAGAGACGCTCCTCATGACCTCCTTCACCCTCCTCCCCTCCGACATCTCGACCAGCATCGCACTCGCGATCTGCGCGATTGCCTTTGTGTCGGGCACGGCGCGCGGCTTCTCGGGCTTCGGCTCGGCGCTGATCTTCATGCCGCTGGCGAGCAGCGTGGCGGCACCGCGTCTGGTGGCAGCGCTGCTACTCATCATCGATTTCGTCGCCGCGACACCGCTGCTGCCGAACGCCTGGACCCATGCCGATCGCAAGGCGACCGCGGTGATGGTCGCCGGCGCGTTGGTCGGTGTTCCCATCGGCACCTATTTCCTGACGGTACTCGAGCCGGTGACGACGCGCTGGATCATCTCCTGCTTCGTCGCGGCGCTGCTCGCGCTGCTGCTGTCGGGCTGGCGCTACCACGGCAAGGATCACGCCGCACTCTCGATCGGCGTCGGCGGCCTGTCCGGCTTCTGCAGCGGCCTCGCGCAGACCGGCGGCCCGCCGATCGTCGCCTACTGGCTGGGACGCCCGATCTCGTCGGTGATCTCGCGCGCCAACATCGTGCTGTTCTTCGGCGCCTCGGATTTCTTCTCGCTGGTCAGCTACTGGTTCACCGGATTGATCACGATCGAATCGGTCAAGTTCTCGCTGATCGTCGGCCCGATCTACGGCATCGGCGTCTGGTTCGGCGCGTCGCTGTTCGGCAAGGCCAGCGAGCAGGCGTTTCGCGCGATCTGCTACGCGCTGATCGCAGCAGCCGTCATCGTCGGCCTGCCGGCGCTTGATGGCATTTTGCGCGGCGGGTAGGGTCGCGTTCAGAATAAGACCGAGGGAGGAACACCATGATCGATCGCCGCACGACATTGAAACTGGCGCTCGGCAGCGCCGCTCTGCTCGCAGCGCCGACGGTGCGTGCGCAAGGCACAAAGCCCCGCACGCGCATTGTGTTCCTCGGCACCAAGGGCGGCCCACGGGTCGGCAACGGCGCCTCCAACCCCGCCAATCTCGTCGTCGTCAACGACACGCCGTTCGTGATCGATTGCGGCATGGGCGTCAGCCGGCAGCTGGTCAACGCCGGCGTGCCGATCCCGTCCGTGAAATACATCCTCATCAGCCACCACCATTCCGATCACAATCTGGAATACGGCAATCTGTTCTATAACGCCTGGGCGGCCGGGCTCTCGACGCCGATCCATTCGTTCGGCCCCAAGGGCATCGAGGCGATGACCAAGGAGTATTGGGAGCTGAACAAGTTCGACGTCGAGACCCGGATCGCGGATGAAGGCCGGCCCGACCCGCGCAAGCTGCTGGTCGCCAAGGACATCACCGACGACGGCATGGTGCTGAAGACGCCTGATGTCACCGTCACCGCGTTCCGCACGCCGCATCCGCCGATCACAGACAATTTCGCCTACAAGTTCGAGACCCCGGACGGCACGATCGTGTTCTCCAGCGATACGGCCTACAATCCGAAGCTCGCCGAGTTCGCCAGGGGCGCCGACGTGCTGGTGCACGAATGCCTGTACATTCCGGCGGTCGATCGCCTGGTGGCGAAGACCAAGAACGGTGCGACGTTGAAGAAGCATCTGCTCGACAGCCACACCTCGACCGAAGACGTCGGCCGCATCGCAGCCGCCGCCGGCGTGAAGACACTGGTGCTGAGCCATTTCGTTCCCGGCGACGACCCTGATGTCACCGACGACGATTGGACCAGAGACGTGAAGACGAATTTCAAGGGCCGCATCGTGGTGGCGAAGGACCTGATGGAGCTGAAGCTGCCAGTGTGAGGGGGCACGCTCGGGCCACAGCTCACTCCTACGACACAACCCTGTGGTTATGGGTCCCGGCTTTCGCCGGGACGACAGCTGTTATGCAGCAGCTCGCTACCTAACCAACCATCAATTCATCGGTCCCGCAGAGCGAGGCGCGCGGCGCTTGTGTTTTGCGGCGGGCGCGGCGGGCTCCGGCGTCGCATCCTTCACGCCGCCGATCCTGCGCAGCGCGGCATCGGCGGCGCGCTCGCCGCTCTCCCAGGCGCCATCGACCGTGCCCCACAGCGTCTCGTGCGTGGCCTCACCCGCGAGATACATCGCGCCGATCGGCTCGGATAGGATCCTGCGGGAAAATTGCGCGCCGGGTACTGCGGCCGACATCGCGCCGAGGATGAAGGGCTGCGCATTCCAGCGCGTCGCGCTGGTCTTCTTCACGGCGGCGCCGATCTCGCTGCCGTAGAGCTTGGTCAGCCATTCCACCGCGAAAGCAGTCATCGCCTTCTCGCCCTGCGCGGACAGGTCGCGGCCGAACGAGCCTGCGACGTCGATCGTGCATAATGAGGAGCCCGCGATATTGCCGTAGAGCAGCGCCGTCTTGGTCGAATTGCTCTGCTCGATGATGACGTCGTCGCGCGACAGCCCGAGCGGATTGCCGGGGATCTGCAACGCGATGCGATCGTAGCTGCCGAGAGCCAGC
This sequence comes from Bradyrhizobium sp. ma5, assembly GCF_042258955.1. Taxonomy (NCBI): domain Bacteria; kingdom Pseudomonadati; phylum Pseudomonadota; class Alphaproteobacteria; order Hyphomicrobiales; family Nitrobacteraceae; genus Bradyrhizobium; species Bradyrhizobium sp. ma5. The sequence goes on from NZ_CP170156.1 coordinate 9,006,992, forward strand.
TTGGCTGCGGCGTCGAGCGTGCGCTTCGGAATCTCTGGCGCAAACTTGATGTTGCCGCTCGCAAGCACGTTGCTCGACACCGTGACGATGACGGCGCGCGCGGTGATCTTGCCGGAGGGCGTCTCGACCACCACGTCGCGATTGCTCCACAGGATGCGCTGCGCCGGCGTCGACAGCGCCAGCGGAAGCCCATCGCCGAGTTTTGCGATCAGCGCGCCGAGTCCCTGCCGGCAGGCGATCGCGGTGTTGCGATCCTGCGCACGCACCTTGTCGACGGCCGAAAGGTCCTTCAGATCCTTGCCGCTGAAATTGGCACCGAGCAGAAATTCCGCGGTGCCAGCCCAATCGCCGAGATCCTTCGGCATTGCCGCGGCGCAGGCGATATCGGCCTTGCGCGAGGCGTCGTCGATGGCGCGATTGGCGCGCACCAGCGCCGCCAGAAACTCCTCGGTCTCGCCGGGGCGGGCGTAGCGGCGGCCGATGCGAATCTTCTGGCCGGCGGGCGCGGTGACGATGTCGAGACCCGCAGAGCGCGCCAGCCGGATCATCGGATTGGTTTCGGGATTGTGCATCCAGCGCGCGCCGCGGTCGAACGGCACGTCGAAGGTCGATGCATCGGTCTGGCAGCGCCCGCCGACCTGGCCGGACGCCTCCACCACGATCACCTTGCGGTTCGCGGCGGCGATCCGCCGCGCGGCGGCAATGCCCGCGGCACCCGCACCGATCACGACGATGTCGGCCTCGCGCGGCAGCGGCGCAGCGACAACCCGGCCGCCCAGCACGGGCGCCAGCGCGAGAGCTGTGGAGGCCGACAGGAAATCGCGGCGGGTCACTGTCATGACTTAGCTTCTGGCATGGTTTCCGGGGACTTGCGGAGAATGGGAACGCTTCGCGAACTGTGCCGCATCTCACCGACCGCAGCAACCATCATGGTAAATCAATCATGATTGATCCGCCGACGGCATGAACTAAATTGCAACGGCTTGCGACCATGATTAAGTGAAGAGAAGCGGTCGTAGAACCGCTGGGGGGAATCCATGGGCGTAATGCTCGATACCGTCGGTAAATGGATCGCGGGGTACCTGTCGAAGGAAGTGCCCGGCTACGAGCCGTTCACGCCGAGCGACCCGGACCATCTGCGGAGCATCATGCAGCCCGGCGATGTGCTGCTGGTCGAAGGCAACAACCGGATTTCCGGCATCATCAAATACCTCACGCAATCGACCTGGTCGCATGCGGCGCTGTTCGTCGGACCGATCGACGGCGCATTCGAGCCTGACGGCGAACAGCATGTGCTGATCGAGGCCAATATCGGCGAAGGCGTGACCTCGGCGCCGCTGTCGAAATACCTGTCCTATCACACCCGTCTCTGCCGCCCGGTCGGGCTGTCCTTCGAGGACCGCACCACGGTGTGCCGCTACGCCATCAACCGCATCGGCTTCGGCTACGACACCAAGAACATCGTCGATCTCGCGCGTTTCCTGTTTCCGCTGCCGATCCCGCAGCGCTGGCGGCGCCGCATGATCGCGTTCGGCTCCGGCGATCCGACCAAGATCATCTGCTCGGCGCTGATCGCGCAGGCGTTCGACGCCGTGCGCTATCCGATCCTGCCCAGGATCACGCGCGCCGCCAGCCGCAAGGCGCGCCGCGAGATCCTGCACATCCGCGACTCCTCGCTCTACATGCCACGCGACTTCGACATCTCGCCCTATTTCGAAGTCGTCAAACCCACCATCGTGCACGGTTTCGACTACACGGCCCTGCACTGGGCCGACAAGCAGAAGCCGCTCCAGGAGGTAGCCGGCGAATTCAGTGTGTTTCCAGAACATAAGTCGCCGCCGCTTGTTCCTGAAGCGATTGACCAAGAGGCGGCGCTTCCGACTGCGGAAGTGACCGCAGCAGAAACCGCACCGGTGTGACGGCCGCAGGCGTCAGGCTCGACATGTCGAGCGCTAGCCGCCTCGACCCCGATCTGGAATCGGTCTCGTCATCCGGCTTTGCCGTTGAGTTCTCGTGCTCGCATCACTAGGGTGCGCGCGCTTCAAGCATGCTTTCATTCGGTAGTTTTACGGTGCTTTCGTTCATCAGTTTCTCGGCGACGGCTGCCGCGTCGGAGAAGGACCCGGCGCGCTGGCGCCGTCCATTGATCAAATGGCTGGAGGGAATCGAAACCGGGTGGTCGATCCCGGTTCTGCTCGTCCTCTTCGTCGCGATCTGGACCTCGTATCTCGTCATCGCCTATCTCGGCGCCGGCCTGCATCCGGACGTGATCGAGACCTGGACGCTCGGCCGACATATCGCGTGGGGATACCCCAAGCATCCGCCGTTGATGGGCTGGATCACGCGGGGATGGACCACGGTTTTTCCCCTCACCGACTGGTCGCTGCAGCTGATGGCGATGGTCAACGCAGCGGTGGCGCTATGGGCGGTCGATCTGATCGCTCGCCGCTTTGTCCGTGGCGAGAAGCGGGCGATGGTGCTGCTGCTGTTGATGCTGCTGCCGGTCTATCAATTCCATGCCCAGCGCTTCAATGCGAACACGGTGCTGCTGGCGGTCTGGCCGCTGGCAACCTACTGCTTCCTGCGCGCGTTCGAGGCGCCGAGGCAGCTCGGCTGGGCGATCGCGGCGGGTGCCGCCTGCGCGCTGGCGATGCTCGGCAAATATTATTCGATCTTCCTGGTTGCAAGCTTCGTGTTCGCTTCCGTGCTGCATCCGGATCGCCGCCGCTATCTGCTGTCGGCCTCGCCCTGGGTCTCGGCGCTGGCCGGCATGCTCATGCTTGGCCCGCATCTGCACTGGCTCGCTACGACGGGAGCAACGCCGTTCGACTATGCGCTCGCGCATGCCGGCGCCGATCATGTCGCCGCGCTGTGGGAAGTCTCCTACTTCATCATGGGCCTGATCGCGGCGCTCGCGATCCCGGCGGTGACCTGGGTGTTCATTGCCGGGCCGCGGCTGGCGCAGCTACCGGCCGATTTCCGCGCGATGAACCCAGGGCTCCGCCTGCTGCTGCTGGTCGCAATCGGGACCATCCTGTTTCCGGTGATCGTCTCGCTCGCGATCGGCACCGACCTGCCCTCACTCTGGGCGGTGCAGGGTCTCTTCCTGTTTGTTGTCTTGATCGTGTGCGCAACGAGCTACCCGATCGAGCGCTTCTACGCGGTCAACCTGGCCGTCATGGTGGCTGGTATCGCCGTTCTCGCGGTCGTCGGCGGCGCGCCAATCCACGCCCTCTATCGCAGTGCTTACGGCTATGAGGAAGGCCGCGACTTCTATCATGCGGCCGCGACCGAGCTGACTGCGCGATGGCGCGACGTCGCGGGGACGCCGCTCGCCGCCGTCAGCGGCGACGATGCGCTTGCCTTCGCTGCCGCCTTCTACAGCCCGGATCATCCGCGCTATGCCCGGCCGTTCGCCTATCAGTACACCTGGGGCTTGCCGCGCAAGACCACGCTCGATCGCGGCTGGGCCGCATTGTGCTTCGCCGACCAGACGGACTGCCTGAGCTGGATGGCGCGCACGACCTTGCGCGCGACCGACGTCTTTCGCTCCGAGTTCGACGCCCAGGCGACACTGCTGGGCAGGCCCGGCCGGACACGGCGGGTCGTGATGTTGATCGTACCGCCTTCTCGCGAGACACCCCCTGCGCAGCCCGAAGTCGAGGACTTCAGCTCGATCCGCCGCACACGCGACTGATCAGAACGTCGCTGCCAGCGTCACCGCAAGCATGGGCATCGGCACGACCGAGAGCGTGTCGCTACGCCGCCTTCGCCTTGGCACCGCGCGGCAGGCCGGCGCGGGCGAGGCCGCCATAGAGCTGCTCGTTCGGCATCTCGGCTTTCAGGATCGCGCGCACCTCGACCAGGCGGTCGAGATCGACGCCGGTCGGAAATCCCTTGCTCTCGCATAGGAAGACGAGGTCCTCGAACACGACATTGCCGGTGGCGCCCGGCGCGAACGGGCAGCCGCCGAGGCCACCGAGCGAGCCGTCGAGCACACGGGCGCCCTCGTCGAGCGCGGCCGAGGCGTTCGCGATACCCATGCCGCGGGTGTCGTGCAGATGGACGCAGACCGGCTTGGAGCCCGCGATCTTGACCGCGCCGCGCGTCAGCTCGCCGACCTGCTTCGGCCCCGCATAGCCGACGGTATCGGCAATCGCGACCATGTCGACGCCGACCTCGTAGAGCTTCTCGGTGAGGCGCAGCACCTCCTTCGGATCGACCGCGCCGACGATCGAGCAGCCCAGCCCCATTGAGATCGCAGCATTGACCAGCGGCTTGTGCGCGCTGGCGTCGCGCAACTCGCAAAGACGCTTGATGTTCTCGATTGCGGATTCGCGCGAGCGGTTGGCATTGGCCAGGCTGTGCTCCTCGGTCGCCGACACCACCGAGGCGATCTCGGCGACACCGGAGGCCAACGCTTCGTTGACGCCGCGCTCGTTCAGCGCCAACGCGACACCATGCGCGCCGGGCAGTGCGGCGATGGTCGCGATGACATCGCGGACATCGACGAATTGCGGAAAAGTCTTGGCCGGCAGGAACGAGCCGACCTCGAAATGCCGGACGCCGGCGGCATACTCATCGCGTATCCAGCGCTGCTTCGCGGCGGTGGACGGGAATGTCTTCACGAGCTGCAGGCCGTCGCGCAGGCCGACCTCGCGCAAGCTCACCTTGTCGTTGGGATAAATATCGTGGACGCGGGTCATGTCAGCCTCACGCAGCGTTTCCGGTTGATGAAATCTTCTGTTGTGCGAGCTCGGCGCGGACCGCATCGGTATCGGCGCCAAGCACCGGCACTTTCAGGCCTTCGCCGATGTTGCTGCCGTTCCATTCGACCGGCAGCGCCGGAACGCGGAACGGCTTGCCGTCGGCATTGATGGTGTTGACGAGCCCGCCGGGCCGCAACACATGCGGATCCCGCAGCAGATCCTCCGGCCGGTTGATCGGCGAGAAGCAGATGTTGAGCGCGTCGAGCCTCGCCGAGAGGTCGGCCACGTTCCAGCCTTTGATCACCTCGGCGACGCGCGGAATGATCCGGTCGCGCGCCATGATGCGGTCCGTGGTCGAGCGCAGCGTCGGATCGTCGGCGAACTCCGTCAGTCCGAACTCGCGGCAGAAGCTCTGCCAATGACCTTCGGTGACGACCCCGATGAAGATGCGGTCGCCGCCGGCGGCATCGAAGATGTCGTAGATCGGCCAGGCATGCTCGCGCTCCGGCATCGAGCGCGGCTTGCGGCCGGTCATCTCGTACTCGACCATGTGCTGGGCGACCAGGAACAGGCAGTTCTCGAACAGGCCGATGCGGATGTCGGCGCCGTTCCTGTTGCCGCCCCGCTTCTGATAGAGCGCGGCGAGGATCGAGATCACCCCGAACATGCCGCCCATGATGTCGTTGGCGGAAGAGCCGACGCGCTGCGGCTTGTCGCGGGTGCCGGTCATCGCCGCGAGGCCCGACATCATCTGCACGACCTCGTCGAGCGCCGGGCGATGATCGTAAGGCCCGGAGAGAAAGCCCTTGTGGCCGGCGATGATCAGGTGCGGATATTTCGCGCGCAGCTCCTCAGGCCCAAGCCCCTGCTTGTCGAGCTGGCCGTCACGGAAATTCTCCAGGAACACGTCGGCACCGGCGAGCAGCCGGTGCATCGTGTCGCGGTCCTCAGGCTTGGCGAAATCGAGCACGACGCTGCGCTTGCCGCGGTTGAACAGCGGGAAGAACGACACGCCCATGCCGCCGAGCGAGCGGGTCTTGTCGCCGGCCGGAGGCTCGATCTTGATCACCTCGGCGCCGAGTTGCGCCAGGATCATCCCGCAGGTCGGCCCCATCACCATGTGAGTCATCTCGACGACCCTCACGCCTTCCAGCGGCAGTCCGCTCCCGGTCATCGGTTTCTCCGTGCTCGTTTGCTCGTTTTGACTGATCGGCGCAGGTTAGGCTTCCGCACGCTATCTGAAAAATATAATCTGTCGAATAGTGCATTCGTCGTTCTAGAACGCAGAACCCCAATGGATTCGCGCCAGCTTCGCTATTTCATCGCGGTTTACGAGCAACGCAACCTGTCGCGGGCGGCGGATCAGGCCAATGTCGCGCAATCCGCGCTCAGCCACCACATCGCCAATCTCGAGGCGGAATTCGCCACGCCGCTGTTCGAGCGCAAACCGCGCGGCATGGAACCGACCGCGGCGGGCGAACGGCTTTATGAGCATGCCCGCATCATTCTGCGCGCGATGGCGGCGGCCGAGCGCGAGATCAAGGAAGGCGGCAGCGCCATTGCCGGCGAGATCTCGATCGGCATGGCCAATTCCGGCATGAAGGCGATCGGCGTGCCGCTGATGCGGACCGTGCTGGCGAAATACCCCAACCTGAAACTGTCGCTGACCGAGAGTCTGTCCGGCGCGACGCTGCTGCATCTGATGAGCTCGGATGTCGACCTCGCGCTGGTCTACAATCCGCCCTCGGAAAAGGATTTGATCGCCGAGCCGGTGCTGGAGGAGCAGATGTTCTGCGTCGGCACCGAGAAGCTGATCGGCAAGAAGGGCGCGATCACATTCGAGCAGTTGGCCCAGCTGCCGCTGATCCTGCTGCGGCACGGGCTGTCGGCCCGCGCTTTGCTGGACGACCCCGTGCCGCTGAAGCGGCTGGAGGCCAATGCCATCCTGCACCTCAATTCGACCAGCGGCATGATCGGCGCCTTGACCGCGGGTCTCGGCTGCACGATCGCGACGACGCACTTCGTCAGCGAGCCGTTGAAAGCGCGATTGCTGGTCGCACGCGAGGTGATCGAACCCAGGCTGAGCCGCACGCTCTATCTCTGCCGCTTGCGCAACCGGCCGATGACCTATGCGATGGAGGAGATGTGCCGGCTGATCCGCTCCCTGATCGCCGAACAGGTCGGGCGCGGCGCATGGGAGGCGACGCTGCTGATCTAAAAGCGCTTTCAAGCGCGTCAAAAACAGCGCTATCGAAAATATCGAACGATCTCTTCGATATGTTCGTCTGGATTTCTGGCACCCGGCTGCCAAACATGCGCAACCGGCACGCCTTCGCAAGAAAGGCGGCCGCTGGAGCATTCGGGGAGGACCATCATGAGCGCCGTCGAACTCGGCTCGGTTGCCGATCTTGCCAACACGACAGCCGGACCGGACCAGATCTCGCGGCGCCTCGAGGCGCTGCCGACCTCCGGCTATGTCTGGCGGCTGGTGATCCTGCTTTCGCTCGGCGGCTGCTTCGAGATCTACGATCTGTTCTTCACCGGCTATATCGCGCCGGGCCTCGCCCGCAGCGGGCTGATGACCACGACGACGCAGGCCTTCTTCGGCTTCTCCGGGATCGGTGCCTTCGTCGCGGCGACCTTCGCCGGCCTGTTCATCGGCACCTTCTGCCTCGGCTTCCTCGCCGATCGCTACGGGCGCAAGGCCGTATTCACGTATTCGCTGCTGTTCTACAGCGCGGCGTCGGTGATCATGGCGTGCCAGACCACACCTGGCGGCGTGCTGCTGTGGCGCTTCATCGCCGGGATCGGGATCGGCATCGAGGTCATCACCATCGACGCCTACATCACCGAGCTGGTGCCGAGCTGGATGCGCGGCCGGGCCTTTGCGATCAACCAGGCGGTGATGCTGTCGGCGGTGCCGATCGTCGCCGCGCTGTCGTGGTGGCTGGTGCCGCTCTCGCCTTACGGCATCGATGGCTGGCGCTGGGTGGTGCTGATCGGCGCCGCCGCCAGCATGATCATCTGGGTGCTGAGGCTCTACGTGCCGGAAAGCCCGCTGTGGCTGGCCCGGCATGGCCGCCTTGCCGAAGCCGAGACAATCATGCGGAGGCTCGAGGCCTCATTGCCGACGGCCGCGCCGCGCCCTGCCGCTAAAGCCGCAATGGCGCCGGCACGTCCGGCGGTCGAGACCGGCTATGCCGATTTGTTCCGGCCGCCCTACGCTTCGCTCGTCGTGCTCTTCATGATCTTCAATCTGTGCCAGGCATTCGGTGTCTACGGCTTCTCCAACTGGGTTCCAGCGCTATTGGTCCAGAAGGGCATCAACGTCACCAAGAGCCTGCAATATTCGTTCATCATCGCCTTCGCCTATCCGCTGGCGCCGCTGCTGGCCGCAACCTTCGCCGACCGTTTCGAGCGCAAATGGATCATTTGCGGCGCGGCCGCCGCGATCTCGGTGTTCGGCCTCGCGTTTGCGCAGCTCACCGAGCCGGTGCTGTTGATCGCAAGCGGCGTGCTGGTGACCGGCGCCAACATGACACTGTCCTACGCCTATCACGCCTACCAGACCGAGGTGTTCCCGACTGCGATCCGGGCCCGCGCGGCGGGCCTCGTCTATTCGATGAGCCGGCTCAGCGCGACGTTCTCCGGCTTCATCGTGGCGTTCATGTTGAAGGAGGCCGGCGTCAGCGGGGTGTTCGGCCTGATCACCGCGGCGATGGTCATCGTCATCATTACGATCGGTGTCTGGGGACCCAACGTCCGCGGCAAGCCGCTCGACGCCTAAGCGCTTCTTGACGCAAAGCGGCGTCGGCACCGCATCGAATGCCGGCGGACTTCGCCCAAAAACGCTGTGACCGCGACACAGGCGGCACTTGCCGAAGCCATATTGGGTGGCTACCTCTCGCTCGTCATTTTGCAGAGGTAACCCGGTCATGTTCGATGCCGCCGTCAAGGCGCTTTCGCAAATCCTGTCGCCGCCGATGCGCACGATCCTGTGGCGTTCGATCGGGCTTGCGCTGGTGCTGATCATCGTGCTCGCGATCGGGTTGCAGCGGCTGCTGAGCTGGTTTGCCGACACTGGCGAGGTCTGGGCCGAAGGCATGCTCGGCCCCAACTTCCATTCCACCCTGCATGTGCTGTCCTGGGTCATCTCGATCTCGGCGGGCCTCGGCGTCGTGCTCGGCGGCATCTTCCTGATGCCCGCGATCACCTCGCTGGTGGCAAGCCTGTTCGTCGACGACGTCGCCGACCATGTCGAGCGCGAGCACTATCCGGCCGACCATCCCGGCACGGCGCTGCCGGTGACGCTGGCGACCATCGAGGGCGTCAAGACGGCGCTGCTGACGATCCTGGTCTACCTGGTCGCGCTGCCGTTCGTGCTGTTCGCGGGCGCGGGCTTCATCATCTTCTTCATCGCGACGGCCTGGCTGCTCGGCCGCGAATATTTCGAGCTCGCCGCGATGCGCTTCCGCTCGCCAGAGGATGCCAAGGCGATGCGCAAGGAGAATGCGGCAACCGTGTTTACCGCCGGCCTGTTCATCGCCGCCTTCGTCTCGATCCCGATCGTCAATCTGGCGACGCCGCTGTTCGGGATGGCCTTCATGGTCCACATGTACAAGCGGCTGTCGGGCCCGCGGCGCGAATTGATCGAGCCGGCGCGGCGAAGCAACGTGCCGACGATCTAGCTCGCATCCCGAGGCACCTGCACCGATGCAGGCATCCGATCGCGCGCGAATAACACCAGCAGCAGCCCGACGATCGCGACGCAAGCGAGCATCGCCCATGCCTCGTTGACGCTGAGGGCGAGCGATGCCCGCTCGACCAGCGGCCGGATAAACGCCACCGTCGCGTCATCAGGCGGACCCGGCGGGCGGTTGATCAGCAACATTGGATCGAGGCCGATCGCCTGTGCGGCGTTGAGATCACCTGCCAGCAGGCGTGCACGAAAGTCCTCACCATAAATTGGGCTTCGGCCATACAGGATCGTATCGATCAAGGCGATCCCGATCGCGCCACCCAGATTGCGCATCAGGTTGAACAATCCGCTGGCGTCGGCAACCTCCGCCTCCGGCAGAGTGCCCAACGCAATGCGTGTCGGCGGCAGCAAACAGAACATGATCGCGACACCGCGTATGATCTGCGGCCAGAACATCTCGCCGAAATCCGCGGTGCGCGGCTGAAAGGCACTCAAGCCGAGGCCGAGCGCGAACAAGGCGAAGCCTGTCGCAGTCAACAGGAGCGCGCCGACGCGACTTTCGAGGATTGCCGCCAGCGGCGCGGCGATCAGCTGCGCAACCCCCGTGACCAGCATGATGGTGCCGATCTCGAAGGCATCATGACGGCGGACGAAGCCGAGGAACACCGGCATCAGATAGGTCGATCCATATAGGCCGATGCCGAGGCAGAAGCTCAGGGCGCAACCGATCGCGAACGAACGCCGCCTGAACAGAGTCAATCGCGCGATCGGATGCGCCGCGCGGAGCGTGCGCCGGATCAGCAGCGCGATCCCGGCCATGCTTCCGATCAGCAGGCTGAGGCAAGGCATCGAGGCCCAGCCGCGCTGCGGCGCTTCCTTCAAACCGACCATGAGGCTTGCGAGCGCCGCTGCGAGCAGGATCAGCGACGATGTGTCCAGTCTGACGAACGCGCGGAGATTCACGCTCACTTTCGGCAGCAGCAATGGCGTGACCGTGGCCGCAATCGTTCCTGGAACCAGGTTGATCAGGAACAGCCACGGCCACGACCAGGTCTGCGTGATCCAGCCGCCGACAACAGGTCCAACCGTCGGTGCGAGCACCGCGACGACGCCGCCGATCGTAGTCGCCACCGCATGAAGCCGCGCCGGAAACAGCGTGAACACGGCGGAGAACACCGCGGGGATCAGGACGCCGCCGGAAAATCCCTGCAGCACGCGAAACACCAGCAGCACGGCAAAGCCGCCACTGAAGGCGCAGCCGACCGAGGCTATGGTGAACACGCTCACGGCGATCGCGAACAGCCATCGGAGCGACAGCGCATGGGTGAACAATCCGGTCAGCGGGATCGCGATCACCTCGGCGATCAGATAGGCGGTCTGGATCCAGCTCATTGCGGACGCCGAGATCGCGAGCGCGCGCTGGATCGTCGGCAGCGAGGTTGCGACGACCTGGATGTCGAGGATCGCCATGAACATGCCGAGGCACATCAGGAGAAAGCCGGCCCAGGTCGCCGCCGACGGGCTGTCGGCGCGATGCTCCGCCCGGGCGCTCATGGCGTGCCGACGCGCGGCCAGTCCGCCACCGAGAGCGCGCGGCTCTCGGTGCGAATCCGGATCGCAAGCACCGCGAGATTGAGCACGGTGAAGAGCAGCGCCAGCACCGGCAGATGCAGTGCGAGCGGGAGCAGCGCGATCTCGCCGACGACGACGGCATAGTTTGGATGCGGAAAATATCGGTATGGCCCGGATGCGACCAGCGGCGCGCCCGGTAAGACGATGATCCGCGTGGTCCATCGCGGTCCCAGCGCAGCGAGGATCCACAGCCGTAAGCCTTGCAGCGCCAGAAAGGCCGCGAGCGCCGCCAGGTTGACATCCTGGTTGCGGCCCCAGATCCACAGCGCGGTCAGCCAGCCGGCGTGAACCAGCACGATGAGCGGGTAGTGCCTGGCGCCGACCTCGATCGCGCCGCGCGCCAGCAGCCGCTCCGTGTTGCGACGTGACAGCACGAGCTCGCCGAAACGCTGCACGGTGACCAGCGCAAGGATGACCGAAGCGAAGCTCATGCCGCGTGCCTGAGCGCAACGCAGCTGAGCGTGAAGCCGGGCCCGAGCGCCGTGAGCAGCGAGCGCGGCGGCAAGCCCTTGGCGCGGGCGCGTTCGAGGACAAAGAGAACCGTCGGGGCCGACATGTTGCCGCACGCCGCTATGACGTCGCGTTCGTGATCGAGCGTGCCCTGATCGAGCGCGAGCGCCCGCTCCAGCGCGGCGATGACCTTGGTGCCGCCGGGATGGCAGAGGAAGCGATCGATATCACCGGCCGTCAGCTCCATCCGTGCCAGGATTTCGGCAACGGCCGCTCCAACATGGTCGCGGACGAAATCCGGAATGGTGCGCTGAAAGACGACGCCGAATCCTTCCGGATCAACCGTCCAGCCCATGATGCCGAGCGTATCCGGCCACAGCTTTTCGCCGGCCGCCTCGATCCGCGTCGCACCGCCGTCGCCGGCGCGCAGCACGATCGCAGCGGCGCCATCGCCGAACAGGCTGGCGGCGACGATATTCGCCTTGGTGAGCTCATCGTGGCGGACCGCGAGCGTGCAGAGCTCGAGCGCGACCAGCAGCACGTTCGCACCCGGCTGCGCCTGCGCCAGCCGCGCCGCGATCGACAGGCCCGACACGCCGCCCGCGCAGCCGAGGCCGAACACCGGCACGCGCGACACGTCGGTCCGCAAGCCGAGTTGGCCCGCGACGCGCGCCTCCAGCGTCGGCGTGGCGATGCCCGTCGAGCACACCGTGACCACGACATCGATGTCGCGGCCGGTCATATCGGCACGGGCAATTGCCTTGCGGGCGACATCGACGAACAGCGCCTCTGCGCCTTCCAGGAACGCCTGCGTCCGCTCCGGCCAGCCGCGCCGTTCGAGATACCATTCGATCGGTTTCACGCCGTAGCGATGCTGGATGCCGGTGTTGGCGAACAGGCTGGAGAGCGTCTCGAATTCGGGATAGTGGTCGGCGAGGAGGTCGCGCGCGGCCTTTAGGATTTGTCCTTGATGGAACAGATGCGGTGGAACCGCCGTCGCCATGGAAACAAGCGCGGCGGTCTGCTTGGTCTCGATCATCGTGGCTCCCGTTCCCCCGCTTGTGGAACCACGCGACGTGCAAAATATTTCAGACACCTGCGAGATAGCTGGGGCGCCGCATTCACTATAAATTGACCCCGGCAGCGCCAAGCCCCCGGCGATATCCGCGCAAATCAGGACGCGGCGGCGTCCGGTTTGCGCAGCACGTTCTTCACGAAGCCGAGCGGCACCGGCGACAGCGGACCTTGCGGCGCGCGCGTGATCAGGGCGACCAGGAACAGCGCCAGGATCGCGATCCAGAAGCACAGCCAGAAGCCGTCAATGTAGGCGAGCGTGTTGGCCTCGCGCTGCACGAGGGCCGCGAGCGTGCCGATGGCACGTTCCGTCGCCGCCCCGATGCCATGGCCGGAGAATTCACCCGCCAATCGCTTCAGCAGGTTCACGACGTCGACAGCGCCGCCCTGGACGTGCTGGCCGAGATAGTTCGAATGGATCTGCTCGCGGACGCGCAGCCAGGTCCCCATCAGGGCGATGCCGATCTCGGCGCCGCCGAGCCGCATGATCTGGATATAGGCCGCGAATGCCGTCGCCCGCGACGGATCGGAATTGGACAGCGCCATGATGATGATCGGCAGCAACGTGAGCGCCTGCCCGACCGACGTGAGCAGGACGATGCCGACGAAATCCTCGCGGGCCCAGACGTGGCTCAGCTGCGTGCCCCAGAGATTGGCGGCCGCGAAGGCCGAGAACCCGAGCACCACGACGATGCGCGGATCGAGGTGACGCAGCAGCAGGATCGAGATCGGCACCAGCACGAACATCGGCAGCGCGCCGTAGGTGAACAGCAGCGTGCCCGACTGCTCCGGCCGCAGCGCGCTGACGGCGCCGAGGAAATTCGGCACCAGCGACGAGTTCGACAGGCTGGTCAGCGTGTACAGCAGGATGACGATCAGCGAGAGCCCGATATTGCGCGAGAACAGTACGTTGAAATGCGCCCACGGCCGGCGCGCGACCGTCTCGTTGATCATGAAGGCGACGATCAACAGCCCGCCCCCGATCAGGAGCGCCATCACGGTGCCCGACGACAGCCAGTCCAGCCGGTTGCCTTGATCGAGCCCGGCATAAACCATCCCCAGGCCGGCGCCGAGCAGCAGCATGCCGCCCCAATCGGCATGGTGCAGCAGGTCGCGATTGATCGGCTCGTTCGGCGTGCCGAGATAAACCATCAGCCCCATCAGCGGCGCGACCACGACGCCCTGCCAATACAGCCACTGCCAGCCGAGGTGCTCGACATAGAATCCGACCAGCGAGCTCGACGTATCCAGCGCGAAGCCGACACGGATCGAATACATCGCGATCGCCGGCAGCCACCAGCGGATCGGCAGGTTGCGCAGGATGATCATCAGCGTCGCCGGCACGAAGGTGCCGAGCAGCATGCCGTGGGCGATGCTGAGTGCGATCAGCGCCGTGTAGTCGTGCACGAACGGGATGGTCAGCGAGACCATGGCATAGACCAGGCTCGGAATACCGAGCACACGCCGCAGCCCGAACGCGGTGGCGAGCCAGGCCACCGCGGGCGCGATGAAGATCTGCGAGCCGATCGCAGCGGTCGAGAGCCAGGCGCCTTCGTCGAAGGTGAGCGAGAACGCGCCGCGCAGATCGGGCAGGCCGACCGAGGTCAGGCGGCTGTCGAAATTCGCCAGGAACGCGCCGAGCAGCACGGCAACGACGGCGAACACCGGATAGCGCGCGACGTCGCCGCGCGAGACCGGACCGCTGTTGCGGTCGTTATTTTCCGCCATTGGCGACCGCCTCGCCGGTGTTGATCCGCGTGACCACCGACATGCCCGGCAGCAGGCGATCGAGCAACGGCTGGCCCTTGTCGAACTGGATGCGCACCGGGATGCGCTGCACCACCTTGGTGAAGTTGCCGGTGGCGTTGTCGGGCGGCAGTAGCGCGAATTGCGATCCGCTCGCCGGCGCGATGCGCTCGACGACGCCGCGCAGCGTCTGGCCGGAGAACGTATCGACGGTGACCTCGACCGGCTGGCCCGGCTTGACGTTGGTCAGCTGGGTTTCCTTGTAGTTGGCGATCACATAGACGTTCGGCAGCGGCACGACGTTGATCAGATTGGTGCCGATGTTGACGTAATCGCCCGGCTGCACCTGACGCTCGCCGGTGACGCCGTCGAACGGCGCGACGATCCTGGTGTAACCAAGCTTGAGCTTGGCCGATGCCAGCAGCGCCTTGGCGGCGTCAAGGTCGGCGGCACGTTGCTTCTTGGTGCCCTGCAGGACCTCGAGCTGATGGCGCTGCGCTGCGATCACTGCACGGCTGGCCTGCACGTCCGCCTCCGACTTCGCATAGGATGCGGTGGCCTGCTCGAGCCGCTGCCGCGTGCCGGCGTCGGTCTGCGACAGCGACTGCTGACGCTCTTGCTCCTGGCGCGCCAGGGTCTGCTGCGCCTCCGCCGACAGCCGCGAGGCCTCGGCTTGCGCGATGGTCGCATATTGCAGCTCGACCTGGTTGTTGAGGTTGTCGAGCGCGGCCTGCGCGCCGACCACACCCGCCTCGGCCTGCGCGACCTGCGCCTGATAATCGGCAGGATCGATCTGCACCAAGAGATCGCCGGCCTTGACGCGCTGGAAATCGGAGACGGCGACCGTGAGCACTTCGCCGGACACGCGGCTCGAGAGCTGGGTCAACTCGGCGCGCACATAGGCATCATTGGTGGTCTGGATCGTGGCGCTGCCGACCCAGGCGTCCCAATGCGTGGTCGCCACCGCGACGAACACAAGCGCAGCCAGCACCGCAAACAGCGGGATAGCGAAGCGACCCCAAAACCCGCTCGGCGCAGGCTGCGGCTTGGCTGGCGCGGCCGCTGGGGCAGGCGCGGTCTGGCTGGCGGGTGGCGGACTGTCTTGAACCTGCTCTGTCACACCACACTCCCGTCAGTCACACCCGGAACGCCGGACAACCATGCCAGCACATGATGACGATCATGCCTTAGACGGTCTTCTCCGGCCACCGGCAAAGGTCATTGATCAAACATACGTCGCAACGCGGACCGCGGGCGAGACAAGTATAGCGGCCATGCAGGATCAGCCAGTGATGGGCGTGCAGCATGAACTCGGTCGGGATCACCTTCTCCAATCCCAGCTCGACCTCGAGCGGCGTCTTGCCGGGCGCGAGACCGGTGCGGTTGCCGACGCGGAACACATGGGTGTCGACCGCCATCGTGTGCTCGCCGAACGCCATGTTGAGCACGACATTCGCGGTCTTGCGGCCGGCGCCGGGTAATGATTCGATTTCGGCACGGGTGCGCGGCACCTCGCTGCCGAATTCGGCAATCAGCTTCTCGGACAGCGCGATGACGTTCCTGGCCTTGTTGCGATAGAGCCCGATGGTCTTGATGTAGTCGCGCACTCTGTCTTCGCCGAGCTCAAGCATCTTCTCCGGCGTGTCGGCGATCGCAAACAGCGCCCGCGTCGCCTTGTTGACGCCGGCGTCGGTCGCCTGCGCCGAAAACACCACGGCCACCAGCAGCGTGTAGGGGTTGAGATGCTCGAGCTCGCCCTTCGGCTCGGGATTGGCTTTTCGGAACCGGTCGAAGGCCTCGTAGACCTGCTCCGCCGTCCATGGCTTTGGTTTTGCAACCTTCTTGGCGGCCTTGGTCGCCGGCTTCTTCGCCGCGCGTTTGGGCAGCGGCTTTGCCGCTTTGGCGGCTTTCTTCTTCGGCGCGGACCGAACGCTTGAGGTGCTCGCGCGTTGAGAGCGGATGATTTTGGCCATGAACGGGATATACTGACACGTCATGACCGCAGGCAACGACTTTGATCCGGGCGAAGACCCCAGGGCCGATGACCTCGACGTCGATGCGCCCGAGGCGGAGCCGAAACTGTTCTCGGCGCTGCTGACGCCGCACCGCTCGCTGAATCGCACCGGCTTCATCGTGCTGATGTCGTTCGTCACCGTGGTCAGCTTCATCGCCGGCGCGGTGTTCTGGTGGCTCGGCGCCTGGCCGATCTTCGGTTTCTTCGGCCTCGACGTGCTGGTGATCTACTGGGCGTTCAAGGTCAATTTCCGCTCCGCCAAGGCGAGCGAGGAGATCACCGTCACGCCGTCGGAACTGCGGGTCCGCAGGATCAGTCACCGCGGCCATGTGGCGGAATGGGTTCTCAACCCGCTCTGGGTGCGGTTCGAGCAGATCTCGCATGAGGAGTTCGGCATCGAACGGCTTTACCTGGTGTCACGGGGCCGCCGGGTGAGCGTCGGCAGCTTCCTGAGCCCGGACGAAAAGGCGAGCTTTTCCACAGCGTTGACCGCGGCGCTGAACACCGCGAAACGCGGCCCGACTTACAATCCCATCGCTTGATCGTGCTTGTCAGAAATCGGGTGGTTTGGACGCGCCATGGCTCCTAAATCAGACACCATGATGACACTCGCCATACACGACCAGCGCCTGGCCAAGCCGGGCCTCCAGAGCGCCGCGCTGCGCGACTACGACTCGGTGCGGCGCGCCATCGCGTTCATCTCGGAGCACTGGCGCACGCAGCCGACCATCGAAGCGATGGCCGATGCCGCCGCCGTCACGCCGGATGAACTGCACCATCTGTTCCGCCGCTGGGCCGGGCTGACGCCGAAGGCCTTCATGCAGGCGCTGACCCTGGATCACGCCAAGAACCTGCTGCGCGATTCCGCCAGCGTGCTCGACGCCGCACTCGACTCAGGTCTTTCAGGCCCGGGACGGCTGCACGATCTGTTCGTCACGCATGAGGCGATGTCGCCCGGCGAATGGAAGACCGGCGGCGGCGGCATGACGCTGCGCTTCGGCTTCCACCCGTCGCCATTCGGCACCGCGATCGTGATCGCAACCGACCGCGGGCTCGCAGGCCTTGCCTTCGCTGACCCCGGCGACGAGCAGACGGCGTTTGCCGACATGAAGCGGCGCTGGCCGAACGCGACCTTTGTCGAGGACACCGACGGCACCACCGCATTGGCCCAGCGCGTGTTCGATACGAAGTTGTGGCGGGCGGACCAGCCGCTGCGCGTCGTCTTGATCGGTACCGACTTCGAGGTGCGGGTGTGGGAAACCCTGCTGAAGGTCCCGATGGGCCGCGCGGTGAGCTATTCCGACATCGCCACCAAGATCAGCAATCCGAAGGCGTCGCGCGCGGTCGGCGCCGCAGTCGGCCGCAATCCGGTGTCGTTCGTGGTGCCCTGCCATCGCGCCCTCGGCAAGAGCGGCGCGCTGACCGGCTATCACTGGGGCATCACCCGCAAGCAGGCGATGCTAGGCTGGGAAGCTGGCCAGGTCGGATTGCACTGACCTTCCTTAGCCGGGCGCTCACACTCTCTCACCGTCACCCTGAGGAGCGCGAAGCGCGTCTCGAAGGGTCGACGGCCCGGCTGGTGGCCGTGCATCCTTCGAGACGCGCTTCGCGCTCCTCCAGCGACAAAGGCAAAGCCTTTGCGCGGGGATGACGGGTTGAGCGGTTGAGCGTTCTCTAAGCCGCGAGATCGACCTTGGACGCAACGGTGGAATCGACGTTGAGCCGATAGACCACCGGCGCGCCGGTCGCGAGTTCGCGCTTGAGGATCTGCTCCGGCGAAAGCTTCTCCAGCACCATGATCAGCGCGCGCAGCGAATTGCCGTGGGCGGCGATCAGCGTGCGCTGGCCGCGCAGCACGCCCGGCAGGATCTCCTGTACGTAATAGGGCAGCGTACGCGCCAGCGTATCCTTCAGGCTCTCGCCGCCGGGCGGCGGGACGTCGTAGGAGCGGCGCCAGACCAGGACCTGGTCCTCGCCCCACTTCTTGCGGGCGTCGTCCTTGTTGAGGCCCGAGAGATCGCCGTAGTCGCGCTCATTGAGCGCGAGATTCTTCGTGGTCGGCAGTCCGGTCTGGCCGATCTGCTCCAGCATCAGCTTCAGCGTGTGCTGCGCGCGGGTCAGGTCGGAGGTGAAGGCAACGTCGAAAGACAGGCCCTGCGCCTTCAGCTTGCGGCCGGCGTCCTTGGCCTCAGTGATGCCCTGCTCGGTGAGATCGGGATCCTTCCACCCGGTGAACAGGTTCTTCAGATTCCATTCGCTCTGACCGTGACGAACGAGCACAAGAAGACGATCACTCATTTCAGATTCCGTTTTCGCTTGGCTGGATTTTATTTCGTCGGGTGGTTTCAGTCGTTCAACCCGAGCACGTCGGTCATCGAATACATGCCGGGCTTCTTGCCGTGCGCCCACAGCGCCGCCTTCAGCGCGCCCTGCGCGAACAGCGCGCGATCCTCGGCATGATGCGACAGCGTGATGCGCTCCGAAGGGCCGGCAAAGATCACGCTGTGATCGCCCGCCGCGGTGCCGCCGCGCAACGACGCAAAGCCGATATCGCCGGCGCGCCGCGCCCCGGTCAGGCCATCGCGGCCGCGCGCCGAATGCTGCTCCAGCGCGATCTTGCGTCCCGCAGCCGCAGCTTCGCCGAGCATCAAGGCGGTGCCCGACGGCGCATCGATCTTGGACTTGTGGTGCAGCTCGAGAATTTCGATGTCAAAGCTCTGGTCGAGCGATTGCGCGACGCGCTTGACCAGCGCGGCAAGCAGATTGACGCCGAGGCTCATATTGCCCGACCTCACCACAATGGCGCGGTTGGTGACGCTGCGGATCACGGCATCGTCGGACTGCGACAGGCCGGTGGTGCCGATGACGTGAACCAGGCCGCGCTCGGCCGCGATCGCGACATTGGCGATGGTCGCGGCCGGTACGGTGAAATCCAGGATGCCGTCGGCGGCCGCCGACATCGACCACAGATCGGCCGACAGCTTGACGTCGTTGGCGGGAAGGCCGGCGAGCACGCCGGCGTCCTTGCCGAGCAGCTCCGAGCCCGGTGCTTCCAGCGCGCCGACCAGCACCGCCCCCGGGGTTTCGGAAATCACCCGCGTCAGCGTGCGGCCCATCCGGCCGCCGGCTCCCGCAACAATCAGACGCATGTCAGCCATGGCTCACCTCTCACCGCCGTATAAAGCATGAACCGGCAAAGGGGAAACCGGTTTTCCGGCGCGACAAACGCGGAACGCATTTGCGCGGGGATCATGCTCAAACGGCGATCGGCGGCGGCTGTTCCGGGCAACCGAACCGGCGGCGGCCCGATGTGCAGGCCTACGGGCTGTCGTGCCCCTCGATGATGATCAGGTCGGCGATCGAGTGCGGCTGCCGCACCTTGATGTTGGCCTGGTATTCCGGCGATTGGTAGCAAGCGAGCGCGGTCGCGTAATCGGGAAATTCGATCACGACGTTGCGCGAGCGGCTCTGGCCCTCGACGCCAGTGAACTTGCCGCCGCGCACGATGAACTTGCCGCCGAATTTCTGGAAGATCGCCGGGTTGGCCGCCATGTAGGGCTTGTAGCCCTCCTCATTGTGAACGTCGACGCGTCCGATCCAGTATCCCTTCGCCATCTCTATTCTCCCTTGTTGTTGGTTCAGGCGAGCGCCTGGGCGATCTCGGTGTGAATGGCTTCGGCCGCGGCCTTCGGATCGGCGGCTTCCATCACCGGACGTCCGACCACCAGATAGTCAGCGCCGGCGGCAATGGCACGGGCCGGCGTCATGATGCGCTTCTGATCGCCGGTCGCCGAGCCCGCGGGGCGAATGCCAGGGGTCACCAGGTTCATCTGTTTGCCCACGATCTTGCGCAAGGCGGCGGCTTCCTCAGGCGAGCTGACGATGCCGTCGACACCGAGCGCCTGTGCCTGCCTGGCGCGCGCTTCGACGAGATCGGAGACGTTGAGGCGATAGCCCGCCGCGTGCAGGTCGCTGTCATCGTAGGACGTCAGCACCGTCACCGCGAGGATCTTCAGGCCCGAACCCGCGCGCGCCTCGACCGCCGCCTTCATGGTCTGCGGATAGGCATGCACGGTGAGAAAGGTCGCGCCGAGAGCGGCGACGCTTTCGACCCCGCGCGCCACCGTGTTGCCGATGTCGTGCATCTTGAGATCGAGAAAGACCTTCTTGCCGCTGCCTGCGAGCTGCTTCGCCAGCGTAAGGCCGCCGGCGTAACCGAGCTGATAGCCGATCTTGTAGAAGGTGACGCTGTCGCCGAGCCTGTCGATCATCGCCTCGGCGCTGGCGACCGACGGCAGATCGAGCGCCACAATCAACCGGTCTTTTGGAGCGATCTTGGCTGGCTGCATGTCACCTCACATCATGCGTTGGGAATGGTCGATCAGCTGCCGCACCAGCGCCCGCATCGTGTCGATGTCGGCCTGGTGCTTCAGACGATCCATGTCGTCATAGGCCTGCTCGGCGAATGACAGCGCGAGCTGGTTCGGGATCACGGCGGCATGGCACGCCGTCAGGATCAAGCGCAGCGCCGCCAGCGCACGCGTGCCGCCGAGTCGGTTGCCGGATGCCGCCGCGATCGCGAAGGCGCGGCCGTGGAACACCTGGCCACGAGTCTCGTGCGGATCCTGCACGCGGCTCACCCAGTCGATCGTGTTCTTCACCAGCGCCGGCACCGAGGAGTTGTATTCCGGCGTCACGATCAGCACGCCATGATGGGTGCCGATCATCCGCTTCAGATTGACGGCGTGCTGCGGCACGCCCGATTTGGCCTGCAGATCGCCGTCATAGATCGGCAGCGGAAAATCGCCGAGCGAGATACGGGTGACGTCGGCCCCGAGCTGTGCGACCTCATGCGCCAGCACGGCGGCGAGCTTCGCATTGAGCGACCCTGATCGCAGCGATCCGGGGATCACGAGGATTTTCAGCGCGGACATTTCGAAATCGCGGTTAGGGCACGCGCCCGGCGCGACAACGCAGGGCGGTCAGCCCTTGCGATACACCCAGACCCGCGCGGGCGGAAGGTTCATCCAGATCCGCTCGGACGCTTCTGTGGACACGCCGGGCAGTGACTTCGGAATCGGCGGCGCCACCGAATAGGTGAACTGGACGAACGGCGCACCGGGCGCGAGGGCCAGGAAAGCGTCGCGGACCAGCTTCAGGCGGGTCAGCATCGGCTTGGTAACCAGCGGCAGGCCGGAGACCACGGCCGACGCCGGGGACTTCATGACGTCCCACAGCGTATCGCGCAGCCTGTAGGCGTCGCCCTGGACCACCTTGGCCTGCGGATAGCGTTCGCGCAGCAGCGCACAGAAGCCGGGATTGTACTCAACCAAGACGAGACGCTTTTGATCGACGCCATGCTCGATCAGCGCATTGGTGATCGCACCGGTGCCGGGTCCGAGTTCGACAACCGGTCCTTCGGACTCGGGATCGACATATTGCGCCATGGTGCGTGCAAGCAGCCGCCCGGACGGCATCACCGCGCCCATATGCAGCGGCTTCTCGATCCATGAACGGAGAAATCGAACCTCGTCGTCGAGACGGAGGGGCTTCTTCGACGCACGCACGGACGATTGCAGAGGCATGTCGCTACCAGGCGGGACCGCGCACAATCGAGCGGTTGTCAGAAAACAGTCATAAACACGTATAGATCGAAGTCGTTACGGTCAAGCATAACGACTGCGGCTAGACGGTGCGGCTTCCGAAGAAGTCCTTGACCTTAGAGAAGAAACCCGCTGCCTCCGGTTGAGTTGCGCCGGACGAGAGTTTTTCGAACTCCATCAGCAATTCTTGCTGCTTCTTGGTCAGATTCTGCGGCGTTTCGACCACAACCTGTACATACATGTCGCCGGTCTGGCGCGAACGGAGCACCGGCATACCCTTTGATGCGATGCGGAATCGGCGGCTGGACTGGGTCCCGGCCGGCACCTTCACCTTGGTCTTGCTCTTGTCGATGGTCGGCACCTCGAACTCGCCGCCGAGGGCAGCGGTGACCATCGAGATCGGCACGCGGCAGTGCAGGTCGGCGCCGTCGCGCTGGAAGAACTGGTGCGTGGTCAGCGACAGGAAGATGTAGAGGTCGCCGGGCGGACCGCCGCGGACACCGGCCTCGCCTTCGCCGGCGAGACGAATACGGGTGCCGTCCTCGACGCCCGGAGGAATGTTGACCGACAGCGTGCGCTCGCGCGTCACCCGGCCGGACCCGGCGCAGGAGGCGCAGGCGTCCTCGATCATCTGGCCGCGGCCCTGACAGCCGGGGCAGGTCCGCTCCAGCGTGAAGAAGCCCTGGGCCTGCCGGATACGGCCGGCGCCGCCGCAATGCGAGCAGGTCTTCGGCTTGGTGCCGGCCTTGGCGCCGGTGCCGGAGCAGGATTCGCAAGTGACCGAGACCGGGATCTCGATCTGCGCGGTCTTGCCCTGGAAGGCCTCCTCGAGCGTGATCTCCATGTTGTAGCGCAGGTCGGCACCGCGTTCGCGGCCGCCGCTGCCGCGGCGCTGCCCGGCCATGCCGAACAGATCCTCGAAGATGTCGGAGAAGGAGGAGGCGAAGCCGGCGCCGAAGCCGGGACCGCCACCGCCCATGCCCTGCTCGAAAGCGGCATGGCCGAAGCGGTCATAGGCGGCGCGCTTGTCGCCGTCCTTCAACACCTCATAGGCTTCGTTGATTTCCTTGAACCGGACCTCGCTGCTGGCGTCGCCCGGGTTCTTGTCCGGATGCCATTTCATCGCGAGCTTGCGGAAAGCCGATTTGAGCTTGGTCTCGTCCGCGTTCCGCTCGACCTCGAGGGTCTCGTAGTAGCAGCGCTTGGTGGACATACTTCAATTCCGTCCGAAGTTCGTCGCGATCGTCAAGGATTGCGCCTGTCTGGAAGATGCAGCGATCGCCTTAAAGAAAAATGACCCCCACTCCTCCGAGACGCGTCGCGTGCTCTTTGGTGTGAGGGCCATGATCGCAAGCCCGCTTAGGCAGACTTCTTGCTGTTCTTGTCGTCGTCGACCTCGGTGAACTCCGCGTCGACAACGTCATCCTTTGCAGCGTCCTTGGCCGCATCGGCCTCAGCCTGCTGCTTGTACATTGCCTCGCCGAGCTTCATCGAAGCCTGCGCCAGCGTGTTGGTCTTGGCCTTGATCGCCTCAGCGTCGTCGCCCTTCAGCGCTTCCTTGAGGTCGCTGACGGCGTCTTCGATGGCGCGACGATCCGTCTCCGGAATCTTCGAGCCGTGCTCGGCCAAAGCCTTCTCGGTCGAATGAACCAAGCCATCGGCATGGTTCTTGGCGTCGACTGCTTCGCGGCGCTTCTTGTCCTCGGCCGCATTGGCCTCGGCGTCCTTGACCATCTTGTCGATGTCGGCCTCGGACAGACCGCCGGATGCCTGGATCCGGATCTGCTGTTCCTTGCCGGTCGCCTTGTCCTTGGCCGAGACGTTGACGATGCCGTTGGCGTCGATGTCGAAGGTCACCTCGATCTGAGGCATGCCGCGCGGAGCCGGCGGAATACCCATCAGATCGAACTGGCCGAGCATCTTGTTGTCGGCCGCCATTTCACGCTCGCCCTGGAAGACGCGGATGGTGACGGCGCCCTGATTGTCTTCGGCCGTCGAGAACACCTGGCTCTTCTTGGTCGGGATCGTGGTGTTGCGGTCGATGATGCGAGTGAACACGCCGCCCAGCGTCTCGATGCCCAGCGACAGCGGGGTCACGTCGAGCAGCAGCACGTCCTTGACGTCGCCCTGCAGCACGCCGGCCTGGATCGCAGCACCGATCGCGACGACTTCGTCGGGATTGACGCCCTTGTGCGGCTCCTTGCCGAAGAACTGCTTCACGACTTCCTGGATCTTCGGCATGCGGGTCATGCCGCCGACCAGCACCACTTCGCCGATCTCACCGGCGGTCAGGCCGGCATCCTTCAGCGCCTTGCGGCACGGCTCGATGGTCTTCTCGACAAGGTCGGCCACCAGCGCCTCGAACTTGGCGCGGGTCAGCTTCATCGTCAGATGCTTCGGACCGGTCTGGTCGGCCGTGATGAACGGCAGATTGATTTCAGTCTGCGTGGTCGACGACAGCTCGATCTTGGCCTTCTCAGCGGCTTCCTTCAGGCGCTGCAGAGCGAGCTTGTCGTTGCGCAGGTTGATGCCCTGCTCCTTCTGGAACTCGTCGGCGAGATAGCCGACCAGGCGCATGTCGAAGTCTTCACCACCGAGGAAGGTGTCGCCGTTGGTCGACTTCACCTCGAACACGCCGTCGCCGATCTCGAGGATCGAGACGTCGAAGGTGCCGCCGCCGAGGTCGTACACGGCGATCGTGCCGGCCTTCGTCTTGTCGAGACCGTAGGCGAGCGCGGCTGCCGTCGGCTCGTTGATGATGCGCAGCACTTCGAGGCCGGCGATCTTGCCGGCATCCTTGGTGGCCTGACGCTGCGCGTCGTTGAAATAGGCAGGAACCGTGATGACGGCCTGATCGACCTTCTGGCCGAGATGCGCCTCGGCGGTCTCCTTCATCTTCTGCAGAATGAAGGCCGAGACCTGCGAGGGCGAATAGGTCTTCCCGTCGGCTTCGACCCAGGCATCGCCGTTCGACGCTTTGACGATCTTGTAGGGAACGAGCTTCTTGTCCTTCTCGACCATCGGGTCGTCATAGCGGCGGCCGATGAGGCGCTTCACCGCAAAGAACGTACGCTCGGGATTGGTCACCGCCTGGCGCTTCGCCGGCTGTCCGACAAGGCGCTCGCCATCGTCGGTGAAAGCAACGATCGACGGCGTCGTTCGCATGCCCTCGGCATTCTCGATCACCTTGGCGTTCTTGCCATCCATCACGGCGACGCACGAATTCGTGGTGCCGAGGTCGATCCCAATGACCTTACCCATGGTTTTGATATCCTCTTTGCTAAGGCAGGTTGGTGTTGGGCCCTGACGGCGCTCCGTACCGAACCCCCAGACGTTCACATACTCGCGATATTGCGACGGTGAGCCTGATATAGGAGAGAGGGTCCTGCCCGCAAGGACTGGACGCAACGTTGAGGCCTGAAAAGACTGACGTTTGAAAGATTGTGTCAGTCCGGCTGCGGCCCCGGTTCAAGCCCAAACCAAGTTAACGGATCGGCAATGATGCCGCCCGCCGTCGACCGCGAGGTCAGCGGCGCGACGTCAGCGCTGTTGAGTGAACGCTCACAAACGTCGTATGCGAGAGCGGCGCACGGGTCGAGGGCGCGCTGTTTGGCCGCTGGCGGCCGCAGGTGGTCGCTTCTGGAAACCTCGGGAAACTGGAAAGTGCCCGCCAATCAAGGCGAAAAGCCCATGGAATCGAGCCGGCTGGCCTGGAGCAGAGATTTGGCGGCCTGTTGCAGGGCCATCAAAACCGCTAAAAGCGGTCCGACTGAAAGAGGCCATCCAGCCCTGCATCGGCCCCGTTGCGCGGCCACCAAGCAAAACCGGTAGATCCCCCATGACGCCTTTTCGAGTTCTCGTTGCGGTTGCCTTGCTAATTGCTGCCACCTGTCGTGGCTATGCCGCCGACGTGGTGTTTCCGCCGGGCGCGCATGTCGGGATGAAACCGCTGGTGGGCCTCGTCCGCGCCAAAGCCTTCATCGGCTTCGAGACCGAGGACCAGGGCGTCAAAGTCCTGATCGCCGACCTGCCCGCGGACGCCTACAACGAGGTCGTGACCGCCTTCAAGGCCAACCCCGCCGGCACCGGAAACATCAAGCCGGAGAGCCTTGAGACGCCGGCCGGCCTCGCCTACTACACGGTGGAGAGCGCACGCGACGGCGCCAGCAATGTGCGGCGCTATTCCATGATCCTGCCGGGGCCGACCTTCTCCGGCTATGTCGCGGTGCAGGTGCCGGAGAACGCGAGCAAGATCTACACCGACGACGCCGTCCGGCAGATGTTCGCCTCCGCCGAAATCCGCAAGGATGTGCCGGTCGATGAGCAGCTCGGCATGATGCCGTTCAAGGTCACCGAGCTCAGCAGCTTCAAGAACATCCGCATGCTGGCGCCGGGCGCAGCGCTGCTGATGGCCGACGGCGACGACAAGGCGCTTGAGGCCAAGCCCTTCATGCTGCTCGGCATCATCACTTCGGCGCCGGCCACGCCCGACGATCGCGGCCGCTTTGCCCAGCAGATCGCCACCACGATCCCCGGCGTGCGCGACGGGCGGATCACCATGTCCGAACCGATCCGGATCGACGGCCAGCCCGGCTTCGAGACCCGGATCGACGCCGTCAGCGGCAAGGACAACACCCCGGTGACCATCGTGCAGTGGCTGCGGTTCGGCGCGCAGACATCGCTGCGGATCATCGGTAGCTCGCCGCGCACCGATTGGGAAACGGCGTTCCCGCGCTTCCGCGCGGTCCGCGACGGCATCCAGCCGCGCGGCTGATCGGGCCGGTCGCAAGGCCGGTCGGAAAAATCCCACTTTCGTCGCTCGCCGAACGGAACTAGCCTCCTCGCGCGGTATCAAAGCGAGGAGGGGCGCGATGTTGGATCGACGACAAATAGTTGCAGGCCTCGGCACGTTGGCGCTTGCGACCCTGGTTCCGAAAAGTCTCTGGGCGGCTGCGATCAAGCCCGACGATGGCTCCGCGCTGCTCGTGATCGACGTCCAGAACTGCTTCCTGCCCGGCGGCAGCCTCGCGGTGAAGGACGGCGAGCAGGTGGTGCCTGTCATCAACAAGATCGCCAAGAGCTTTGCCAATGTGGTGATGACGCAGGACTGGCACACGCCCGGACACGTCTCGTTTGCCTCGGTCCACGCCGGCAAGAAGCCGTTCGAGACCGTCGATCTCGCCTACGGCAAGCAGGTGCTGTGGCCGGACCACTGCGTGCAGGGCACCGACGGCGCCTCGCTGTCGAAGGAGCTCGCGATCCCGCAGGCCGAGCTGATCATCCGCAAGGGCTTTCACAAGGACGTCGACAGCTACTCCGCCTTCACCGAAGCCGACGGCAAGACCACCACCGGGCTTGCCGCATATCTGAAGGCGCGCAATGTCGAGCGGGTTTTCGTGGCCGGGCTCGCCACCGATTTCTGCGTGGCATGGACCGCGCTCGATGCGCGCAAGGCCGGCTTCGAAACCTATGTCGTGGAGGACGCCTGCCGCGGCATCGACACGCAGGGATCGCTGGCCAAGGCCTGGACCGACATGGACAAGGCCGGCGTCAGGCGGATCCAGTCGTCGGATATCGGGTAAGTCGCCGCCTCGCGCGAGATTCGCGTGGCCGAGTTTGCGCCGCCCGTCGCATTTGAATTCGTGCAGCGCGCACCGTCGCTGCGCACGGCGGGACTGATTGCTGCGATGACCGGCTATCGCGAGACCGCGGCCGGCCGGTTCGCGCAGCGGCAGGCCGCGCCGCTGATCGTGCCGCTGATCATCAGCTTCGGCTCCCCGTTCCTGATCGCGCTCGGGCGAGAACCTGAAGCGAGCGACCGCCAGCAGAGCTTCGCTGCCGGCCTCTATGCGGGACCGGTCTACATCGAGTCCAATGGCCACGCCGCCTGCGTGCAGGTGGATTTCACCCCGCTCGGTGCTTACAGCTTCTTCGGCGGCGCCGTGACCGAGCTCGCCGGACGCATGATCGATATCGACGACGTGCTCGGCCATGATGGCCGTCGGCTGCGCGAACGGCTCGGCGCCGGGACGTGCTGGCAGCGCCGCTTCGACCTGATCGAGGATTTCGTGCTCCGTTGCACCGGCCGCGCGCCATCACCGGAGATCGTCTTCGCCTACCACAGGCTGACGCGTTCTGCCGGAGCCACCCGGATCACGGAGCTCGCCAGGGAGATCGGCTGGAGCCGCAAGCATCTGGTCGGCCGGTTTCGATCGGAGCTGGGCCTCGCGCCCAAATCGCTGGCGCGCATGATGCGGTTTCATCGCGCGAGCCGACTTGCGCAAAGCGGATCCAGGCTCGGCTGGGCGGGGATCGCGGCGGAAAGCGGCTATGCCGACCAGGCCCATCTCGCCCGCGAGTTCGTCGAATTCGCTGGCGAACCGCCCACGGCCTGGGCGCGCCGCCAGGCGCTGACCAACGGCCGGCTGGTTCGTTCCGAGGACTGGTAACAAACCTTCAAGCCGAAGACGGATTGCCTCGTGCAGAGTGGCGCCATCAGCCCAGGAGATGAGCCACCATGACGCACGACATCGAACCGCCCCGCATCTATCCGACCCTGCGCTGCAAGGACGCCGAGGCGATGATCGTCTGGCTCAAGACCGTGATCGGGTTCACCGAGCACGTGGTCTACCGCGACGGCGGTGCGATCCACCATGCCGAGCTCGCCTATGGTTCCGCGATGCTGATGCTGGGCCAGAGCCGCGACGATGCCTACGCCAAGCTGGTCGGCGATGTCACCGGCCGCCGCACTGATTCAATCTACATCGCCGTCGACGATCCCGACGCCCTGCATGCGAAAGCCAGGGCGGCGGGTGCAAAGATCGAAATGGAACTGCGTGACACGGATTATGGCAGCCGCGATTTCGCCTGCCGTGATCCGGAAGGAAATCTCTGGAGTTTCGGCACCTATTGGCCGAAGGCGCATGAGAAGCCGCTGCCGTGAAACGACAGCAGCCGCCTCAGGGCCGGTGTCGGACCGATCAGACCGTGATGTCGGCGCTCGGCGCGGCCTTGGCGCCGCCCTTGGAGACGCCGACCAGCGCCGGACGCAGGATGCGCTCGCCGATCATGTAGCCGGCCTGCACGACCTGCACCACCGTGCCCGACGGCACCGAGGTGTCCGGCACCTCGAACATCGCCTGCTGGAAATTCGGATCGAACTTCTCGCCGATCGGATCGAACTTCTTGACGCCGTTCTTCTCCAGCGCGTTGAGCAGCGAGCGCTCGGTCAGCTCGACGCCTTCGATCAGCGCCTTCAGGCCCGGATCGGCCGATTCCTTGGTCTCGGCCGGCACGGCATCGATCGCGCGCTGCAGATTGTCGGCGATATCGAGCACGTCTCGGGCGAAGCCGGTGATGCCATAGGTCTTGGCGTCGGCAACCTCGCGGCGGGTGCGCTGACGGAGGTTCTCCATCTCGGCCAGCGTGCGCAGCGTACGGTCGCGCGCCTCGGCGAGTTCCTTGGTCAGCGCCTCGGCCGACCCCACCTCTGGATCGTCAGGCATGATGTAGGGCTTCGAGACCACGGGCTCACCCGTCGGCGCCGAATTCTCGGTGTTGTCATTGGCCCGGTTCGGATCGGTCATGGCTTGCCTTCTCGAAAACTCGCGTCGGTTCAAATCTTGGGGATTGCTGCCCGGGATATCGTGCTTTAGGCGGCGAAAATCAAGCGCAACATACCGGCTTCGGGAACAGGGACCTCCGGCTTGAGCAACGAAAACCGTCAAATGAAAGCGAAATCCACTCCGGTCAGCCGCCCAGCATCTTGCTGACGATGCGGGCGGCATAATCGACGGTCGGGATCACCCGCGCATAGTTCAATCGCGTCGGTCCGATCACGCCGAGCACGCCGACGATCCGTCCCTGGGCGTCGCCATAGGGCGCGATGATGGTGGAGGAACCCGACAGCGAGAACAGCTTGTTCTCCGAGCCGATGAAGATCCGCACGCCCTCGCCGCGCTCCGCGCGGCCAAGCAGATCGATCACGCCGCGCTTGGTCTCGAGATCGTCGAACAGCGACTTGATCCGCTCGAGATCGTCCAGCGCATGCAGATCCTCGAGCAGATTGGCGTGACCGCGCACGATCAGTTGGCGGTCCTCGTTTGCGCCGCCGGACCAGCTCGCGATGCCGGCCGCGACGACCTTCTGTGTGAGCTGATCGAGTTCGGCGCGGTTCTGCGTCAATGCGGTCTCGAGCTCGAGCCGCGCTTCCGCCAGCGTCCGGCCACGGATCCGCGCATTGAGGAAATTGGTCGCCTCCGTCAGGGCGGAGGACGGCACGCCCGGCGGCAGCGCCAGCACCCGGTTTTCAACCTGGCCGTCTTCGCCGACCAGCACGACCAGCGCCTTCTCGGGCTCCAGCCGCACGAATTCGATGTGCTTCAGCCGCGCATTCGATTTCTGCGTCAGCACCACTGCCGCCGCCCGGGTCAGCCCCGACAGCCGCGTCAACGCTTCGCCAAGCGCCGCCTCGACCGATTGCGCACGATCGACCGCCGCGAGCTGGGTCTGGATCGATTGCCGCTCGGCCTCGGTGAGGTCGCCGACCTGCATCAGGGCGTCGACGAAGAAACGCAGGCCGAGCTCGGTCGGCAGCCGGCCGGCAGAGGTGTGCGGCGCATAGATCAGGCCGAGCTGCTCGAGATCCGACATCACATTGCGGACCGAGGCCGGCGACAACGGTAATGCGATCAGGCGCGAGATGTTGCGCGAGCCGACCGGTTCGCCGGTCGCGAGATAGCTTTCGACGATTTGGCGAAAAATGTCGCGCGACCGCTCGTTGAGCTGGGCGAGCCCGGCATGCGGGGCGATCAGGCCTATCGGATCGTGGTGCGTCAAACTCCAGTCCTTCACAATTGCTGCCTAATCTGTCGCTCCCGGAGGCCGGTGACAAGCATCCATTCGGCCCCCTGGCACCCGGACCATTCCGGGGCCAAAACCCTCGCCAAAACCCATGCCAATCCCTTGCCAAAACCCTTGCCGCTGCCGCTTCCCCCTCCTACAAGCACGCCCAGCCCTATCTCTCGGAATTCTGGAGGATTTCCATGCGGCCAAGCCGCCGTGCGCCCGATGAACTGCGTCCCGTGTCGCTGGAACGCGGCGTCGTCAAATATGCCGAGGGTTCCTGCATGGTGAAGTTCGGTGACACCCATGTGCTGGTGACCGCCACGCTGGAAGAGCGGTTGCCGCCGTGGCTGAAGGGGCAGGGCCGCGGCTGGGTCACCGCCGAATACGGCATGCTGCCGCGCGCCACCCTGGAACGCACCCGCCGCGAGGCCTCCGCCGGCAAGCAGGGCGGCCGCACCGTCGAGATCCAGCGGCTGATCGGCCGCTCGCTGCGCGCAGCTGTCGACCTCGAGGCGCTCGGCGAGCGCCAGATCACGGTCGATTGCGACGTCATCCAGGCCGATGGCGGCACCCGCACCGCCTCGATCACCGGTGCCTGGGTGGCGCTGGCCGACTGCATCAACTGGATGAAGACCCGCAACATGCTGAAGACCAACGTGTTGCGCGACAACGTGGCGGCGATCTCCTGCGGCATCTATCAGGGCACACCGGTGCTCGATCTCGACTATGCCGAGGATTCCGAGGCCGACACCGACGCCAATTTCGTGATGACCGGCGACGGCCGCATCATCGAGGTGCAGGGCACCGCCGAGAAGACGCCGTTCTCGCAGGACGAGTTCCTGGCGCTGATGGCCCTGGCGCGCAAAGGTGTCGCGCGTCTGGTCGACTTGCAAAAGATCGCGGTGGCGTAGTCAGATTGGCCATGCATCGCCGAATCACCGGAAGGCTCGTCATCGCCACCCATAATCCCGGCAAGCTTGCCGAGATGCGGGAACTGCTGGCGCCGCACGGCGTCGAGGCGGTGTCGGCCGGCGAGCTCGGCCTGGCCGAGCCCGAGGAGACCGGTGACACCTTCCGCGCCAACGCCGCGATCAAGTCGATCGCGGCGGCGAAGGCGAGGGGATTACCGGCCTTCGCCGACGATTCCGGCCTCGTGGTCGACGCGCTCGACGGCGCGCCCGGGATCTACTCGGCGCGCTGGGCCGGCGAGGGCAAGGACTTCATGGCGGCGATGACGCGGATCGAGCGCCTGCTGCAGGAGCGCGGCGCCACTGCGCCGGAGCAGCGCAAGGCGCATTTCGTCTCCGCGCTGTGCGTGGCCTGGCCGGACGATCACCTCGAAGAAGTCGAGGCCCGGGTCGACGGAACCCTGGTCTGGCCGCCACGCGGCACCGCCGGATTCGGCTATGATCCGGCGTTCCTGCCCGACGGTTACACGCGGACCTTTGGCGAGATGAGCAGCATCGAGAAGCACGGCCTGCCGCCGCTCGGACTCGGCCTGTCGCATCGCGCCCGCGCCTTCGTGAAGCTCGCGGAGATTTGCCTTGAGCCACGCTGAACGAGAAGCTTTCGGCGTCTACGTGCACTGGCCGTTCTGCCTGTCGAAATGCCCGTATTGCGATTTCAACAGCCACGTCCGGCACGGGCCTATCGACGAGGCGCGCTTCGTGCGCGCGTTCGCCCGCGAGATCGAGACCACGGCCGCGCGGGTGCCGGGACGCGAAGTGTCCTCGATCTTCCTCGGCGGCGGCACGCCGTCGTTGATGCAGCCGCAGACCGTCGGCGCCGTGCTCGATGCGATCGGCAAGCACTGGCAGGTCGCGCGCGACGTCGAGGTCACGCTCGAGGCCAATCCGACCAGCGTCGAGGCGACACGCTTTCGCGGCTATCGCGCAGCCGGCGTCAACCGGGTCTCGCTCGGCGTGCAGGCACTGGACGATGCGTCGCTGAAGGCATTGGGCCGCTTGCACACCGCGCGCGAGGCGCTCGACGCGGTTGCGATCGCGCGAAGCGCATTCGACCGTTACTCGTTCGATCTGATCTACGCCCGTCCCGACCAGACGCCGCAGATGTGGGCCGACGAATTGAAGCAGGCGATCTCGGAAGCGGCCGAGCACCTGTCGCTCTATCAACTCACGATCGAGGAAGGCACGCCGTTCTTCGGGCTGCATGCCGCCGGCAAATTGCAGACTCCGGATGAAGCGACCGCGCGCGCCCTCTACGACGTGACGCAGGAGGTCTGCGCCCGCGAGGGATTGCCCGCCTACGAGATCTCCAACCACGCCCGCGCCGGCGCGGAGTGCAAGCACAACCTCGTCTATTGGCGCGGTGAGGAATATGCCGGCATCGGCCCCGGCGCGCATGGAAGGCTCGACATCGACGGCGTCAGGCACGCGACCGCGACCGAGCGGCGCCCCGAGGCCTGGCTGTTGAACGTCGAGGAACGTGGCCACGGCGTCGTCACCGACGACAGCCTCAACAGCGAAGAACGCGCCGACGAATTCCTCTTGATGGGGCTGCGGCTCGCCGAGGGCATCGATCCGACGCGCTATACAAAGCTTTCCGGCCGAAAGCTCGATCCGCAGCGGATCGCGATGCTGCGCGAGGAAGGCGCCATCGCCGTCGATGCCGACGGACGGCTACGCGTGACCAAGTCGGGCTTCCCGGTGCTCGACGCGGTCGTTGCGGATCTCGCCGCCTAAATATCGAAAACAACCCCATGCAAAGTAGCCGGCGGTTGCCCGCGCTCGACACGGCAGCTTGACCGTCTGACGAAAATCAAGCGCCAAAACTCTTCGGCGAGCCTGCGACCGGCGTGCTTCCAGCCGAAGCCACCTTCATGACCGCAAGGCCACGCTCATTGGTGCCGTCGGAGCGGAAGCGGAACAGGCCGTCGATGCCGGCAAAGCCGGATGGATTGGTCAGCGTCTCCGGCGCAAAGCGCTGCGCGCCCTGGGTGCGCGCCAGCGCCGCCATCAGCGCCACGGCGTCATAGGCAAGCGTTGCGGTGCGCACCGGCTCGCCGCCGAATTTGGCGCGATAGCGGCCGGCGAAGCCGCGGAAACCTGACGGATCGGGCGCGGCGTAGAGGCCGCCTTGCAGGACCGGGCTCGCGAACACCCGCGGATTGTCCCACAACCCCGTGCCGAGCAGCTGGATGTTGCGCAGATTGGCACCCGCCGCGGTCAGCGCATCGGCGGTCGCAACCACCGAATCGCCGTCGTCGGCGATCAGCAGCGCATCGGCCTGGCCGAGCGCCTGCGCCACGGTCCGCGCCGGCGTCGCGCGATCGGCGCCATATTTCTCGAATGCGATGACGCGGCCGTTCTTGCGGCCGACCGCCTGCTTGAACGCGGCCTCGACCACGTTGCCATAGGCGTTATCAGGCACCATCGCGGCGAACGAGCGTTTTCCGATCCCCGAGGAATAGTCGACGATCCGATTGATGTCGGACTCCGGCAGGAAACTCAGGAGGTAGACGCCGTGCCCGGCGACGCTCGAATCGGTGGAGAATGCGATCACCGAGGTGCCGCGCGGCCGCGTCAGTTGCGCGGTGGGCGGCACCGAGCCTGCGAACAGCGGTCCCAGAATGATCTCGGCGCCTTCGGACAGCGCCTGCTGGGTGCCCTGCGCCGCACCCTGCGGGCTGCCGCCATCGTCCTTGATCAGGAGCTGAATGTTCGGGTTCTGAAATTCCGCGAGCGCCATTTCGGCGGCGTTCCGCATCGACTGCGCGGCGAGCCCGGCATTGCCGGACGCGGACAGCGGCAAAATCAATCCAATTTTGACCTGCCCGGTGCCGACCGCCTGCGGCTGCTGCTGCGGACCGGCAGGCCCAGCTTCGGGGTTGCTGCTAGAAAACTGGCTCAAGCTCTGCTGGATGCCGGAACAGGCGGTCAGCAGCGGCGCGCCCACGATCAGGCCAAGCGCGGTCCGCCGGGTCGTGCCCGACGGCGGGGACGTACGGTGATGCGGGCCTTCCATCGTCTCTCTTCTCTTGACCGACCAGGATCGGCCAGGACTCCATCCAGCTCTGATGAGGCGGGTGGATTCAGGCATATTGTCGGCGAATAGTTAACTAAAACAAAAGGATTATGGCCCTGTGGCGCCGTTGCCGCGGCCTTCATTTCCCTCCACGGCAGCCCTTCCGCCACCGCCGTTTGCGGATGTGGCGCAAGCGCTGCCATCCCTCTAGATTGGCATTATGCGCGCAAAAGCCAGTTCCCTCCACCATTCGGATGCCTCGACGGGCGCTGCAGCCAAAACCTTTTCGATCGGCGGCCAGCAGCTTGCCGCGCCAAAGGCCAGGCCCGGGCTGCATCTGGTCGCGACCCCGATCGGAAATCTCGCCGACATCACCCTGCGCGCGCTCGAGACGCTGGCCGGTGTCGACGTCATCGCCTGCGAGGACACAAGGATTACGCGCCGGCTGACCGAGCGTTACGCGATCACCGCCGAGCTCGCGCTCTACCACGAGCACAACGCAGCCCAAGCCCGGCCCAAGATCCTCGAACGGCTGGCGCAGGGTGCTGCGATTGCACTGGTCTCGGACGCCGGCACGCCGCTGATCTCCGATCCCGGCTTCAAACTGGTGCGCGACGTCTGCGCCGCCGGGCATGCCGTCATCGCGGTGCCGGGGCCATCGTCGGTGTTGACCGCGCTGTCGGTTGCGGCGCTGCCGACCGACCGGTTCTTCTTCGAGGGATTTTTGCCGTCGAAGGAGCATGCGCGCCGCGCGCGGCTCACCGAGCTGGCCCGGATCGATGCGACGCTGGTGATGTTCGAATCCGGCAATCGGGTGCAGGACACGCTGCGCGACCTCGCCGCGATCATGGCTGGACGCGATGCCGCGATCTGCCGCGAGCTGACCAAGCTGCACGAAGAGGTCAAGCGCGCGACGGTCGCCGAGCTTGCGGCAGGCGCCGACGCGCTGGAGACGCGAGGCGAGTTCGTGCTCGTCGTCGGGCCGCCGCCTGACGATGCCGGCGTGATGGGCCAGGACGCGCTCGACGATTTGTTGCGCGTACAGCTCGCCCGCGGCAGCGTCAAGGATGCGGTGGCGCATGCGGTCGAGCTGTCGGGCCGGCCGCGCCGCGAGGTCTACGCCCGAGCGCTGGAGCTCGCGAAGACCACCGGGGATGGCGATGGCGAAGACTGACAGCGCCTCGCCCGAACGCGTCGCCGCGTTCCGCACCGGCATCTCGGCCGAAAGCCGCGCCGCAGCCCTCCTGATCGCCAAGGGCTATCGCATCCTGGCAAGGCGCTTCCGCACTCCTTATGGCGAGATCGACCTGGTGGTGCGGCGGCGCAATCTGCTCGCCTTCGTCGAGGTCAAGGCCCGGGCCAGCCTCGACGACGCCGCCTATGCGGTGACGCCGCGCCAGCAGCAGCGCATCGTCAATGCCGCCCAAGCCTGGCTGATGGCGCATCCCGAACATGCCGAATTTGATCTCAGATTCGACGCCGTGCTGATTGCGCCGAAGAGCCTGCCGCGCCATCTGTTAGCGGCATTCGACGCAAGCCCTTAAAGTTACCCTCAGACCTCGCGGGACACGCTTATGAAATTGAAGATCGCCGTTCAGATGGATCCCATCGCGCGCATCAACATCCGCGGCGATTCGACCTTCGCGCTGCTGCTCGAGGCGCAGAAGCGCGGCCACGGCATTTCCTACTACACGCCCGACAAGCTGTCGCTGCGCGGCGAGGAGCTGGTGGCGCCGGTGCAGTCGCTCACCGTGCGCGACGAGGTCGGCGATCACTTCACACTGGGCGAGCCGAAACGGGAGGCCCTCAATGGCTTCGACGTCGTGCTGCTGCGGCAGGACCCGCCGTTCGACCTCGCCTACATCACCTCGACCCATTTCCTCGAGCGCATCCATCCGAAGACGCTGGTCGTCAACGATCCGGCCAGCGTGCGCAACGCACCGGAAAAGCTGTTCGTGATGAATTTCCCGCAGCTGATGCCGCCGACCCTGATCTCGCGCGACCTCGACGAGATCAACGCCTTCCGCGACCAGCACGGCGCCGTCGTCATGAAGCCGTTGCACGGTCATGGCGGCGCCGCGGTGTTCCGCGTGATGCCGCAGGACATGAACTTCGGTTCGCTGTTCGACATGTTCTCGGTCACCTTCAAGGAGCCCTGGGTGATTCAGCGCTTCCTCCCCGAGGTGAAGCATGGCGACAAGCGCATCATCCTGGTCGACGGCGAATTCGCCGGCGCCGTCAACCGCGTGCCGGCCGCGGACGATCTGCGCTCCAACATGGTGCGCGGCGGTGCGGCCAAGGCGACCGAGCTCTCGGATCGCGAGCGCGAAATCTGCGCCACGCTTGGACCGGCGCTGCGCGAACGCGGCCTGCTGTTCGTCGGCATCGATGTGATCGACGGCAATCTGACCGAGATCAACGTCACCTCGCCGACCGGCATCCGCGCCATCCAGCGGCTCAACGGCCCGGATGTCGCAGCGATGATCTGGGATACCATCGAGAAGAAGCGCGCCGCGAAATAATCCTCCCTTGTGCGCCGCACATGCTGGCTGAAATTTAGCCAGCGCATCGGCGCGCGTGCGTTCGCCTTATTCTACTTGCCAGCTTGCGCGGGCGAGGGCAGCATTCTCTTGCCTGCGTCAGGTCAAGCGGCGGGTCAACGCGCGGGCAACAACGCGAAAATCTCATAAAAAATGTGGAGGAAGACGTTATGACGCTCAATGTCTCACGACGATCCTTGCTCGCGCTCGGTGCCGGTCTCGGCGCCAGCACACTTCTCGGCAGTACTGCACAGGCACGCGCGCCGAAGCTCGGCACGCAGACTCCCTATTGGCACCGCTTCGTTCTCGGCGATGCCGAAGTGACCGTCGTCTCCGACGGCCCGCTTCCGCTCGGCGATCCCTCCGGCACCTTCACCGGCGTGCCGAAGGAAGAAGTGAAGAAGATGCTCTCCGACAATTTCCTCTCGCCCGACAATGTCGTGCTCGAGCAGAACTCGCCGATCGTCAACATGGGCGACCGGCTGATCCTGTTCGATACCGGCATGGGCACATCGAAGGCGTTCGGCCCGACCACCGGCCGGCAGCAGAAGAGCATGCAGGAAGCCGGCATCAAGCCGGAGGATATCGATGCCGTCGTGCTGTCGCACGCGCATATCGATCATATCGGCGGCATCGTCGGCGCCGACGACAGGCCGCTGTTCCCGAATGCGCAATACTACATCGCGCAGAGCGATCTCGATTTCTGGACCGATGAAGGCAAGATGGGCAGTCCGTTGAAGGACTTTGTGGTGCACGCCCGCAAGAACCTGCTGCCGGTGCGCGACCGCATCGTGTTCTTTAAGGACGGCCAGGAATTCCTGCCCGGCGTGACGGCGATCGCAGCGCCCGGCCACACCGTGGGTCACTCCATCTTCATGGTGAGCTCGGGCGGCAAGTCCTTTGCCTTCCTCGGCGATCTCTCGCATCACGCGGTGCTGCTCTTGGAGCGGCCGCGGATGGAGTTCTCCTACGACACCGATCCGAAGCAGGCGGCGAACTCGCGGGTCAAGCTCCTTGAGATGCTGGCCGCGAACAAGACGCCTGTGATGTCCTATCACTTCGCCTGGCCGGGCTACGGCCACGTCGCCAAGGCCGGCGAGGGCTTCCACTACTATCCGGAACCGATGCAGATGACGTTGTAACGCCGGCGCATCCGGGGTCGGCGCGTGTCGCCCCCGGATGTTCCCTTAATGTTCTTGCGCTGGGCAGTCCGCTCCGCTACCTTGGGTGGCGGAAGATAGGGGCAGCATGGTCCAGCGGGTTTCCACCGTCGCATTCGAGGGGATTGAGGCCCGTGCGGTCGACGTGCAGGTCCAGGTCGCGCCGGGACTGCCGGCGTTCGCGATCGTCGGCCTGCCCGACAAGGCGGTGTCGGAGGCGCGCGAGCGGGTGCGCTCGGCGCTGATCGCCTCCGGGCTGGCGCTTCCCGCCCGCCGCATCACCGTCAACCTCGCGCCGGCTGACCTCCCCAAGGAGGGCAGCCATTACGACCTGCCGATCGCGCTCGGCCTGATGGCGGCGATCGGGGCGATCCCGCCCGATGCGCTCAGCGGCTTCACCGTGCTCGGCGAACTCGGGCTCGACGGCTCGATCGCACCGGTGGCGGGCGTGCTGCCCGCGGCGATCGGCGCCAATTCGCGCGACGAAGGGCTGATCTGCCCCGCCGCCTGCGGCTCGGAGGCCGCCTGGGCGAGCCCGGACATCCAGATCATCGCGGCTCACTCGCTGATCCAGATCGCCAATCACTTCAAGGGCACACAGGTGCTGTCGCGGCCACAGCCGAAGGTGCAAGACCAGAACGAGGCGCGCGAGGAAGCGCTGCTCGATCTGCGCGACATCAAGGGCCAGGAGAGCGCAAAGCGCGCGCTCGAGATCGCCGCCGCCGGCGGACATCATTTGCTGATGTGATGGCCAATTAAGACCCAACAAATTTGACGATTTGCTGCGCTTCGACACAAACCTCAGTAAATGCCCCCTATGGGAGAAGAGGTCGTACATTTACTGAAGGTCGCGTCCTTGGCCTCGAATCCCCGTCAACTTCAGTAAATGTCTGCTATGGGAGAAGAGGTCGTACATTTACTGAAGCGTGACCTCGTTACTCGGAATGCAAGACCGCAGCTCCAAGGATCGCAAGACGATCCCAGCTTCTGTGACCCTCAATCTGACGCCGCCGGAGGTTTCTTCGGAGGCTTGTACGTTTTCCATCGACGCAAGCAACTTCCAGCCGAAGCCGCAGAAGAAAGTTGCGGGGGTGTCAGATTGTGTGATCATCGGTTTCGATACCGAGTACGTAACACCCGATTCCCCGTCCTCGCGCGACGACATTCGTGAGGGTCGAGCGAAGTATCGGGTCCTGTCGTATCAATTCCATTGCCTCCTTCCATCGGGAGAAGCCTGGTCGGGGATAGCTATCCCATCCGAAGATGAACGGATGTCGATGGGAGAATTGGTCGTCTTCGCTCTCGGTTCGCGTCCGCAGAGCCAGAACGATGGATTACTGCCGCGGTCCATCTATCTGGTTGGCCACTACACCAAAGCTGACCTTCCCGCGTTTAGCGATTTTGACAGCATCAAAAAGATTGCCGCTGCGGTGCGCAGTTCGTTTGTCTCAACCGATGCGAGCTTTGATTTCGTTGTCAACACGACTACCGGTGAAATCGAGCTTTGTGTTCTGTTGCGTGACACGTTTCTCCTCGCTCCTGCTGGTTCTCAGGCACTCGCAGCGCTTGGCGAAATTCTTGCTATTCCGAAAGTGACGCTTCATGACGATCCAGCAGAAGAACGCCGAATCAAGGGTCGGATGGACGAATTGCGGTCGCGCGACTGGCCGCTATTTCGGAAGTACGCGATTCAGGATGCCGTTATCTGTGCGGAGTATGCCCAGAGAATCATTCGTCTCTGTGAACTTCACCTCGGAAAGCCTCGGTTGCCTGTCACGCTGACCGCGATTGGTGTTGATCTTCTTTTGAAGAAATGGCGAGACGAATCGAGAGACGCAGACGCTATTCTTGGTCGAGAGGTCGTCAAAGAGAAGCGCTGGAACAAGCGTCGGGGCCACTATCAGACTGAAAGCCGTGAAGTCGCTCGCCAGAACTATGCACTGTACGAACAGCTAGCGACGGAAGCGTACCACGGTGGCAGAAACGAACAGTACTGGTTTGGTCCTGCTTTCGTGGATGATTGGACGGACTTTGATCTGTCGAGTGCCTACGCGACGGGCATGGCGTTGATCGGCACACCAGATTGGAGTGATTTCAAGCACACGCTCGCGGTAACTGACTTTGGAATCCAGACACTCGGTTATGCGCTTGTTGATTTTGAGTTTCCTGCAACGGTTCGATTTCCGTCTCTACCAGTCAGGACTGACAACGGTCTAATCTTCCCAAGGAAGGGTCAGTCGTTCTGCGCCGCGCCAGAGATTGCTCTGGCGAACGCACTTGGTGCAAAACTGACGATCAAGCATGGCGTCGTAGTTGCGTCAGACAGCCGTGAACCTGTTTTCGCGAGTTACATCAGGCATTGCATCACAGAGCGTCGCAAATATCCGAAGAAATCGCTCGATGATCTGTTTTGGAAGGAGCTCAGCAACTCGACTTATGGGAAGACCGCGCAGGGGCTCCGTGAGAAGCGTGTCTATGACAGTCGATCGATGGACATGGTTCCTCTCCCACCTAGCAAGATCACAAATCCCTATTTTGCGGCCTACATCACGTCGTTCGTACGCGCGGTCATCGGTGAGATACTGAATGCTCTGCCGGATCGAGTTTGCGTGTTTAGCTGCACGACCGATGGATTCTTGACCAATGCTACGAAGGCCGAGATTGATACCGCCGTCCAAGGACCCACGGCGAATGCGTTCAAGGAGACTCGTGACCTCTTGACGGGCGAGCCGACGGTCCTGGAAGTCAAGCACCGAGTACGTTGCCCCCTCGGTTGGAGAACTCGAGGTCAAGCAACACTGATTGAGGGTACGCTAGAGCAGAAGCCGACGAACATCGTACTGGCTAAGGGCGGGCTCCGGCTGGACGATGGCTTCGATACGCTGGAATCGCGAAATGCCGAGATCGTGAGAATGTTCTTTGCGCGAACTCCAGAGGACAGGCTTACTTTTGAGAGTCTGACCGGCATCCGCGACATTATCGAGTTCGATACTGACCTTGTTTGGAAGGAGGTCAGCCGCCGCGTAAACATGGAATACGATTGGAAGCGGAAGCCCGACATCCTATTTGACCACGAAGATTACAAGCATTGCGCATTCTCAACCGTCCCGTGGGAGACTGTAGATCAGTTCATCGCAGTGCGCGGTCTCTTTGAAAAGTATCTGGATTCCGATCCACACTGCATTAGGTCAGTTGGCGATCTCGACTCATTTTCCGTTTATGTCGACTCCCAGATGCAGTTATCCGACCAAGATCGCAGGTACCTTAGGAAACGGTCCGGTGATCTAAGTCGTCTGCGAAAGGCCTTGTGTGCTGCTTGGCATATGGATTTGCTGGGATTGCGCAAAAATCCTGCTATCCGGTCGGCTCAGCAGTTCGCAGACTTGTTCACCGCGTGTGGCGTGGGATGTAGCCGCGCAAACGTCGAGAATGGCAGCAAGCAGAGCTTTACGGCGAATAGCATTCCCCCCACGGAAAGTGTCCTCGCAGCTATTGCGAAGCTAAACGTCTTGTATCCGGATTTAGTTACCGAAACCCTCTGTGCGACGCATCATGCATTGGCGACCGTCAAGCCTAGACGGCGTCCGCACCTTCGGCTGCATACTCGAGGCGATTGGTACTATCGAGGGATAACCATCCCCGGTATCGGCAGAATTGAACCGGCCTTGCAGCCCAGCTGGGAGCTGAAGCGAATTTTCGAGCAGCCGCGCGACTACGTAGACCCTCCTCGGCGGTGGTTGACTCGGCAGGAATATGGACTTCATGACTAATGCTGGTGAGTGACTATGCCGACGAAGTTAAGATAGAAATTGTCGAGAAAGCCAAATCAAACACCAAAAGCTAAGGTTTGAGATTCTTCAAGATCGCGGTGAACGTCTCGGGCGGGATGCCGAAGCGGATAAGCAGAGCAGATGCAGTACCGATGGTGAGTGCTGCTGCGCCTTTGCCGAGAAACTGAGCGTACTTGTCTAGGAACGTGTTGAGGTGCTTCTTCACATCGACCGCTGATTTCTGCACCTCCTTAGGCGTGCGCTTCGGTTTCTTCGGCTCTTTCGCTGCCTTTTCAAGGTTTTCATTCAGGCGCTTCAGCTCCGCCACAAGGCGGCGGATCTCGTCAAGATAGTCCTTGTCCTCGATGAGAAGTGCGGGCGGCGGATGATTGTGGTGGCGCTCGGCACTGTATTCCAGAGCTTCCTCGAGCGCTGAGATCATCATGGTCGAATAGAGAATGACCTCTTGTGGGCTTTGGATCACGACCCGGTCGTTTGTCGGGGTGACAGGCTTCTCCTGTGCCTCCACCACGATCCTCTCAATTGCCTCGCGAACAATATCAGACTTGGTCCGCTTCTGATCTAAAGCGATGCGGTCGAGCGCGTCCTTCATCTCAGGGTCAAGATTGGTGGTTACGCGTGGGCGGTCGTCAATTAAGCGGTTGTCGGCAGTCCTGAAGAGTCGGGGCTTTGTCTCTTGGATTGCATAATCGACCTCGCGACGCTGCTCTGGGTCGCGCCGGGGCGGCTCTTCCCTACGGACTAGCCTCTCTTCCGCAACTCGTTCTCGGACAAGGCGCTCGCTCTTTATGCCCTCCGAGCCTCGCGGCGGTCGCTTATCGCTTGGCATACCTGCAAACCTCGCTAGAAGGTTGCAGCGTATTATCGCGGCTGGTTCTTCGTCAACCGACGGCGATCGATGGTCACCTGAACGTTGTAGTGCTGCGCCTTGTCTGGGCCATACTTTGACCCGGTCGGGACAAGAGTCGTGATGCCGTAGCGAGCGGCAGTCATGATGTGGTTCTTCTTCGGGTCCTTGATACCAACGTTTTCGCCGTCCTTTGTGATCTTTCACGAATAGTCCTCATACTCGTCATGAATGTTGAGCGAGCGGCGTGTGTAGGAACGCTTCATTCAATCGGCGAGGGAATTAGCGGCTTCGCCTTCCGTGCTCGTGTTGATTGCAACAGGCGGCATCCGTTGGAGTACAGTTAGCTATTAAAGCG
The DNA here is from genome assembly GCF_042258955.1 of Bradyrhizobium sp. ma5. Taxonomy (NCBI): domain Bacteria; kingdom Pseudomonadati; phylum Pseudomonadota; class Alphaproteobacteria; order Hyphomicrobiales; family Nitrobacteraceae; genus Bradyrhizobium; species Bradyrhizobium sp. ma5. Next base: position 9,050,446 of record NZ_CP170156.1, read on the forward strand.
TCTCGTACGGATACGCCCTTTGCACTTCAGCGAACGATCGGTTGCCTGAGAGGGGCCTTTCGCCCGGCAATCAAAGGTAGCAGTTGGTCCAATCTATGGAATCAAGCAGCGACCGCTTCTGCCGCAGCTTGAGGAGGTAGTCAGTCCATCCGGCGTCGGACCGGTCCTGGATGTCTACCTCGTGATAGCCGAAATCAGTTTTCGACCATTGATCTCGAATGATCACCGCGAAACGCTCGAAGGAGCAGTGGTAGGGGCGCTCAAGTATGCAGTGGTAGTGCAGCCGGTAGTCGGCACTCATTTCCAAGACGCAGACCATTCGCAATCGCTTGCCATGCACTTTCGCCGCACGACCCAGCACTCTGGTCTCCAGGCGAACGCGGAACAGCCGGAGGTTCGCGGATGCGACAATGTCATCTGCTGCTCGCGCTCTGGCACGCTTTTTCATGGTCAGAGTTACAGCCACCGGATTTTCAAACGGCACCGCGTTGATTAGGTTTGCCAGAATGTCGCGGCTGACGGAAAGTGACGTTGGCATCAGTACCTAATCGGAGGCCACTCACGAGCCTTCCTGAGTCGGCACAGCATCCGCAACAAGTAGTGACGCGACTTTTCGCTCACGATCATGACGGCACTGTTCGGTCCGACCAGTTTTACTTTGCGCTCTCCGGCATTCGTTAGACCTAACAGGAAGGTGCGATACTTCCCCTTCGAGGCAAGGCTATATAGAGCGCGTCGCAGATCCATTAGGTCGGCGAAATCAGCCGGGTCATTCTGACAGAGCCATGCGAGCAAGTCAGTTCGGACCGCATTATCGTAGCGCCTTCGGCTCCTTGATGATCTCCGTGCCCCCAATGAAGCCGCGGCAGGGAACTGTGCGATAATATTTGGTGTCGCTGGCTGCCAGCCTGGAGAGGATTCGTTTGATTGATCGTTCATGAGAGCTGCCCACGTTGGCGTAGATCGTTTTCGTATTGCCTACGTTGCTCCTCGGTGTAGACGCGAGCTGGTCCTGCCGCTCCGTACCTTCCGCCTCGCAGTCCGCGTTCATGTTGGAGGTTGTTACCGCCATACCGGTTCGTCGCCATCCCACGAAGGTGTGACGGGTAATTGCAGATGCGGCGTTCTTCGGTGATTAGGGATCTTGGATTTCTTGATGCTGGATCGTGCCAGCGAGTCGGCTTACTAGCCATCATATCTCCGTTTCGTTGCGATTTGGGATTGCGAGCCGACCAGATAGGTCAACTCCAACGGAGGTATTTAGGGACTGGGAGAGTGGTGTTTTGGAGGATGGGACCAATACTTAAAATGACGAGCGCAACGCTGATTGCTTGGATGGCAACGTCAAGCTGGACGCCAATTAGCAGTGGTGGGAAGATGTCATCCGTCTGGCAAGTGTTGAAGTAAGGACGGACACGCATCGACACGACCCCGACCTCTCGGTCCGGATAGCACTGCTCAGATAAGCATTTTAATCATGGGCCTCCACATTATGACACAGGTTCATTACTTCCCTCGATACTCGCAACGTGAAAACTTCGATACGAACAACACGCTCCTGCTCCTGCACCGCCTCTACGATTACAATCGCTTCCGCTTTGAGAGACTTCTTTCCGTGCTGCTTCGCGATGCGGTAACCGAGAATAGCAGCCTCGTGGGGCTTGGGCTTCAGATAAGGCAACAAGTCGGTACAGGCCTAGGAGTGATCGATGGCTATCTCTACCAAGATAGCTTTCGCATCGGGATCGAGACGAAGCGAAGCTCAAACAGCTTTGGCATTGAGCAACTCAATCGTCACTTGGCCGGCTTTGACCAAGCAAGCGGTGGCTTCCTGTTTCTGCTAAGTCCGGAACGCCCTCAGATGTCAGGCCCTCAATGGGAAGCGCTGCGAACGACCGCAACAGACCGGAACGTCATTCTCGTGCCCGTTACCTTTGGAGACATGATTGCTGCTGCGCGGAGCTGCCTCAACGATTACGACGAGGGAATGCATGCTCTCGTCACCGACTACGAGGATTTCTGCAGTGAAGAAGATTTATTGCCCGTTGACCGATGGACTCTGTTTGTCCCGCCGTGTGGTCGCTCTCACAACATAAATGTCGTGAACCAGCTCTATTTTTGTCCCGCGGCTTGGTCTCGCCGAAAGGCACGCTTCCTTGGCATCTACTATGAAAAGGCTGTCCGAAACATCGGGTTGATCACCAAAGTTGTCCAGTGTGAAATCAACAACTCAGGCGTCGTGAATGAAACAGTGTCGTTGACTGCTGATGAGCAGCGGCGAATTCTCGACGCGGCGCGAATGGCTCAAGACGAGCAAGGATGGGACCTAACCAAGGATCATCAGTTCTTTCTGTGCAGCGGGATGAGTGAGACGATGTTCCGCAAATCCAGTCCGGGAGGGATCATGGGCCATCGATACTTTGATCTGCGTGAGCACCTTCCAGTCCCGATGCCGGATGACCTCGCGGACATCGCTGATGGATTAACTGAACAGAGTTGGTAGTCAAATGATGATCGACTTGCTCAAACGTTTCCGGCTGGGCTCGTTTGATCGGAAATGCCATGACGACTAGTTCGATCGACGTGCCTTTGGCGATGCTTGTCAAACCGTTCTTGCACGAAGTGGCGCGCGGCGAAGTAGAGATTTATAACGAATTCAGCCTTCAACACGAGCTGGGCATCTTTCTTCGCAACGAATTCTCCAACAGCAAAGTTCGATTTGAACGAAATGTAAGTTCATTGTTCTCTCCAGGCGCCGCATTCACCAAGCGAGAAATTGACGTCTGCATCGCCAACCGAATTGATCATCGACTGCAGTATGCGATCGAGTTGAAGTTTCCACGGAATGGCCAGCATCCGGAGCAGATGTTCAGCTTCTGCAAAGACATTGCGTTTGCGGAGGAGCTTAAGGCTGGCGGCTTCACCCGTGCCGGGCTTGTCATCTTTGCGGAAGATTCTCTGTTCTGGCGTGGTCCGTCGGATGGCATTTACGGCTTCTTTAGAAGTGGGCGACCGCTGACGGGCATAATTGAAAAGCCAACGGGCAAGCGCGACTCCGCGGTCAATATACGCGGATCATACCGCGTTGAGTGGCTGCCTGTCGTCGGGGATCTGAGGGCCGCCGTCGTTGAAGCTTCCTAGATTGTCCGCCACCGGAAACTCAAGCATTCTCAATGGTCACCCCAAATCTGGAAGTTTTTCTTATTGCTGTTGCCTAAGTGCCAAATTCAGAAGACGGCGGCTCCATCAACAACGAGGAGCCCATCATGGCACGAGCGACTATCTCTCTGGTTTCCATTCAGAAGCCGACCGCGAACACGCCGGTCCTCCAGCGCCGCAACAAGTTCACCGCCAGCATCGAACAGCAGATCATGCGTATTTCGCAAAAACGGGACAGCGGTTTCGCTAACTGACGGACAGCAGTTTCGCTAAATCGCGGACAGCGTGGCGGCGCTGGCTTTTGGTTGCCTGGTTGTTGAAGTCAGTTGGTATTCGTTTCGCTGTTTTCGACGTCGGTCAAGGGGCGCGCAGCTTTTTTCCTTCGCATGCTGTCGCCTTCGAGGGCGATACGGTGGGAGTTGTGGATGATCCGGTCGAGGATAGCATCTGCGATGGTTGGCTCGCCGATCATGTCGTGCCATTGGGCAACGGGCAGCTGAGCGGTAATCAAGGTCGATTTGCGCCTGTAGCGCTCTTCGAAGATTTCGAGGAGATCAAGGCGCTGCTGGTCATTGAGGGTGTGGGTGCCCCAATCGTCGAGGATGAGCAACTGGACACGTGCGAGCTTATCGATGAGGCGCGGGAAGCGACCATCGAGACGGGCCATGGCGAGGTCTTCGAACAGGCGCGGCATACGCAAATAGAGGACGGAATGATCGAGCCTGGCCGCCTGGCGTCCGAAGGCGCACGCCAGCCAAGTTTTGCCAGTCCCGGTCAGGCCGGTGATGATGAAGTTCTCATGGGCTTTCAGCCAGGCGCCTTGCGCCAGCTGCAGGGTGTTGCGCCGGTCAAGACCGCGGCGGGACGCGAAGTCGACGTCTTCGATACAGGCGTCGATGAAGCGCAGCTTGGCTGCGGCCAGCCGATTGGTCAGGCGCCGGTCGGCGCGCATGGCGGCTTCGCGATCGAGCATCAGGCCGAGCCACTCGTCGCGGCTGAGATCGGCGGCATTGTCCTGTTCGGCCAATTGCCGGTAGGCGGCCGCCATTCCGGCAAGGCCGAGCGCCTGCATCTGGTCGAGGGTCGGGTGGGTCAGCATCGCGATGGTCCTTTCCTTCATTGATAATAGCCCCCACCACGGATGTTGGCGTGCGAGGGGGTGGCTTTGACGGGGGCGGCAGCAGGGCTCGCGCGGTCGAGCCCGGATTTGAGGATCGCGCTCACCGAGGAGTAGCTGATCGCGTTGATGACGAGTGCCCGCTCGCAAGCTGCTTCGAGCCGATCGCGCTCGTAGCGCCGCGCCAGGGCGATGATCCCCATGGCGGAGCGATAACCCTGCTCGGGATGCGGGCGCTCACGCATCATCCGCTCGACCAGCGTGGCGGCGTTGACGCCGATCCGCGCTGCCATCTTGATCAAGCTCGCCGGCGTCATATTGGCGTAACGCTGATGGGCCTTGGGCATGTGCTCGTTCACGGTGACATGGCCGCTGCGCTGAGAGCGGCGCACATGGCTGGCAACACGCGTGTGATCCTGGAAGATCTCGACGGCTCGATAGGTGAGCCGGACGTCCACCCGACGGCCGATCAGCCGGTGCGGCACCGAGTAAAAGGTCTTGTCGACTTCGACGTGATAATCGGGGTGGACCTTCGCCGTTTTCCATTCGGCGTATTCGAACGGCTCGCCCGGCAACGGCGTCAACGCAGCGCGCTCGATCTCCTCGAACAGCTGCCGGCGGGATTTGCCGATATGGCGCATCGGCCGATGGTTCAGCTCCTCCAGCAAACCGGCGATCGCAGTATTGAGATCGGTCAGGTTGAAGAACCGCCGATGGCGCAGCCGTGCCAGAATCCAGCGCTCAACAATCAGCACCGCGCCTTCAACCTTGCCCTTGTCGCGCGGCTTGCGGCTGCGGGTCGGCAAAATCGTCGTGTCGTAGTGCTCGGCCATGGCGGCAAAGGTTTGGTTGAGCGTCGGCTCGAACCACAACGCCTTGACGACCCCGGCCTTCAGATTGTCGCAGACGATCGCCCTGGGAACTCCGCCGAAGTACGACAAGGCCCGGGTCTGGCCTTCGATCCAATCTGGTAGTCGCTGACCGAAGCTCCCCATAGCGAAGGTCAGCGACGAGGCCCCGAGCACCGCGACAAATATCTGCGCCTGACGGATCTCGCCGGTTTGCGGATCGATCACCTCCACCGTCGGACCCGCATAGTCGGTCTGCATCACTGCACCCGCCGCGTGGCGATGACGGAAGGTCGGGTTCGCCCGGCGCCGATAGGCGTCAAACTTCTCGCAGAACCACGTGTAACCATAGCCGTCGGGATGCGCCGTCCGGTATTCCTGCCACAGCAGCGTCAGCGTCACGCCCTTGCGCTTGAGCTCCTGCGCCACCCGTGGCCACTCAGGCTCGCTCAAGTCCTGCGGGGGCCGCCCGACCCGCCGGAACAAGGCTCGCTGCAAGGCCGCCTCGCTCTCGTAAATCGGCGGCAGCGGCCAGCTCAAACCCGCTTCACGCGCTCGCAGCAGGTAGGTGGCAACCGAACTCTTGCTGATCTGCAGCCGTTCCGAGATCTCCCGAACCGACAGGTCCTGCTCGTACGTCAGCCTCAGGATCGATCGTAGGTCCTTCACAGTGGTTCGTTTCGCTTGCTTCCGTCTCGGCATTGCCCCTCTCAAACTCACAGCTTGAGAGAGAACATTGCCTGAACGGCGCTCCCGAAAACCAACCTCCCGCAACTGTCCGCGATTTAGCGGAATCCCTGTCCCGGAATTACTGAAATCGCTGTCCGCGAATTACCGAAATTGCTGTCCGGAAATTGCCGAAACACGCAGATCACGAAGATCGGGCTGTTCAGGGAAGGCAAGCGCATCTCCCGGGAGCAGTTCTGGGTGGACGGAGCAGGTGCGATCTTCTTCCAGCTTCGTTACGGAAGGCAACCGCTGGAGCTGGAGAAAGGCAAGAGCACGCTGAAGGCATCGACGTTTGACGATCTCGTCGAGCAGCTAGACCAGATCAAGACGATCGCCGTCGCCGGCGGTATGGATGAAGCGCTGTCTGCAGCCGCCAACGCTGTGAGGTCGAATTTTAAGGCGGCAAAGGACAAGAAGGCAGGTAGGGGATAGTCGTCAGCATTCCGTTGCCTGATCCATTTTCACAACGGACCCTCCTTTGGCTCGAAACCAACGGAGGGCTTTCTATGGCCGACGCTATTGTTACGCGAATTCGTTACCCGCTGCTGACCGGTCTATTGCTGATGTCGATCCCTGTGGCAGGTTCGATTAGCTATCTAATGGTCGGCGATCAAAACTACGCTTGGATCAATGCCGTCGGCATACTGATTGTCCCGCTCTCGATATTTTGCTGGATTTTCACAACGATCAAGGCAGTCAACTTGGTTGGCGTGAGGTTTTGGTTCGTCCCCTCCACGTATGTCGCATTAGGTGGCGGTGTTATCGCTCTTCTGATGTGTTTGATGATGGGCCTCTTTACTCAAGAAGCGGCCAGGCACGGTCACCAAGTAAAAGACGTCACGCTCTATGTCGCTGCTGCAATTTTGTACGGTGGCTGTGTTGTTTGGTCGTATTTCTACAACTGGCGAAAGACGGGATCGGCGATCTTGTCTCTCAGCCTGACGCTCCTTCAGACGATATCCGCCGGCTTTGTCATTGTGGCGCTGTACTTCTGGATTGATGGTCGCAACACGAAGCGGTACGAGCGCGAACACGGCATCCGTTAAGATGTCTGCTACTGCGGTCTGCTGCGACGGCCGGGCATGTCTCTTCTAAACGCTCAGGTCGGACGTGCGGTAGCGGCTGCTTCACAGCTTCCCTCTTCAAGGTAGAGTTGCTCCAGGCAGGAGCAACCGGCCGTGTCAGCCTTGACCTTTGGGGCTCAGGTCAATCTCACCGGAACCTCCATCTCGATAGTTATGATGTACTTAAAGCTGACGTTGCCTCGGTGAACAAATCCACAATCGGCTTGACGGAAGGCAAGCTGTGTAGCGTCAGCCTCGCACGAACTCAAAACGGGTGGGCTTGATACTTCCGGTATCGTGATGACCGACCACAGCAAAAGATTGGTCTTTGAAAAAGTCCCACAGCGAAGTCTCCCACTTTCGCGTTCCTGCATTAGTTAAGACCACGACGCTGCTCTTCCCCGTTCGTTCGACGTCAAGATGCAACTGAACGGATTTTGATTTGTCGTCTGGTAGAACTTGCCAAGCGTCGGCGACACCATCGCAGCGCGATGAGAATGTCTTCAGACCTGCTTGGTTATCCTTAGTGCGGCCGCTGAAGATCGGTTGCCACGAGGAGCAACCAACAGTCGCTGGAATAGCGAGGGGAAGATTTGCTACCTTGCCGTTCTGTATGTCACCCAAGAAAAGGCGGATGTCTCGAGCGGATACAGCGAAATTCAAGCCCTGGGCAGGTCTCGCCAAGACTGTGGTCTCACCCGCCACCTCTACTTTCTTGACGCTCGATATGTCGCGTACCCAGGTGTTGATTCCGACGACCTCGGCATTCGCGTTCAATAGCGGACCTCCAGAGTTGCCGGGATTGATAGGCGTCTGCGTCTGAATTGCTGTATAGCTCTCATTGTCGTTATCAATCTTGCGCACGCCGCTGACGACGCCTTGCGTGAATGTCCACGAATACCCGAGAGGATGACCAATCGCGAATACGTCTGCTCCAACTTCAATATCATCACGAGGAGCGACCTTGAGCGATTTGAAGTTTGCGGGCATCTCGTTCGGGTTGATCAGAGCAAGGTCCTTGCTTCGATCTACAAAGGCTACTCTGCCTGTACGAAACTCGGTTGATTGAGCAGATTGGGTCATGTCGACTGGCTTGAAGAATATTTCAACACTACCGACACCCTCGACAACATGCCGGTTTGTCAGGATCATCCCATTTGGGAGAACCACTCCAGAACCACTACCGTCTTTTGTTTTCAGCAAGACGACCGCGGGTGAGGCGAGTTTATAAAGCGCAATCTCCTGAGCGCCTCTACGATTGGAGGTGACTCGGGCGAACTCCTTGATCACCTTGCCCAACTCTTCAAAGGACATGCCGTCGGCAAGCGGGTTCAAATCAACCGGTTGTGAGTTGTCGTCCGGCGCTGCGTTGCCGCTCTCGGGAAGAGTCGTAAAGAAATCTCTTTTGGAAATACCCTGACAGTACGCCGCTTCCACAGCAATCGTCGCAAAGACTAGCGCAGCCAAAGTCTGGACTAGTAGTCTCATCTCATCTCTCCATGCAGAGTAGAGCCTGCGTACGTCAGCGAGCTGAATCGCTAAACTCAACAAGCCAACCGTTGGTGCCCAATGCGCTACCTGCCGCTACGTATCGATGGTCGCCTCGGATCGCTACAGCAGCGAGGCTTCGGTTTAGGGCATCGTGAATGACTTTATCGCCCACTAAGACGCCGTCGCGCCGAATGACCAATATAGCTGCGTTCATAACCGAGTCTGAGTCGGCGTTGTCAAAGGCTGAATCCTTTAAGAAGTCCTTCTTTGAGAAGTTGGCCAACTCCTCACTACTCATCGTCGGCCTCACAAGTATGGGAGGAAGAAACACGTAAACTCTTCCTACGATTACAATTCGGTCCTGGGTTACCACGAAGTCGTGCGACTGAATGCTGTTGGTCGTTTGCGTTTGAAAAATCGATTTAACTGCCTGACCCGGTAAATCAATTTCCACGACACGTACGCCACTCGTTAACCGGCAATCAGCACTGACATCCATGAGGCCGAACAGCGTCCTCTCGCTGTCTCTAAGTCGCGTAATTAGCCCATCTTTGATTTCAAACTGTTGCCGGACTGAAAACGTTAGGGGGTCGAAGCGGAAGACGAATGAGGTGCTCATCGAAGCGCACGTGTACGTTCTTGTGCCAGTCAGTGGGTTGGTCTGCATCGGCGTTACATGCTTTTCTGAAGCGGGATATTCGCCGCCGACCGCCAACACTAGATCTCCAAAGGCGTTGATGGTCGTTCCCTTGGCCAAAGCCGGCAAGATTAATGGCAAAGTAACGTGCCTTTCTCGAAGAAACTTTCCCTCCCGTGAGACGGCTGTCAGCCATAGCGTGGTTGCAGATTCTGACACAGACGCGTAGTCGGTCTCTAAACTTACAAGAATGTATGTGTCGGAAAACTCAACTATGTCGGTTCCAAACCTGTTACTGCTGCTATTCGAGCTTTCCCGTACGACCTGCCATTTTAACTCGCCGTCGCGACCGAGCAATTTGAAAACGGCAGCTGGTTGACCGGGCTTTGCAAGGCAAGTCTGACAGGACGACGGATAGTACCCACTAACGCCGATATAGTCGCCGAGGTCGAATATTCGCGAAGACGTTGCCATTCGACGGTCAAGATCGATGACCGTGCTATTCTCTGGTGACGTAAATCTCAAAATGTAGCTGCCAGCTCTATTCTCCCCCGCCAGTGGTCGAGCCATGCCGGTGGCATAGTTCGCTTTGCTGCTCGTCTCGGTAATACCAAGCAGTTCCGATTGGTCGCGGTTCTCCAGGACAATTTCCTTATCAATGCGGATTCTACCAACGCGACCCGAACTGCCAGAGAGGGGCGCAATGCTTCCATCGCCAGCTATAATGAAGGCCGCCCAAAACCGAGGATGGGCCATGTAATCTTCTCGTGCCGTAGAAACAAAGTTTAGGGTCGTTTGGCGAAGCGCGTCGGCAACGCCCAAAGTTGGTTCGCGTTCCGCCAAGGAAACTAGACCACTACCAATCTGCTCTGCAGCAGCCGAATAAACAGCCCATTGCGTAACGGCAAGTGATCGAGCCCCAGCAAAGAAAAAGGCATCAGCTAGTCCGCTAAGACCCCGGCTGTTTAGTCGTCCATCCGGAGCCGCGGTATTACATGCTGACAAAATTATAAGATTCGCATCCAATGCGAGGTCAGCGATTTCATTGGTGGTCAATATGCCATCGTTCTTTGGGTTGTCTTCTTCCTCTCCAGGAGAAAGGACTAGTGCTGGCTCGGTCACTCCGTCAGCTTCGCCTGCGACCAGTGCATGGGTTGCAAATGAGACGATCTTGTACTTCTCGAGTGGTCTCGATCGAAGTTGCCGTTCGCTTGCATGCGTGCCAAGCAAGAGGTCCGCCGATTTCACCCCCAACACGGTTGCTTCGCTTCTTAACTCCGTGCCCGCTTCGGGTAATCGAGGCAATTGTCGAATTGCGGATCGACTTCCGGCTCCTCTGATTCCTATCAATGGCGCTAGTGCGAGCTGTTTGGACGGATCAGGTCGACCAGTGAAATCGGGATCGCCGATGCCGAGAAACTTTTCAGTGGCTTCGGTAGCCGGCATCTGGCGGCGCAGCTGGTCCAGCGACATTACAGATGGCAGCAAGCTGATCGAAAACGATCTCATCGTCCAAGCGGCAGATCTGTGTCGGAAAGGTTTGCTCGTATCCAATTCGGTTAACAGCGCGTTCCAGGGAGTCGAGAACAAGTCCGCGTCGGTTGCGAGAAGAATGCTGCGCTTGCGATCCAAACAGGATTCGATTGGGCCGAGCGTGGCGCGATAGAGTCGGAAAGAACTTTCAGCAGGAAACAGCGAATCTAGCTCCCGGGAAGGTTCGTTGATGCTCCGAAGCGCGGCCGATAACAGCTTCTCGTCGATCAACAGTTGCTTGAGTTCGGAAGGCGTAAATTTAGCGACTTCGAATTCTTGGCTTTCCGCGCTTACACAACTGATGAATAGCCCGTGGCCCGGTAGTAGGACGTGTCCGACAAGCGCTTCGCCGGGTTTCAAGAGCGCCCTTGCTTTCTCAAGCGAAAGCGTATCCTCACTGGCCACATACGTGGCCGCTCCGGATCTTTTGATGGATTCATCTACTGTCGAGATCTTACCTTCAATCTGCTCTAGTCGAATAAGAAACGCGTAATCATTAGATTTGCTGGGCTCGTAACCTTTGATGGGTAATGTACGGCTCAGCAACTGCTGTGCGCTTTCAAACATTATCCGTTCGCGCAAGTCCTTCAGCCTGTCTCTAGTCCTAAGGTCTTCTCTTTGCAGGTCTGAGGTCGCGGACAGGCGAGCAACTCTGGCACTCAAACTCAATTTGGCTTTGTCTCGGTTCAGGAATTGCTCAAGACGGAACACCAAGTCCGCCTGCTGTGGTGATGACACGTGTGAAGCGATTCGGCTTAAGGTGGCGCTTAATACGAGCCGCTCTTCAAGAGACAGGGTGGGCAGCTTGGATGGCGATTCGCTGGAAAATTCGTGGTGATACGCGCTAATCTTTAGGAGCGCCTCACTGAGCATTTGGCTCGATGCTATATAGTCCTCCCGTCTAGCTGCGATGTGCGCCTTGATGATTTGATCGTAAGCCGCAATTCGAATACTTTCTTGTTTGTCAGACGGGCTGGCGGCGAACTTTTCAGCTTGCTCAATATCTCCCGCTAGGAGCGAGAAGTACGAAAAGGCAATGCGTGAATCGGGCAGCTTAATCCAGTTAGGGAACTCTGTCGCGAGCTTCTTAAGGCGATCTGAGAGTTCGGGATTGCCCGCTTCGGTAGACTTAGCTGCCGCACTATAGATGTCTTGGTAAAACATCTGCGCACGCACCGATGGTGCGATAATATCTACTTCAGCTGTAGTTTGCTTTAGGAGCCGGTAGATGTTGTCAGCGGTTTCAAAATTTCCGATTGATCTTGCAGATTCCAGCAATTCGCTTGCGAAGTTAAGATATTTCGGGCCTCGGTGCGGAAATGTTTGGTCGTAGACTGGAATGAGCTTGGTAAGGAGATCATGTGCTTCGCCGATCTGTCTGGTTCGTCGCAGGTAGATGGCGTAGTCCGTCAAGGTGTCTACAACTTCTTCTGAAGAAGCTCCCTTGTCGACCAGCGTACCTATGACCGCTCTCCTCATCCAGATTGCGGCCTGACCAACATTCTCACGGTCTAACTCGATCCTTGAAAGAACGCGGGCGGCGTCACGTTGTGGTGGAGTGATTACCCACCGCGCGTCTCCTCCGGTTAGATTTCGTAGGACTTTCTCCCCTTCGTTGGAGTGCCCCGTGAAGGCGAGGTTGCGGCCAACTTTAGACGCGAGTTGCTGAAATAGGATCGGGTTCGAGCTATGCAGCTTCGTAGAAGCTACTTGATTGAGAACTTTGGCTTCGTCCTCATAGCTTGCGATCTGGCTTAAGAAGTCAGCGAGGACCATGCCGACAAACCAGTAATTGTACGGTTCTTTGGCAGGATCGAGTTTTCCGAGCAGGGCCTCAATTTGACTGATGCCTTCTCTGACATGTCCATCGAGGACAAGCTGTCTTGCGGCTATGAAATCGCGTTCGTAAGGCGCGAAGCTCTCCTGGGCCTGTACCTTCGCGCAGGCTAAAATCAGCGTTACCGCGAATATAAAGAACAGACGTAGAGTAGCTTTCCCCAAGATCTGCCTCCATGGGCTATAGGGGAGTATACGACATATCTGCAACCTACGCGAACAGGATGACCAGTCCAAATCTCGCAATTGCTGCTAGAAGAGTTCGAGGTGCCTTCCGAGTTCTTTGGGGCCCGATCCCCTTCCCTGGAACGCCCATTGCAGCAGTACGGCTTGACATCTTCCGGCGAAGTTCGATCCTGGCTACGCTATCGGACACGGTGATGATAGCTTCTCATCCTCGAAACCAGCGCCGCCGCCGGCCCGCGTCCACCACCTCAAGCCGCTCGACTTGGGCACTGCGCCTATCACTGTCCATAAGGACAGTTCTCAACAACGCGCCTCACTCGACAAGGCGGCCGTCACCGGATGCGTACGTAGCACTAGGGAAGCGCTCTAAAGAGAACGCCGTCAAACATAAACGCTGGTTTATGTTTTAAACCTTTAAGTCTAAGCGCCCAACGACTTTAACAAGTCGACGCTTCGACCAATCACAAAGTCTGAATAATTCGATTTCAAGTTCACCAACGCGTGATCCTCCGAGACCAAAAAGTTAGCCGCACCATCAATCGCGCACAGCAAGAATATTTCATCGTCAACATCGGTCGGCGGATAGGGGGCAGCTTCGCTGATTATTGTGACCGCGTCGAATGCTCCCATTAGATACGTGATCATCTTCAACGCACGTTCCGGCGGATGAGCGAGGTCTACTAGCTTCTCAAGATACTCACCGATGATCTTCCCACAGTATAAACCCGCGTGAAATTCTGCCACGCGGATAAGAATCCGGCGGTGAGTATTACGATCTGGCGAAGGCCGTCCGTGATCGAGCCAACCAGTCCCGGCTCCCACGATCTGGTTCGTATCCAAAACTACGCGGACAGCTTGTCCTGACATCGCTAATCGGGCTCCTTCTCTTCGAATAGTTTGCGTAAGGCTCTCGCGAAATCCGCCTGCGACCAACCTAGGGTGCGCAAGCGCTTTAGCTCCGCTTCTGCTTTAGATTGTAGATTCGCTGCCATTGTGCGAACACGATCCTTGCGTGTTGCAGCCAGTCTTGCAAACTCTTTGCCCAACGATTGCGGATCGCGGCAGACCAGGAAATCCCATTCGCCAAGACTGCCCCAATAGTTTACTGCCGAGATCCAGCGCTTCGCAGCCTGATGCTTAGCGTCCGTATCCTCGTGGGATTTGCCTTTGATTTCCAGCGCCACGTGGACTGAATTGTCGAGCCGAACAATAAAATCCGGCTCGTACACGTGAGGATTTCCGTAAAGCTCATACGGGATATTGAACTCTAGCCGGTCATTTCGGGCGTATGAGTGGACAACTCCTTCGTTTGCCAATTTTTCAAGTTGGAATACAGCGGCTTGCTCCCAAGAGCTTGTATCGCACGCGACAAAATTGAGATGGCTCGCACTCGTGGCCTGTACGGGCTTTACGGTCTTGAAGTGAACTGCGGCTGTGCTGCTGACGGGCTTATATCGATTTAATCTTGGAAGTAGGGGCGTTTCGCCTTTGTTATCGTCTGGAGTGATGGCTGCGACCAGCAGCCCGACGATTCGCTGGGTGTAGGTTTGAAGACCCACCTCACTGGGATGAAGTCCATTTAGGTCGACACGATCGCGAATGTAGTTCTGAACGATACGCAGGACCTGCGGAAAGAGCGCACTTCTGCTCTCACTACGTAGTCGCTTCTTGTTGGAATGTGCGTCCGTCAGAGCCCTTGCAATTTCCCGCGCGATTTCAAACTCGATGGTCTGCGGATGGACGGAGTCATAGTAGGTCTGTCGATTGACGAGTTCGAAACCAAACCCGCCGTGCCCGCTCGGATGTCCTATCTGATAACCAACTTGCGGTCGCACGAATGCTGCCGTTGGTGTGCTCCAAGGATCGAGTACCGTACGCTCGACTTGAGCTACATCACACGTTACCAAATTCCGTTTCAGCGAGACGACATAACCTTCGACGACCGGAAATCGGATTTCGAGCTCTTTCCGTTCGGGCAATGCGAGCACTTCGTGTTTTGGTCGATCTTCCGGCGACGGGCCTCCCCCGGGAGAACGGCCCTTGAAAGGAATGAGTGAGAATGGCACTCCAAAAATATCCACGTATTCCGCGGTGAGGAGCCCGGTGTCCGGATCAGGGGTATAATCCATTCGCCGCAGCCCTCGACCCACCACTTGTTCGCAAAGCAGCTGACTTTGAAACGCGCGCAGGCCAAGAATGTGCGTCACGTTATTAGCATCCCAACCTTCGCTGAGCATGTTCACGCTCACAACACATCGAATGTGTTCGCCCGGTTCGCCCACACGTCCAACAGTGGCGACGATTTTCCGAAGATCCTCACCGGCTTCTTTTTTTGTAGCTGCAGGGTCCTCGCTTTCGGCAGCAGCCAAAAGTTTGGAGTCGATACGGAGCGTTACCTCCGCTCCCTTGCGGTTCCAGAGCTCAGGAAAGCCTGGTAGCCCTGCCCCATAATTCTTGATGGCCCTCGATGCTCTTTTTCGCTTCTTCTTAGGCGTCTCATCCTCATCGTCGTCTTCGTCGTCTGAACCATCGACTTGAAGCAATTCTTCGCCAGAAATCGCCCGATAAAAATGTTCTGCGATACTAGTATTGTCGCAAACTACGATCATGACTGGCGGAGTGTGATCTTGCCCCGGCGATGACTTCTGGACCTGTTCCCAGCGCTCTTTCCATTCGCCAGCCAGGGTTAGCAATGCATCCTCTGCCTTGCGATATATGACGTCGGGCTTCGGCTTCCCCCCCGTCAGCTTTTCGCCGGCTCTTAAATCTCGCGTGATGTGGTCCCAGAGCTTGAAGTACTTTGGATCTGGTCGCCCTGTGTTATCCAAAGCCGGCAGCCGTGGAATTTTGGTGATTCCACTCTCAATGGCATCCACAAGAGAAAAATCGCTGACGATCCACGGAAAGGGTGAGCCTTCTGGGTAACCGCTCCCGTGAATGTAGAACGGCGTGGCGGAAAGATCGATGCAAATGCCAACCCCGCACGCCGCGTTGATCTTGTCCAATCCACTGACCCAGACTGTTGCTTCTTCTCTGTCTGCCTTTTCTTCGGGCGTTAGCTTGACGTCGTCGCTAACCGGCGACGGACGGTAAGCGTGATGTCCCTCGTCGTTCAGCACCATCAAAGGTTCAGTGTCCCACAGGTCACCCAGTCGATTCTTCGCAAATGCCTCCGGTGTTTCGGCGCCAAGTTTACCGACTTCCACGGTACCGACCTTAATCACTTCAGATTCGGGGCTAAACCAGTGCCAGTTCGTAACTAATACTTTGCCCTTGGCGAGCTCTGGCCTCATAGATGATGGAACTATATCGAACGTGTCGTAGTAGTTGTTCGGACTACCAGCGTTCAGAACGCTTAAGCGCTCCTTGATCGTCAAATTGGGGCAAACAACTATCGCCCGACGGGGATAGCGCGGGTCATTGGGTTTAGTGCCGCGATTGCAAAATGCCCACGAAATCAGCATTGCCATCAGCACCGTTTTGCCGCTGCCTGTAGCCATCTTACAAGCGTAGCGCGGGATCGGATACATCCCTGCGTCGTTGGGAATGTCGGAGAGCTTCGGATGCTGAGCCACCTTCGCTATCCACTCAGTCGGACGCGGGTTTCGTCCCTCGCTCAGCGCATTGAAATCTTCAAGCGTCAATTTTGGGGTCCACCGAGGCTTCTTCCCGAGCGCTAGAATTTCCCTCAAGTAAATGACGGTCTCCGCTGCCTCGATCTGGCAAAAGAATAGGCGCCGCGTACGGTCTTCCCGCCACCAATGTCGAAGTAGTTTCTTCGTAGTCTCGCTCGCGTTTTCCCACCCGGATTCACGCCACCTGCGCACATCATCGCGTAGCGCATTTACCAACGGAAGATCGTCTCTCTCCTCTTCTGCTAAGAATCCCAGCTGCTGTTGGGCTGTTCCGGTTCGTTCGCTTTTGAACCAATAGCTCGCGGGACGACGACCTTTGACCTTGGTAGGGACACCCGTGCTGGTGTCGTACAGCCAATGTTGATCAGGCTCGTTGTAGGGCGAGCACAGAATTGGATTTTCGACCGGCTGAATAGGAATTGGGCTTTCAGACATTTAAGCTTCGCCCATTCAGGGGATGGTGAGAACGCGTAGGCCTTCATTGCCGCGTGGATCAATGACCTTAACAGCCACGCGCCAACTTTCACCCTTCCCAATTCGCGGAGGACGAGGGAATGGCAGACTTTTCAATCCGCTAAGAGCATCGAAAGCGTCTTCGTCAATCACGTCCGCGTCGCCCAGCGCCTTTGCCAATCTCGACCATTTAGTTTTGTCCGGGAAGAACGCTTGGCAGATGCAGAAAGTCCGGCCGTCGTAATCCGTATCGAGAAACCATGCGGCAATACGCTCCTGATCCGTTGGAAACAATGTATTGCTAACCGGATCGTAGACATCCATGCCATCCACCTCGACAACGAACTCGTTGTCGGCTTGAGGAGTCGGACCTTTAACTCTCGGAGCACTGAAAACCGTGAAAAGTTGGCTGCCAGGTTGGGTTTTAAGAAGATTACCCATCGCAATGTCAGGACGAATCAATGCCATGTGCAGTCGCACCTTTGGATGGCTAGCGCTCTCGATTGCTTCCTGCGCGGCAGCGTCAAAGCCGAAACCAGCAAATACTACATCATCATAGCCTTTTCGGTTTGCAGCGCGGATTGCGTCCTCCACTTGCATAGCGGACACATTCCCAACTTCAGGGCCGATGCTGATAGCTACTCGGCGATCTTTTTTATCGCCATTCACCCATTCTCCCTCAGCGTGGACAAGTGAGGTGCCAGCCATCGGATCGAGTCGGCTAAACTTCATGTTCTTGTTGCCTGGGAAGTCAACGCCGCTCGCCTTTAACAGCCGAATGATTTTGTCTAGATGTGCCTCTGCGTTTGTCGTCGCCGCTACGCCGTCGAAAGGCTCTAACTCGTCCGGGGCACCACCTATCGGGGAATCGAGGCCGTCCTCCACCGCAATGACACCTTCCAACGTGAAGGGGCCGGTCACGCGCACCACGCCTTTTACCGGCTCTGGTTTGTCTACCAGTTCTTCCAATTTTGCATTGGCATTGATGCAAGCGTTGACGTCGTCCATCTTTGCCCGCCAGGCGGCGCGGTAGCTGGAGAGAGCCTCCTGCAGTGGTCTAGGCCATTCGGGGTCGCTATCAAAAGGTACCTCCCACTCCCTCCAACCAGCTTTAGGGATGAGGCCACGGTAGGCATCCGCTTGTCTGGGCGTGATGCCCTTCAGCGGCTTGCGGGCTGGTATAGACTTGATTAATGCCTTCTGCATGTCCGGCAGCAACCAGCGCCGTTTGTCGGCATCAGTGATGCTATTGGCGCCTTCTTCTCGGTGCTTCTGGATCAACTTCTCTCCTAACTTCTCCTTCAATCCGGCACCGGTCTTTGCGACTTCACGATTCAGCCGTACCAGCAACTGGTCAAGAACGGGCTGGTGTTTTGCAAAGATAGGATCGAGTGAGCTGTTACGAGCAATGCTTTTGAGTGTGATATGAGGAACCGCCTTACATAGAAACGTTGCTTTGCCAGGAACCTTGCCTGTTGGGTCAGTGAGCCAGGTCCCATTCGGATTTCGTGTGACGTCTTCTGCGTTCAAGGGACGAAGCTGTTGGTAGTCAAACTTCGCAGTCATAAGCCGGTGTTTGGCCAGCACCAGCGCCACTCGGCTGGAATCGCAAGTGATCCAACGTCGGCCCCATTGTTCAGCTACAAAAGCCGTTGTCCCACTTCCACACGTCGGATCTAACACCAGATCACCTGGGTCTGTGACCATCAAAAGACAGCGCTCAATCACTTTCGTTGCAGTTTGGACAACATAAATGCGATCAAGTGCGCCGCGCACGTCCATCCAAACGTTGTTCAAAGATCGAACGGGAAAGTCGTCAAAGTATCTTTTGTAGATGCGGAATCCTTCGCGAGCCACAATCCGACCAGCATTGCAAAGGCGGAGCATCCCTTCAATTGTCGTTTTCCAGTTCTTGGTCTTACCCGGATCAAAGTGGATTCCCGACCAATCAAATGGCACCGAAGTATTCGTTCGAAATCCGTCAGAGACTGCCGAATCCGTCGCGAATATCCGTGCGCCTTCTGGAAGGTTGGCTCGACCCGATATTTCATCCTCGGACGCCAAACGAACTGCTCCATTCGGGAGTTCTACATTAAAGTACTCCGCCGCCCCCTCTTCCCCCAGCTCTTTCTCGACATAGAGCGGCCGATACTTCATGCGCTCAATGTCTTTCGCGTACCACAAAACAGTGTCGGTAACAGTTGGCAGGGTGACGCTTGTGGCGCCGCCTGTTTTTCTAACTCCAATCATGGAAACGAAGTTATTCGACCCTAGCACCTCATCCATTAGACACCGAACTCGATGCAGATTTTCATCGCTTATCTGAACAAAAATGCTGCCGGTATCCGCCAAAAGTTCCTTCGCCATAGCCAGTCGATCACGCAAATAGGCAAGGTATGAGTGAATACCTAGCGTCCATGTATCGCGGTACGCTTTAACCATCTCCGGTTCGCGAGTGAGGTCTTGCTCGCGGTCCTTGACGTCGCGTTGGCCAAGCTGCGGTTGGAAATTCGATGTGAATCTGATTCCGTAGGGTGGGTCGATGTAGATCATCTGCAGTTTGTTAGCGAGGTCTTCGCGCCTCGCGAGACTCGCCATCACTTGCAGCGAATCGCCCAAGATCATGCGGTTCGCCCAATCCATATCGTGCTGATAAAATTGCACCGCTTTCGCATATTCGTGCTGCGGATCGGCAAAGAGATCGCGATCGATATCCTCTCTCGCCAAAACTCTCAAAATGGCTTGGGTGGAAATGCGCTCGTGCATGTGAAGCGCTACGGGGTCAACCTCGAACCAAAGCTTCTCTCGCTTGCCGCTCCACTCCAGCCACGGCTCATGCCGCCTCAGCGCATCTACCAATACCTTCGCTTCATCGGCCGAAAGGGCACGTTGTCGCGCTAGCGCGATCAGCTGAGGTAGTTTGTCTGTCGCTGTGCCGTCTTTCGCAGAGCGAAGGACTGTAGGAAGATGCGGATTGTACTCGTAGCGAATTCGCGGAGCCTTCCCTAGAACACCCTGTGCCTCAAGTCCCGCTGGCGGAATATTCTTCCGTTTGGCCGAATACTTGATCGACGTAATCGCCTCACCAGCTTTATCAGTCGAGGCTGGATTGGCCTTTCCCTTACGCGCCATGGGCGAGACAACTCACTTGGTGAATAGAAATGGGGTTCTGCGTTAAGCCGATCATTACCGGTCCTTAAACAACTCGATAGCTGGGGTAGGCATTTTTCCACCTTGAAGTCGCACCCTTGACCTCTGAACGGCCTGTCTACAATCTCACGCTCGTTCAAGTTGCGCTAGGATGAAGTTCTGCCAGTCCCAGGGCTGGAATCCCATAAGACTGGGTCAGCCATCTAATCATTACGTCTAGCCTGGTGAACCGCGAAATAAGCCATTTGACTATGACATCCACTGCGTTGTTCTGGCCGGTATTATCTACTGTCATAGCCACGCGTTGAAGGTTTGCCCCAACCGGGAGCCCAATTACCGGTCGAGTTGCTGTCGTTTACTGCTCTCCACGAGATCACGAACGACCCGGCCCAAATGCACCACAACTTGATCGTCAGGACCGTCCGGCGGAGGACTGGATTAAGGGTCGACGTCAGCTACAGGCCAAACGACAGCATTTTCAGTATCAGCTGTTGTCCGACGTGCGCGTTTCATTGATGACGGCGACCACCCTCTGATTTGGGTCACCCCGTGACAAAGTTCATCGCATATTTTCGCGTGTCTACCGAACGCCAGGGCAAATCCGGCCTCGGTTTGGCGGCCCAACACCGCAAGATTGCCGAGTTCGTGGGAAGTGTCGGAACGCTCATCGCCCAATTCACTGACGTTCAATCTGGACGAGACGATTCCCGCACAGAGCTTCAGAAGGCCATCCACCTTGCCAAGCGCGAGAACGCAAAGATCGTCATTGCTCGCCTTGATCGCTTCTCGCGTCGTGTCAGCTTCATCGCAAGCATTCTTGAGCAGGGCATCGGCTTGGTCTGTGCTGAGATGCCCAACGCAACCGATTTTCAGCTTCACATCTTCGCTGCGCTGGCCCAGGAAGAGCGTCGGTTGATTTCCGAACGGACCAAGGCTGCATTGGCCGAGGCGAAACGCAGAGGGAAGATTCTTGGATTGAATGGTCGGTGTTTGGCCACGAAGAACCGCAGAGCCGCTGACGAATTTGCATCCCAACTCAGGGCCAAATTAGATACGGATTTATTGCGGCGATCTTACAGCGAGATTGCGCGGCACTTGAATGATGCGGGAATTACGACGACAACCGGACGGAAGTTCTATCCGCAAACGGTCAAGAATTACATGAGACGGTGGCCTGAGGACGTTGGTCCCACCCATGGCAAGTCATCTTCGGGTAAGACGTTATGACCCGTCGGCTCGTTCTCATATCCTGCTCCGATTAAAAACGTCTTGCTCTGAAGTCCAATCCAATTGCGGGTGACCAATCGTCTAATGGGAGAAATTCATGGCTGCAGCGAGGAAGCGCAACACAAAGTCCGATCCAGAACACCACCTGATCGGCAGAATTCAGTCTAATTCGTTTAGTTACTATATCTCTGATCATCACACGCAGGGACATCAATTCGTGGACGACGAGGCGATCATCGAACTGAGCACCACCGTTGTGAAAATCGAACCTCCGAATGCAGATCATCTCGGTGCAGAGCTGGCGTGCTCTTTGGTCTGCGCCCGACGCTTTGATGGAAGCCTTGCGGAAAACGGTACAGGTCGTCCCTTCTTTTTGTCGGTAGCGCTCAAGCGCAATCAGCGATCCATGTTGGCGTATTTGCCTTCAGATGCTTTTTGGGCTTTGCAGTCGCGTCTTGAGGCGGGAAGTATTACCCACGTCGAGCTTAGCTATCTAAAGCCGGTTAGAGGCGCCGGTGAACTTACAAGTATCCATCTACGATCCGGAGAATAGCCAAAGCTGAACGTTGCAGGAAATTCCGGGTGCGAATGTCGGCATTTGGCCGCGAAGAATCGCAAAGCCGCTGACGACTTTGCATCCCACCTCAGCGAACAATTGGATGCGGATCTATTGCAGCGTTCTTACAGCGAGATTGCGCGGCACTTAAACGATGCGGGGATTACGACGGCAACAGGCCGGAAATTTTATCCGCAAACGGTAAAGAACTACATGAGTAGGATCGGCCCCCGACCGTCGCTTGCAGACTACGATCGAAAGACACTTTCTCGGTGATAGCGAAGATATTTCTTAGCTTCTTCTGATTGGCTCAGATCAATTTTGCCGTTCACGTGCAGCTTTGGATCACCGTCGTCTGTTAGTTTGGAAGAACTGACCATTATCCCTGCATCGTTAAAGGTGATCAGGCCTGCGTCAAACAGGGCGTCAAGGTGAACGGTGAGCAAGAGTCCATTCGCGGGATCGAGCCGTTCCTTATTAGACGATGATCGCCACGGCTTTATATGAGAAGCTCGAAGCAGTTCAGGCGTTGTGCAACGAGTTACGGCGCAGGCGCGGCCCCACCGCTCCTCCAAACGCCGTCTGAATTCCCCTTGCCCTAGTCTCGCGTCAATAAGAGCCTTCCGCGTGGTTGGCTTGAGTTTTCCTTCGTTAATTAAACCCTCCACGTCTGCGGTGGCATCGGTCGTGGAGTATCCACAGGACTTCCTGATGTTATCAGCAATAAGGTGATCTTTGCCCAACGGGATTCGATCTAGGATACGGAGAGCCTGCACGCGTTCGATCTCTTGGTAAGCGCCATACATGCTGACGAGACGCCGCCGTCCTGTTATCGACATCGCTTCAAGCTCTACGGGGTCGGCAAGTGCCAGATAGTGGTCTGCTGGGCACGTCCAGGATACAAACCACTGATGCTCCTTCTTCCAGTGCGAAAGAAATTTGCGATAGTTGCCCGAATATTTCTTCCGGACCTTTTCTAGGCTCCAGACTTCCTCGGGGAATTGCTGCCTATCAATGATCAAGCCGGATAGACGAGCTCGCTCCTTGCTATGTTTGTTTCCAAATAGAGCCGTCGATCGTCCGGCCACAGCTACCAGATATTGCTTGCCTCCATGACTTGCCGTCATAAAGACGAATATGTCGCCAGCCACCTTATCCAGCTCTTGGTTTCCAAATCCCTCGGTATGGAATGCGTGCTTTGCCACGCCTCTATCGCTGAAAGTAAGTCGAGGCGAGTTATTCCATTCCTCGTGTCCGAACCCGTGATCGGCCGGATAACCACTGACAAACCGCTCTCCTGACGGTCGCTGATATCCCTGACTGTTCCAAACGACTGGCTTGATAAAGTAGAGAGCCACCCTCGTCCCTCCCCGAGTACGTGATGCGGCTCGCATCATCAACCAGACGTTGACCTAACGCAATACACCAGCATACTTTATCCAGCTCGGCTGGAAGCGCTTTCAACAACGCTTCGGGCATTCAGCTGCACGAGGAGCACGAGGTCGAGTATGTCGTTTTGGTGGGTGAACCAGAATCAGACTGGAAAATACGAGATTGCCGGCGGGTTTATGTGGTCGCCAAAGCGAAATCGGAACGGGAGCTTCAATCGATTCTACGAGAATATGCGACTCGTTGATTCAGGAGATCTCGTCTTCTCGTATTTTGATCAATTGATTCAGTATGTCGGCTTGGTCCAAAAGCCCGCGGTTTCAGGTGCGAGACCAGCAGAATTCGCCCACACAATTTGGGATACTGATGGTTGGTTAGTGCCCGTCGAGTGGCACCGTCCTCCGGTCATCGTCAGACCCAAGGATATGCTTGCGGTACTGCGTCCACTTCTTCCAAGTAAGTATTCGCCTCTTCAGCGTGAAACCGGAAACGGCCTTCAGAGCGTCTATCTCGCAGCAGTGCCCGAATCTATGGCCACGGAACTCCTACGTCCCTTGGGCAGCTGGCGAGCAAGTTCGAGCTCCATCGCTCCCGAAACGGTCAAGTTGGAGAGCGCTATCGATCAACTTGAAGATCAGATCGAGGCTGGGATCAAAAACGACACCTCGATTGATGAGACAGAGCGACAAGCGGTTGTGCTGGCTCGCCGCGGTCAGGGGCGGTTTCGCAAGAACTTATGTGAGATTGAAAAAGGCTGCCGTATTACTCAAATTTCGGATCCAAGATTGCTCCGCGCGAGTCACATAAAGCCGTGGCGTGCGTGCGCGAGCAATCATGAAAGATTGGATGGTAATAACGGGCTTCTGCTGTCGCCACATGTCGATCTACTCTTTGATCGCGGCTACATCTCCTTCGGGGATGACGGGACCCTATTGCGCTCGCCTCGCATTAATCCCGTAGATTTCGCGCGGCTCGGCATATCGACTGAACAGGGCTTCGGCGTAACGCCTTTCAATGGCACTCAGGCAAAGTACCTGGATTTCCATCGGAGCTCGGTTTTTCTGAGCAATAACGCATAGCCAGCCGACGCTGCCAGTCTATCCGACCAGACAGCGCGATTTGTACGACGGGAGAATTTAAAGTCCCTCAGTGACGCCTGGAAATTCTAACAGATACTCGAGAAGGCGGCTTCCCAACCCGAGCGAAGCAAAAGAGGTGAGCCGCTCGAGACTGGTACTGTGTTTAATTGCCGAAACCGCCACTCGGCCAGATGTTCGCCGGTTGGGTATCGAGCAATCTCGCGACGGGCGATCCTTGGAAGGCCTCAAGAGCTTTATTTGCTTCACGCATTCGCTGCTGAAAATCCGGCGAATTGATCGTTTCTCGAAAAACTCTGATCGCTTCATTCAGGTCCCGAAGGAATGGCGAACCTTGAAATGCGACGATCGCTTCATGAATGCTCACCACAAACTCAGGAACATTGTGGTGAATAGCTTGGGTCGCTTGTCGAGTTTCGTACTCGTGTTGACGTCGCGCAGCCTCCATATGCTCTGGGCCAGACGCGGCCCACTTTCGCTGCAAGCGTCGTACAAAGCTTAGCTCGGTGCATCGCGAGTCGCTACCTTCGCGATATACGATCTTAATGGCGGCTGTGGGCGTCAGAGTTTGGTTGCGAACCCTCAGGTCAGCTACCCTCCTGAGACGCTGATTATCATTTTTGCCCTCTCCGGGCGGTCGTCCGCGTCGACGCTTCTCGGTGTCCATGATCCTCTCCGCGTTACCGTGAACGAAAGCCTACGCAGCTTCGCATCGAATTCCAGCGCGAAAAAATCGAAAAGCTTAGGTTTTTTCGCGACATAAATTGTCGCCGCCGATTCGTTGTGGAGCGACAATAATTTGGTCTGCTGCTTTCCAGCGAAGTGGCGAGCGATCCAATTCCGCATGGGAACCGCGACACAGAGCGAACCAACCGCACCGGCATATGGACCTAGAATACCCCCTCGACTGTTTGTTCTCGCCCTCTATGCGCGGCGCGACCACGTAACGGAGAAACTGATTCCTGCCACTCTCATTCCGATTAGTCGTTGCGCGGGGCAAGGGCGAAGTCTTCAGTCTCGCGAGGCCACGGACGCAAAGTAGCGCTGAGACTTGGGCCAAGTTCGAGCGGAGACATCTTCGCTAACGACCAAAAAACAAGAGCGCGAAGGATGATCTGAGCCGCTGCGGAAGAAGAGTGATTTAACAGAGCCGGTTGCCAACGCCCTCAATTCTCCGGCAGCAAAAAAGGCTTCATCTCTCTCCGCACTTCAACGTAGGACGCCCAATCCATGTCGGAATGCTCAACCATGTGCCCGATAATTGGACGTATGTATCCATCTAGTTCGAGAAACAACTGTCGGCGAGCACTAGTACCGGGAACAATCTCTCTCAATCGCTTTCCCAAATGGACAATCAAAGTCCGATAGCCTTGCTCAATCCCGGTTTGCGGATCCTTGTTGCCCGTCAGCTCCTTAAAGCGCAAAAGGAGACGTT
Source organism: Bradyrhizobium sp. ma5 (assembly GCF_042258955.1). Classification (NCBI taxonomy): domain Bacteria; kingdom Pseudomonadati; phylum Pseudomonadota; class Alphaproteobacteria; order Hyphomicrobiales; family Nitrobacteraceae; genus Bradyrhizobium; species Bradyrhizobium sp. ma5. Next base: position 9,075,988 of record NZ_CP170156.1, read on the forward strand.
GATAGTCGGTCGTTGTTTTGGCCACGTAGCGTGCGATCGTCTTCTTCACGTCCACAAAATTTTGGTAGCGATAGGGATCTGACAAGAACTCGAGTAACGAGATCGCTTGAACGAACTTGAGCGATTGATCCTCCACCTCCAATAACGAGCCGTACAGGCGCAGCGCATGAGCAACGTGGTGCCCGACCTCTCCGTCAAGCGGAGCGGGGACGTGAAAACGATCTATTGGCAAGCCCAATCCTCGCGTCGGGAAGTGAGTAAAGGCAGCGCCGCCTATTATGCGGCCTTGCTTTAGTTGGGCGTTATAGAGCAGAGCCCCAGCCATCATGTGATTGCTGTCGATCTGTCCTGCTTTGGCAGGAAGGGTGTCGACAAGGTCCAAACGGCAGAGCTGAAATCGAATCGAGTCGAGCGCGAGCGCGTCTGCCTTCTCGGAAAGAAACTGGATGAAATCTAAATGATCGTTATGACTACCAGCGATCAGTGCGTCCCAATCAAAACTCAAGGGAAACGCTATCAGCGTTTGATGGTCAAAGGTCTCGACGTCTACCCCCGAAATGGCGGATTGATGCCATGCCAGGCTATCGTTTGGGCCAGACCGCTGAATATTGAGGGATGCAAACGTGACCTCTCCGCTCGGGAAGATAATTATCTCTTCTAAGAACTCGATAGAGCATTCGACCAGGGTGCGAGCCCAAGGCAGTACAACCAAATGCACGCCTGGCCTTAGCCAGGCTCCGCAATGAGACAGAATATCTTCGTCCATAACGCTTCCATTATCTCGTAGCTGGTAGCATCTTCGCGCGGCCTCGCGATCTCCAAGGTTGTTTGATGGCGGCTTGTCCGGCTACGCTCGTAAAATTCGGGATCATCGGGATTCGCGGGCCGTGGCCAGCACTTACCCAGTGCGCGGCTCGCGACCCAGGATTGAACATGCGGCCAAAGAAGTCCAGCTAGACAAGCGGGGAAGAGAGGATAATCCGAGAGTGCTCGATCTGACCCTTCAGTCAGCAACGCAGCCCCCATTTTCCCACGGGGGAATTCTAGGTGTCTGTGTGACCTTTTTTGGGAATGTTTATTTCCCGTCCAGCGTTCGTTCGTCGGCTGGCATTTGGATAACAATGCCATCAGGGGAAAGTACGTCAAAATCCGGCGCCTTCCCACTGACCCTCTGGATAAACTTCGCTGGTTCCTCAGGATCGACGAACAGAGTCATGCCCTGACCGTCTCGGAAGACCACCTCAAAGCGCTGAGTGTCAGGGTCCACGGTCAGGCGCAACTCGCTGATCAAAGATTGCAGCCTCGATGCGATCTGAGCGCGGAGCTTGTATACGTCCCCACCTCTGGCGGCCCGCACACGCTCGACCAACTCCGCGACGTGGTCGGGTCGTCGGTAGTAAGTCAATGCTGTCTGGTCGAGGACCGCGATCTCGTGGCGAAGTTGCTTCTCCAGGTTCTTCGCTGCAACCAACTCTAGTTCAGTCTTCTTGATCCGCTCCGCAATGAATGCGCTGTCGAAATCCGCCATTTTCAAGCCGATCTCGTAGGCCTTGCGCTGCTCGTCCTCCAACAATCTTATTTTGCCGATGGCGGCATCAAGACTGAGCGCAACCTCATTGCGCTTGGACGAATGTTCACTCGACGACACGAGCGATGCCAGATCAAGCTGCTCGACGAACGATAAGAACGTAGACTCGAATTGATCATATCGCCACCGACCCGTCATCTCGCAACCGCCGCCGCGGAGCGCCTTCGAGCAAACGAGATACGTTCGCCCTTTTGGGGGAACTCCCTTGTTTTGATAGTGCATGGGCTCGCCGCAATAGTCGCAGACGGCCAATTTCGAGAAGAGATTCGTGTACTGCTTACCGTGTCGTCCGCCTCGTGGTCCCGCTTCTTTCTCCTTCTCGGGTCGCGCTTCACGCCATCGTTCAAGCCGGCCGCGCTGTGCTGTTTCGAAAACCTCTTGCATAACGATTCGAGGAAAATAGCCTTGGATTGGCTGGCCCTCGGGCAGACGCTTCCTGCCCTCCACGCGATTGGGCTGAAACGCACCGGTCGCCGCAGCTCCGCTGAGTATCTTATTGACGGTTGAGTTTTGCCAGCCTCCCTTGCCCTTAAAGGTAGGAATGCCATCAGCGTTGAGGCGGCGCACGATTGTATACGTTCCGTGACCTTTCGCAGCTTCCTCAAAAATTCGACGGACAATCGCTGCCCGCTCCTCAATGATCTCAAATCCGCTGCGGTCCGGGGAAAGGCGCAGCCAGCTCGGACACCGGGCCGTTAACTTCATTTGGCCCGCACTTGTGCGCTTAGCCGCCCACGCGTGTTTCAGGCGATGGCTTTTCACGTCCGATTCTTCGTGGCTGCGCTGCATGATCGTGAGCGCCATTAGGAGTCGGTAGAAGTCGAGATTGTCCTCTGTAAAGACTTCAAGCGGATTCAAGGTGACCATTACGACGCCTGCATTGATCACCTCCAAGAAGGGCTGGAGAGCTTTCGCTGGTGCTTGCCGGCTCAAGCGATCGATTGATTCCACGAGCAAATAGGAGCCTCTTGGAACTTTTCCGGCTCGGATCGCCCCCAGGAACGCTCCGAGTGCACCTGTGGCAATATTCGCGCCCCGAAAGCCGGAGACACCGAGGTCTTTAAGCTCTGTCAGCTGGAGGCCTTGCCGTTCTGCGTAGGCTCGTGAGGCATCAAGCTGCCGGCGTAGGCTGTCGCCTTGAAGCTGAGTGTCTGTAGACATCCTGATGTAGGAAAACGCCTTAACAGGAGACTTTTCGGGTGAATTATCCATCTGAAATTACTATCGTTTTTTATAATAATTGTCCACCATATCCTCATGATCGGCTCGCCCGGCGCCGGCAAGTCGATGCTGGCGGCGCGGCTGCCTTCGATCCTGCCACCGCTGTCGCCGTCCGAATTGCTCGAAGTCTCGATGATCGCCTCCGTCGCCGGCGAGATCCGTGACGGCGCCCTGACCGCGCGGCGCCCGTTCCGCAGCCCGCATCATTCCGCCAGCATGGCGGCGCTGACCGGTGGCGGCATGCGCGCCAAGCCCGGCGAGATCTCGCTCGCGCATCAGGGCGTGCTGTTCCTCGACGAATTGCCGGAGTTCGATCCGCGCGTGCTGGATTCGCTGCGCCAGCCGCTGGAGAACGGCGAGGTTTCGGTGAGCCGGGCCAACCATCGCGTCACCTATCCGGCGCGCTTCATGCTGGTCGCGGCGATGAACCCGTGCCGCTGCGGCCACGCCTATGAGCCCGGTTATTCCTGCAAGCGCGGCCGGCTCGACCGCTGCACCTCAGACTACCAGATGCGGATCTCCGGTCCGCTGATGGATCGCATCGATCTGCGGATCGAGGTCCCGGCCGTGACCGCAGCCGATCTGATCCTGCCGCCGCCGGCCGAGGGCTCGGCCGAGGTCGCCGCCCGGGTTGCGGTCGCGCGCGACATCCAGCTCGCACGCTACGCGGCGGCCGGCATGCCGCAGGTCCGCACCAATGCCGAAGCGCCGAGCGCGCTGCTCGAGACCATCGCGCAGCCCGACGCGCATGGCCAGAAGCTGCTCCGCGAGGCGGCCGAGAACATGCACCTCACCGCGCGCGGCTATCACCGCGTGCTGCGGGTGGCGCGCACGCTCGCCGACCTCGACGGCGCCGAAACGATCGGCCGGCTGCATCTCGCCGAAGCGCTGTCCTATCGTGCATTGGCCGACGATTTGCGCCGCGCGGCGTGACTCGAACCGCAGCACCGTCCCGATTCATGCCGGAATCATCCGCGTCAACACGACGGTAACCACTCTCATTTACGCTGCGCAAACCATAAGCACCGCGATCCGCGGCAAGCTTGGGTCGAGAGTTGTGTCATGTTGCGTATGAAGGTTTTGGCCTCGGTGGTCCCCCTTGCCGTGGCCGCGGTATTCGCCCGCGCTGAAATCCTGCCGGGCCCCCGGCCCTGCATCGAGGTCGGCGGCGCCACGATGCAGATCGCATCGGTCCCCTGGCAGGCGCAGCTTCACGTCAGCTTCACCGACGACCCCAGCCTTGCCACCGTCCGGGTCCGGGTCGCCGACAGCGCCGAGGCCGCCGACTTCACTGTGATCGACGACATCGACGATGCCGAGGCCGGCGCCTGCGAAAGCAACGCTGTGCCGCAGCTGATCGGGATTTCCGGCGCGCCGACCGCAACCGGCCCCATCATCTATCTTTCCCATGACGGCCCGTTCGATTACCGCGTCTACGTGCAGTCGAAGACCTTCTCGGCGCGCGATGCCGCAGCCCTGATCGTCAGCGCCCGCGGCGGACACCGCCGCCTCGAAGCGGCATCGCTCGCGCCGCACGCGCGCTTCGTCGACCAGACAATGGCGGAGTTAACCCCCCGCTAACCCTGTTGCTAGGGGCGGCGCGAAACGGCCACCAACCTCAAGCACTTTTCAAGGTGGCCGACGCATCGTCATCGCCAGATCGGCACTCTCAGGACCACCATTGATGGGGCGTTTCTTCCGGATCAAGTTGCGCCTTCGCCGCTTCCTGCGGCGCCATTCCTGGGTTGCGACGATCGTCCGTTCCTTCACGATCTTTTCCGTCGCATTCGGCGGCGCCTTCGGGTTCATTTCCGGCGCCCTCTCGAGCCACAGCGGCTACGATCCCAATATATTCGCGATCGGCGTCAGCTTCCTGTTCGCGCTCGCCTGTCTCTGGATCGTGACGCTCGGCATCCGGCTGCGGCTGATGCGCAGACGGCTGCGCACCATCGCCATGCACAATGAGGCGATGGCCGACCGCAACTGGGAACTGCAGGAGGCCGAACAGCGCGCCTCCACCCTGTTCGAGGCGCAGGACGATTTGATCGTGCTGCGCGACCTCGACGGCCTCATCACCTACGCCAACGACGCCTATTGTCAGCTGGCGCAGATGCCCCGCGGCGAATTGATCGGCAGCACTGCTACTCTCAAGGTGCTCGAGCAGGGCGACACCGCGCTCGAATCCAACGGCACGCGGGTCTACGACCAGAAGATCGAGGGACCGCTCGGGCCGCGCTGGATCGCCTGGCGCGAGGGCCTCGTGCGCAACGATGCCGGCGCGCCGGCGGAGATGCAGAGCGTCGGCCGCGACGTCACCGACCGCACCGAGAGCGAGCGCGCGCTGGCCGAAGCCCGCGACCAGGCCGATGCCGCCAACCGCGCCAAATCGCGCTTCCTTGCGATGGCCAGCCACGAGATCCGCACCCCGCTGAACGGCATCATCGGCATGAGCGGATTGCTGATGGACACCCAGCTGACGCCGGAGCAGACCACCTACGTCAAGGCGGTCAAGACCTCCGGCGACGCGCTGCTCGCGCTGATCGAGGAGCTGCTCGACTATTCCAAGATCGAAGCCGGCAAGATCGATCTTGAACACCGCGCCTTTGCGCTGTCCGGCCTGATCGAGGAGATCACCGAATTGCTGGCGCCGCGCGCGCAGGCCAAGGGCATCGAGATCGCCGCCTATGTCGACGAGCGGTTGCCGATGCAGGTGACCGGCGACGCCGCGCGGCTGCGTCAGGTGCTGCTCAATCTCGCCGGCAACGCCATCAAGTTCACCGCGACCGGCGGCGTGGCGCTGATCGTCGAGCCCGGCATCTGGCCGAACGAGATCAGCTTCCTGGTTCGCGACACCGGCATCGGCATCGCACCGGAAGCGCAGCAGCGCATCTTCCGCGAGTTCGAGCAGGCCGACGACCGCATCGCGCGCAGCTATGGCGGCACCGGCCTCGGCCTCTCGATCAGCGACCGCATCGTCAAGCGCATGGGCGGCCGGATCTCGCTCGCAAGCACGCCGGGCGCGGGCTCGACCTTCGAGGTCTCGATCCCGCTCGTCGCCGCAGACACCGGCGAGGCCAACGGCTTCACCGCGCCCGACCTCGCCGGGCAATCGATCATGCTGGTCGCGCCGCACAGCATCGAGGCCTCGCTGATCTCGCGGCGGCTGCAGCGCTGGGGAGCGCAGACCTGCATCGTGTCGGATGCCGATGTCGCCGAGGCATTGCTGCCGGAGCGGAGCTGGCACACGGTCCTGATCGATCACACGCTCGGCACGCCAGCGATCGAGGCGTTCGCCAACGCTGCCCGCGTCCACGCAGCGCATCGCATCGTGATGGTCACACCGGCGACGCGGCAGGACCTTTCGGCCTCCGAGACAACCATGCTCACCGGCTACCTGGTCAAGCCGCTGCGGGCGTCGTCGCTTGCCGCTCGCCTGATCGCGTCACCCGAAATCGTCGCACCAAGCCTTGTGATGCCAAGCGTTGTGACGCCAAGCCCCGCAATCGAGACGGTCGCCGAGTCCGCGCCCACTGCGCCGGCGGCCGCACCACCGGGGCTGTCGATCCTGGTCGCTGAAGATAATGAGATCAACGCGCTCCTGATGCGCTCGCTGCTCGCCCGGCTCGGCCACAGCGTGGTCATCACAACCAATGGCCTGCAGGCGATGGAATCGTGGCTGTCGGCGACGTCCGCCGGCACGCCCTACGATCTCGTGCTGATGGACATCCAGATGCCGCGCCTCAACGGCATCGAGACCACCAAGCAGATCCGCGCCCACGAGGCCGGCGGGCTGGCCGGTCAGTCCGGACGCCGGACGCCGATCCTGGCGCTGACCGCCAATACGCTGGTGGAAGATCGCTACGCCTGCTTCGAAGCCGGCATGGATGGTTTTCTGATCAAGCCGCTCGACCGTGAGAAGCTTGAGGAAGCGCTCGCAGGCCTCGCCGCTGCGCGGCATGTCGCGGCGTAAATCTACCCGTCATTGCGAGCGAAGCGAAGCAATCCACCGCGCCGCATAACGGAAACATGGATTGCTTCGTCGCTCCGCTCCTCGCAATGACGGCCAGAACAGCGGGTGTTACAGCCGGCGCAGCGCGACCGTCTGCACCACGTGGTCGGCGCCTTTCTTCAGGATCAGCGTCGCGCGCGGCCGGGTCGGCAGGATGTTGTCCTCGAGATTGGCGAGGTTGGTGCGCTCCCAGATCGCGATCGCGGTTGCGGTCGCTTCCTCGTCCGACAGCGGCGCATAGCGGTGGAAGTAGGATTTTGGATCGGTGAACGCGGTGTCGCGCAGCGCCAGGAAGCGCTTGATGTACCACTGCCGCAGCGCGGACTCGTCGGCGTCGATATAGACCGAGAAATCGAAGAAGTCGGAGACGAACGGCACCGCCTTGCCGTCGCGCGGCAGCCGCCCGGTCTGCAGCACGTTGACACCCTCGACGATCAGGATGTCGGGCTGGTCGATCTCGACCCATTTGTTCGGCACGATGTCGTAGGTCAGATGCGAATAGACCGGCGCGCGCACGCGACGCCGCCCTGCCTTGATGTCGCTGAGGAACGACAGCAGCGTCGGCAGGTCGTAGCTCTCGGGAAAGCCCTTCTTCTGCATGATGCCCTGCCGCTCGAGCACAGCATTCGGAAACAGGAAACCGTCGGTCGTGATCAGATCGACCTTCGGGCGCGGCGACCAGCGCGCCAGCAGCGCCTGCAGCACGCGCGCGGTGGTCGACTTGCCGACCGCAACCGAGCCGGCGACGCCGACGATATAGGGCATCTTGCGGTCGCGGATGTTGAGGAACTGGCGCTGCGAATAATACAGCCGCTGGGTCGCATCGACATAAATGGAGAGCAGTCGCGACAATGGCAGGTAGATGTCCTCGACCTCCTGCAAATCGAGGCGGTCGTGCATCGAACGCAGGCGGTCGAACTCGCCTGGCTCGAGCGTCATCGGCGTATCGTCGCGCAGATGCGACCATTGCTGGCGCGTGAAGGTGCGATAGGGGTTGTATTGCTGATCTGGTGACCGGATGTCCATAAGGCCGCCCCTCTCAATGCGCTCGATCATGTGCGCTAGTCGCGCTTGCGCGCCGCCTTCTCTTCCAGTCCCGACATCGAGGTGCGCTTCTCCAGCGCGGCCTCGACATCCTCCAGCTTCACGCCGCGTGATTTCAACAGAACCAGCAGGTGAAACACGAGATCGGCACTTTCAGCGATGAGATGATCGCGGTCATTCCCGACCGCGGCGATCACGGTCTCGACCGCCTCCTCGCCCAATTTCTTCGCGCAATGCTCCGCGCCCTTGTCGAGCAGCTTGCGTGTGTAGGACGCCTCGCCGCCCGTTGCAGCGCGGGCGTCGATGGTGGCGGCCAGATCGTGGACCGTGAAACGCGACATCAACTCAACTCAAGCATGCGCACCGGCACCGCTCTGGTGCCATCCCTCAGGTGGGGGCTTAGCATTTTTGTGACAAGGAGTCCCAAACCACGCACGCTAGGGATCGAGGCGCATCGGCAGGCCGGCGCGCACCATGTGATCCTTGGCCTGGCGGATGGTAAATTCCCCGAAGTGGAAGATCGACGCGGCCAGCACGCCGGTGGCATGACCCTCGCGGACGCCATCAACCAGGTGATCGAGATTGCCGACGCCGCCGGACGCGATGACCGGTACGGGGACACTGTCCGCAATCAGCCGGGTCAGCGGCAGGTCAAAGCCCTGCCTGGTGCCGTCCCGGTCCATCGAGGTCAGCAGGATTTCGCCGGCGCCGAGCGCGACGACCTCCTGGGCATATTCGATGGCATCGATCCCGGTGGCATTACGCCCACCATGGGTGAAGATCTCCCAGCGGTCCGAGCCGCCGGCGCGCTTGACCCGCTTGGCGTCGATCGCGACCACGATGCATTGCTCGCCGTACTTCTCGGCCGCTTCCTTGACGAACTCACGGCGGCTGACCGCCGCTGAATTGATCGAGACCTTGTCGGCGCCGGACCGCAGCAGGATCTTGATGTCGTCGACGGTGCGGACGCCGCCGCCCACGGTCAGCGGCATGAAGCAGGCTTCCGCCGTCCGCCGCACCACATCCAGCATGATGCCGCGGTTCTCATGCGTGGCGGTGATATCGAGGAAGGTCAGTTCATCGGCGCCGGCGGCGTCATAGGCGATCGCGGCCTCGACCGGGTCGCCGGCGTCGCGCAAATCGACGAAGTTGACGCCCTTGACCACGCGCCCGTCCTTGACGTCGAGGCAGGGGATCACACGAACCTTGAACATGTCTGTGTCTCCTAGGCGGCGCTGCGGATCAGCTTGAGCGCGGCGGCGGGATCAAGCCGACCGTCGTAGAGCGCGCGGCCGACGATGGCGCCGGCGAGTTTCTTGGCGCGCGGCTCCAGCAGCGCCTTGACGTCGTCGATCGAGGCAAAGCCGCCGGAGGCGATCACCGGAATCGAGATGCGGTCGGCAAGGGCGATGGTCGCGTCGAGGTTGAGGCCCTTGAGCAGGCCGTCGCGGGCGATGTCGGTGAAGATGATCGCGGCAACGCCGGCGTCCTCGAAGCGCTGCGCGATCTCAAGCGCCGTCACATGCGAAGTCTCGGCCCAGCCCTCGACCGCAACCTTGCCATCGCGCGCATCGAGGCCCACGGCGACGCGGCCGGGGAACTGCTTCGCCGCGCCTTTCACGAGCTCGGGATCGCGCACCGCCGCGGTACCAATGATGACGCGGGTGATGCCCTTGCCGAGCCAGGCCTCGATGGTCTTGAGGTCGCGGATGCCGCCGCCGAGTTGCACCGGCATGGTGACGGCCTTCAGCATCGCCTCCACCGCATGCGCATTCATCGGCTTGCCGGCGAAGGCACCGTCGAGATCGACGACATGGAGATATTCGAAGCCCTGCGCGGCGAAGCTTCGCGCCTGCGCCGCCGGATCGAGATTGAACACAGTGGCGCGCGCCATGTCGCCCTGTTCCAGGCGCACACACTGGCCGTTCTTCAGATCAACCGCTGGAAAGAGAATCACGGCTTCCACTTCAAGAAATTGGAGATCAAAGCGAGGCCGAAGCGCTGGCTCTTCTCGGGGTGAAACTGGGTGCCGATCGCGGTGTCCTTGCCGACGATCGCGGTCACCGGCCCGCCATAGTTGGCACGCGCCAGCACGTCCGCCTCGTTGGCAGCGTTGAGGTGATAGGAGTGCACGAAATAGGCGTGGCGTCCCTTCGGCCCGAGCGGCAGCCGCTCCAGCACCGGATGCTCGCGCACCATGTCGAGCGTGTTCCAGCCCATGTGCGGGACCTTCAGGGTCTCGTCGCGCGGCTCGATCTTCACGACATCGCCGCCGATCCAGTTGAAGCCCTCGGTGATGACGTGCTCCTTGCCGCGCGTCGCCATCAACTGCATGCCGACGCAGATGCCGAAGAACGGCCGCGCCTTGACCCGCACCGCCTCGGTGAGCGCTTCCAGCATGCCGTTGACCGCGTCGACGCCGCGGCGGCAATCGGCGAACGCGCCGACACCGGGCAGCACGATGCGATCGGCGCGATACACCGCGTCCGGATCGCGCGTCACTTTGATGGCTTGCGGATCCTCCATGCTGCGCGCGGCGCGCTCGAAGGCCTTCGCCGCCGAATGCAGATTGCCGGAGCCGTAATCGATGATTGCAACGGTCATCGCGATCCTCCTGGCTCTGGAAACAATCCGATGATGCCGCCTTGCGGCATCGGCGGGGGTTTTGAGAATGACTGGCCTGGAACGTCCCGGGTCGGCGGCGGCCCGCCGCGATCCACGGACCGCTGGTCGTTGACGGCGCCGCGATGCCGCGCGGTCCAGCGCTCGAAGAAGCGGCGCTCGGCGGCGTCCCTGTTGTGGGCCACGACGATGTCGAGCTGGCGCCATTTGCGCCGCGACAGCGTCCAGCGTTGCAAGGTCGCGGCCTCCAGCCCGATCAGCACCATCAACACCAGGTCGACGAGCAAGATCGCGCCGCGGCCGATCCCGAGCTTGGTCAGCGCAAAGTCGATCGCGAAAGTCAGCACCAGCCAGCCGATCAGCGCCAGCCAGAGCCGATGCCAGACCAGCCAGATCACGCCCGCGACCGCGGCCCAGAAATGGAAGCCGTCGCGCACGAAAACGAACTTGTCGGCTGCCGCGAGATCGGCGCCGCTGGCCACGGGGGCATGCACTGTATAGACCGGCATCGAACGCTCCGCCGAGGATGGACTCTTACTTACCGCACGATCTCCGGGAAAACCGGTGCCACCGTGTCCGGATCATGCTCCCGGGGTCAGCCGCCGAGCTGACCCTTTGTCGAGGGCACTTCGCCCTGGGCACGCGGATCGATCGCAACCGCCGTCCGGAGTGCCCTCGCCAAACCCTTGAAACAGGATTCGGAGATATGATGGCTGTTCTCGCCATATAGGGTCTCGACGTGGAGAGTCACGCCGGCGTTCATCGCGAAGGCGTTGAACCATTCGCGCACCAGCTCGGTGTCGAACTCGCCGATCTTGTCGCGCGGGAACTCGACCTTGAAGACCAGCACCGGGCGGCCGGAAATGTCGATCACGACGCGCGACAGCGTCTCGTCCATCGGCATGTGGATCGAGGCGTAGCGGGTGATGCCGGCCATGTTGCCGAGCGCCTGCTTCACGGCCTGTCCAAGCGCGATTCCGACGTCTTCGGTGGTGTGGTGGTAATCGACATGGAGATCGCCATCCGCCTTCACCGTGATGTCGATGCGCGAATGCCGGGCCAGGAGGTCGAGCATATGGTCGAAGAAGCCGATCCCGGTCGAAACCGTGGATACGCCTGCTCCGTCGAGGTTGACCGTCACCTCGATGTCGGTCTCCTTGGTCTTGCGCTTGATGGTTGCCGTGCGCATGAAGATTGAGCTTTCCCGTGCCGAAAACGCCGGTCTTTTAACAGGCTGATGTCACCTTCGCTACTGCGGGATGACCCCGAAACGCCCTAACTTCGGGCCATGGTGACCCAAATTCCTTGCTAAATCGCCCGATTGTAACCCCCTGCCCGACCGCCTAAATCTGCCCGGAAGAGAGGTAACCTATGCAAGCATCCCAAAATGAGCTGCCGGTCTGGCATGGCACCACGATCTGCACGGTCCGCAAGGGCGGCAAGGTGGTGATCGGCGGCGACGGGCAGGTCTCGATCGGCCAGACCGTGATCAAGGCCAACGCCAAGAAGGTCCGCCGGATCGGCAAGGGCGACGTGATCGGCGGCTTTGCTGGCGCCACCGCCGACGCCTTCACCCTGTTCGAGCGGCTGGAGAGCAAGCTGGAGCAATATCCGGGACAGCTGACCCGGGCGGCCGTCGAGCTCGCCAAGGACTGGCGGACCGACCGCTATCTGCGCCGGCTGGAAGCCATGATGATCGTGGCCGACAAGGACGTTTCCCTGGTGCTGACCGGCACCGGCGACGTGCTGGAGCCCGAATCCGGGGTCATGGCGATCGGCTCCGGCGGCAATTACGCCCTCGCCGCGGCCCGGGCGCTGGTCGATACCGACAAGGACGCCGAGACCATCGTGCGCCGCGCGCTGGATATCGCCGCCGATATCTGCGTCTACACCAACCGGAACGTGACGATCGAGACGATCGGCGGCTGAGCATGGCCGGCCCCTATCGTTTCCGCCCGATGACGACAGCCGACCTGCCGCAGATCAGGCAGTGGCTGGCGTTGCCGCATGTCCGCCAGTGGTGGGGCGATCCGGCCGAGCAATATGCGCTCGTCAGCGGCGACCTCAACGAGCCGGCGATGGACCAGTTCATCGTTGCCGCCGAGGGCAACGATTTCGGTTACATCCAGTGCTACGACCTGACGGCGTGGAATTCCGGCTTCGGCAAGCAACCGGAAGGCACCCGCGGCATCGATCTCTTCATCGGCGCGCCAGACATGATGGTGGGTGGCCACGGCTCGGCGCTGATCCGCGCCTTTGTCGACGACCGGCTGGCGCAAGGCGTGCCCCGCATCGTCACCGATCCCGATCCGGCCAATGCGCGTGCTGTGCGCGCCTATGCGAAGGCGGGTTTTCGGGAGGCAGGAATGGTCGATACGCCTGACGGGCCTGCGCTGCTGATGGTCCGCGACGCATGACGCTCGCGCCAAAGCCCGACACCAATGTTCCGGCATGGCAATGGTTTGCGATCGCCGCCGCGCTGCTCGTGCTGCAGGCCGCGCTGCTCTATGCGATGGGCCGTCTGCCGATCTGCGCCTGCGGCTATGTCAAGCTCTGGCACGGCACGGTGCAGAGCTCGGAGAATTCGCAGCACTTCGCCGATTGGTACACGCTGTCGCACATACTGCATGGCCTGCTGTTCTATGGCCTGACCTTCCTGCTGCTGCCGCAGCTCGCCTGGCCCGGGCGGCTGATTGTCGCGATGCTGGTCGAAGGCAGCTGGGAGCTCGTCGAAAACTCCAACTGGATCATCGAGCGCTACCGCGCCGGCACGATCTCGCTCGATTATTACGGCGACACCATCGTCAATTCGGTGTCGGACACGCTTGCGATGGTTTTGGGTTTCCTGCTGGCGCGCAAGCTGCCGGTCGCCGCAACCGTCGCGCTTGGAGTTGTGTTCGAAACCGTGATGCTGCTGCACATTCGCGACAATCTGACACTGAACATCATCATGCTGATCCACCCGTTCGAGGCGATCAGGCAGTGGCAGGCCGGGCCGCCGATCCTTTAGGGGATCGTGCCCTGGAAGACTGCCGCTTGCCGAGACCACCTTTTCAACCTAGCTAGAGCCAATGACCGACTTCTCCCCCCGCGAAATCGTTTCTGAACTTGACCGTTTCATCGTCGGCCAGGCCGATGCCAAGCGCGCGGTGTCGATCGCGCTGCGCAACCGCTGGCGGCGGCTGCAGCTTGCCGGTTCCCTGCGCGAGGAGGTTCTGCCCAAGAACATCCTGATGATCGGGCCGACTGGCGTCGGCAAGACCGAGATCGCGCGGCGGCTGGCCAAGCTCGCGGGCGCGCCGTTCCTCAAGGTCGAAGCCACCAAGTTCACCGAGGTCGGCTATGTCGGCCGTGACGTCGAGCAGATCGTCCGCGACCTCGTCGAGGTGGCGATTTCGCAGACCCGCGAGCGCAAGCGCAAGGACGTCCAGGCCCGCGCCCAGCTCGCCGCCGAGGAGCGCGTGCTGGATGCGCTGGTCGGTCCCGCATCGAGCCCGGCGACGCGGGAGTCGTTCCGCAAGAAGCTGCGCGCTGGCGAGCTCAACGACAAGGAAATCGAGATCGAGACGCAGTCGTCCGGCAGCGGCATGCCGATGTTCGAAATCCCCGGCATGCCCGGCGCCCAGATGGGCGCGATCTCGCTCGGCGACATCTTCGGCAAGATGGGCGGACGCAGCAAGACCCGCCGCCTGACGGTGGAAGGTTCGCACGAGATCCTCGTCAACGAGGAATCCGACAAGCTGCTCGACACCGACCAGCTGGTGCAGGAGGCGATCAGCGCTGTCGAGAACAACGGCATCGTCTTCCTCGATGAGATCGACAAGATCTGCGTGCGCGAAAACCGCCAGGGCGGCGACGTCTCTCGCGAAGGCGTGCAACGCGATCTGCTGCCGCTGATCGAGGGCACCACGGTCTCGACCAAGCACGGCGCGGTCAAGACCGACCACATCCTGTTCATCGCCTCGGGCGCCTTCCATATCGCCAAGCCCTCGGACCTGCTGCCCGAACTGCAGGGCCGCCTGCCGATCCGCGTCGAGCTGCAGGCGCTGTCGCGCGACGACATGCGCCGGATCCTGACCGAGCCGGAGGCATCGCTGATCAAGCAATATGTCGCGCTGCTGAAGACCGAGGGCGTCACGCTCGACATCACCGACAGCGCGATCGACGCGCTGGCCGATGTCGCGGTCGCGGTCAATTCCACGGTCGAGAATATCGGCGCGCGGCGGCTGCAGACCGTGATGGAGCGGGTGCTCGACGAGATCTCCTTCACCGCGCCCGATCGCCACGGCGAGACCATTCAGGTCGACGCCGACTACGTGACCAAGCATGTCGGCGACCTCGCCAAGAACGCCGATCTGAGCCGGTTTATTTTGTAGGCGTACAGTCATCGTCGCCCCGGCGAAGGCCGGGGCCCATAACCCCTGCAGCCCGCAGTAACCAAGACTCGGGACGACATTCCTTCTAAAAACTGCCTTCGGTGGTTATGGGTCCCGGGTCGCGCTTCGCTTGCCCGGGACGACGAGAGTGGGCGATCGATGAGTCTGCGAATCTGGGAGAGACCCTGGCACTTGATGCTGGCCGTCAATGCGGCCGTGCTGGTCGGGGTGTTCCTGCACAAGATCGCACTGCCGCCCTTCGTTCCCTACATCCATCTCCTGGTCGACTATCACTACGGCTTCACCAAGCGCGCGCTGATCGGCGCGATCGTGTCGCTGTTCACCGACAAGGTGCCGGTGTGGCTGGTGTTCGCGCTGGCCGGCGCTGTCTGGCTGGTGACGCTCGCCCTGTTCGTCAAACTCTTTCAGAAGACATTCGGCGTCGACAATGGGCATTGGCCGCTGTTCATTTTCATCGCGGGATCGCCGTTCTTCCTGAAGAATTTCATGCACACGCTCGGCCATTTCGACATCTATGGCTGTACGCTGACGATCGCGCTGCTGCTGATCCCGGCGCGCTCGGTCATCTATGTGCTGATCGCGGCGCTGTTCTCGATCCTGCTGATCCTGATCCATCACATCTTCGTCCTGATGTATGTTCCGACCATCGCGGCGATCGTGGTGCTGCGCTTCTATCTGATGCAACGCGTGACGCCGCGAAGCATCGCCGTCGGCCTCGTGGCGCTCGCCACGGTCGGCATTCTGTTCCTGGTCGCGCAGTTCGCCGGCACGGTCGAGGTGCCCTATGACGAATTCATCCGCCACCTGCAAAGCCGGATGGCCGATCCGTCGCGCACCGACCTGCTTCAGTTCGGCTACATCTGGTACCAGCCGCTGTCGAAGGAGTTCGCCGACACCTGGGCACGGATGCCCTCGAACATCCTGGGCGTCCCGGTATTTGCGCTGCTGATCTGGCTGCATGTGCCGCTGTGGCGCTATTTCGCGCGGCTGATCGGCGCGCTTGCGAACGAGCTGCACCGGCGGATCGTGTTCGCCGCGCTCATCATGATCAGCGCCGGCTATTTCGTGATGTTCGTGACCGTGTTCGACTATTCGCGCTGGATCTCGAACTGGGCGGTCTGCATGTTCCTGATGCTGCATGCCGTGAAGTTGCTGCCGGCGTCGAAGGACGTGCCGCCGATCCCGTCAGACGATCGCAAGACGACGATCCTGGGCTGGATCGTGACGCTGATCCCCCGCGTCGGAATCGTCAGACCTTTTTAGGTTCAGCGCGCGCGCCGGACGCGCACATAGAGCGCGCCCTCGCCGCCGTGGCCGATATGCGCTTCCTCGAAGCCGACGACCAGCGAGCGGAATTCCGGCAGGCTGAGCCATTCAGGCACCTGGCGGCGCAGCACGCCGCGTTCGGACTCCAGCCCACCGACCTTGCCCTTGCCGGTGATGACAAGCACGAAGGTGAGTCCGTCGCTGTGCGCGCGTTGCAGGAACGCGAACAGCCTGCGATGCGCGCGGATCTGCGTCATGCCGTGGAGATCGAGCCGCGCATCGATCTCCTGCCGGCCGCGCGACAGCTTGGCACGTTCGCGGCGGCCGATCGGCGCCAGCGGCGGCACCTGCGGGCGCGATGCCGGCGCAGCCTTGACCGACGTCACCGGCTTGACCGGGATGGGTTTGGCGGCGGCGTGATGCGTGGCCGGGTCAGCAGCTGCGGCGTGGGCTTTCGGTACGGCCGGCTTCTTGCGCAGCGGCTTGACCTGCTTGGCCACGCTCTCCCAGAGCGCACGCTCGTCCTCGCTTAGCGCACGCTTGCGCCGCGATGGAGCGGACAGGTCGGGGATCGGCGCGGGTCGTTTCATTGATCGCGGTGATGGCGAGTGCGCCGAGTGCGCCGCTTCTCCGGTTGAGGAATGTCGGGCCGGGCGACCGGCAACGGCACCGGTTCTGCCACAGGTGCCGACTGCGCGACAGAGGTTGTTGCGGCCGGTGCGGCGGGCGCGGCATCCTTCGCGGCCGGGGTCTTGGCGGCGTCCTTGCTGCCAGCCTTGGCGAAGGTTGCAGTCGGTACATCCGCCGGCTTGTCCTTCTGCGGATCGGTCTGCGGAAACAGCTTCGCGATTTTGGCCGACGGCCGTTCGTCAGGGATCGGCAGCTTGTGGCCGCGCGCGACGGGATCGAGCCCCTTCGGCACCAGCATCACGAACTGCATGTTGTGCCGCAGCCGGCCCGAGACCTTGCCGGCGTCCGCGCCGGCGCCGAAATAGAGATCGGCGCGCGCCGGCCCGACGATCGCCGATCCGGTATCCTGCGCGATCATCAGCCGGTGGAACGGCGTCTTGAACTGCTCGGATTCGATCGGCAGCTCGCCGGCAATGAAGAACGGCGTGCCGTAGACATGCAGTGCCTTGTCGACCGCGATCGAGCGGCCGGGCGTCAGCGGCACGCCCTGCGCGCCGACGGCCTCGTCCTTGTCGGACAGCGGCACCTCGCGGAAGAACACGTAGGCTCGGTTCTGCCGGCGCAGCTCCTTGGCGCCGTCGGGGTTCTGCTCCATCCACTCCCTGATCTTCTGCATCGACATCTGGTCCCTTGGGATGATGCCGCGGTCGATCAGGACGCGCCCGACCGGCGTATAGGGATAGCCATTATGCGCGTCGTAGTTGATGCGCAGCGTGGTGCCGTCCTCGAACTTGATCCGCGCCGAGCCCTGGATCTGCGCGAACAGCAGATCGGTCTGGCTCTTCAGCCAGGCGATCTCCAGCCCGCGGCCGGCGATCGCACCATCCTCGATCTGGCCGCGGTCGTAATAGGGCACGAGCTTGCGCCGGCCGATCTTGCGATACACCGGACCGCTGTTGGGCAGGCCGACGGAAGCTTGCGTCTTGCCGCGCACGAACAGGTTGGACGGGCGGCGATAGACCGGAACATTGTAGACGTCGGTCTGGGTCCGCGAGCCATCCAGCACCGGCTCATAATAGCCGGTGACGAAGCCCGCATCCTCGCCGAGCCGCGAGATCCGCAGCGGCACGAAATTCAGCTCGAAGAATTCCTTCGCCTTCGCCCCACTGCTGAGGTCGAGTCCCTTGGCGATCCGGCAGGGATCGCGCAGCGAGCCGCCGAGCGCCTTCGAATCCGTGGGCGCGCCCTGCTGGGCCGCGATTGGCTTGCAGCTGGTGCGAAACGCGTTGTAGGCCGCGAGATGATCGTCGTCGCTCCAGCCGGAGACATTGGCCCAGGCGAGCGGTTCGTACTGGCTGCCGCTGACCTGCAGCGGCAATTCCAGATTGGGATAGGGGATCGGGTGAGACTGCTCGTGTCGCGGCGGAGCGTGCCTGTTCGACCTGTAGCGCGCGCCGATCGCCGCCGTGGAGCACACAACCGCCAGCGCACAGCACGCGATCGCGAGGCGCCCGTAGCTGAGATGTTTAGTGAGCGCTTCCAGTTCCAACCAGCTTCCAATTCGGATCGCGGGAAGTCGAGTCGCGGGCGAATGTCCAGATGTCGGTGATGTCGGCGACCTTGTCCGGGCTGCCGTCGACGATGGTGCCCGCCTTGTCGCGCGTGACCGAAATCATCTGCGACACGAAGCGGACGGTGAGCTGGGTCGAGCGATCGCGCGTCTCCGCGCTGACGATCTCGGCCTTGTCGATCGACACGAACCGCGTCTCGGTCTTCTGCTCGTGCTTCTCGCGATCCTTGATCGCGGCCTCGAAGCTCTCATAGACCTCGGCCGACAGCAGGTCGCGCAGCGCGCGGCGGTCACCGTTGGCAAAGGCCAGCACGATCATTTCATAGGCCGAGCGGGCGCCTGAGAGGAAATGCCGCGGATCGAACGAGGAATCCTGGGCCACAACCGCATCGAGACCCTGCGCCAGCGGCGTGCCGGGCTCGGCGATGCCCTTCCAGCGTTCCGTGGGTTCGACCGGTTCGGCGGGCGCGGCCGGGGCCGGCTGATCGATCACCGATCCCGGGATCGGCACGACGTTGTTATCCTGGCCGCGCTGCAGGACGTTGGGTGCTGCACGATCATACGGCGGCCGCTCGCTTCCCGTGCGCTGTCCGAGAACGCTGCGCAGACGCAGGAAGATAAATACGGCCAGCGCCAGGAAGATGATGGTGTAGATATCCACGTCGAATTCGCTTTCTGGTCTCTGCCGGCAACGGGCCGGGCATCAAAGCGTTCCCGGTCGGGAACGGCAGAGATTACATCACCGATTGAGTCCGCAGCATGTAGGCACGAAACTATGCCCGGCCAATGGCGCTTTTTGGCACGGGCAAGTGTAGCGCGTTTTGACCCCGGGGGGAAACCCGTTCCTTCCCGGAAATCGCGTATCTTCAATAATTTAGGAAGCCGTTAAGGGATTGGGCGGAGTTGCGCTCGCTGCCCCGATGCCGGCGATTTGGCCGCAGGGCCGCCGGCCCGCACGCGCTCGTCGTCCTTGTGGACCAAGCCGGGGCTATGATAGCCACTCGCCGCATCGGCATTCCCGAACCTTAACGCGTGCCGTCGGACATCAAGTCCGGAGCGCCGCTCCAGGAGACATTTTCATGACCAATGGCAACGGCGCCCCCGTCGAACAGCCCGCTCCCCAGCTCAACGTACTGGCGCAGTACACCAAGGACCTGTCATTCGAGAACCCGAATGCGCCGACCTCGCTCGGCCAGCAGCAACAGCAGCCCGCGATCAACATCCAGATCAACGTTGGCGCCAACAACCTGTCGGAAAACGAGTACGAGGTGGTCCTCTCCATCGAGGGCAAGGCCGAGACGGCGGGCAAGGTGATGTTCAGCTTCGATCTCGCCTACGCCGGCGTCTTCCGGATCGTGAACGTGCCGAAGGAGAATCTGCATCCGCTGGTCATGATCGAGTGCCCGCGGCTGCTGTTCCCGTTCGCGCGCGAGATCGTCGCGACCTCGGTCCGCGACGGCGGCTTCCCGCCCCTGCTGCTCGACCCCGTCGATTTCGTCGGCCTCTACCGCCAGAACATGGAGCGGCAGGCCGCCGCCCAGGCCGCCACCGGCGTCAAGCCGAGCTGAGCTAGAGCTCCGAAGCTAAACCCCGTCATCCTGAGGAGCGCGTAGCGCGTCTCGAAGGATCGACGGGCTACCGGCCGGGCCGTTCATCCTTCGAGACGCCGCTTCGCGGCTCCTCAGGATGACGGGGGAAACACTGCAATCGTTGATCAAGCCGCCGGTGCTGCAGCGGGCGCTGGCGGCGGCAAATAGTCGTTCCAGATCGGCTTGTCGCCGAGCGTCGCGACGAAGGCCCGGTGGGCTTCGCGATCCGCCTCGCTGACCCGTGCAACCAGCGCCGTCTCGCGCTGCCGCCGCGGCGTATCGCCATGGCTTCCGCTGCGCGCATCCGAATTTTCCGACGCCAGGATGAGCTGCGACTGCCGCGCCCCGATCAGGTCGATATAGACCTCGGCCAGCAGCTCGGCATCGAGCAAGGCGCCGTGCTTGGTGCGGCGGGAATTGTCGATCTGATAGCGCGAGCAGAGATCGTCGAGCCGATTCGACACGCCGGGATGCTTGCGTCGCGCCAGCAGCAGCGTATCGACCAGCCGGTCTTTCGGAATGGCCTTCCGCTTGATGCGGTCGAGCTCGGCGTTGATGAAGCTGATGTCGAACGAGGCGTTATGGATCACCAGCGGCGTATCGCCGATGAAGGCCAGGAACTCGTCGACCACCTCATTGAACAGCGGCTTGGAGGCCAGGAATTCGGTCGACAGCCCGTGCACGTTGAACGCTTCGACCGGCATGTCGCGCTCGGGATTGATGTAGACGTGGTAGGTCTGTCCCGTCGGCATGCGGTTGAAGATCTCGACACAGCCGATCTCGACCAGCCGGTCGCCGCGCAGCGGATCGAGGCCAGTGGTTTCGGTATCGAGAACGATTTCGCGCATGACGTGAAGGAATCCGGAAAAGCGGGGCGAATCAGGTTCGCCGCTCCGGCATCTTAACAACCTCGGCCAGAATGTCGCGGATCCGCGCCCGTACCGGATCAAGTCCGTGCGAGGTATCCACGATGAAATCCGCGCGCTTGCGCTTCTCGGCGTCCGGCATCTGCTTGGCGATGATCGCGTCGAGCTTGGCCGCATCCATGGTGCCCCGCGCCAGCACACGCTCGCGCTGCAGTTCCGGCGAGGTGGTGACAACGACGACGGCGTCGACGCGCTTCTCGCCGCCGGTCTCATACAGCAGCGGCACGTCGACGACGACGATCGGCGCGCGGGCGGCTTCCGCATCGGCAAAGAATTTCTGCCGCGACGCGCCAAGCATCGGATGCACGATCTGCTCGAGCTGCCGCATCGCCGCGGGGTCATGCACCACGCGTGAAGAGAGTTTTGCGCGGTCGACTTTGCCGTCCGCCGTGGTGCCGGGAAAGGCGGCCTCGATCACAGGGACCGCTTCGCCTTCGTAGAGCTGATGCACGGCCGCATCGGCGTCGTACACCGGCACACCGGCCTCCATGAAGAGTTTGGCCGTGGTGGATTTTCCCATCCCGATCGAGCCGGTCAGTCCAAGAATCAGCATCGCATCAACATCGGTTCAGTATCTCTCCGTCGCCATGCCTCGACACGTCACACCGCGAGCAGCTTTTCACGGCGCAGAAATGCGAGCAGCGACAATAGCGGCAGGCCGAGGATGGTGAAATGGTCGCCTTCGATCCGCTCGAACAGATGCACGCCGAGACCCTCGAGTTGGTAGGCTCCGACACTGGTCGTCACCGCCTCCCCGGCCTGGTCGAGATAGGCTTCGATCTCGCCGGCAGCAAGCCGCCGCATCGTCATCCGGGCCACGCTCACATCGTCGAACAGAACTTTCCCGTCGCGCGCGACCGAGACGGCCGAATGCAGCGCGTGCGTCTGTCCGGCGAGCAGGCCGAGCTGCTCGGCAGCCTGCGCACGGCCGGCCGGCTTGCTGAACATCCGCTGCCCCAGTGCCAGCGTCTGGTCGGCGCCGACAACATATTGACCCGGCCTCTGCCGCGATATGAACAGCGCCTTCTCGCGCGCCAGGAGCGACGCAATTTCGCCCGGCGCCGAAAGGCCGGAGTTGTTCTGCACCGCGCGCTCATCGATATCGGCCGGCAGCGCCTCGAATTCGAGCCCGGCGTTTTCAAGCAACATCCTTCGCGCACGGCTTTGCGAGGCAAGGATCAGCTTCTGCGGGCCACGCCAGATGCTCATGATTTGGCCGTTACTCCGAAGGCCGCGCGCGCTGGCGGTCGTTATAGAGCTTCATGATCGCAGCCGCCGTCTCCTCGATCGAGCGACGCGTCACGTCGAGCAATGCCCAGTTGAATTTCGCGCTCAGGCGCCGCGCGAACGCGACTTCATCGGCCACTGCCTGCTTGTCGATGTAGGTGTCGTTGTCGCGGTCGCCCATCGTGAGCAGCCGGTTCTGCCGGACCTGGATCAAGCGCTCCGGCGTCGCATGCAGGCTGACCACCAATGGCTTCTTCAGGGTCTCGAGCTGATGCGGCAGCGGGATGCCTGGCACCAGCGGTACGTTCGCGGTTCGGATGCCGCGGTTGGCGAGATAGATCGAGGTCGGGGTCTTCGACGTGCGGGACACGCCGACCAGGACGACGTCGGCATCCTCGAGGCCTTCGACATGCTGGCCGTCGTCATGGATCATCGTGTAGTTCAACGCGTCGATGCGGCTGAAATATTCCGCGTTCAACACATGCTGCGCACCGACGCGTCCGGTCGTCGCGGCCCCCAGATACGCCTCGAACAGCTGCATCACCGGCCCGATGATCGACAGGCTCGGCACGTTGATTTCCTTGCACTTGCCCTCGAGCCGACCAACCAGATCCTTCTCAAGCAGCGTGAACAGGACAATGCCGGGCGATTCCTCGATCTCGTCGAGCACGCGATCGAGCTGCTTCTGGCTGCGCACCAAAGGATAGACATGCTCGACCGCGGTCACGTTGGCGTATTGCGCGGCGACCGCGCGCGCCACGGTGATCAGCGTCTCGCCGGTCGAATCAGACACCAGATGAAGGTGGAAATAATTGGAGGTCGTCGGCACCGGAGCCCCTGTCTAACCTGTGAATCCCTGTGGAGGTCGAGGAGAAGAATCCGGGTCCGCCGCCAGGTCTCTGTATATCTCGTCCCTTTGTTCACAGCACCGCCGAAAAGGATAAGTCGATGTCATCGGACGGATGATAGTGAACCGGTGTGGATTTGTCTCTTGATAAGCTGCCCGCATACGTCCGCAACCGATTGAGTTAAGCGATGGATTCCGAATATTCGCGCTCGCCGTCGAAAATGTTGAGGGATGTGAACAAGCCCGCAAGAACGGCTGGATCGTTTTGCATGAGTCAAATTCACTGTCACTTAGACTCAAACCTTAGATTCTAAACTTAATTAGGTTTAGGAGAGCCGTGTGAGCGGATATGTATCGGTCCCTCGCAAGCAGAGCTTGGCGCGCACGCTGAGAGCGCCCGAGCTGCTCCCTGAAAGGCATCACCGCGATGTTGTACGACTGGATCAAGGCCCTGCACATCATTGCCGTGATCTCCTGGATGGCGGGCATGCTCTATCTGCCGCGGCTGTTCGTCTATCATTGCGAGGCCGAGATCGGTTCGAAGCAGTCCGAGACATTCAAGGTCATGGAGCGGCGGCTTTTGAGGGCGATCATCAACCCTGCGATGATCGTGACCTGGCTTGCCGGGCTTTACCTGGCCTGGGCCGGACACTGGTACCTATCGGGCTGGTTTCACGTCAAATTTACGCTGGTGCTCATCATGTCGGGTATCCACGGCTTTTTGTCCCGCTGCGTGAAGGATTTCGCCGCCGACCGGAATCAGCGCACCCAGAAATTCTATCGCATTATCAACGAGGTGCCGACGCTCCTGATGGTCCTGATCGTGGTCATGGTGGTGGTGAAGCCGTTCTAGACATCGCGATGCCTAGGACGCATGCTTCAGTCCTTCTTGCGAAGAACGAATCGATTTTCTATATAGGGTTTATCCCACCCCACGCAGGCGGATGTGGTCGCGTTTCGGTTCTTTTCGGGCCGGCGCCGCATCAGGTTTGAAAGCCCAAACGGCACTTTCCTGGCTGAGACCTGCGGACCTTCCTTTGGCGTCCGCTTTTTCCAAGCCACCTCGCACCCCTTCCCTACTTACTTCCTCACAGGACGACCCCCATGCGGGAAATCAAGCTCCAGGACCTCAAATCGAAAACGCCGGCCGAGCTCGTCTCGTTCGCGGAAGAGAACGGGGTCGAGAATGCCAGCACCATGCGCAAGCAGGAGCTGATGTTCGCAATTCTCAAGAACCTCGCGGCCGCCGAGACCGACATTGTCGGTGAGGGCGTCGTGGAGGTGCTGTCCGACGGATTCGGATTCCTTCGTTCGCCCGACGCGAACTACCTGCCCGGTCCCGACGACATCTACGTCTCGCCCTCGCAAATCCGCCGCTTCGGCCTGCGCACCGGCGATACCATCGAAGGACATATCCGCAGCCCGAAGGAAGGCGAACGCTACTTCGCGTTGCTGAAGGTCAATACGCTCAATTTCGAGGATCCCGAAAAGGCCAAGCACAAGGTCAATTTCGACAACCTCACGCCGCTGTTTCCCAATCAGCGTTTCCGCATGGAGCTTGAGGATTCGACCAAGAAGGATCTCTCAGCCCGCGTGATCGACATCGTCGCGCCGATCGGCAAGGGCCAGCGCGCGCTGATCGTGGCGCCGCCGCGCACCGGCAAGACGGTGCTGATGCAGAACATCGCGCACTCCATCACCGCCAATCATCCCGACTGCTACCTGATCGTGCTTCTGATCGACGAACGTCCGGAAGAAGTCACCGACATGCAGCGTTCGGTGAAGGGCGAGGTGGTTTCGTCGACCTTCGACGAACCCGCCGTGCGTCACGTCCAGGTCGCCGAGATGGTGATCGAGAAGGCTAAGCGTCTCGTCGAGCACGGCCGCGATGTCGTGATCCTGCTCGATTCGATCACGCGCCTCGGCCGCGCCTACAACACCGTGGTGCCGTCATCCGGCAAGGTGCTGACCGGCGGTGTCGACGCCAACGCCCTGCAGCGCCCGAAGCGCTTCTTCGGTGCCGCGCGCAACATCGAGGAGGGCGGTTCGCTGACCATCATCGCGACCGCGCTGGTCGATACCGGCAGC